>NZ_CM150500.1:1410000-3999746 GCF_056336065.1 Stutzerimonas sp. 21-1 | reverse complement strand
GGAAACTCCTATCAACCTTCGTCGAGTTCAGAAGGCCGCCATTGTAGCCGTCGCCATCCGGGTTATCCACAACTCCCTCCGCGACAACTCCGCTACATAGCGGACACGGCTATCCGCAGCGATGAAATGATCCCTGTTGATAACACCGCCTGAGATCGGTTGAAAAGGCTGTGATCAAGCTGAGAGGGCACGGGGTTGTGGATATCGTTCGCTGTTATCCTCAGCTAGCTAACGTCATAACCACTGGAAACGCACGCGTGCTCCACCGGGTTTCAGCCTGACACGCGTCTACTGCGGCAACGCTTCCGCGGTGTTATCCACAGATAGTGCGAGCAACATATACAAGCTCTATATCTGGAAAAGCTTTTCTAATTCTTTTCTTTCTATTTCTTCTCGGACGTGGCTGGCTGGAAATTGACCTGACCGGGTTGCTTCTCTACAATCGCCGGTCTCTTGAAAGGGGGCCATTCCGGCCCGCAATGGATCACCAGGTAAACGCACCATGAAACGCACTTTCCAACCCAGCACCATCAAGCGCGCTCGTACCCACGGTTTCCGTGCCCGCATGGCCACCAAGAACGGCCGTCAAGTCCTGTCGCGTCGTCGCGCCAAAGGCCGTAAGCGTCTGACCGTCTGACATCGGCACAGGGGGTGAGTCGAGAGTTCGGCCGGGAAAAGCGTCTGCTGACACCGCGCCAGTTCAAGTATGTGTTCGACTCCCCGACCGGCAAGGTGCCTGGCAGGAACGTCCTGCTACTGGCACGCGAGAACGGTCTGCAACATCCGCGTCTCGGTCTGGTGATCGGCAAGAAGAGCGTCAAGCTTTCGGTCGAGCGCAATCGCATCAAGCGGCAGATACGCGAGACGTTTCGTCAGCACCAGCTTGAGCTGGCTGGATGGGATGTGGTGATCGTTGCGCGCAAGGGGTTGGCCGATCTGGACAATCCCGAGCTGGCCCGGCAGTTCACCAAACTGTGGAAACGCTTGTCCCGCCAGCAGCCCGCGCTAACGGGCGATCCTGGAGCAGCCAACCCTACCCATGCGTAACTTGGCCATCGCTTCCATCAAGCTGTACCGGTACGCCATCAGTCCGATGATGGCCAGCCATTGCCGTTTCTATCCCAGCTGCTCGTGCTATGCGCTAGAAGCCATCGAAACACATGGCTTGCTGCAGGGCGGCTGGCTGAGTCTACGTCGACTCGGCCGATGCCATCCGTGGCATCCAGGCGGCTACGATCCCGTGCCTTCTCCCAAAACTTCCAATTCATCATCGATGGCCGAGTAACCATGGATATCAAACGCTCGATCCTGCTCGTGGCATTGGCAGTCGTTGCCTACCTGATGGTTCTGCAGTGGAACCAGGATTATGGCCAGGCCGCACTTCCGGCCGAGACCGCCCAAACCCAGCCGTCCGTGGCCGCATTGCCGGAGACAACCCCAGCGAACGCCGCGGCCAACGAAGACGTTCCCAGCCTAGCTGGCCAGCCGCAGGCCAACGCCATTGCGGCCAGCGAGCCGAGCAAGCAGCTGATCCGCGTACGCACCGACGTACTGGATGTGGCGATCGATCCGCATGGCGGCGACATCGTCGAACTGCGTCTGCCGCAGTACCCACGTCGGCAAGATCGTCCGGACGTACCGTTCCAGCTGTTCGAACGCAGCGGCGAGCGGACTTACGAGGCCCAGAGCGGCCTGATTGGCGACGGTCCCGACAAGGCCAGCGCCCGTCCGCAGTACAGCAGCGAGAAAACCGACTACCAGCTTGGCGAAGGCCAGGATCAGCTGGTGGTCGATCTGAAATACAGCGCCGACGGCGTCGACTACACCAAGCGCTTCGTCTTCGAGCGCGGTCAGTACGATCTGGCTGTGCGTTACCTGATCGACAACCAGAGCGGTAAGCCTTGGACCGGTCATCTGTTCGGCCAGCTCAAGCGCGACGCCAGCGCCGATCCGTCCTCAAGCACCGCAACCGGCACCGCCACCTATCTGGGCGCCGCGCTGTGGACCAAGGACGAGCCCTACACCAAGGTGTCGATGGGCGACATGGATGACAAGAGCCTGCGCGAGACGGTTCAGGGCGGCTGGATCGCCTGGCTGCAGCACTACTTCGTCACCGCCTGGATTCCCCAGCCCGGCGACACCAACCTGGTGCAAACCCGCAAGGATAGCCAGGGCAACTACATCATCGGCTTCACCGGTCCGGCAGTCAGCGTTGCTGCTGGTGCGCAAGGCGAGACCGGCGCGACGCTGTACGCGGGGCCGAAGAGCCAGGAGCAGCTGGAAGAGCTGTCGCCCGGCCTGCGCCTGACCGTCGACTACGGCATTCTCTGGTTCATCGCCCAGCCGATCTTCTGGCTGCTGGAGAATATCCACGCGCTGCTGGGCAACTGGGGTTGGTCGATCATCGTCCTGACCATCATCATCAAGCTGGCGTTTTTCCCGCTGTCGGCCGCCAGCTACAAGTCGATGGCGCGCATGCGTGCGGTGTCGCCAAAGATGCAGGCGCTCAAGGACCAGTACGGTGACGATCGCCAGAAGCTCTCGCAGGCGATGATGGAGCTGTACAAGAAGGAGAAGATCAATCCGCTCGGCGGCTGCCTGCCGATCATCGTGCAGATGCCGGTCTTCCTCGCCCTGTACTGGGTGCTGCTGGAAAGCGTGGAAATGCGCCAGGCGCCTTGGATGTTCTGGATCACCGACCTGTCGATCAAGGATCCGTTCTTCATCCTGCCGATCATCATGGGCGTCACCATGTTCATCCAGCAGCAGCTCAACCCGACGCCGCCCGACCCGATGCAGGCCAAGGTGATGAAGTTGTTGCCAATCATCTTCACCTTCTTCTTCCTCTGGTTCCCGGCTGGTCTGGTGCTGTACTGGGTGGTCAACAACGTCCTGTCGATCGCTCAGCAGTGGTACATTACCCGGCAGATCGAGCAGGCCAAGAGCGCCTGACCGTCTCCAGTCATCGACACCGAGAACGCCCCTTGAATGGGGCGTTCTGCTATTTGCCCGGCCAATATCGGAGAGCTGCCATGAGCATCGTTCGCGACACCATCGCCGCCGTCGCCACCGCGCCTGGTCGCGGTGGGGTGGGTATCGTCCGCGTTTCCGGGCCACGCGCACGCGCACTGGCGATCACCCTCAGCGGTCGCGAACCCACGCCGCGCCACGCCCACTACGGGCCGTTCCATGCCAACGACGGCGAGGTGATCGACGAAGGCCTGCTGCTGTTCTTCCCCGGCCCCCACTCGTTTACCGGCGAGGACGTACTGGAGCTGCAGGGGCACGGCGGCCCAGTGGTGCTCGATCAGCTGCTGCGGCGCTGCGTGGAGCTCGGTGCGCGGCTGGCGCGTCCCGGCGAGTTCAGCGAGCGGGCCTTTCTCAACGACAAGATCGATCTGGCCCAGGCCGAAGCGATCGCCGACCTTATCGAAGCAAGTTCGGCGCAGGCGGCACGCAATGCGGTGCGCTCCCTGCAGGGCGAATTTTCCCGGCGGGTGCACCAGCTCACCGAACGACTGATTCAACTGCGTATCTACGTCGAAGCGGCGATCGACTTTCCCGAGGAGGAGATCGACTTCCTTGCCGACGGACACGTGCTCCAGCTGCTGGACGGCGTACGCAACGAGTTATCCACAGTGTTGCGCGAAGCCGGGCAGGGGGCATTGCTCCGTGATGGTATGACCGTAGTCATCGCCGGGCGGCCGAACGCTGGTAAGTCCAGCCTGCTCAATGCACTGGCCGGTCGTGAAGCGGCGATTGTCACCGATATCGCCGGTACCACCCGCGATGTGCTGCGCGAGCACATCCTCATCGACGGTATGCCGCTGCACGTGCTCGACACTGCCGGTCTGCGCACTACCGACGATCAGGTCGAGCGCATCGGAGTGGAACGCGCGCTCGACGCCATCGGCAGCGCGGACCGCGTGCTGCTGGTCGTCGACGCCAGCTCGCCCGAGGCAAGCGATCCACTGGCGTTGTGGCCCGAGTTCCTTGCCAGCCAGCCCCAGCCGGACAAGGTCACGCTGATTCGTAACAAGGCCGATCTTACTGGCGAGGCTGTCGTGCTGAACCAGGCCGCCGACGGTCACGTCACCCTCAGTCTTTGCGCCAAGGCAGGCGAGGGCATCGATTTGCTGCGCGAACATCTCAAGCATTGCATGGGCTACGAGCAGACCGCCGAAAGCAGTTTCAGCGCACGCCGTCGGCACCTCGATGCGTTGCGCCTGGCCGAGCAGTATCTGCAACACGGCCATGCCCAGCTGACTCAGGCCGGCGCTGGCGAACTGCTGGCCGAGGACCTGCGCCTGGCGCAACAGGCGCTTAGCGAAATCACCGGGGCGTTCAGCTCGGACGATCTACTCGGACGCATTTTCTCGAGCTTCTGCATCGGTAAGTGACAGCGTTCTGCGAACGCAATCCCGCTTTGAACTCAACAAAGGCACGCCCAACGGCGTGCCTTTTTGTTTACCGCAACCCTGTGCACAACCTGCCCTGAGGTCGGTCGATAAGCGGGCTTGAAAAGTGCGGACAACCGCGCCTGTGCATAACCATACTTAATATACACAGGTTAGTGACGGATGCTGCACTGGCACGTCCCAGCTAGCCCACAGAGTTTTTTTTCCTGTAAGCCAAACAGGACGGAGGCTACAGAAGGTTATCCACAGAAAAGGCTGACTACATACATAAACATATAAACAAGCTCTTTATAAATTTCTTCTTTCTTATACTTTTGCCCGCCTGGCCCCTGGCTGATCATTTTTTGTCCAGAGCCCTTCTTATGCGTGGGCTAACTGCCTATACTTCGCGGCTTCCCGAAATTTCCCCATCTGAACAGGCACGAGGTGCGTGGTGGACTTCCCTTCCCGTTTTGACGTGATCGTGATCGGCGGCGGTCATGCCGGCACCGAAGCTGCTCTGGCAGCGGCACGCATGGGTGTGAAGACCCTGTTGCTCAGCCACAACGTGGAAACCCTCGGCCAGATGAGCTGCAACCCCGCCATTGGCGGTATCGGCAAAAGCCATCTGGTCAAGGAAATCGATGCGTTGGGCGGAGCGATGGCGGTTGCCACCGACCTCGGCGGTATCCAGTTCCGTGTGCTCAACAGCCGCAAGGGACCGGCGGTCCGCGCCACCCGCGCGCAGGCCGACCGCGTGCTGTACAAGGCGGCGATTCGCGAAATACTCGAGAACCAGCCGAACCTGTGGATATTCCAGCAGGCAGCCGACGACCTGATCGTCGAACAGGACGTGGTCAAGGGCGTGGTCACCCAGATGGGATTGCGTTTCTTCGCCACCTCGGTGGTGTTGACCACCGGCACCTTCCTCGGCGGGCTTATCCACATCGGGCTGCAGAACTACTCCGGCGGCCGAGCCGGCGATCCGCCGTCGATTGCGCTTGCGCAACGCCTGCGTGAGCTGCCGCTGCGCGTCGGTCGGCTGAAGACCGGCACACCGCCGCGCATCGACGGTCGTTCGGTAGACTTCAGCCAGATGACCGAGCAGCCGGGCGACACGCCGCTGCCGGTGATGTCGTTCCTCGGCAAGCGCGAGCAGCATCCGCGCCAGGTCAGCTGCTGGATCACCCACACCAATGCGCGCACCCACGAGATCATCGCTGCCAACCTCGACCGCTCGCCGATGTATTCGGGGGTGATCGAAGGCGTCGGGCCGCGCTATTGCCCGTCCATTGAGGACAAGATCCACCGCTTCGCCGACAAGGACAGCCACCAGGTTTTCCTCGAGCCCGAGGGCCTGACCACCCACGAGCTGTATCCCAACGGCATTTCCACCTCGCTGCCGTTCGACGTGCAACTGCAGATCGTGCAAAGCATCTGCGGCATGGAGCACGCGCACATCGTGCGTCCGGGCTACGCCATCGAATACGACTACTTCGATCCGCGTGACCTCAAGTACAGCCTGGAGACCAAGGTCATCGGCGGGCTGTTCTTCGCCGGGCAGATCAACGGCACCACCGGCTACGAGGAGGCGGGGGCGCAGGGGCTGCTCGCCGGCGCTAATGCGGCACTGCGTGCCCAGGGACGCGACAGCTGGTGTCCGCGCCGCGACGAGGCCTACCTCGGCGTGCTGGTCGATGACCTGATCACCCTCGGCACGCAGGAGCCGTATCGCATGTTCACCTCGCGCGCCGAATACCGGCTGATCCTGCGCGAGGACAACGCCGATCTGCGTCTGACCGAGAAGGGCCGCGAGCTGGGCCTGGTGGACGACGCCCGCTGGGCGGCGTTCTGCGCCAAGCGCGAAGGCATCGAGCGCGAAGAACAGCGCCTGAAGAACAGCTGGGTGCATCCGGGCAGCGCCGAGAACGCGGCGATCAGCGCGCGCTTCGGCAGCCCGCTGGCCCGCGAATACAACCTGCTCAATCTGCTGGCGCGCCCGGAAATCGATTACCAAAGCCTGGTCGAGCTGACCGGCAACGGCGCGGCGGATCCACAGGTCGCCGAACAGGTGGAGATTCGCACCAAGTACGCCGGCTACATCGAGCGCCAGCAGGAAGAGATCGAGCGGCTGCGTGCCAGCGAGAATCTCCGGTTGCCGGCGGACATCGACTACGCGAGCATTTCCGGACTGTCCAAGGAGATCCAGCACAAGCTGGCCCAGGCGCGTCCGGAAACCCTCGGCCAGGCCTCGCGCATCCCCGGCGTCACGCCGGCGGCGGTGTCGCTGCTGATGATCCACTTGAAGAAGCGCGGCGCCGGCCAGCAGCTGGAGCACAGCGCCTGATGGTCAGTGATGCGCATGCCGCCGAACTGCTGCGCGGCGCCCGTGAGCTCGGCATCGAGCTGAGCGAGCGGCAACAGCAGCAACTGCTCGCCTACCTGGCGCTGCTGATCAAGTGGAACAAGGCCTACAACCTGACTGCCGTGCGTGACCCGGACGAGATGGTCTCGCGCCACCTGCTCGACAGCTTGAGCGTGGTGCCTTTCGTCGCCGAAGGCGGCACACGCTGGCTGGACGTGGGCAGTGGCGGCGGCATGCCGGGCGTCCCGCTGGCGATCATGTTTCCCGAACGCGCGTTCACCCTGCTGGACTCCAACGGCAAGAAGACCCGCTTCCTCACGCAGGTGAAGCTGGAACTCGGCCTGGCCAACCTTGAGGTTATCCACAGCCGTGTCGAGCAGTACCGCCCGGACGCACCGTTTGACGGTATCAGTTCGCGCGCCTTCAGCGCGCTGCAGGATTTCGCGGCCTGGACCCGCCACCTCGGCGGAGCCGAGACGCGCTGGCTGGCGATGAAGGGCGTGCAGCCCGACGACGAGCTGCAGGCACTGCCCGCGGACTTCCGGCTGGAGGCCTGTCACGTGCTCAAGGTTCCCGGTTGCCAAGGCCAGCGCCATCTGCTGATACTGCGCCGCACTTCGTGACCCACGATTCATGACCGGGGACAGAGACTGATCATGGCCAGAGTATTCGCCATCGCCAACCAGAAGGGCGGTGTCGCCAAGACCACCACCTGCATCAACCTGGCGGCATCGCTGGTGGCGACGCGGCGTCGGGTGCTGCTGATCGATCTGGATCCGCAGGGCAATGCCACCACCGGCAGCGGCGTGGACAAGCTCAATCTGGAGTACTCGATCTACGACGTACTGATCGGCGAATGCAGCCTGGTCGATGCCATGCAGTTCTCCGAACATGGCGGCTACCAGCTGCTGCCAGCCAATCGCGACCTTACCGCGGCCGAAGTGGCGTTGCTCAACCTGCCGGCCAAGGAAAACCGCCTGCGCGAGGCGCTGGCACCGGTGCGCGAAAATTACGACTACATCCTCATCGACTGTCCGCCGTCGCTGTCGATGCTGACCATCAACGCGCTGACCGCCGCCGACGGCGTGATCATCCCCATGCAGTGCGAGTATTACGCGCTGGAGGGCTTGAGCGATCTGGTCAACTCGATCCAGCGCATCGCCCAGCTGCTCAATCCCAGTCTCACCATCGAAGGCCTGCTGCGCACGATGTACGACCCGCGCAGCAGCCTGACCAGCGATGTGTCCGCGCAGCTCAAGGCGCACTTCGGCGACAAGCTCTACGACACCGTCATCCCGCGCAACGTGCGCCTGGCCGAGGCGCCGAGCCATGGCATGCCGGCGCTGGCTTACGACAAGCAATCCAAAGGCGCGATGGCCTACCTGGCACTGGCTGGCGAGTTGTCGCGGCGTCAGCGCAAGGCCGCACGCAGCGCTATCGCATAAGGAATCTTCATGGCTACCAAGAAACGAGGGCTCGGACGCGGGCTGGATGCCCTGCTCGGCGGCGCCACGGTCGCGGCGATGCAGGAAGATGCCGTACGCGTCGACGACCGCGAGCTGCAGCACCTGCCGCTGGATCTCGTGCAACGCGGCAAGTACCAGCCACGCCGGGACATGGATCCGACGGCCCTCGAGGAACTGGCGCAATCGATCCGCAGCCAGGGCGTGATGCAGCCGATCGTGGTGCGTCCGATCACCGGCGGTCGCTACGAGATCATCGCCGGCGAACGCCGCTGGCGTGCCAGTCAGCAGGCCGGTAAGGACAGCATCCCGGCACTGGTACGCGATATTCCCGATGAAGCGGCCATCGCGATGGCGCTGATCGAGAACATCCAGCGCGAGGACCTCAACCCGATCGAGGAAGCGGTAGCGCTGCAGCGCCTGCAGCAGGAATTCCAGCTGACCCAGCAGCAGCTCGCCGATGCGGTGGGCAAGTCGCGGGTCTCGATCAGCAACCTGCTGCGCCTGATCGCGCTGCCGGAGGAGATCAAGACGCTGCTGTCGCATGGTGATCTGGAGATGGGCCACGCCCGTGCCCTGCTCGGCCTGCCGGCGGAGCAGCAGATCGATGGCGCGCGGCATGTTGTCGCACGCGGATTGACGGTACGGCAGACCGAGGCACTGGTTCGCCAGTGGCTGAGCGGCAAGCCGGCGGCAAAAAGCGCCGTCAAGGCAGACCCGGACATCAGCCGTCTGGAACAGCGCCTGGCCGAGCGGCTGGGCTCTCCGGTACAGATCAAGCATGGTCAGAAGGGCAAGGGACAGCTGGTGATCCGCTACAATTCGCTGGATGAGCTGCAAGGCGTACTGGCGCACATCCGCTGATACAAAGAATTTGTAGTGCCGGTCGGAAATTACTACCCGATGGTTGAACGAGGTGGGTCCTCCTCCTATACTCGCCGCGCTTTTTTGGACTGCGCAAACGCGCCCGGCGCGGCCTCGCCGCCAGCGATGGTTTTTTGGTGAACATACGCAACAAGACGCCCTTGCACCGTTTGCCGGCCGTTCGCGTGTTGCAGATACAGGCATTGGCAGCTCTGGCGGCCGCGGTCCTTTGTGGAATGGTTTTCGGCATCGTCGCCGGTTATTCGGCGTTGCTCGGTGGGCTGATCGCCTGGTTGGCGAATCTGTACTTCGCCTACAAGGCATTCCGTTATTTTGGCGCACGCTCGACCAGGGCGATCATCCAGTCCTTCTGGTCCGGCGAGATGGGTAAACAGATTCTGGCAGCAGCGCTTTTTGCGCTGGTGTTTGTGGGGGTGAGACCGCTCGAACCGGTTGCCCTGTTCACCGGCTACCTGCTGGTGCTGGGCGTCGGCGCGAGTGCACTCCTGCTGATGAAAAACAATCCGAAGCATTGAGCATTTGAGGCGTTTATGGCGAGCACACCGGCTGAATATATCCAGCATCACCTGCAAAACCTGACTTACGGCAAGCTGCCGGCCGGTTACGAGCGTGCTGATGGCAGCGTCCTCGACCAGGCGACCTGGACCATTGCCCAGACCGGCCTCGAAGCGCGCGACATGGGCTTCATGGCCGTGCACCTGGATACCCTGGGCTGGTCGCTGCTGATGGGCGCGCTGTTCATCCTGCTGTTTCGTAGCGCCGCCAAGGCTGCCACCGTCGGCGTACCGGGCAAGTTGCAGAATTTCGTCGAGATGTGCGTGGAATTCGTCGAAGGCGTGGTCAAGGACACCTTCCACGGCCGCAATACGCTGATCGCTCCGCTGGCGCTGACCATCTTCGTCTGGGTGTTCCTGATGAACAGCCTGAAGTGGATTCCGGTCGACTACATTCCGGGCATCGCCGGTCTGCTCGGCCTGCCAGCGTTCAAGATCGTGCCGACCGCCGATCCCAACGGCACCTTCGGCCTGTCGCTCGGCGTGTTCATCCTGATTCTGTTCTACAGCGTCAAGGTCAAGGGTTTCGGTGGTTTCAGCAAGGAGCTGGCGTTCACCCCGTTCAACCACTGGTCGCTGGTGCCGTTCAACCTGTTCCTCGAAATCCTCGGTCTGCTGACCAAGCCGCTCAGCCTCGCACTGCGTCTGTTCGGCAACATGTATGCCGGTGAGGTGGTGTTCATCCTCATCGCACTGCTGCCGTTCTACGTGCAGTGGACCCTGAATGTGCCTTGGGCGATCTTCCACATCCTGGTGATCCCGCTTCAGGCCTTCATCTTCATGGTACTGACGGTGGTGTACCTGAGCTCTGCCCATGAAGAACATCACTGAAAACGCAACGCTTTAACCGAAAAACCTTAAACCCCCCTAGCTTCAGGAGCTTTACATGGAACTCGTCTACATCGCCGCCTCCATCATGATCGGTCTGGGTGCCCTGGGCACTGGCATCGGCTTCGCCCTGCTGGGCGGCAAGCTGCTGGAATCCACCGCGCGTCAGCCTGAGCTGGCCCCGCAGCTGCAGACCAAGACCTTCCTGATGGCCGGTCTGCTCGACGCCGTGCCGATGATCGGCGTTGGTATCGCGATGTACCTCATCTTCGTTGTCGCCGGTTAATCATTTTTCCGGTTTGAGATGGGGTTCGCCGGGCGAACCCCGTCGCCGTGGAATGACTCCCGCGTTGAACGAGATAGCACGAGGTATATCGCTGTGAACATTAACTTGACGCTGTTCGGTCAAACGCTCGCCTTCGCTATCTTCGTCTGGTTCTGCATGAAGTTCGTCTGGCCGCCTATCACGGCTGCCATGAGCGCACGCCAGAAGAAGATCGCCGAAGGGCTGGATGCGGCAGGCCGTGCGCAGCAAGACCTGAAGCTGGCTCAGGACAAGGTGTCCAACACCCTGCGTGAGACCAAGGAGCAGGCTGCCCAGATTCTCGAGCAGGCGAACAAGCACGCCAACTCGATCATCGAGGAAGCCAAGCAGCAGGCACGTGTCGAAGGCGAGCGTCTGGTCGCCGGTGCCCGCGCCGAGATCGAACAGGAAGTGAACCGTGCCAGGGACCAACTACGCAGTCAGGTAGCGGCTCTGGCCGTCGCCGGTGCGGAGAAGATCCTGGAGTCCCAGGTGGACGCCAAGGTGCACAACGAGCTGGTCGAAAAACTGGCCTCCCAACTCTAAGCGAGGCAAGCGATGATCAATACCCAGACGCTTGCTCGGCCTTACGCGAAAGCCGCTTTCGAGTTCGCCAGCGCGGCCGGACAGACCGGTTCCTGGTCGAAGATGCTGAACCTGGCCGCCATCGCTGTTGAAGTCCCTGAAGTCGCGGCGTTGCTGAACGACCCCCGCCTGACCAGCGCAAGCAAGGTTCAGGAATTGGTGCGTCTGCTCGGCAACGATGCCGACGAGGCGTTCCGCAACTACGTCCAGACCCTTGGCGAGAATGATCGCCTGACGGTCCTGCCGACCGTGTGGGAGCTGTACGAGGACATCAAGGCGCAAGCCGAGAAAACGCTCGAGGCAGAGGTTGAAACCGCCTTCGAGCTCAGCAATGCGCAACTCCAAACTTTGGCTGCCGCCCTGTCGAAGCGGCTAGATCGTACCGTCAACCTCCAGCAGGTCGTGAACCCTGCGCTGATCGGCGGCGTGTTGATTCGCGCCGGTGATGTGGTTGTCGACGGTTCGGTCCGCGGCAAACTGAGCCAGTTGGCCGAATCGTTGAAATCCTGATTTGAGGGTCATGGCATGCAGCAACTGAATCCTTCCGAGATTAGTGAAATCATCAAGCAGCGCATCGAGAAATCCGATGTCGCCGCTCAAGCCCGTAACGAGGGCACCGTCGTCAGCGTTTCCGACGGTATCGTACGCATCTATGGTCTGGCCGACGTTATGTACGGCGAGATGATCGAGTTCCCTGGCGGCATCTTCGGCATGGCACTGAACCTGGAGCAGGACTCCGTGGGTGCCGTGGTTCTGGGTAACTACCTGGGCCTGACCGAAGGCATGAGCGCCAAGTGCACCGGCCGCATCCTCGAAGTTCCGGTAGGTCCGGAACTGCTGGGTCGCGTGGTCGATGCCCTGGGTAACCCGATCGACGGCAAGGGCCCGATCAATGCCCAGCTGACCGATGCGGTCGAGAAAGTGGCACCGGGCGTGATCTGGCGTAAGTCGGTCGACCAGCCGGTACAGACCGGCTACAAGTCGGTCGACGCCATGATCCCGGTCGGCCGTGGCCAGCGCGAGCTGATCATCGGTGACCGCCAGATCGGCAAGACCGCGATGGCCATCGACGCCATCATCAACCAGCGTAACAGCGGCATCCGCTGCGTCTACGTGGCCATCGGTCAGAAGCAGTCGACCATCGCCAACGTGGTACGCAAGCTGGAAGAGCACGGCGCGCTGCACAACACCATCATCGTTGCCGCTTCGGCGTCCGAGTCCGCTGCCCTGCAGTACCTGGCTCCGTACTCCGGCTGCACCATGGGTGAATACTTCCGCGACCGCGGCGAAGACGCGTTGATCGTCTATGACGATCTGTCCAAGCAGGCTGTGGCCTACCGCCAGATCTCCCTGCTGCTGCGCCGTCCGCCGGGACGCGAAGCCTACCCGGGCGACGTGTTCTATCTCCACAGCCGTCTGCTGGAGCGCGCTTCTCGCGTTTCCGAAGAGTATGTCGAGAAGTTCACCAACGGTGCGGTGACTGGCAAGACCGGTTCCCTGACCGCTCTGCCGATCATCGAAACCCAGGCGGGCGACGTTTCCGCGTTCGTTCCGACCAACGTGATTTCGATCACCGACGGTCAGATCTTCCTGGAATCGGCCATGTTCAACGCAGGCATCCGTCCGGCCGTCAACGCCGGTATCTCGGTATCCCGCGTCGGTGGTGCCGCGCAGACCAAGATCGTCAAGAAGCTGTCCGGTGGTATCCGTACCGCACTGGCTCAGTACCGTGAACTGGCCGCATTCGCACAGTTCGCTTCCGACCTCGACGAAGCCACCCGCAAGCAGCTGGAGCATGGTCAGCGCGTCACCGAGCTGATGAAGCAGAAGCAGTACGCGCCGATGTCCATCGCCGACATGTCCCTGTCCCTGTATGCCGCCGAGCGTGGCTACCTGGCGGACGTGGAAGTGGCCAAGGTTGGCGCCTTCGAGCAGGCCCTGATCGCCTTCTTCAACCGCGAGTTCGCCGATCTGATGGCGAAGATCAACGTGAAGGGCGACTTCAACGACGAAATCGACGCCGGCCTGAAGGCGGGTATCGAGAAGTTCAAGGCCACGCAGAGCTGGTAAGCCGCAGCGGGAGCCGCAAGGCTCCCGCCTGCTAACCCGATAGGTGTCAAATGGCAGGCGCAAAAGAGATTCGCAGCAAGATTGCGAGCATCAAAAGCACGCAGAAGATCACCAGCGCCATGGAAAAGGTGGCGGTCAGCAAGATGCGCAAGGCTCAGCAGCGCATGGCGGCCAGCCGTCCCTACGCGGAGCGGATCCGGCAGGTGATTGGCCATCTGGCCAATGCCAACCCGGAATACCGTCATCCGTTCATGGTGGAGCGTCCGGTCAAGCGTGTCGGCTATATCGTCGTGTCGACCGATCGTGGTCTGTGCGGTGGCCTGAACATCAACCTGTTCAAGGCCCTGATCAAGAGCATGAAGGAGTGGCACGACCAGCGGGTCGAGGTCGACCTGTGCGTGATCGGCAACAAGGGCGCAAGCTTCTTCCGCAGCTTCGGCGGTAACGTCGTCGCGGCGATCGGCAACCTCGGCGAAGCACCGTCGATCAACGATCTGATCGGTAGCGTCAAGGTCATGCTGGACGGCTTCAACGAGGGCCGTATCGATCGCTTGTACCTGGCATCCAA
Source organism: Stutzerimonas sp. 21-1 (assembly GCF_056336065.1). Taxonomy (NCBI): domain Bacteria; kingdom Pseudomonadati; phylum Pseudomonadota; class Gammaproteobacteria; order Pseudomonadales; family Pseudomonadaceae; genus Stutzerimonas; species Stutzerimonas sp. 21-1. The sequence goes on along the minus strand of NZ_CM150500.1, from coordinate 3,985,727 downwards.
CAAGTTCATCAACACCATGACCCAGAAGCCGATGGTCGATCAGCTGCTGCCCCTGGCGGCAGACGCGAGCGCCGAGCCGGTCAAGAAAGGTCAGTGGGACTACCTCTACGAGCCGGATGCCCAGCAGCTGCTGGATGCCCTGCTGGTGCGCTTCATCGAGTCCCAGGTCTACCAGGCGGTAGTTGAGAACGGCGCAGCCGAACAGGCCGCGCGGATGATTGCCATGAAGAACGCAACCGACAACGCCGGGGAGCTGATCGGCGACCTGCAACTGGTCTACAACAAGGCCCGTCAGGCTGCGATCACTCAGGAAATTTCGGAAATCGTCGGCGGCGCTGCCGCGGTTTAAGAACGGTTCAAATATTCAGAGGAACCAAACATGAGTAGCGGACGTATCGTTCAAATCATCGGCGCCGTCATCGACGTGGAATTCCCGCGCGATCAGGTGCCGAACGTCTATGACGCGCTGAAAGTACAAGGCGCCGAGACCACCCTGGAAGTCCAGCAGCAACTGGGCGACGGCGTTGTTCGTACCATCGCGATGGGTTCGACCGAAGGCCTCAAGCGCGGTCTGGACGTCAACAATACCGGCAACGCCATCCAGGTTCCGGTCGGTACCGGCACCCTGGGCCGCATCATGAACGTCCTCGGCGAGCCGATCGACGAAGCCGGTCCGGTTGCCTGCGACGAGCAGTGGGGCATCCACCGCGCGGCGCCGAGCTACGCTGATCAGGCGGGCGGCAACGACCTGCTGGAAACCGGCATCAAGGTCATCGACCTGGTTTGCCCGTTCGCCAAGGGCGGCAAGGTTGGTCTGTTCGGTGGTGCCGGTGTCGGCAAGACCGTAAACATGATGGAGCTGATCAACAACATCGCCAAGGCGCACAGCGGTCTGTCCGTGTTCGCCGGTGTGGGTGAGCGTACTCGTGAGGGTAACGACTTCTACCACGAGATGAAGGACTCCAACGTTCTCGACAAAGTGGCGATGGTGTACGGCCAGATGAACGAGCCGCCGGGAAACCGTCTGCGCGTTGCCCTGACCGGCCTGACCATGGCCGAGAAGTTCCGTGAGGAAGGTCGCGACGTTCTGCTGTTCATCGACAACATCTACCGCTACACCCTGGCCGGTACCGAAGTGTCGGCACTGCTGGGTCGTATGCCGTCCGCGGTGGGTTATCAGCCGACTCTGGCCGAGGAAATGGGCGTTCTGCAGGAGCGCATCACCTCCACCAAGACCGGTTCGATCACCTCGATCCAGGCCGTATACGTTCCCGCGGACGACCTGACCGACCCGAGCCCGGCGACCACCTTCGCCCACTTGGACGCCACCGTCGTACTGTCGCGTGACATCGCCTCCCTGGGTATCTACCCGGCCGTGGACCCGCTGGACTCCACCAGCCGTTCGCTGGACCCGCTGGTAGTTGGCCAGGAGCACTACGAAGTGACTCGCGGCGTGCAGTACGTGCTGCAGCGCTACAAGGAACTGAAGGACATCATCGCCATCCTGGGTATGGACGAACTGTCCGAGCAGGACAAGCAACTCGTTGCTCGTGCGCGTAAGATCCAGCGCTTCCTGTCGCAGCCGTTCCACGTGGCCGAGGTCTTCACCGGCGCTCCGGGCAAGTACGTGTCCCTCAAGGAAACCATCCGTGGCTTCCAGGGCATTCTCAATGGTGACTACGACCACCTGCCGGAGCAGGCGTTCTACATGGTCGGCACCATCGACGAAGCCATCGAGAAGGCCAAGAAACTGTAACTGGCGCGCCCGTTCGCGGGCGCCGATCCAGCCTGACCGGCCTCGGCCGGCCAGGCCGATTACCGAGGCATATGTATGGCTATGACAGTCCACTGCGACATCGTCAGCGCGGAAGAAGAGCTGTTCTCGGGGCTGGTGGAAATGGTCGTCGCTCACGGTAACCTGGGTGACATCGGGATCCTGCCAGGCCACGCGCCTCTGCTGACCGATCTCAAGCCGGGTCCGGTGCGGGTGATCAAGCAGGGTGGCGACGAAGAGATCTTCTACATCTCCGGCGGCTTCATCGAAGTGCAGCCGAACATGGTGAAGGTGCTCGCCGATACCGCCACGCGCGCCAAGGACCTCGACGAGGCCGCCGCGCAGGCTGCGGTCAAGGCCGCGGAAAAGGCGCTGAACGAGAAGGGCGCGGAATTCGATTACGGTTCCGCCGCCGCTCGTCTCGCCGAGGCCGCTGCCCAGCTGCGGACCATCGAGGCACTGCGCAAGAAGTACGGTCGGCACTGATCGATCCGCGACTTCATCGCGTACGAGTAAAAGGGTAGCCTTGGCTACCCTTTTTCTTTTTCCGTCATTCTGTCCGTACCGGCGACCGACCTGCCCGGTCAGCGGACGGCGCCAAACCGTTCAGGATCACCGTCATGTCTCTTGATATTGTCATCCTCGCCGCTGGTCAGGGCACCCGCATGCGTTCCGCCCTGCCGAAGGTCCTGCATCCGGTGGCCGGGCAGTCCATGCTCGGCCACGTCATCGACACCGCCCGCGCGCTGCAACCCAAGAGCATCCAGGTGGTGATCGGTCACGGTGCCGAACAGGTACGTCAGCGCCTGACGGGTGACGATCTGAGCTATGTCGTACAGGCCGAGCAGCTCGGTACCGGCCACGCGGTGGCGCAGGCGCTGCCGAACCTGACGGCCGAGCGGGTGCTGATCCTCTATGGCGACGTACCGCTGATCGAAACCGATACCCTGCAGCGCCTGCTGCACAAGGTCGGCCCCGACCAGCTCGCGCTGCTCACCGTCGAGCTTGCCGATCCGACCGGTTACGGCCGCATCGTGCGCGACGTGCAGGGCGAGGTGCAGGCCATCGTCGAGCATAAGGATGCCAGCGCCGCGCAGCGGGCGATCCGCGAAGGCAATACCGGCATCCTCGCCGTACCGGGCGCGCGGATCGGTGAATGGCTGGGCCGCCTGTCCAACAGCAATGCACAGGGCGAGTACTACCTGACCGACGTGATCGCGATGGCGGTCGCGGACGGTCTGCGCGTGGCCACCGAGCAACCGCTGGACGCAATGGAGGTGCAGGGCGCCAACGACCGCATTCAGCTGGCGGAGCTGGAGCGCCACTACCAGCAGCGCGCGGCGCGGCGGCTGATGGCGCAAGGTGTCACCCTGCGCGATCCGGCGCGTTTTGACCTGCGGGGCGAGGTTGCGGTCGGTCGCGACGTGCTGATCGACGTCAACGTGCTCCTCGAAGGCCGCGTGGTGATCGAGGACGACGTGCAGATCGGCCCCAATTGCGTGATCAAGGACAGCGTCCTACGTAAGGGCGCGATCATCAAGGCCAATTCGCACCTGGAAGGCGCCGAGGTGGGCGAGGGCGCCGACTGCGGGCCGTTCGCGCGGCTGCGTCCCGGCGCGGTGCTCGGCCGCAAGGCGCACGTCGGCAATTTCGTCGAACTGAAGAACGCGGTGCTCGGCGAGGGCGCCAAGGCTGGCCATCTGAGCTACCTGGGCGACGCCGAGATCGGTGCGCGGACCAACATCGGCGCCGGCACCATCACCTGCAACTACGACGGCGCCAACAAGTTCCGTACGGTGATGGGCGAGGACGTGTTCATCGGCTCCAACAGCTCGTTGGTCGCGCCGCTCACGCTCGGTGATGGTGCCACCACCGGCGCCGGTTCGGTGATCACCGAGGACGTGCCTGCACATACCCTCGGCCTCGGCCGCGGTCGCCAGCGCAACATCGACGGCTGGCAGAGGCCGGTGAAGAAGAAGTCCTGAACACTCTGCTTGCAGCCTTCAAACGCTTTATGTTTTGATTCGCGTCTGTAACTTTCGGATCGAAACATAGCTGATGTCGAAGCGCAACACACCGCAACGCCGCCACGCCATCCTTGCACTGCTCGCCGAGCAGGGCGAGGTGAGCGTCGATCAGCTGTCGCAGCGCTTCGAAACCTCCGAAGTCACCATTCGCAAGGACCTCGCCGCGCTCGAGAAGAATGGTCTGCTGCTGCGCCGTTACGGCGGCGCGGTGTCGCTGCCGCAGGAGCTGATCGGCGACGGCGTGCAGCCGGTTTCGCCGGCCAAGCAGGCCATCGCCCGCGCCGCGGTTGGCTGCATCCGCGAGCATGCGCGGATCATCATCGACAGCGGTACCACCACCGCCGCGATGATTCCCCAACTCGGCCACACGCACGGCCTGGTGGTGATGACCAACTCGCTGAACGTGGCCAACGCGCTGCGCGAGCTGGAGCACGAGCCGGTGCTGCTGATGACCGGCGGCACCTGGGACCCGCATTCCGAGTCCTTCCAGGGCCAGGTGGCCGAACAGGTGCTGCGCTCCTATGATTTCGACCAGCTGTTCATCGGTGCCGACGGCATCGATCTGGAGCGTGGCACCACCACCTTCAACGAACTGCTGGGGCTGTCGCGGGTGATGGCCGAGGTTGCCCGCGAAGTCATCGTGCTGGCCGAGTCCGACAAGATCGGCCGGCGCATCCCCAATCTGGAACTGCCCTGGGGCAGGATCCACACCCTGATCACCGACGAGCGCCTCACAGACGCGGCGCGCGCATCCATTCAGGCCCGTGGCGTCAGACTGATCTGCGCGGCCATCGAACCCAATCTGGAGACCTGACCCATGTGTGGCATCGTTGGCGCCGTCGCCGAACGCAACATCACTGCGATCCTGCTCGAAGGCCTCAAGCGCCTGGAATACCGCGGCTACGACAGTGCCGGCGTCGCCGTGCTGGATGGCGCCGGAACACTGCAGCGCCTGCGCCGCACCGGCAAGGTCGCCGAGCTGGAACAGGCGCAGACCGAGGCCCAGCTGGCCGGTCGTCTGGGCATCGCGCACACCCGCTGGGCCACCCACGGCGCGCCGTGCGAGCGCAACGCCCACCCGCATTTCTCCGGCGATGATCTGGCCGTGGTGCACAACGGCATCATCGAGAACCACGAAGCCCTGCGCGCGCAGCTCAAGGCGTTGGGCTACAGCTTCACCTCCGATACCGATACCGAAGTCATCGTCCATCTGCTGCACCACAAGCTCGACGAGTTCGGCGACCTCACCGTGGCGCTCAAGGCGGCGGTCAAGGAGCTGCACGGCGCGTACGGCCTGGCAGTGATCTCGGCGCGCCAGCCGGATCGTCTGCTCGCCGCGCGCAGCGGCAGCCCGCTGGTGATCGGCCTCGGCCTGGGCGAGAACTTCCTCGCCTCCGACCAGCTGGCGCTGCGTCAGGTCACTGACCGCTTCATGTACCTGGAAGAAGGCGACATCGCCGAGATTCGCCGCGACAGCGTGCAGATCTGGGACGCCGCCGGCCAGCCGGTGCAGCGCGAAGCGGTGCAATACCACGAAGGCGCCGAGGCGGCGGACAAGGGCGAGTACCGCCACTTCATGCTCAAGGAAATCCACGAGCAGCCCAAAGTCGTGCAGCGCACCCTCGAAGGTCGCCTGGGCGAAAACCAGGTGCTGGTGCAGGCGTTCGGTCCGCAGGCCGCCGAGCTGTTCGCCAAGGTGCGCAACGTGCAGATCGTCGCCTGCGGTACCAGCTACCACGCCGGCATGGTTGCGCGTTACTGGCTCGAAGAGCTGGCCGGGATTCCCTGCCAGGTCGAGGTCGCCAGCGAGTTCCGCTACCGCAAGGTGGTGGTGCAACCCGACAGCCTGTTCGTCACCATCTCCCAGTCCGGCGAGACCGCCGATACCCTGGCCGCGCTGCGTAATGCCAAGGACGCCGGCTATCTGGCCAGCCTGGCGATCTGCAACGTCGGCATCAGCTCGCTGGTGCGCGAATCCGACCTCTGCCTGCTGACCCAGGCCGGGCCGGAAATTGGCGTCGCCTCGACCAAGGCCTTCACCACCCAGCTGACCGGGCTGATGCTGCTGACCCTGGCCCTCGGCCAGGTGCGCGGCAGCCTGACGGCGGCCAGGGAAGCCGAGCTGGTGGCCGAATTGCGCCGCCTGCCGACGCGCCTGGGCGAAGCGCTGGCGATGGACACCACGGTGGAGAAGGTCGCCGAACACTTCGCCGAGAAGCACCACACGCTGTTCCTCGGCCGTGGCGCGCAGTATCCGGTGGCGATGGAAGGGGCACTCAAGCTCAAGGAAATCTCCTACATCCACGCCGAAGCCTACCCGGCCGGCGAGCTCAAGCACGGCCCGCTGGCGCTGGTGGATGCCGACATGCCGGTGGTCACCGTGGCGCCGAACAACGAGCTGCTGGAGAAGCTCAAGTCCAACCTGCAGGAAGTGCGCGCACGCGGCGGCGAGCTGATCGTCTTCGCCGATGGCGCCGCCGGGCTGGAGAATGGCGAGGGCACCTTCGTGGTGAACATGCCGCACATCCACGATGCGCTGGCACCGATCCTCTACACCGTGCCGCTGCAGCTGTTGTCCTACTACGTCGCCGTGCTGCGCGGCACCGACGTCGACCAGCCGCGCAACCTGGCCAAGTCCGTCACCGTGGAATAACCGCGCTGGCCACCGCCGTTAGGTGGTGGTGGCCGACGGTACCGTCCAGCCGATGAAGGCCCAGCGCATCGGCGCGCCGCCCTGGCAGGCGCGCTCCGGGTCGGCGTGGTACCAGCCGGCCAGGCTTTCGCGCTGCACGTCGTCGAGCGGACCAAGCGACCAGGCGACGCGCTCGGCGAATTCCTCGAAAGTGGCGCAGCCGGCCAGGCGACTGGGCAGCTCGATATAGTCCAGGCGTGGATGAATGCCGCGTTGGTGCAGCAGGTTGAGCGTGTAGATGTAGTCCGGCACGCTGGCCTGCTCGCGTCCGAGCAGGCGGGCGATGGCCGGATCGATGAAATGTCCGCCGGCCAGCTGGGTCATGTAGGCCCGCAGCCGGGTATGCCGGTGAATCTTCTCCAGCGCGGCATCCAGGTCGTCGACCAGACCCGAGCGCGAGGCGATCAGGATGTCGCACACCGGCACCGCGCTCCAGTCATCCTCCCAGGCGCATTGCAGCGGCTGCACGTTGTCCACGCCCGATTCGTCGAGGCGCGCCTGCAGGCAGGCTAGCATGCCGGGGCTGTAGTCCAGCGCGTAGATCCGTTCGAACTGCGTGGCCAGCGGCAGGCACAGGGTGCCGGGACCGCAGCCGATATCCAGCAGGCTGCGCGCGCCGCTGAGGTCCATGAGCCTTATGAAGGCGTCGGTATAGGCGCCGCCCAGCGGTTTGCCTGCCAGTTCGGCGGCGCGCTTGTCCCAGGCGCTGGGCGGCTTTGAGGGACGGGCGCTGCGGCGCAGGTGCTGGCGATAGCGTTCGGCGAAGTCGATGTCATCGAGGCTCATGCGGGTTCCCGGTCTTGCAGTTCGCGCAAGAGTACTCGCGACGTGTGCTGCGGCGCGATGCGGCGCTGCGCAGCAGACGCCTGTCCGGCAAACCGTTAACCCCTCGCCGGGCGCTCTGCGCTGCGGCGCTGACGATACGAGCGCACCACCTCGAGGAATGCGGCGAGGATTGGCGAGCGGTCGTCGGGGCGGTAGATGCACGACAGATCGATCCGCGTGTTGCCCGGAATGCCGTCCAGCGGCCGGTAGGTCAGGCCCGGCAGCGACAGCGCCGCGGTGGACTGCGACACCAGGCAGGCGCCGAAGCCCTTGGAGACCAGCGAAACGGCGGTCACCGCGTCGCCGACTTCCTGAGCGATGGTCGGCACGAAGCCGGCCTGCTGGCAGAGGCCGAGCACCTTGTCGAGAAAACTCGGCCGCCCGCCGGTGGGGAACAGCACCAGCGGCTGGTCGGCCAGCGCGCGGAAATCCACCCGCTGCTGGCGCGCCAGCGGATCGTCCTCGTGCAGCGCCAGCAGCAGCGGCTCGGTATCCACCAGCTCGGCGGCGAAATCCGGCGAGGGCGTGAGGATCCGGTTGAAGCCGACGCTGATCCGTCGCTGGCGCAGCGCTTCGAGTTGCTCGTCCTTGTGCATGCTGTGCAGCACCACCTTGACGTCCGGATAGGCACTGCGGAAATCCGCCAGCAGCCGCGGGATGGTGTCGAGGATCGCCGAGCCGAAGATCGCGACGTCCAGCCGGCCGAACTTGCCCTGGCCGGCGCGTTGCGTGCGTTCGGTGGCCTGCTCGATCACCGCGTTGATGTTCTTCGCCTCGTCCAGCAGCAGCTCGCCGGCCGGCGTCAGCTCCATGCCGCGCGGCGTGCGGTTGAACAGCTGCACGCCGAGCTGCTCTTCGAGCTGCTGGATCTGCCGCGTCAACGGTGGCTGCGAGATGTGCAGGCGGGCGGCGGCGCGACCGATGTTGCGTTCCTCGGCGACGGCGATGAAGTAGCGCAGGTGGCGAAGTTCCATGAAGCGTTCTCAGTCGGTGGATGGCGTCGGCGTTGGCGACTTTTTCCATACCCTGAAGGTATCGGTCAGCGGTTTTTTTAGTATTGGACGGTAATTCCGACGGCGCTTAGCTTTGGCCTCGCGAACACCGCCGGTCAAGGGTGGGTTGCGCTACTTCTAACAACAATAATTCAGGAGTACGACATGGTGCCTAGTACCTGTCTGCCGACGGCTCGTTTGAAGACTCTGTTCATTGCTGTGACCGGTGCTCTCGCCGGCGCCGCGGCGACAGTGCCCGTACAGGCCATGCCGATCGACGTCGGCAACCCCGATCTGCGCATGTCGTGGGACAACACCATCAAGTACAGCGCCGCCTGGCGCGTGCGCGGTGCCGATTCCGAAGTCGCCGACAGCTCCGTCGGCGTGCAGGCCAACACCAACGACGGCGACCTCAACTTCGACAAGGGGCTGATCTCCAACCGCCTCGACCTGCTCTCCGAATTCGATCTGCGCTACAAGCGCAACTACGGCCTGCGCCTGAGCGGCGCGGCGTGGTACGACGACGTCTACAACAAAGACAACGACAACCCCGGTGCCCTGGGCGGCGCGCTGGTCAACTCGCGCAGCGCCGACTTCGACGAGTTCACCAACGACACCGAGAAGCTCCACGGGCGCAAGGCCGAGCTGCTCGACGCCTTCGTCTACGGCAGCTTCGCCCCGGCCGGCATGAGCCTCAACGCCAAGGCTGGCCGCTTCACCCAGCTGTACGGCGAGAGCCTGTTCTTCGGCTCCAACGGCATCGCCGCGGCGCAGACCTCGCTGGACCTGATCAAGGCGCTGTCGGTGCCCAACTCGCAGTTCAAGGAAATCCTGCGTCCCATCGGCCAGGTCTCCGGCCAGCTGCAGATCAACTCCAATGTCTCCATCGGCGCCTACTACCAGCTGGAATGGCGCAAGAGCCGTCTGCCGGGCGCCGGCAGCTACTTCAGCTTCGCCGACTTCGTCGACGAGGGCGGCGAGGCCATCTTCGCGCCGGTGCCCGGTGGTGTCGCCTACCGCGCCGACGACATCGAGGCGCGCGATTCCGGGCAGGGCGGCGTGCAGCTGAAGATCAGCTCCGGCGACTACGAGTTCGGCATCTACGCCGCGCAGTTCCACGACAAGATGCCGCAGTTCTACCTGTACCCGGACACCAGCCGCTACGAGATGGTGTACGCCGAGGACATCCGCACCATCGGCTTCAGCGTCAGTACGTTGGTCGGCGAGACCAACGTCGCCGCCGAGCTGTCGTTCCGTGACGACATGCCGCTGGTGGCCAGCGGCAACACCGTGATCGTGCCGGCCTTCGTCGGTGCCGATGGCGGTGACGATGCGGCGTTCCCCAAGGGGCGCACCATGCACCTGAACCTCTCGGCGATCAGCGTGCTGTCGGCGTCGCCGCTGTGGGACGGCGCCTCGTTCATCGGCGAGTTCGCCTTCAACCGCCGCCTGAGCGTCACCGACAACAAGGAGCAGCTCGACCCGCTGGCCACCCGCGATGCCGGCGCGCTGCAGTTCGTCTTCACCCCCGAGTACTTCCAAGTGGCCCCGGGCCTCGACCTGCAGCTGCCGATTGGCGTGAGCTACGGCCTGTTCGGCCGCTCCTCGGTCAACGGTGCGCTGTTCCCGGCCAATAACGGCGGCAACGTCAGCATCGGCCTCAAGGCCGAGTACCAGAAGACCTGGCAGGCCAGCGTCGGCTACACGCACTACTACGGCTCGGATGGCTCGATCATCCGCTACGACACCGCCGCGCCCGAGCTTTCCTACAACAACTTCCACGGCGACCGCGACTTCGTGTCGTTCTCCGTGCAACGCACCTTCTGAGCGAGCCGCCGCTGTCCAGGCGGTTGCGATCCCCGAGTCGAGGAGAACGACAATGCATAAGAAAACGGCTTTGTGGGCGGCACTGGCTGCCGTACTGATGGGCGCCCAGGGCGCGCAGGCCGCGGTGAGCGCCGATGAGGCCGCCGCGCTGGGCAAGACGCTCAACCCGCTGGGTGGCGAGATGGCCGGCAACGCCGACGGCAGCATCCCGGCCTGGACCGGCACACAGGGCGTCGACGGTAGCGGCGCCAAGGTCGGCGACATCCCGGCCAAACCCTTCGCCAACGAGAAACCGCTGGTGCAGATCACCGCGCAGAACATGGCGCAGTACGCCGACAACCTCTCCGAGGGCACCCAGGCGCTGCTGAAGAAGTACCCCGACAGCTTCCGCGTGGACGTCTACCCGACCCACCGCACCGGCGTGGCGCCGCAGTACGTCTACGACAACACCGCGAAGAACGCCACTCAGTGCCAGACCAAGGACGACGGCAAGTCGCTGCAGGGCTGCTACGGCGGTATCCCGTTCCCGATTCCCAAGTCCGGCGTCGAGGTGGTGTGGAACCACCTGCTGCGCGTCGAGAACGAGGCCACCGACGTCGCCAGCTTCAAGAACATCGTGCTCACCGCCGATGGCTCGCGCACCCTGGCGACCATGAACGACCAGGCCAACCAGTACCCCTACTACTACAAGGACGGTTCGGCCGACAGCTGGAGCGGCGAGTACTTCCTGCAGCGCTTCGCCACCATCGCCCCGCCGTTCAAGGCCGGTGAATCGCTGGTGTTCCGCGACAGCATCGACGTCAAGCAGTCGCGTCAGGCCTGGCAGTACCTGGTCGGCCAGCGTCGCGTGCGCCGCGCCCCGACCGTCGCCTACGACACCCCGGACTTCGTCGCCTCCGGCGCCAACTACTTCGACGAGGTGATGGGCCTGATGGGCCATATCGACCGCTTCGACTGGAAGCTGGTGGGCAAGAAGGAACTGTACGTGCCGTATAACGCCAACGAGGTGGTTACCGCCTCGCTGGACGAGGCCTACGGCAAGCATCACCTCAACCCGGACAAGGTGCGCTGGGAACTGCACCGCGTCTGGGAAGTGGAAGCGACCGTCGCCAGCGGCAAGCGCCACGCGGTGGCCAAGCGCAAGTACTACTTCGACGAGGACTCCTGGATGGCCCTGCTGATGGACGGCTACGACAGCGAAGGCAAGCTGTGGCGTACCACCCAGATCACCCCGTTCGTGCTGCCGTCCACCCCGATGCTGGGCTTGAAGCCGGCGCACATCTTCAACCTGCAGGCCAACACCATGAGCACCACGCAGTCGCTCAACGAGGCCACCTTCAAGGTTGTCGAGCGCAAGCCGGAAATGCACTGGACGGGTGATGCGGTTGCCGCCGACGGCGTGCGCTGAACCGCGAAACCCAGGCTGTAGTCCTGGTTCCCCTGCCGCTGGCAGGGGGCCGGAGTTCCCTCTCATGACTATCCCGCCCGCAGGCGCCCCGCTTGGCGGCGCAGCGGAGGCGGGAGTCGGATGCGAGTACGTACCATGCACGCGCTGATTCCGCTCCACCGGCGCACGGCCCTGGCCGTTGCCCTGCTCTCCCTGACCTGCCTGGCAGGCCTCTCCCACGCAGCCGGCGGGCAGACCGTCCCCGACCTGCTCGACCTCCCGGCGCGGGAAAGCGCGCGCGCCCAGCACAGCCTGCAACTGGCGGTCAGCCGGGCCGGCGAACGCCTGGTGGCGGTGGGCGAACGCGGCATCGTGCTGCTCTCCGACGATGCCGGACGCAGCTGGCGCCAGGCGCGCAGCGTGCCGGTGAGCGTGGCGCTGACCGACGTGCATTTCGCCTCCGCCAGTCACGGCTGGGCGGTCGGCCACAGCGGCGTGGTGCTGCACAGCAGCGACGGCGGCGAAAGCTGGACGCGCCAGCTCGACGGCAAGCAGGCGGCGCTGATCATCCGCGACGACGCCAAGCGGCGTGCCGACGCCGGCGAGGAGGGTGCCGCGGCGGCGCTGCGCAGTGCGGAATTTCTGGTGACCGACGGCCCGGACAAACCCTTCCTCGGCGTGCGCTTCGCCGACGAACAGCGCGGCTACGCGGTCGGCGCCTACGGCATCGCGCTGTACACCGTCGACGGCGGGCAGCGCTGGCAGTCGCTGGTCGGGCAGATTCCCAACCCGCGCGGCAAGCACCTGTATCAGGTGCAGATCGCCGGTGACGCGCTGCTGATCGCCGGCGAGCAGGGCGCACTGTTCCGCTCGGTGGATGCCGGCGCGCACTTCGCCGCGGTGCAGACGCCCTACGCCGGCACCTTCTTCGGCGCGCTCGAACTGGGCGGCGATGCCCTGCTGGCCTACGGCCTGCGCGGCAACGCCTGGCGCAGCGACGACGGCGGCGCCAGCTGGCAACGCGTCGAGCTGGGCCAGGAGAACACCGTGAATGCCGCGCTGAGCCTGGGCGACGGCGCGCTGCTGCTGGCCGATGAAAGCGGCCGCCTGCTGCACAGCGTCGACGGCGGACAGAGCTTCACTACCTTGCCGGCCGCCGCGGCGACCAGCATCACCAGCCTGCTGCAGACCCACGATGGCGCGCTGGTGCTGGCCGGCACGCGCGGGCTGGTCCGCGTCGAGCCCGCCGCGCTGGCCGAACCCACTGCACTTGCAGAGAGAGTCCAATGATGAGCCACATGCCGTCCGTACCCACCGATCTGGTCATCGGTGACATCAAGGACTTCGACCGCCAGTCCGGCACCCTCGCCGAGCGCGTGCTGTTCAACAACCGTCTGGTCATCGTCTGCCTGTGCCTGTTCGCCACCCTGGTGCTTGGCTATCAGGCGCTCGGCCTGTCGCTCAACGCGGCGTTCGAGAAGATGATTCCCACCAGCCATCCATACATCGCCAACTTCCTGGAGAACCGCAAACAGCTAGCCGGCATGGGCAACACGCTGCGCATCGCAGTGGAGGCGAAAGACGGCAGCATCTTCGACGACGAGTACCTGGACACCGTGCGCAAGCTCAGCGACGAGGTGTTCCTGCTGCCCGGCGTCGACCGCCCGTACATGAAATCGCTGTGGGCGCCGGCGGTGCGCTGGACCGGCGTCACCGAGGACGGCCTCGACGGCGGCCCGGTGATCCCCGACGACTACGACGGCTCGCCGGCAAGCCTCGAACAGGTGCGCATCAACGTCGAGCGCTCCGGCGAGATCGGCCAGCTGGTGGCGGCCAACTACCAGTCCAGCATCATCCTGGTGCCGCTGCAGGAGCGCATCGCCGAGACCGGCGAGCGCATCGACTACCACGCGCTGTCGCAGCGCATCGAGGAACTGCGCAGCAAGTACCAGTCGGAGCAGATAGCCATCCACGTCACCGGCTTCGCCAAGGTGGTCGGCGACCTGATCGACGGGCTGCGCCAGGTGTTGGTGTTCTTCGCCGCCGCCATCGTCATCTGCACCGCGGTGCTCTACTGGTACACCCGCTGCCTGCGCAGCACCCTGCTGGTGGTGGCCTGCTCGCTGGTGGCGGTGGTCTGGCTGCTCGGCCTGCTGCCGACCCTCGGCTACGAGCTGGACCCGTATTCGGTGCTGGTGCCGTTTCTGGTGTTCGCCATCGGCATGAGCCACGGCGCGCAGAAGATGAACGGCATCATGCAGGACGTCGGCCGCGGCACCCACAAGCTGGTGGCGGCGCGCTACACCTTCCGCCGCCTGTTCCTCGCCGGCCTCACCGCGCTGCTGGCCGACGCGGTGGGTTTCGCCGTGCTGATGGTGATCGACATCCAGGTCATCCAGGATCTGGCCATTACCGCCAGCATCGGCGTCGCCGTGCTGATCTTCACCAATCTGGTGCTGCTGCCGATCCTGCTGTCCTACACCGGCGTCAGCCCGGTCGCCGCCCAGCGCAGCCTCAAGGCCGAGCTGACGGAGGCCAACGATCCGCAGCATCGCAAGCACCCGTTCTGGGCCTTCCTCGACCTGTTCACCCGCATGCCCTGGGCCGGTGCGGCGGTGGCGCTGGGTGTGGTGTTCGGTGCGGTCGGCCTGGCGTTCAGCTTCCAGCTGAAGATCGGCGACACCGATCCCGGCGCGCCGGAGCTACGTGCCGATTCGCGCTACAACCAGGACAACGCCTTCATGGTCGCCAACTACGCGGCGAGCAGCGACGTCTACATCGTCATGGTCAAGACCCCGCAATACGCCTGCGCCCACTACAGCACCCTGAGTGCAGTGGATGCGCTGGAGCGCGAGCTGCAGCAGCTGCCGGGCGTGGAGACCACCAGCTCGCTGGCCGGGCTGGCCAAGGTGGCCAACGCCGGGATGAACGAAGGCAGCATGAAATGGTTCGAGATGCCGCGCTCGCAGGACATGCTCAACGCCATCATCACCCGCGCCCCGCGTGAGATGTTCAACCAGAACTGCGACCTGCTGACGGTCTATGCCTACCTCAAGGACCACAAGGCCGACACCCTGACCAGCGTGGTCAACACCGTCGAAGCCTTTGCCGCCCGTTACGGCAGCGACGAGATCCGCTTCCTCAACGCCGCCGGCAACGCCGGCATCGAGGCGGCCACCAACATCGTGGTGAAGAAGGCCAACGTGCAGATGCTGTTCCTGGTCTACGCGGCGGTGATCGTGCTGGCCTTCATCACCTTCCGTTCGTGGCGCGCGGTGGTCTGTGCCGTGGTGCCGCTGATGATCACCTCGGTGCTCTGCGAGGCGCTGATGGTCTGGCTGAACATCGGCGTCAAGGTCGCCACCCTGCCGGTGATCGCCCTCGGCGTGGGTATTGGTGTGGACTATGCGCTGTACGTGATGACCGTGACCCTGGCGCAGCTGCGCGCCGGCCGCTCGTTGTCCGAGGCCTACTACAAGGCGCTGACCTTCACCGGCAAGGTGGTGGTGCTGACCGGCATCACCCTCGGCATCGCCGTGGCCACCTGGGTCTGGTCGCCGATCAAGTTCCAGGCCGACATGGGCATCCTGCTCGCCTTCATGTTCATCTGGAACATGCTCGGCGCGCTGATCCTGCTGCCGGCGCTGGCGCACTTCCTGTTCCGTCCAATGGCCGCACCGGTGCTGCGTAGCCAGCCCCAGCCAGCCGGCGTGACGGCCTGAACCGACCCGGCCAGGAGACCCGCATGAATCGATATCCCCAGGACTGGATCGCGATGCTGGCGCTGGCCGGCGTTGCCTGCCTCGGCGGGCTCGATGCCCTGCAGCTGCGCGGGTTGTGGCTGGCGCTGCTGGTGCCGTTCGGGCTGCTGCTGCTGACTGGTGTGGCGCGTCGCGAACGGGCACTCACCGCGCGCATCGACGGCATCCGCGCGCTGCTCGACGATCCGCAGGATGCCGGCGGGGACGCCCGGCGTTCGCTCGATCTGCTGCAGCAGGTACTGCAGGGTAAGGTCGAGGCGGTCAAGCACATGAGCAAACTGGCCTGCGACCTGACCGTCGCCACCGGTACGCTGGTGTCCGGCTTCACCGAGGCGGTGGCCACTGCCGACAAGCAGTCGGCACTGGCGCGCGATTCGCGAGGGCGTGTCGAGGACATGGCCGACCAGGCGCGTGCCACCCTGCAGCAGGCGCTGGGTCTGGCCGAAGCCAGTACCAGCGCGCGCGAGCAGGTGTCCGGCGGCGGCGCGCAGGTGCGCCAGGTGGCCGGCGCCATGCTCGACCTGTCGGCCAACGTCACCGCCGTCGGCGAGGAATTCGACGGCGTGCGCAAGCAGGTCGGGCGCATCGGCGAGATCGTCGCGATCATCCAGGGCATCGCCGGGCAGACCAACCTGCTGGCGCTCAATGCCGCCATCGAGGCGGCGCGCGCCGGCGAGCAGGGCCGCGGCTTCAGCGTGGTTGCCGACGAAGTGCGCAAGCTGGCCGAAAGCACCGGCAACGCCACGCTCAGCGTCGGCGAGATCATCTCGTTGATCGTCCAGGGTATCGACAGCCTCGACCAGCGCCTGGCCGGCGCGCGACGCGGCACGGACGAGGGGGTGGCGCGCTCCACCGCCGCGGCCGAGGTGCTCGGCGGCATTGCCGCCACCGCGCAGGACACCGTCAGTGCGGTGCAGGTCATCGCCGACAACGCCGACAGCCAGGCACGTAGCGCCGGCCAGCTGCTTGACGATTCCAGCGAGGTGGCGCAGCTCGCCGGCACGCTGGACAGCAAGGTCAACGACTGCAACAAGGGGCTGCGCGAGCTGATGCTCGGGCTGGTGGAACTCAAGAGCCTGGCCAACCGTATCGACGTCAACCGTGACGCCCACGCCAGCCTGCTCGAAGCCGTCGAGGAAACCCGCGCGCACACCATCATGGTGATCAACGCGCGCAATCGTGAGCAGATGCTGCCGCACGTGCAGCGCATCCAGCGGCTCGACGCCGAGGTCGACGGACTGCTCGCCCAGCTGCCGGCCAGCGTGCGTCGCGAAGCGCTGGCGCAACTGCGCCAGGCGCTGCTCGACTACCGTGCGCAGCGCGATCCGTTGCTGGCGGCGGCGCAGAACGGTGCGCTGGAACAGCAGCGCGAACGCAGCGTGCCGCTGGTGCGCGCCGCCTATGCCAGCGTCAAGCAGGCCTGTACGGCGCTGGGCGCCTAGACTAAAGCCCATGTGACAATCCAGGGCGGTGCGCTTACAAACGAAGGATTGGCGGTACCAGAAGCAGCATCAAACAGGAATAACAATAATCATGGGCCGATACCCGGGATGCCTTGAAAAGACCATGGCCGAGCAACCCCTGATCGAGCGCTTCAACCTAAGGTCGCGATTGCGCTTCGACATCCAGAGCGGACAGATCTGGCTCGACGAGAACCGCATGCTGCTGCTGCACGCCAAGGCGTTCGGCGCGCTGCGCCAGGAGCTGTTTGAGTCGCTCGGTCCCAAGCGCGCCCAGGGTCTGCTGTTTCGCATGGGGTTTGCCGCCGGGCAGAACGACGCCGACCTGGCGCACAAGCTCTACGGCCAGGGCGACGCCTACGACGTGTTCAAGATCGGCCCCGAGCTGCACGCGTTCGAGGGGCTGGTGCGCTCGACCATCACCGACGCCAGGATCGACTGGGAAGAAGGCACCTTCTTCGGCGATGTCAGCTGCGCCAACTCGTGGGAAGCCGAATCGCACCTGCAACTGTTCGGCGTCGGCGAACACATGGCCTGCTGGACCATGGCCGGCTATGCGTCGGGCTATGTGTCGCGCTTCTTCAAGCGGCTGATCGTGTTCCGCGAGACCCACTGCACCTGCTGCGGCGACGCCATCTGCACCATGGTCGGCAAGCCGGCCGAAGCCTGGGGCGACGATGTCGACCTGGACTACTGCCAGGTCGACACACCGACGGCCTTCGAGGACCTCCAGCAGAACCTCTGGCAGCTGCGCAGCCGGCAGGTCGAGCTGCGCGCGCCGGGCAATCTGGTCGGCAGTTCGCCGGCCTTCAGCCGCGCCTTCGAGCTGCTCAGCAAGGCCGCCAACAGCCCGATCACCGTGCTGCTGCTGGGCGAGACCGGGGTCGGCAAGGAAGTCTTCGCCCAGTGGCTGCACGAGAATAGCGCGCGCGCGGACAAACCCTTCGTCGCGGTCAACTGCGCGGCGATTCCCAACGATCTGATCGAGGCCGAACTGTTCGGCGTGCAGAAGGGCGCCTACACCGGCGCACAGGCTTCGCGCGCCGGGCGTTTCGAGCGCGCCGACGGCGGCACGCTGTTCCTCGACGAACTCGGCGAGCTGTCACCCTCGGCGCAGGTCAAGCTGCTGCGCGTGCTGCAGACCGGCGAAGTCGAGCGGCTGGGCGACGACAAGCCGCGCAAGGTCAACGTGCGGCTGGTGGCGGCGACCAACGTCGATTTGCAGCAGGCCATCGCTGAAGGACGTTTTCGCGCCGACCTGTATTACCGCCTGGCTACCTATCCGCTGGTGATCCCGCCGCTGCGCGAGCGCAAGGCGGACATCCCGGTGCTGGTTTCGGTGCTGCTGGAAAAATACTCGCCGACCTATCACAAGACCCTGCAGGGCGTCAGCGACCTGGCCATGCAGGCGCTGATGGACTACGACTGGCCGGGCAACGTGCGCGAGCTGGAGAACATCATCGAGCGCGCCGTGCTGTTGACCCCGGCGGGCGAGCAGGTCGAGGTCAAGTACCTGTTCCCGGGCATGGCGCCCGCGCCGGCGCCGGGCGCGGCGGTCGATCCCCAGGGGCATGTCGGCAACGCCCGCCAGGCCCGGCTCGACAGCCTCTACGACGACCTGCTGCAGGACGGTTTCGACCTGCAGGCGCACGAGGCGCAACTGCTGCAACTGGCGGTGCGCCGCGCCAACGG
This sequence comes from Stutzerimonas sp. 21-1, assembly GCF_056336065.1. NCBI lineage: Bacteria > Pseudomonadati > Pseudomonadota > Gammaproteobacteria > Pseudomonadales > Pseudomonadaceae > Stutzerimonas > Stutzerimonas sp. 21-1. Next base: position 3,967,290 of record NZ_CM150500.1, on the reverse strand, counting down.
CAACCTCACCCACGCCGCGCGCCTGCTCGGCATCACCCGCCGGCAACTGGCCTACCGGGTCAAGCAGACGCTGGGCTGAGGCCCGCGTACCTGACCAAAACGAACACCTCCCGCGGTTCTCCCTCCCGATACGGCCAGCCAGTGGACATTTTCGTCCGCCGGCTGGCCTGCGACATTTCAGCGCAGGCTTTTTCCTCACGTAAACCGCCGCGCGGCGGCCGATTGCCGGTGATTTCCGGCGTTGCGCCGTGCGCCGTCGACCGCGCACGGCCCGCGGGCTTTACGTTTTTGTAAGGCGGCGAGGGCGGTTGGACATAAACGTAAGTCCGCCGCGGCTTCGCGATGCGCCCTATCTGACTAAAAAGTTATGTAAATCAATGCATTAACCAAGTTGGCACCGTCCCTGCAATTCCTCTGCTGCAACAACAGAAAGGTCTTCGGTGTGCCGCCAGGCAGACCGCAACCAAGCCTCATTAGCCAATAACGGAGACAAGAAATGGCAATGACAGGTGTGTTGAGGCCGGGCCATGCCCAGGTCCGTGTGCTCAATCTGGAAGAAGCAGTACGGTTCTACCGCGACGTCCTCGGTCTGGTGGAAACCGGCCGCGACGCGCAGGGTCGCGTCTACTTCAAATGCTGGGATGAACGCGACCACAACTCCTACGTGATCCGCGAGGCTGACAGCGCCGGTCTCGACTTCTTCGGCTTCAAGGTGCTCGACCGCGCCACCCTGGAAAAACTCGACGCCGATCTGCGCGCCTACGGCCTGCAAACCACCCGCATCCCCGCCGGCGAGATGCTGGAGACCGGCGAGCGCGTGCGCTTCGAACTGCCTTCCGGGCACCTGATGGAGCTGTATGCCGACAAGACCATCATCGGCAACGGCGCCGGCCTGGTGAACCCCGCACCCTGGACCCAGGCCCGCGAGCACGGCATCGGTCCGGTGCGCCTCGATCACGCGCTGATGTACGGCCCGAACGTCGCCGAAGTGAAGAAAATCTTCACCGAAGTGCTGGGCTTCTATCTGGTCGAACGCGTGCTCGCGCCGGATGGTGAGGGCGAAGCGGCAATCTGGCTGTCCTGCTCGCACAAGGTCCACGACATCGCCTTCGCCGAGTACCCCGAGCCGGGCAAGCTGCACCACTGCTCGTTCCTGATGGAGAGCTGGGAACAGGTGCTGCGCGCCGGCGACATCATGTCGATGAACGCCGTCGAGGTGGACATCGGCCCGACCCGCCACGGCGTCACCCGCGGCTGCACCATCTATGCCTGGGACCCTTCCGGCAACCGCTTCGAGACCTTCATGGGCGGCTATCAGCCGTACCCCGATTACGAGCCGATCACCTGGACGTTCGACAACTTCGGCCAGGGGCTGGACTACCCGCAACGCAAGCTGCACGAAACCTTCCTGACCGTCGTGACGTGAGGAGCCGGCCATGAGCACGCCCGAACACGCGCTGGACATGACGCCGGCCGAGCTGGATATGCGCAAGCGCTACGTGCGCATCACCGGCAGCCGGGCCGGGGAATTCGTCGAGTTCGACTTCGCCATCGGCGAGCCGGAACTGTTCGTCGAAATGATCCTGACCTACGAGGCCTTCATCGAGTTCTGCACCGCCAACGCGGTGGAAGTTCTGCCGCCGGAAGCCGGCGTGCTCGATGACGGCTCCGATGCCGCGCAGTGGAATTGGCGACTGGCCGATGCCACCAAGGTTCGTTTCAAGCACTAGAACAACGGCGCCCGCCAGCGGCGCGGCGCCCAGGGAGACAGCACATGCAAATCGATCTACGCACGGTCAGCATCCAGCCACTGCGCCAGACCTTCGACCACCTGGCCCGGCGCTTTGGCGACAAGCCCGCCTCGCGCTACCAGGAAGGCAGCTACGACATCCAGGCCGCGGAAAACCTGCACTACCGGCCGACCTGGGACCCGGACCAGGAACTCTACGACCCGGCCATCAGCAAGATCGTCATGCGCGACTGGTACGCGCTGAAAGACCCGCGCCAGTTCTACTACAGCACCTACACCCTGACGCGCGCGCGCCAGCAGGAAACCACCGAGGCCAACTTCACCTTCGTCGAGTCGCGCGGGCTGGTCGAGCTGCTGCCCGAGGCCGTGCGCACTGCCGCGCTGGAGCTGCTGGTGCCGCTGCGCCACGCCGCCTGGGGCGCCAACCTGAACAACACCTTCATCTGCGGTTACGGCTACAGCGCGATCTTCACCCAGCCGTGCATCTACCACGCGATGGACAACCTGGGCACCGCCCAGTACCTGTCGCGCATCGGCCTGCTGCTGGGCGGCACCGAGGCGCTGGACGCCGGCAAGGCGGCCTGGATGCAAGGTGCGGCCTGGCAGGAACTGCGCCGCTACGTCGAGGACACCCTGGTGCTGCGCGACCCGTTCGAGTCGTTCGTGGCGCAGAACCTGGTGCTCGACGGGCTGCTCTACCCGCTGGTCTACGCGCGCATCGTCGACGAGCACTTCGCCGCCAATGGCGGTTCGGCGGTGGCCATGCTCACCCAGTTCATGAGCGACTGGTTCGAGGAGACCCGCAAGTGGGTCGATGCGGTGATCAAGACTGCCGCCGGCGAATCCGAGGCCAACCGCGAGCAGCTGCAGGCCTGGGTCGGCGTCTGGCGTGAACGCGCGGTGCCGGCGCTGCTGCCGCTGGTGCGCCAGGTCTTCGCCGAACAGGCCGAGGACATCGTCAGCGAACAACTGGACGCCTTCAAGGCGCGTCTCGACAAGACCGGCGTGGTCATCTGAGGAGCTTCGACATGTCCACCGTATTCATCGCATTGCAAGCCAACGAAGAAACCCGCCCGATCATCGAGGCCATCGAACTCGACAACCCCGAGGCGGTGGTCAACCGCGAACCGGCGATGGTCAAGATCGACGCCCCCGGCCAGCTGGTGATCAACCGCGAAACCATCGAGGAGCAGATCGGCCGCAGCTTCGACATGCAGGAGCTGAACGTCAACCTGATCACCCTGTCGGGCAACGTCTGCGAAGACGAAGACTCCCTGACCCTGACCTGGCGCTCCTGAGCGAGGACTTTCCCATGGATATGAAGACCCAGAACAAGAAACTGACCCAGAAGGAAAAATACCGCCTGCTGACCCGCGACCTGGCCTGGGAGCCGAGCTATCGCAGCAGCGCCGAGATCTTTCCGTACATCGACTACGAAGGCATCAAAATCACCGACTGGGACAAGTGGGAAGACCCGTTCCGCCTGACCATGGACGCCTACTGGAAGTACCAGGCGGAGAAGGAGCGCAAGTTCTACGCGATCATCGACGCCCATGCGCAGAACAACGGCCACCTGAACATCACCGACGCGCGCTACCTGTCGGCACTGAAGATTTTCCTGCAGGCCATCAGCCCCGGCGAATACTCGGCGCACAAGGGCTTCGCCCGTGTCGGTCGCGAGTTCCGCGGTGTTGGCACCCAGGTCGCCTGCCAGATGCAGGCCATCGACGAGATCCGCCACGCGCAGACGCAGATCCACGCGCTGTCGAACTACAACAAGTTCTACAACGGCTTCCATGCCTTCGCCGAACAGCGCGACCGCATCTGGTACACCTCGGTGGCGCGCTCGTTCTTCGACGACGCCATGTCCGCCGGGCCGTTCGAATTCATGATGGCGATCGGCTTCAGCTTCGAATACGTGCTGACCAACCTGCTGTTCGTGCCGTTCATGTCCGGCGCCGCCTACAACGGCGACATGGCCACCGTCACCTTCGGCTTCTCGGCGCAGTCCGACGAGGCGCGGCACATGACGCTGGGGCTGGAGTGCATCAAGTTCATGCTCGAACAGCACCCGGACAACCTGCCGATCGTCCAGGCCTGGATCGACAAGTGGTTCTGGCGCGGCGTGCGCGTGCTGAGCCTGGTCAGCACGATGATGGACTACATGCTGCCCAAGCGCGTGATGAGCTGGCGCGAGGCGTGGAACATCTACGGCGTGGAGAACGGCGGCGCGCTGTTCAAGGATCTGGCGCGCTACGGCATCCGTCCGCCCAAGCACTGGGACCAGGCCGAGGAGGCCATCGACCACATGTCCCACCAGCTGATGCTGGCGCTGTACCAGTGGAAGTTCGGCACCGCGTTCCACGTCTGGGTGCCGTCCGAGGAGGACATGGACTGGCTGTCGAAGAAGTACCCGACCACCTTCGACAAGTACTACCGCCCGCGCTGGGAGCACATCAAGAAGCACGAAGCCGCGACCGGTGCGCCGTTCAACAACTTCGGCCTGCCCAAGCTGTGCCAGTGCTGCCAGCTGCCGACCCTGTTCACCGAGCCGGGCGACCCGACGCTGACCTGCCACCGCGAGACCGTCTACAAGGGCGACACCTACCACTTCTGCTCCGACGGCTGTAAGGACATCTTCGACAACGAGCCGGAGAAGTACATCCAGGCCTGGCTGCCGATGCCGGGGCTGATGCAGGCGCCGCTGCACGGTGACCTGATGGGCTGGATGGACTGGGCGTTCCTCACCGACGGCCAGGACAACGGCGACTTCGCCACCTCGCAGGACCGCGAGAATTTCGAGCGCTGGCGCGCGCAGTCCACCTCCAACCAGTGACCGACGATCCCTGCGCCTGCGCCTGCGGGCGCAGGAGTCAGGCGAGGCCGGTCACGCCGGCTTCGTGAACAGAACAACAAGAAGGAACATCACCATGTCCGTAGTTGCCCGCAAAGAGTATGTCGGCGTCGCCCGCGACCGAATCGAGAATTTCAACGGCAAGCAGCTGGTCTTCATCAGCTGGGACCACCACCTGCTGTTCGCCGCGCCGATGATGTTCTGCGTGACGCCGCAGACCCGCCTCGGCGAACTGCTCGACCGCCACCTGCAGCCGCTGCTGCAGGCCGATCCGGACAGCGCCGCCATCGACTGGAGCAAGGCCGAATGGCTCAAGGGCAACCAGCCCTGGGTGCCGGATTTCGAGCGCAGCCTGGCCGACAACGGCATCGGCCACAAACAGCAGCTGCGCCTGCGTACACCTGGCCTGAACAGCGTCTGCGCCGTGCAGTGAACGAGGAGGGTTGAGCATGAGCTACGAACTGACCATCGAGCCGCTGGGCCAGACCATCGAGATCGAGGAAGGCCAGACCATCCTCGACGCCGCGCTGCGCGCCGGCATCTACCTGCCGCATGCCTGCGGCCACGGGCTGTGCGCCACCTGCAAGGTGCAGGTGGTGGACGGCGAGATCGACCACGGCGAGGCCTCGACCTTCGCCCTGATGGACTTCGAGCGCGAAGAACAGAAGTGCCTGGCCTGCTGCGCCACCGTCGAGAGCGACGTGGTCATCGAGGCCGAAGTCGAGGAAGACCCGGATTCGCTGAACCTGCCGGTGCGCGACTACTACGGCACCGTCAGCCGCATCGAGTCGCTGACGCCGACCATCAAGGGCGTCTGGATCAAGCTCGACGATGCCGAAGGCGTGCAGTTCCAGGCCGGCCAGTACATCAACCTGATGCTGCCGGATGAGATCGGCAGCCGCGCCTTCTCCATCGCCAGCGTGCCGGGCGCCGACGAGCTGGAGCTGAACATCCGCATCGTCCCCGGCGGGCGCGGCACGATGTACGTGCACGAGCAACTGCAGGTCGGCGAGCGCGTGCACCTGACCGGGCCGTACGGGCGCTTCTTCGTGAAGAAATCCGCCGACCTGCCGGTGATCTTCATGGCCGGCGGCTCGGGGCTGTCCAGCCCGCGTTCGATGATCCTCGACCTGCTGGCCGAAGGCTTCACCAAGCCGATCACGCTGATCTACGGCCAGCGCAACCGCGACGAGCTGTACTACCACGAGGAATTCCTCGCCCTGGCGATCCGTCACCCCAACTTCAGCTACGTCCCGGCGCTCTCCCACGAGCCTGAAGGCAGCGCCTGGCAGGGATTCCGCGGTTTCGTACATGACGCAGCGAAGGCGCATTTCGACAACGACTTCCGCGACCACAAGGCCTACCTCTGCGGCCCGCCGCTGATGATCGAGTCGTGCATCAGCACGCTGATGCAGGGCCGCCTGTTCGAACGCGACATCTACACCGAGAAGTTCATCTCGGCGGCCGACGCCCAGCAGGTGCGCAGCCCGCTGTTCAAGGCGATCTGACGACGGCCCGTGGGCCGCAGGGAGAGTGAGATGAGTGAAACCCGCCTGAGCGGTGGTTGCGCCTGCGGCGCGGTGCGCTATGACTGCGCCGCCGCGCCGGTCATCGTCGCCCACTGTCATTGCCGCGATTGCCAGCGCGCCAGCGGCGCCGCCATGTCCACGGTGTTCGCCGTGCCGCGCGCGGCGCTGCACAGCCGCGGGCAGACGCGCAGCTACGCCACCCGTGGCGACAGCGGCAACCCGGTGCTGCGGCACTTCTGCGGCGAGTGCGGCTCGCCGCTGTATTCCGAGGTGGCGGTGCTGCCGGACCTGCAGTTCGTCCGCGCCGCCAGCCTGGATGATCCGGCCGCGGTCAGCCCGACCATGCACATCTACTGTGACAGCGCGCAGCCGTGGGGCCGACCGCTGGACGACCTGCCGCACTTCGCCAAGATGCCCGGCTGACGCCGCCCGGCCGCTCGCCAGGCATCCTGGCGGGCGGGTCGCCGGCTGATCGTTGCCATACCTGTCAGGTATCAATTAGCAAGAAACAAAGTATTAGCCGGTATAGAAAGCCATCCCTAGACTCAATCGCAAAGGCCAGCCCGATCGCACCGGCTGGCCGATCCAAGAACAACGATGCGGAGTGATCATGCGCCAGATTGAAAACTTCATTGCCGGTGAATACCGCGCGGCGGCCAGTCGCCGGCGCTTCGACAAGCGCTCGCCGCTGGACAACCGCGTCATCGCCTCGATCAGCGAGGCTGGCCGCGACGAGGTCGACGCCGCCGTGCAGGCCGCGCGTGCCGCGTTGCACGGCGAATGGGGCGCGATGAGCACCGAGCGCCGCGTCGAGCTGCTGTACGCGGTGGCCAACGAGATCACCCGCCGTTTCGATGACTTCGTCGCCGCGGAAATGGCCGACACCGGCCAGCCCGAGCACGTCATGAAGCACGTGTTCATCCCGCGCGGCGCGGCCAACTTCAAGGTCTTCGCCGACACCATCAAGAACGTCGCCAGCGAGTCCTTCCGCATGGACACCCCGGACGGCCGCGGCGCGCTGAACTATGCGATCCGCAAGCCCAAGGGCGTGATCGGCGTGGTCTGCCCGTGGAACGCGCCGTTCATGCTGATGACCTGGAAGGTCGGCCCGGCGCTGGCCTGCGGCAACACCGTGGTGGTCAAGCCCTCCGAGGAGTCGCCGCAGACCGCCGCGCTGCTCGGCGAGGTAATGAACGCGGTGGGCATTCCCAAGGGCGTGTACAACGTGGTGCACGGCTTCGGTCCGGATTCGGCCGGCGAGTTCGTCACCCGTCATCCGGGCGTCGACGCGATCACCTTCACCGGCGAGACGCGCACCGGCACCGCGATCATGAAGGCCGCCGCTGAGGGCATGCGTGACGTGTCCTTCGAGCTGGGCGGCAAGAACGCCGGCATCGTCTTCGCTGACGCCGATTTCGATGCCGCGGTGGAAGGCTTCTCGCGCTCGGTGTTCCTCAACACCGGGCAGGTCTGCCTGGGTACCGAGCGCGTCTACGTCGAGCGGCCGATCTTCGAGCGCTTCGTGCAGGCGCTCAAGGCCAAGGCCGAGGCGGTCAAGTACGGCCGTCCCGAGGTGCACGGCAGCAACTTCGGCCCGCTGATCAGCCTGGAGCACCAGCAGAAGGTGCTGTCCTACTACCGCAAGGCCATCGAGGAGGGCGCGACCCTGGTCACCGGCGGCGGCGTGCCGGACATGCCCGGCGAGCTGGCCGAGGGCGCCTGGGTGCAACCGACCATCTGGACCGGGCTGCCGGAAACCGCCGCGGTGGTGCGCGAGGAAATCTTCGGGCCGTGCTGCCACATCTCGCCGTTCGACAGCGAGGACGAAGTGGTGGCCAAGGCCAACGCCACCGACTACGGCCTGTCGACCACCATCTGGACCAGCAACCTGGCGCGCGCGCACCGCGTCGCCGAGCGCGTCGATGTCGGCATCACCTGGATCAACAGCTGGTTCCTGCGCGATCTGCGCACGCCCTTCGGTGGTTCCAAGCAGTCCGGCATCGGCCGCGAGGGTGGTGTGCACTCGCTCGAGTTCTACACCGAGACCCGCAACATCTGCGTGAAGCTCTGAGAACGGCTGCGCCTTGCCCTGTGCCAGGGCAAGGCCGTGCCTATCCGCCGCAAAACCTGTGAGAACGACATGGATAACAACAAGATCGAACAATACGGCGACGAGCTTTACCAAGCCTTCGTCGCGCGCCGCCCGGTGCCACCGCTGCTGGCGCGCGAGCCGGACATCAGCATCGAAGATGCCTACCGCATCCAGCAGCGCTTCGTCGCCCGCCGGCTCGCGGCCGGTGAACGCGTGGTCGGCAAGAAGATCGGCGCCACCAGCAAGCCGGTGCAGGAATTCCTCGGCGTCTACCAGCCGGACTTCGGCATCCTCACCAGCGGCATGGTGTTTCAGGAAGGCGACACCATCGACCTCGGCCAGATGATCCAGCCCAAGGCCGAGGCCGAACTGGCCTTCGTCCTCAAGCACGACCTGCAGGGCCCCGGCATCACCGCGATGGACGTGATCCGCGCCACCGACTACGTGCTGCCGTGCTTCGAGATCGTCGATTCACGCATCGAGAACTGGCAGATCAAGATCCAGGACACCGTGGCGGACAACGCCTCCTGCGGCGTGTACGTGCTGGGCAAGACCAAGGGCGACCCGCGCAAGCTCGACATCACCCTGGCCGGCATGGTGCTGGAAAAGAACGGCGAGCTGTTCTCCACCGGCGTCGGCGCCGCGGTGCAGGGTTCGCCGGCCAACGCCGTGGCCTGGCTGGCCAACACCCTCGGCGAGCTGGGCATTCCGTTCAAGGCCGGCGAGGTGATCCTCTCTGGTTCGCAGTCGGCGCTGGTGCCGGTGGTCGATGGCGACGAGCTGGTGTGCACGGTGGGTGGCCTGGGCAGTTGCCGGGTGAAGTTTTCCGGGAGGAGCGCGGCATGAGCATGAATCTGACACTTTCGCGGGAAGACGTGGTGCGCCTGTGCGAGCGCGTCGAGGGCGCGCAGACCCGCGCCTATGCGATCCCCAAGCTGACCAACGAATATCCGGACATGACCATCGCCGATGGTTACGCCGTGCAGAACGAACTGCGCAAGCGCTTCATCGCCCAGGGCCACAAGCTGATCGGCTGGAAGGCCGGCCTGACGTCCAAGGCCAAGATGCAGCAGATGGGTGTCGATGTGCCGTCGATCGGCTTTCTCACCGACCGCATGGCGCGCCCGGAGAACTCGGCCATCTCCACGGCTGACCTGGTGCATCCGCGCGTCGAGTGCGAAGTCGCCTTCGTCATGAAGCAGGAACTGCGCGGCCCCGGCTGCACCGCCAGCGATGTACTGGCGGCTACCGATTACGTGCTGCCGGCGGTGGAGATCATCGACTCGCGCTTCTCCGGCTTCAAATTCGACCTCGCCAGCGTGGTTGCCGACAACGCATCTTCGGCGCGCTTCGTCGGTGGCGGCCGCCCGCGTTACGTCGAGGATCTGGACCTGCGCACCCTCGGCGTGGTGATCGAGATCAACGGCGAGATCGTTGCCACCGGTGCGTCGGCGGCGGTCATGGGGCATCCGGCCGAGGCCATCGCGATGGTCGTCAATATCCTCGCCGAGCTGGGCGAGAGTCTGCCGGCCGGCAGCTTCGTGATGAGCGGCGGAATCACCGAAGCCGTGGCGGTGAAGCCCGGCGACAACGTGGTCGCGCGCTTCCAGGACCTGGGCAGCGTCTCGATGCGCTTCGTCGACTAACCGGAGAACCACCCATGCCAATCATCGAAATGCACATGGCCGAAGGGCGCACCCACGAGCAGAAGAGTCGCGTCGCCGCCGCCGTCACCGCCGCGGTCGCCGAGACTCTGGACTGCGCGCCGGAAACGATCCGAATCCTCATCACCGAACACGGCAGCGGGGAGTTCTACGTCGGCGGCTTGACGCTGGCCCAACGCGCCGCGAAACGGGAGCAGGCACAATGAAGAAGATCAAATGCGCACTCATCGGCTCGGGCAACATCGGCACCGACCTGATCTACAAGATCCAGCGCAGTGAAGTGCTGGAGCCGGTGTGGATGGTCGGCATCGATGCCGACTCCGAAGGCCTCAAGCGTGCCCGCGAAATGGGTCTGAAGACCACCCACGAGGGCGTCGACGGGCTGCTGCCGCACGTGCTCGAAGACGGCATCCAGATCGCCTTCGACGCCACCAGCGCCTATGTGCACGCCGAGAACAGCCGCAAGCTCAATGCCCTCGGCGTGCTGATGGTCGACCTCACCCCAGCGGCCATCGGCCCGCTGTGCGTGCCGCCGGTGAACCTGCGCGAGCACGCCGAGAAGCTGGAGATGAACGTCAACATGATCTCCTGCGCCGGTCAGGCGACCATCCCGGTGGTGTACGCGGTGTCGCGCATCCAGAGCGTCGATTACGCGGAAATCATCGGCAGCCTGGCGTCGAAATCCATCGGTCCGGGTACCCGCGCCAACCTCGACGAATTCACTGCCACCACCTCCAGCGCGATCTGCAAGGTCGGCGGCTCGCGGCGCGGCAAGGCGCTGTGCATCATCAACCCGGCCGAGCCGCCGATGATGATGCGCAACACCGTCTACTGCCTGACCGACGAGGAGCCGGACCGCGACCGCATCACCGCCTCGATCCTCGAAATGATCGGCGAGGTGCAGAAGTACGTGCCGGGCTACCGCCTGGTCAACGGGCCGATCTTCGACGGCAACAAGGTTTCGGTATTCCTCGAAGTGGCCGGGCTGGGCGATTACCTGCCGACCTACGCCGGCAACCTCGACATCATGACCGCCGCCGCCACCCGTACCGCCGAGATGTTCGCCGAGGAAATCCTGGCCGGAAAAATCCAGCTGCCTGCCGTGGAGGTTGCGTGATGAGTCAGTCCAACAGTCTGAAAGGCCGCAAGGTCATCCTGCATGACATGTGCCTGCGCGACGGCATGCACGCCAAGCGCGAGCAGATCAGCGTCGCGCAGATGGTCAAGGTCGCCACCGCGCTGGACGACGCCGGCGTGCCGTATATCCAGGTCACCCATGGTGCCGGCCTGGGCGGCAACTCGCTGCAGCACGGCTTCGCGCCGCACAGCAACGAGGAATACATCAGCGCCGTCGCGGCGCAGATGAAGCAGGCCACGGTCTCGGTGCTGCTGATCCCCGGCCTCGGCACCATGAAGGAGCTGCAGTCGGCCTACGACTGCGGCGCGCGCAGCGTGCACGTCGCCACCCATTGCACCGAGGCCGACACCTCGCCGCAGCACATCGCCTATGCGCGCAAGCTGGGCATGGACACCTCGGGCTTCCTGATGATGGCGCACCTTAACGACGCCGAAGGCATCGCCCAGCAGGGCAAGCTGATGGAGTCCTACGGCGCGCAGACCATCTACGTCACCGATTCGGCCGGCTACATGCTGCCCGAGGATGTCACCGCGCGGGTCGCTGCGCTGCGTGCGGTGTTGAATCCCGAGACCGAGATCGGCTTCCACGGCCACCACAACCTGGGCATGGGCATCGCCAACTCCATCGCCGCCATCGAGGCCGGTGCCACGCGCATCGACGGCTCGGTGGCCGGCCTTGGTGCCGGCGCCGGCAACACGCCGCTGGAAGTCTTCGCCGCCGTGTGCGAGCGCATGGGCATGGACACCGGTGCCGACCTGTTCAAGCTGATGGACGTCGCCGAAGAGATCATCGTGCCGATGATGGAGCACGTGGTGCGCGTCGACCGCGAGTCGCTGACCCTCGGCTATGCCGGCGTCTACTCGACCTTCCTGCTGCACGCCAAGCGGGCCGCCGAGCGTTTCGGCGTGCCGGCGCGCGACATCCTCGTCGAGCTGGGCCGCAAGAAGATGATCGGCGGCCAGGAAGACATGATCCCGGACACCGCCATGACCATGGCCAAGGCGCGCGGCATCGCCTTCCGGGCCTGATGGCACGCAGCGCAGGAGGGCGGACAGTGGCCAACGAACTGGCGGTGGTGGTCGGCGCCTCGGGTGACTTCGGGCGGCGGATCGTCGCGCGGCTGATCGACAGCGGTCTCGACGTGCTCGCGGTGGCGCGCAGCGAGGCGCCGTTGCAGGCGCTGCGCGCGGAGTGCCCACGGGTGATTCCCTGTGTCGCCGATATCGCGTCCGACGAGTCGGTCGCGGCCATCGGCGCGGCGCTCGACCGGCCGGTGCGCATGGTGGTGCATGGGCCGGGCGTGGCGGTCGCCGGTGGCGTGATCGATGCGCCGGTCGCGGCGCTGGTGGATGCGGTCAACATCAAGGTCGGTGGTTTGCTGCGGCTGGTGCGCGCGGTCGATCCACATCTGTGCGCCGGCTCGCGGCTGGTCGCCATCGGCGGCCACTACGGCTTCGAGCCGACCGCCTACGCCGCCTCGGCCGGCATCGCCAACGCGGCGTTGGTCAACGCGGTGCGCCAGCTGAGCCTGGCCTACGGCGCGCGCGGCATCACTGCGCACCTCGTCGCGCCCGGCCCGGCCGACACCGAGCGGCTGCACCGGGTCGCCGCCGACCGCGCGCGGCAACGCGGCATCGACAGCGCGGCAGTGCTGGCCGAGATGTGCGCGGAATCCTCGCTCGGCGCCTTCACCACGCCCGAGCAGGTCGCCTGGGCGGTGGCGCTGCTGCTGGCGCCTGAAGCCGACGCGATGACCGGCTCGACGCTGATGCTCGACTCGGGGCGCCGACGCGGATTGCCCTGAGCCAACCTGACGAAACGAAGCGGACGAACAATTACAACGACGCCGTGGAGACAAACCAATGCCCATTGTGAACTTTCACTTGGCGCAAGGCTGCGCCAGCCCCGAACAGCAGATCGAGCTGCTAGGCGAAGCCTCGCGGCTGTACAGCGAGGTACTTGCCGCACCGATCGACCGCGTGCGGGCGATGATCAGCCTGTACCCGCGCGAGTGTTTTGCCGTGGCCGGCGAAGTTGGCCGGCAGGCGCCGTATTTTGAATTCCGCGTGCTGGACGGCCGCCCGCTCGAGCAGCGACGGCGGCTGATGGCCGGCTTCACCGAACTGCTGGTACGCATTCTGGATGTGCAGCCGCAGCTGGTGCGCGGGCTGTGCATTCGCGTCGAACCGGAGGACTGGTCGATCGGCGGCGTACCGGCCGACCTGCTGCGCGCGGCGGAGATCGCGGCGCGCGAGCAGGCAGGGGAGGCCGCATCATGACCCACCGCGATTTCCTCCAATCCCAGGGGCCACGCCTCGACTGGCGCGGCGGCGCCGTCGCCGCGCAGGCGGCGCTGGACTGCGCCGAGCGGCTGGGCATCCGTGTGCATGTGGCGCTGGTCGACCGCAGCGGCAACACGCTGGCCTATCTGCGCATGGCCGAGGCGTTTCTGCACTCGGAAAGCATCGCCGTCGACAAGGCCTACACCGCCGCCAGCTTCGGTTTCCCCACCGGCCAGTGGCTGGAGGTGATCGGCGACAACCCGCGCCTGCACACCGGGCTGACCACCCGGCCACGGCTGGTGGTGCTCGGCGGCGGTTTGCCGATCCTCATCGAGGGGCGCTGCATCGGTGGCGTCGGCGTCTCCGGCGGCAGCGAGGAGCAGGACGAAGCCTGCGCCCGCGCCGCGCTCGCAGCGCTTGGGCTCAATTCGGCAGAGTGAGGGTGATGATGAAGCACCAGATCACCATCGAAGACACCGCCGAGCACTATCCCTGCGACGAGCACGAATCGGTGCTGCACGGCATGGCGCGCCTCGGCCGGCGCGGCATTCCGCTTGGCTGTCGCGGCGGCGGCTGCGGCGTGTGCAAGGTGCAGGTGACCCAGGGCAGCTACGAGGCGAAGGTGATGAGCCAGGCGCATGTCAGCGCCGAGGAACTGGCGCAGGGGATGGTGCTGGCCTGCCGGATCATGCCGCATAGCGACCTTTGCCTGCAGGTGGTCGGCAAGATGAAGAAGAGCGTCTGCGGGCGCGCGGCCCCGTCCGCCGAGGAAGGTGGTACTGAGGCCGCGCCGGCGCGTCACTGACTCTGCGTCACTGACTGCGCGGCGCGGCTGCCGATTAGCCGGCCAGCACCGAATCCACCAGCGCCTTGGCTTCGGCCTGGATGCGCTTGAGGTGCGCCTCGCCGTCGAAGCTCTCGGCGTAGATCTTGTAGACGTCCTCGGTGCCGGACGGCCGCGCGGCGAACCAGCCGTTTTCCGTCTCCACCTTCAGCCCGCCGATGGCCGCGCCGTTACCCGGTGCCTCGGTGAGGATGCGGGTGATCGGCTGGCCGGCCAGTTCCTTCGCCGTGACCTGCGAGGCCGACAGCTTGCCCAGGCGCGCCTTCTGCTCGCGGTTGGCGGCCGCGTCGATGCGCTGGTACACCGGCGCGCCGAAGCGCTCGGTCAGCGCCTGGTAGCGCTGGCTCGGGTCCTTGCCGGTGACAGCGGTGATTTCCGCGGCGAGCAGGCCGAGGATCAGCCCGTCCTTGTCGGTGGACCAGGCGTTGCCATTCAGGTCGAGGAACGACGCACCGGCCGATTCCTCGCCACCGAAGCCGAGGCTGCCGTCCATCAGGCCGTCGACGAACCATTTGAAGCCCACCGGTACTTCCACCAGACGGCGGCCGATGCCGGCGGCGACGCGGTCGATCATCGACGAGGACACCAGCGTCTTGCCGATGCCGGCCTCGGCGCTCCAGCCCGGGCGGTGGATAAACAGGTATTCGATGGCCACCGCCAGGTAATGGTTGGGGTTCATCAGCCCGCCGGAGCGGGTGACGATGCCGTGGCGGTCGTGGTCGGTGTCGCAGGCGAAGGCCACGTCGAAGCGGTCCTTGTTCTCGATCAGCCCGGCCATGGCATGCGGCGAGCTGCAGTCCATGCGGATCTTGCCGTCCCAGTCCAGCCGCATGAAGCGGAAGGTCGGGTCGACCACCGTAGACAGCACCTCCAGCGGCAGGCCGAAGCGCTCGGCGATGCGCGGCCAGTAGTGCACGCCGGCACCGCCCAGCGGGTCGACGGCGAACTTCAGGCCCGAATCGCGGATCGCGGCGAGGTTGATCACCCGTTCCAGCCCGCCGACATAGGCGTCGATGAAATCGAAGCGCTGGGTGGTGGCGGCCTTGAGCGCCTGGCGGTAATCCATGCGCTTGACGCCATCGAGACCGGCGACCAGCAGCGCGTTGGCGCGCTCCTGAATCCACTTGGTCACGCCGGTATCGGCCGGGCCGCCATTGGTGGGGTTGTACTTGAAGCCGCCATCCCCCGGCGGGTTGTGCGACGGCGTGATGACGATGCCATCGGCCAGCCCGCTCGTGCGGCCGCGGTTGTAGCTGAGAATCGCGTTGGAAATCGCCGGGGTCGGCGTGTAGCCCGGCTCGCCATTGGTTTCCGCGCAACCGGCGTCAATGCGCGTCTGGATGCCGTTGGCCGCCAGCACTTCCAGCGCCGAGATGAACGCCGGCTCGGACAGCGCGTGGGTGTCCATGCCCATGAACAGCGGACCGTCGATGCCCTCCTGGCGGCGGTAGTCGCAGATCGCCTGGGTGGTGGCGAGGATGTGCCACTCGTTGAAGCTGCCCTTGAGCGAGGAACCGCGGTGCCCGGAGGTGCCGAACGCCACCTGCTGCGCCGGGTCGGACGGGTCCGGGCGGTCGCTGTAGTAGCGTGCCACCAGGCGCGGCAGGTGGGTCAGGCTGTGCGGGTCGGGCAGGCGTCCTGCATTGGGGGCGATGCTCATCGATGGGTCCTGTGTGAAGAAGGCGAAACGCCGGCCCAATCCGGGCGCAGCGCGAAGCGAATGAAACGCCAGTCGGCGCCATTTATCCAGAGCTAAGACCGCGTGCGCGGCGACGGTTCCGCAGCCCGGTGTTCCGGTGAAACCGAAACGCTCGTCGTCCGGGCGGAACCAATCACTGCAGGCGCCTTTCTCCTGCATAGCGGCCGGTCGTCGCCGGCCTGTCAGCGGAGGTCCAGCCATGAATATCGAAGAACGCATTCGCCAACGCGCCTACGAAATATGGGACGCCGAGGGCCGCCCCGAAGGTCAGGAAGCCGAACACTGGCAGCGCGCCCGGGACGAGATCGAGCCTTACGAGCAGGAAGGCGATGCACTGCCCGACAGCATCGAAAGCAGTGTCGCCGTCCCCATGTCGCGCCGCGAGCGATAGCGAGCTTCAGCGCGCCGCGTCCGCGCCCAGGTGCTCGCTGAGGTAATCGAGAAAACAGGCGATGCGCGAGGCCAGCGCGCTGTTGCGGTAATACACCGCGTTGATCGGCTGGCGCACGTCGACTCGCTGCGCCGCCAGCACCTCTACCAGCGCGCCGCGCTGGCGATCTCTGTCGGTCATGAAATCGGACAGGCACGCCAGCCCCTCGCCGGCCAGCGCCAGCTCGCGCACCGTGTCCCCGCTGGAGGCTCGCAGCGCTTGCGCGATCCGCCAGCTTTCGCCCAGTGCATGGCGCAGTGGCCAGTCGTTGAGGCGATCCGGCTCGGTAAAGCCGATCAGGCTGTGATCCGCCAGGTCCTCGACCCGCTGCGGCGTGCCATGCCGCGCCAGATAGGCCGGGCTCGCCAGCACCCGGCGCAGGGTGTGGCACAGCGGCCGTGCATGCAGGCTGGAGTCGGGTAGCGGGCCGATGCGGATGGCCAGATCGATGCGCCGCTCCAGCAGATCGACGATGCGGTCATCGCTATACAGCTCCAGCTCGATCAGCGGATAGCGCGCACGGAAGTCGCCGATCAGCGGCACGATCACATGCAGCATGAACGGCGACGCGGTATTGACCCGCAAGCGCCCGGCCGGCGCCTGCCGGCGCAGCGCCATCTGCTCCTCGGCTTCCTCCACACTGGCCAGAATCCGCCGCGCCTGGGCGAGAAACGCTGCGCCTTCCTCGGTCAGCTCCAGGCGTCGCGTGGTACGCCGCAACAGCGTCACCGCCAGCTTCTCTTCCAGCCGACTCAACGCCCGGCTGACGCCCGAGGCGGTCTGTTCCAGCTGCTCGGCCGCGGCACTGATCGAGCCACTGTCGACCACGCTGACAAAGGCGAGCATTTCGTCGAGGTTGGTTTTCATTGTTGAGCTCAGGTCAAAAGTGTTTGGTGGATGACCGAATTTCCCGCGGGAGTGTGGCTCCGATACTGCGCGCCTTAACAGACCCGGAGCCCTCATGTTCCTTGCTCTGGTTGCTCTGGTTGCTCTGACGCTCAGCGCGTTTGCCATTGGCACGACGAAGTTCGTCATCGTCGGCCGCTGCCCACCATCGCGATTAACTTTTCGGCCGGCTAGCTTCATAAACTCCTGTCACGTTCTTCGGCGTACATGGCCCTCAATCGCTCAAGGTAAGAACCCATGCTGCTAACAACTCTCCTCGTCCCCACCTACACGCAAATGCTCAAAACCCTCTCCGGCTGGCTGCAGAAAGCGCAGGCCCAGCTACCGGAAGCGGAGGCGCAGGCATTGTTATCCGCGCGGCTGGCGCCGGATATGTTTCCGCTGTCGACCCAGATTCGCTTTGCCTGCGTGCAGGCGCGGGAGGCCGTTTGCCGGCTGAGAGGCGAGGCCTTCCCGGCAGTGATCAACGAGCTGCTGGATGAGGGGCGGCAGGCGGGTGAGCGGCCGGGCACGCTGGCCGATGCCTATGCCTGCGTCGATGAAACGGTGGCGTTGCTCGACGGCCTCGCCGCCGATGCGCTGGATATGGACGCGGACAAGCCAATCGCCCACGAGCTGGCAAACGGGATGATCTTCGACCTGACCGCGGAGCAGTACGCGCGTGATTGGACGCTGGCGCAGTTCTATTTCCATGTGATGACCGCGTATTCGATCTTGCGCAAGGAAGGGATCGCGCTCGGCAAGGCGGATTACGTGGCGCACATGCTGCCGTATCTGCGTCCGGAATCGATTCCGAAAGGGTCGCGAGGCGCCCGGACGTAACGCGTGGACGCGTGGAAAAGGCTGCGCCGTTTTCCACCCTACGGGTCTGTCGTGGAGCCTTCTCGGCCTCCTGATGCGCGAGGGCCGGATGAAACGGAAAGACGGATCTCGCCGTCATGTTGCGCAAGTGAGGTAGCGCGTAGGGTGGATAACGCGCAACGCGCTTATCCACCGGTCGGGACGCGGGCAAGGTGGAAAAGGCATTGCCGCTTTCCACCCTACGAACCGCACGGCGCGCTCAGTCGAGATCGGCGGCGCTGTGGCGTTCGGGCGCCTGCTCCGATTCCTCGCCCCAAGTACGGTTGACCTTGCGGCCACGGATGACGGCCGGGCGTGCGGCGATCTCATTTGCCCAGCGCTGCACGTGCTGGTAGTCCTGCACCGAGAGGAACTCGCCCGCGCCGTACAGCTCACCCAGCGCCAGCACGCCGTACCAGGGCCAGATCGCCATGTCGGCGATGCTGTAGTCGTCACCGGCGACGTAGCGGTGTTCGGCCAGCTGGCGGTCGAGCACGTCGAGCTGACGCTTGGCTTCCATCGCGTAGCGGTTGATCGGGTATTCGTATTTCTCCGGCGCGTAGGCGTAGAAGTGGCCGAAGCCGCCGCCGAGGAACGGCGCCGAGCCCATCTGCCAGAACAGCCAGTTCAGCGTCTCGGTGCGTGCGCGCAGTTCCGTGGGCAGGAAGGCGCCGAATTTCTCCGCGAGGTAGACCAGGATCGAGCCGGACTCGAACACCCGCAGCGGCCCGCCTTCGGCGCTGTGATCGACCAGCGCGGGAATCTTGGAGTTCGGGTTGACCTCGACGAAGCCGCTGCCGAACTGGTCGCCATCGCCGATGCGGATCGGCCAGGCATCGTACTCCGCGCCGGCGTGGCCGCTGGCGAGCAGTTCCTCGAGCATGATGTTGACCTTCACACCGTTGGGCGTGGCCAGCGAATACAGCTGCAGCGGATGCTTGCCCACCGGCAGCGCCCGCTGCACTCGCGCGCCGGCGGTCGGTGCGTTGATGTTGGCGAACTGGCCGCCGGACGGTGCGTCGTGAACCCAGACTTTCGGCGGGATGTAGCTCTTGTCGGACATGACGATCTCCTCAGCGTGATTCGAATCGGGGCGTGCGCAGCATGCTACGCGCTCGGCGCGCCGGGGCGAAATCAGCCGGATCGATAGCGATCATCGATGCTCGACGAGTGGGGGGTGCTGTGTGAGGGCGCGCGGAAAGCGCGTGTCGCTCAAGCGTGGCGCGTAGGGTGGATGACCGCCTGGGCGATCATCCACCGGCGCTGGGCCGTTGCGGCGTTCCGGCCGGTGGAAAAGGCTGCGCCGTTTTCCACCCTACGTGTGGAGCGGGGATGTTCAGCCGCGGGCGCCGCCGCGGGCGTTGCGCACGCCGGTGCTGAGTTCGCGGCACAGGCCCAGCACGCCTTGCACCGCCTGTTCCGGGCTTTTGGCGCTGGCGATCTGGTCGATCAGTGCCGAGCCGACCACCACGCCCTCGGTCAGCCGGGCGATGGCCGCGGCCTGCTCCGGCGTGCGGATGCCGAAGCCCACGCATACCGGAATATCGGTGTGGCGCTTGAGGCGCGCCACCGCTTCCTCGACGTGTTCCAGGGTCGCCGAACCGGCGCCGGTCACGCCGGCCACCGAGACGTAGTAGACGAAGCCCGAGCTGCCGTTGAGCACGGTGGGCAGGCGCTGGTCGTCGGTGGTCGGGGTGGTCAGGCGGATGAAGTCGATGCCGGCGGCCTGGGCCGGGTCGCACAGCTCGTCGTTATGCTCCGGCGGCAGGTCGACGACGATCAGGCCGTCGACGCCGGCCTCTTTCGCATCGGCGACGAAGCGTTCGACGCCATAGGCGAAGATCGGGTTGTAGTAGCCCATCAGCACCAGCGGCGTGCTGGCGTTGGTTTCGCGGAATTCGCGGACCATCTGCAGCGTCTTCGGCAGGTTCTGCTTGGCCGCCAGCGCGCGGATGTTGGCCAGCTGGATCGCCGGGCCGTCGGCCATCGGATCGGTGAACGGCATGCCCAGTTCGATGACGTCGGCGCCAGCCTCGGGCAGGCCCTTGAGGATCGCCAGCGAGGTGGCGTAGTCCGGGTCGCCGGCGGTGACGAAGGTCACCAGCGCCGCGCGGTTCTGTTGTTTCAGCTCGGCAAAGCGGCTCTGCAGGCGGCTCATGCGTGCTTCTCCTGCTCTTGTTCTACTTGGGGGCTCATGTGGTGCATCACGGTCTGCATGTCCTTGTCGCCGCGGCCGGAGAGGTTGACCACCATCAGGTGCTCCTTGGGCAGCCTGGCGGCGCGCTTGAAGGCTTCGGCCAGGGCGTGGGCACTTTCCAGCGCGGGGATGATGCCTTCCAGGCGGCAGCAGTCGTGGAAGGCGGCGAGCGCCTCGTGGTCGGTGATCGGCACGTACTCGACGCGCTTGATCTCGTGCAACCAGGCGTGTTCCGGGCCGACGCCGGGGTAGTCGAGGCCGGCGGAAATCGAATGCGCGTCGGTGATCTGGCCGTCGGCGTCCTGCAAGAGGAAGGTGCGGTTGCCGTGCAGCACGCCCGGCGCGCCGCCGGCCATGCTGGCGGCGTGCTTGCCGGTGTCGATGCCGTGACCGGCGGCCTCGACGCCGACGATCTGCACGCTTTCATCGTCGAGGAACGGGTGGAACAGGCCGATGGCGTTGGAGCCGCCGCCGATGCAGGCGACCAGCGAGTCGGGCAGGCGGCCTTCCTTCTGCATGATCTGCTCGCGGACCTCGTTGCCGATCACCGACTGGAAGTCGCGGACCATGGCCGGGTAGGGGTGCGGGCCGGCAGCGGTGCCGATCAGGTAGAAGGTGTTGTGGACGTTGGTCACCCAGTCGCGCAGGGCTTCGTTCATCGCGTCCTTCAGCGTGCCGGTGCCGGCGGTGACCGGGATCACCTCGGCGCCCAGAAGCTTCATGCGGAAGACGTTGGCCTGCTGGCGGTCGATGTCGGTGGTGCCCATGTAGACCACGCACTGCATGCCGAAGCGCGCGGCGACGGTGGCGGTGGCCACGCCGTGCATGCCGGCGCCGGTCTCGGCGATGATGCGTTTTTTGCCCATGCGCTTGGCCAGCAGGATCTGGCCGATGCAGTTGTTGATCTTGTGCGCGCCGGTGTGGTTGAGGTCCTCGCGCTTGAGGTAGATCTTCGCGCCGCCGAAGTGCTCGGTCAGGCGCTCGGCGTAGTACAGCGGGCTGGCGCGGCCGATGTAGTCGCGCTGGAAGTAGGCCAGTTCCTCAAGGAAGGCCGGATCGCTCTTGGCTTTCTCGTACTCGGCGGCCAGCTCATTGATCAGCGGCATCAGGGTTTCGGCGACGAACTGGCCGCCGAAGCGGCCGAACAGCCCGCGGTTGTCCGGGCCGGTGCGGTATGAGGTCATGGAGCGCTCCTTGATTGGGTGCCGGTGCACGCAGTCGGGGTGACCGTAGGGTGGACAACGGCGCAGCCTTGTCCACCATCGTGATCGACGGTGGAAAATCGCTTTGCGAGTTTTCCACCCTACGGCAGGTATGGGGGCGAGCTTACGGCTGCAGGCCCTCGCGGAAAAGCGATAAGATCGCCGCAACACGTCAGGAAAACTCACCTATGGCGACTGAGCTTCCCCCCCTCAACGCGTTGCGTGCCTTCGAGGCGGTCGCCCGCCTGGGCAGCCTGAAGCGCGCCGCCGACGAGCTGAACGTCACCCACGGGGCCATCAGCCGGCAGCTGCGAACGCTCGAGGAAACCCTCGGGGTGGCGTTGCTGCAAAAGGAAGGGCGCGGCGTAAAACTCACCGATGCCGGGCGTCGGCTGGGCGAGGCGAGTGGCGAGGCTTTCTCCCGGCTGCGCGGCGCCTGTGACGAACTCCGTCGCGATACCGCCGAGGCGCCGTTCGTGCTCGGCTGTCCGGGCAGCCTGCTGGCGCGCTGGTTCATTCCGCGGCTGGACCGGCTCAACCGCGATCTGCCGGAACTGCGCCTGCAACTGTCGGCCAGCGAGGGCGAGCTGGACCCGCGCCGCCCCGGCCTGGATGCCACGTTGTGGTACGCCGAGCCGCCGTGGCCGGCCGACATGCAGGTGTTCGAGCTGGACGCCGAGCGTATCGGCCCGGTGCTCAGCCCGCATCATCCGCGGTGCGCGGCGCTGCGTGCGCTGCCGGCGGCGGCGCTGCTCGATGAGCCGTTGCTGCACCCGGCCTCGCGACCGCAGGCCTGGCCGAGCTGGGCGCAGCAGCAGGGGCTGGAGCCGGCACGGCTGCGGCTGGGGCAGAGCTTCGAGCACCTGTATTTCCTCCTGGAAGCGGCGCTGGCCGGGCTCGGCGTAGCCATCGCCCCGCAGCAGCTGGTCGCCGATGACCTCGCCAGCGGCCGTCTGCTGGCGCCCTGGGGCTTCGTTGAGACATCCGCACGGCTGGCGCTGTGGGTGCCGACACGGCGGGTCGGCCGGCGTGCCGAGCGGCTGGCCGAGTGGTTGCGTGCGGAGCTTCACGCGGCGCGCCCGTCGCCGGGCTGACCCTGCGCCGCAGCCGAACTCCGGCGTGACCGTCGAGTCCTATGCACATCGCCGCGTGGCGCGTTCGACGGGCCTTGCGACGAGCCCCTTCGCGCAAAAAAGGATTTCCAGATGACCCCGCTCTTTCTCGCTCCGGCCCTGCTGGCCGGTCTGCTGGCCTCGGCCGCGGCGCAGGCCGCCGTCATCGAACTGGACGGCATCGGCCTGTCGCGGGACGTGCCCTGCAACGGTCAGGCAGTGAACATCTCCGGTAACGGCAACCGTATCCAGCTGACCGGCGACTGCGGCGCGGTCGAGGTCTATGGCTCGGATCATCAGGTGAGCCTGCAGCGTGCCGCCGCGCTGACCGTCTCCGGTGCCGAGAACAGCGTGCAGGCCGAGGCCGTCGGCAGCCTGAGCGTGGACACCAACCGCAACCGTGTGCGCACGGCCATCGTGGCCGGCGCCGAGCCGGCGGTCGTCGAGGTGAGCGGCGCCGAGCACGAACTGGAGCTGCGCTTCGATGCGCCGGCGCAGGTGTCCGTCGAAGGCGCTGACAACCAGCTGCTCTGGCAGGGCCAGGAGCCGCAGTTCGCCGTCGGCGGCGTCGATCAGCGGATCGAGCGCAAGCCGTGAACCGGACCAGCCGGCGATGAAGCGCACGCCGGTGGCCTCCAGCAGCCTGCGCTCGCTGGGTTACGACGCCGCGCAGCAGGTGCTGGAGGTGGAGTTCGCCAGCGGCGCGCTGTACCGCTACGAGCAGGTGCCGGCCGCGGCGGTGCAGGCGCTGCTGGAGGCCGATTCGCTGGGCCGGTATTTCAACCAGGTCTTCAAGCCGCAGCACTACGCCTACCGGCGCATCGCATGAATGGCCGCCGCGGCGGCTGAACTTCGCGTGGCTCTGCTAGCCTCAATTCAGGCAGGGACGGCCTCAATCGAGCGGAGGCTCATCGAACGCAAGGGGGCATTCATGTCGGACCATCACACCTACAAGAAGATCGAGATCGTCGGCTCGTCGCGCAACAGCGTCGACGAGGCGATCCGCAACGCCGTGGCCGAGGCGGGCAAGACGCTGCAGAACCTGGAATGGTTCGAGGTCGGCGAGATTCGCGGGCACATCCGCGACGGCCAGGTGGCGCACTTCCAGGTCACGGTGAAGATCGGCTTCCGTCTCAACGACAGCTGACGCGGCAGCCGCGCTGAGGCGTGCCGGGCTCACTTCAGCCCGGCAAGAATCTCGAAGGCGCGGTGGCGGTCGGCGGTTTCGTACAGATCGCAGGTGAAGATCAGCTCGTCGGCCTGGGTCTGCTCCAGCAGCACGTCCAGCCGCGCGCGGACCTTCTCCGGCCCGCCGATCAGCGCCAGACCGAGGAAATCGCCCACCGCCTGCTGCTCATGCGGCAGCCACAGGCCGTGCATGCTCGGCACCGGCGGACGCAGCACCAGGCTCTGGCCGCGAATCAGCGCGAGGATGCGCTGGTAGACGCTGGTGGCGAGGTATTCGGCCTGCTCGTCGCTGTCGGCGGCGATCAGCGGCACGCCGAGCATCACGTAGGGTTGGTCGAGCACCGCCGAGGGCTGGAAGTTGTCGCGGTAGAGCTTGATCGCCTGATGCATGAAGCGCGGCGCGAAGTGCGAGGCGAAGGCATACGGCAGGCCCTTGGCCGCCGCCAGCTGGGCGCTGAACAGGCTGGAGCCGAGCAGCCAGATCGGCACGTTGCTGTTCATGCCGGGCATGGCGATGACGCGCTGGTTCGGCTGGCGCGGGCCGAGCAACCGTTCCAGCTCTTCGACATCCTGCGGAAAATCATCGGCGCTGCCCATGCGGTCGCGGCGCAGCGCGTGCGCGGTGAACTGGTCGGCACCCGGCGCGCGACCGAGGCCCAGATCGATGCGCCCGGGATATAGGGCCTCTAACGTGCCGAACTGCTCGGCGATCACCAGCGGCGCGTGGTTGGGCAGCATCACGCCGCCGGCGCCGAGGCGGATGCGCGTGGTGTTGGCGGCCAGGTAGCCGATCAGCACCGCAGTCGCGGCGCTGGCGATGCCGTCCATGTTGTGGTGCTCGGCGACCCAGAAACGCTCGAAGCCGAGCCCTTCGACATGCCGCGCCAGCGCCAGGGCATTGTGCAGCGCCTGTGCCGGCGTGCCGTCATCGCGGATCGGTGCCAGGTCGAGGGCGGAAAAGCGGGTCTGGGCAATACGGGACATCGTCTACCTCTGTCATCAATAGCAGTGCTCGGCCTGCGCCTCGACCAGCACGTTGCGCTGTTCGTCGAGCAGCCAGCCCTGTGGCGTGAAGCCGAGCGAGCGCGCCTGGAACAGGTAGCGCTTGCCGGCCTCGAAGTGGTCGTACTGCACCACCATCGTGCAGCGCATGGTCTGGGTCTCGCCGAACATGCCGAGGCCGCCGCCACTGACTTCGAATTCATAGTTGGCTTCGAGTTCATGACTGCCCGGCGGCACTTGGAAGAAGCGCCCGTCGTAGGTGCGCTTGCCGTCCAGCCGGTCGGACATGAAGATGTCGATGGTCTGCGCGCGCATGTCCACCCAGGCCATCTGCGGATCGTGCGGCGGCAGCGGGCTGGCGCAGCCGGTCACGGCGAGAGCGATCAACAGGGCGAGCGGCAGGCGCATGATGAGTTCCTCGACGGGCATGCACGAGGCCACTGCCTCGTCACGATCCTGCGAGCCTGCGCCAGATGCCGGGGCTTTTCAACCGCGCCTGGCGGGCGCCGGCCTCAGCGTTCGGCGAGGTTGCCGCAGCCCTTTTCCTCGGCGCGCGCCAGCACGTACTGGTGTTCGTCGTAGAGCTTGGCCCACGGACGGAAGCCGTAACCCCCGGCCACCAGCCGGTAACGCGCGCCGGCATTGAAACGGTCGTAGGCCAGGGTCAGCTTGCAGTCGCGCGGCAGCGGTGCGCTGGCCGGGCCGATGTTGCTGCCCTCGACCTGGAAGCGATAGCGCATCTCCAGCGTGCGGCTGCCCGGCTCGACCTGAAAGTAGCGGCCGTCATCCAGCGCCTTGCCGTCCACCGCCAACGCCTGCAGCTGCGTTTCGCCATGCGGCTTGAGGTCGACCCAGGCCTGGCTGGGATCGGGCTTGGGCATCCACAGCGAACAACCGGCGAGGGGCGAAAGCAGCAGGGCAACGAGGAGAGCGCGCATCGGGAAGGCTCCGACCGGGCAGCAGGCGCCCGGCTAGCGAAACGAAAGCGAATGCCGGCGTGGGATTGCCATCCGCCGCGCGGCCTTTGTAGGGTGCCGACTGACCCGGCACGACGCCGGTTGCGACTCACCGGTTGATTCCCGATGCCGAAGCCCAACGCCGCCACCATCGACCACCGCGCCCTGCGCTGGGTTCCCCTGCTGCTTGCCGTTGGTCTGAATGGTTGCAGCTATTACAGCCAGCTGGCGGTCGGTCAGCTCGAGCTGCTGCGCCAGCGCGAGCCGGTCGCGCGGGTGATCGCCGATGAAACCCGCGACCCGGCGTTGCGGCAGCGCCTGACCCATGCGCTGCAGGCGCGCCGCTTCGCCAGCAGCGTGCTGGGCCTGCCGGACAACGACAGCTACCGGCTCTACGCCGACATCCAGCGGCCCTACGTGGTGTGGAACCTGTTCGCCACCGAAGCGTTTTCGGTGAAGCCGGTCGAGCACTGCTTTCCGATCGCCGGTTGCGTCGCCTACCGCGGCTATTACCGCCAGGGTGCCGCGCGCGGCGAGGCGGCGCGCCTGCAGGCGCAGGGCCTGGACGCCCACGTGGCGGGCGTCGAGGCCTATTCGACGCTCGGCTGGTTCGCCGACCCGCTGCTCAGCTCGATGCTGCGCCGTGATGACGAGCAGCTCGCCGCGCTGCTGTTCCACGAGCTGGCGCACCAGCGCCTGTACGTGCCCGGCGACACCGCGTTCAACGAGTCGTATGCCACCTTCGTCGAGCGCGAAGGGTTGCGCCAGTGGCGCCGCGCGCGCGGTCTGCCGCCGCTGGACGGCCAGGCGCAGCGGCAGTATCGCCAGCTGGTCGAACTGCTGCTGGCAACGCGTGAGCGGCTGGACGCGCTGTATGCCTCAGGCAAGCCGGAGACCCAGCTGCGGGCACTCAAACAGGCCGAATTCGCCCGGCTGCGGCGTGACTACCGGCAGCTGCGCGACGGCGCCTGGGGCGGCTCGCGGCGTTTCGATGGCTGGTTCGCGCGGCCGCTGAACAATGCCAGTCTGGTGCCGTTCGGCCTGTACGACCGCTGGGTGCCGGCGTTTGCCGCACTGTTCGAGCACAACGAGCGCGACTGGACACGCTTCCACGCGGCGGTCGCGGCGCTCGCGGCGGAACCGGCCGACGAGCGGGAAGCCACGCTTGCGCAACTGGCGGACTGAGCAAGCGCAACGGTGCCGCGTGCTACCGCGGCGCTTTGCGCCGAACGCGGTTCATGTATCTAAAAGTTGCGATATACCGTTCATCGGCGGCGATTCCCTCGACCGCTGAACGGTGCGAATCGTTTGCCGAAGCCTCCGGTCCTCTTTATTAGGTCGCCGATTCATACGGCGGCGATCCCTCATGCCTGATACCCACGCATAACCACGGAGGCTCCATGGAGACCCTATCCGGAATTTTCGACAACAAAGGCACGCCCCTGGAGAAGCAGAAGTTCACCTGGAAGGAAATGGCCGGCAAGCCGATCAGCAAGCTCGATGACGATGCCTTTACCCGTGTGCGCATCATCCTCATGAACGGCGTCGAGACCGATGCCCTGCGCCTTTCCCACGGCATCGCCCGCTTCAACAAGGAACTGCGCCTGCCGCTGGCGCAGATCCGGCGTACCGAGCAGCACCAGGCGACCATGATCAACTGGCTGATCGGCGCCGACCACTCGCCGCTGGAAACCACCGTGGCCTACGAACAGGTCGCCATCGAGGTGACCGCCGCCGTCGCGCAGAACGAGCCCGACCCCTACCAGGCTCAGACCTACCGCTTCGGCCTGCTCGAGGACTTCGACCACCTGTACCGCTACTCGGCGATGCTCGATCGCCTCGAGGGCAAGGATGCCAACAACATCCTGCAGGGCTACACCGACATCGTGCCGGGGCGGAAAACCTCCGAGCACCATCGCCATCCGGAAAACGACATCCGCGACAACTACGAGAAGAACAGCGCCGCGCTGATCACCAAGATCCACGCGGCGCTGATCACCGGCGCGGAATACCAGACCCACGACTACTACATGAACATCGGCCCGCTGTTCGCCGATCCGCTGGCACGCCAGCTGTACGCCGAGATCGCTTCGGTGGAGGAGCAGCACGTGACCCAGTACGGCGCGCTGTCCGATCCCAGCGAGAGCCACATCGAGAAGTGGCTGGTGCACGAGGCGATGGAGGTCTACATGTACGCCAGCTGCGCCGAGCAGGAGACCAATCCGCGGATCAAGGCCATGTGGGAGCGCTTCCTCGACTACGAGCTCGGCCACCTCAACGTCGCCTGCGAGTGGTTCAAGAAACTCGAAGGTCGCGATCCGGCCGAGATTCTCGCCGGCCCGCTGCCGAAGATGGTCGAGTTCAAGAGCCAGCGCGATTTCGTGCGCCAGGTGCTGGCCGCCGAGGTCAACCTGCGTACCGCCGGCCCGGCCTATGTGGACAAGGCCAAGGAGCCGCAGTCCTCGCTCGATTACCGCAACCACCTCGCCTCGGAAGGCCTCGCCTCGGACATCGTCTCGGCGGGTTACCAGTGGGCGCCGGGTGGCGAACTGATGCGCAAGGCTTCCTGAGGAGACGACCATGGCTACTGCAGCGAAAGTAGGAACCAACTTCACCGGCGTGCAGATGTCGCCGAAGGACACCAAGCGCCTGCTCGAGGCGGTCAACGAGATTCATCCGGACGTGCCGGGTGACGAGCACGGCATGCTGGTCGAGCGCGCCGAACGCAACGAAGAGGCCGACCGCATCGGCTCCGTGCCGGTGCCGGGTTCGGCCAAGGGCATGCTCAAGACCGGCTTCGACATGATGAAAGGCAAGAGCCCCGAGGTGTTCATCGACAAGCTCGGCGAGCGCCTGGCGTTCGAGCGCAACGGTGTGCGTCTGTACGAGGCGATGATCGCCAAGGCGCGCAACCTCGATTCCGGCAGCGCACTGGTGGACGAGTTGCAGCACATCCGTGACGAAGAGTTCGAGCACATGATGCTGGTGCACGCGGCGATGGAAAAACTCGGCGCCGATCCCACCGCGCAGACGCCCTGTGCCGATGTGGCCGGGGTCATGGCGATGGGCATCATGCAGGTGCTGACCGATCCGCGGACCAATATCCCGCAGTGTCTGAATGCATTGCTGACGGCGGAGCTGGCGGACAACGCCGCCTGGGAACTGCTGATCGAGCTGGCGCAGGCCGCGGGCCATCCGAACATCGGCGACAGCTTCGTCAAGGCCAAGACCCAGGAGGACGATCACCTGCTGAAGATCAAGACGCTGATGCGCCGCGATCTGATTCTGCAGACCAAGTAAGCGCGGCCCGAATGCAAAGCGCGGCTTTCGCCGCGCTTTGTCGTTTCTGCGGAGAGGAGGGCGCTCAGCGCTGCTGCTGCACCAGCGCGGGCAGCTGCTCGGCGAGCTTCTGCACCCGCAGCGGTGCGCGGATGAAGCCGTGCTGGCGACCGTCCGGGCCGATGATGACCAGATTGCCGCTATGGTCGACGGTGTAGTTTTCCTTGCTGGTGTCCGGCGGAATGAACGGGATACCGACGCCGTTGGCCAGCGTCTGGATGGCCTCCGGCGTGCCGGTCCAGCCGTGAAAACCGGCGTTGAAATAACCCAGGTATTCCTTGAGCTTGGCCGGCGTGTCGCGGTTCGGATCGACACTGACCAGGATCGGCTGGAGCTGCCCGCGCACCGTCTCGGGGAGCAGGCCGGAGAGCTGGCGCAGCTCGGCAAGGGTGGTCGGGCAGATGTCGGGACAGAACGTGTAGCCGAAGAACAGCAGCGTCCAGCTGCCCTTGAGCTGGTCGACCTGCACCGCCTGGCCATTCTCGTCGGTCAGGCTCAGCGTCGGCAGCGGGCGGCTCTGCGGCAGCAGCACGATACCGGCATCCAGCAGCTGGGTCGGGTCGAGCTGGCGCTCGCCATTGAGCACCTTGGAAACCGTCAGCCCGACGACCAGCGCGATCAGCGCAACGAGGATGAAGACGGTTTTCTGGATGCGGGTCATGGGCGTCCTGTGGGCGGCTGGGTGGCCTGTTCGGGCACTAGAAATCGAGCAGCAGATAATGATCAACCAGTAGCGCGATGAACAGCGCGAACAGGTACCAGATGCTGAATTTGAAGGTCTTGATTGCCGCATGTGGCCGGCTGTCGCGGTACAGCGCGATGGCCCAGTAGAGAAAGCGCGCGCCCAGCAACGCCGCGGCGACCAGGTACAGCAGGCCGCTCATGTGGATGGCGAACGGCATGAAGCTGACCGCCAGCAGGATCACGGTGTAGAGCAGGATATGCACCTTGGTGTAGTGCACGCCGTGGGTCACCGGCAGCATCGGAATGTTCACCTTGGCGTACTCGGCGCGGCGGTGGATCGCCAGCGCCCAGAAATGCGGCGGCGTCCAGGCGAAGATGATCAGCACCAGCAGCAGCGGTTCGGCGCTGATCTGGCCGGTCACCGCGACCCAGCCGAGCAGCGGCGGCGCGGCGCCGGCCAGCCCGCCGATGACGATGTTCTGCGGCGTCGCGCGCTTGAGAAAGCCGGTGTAGATCACCGCGTAGCCGATCAGCGAGGCGAGCGTCAGCCAGGCCGCCAGCGCATTGGTGAAGGCCAGCAGCAGCGCGAGTCCGGCGACCCCGAGGGCCAGGGCAAAGGTCAGCGCGGCCGCGGGTGACACCCGGCCCTCGGCCAGCGGGCGCTTGTGGGTGCGCGCCATCACCGAGTCGATGCGGCGGTCCACCACGTGATTGACCGCCGCCGCGCCGCCGGCACACAGCGCGATGCCGAGGTTGCCGAACAGCAGCACCGTCCACGGCACGCCGGCGCGGGTGGCGAGGAACATGCCGACCAGCGAGGTGATGAGCATCAGCAGCACCACCTTCGGCTTGGTCAGCTCCAGGTAGTCGCGCCAGCTGGCCTGGACGCGGCGTTCGCTGAGTACGGTGGCCATGGTGTTCTCCTTATGGTCGGGCGCCGGGCAGGTCGAAGCGGCCGGCCGTGGACGTCATCGATGCGGGATGTCGGGCGCGTGCAGGTTGGCGCAGGCGGTAGTTGATCTGCACCAGTACCAGCAGCAGCGCGGCGCCGCCGCCGTTGTGCGCTACCGCAACCGGCAATGGCAGGTGCAGCACCACGTTGGCGATGCCCAGCCCGACCTGCAGCGCCAGCGCGCCGAGCAGCAGCGCCGCGAGGCGGCCGAGGCCGTTGCGCCGCAGCAGGGCGGCGAGCGCCAGCAGCACCAGCGTCACGCTTAGTGCACCGAGCCGGTGGCTGACGTGGATCGCCGTGCGCGCCTCGCCGTAGAGCAGGCCGCCGAGGTAGTTGGGGCCGATGTCGTGATGGGTGAGGTTGAAGGCGTTGGCGAAATCCATCCGTGGCCACCATTCACCGTGGCAGGTCGGGAAATCGGTGCAGGCCACCGCCGCGTAGTTGCTGCTGACCCAGCCGCCGAGGGTGATCTGGCCGACCACCAGCAGCAGGGCGAATGCCGCGAAGACGCGCAGCCGACCGTCGACCGCGGCCAGCGGCAGCAGCGCGCCGGACAGGCGCAGGCAGAGCAGGAACAGCAGGCTCAGGGTGGTGAAGCCGCCGAGCAGGTGTGCGGTGACGACTTGCGGCCAGAGCTGCAGCGTCACCGTCCACATGCCGAACAGCGCCTGGGCGATCACCACGGCGAGCAGCAGCAACGGCAGCTTCACCGGCTGCCCCTGCTCGTTGCGGCGGCGCAGCGCCTGCAGCGCCAGCGCGAGGATCACCAGCCCGAGGCTGCCGGCGAAATAGCGGTGGACCATCTCGTTCCAGCCCTTGTGCACCTCCACTGGTGCGTCGGGAAAGCGTTCGGCGGCCAGGCTCTGCGCCTGCTCGCTCATCGGCACGCTGAGAAAACCGTAGCAGCCCGGCCAGTCCGGGCAGCCGAGGCCGGCGTGGGTCAGCCGCGTGTAGGCACCGAGCAGCACCACCACCACGGCCAGTGCGGTGGCGAACAGGGCAAGGCGGTAACCGGGGCGGGCCATCGGGTGCTCCTTGTGCCGGCGTCAGCCGATCTGCGAAATCTTCAGCAGGTACTTGAGGTCGTCGAGGATCGCCTTGCCGTCGGCCTTGGCGTCGTAGCGCAGCACCAGATTGCCGTGCGGATCGACGATCCACAGCTGCGGCGCGGCATCGCCGGCCGGCGTCAGTCCGTAGCGCTGCAGCTGCGGGTATTCGCGTGCCAGCCGCTGCTCGGCTTCGGCCGCCAGCGGCGCGCTGCTGGCCAGCGCATGGCCGGCGCGCGCCGCCTCGCGGGCCAGGCCGATATTGATCTGCCGCGCCAGATAGACCAGCCGCAGGCAGTCTTCCGCGCAGCCTTGCGGCGCGGTGACCAGCAGCTCCCAGCGTGTCGCGGCCGCCGGTGCCTGCACGCCGATGGCCGCACGGTTCTGCCCGTCGGCGACCAGCACGCCGTGGTAGCTGCGGCTCTGCGGCACCCAGAAACCGTAGCGGTACATCGCCGAGGCCAGCAGCATCGGCCCCAGCACCACGGCAATGATCAGCAGCAGTTGCAGACGCCCGCGCCCGCGGCGGGGCTCAGTGGCGTTCATGGTCGGATTCGTCGGGTTCATGCCGTGCTCCTCGTGCCTGATGCACGCCGAAATAGATGAACAGCGCCAGCAGCGCCGCGGCCAGGGCGAACCACTGCACCGCATAGCCGACGTGCTGCTGCGGACTCATGCTGGTTACCGGCCAGTCCGCGCGGTAGGCGCTCGGGCCGGGCTCCAGGCGCAGTTCGTGGGCCACGCCGTCGCGGCCGAGCAGCGCCCACAGCGCCGGAACATCGACGTGGCTGATCAGCCGCGGCCAGCCCTCGGCCATGCGCTCGCTGAAAACGAACGGTTTGCCCGGCGGCACGTACAGCCAGGCGGCGAGCTTGAGGGGCTGCTGCGGTGTGTCGAACTGCGGGGCGATGCGCCGGTCCGGCCAGGGCAGCCAGCCGCGGTTGATCAGCAGCCAGCGACCGCTGGGTTCGTCGTAGAAGGGCTGCAGCAGCTCCACGCCGACCTGGCCGTCGCGCGTGCGGCTGTCGAGCAGGAAGCTGTGCGCGGCATCGAAGCGCCCCTGCAGGTACACGCGCGCGTAGGCCTGCCCGGCGCTGCCGTCGAGCTGCTCCGGCGTCAGCGGCGCGGCCTCCTGGCGGGCCTGCTGGCGCTCCAGCAGCTCGCGCTTTTGCTCGCTGCGTTCCAGCTGCCAGAAGCCCAGCCAGACCAGCAGCGGCAGCAGCGCCAACACCAGCAGGGTCGGCAGCAGCCCCGGGCGGAAGCGGCTCATGGCCGGCACCCTGGAAAGTCGATATGGCTGGCTATAATCCACCCCCACTCCCCTCCCATCTAGGGCACCTCTAAAAACTACCTGCGTTGCCCTCGCTGCGTTGGAAACAGGCTCAAAATGCTCATTTACAACTCGTAAACTGCGCTTTTTCGCCTGTTTCCGCCTTGCGCTGGCTGCCTCGTCTACGTTTTTAGAGGTGCCCTCTGGAATCGCTCATGCTCAAGACGGCGATCGTTCTGTCGTTAGTGGCCACGCTGGTCAGTCTGTTCAGTGGCCTGTTCTTCCTGGTGCGCGACGAGGGGCGCCGCTCTCGCGTGGTCGCGGCGCTGTTCGTGCGCGTCTGCCTGGCTGCCCTGACCGTTGCGCTGATCGCCTGGGGCTTCTGGTCCGGCGAGCTGCGCCCAGGGCTGGCGCGCTAGATCACGTAGACGAAGACGAACAGGCCGATCCACACCACGTCGACGAAGTGCCAGTACCAGCTCGCCGCCTCGAAGCCGAAGTGGTGTTCGGCGCTGAAATGCCCGCGCAGGATGCGGATCAGCATTACCGTGAGGATGATCGCGCCCATCGTCACGTGCGCGCCGTGGAAGCCGGTGAGCATGAAGAACGTCGCGCCGTAGATGCCCGAACCGAGCGTCAGCCCCAGCTCGTTGTAGGCATGGATGTATTCCTCGGCCTGCAGGATCAGGAAGGCCGCGCCGAGCAGCACCGTCACCGCCAGACCGATCTTCAGCTGCTGGCGATTGTTCTTGCGCAGCGCGTGGTGCGCCCAGGTCAGGGTGAAGCTGGAGGACACCAGCAGGATGGTGTTGACGAGCGGCAAACCCCAGGCGCTGATGGTGCCTTCCGGCGCCGGGTAGAGTTTGGGATCGGGGTTGTTCAGCAGCGGCCAGCTGTACTCGAAGCCCGGCCAGAGCATGTTGCTGACGCCCTTGTCGCCTTCGCCACCGAGCCAGGGACCGACCCAGTAGCGCACGTAGAACAGCGCGCCGAAGAAGGCCAGGAAGAACATCACCTCCGAGAAGATGAACCAGCTCATGCCCCAGCGGAACGAGCGGTCCATCTGCGCGCTGTACAGCCCGGCGCGGCTTTCCTTCACCACCGCGCCGAACCAGCCGAACATCATGTAGGCGATCAGCAGCGCCCCGATGAAGAAGATCAGCGGGCCGCTGGATTCGGCGCGCTCGGCCTTCAGGTCGTTGAACCAGGTGCCCAGGCCGAAGAAGGTGACCAGCAGGGCGATGGTGGCGATGATCGGCCACTTGCTCTGCGCCGGGACGTAGTACTGCTCGTGGGTCTGGGTGTTCATTGCAGACTCTCCTTGGCCGCGGCCGTCGCCAGGGCGGCGACCGGTGGCTGGCGGGACGTGATGTCGAACAGCGTGTAGGCGAGGGTCAGGTGGCGCACATCGGCCGGCAGGTCGCGATCGACGATGAAGCGCACCGGCATCTCGATGCGCTCGCCCGGCTGCAGCACCTGCTGGGTGAAGCAGAAGCATTCGGTCTTGTGAAAGAACGCCGCGGCCTTCGACGGCGAAACGCTTGGCACCGCCTGGGCGGTCATCGGCTTGTCCGTCGGGTTGAAGGCGACGAAGCGGATTTCCTGACTGGCGCCCGGATGCACCTCCACCTGCGCGGCCAGCGGCTGGAACTCCCAGGCCATGCCCGCGGCGTTGGTGGCGAGGAACTGCACGCGCACCTGGCGCGCCGCATCCACCGTCTGCTTGCCGTCATAGGCGCCGGCGGTCTTGCCGTTGATGCCGAACGCCTGGCACATCACGTCGTAGATCGGCACCAGGGCGAAGCCGAAGGCGAACATCGCCGCCACCACCAGCAACAGACGGCGAACCAGACGCGCGGTGGGCAGTGACTCGCTCATCGACGGCTCCTCGGCAGGCGCCGCCCGCGTGGGCGGCCGGCGGCTGCGCTAGTCATGCTTGGGCCCCGTGCGGTGCTCGTGCAGGGTGTCCATGTCCGGCGGGGTGGTGAAGGTGTGATAGGGCGCCGGCGACGGCACGCTCCATTCCAGCCCTTCGGCGCCGTCCCACGGTTTGGCCGGTGCCGGCACGCCGCCGCGGATGCACTTGATGACGATGAACAGGAACAACAGCTGCGTGGCGCCGAACATGAAGGCCCCGATGCTCGACACCATGTTGAAGTTGGCGAACATCATGTTGTAGTCGGGAATCCGCCGCGGCATGCCGGCCAGACCGACGAAGTGCATCGGGAAGAACGCCATGTTCATTCCGACGAAGCTCAGCCAGAAGTGCAGCTTGGCCAGGGTTTCGTCGTACATGTGGCCGGTCCACTTCGGCAGCCAGTAGTAGGCCGAGGCGAAGATGCCGAAGATCGCGCCGGGCACCAGCACGTAATGGAAGTGCGCCACCACGAAGTAGGTGTCGTGGTACTGGAAGTCTGCCGGGGCGATGGCCAGCATCAGCCCGGAGAAGCCGCCGATGCTGAACAGGATGACGAACGCCACGGCGAACAGCATCGGCGCCTCGAACGTCAGCGAGCCGCGCCACATGGTCGATACCCAGTTGAACACCTTCACCCCGGTCGGCACGGCGATCAGCATGGTGGCGTACATGAAGAACAGCTCGCCGGTCAGCGGGATGCCGACGGTGAACATGTGGTGCGCCCAGACGATGAACGAGAGAAAGGCGATGGCGCCGGTGGCGTAGACCATCGAGGTGTAGCCGAACAGCGGCTTGCGGCTGAACGCCGGGATGATCGAGCTGATCGCGCCGAACGCCGGCAGGATCATGATGTACACCTCGGGGTGGCCGAAGAACCAGAACACGTGCTGGAACAGCACCGGGTCGCCACCGCCGGCGGCGCTGAAGAAGCTGGTGCCGAAGTGGATGTCCATCAGCATCATGGTCACCACGCCGGCCAGCACCGGCATCACCGCGATCAGCAGGAAGGCGGTGATCAGCCAGGTCCAGACGAACAACGGCATCTTCATCAGCGTCATGCCCGGTGCGCGCAGGTTGAGCACGGTGGCGATGACGTTGATCGCGCCCATGATCGAGCTGATGCCCATCAGGTGGATGGCGAAGATGAAGAAGGTCACCGATTCCGGCGCGTAGGTGGTCGACAGCGGCGCGTAGAACGTCCAGCCGAAGTTCGGCCCGCCACCCTCCATGAACAGCGTCGAAACCAGCAGGCCGAAGGCCGCCGGCAGCAGCCAGAAGCTGAAGTTGTTCATCCGCGGCAGGGCCATGTCCGGCGCGCCGATCATCAGCGGAATCATCCAGTTGGCCAGACCGACGAAGGCCGGCATCACCGCGCCGAACACCATCACCAGGCCGTGCATGGTGGTCATCTGGTTGAAGAATTCCGGCTGCACGATCTGCAGGCCTGGCTGGAACAGCTCGGCGCGGATCACCATCGCGAAGGTGCCGCCGAGCAGGAAGGCGCAGAAGCTGAACCACAGGTACATCGAACCGATGTCCTTGTGGTTGGTGGTCAGCAGCCAGCGCGAGAGGCCCTTGGCCGGGCCGTGGTGGTGGTCATGCCCGGCATGCCCATGATCGTCGATCACTGCACTCATCAGCCTGTCCTCTTACTGGGTGGCTTCTTCGGCCTGTTTGAAATCCAGCACGTCTTTCGGCGTGACCATGTCGCCCTTGGCGTTGCCCCAGGCGTTGCGCTCGTAGGTGATGACCGCGGCCAGATCGACTTCCGAGAGCTGCTTGCCGAAAGCCGCCATCGCGGTGCCCGGCTTGCCGTTGACGACGATGTTGAGGTGGCCGCTGACTTCGCCGGTGGCGATGGCCGAGCCCTTGAGCGCCGGGAACATCGGCGGCAGGCCCTCGCCAGTCGGCTGGTGGCAGGACGCGCAGTTGGTCTGGTAGACCTTCTCGCCGCGCGCGGAGAGTTCGTCGAGTGTCCACTCCTTGCCGGTCAGCTCCTTGAGCTTGGCGGCCTCGGCCTTGCGCTCGGCCATCCAGGCGGCGTAGTCCTCCTGCGACTTGACCTCCACCACCACCGGCATGAAACCGTGGTCCTTGCCGCACAGCTCGGTGCACTGGCCGCGGTAGATGCCGGGCTG
Source organism: Stutzerimonas sp. 21-1 (assembly GCF_056336065.1). NCBI lineage: Bacteria > Pseudomonadati > Pseudomonadota > Gammaproteobacteria > Pseudomonadales > Pseudomonadaceae > Stutzerimonas > Stutzerimonas sp. 21-1. The sequence continues at coordinate 3,930,258 of NZ_CM150500.1, read as the reverse complement.
CTCGACACGGGTCCAGGATTCGTTGACGAAGCCGGGAATGGCGTCCTTCTTCACCGCCAGCTCCGGCACCCACCAGGAATGGATCACGTCCGCCGCGGTGACCAGGAAGCGCACCTTGGCGCCGGCCGGAATGACCAGCGGCTGGTCGACCTCCAGCAGGTAGTGCTCGCCCTTGGGCGCCTGGTTGTTGATCTGCTCGCGCGGCGTGGTGAGGTTGCTGAAGAACTCCACGTCCTCGCCCAGATACTTGTAGTGCCACTTCCACTGGTAGCCGGTGATCTGCACATCGACGTCCGACTCGCTGGAGTCGTAGATGTGGATCAGCGTGCGCGTGGCCGGGACCGCCATGCCGATCAGGATCAGCAGCGGAATGATCGTCCAGAGCGCCTCGACCTTGGTGTTTTCGTGGAAGTTGGCCGACTCCTGCCGGCGTGAGCGACGGTGGGCGATCATCGAATAGATCATCACGCCGAACACCAGCGCGCCGATGACCACGCAGATCCAGAAGATCGCCATATGCAGGTCGAATACCGAGCGACTGACCTCCGTCGCCCCCGAACGCATGTTCACGTCCCAGGCGGCCTGCGCCTGGCTGACGAGCGTCGATAGTCCAAGCCCCATCCAGATGCATGGATGTCGAGACATTGCGGGTTCCCCTTATGATTCTTGTTATCCCGCCGACTGCCATCGCCACCGCCGAAAATCGTCTGGCCGGGTTGCCCCCGGATGCCAGCTACGTTTTCGATCAGTCCGATTTCGCCGCCGCACCGCCGCTATCGCGATGGTTACGCCGACGCCTGCACGCGCAGTCGGAACTTCAATCAGGTACGCCTACGAACGGAGTATAGACAGCCATCCCCGACTGGCAATTCAGGCATCGGGAGCGTCTGCCACGGGGGTTGTGGGGGCATCGTTCTTCTTCACACCACGCAAGTTCATCAGTGCCAGACAGATCTGCAGCACGATCAACGCCCAGGCCTGGGCGTGCCAGCCCCAGATCACCCAGAGCAGATTGCTCAGCAGAAAACAGCAGAAACCGATGAAGCGCCGCCCCGGGCGCAGCGAGCCGATCAGCCACGCGGCGATCACCGTGACGAGCATGGCCGGCCATTGCAGCAGATCGATCCAGTCCACAGCCCACTCCGATACGGGGGATACAGGAATTGGTGCGGCGGCTGCGTCAGTTAGTTCCTCGCCGCCCGGCCCGCGGACGCCGCGTCCGCCGGCGCCTGCACGTCGCCGACTCTGGCTGGCCACCGCCTCGCGTTGGGCAAACCTGTCCCGGCCTTGCCCTTTCGGTGGATAAGCAGAGCGTTATCCACCCTACGCGTACGCGGTCCGCTGGTAGGGTGGAAAACCGCGCAGCGTTTTCCACGCGCTCGCCGGCACCTGCACGTTGCCGGCTCTGGCTGGCCCCACCGCCTCGCGTCGGGCAAACACGCCCCGGCCTTGCTCCTTCGGTGGATAAGCAGAGCGTTATCCACCCTACGCGTACCCGGTCCGCTGGTAGGGTGGAAAACCGCGCAGCGTTTTCCACGCGTCCGCCGGCGCCTGCACGTCGCCGAACCTAGCTGGTCCCGCCGCCTCGCGGTGGGCAAAACGCCCCGGCCTTGCCCTTTCGGTGGATAAGCAGAGCGTTATCCACCCTACGCGTGCCGGTCCGCTGGTAGGGTGGAAAACCGCGCAGCGTTTTCCACGCGTCCGTCGGCGCTGCGCGTCGCCGGGGCGAGCCGTCAAAGCAGATTCATCTGCCGGCCGGGCGGGGCGAAACGGCTGCAGTCCAGACCGTGGTTCTGCTCGCGGCGGTTGAAGCCCAGGCGTCGGCAGGCCAGGCGGAAGCGCTGCGCCAGCAACTCGGCGAACTGGCCTTCGCCGCGCATGCGGCTGCCGAAACGGCTGTCGTTGCTGCGGCCGCCGCGCGACTGGCGCACCAGGCTCATCACATGCGCGGCACGCTGCGGGAAGTGCTCGGCCAGCCAGGCCTCGAACAGCTCCGCCAGCTCGTGCGGCAGGCGCAGCAGCACGTAGCCGGCCGACGCCGCACCGGCCTCGCGGGCGGCTTCGAGCAGGTGTTCCAGCTCCATGTCGTTGATCATCGGGATCATCGGCGCGCACATCACGCTGACCGGCACGCCGGCCTCGTGCAGCGTGCGCAGCACCCGCAGGCGCGCCGCCGGCGAAGCCGTGCGCGGTTCCATGATGCGTTTGAGTTCATCGTCCAGCGTGGTCAGGCTGACCGAGACGCTGACCAGCCGCTGCTCGGCCAGCGGCACCAGCAGATCGAGGTCGCGCAGCACCAGCGAGCCCTTGGTGATGATGTGTACCGGATGGCGGTAGCGCAGCAGGATCTCCAGCGCCTGGCGCGTCAGCCGCTGCTCGCGCTCCAGCGGCTGGTAGGCGTCGGTATTCACCCCTAGCGCGATCGGCTGCGGCACATAGCCCGGCTTGCTCAGCTCCGCTTCCAGGCGCTCGGCGAGGTTGGTCTTGGCGATCAGCTTCGTCTCGAAATCGATACCCGGCGACAGGTCCCAGTAGGCATGGCTGGGCCGCGCGAAACAGTAGATGCAGCCGTGCTCGCAGCCCCGATAGGGGTTCACCGAGCGGTCGAAGCCGACATCCGGCGACTGGTTGCGGGTCAGCACCGACTTGGCGATTTCGCGACGTACCTCGGTGGCGCGGGTCGGCGGCACGTCCTGCTGCCAGCCGTCGTCGTAGGCCTCGCTGCGGGTCGGCGCGAAACGGTTGTCAGGGTTGATCGCGGTTCCGCGACCGCGTGGTGTCTGAGGCAAGCCGGGCATGATTGGTCGCGTCTTTCTACTGTTCATTCGTACAGTATTTTACTCGACCATCCGCCTGCCAGTGCCATCCGATCGACGGTGCGCTGACCATCCGTCATTCGCGCCGGGAACATTTGCGCCGCGCCCGGGACAAACCAGTCTGGTCGGATTCCCCAGGGATGCCGGTACGCGTACCGGCCCGGCAGTACCGGCCAGGCACTCTTCATTTTCATCGGCTGCCGACACCCTCAGGAGCAGACCATGCAGACCTCCTTCCACACGCGGGAGAACAACTTCGACTTCCTGCGCTTCTTCGCCGCGGCGCTGGTGCTGTTCGCCCACAGCTACCCACTGGTCGGGCGACGCGGCGACGAGCCGCTGACCGTGCTGACCGGCTACGAGAAGGGCGGCTCGATCGCGGTCGGCATCTTCTTCGTCATGAGCGGCTACCTGATCGCCTCGTCGTGGCTGGCCAGCAGCAGCCCGCAGAGCTTCCTGCTCAAGCGCGCGCTGCGCATCTTCCCGGCGCTGATCGTCGCGGTGCTGCTGACCACCTTCGTTCTCGGCCCGCTGGTCACGCAGTTCGACCTCGCCCGCTACCTCGCCGCAGACGGCACCTGGACCTACCTGCAGAACATCCTGCTGGTGACCCGCTTCGAGCTGCCCGGGGTGTTCGACGGCAACATCTACCCGGACGTGGTCAACGGTTCGCTGTGGACGCTGCCGCTGGAAGTGCTGATGTATATCGGCGTGATGATCCTCGGGCTGACTGGCTTCCTCACGCGCCGGCTGATCTTCCTGCCGATCGCCGGGCTCGCCGTCGGGCATTTCTGGCTGCTGGGCAAGCTCGGCATCGATTCCTACTTCATCAAGAACATCTTCAAGCTCGGGCTACTCTACTACTCGGGCTCGGCGCTGTTTCTCTATCGCGACGACATCCCCTGGCGCGGCTGGATCGCGACGCTGCTGTTCGCGGCGCTGGTGGCGACGTTCCGCACCGACATCGGACAGCTGGTGTACTTCGTCGCGCTGCCGTACCTGGTGCTCTACCTCGCCTACGCGCCGCTGCCGTGGGTGTCGCGCTTCGGCAAGTACGGTGACTTCTCCTATGGCCTGTACATCTACGCCTTTCCGTTCCAGCAGCTCACCGTCTACCTGTTCGGCCCGCAGATCGGGGTGCTTGGTCTGTCGCTGATCGCGTTCGTACCGACGCTGATCTGCGCGGCGCTGTCCTGGCACCTGGTCGAGGCGCCGGCGATGAAGCTCAAGCGCCTGTTTGCCCGCGCACCACAGCCGGGGCGGGTGGCACGGGGCAGCGAGGGCTGATCCGCCGGCCCCAAGGGGGCATCGCGCTTTCCCTGAGAAAGCAAATATTTGGCGGTATTGAGCTGGCAGGATTGGGTGGGTCTGCCCGCTCGTTTAGGTTTGTGGTCTAGAGATCAGGCCATTACCGCGTGAGCTGGTGGTTCTGGTTTCGGCCACCCGGCCGAGTCACTTTCTCTTTGTTCGCGCGAAAGAGAAAGAAAGCGCGCCCGACATCCGGGTCTGGCCTGCGACCAGACTTCCCTCGCTCCGGCGCCGCTCCGGGGGCACGTCACGAAGGGACGTCCCTGTCCCTTCGTGACTCGCTCGGCGTCCTGCCTTGCGTCCCCCTGCGCGACGCCTCCACTTGGCCTCCTGACGGGATCGGAGCCCGAGTCGCCTGAAGGTTTTTCGTTGTTGCTTTGGCTTTTAGCTGCACGGGCTTTCAGGCGGCACCAACCGCCCCTTTCAGGAGGGTGAGTGGAATCGTTGCGTAAGGGAGCGAGCCGCATGGATGCGGCGAGAGGCTTAAAGGGCCAAGGATGGCCCTTGTAAGCCGGCCCCCTGAAGCGGCGATGGAACGAACGGACCCTGCGCGAAGCGCAGGGCCGGATGCAGGGGCAAGCGGTTTTGGTTACTTTTGTCGGGGCCGGCCGTCCGGCGACTGGCAAAAGTGACTCGCCCAGCAGGGCGAAACCAAGCTTTCAAGCGACTCTGCCGACCGGCGTGACTGCAACGTGCCCAGCAATGCCCGAAAACTGGCAGTTCCCCCCAAACATGAATGAGAAGAAAACAAAAAGCCCGCCATTTGGCGGGCTTTTTAGGTTCAACCGAGCCGCATCACTCCGGCTTCTTCAACTTCGGATTCGGAAAGAACTGCACCGACTGCACCTGCGGATTGGCCGCCTTGGGCTGGACCTTGTTGACCCGCGTGCCGAGTTCCAGCGGCACCGACTGGCCCTGGGCGTTGAGGATGTCGGCATAGCCGCAGACCACGCATTCGCGATGTGGCACGCCGTCGACGTCCCACATCTTGATGCAGTCGCCGGCGCTGCACGCCGGGCACACAGCACCGGCGATGAAGCGCTTGGTGGTGATTCGAGATACGTCGTTGCTCATGCCGCGGCCTCCGCTACCAGCCCGAGGTGGCGCAGCAGGGCGTCGATGGACGGCTCGCGGCCTCGGAAATCGACGAACAGTACCATCGGCTCCTGCGAGCCGCCACGGGCGAGGATCGCCTCGCGGAAGGCGCGGCCGGTCTCGGCGTTGAACACGCCTTCTTCCTCGAAGCGCGAGAAGGCGTCGGACGACAGCACCTCGGCCCACTTGTAGCTGTAGTAACCGGCCGCGTAACCGCCGGCGAAGATGTGCGCAAAGCTGTTGGGGAAGCGGTTGTACGCCGGCGGACACATCACCGAGACCTCGTCACGGATGTGTTCGAGCACCTGCAGCACGCTGCGGCCGTCGCCGTGGGTGGCGTGCAGCTCGAAGTCGAACAGGGAGAACTCCAGCTGGCGCGCCATCATCATGCCGGACTGGAAATTCTTCGCCGCCAGCATGCGGTCCAGCTTGTCCTGCGGCAGGCGCTCGCCGGTCTGGTAGTGGCCGGAGATGTGCGCGAGGCCTTCGGGGTCCCAGCACCAGTTCTCCATGAACTGGCTCGGCAGCTCGACCGCATCCCAGGCCACGCCGTTGATGCCCGAGGCGCCAGCGTGCTCGACCTGGGTCAGCAGGTGATGCAGGCCGTGGCCGAATTCGTGGAACAGCGTGGTGACCTCGTCATGGGTCAGCAGCGCCGGGCGCTCGCCCACCGGCGGGGTGAAGTTGCAGACCAGGTTGGCCACCGGCGTCTGCAGCGTGCCCGCGGCGGTGCGGCGCTTGTCGCGGGCGCCGTCCATCCAGGCGCCGCCGCGTTTGTTCGGCCGCGCGTAGAGGTCGAAGAAGAAGCGCCCGACGTGCTCGCCGTGCTCGCTGATCTCGAACAGGCGCACGTCCGGGTGCCAGCTCTCGAAGTGTTCCAGCTCGCGGATCTCGATGCCGTACAGGCGCTGGACGATGGCGAACAGCCCCGAGAGCACCTTGTCGATCGGGAAGTACTCGCGCAGCTCTTCCTGGTTCAGGCTGTAGCGGCTCTGGCGCAGCTTCTCGGCGTAGTAGCCGAGGTCCCAGCTTTGCAGATCGGCCAGTCCCTGCTCGGCGGCGAAGGCGCGCAGTTCGGCCAGGTCGCGCGCGGCGAACGGCTTGCTGCGCACCGCCAGGTCGCGCAGGAAGCTCAGCACCTGCTCGGTGGATTCGGCCATCTTGGTCGCCAGCGACAGTTCGGCGAAGTTGCCGTAGCCCAGCAGCTGCGCCAGTTCGTGGCGCAGCGTGAGGATTTCTTCCATCACCGGACCGTTGTCGAACTGCCCGGCGTTCGGCCCCTGGTCGGAGGCGCGGGTGGAGTAGGCGGCGTAGACCTCCTCGCGCAGACCACGATCGTCGGCGTAGGTCATCACTGCGTAGTAGCTGGGGAATTCCAGGCTGATCAGCCAGCCGTCAAGGTTCTTGGCCTTGGCCGCCTCGGCCATCTGCGCCTTGGCCGAGTCGGGTATGCCGGCCAGCAGGTTTTCGTCGGTGACGTGGCGGGTCCAGGCCTGGGTGGCGTCCAGCAGCTGGTTGGAGAAGCGGCTGCCCAGTTCGGCGAGCTTCATCTGGATTTCACCGAAGCGCTGCTGTTCGACCGGCGGCAGGTCGATGCCGGACAGGCGGAAGTCGCGCAGCGCGTGGTCGAGAATGGTCTTCTGCGCCACCTCGTAGCCGGCCGCTTCCGGGCGCTTGGCCAGCGCCTGGTAGGCCTCGAACAGCGCGCGGTTCTGCCCGAGTTCCGTCCAGTAGGCCGACAGCTTGGGCAGGCAGGCCTCGTAGGCGGCGCGCAGTTCCGGGCTGTTGCACACCGCGTTGAGATGGCCGACCGGCCCCCAGGCGCGGCCGAGGCGGTCGTTCAGCTCGTCGAGACCGATCACCAGGGTCTGCCAGTCGAGGCTGTCGGCCGGACGGCTGAGCAGCTCCAGGATCGCCACGCGGTTATCGCCGAGGATGCTGTCGATCGCCGGTTCGACGTGCTCCGGGCGGATGGCGGAATAGGGCGGCAGGTCGAAGTCTTGCAGCAGGGGATTGTTCGCGCTCACGGGACACCTTGGGACGAAAAGGGTAGAACTCAGACCACACGGGCCGGACGATGCTCCGGCCGTGCGGCGGCGGCAATGCCGACCATCTTAATTACAATCGACCCTTCCCGCAGCCAGAGAGGTTTCTATCGTGGCGATACGCAGCTACCAAAACAGCACGCCGCAACTGGGCGAGCGCGTGTTCGTCGATGAGTCCGCCGTGGTCATCGGCGATGTGGAGATCGGTGCCGACAGCTCGGTGTGGCCGCTGACGGTGATCCGCGGCGACATGCACCGCATCCGCATCGGCGCGCGCTCGAGCATCCAGGACGGCAGCGTGCTGCACATCACCCACGCCGGGCCGTACAACCCGGACGGCTTTCCGCTGAGCATCGGCGACGAGGTCACCGTCGGCCACAAGGTCACGCTGCACGGCTGCACCCTGGGCAACCGCATCCTGGTCGGTATGGGTTCGATCGTGATGGACGGCGTGGTGGTCGAGGACGAGGTGATCATCGGCGCCGGCAGCCTGGTGCCGCCAGGCAAGACGCTGGAATCGGGCTACCTCTACGTCGGCAGCCCGGTGAAGCAGGCCCGGCCGCTGACCGACAAGGAGCGCAGCTTCTTCAGCTATACCGCCGGCAACTACGTGAAACTCAAGGACCAGCACCTTGCCGAGCGCGGCTGACCCGGCTCACTTGGCGAACAGCTGGCCGATGTCCTTGAATGCCTTGAATTCCAGGGCATTGCCGCAGGGGTCGAGCAGGAACATGGTGGCCTGTTCGCCGACCTGGCCCTGGAAGCGCACGTAAGGCTCGATGACGAAGCGCGTGCCGCGCGCCTTCAGCCGCTCGGCCAGCGCTTCCCATTGCGCCCAGCCGAGCACCACGCCGAAGTGCGGCACCGGCACGTCGTGCCCATCCACCGGATTGCTGTGCGCCGCTTCCTGATGCGGCATCTTCGGCGCCTCGTGGATCACCAGCTGGTGGCCGAAGAAGTCGAAATCCACCCAATGCTCGCTGCTGCGGCCCTCGGCGCAGCCGAACGCCTCGCCGTAGAAGGCGCGCGCGGCGGCCAGATCGTGGACGGGAATGGCGAGGTGGAAGGGCGATAGCGTCATGGGGAGCACTCCGGAAATCACGGGACGTTTCGAGTCTAGAGCGTTTTTTCGCCGATCGGCCTACCCTGCAGCAGAACGGGAGACGAAAGGAGAGCCGTCGATGCGCGCCATGCTGCTGGAAAGAACCGGCGAACCGTTGCACCTGCGTGACATTCCCGAGCCGCAACCCGGGCCCGGTGAGCTGCGCGTCAAGGTGCTGGCCTGCGGCGTGTGCCGTACCGACCTGCACGTGGTTGATGGCGAGCTGCCGGCGGCGCCGCTGCCGATCATTCCGGGCCACGAGATCGTCGGCCGCGTCGATGCGCTGGGCGAGGGCGTGACGGGTTTCGAGCTGGGCCAGCGTGTCGGCATTCCGTGGCTGGGGCATACCTGCGGCACCTGCAGCTACTGCCAGCACGCCGAGGAAAACCTCTGCGACGCACCGCAATTCACGGGTTACACCCGTCCCGGCGGCTATGCCGAATTCGTGGTGGCCGATGCGCGTTTCGCCTTCGCCCTCGGTGAAGCGGGCGACCCCGTCGCACTGGCGCCGCTGCTTTGCGCCGGGCTGATCGGCTGGCGCTCGCTGGTCAAGGCTGGTGACGGCAAGCGCCTGGGCCTGTACGGCTTCGGCGCCGCGGCGCATATCGTCATGCAGGTGGCGCGCTGGCAGGGACGCGATGTCTACGCCTTCAGCCGCCCGGGCGATGTGGCCGCACAGGACTTCGCCTGCTCGCTGGGCGCGGTCTGGGCCGGCGATTCGAACGAGTCGCCGCCGGTGCCGCTGGATGCAGCGATCATCTACGCGCCGGCCGGCGAGCTGGTGCCGGCCGCATTACGCGCCGTGCGCAAGGGCGGCCGGGTGGTCTGCGCCGGCATCCACATGAGCGACATTCCGAGCTTCCCCTACGACATCCTCTGGCAGGAGCGCGAGCTGGTTTCGGTGGCCAACCTGACCCGTCAGGATGGCCTGGATTTCTTCCCGGTCGCCGCCCAGGTCGGCATCCATACCGAAACCCGCGCCTACCCGCTGGAGCAGGCCAACCAGGCGCTCGACGACCTGCGTCACGGGCGCTTTCAGGGCGCGGCGGTGCTGGTGCCGTGAGCCGCCGGGCACGGCTGCCGCACCACTGGCGCCGCGCCGCTGGTTCGGCGCATCGCGGGGCTGTATAACGGCGCCTTGCCCCGCGGTGCATGAACAGGAGGAGCGATGGAAGAAGTCATCGAAGAGCTGCGCGAACGCAACGAGCCGGTGCCGGTGCCGCTGGAGCTGCCGGACGACGAACAACTGGTCGAGGTCGAGGAGCAGCTTTTCATCAACCTGCCGTTCGGCCTGCGCGAGTTCCTGCTGCAGGTCAGCGATGTGATCTACGGACGGCTGGAGCCGGTCACCGCCAGCGATCCGCAGTCGCACACCTACCTGCCGGAAGTGGCGGCCAACGCCTGGGACGCCGGCGTACCGCGCGATCTGCTGCCGATCTGCCAGGACGGTCCCGACTACTATGTGGTCGATCTGGAAGGCGAGGTCACGCTGTTCGACGGCGACAGTCACGAGCTCACCGAGCAGACCTGGGAAACGGTCTGGCACTGGGCGCGCGACGTGTGGCTGGAAAGCGGTGCATGAGCATCGTGATCAGCGTCCGCCGTCGTCCGGGAACCTGCCATGCTGACGCTCGGTAATCTGTTCCTCTTCCTGGTCCTGGCCAGCGTGGCGGCGTGGCTCTGGCACGGCCACGGCATTCGCGAGCGCGCGCTGGTCGCGGCGCGCCGGCATTGCCAGAAGCTGGACGTCGAACTGCTCGACGGCAACGTCGCCTTCAAGCGCCTGGCGCTGCTGCGCGACGGCGCCGGGCATCGTCGCCTGGCGCGCGTCTACGGCTTCGAGTTCACCGTCACCGGCGAGCAGCGGCACGTCGGGCAGATCGTCATGTTCGGCGGGCATGTCGGGCGCATCGAGCTCGAGGCGCATCCATTCCGTGCTCCCGCCGAGCCGCCGAGCGGGCAGGTGATCCAGCTCGACGACTGGCGCCGCCACTAGCAGGCGGTTGAAAACTGCCCACTAACTAGCTGATCCGGCACTCATCGAGCGACTGCTGCAACGCCGCCTGCGCTTGCGGCGCGGCGAAGATCAGTTCCAGTCGCGAATCCTTGCGCCACTCGCTCGCTTGCAGCTGCATCGGCGCGCCATCCAGGGCGTTACCGGACCACCAGCCGCTTTCGCCATGCAGCACCAGCTTGGCGCGCCGCCACGGCCAGCGGTGCAGCCAGTGTTGCAGCCGTGCCATGTCGAAGCGCTGGCTCGGATGCCAGCGCCAGCCGATGCTCCAGCCATCCGCGCCGGCCTGCACCTGGCAGACCGGCTGACGCGGATCGAGCCAGACGCCAGGCAGCGGCGCCGCAGCGGTCGGCAGTGCGGCGTGATCAGCGCCCGCGCACGCTTGCTGGGCGATGCCCGGCAGCTGCGCCAGTGGCAGCGCGCCCTGTTCGGTCCAGTACAGCGGCCGCGCCGGCAGGCGCGCGGCGAGCGCCGTTCGTGTCGCTGCGTCCAGCGCCGCGCTCTTGTTCAGCACCAGCAGGCCGGCGCTGTCCAGCGCCTGCTGCTGGCTGTCCGGTAGCGCTGCGCCGCGCGCCAGCGCCGCGGCATCCAGTACCAGCACGCTGGGCTGCACGGCCAGCACCTCGGTCCACGGCGGCTGGCCGAGCTGACGCAGCAGCTGCGCCGGATGGCCGAGCCCGGAAGGTTCGATCAGCAGGCGCTGCGGCCGGGCCTGGCGCAGCAGGCGGGTCAGGCCGACCTGAAACGGCAGGCCGTTGACGCAGCACAGGCAGCCGCCGGCGACCTCGGCGATGCCGACGCCATCGGCATCGGTGGTCAGCAGGGCGGCATCCAGGCCGATCTGGCCGAATTCGTTGACCAGCACCGCCCAGCGTTCGTCAGCCGGCTTCTGCGTCAGCAGGTTGCGGATCAGGCTGGTCTTGCCGGCGCCCAGCGGGCCGCCGATCAGGTGGGTAGGGATCTGTGTGAGCATGCTGGCATGGTCCGCATTTTGGCATGCGCGGGGAAGCCGTTTTTCCGCGGCGGCGTGCTAGAGTCGCCGCCGTTCGAGGGAGAGGGTCACGCGATGCGTCCGATGTTGCTGCTGCCGCTGCTGCTGGGTCTGGCCGGGGAGGTGCTGGCCGAGGCCTGCATCGTCCATAGCCGGGATGCGCGCATCGAAGTGCGGCTCTGCCAGCAGAACCGCAACATCCCCGCTGAGCTGTTTCGCAGTGGCTTCTGCCAGCCGCAGCTCAAGGACCAGCAGGTGGACGTGCAGTTCGTCGAGAGCTGCCCGAGCGGTGCGTTCGGCATCTGCCGCGACGCCCAGGTGTCCAACCTGCCATACCGCCAGGACATCCACTATTACGGCGTCGCCAGCGACGGCCGCTTCCTCCAGCCGGCCTGCGAGCAGAACAGCGGCGGGCGCTGGGAAAGCGGCGACTGACCCGCGCAGCCCAGTGCGGCCGGGGGTTTCACGTGGAACGGCGGGCTAGCGTGCCGGTTTCAGCGCGCCGCAATCCTCCCCGAGCCAGCGCGCCTGCGACTCCATGCGACTGCTGCCGCGCTCGCCGCCGGCGCTGTACTGGCTTTCCACCACGCTGACGAATTCGCGCTCACTGATGAAGCGGGTTTCGCCCTGGCCGCTGGCGTCCGGGCACTGGAAGCGGAATTTCCACAGGCGGTCGGTGCGCTCGGTGATCTCCTGGGTGCAGTCGGGTCGATCGCTGAACGGCAACTCCTCGGCATTCACCTGCGCCTCGCTGAGGCAGATGCGCACGCCCTGGCCGCCGAGCTGCACGCCCTGCGCGGCGAGCATGTCTTCCATCTGCTGACGCTGCGCGGCCGGCAGGTTCTGCATCTGTTCGAGCATCTCGCTGACACCGGGCATCTGCTCGCCGTCGACCTGGATGTCGCGGCTGGTGAATTCCCACAGGCCAGGCAGGATCGGCGCGGCCTGCACCGGCAGGCTGCAGGACAGCAGGAAGGCGAGGGCGGTCAGGGTACGGTTCATGGTGTGGCTCCGTGGCAACAGGGGTTTACCCAGCGTAGCCAAGCCGTGGGGGGCGCGCGCAAGGCGAATGCCGTGGCGTGAGTTGTTGAGAAGCGTTAGCATTCAGCGCTCAGCATTCGTGAGGTCCTCATGGCCGCCGACGGTTTCATCCGGCAGCAATTCGTCCAGCGGCTCTACGTCGAGCATCACGGCTGGCTGAACGGCTGGCTGCGCCGCCACCTGCAGTGCAGCCAGCGTGCCGCCGACCTGGCGCAGGACACCTTCGTCCGCGTGCTGACCAGGGAACCGCAGGACCTTTCCGCCATCCGCGAGCCGCGCGCCTATCTGCACACCATCGCCAAGGGACTGCTGATCAACCACTGGCGGCGTCGGCAGATCGAGCAGGCCTATCTCGACGTGCTGGCGCTGCAGCCCGAACCGCTGGCGGCGTCGCCGGAAGAGCAGGCGCTGATCATCGAGACGCTGCTGCAGATCGACGCGATGCTCGACCGCCTGCCGCACAAGGCGCGCCGCGCCTTCCTCATGTCGCAGCTGCAGGGCATGACCTACGCCGCCATCGCCGCCGAGCTGGAGGTGTCCGAACGGATGGTCAAGAAGTACATGGCGCAGGCCATGCTGCATTGCCTGATGCTGCTGGATGACGACGCATGAGCCTCGATTACCGCGTGCTGCAGGAGGCTGCCGAATGGTTCGCGCGGCTCGAATCGGATACGGTCGACGCCGTCGAGCGCGAGGCCTGGGCCGCCTGGGTGCGCCAGCCGGAACACGCGCGCGCCTGGCAGAAGGTGCAGCGCATCAGCGGTCGATTCGCGCCGCTGAGCGCGCATCCGGCCGGGCGCGCGGCGGGTGGCATGCTGCAGCAGTGCACGCCGAGCCGCCGGCAGGCGCTCAAGCTGCTGTCGCTGGTGTGTGGCGGTGCGGCGCTGGGGCTGGCGGGTGGCAGGCTGCCCTGGCAGGACTGGAGCGCCGGTCTGCGCACCGGCGTCGGCGAGGTGCGCGAGACGCGGCTCGCCGATGGATCGCGGCTCTGGCTGAACACCGACAGCGCGGCGGATGCCGGCTTCGACGGCGCTATCCGGCGGCTGGCGCTGTATCGCGGTGAAGTGTTGGTCGAAGCCGTGGACGAAGCGCGACCGCTGCTGCTGCGAAGCCGCGAGGGCCAGTTGCGCGTCACGCAGGCGGCGCGCTTCTCGGTGCGCCAGCGTGACGGCAGCACCCGGCTCAGCGTGTTCAGCGGCATGGTGGACATCCAGCCGGATCACGGCGGACTCGGCCGTGGCATCGGCGCCGGGCAGCAGGTCGGTTTCAGTGCCAACCGGATCGGTCCGCCCGCGCCGGTACAGGCCGGGCACCAGGCCTGGTCGCGCGGCATCCTGCTCGCGGACAACCTGCGCCTGGTGGATTTTCTCGCCGAGCTGGCGCGCTACCGCCACGGCTATCTCGGCTGCGATCCGCGCATCGCCGAACTGCGCGTGGTCGGTGCCTTCCCGCTGGACGACAGTGACCGTGTGCTCGATGCGCTGGCGGCGACGCTGCCGGTACGCGTGCAGCGGCGCATGTCCTGGTGGGTCAGCCTGGAGCCTTCCGGCGCGGCGTGATGCGATTGCATCGCCAATGAAAAATAATCGCATATGAGGTTCCCTTTTATCGGTGCTGACGGGCTTCAGCTGCAAAGGCCATGTGCCGGTCCTCACCACTAGGGATTTCTTCATGCGTTCAGCCCCCCATCGTCCGCGCGTGCTTGCGCGCGCCATCCGCGCCACCCTGTTCTGCCTGCCGCTGACGGCCACGCTGCCCGGCCTGGCGAGCGCCGCCGAACCGGCTTCGAGCCAGCAGGCGCAGAGCCGCTACGACATTCCCGCCGGCGCGCTGTCCAGCGTGCTGAGCCGTTTCGCCGGCGAGGCCGGTGTGCTGCTGTCGGTGGATGGCAGCCTGCTGCAGGGCTTGCAGTCGGACGGCCTGCGCGGTCAGTACGGTGTCGACGATGGCTTTGCCGCACTGCTTGCCGGCAGTGGTTTGCAGGCGGTGCGCGACAGCCAGGGCAACTACTCGCTGATCCGCCGCGCCAGCGAAACCGGCGCGGTCGAGCTGCAGCCGATGACGGTGCAGGGCTTCGCCCTGGGCAACGCACTGGGTGAGATGGACGGCTACAGCGCCACCCACAGCAGTGTGGCGACCAAGACCAGCATGCCGCTGGTGGAAACCTCGCAGACCGTCTCGGTGGTCACCCGCCAGCAGATCGAGGATCAGGGCTCGCGCTCCATCGCCCAGGCGGTGCGCTACACGCCGGGCCTTATGAGCACGCCCTACGGCGCGACGACCCGCTACGACTATGTCGCCATGCGCGGCATCACCGATGGTTCGGTGGACAACCTCTACCTCGACGGGCAGAAGCTGCTGGGCGACAGCGGCACCTACAGCAGCCTGCAGGTCGACCCGTATTTCATCGAGCGCATCGACATCCTCAAGGGGCCGTCCTCGGTGCTCTACGGCCGCAGCCTGCCCGGCGGGCTGGTGGCGATGACCACCAAGAAGCCGCAGCGCGAAACCCGCCGCCAGCTGCAGTTCTCCTACGGCAGCCACGACTATAAGCAGACCGCGTTCGATTTCACCGGGCCGCTGGAGGACGAGCGCATCGCCTATCGCCTCGCCGGCGTGGTCAAGGATGCCGACAACCAGGTCGATGGCATCGAGGAACAGCGCTACGCGGTAATGCCGTCGGTGAGCATCGACTTCACCGACGACACCCGCCTGACCCTGCTGGCGATGCTGCAGAAGGACCCCGAGAGCGGCTATCACGGTGGCCTGCCGGCGGACGGCACGGTGACCTCGCACAACGGCCAGCGCATTTCGCGCAGCTTCTTCGAGGGCGACGAGGATTACGAGCAGTTCGAGCGCGACCAGCAGATGATCGGCTATCAGCTGGAGCATCGCTTCAACGACGTGGTTTCGGCGCGGCAGAATTTCCAGTACCTCGACTCGACCGTGGAATCCGGCCAGGTCTACCAGTACGGCTACGCGACGGCCGACGAGCTGGTGCGCTACTACACCGGTGCCGACGAAGCGCTGCACGCCTGGACGATCGACAACCAGCTGCAGTTTCTCTTCGATACCGGCGCGCTCAGCCACACCCTGGTGACCGGCCTCGACTATCAGCGGCGCAAGGCGAAGGTCGCCTACGACGCCGGCTACGGCCTGGCGCCGATCAACCCTTACAGCGGCGCAGTCGGCGTCGGCAGCCCGGTGTTCTACCACCAGTACGACGAGACCCGCGAGCTGGAGCAGACCGGCCTGTATGTGCAGGACCTGATCAGCCTGGGCAACTGGCGCTTCTCGCTGGGCATGCGTCAGGACTGGGTGGATGTGTCGTTCGACCATACCGAGGATGCGAGCTACGGCGATCAGGCCGATAACGCCAAGCTCGAGCAGTTCACCGGCCGCGTCGGCGTGCTCTACGCCTTCGACAACGGCCTGTCGCCGTATGCCAGCTACTCCGAGTCGTTCAACCCCAACGCCACCGCGGCCTACAACGAGGTTTCACCTGGCGTCTACGACATCGCGTTGCTCGATCCCACCGAGGGCGAGCAGGTCGAGGTCGGCCTGAAGTACCAGCCGCTGGGCACCGACGACCTCTACACCATCTCCTGGTTCGACCTGAAACAGTCCAACCTGGCGAACAAGGATTCCAACGAGAACTTCTACCGCGCGGTCGGCGAGCTGACCTCAACGGGCGTGGAAGTCGAGGCGCGCCTGAAGCCGGTGGAGCAGGTCAACCTGATCGCCAGCTACACCTACATGGACGTCGAGTACTCCAAGGACTTCACCGGCGCCGCCGGGGTGAACAACCGCGGCAACCGGCCCAACGCCGTGGCGCGCAACATGGCCTCGCTGTGGGCCGACTACACGTTCGCTCAGGGACCGCTGGCCGGCCTGCAGATCGGTGGCGGCGCGCGCTACTTCGGCAAGAGCTGGGCGGATGCGGAAAATACCCTGCACATCCCGTCCTACACCTTGTACGACGCCATGCTCGGCTACGACCTGTCGCGCGTCGGGCTGCAGGGTGTTGGCGTACGCCTGAACCTGAACAACCTCACCGACGAGAAGTACGTCGCCGCGTGCAACAGCCTCAGCCAGTGCTACTACGGCGAGGCGCGCAACGTCATGGCGACCGTGACCTACGACTTCTGATCGTCCCCAGCGGCCGCCGGCTCCCAAGGCCGGCGGCTTTGTATTTTCTGCAAACGGAGACCGCTGATGCGCCCGATCCTCGTGCTCCTGCACCGCTACATCGGCCTTGCGACCGCGCTATTCCTGTTTCTCGCCGGTATCACCGGCAGCGTGCTGGCCTTCCACCACGAGCTGGACGAGTGGCTGAATCCCGAGTTCTACCACACCGCCAGTGACGGTCCGCTGCTGGCGCCGGGCACGCTGGTGGAGCGGGTCGAGGCGGCCAACCCGCGCCTGCAGGTCTGGTACATGGAGTTCGCGGACGAACCGGGCCACGCCGCGCTGCTGGCCCTGGTGCCGCGCAACGATCCGGCCACCGGCAAGCCCTTTGCCGAGCGCCCGGTGGTGCATTACCTCGACACCGTGACCGGCCAAACGGTGGGCACGCGCTACTGGGGCGAGTGCTGCTTCTCGCGCAAGAATCTGGTGCCGTTCCTGCTCGAGTTCCACTACAACCTGGCGCTGCCCGGCAACTGGGGGCTGTGGCTGATGGGCCTGGTGGCGATCGCCTGGGTGATCGACTGCCTGGTCTCGCTGCTGCTGACCTTGCCGCGCGGGCGGCCGTTCTTCGGCAAGTGGTGGACGGCGTGGAAGATCAAGCGCCAGCGCCTGAACCACGACGTGCACCGGGCCGGCGGCCTGTGGCTGTGGCTGCTGCTGACGCCGGTGGCGGTCAGCAGCGTGGCGATGAACCTGCCGGAGCAGGTGTTCAAGCCGGTGGTTTCGCTGTTCTCCCCCGTGGAGCCGAGCGTCTATGAGGCGCGTGGCCGCCTGCCGGCCGATCAGCTGGGCAGCACCGCCTACGACTTCCATCAGGCCTACGACTACGCCATGCAGCACGCCGCGACGCTGGGCCTGAGCGAGCCGATCACCGAGCTGTACTACAGCTTCGAGTACAACTTCTACGGCGCCGGTTTCGGTGCGCACGACAGCAACCAGGGCAACGCCTGGCTGTTCTTCCACGGCACCGACGGCACCCGTCTGCTCGGCCAGGAGATTCCCGGCCAGGGCACGCTGGGCCAGCAGTTCCACCTGCTGCAACCGGCGATCCACGGCGGACGCATCCTCGGCCTGCCGGGGCGCATCCTGATCGCCGTTCTCGGTGTGGCGATTGCCGTGCTATCGGTGACCGGCGTGGTGATCTGGTGGCGCAAGCGCCGCGCGCGGCAGCACGCGGCGCTTGCGGCGGGAAGTAGAGCTGGCGGTCTGAGCAGGAGCGTCGAGTAGGCAACGCTTTAACGATCCAGCGCCGAGGCTCAGGACTGCGCCGCCACCTCGCAGCTCCACAGCTCCAGCGCCGGCCGGTCGGCGCGCGGCGGGCCGAGCCATTCGCTCAATGCGTGGCATTGCCCGTCGAAGCACAGCTGGTAGTCGCCGGCCTCTGGGGTGCGGCCGACGCGCAGTGGCTGCAGCGCCGGCACCTGGCGCCGGTAGTGCCAGGCGCCGTCGCGCAGTTCGGCACCTTGCGGCGCTTCCATGCCGGCCCCCGAACCCTTGATCCGCGCTTCGCCGAGCAGCAGGCCGTCCGCCGTGACGCGGTAATCCTCCTCCCAGCGGATCTTCTCAATGGTGTGATTCCACGCCAGGGTGAAGGCGGGTGTGGGCAGTTGCGCCCACACCACCCCGGCCAGGCCCAGACAGAGGCCGATCACGCCGTCGCCAGCCGCTCGGTGCGACGGGCACGCCAGATATGCTGCGCCACCAGCGCAATGCCCAGCACGAAGCCGATTTCATCACTGACCGGCATGGCCAGAATCAGCGCGACGCCAGCGGCGAACGCCCACAGGCGCTCCCAGATCGGCATGCGCAGGCTCAGGTGGCCGGTAACCGCCATGCCCCACAGGCACACCGCGAAGACCGTCTTGACCACCATGTACGCCGTGGCCAGCCAGCTGTCGCCCTGCATCATCAGCGCCGGGTCGTAGACGGCCATGAACGGCACCACGAACCCGGCGGCGGCGATGCGGATCGCCCACAGGCTGATCTTGAAGCCGTTCTCGCGCGCGATCGGTGCCGCGGCGAAGCAGGCGAGTGCGACCGGCGGCGTCAGGTCGGCCATCAGCCCGAAGTAGAAGACGAACATGTGCGAGACGATCAGCGGCACGCCCAGCTGCTCCAGCGCCGGCGCGGCGATGGCGCTGGTGATGATGTAGTTGGGAATCGTCGGGATGCCCATGCCCAGCACCAGGCAGGTCAGCATCGTCAGCAGCAGCGAGAGGAACAGGTTGTTCTCGCCGATGGCCAGGATGTAGCCGGCGAAGGTACTGGCGATGCCGGTCAGCGAGACGATGCCGATGATCACCCCCACCAGCACGCAGGCGATGCCCACCGGGATCGCGTGGCGTGCGCCTTCGACCAGGGCGTACAGGCAGGCGCGCAGGGTGTCGTGACCGCCCTTGATGAACCAGCAGGCTACCACCAGCGCACCGATGACGCCGAAGATCACCCCGATGCCGAGCTGGAAGAAGCCGGCGCAGAGCACGCCCAGGGCGATCCAGAACACCGCGCGCAGCCAGAAGCTGTTGGCCTTGAGGATGATCGCCGAGCCGAGGATGACGATGGCCGTCAACGCCAGGCCCACCGTGCCGGAGAACATCGGCGTGCGGCCGGAAAACAGCAGGAACACCAGCACCGCCAGCGGCACCAGCAGGAACCAGCGCTCCTTGACCGACGCCCAGGCGCTCGGGCACTGGTCTTTCGGCAGGCCCTTGAGGCCCTTGCTGCGTGCCTCCAGGTGCACGATCCAGAACACCGCGAAGAAGTACAGCATCGCCGGAATCAGCGCCGCCTTGGCGACTTCCACGTACGGCACATTGATGGTTTCGGCCATGATGAAGGCGACCGCACCCATCACCGGCGGCATGATCTGCCCGCCCATGCTCGCGGTGGCCTCCACCGCGCCGGCGAAGGCTGGCTTGTAGCCGAAGCGCTTCATCAGCGGGATGGTGAACTGGCCGGTGGTGACCACGTTGGCCACGCCCGATCCGGTGATGGTGCCCATCAGCGCCGAGGACACCACCGAGACCTTGGCCGGGCCGCCGGTCTTGTGCCCGAACAGGCCCATCGCGAAGTCGGTGAACAGCTTGATCATCCCGGCCTGCTCGAGGAACGAGCCGAACAGGATGAACAGGAAAATGTAGGTCGCCGAGACGTAGGTCGGCGTGCCGTAGAAGCCCTCGGTACCGAACGACAGCTGGTTGACGATCTGGTCGAAACCATAGCCGCGGTGGGCGAAGTCGCCCGGCAGGTATTCGCCCAACAGGCCGTAGGCCAGGAACAGTGCGCAGATCAGCGGCAGGGCGATGCCCATCACCCGGCGCCCGGCCTCGAACACCAGCACCGTGAGGGTGATGCCGACGATCAGGTCCGCCTGCGTCAGGTCACCGGAGCGCTGCACCAGATCGGCCTCGAAGTACCACTGGTAGAACGCCGTGGCCATGCCGGCCAGGCCCAGCAGCCAGGCCAGCGGCTGCCACGGGCGATTGGTGCCGCGCGCCGGGTAGCAGAGAAACACCATCAGCAGCAGGAAACCGACGTGGCCGGCGCGCAGCACCTGGCTGGACACCGGATGGAAGGCCGCGGTGATGATCTGGTAGGTGGAAAACAGCAGCGCCGTGTAGAACAGCGCCTTCGGCCATTCGCTGGGGCTGGCGTGCAGGCCTTGGGATTCGCTCATGGAGAACTCTCCGGAACAGCGGCTTCAAGCGTCGGGGCTTCAAGCGGACGGTGCGGGGGACGCTGCCCGTGGCGCGGGCAGCGTGTCATTGCGGGTTCCGCAAGTGCCGCCGGCCACCGCCCGCATGGCGCGGTGGCTGGCGGCGGACGTGCTTACTTGAGCACGCCGGCTTCCTTGTAGAAGCGCTCGGCGCCCGGATGCAGCGGGATCGGCAAGCCTTCGGTAGCGGTTTCCAGCTTGATGTCCTTGGCCGCGGAGTGGGCGCTGGACAGGCGGTCGAGGTTGTCGAACATCAGCTTGGTCATCTGATAGGCCACCTCGTCGGACACCTTGTCGTGGCTGACCAGGATGTTGGTGATCGCCGCGGTCGGCACATCGGCGTCCTGGCCGTCGTAGGTACCGGCCGGGATCACCCTGGCCTGATAGGCGCTGCTGCCGATCTTCTCCACCACCTCGGCCGGGATCGCCACGAAGGTGATCGGCACCATCGACGCCAGGTCGCGGATCGCCGCCATGCCCAGGCCCGAGGACTGCAGCGTGGCATCCAGCTGGCGGTTCTTGATCAGCTCGACCGACTCGGCGTAGGGCATGAATTCCACCCGGCCCATGTCCTCGTAGCTCAGCCCGGCGGCCTTGAAGATGGCGCGGGCGTTCAGCTCGGTGCCGGACTTCGGCGCGCCGACGGAGATGCGCTTGCCCTTGAGGTCTTCCAGCGTCTTGATGCCCGATTCCTGGCTGGCGACGATCTGGATGTAGTTCGGATAGGTCGCGGCGATGGCACGCAGGCGCTTGAGCGGCGCCTTGAAGCCGGCATCCTCGACGCCGTTCCAGGCATCGTCCACCGAATCGCCGAGGGCGAACGCCAGTTCGCCACGCCCGGCCTGCAGCAGGTTGAGGTTTTCCACCGAGGCCTTGGTCGCCTGCACCGAGGTCTTGGCGCCGTCGATCTTGTTGTACTGCTGCGACAGCGCCACGCCGATCGGGTAGTACACCCCGCTGGTGCCGCCGGTGAGGATATTGATGAAGGTCGGCGCGGCGACGGCCGCGGTGCTGGCCGTGAAGGCGGCGGCGGCAGCCAGCAGGCTGATGCGCTTGGTCAGTCTCATGGTGTTTCTCCGTGTTGTTATTGGAATCGGGCGCTGTAGACCATAGGCGATCGGCCGCAACCCTGCAGGTTGCCGGCGGACAGGAAAAGACGAGGCGGCGGGCGGAGGCTTCCCGGGGAAGCGGAGCGCGGCGTGCGGCTTTTCTTGTTCGTGTGATCGCAACGGGCATGGGGGGCTTTGCACGTGCTGTGCCAGCTGGCGAAACCGCGCTAGCTCGGGCGTGCGGCGCCGCGACGGAGTTCCGATAAGCGGAGAATCGCTCATGCTGCGTCGGTGATCGGCGGATTCTTGCCGATACCCGGCGCGCCCGGCGGTGCTTGCGTGGCGCCGGCGATGGATTAGAGTGGCGCCATCGCCCCTCCCGAGCCTGCCATGCGCCTGCTTCCGTTGCTCCTCTGCCTGTCGTTGCCGCTGCTGGCCGACGCCGCGCCGGCGCCGTACTACCAGTGGCAGAGCAAGCTCGACGGCACCGTCATCTGCCGCCAGACCTCCCCGGGCGAGGGCTGGCAGCGGCTCAACGAGCGCGCCTTCCGCGACCTCAACTGCACGCTGCCCGCCGCGCGCATCGAGCGGCCGGACAACGTGCCGGGCTTTCGTCCGCAGCCGGGGCGCTGAGCGGTCCAGGGGCTGCTGCCCGCCGACGGTGCGCAGCCTTCGCACGTAGCTCCGGGTTTGCTTGAGGTGCATTGTACTGTGCGTGGGGCCAAGGTGGATAAGCTTCGCGTTATCCACCCTACGCTGGCATCGGCATCGGCATCGGCATCGGCATCGGCATCGGCATCGGCATCGGTAGGGTGGAAAACCGCGCAGCGTTTTCCACGCGCCGTCTAAAGCATCATGCCGTCGTACGCCAGCCGCACGTTGCCCGGCAGTTCCCGTGGCTGTTCCATCAGCCAGGCATCCAGCGCATGACCGACGTGGGTCAGCACGGCCTGCGCCGGCTGCAGTTCGTCGACGCTCTGCAGCGCGCGGGTCAGGTCGTTGTGATTGCGCGGCGGCGGTTCCTGCGGCGGCTGCGAGCAATCGAGCACCAGCACGTCGAGCGCAATGCCCTGCAGGTAGGCGCGGGTGTCGTCCGGCAGGCCGAGGGTGTCGGTGAGATAGGCGATCTTGCGCCCGACGCCTTCTAGCAGGTAGCCGAACGTCGGCTTCGAGTGCTGCAGCGGCAGCGCCGTGACGCGCAGCGTGCCCAGCGCACGGCGCTCGAAGGCGGCGAACGGCTGGCTGAAATCGAGGATGCCCGGGTGCTTGTAGAGATCGGCGAAGCCCGCGGGATCCTCCGGGCCGTGTACCGGAATGCGCAGCCCGGTGCCCCAGCGCAGCTGCAGCAGACCCTGGGCGTGGTCGGCGTGGTAGTGCGTTTGCAGGATGCCGCTGAGGCTGCCGGGGACGAAGCGCTCGCCGAGGTCGGTCAGGCCGCTGTCGAGCAGCCAGCGCTGGCCGGCGCATTCGATCAGCGCGCAGCACGGACCGCGGCGATACGCCGGTTCGCGCCAGGCGCGGGCGCAGGCCGGGCAGTCGCAGTTGTACACCGGCAGCTGCGCGGCATCGCCGGTGCCGAGCAGGGTCAACCGCATTGGCGGTGCTCGTCGAGCAGCTGCAGCAGGCGCTCGACGCTGCTGGTCAGCGAGGCGGAATTGTCCAGGCGGATGTAGTCGTCCAGCTCGCCGGTGAACAGCGCGTTGCGCGCCAGGCGTGCCTCGATCTGCTCCGGGGTTTCCCGGCCGCGGTTCAGCAGGCGCTCGCGCAGCACGTCCTGCTCGACGGTCAGCAGCACCGCCAGCAGGTCCGGGTAGCGCTGGCGCGCCGCGGGCAGAAAGCCGCGCGAGCCATTGACCAGCACATCCTCGCCGGCCGCCAGCCAGGCGTCGATCTCGGCGCGGATGCCGTAGGCCAGCCCGTTGGCGCGCCAGGCGAGGGCGAAGGCCTGCTCGGCTTCCAATCGCGCGAACTCCTCGGCGCTCACCGAATGCGCGGCTTCGCCGACCGCCTCGGCCGAACGGGTGATGACCCGCCGGGCGATGCGCACGCCACGCTCGGCGAGCGGCGCGCGGGCGGCTTCGAGCAGGCTGTCCTTGCCGGCGCCGGAAGGGCCGATCAGGTAGATCAGGCGGCCTTGCATCAGATCACCTCCATCAGCAGAAGAACGCGAACGTGTCGGCATCGTAGCGGTAACCCGCCCGGGATGGGCCAGCATTGCACGCCGCGACTGCATCAGAACACCCTCCGGCCCTGGCGCCAGACCTGGCCGATCACCGGCTGGCCCTTGTGCACTTGCGCCTGCACCAGATCGGCGCGCAGACCAACGGCGATCTCGCCGCGATCATCCAGCCCGGCCGCGCGTGCCGGCGCCAGGCTGATGGTGGCGATGGCGCGCGGCAGATCGTAGCCGTTGTTCTGCTCGGCCAGGCCCAGCGCGGCCTGCAGCAGGCTGGCCGGGTAATAGTCGCTGGAGAGGATGTCCAGCACGCCGCGCTGGGCCAGATCGGCAGCGGCGATGTTGCCCGAGTGCGAGCCGCCGCGAACGATGTTCGGCGCGCCCATCAGCACCTTCAGACCGCGCGCGTGGCTGGCCTCGGCGGCCTCGAAAGTGGTCGGGAACTCGGCGATGGCCATGCCGTAGCCGGCCGATTCCTCGACGTGATCGAGCGTCGCGTCGTCATGGCTGGCCAGCGCCAGCTCGCGGCTGCGGCAGATATCGACGATGGCGGCGCGCTGCTGGTCGCTGTGCCGCGCCGAGTTGGCCAGCTGCTCGGTCACGAACTGATCCATTTCCGCCGGGCTCAGGTGGTACTTGCCCATGTAGTACTCGCGGTACTTCTCCATGCGCGCGAACTGGCGCTGGCCCGGCGCGTGGTCCATCACCGAGACCAGCTGCACCAGCGGCTGCTCGACCAGCTCGCGGAACAGCTCCAGGCACTGCGGGTGGCTGACTTCGCAGCGCAGGTGCAGGCGGTGTTCGGCGCGGGTCTGCCCGGCTGCCTCGGCCTCGGCGATGGCCTCCAGCATCACCCTGAGTTGCTGCATGCGCTTGCCCTTGGGATTGATATCGCCGATCGACAGCGCATCGAACACCGTGGTGATGCCGGCGGCGACGATCTGCGCATCGTGGGTCAGCACCGCCGAGGCGGACGGCCAGTCCACGCCCGGGCGCGGGCTCATGTGCTTTTCCAGGTTGTCGGTGTGCAGTTCGATCAGCCCCGGCAGCAGCAGGGCGCCGTCCAGGTCCTGCGCCTGCGGCAGGCTGCTGGCGCCTGCGCTGATGTCGGCGATCAGGCCATCGCGGATCAGCAGGCTGCCGTGGATCACCTGATCGGCCAGCATCAGTCGGGCGTTGCTGAGTATCTGTTCAGCTGGCATGGGCCAGGTCCTCCTGCGTCATGTCCAGGTAGCGGTCGGCGACTGCCTCGCGGATCGCGCGGTCGTGGAAGATGCCGATCAGCGCGCTGCCGGCGGTCTTGGCTTCGTCGATCAGTTCCAGCACCACGCGGGCGTTGGCTTCGTCCAGCGACGCGGTGGGTTCGTCGAGCAGCATCACTGGCCAGCTCACCATGAAGCCGCGCGCGAGGTTGACGCGCTGCTGCTCGCCGCCGGAAAAGGTGCCGGGGGCCAGCTGCCAGAGCCGCTCGGGAATGTTCAGCCGGGTCAGCAGCGCCTTGGCCCGCGCCTCGGCGTCGGCACGCGTCCAGCCGCGCGCCAGCGCCGGTTCCATCACCACCTCCAGCGCCGGCACCCGCGGGATCACCCGCAGGAACTGGCTGACGTAGCCCAGCGTCTGCCGACGCACGGCGAGTACCTGGCGCGGCTCGGCACCGACCAGCTCCAGCCAGTCGCCGGCATGGCGGATGCGGATGCTGCCGCCGGCGGGCAGGTAGTTGCCATACAGCGTGCGCAGCAGGGTCGACTTGCCGGCGCCGGACTGGCCGTGCAGCACCAGGCACTCGCCGGCGGCGACGGTGAAGTTCAGCCCGCGCAGCACCTGCAGGCGGACGCCGTGCTGCTGGTGCAGGGTGAAGGTCTTGGCGAGGTCACGGACCTCGATCAGGTTCGTCATGACGGATTCCTTCATGGCTGCAGCACCGAGGACACCAGGAGCTGCGTATAGGGGTGCTGCGGGTCGTCGAGGATCTGGTCGGTCAGGCCCGACTCCACCACCCGCGAGCGGCGCATCACCATCAGCCGGTCGGCCAGCAGGCGTGCCACGGCGAGGTCGTGGGTGACGATCACCACCGCCAGGTCCAGCTCGCGCACCAGCCCGCGCAGGAGGTCTAGCAGACGTGCCTGCACCGACACGTCGAGGCCGCCGGTGGGTTCGTCCATGAACACCAGCTTCGGGCTGGAGACCAGGTTGCGGGCGATCTGCAGGCGTTGCTGCATGCCGCCGGAGAAGGTCCGCGGCAGGTCGTCGATGCGCGCCGGGTCGATCTCCACCTGTTGCAGCCAGTCCAGCCCGGCGGCGCGCAGCTGGCCGTAATGCCTGACGCCCTGCGCCATCAGCCGCTCGCCGATGTTGGCGCCGGCGGAAACGCCCATGCGCAGGCCGTCGCGCGGGTTCTGCTCGACGAAGCCCCATTCGGTGCGCAGCAGCGTGCGCCGCTCGGCCTCGCTGGCGGCGTAGAGGTCGAGCCAGTCGCCGCCGCCGTCGCGGTACTGCACGCTGCCGCGATCCGGCGGGCAGCGGCCGCAGAGCAGCGAGAGCAGGGTGGACTTGCCCGAGCCGGACTCGCCGACGATGCCCAGCACTTCGCCGGGGTAGAGGTCGAAGGACACGCCCTGGCAGCCCTTGTCCGGGCCGTACAGACGGGTCAGGTCGCGCACCGCGAACAGCGGCTCGGTGCCGACGCTCGTGGCGGGCAGCAGTTGTTCGGCGGCGCTCATGGGCGGCTCTCCTGTTGCTGGGCGCGCTGCGCGCAATAGTCGGTATCCGAGCAGACGAACTGCTTGCTGCCGGCGTCGTCGACGATCAGTTCGTCGAGGTAGGAATCGCCGCTGCCACAGATGGCGCAGCACTGTTCCCACTGCTGGATCTGGAACGGGTGATCCTCGAAATCCAGGCTGACCACGCGGGTGTACGGCGGCACGGCGTAGAGGCGCTTCTCGCGGCCGGCGCCGAACAGCATCAGCGCCGGGCTGCGGTCCAGCTTGGGGTTGTCGAATTTGGGAATCGGCGACGGGTCCATCACGTAGCGCCCGTCCACCGTCACCGGGTAGGCGTAGCTGGTGGCGATGTGGCCGAAAGTGGCGATGTCCTCGTAGAGCTTCACGTGCATCACGCCGTAGTCGCCCAGCGCGTGCATGGTGCGCGTCTCGGTTTCCGACGGCTCGATGAAGCGCAGCGGCTCGGGGATCGGCACTTGGTAGACCATGATCTGCCCGGCGGCGAGCGGGGTTTCCGGGATGCGGTGGCGGGTCTGGATCACCGTCGCTTCCGGGGTGCGCTCGGTGGTGGCGACCCCGGCGGTGCGGGCGAAGAAGCGGCGGATCGACACCGCGTTGGTGGTGTCGTCGGCGCCCTGGTCGATCACCTTGAGCACGTCGTCCGCGCCGAGAATGGCCGCGGTCAGCTGCATGCCGCCGGTGCCCCAGCCGTAGGGCAGCGGCATCTCGCGGCCGCCGAAGGGCACCTGATAGCCGGGTATGGCGACCGCCTTGAGCAGTGCGCGGCGGATCATGCGCTTGGTCTGCTCGTCGAGGTAGGCGAAGTTGTAGCCCGCCTCGCTGGCGGGAATGGCCTGGGCATTCATGCGCGTTTCTCCTTCGCTGGCGTCGCGGCGTCGTCTTCGGTCTGCTCGGCCTGCGGCTGGCGCAGCTTGCGGATCAGCTCCAGCTCGGACTGGAAGTCGACGTAGTGCGGCAGTTTCAGGTGCGAGACGAAGCCGGCGGCCTCGACGTTGTCGCAGTGCATCAGGACAAATTCCTCCTGTTGCGCCGGGCCCTGCACCTCCTCGCCGTACTCGCCGGCACGCAGCGCGCGGTCGACCAGCGCCATGCCCATCGCCTTGCGCTCGGCGTAGCCGAAGGCCAGGCCGTAGCCGCGGGTGAACTGCGCCTGCGCGGCGCTCTCGCCGACGAACTGGTTGACCATCTCGCACTCGGTCAGCTCGATCTCGCCGAGGCAGACCGGGAAGCCCAGCTCCTGCGGCTCGATCCAGACCTCGGCGGTGCCGATGCGAATCTCGCCGGCGAACGGGTGGTTGCGGCCGTAGCCACGCTGGGTCGAATAGCCCAGCGCCAGGAGAAAGCCCTCGTCGCCGCGCGCCAGCGCCTGCAGGCGTTCGGCGCGGCTCGTCGGCAGCTCCAGTGGCTCGCGGGTGAGGTCCGGCACCGGCTCGCCGCGGTCGATTTCCGGCGTCATCAGGCCTTCCTCGCCGAGCAGGCCGAGTACGCGGGGGCAGTTGCTCAGCGTGGCGTTGGCATCCACCGGCGGGCCGGGGCGTTCGCCTTCGGCGAGCAGGGCGAAATCCAGCAGGCGGTGGGTGTAGTCGAAGGTCGGGCCGAGCAGCTGGCCGCCGGGCACGTCCTTGAAGGTCGCCGAGATGCGACGGCTGAGCTGCATGGCGCCGGTGTCCAGCGGCAGGCTTTCGGCGAAGCGCGGCAGCGTGGTGCGGTAGGCGCGCAGGAGGAAGATCGCCTCGACCAGATCGCCGGCGGCCTGCTTGATCGCCAGCGCGGCGAGTTCTTCGTCATACAGCGAGCCCTCGCTCATCACCCGCGCCACGGCGAGCGGCAGCTGCTGGCGGATCTGCTCGACGCCGAGTTCGGCGATAGCGGTGTCACCGCGGCGCTTCTTCGCCAGCAGCGCGTGGGCGTTGTCGATGGCCTGTTCGCCACCCTTGACCGCGACGTACATCAGGCCACCTCCTTGAGCGAATCGCCGATGCGGGTGCTGCGCGGCAGGCCGAGCACTTCGCCGTCGGCGCAGAACAGCGCATCGAGCCCGCGCGGGAAGTCGTTGCGTGCGGCGCGCTGCTGCCAGAACGTCGGCGTCAGCGGCAGGCCGACCAGGCGGCTGCCGTCGATACCCGGGCCCTGCCAGCTCAGTGCCGGGCCGCGGTCGAGACGGTCGAGCTGGATCAGCAGCGTGCAGGACTGGTCCGGGTAGCGTTCGCTGCCGGCGTAGAAGCCGGAGAGGTCGTCCAGCGCGGCGGCGTCGAGCAGGGCGAACATCGCCTCCTCGCGTGCCTCGACGATCGGGCAGCCACAGTGAAAGGCCAGGTTGGCGCGGATCGCCGGGGTGTCGAAGGCCGGTGCCAGCCACAGCGGCGTGTCGTTATCCAGCAGGCTCAGGCACAGCGCGTAGCTGGCGGTCTGCAGCGGCTCGATGGCGGCGACGCTGACCAGCGGCTGGCGCGTGCCCGGCTCGGACAAGGCCTTGAGCGCGGCGCGGAAGCACTTCTGCGCGTCCAGCACCGGGTCGGCGAAGGCGGCCTGCAACAGGTCGGATGGGGCGCGATTCATCAGTCTTCTCCTCGCAGCAGCGTGAAGAACTCCACGCGGGTAGTGGCGGTTTCGGCAGCTTGTTGCGCGGCGCGTCGGGCCTGCGCGGCGGCCAGCGGTTCGATCAGCTCGGCGAGCCAACGGCTTTGTTGCGGGCCTTGCAGATGGGCATCGGCGAGGGCGGCGAGCTCGGCCTGGCGCTTGTCACGGCCGGCGCGGTAGCTGTAGCCGGTGCTGCCGTCGGCCAGGCGCACCACGCAGCGGGTGACGCTCATCTCGCCGAGGTTGAACGGCGCACCGGTGCCGCCCATGCGCCCGCGCACCAGGGTCATGCCGATTTCCGCGGGACGGATCAGCTGGTAGGTGCAGTCGCGCAGGGCGCTCTCGAAAGGCGCCAGGTCGGCGGCGCTGGCGCGGGCCAGCACGGCCATCCAGCGCTGGCGGGGGGATTGTTCGCGGGTGTGCATGGGGTTCTCCATCAGGTGGCGACCTGGTACTGGAAACGGTCGGAACGGCTGGCCGAGAGGGCGATCTCCACCGGTCGCCCGGCGGCATCGCAGGACAGGGTGAACACCGACAGCAGCGGCATGCGCAGCGGCATCAGCAGCTGTGCGGCCTCGTCGCGATCGGCCAGGCGTGCGCCGATCAGGCTGAAACGACGCGTCAGCGGCAGGCCGCGTTCACCGAGGTAGTGGCGCAGCGAGCCGCCCTGGTAGTCGGCGAGCCGTTCGGCGTGGCTGGCGCAGTAACGGTGGCGGATCAGGCTGACCGGCTCGCCATCGAGCAGGCGCAGGGTGCTCAGCTCGATCAGCGCGGCGCCTTCGGCCAGTTGCAGGTGGCGCGCTTCCTCAGCGCTGGCGCTCAGTTGGCGCCGCTCGAGCAGGCGCGCCTCGGTACGCAAGCCGAGGGCGGCCAGCGATTCGCTGTAGGCGCTGTCGGCCTGCAGCGGGTAGACCAGCGGGCGTTGCAGCACCTGGGTGCCCTTGCCCTGGCGACGCAGCAGGCGGCCTTCCTGGACCAGCTCGTCGACGGCACGGCGCAGGGTGTGGCGGTTGACCGCGAAGCGCCGCGCCAGCTGCATCTCGCCGGGGAGGAAGTCGCCGATGCGGTAGTGGCGCAACTCGCCGCGCAGCACCTGGGCCAGTTCGAGGTAGAGCGGTTCGCTGGGTTGTCTAGACAACTGCATGGTGTTTTCGAGAGGCGCACAGCGCCTCGCTCCGTCAGATGAAGAGCTTGCGCAGGCGCTGGGAGAGCAGGTCGATCAGGCTCACCACGGCGATGATGATCAGCAGCAGGGCGGCGGTCTGGCCGAACTGGAAGCCGCGAATGGCTTCCCAGAGGATCACGCCGATGCCGCCGGCGCCGACCATGCCGACCACCGTGGCCGAGCGCACGTTGGATTCGAAGCGGTACAGCGAGTAGGAAATCCACAGCGGCAGCACCTGTGGAATCACCCCGAAGATGACTTCCTGCAGCGCACTGGCACCGGTGGCACGCACGCCTTCCACCGGGCCCGGCTCGATGGCTTCCACCGCTTCGGCGAACAGCTTGGCGAGCACGCCGGTGGTGCTGATCCACAGCGCCAGCACACCGGCGAAGGGTCCGAGGCCGACGGCGACGACGAAGAGCATGGCGAAGACCATCTCGTTGATCGACCGGCAGGCGTCCATCAGCCGGCGCACCGGCTGGTAGACCCACCAGGGCACGATGTTCTCGGAGCTGAGAATCCCCAGCGGGATGGCGCAGACGATTGCCAGCAAGGTGCCCCATAGGGCGATGTGCACAGTGGTGACCATCTCCTTGAGGTACAGCTGCCAGTTGCTGAAGTCCGGCGGGAAGAAGTCGGCGGCGAAGGTCGCCATGTTGGCGCTGTCGCGGATCAGCAGCAGCGGATTCATCTCCGCGCCCTGCCAGGACCAGGCCAGTACGGCCAGGCACAGGCCCCAGCCGAGCAGGCGCAACCAGCTGCGCTTGTCGTTGCTCGCCAGCGGCGGTGTGGTGCTCAGAGTGGTCATGTTCGGTTCTCGAAAACGGCGCGGATTGGAGCGTGGCGCCAGCGCGCCACGCCCGGCGTTGGTCAGCTGGCCTTGGCGGCGGCGTTCTTCTGCTCGCGCTCGGCCATGCGCTGCTCCAGCTTGGCCAGCTCGTCGTCGATGCCCTGCAGCTGCGCCTGGCGGTCGCTGTCGGAGAGCTTGCTGTCGGCGGCGACTTCGCTGCGCTTCTTGAACAGTTCCAGCTGGCGGATCGGCAGCAGCTGGTCGTTGTCGGAGGCGCGGAACGGTGCCCACTGCAGCGCGGCGAGGATTTCCTTCTCGGCCGGCTGGGCGCCGTAGCTCATGAAGAACTCGCGCAGCTTGTTCTTCTGCTCGTCGCTCAGGCTCTTGCGCCACACCAGCGGGTCGGCCGGGATCAGCGGCGAGGTCCAGACGATCTTCAGTTGCGCGGCCTTGTCCGGCGCGGTGATCTCAAGGCGCTCCATGCCTTCGCTGTTGAAGGTGCCGACATCGACCTGCTTGTTCGCCACCGACAGCGCGTTCACTTCGTGGCTGCCGTTGAGGCTGCGCTTGAAGGCCTGGCTGGCGTCGACCTTGTTCTTGGCGAACACGTAGTAGCCGGGCACCAGGTAGCCGGAGGTGGAGTTCGGGTCGCCGTTGGCGAAGGTCAGGCTCTTGGCGTTCTTCAGCACGTCCTCGACCGAGTTCAGGGCGCTGTCCTTGTGCACGATCAGATGGCTGTAGTAGCCCGGGTTGCCGTTGGCGGCGACGGTCTGGGCGAAGATTTCGCCGCCGGCGCGATCCACCGCCTCCATCGCCGACTTGTTGCCGTACCAGGCCAGATCGACCTTGTCGAAGCGCATGCCCTGGATCACCCCGGCGTAGTCGGGGGCGAAGAAGGCCTTCACCTCGTAGCCGGTCTGCTTGCTCATGTCGGCGAGGAAGGGATCCCAGACGCTGCGCAGGTTCTGCGAGGACTCGGTGGAAATGATGCCGAAGGTGATGGTCTCGGCGGCCTGCGCGGTGCCGAACATCGCACCGGCGAGCAGCGTGGAGGCGGCGAGGGCGCGGCTGAAGCGTTTCAACATGGAGATCACTCCTGGGGTGTGGCGTTGGTTGTCGGGTGGCGGCGGCTCAGCCGTTGACCAGCTGCAGCTGGCGCGGCTCGGCGCTGCGGGCGCGGTCGGAGAACAGCAGGCTGGCGTCCAGATCGGCGCCGTAGAGGTCGTTGAGCAGGCGGTCGCCGAGCGCCGCCGAAGGGCCGTCGTAATGGATGCGGCCATGCTTGAGCGCCACCGCGCGCGGGCAGTAGCGCAGCGCGTAGTCGACCTGATGCAGGGTTACCACCACGGTCTTGCCGTCCTGGCGGTTGATGTCGGCGAGGATTTCCATGACCCGGCGCGCCGACTCCGGATCGAGCGAGGCGATCGGTTCGTCGGCGAGGATCACCTCGGCCTGCTGGGTCAGCGCGCGGGCGATCGCCACCCGCTGCTGCTGGCCGCCGGAGAGGGTGGAGGCGCGCTGCGCGGCACGCTCGGCCAGGCCGACGCGCTCCAGCGCCGTCATCGCCTGGCGCTTCTGCGCGTCGCTGAACATGCCCAGCGAGCCGCGCCAGCGCGGCATGCGG
This sequence comes from Stutzerimonas sp. 21-1, assembly GCF_056336065.1. Lineage (NCBI taxonomy): Bacteria > Pseudomonadati > Pseudomonadota > Gammaproteobacteria > Pseudomonadales > Pseudomonadaceae > Stutzerimonas > Stutzerimonas sp. 21-1. The sequence continues at coordinate 3,897,818 of NZ_CM150500.1, read as the reverse complement.
CCGAGAAAGCCGAGCAGCACGTTGTCCAGCACGCTGAGGCGGTTGACCAGGTTGAACTGCTGGAAGATGTAGCCGATGTCGGCGCGCAGACGGCGCACTTCGCCGTGCAGCTGGCCGGTGGCCTGCACCTCGCGGCCGAGCACCTCGATGCGCCCGCCAGCGGTGCGGTCGCAGCAGGCCAGCCCGGCCAGATGGCGCAACAGCGTGGACTTGCCGGAACCGGACGCACCGATCAGCGCCACCATCTCGCCCGGCTGGATCGCCAGGCCCAGGTCGAACAGCGCCTGCTTGCCGGCGAAGGTCTTGTTCAGTCGCTCGACTCGAATAGCCGCATTCATGTCTTGCCCTCTTGTCTGCGCGGCCGGGGAGGTCGGCCAACTTGTCTAGACGAGAAGGTAGTCAGGCTCTGTTGCAGTCCCGCTAAGCGTCCGTGAACCTGGGATGACCGTTCGGTGAAGCTTCGACGGTGAGCGCGGCGGCCAGTCGGCGCACGCAAGACTTTGCCTGCGCGGCGTGCGCCCCTAAGCTGGTCGGCGAGCTGCCGCGTCGCCTACACGACGGTCGGGCCTGTCAGAAAAGAGGAAGAGCATGAAACAGAAGATCGTATTCATCACCGGCGCCACCTCCGGCTTCGGCCGCGCCACCGCCCGCCGCTTCGCCGAGGCCGGCTGGGCGCTGGTCCTCACCGGGCGGCGCAGCGAGCGTCTGGAAGAGCTGCAGAGCGAGCTGTCGGCCAAGGTGCCGGTGCACATCGCCACGCTCGACGTGCGCCATGCCGGCGCGGTGAAGGAGGTGGTCGAGCAACTGCCCGCCGAATTCCGCCAGATCAATTGCCTGGTCAACAACGCCGGCCTGGCACTGGCGCCGCAGCCGGCGCAGCAGGTCGATCTGCAGGACTGGCACACCATGATCGACACCAACATCACCGGCCTGGTCAACGTCACCCATGCGCTGCTGCCGACGCTGATCGCCACCGGCGCCGGCGCCAGCATCGTCAACATCGGCTCGGTGGCCGGCCACTGGCCGTATCCGGGCGGCCACGTCTACGGCGCGACCAAGGCCTTCGTCGAGCAGTTCGGCTACAACCTGCGCTGTGACCTGCTCGGCACCGGCGTGCGCGTCACCGACATCGCCCCGGGCATGGCCGAAACCGAATTCACCCTGGTGCGCACCAAGGGCGATCAGGCCGCCAGCGACAAGCTCTACCGCGGCACCACGCCGCTGAGCGCCGAGGACATCGCCGAGCAGATCTTCTACGTCGCCACGCTGCCGGATCACATCAACATCAACCGCCTGGAAGTGATGCCGACGCGTCAGGCCTGGTCGCCGTTCAACATCGATCGCGACCAGTAAGCGGCCTCCCAAGGCGTGGCGTGCAACGCGCCGCGCCGTCACACCAGATCGGCGTCTTCCTCGGCGGGCAGCTGGTCGGTGACGATCACCCGCGCGTGGCGGCTCTGCTCGTCCTCGATGCGCAGGCCGACGTACTCCGCATCGTGGGCGTCCCAGAAGGCTTCGAGCTGCTGCAGATCGGCCTGGGCGAGCAGGGTCTGCCCGGTGCGTTCGAGAATGACGGAATAGCGGATGTCGGCGTGCATGGAGGTGGACTCGTGGTGGCGCGGGGTAGGGCTGGACAATGATGTCATTGTGACATTGAGGCATGATGCGCTGCCGACCATTCATCGTCCGGCAGATGACAGCCGCCGAACGGCAGGTAAAGCGCATCGCCGGACTGCAAGAAATCCAAGGCGTGCCGATAACCCGCGCAACGGCCATCGGCCAACGCAGTCGCAGGGCAAGACATGAGCAACTCCTACACCGCCGATTCACTGTCGCTTCTTCTCTTCACGCTGCGCAGCGGCAAGCAGATGGCGATCAACCTGCTGAAGGTCAGCGAGATCATCCCGATGCCGCGGCTGACGCGGCTGCCCGAGGCGCATCCGCACATCGAAGGCGTCGCGACCCTGCGCGGCGAGCCGTTGTCGGTGATCGATCTGAGCCAGGCGATCGGCATGGCGCCGCTGGAGGACCCGCGCGGCGGCTGCCTGGTGGTCACCGAGATCAGCCGGCAGAAGCACGGCCTGCACGTGCAGGCGGTGGCGCGGATCGTCAGCTGCGCCACCTCGAAGATCCTGCCGCCGCCCTACGGCGCCAAGGGGCGCTCGTTCATCACCGGCACCGCCGAGGTGGATGGCGAGCTGATCCAGGTGCTGGATATCGAAAAGGTGCTGCATAACATCTCGCCGGCCTCGGCCGAAGCCGATTTGTCTGATCTGGACGTCGAGGATGCGCAGCTGCTCACCGAGACGCGCGCGCTGATCGTCGACGACAGCCAGGTCGCCCGCAGCATGTCGCTGGCCGCGCTGGGCCAGCTGGGCGTGACCTGCCACGCCGTCACCGGCGCGCGCGCCGCGCTGGCCAAGCTCGATGAGCTGCACGGCGGCCCGGAAGAAATCAACGTGGTGGTTTCGGACATCGAGATGCCGGAGATGGACGGCTACGCCTTTACCCAGGCGCTGCGCCAGCACCCGACCTACGCCGGCATTTATGTACTGCTGCACACCTCGCTCGACAGCACCATCAGCACCGACCGGGCGAAGGCAGTGGGCGCCAACGAGATTCTCACCAAGTTCTCGGTGCCGGAGCTGACGCGCTGCATCCTCAACGCCGCGCGGGCGATCCATCGTCGCTGAGCGCAGGCGGCGCGGGCTTGCAGGGCAGCGGTTAATTAATCCGCGGGCGCACTTCGACTACGCCTAATGGATGAGTGGCAGGTGCGTGTCGATCAAGTGCGTCACGGTGGCCTGCCTCTAGAATGCGCATTGTTCCTGCCGCCAGAGTGAAGCCATGAAGGCCATCCCCGATGCAATCTCGCCGCAGCTGCTGCTTCAGGCAGTCGAGCAGGCCTTCAACTCGGTCCTGATCACCGATGCGCAACCGGCCCCGCACGGCCCGCGGATTCTCTATGCCAATGCCGCGTTTTGCGCACTGTCCGGCTACAGCGCCGAAGAGCTGGTCGGGCAGACGCCGCGCATCCTCCAAGGCCCGCTGACCGATCGCGACGTGCTCGACGAGCTGCGCCAGTGCCTGCGCGACGGACGTTTCTTCCATGGTTCGACGGTCAACTACCGCAAGGACGGCGAGCCGTACTGGGTCGAATGGAACATCTCGCCGATTCGCGATGCGCAGGGAGCCGTCAGCCACTACGTGTCGGTGCAGCGCGGCTTCTCCGAACTGGTCGCGGCGCAGCAAACCAGCCAGCTGCTCTTCGAGGCGCTGGCCGCCTCGCATGACGCGGTGCTGATTACCGACGAGAACGGCGTCATCGAGTTCGCCAACCCGGCCTTCGAGGCCATGACCGGCTACTCGGTGGCTGAAGTGCTCGGTCGCACCCCTGCGTTCCTGCGCTCCGGCGAGCACGACGACGCCTTCTACGCCAGCCTCTACGAGAGCCTGCGCGCCGGCCGGCCATTTCATGCGACCTTCGCCGACCGCCACCGCAACGGTCACATCTTTCACGCCGACCAGACCATCTCGCCGGTGCGTGGCCGCGACGACAACCGCACCCACTTCGTCAGCATCATCCGCGACCTGACGGCGCGCGTGCGCCACGAACAGGCGCTGCGTGACGCCGCCTCACTGGACGTGCTGACCGGGCTGTACAACCGCCGCGGCGGCGAAAGCCTGCTCGAGCGCATCTACATCGGCGCGCGCGAGGGTGGCGCGCCCTTTGGGTTGATCCTCGCGGATATCGACCACTTCAAGGCGATCAACGACACCTTCGGCCATCCGGCCGGCGACCGTGTGCTGGAGCGTGTCGGGCGTCTGCTGCGCGCCTGCGTGCGGGCGACCGATGGCGTGGTGCGCTGGGGCGGCGAAGAATTCATGGTGATCCTGCCGCACTGCGAGCTGCGTGCCGCGATGGAACAGGCCGAGCGGATTCGCGCACGCATCGAACGTACGCCGCAACCGGAGGTGGGGCCGATCACGCTGTCGCTGGGCGTCGCGCAGCTGAACGCCGGCGAAACCGTCGCCAGCCTGATCGACCGCACCGACCGCGCGCTCTACGAGGCCAAAGGCCAGGGCCGCAATCGCGTCTGCAGCGTGCAATAAGCGGCACGCAAGGTGAAGCCATGGCACCGCACCGGCGTGCATGAGCGCACCGGCCGCGATGCGACGGGTGATGCGTTCGGAAGCAGGAACGGGAAGAAGTGCTGCTGAGCGCGGCGCTGGCTTCAGGCAAACCAGCGACGGGAGAGATGGCGCATCCGGCGGGATTCGAACCCACGACCCCTGCCTTCGGAGGGCAGTACTCTATCCAGCTGAGCTACGGATGCGTTGCGGGGCGCAATCATACGCATGTCCTCCGCAGGCGTCCATGCCGGCCGGGGCGCCGTTGTCGGCGCGACCGCCGGACGGCTGCCGGCGTTGCGGGCGGCTGTTACCCTTGCGGCCGCACGGCCACGGCGGCCGTGTGGGTTTGGATCGCTGAGGGGGGCATGTGGGTCATATCAAACTGTGGGATGCGCCGCTGCGGATCTTTCACTGGCTGTTCGCCGCGTCGGTGACGGCTGCCATCGTCACCGGCTGGATCGGCGGCAATCTGATGGTCTGGCACGGCCGCCTCGGCCAGCTGGTGCTGGGCTTGCTGGTGTTCCGCCTGCTGTGGGGCTTCGTCGGTTCCACCTATGCGCGCTGGTCGCGGATTCTTGCGGCGACGCTTGGCGTGCGCGACTACCTACAGGACAACTGGCGCGAGGCCGGGCACAACCCGCTCGGCGCATTCTCGGTGCTGGCGATGCTGGGGCTGGTCGGCTTCCAGGTGGCCAGCGGACTGCTGGCGACCGACGACATCGCCTTCCAGGGGCCGCTCTATGCGCTGGTCGACAGCGCGACCAGCGATTGGCTGAGCGGCCTGCATCGCCAGGCCAAGTGGCTGCTGCTGGCGCTGATCGGTCTGCACCTGACGGCGATCGGCTGGTATGGCCTGGTCCGGCGCAAGCCGCTGGTGCGCGCGATGATCGCCGGGCGCGCCCGGCGCGAGCATCCGGCGCAGCAGGATGCCCGCGGTGGCTCGCTGCTGGCGGCCGCGCTGGCGGTTATCGTGGCGCTGGGGAGCGTATGGGCGGTACAGATGGTGGCGGAGCGGATGAAGCCGGCACCCGCCGCGGCGGCGCCCAGTCTGGACTGGTAGGAGGCACGGCCGGTCGCGGCAGGCGACCGGCAGGCCGGAGCGCTTATTCGGCGCGGAATTTGTCGTGGCAGGATTTGCAGCTCCCGCCGACGTCACCGAAGGCCTTCTTGATCGCGGCCTGATCGCCTTCCGCGGCCACCTTGGCGAGCTGGTTGGCGGCGGCGGTGAAGTTGCGGCCGATGCGACCGGCTTCGTCGAGGTTCTGGAAGAACTCCGGCTTCAGGCGGGTCTTGTCGCCCAGCTGCGCGGTGGTGGTGTCCGGGCTGTAGAGGCTGCCCATGCCGGAGTTGGCGATGGCGGCGATGGCGTTGGCGGCGGCGGCGACCTTGGCCTGGTCATAGGTCTCCTCGCCGTCGACCACCTGGGCCTTGATCTTGCCCATGTTCCACGACATGAACTGGTAGCCGGCCTGGCGGGTTTCGACCATTTCTTCCGGTTTCAACTGCGCCTGGGCGGCGGTGCTGAGCAGCAGAACGGCAGTCGCGACGCCTGTCATCAATGCTTTCACGAATAGCTCCATTTATCGGTCAACGGGATGCGGCGGCCTGGCCGCCGGCGCGTGACTATACCGCGCGGGGTGGCTGGCAATGGGTAACAAGGCGTAACAGACGCGCCCGTGTATCAGACCGGTCAATGGCGGGACAACGCCGCGCGCCATGAACTTGCCGGCCGGCGGGCCGCGGTCCTAGCATGACCGTTCGCAGTAACGCCGCGGCAGGAACCGGACGCCCGAGGACGGTTCAGATCATCGTCGCGTTAGCCAAACTTTCCGCAGCGGGCCTGCCGCTACGATGTCCGAGGAGACTGCCATGCAACTCAAAGACCCCGCGCTGTTCCGCCAGCAGGCCTATATCGATGGTGCCTGGCTGGATGCCGACAGCGGCCAGACCATCAGCGTGAACAACCCGGCCACCGGCGAGACGCTCGGCACGGTGCCGAAGATGGGCGCCGCCGAGACCCGCCGCGCCATCGACGCCGCCGAGCGCGCGCTGCCGGCCTGGCGCGAGCTGACCGCCAAGGAGCGCTCGCAGAAGCTGCGGCGCTGGTTCGAGCTGCTGATAGAAAACCAGGACGATCTCGGTCGCCTGATGACGCTGGAGCAGGGCAAGCCGCTGGCCGAGGCCAAGGGCGAGATCGCCTATGCCGCCTCCTTCATCGAGTGGTTCGCCGAGGAAGCCAAGCGTATCTACGGCGACACCATTCCCGGCCATCAGAAAGACAAGCGCATCATCGTCATCAAGCAGCCGATCGGCGTGACCGCGGCGATCACCCCGTGGAACTTCCCCTCGGCGATGATCACCCGCAAGGCCGGCCCGGCGCTGGCCGCTGGCTGCACCATGGTGATCAAGCCGGCTTCGCAGACGCCGTTCTCGGCGCTGGCGCTGGTCGCGCTGGCCGAGCGAGCCGGCATTCCCAAGGGCGTGCTCAGCGTGGTCACCGGCTCGGCCGGCGACATCGGCAACGAGCTGACCGCCAACCCCAAGGTGCGCAAGATTTCCTTCACCGGCTCCACCGAAGTTGGCGCCAAGCTGATGGAGCAGTGCGCACCGGGGATCAAGAAAGTCTCCCTGGAGCTGGGCGGCAATGCGCCGTTCATCGTCTTCGACGATGCCGACCTCGACGAGGCGGTGAAGGGCGCCATGCAGTCCAAGTACCGCAACGCCGGGCAGACCTGCGTGTGCGTCAACCGCATCTACGTGCAGGACGGCGTGTATGACGCCTTCGCCGAGAAATTCCAGGCCGCGGTGGCCAAGCTGCGGGTCGGCAACGGCCTGGAAGAGGGCACCGACGTCGGCCCGCTGATCGACGACCGCGCCGCCGCCAAGGTGCGCGAACACATCGAGGACGCCGTCGCCCAGGGCGCGCGGCTGGTCGCCGGCGGGCAGGCGCATCAGCTGGGCGGCAGCTATTTCGAGCCGAGCGTGCTGGTCGATGTGCCGGACAGCGCCAAGGTGGCCAAGGAAGAGACCTTCGGCCCGCTGGCGCCGCTGTTCCGCTTCAAGGACGAGGCCGAGGTGATCGCCAAGGCCAACGACACCGAGTTCGGTCTGGCTTCCTACTTCTATGCCCGCGACCTGGGCCGGGTGTTCCGCGTCGCCGAGGCGCTGGAGTACGGCATGGTCGGCATCAACACCGGGCTGATCTCCACCGAGGTGGCGCCGTTCGGCGGGGTGAAGTCGTCCGGCCTCGGCCGCGAAGGCTCCAAGTACGGCATCGAGGACTACCTGGAGATCAAGTACCTCTGCATGGCGCTCTAGCCTGCGACAGCCCGTCCCGTCCGACGGGCTGGCTCTTTGCCATCTATACGGTCAGAATCGCTGCCCCGCGCGTCGTTGCCTGTCATCGGCGACGCGCTGCAGCTGCCCGTCCGCTTGCTAGGCTGGCAGTGTCTTCCAGCGAGCAGCGCAGTGAGCATCTCGGCCCAAGTTTCCTTCGTCCTCGTCGCCTACAACGAGCCCTGGCGGGCGGATCAGCTGTGCCAGCTGGTGCGTGCGTTGCGTCCCGGCACGCGCGTGGTGCCGGTGGGTGATGGCCATGCGGCGCTGGCGACCTGCAAGCGTCAGGTGCCGAGCCTGCTGATCATCGATGGCGAACTCGATGGCCTCGACGGCCGCCAGCTGCTGCGTGAGCTGCGCCGGCACGGGCCAACGCAACGGCTGCCCTGCGTGCTGATCAGCGCGCGCACCGATACCGCCAGCGTGCGCACCGTGCTGCCGCTGGCGCCGGCGGCCTATCTCGGCAAGCCCTACGACCTCGACGACCTGCGCCTGCGCCTGGACCGGCTGCTGCCGCGCTCGGCCGGCGGCGGCATGGTGGCTGTGGCCGAGCCGGACAGCCTGGACCACTTCCTCGAACGCATGCGCCAGCACAACCGTGGCGCGCCGCTGCAGCAACCGCTGCTGCAGGCCCTGCAGCGCCTGCAGGGTGGCGATCAGGATCCCGGCGAGCTGGCCGAGCTGCTGGCGCGCGATCCGCAGGCCACCGCGCGGCTGATCAGCCTCGCCAATGCCAGCGACGCCCAGCAGACGGCGCCCTGTCTGAGCCTGGCGCAGGCGCAGCAGCGTCTGGGTACGCTGCGCAGCCAGCAACTGGTGACCGAGCTGGCGCTGCAGCACAACGCCTGGCTGGCCGAGCCGCGACTGGCCGAACTGACCGCGCAGCTCGGCGCCCAGGCGCTGCGCACCGCGCGCCTGGCGAGCTGGCTGGCGCATCAGCTCCGGCTCGATGAGGCGCTGTGCTACACCGCCGGCCTGCTGCAGAACCTCGGCGAGCTGACGCTGCTGCGCAGCCTGCAGGAGTGGCTCGACAGCGGTGGCGAGCTGGACGAGGCGGCCGTGCAACGCAGCCTGCGCGAACGTGCCGCGGGCTTCGGTTCGGCGTTGCGCGCGCACTGGCGCCTGCCGCTGGAGCTGCGCCAGGTGATCAGCGCCTATTACGCGCTGGGCGCCGGCGTGCTGCGCCGCGAGGCGCTGGTCCTCAACCTCACACGCCTGCTGCTCGAACTGCCGGCCGAAGCCGATGCGAGCCGTCTGGCGGACGAACGCAGCGTGCGCCTGCTGCGTCTCGACCCCGCGCTGCTGGCCCGCGCGCCTCGCCACGCCATTCAGGGCTGAGCCTGCGGCGCCGCTGTGGCGCCTTATTCAGTGGGTCAATAACGCTCAGCTTGCTGTCATTGAGCCGCCACGGCGCGCGGTTGCGCGGCTATTTTTCCTGGGCGGCGCGTGCTATCGACACGAATAAATGACTCGCATATTCTGCAGTGCGAAACAAGATTCCGTTAAATAACAAATCCAATCAGTACAGCGGAGGCCAGCATGACGGACGTCGTACGGCTCGAACGACTGGGCGCCATCGCGCTCGTCACGGTCAACAACCCACCGGTCAATGCGCTCGGCGTGGCGGTCCGTCAGGGGCTGCTGCACGCCCTGCGCGCGACCGAGGCGGACGCAGGGGTGCGCGCGGTGGCGCTGGTCTGCGCCGGCAACACCTTCTTCGCCGGTGCCGATATCAAGGAGTTCGGCCAGCCGCCGCAGGCGCCGGCGCTGCCGGAAGTCATCGCCGCCATCGAGGCCTGCACCAAGCCCTGGGTCGCGGCGATCCACGGCACGGCACTGGGCGGCGGGCTGGAAGTGGCGCTGGGCTGCCATTACCGCATCGCCCGTGCGGACGCCAAGGTCGGCCTGCCGGAAGTGAAGTTGGGTCTGCTGCCCGGCGCCGGCGGCACCCAGCGCTTGCCGCGCCTGGCCGGTGTGGCCAAGGCGCTGGAGATGATCGTCGGCGGCCAGCCGATCACCGCGGCCGAGGCGCTGGAGCATCTTATTGTCGATGAACTGTTCGACGGTGATCCGCGCGCGGCCGCGCTGGCCTACGCGCAGCGGCTGCTCGACGAGGGCCGTGGCCCGCGCCGCACCGGTGAGCTGAGCGTGCCCGGCACCGACAGCGCCGAGCTGATTGCCGTCCGGCACGCCGAGGTGGCCAGGCGCACGCCCGGGCTGTTCGCGCCGCTGCGCTGCATCGCCGCGGTGGAAGCCGCGACCCGCTTGCCGCTCGCCGAAGGGCTCGAGCGCGAGCGCCAACTGTTCCTCGAATGCCTGCATTCGCCGCAGCGCGCGGCACTGGTGCATGCCTTCTTCGCCGAACGCCAGGCCGGCAAGATCGCCGATCTGCCGGCCGCGACCCGCCCACGGGAGATCGCCACGGCGGCGGTAATTGGCGGCGGCACCATGGGCGTCGGCATCGCGCTGTGCTTCGCCAACGCCGGCGTGCCGGTGAAGCTGCTGGAAGTGAGCGACGAGGCGCTGCAGCGTGCGCTGCAACGCGCCCGTGACACCTGCGCGGTGAGCGTGCGGCGCGGCAGCCTGAGCGAGGTGGAGATGGAACGGCGCCTCGCGCTGATCGCGGGCGTCACCGATTACGCCGCGCTGGCCGGGGTCGATCTGGTGGTCGAGGCGGTATTCGAAGACATGGCGGTCAAGCAGCAGGTGTTCGAGCGGCTCGATGCGGTGTGCAAGCCCGGCGCGATCCTCGCCTCGAATACCTCGTCGCTCGACCTCAACCAGATCGCCGCCTTCACCCGGCGCCCGGAAGACGTGGTCGGCCTGCACTTCTTCAGCCCGGCCAACGTCATGCGCCTGCTGGAAGTGGTGCGCGGCGCGCGGACCAGTCATGAGGTGCTGGCCACTGCCATGGCCATCGGCAAGCGACTGAAGAAGGTCGCGGTGGTGGTCGGCGTCTGCGACGGTTTCGTCGGCAACCGCATGCTGTTCCAGTACGGCCGCGAGGCGGAATTCCTCCTCGAGGAGGGCGCCACACCGCAGCAGGTCGACGGCGCGCTACGCAATTTCGGCATGGCCATGGGGCCGTTCGCCGTGCGCGACCTGTCGGGCCTGGACATCGGCCAGGCGATCCGCAAGCGCCAGCGCGCGCTGCTGCCGGCGCACCTGGAATTCCCGACGGTGGCCGACCGCCTCTGCGCCGCCGGCATGCTCGGGCAGAAGACCGGCGTCGGCTACTACCGCTACGAGTCTGGCAACCGCACGCCGCTGGAGAACCCGGCGCTGGCGCCGATGCTGGAGGCCGCCTCGCGGGAGAAGGGCCTCGAACGCCAGACGCTGGACGAGCAGTACATCGTTGAGCGCTGCCTCTACGCGCTGGTCAACGAGGGCGCCAAGATCCTCGAAGAGGGCATCGCCCAGCGCGCCAGCGACATCGATCTGATCTACCTCAACGGCTACGGCTTCCCGGCCTGGCGCGGCGGGCCGATGTTCTATGCCGACAGCGTCGGCCTGGCCAAGGTGCTGGCCACGGTGAAGGAACTGCACGCACGTTGCGGCGACTGGTGGAAACCGGCGCCGCTGCTGGAAAAGCTGGCCGCCGAGGGGCGGACCTTTTCGGGCTGGCAGCCCGCGCATCACTCAGGAGAACAGGCATGAACGTCAACTACACGGCCGCAGAGCTCGCCTTCCGCGACGAGGTGCGCGCCTTCCTGAACAGCGAGCTGCCGGCGGACATCGCCGCCAAGACGCGACTCGGCAAGCACCTGAGCAAGGAAGATCACCAGCGCTGGCAGCAGATCCTGGTCAAGCGCGGCTGGTACGCCCCGGGCTGGCCGGTGGTGCTCGGCGGCACCAGCTGGGGCCCGGTGGAAAAGCACATCTTCGACGAGGAATGTTCGGCCTTCGGCGCGCCGCGCACGGTGCCGTTCGGCGTCAACATGGTCGCCCCGGTGATCCTCAAGTTCGGCACCCAACAGCAGATTGACCACTACCTGCCGCGCATCCTCTCCGGCGAGGACTGGTGGTGCCAGGGCTATTCCGAGCCCGGTGCCGGCTCCGACCTCGCGAGCCTGAAGACCCGCGCCGTGCGTGACGGCGACCACTACGTGGTCAACGGCCAGAAGACCTGGACCACCCTCGGTCAGCACGCCAACATGATCTTCTGCCTGGTGCGCACCGATCCCGAGGCCCAGCAGCAGCGCGGCATCAGCTTCCTGCTGATCGACATGCAGAGCCCCGGCATCAGCGTGCGGCCGATCATCACCCTGGATGGCGACCACGAGGTCAACGAAGTCTTCTTCGACAACGTCCGCGTGCCGGTGGAGAACCTTGTCGGCGAGGAAAACCAGGGCTGGACCTGCGCCAAGTACCTGCTGACCCACGAGCGCACGGGCCTCGCCGGCATCGGCTCGTCCAAGGCGGTGCTGGCGCATCTCAAGCGCATCGCCATGCAGGAAGTCTGCGACGGCAAGCCGCTGCTCGAAGACCCGCTGTTCCGCGCCCAGGTCGCGGAAGTGGAGATGCAGCTGATGGCCATCGAGATGAGCACTCTGCGCATCCTCGCGGCGGCGAAGGAGGGCGGTGTGCCCGGCGCCGAGTCGTCGATCCTCAAGATCAAGGGCACCGAGATCCGCCAGGCCATCACCCATCTGCTGCGCAAGGTCATCGGCCCCTATGCGCTGCCCTTCCTCGAGGAGGAGCTGCAGCTCGACTATGACGGCGAGCCGCTGCACGCCGATTACAGCGCAGCGCTGGCCGGTGACTACTTCAACATGCGCAAGCTGTCGATCTTCGGCGGCTCCAACGAAATTCAGAAGAACATCGTCTCGAAGATGATTCTCGAGCTGTAAGGGGGGCACCGCCTTGGACTTCAAACTGAGCGAAGAGCAGCAAATGCTGCAAGACACCGCGGCGCGTCTGGTGCGCGACGCCTACCCGTTCGAACAGCGCGAGAAATTCAGCGCGTCGGAGCTGGGCTTTTCCGCCGAGTTCTGGGGCCAGCTGGGCGAGCTGGGCCTGACTGCCGTGCCCTTTGCCGAAGAGTTCGGCGGTTTTGGCGGCAGCGGCGTGGAAACCATGCTGGTGATGACCGAACTGGGCCGCGGCCTGACGCTGGAGCCCTATCTGCAGTCGGTGATCTTCGCCGGCGGCTTGCTCAGCCAGCTGGGCAGCGAGGCGCAGAAAACCGCTCTGCTGCCGCAGGTCGCCGCCGGGTCGCTGCAACTGGCGGTGGCCTTCGACGAGCCGCAGAGCCACTACAACCTCCACGACGTACAGACCCAAGCCGAGGCGGTCGACGGCGGTTATCGGCTGTCTGGACGCAAGGCCGTGGTGATCGGCGGGCACAGCGCCGGGCAGATCATCGTCTCCGCGCGCAGTGCCGGCGACAGCCGCGATGAAGCCGGCATCAGCCTGTTCCTGATCGACCCGAACGCCGCCGGCGTCAGCCGTCGCGTCTACCCGACCATTGATGGGCGCAAGGGCTGCGAGCTGTTCCTCGACAATGTGCAGGTGGGTGCCGATGCGCTGCTTGGCGAGCTGGGTAATGCGCTGCCGGCGCTGCACTACCAGCAGGGCCGCGCCATCGCTGCGCAGTGCGCCGATGCGCTGGGCAGCATGCAGGAAGCCTGCAAGCTGACCCTCGACTACCTGAAGACGCGCAAGCAGTTCGGCGTGCCGATCGGCAAGTTCCAGGTGCTGCAGCACCGCATGGTGGACATGCAGACCGAGCTGGAACAGGCCACCAGCATGGCGATTCTCGCCGCGACCTTTGCCGATGGCGAAGACACCGATGAGCGCCGTCGCGTGCTTGCCGCGGCCAAGTACATCTGCACCCGCGCGGCGCGCAAGATCGCCGAGGAGGCCATCCAGCTGCACGGCGGCATCGGCATGACCTGGGAATACAACCTCGCCCACCACGCCAAGCGCCTGGTGATGATCGCCCACCAGTTCGGTGACGACGATCATCATCTCAAGGCCTATGCGCAGCTGCTGCAGGTGGCCTGAGGGCGGCGGACGGCCGTAGGGTGGAAAACTCGCGCCGCGATTTTCCACCGGCTCGGTGCAGATCGGTGGAAAAGCCTTCGGCGTTTTCCACCCTACGCCCGGCGAATCAGGCCGGCGCCAGCGTTGGCAGCAGGTGCGGCTCCCACAGCGCTTCGCGCAGCGTCGGCCGGAAGAAGCCGAAGTGGCCAATGCGCTCCACGCCGACATCGCGCGGCGCGATGCGGTGCATGGTCTTCGGCGCTGAGCGGTAGAAGCCGTGCAGCGAGGCAGTGTTCTGCGCCGACATCATCTCGTCGTCGCTGAACGACAGCGACACCAGCGGCGTGGTCACGGCATTGAAGGCGCGCTGCATCGGCTCGCCCTCAGCGCCCACCAGGTACTCCGGGTGCAGACACCAGCGCCGCCACTGGCGGATCACCCCGGCCGGCAGATCGCCGACGGCGCCGATGCGCTTGCCCGGGAAGTAGCCGAACAGCGGCGTCAGCACCGGCGCCAGGCCGTGCCACAGCAGCCAGGCCTGCCGGCGGATCTGCGGGCTGTTGTCGCGCCAGTAACCGCTGCCGGCGGCGATGGTGATGATCCGCGCGATGCGCTGGTGCCCTTCCACCAGCGGCAGGATCTGCGCGCCCAGACTATGGCCGAGCCAGAACAGCGGCAGATCGCCGGCGGCCGCCGCGACCGCATCGAGCACCGCGCTGCCATCATCGCGGCCCCAGTCACTCACGTTCACCTCCAGCGCGCGTAGCGAGCCGGGCAGCGACTCACCGATGCCCAGGTAGTCGAAGGTGACGGTCAGATAGCCGCGCTCGGCCAGCCAGCTGGCGAAGTCACGGTAGAAGCGCTGCGGCACGCCGATGGCCGGCGCGATCAGCACGGCACCCAGCGGCTCGCCGCGCGGCGCGTACCAGCGGCTGGCCAGCGGGCGACCCTTGCGGTTTTCCAGGGTGCGTGGCTGGAATTCGGGTGCGGTCATTGTTGTTCTCCGAGGCGACGGGTGCGTGGCAGTATAGGGCGTTCGGAAAATTGTTCTAGAAAATTATTCTAGTATCGGAGCGCGCATGGCCCGCAGCAGTCGCAAGCAGGAGATTCTCCAGGCCGCCCTGGCCTGTTTCACCGAATCCGGGGTCGACGGCACCACCATCGAGATGATCCGCGATCGCTCCGGCGCCAGCATCGGCAGCCTCTATCACCACTTCGGCAATCGCGAGCGGATCATCGCCGCGCTCTATCTGGAGGGCATCGGCGAGTACGCCGCGCTGCTGGAGGCGGGACTGATCGATACGCTGGACGCCGAGGCCAGCGTGAAGCTGTTCGTCACCAGCTATATCGACTGGGTGGTGGCCAACCCGGACTGGGCGCGCTTTGTCCTGCACAACCGCGGGCGGGTGGAGGCTGGCGAGTTGGGCGACCAGCTGCGCGAGGTCAACCGCAGCCATGGCGAGCGGATCGGCGCAGTCCTGCGCAGGCATCGCGAGGCTGGGGCGTTCAAGGCCATTCCCGGCGAATGCTTCGTCTCGGTGGTGATCGGCCCGGCGCAGGACATGGCGCGCAACTGGCTGGCCGGGCGCAGCAAACGCCCGTTGGCCGATCATCGCGACCTGCTGGCGCAGATCGCCTGGGACAGCGTGCGCGTCTAGCGCCGGCTGGCGGGCCGGTCGAGCGCGGTCAGACGCCCAGGCTCTCGATATCCCGCGCGAGCATTTCCAACTGGCGGGCCAGCGAGGTGCGCAGGGTGTCTTCGGTCAGCTGGAAGGACGGCGCGCCGCAGGTCAGCGCCATGATGCTGCCGTCGGCCAGGCGCAGCGGCACGCCGGCGGCCATGACGTTGCGGTCCCAGTCGCCGAGCGAGAGACAGAAGCCGTGCTGCTCGAACTCCGCGAACGAGCTCAGCAGCGAGGCGTGCATGGCGGGCCAGCCGTCGCCGTACTTGGCGGCCAGCGCGGCGAACAGGTGGTCGCGCTCCTGTTCCGGCGTGGCGGCAAGAAAGGCGCGACCGGCGGCGGTGGTTGCCAGCGGCAGGCGCACGCCGGCATCCATGCGCAGGGTGGTGACGTCGGCCGGGCGGCAGTTCTCCACATAGATCATCGACAACCGGTCGCGGCAGGTCAGGCCGACGGTGGTATTGGTGCGCCGGGCGAACTCGTCCATGTACGGCTTGGCCAGCTGGCGCACGCGCAGGTTGGAGACGTAGGCGTAGCCGAGCGCCAGCACGCCGGAATCCAGCTGGTACTTCTCCAGCTGCTGCGAGTAGCTGAGGTAGCCGAGCCGGGTCAGCGTGTAGGTCAGGCGCGAGACCGTCGCCTTGGGCAGCCCGGTGAGGCGCGCGATGTCCTGGTTGCCGAGCACCACCGAGCCGTGGGTGAAGGCGCGCAGCACTTCCAGCCCGCGCGAGAGGGCCTCGACGAACTTGCGGTCCTTGGGCTGGCTGGAATCTTCGGCGGCGTCGTTCATGGTGGGCTCGTGCGGCGGTGAACAGCGGGTGGCGAACGATAGCAGATCGCCCGACCGTCGCACCCGGTCCTCGGCCCGCTTATACAGGCTGGCGGGGCCATGAAGGCGCTTGTGTTGCGGCCGGCTCCGTCCATCGCAGCCAGGCGGGAAAAACCATCCCGCGCTTGTTGCTCTGGGGGCTTTCTGATATAAAGCAGCGCTCTTTTCTAGGGGCCCGGTATCTTTGTGCGCAACGTGACCGGTAAGACCCCCATGAAACGTGGCGCTGAGCGCCGAACTGACAAGTGAATTCAAGCGGCCAACCCATGCCGGGTTGGGCATGTGGTTTAGAGGGCTGAGGCATGTCGAGAGTCTGTCAAGTTACCGGTAAGGGTCCGGTAACCGGGAACAACATTTCCCACGCGAACAACAAAACCCGTCGTCGTTTCCTGCCGAACCTGCAGCATCACCGCTTCTGGGTCGAGTCCGAGAAGCGCTTCGTGCGTCTGCGCGTTTCCGCCAAGGGCATGCGCGTCATCGATAAGCGTGGCATCGACGCCGTTCTGGCCGAGCTGCGCGCCCGCGGCGAAAAGGTTTAAGGAGAAAATCATGCGTGACCTGATCCGTTTGGTGTCCAGCGCCGGTACCGGCCACTTCTACACCACCGACAAGAACAAGCGCACCACCCCCGACAAGATCGAGATCAAGAAATTCGATCCGGTCGTGCGTAAGCACGTGATCTACAAGGAAGCCAAGATCAAGTAATTGATCGGCCCTTGAAGAAAAACCCGCCTTTCGGCGGGTTTTTTCATTTCCGGGCGGGTGTTTTATCCGGCCGTGCGGATGGCATCGGCGAAGCGCGAGATCATCGCGTCGATCTGCGGCTTGTCGACGATCAGCGCCGGCGACAGCGCGATGGTGTCGCCGCTGGCGCGCACCAGCAGGCCGTTCTCGAAGCTCTGGCGGAACACCTCGTAGGCACGCTTGCCGACGCCGTCGGCATGGGGCGCGAACTGCAGGCCGCCGACCAGCCCGACGGTGCGGATGTCGATCACGTTGGGCAGGCTGCGCAGGCTGAACAGCGCATCCTGCCAGTAGTCCTCCAGCGCGATGGCCTTCTCGAACAACTGCTCGTTGCGGTAGATCTCCAAGGTCGCCAGGGCCGCGGCGCAGGCCACCGGGTGGCCGGAGTAGGTGTAGCCATGGAAGAACTCGATGGCGCTCTCCGGACCGCTCATGAAGGCCTCGAACAGGTGATCGGCGACGCACACCGCGCCCATCGGCACCGCGCCGTTGGTCAGGCCCTTGGCGCAGGTGAGGATGTCCGGTGTCACGCCCCAGCGCTCGGCGGCGAAGGCCTTGCCGATGCGGCCGAAGCCGGTGATCACTTCGTCGAAGATCAGCAGGATGCCGTGCCGGGCGGTGATCTCGCGCAGACGCTGCAGGTAGCCCAGCGGTGGCAGGATCACCCCGGCCGAGCCGGACATCGGCTCGACGATCACTGCGGCGATGTTTTCCGCGCCATGCAGCGTTACCAGCCGCTCCAGCTCATCGGCGCGCTCGACGCCGTACTGCGGCAGGCCGCGACTGAAGGCGTTGCGCTGCAGATCGAGGGTATGCGGCAGGTGATCGACGCCTGGTAGCAGGGCGCCGAAGGCGCGGCGATTGTTCGGCATGCCGCCGACCGAAATGCCGCCGAAGCCGACGCCGTGATAGGCCAGTTCACGGCCGATCAGGCGTGTGCGGGTGCCCTGGCCGATGGCGCGCTGGTACGCCAGGGCGACCTTCAGCGCGGTATCCACCGATTCGGAGCCGGAGTTGGTGAAGAACACCCGGTTCAGCCCCGGCGGGGTGATGCGGCTGAGCTGTTCGGCCAGCTCGAACGGCAGCGGGTGGCCCATCTGGAAGGTCGGTGCGAAGTCCATCTTGGCGATCTGCCGGCTCACCGCTTCGCTGATCTCACGCCGGCCGTGACCGGCGTTGCAGCACCACAGCCCGGCCGTGCCGTCGAGGATCTGGCGGCCGTCGCTGGCGGTGTAGTACAGCCCCTCGGCACTCTCCAGCAGTCGCGGGCCGGCCTTGAACTGGCGATTGGCGGTGAAGGGCATCCAGAAGTGCTCGGGCGATGCGGTCGGATGAAGATCGTTGGCCATGACGGGCTCCGGCAGGCGACAGTGCGACGATGGGCGTGAACCGGCGAGAGGCCGTGTGCACGGCGAAGGTCGTTCGAGTCTATGTTTAATAAAACGAACAAAACAAGGCGCAAACCGCGTCGCCCGTAAAAAATATTGATAGCCCCCGCGCCGCTGGTTTAGGGTGCCTTTTCCCGCAGCCGAATAACCACAAGAGGATGCCTCATGACCACCCTGACCCTCGCCGACTGGCAACAGCGTGCCCGTGACCTGCGCATCGAAGGCCGTGCCTTCATCCAGGGCGAATACACCGCGGCGGCGGACGGCGCCCAGTTCGACTGCATCAGCCCGATCGACGGTCGGCTGCTGGCGCAGGTGGCCAGCTGCGCCCAGGCCGATGCCGAGCGTGCCGTGACCAGCGCGCGGGCCGCGTTCGACGCCGGTGTCTGGGCACGGCTGGCGCCGGCCAAGCGCAAGGCGGTGATGATCCGCTTCGCCGAGCTGCTGGAGGCGCACGCCGAAGAGCTGGCGCTGCTGGAAACCCTCGACATGGGCAAGCCGATCGGCGATTCGCTGGCGGTGGACGTCCCCGGCGCGGCGCGGGCGCTGCGCTGGAGCGGCGAGGCGATCGACAAGGTCTATGACGAAGTCGCGCCGACGCCGCACGACCAGCTCGGTCTGGTGACCCGCGAGCCGGTCGGCGTGGTGGCGGCCATCGTGCCGTGGAATTTCCCGCTGATGATGGCCTGCTGGAAGCTCGGCCCGGCGCTGGCCACCGGCAACTCGGTGGTGCTCAAGCCGTCGGAGAAATCGCCGCTGACCGCCATCCGCATCGCCCGGCTGGCGATCGAGGCGGGCATCCCGGCCGGCGTGCTCAACGTGCTGCCGGGCTACGGCCACACGGTCGGCAAGGCGCTGGCGCTGCACATGGACGTCGACACCCTGGTGTTCACCGGCTCCACCCGCGTGGCCAAGCAGCTGATGATCTATGCCGGCGAATCCAACATGAAGCGCGTCTGGCTGGAGGCCGGCGGCAAGAGCCCGAACATCGTCTTCGCCGATGCGCCCGATCTGCAGGCGGCCGCCCAGGCCGCGGCCGGCGCCATCGCCTTCAACCAGGGCGAGGTCTGCACCGCCGGCTCGCGGCTGCTGGTGGAGCGTTCGATCAAGGAGCGCTTCCTGCCGCTGGTGGTCGAGGCGCTCAAGGCCTGGAAGCCTGGCAACCCGCTGGACCCGGCGACCAACGTCGGCGCGCTGGTCGATACCCAGCAGCTCAATACCGTGCTCGGCTACATCGAGGCCGGCCGCGCGGCGGGTGCGCAGGTGCTGCTTGGCGGCCAGCGCACCCTGGAGGAAACCGGCGGGCTGTACGTCGAGCCGACCATCTTCGACGGCGTCGGCAACGCGATGAAGATCGCCCAGGAAGAGATCTTCGGCCCGGTGCTCTCGGTGATCACCTTCGACAGCGCCGAGGAAGCGCTGGCGATCGCCAACGACACGCCCTACGGCCTAGCCGCGGCGGTGTGGACCGCCGACCTGTCCAAGGCACACCGCACCGCGCGGGCGTTGCGCGCCGGCAGCGTGTGGGTCAACCAGTACGACGGTGGCGACATGACCGCGCCGTTCGGTGGCTTCAAGCAGTCCGGCAACGGCCGCGACAAGTCGCTGCACGCCTTCGACAAGTACACCGAGCTGAAGGCCACCTGGATCAAGCTCTGACGGCGATGACGCAGGGTCGGCCGCGTGCCGGCCCTTCGCCTACTGCCCCCAGCGCCCGCTGCGGCGCATCGCCCCCCAGTGGTGCTTGCGCCGCGAGAACCACTGCCAGAGTCCGCGGCAGCGCCAGAGCGTGTTGAGCTGGCGATAGCCGAAATTCTCCAGCACCGCCATCAGGAACAGCCGCAGCATGTCGCGGCGCCGTTCGTAGACGCGAAACGACAGGGTTTCCAGCAGAAGCCCGTTGACCGACAGCAGGATGCCCATGCCGATAGCCACCAGCAGGAACGCCGCCAGCGCCGCATAGGACACCGCACCGACGGCGAAACCGCCGAGCATGAAGGCGTAGCCGGCCAGCTCGATCAGCGGCCCCAGCCACTCGAACAGCGCCATGAACGGCCAGGCCAGCCAGCCGGCGGCGCCGCCGCGCAAGCTGAAGGCCAGCCGTGCGTGCCGGCTCAGGCTTTCGGCCAGTCCGCGTTGCCAGCGGCTGCGCTGGCGACCGAGGGTGCCGGGGTCTTCGGGGCATTCGGTCCAGCAGATCGGATCGGGCAGGTAGCGGATGCGATAGGGCAGGCGCCGTTCGCGATGGTAGCGGTGCAGGCGTACCACCAGTTCCATGTCCTCGCCGACGGTGTCGGTGCGATAGCCGCCGACGGCCATCACCCGTTCGCGGTCGAATAGACCGAAGGCGCCGGAAATGATCAGCACCGCATTGAGCGGCGACCAGCCGAGGCGCCCGAAGAGAAAGGCGCGCAGATACTCGACGATCTGCAGACGCGCCAGCCAGTTGTGCGGCAGGCCGGCCTGGATCAGGAAGCCGCCACGCACCTGCGAGCCGTTGGCGATGCGCACCGTACCGCCGGCGGCGACGGTGCGTTCGTCCTCGAGAAACGGCTGCACCACGCGCAGCAGACTGTCGCGCTGCAGGATGGAGTCGGCATCGACGCCGCAGAACAGGCCGTGGCGCGCGGCATTGATGCCGGCGTTCAGCGCATCGGCCTTGCCGCCGTTGAGCTTGTCGATGACCCGCAGGTTGGCGTAACGGCGCGAGCGGTAGACCGCCTCGATGGGTTGGTGGGGCACGCTCTGGCGCAGCGGGGCGGGGTGCGCCACCAGATCGAACTCCTCGATCAGCAGCGCCAGCGTGGCGTCCTTCGAGCCGTCGTTGATCACCAGCACTTCGAACTCCGGGTACTGCAGCTGCAGCATCGAGCGCACCGAGGTGCGGATCGTCGCCTCTTCGTTGAAGGCCGGCATCAGCACGGAAACCGGCGGCTCGACGCCGAGATAAGGCGTGATCTCGCCGACTTCGGCGCGCTGGCGCATGTAGCCGGTGAGGCTCGCCATCGACAGCACGTTGAGCAGCAGGTACATGCCGTTGAGCAGCAGGAAGTAGAGGATGAAGCCCAGCTGCAGCCACCACAGCCAGTCGATACTCATCGGCGTACCTCTGCGATGGCGCGGCGCAGGGCGTCCTGGCCGTAGCGGTCCGGCACCTGGGCAAGCAGTGCCTGCAGGCGCTCGAGGCTGGTGCCGGGCAGCGCGGCCAGGCCATCGGCGGCTGCCTGTCGGACGCCCCAGTTTTGGTCGGCGAGCAGCGGCAGGAAGAGTTCTGCATCATCGCTGCGTGCCTGCCGGCCCAGCGCCTGCAGCGCGTGAAGGCGCACATCCGGCTCGCTATGGGCGAGCGCCAGCAACAGGCGCGGGCGGTCACGCGGATCGCCCAGCTCGGTCAGGCAGCGCAGCGCGACCTGCTGGTGCTCGGCCGCGGCACCTTCGTCCAGCTGCGCCCGTGCCCAGGGCGCGACCTGGCGTGGCTCGCCATGCGGCAACAGTGCGATCAGCCGCTCGCGGCCAGCAATCACCGGATCGGCCAGGGCCGCCAGCAGCGGTTCGGTCACCGCCTGCTCGCCGGCCTGCTGACAGAGGCCCGCCAGACGCGGCAAGGCCCAGTCGGTACGCGCCGCGGCGGCCGGCAGGATCAGTTGCATGGCGCGCGCCGGCTGCATGGCGATCAGCGTGTAGGCGCTGGCCAGCGAGACGCTGGCATTGCGGCTGAACAGCAGCGGCTGCACCGCGTCCCAGTGCGCCGGGTCGGCGAGGTGGCGCAGACAGGTGAGGCCGATCAGCTTGCTGCGCACCCGCCCGCGCAGCAGCTCCAGCGCGTGCCGATCCATGCCCAGCGCCAGCAGTGCGCGGTTCATCCGCTCGCGGGCGCTGCCGCGCAGCTGCAGCTGGGTGCGGTTCCATTGCAGCAGGAACCACAGGCGTTGCCGACGCGGCAGCGCCGGCAACGGGTCGGGCAGCTCCTCGCCGAGGCTGCAGAGGGCGAACAGCGGGCGCCATTGTTCGTTGAACTGCTGGCGGCGCGCGGCGCGACGGCGCGCCAGTTCGCCGAGCAGCAGAACCTGCAGCATCACCAGCAGGGTCAGCGCGCTCAAGGCCAGCGCCGCCTGCAGAGCCAGCTGCAGCATGCGGTCCTGCGGCCAGAGGTCGAGCAGCGGGGCGCACAGCCAGCTCGGGCAGCCGGCGAGCCACTCAGAAGGCATGGCGCAGCCCCAGCTGCAACCAGCGGCGCTGGTAGTAGTCGCCCTGGCGATGCTGGCCGAATTCCCAGGTCAGCGCCCAGCCACTGTTGAGCCAGTGGCGCCCCTGTAGGCCGATGGCGCGCACATCGCTGGTGATCAGTCGCTGCTCCTCGACGGCTTCTTCCTCGCCGACGGTCAGGCGCAGGCCGGCGTAGCTGAGGTTGTCGTAGTAGTAGTCCAGCGCCAGGTCGTGGCCGACCGGCGTGCCGGCGTTCTGCACGTCGGTCAGGTTGAGCGTGTAGCTGGCGCGCCAGGCATTCCAGTAGCGCTCGCCGCTGAGCGCCAGACGATCGACGCGGGTGGTTTCGTACTCGGTACGACGGATGCTCGCCGCGCCGAGAAAGCCCGCCGGCAGGCGCCGCTGTAGACGCAGGTCGGCATGCCACTGCGGCAGGAAATGCGGCGAAGGCTGGTAGCCGACTTCCGACTGGAGGGTCCAGTTGGCGTCCAGCGGCAGCACACCGCCGAGTTCGGCGCCGCGATCCCACTCGCCGAAGCGCTGTTCGCGCAGCAGCGCGGCGTACCAGCCGAGCCCTTCGGGCTGGGTCGAGGCGTAGTCCAGGCGCTGGCTGCGCCAGTCGTCGTAGCCGCTGTCGAGCCAGTCGCGGCGGGTCGACAGTTCCAGCTCGTGGCGTCGCCGCGGCGGCTCGGCGAGGGCCGGTGCGGTAGCGGTGGCCGGCGAGGTCAGTGTGGCACGGGCCTGCTGCATGAGCTGCTGCACCTCGGCATACTCCGGCGCGTGGCGCGCGGCGCGTTCCAGCACCTCCAGCGCGGCGCGCGGCCGGCCGGCCCAGAGCAGCGCCTGACCCTGGCCGAGCAGGTAGTCGGCATTGTCCGGTTCGCGTTGCAGCAGCTGTCGATAGCGTGCCAGTGCCTGTTGCGTGCGGCCCTGCCAGGCCAGCACGCGCGCCAGCAGGAACTGCGCCTCGGCGTCTTCCGGCTGGCGCGCCAGATGCGCTTCGAGCGTCGCCTGCGCGGCGCCGAGCTGCTGGGCTTCGACCTGGCGCTGCGCGGTGGCGACATCGGCCTGCGCCAGCGGCGTGCAGAGTGCCAGCGCCAGCCAGAGCCACCGTTTCATCGCGGCCTCCGCAGCAGGCGGCGGATGCGCGCCAGCAATTCCTCCGGCTGGAACGGCTTGGTCACGTAGTCGTCGGCGCCCAGCTCCAGCGCGCGGACGATGTCCACCTCGCGGGCCTTGGCGGTCAGCATCAGCACCGGCACCCGTTCCCAGCCAGGCTGCGCGCGCAGGCGTTCGATCAGTTCGAGACCGTCGTGGTACGGCAGCATGATGTCCATCAGGGTCAGGTCGGGCGGCGGCGAACCGGCGATCAGGTCCAGTGCCTCCCGCCCGTTGGCTGCGTGATCGACGCTGAAGCCGTGGCGCTCGAGCATGAAGCGCACCAGGAAGGAAATGTCTTCTTCGTCCTCCACCATCAGGATGCGTTGGCCGCTGGATTCACTCATGCATCGTCCTCGTCTGCCTCGGTTGCGGGGGTACGGTGGTGCAACAGGTGCTGGATCAGCGCCCCCAGCTCACGGCCGTCGTGGCGGGATTTGACCAGCTGGCGCAGGACCAGCCGGCTGTCGTGCACGGGCGCATCCAGCGCGGAAAAGATGATCACCGGCGGCGGCGGTACGGCCTGCGCCAGCTGGTCGAACAGCTCGCTGCCGTCGCCGTCGGGCAGCATCAGGTCGACGATCGCCAGCTGGTAGCTCTGCGCGCCGAGCAGGCGGCGCGCCTCGGCCAGGCTGGCGGCGCCCTGCAGTTCGATGTCCAGCGGCTCGATCTGCCGCGCCAGCAGCAGGCGCAGGTCCTGGTCGTCCTCGACATGCAGGATGCGCGGCCGTGCCGGGTGCTCGGTCAGGCAGGCGTTGACCACATCCAGCAGCCGCGCCGGGTCGACCGGCTTGGGCAGCCAGTCGATCACGCGCACCGCGCCGCCGCGCAGCTGGCCGTCGTCTTCGTCGCGGCGCTGCGGCTGCAGGCCAACGATCAGCACCGGCAGATGGCGGTAGGCCGGCTGGCTGCGCAGGCTCTGGAGAAAGGCGCCGACGTCCTCGTCGGCGAGCGCCGGGCTGAGCGTCAGCGCCTGGACGCGGTATTCGGCCAGCAGCTCGCGGGCGTCCAGCGCCGTGGCGGCCAGCAGCGTGGCGTAGCCCTGCTCATGCAGTGTCTCGGCCAGCCGCGCGGCCGCGGCGCAATCCGGTTCGACGATGAGGATGCGGCTCTGCCCGGTTGCGGCTGGCGGTGCGAGCGCAGGGGCCGGCGCGGGTGCCGGCGCGGCCGCCAGCGGCAGGCGCAGCCAGAAGCGCGTGCCACGGCCTTCCTGGCTGTCGAAGCCGATGCTGCCGTGCAGCTGCTCGACCAGCGAGCGGGTGATCGCCAGGCCGAGGCCGGTGCCGCCGCGGCGGCGGGCGTCGGAGGCGTCGGCCTGGGCGAAGCGCTCGAAGATGCGCCCGCGAAAGCTTTCCGGGATGCCCGGCCCCTGATCCTGCACGCCGAGTTCGAGGCCGTTGTCGCCACTGCGCAGGTCGACGCTGACGCAGCCGCCGGCGGGCGAGTGCTTGATCGCGTTGGACAGCAGGTTGGCCATGATCTGGGCGAAGCGGTCCGGGTCGAGGTTGGCCTCGACGCGTGCGGCGGCGTCCGGCGGCACCTGCTGCAGGTGCACGTCGAAGCTGCGCGCATAGGGTTCGATGTCGTGCAGCGCCTGCGCGACCAGCGCGCGCACGTCGCACAGGCGCAGGTCGAAGGTCAGGCGGCCGGCCTCGAGCTTTTCGATGTCGAGGATGTCGTTGATCAGGCGCACCAGGCGCTCGCTGTTCTTGTGGGCGATTTCCAGCAGCGGCTGTGCCTCGGCCGTGCCGGGCGCGACGAAACCGCTGGCGAGCATGCCCAGCGCGCCGCGGATCGCGGTCAGCGGCGTGCGCAGCTCGTGGCTCACGGTGGAAATGAACTCGGTCTTCATCTGTTCCATGCGCCGGCGCAGGGAGATGTCCACCGCCACGGTGACCACGTGGCAGATGCTCGGCGACAGCCGCAGCGGCCGCTTGACCAGTTGCAGCCAGCGTTCCTGGCCGAAGGCGTCGATGAGGCTGACATCGCTGCTGCGCAGTTCGCCGCCGGCGAGCAGTTCGCTTTCGCCCTGCAACAACGGCAGCAGCCGTTGCGCGCCCGGCAGCTCGTCGAGGCGGCGCTGCTCGATGTGCTGCGGCTGGCAGTCGAGCAGGGCGGCGAAGGCGGTGTTGCAGAGCAGGAAGCGGCCGTGGGCGTCGCGCACGAAGATCAGGTTCTCGTCGGTGTCGACCACCTTGCGCAGGAACGCCTGCTGCTGCTGCAGGCTGTCACGGTTGCGCTGCAGCTCGGTGATGTCGCGGGCGATGGCCAGGTGGTCGCCGAGCCCGGTGGGCAGCAGGCGGACCTCGAACATGCGCCGGCTGGCCACCTCGCACCAGATGTTCTGCCGCGGGTAGTCGGCATCCGGCTGCGCCAGCAGGTCGAGCAGCAGCGGTTCGATGGCCTGCGGCGCCGGGCCGCGGATGCTGCGCGGCTGCGACAGGCTGGAAACCTGCCGCTGGGCGTCGATCGCATACAGCTGATCGGGAATGGTCTGCAGCAGCGCATCCAGTCGTGCCTCGCCGGCCTGTGCCTGACGGGCCAGCGCCTGGCGCGTGGCCAGGTTGCGGCGCACCGCCCACAGCGCGGCGAAAAACAGCGCGGCCACCAGCAGGCTGCCGATCAGCGCCACGCGGCGGCTGTGGGCGATGGTCTCGCGAACCGCCCGGTTGGCATCGAAGAGCTGTTGCCGCTCGCGGTTTTCGACATCGTCGAGCAGTGCGCGCAGGCGGTCCATGAGCTGTTTGCCGCCGGCCTGGTGCAGGTGCGTGGCGGCGACGGCCAGGCCGCTCTCGCGGCGCACGCGGATATTGCTGGCCGCGATGGTCAGGCGCTCGGCGGCGGTGCTGTCGAACTGCTCGAACCAGCGCTGCTGCGGGTAGCCGCGCGCGTCGGCGAGCTCCTGCAGCTGGCGGCGGTGGGCTTCCAGTTCGATCAGGCCGCTGGCATAGGCGTCGAGATAGGCCTCGTCGGCGGTGATGACGAAGCCGCGCGTGCCGGTTTCGATGTCCTGCAGCGCGGAGCGAATCGCCTGGATCGCCGTGATGGTTTCGAGGCTCTGGCTGACGGCCTGGTTGGTCTGCAGCACCGCTTCCTGGGTGCGCTTGCCTTGCCAGCCGAGGGCGACCAGTAGCATGAACGCAACGACAAAGGCGAACGGATGCCAGCGTATGGCGGGCCGGGTATGCAAACTGGACTCCTTGTGCCGCTGGACGAGCGCGCATGGCATGGCCGTCCGGATTCGGGCTATGGAGTTGGACTCGCGAGGTGCGCGGTGGTTCGGCGGTCAGCCGGCGCTGGCGATGCGGACCTGGTTGCGGCCGTCGCGCTTGGCGATGTACAGCGCCTGATCGGCCTGTTCGAGCAGCACCGCCGGCGGGGTCTCGCCGTCCGTGGCGCTGATGCCGGCGCTGAGCGAGACGGTGAAGCTGCGCGCGTCGCTGGCGTTGAAGGTCAGCGTGGCAAAGCGCTCGCGGATCTCGTCGAAGATGCGCCGCGCCTCCTCGGCGGTGCATTCGGGCAGCACCGCGACGAATTCCTCGCCGCCGTAGCGGCCGAGGCTGTCGATCCGCCGCAGGCGCTGCCGCAGCAGATTGGCCAGCGCGCGGATGACGCTGTCACCGGCGGCGTGGCCGTAGCGGTCGTTGACCTGCTTGAAGTGGTCGAGGTCGAGCATCACCACGCTGGTCGGCTTGCTGGCCCGGCTGGCGCGCTGCACTTCGATGGCCAGCTGGTCCTTGATGTCGGCGTGCTTGAGCAGGCCGGTCAGGCTGTCGCGCGACAGCGCGGTGCTCAGCGAGCGGGCGCGCTGGGCGTGGGAGTACACCGCGGCGATCAGTTCGCTGTCGCCCAGCGGCTTGCTGAGGAAGTCGTCGCCGGCCTTGAGCAGCGCGGCCATCTGCCGGTTGATGTCGGTCTCGGCGGACAGGTAGATGATCGTCACCCGCAGCCATTCGTCGTGCAGGCGAATCATCTGCGCCAGCTCCGGACCGCTGCAGCCGGGCATGTCGACATCCAGCACCAGCACCTCGGGATTGAAGGTGTGCATCAGCTCCAGCACGCGTTGCGGCTCGCTGAGCGTCTGCACCTGCATCTGCGAGTTGCGCAGCACCAGGCCGTAGCGCTCGGCCAGGGCGTGGTCGTCGTCGACGATCAGCACCCGATAGGGTTCGCCCTGCTGGCGGTTCAGGCAGCGCTCCAGGCTGTTCTCCAGCTGGGCGAGGTCCAGCGGACGGGAGAAGAAGCCTTGGGCGCCGGCACGCACGGCGGCCAGCTGGCTGGCGAAGCCGGCGTCCGCATGGATCGCCAGCAGCGGCAGCGGGGTGCCCAGGCGCTGCTGCAGCGCGGCGATCGGCAGCAGCTCGTCGTCGCGCCTGACGCTGACGATCAGCGCATCCGGTAGCTGCTGCTCGACGGCCTGCTGCAGCGTGGGGAAATCGCGGCACAGCAGCGTTTCGTAGCCGAAGTTGTCCAGCGTCTGCGCCATGCCGGCGCCGGCGACGGCATCGCTTTCCAGCAGATAGATACGGCAGCCCGGCAGCGGCTCGTCGTGCAGATCGCCGGGACCTAGGTCGGGTACCGCATGGCTGTCGTGCCAGGCGAACTCGGCGAACTGGCGCACGGCGCGGGCGAACGCACCGAGCGCCTGCGCGCTCGGCTTGCTGCTGTCGAGCCAGCGGTTTGCGCGTTGTTCGAGCACGCGCGCGCGCTCGCCGAGCGGACCGAAGCCGAAGCTGCCTGCCGCGCCGGCCAGCTTGTGCAGTTGCTCGCGGATCCGCCGGACCTGCTCGCGGCGTTGCGCCGGCCTGCCGCTGTGCTGCAGTTCGCCGGCCAGCTCGCCGAGTGCCGGCAGCTCGTGGCGCAGGCGCTCGGCGAACTGCTCGTTCTGCAGTTGCAGCTGGCGCTGCAGTTCGGCGAGTGCGCCCTCAGACAGCATGGTGACGCTCCTCCCAGATGGTGCGCAGTTGGGTGGCCAGCTGCAGCGGGTCGAACGGCTTGTGCAGCACGGCGCGCATGCCCAGTCGGGACAGCTCGTCGTGTTCCTCGAACTGCAGGTTGCCGGTCAGGAACACCACGGGCACGTCGCTCAGGTCGATGCGTTCGGCGAGTTGGCGCAGCAACTCGACGCCGTCCATCTGCGGCAGCATCACGTCCAGCAGGATCAGCTGCGGAGCGAATGCCTCGACCTGCTCCAGTGCGGCCTGACCGGAGGGGCAGCTGAGCACCTCGAAACCGCCGAGCTTTTCCAGCGCGATGCGGGTGATCACCTGGATCGACGGTACGTCCTCGACATGCAGAATGCGTTTGAGCTCTCTCATCGGGCGCCTTCCTCGGCCGTCGCGGATGGCTCGCAGGGCAGTTCGAACCAGAAACAGGCGCCCTCGCCTTCGACCGAATCGAAGCCGATGCGTCCGCCCATGTGCTCGATCAGCTCCTTGCTGATCGCCAGACCCAGGCCGGTGCCGCCCTGCTGGCGACTGTCGGACGAGTCGGCCTGGGCGAACTTCTGGAAAACCCGCTCGCGAAAACCGGCGGGGATTCCCGGACCCCGGTCTCGGACGCTGACGCGTACCCGGTCGTCACGTCGCTCGGCACGCAGCTCGACGGTTTCCCCGGGCGGCGAGAATTTCGCCGCATTGGCCAGCAGGTTGCTCAGCACCTGATGCAGGCGGCGGTCGTCGACGCGCGCCCGCAGGGCCTCGCCGGGCTGTAGCCGAAAGTGCACGCCGTGGCGTTCGGCGTAGCCGCGATTGCCGCTCAGCGCCTGCTGCAGCAGCGGTTGCAGCGCCTGCACGCGTGGGACGAAGCGCATCTTGCCGGCGGCCAGCTTGTCCATGTCGAGCAGGTCGTCGATCAGCGCGCCGAGCCGCTGGCTGTTCTGGTAGGCGATGTCCAGCAGCTCGCGCATCTCGCCCGGCACCACGCCCATGACATCGGAGCCGAGCAGCGCCAGCGCGCCGGTGATGGAGGTCAGCGGGGTGCGCAGTTCGTGGCTGACGGTGGAGATGAACTCGCGCTGCAGCCGTTCGATGCGCTTGCGTTCGGTAATATCGTGCAGCACCGCCACCGCGCCCATCGGCTCGCCGGCGGAGGTGTACAGCGGGTCGGCGTTGACCAGCACTTGGCGCGGCGCGTCGCCGGCGATCAGGGTCATTTCCTCGTTGCTGATGCGCTCGCCGTGCAGCGCGCGCCACAGCGGAATCCGCTCGGCCGGCATCGGCGTCACGCCGTCGGGCAGGCACAGCCGGTAATGCGCGCTCCACTCCTGCACGTGGATCGGCAGCACATCGGCGCGGTGCCACTGCTTGGCCTTTTCGTTGAACAGCGTCAGGTTGCCGGCCGCGTCGCAGGCGATGACGGCTTCGGACAGCGCTTCGAGCAGGCGGCGGTTCATTTCCTGCTGCTTGTCCAGCTCGAGCTGCTCGGCCTTGCGTGCGGTGATGTCGGTGACCAGGCCGTGCCAGAGCACCGAGCCATCGGCCTGCGGCAGCGGCGTGGCGCGCGCTTCGATCCAGATCAGGCCCTTGCGCGGGTGATCGATGCGATGTTCGGCATGCCAGCTGCTCAGGCTGGAGGTGGCCTGACGAATGCTGCGCAGCAGGGCCGGGCGGTCCGCAAGCGGCACCCGCGCGAAGATCGGCGCGATGCTGGTGCTCAGCTCGGCGGGCGTCAGCGCGTAGATCGCCTCGACACCCTCGCTGACGTAGAGGAAGCGTCCCGGTGCGTTCGGCCGCCACTGGAACTGGAAGAGCATGCCAGGCACCTGCGCGGCGATCTGCTGCAGACGCAGGCGCAGCTGCTCCTGATAGGCCAGGTCGTAGGCGCTGATCAGGTAGCCGCGCGGCGCATCCTGATCGTCGCGGATCGGCGCGACGCTGAGCAGCACCGGCACCTCGGCGCCGTTGCGATGGCGCAGCTGCCAGCGCGACATTTCCCGCCGGCAGTTGGGCAGCGGCGTGGTGAGCGCGGCGAAGTCGCTAGCCAACGGCCGGCCCAGTTCGGCGCTCAGTACCGCGGCGTGCCGCTGCAGCGCGCGCGGGTCGAACAGCCCGACCAGCGGCTGGCCGAGCAGCTCCTGCTGGCTGAAGCCGAGCAGTCGCTCGGCGGTGGGGGTGAGGCTGGCGATATGGCCGTCGACATCGGTGACCAGCACCGCCGAGGTGGCGCTGTCGAGCATCGCCTGCTGCAGCGCGGCCTGTTCGGCGTGCCGGTGTGCCAGCAGGCGCGCCTCGAACAGGCGCATGACCTGGCGGCTCAGACGCGCCAGGGTGTCGCGCTGCTCGGCGTCGAGCTGGCGCGGCTGGCGGTCGATGACGCAGAGCGTGCCGAGCTGGTAGCCATCCGGGGTATTCAGCGGCGCGCCGGCGTAGAAGCGGATGTGCGGCTCGCCGGTGACCAGCGGGTTGTTGGCGAAGCGTGGGTCCTGCTGCGCATCGGCGACTTCGAAGATGCCGCTGCCGGCGATGGTGTGCGTGCAGAAGGAGATTTCCCGCGGGGTTTCGCTGACCCCCAGGCCCACCCGGCTCTTGAACCACTGGCGGCGCTCGTCGACCAGCGAGATCAGCGCGATCGGCGTCCCGCACAGGCGCGCGGCGAGCACGGTGAAGTCGTCGAACTGGTCTTCCTCCGGCGTATCGAGGATCTCGTAGCGCAGCAGCGCCGCCAGCCTCGACAGCTCGCGGGGCGCGGAGGGCGCCGGGGGTGACGCTGGGCTCGGTGGCGTTGACTGCATGGAAGCCTGCACGGTTGCTTGGGTCGGGTGGCTAGCGCCCCAGGGGCTGTCGAGGTTTCGTCGCGAGCCGCGTTGCCGCGCCGAATGTCGCCAGCCCGACGCGGGACGACGGTGACTCAACAGACCCTAGTATCGGCCAGCCGCCCAGATGCTGCGAATCTGATCGGCCAGGCGCATCGGATCGAACGGTTTGATGATCACGTCGCGGGCGCCGAGGCTGCGCAGGTGCTCGATCTCGCGCGGCTGCACCTTGGCGGTCATGAAGGCCACCGGCACCTGCGTCAGATCGATGCGTTCGCTCAGGCACCGCAGTGTCTGCGGACCGTCCATGCCCGGCATCATAACGTCCAGCAGGATGAAGTCGGGGGCGAAGGTCTCGACTTCGTCCAGGGCCTGCGTGCCCGAGGCGCAGGAGAGCACCTGAAAGCCGCCAACCACTTCGAGCGCAAGGCGGGCCACGGCCTGGATGGACGGATCGTCCTCGACGTGGAGGATGCGTCGTAGCTCACTCATGCGATGTTCTCCGGTGGTTGCCAATCGGTTCGTTGGGGCGCTCGAACGGTGCGGGGGTGGCGACGGGCAGTTCGAACCAGAAGCAGGCGCCCTGGCCGGCCACGGAGTCGAAGCCGATGCGCCCGCCCATGTGCTCGATCAGCTCCTTGCTGATCGCCAGGCCCAGGCCGGTGCCGCCCTTCTGCCGGGTATCGGACGAATCGGCCTGGGAAAATTTCTCGAAGATCCGCGCGCGAAACGCCTCCGGCACGCCGGGGCCCTGGTCGCGCACGCCGACCCAGACCCGCTCGCCGCGCCGTTCGCTGCTCAGTTCGACCACGCCGTCGGCCGGCGAGAACTTGATGGCGTTGGTCAGCAGGTTGGCCAGCACCTGCTGCAGACGATCCTCGTCGACATTGACCAGCGGGTCCGCCTCACCGCGCAGAACCAGCCGCACATTCTGCTGCCCGGCATAACCGCGGTTGCTGGCCAGCGCCTGTTCCAGCAGCGGGCGCAGCGGTTGTATGCGCAGGGCAAAGGTCATCTTGCCGGCGACCAGCTTGTCCATGTCCAGCAGGTCGTCGATCAGCCGGCCCAGGCGCAGGCTGTTCTGCTGGGCGATGGCGAGCATGTCGCGCATCGGCGCCGGCGCCTCGCCGAGTGCGCCGCCGGTGATCAGCCCGAGCGCGCCGGCAATGGAGGTCAGCGGCGTGCGCAGTTCGTGACTAACGATGGAGACCAGCTCGCTCTTCAGTCGTTCGATGCGCTTGCGCTCGGTGATGTCGCGCACCAGGCCGATGAACTTGCATTCGCCGTGGTGGGTGATTTGCGATACGCGCAGTTCGATGGTGAAGGTTTCGCCATTGCTGCGCAGCGCGGTCAGCTCGCGGTTCTGCTCCAGCGCGCGGGGGATGCCGCGCCGGGCGTAGGTGTCGAGGTAGCCGTCATGCGCCGAGCGATCGGGCTCGGGCATCAGCATCGACAGGTTGCGCCCGAGCACCTGCGCGGCGCTGTAGCCGAACACGGTCTCGGCGGCGTGGTTGAAGGTTTCGATAATGCCGCGCTGGTCAATGATGATGATCGCGTCGATGACGTTGGCGATCAGCATGCTCAGGTAGCGCTCGCGCTCCTGCATGTCCTGCTGGGCGCGGCGGTGCGCGGTGATGTCCCAGATGAAACCTTCGCACCACGCTTCGCCGCTGTCGGCGTCGTGCAGCAGCCGGCCGCGCTCGCGCAGCCAGAGCCCGCGACCGCTGGCGTCGCGGATGCGGTAGGTGAGTTCGTAGACGTCCTGGCCCGCCGGGCGCCGCGCCTGTGGCCGGTCGTCGGGATGGACCAGGCTCAAATAGCTGCGCGCGTGCTCGCCGATCAGGTCGTCCGCCGGGTAGCCGGTCAGGCGTTCGATGCCATCGCTCAGGTAGTGCATGCGGCGTTCGGCGTCGTCGCTGCAGCGATAGACCGCGCCGGGCAGGTTGCTGACCATGCCGCGGTAGCGACTCTCGCTCTGCTGCAGCGCGCGGGTGGCCTGCATCAGTTCGGTGATCTCGGTGACGACGCCGTGCCAGAGCACCGAGCCATCGGCGAGCGTCTCGGCGCTGGCGCGGCCCTCCAGCCAGAGCGTGCCGCGCTGCGGGTTGTCGAGGCGGAATTCGGTGGCTGCGCTGCCTTCGCGGATCGCGCGGGTGAGCGTGTGGCGCAGGCGCGGCAGATCGTCGGGGTGCACGCTGCGCATCGCCAGGCGCGGATCGCCGATCAGCTCGGTGGCGTTCTGACCATACAGCGCACTGGCGCCTTCGCTGATATAGAGGAAGGCGTAGCGACCGCCGGCGTAGCGCTTGAGCTGGAAGACCATACCCGGCAGCAGGCTGGCGATCTTCTGCGCGCGTTCGAGCATGCGCTGGTGGCTGCGGGCCTGTTGCTGCTGGCTGAGGCGGTGCTGTTCCTGGACGATCAGGCGCCGTTGCAGCAGGAACACCAGCAGCCACAGCAGCAGCTCGGCGATCAGCCAGGCCATGCCCCATTTCAGCAGTACCAGCTCCTCGGCCCGCACGCGCTCGGCGACCAGTGCGCTGATGTCGCGCCAGACCAGCGCGGCGGCCACTGGCGCGCGCACCGCCTGCTGCTGCCGGGTATCGTGCAGCGGAATCTGGTTGACCAGAAAGCTGCGCCCGTCCGCCTCCAGCACGCGCTGCGCCATGCCGCTCGCCGGTGCCGGCAGCAGCTCCCGCTGCGCCCAGTGCAGCACCTGCGTAGCCGAGTGGCCGACCAGCAGCCAGTCGCTGTCGCGGCCCAGCTGGGCGCCGACCGGCGGCGGCACCTGTGCGGCGAGCAACGCCTTGCGATCGACGATCAGCGCCAGGCCGGCGCGCAGCTGCTCGCCCAGCTCGTCCAGTCGGGGCAGGGCGTCGAAGCCGACCTCCAGCGCGCCGATGACCTCGCCGGCGGCCTCACCCTCACCGCGTAGCGGCACGATGCTGCGATTGCTGGCGCCCTGGCGGCCGATGTCCAGGCCGACCTGGGGATGCCCTTCACGCAGCGCCGCAGCGAGCAGCGGGCGCTGTGCGGCCTGGGGATCTGCATAGGCATCGGGGCGCTGCATGCGCAGCACGTTGTAGCCGTCCGTACCCCAGAACAGCTGCAGTTGCGTGCCCTGCTGGGGCTGCATGGCCTGCCACGCCGGCAGCAGGTAGTCGCTCAGCCGCAGCCGCAGGACGCGTACCCGCGAATCGCTCCACGGCGTGCCGGTACGCAGCAGCTGGTCGAGCTGGCGCATCGCCGCGAGCACCCGCGGATCTTCCGCCAGCGTGGCGGCGAGCGTCTGCGCCTGACGTTCCTGGCCGCGCTGCGCGCTTTGCAGCGCGAGGCTTTGCAGGTTGCCCTGGTTGCTGACTTCCAGTTTCCAGAGTGCCGCGCGGCCGAAATGGTCGTTGAGCGCCAGTGCGCCGAACAGCAGCACCAGCAGCAGGCTGCCGAGGCCGAACAATCGCCGGGGCTTGGGCAGACGCAGAAAGGTCATGCGCATGGAGCGTTCCGGCAGCAGCGGTGTGCGGCCGCACGGCACACGGGAGAGGGAGCGTCAGACAGATGCTGCATCGCCGGCAGATTCCAGAAACGAACGGGTGATGGCGTACTGACATCATGAGGGCGCGAATTGTAGACCAACTCGTGCGGCGGTTTGCAGGGGCCGGCGCCAACATGTTGGTCATCACACCCCAAGGGCGACGGAAAATCAGCTGCCAGGCGACGGTCGGTCTTGTTCGCGGTCTCTGCGAGATGCGCCGCCCGCGTTGCTTGCTCATGACCTTTCGGACGGCGCAAGCGACCGTTGGGTGCCGCCCCGGAACTTTGTCGGTTGCCGACTCTCTGAACAGCTTCTTGAATCATTGAAGCTGCTGCGGCAGACGGTTGCGGCGGGTTGGGACGAGCACATGCAGTTGGCGAGCAAGCGAAGCGAAAAGGGGATAGGGATGCTGCCGGGCGTAGATGCGCAGACGCTGATGGCGCTGATGCATGCGCGCGGCGAGGTGGCGCGCCTGAGCGCGCGCGATCAGCTGTTCAGCACCCTGCTCGGCGGCGTCAACGCCGTGCTCTGGGCCTTCGACTGGCAGGCGCAGCGGATGGTCTACGTCAGCCCGGCCTACGAGCAGATCTTCGGCCGCTCGGCGGCGCTGCTGCTGGCCGACTACGGCGAGTGGCGCAACAGCATCTACCCGGATGACCTGGACTATGCGCAGAAGAGCCTGCTCGAGGTGCTCGACGAGGGCGCCGTCGAAACCCGCGAGTACCGCATCATCCGCGGCGACGGCCAGCTGCGCTGGTTGAGCGACAAGTGTTTCCTCGGCCGGCGTGCCGAGAAAGGCCAGGGGCCGATCATCGTCGGTATCGCCGAGGACATCACCGAGAAGAAGCAGCTCGAAGGTGAACTGCAGCGCCTGGCGACCACCGACGTGCTGACCCAGAGCAGCAACCGCCGGCACTTCTTCGACTGCGCGCAGCGCGAATTCGAACATGCCCAGCAGTTCGCTTCGCCACTGGCGTTCCTGCTGCTGGATATCGATGACTTCAAGCGCATCAACGACACCCACGGCCACCCGATCGGCGACCAGGTGTTGCAGCGCGTGGCGCAGTGCGGCGCCTCGGTGCTGCGCCGTGGCGATGTGTTCGGCCGCATCGGCGGTGAGGAATTTGCCGCGGTGCTGCCCGGCTGCCAGCCGGACCTGGCCGAGCAGATCGCCCAGCGCCTGCAGCGCGAGATCCAGCGTCTGTCGTTCGCCCTTCCGAACGGGACGCGCTTCAGCGTCACCGCGAGCTTCGGCCTGACCTACCTGCGGGCCGACGACGCCGAACTGGCGTCGGTATTCGCCCGCGCCGATGCGGCGATGTACAAGGCCAAGCGACTGGGCAAGAACCAGGTCATCGTCGCCTAGCCGGCGCGCACCTTGCCGCGACCTACGGTTGCGGCTGTTGCTGGGTGATGCAGTGGATGTTGCCGCCGCCCAGCAGAATCTCCCGCCCCGGCACCATCACCACCTCACGCTCGGGAAACAGCCGGCGCAGAATGGCCTCGGCCTCGCTATCGTGCGGGTCGTCGAAACTGGGCGCAACGATGCCACCGTTGACGATGAGGAAGTTCACGTAGCTGCCGGCCAGGCGGATCGTTGCGGCGCGTATCTGGCTGCCTTCGGCCGGCTGTACGCCGGCGCATTCTTCCTCGGTCGCATACAGCGGGCCGGGAATCGGCATCTTGTGCACCTTGAGCGCGCGACCGCGGGCATCGCGCGCCTGGTCGAGGCAGCGCAGCGCCTGTTGGCAGCGCTCGAAGTTGGGGTCGTTGACATCGTCGGTCCAGGCCAGCAATACCTCGCCGGGCCGCACGAAGCAGCAGAAGTTGTCGACGTGGCCGTCGGTCTCGTCGTTGTACAGGCCCCACGGCAGCCAGATCACCTTGTCGATGGCCAGGTGCTCGGCGAGCACCGCCTCGATTTCCTCGCGTGACAGCTGCGGGTTGCGGTTGCGGTTGAGCAGGCATTCCTCGGTGGTGATCAGCGTGCCTTCGCCGTCGACGTGGATCGAGCCGCCTTCGAGCACGAAACCTTCGGTGCGGTAACGGTCGCAGCGCTCAATCTCGAGGATCTTCTGTGCCACCTCGTCATCGCGCTGCCAGTCGGCATACAGCCCGCCATCCTCGCCACCCCAGGCGTTGAAGCTCCAGTCGACGCCGCGCAGGCCGCCCTTGCCGTCGATGACGAAGGTCGGCCCGGTGTCGCGCACCCAGGCGTCGTCGCTGCTGATTTCCACCACGCGGATGCGCGGATCGTCGAGCTGCTCGCGGGCGGCCAGGTATTGCGCGGCCGAGGCGCACACGGTCACCGGCTCGAAACACGCGATGGCCTTGGCCACGGCGGTGAAGGCCTGCTGCGCCGGGCCGGCGTCGTTGCGCCAGTTGTCCGGGCGCTCCGGCCAGACCATCCAGGTCTGGCTGTGCGGCGCCCATTCGGCGGGCATGTGGAAGCCGTCTTGGCGGGGCGTGGAGGTGAGGGTGGTCATCGCGATCTCTCTCGTAGGGTGGAAAACCGCGCAGCGTTTTCCACCGAGGGTGCAACCGGTGGAAAAGGCCGTTGGCCGTTTTCCACCCTGCGTTCATTCCGACGGCGTCTGGCCGTCGAGGGTGCGGATCGGGCCGTAGAGGTTCGGCCGGCGGTCGCGGAACACGCCCCAGGCGCTGCGGATGTGCTCCAGCTGGTCGAGATCGAACGGATGCACCAGCACGCCCTCGCTGGTTTCGTCCATTTCCTCGACCTTGGCGCCGAACTGGTCGGCGATGAACGACGAGCCGTAGAAGGTGATGTCGTAGCCGTCCTGCTCCTCTTTACCGACGCGGTTGCTGGCGATCAGCGGCATTAGGTTGGCTCCGGCATGGCCCTGCTGCACGCGCTGCCAGTGGTCGCGCGAGGTGATGTTCGGGTCGTGCGGTTCGCTGCCGATGGCGGTGGGGTAGAACAGCAGCTCGGCACCCATCAGCGCCATGCTGCGGGCGGTCTCGGGGAACCACTGGTCCCAGCAGATGGCCACGCCGATGCGTGCATAGCGGGTCTGCCAGACCTTGAAGCCGCTGTCGCCGGGATTGAAGTAGTACTTCTCGTGGTAGCCGGGGCCGTCCGGGATGTGGCTCTTGCGGTAGACGCCGAGCAGCGCGCCGTCGGCGTCGATGATGGCGATGCTATTGAAGCGCGCGCGGCCGGCCAGCTCGAAGAAGCTGATCGGCAGCACCACCTTGAGTTCGGCGGCGACTTTCTGGAAATGCCGGATCGCCGGATTGTCCTCGATCGAGGTGGCCAGCTGCAGGTATTCGGGGTTGGGCTTCTGGCAGAAGTAGGGGGTCTCGAACAGTTCCTGAATCAGGATGATCTGCGCGCCCTTGGCGGCGGCTGCGCGCACCAGCTTCTCGGCGTTGGCGATATTCGCCTGGCGATCCCAGGAGCAGGCCATCTGAGTGGCGGCGACAGTGACGGTACGGGACATGGGCTGGCCTCGCGGAAAAATGATGATTCGGTCAGGAATGGAGTGATTCTAGGCGAGATTGTTCGGCGCCGGGCAGGGGGCGGCCGCTCACGGCGCCGCGCTGCACGCCCGTTCGGGCGCGCGGCAGCGGGGCCGGTGGATCAGACGGTATGCAGGTACCAGTTGTATTCGAGGTCGGAGATCGAATGCTCGAACTCGGCCAGTTCGCTTTCCTTGCAGGCGACGAAGATGTCGATGTAATCCGGGCTGATGTAGCGCGCCATGATCTCGCTGTCGTCGAGCTGGCGCAGCGCGTCGCGCAGGTTGGACGGCAGGCTCGGTTCCACCTGTTCGTAGGAGTTGCCCTCGATCGGCGCGTTCGGCTCGATGCGGTTGGTCAGCCCGTGGTGGATGCCGGCCAGTACGGAGGCGAGCAACAGGTAGGGGTTGGCATCGGCGCCGGCGACGCGGTGCTCGATGCGTACGGCGTCCGGGCTGTCGGTCGGCACGCGCAGCGCCACGGTGCGGTTGTCCAGGCCCCAGCACGGTGCATTGGGTACGTAGAACTGCGCGCCGAAGCGGCGATAGGAGTTCACGTTGGGGCAGAGGAAGGCCATCGATGCGGCCATCGTCTCCTGCACGCCGCCGATGGCGTGACGCAGGGCCTGGCTTTCCAGCGGGTTGTCGGTGGCGAAGATATTGTTACCGTCCTTGTCGAGCAGCGAGATGTGCACGTGCAGCCCGTTGCCGGCCTGGCCCGGATAGGGCTTGGCCATGAAGGTGGTGTCCATCTCGTGGTCGTAGGCGATGTTCTTGATCAGCCGCTTGAGCAGCACCGCGTAGTCGCAGGCCTTGATCGGGTCGGCGACGTGATGCAGGTTCACCTCGAACTGCGCCGGGGCGCTTTCCTTGACGATGGCGTCGGCCGGGATGCCCTGTTCCTTGGCGCCTTCGAGAATGTCCTGCAGGCAGTCGACGTACTCGTCGAGGTCGTCGATCAGGTAGACCTGGGTCGACTGCGGGCGCTTGCCGGAAATCGGCGAGCGCGGCGGTTGCGGCCGGCCGTTCACGTTCTCCTGGTCGATCAGGTAGAACTCCAGCTCGAACGCGGCGCAGATGGTCAGGCCCAGTTCGTCGAAGCGGCTCACCACCTGGCGCAGCACCTCGCGCGGGTCGGCGAAGAACGGCTCGCCATCGCGCTCGTGCATGGTCATCAGCAGCTGTGCGGTGGGGCGACGCTGCCAGGGTTCGCGGCTGAGCGTGTTGGGAATCGGGAAGCAGGTGCGGTCCGAATCACCGATGTCCATGCCCAGACCGGAGCTTTCCACGGTGATGCCGTTGATATCCAGGGCGAACAGCGAGGCGGGCAGATTGATGCCTTTCTCGTACACCTTGTGCAGGCTGGCGCGTTCGATGCGCTTGCCACGCACGACGCCGTTCATGTCTGCAATGAGGAGGTCGATGTAAAGCACCTCCGGGTGTTCCTTGAGAAACGCGTTCGCTTCGTTGAGCTGAACGGCACGCGGCGGGGGAAGCATGATGAAGCACCTTAATTGTTAAAAATTTCAATCATCAGACTGCTCGATTAGGAGTCAATCCGAAAGCCTGTTGCCTGTCAATAGCCCTCCCGGACGCCCCATGATGGCCCAGAGTGGGCACTTGCGGGGCATTTTCGTCTCCGGCGTGCGATGTTGAAAAAACCACGAGATCGCCGCTCCGTTCGGCTATTGTCTATAAAAATGAACAAGACTACTCTCCGGTAGGCCATCAACCGGAAGACGAGCATCCCATGTCGCGCAAGCCCCTGATCGGCGTTTCCGCCTGCACCCGCATGATCGGCCAGCACGGTTTTCATATTGCCGGCGACAAATATCTGCGCGCCGCCGCGGTCGCCGGTGTGCCGCTGATCATCCCCGCGCTGGACGAACTGATCGACCAGGCCACGCTGCTGGAAAGCCTTGATGGCCTGCTGTTCACCGGCTCGCCGTCGAACGTCGAGCCGCAGCATTACGCCGGGCCGCAGAGCGCGCCCGGCACTCCGCACGATCCGCCGCGCGACCGCCTGACCCTGCCGCTGATCCGCGCGGCCGTGCATGCCGGTATTCCGGTGTTCGGCATCTGTCGCGGCTTCCAGGAAATGAACGTGGCCTTCGGTGGCAGCCTGTTGCAAAAAGTGCACGAGGTCGAGCCCTACCAGGACCACCGCGAGAACCCCGAGGCACCGCTCGATGACCAGTACGGTCTCAGCCATGACCTGCACGTACAACCCGGCGGCCTGCTCGATCGCCTCGGCCTGCCGCCGCTGGTACGCGTCAATTCGGTGCATGGCCAGGGCGTCGAACGCCTGGGCGAGGGCCTGCGCATCGAGGCGTTGGCGCCGGACGGTCTGATCGAGGCGTTCTCGGTGGAGGATGCCCGCAGTTTCGCCCTCGGCGTACAGTGGCATCCGGAATGGAAGGTGCACGAGCACCCGCATTACCTGGCGTTGTTCCAGGGCTTCGCCGAAGCCTGTCGGGAACGCGCGAGACAGCGCTGATCGGACGCGGCGCCAACACCCAACCCGAGGTCATCATGACTACCCAGCTCGACCAGCTCACCAGCTGGCTCAAAGAACGCAAGATCACCGAAGTGGAATGCCTGATCAGCGACCTGACCGGCATCGCCCGCGGCAAAATCTCCCCGACCAGCAAGTTCCTCGGCGAGAAGGGCATGCGCCTGCCCGAGAGCGTGCTGCTGCAGACCGTCACCGGCGACTACGTCGAGGACGACATTTATTACGAACTGCTCGACCCGGCCGACATCGACATGTTCTGCCGCCCCGATCCCAATGCGGTGTTTCTCGTGCCCTGGGCCATCGAACCGACCGCCCAGGTGATCCACGACACCTACGACAAGATGGGCAACCCCATCGAGCTGTCGCCGCGCAACATCTTGAAGCGCGTGTTGAAGCTGTACGCCGACCGTGGCTGGCAGCCGATCGTTGCGCCAGAGATGGAGTTCTACCTGACCAGCCGCTGCGAGGACCCGGACCTGCCGTTCCAACCGCCGATCGGTCGTTCCGGTCGCCAGGAGACCGGCCGCCAGTCGTTCTCCATCGACGCGGCCAACGAGTTCGATCCGCTGTTCGAGGACATGTACGACTGGTGCGAGGCCCAGGGCCTGGACCTCGATACGCTGATCCACGAGGAAGGCACCGCGCAGATGGAGATCAACTTCCGTCATGGCGAGGCGCTGCATCTGGCCGATCAGATTCTGGTGTTCAAACGCACCATGCGCGAGGCCGCGCTCAAGCACAACGTGGCAGCCACCTTCATGGCCAAGCCGATGACCGGTGAGCCGGGCAGCGCCATGCACCTGCACCAGAGCGTGGTGGACCTGGAAAGCGGGCGTAACGTGTTCTCCAACCCGGACGGCTCGATGAGCCAGCTGTTCCTGCATCACGTCGGCGGTCTGCAGAAATACATCCCCGAACTGCTGCCGCTGTTCGCCCCCAACGTCAACTCGTTCCGCCGTTTCCTGCCCGATACCTCGGCGCCGGTGAACGTCGAGTGGGGCGAGGAGAACCGCACCGTCGGCCTGCGCGTGCCGGATTCCGATCCGCAGAACCGTCGCTTGGAAAACCGCCTGCCAGGCGCCGACGCCAACCCTTACCTGGCCATCGCCGCCAGCCTGCTGTGCGGTTACATCGGCATGGTCGAGGGCATCAACCCGAGCCCGCCGGTCAAGGGGCGCGGCTACGAGCGCCGCAACCTGCGCCTGCCGCTGACGCTGGAAGCGGCGCTGGAGCGCATGGAGAACTGCCGCGAGCTGCGCAAGTACCTGAGCCCGAAGTTCATCACCGGCTACGTCGCGGTCAAGCGTACCGAGCAGGAGAACTATCACCGGGTCATCAGCTCCTGGGAGCGCGAGTTCCTGATGCTCTCTGTGTAACGAACAGCCGTAGGGTGGATGACGCGCTGTTCATCCGCCGTTGACGCCCCGCAACAACAACTGGGAGGTGACCGATGAGCGATTCGCAAACCCTGCACTGGCAAGCCCTGAGCCGCGACCACCACTTGCCGCCGTTCACCGACTACAAGGCGCTGAACGCCAAGGGCACGCGCATCATCACCAAGGCGTCCGGCGTCTACCTGTGGGACAGCGAGGGCCACAAGATCCTCGATGCCATGGCCGGCCTGTGGTGCGTCAACGTCGGTTACGGCCGTGAGGAGCTGGTCGAGGCCGCGGCGAAGCAGATGCGCGAGCTGCCCTACTACAACCTATTCTTCCAGACCGCGCACCCGCCAGCGGTGGCGCTGGCCAAGGCGATCGCCGATATCGCCCCGCAGGGGATGAACCACGTGTTCTTCACCGGCTCCGGCTCGGAAGCCAACGACACCGTGCTGCGCATGGTGCGCCATTACTGGGCGATCAAGGGCCAGCCGCAGAAGAAGGTGGTGATCGGCCGCTGGAACGGCTACCACGGCTCCACTGTAGCCGGCGCCAGTCTCGGCGGGATGAAGGCCATGCATGAGCAGGGCGACGGGCCGATCCCGGGCATCGAGCACATTGACCAGCCGTACTGGTATGGCGAAGGCGGCGAGCTGTCGCCGGAGGAGTTCGGCGTGCGCGTCGCCGAGCAGCTGGAGCAGAAGATTCGCGAGGTGGGCGAGGACAAGGTCGCCGCGTTCATCGCCGAACCGATCCAGGGCGCCGGTGGGGTGATCATTCCGCCGGATAGCTACTGGCCGAAGATCAAGGAGATTCTTGCGCGCCACGACATCCTGTTCGTCGCCGACGAAGTCATCTGCGGCTTC
This sequence comes from Stutzerimonas sp. 21-1, assembly GCF_056336065.1. Taxonomy (NCBI): domain Bacteria; kingdom Pseudomonadati; phylum Pseudomonadota; class Gammaproteobacteria; order Pseudomonadales; family Pseudomonadaceae; genus Stutzerimonas; species Stutzerimonas sp. 21-1. The sequence goes on along the minus strand of NZ_CM150500.1, from coordinate 3,854,835 downwards.
GGCCGCACCGGCGAATGGTTCGGCAGCGATTACTACGGCCTCGCGCCGGACCTGATGCCCATCGCCAAGGGGCTGACCTCCGGTTACATCCCCATGGGCGGCGTGGTGGTGCGCGACGAAGTGGTGCGCACGCTCTACGAGGGCGGCGAGTTCTACCACGGCTTCACCTATTCGGGGCATCCGGTGGCCGCCGCGGTGGCGCTGGAGAACATCCGCATCCTGCGCGAGGAGAAGATCGTCGAGCGGGTGAAGACGAAGACGGCACCCTATTTGCAATCTCGCTGGCAGGAACTCGCCGAGCATCCGCTGGTGGGCGAGGCGCGCGGCGTCGGCATGCTCGGCGCGCTGGAACTGGTGAAGAACAAGAAAACCCGCGAACGCTTCGCCGAGGTGGGGGTGGGCATGCGCTGTCGCGAGCACTGCTTCCGCAACGGCCTGGTGATGCGCGCGGTCGGCGACACCATGATCGTTTCGCCGCCGCTGGTGATCGCCGAGGAGGAAATCGACGAGCTGATCGGCAAGGTCCGGCTGTGTCTGGATGCCACCGCGCGTGACGTGCTGGGCTAAGGTTCACCGGGCAGCGTACGGTCTGTTGAAAAAGCGTCCCCGACCTTGCCAGACTGCGCGCTGCGCGCTGCGCGCTGCGCGTGGCCGGAGCCAACCGAAGATGCGCCGATACGGTGCACCGCCAGACCGCCGCGCTGTGCATGGTCTGTTCCACTGCCCCGACATAAATGACGACAACAGGAGCTGCACGGATGAATCCCTTCGCCAAGACCCTACTTGCCATGACGCTGGCCGGCGCTGTCGCCGGGGCTGCGCAGGCCCAGGAAAAGGTACTGCACGTCTACAACTGGTCCGACTACATCGCCGAAGACACCCTGGAGAACTTCACCAAGGAAACCGGCATCAAGGTCGTCTACGACGTCTTCGACAGCAACGAAGTGCTGGAAGCCAAGCTGCTCGCCGGTAGCTCCGGCTACGACGTGGTGGTGCCGTCCAACCCGTTCCTCGCCAAGCAGATCAAGGCCGGGGTATTCCAGAAGCTGGACAAATCCAAGCTGTCGAACTGGGAAAACCTCGACAAGAGCCTGCTCAAGGCGCTGGACCCGAGCGATCCGGGCAACCAGTACGCGATTCCCTACATGTGGGGCACCATCGGCATCGGCTACAACGTCGACAAGGTCAAGGCCGTGCTCGGCGACAACGCGCCGGTGGATTCCTGGGACCTGGTGTTCAAGCCGGAAAACATCGAGAAGCTGAAGGCCTGCGGCGTCTCCTTCCTCGACTCGCCGACCGAGATCCTGCCGGCCGCCCTGCATTACCTGGGCTACGCGCCGGACAGCGGCAAGGCCGATGAGCTGAAGAAGGCCGAAGAACTGTTCATGCAGATTCGCCCGCACGTGGCCTACTTCCACTCGTCCAAGTACATCTCCGACCTGGCCAACGGCGAGACCTGCGTGGCCATCGGCTACTCCGGCGACATCTATCAGGCCAAGGCGCGCGCTGAGGAAGCCAAGAACGGCGTCAACGTCGGCTACAAGATTCCCAAGGAAGGCGCCGGCAGCTTCTTCGACATGGTCGCCATTCCCGCCGATGCGAAGAACGTCGAGAACGCTCACGTCTTCATCAACTACCTGATGAAGCCGGAAGTCATGGCGTCGATCACCGACTACGTGCAGTTCCCCAACGCCAACGCCGCGTCGACCCCGCTGGTGGCCGAGGCCATTCGTACCGACCCGGGCATCTACCCGAGCCAGGAGGTGCTGCAGAAGCTCTACACCTTCCCCGACCTCGATCCGAAGACCCAGCGCGCCATGACCCGCAGCTGGACCAAGATCAAGTCGGGTCGCTGAAGCCTGACGTGCCGGCCCGGCAGCCGTCGTGCTGCCCGGTCGCTATAAGGCGAGGGAGTGCCGAGCCGACGGGAGTTGCGCCAGTCTGTAGTCCGCTGGCGCAGCATTTCCTCTCGCAACACTCGGTTTTTGTTGCGTCACCTGTTGATTTTCAGAGGTTTTTCCAATAAACAGCCCGGCTTTCCCCTCGGGGCAACGCACGGCCTGAAACCAGAGGACTCATCCCATGCGCTCGACCCTCACGTCGCTGATCATCGCCGCCGCGTTCGCTGGCGCCGCCACGGCCCAGGCTGCCACGGTGCACATCTACAACTGGTCGGATTACATCGGCGAAACGACGCTGGAAGAGTTCGAGAAGGAAACCGGCATCAAGCCGGTCTACGACGTCTTCGACTCCAACGAAACCCTCGAGGGCAAGCTGCTGGCCGGTCGCACCGGCTATGACGTGGTGGTGCCGTCCAACCACTTCCTCGGCAAGCAGATCCGCGCCGGCGCCTTCCAGAAGCTCGACAAGTCCAAGCTGCCGAACTGGGAGAACCTCGATCCCGCGCTGCTCAAGCAACTGCAGAAGAACGATCCGGGTAACGCCCACGCCGCGCCCTACCTGTGGGGCACCAACGGCATCGGCTACAACGTGGAGAAGGTCAAGGCGGCGCTCGGCGTCGACACCATCGACTCCTGGGCGGTGCTGTTCGAGCCGCAGAATGCGGAGAAGCTCGCCAGCTGCGGCATCGCCATGCTCGACTCGGCCGACGAGATGATTCCGGCCATGCTCAACTATCTGGGCCTGGACCCCAACAGCGAGAATCCCGCCGACTACCGCAAGGCCGAGGAGAAGCTGCTGGCAGTGCGCCCGCACGTGCGCTATTTCCACTCCTCCAAGTACATTTCCGATCTCGCCAATGGCAATATCTGCGTCGCCGCCGGGTTCTCCGGCGATGTGTTCCAGGCCGCCGCCCGTGCCGAGGAAGCTGGCAAGGGCATCGAGATCGCCTACGCCATTCCCAAGGAAGGCGGCAACCTCTGGTTCGACATGCTCGCCATCCCCGCCGATGCCGGCAACGTCGAACAGGCCCATGCATTCATCGACTACCTGTTGCGCCCCGAGGTGATCGCCTCGGTGAGTGACTACGTCGGCTATGCCAACCCCAACCTCAAGGCGGGCGAACTGATGGATCAAGAGGTACGCAACGATCCTTCGATCTATCCGCCGCAGGAAGTGCTGGACCGCCTGTACGTCTCGGCCGAGCTGCCGGCGAAGATCCAGCGGCTGATGAATCGCAGCTGGACCAAGGTGAAGTCCGGCAAATAGATACCCGGGCGGTTGCCGCCCGCTGCAACGACCATCGATATCCGGCGCTGACCGGCCAACCTACATTTTCGGGAGTTCGCGCATGGCCGTTGCCTCCAGCGCCTACAAGAAAGCCCTCACCGGCGAGAGCAAGAACAAGCAGGTGCTGCTGAAGATCGACCGCGTCACCAAGAAGTTCGACGAAACGGTGGCGGTCGATGACGTCTCGCTGAACATTCATCAGGGCGAGATCTTCGCCCTGCTGGGCGGTTCCGGATCGGGCAAGTCGACCCTGCTGCGCATGCTCGCCGGCTTCGAGCGGCCGAGCGAGGGGCGTATCTTCCTCGACGGTCAGGACATCACCGATCTGCCGCCCTACGAGCGGCCGATCAACATGATGTTCCAGTCCTACGCGCTGTTCCCGCACATGACGGTCGAGCAGAACATCGCCTTCGGCCTCAAGCAGGATGGCCTGTCCAAGGACGAGATCGCCGGGCGCGTCAGCGAGATGCTCGGCCTGGTGCAGATGACCCAGTACGCCAAGCGCAAGCCGCACCAGCTCTCCGGCGGCCAGCGCCAGCGCGTGGCTCTGGCGCGTTCACTGGCGAAAAGACCCAAGCTGCTGTTGCTCGACGAGCCGATGGGCGCGCTGGACAAGAAGCTGCGCTCGCAGATGCAGCTGGAGCTGGTGCAGATCATCGAGCGCGTCGGCGTGACCTGCGTGATGGTTACCCATGACCAGGAAGAGGCCATGACCATGGCCGAGCGCATCGCCATCATGAGCCAGGGCTGGATCGCCCAGGTCGGCAGCCCGATGGACATCTACGAGACCCCGGCCAGCCGGCTGGTCTGCGAATTCATCGGCAACGTCAACCTGTTCGACGGCGAGCTGGTGGAAGACCTCGAAGACCACGCGGTGATCGCCTGCCCGCAGCTGGAGCGGCCCATCTACGTCGGCCACGGCATCAGTACCCGCGCCCAGGACAAGCGTGTGACCTACGCCCTGCGCCCGGAGAAGCTGCTGATGAGCCTGGAGAAGCCGGTGCTGGAAATGGCCGACTACAACTGGGTCGAGGGCGTGGTGCATGACATCGCCTACCTCGGCGGCCATTCGGTCTACTACATCAAGCTGGAGTCCGGGATGCTGCTGCAGGCGTTCGTCGCCAATGCCGAGCGCCACGTCAAATGGCCGACCTGGGAGGAGCGGGTCTACCTGCACTGGCTCAGTGACAGCGGCGTGGTGCTGCAGGCATGAGCCGCCGGCCCGCGCTGAATAACGGCCGCCGGCTGGTCATCGGCGTTCCGTTCCTTTGGCTGATGCTGTTCTTCCTGCTGCCGTTCGCCATCGTGCTGAAGATCAGCTTCGCCGAGGCCGACGTGGCGATTCCGCCGTACACGGAAATCTTCCGCTACGCCGAGCAGCAGCTGCAGGTGCTGATCAACCTGGGCAACTACATCTTCCTCAGCGAGGACGAACTGTACCTGGCCGCCTACCTCGGCTCGCTGCGCATCGCCTTCTTCAGCACGCTGCTGTGCCTGCTGATCGGCTACCCGATGGCCTACGCCATCGCCCGCGCGCGCAAGGACCTGCAGACGGTCCTGCTGCTGCTGATCATGATGCCGACCTGGACCGCGATCCTGATCCGCGTCTACGCCTGGATGGGCATCCTCAGCAGCAACGGCCTGCTCAACGGCCTGCTGCTCGACCTCGGGCTGATCGACACGCCGCTGCAGATCCTCAACACCGACATCGCGGTGTACATCGGCGTGGTCTATTCCTACCTGCCGTTCATGATCCTGCCGCTCTACGCCAATCTGGTGAAGCACGACCCGAGCCTGCTGGAGGCGGCGTCCGACCTCGGCGCACGCAACCTCACCAGCTTCTGGAAGATCACCGTGCCGCTGTCGAAGAACGGCATCATCGCCGGCTGCATGCTGGTGTTCATCCCGGTGGTCGGCGAGTTCGTCATCCCTGAGCTGCTCGGCGGCCCGGAGACGCTGATGATCGGCAAGGTGCTCTGGCAGGAATTCTTCAACAACCGCGACTGGCCGGTGGCCTCGGCGCTGGCGGTGGTGATGCTGGCAATCCTCCTGGTGCCGATCATCCTCTTCAACAGAAACCAGGCTAAAGAGCTGGAGGGCAAGCTATGAAACGCTGGAGCTTCTCCAACCTGATCCTGGTGCTCGGCCTGCTGTTCATCTACCTGCCGATGGTCATCCTGGTCATCTACTCGTTCAACGACTCGCGACTGGTGACCGTGTGGGGCGGCTGGTCGGTGAAGTGGTACCTGGGCCTGCTCGATAACAGCCAGCTGATGGGCTCGGTGATGCGCTCGCTGGAGGTGGCCTTCTACACCGCCATCGCCGCGGTGGCGCTGGGTACGATGGCGGCCTTCGTGCTCACCCGCATTCCGGTGTTCCGCGGCCGCACGCTGTTCGGCGGGCTGGTTACCGCGCCGCTGGTGATGCCCGAGGTGATCACCGGCCTGTCGCTGCTGCTGCTGTTCGTGGCCATGGCGCAGCTGATCGGCTGGCCGGGGCAGCGGGGGCTGGTGACGATCTGGATCGCCCACACCACCTTCTGTTCGTCCTACGTGGCGGTGGTGGTAATGGCGCGTCTGCGCGAGCTGGACCTGTCCATCGAGGAAGCGGCGATGGACCTCGGTGCGCGGCCGTGGAAGGTGTTCTTTCTGATCACCATGCCGATGATCGCGCCCTCGCTCGCCGCCGGCGGCATGCTGTCGTTCGCGCTCTCGCTGGACGATCTGGTACTGGCCAGCTTCGTCTCCGGGCCGGGTTCGACCACGCTGCCTATGGAGATTTTCTCCGCCGTGCGTTTGGGCGTGAAGCCGGAAATCAACGCCGTAGCCAGTCTGATTCTGCTCAGCGTGTCGCTGGCGACGTTCTTCGCCTGGTACCTGAGCCGTCGCGCCGAGAAGCGTCGGGTGCGCGCCATGCAGCAGGCGATGGACGAAAGCGTTGCGTGGCAGCCACGGGCGGTCAACAGTCAGGCGCTGGTGCCTCCCTCGGCCCACAGCTGATGTACGAACAAGGGCGCCCGGCGGCGCCCTTGTTCGTTTCCGGGCTCAGCGCTGCCAGTCGCAGAAGCACGCCACTGCCAGCGAATGGGTGGCGCGTACCGTGCGGCCGGCGAGCACGGCCTCGACGATCGGCTCGACGAAGCTGTTGTCCGAGCTGCACACCGCGCCCTCGCTGTAGGGGCCGATATAGACCAGCTCGCCGTTGCGATCCCAGATGCCCACGGCCGGGCTGGCGGGCAGTTCGGCGGCGCCTTCGAGGTGGGTCAGCGGCTTCAGCGCAGCTAGCGACGGCGGCAGCCGGCCCTTGCTGCCGGGTTTGCGCACCTCGTAGAACTCCACCGGCTGGCCGGCGAAGCGCTTGAGCAGCTCTTCCAGATGCTGCTGGTTGCCAACGTTGCACGGGCAGCCCGGATCCCAGAAGTGCACGAAGCGCACCGGCCCCGGGCCTTGCAGTTCGGCGGGCAGCCTGAGGTCGTCGCCGGAAAACAGTTCGGCGCGCTCGCCCTCGAAGGTGCGCAGGTAGCGCCCCTCGAACCACTTGAACGCGGCCAGCAGGGCGCCAGCCACGAGCAGGGTGAGCAGGGAGGCAAGCAGGAGTTTGCGGCGCGGGTGCATGGCGGGTCTCGGCGGCGGGGGCGTCAGCTTGCCATGCCCCGCCACAGAGCGGAATATGCCGCCATGCCGCGCCGCTGCGGCGGTTTTCCGCACAGGACCTTATGACGTCCGCTGTTTCGACGAACTGAACGGCCATGCCCCAGCGAATCCAACCCGACCTGCTGCGCGCGCAGCTTGGCGAGCTGCACGCCCCCACCGAGCTGAGCCCCGAAGCCCGGCACTACCAGGCCTATTACGGCCTCGACCTGCCACAGCGGCGTGACATTCACAGCCGCCTCGGGCGTTTTCGCGTGGGCGACTACGACGTGGTGGCCCAGGCCTGGTGGCCGCCGCAGCCACACGCCAGCCTGCTGGTGATGCATGGCTACTACGATCACATGGGGCTGTACCGCCATGTCGTCGAATGGGGCCTGGACATGGGCTTCGCCGTGCTCGCCTGCGACCTGCCGGGGCACGGTCTGTCCAGCGGGCCGCCGGCCAGCATCAACGAGTTCGAGGAATACCAGGCGGTGCTTAACGGCCTGTTCGAGCAGGCGCGCCAGCTCGATCTGCCACGGCCGTGGCACCTGCTCGGGCAGAGTACCGGCGGCGCGATCCTGCTCGATCATCTGCTGCATCAGCCGCAGAATGCCGAGCGCGGTCGCACCATCCTGCTGGCGCCGCTGGTCCGCCCGCGCGCCTGGCTGCGCTCGAGGCTCAGCTACGAGCTGGTGCGCCGCTTCGTCCAGCAGATCCCGCGCAGCTTCAGCGACAACTCCGGCGACACGCGCTTCCTGCAGTTCGTGCAGACCGAGGACCCGCTGCAGGCGAATATCTTGCCGACGGCCTGGGTCGGCGCGCTGTCGCGCTGGATTCCGCGCATCGAGAAGGCGACGGGCAGCGGCGAGTCGCCGTTGATCATCCAGGGCGAGGCGGACATGACGGTGGACTGGCAGTACAACCTGCCAGTGCTGCAGAGCAAGTTTGCCGCGCCGGAGATCCTGCGCCTGCCGGCCGCGCGCCATCACTTGGTCAACGAGAGCGAGGCGCTGCGCCAGCGTTATTTCGCCTTCCTGCGCGAGCGCCTGAAATGAGCGCGGGTGGCGCTCAGCGCTGCTGCGCCTGGACCGCCGCCGAATCCGGCCCTACCGCCAGACTCGCGCGCAGCGCCTGTAGCGCCGCCGCGTAGTACGCCTTGCCCTCGGCGGATTGGGCGAACTGCAGGTACTCCTCCAGTTCGGCATCGGACAGCGAGCGATAGACATACAGCAGGGTGTTGTCCAGATCGCCCTCGATCTGCTGCACCAGCCGTTCGCGCTGGCTGTTCAGCAGCCCCTGCGCCTGACCGCCGCCGAGAATGCCGGGTAGCATCTGGCTGAGGCTGTCGGCGGCCACGCCGGCCAGCGCCAGGCTGACTTCGGCCCCGGCGGCGCTGGCCGGAATGGCCTGCGCCAGATGGCGGATCAACAGCTGGCGATTGCTGCCGGCGTCCATGCGCGGCAGGCCGTTGACATGCTGTGCGAGCTGTTCGCGGCGCGCCGCCAGTACCTCGGCAGCGACGACCTTGCGCCCCAGCGGAGTCTGGAAGAACTGCAGCGCCGGCTGCGGCTCGGCCAGGTGCTCGCGTAGCGCCTGCAGGGCGCGCCGATCCACGGCGTCGCTGGCGAAGCGGCGGTTGCTGTTGTCGACCAGCGCCTGGAATACCGCCGGCGGCAGGCTGTCCTTGTAGCGCTGCTGGGCGGCGGTCAGCGCGTCGCTGAAATTGGCGCGCTGCTCGGTCCAGCCGGCGGTTTCGTAGAGTTCTTCGTAGACATCCGCCTGGCTGGCGAAGCTGATGACCAATAGGGCAAGGGCAAGAAAGGCGCGCATGGGATCTCCTGTACGGGGTCAGGCATTGTCGACGCCGCCTGGCCGACTGTCGAGCGGGGCTGGCGCGGTCGGGAGGCTGGACGAATTGCCACAGTCCGGCCGCCATGTGGGCATTTCCCGATGCCACCCGGCGGGCGCAGAATACGCCACCGGGCGCATGATCGTGCGCCTCTTCCCCAGATCATCTTGAATGTCAGCTGCGCGCATCGTTCCCCGTTGCGCCGCATGGCCCGCCGTGGCGGTTTGATGATCCCGATCTCTCGGAGCCCTGATCTTGCAGTTTTCGACTCTCATCGATGACCTGGCCGTGCGTGGCTGGTCGGTACAGCGTGCGTTCATCCCAGGCCATGACTCCCTCCGCCTCGCCGAAGAATGTCGCCGCCGCGAGGCGGAGGGTGTCATGGTGCCAGCCGCGATCGGACGCGGCGGAAGCCAGGCGGTGCATGAAGGCATACGCAGCGACCGCATTCTCTGGCTGGAACCCGGCCAGTCGGCCGCCAGCGATCTCTACCTGCAGCTGATGGATGCGCTGCGCGAGCAGCTCAACCGCGAGCTGTACCTCGGCCTGGAGGAGTTCGAGTGTCACTTCGCTTTCTATCCGCCGGGCGCGTTTTACAAGACTCATCTCGACCGTTTTCGCGACGATGACAGCCGCAGCGTGACCGCCGTGCTGTATCTCAATCCGGACTGGCAGCCCGATCACGGCGGCGCCCTGCGCCTGTATCTGGCCGACGGTGAGAGCCTCGATGTCGCCCCGGAGGCGGGCACTCTGGTGGTGTTCATGGCTGGCGAGTTCCCGCATGAAGTGCTGCCGACGCAGGTCGACCGCCTGTCGGTCACCGGCTGGTTCCGTCGCCGCGCCGCGCTACCGCTGTCGGCCTGAACGGCAGGCAAAAAAAGCCCGGCACTAAGGCCGGGCAAAAAAGGAAAGCAGAGAGGTCGAACGCTACATGCCCAGGGCTTCGGGCAGCGCCAGGGAAATCCACGGCACGTAGGTGATGATCACCAGGAAGCTCAGCAGCAGCATCAGCCACGGCATGGCGGCGCGGATCACCTGGGTGACGGTCATGCCGGTCACCGCCGAGGTGACGAACAGGTTCAGACCCACCGGCGGCGTGATCAGGCCGATCTCCATGTTCACCACCATGATGATGCCCAGGTGGATCGGGTCGATGCCCAGTTGCACAGCGATCGGGAAGAGGATCGGCGCGAGGATCAGGATGATCGCCGACGGCTCCATGAAGGCACCGGCCACCAGCAGCACGATGTTCACCACCAGCAGGAACATCCACGGCTGCAGGCCGGCGTCCATTACCCAGGCGGTGATGGTCTGCGGGATCTGCTCGGTGGTCAGCACGTGGGCGAACAGCATGGCGTTGGCGATGATGAACATCAGCATGATGCTCAGCTTGGCCGACTCCAGGATCACCTTCGGGCACTCGCGGATGGTCATGTCCTTATAGACGAACAGCGCGACGAAGGCCGAGTAGACCGCAGCCACGGCGGCTGCTTCGGTCGGGGTGAACATTCCCGAGTAGATGCCGCCGAGGATGATCACCATCAGCAGCAGGCCCCAGACCGCCTTGCGTGCAGCCGATAGCCACTCGCGGAAGGTCGCGCGCGGCAATGCCGGCAGATTCTTCTTCACCGCGATGATGTAGATCGCCACCATCAGCACGCCGCCAAGCAGGATGCCCGGCACCACGCCGGCCATGAACAGCTTGCCGACCGAGGTCTCGGTCGCGGCGGCATAGACCACCATCACCACCGACGGCGGGATGAGGATGCCCAGCGTACCGGCGTTACAGACGATGCCCGCGCCGAAGGCCTGCGGGTAGCCGGAGCGCACCATGCCGGCGATGGCGATGGAGCCGACCGCGGCCACGGTGGCCGGCGAGGAGCCGGACAGTGCGGCGAACAGCATGCACGCCAGCACCGCGCCGATGGCCAGGCCGCCACGGATATGGCCGACACAGGCGTTGGCGAAGTCGATCAGGCGCCGCGCCACGCCACCGGTGGTCATGAAGGCACCGGCAAGCAGGAAGAACGGGATCGCCAGCAGGGTGTAGTGCTCGGAGGTCTCGAACAGCTTGATCGCCAGCGAGCGCACCGAGTCTTCACTGAAGATCATGATGGTCAGCGAGCCGGCCAGGCCCAGCGACACGGCGATCGGCACTCCGAGGAACATCAGCAGGAAGAGCAGGACGAACAGGAACAGGATGGTCATTACTTGTGCTCCTCGTGCTCGGTCAGCTTGACCGCATCGGCGGCTTCATCAGCAAGCCCGAGGCCGGTCTGCTGGTTACGCAGGATGCGCACGAAAATCTCGGCGAAACGGATGAACATCAGCGCAAAGCCGAACGGCACGATCAGGCCGATGTGCCACTGCTTGATGCCGACGTGGCCCAGGTCCTCGGCGCCGATGTTGGCGTCGAACAGGGTGTGGATCCACTCGAAGCTGGCGACGCTCAGCAGCCCGGTGTAACCCAGGCAGACCAGGCAGGCGATGATGCCGATGTAGCGCTGGACGTGCTTGGGCGCCAGCTTGACCAGCGCATCGACGCCGATATGACCGGCGGTGCGCACGCCATAGGCCAGACCGAAGAAGATCAGCCAGGCGAACAGCGCCTTGGTCAGTGCGGTACTCCAGGTCATGGCCTGTGCCAGGCCGATGATGAAGTCGCCGATGGCGAACCAGAAATCGGCGCTGCCCTCGAACCGGTCGCCCAGGTCGTAGAACAGCGTGTAGAGGTTGTTGAGGATGACGTAGACGAACGTCACCAGTGTCATGGCCGCCAACAGGAAAGCGATGAAGCTCTCCTCGAAGTGGTCCCAGACGCGCCGCAGGGCGTTCATGGATGACATCTCCCGATGGACTGCAAGTTTACGGTGGGCGAACACGGAACGTGCGCCATGAACCAGCCGGGGCGGCTGGAGTAACAGCACAATGAAAACTCTTGTTGTCGCCAGAAAAGCGGTGTGGCCGGGATCGCCTGGGCCTCTGCCGTCCTGCCCTTGGTGCGGGCGTCGTCTTCGCTAGCTGCTGTGTTTTTTCACTGGGCTGTCGGTACTTCCGGAATTACAGCAGGGGCGGGCGGGTAGCCCGCCCCTGGTACAGCTTATTTCGCCTGGTTGGCGGCTTCGGCGGCCTTGATCAGGTCAGCACCGATCTCGCCCTCGAACTTCTTCCACACCGGCTTCATCGCATCGCGCCACATGCCGCGCTGCTCCGGGGTGAGGGTGATGATTTCGGTGGTGCCCGCATCGAGGATGCGCTGCTTGTCGCCCTGGTTCAGCGCATCGGCCTGCTTGTTCACCTCGACGGTGACCTCGGCCAGGATGCTTTCCAGTTCGCCGCGGATGTCAGCCGGCAGACCGTTCCAGAACTTGGTGTTGGTGATCACCATGTAGTCCAGCAGACCGTGGTTGGACTCGGTGATGTACTTCTGCACTTCGTGCATCTTCTGCGAGTAGATGTTCGAGTACGGGTTCTCGGCACCGTTCACCACGCCAGTCTGCAGGCCTTGGTAGACCTCGGCGAAGCTCATCTTGCGCGGGTTGGCGCGTACGGCCTTGAACTGCTCGTCCAGTACGGCGGAAGCCTGTACGCGGAACTTCAGACCACGGGCGTCCTTCGGCTCGACCAGCTTCTTGTTGGCCGACAGCTGCTTCATGCCGTTGTGCCAATAGCCCAAACCGGTGATGTTCTTGTCTTCCATCGAGCGCAGCAGCTTCTGGCCGGCCTCGCCCTTCTGGAAGCGGTCAACCGCGGCGATGTCATCGAACAGGAACGGCAGGTCGAAGACCTGGACGCCCTTGGAGTAGTGTTCGAACTTGGCCAGCGACGGCGCGATCAGCTGCACGTCACCCAGCAGCAGGGCTTCCATTTCCTTGCCGTCACCGAACAGCGAGGAGTTCGGGTAAACCTGAACCTCGACCTTGCCCGGCAGGCGCTCTTCCACCAGCTTCTTGAACAGCAGGGCGCCCTGGCCTTTCGGCGTGTTCTCGGCGACCACGTGGGAGAACTTGATGGTGATCGGGTCGGCCGCATGGGCCAGGCCGGCGATGCTCAGCGACAGGGCGCAAGCCAGCGCCTTGGCAGTCAGTTTGAACATTGGTGTTTCCCTCTTGTTGTGAAGAATCGCCGCGCGACGATTCGGCAGTGACCTGCGATGAGTCTAGGCAGCATTTGGCGATGCCTCCTGCCGTCGAGCGACATGTCCCGCAAGGCTTCAGTAGGTTAGCAATGCCTGTGCCAGCCGGCGGCTGCAGCCTCGCGTGGGCAAAGCTTGTACCAGCTGCGCATGACGCTTTGAATCGGCAGATGCCAGGAAAGCCGTCTGGGTCGCAGCTTTGCGGGTTGCGCGCGGCGCGGCTGGCGGCGCCGCGGGGAGGATTCGAGGCAATTCGTCGCAGGCGAGGCGTGTTCGGGCGGGATGGCGGAAAACCGCCAATTATTCCCCGTCATCGGGCGGACTTCCGCCAGCCTCGGCGAAACTCAGGCCGTGTTTGCGCAGTTTGTCGTGCAGGGTCTTGCGCGGCAGGCCGAGCGCCTCGGCGGCGCTGCGCAGCGAACTGTGCGGGCGCGCCAGTTCGGCGGCGATCAGCGCGCGCTCGAAGGCGTCGACCTGCTCGCCCAACGTGCCGCCGCCCGGCATCGGTGCGCCGGCGGCGGCCTGCTCCAAGCCCAGACCGAGGCCGAGAGCGAAGCGCTCGGCAGTGTTCTGCAGCTCGCGCACGTTGCCGGGCCAGTCGTGGCGCAGCAGCAGGGCGCGCTGCTCCGGCTGCAGATCGCGTATCGGCAGGCCGTGGCGCTGGGCGGCGGTTTCGGCGAAATGCTGGAACAGCAGGAGGATGTCCTCGTTGCGTTCGCGCAGCGGCGGAATGCGCAGCGGCGCGACGTTCAGGCGGTAATAGAGGTCGGCGCGAAAGCGTCCCTGATCGGCGGCGACGCGCAGGTCTTCCTTGGTCGCGGCGATGACGCGGATGTCCAGCGCGATCGACTGGTTGCCGCCGAGCCGCTCGACCACGCGCTCCTGCAGCAGGCGCAGCAGCTTGACCTGCACGTCCAGGCTCATGCTCTCGATCTCGTCGAGGAACAGCGTGCCGCCGTTGGCGAACTCGAACTTGCCGATGCGTCGCTTCTGCGCGCCGGTGAAGGCGCCGGGCTCATGACCGAACAGTTCGCTCTCGACCACCGATTCGGCCAGCGCACCGGCGTTGATCGCCACGAACGGGCCGTTGCGCCGGCTCGACAGGTCGTGCAGCGCGCGCGCGACCACCTCCTTGCCGGCGCCGGTTTCGCCGAGGATCAGCACGTCGGCCTGGGTGCCGGCCAGCGCGCCGATCTGCTCGCGCAGGCGCAGCATCGCCGGTGAATGGCCGAGCAGGCGCGCAGTCAGTTGCTGACGATCGGCCAGCGCCAGGCGCAGGCTGCGGTTGTCCAGCACCAGCCGGCGCAGCGCCAGGGCACGGCGCACGCTGTCGAGCAGTGCTTCGCTGGGGAAGGGCTTCTCGAGGAAATCGTAGGCGCCAGCGCGCATCGCCTGCACCGCCAGCTGGATGTCGCCGTGGCCGGTGATGAGGATGACGGGCAGCTCGGCGTCGCGCCCGCGCAGCTGCTGCAGCAGCTCCAGGCCGTCTATGCCGGGCATGCGAATGTCGCTAACCACCACGCCCGGCCAGTCGGCCGGCAGCCGTGCGCCCACCTCGCGCGCATCGCCCAGGCTGACCACCCGCAGGCCGGCCAGGTCGAGGGTCTGGCTCAGCGCCTTGCGCAGGTGCGGGTCGTCGTCGATCAGCAGCACCTGGGCGTCGGCGCTGATCAGGTTGTCGCTGCTCATTGCAGATGATCCTCGGTCGGGAAGGCGGCGCCGGGGTCGGCGCTGCGCAGGAACAGGCCCAGCTGGGCGCCGCCGTCAGGATGGTTGGCGAGGCTCAGCTCGCCGCCCAGCGCGCGCACCAGCGTATCGCAGATCGCCAGGCCGAGGCCGAGACCCTGGGCGCTGGTCTTGGTGGTGAAGAACGGCTCGCGCGCGCGGCGCAGCGCCTCGGCGGAAAATCCCGGGCCGTTGTCGCGCAGGGTCAGCAGCACGCCGTTGCCCTGCTGTTCGGCGCGCAGCCAGATGCGCCTGACCGGCGGGCGCTCGGCGAGGGCGTCGAGGGCGTTGGCCAGCAGGTTGGCGAGGATCTGCCGCAAGCGCGTCTCGCCAGCCTGCACCCACAGCGTGGCTTCCGGCAGGTCGCGCACCAGCTCGACGCCCATCGCCTGGCGACGCTTGGCCAGCAGCGCCAGCGCATCATCCAGCGCCGGCTGCAGGGCAACGCGCTCGGGCGCGTGCTGGTCGCGGCGGGCGAAGGCGCGCAGGTGCGCGATGATCGAGGCCATGCGCGCGGTCAGTTCGCTGATCAGCCTGAGGTTGTCGCGCGCCTCGGCATTGCGCTGCTGGTCGAGCAGCACGCCGGCGTTGTCGGCATAGCTGCGGATCGCCGCCAGCGGCTGGTTCAGCTCGTGGCTGATGCTGGCGCTCATGGTGCCCAGCGCCGACAGCTTGCCGGCCTGCAGCAGCTCGTCCTGGGCGCGCACCAGCTCCTGCTGGGCCTGTTCGCGTTCGAGCACCTCGACCTTGAGGCGGCTGTTCAGCGCTTCGAGGTCGCGAGTGCGTTCCTGCACGCGCTGCTCCAGCTCGCGGCGGGCCTGCACGTCGAGCGCCAGACGGTCGAGAAAGTGCCGCCGGCGCTGCATCAGCAGGCCGAGCAGCAGCAGCAGCGCGAGCAGGGTGGCGCCGCCGATGGCAACCACGGTGCGCACCGGCCGCTCGACCAGCGCGATCGGCGCGAGGATGCGCACGCTCCAGCCGGTCTCCTTCAGTTCACGGCTCTGGATCAGCCAGGCGTCGATGTTCAGCGTCAGGTCGCGCGGTTCGAGGGTGGTGTAGGGCTGGTCGAAGGCGATCTGCTCGCGCTCCTCGGCGCTGAGTGCGCGGCTGGCGCGAAAACGCCAGTCCGCGCGCGAGGTGAGGATCACCACGCCGAAGGCGTCAGTCACCATCAGCTGCTCCGGGGTGTTGCCCCACAGCGTTTCGGTATGGTCCAGATCGACCTTCACCACCAGCACGCCGAGAATCTGATCGCCATCGCGTACCGCCGAGCCGAAGTAATAGCCGCGCTTGCCGGAGGTGTTGCCGAGGCCGAAGAAGCGTCCCAGACGGCCTTCCATCGCCTGGCGGAAGTACGGGCGGAAGGCGAAGTTGCGCCCGATGAAGCTGTCCTCGGCGTCCCAGTTGGAGGTCGCCAGGGTGGTGCCCGCGGTATCCATCAGATAGATCACGTCGGCCCCGGTGCGTTGCTGCAGCTGTCGCAGCAGGCGGTTGGCGCGATCGCGGACCAGCGGCACCTCGGCATTGTGCAGCGCCGAGCGCAGCTCCGGCAGCTCGCCGAGGATGCGCGGCAGCACCTCGTAGCGGTTGAGCGTGCCGAGCAGGTTGGCGACGTAGAGGTCGAGGGTCTGACGGTTCTGTTCGGTCAGCTCGCTGCGGTAGTAGCGGTCGGCCAGTTGCTGCAGCGGCCACAGCAGCGGCGCCAGCAGTACGGCGAGCAGCGCGAGGTTGCGCCAGCGGGGGCGGTGAGTGAGTGCGGATGCGGTCATGGGGGCGCCTGTGAGTCCGGCGCATTATGCACGTTCGGTGGCGTGAGATTCAGCGCCGCGCCGTTGCCCGGTCCGTGGGCGGGGCGGTCAGAGGCTTTGCTGCAGCGCGGCGTGGCGCGCCAGCTGGATTGCGCAGGGGGCGTTCAGGCATTCGTGCAGCGCGCTTTCCCAGTCCGGCAGCTGCAGGTCCCAGTCCTGCTGCAGACGCGAACAGTCGAGTCGTGAATTGAGCGGGCGCTGGGCGGCGGTGGGGTAGTCACAGGAGCGGATCGGCGCGATGCGCGCGCGCAGCGTGCCCTCGTTCTGCAGGTGCTCGGCGATGCTGCAGGCGAAACCGTACCAGGACGTCTCGCCCTCGGCACTCATGTGATAGAGGCCGTCGAGCGGGCGTTGGCCGTCGCGCCAGCGGCGGATCATCGCCGCGGTGGTGCGGGCGATGCTGCGCGCCCAGGTCGGTGCGCCGATCTCGTCGGCTACCACCGAGATCTCGTCGCGCTCCTGCAGCAGGCGCTGCATGGTCAGCAGGAAGTTCTTGCCGTGCAGGGAGTAGACCCAGCTGGTGCGCAGGATCAGCTGCTCGCCGGCCACCGCCCGGACCGCCTGTTCGCCGGCCAGCTTGCTGGCGCCGTACACGCCCAGCGGGTGCGGCGTGTCCTGCTCGGTGTAGGCGCTGGTCTTGCGCCCGTCGAAGACGTAATCGGTGGAGTAGTGGACCAGCGGTACGCCGAGCCGTGCCGCCTCCTCGGCGAGCACGCCGGGGCCGCGCGCGTTCACCGCGAACGCCTGTTCGCGTTCGCGCTCGGCCGGGTCGACCGCCGTGTAGGCGGCGGCATTGATGATCAGGTCAGGGCGCAGCAGGCGCACCTGCTCGCGGATCTGCGCCGGATCGGCCAGGTCGAGGACGTTGTGCCCGAGGGCGAGCACCTTGCCGTCGCCGGCCAGCTCCAGCTGCAGTTCACGGGTGAGCTGGCCGCGGCTGCCGGTGATCAGAATCTTCATGGGAACAGCTCCGCATCGCGCAGCAGCTTGCCGGCCTGATCCTTGGCGGACAGCTGCGGTGGGGTGTCGAGCGGCCAGTCGATGCCCAGCTCCGGGTCGTTCCACAACAGGCTGCGCTCATGCTCCGGCGCGTAGTAGTCGGTGGTCTTGTAGAGGAACTCGGCGGTCTCGCTGAGCACCACGAAACCATGCGCGAAGCCCTCGGGAATCCACAGCTGGCGCTTGTTCTCGGCATTCAGCAGCACGCCGGCCCAGCGGCCGAAGCTCGGCGAACTCCGGCGCAGGTCGACGGCGACGTCGAACACCTCGCCGGCCACCACGCGCACCAGTTTCCCCTGCGGCTGCTGGATCTGGTAATGCAGGCCGCGCAGCACGCCGCGCTGGGACTTGGAGTGGTTGTCCTGGACGAACTGGCGCTTGAGCCCGGTGGCCGCCTCGAAGGCGGCCGCGTTGAAGCTCTCGTAGAAGAAACCGCGTTCGTCGCCGAACACCTTCGGCTCGATGATCAGTACGTCGGGAATGCTGGTTTCGATGATCTTCATGCGTCTTCACCCGCCAGCTTGAACAGGTACTGGCCGTAGCCGGTCTTGCCCAGCGCATCGGCGCGGCGCAGCAGCTGCTCGCGGTCGATCCACTTGTGCTGGTAGGCGATTTCTTCCAGGCAGGCGACCTTCAGGCCCTGGCGGTGCTCGATGGTCTGCACGTACTGCGAGGCTTCCAGCAGACTGTCGTGAGTACCGGTGTCGAGCCAGGCGAAGCCGCGGCCGAAGCGCTCGACGTTGAGGTCGCCGCGCTTGAGGTAGGCCATGTTGACGTCGGTGATCTCCAGCTCGCCGCGCGGCGAGGGCTTGATCGACTTGGCGATCTCGATCACGTCGTTGTCGTAGAAGTACAGGCCGGTCACCGCGTAGCTGGACTTGGGCTTCTTCGGCTTCTCCTCGATGGACAGCGCCTTGCCGTTCTCGTCGAAGTCGATCACGCCGAAGCGCTCCGGGTCCTTGACCCAGTAGCCGAACACCGTGGCGCCCTTTTCCTGGCGCGCGGCGCGTTGCAGCTTCTCGGTGAAGTGCTGGCCGTGGAAGATGTTGTCGCCGAGGATCAGGCACACCGGGTCGCTGCCGATGAATTCCTCGCCGATCAGGAACGCCTGCGCCAGACCGTCCGGCGAGGGCTGCTCGGCATACTGCAGGCGGATGCCGAACTGGCTGCCGTCACCGAGCAGGTTCTGGTACTGCGGCAGGTCGTGCGGGGTGGAGATGATCAGCACGTCGCGGATGCCGGCGAGCATCAGCACCGACAGCGGGTAGTAGATCATCGGTTTGTCGTAGATCGGCAACAGCTGCTTGGACACGCCGAGGGTGATGGGGTGCAGGCGCGTGCCGGACCCGCCGGCGAGGATGATTCCCTTCATGCGATGTTCTCCAGGGCGCCGAGGCGCTCGCGTTGATAGCTGCCGTCCTGGACGCGACGGCACCATTCGAGATTGTTCAGGTACCACTGCACGGTCTTGCGCAGGCCGCTCTGGAAGGTTTCCTGCGGCACCCAGCCAAGCTCGCGTTCGATCTTGCTGGCGTCGATGGCGTAGCGCAGGTCATGGCCCGGGCGATCCTTGACGAAGGTGATCAGGTCCTCGAAGCGTGCCACGCCGGCCGGCTTGTGCGGCGCCAGCTCTTCGAGCAGCGCGCAGATGCCGCGCACCACGTCGATATTCTTCTGCTCGTTGTGGCCACCGATGTTGTAGGTCTCGCCGACCTCGCCCTTGCTCACTACCGTGAGCAGCGCGCGGGCGTGATCCTCGACGAACAGCCAGTCGCGAATCTGCGCGCCGTCGCCGTAGACCGGCAGCGGCTTGCCGTCCAGCGCGTTGAGGATCACCAGCGGGATCAGCTTCTCGGGGAAGTGGAACGGCCCGTAGTTGTTCGAGCAGTTGGTGATCAGCACCGGCAGGCCGTAGGTGCGCTGCCAGGCGCGCACCAGGTGATCGGACGCGGCCTTGCTCGCCGAGTACGGCGAGCTGGGCGCGTAGGGTGTGGCTTCGGTGAACAGATCGTCGGTGCCGTGCAGGTCGCCGTACACCTCGTCGGTGGAGATGTGGTGGAAGCGGAAGGCCTCGCGGCGCTCGGCCGGCAGGCTCTGCCAGTAGGCGCGCGCGGCTTCGAGCAGCTGATAGGTGCCGACGATGTTGGTCTGGATGAATTCGGCCGGGCCGTCGATGGAACGGTCGACGTGCGATTCGGCGGCCAGGTGCATGATGGCGTCCGGCTGGAAGTCCAGCAGCGCCTCGCTGACCCGCTCACGATCGGCGATGTCGGCCTGGAGGAACTGATAGCGCGGATGGTCTTCCACGGCGGCCAGCGACTCGAGATTGCCGGCGTAGGTCAGTTTGTCCAGGTTGAGCACGCTGTGCTCGGTATCGTGGATGAGGTGGCGAATCAGTGCCGAGCCGATGAATCCGGCCCCGCCAGTTACGAGAATGCGCATAGTGATCGGGCTTCCTTGGCGTGCTCTGGAGCGTCAGGCTCTGAGCGTGTGTCGGCTGGATAGACCGGGCAGCGATGCAAAAATTCCCGGGGAAGCCGGGTGCCGGCCATGACCGTTTGGTTACGGTGAGGAGTATAGGGTGCTGGCCTGATGCCAGTCCGGCGGCGGGCTGCAGGCGCTGCCAGCGGACCTCCAGCCAAGCCCCGCGCGATGTTCGAGGCGATCCGCGGGCCAGCCTGGCGCGAGTCCTGATGCCTGGCATCGCCTGCCTGGATCAGGACGAACGGCACTAGCGCAGCGACTTGCGCAGCCGCGACAGCGCACCGATGAAGAACACCGCGCCGATCGCCGCCAGGGCCAGCAGCTGCGGCCAGACCACCGCGGCGCCGGCGCTGCGGAACAGGATGGCCTGCGCCAGTTCGACGAAGTGCGTGGTCGGGGCGAACAGCATCACCTGCTGCACCAGCTCGGGCATGCTCTCGCGCGGGGTCACGCCGCCGGAGAGGATCTGCAGCGGAATCAGCGTGAGGATCACCAGCAGCCCCAGCTGGGGCATCGAGCGCGCCACCGTGCCGAAGAAGATGCCCATCGAGGTGGCGGCGAACAGGTGCAGCGCGGCGCCGCCGGCGAACAGCAGCAGCGAGCCCTGGATCGGGATGTCCAGCCAGCCCTCGACGACGAAGCGCAGGGCGAACGCCGATGCCGCCAGCACCACCAGCCCCATCGCCCAGACCTTGCCGACCATGATCTCGAACGGCGTCACCGGCATCACCAGCAGGTGCTCGATGGTGCCGTGCTCGCGCTCGCGGATCAGCGCAGCGCCGGTGAGGATGATCGCCAGCATGGTGATCTGGTTGATCACCTCGTTCACCGCGCCGAACCAGGCGCGGCTGAGGTTGGGGTTGAACGCCGTGCGCACCACCGCTTCGACCGGCAGCGCTTCGCCGCCGCGGTAGCGCCGGACGAACTCGCCGGTCTCGCTGGCGATGATCTGCTGGATGTGTCCGGCACCGGTGAACGCCTGGCTGACCTGGGTGGCATCGACGTTGAGCTGGATACTCGGCTGGCGCCCGGCGAGCAGGTCTTCCTGGAAGCCCGGCGGAATGTTCAGCGTGAAGGTGTAGAGGCCGGCGTCCATGCCGCTGTCCATCTGCGCCAGATCGATGGCCTTGGGCTGGATGAAATACGGCAGCTGGAAGGCGTTGATGATGCGCAGCGAGGCCTGCGAGCGGTCCTCGTCGACCACCGCGATGCTCGCCCGGTGCGGCGCTTCCGGCACCGCGGTGGCGCCTTCGTAGATGGCCACGGTGAACGAATAGATGATCAGCACCAGCATCGCCGGGTCGCGGTAGAGGCTGCGCAGCTCCTTGAGGCCGAGCTGGAGGATGTTGCTGAGCTTGCGTGCGGTGTGGCCCATGTCATTTCTCCTGCTTGCGCAGACCGGCGACGCTGAGCGCCGTCAGCAGCGGAATGGCGAGCAGCATGGGGATGAAATACGGGTACAGCTCGACCAGCCCGAGCGCCTTGGAGAACACCCCGCGGCTGATGATCAGGAAGTGGCTGGTCGGGTAGAGCTTGCCGACGAAGGCGCCGACGCCTTCCATCGCCGAGACCGGGTGGATCAGCCCGGAGAACTGGATCGCCGGCAGCAGCGTGACGATGGTGGTGCCGAAGATCGCCGCGATCTGGCTGTTGAGGATCGACGACATCAACAGGCCGAGGCCCGTGGCGCAGGCGACGTAGAGCAGTGCGCCGAGGCACAGGGTGAGGATGCTGCCCTTGATCGGAATGCCGAAGACGAACACCGCCAAGAGCGCCAGGGTGGCGAAGTTGAACATGCCCAGGGCGATGTACGGCAGCTGCTTGCCGAGCAGGAACTCCAGGCGGGTGGTCGGCGTGACGTAGAAGTTGGTGATCGAGCCCAGCTCTTTCTCGCGCACCACGCCGAGCGCGGTGAGCATCGCCGGAATCATCATCAGCAGCAGCGGGATCATCGCCGGCACCATCGCCGGCAGGCTCTGCACGTCCGGGTTGTAGCGGTAGCGGATGGCCACGTCGGCCGGCGACAGCTGCGCCTCGACGCCGGCCTCGCGCGCCAGTTGCTGCAGGTAGGTGAGGTGGATGCCCTGCGCGTAGCCCTTGATGGTGTCGGCGCGCATCGGCATGGCACCGTCGATCCAGAACGCCACCTGCGGCACCGCCCCGCGCTTAAGGTCGCGGCCGAAGTTCGGCGGAATCTCGATCGCCAGGCTGATGTCGCCACTGCGCAGGCGCCGGTCCAGTTCGTCGTAGCTGGCCAGCGGCGCCTTCTCGATGAAGTAGCGCGAGCCGGCGATGTTCAGCAGGTAGCCCTGGCTGGTGGTGGTCTGGTCGCGGTCGAGCACGGCGTAGCTCAGGTTCTCCACGTCGAAGCTGACCCCGTAGCCCATGATGAACATCAGGATCACCGTGCCGAGCATCGCCAGCGTGGCGCGGATCGGATCGCGACGCAGCTCCATCGCCTCGCGGCGGCTGTAGCTGAGCAGCCGGCGCAGGCTGAAGCGGTTCTGCGCGGTGCCATTGCCATTGCCGGCCGGCGGTGGCGCGACGCGCGTCGGCGCTGCGCTCGCCGGGGCGGCGGCCGCGCCTTCGGCCACGGCGTCCTCGAGGTAGGCGATGAAGGTTTCTTCCAGCGTCGCCAGGCCGCGCTTGGTCATCAGCCCCTGCGGCGTGTCGCTGTCGAGCACGCGGCCGGCGTGCATCAGCGAGATGCGGTCGCAGCGCAGCGCCTCGTTCATGAAGTGGGTGGAGATGAAGATGGTCACGCCGTCTTCGCGCGACAGCTGCACCAGCAGTTCCCAGAAGCCGTCGCGCGCCACCGGGTCGACGCCCGAGGTCGGCTCGTCGAGGATCAGCATCTCCGGCGCGTGGATCACCGCCACCGCCAGCGACAGGCGCTGGCGCACGCCCAGCGGCAGCGCGGTGGGCAGGCTGTCGGCCTCGGCGGCCAGCTCGAAGCGCTCGAGCATCTCGCGGATGCGCGACTCGCGGCGCTCGGCGGGAATGTGGAACAGCCGCGCGTGCAGATCGAGGTTCTGTCGCACGGTGAGTTCGCTGTACAGCGAGAACGACTGCGACATGTAGCCGACGCGCTGGCGGGTCTGCAGGTCGTGCGGGTCCACCGGCTTGCCGAACAGCAGCGCGCGGCCCTCGCTGGCCGGCAGCAGGCCGGTGAGCATCTTCATGGTGGTGGTCTTGCCGCAGCCGTTGGAGCCGAGGAAGCCGAAGATTTCGCCGCGCTCGATGCGCAGGTTGACGCGATCCACCGCGACGAAGTCGCCGAAGCGCATGGTCAGGTCGTGGGCCTCGATGGCGATGCTGTCGCTGGCCTCGCGCGGTGGGATTTCCAGCGTGCGGTGGCGGCGGCGCTTGTCTTCCGGCAGCAGGCCGATGAACGCTTCTTCCAGGCTGTCGCTGGCGGTGCGCGCCAGCAGTTCGGCCGGTGAGCCGGTGGCGAGGATGCGCCCGGCGTCCATTGCCACCAGATGATCGAAGCGCTGCGCTTCGTCCATGTAGGCGGTGGCCACCAGCACGCTCATCTGCGGGCGCTCGGCGCGGATGCGCGCGATCAGCTCCCAGAACTGCGCGCGCGACAGCGGGTCGACGCCGGTGGTCGGCTCGTCGAGGATCAGCAGGTCCGGGTCGTGGATCAGCGCGCAACACAGCCCGAGCTTCTGCTTCATGCCGCCGGAAAGTTTGCCCGCCGGGCGTTCGAGGAACGGCGCGAGGCCGGTGCTGCGGGTCAGCTCGGCGATGCGCCAGCGACGCTCGGCGGCGTCCTGGCCGAACAGCCGGCCGAAGAATTCCAGGTTCTCGGCGACCGTGAGCGTCGGGTAGAGGTTCTTGCCCAGCCCCTGCGGCATGTAGGCGATGCGCGGGCACACGGCGCGGCGATGGCCGGCGTCGCCCATGTCGCCGTCGAGCACGCGCACGCTGCCCTGCTGGATGCGCCGGGCGCCGGCGATCAGCGCCAGCAGGCTGGACTTGCCGACGCCGTCCGGGCCGATCAGGCCGACCATGCGGCGGGCCGGCAGCTCGACGTCGAGAGCATCCAGCGCGCGGGTCTGACCGTACTGCAGGGTGACGCCCGTGATCTGCGCCACCGGCGCGAGCGGCTCGCTCATGGTGTGACGTTGACCTGCAGGTGTGCCGGCCACTCGGCGGCGTCATCGAGCTTGAGGTAGGCCATGCCGGGCAGGCCGGTCTTGACCTGCTCCATGTGCTTCTTCAGAAGATCGGGGTCGATGCGCGCCTTGACGCGGAACATCAGCTTCTCGCGCTCGCTCTCGGTTTCCACGGTCTTGGGGGTGAACTGCGCGACGCTGGCGACATAGCTGACCCTGGCCGGAATCACGTACTGCGGCGCCGCATCGATCACGATGTGCACCTCGCTGCCCAGCGCGACGCGGCCAGCCTGACGCTCGGGCAGGAAGAAGGTCATGTAGACGTCGGCCAGGTCGACCAGGTTGAGCAGCTTGCCGCCGGCGGCCAGTACCTCGCCCGGCTGCGCCACGCGGTACTGTACGCGGGCCACGCGGTCGGTCTTCAGCTCGCTGTCGGCGATGTCCGCCTGCAGGCGCGTGACGCTGGCCTGCGCCGCTTCCAGCGCCGACTGCGCCTCGATCACCTGCGAGCGCGCGGCGGCGATGCCGGCCTCGGCCGAGAGCACCTGGGCGCGCGAGGCGGCCAGTGCGGCCTGCGCGCTCTGCATGGCGGCGAGGTCGTCGTCCAGCTGCTGGCGCGCCATCGCATTGCGCGCCACCAGGGTTTCGGTGCGCTTGTGGCGCTTCTGCGCGGCGGTCAGCTCGGCCTGGCGCTGGTGCACCACGGCCTCGGCGGTGGCCTTCTCGCTCTCGCGCATGGCGACCTGCGCCTGCGCGGTGAGGATGGCGTTCTCGGCCTGGCGTACCTGCGCGCGGGCCTGGTTGAGCTGGGCGTCGAGCACCTCGGTGTCCATGCGCGCGAGCACCTGGCCGGGCTGGACGAAGTCGCCCTCGTCGACGGCGATCTCGCGGATGCGCCCGCCCAGCTTGGTCGCCACGTCGATCTCGGTGGCCTCGATGCGCCCGTTGCCGCTGGCGAAGCCTTCGCCCAGGCCGTTGGGGCGCAGCTCCGACCAGACGATCAGGCCGACCGCCGCGAGCGCCGCCAGTGCCAGCGCTGAACGGGTGAGGGTTTTCTTGACTGAGGGTTTCATGCGGGGTCCTTGCGCGATTACGACCGCCCCCATGCTAGGCGAGGACGGGTTACAGGTAGTTCATCCAGATCAAAGAAGCGCCGCCAAGGCGGCGCCGGCGGCTCAACGGTCGCCGGTCTGCTGCGTCAGCACCCAGGCGAGCAGCTGGCGGCTCAGCTCGTCGCTGGCCTGGCCGAAGGCTTCGACCACGCTCTCCAGCTGCGCGTCGGTACTGGGTTGGCGAATCTCGAAGTGCCGGCTGGCGAGGCCGCGGCGGCTGGCGCTGTCCACCAGTGTGGCGTCGAGGCGGATCAGCACCTGCGGCGTGCCATCCTGATAGACGCTCTGGAACGCGCGCAGATCGCCGATCAGCTCGAGGTCGGCCTGCAGGTTGCTGTCGTCGCTGCTCACCGAAGCCAGCCGGCCGCTGGCGCGCAAGGCTTCGATCAGCCGGTCACGCAGCAGCTGCGGCGCCGGATCGGCCCAGCGCGCACCCTGATAGGCGCTGAGCTGATGACCCTGCGGCACCACGGCGATGCGCGGGCTGGCGAGCATGCGGCTGGCCTGTGGGGTGTGCACGCGCAGCGCCAGGTCACCCTGGGTCGACGGCGTGGCGCTCGGGGCGACGGGCGCGCCAGGCAGCAGGAAGACCCGCACCGGCTCGGCCTGCGGCAGCACCGAGCAGGCGGACAGCAGCGTCAGTAGGGCGGGCAGGGCGAAGCGGTGCAGCGCTGTGCGGATCATGGGGCGAATTCCTCGATCTTCTCGCGGCCGAGCAAAAAGCCGCTGGGGTCGTCTTCCAGCTGCTGGGTGACCCGGCGCAGCGCGCCGAGGGTGCCGCGCAGCTCGTTGAGCGCCGGGCCGATGTCGCCCAGCCCCTGCACGCCGCTGTTCAGCGCGCCCTGGTTGTCCTCCAGCAGGGCGTCCAGCCGCGAGGTGCTGCGCTCCAGCGCGGCCATCGACTGGCCGGCGCTGGCCAGCAGCTGGCGGCCTTCGTCGTCGAGCAGGCCGTTGGCGTTGCGCGTCAGACGGGTGATTTCTTCCAGCGCGGTGTTGGTCTGCCGGCCCAGCTCGGCGAGCTGGGTGAGCGCCTGGCTGAGGTCGCCGCGCTGCTCGGCCAGCACGCTGGTGGCCTGTTCGAGATTGGCCAGGGTCTGGCCGATGCGCCCGGCGTTCTCTTCGGAAAGCATCAGGTTGGCGCTGCGCAACAGGTTGTTGATGTTGCTCAACAGGTCTTCGCCGTTCTCCAGCAGCGCGGAGAGCGGCGAGGGATCGGCGATGATCAGCGGCGGCTCGCCGCGCTTGCCCAGCAGCGGCGGACTGTCGGGCGTGCCGCTGTGCAGCTGGATGACCATGCTGCCGGTGATGTTGGCCAGCGCCAGGCGGGCGCGGGTGTCCTGCTTGATCGGCGTGCCGGCGTAGACGCGGATGCGTGCGCGCACCTTGCGCGGGTCGTCCGGCTCCAGCCACAGACGTTCGACGTCGCCGACCTTGATGCCGCTGTACTCCACCGAGCTGCCGGTGGACAGCCCGCTGACCGCGCGGTTGAAGCTGATCTCGTAATACTGGTACTCGCGGTCGATGCTGGCCTTGCTCAGCCAGAGGGCGAAGAACAGGGCGCCGCCGACTGCGAGCACGGTGAACAGGCCGATCAGCACGTGATGGGCGCGGGTTTCCATCAGGAGTTCTCCTGCACAAGAGCGGCCTGCTGCGCCGCCCGGCCACGCGGGCCATGAAAGTAGTCGCGAATCCAGGCGTCGTCGGTGTCCTGCACCGCCTCCAGGCGGTCGGCCACCAGCACGCGCTTGCGCGCCAGCACCGCGACGCGGTCGCAGATGGTGTACAGCGTGTCGAGGTCGTGGGTGACCAGGAACACGCTCAGACCCAGCGCGTCGCGCAGGGTCAGGATCAGCTGGTCGAACGCCGCGGCACCGATCGGGTCGAGGCCGGCGGTGGGCTCGTCGAGAAACAGCACCTCCGGGTCCAGCGCCAGCGCGCGGGCCAGCGCCGCACGTTTGACCATGCCGCCGGAGAGCTCGTCGGGGTACTTGCAGGCGGCATCGGCCGGCAAACCGGCCAGCGCCAGCTTGAGCCGCGCCAGATGCTCGGCGTCGACGCGGGCGAGGCCGGCATGTTCGATCAGCGGCAGCGCGACGTTCTCCTGCAGGTTCAGCGAGGTGAACAGCGCCCCGCGCTGGAACAGCACGCCGAAGCGTCGCTCCACCTGCGAGCGCCGCTCGGGCGGCAGCTGCAGCAGGTTCTCGCCGAACACCTGCACGCTGCCGGCATTCGGCCGGCGCAGACCGACGATGCTGCGCAGCAGCACCGACTTGCCAGTGCCCGATCCGCCGACCACGCCGAGGATTTCGCCACGACGGATGTCCAGGTCGAGATCTTCGTGCACGGTCTGGCGGCCGAAGCGGTTCACCAGCCCGCGCACCTGGATCAGCGCTTCGCCGTTCACCAGCCCATCTCCATGAAGAACAGCGCGGCGATGGCGTCGATCAGGATCACCATGAAGATCGACTGCACCACGCTGGAGGTGGTGTGTTCGCCCACCGACTGCGCGCTGCCGCTGACCTTGAAGCCTTCCAGGCAGCCGATCACGGCAATAATGAAGGCGAACACCGGCGCCTTGCCGATGCCGACGAGGAAATGGCTGAGGTCGATGTCGCGCTGCAGGATGGTGATGAACAGCGTCGGCGAGATATCCAGCGCCAGGACGCAGACCACCGCACCGCCGAGGATGCCGCTGAGCATGCCGATGAACGTCAGGATCGGCAGGGTGATCAGCATCGCCAGCACCCGCGGCAGCACCAGCAGCTCCACCGGGCTGAGGCCCAGCGCGCGGATCGCGTCGATCTCCTCGTTGGCCTTCATCGAGCCGATCTGCGCGGCGAAGGCGCTGGCGCTGCGCCCGGCGAGCAGGATCGCCGCCAGCAGCACGCCGAACTCGCGCAGGAAGGCGAAGCCAACCAGGGTGACGGTGTAGATGCTGGCGCCGAAGTCGGCCAGCACCGTGGCGCCGAGGAACGCCACCACGGCGCCGACCAGGAATGTCAGCAGGGCGACGATGGGGATGGCGTCCAGCCCGGTCTGCTCGATGTGCGCCACCAGCGGCGTCGGGCGCCAGCGTTGCGGGCGCACCAGAACGCTGAGCAGCGTCTGCAGGGTCAGGCCGATGAAGCCGAGCAGCTCGCGCTGCTGGCACCAGATGTTCTGCATGGTCCGGCCGATATGCGCCAGCAGATCACCGAACTCGTAACCCTGATCAGGCTGCGGGGCGGCGGGGCGATCCAGCGCCGCGGCCACGGTATGCAGCAGGGCCAGACGTTCGGCCGGCAGCTGCGGTGCCCATTGCGCCACGGCGGCGATGCGCTGCGGGCCGAGCAGCTCGACCAGCAGGCCGGCGCCGGCGGTATCCAGTGCGCCCAGCCCGTCCAGCTCCACCGTGCTGTGCTCATCGAGCTGCGGGCGCATGCGCACGACGGCGTCGCGCAGCGCGTTGTAGTGCGCCAGCGTCCAGTCGCCTGCGATGCGCAGGTGCGCGGGCCGGGCCGCGGAATGCAGCTGCAGCGTGCCGGGAGGCGATGAGGTCGGGTGCATGAAGGGCCTGTCCATCCAGCCTGCGCGTGCGTCGCGTCGATCGCGACAGTCTGCATCCTAGCAGCTCGGCCGGCGCAGCACCGCCCGCGCGGCGTACCGTTGGCGCGGCTGGCGGGGGTGAATGGCGGCATCGCCCTCGGTAACTGCGCCGCGAATGCGCCCCTGCCGGCGTCTCAGCCGGCGCGCTGCGTCTGCCGGCCGCCGGCCAGCGCCTTGGCGCCGATGGCTACCGGCAGGCTCAGCGCCGCCCAGCTCAGCCAGTCACCGACGCCGTCGGAAACCAGCCCGGCGAGCAGGCCGAGCAGCGACAGCAGGCCGATCACCAGCGGCCACCGCCAGATGCGCATCATCCCCGCACCTCCGTCGAACCGCGCTTGAGCCACAGGTACAGGCCGCTGCCGAGCACCACGAGCGTGAGCACATCCAGCAGCGCCCACAGCACCTTCAGCGGCAGGCCGCCGTAGTCGCCGAAGTGCAGCGGCTCGGACAGCTGCAGTGCGGTGACGTACCAGGGCCGCGCGCTGGCTTCCAGCACCTCGCCGCTGGCCGGGTCGACCAGCAGCGCCTGGGTCAGGCGCGAGGTCAGTGGCGTGTCGCCGCGCAGGATCACCGCGACGTGCTCGGGCGTGGCGCGCAGGGTGCCGGGGTAGGCGATCATCGAGATCGCCATGCCCGGCGCGGCGGCCAGCACGCGGTCGACGGCGGTCTGCAGCGAGCCGTCCGCAGCGGGTGCATCACTGGCAGCGGCGCTCAGCAGTACCCGCGTCTCGCCGGCCTGCAGCGCGGCGACCTGCTCGGCCTGCCAGCCCTTGAAGATCAGGTCCGCCCAGGTGTTGATCACCCCGGTGAAGCCCACCGCCAGCGCCCACACCAGGGTGACGATGCCGAGCAGGTTGTGCAGGTCCAGCCAGCGCGTGCGCGGCGCGCGCTCGCGGCGCACCTCGGCGAAGCGCAGCTTGCGCATGAACGGTGCGTAGAGCACCACGCCGGAGACGATGGCGACGACCAGCAAGAGGCCCATGACGCCGAGGAACAGCTTGCCCGGCAGGCCGGCGTAGAGGTCGACGTGCAGGCGGTACATCACGCTCATGAAGCCCTCGTCGAACGCCGGCACGTCGACCACGGCGCCGGTGCGCGCATCGGAGAGGATCAGCCGCGACTGGCTTTCGTCGGTGTCCACGCGGGTGTCGAGCTTGAGGTACCAGAGATCGGGCAGGTCTTCCTCGGCGAAGAAGTACAGTGGCACCAGGCCCGGATAGGCCTTGACCGCCTCGGCCGCGACCCGGTCTAGCGCGATATGCGGCGTGCCTGCTGGCATCGGCGGCGCGGCGATCTCGCTGCCGGTCAGGTGCTCGATCTCGTGGGAAAAGATCAGCGGCAGGCCGGTCAGGCACAGCAGCAGGATGAACAGCGTGCAGACGAGGCTGGACCACTTGTGGACCCAGCCCCAGCCACGCAGGGTGCGTGCCTGCATCAGAAGTCGACCGTGGCGCTGAGCGACAACGTGCGCGGGGCGCCGAGGACCAGGTAGTTGGCGTTCGGGTAGCCGCCCACCGAAGCCCAGTAGTCGCGGCCGGTGACGTTGTCCAGGCGGGCGCGCAGGGTCACGTCACGCTCGTCGATGACCATGCGGTAGCGTGCGCCAAGGTCCAGGCGGGTCCAGGACGGCGCCTCCAGGTCGTTGGCCGCGTCGGCGTACTGGCTGCTGGTGTAGACCACGCGGCTGGTCAGGGTCAGGCCGTTGCTGCCGGGCACGTCCCACTCGCCGCCGATATTGGCCTGGGTGCGCGGCACGCCGATGGCATGGTTGCCCTCGTTGAGGCCGTCCTGGGTGCTGGTCAGCTCGGCATCGAGCAGGGTCAGGCCGCCGAGCAGGCGCACGCCGTAGGTCGGCTCGCCGAACACCGACAGCTCGATACCGCGGTTGCGCTGTTCGCCGCCGTCGGTGAATACACCGTTTTCCACGGTGCTGAACGGCCGGTCGGTGGTGAACAGCGCCAGGCTGCCGCCCAGGTTGCCGCCGTCGTACTTGATGCCGACCTCGGTCTGTTCGGAGACATAGGGCTCCAGCGCCTCGCCGGCATTGACGATGGCTACGCCACCGCTGCTCGCCGGGGCGATGTCGCCCTTGACCAGACCCTCGATGTAGTTGGCGTAAACCGACAGTTCGTCGGTGAGTTGGTAGACCACGCCGGCCACCGGGCTGGTCTTGTAGCGGTTGTAGGAGGACAGCCGGTCGCCACTGTTGTAGTCGTAGCTCTTGGCCTCGATGCCCTGGCGACGCGCGCCGAGGGTGAGCAGCAGACGGTCGTCGAGGAAGCCCAGCGTGTCGGCCAGCGCCAGGCTCTGGGTGTGGGTGCGCTCGGTGACGCCGGGATCGGACATCTGCCCGCCGGTCCAGGTGGTGCCTGGCATCGCCGCGTCGAACGGGTCGTGGATATCGGCGGCAAGGGTGCCCGACATGCCGTAGGCGTTGCGTGCTTGCAGATCGAACATCGCCGCGGACATCACCCACTCGTGGGAGACGGCGCCGGTGTTGCCACGGGCGCGCAGGCCGACTTCGCTGGTGAACACGTCTTCCTCGCGCACGTTGTCGAAGCGGTAGAAGGTGCCCGCGCCGGAACGACCGGCCTTGAAGCTGGCCAGGCGGTTCTTCTCCTCGCCCTCGCGCACGCCGGCGGCGAGCCAGCCGGTCACCGCATCGGAGAAGTCGTACTCGGCGCGCAAGGTGCCGAAGGTCTGCTTCTCCTTCGAGTAGGTCCAGGGCTGGGCGAAGTTGTCTTCGGCATCCGGTGCGCTGGGGATGCCGCCGTTGGGGGTGACGCTCGGGCGCGGCTGGTCGATGAAGTGGTACTGGTGGCCGATGTCGCCGGACAGGCGGAAGCTGTCGCCCTGGTAGTCGAGGCCGAGGGCGAACATGTCGAGGGTGCGCTCCTCGTCCTCGACGGTGGTCTCACCGGCGCGCTTGGCAGCGTTCAGGCGTACGCCAAAGCGCTCCTCGGCGCCGAAGCGGCGGGCGATGTCGGCGTGAGTCATGGCCTGGCCGCCGCTCTCGGCGCCGAGGGTCAGGCGGGTCAGCGGCTCGTTCGGCGCGCGCTTGGGCAGGATGTTGATCGCCCCGCCGATGCCGCTGCCGCCGGGTGCTGCGCCGTTGAGGAAGGTGTTGGCGCCGCGGAACACTTCCACGCGCTCGATGAACTCGGCGGCCACGTACTGGCGCGGCAGCAGGCCATAGAGGCCGTTGTAGGAGATGTCGTCGGAATACACCGGGAAGCCGCGTACCACGTACAGCTCCTGGAAGTTGCCGAAGCCGCGCGCCACACGCACGGAGGGGTCGTTCTGCAGCACGTCGGAGACGCTGCGCGCCTGCTGGTCCTGGATCAGTTGCGAGGTGTAGGACGTCGAGGTGAACGGCGTTTCCATGTAGTCGCGGTTACCGAGGATGCCGACACGGCCGCCGCGCGCCACCTGCTCGCCGGCGTAGGGCTGCGTCAGGCCTTCGGCCGAGGCATCGGCGCTGGCCGTGATCTCGACGGACTGCAGCTCCACCGGCTCGCCGGTATTGTCCTGTGCCTGGCTTTCGGTTCGTTGCTGGGCCATCAGCGGCGAACTGGCGAAGCTGGCTAACAGGCAAACGGGTAGCAGTGCGGTTTTACGCGGCAAGCGGAGAGTGGGCATGGCGGACCTGAGCGGGCGTTGGATTGCGGAGGGCGGTGACGGCTCGACGATTAGTTGGGAGTCTGTGCCATCTGTGAGCCACTATCATATTATAATGATAACAATTCGCAACCGTGTTTCGTCTGATGCCACCTCGTGGAAATGCTGGGCGGGCGTCTGGCGCGTGGATTCCTCGCGCCGCAAAAAAAAATCGACCAGCCTGTCGATTGCCGAGCGCGCCGAACGACCAGGTGATGAACAGCCGTTCAATCCGACGACAGGAGATCAACATGAACGAGCAAAAGCACCATGACGAAGCGCGCATCCGCCAGCTTCACGAGGAATTCGAGCGCGCCATTGCCGCCAAGGATCTGGACCGCATTCTTGCCCAGTACGCCGACGAGCTGGTCGCCTTCGATGCCGTCGGGCCGCTGCAATTCAAGGGCGTGGGCGAGTACCGCGCGCACTGGCAGCGTTGCTTCGAGTTCTGCCAGGGCGAGGGTTTCTTCGAAACCCATGAGCTGCATGTGGAGGTCGGCGGCGAGCTGGCCTACAGCCGCATGCTCAACCATTGCGGCGGCCCCAACGCCGAGGGCCAGATGCAGAGCGCGTGGATGCGTGGCAGCCGGGTCTGGGCGCGCCGCGACGGTGACTGGAAAGTGATCCACGAGCATTTCTCGATGCCCTTCGACATGCAGACCGGCCAGGTGTGCATGGACGCAGAGCAGCCGGGCGGCTGAGCCGCGCACGGTGTTCGTCGCTCTGCGGCGTCACGCCGACTGTCGCCTGCTAGCTTTGCTGCGGTGGCGACAGCCGGAGAGCGACGATGAAATACCTGTGCCTGATCTATTACGCCGAACAGCGGGTCGACGAACTGAGCGATGAGCAGTGGCAGGCGCTGGTGGCACGCTGCATCGCCTGCGGTGAAGCGCTGCGCGCCAGCGGCCACATGCTGGCTGGCGAGCCGCTGCAGTCGGTCCGCACCGCCCGCACGGTGCGCGTGCGCGACGGTGTGACCACGGTGGTCGACGGTCCGTTTGCCGAGACGCGCGAGCAACTGGCCGGCTTCTACCTGATCGAAGCGGCCGATCAGCACGAAGCCGAGGCCATCGCTGCGCAGATCCCGCCGGCAAGCCTCGGCTGCGTCGAGGTACGCCCGCTGCGCCAGCTGCCGCAGCGCTGACCATGCGCGACGCCGAGGGCGGGCCGGCGGCGGTCGAGGCGATCTATCGCGCCGAGTCGCGACGGGTGCTGGCGACGCTGATCCGCCTGCTGGGCGATTTCGACCGCGCCGAGGAAGCCCTGCACGAGGCCTTCGCGGCGGCGGTGCAGCAGTGGCCGCGCGACGGTGTGCCGGCCAATCCGCGTGCCTGGCTGGTGTCGGCCGGGCGCTTCAAGGCCATCGACGCGCTGCGCCGCCGCTCACGTGACGATCAGGCGTTGCGATTGCTTGCCGTACAGCTGGAGGAGAGCGCCGATGTGGACGATCCCGATGCGCTGGAAGACGACCGCCTGCGGCTGATCTTCACCTGTTGCCATCCGGCGCTGCCCGCCGATGCGCGCGTCGCGCTGACCCTGCGCACGGTATGCGACCTCAGCACCGAGGAGATCGCCCGCGCCTTTCTGGTTCCGCCGGCCACCATCGCCCAGCGCATCGTGCGCGCCAAGGCGAAGATTCGCGATGCGCAGATTGCCTATCAGGTGCCGGAACGCACCGCCCTGGCCGAGCGCCTCGACAGTGTGCTGCAGGTGCTTTACCTGGTGTTCAACGAGGGCTATGCGGCGTCCACCGGAGCGCAGCTGACGCGCGCGGACCTGTGCCGCGAGGCGATTCGTCTCGGCCGACTGCTGGTCGAACTGCTGCCGGAAGCGGAAGTGTGCGGCCTGCTCGCGCTGATGCTCTTGCACGATGCGCGGCGGGCCGCGCGCACCGATGCGACGGGTGAGCTGGTGCGGCTTGACGAGCAGGATCGCCGCCTGTGGGATGCGGCGCAGATCGCTGAAGGCGCGCAGCTGGTGCAGCGATCATTGGCATCGCGGCGTCCGGGCTGTTACGGCCTGCAGGCGGCGATCGCGGCGCTGCATGCCGAGGCGCTGAACGCGGCGCAAACCGACTGGGCACAGATCGTCCGGCTGTATGACCTCTTGCTGCAGCTCAGCCCGTCACCGGTGATCGAGTTGAATCGTGCCGTGGCGCTGGCCATGCATCGCGGCCCGGCGGCGGGGTTGGCGCTGCTCGATGAGTTGCACGCGCGTGGGGCACTGCCCGACTACCACTTGCTGCATGCGGCACGCGCCGACCTGCTGTGCCGCCTCGGACGTTACGCCGAAGCCCGGCAGGCCTATCGCATGGCGCTGCAGGGCGTGCGGCTGGAGCCGGAGCGGCGTTTCCTGCTGCAACGGCTGGCCGCGCTGGAAAACACCGGCGGCGACTGAATCGCAGCGCCGCCCGGCAGGCTTAACGGCCCTGGCAGGCGTCGACGCGCAGCCAGCGTTCCAGCAGCTTGAAGCCCTGCATCAGCACGAAGGCGATCAGCAGATAGATCAGGCCGGCGGTGAGGAACATCTCCTCGTGCAGGTAGGTGCGCGCGGCGATCTTGCGCGCCATGCCGGTCAGCTCGAGCAGGGTGATGGTGCTGGCCAGCGCGCTGGCCTTGAGCATCAGGATCACTTCGTTGCTGTAGGCCGGCAGGCCGATGCGCGTGGCACGCGGCAGGATGATGTGCCACAGCGCCTGGCTGCGCGACATGCCCAGCGCGCGCGCCGCCTCGACCTCGCCCGGCGGCACGTTCTGGATCGCGCCGCGGATGATTTCGGCGATATAGGCGGCGGTGTGCAGCGTCATGGTGATGATCGCGCACCAGTACGGATCGCGCAGATACGGCCAGAGCGCACTCTGGCGCACCACGTCGAACTGCGCCGCGCCGTAATAGACCAGGAACAGCTGCACCAGCAGCGGCGTGCCGCGGAAGAAGAAGATGTAGCCATAGGGCAGGGCGCGCACCGCCAGGTGGCGCGACGAGCGGGCGATGCCCAGCGGCAGGGCGAGGACCAGCCCGGCGATGACCGACACGCCGACCAGTTGCAGGGTCAGCCAGGCTGCTTCCGCGAAGCTCGGCAGCCATTTGATGAAGACTTCCCAGCTCATGCGGCACTCCTGACGAAGCCGCGGCCGGCGCGTTTTTCCAGAAAATGCATGCCGATCATCGCGACGACGGTCAGGCACAGGTAGATGAAGGCGGCGACGAGGAAGAAGGTGAACGGCTCCTTGCTGGCGGTCACGGCGATCTGCGAGCGGCGCATGATTTCCTCCAGACCGATCACCGAGACCAGCGCGGTGTCCTTCATCAGGATCATGAACAGGTTGCCCAGCCCCGGCAGGGCCAGGCGCCACATCTGCGGCAGGATCAGGCGCAGGAAGATGCGCCGCTTGTCCAGGCCCAGCGCCAGTCCGGCCTCGCGATGGCCCTTGGGAATGGCCAGCAGCGCGCCGCGGAAGACTTCCGTGGCGTAGGCGCCGAAACACAGGCCGAGGGCGATGGTGCCGGCGGCGAACGGGCTGAGGGCGAGGTTCTCGATGCCGAACAGCTCGCCGATCCAGCGAATCAGGTTGATGGTGCCGAAGTAGATCAGCAGCACCCAGAGCAGCTCGGGCACGCCACGCACGATGGTCGAATAGGTGCCGCCGAGCCAGCGCAGCGCGCTGTAGGGCGAAGTCTTGGCGAGGGCGCCGAGCAGGCCGAGCACCAGCCCCAGCGCCAGGGAGGCGAGGGCCAGTTGGATGGTCATCCAGGTACCGGCGACGAGGGCCGGACCGAATCCGTGAAGGTCGGGAATCATATGGGCTCAAACACCGAAGCCCGGTCCGTCATGCGCATGACGTCCGGGCTTCGGTTCGGTTGGATCAGTAGATGCTGAACGGGAAATACTTGTCGTTGATCTGCTTGTAGGTGCCGTCGGCGATGATCTCGGCCAGCGCCTTGTTCAGCCGCTCGCGCAGTGCGTCGTTGTCCTTGCGCACGGCGATGGCGATCTTGTCGTCATCGAATACCGGCTCGCCCTTGAACTCGAAGTCCTTGCCGGCATCGCTCTTGAGCCATTCCCACTGCACGAAGGTGTCGGCGAGGATGCCGTCGACGCGACCCGAGGCGAGGTCGAGGTAGGCGTTTTCCTGAGTGTCGTAGAGCTTGATCTCGACCACGCCATCCATGTTGTCTTCCAGCCAGGTGCCGGCGATGGTGGCGCGCTGGGCACCGATCACCTTGCCGTCGAGGTAGTCCTTGTCGGTCTTGAAGTCCACCGACTTGGGCGCCACGAACTGCAGCTTGTTGGTGTAGTAATGGTCGGTGAAGTCGACGGCCTGCTTGCGCTCCTCGGTGACCGACATGGAAGCGGCGAGGAAGTCGAACTTGCCGGCGTTCAGCGCGGGAATGATGCCGTCCCAGTCGGAGGTGACCACTTCGCACTCGACCTTCATCTTGGCGCACAGCGCATGGGCGATGTCCAGGTCGAAGCCCACCGCCTGGCCGCTGGCGTCGATCAGGTTGAAGGGCGGGTAGGCGCCTTCGGTGCCGATGCGCAGTTTTTCCGCGGCGAATGCCTGGGTGCCGATGATCAGCGAGGCAGCGGCGGTCAGCAGGATCTTCTTATAGCTTTTCATGCGGTGTTGCTCCCTTAGCGATGGCTGGACATGAATTGTTTACAGCGCGTCGATTGCGGATTGTCAAATACCTGCTCGGGCGTGCCCTGCTCCTCGACCAGGCCCTGATGGAGGAAAACCACTTCGCTGGAGACCTGCTTGGCGAAATTCATCTCGTGGGTGACGAGCAGCATGGTGCGCCCTTCTTCGGCGAGCGAGCGGATAACGCTAAGCACTTCCTGGACCATTTCCGGGTCGAGCGCGGAGGTGGGCTCGTCGAACAGGATTACCTTCGGCTGCATCGCCAGGGTGCGGGCGATGGCCGCGCGCTGCTGCTGGCCGCCGGAAAGCTGGTTCGGATAGACGTGGCGCTTGTCGGCGATACCGACCTTGGCCAGCAGCGCCTCGGCCACCTCGGTGGCTTCGGCCTTGCTCTGGCCGAGCACCCGGCGCGGCGCCTCGATGATGTTGTCGAGGATGGTCATGTGCGGCCAGAGGTTGAAGTTCTGGAACACGAAACCCAGCTCGCTGCGGATGCGGTTGAGCTGCTTGCCATCGGCGGCGACCAGATCGCCCTGCTTGTCGCGCTTGAGCTTGAGTTGCTCGCCGGCGACCAGAATCTCGCCCTCGTGGGGGTTCTCCAGCAGGTTGATGCAGCGCAGGAAGGTCGACTTGCCGGAGCCCGAAGAGCCGAGGATGGAAATCACGTCGCCATCATGAGCGGTCAGCGAGATGCCTTTGAGCACTTCCAGATCGCCGTAGCGCTTGTGCAGGTTGCGGATTTCCAGTGCGGGGAT
This sequence comes from Stutzerimonas sp. 21-1, assembly GCF_056336065.1. Classification (NCBI taxonomy): domain Bacteria; kingdom Pseudomonadati; phylum Pseudomonadota; class Gammaproteobacteria; order Pseudomonadales; family Pseudomonadaceae; genus Stutzerimonas; species Stutzerimonas sp. 21-1. The sequence goes on along the minus strand of NZ_CM150500.1, from coordinate 3,817,142 downwards.
GGCCTCGGCCATGCGGGAACCTCTTGCGGGCTGGCGGAAACCGCCAGGTCGGGGGGTATTCGGGATGATTGCGCTCCGGCCGGCTGCTCGCCCTCCTGGCGAGGCGCAAACCTAGCACGCACCGGGGCATGCGCCAAGCGCGAAGAATGGCCAACTGGCCGGCTATGCGGGCGTAAAAGTGTCCATTTGCCTGCATCGCCGTGCTGTGGCGTTGCCGCGGGTCGCTTCAGAACGCCGCTTCGAGCTGGTAGCGACGCAGGATCGCCGGCACCGTGCCGTCGGCGATGAGCGCCTCGAGCTGCGCCTCGAAGGCTTCGAACTGCGCCGTGCTGACCCGCTGGCGGGACAGGCCGATGCCGTAGGACACCGGCTGCAGCTCGCCGACCTCGCGCACCTGATCGAGCCGTTCGGTTTCGATCAGGTGCCAGGCCACGTCCTGATTGAGCACCGCCAGCCCCTGACTGCCGAAACGTCCGGCTTCGAGCATGCGCAACAGGCGGCGGTTGTCCGCGACCAGCCGGATCGAGACGCCGGGCACTTGCTGCAGGCGCTCGCGCAGGGCGAACGAGGTACCTGAGGGGCCATAGACGCCGATGGTCTTGCCGGCCATGTCCTGCGGCTGGTGGTAGACGAACGTGCTGGAGCGGGGAGCGTACACGCTGTAGCGCGAGGTGGTGAGCATGCGCGTGATATGGAAGGCGTGCTCGCGGCGCGGCGAGTGGATCACCGTGAAGATGCCGTCCACCTTGCCCTCTTCGGCCAGCGCCAGCGCGCGGCGCCACGGGTATACGCTGATCGGGCAATCGCGGTGCAGCCGCGCGCAGACGGCCTGGACGATGTCGACGAACGGACCGGCCGCCGCCACGCCGCCAGTGTCGGCCGAGGCCGCGGGCTGCCCGACGGATGCGGCAGGGTAGGTGAACGGCGGAAAGTCCTCGGTGACGAATTCCCAGGCGCCGGCCGGATTCGTCAGCACGATCAGCGCTAGCGCGCACAGCGATTTCGTGGGGGATGACGGCAAGGTGCGCTCCTGCTTGCACAACGGACTGCGGGTGCCGGGGCGGCAACGAGGCGATGAAGGCATTCCGCCCGGCTCGCTGCAGCAGCCTAGCGCAGTTCGTTGGCGTCGGCATGCTCGGCGCGTGTTCGCAGCAGCCAGCGCAGCCAGTGTGGCCTCCAGCTCAGCGTCTGGGCTACGCAGAACGCCGCCGCGCTCAGCAGGAGCAGCCAGAGCAGGGCGCCAAAACCGCCGCCTTCGGCCACCAGCAGCAGCGCCAGACTGCTGCCCAGCAGCGTTGCGCTGAACACCCGCGTGCCGCGCACAGCCGAGGCGCCGGGCGCGACCGCCTGCCGGTGTACCGCTTGCGCCAGCGCCAGCCGGGCGAAGGCCAGATAGGCGAGCAGGAACGCCAGCAGCGCCGGCCAGAGATCAGCCAATCACCCGCTCCTTGTGCGTGGGCTGCGCGGCCCGTTGCAGACGCCGTGCAGCGAGCAGACAGAGCCCTGCCAGCGCCAGCAGCATCAGGTCCATACCGGCGATCGCCGTCTGGCCGCTGCTCAGGCTGCGCAGCAGGTGGTCGCCGGTGGTCAGTCCGTTCAGCAGCACCGCCAATAGCGCCAAAGCTGCGGCCAGCTGCAACTGCTCGCCCCAGGCCCGCGCCGGCCGCCACGCGGCATGCGCCAGGGACAGCAGCCAGGCACCGAAGAACGCCTGGACTTCCAGCGTCGCGCGGCGCGGCGGCGCAGCAATATCCACCGGCAGCAGGCGATTGGCGACGAAGAAGGCCAGCGTGGCGATCACCAGCCCGACGCAGGCAGCGACGGTGAGCGCCTCGACCAGCCGCGCGCCGCTGCGTCCCTGGCGCGCGTGGCGGGCGCGCCGGGCACCGGCCCAGAACAGCAGGCCGCTGCCGATCAGCAGGCAGCCGCCGAGGCCACCGGCGAAATACAGCCAGCGCAGCGTCCAGTGCTCGAACTGGACGAAATGCAGGCCGGTGAGAAAGCGCTGCACGCCCACCACCGGCGGCGTGCGGTGCTGTTGCAGCAGCGCGCCGGTGACGCCGTCGAAGATCAGCCGATCGACGTTCATGCTCACCTCGCGGGCGAACGAGCGGCGGATCTCGACGAACGCGGCGCGATCGCCCGGATGCCAGACGCGCAGCTGGTAGGCCGCGCCGGGCTGACCGTCCTGCTCCCAGCGCTGCGCGGCCTGGCGCAGCATGGCATCCAGCGAACCCAGCGGCGCCGCCACGCCGCTGGCCGGGCGCGCATAGGCGCCGAGCGCCTCGGCCTGCAGCTGTGCGCGGTCCTCGGGGTAGAGGCTCTGCACGACGCCGGGAAAGTAGATCAGGCAGAAGATCGCCAGCCCGGACAGGCTGATGAGGAAGTGGAACGGCAGCACCAGCACGCCGGTGAGGTTGTGCAAATCGAGCAGGCTGCGCTGCAGGCGCTTGCGTGGCCGGAAGGTGAAGAACTCGGCGATCAGCTTGCGATGCGCTACCACGCCGGAGACCAGCAGCATCAGCATGCCCATGCCCGCCGCGCCCACCAGCCAGTAGCCGAGGTCGCGCCAGCGCAGATGCAGGCTGAAGTGGAACGGGAAGAGGAAGCGCGTACCTGCCCAGCTGCCCTCGTCGGGCAGCAGCGCGCCGGTGCGCGGATCGAGATGCCGACGTACCGGCCCCTGCACGGGGTCCTGGTAGTCCAGCTGCAGCGTCGGCGTGCGCGCCGTCGGCAGGCTGAGGGTCCATGCCGGTGCGGTGGCGATCAGCGATGCGGCCTCGCCGTGCAGCAGACGATCCAGTGACAGCGCCACCGGTGGCGCGGGCAGGCGGGTTGCCGGCTGCATCCAGCGGTCGATCTCACGGTCGAACAGCGACAGCGAGCCGGTCCAGAAGATCGCCAGCAGCACGCCGCCGAGCAGCACGCCGGCCCAGCTGTGCAGCCAGGTCATGGATTGACGCACGTCGCCGCTCCCTGCCATTTCAGCCACCACCCGCACGCGCCACGTTCAGCAGCGCCTGCAGCAGCAGGCCGGCGCCGGTGCCGCCCAGCAACAGCGCGTACAGGCGCCGCAACCGCGGCTCGCAGAAGCTCCACAGCAACAGCGCCAGGTACAGCGGCAGGGCGAGCAGGCTGCCCAGGTACACCGCCTCGCTGCGCGGCATACCGAGCAACGTGGCGAACAGCGCTGCAGCGGTGGTCAGCGCAACGGTGCATGTATAGCCACCGCCGAGCGCCGCGCACAGGCGCAGCAGCAGGCGCGCGCGCGGGTGGTCGCCGGTCTTGGCCTGGCGGCTGGCGTTCATCGGGCAGCCCCGCGCAATCAGAAGCTGACCTGATAACCGAGCATGAGCGTGCGCCCGCGACCGTTGAATACGCGGCCGTTACGGGTCACGTCCGAGCCGGTGTTGGCTGCCTGCGAGTAGTAGGTCAGGTAGTCGCGATCGAGCAGGTTTTCGATGCCGAGGCTGACCTCGCCGACCGGCAGGCGATAGCCAACGGACGCATCCACCAGCGTGTAGCCGTCGAAATTCAGTCCGGCCTGGTCGAACCCACGGCTGGCGTAGTGGTTGGCCTGCAGCAGGCTGTGCAGCCGGTCGTTCCAGTTGGCCTGCCAGCTGAGGCCGTAGCGATCCGGCGAGATGTTGGCGCCATCCAGATCGGTATCGACATCGCCGTCGCCATCGGTATCGGACTGGCCGTTGACCTGCGCGTAGGTGAGGGTCATGCGGTGGGCGTCGTTGATCTGCCAGCCGCCGGTGAACTCGATGCCGTCGATCTCGGTGCGTTCGCGGCGAATCTGGTAGACGCCGCCGACGCTGTCCAGGCGCGAGCCAAGATCGGCGTCCGATTCGTAGTAACTGATTTCGGCATCGAACGGGCCGTGCTTCAGGCGCAAACCGATCTCGCGGTTCTCGGTAACGATCGGCTGCAGGTCGAGGAAATTGTCCACGCGCGTGCCCGGTGTGCCGATGCCACGCAGTACGCGGCCGACATCCGGCATGCCGAAGCCCTCGGAATAGTTACCGAACAACTGCGCCCAGTCGTTCATCTGCCAGACCAGGCCGGCGTTGTAGAGCGTTTCCTCGAAGTTCGGCTGGCCGCCTTCGACATCCACGCCGCCCAGCGCCGGGTTGGTCGAGGCGATGGTGCGGAAGCTGTCGACCTCGAGCTCGGCGAACTCGTGGCGCACGCCGGTGAACAAGGTCAGTTGTTCCAGGAGGCGAACTTCCGCCTGCAGGAAGGGTGCGTAGTTGCGGAACACCGTCTCCGGCACCCACTCGCGGTCGGTGAGGATCAACTGCTGGCTGGTGGTGTCCTGCAGCACGTCGAGGCCGCCGGTTAGCTTGAGGTGATTGTCCAGCAGGCCGTCGCGGCTCAGGGTCAGCTTGCCACCGTACTTGTCCGACTCGTTCTGCGACTGGTCGAACAGCGTGCCGGCCGGGGCGATGCTGGTGTCCTGGAAGGTGCCGTTGTAACCACCGCCGAAACGGCCGCGAAAGCGCTGCGAGTATAGCTGCAGGCCGAGTTCGTTGCCGTAGAGGTCGGCGTGTTTGTAGGACAGGCTGGTCGCCAGCACCTCGTTCTGCGGCGCCTTGCCCAGCGGGTCGCCCTTGCGCGAAGTGGCCGGAATGCCGGCATTGGCATTGCCCGGAACGTTGACGTACTCGTGTTCGCCCTCGACCTGGTAGCGGTTGACCATCAGGCCGATGTTCTGGTTGTCATCCAGCCAGTAGCCGAGCTTGAGCAGCAGGTCGTGGCTGGTCGAATCCATCACGTCGCCCTGGGTATCGTCGACGCCGATCAGGTCGCCGTTGGCGTCGTAGAACATGCCCTGGCTCTGCCAGCTGGCGGAGGCCAGGTAGTCGAAGTTGCCCTGCGTGCCCTCCACGCGGTAGTCGAGCTTGTGCCCCAGACCCTCGGACTGGTAATCGGTGGGCGCGGTGAAACTGATGCCCGCGTGCTGGCGCAGCGTGCCGCTGGCTGGTCGCCGCGTGACGTAGTTGATGATCCCGCCGGTGGCGCCGAGGCCGTGCTCGGCACTGGCGCCGTGAATCACTTCGATGCGTTCGACCATCGACAGATCGATGACATAACCGTCGCGCTGGCTGTCGCGCAGCGGCGTGGACTGCGGTACGCCATCGATGAGGATCAGCGCCGAGCGGCCGCGGAAGGTTTCGCCGGCGCTGCTCATCTTCTGCCGGCTGGGCGAGTAGGAGGGAATCAGATTGCTCAGCACGGCGCCGTGGTCGGAGGTGATCGCCAGCTGCTGCTCGATCTGCTCACGGCTGATCACGGTGATCTTCTGCGGCGTCTTGCCGGCTTCGCTGCGCGCCCGCGTCGCGCTGATGGTGATCGCTTCGAGCTCGGTTGCCTCTTCGGCAACAGCCGGCAACGAGCAGAGCGACAGGCTCGCAAGCGAGATGGACAGGCACAGACAGGATTGGCGATACACGAAGGGGACGCTCCCGATGTTGGTGTTGTGGGCGAGATCGGGGCGGGAATTTAAATCAAATGCAAATCAATGTCATTAACATACGTTTACATTTCGCATTTCTGTGTTGCGGCAAGACCGCGGCGGAGCCGCTTACGGTGCAGAACGGCGAAGCGGCGGAGGAAGAGGCATAAATCGCGGGCAACAAAAAACCCGCACTAGGCGGGTTTCTTGTGGGCTTTCGGGTGATGCTGGCACCACCTGAAAACGAAAGGTGGTGCCCAGGGACGGAATCGAACCGCCGACACGGGGATTTTCAATCCCCTGCTCTACCGACTGAGCTACCTGGGCAACGGGGCGCTATTAGACGGATTTGGCTTTTGCCTGTCAAGCGCGCCCAGGAAAAAATTTAACCTGGACGGGCGCTTAGCGTCGCGATGCATGGATTGGCGGTTGCGCCGGGTTATTCGCTCGGGGGCACGTAGCCTTCGGCCTTGGCGTAATCCTCGCCAGAGAAGAACTTGTCCATCTCGCCCTGGAGGAACTTGCGGTCTTCGGCGTTCATCATGTTCAGCCGGCGCTCGTTGATCAGCATGGTCTGGTGTTTCTGCCAGTCGTCCCAGGCTTTGCGGGAGATGTTGTTGTAGATCTCCTCGCCCTTGGCGCCCGGATACGGCGGACGGTCGAGGCCGGGAAGTTCTTGCTGGTACTTGCGGCACATCACGGTGCGGGTCATGGCATTTCTCCTGCGTTCAATTCGGCGCTGGCGCGCTTGAGCAGTTTCTTCACCGGCGCGGCGAGGCCGACGCGTGGCGGGGTGGCGAGGTTATACCAGAGCCAGTCGGCCTCGGCCACGGCGCTGGCGGCGGACTTGACCTCGATCAGCCAGGGCTCGATGGCGAGCTGGAAGTGGCTGAACGTGTGCGTCAGCCCGGGCAGCTCGCGACGCTCGCCGAGCTGCAATGCGTGACGTTCGGCCAGTGTGTCGAGAGCGGCCAGACCGTCCAGCTCCGGCAGGCTCCAGAGGCCACCCCAGAGTCCGCTTGGCGGACGCCGGTAGAGCAGAATCGCACCCTCGCGGCTGGCCAGCAGCGGCATCAGGGTGCGCTTCTGCGGCAGCGCCTTGCGCGGCTTGGGCACCGGGAAGGCGGTTTCGCGTCCGAGCAGGTGGGCGCGACAGCCGTCCTTCAGCGGACAGAGCAGGCAGCTCGGCTTGCTGCGGGTGCACAGCGTGGCACCGAGGTCCATCATCGCCTGGGTGTAGTGGTTGACCCGTTGCTGCGGGGTGAAGCGCTCGGCGACTTCCCACAGCTGGCGCGCGACCTTCGGCTCGCCCGGATAACCGTCCTGGGCGACATAGCGCGCCAGCACGCGCTTGACGTTGCCGTCGAGGATCGGCGCGCGCAGGCCCAGGCTGATGCTGGCGATGGCGCCGGCGGTGGAACGTCCTATGCCGGGGAGTTCGGCGAGCTGGTCGACATCGGCCGGAAATACGCCGCCATACTCGGCAACGATGAGTTTCGCGGTCTTGTGCAGATTGCGTGCGCGGCTGTAGTAGCCGAGGCCGGTCCACAGGTGCAGCACCTCGTCCTCGCCGGCCGCGGCCAGCGCCTCGACGGTAGGCAGCGCTTCCATGAAGCGGTCGAAGTAGCCGAGCACGGTGCTGACCTGGGTCTGCTGCAGCATGATCTCCGACACCCACACCCGGTAGGGCGTGATGCCCTGCTGCCAGGGCAGGTCCTTGCGGCCGTGGCGGTCGAACCAGTCGAGGACCGCCGCGCCGAACTGCTCGGGACTCATCGCTTGAACAGGCCCTTGAGCGCGTCCTTGAGTTCTGGGCTGACCTTATCGCCGAGCTTCTCTTCGATCTTCTCGTTGAGCTTCTCGCCGGCCAGCTTGCCGGCGACCTTGCCCAGCGCGTCCTTGTCGAAGCGACAGGCCTTGGCGCCCAACTCCAGCGGGCCGCGGCAGCGCAGCGGCCACTCGATGCCGACGTAGCGCTCGTTGACCTGGCAGGCGGGGTCCGGCATGGCGCCCTTGTCGCCCTCGACGAGGATGCCGACGCGGTAGTCCATGCCCAGCACGCGCAGGTCGACATCGCCGTTGCCGTTGACGGTCAGGCCGGGAATGCTGGCCTTGAGGTCGGGGTTGCTGGCGACGCCGTCGCGTACGCTGAGGTTGCCGCGCAGCTCGCGGAACGGCGTGTCCTTGCTGCGCGGTTCGCTGGTCAACGGCTTGCGGTTGAGTGTGGCGATGGCGCGGCACAGCTGCTGCTCGAGGTTGGCATCGACCAGCACGCCGTTGTCGACGAGGAAGCCGGCCTTGCCGTTGAGGTTGTCGATCCAGTCCTTCTGGCTGTTGCCCTGGGTGCGCAGGTCGCTGTCGAGGGTGAGCTGGCCCTTGAGCGTGACTTTCTCGCCCTGGCTTTCCAGCAGGCGCTCGACCGGTATGCTGCTGAGCTGCATCTGCATGCTCAGTTGCGCAAGCGCCGGACGGACATCAAGGCTCGCCGCGCTTTCCACCCGGCCGCCGAATAGATTTCCGCGCAGCGTCTGCATGTCGAGCAGGCCGCCCTTGCCGCGCGCCTTGAGCACAAAGTTCTCCAGCGGCAGCTTGCGCAGCGTGAGGCTGCCGACGCTGAGGTCGAGGTTGCCGTCCAGGCTGCGCAGACGCTCGATCGGCAGCAGCTTTTCACTGCTCCAGGCGTGCTGGGTCGGTTTGTCCGGCAGCGGCGTGGTGCCGTTGCCAAGCGCCGCGGCCTCGCTGGCCTTCACTTCGCCCTGGCGCGCGGCGTCCTGTGCGGTTTCCTTGGCGACGGGCGGCAGGTAGCGGTCGAGATCAAGGCGATCGCCCTTGAGCTCCGCACGCAGGGCCTGGCGCGCGAAGTCGCTGATGCCGAGGGTGCCGGTGAAGGTACTGTCGTCCAGTTTCAGGGTGGCTTCTTCGAGGATCAGGCTGTTCTGGCTGCCGGTCAGGCGGCTCATCAGCTCGATCTTGCTCAGTGCGCCGCTATCGGCCGTGACCGGCAGCGGCTGGCCGATGCCTTCGAGGAACTGGCGCAGGTTGAATTGCGCCACCGTCAGCGCGCCGCCGAGCTTGGGCTGGTCCTCCAGGTCGCGCACCTTCAGTTCGCCGAGTCCGCGCAGCTCGTTGGCGGTGAACTTGAGGCCGTTCCATTCGGCAACCTGCGCGGCGCGGTCGACCAGCAGCTGGCCCTGGGCGCTGAAGTTCAGGGTCTTGCCCTGCAGCGGCTCGCCCGAGGCTTCGCCGCTCAGACGCAGGTCTTCGAGCTGGTAACGCTTGAGCTGGCTGTCGAAGCGCAATGCGCCCTGCAGTTCGGTGCGGGCGCGCATCACCGGCTTGTTGCTGCCGAAGAACGCGTTGAGCTTGAGCGGGATGGCACTGCCTTCGCGGATCGCGCCGGTGCTCAGCTCGATGCTTTCGGCGCTGTATTGCTGGCCGCTGCGGGCATCCTGATAGGTGACCCGGGCGTCGCTGACGGTGAGGCTGTCGATATCCAGCTTGAGCGGTTTGCCGCTTTTGCCCGGAGCGGCCTCGGCCGGTTCGGCTGGCGTCGCGACGGCCGGCGCCGGCTGTGTTTCGGCGGGCTGAGCGGGCGGCTGGCCGATACCTTCCCAGTTGCCGCGGCCCTGCTGGTCGCGGCTCAGGGTCAGGTTGAGGCCGTTGACGGTGATGTCGCTCATCTGCACTTCGCGCTGCAGCAGCGGCAGCACGCGCACCGAGAGGCCGAGCATGCGCAGGTCGGCAAGCGGCTGGTCGGGCGTCTGTGTGCTCGCCAGCGTGGTTTCGTGCAGCTCCAGGCCGAGCCAGGGAAACAGGCTCCAGCCGATGTCGCCGTTGATGGTGAGTTCCAGGCCGGCCTTGTCGCGTGCCAGCTGGCGGATTTCGTCCTTGTAGTCGTTGGGATCGAACAGGTGGGTCAGGGCGAACCCTGCCGCCACGAGGATCAGCAACAGCCCGAGAATGACCAGACCCAGGATTTTGCCGAGCGATTTCATGGACCAATCCTTGTGTTAGAGCGTTCTGAAAAGAGGCGAAGTATAGCCCTGTGCCAGCGCCATGATCGGCGCACGGTCGGCTTTGGAGTGGCTGATCGGGAGCGGGTTCCGCGTCCGCTCAGAGCGGGTCCAGCGGCAAGTGCAGACGCGCCGCCAGTGCGCTGGCCTCCAGGTGGCCGGCGGGCGCCGCCAGGTGCAGTGGCTTGCCGGCTTGCGCTGCCAGGCGCTGGGTTTCTTCCAGCAGCCGGCGGCCGACGCCGCGCTGGCGGGTGAGCTTGCGCACGCACAGGTGCGACAGGCGCCAGACGCTGTCGCCACGCTGCAGCACGGCGGCGCCGAGCAGGCGATCGTTGAAGCGCCCGGCGATCAGGCTGCCGTCGGCCAGCGCCGACTCGATCAGCGCTTCGGCACTGGCATGGGGGGTGAGCAGCCAGGCGGGGGCGTCGGCGTAGATCTTCGCCAGGTCGCTGCGATCCTGCGGGCTGGGTTGGGTAACGGTTTCGACGTAGACGGGCATGTTGACCTGACGACTGCTGGCGGAGTGGCGCCAAGCATACCGCCGAAGGCACCGGGCCGCACGGCGCGCGGGCGGCGGCGTATCCCCGCTGCGACATTTGGGCCTATAATGCAGCCCTTTTCGCCCCACGATCAGCGGAGCTGTTGGATGTCCGAACGTACGGCTTGCGTAGAGCGCAACACCCTGGAAACCCAGGTCAAGGTCACCATCAATATGGATGGCACCGGCAAGGCGCGCTTCGCCATCGGCGTGCCTTTCCTGGAGCACATGCTCGACCAGATCGCCCGCCACGGGCTGATCGACCTCGACATCGAATGCAACGGTGATCTGCACATCGACGACCACCACACCGTCGAGGACGTCGGTATCACCCTCGGCCAGGCCTTCGCCAAGGCGGTCGGCGACAAGAAGGGCATGACCCGCTACGGGCATTCCTACGTGCCGCTGGACGAGGCGCTGTCGCGCGTGGTGATTGACTTCTCCGGGCGCCCGGGGCTGACCATGAACGTGCCCTACACCCGCGCGGTGGTCGGCAAGTTCGATGTCGATCTGTTCCAGGAATTCTTCCAGGGCTTCGTCAACCACGCGCTGGTGACGCTGCATATCGACAACCTGCGTGGGAGCAACACCCACCACCAGATCGAGACGGTGTTCAAGGCCTTCGGCCGCGCGCTGCGCATGGCCCTGACCCTGGACGAGCGCATGGCCGGGCAGATGCCGTCGACCAAGGGATGCCTGTGATGCAGACCGTCGCCGTCATCGACTACGGCATGGGCAACCTGCACTCGGTGGCCAAGGCGCTGGAACATGTCGGCGCTGGCCGCGTGCTGATCACCAGCGACGCGCAGGTCATTCGTGAAGCCGACCGCGTGGTGTTCCCCGGCGTCGGCGCAATCCGCGATTGCATGGCCGAGATTCGCCGGCTGGGCTTCGACGAGCTGGTCCGCGAGGTCAGCCAGGATCGCCCGTTCCTCGGCATCTGCGTCGGCATGCAGGCGCTGATGGAGCGCAGCGAGGAGAACGACGGCGTCGACTGCATCGGCCTGTTCCCCGGCCAGGTGCGCTTCTTCGGCAAGGACCTGCACGAGGATGGCGAGCACCTGAAGGTGCCGCACATGGGCTGGAACGAGGTCAAGCAGGTCGTCGACCATCCGCTCTGGCACAACATTCCGGACAATGGCCGCTTCTACTTCGTGCACAGCTACTACATCGAGGCCGGCAACCCGCGCCAGGTGGTCGGTCGCGGCCACTACGGCAAGGACTTCGCCGCTGCGCTGGCCGACGGTTCGCGCTTCGCCGTGCAGTTCCACCCGGAGAAGAGCCACACCCACGGCCTGCAGCTGCTGCAGAACTTTGCCGCCTGGGATGGCCGCTGGTAAATGAGCCGGACCAAGGGCAAGCCACCGATCCTTGCGCTGGACAGTGCGCAGGAGCAGGTGGCGCAACGGATCCTCAAGGAGTTTCTCGCCGAACGCTTCGAGCTGGAGCTGGGATCGTTCGAAGTGCAGGAAATCCTCGATCTGTTCGCCCGCGAAATCGCTCCGCACTACTACAACAAGGCGATCTTCGACGTGCAGAGCCACCTGAAGGAACGGTTCGAGAGCATCGAAAGTGACTTGTGGGCGCTCGAGAAGAGCTGACCCTTAACCGACACTGATTTGAACAGGTTCAAGCCATGCTGATTATCCCCGCTATCGATCTGAAGGACGGTGCCTGCGTGCGCCTGCGCCAGGGCCTGATGGACGACGCCACGGTGTTCTCCGATGACCCGGTGGCCATGGCTGCCAAGTGGGTACAGGCTGGCTGCCGCCGTCTGCATCTGGTCGACCTCAACGGCGCCTTCGAAGGCCAGCCGGTCAACGGCGAAGTGGTCACCGCCATCGCCAGGCGCTACCCCGAGCTGCCGATCCAGATCGGTGGCGGCATCCGCACCCTGGAAACCATCGAGCACTACGTGCGCGCCGGCGTCAGCTACGTGATCATCGGCACCAAGGCAGTCAAGCAGCCGGAGTTCGTCAGCGAGGCGTGTAAGGCCTTCCCGGGCAAGGTGATCGTCGGGCTGGATGCCAAGGACGGCTTCGTCGCCACCGATGGCTGGGCGGAAGTCTCCAGTGTGCAGGCCACCGATCTGGCCCGCCGCTTCGAGGCCGATGGCGTCTCGGCGATCGTCTACACCGACATCGCCAAGGACGGCATGATGCAGGGCTGCAATGTCGAGGCCACCGTGGCCCTGGCCAATGCCAGCCGCATCCCGGTGATTGCCTCCGGCGGTATTCACAACATCGGTGACATCCAGAAGCTGCTCGACACCCGCAACCCGGGCATCATCGGCGCCATCACCGGCCGCGCCATCTACGAAGGCACGCTGGATGTCGCCGAGGCGCAGGCGCTCTGCGACCTGAAGACCAAGGACGAATAAGCAGTAGGGTGGACAACGCTGCGCTTGTCCACCATGCGTCCGGTGACCCGGTGGACAACGCTGCACGGTTGTCCACCCTACGAGAGAGATCGACCATGGCCCTGGCCAAACGCATCATTCCCTGCCTCGACGTCGACAACGGCCGCGTGGTCAAGGGCGTCCAGTTCGAGAACATCCGCGACGCCGGCGACCCGGTGGAGATCGCGCGCCGCTACGATGAGCAGGGCGCCGACGAGATTACCTTCCTCGACATCACCGCCAGCGTCGACAACCGCGACACCACCCTGCACACCGTCGAGCGCATGGCCAGCCAGGTGTTCATCCCGCTGACCGTGGGTGGTGGCGTGCGTACCGTGCAGGACATCCGCAATCTGCTCAACGCCGGTGCCGACAAGGTTTCGATCAACACCGCCGCGGTGTTCAACCCGGACTTCGTCGGCGAGGCGGCGGACCGTTTCGGCTCGCAGTGTATCGTCGTTGCCATCGACGCGAAGAAGGTCTCCGCGCCGGGCGAGCCCGGTCGTTGGGAGATTTTCACCCACGGCGGACGCAAGCCCACCGGGCTGGACGCGGTGGAATGGGCGAAAAAGATGGAAGCCCTGGGCGCCGGCGAGATCCTGCTCACCAGCATGGACCAGGACGGCGTCAAGAGCGGCTACGACCTGGGCGTCACCCGCGCCATCAGCGAGGCGCTGTGTATCCCGGTGATCGCCTCCGGCGGCGTCGGCAACCTGCAGCACTTGGCCGACGGCATCCTCGAAGGCAAGGCCGATGCGGTGCTCGCCGCCAGCATCTTCCACTTCGGCGAGTACACCATCCCGGAAGCCAAGGCCTACCTGGCGGCGCGCGGCATCGTGATGCGCTGACCGCGGCGTGCTGCGGAGCGAAAGGCCTCGCTCTCGATTCATGGACACGTCCGCGGTGATGCGGATAAGCACAAAAAAAGAGGATTCACGCATGTTCAGAACTGTCATTTCCCTCGCGGCCGCGGCGCTGCTGTTCGGTACCGTGCAGGCTCATGCCCAGGCGCCGGCGAAGATCGACCTGCTGACCGAGAACTTCCCGCCCTACAACATGGCGGACGACGGCAAGAACTTCGCCCGTGACGAGCACATCACCGGTATTGCCGCCGACATCGTGCGCGAGATGTTCAAGCGTGCCGGCATCGAGTACACGCTGACGCTGCGTTTCCCCTGGGAGCGCATCTACGGCATGGCGCTGGAGCAGCCCAACTACGGGGTATTCGTCACCGCGCGCCTGCCCGAGCGCGAGGCGCTGTTCAAGTGGGTCGGCCCGATCGGTCCGGACGACTGGGTACTGCTGGCACGCGGTGACAGCCCGATCAGTGTGACCAGCCTGGAACAGGCCCGTCAGTACCGTGTGGGCGCCTACAAGGGCGATGCGATCGGCGAGCACCTGCAAGCGCAGGGGCTGCAGCCGGAGCTGGCGCTGCGCGACCAGGAGAACGTCCGCAAGCTAGTGGACGGCAAGATCGACCTCTGGGCCACCGGCGATCCGGCCGGACGCTTCCTGGCGCGTCAGGACGGCGTTACCGGGCTCAAGCGCGTGCTGCGTTTCGAGAGTGCCGAGCTATATCTCGCGCTGAACAAGCAGACCGATGAGCAGATCGTGCAGCGCCTGCAGCAGACGCTGGATCAGATGCGCGCCGAAGGCGTGGTCGAGGCGATCAACGCGCGTTACCTGCAATAACGACCGAGGGGCGCCGCGCAGGCGCCCCGGTTCTACAGCTTGGCCTTGCCGAGCAGCCCGCCCAGCGTCGCCTGCAGGTCAGCCGGCAGCACCACCATCTTGGCGTTGCCGCTGCCGGCAAGATTCTCCAGCGAGGCGATGTACTTCTCGCCGAGCAGATACATCATCGGCCCGCTGTCGCTGCCGATGGTTTCGGCAACCAGCCGGATCGCCGTGGCCGAGGCGGTAGCCAGTTCCACCTGCGCCGAGGCGTCGCGCTTGGCCGACTCCAGGCGTGCCTCGGCCTCTAGGATCGCCGCCTGCTTGGCACCTTCGGCGCGGGTGACGGTGGCCTTGCGCTCGCGCTCGGCGGCCGCCTGCATCTCCATTGCGCGCTGCATGGACTCGGACGGCGAGATGTCCTGAATTTCGATGCCTTTGACCGTCAGCCCCCAGTCGCCGGCCTGCTCGGCCATGCTGTCGCGCAGCTTGGCCTTGATGATGTCGCGCGAGGACAGCGCCTCGTCCAGCTCCATCTCGCCGATGATCTGGCGCAGGGTGGTCTTGGTGAGGTTGGAGATCGCCGACTTGTAGTCGGTGACGCCGTAGACCGCCTTCACCGGATCGGTGACCTTCACGAAGCACAGCGCGTTGGTCAGGATCACCGCGTTGTCCTTGGTGATGACTTCCTGCTGCTCGATGTCGAGGATCTGGTCCTTGGTCACCAGCTTGTAGGCGACGTTGTCCATGTACGGGATCAGGATGTTGAGGCCGGGAATCAGCGTGCGCTGATAACGGCCCAGGCGCTCGACGATCCATTCGTCGCCCTGCGGAACCAGGCGTACGCCCTTGGCGATGGTGGTGAGGACGAGTACCACAACGACGATCGCAATGATCAGACCGGGTGTCATAAACAGCTTCCTTGTTGAGTGAGTTGTTCCGCTTGCACCGCGAGCCGCGTCAGGCCCGGGCGACTTTCACGCTGTTGCCTTCGAAGGCGACGATGCGCACCCGCTCGCCGGCGGGAATCGCTTCATCGGCCATGCAGTTCCACTGCTCGCTGCCGAGGATCGGCTTCTGGAAGCGCACCTTGCCATGCTGGAAAGGTGCGACCGCACTGACCAGCAGACCTACCTCACCGATGACCTCGCCCTGCGCGGTGCCGGACTGCGTCTTCAGCCGGGCGCCGGCGAACAGCTTGAACCAGAGCGCAACCATCACCAGTGACGCGCCGCTCCACAGCGCGATCTGCGCGGTCAGCGAAAGGTCGGGCAGCAGCCACATCGCCAGCGCGACCAGCAGCGCGCCGACGCCGAACCAGAGAATGAAGAACGAGGGCACCACCAATTCCATGAGAATCAGCACGGCGCCCGCGACGATCCAGTACCACCATTGAATATCCATGCGTTTCCCTGCGGCAGAGTCGTGCTCCGGTCGCTCCGACCGGATGCTGGCCTAGGTTATACGCAGGCTCGGCTGGCAGCACGTCGACTTCGCTGCTTTTGCGCAGGCCTCAGCGATAAATCCCACCTGTACCGTGGGCCGCCATCGCCCGGTTGCCGCGGATGGCGATCATCTGGCCGATATCGACCCACTCGATCCCGAGCGCCGCCAGACGGGGTAGCTCGCGCTCCAGCAGCGCCAGCGTGCTGTCGTAGGGATGGCCGATGAGCACCACCGAGCCCTGCCGGCGCGCCAGTGCGATTGCCGTCTGGAAGCGTTCGGCAACTGCCTGCGGGCTGGCATCGTCATCGAGGAAGACGTCGCGCGACAGGCTCGCCAGTTGCTCGCGCTGGGCGCTGGCAGCGGCGACGGTGCGCGGACTGGTTCGGCTGTCGAGGAAGAACAGATGGCGCCGCTGCAGTTCGCGCATCAGCTCGGTCATCGCCTGCGGCTGGGTGGTCATGACGCTGCCCATGTGATTGTTCACTCCGCTGGCGTATGGCACCGCCAGCAGCGCCGCTTGCAGTCGACGCTGGAGCTCGGCGTGCGGCAGGTTCGGCTGCCAGGCGAAGCGACCGTTGGCGGGCGCCATCGGCAGGTGCAGCAGCACGGTTTTGCCGGCGTGGTGGGCCCGTTCGGCGAGGCTGGCGGCGTGAGGGGTATCCGGCAGGATCGCCAGCGCCACCGGCCCGGGCAGCGCCAACACGCGGCGATCGCGCGCGGGATGCTGGCCGAGATCGTCGATGACCAGGCTCAGCCGTGCTGGCCTGGTGGTGGTTGCGGGCGTGGTGTCCGGCAGGTCGCCGGCCAGCGCCGCGCTGCTCAGCAGACCGAGCAGCAGTCCCAAGCGCAGCACTGTTCGGCGGCGGGCGCCGGTCATTGACCGCGGGTGAGGTTCAACCCCTTGAGCAGGTTGAGCGCCTGGCCGAGCTGATAGTCGTCATCCTGCGGACGCGGCGAATCGCTGACCACCTGGGTGCTGCTGGGGCGCTCGGGGCCGCCGTTGCCGTTACCCAGGTGGCCAGCCAGATCTGCCTCGCGCAGATTGTCGCCGGCCTGCTCGCGGGTCAGCTTGGCGCGCGCGACTTCGATGTCCGGCACGATGCCCTGGGCCTGGATCGAGCGACCGTTGGGGGTGAAATACAGCGCGGTGGTGAGCTTGAGCGCGCGGTCGTTGTTCAGCGGCAGCACGGTCTGCACCGAGCCCTTGCCGAAGCTGTCGGTGCCCATCACCACGCCGCGCTTGTGATCCTGCAGAGCGCCGGCGACGATCTCCGAGGCCGAGGCGCTGCCGCCGTTGATCAGCACCACCAGCGGCACATGCTCGCTGGCATCGGCCGGATCGGCATTGAAGCGCAGTTCGGAATTGGCGATGCGGCCCTTGGTGTAGACGATCAGGCCCTTGGTGAGGAAGTGGTCGGATACCTCGACCGCCGCCTGCAGCACCCCGCCGGGGTTGTTGCGCAGGTCCAGCACCAGCCCGCTGAGTTTCTTGCCGTCGTTGGCCTTCTTCAGGCGCGCCAGCGCCTTGCCGACTTCCTCGCCGGTGTTGATCTGGAACTGGGTGATGCGCAGGTAGCCGTAGCCGGGTTCGAGCAGCTGGCTCTTGACGCTCTGCACCTTGATCACCGCGCGCGTCAGCTTGACGTCAAACGGCCGCCCGGCTTCGCGCACCAGGGTGAGGGTGATGCTGCTGCCGGGCTTGCCGCGCATCAGCGCGACGGCGTCCATCATCGACAGGCCCTTGGTCGGCTTGCCATCGATCTTGACGATCAGGTCGCCGGCCTCGATGCCGGCGCGCGAGGCCGGGGTATCGTCGATCGGCGAGACCACCTTGATCAGGCCGTCCTCCTGGCCCACCTCGATACCCAGGCCGCCGAACTCGCCGCTGGTGCTTTCCTGCAATTCGGCGAAGGCCTCGGGCTCTAGATAGGCCGAATGCGGATCGAGGTTGCTGAGCATGCCCTTGATGGCGTTTTCCAGCAGTGTCTTGTCGTCGACCGGCTCGACATAGGCGGCCTTGATGCGGTCGAGCACCTCGGCGAAGGTGCGCAGCTCTTCCAGTGGCAGCGGCGCCTTGTTCTTCGATGCCTCCAGCGCCACTGGAGCAGCCGGCTCAGCCGCCGGCTGCTGCGCCCAGGCGCTGCCGTGCAGCCCCAGCACTACGGCCAGGGCGAGCGTGGAGGGTTGGGCGAAACGGCGCAGGTGCAGCATGTCGAACTCCAATTGTGAGGGCGGCGCTAACCTTGCGCGCGGCACCATTGAGCGGGGTCGCTGGGGCGGCCTTGCTGGCGGATGGCGAAATACAGCGCGGCCGCTTCCTGGCCGCCACTGGTTCCCACGGTGGCGATCGGCTCGCCGGCCTTGACGATATCACCAGCGTCCTTGAGCAGACTCTGGTTATGTCCGTACAGCGTCAGGTAGCCGTTGCCGTGGTCGAGAATCACCAGCAGGCCGGCACCGCGCAGCCAGTCGGCAAAGACCACGCGGCCGCCATGCACGGCACGCACCTGGCTGCCGACCGCGGCGCCAATCAGTACGCCATCCCACTTGGTTCGAGCGTCGCCGCCGCGCGGAGTGCCGTAACGGGCGACCAAACGGCCGTCGACCGGCCACGGCAGCTTGCCCTTGGCCTTGGCGAACGGGCCGCCGAAGCTGGCACCGCTGCTGGAAACCAGCGGGCCGGGGGTGGCCTTCACGCCGGCCTGACGCTGTTGCTGCTGGCGCTCGCGCTCGGCAAGCAGCGCACGCTGACGGGCCTGCTCGGCCTCGCGCGCCTGCCGTGCCAGGGTTTCCTCGATGGTCTTGAGCACGCGCTCCAGCTGCGCCTGCTCCTGGCGGCGGGCCTGCAGTTTCTGTTCGCGGGTGGAAAAATCGCTGCTGAGTTTGGCGAGCGTCTGCTGACGCTCTTTGCGCACTTCGGCCAGTTGGTCGCGGCGTTCGCGCAGGCCGTCCTGCTGTTGCGCCAGCTTGCTGCGCTGTTCCTCGATGCCGGCTTCGACGTTGGCCAGCTGGCGCAGCGTCTCGTTGAAGTTCGCCACCTGCTCGAAACGGGCCTTGTTCAGGTAGTCGTAATAGGTGAGGGTGCGGCTGAATTTTTCCGGGTTCTGCTGGTTCAACAGCAGCTTGAGGTATTCCTGGCGACCGTTCTGGTAGGCGGCGCGGGCCTGGGTGCCGATCAGGCGCTGCTGCTCGATGCGCGCACCTTCGAGCGTGGTCTTCTCTTCGTTGAGCCGGTCCAGCTCCGCCTCGCTGCGGTCGATCTCCTGCTGCAGGGTATCGACCTGCTTTTCCAGCTCGCCCATCTCGCTCTCGGTGGTCTTGAGCTGCTTTTGCACACCGGATTTTTCCTGCTCGATCTGCTTGAGCAGCTTCTGCAGTTCGGTGATGTCCTGGCGCGCGGCTTCGATCTGCTGGCGCGCGGCGGCGCGTTCGTCGGCGTTAGCCGTGCCGAGCAGGCAGAGGAGGGCGAGAACGAGAAGGGAGCGAGGCATGGGAGGGCGTCAACCGAGCGTTATGACCGGCGTAGTATGCCGAAAAAAGCGGTTGCAAGCTGCAAGCTGCAACCGCGGGCAAAGGTGGACGAGCGGAGCGGCGGGCGGACCGTGCGCGCGCCGCTGGCCGCCTTCAGTCGTTCAGTTCGACGATAGAGCGTCCGGTCATCTCCGCCGGCACCGGCATGTCCAGCAGGGTCAGCATGGTCGGCGCCACATCGGCCAGCACACCACCTTCGCGAAGGCGAACGTTGCGCTTGCCTATATAGATGAACGGCACCGGCTCGCAGGTATGCGCGGTGTGCGCCTGGCCGGTCATGGCGTCTTCCATCTGCTCGACGTTGCCGTGGTCGGCGGTCAGCAGCGCTTCGCCGCCGACCTTGTCCAGCGCGGCGACGATACGTCCGACGCAGTGGTCGAGGCATTCGACTGCCTTGACCGCGGCCTCGAACACGCCGGTATGGCCGACCATGTCGCCGTTGGCGTAGTTGACGATGATGACGTCGTAACGCTGGTTCTCGATGGCGTCGACGATGCGGTCGGTGACTTCCGGTGCGCTCATCTGCGGTTGCAGGTCATAGGTGGCGACCTGCGGCGACGGAATCAGGATGCGCTCCTCGCCCTCGAACGGCTCCTCGCGGCCGCCGGAGAAGAAGAAGGTCACGTGCGCGTACTTCTCGGTCTCGGCGATGCGCAGCTGGGTCTTGCCGTTCTTGGCCAGGTATTCGCCGAGCACGTTGGTCAGCGCTTCCGGAGCGAAGGCAGCCGGCGCCGGAATGCTCGCGGCGTACTGGGTCAGCATGACGAAGCCGGCCAGCTGCGGCACGCGGGCGCGCTGGAACTCCTTGAAATCGGGCTCGACGAAGGTGCGGGTCAGCTCGCGCGCGCGGTCGGCGCGGAAGTTCATGAACACCACAGCATCGCCGTCCTCCACGCGTACCGCTTCGCCGATGGCGGTGGCCTTGACGAACTCGTCGCTTTCGCCGCGCGCGTAGGCGGCGTTCAGGCCGTCCACAGCAGAGGTGGCGCGGTATTCGGCCGCGCCATCGACGATCAGCCGATAGGCCTGCTCGACGCGGTCCCAGCGATTGTCACGATCCATCGCGAAGTAGCGCCCGATCACGCTGGCGATGCGGCCCTTGCCGAGGCGGGCGAAGGTTGCATCGAGCAGCTCGATCGAGCTCTGGGCGCTTTTCGGCGGCGTGTCGCGGCCGTCGAGGAAGGCGTGCAGGTAGATCTTCTCGGCGCCGCGCTGGGCCGCCAGTTCGGCCATCGCGACCAGATGATCCTGATGGCTGTGCACGCCGCCGTCGGAAAGCAAGCCGAGGATGTGCACCGCTTTACCGGCGGCGACCGCCTTGTCTACCGCGCTGCAAATGGCCGGATTGGCGAAAAACTCGCCGTCGCGGATCGCCTTGGTGACGCGCGTGAAGTCCTGATACACCACGCGGCCGGCACCGAGGTTCATGTGGCCGACCTCGGAATTGCCCATCTGCCCGTCCGGCAGGCCGACGTCCATGCCGCTGCCGGAGATCAGGCCGTGCGGCTGGGTGGCGCGCAGACGATCGTAGACCGGGGTGTTGGCCGCATGAATGGCGTTGAACTCGGGACTGTCGCTGTGTCCGAAGCCGTCGAGAATGATCAGAACCAGGGGTTTGGGCACGGCGGTAGGCACGGCAGACATGCGTTCGGGCTCCTTGCGAAGGGCGGGGTAAAAAAGGCCGCCAGTCTACTGGCTGGCCGGGCCGAGGTCACGATTGGGCAGGGTTCAGCCGGGCTGGGGGCCTGTGTATACTGGCCCGCATTTTATCGCCTGGGTACCTGTTGATGCTCGCTAACCTGATTGAATTTGCCTCTAACCACTATGTACTCGTCACGATCTTCGTGGCGCTGCTGGTCCTGCTGGCCATTACCGAGGCCCGCAAGGGTGGCAAGAGCCTGAGTACCCGCGAGCTGACCGCGCTGGTCAACAGTGGCGAAGGCGTGGTGTTGGACGTGCGGCCGAAGAAGGAGTTCGACACCGGCCACATCGTCGATGCATTGAACATTCCGCACGACAAGCTGGTCAGCCGCACCAGCGAGCTGGAAAAGCACAAGGCCAAGACGCTCATCGTGGTCGATGCTATGGGCCAGCACGCCGGAACGGCCTGCCGTGAGCTTCAGAAGGCGGGCTTCACTGCCGTCAAGCTGGCGGGCGGGATTTCCAGCTGGCGCGGCGACAACCTCCCCGTGGTCAAGTGAACATGCCCAACGTCGTCATCTATACCACCGCCTGGTGTCCGTACTGCCTGCGCGCCAAGGCGTTGCTGGACAGCAAGAACGTGGCCTACGAAGAAATTCCCGTCGACGGCAACCCGACGCTGCGCGCCGAGATGGCCAGCAAGGCCGGGCGTACATCGGTGCCGCAGATCTGGATCGGCGAGCGGCACATCGGTGGCTGTGACGACCTCGTTGCGCTGGAGCGCGCCGGCCGGCTCGATCCGTTGCTGCAGGCGTGACCGCCGCCAGGCACCTCTAATACGACACGCACAACAGAAGGCTCAGATATGACCGAACAAGCAAACAACGGCGCTGCGGCGCAGAACGAGCAGGGACCGCAATTCTCCCTGCAGCGCATCTATGTTCGCGACCTCTCGTTCGAGGCGCCGAAGAGCCCGGAAATCTTCCGCCAGGAGTGGAATCCCGGCGTCTCGCTGGACCTGAACACCCGGCAGAAGGCGCTGGAAGGCGATTTCCATGAAGTGGTGCTGACGCTCTCGGTCACCGTCAAGACCGGCGAAGAAGTCGCCTTCATCGCCGAAGTGCAGCAGGCCGGCATCTTCCTGATCAAGGGCCTGGACGCTGCGTCCATGAGCCACACGCTCGGCGCCTTCTGCCCGAACATCCTGTTCCCCTACGCCCGTGAAACCCTGGACAGCCTGGTTACCCGCGGCTCGTTCCCGGCGCTGATGTTGGCTCCGGTGAACTTCGATGCGCTCTACGCCCAGGAAATGGCGCGCATGCAGCAAGAGGCCGGACAGTCCCAGCACTGATCCGTTGCCGCGCGGGCGTAGTGGCTCGCCAGCTGGCCAGCCACTCTCGTCCGCCGCCGGCCCGTCAGCGTACCTGCACCACCAGCTTGCCCACCGCCTTTCGCTGCCCGAGCTGGGCGATCGCCGCGGCGGTCTGCTCCAGGGCAAAGCGTTGCGAGATCAGCGGCCGCAGTCGGCCTTCGGCATGCCAGGCAAACAGTTGTTCGAAGTTGGCGGCATTGTCCTGCGGCTGACGCTGGGCGAACGCGCCCCAGAACACACCGACCAGCGCCGCACCCTTGAGCAGCGGCAGGTTGGCCGGCAGCGCCGGAATATCGCCCCCAGCGGCGAACCCCACCACCAGCATGCGGCCGTTCCAGGCAATGCTGCGAAACGCCTCCTCGAACAGCTGGCCGCCGACCGGATCGTAGATCACGTCCACGCCCTGACCACCGGTCAGCTCCTTGAGCCGGTCGCGCAGGCTCTCGGCGCTGTAGTTGATCAGTTCGTCGGCGCCGGCCTGCTTCGCCACGTCCAGTTTCTCGGCGCTGGAAGCGGCGGCAATCACTCGGGCACCCATTGCCTTGCCGATCTCTACCGCCGCCAGGCCGACTCCGCCGGCCGCACCGAGTACCAGCAGGGTTTCGCCCGGTTGCAGGTTGGCGCGCTGCTTGAGCGCATGCATCGAGGTGCCGTAGGTCATGCCGAAGGCGGCCGCGGTGGCGAAGTCCATCTGCGCCGGAATCGGCAGCACGTTGTACGCCGGTACCGCCACCTGCTCGGCGAAGCTGCCCCAGCCGGTCAGTCCCATGACCCGGTCGCCGACCTTTAGATGGCTGACCTTGGCGCCAATCGCAGCAACCACGCCGGCCGCCTCACCGCCGGGTGAGAACGGCAGCGGCGGCTTGAACTGGTATTTGCCTTCGATGATCAGGGTGTCGGGAAAATTGACGCTGGCGGCGTGGACGTCGAGGAGGATCTCGTTGGGTTTGGGCGTCGGGCTGGCGACTTCCTCGACGACGAGGTTCTCGGCCGGGCCGAAGCTTTTGCACAGGACAGCTTTCATCGGATTTCCTTCGTGATGAGCGGATGGCGCGCGCAGCGCCGCGTAGTCGCGGTTACCGCGCCATGCAGTCTAGAAGGCTAGTACCGGGGTACAACGAGCATCGCCCCCTGTAATGCCGGCGTATAAGCGGGGGCTTGGGTCGAGGCCTGGCTCTGGTTATGCTGGCGGCCGATTCCTGCGGAGCAGCACCGTGAAGCGCATTCTGTTTCTTTTCATCGCCCTGACGCTGGCCGCGCCGGTCATGGCCAATTCCCCCGTTGCCGAAGAGGCAGGTCCGCAAACGCTCTATTACGCGCTGGTACCGGCGATGGTCGGTAACTACGGCTCCGGCGAGCGGCTCAAGTACTACAAGGCGGACGTCGCGCTGCGCATTGCCAGCAAGGAGGCCGAGGACAAGGTCAAGCATCATGAACCGCTGATCCGCAATCAGCTGGTCATGCTCTTCTCGCAGCAGACCGATGAGAGCCTCGGCAGCGTCGAGGCCAAGGAAAAACTGCGCCAGGAAGCATTGAAGCAGGTGCGCGAGGTTCTCACTCAGGAGGAGGGGCAGCCGCTGGTGGAGGACCTGTTGTTCAACAACCTGATCATCCAGTGAGCCGCTTGCTCAACGCAGTGCGAGTACGGCGGCCCATTCGGCGGGGCTGACCGGCATGACCGAAAGCCGGCTGCCCTTTTGTACCAGCGGCAGTTGCGCAAGTGCGGCCTCGGCCTTGAGCCGCGTCAGCGTGATCGGCGTGGCGAAACGCTCGACGAAGGCGACGTCGACCGCGCTCCAGGCATTCTTCTCCGCGCTGGCCTTGGCGTCGAAATAAGGGCTGTCGGGCTGCAGCGCCGTCGGATCGGCATAGGCCGGGCGGACAATGCGGCCGATGCCGGCGATCGCCGGCACCGCGCAGCTGGAATGGTAGAAGAAGAACAGGTCGCCTTCGGCCATCGCACGCAGGAAGTTGCGCGCCTGGTAGTTGCGCACGCCATCCCAGCGCGCCTGGTGCTGTTTTTCGAGATCAAGGATGGAAAATTCATCCGGTTCGGACTTCATTAACCAATACGGCATGGAGTTTGCTCTCCCCTCGGCGGTTCGATAAGGCCATGATGGCAAATTTCCCCGACGGTCGGTGGCAACGCAGGTTTGCGCCCGCTCGATGCTTAACGGAAAATGCCGCGGCTGTTGAGTGGCGTATCGGGCTCTAGAACGATAAAGCACGTCAACTCGACGGCAGATTCGCCTGGCAGGGGGAGGCGATCAGATGAAGCGCAAGCCAGACATTCTTTGGGTATTGGTACTTATCTTCGGACTCGGCGTAGTCACCACGGGCTACACGCAGAGCCTCTGGGAACGCCAGAGCGACGCCAGCGTCGCGCCTGTCGTCCAGCAGCAGAGTCGCTGAAGAATGCGCCGCACGGATGCGGCGCAGGAAACCTTATCGCGCGTACCAGCGCCGGTCTGTCACCGTGGCCTGTAGCGGTACATCCCAGCTGGCCAGCGTCAGCCGATCCACCTTCTGACACTCATGCGCAAGGCCCAATAGGGTCGGTTTGTGACTTTTTTTGCGCCTGAAGCGATACGCCAGGCTGCGATCGTAAAACCCGCCGCCCATTCCGAGGCGCCCACCTCTCTCGTCGAACCCCACCAGCGGCATCAGCAACAGATCGAGCGTCCACGCGGCGCGCTGTCGTTTGGCGCAGTGTCGTGGTTCGGCAATGCCGAAACGGTTCGGCTTGAGCTGTTCGCCGGCACTTACCTGCTGAAACACCATACGCGTCCGTGGCCAGGGATTGAGTATCGGCAGGTAGGTCGCCTTGCCGCGACGCTGGGCTTCGCGCAGCAGCGGTCGAGGGTCGATCTCGCCATCGTTGGGCAGATACAGCGCAATATGCCGCGCCCGGCGAAACAGCGGATGCTGGGCCAGTTGGCGGTACAGGCGGCGGGCGGCGAGGCGTTGCTCGGCGGGCGAAAGCGCCCGGCGTGCTTCACGCAATTTGCGGCGCAGCGCGGTGCGTGTGAGGCCTTCCGCTGCGATCATGAAAAAAGACTCCCCAGCATGCCGCTGCCGGCGTAGGCCCTTGAACCCGAGAGTTCAAGGTGGCGACTACAGAGAACCTTCAGGCTTTCCGTCAGGCGGACATGCACACCGGTCCCACTTGTAGCCTCCGTGGTATTGCTTATCGGGAGAGGGTCATCGCCGACTGGCAAACATGCCAGGGAGTGGCGCGGATTATACCTCAATCTGTCGACCGTTCATCAGCTGCCGGGATTCGGGTCGGCGGCCAGGGCGCTGTCCACGCGCTCCAGCAGCATGCGCACATGCTCGCGGGCGCTGCTGGCTTCGGCGTCCAGGCGATCGTTGCGATGCAGCAATTCGTGGGTGATGTTCAGTGCGGCCATCACCGCCACGCGGTCGGCGCCGATAACTTTGCCGCTGCTGCGAATCTCGCGCATCTTGCGATCCAGATAGCGCGCGGCGTTTTCCAGATTGCTGCGTTCTTCGGCCGGACAGGAAATGCAATATTCCTTGTCCATGATGTGCACGGTGGTGGTGTTCGGCTGGGTCATGAGTCCTGCTCCAGGGCTTTCAGGCGCGAAATCATCGATTCGACCTTCAGCCGGGCCAATTCGTTCTTTTCGATCAGATGAGCGCGCTCTTCGCGCCAGGCCCGCTCGTTGGCCAGCAGCAGGTGGTTCTGTGCCTTGAGCTGCTCGATGCGCTGGAGCAGTTGTTCCAGCTTGGCGGTCAGCAATCGCAGATCGGCGTCTTCCATGGGCTTCCTATGGCGCGCGGGGCTGGTTCCTGCGGGCGCCGATGGTCTTGTCTCGGCCGCCGGTGCTAGGATACGAGGCCTTCATTCTAGTCATTGCGCCCCCGTGCGCCTAGCCGCCCATGTCGATTCAGAATTCCCCCTACGCCGCCTTCGCCACCTTGCTGGCGGGCAGCGCCCAAGCCGTTTCCCCCGCCGAACTGCACGGCCTGCTGCTGGGGCGCAGTTGCGCCGGCGCCGACTTCGCGGTCGAGCCCTGGCTGGCTGATGCCGCCGATCTGCTTGGCGAGATGCCCGAAGGCAGTGTTCGGCAGGCGCTGATCGGCCTGCAGGAGATGGTCAAGGGCGAGCTGGCCGGCGAGGACATCGCCGTCGTGCTGCTGCTGCCCAACGACGACGCACCGCTGGCCGAGCGTGCGGTGGCTCTGGGGCAGTGGTGCCAGGGCTTTCTCGCTGGCTTCGGGCTGATCGCCGGTGATCGCGCCTTGAGCGCCGAAGCGATGGAGGTGCTGCAGGATCTGTCCGCCATCGCGCAGATCCAGGATGCCCTGGAAGAGTCCGAAGAAGGTGAGAGCGATTACATGGAGGTCATGGAGTACCTGCGCGTCGCCCCCGTATTGCTGTTCACCGAATGCGCCAAGCCGCTCGAACCGGCGGCCAAACCGTCCCTGCACTGAGGAAGTCTCCCGCCCCATGACCCGCATCCCGAAGTCGGAATTCGCCCGTCGGCGCACGGCGCTGATGGCGCAGATGGAACCCAACAGCATCGCCATCCTGCCCGCCGCGCCGATGTATATCCGCAACCGCGATGTCGAGCATGTCTACCGCCAGGACAGTGATTTCCAGTACCTCTCCGGCTTTCCCGAGCCGGAGGCGGTGATCGCCCTGATCCCGGGGCGCGAGCACGGTGAATACGTGCTGTTCTGCCGCGAGCGCGATCCCGAGCGTGAGCTGTGGGACGGCCTGCGCGCCGGTCAGGACGGCGCCATCAAGACCTACGGCGCCGACGACGCTTTCCCCATCGGCGATATCGACGACATCCTCCCCGGCCTGATCGAAGGGCGCGAGCGCGTCTACTACGCCATCGGCACCAACGAGGCCTTCGATCACCGGCTCATGGAGTGGATCAAGACCATCCGCGCCAAGGCCCGCCAGGGCGCGCAGCCGCCAAGCGAGTTTGTCGCGCTCGATCACCTGCTGCACGACATGCGCCTGTACAAGTCGAGCAACGAGGTGAAGGTGATGAAGCACGCCGCGGAGATTTCCGCGCGTGCGCACATCCGTGCGATGCAGGCCAGCCGCGCCGGGCTGTTCGAATACCACCTGGAAGCCGAACTGGACTACGAGTTCCGCAAGGGTGGGGCGAAGATGCCGGCCTACGGCAGCATCGTCGCCGCAGGCAGGAACGCCTGCATCCTGCATTACCGCGAGAACGATGCGCCGCTCAAGGACGGCGATCTGGTGTTGATCGATGCCGGCTGTGAGATCGACTGCTACGCCAGCGACATCACCCGCACCTTCCCGGTCAGCGGCAAGTTCTCGCCCGAGCAGAAGGCCATCTACGAGCTGGTGCTCAAGGCCAACGAAGAAGCTTTCAAGCACATCGCGCCCGGCAAGCATTGGAACGAGGCGCACGAAGCTACGGTGCGGGTGATCACCGCCGGGCTGGTGGAGCTGGGGCTGTTGCAGGGCGAGGTCGACGAACTGATCGCCAGCGAGGCCTACAAACCTTTCTATATGCATCGCGCCGGCCACTGGCTGGGCATGGATGTGCACGACGTCGGCGACTACAAGATCGGCGGCGAATGGCGCGTGCTCGAAGCGGGCATGGCGATGACCGTAGAGCCGGGCATCTACATTGCCACCGACAACCAGAACGTGGCCAAGAAGTGGCGCGGCATCGGCGTGCGCATCGAGGATGACGTGGTGGTCACCCAGACTGGCTGCGAGATTCTCACCAGCGGCGTGCCGAAGAGCGTCGCCGAAATCGAGGCGCTAATGGCCGCCGCGCGCGAGCAGGTCGCCTGACATGCAGACCCTGGCGATCATCGGTGGTGGCCTGGTCGGCGCCAGCCTGGCGCTGGCGTTGCAGGATGGCGCGCGCGAGCGGGGCTGGCGGATCCACCTGATCGAGCCGTTTCAGCCGGGGCACGAATACCAGCCGAGCTATGACGCGCGTTCCACGGCGCTGTCCTGGGGCACTCGACTGATCTATCAGCGGCTTGGCGTGTGGCCGCGGATCTCCGAGCGTGCCGAGCCGATCCGCCGGATCCACGTATCCGAGCGCGGGCGCTTCGCTGCCGCGCGACTGGATGCCGTCGACGAGGGCGTGGAGGCGCTGGGCTATGTGGTCGAGAACGCCTGGATCGGCCATTGCCTGTGGCACGCGCTGGACGAGCGGGTGGTGCTGCGCGACTGCCCGGCCGAGGTGCAGAAGCTGCAGCCGACCGAGGACGGCTATCGCCTGACGCTGGCCGACGGACGAGAGCTGGATTGCGCGCTGGCGGTATTGGCCGATGGCGGCCGCTCCGGTCTGCGCGAGCAGCTGGGTATCCATGTCGAGCGTCGCTCCTACGGCCAGAGCGCGCTGATCGCCAATGTCAGTCCGGCGCGTGCGCATGACGGGCTGGCCTTCGAACGTTTCACCGCGGACGGGCCGATGGCGCTGCTGCCGGTGCGCGACAACCGCTGTGCGCTGGTCTGGACGCGTCCGCCAGCAGAGGCGGCGCGGTTGGCAGCGCTGCCCGAAGTGCAGTTCCTCGCCGAGCTGCAGCAGGCGTTCGGCTATCGCCTCGGCGCGTTCCGCCAGGTCGGTACGCGGCATCTGTATCCGCTGGCGCTGGTCGAGGCCGAGGAGCAGGTGCGTGCCGGACTGGTGGTGCTGGGCAATGCCGCGCACAGCCTGCACCCGATTGCCGGACAGGGCTACAACCTGTCACTGCGCGATGTGGATGCACTGAGCGCCGCGTTGCTCGCCAGCCCGGCTGAGCTCGGTGATCTCGCGGTGCTGCGCGGCTATGCCGAGCGCCAGCAGCGCGACCAGCTGCTGACCGTCGGTTTCTCCGATCAGGTCACCCGGCTGTTCGGCGACTCGGCTGCGCTGATGTCCACCGGGCGGGGCCTCGGCCTGCTCGGGCTCGACCTGCTGCCCCCAGCCAAGCACTGGTTCGCCCGTCAGGCGATGGGGCTGGGCACGCGCGTCGGCTAGGTCGCACGCGGCGGTCCTGTCATTCCACCTAGATTCACGCCGCAGCCGCGGCAGCCCGGGAGAGTAGCGATGCAAGCGGATCTGATCATCGTCGGCGCGGGAATGGTCGGCAGCACGCTGGCCCTGGCGCTTGAAGGCAGCGGGCTGAAGGTCGCGATTGCCGATGCCGGCCCGCTGACGCTGGCGCCGTTCGATGCGCAGGGCGCGTTTGAACCGCGGGTCAGTGCGCTCTCCGCCGCCAGTCAGCGCATCCTCGAGCGCGTCGGCGCCTGGGCCGGTATTGCCGCCCGGCGCGCCAGTCCCTACGGCGACATGCGCGTGTGGGATGGCTCGGGCACCGGGCAAATTCATTTCAGCGCGGCGACCGTGCACGCCGAGGTGCTTGGCCATATCGTCGAGAACCGCGTGGTGCAGGATGCCCTGCTCGAAGCGCTGCGGGCACGCGGCACAGCCGAGCTGATCGCCGACGCGCGACTGGAGCAACTGCACGAGGTCGAGGACGGCTGGCAGCTCACCTTCAGCGATGGTCGGCAGCTGCGCGCGCCGCTGGTGGTCGCTGCCGACGGTGCGAACTCGGCGGTGCGCCGTTTGGCCGGCTGCGAGACGCGCGAGTGGGATTACTTTCACCATGCCATCGTCACCAGCGTGCGCTGTGCCGAGGCACACCAGCGTACCGCCTGGCAGCGCTTCACCGACAACGGACCGCTGGCGTTCCTGCCGTTGCAGCGGGACGGCGACGAGCACTGGTGCTCGATCGTCTGGTCGGCCACCGCGGACGAGGCCAGGCGCCTGATGGCGCTCGATGACGAAACCTTCCGTGCGGCGCTGGGACGGGCTTTCGAACAGCGTCTGGGCGAGGTGCTGGAAGTCGACCCGCGGCTGTGCATTCCGCTGCGTCAGCGGCATGCCAAGCGTTACGTGCGCGCCGGGCTGGCGTTGATCGGCGATGCCGCGCACACCATCCATCCGCTGGCCGGCCAGGGTGTGAACCTCGGCCTGCTGGATGCCGCCGTGCTGGCCGAGGTGCTGCAGGCGGCGCTGGCGCGCGGCGAGCGGCCGGCCGACCTGCGCGTGCTCAGCCGTTTCGAGCGCCGGCGCATGCCGCACAACCTGGCGATGATGGCGGCGATGGAAGGATTCGAGCGCCTGTTCCAGACCGATCAGCTGCCGCTGCGCTGGCTGCGCAATGCCGGGCTGAAGAGCGCCGAGGCACTGCCGGAGGTCAAGGCGCTGTTCGTGCGTCAGGCGCTGGGCCTGAGTGGCGATCTTCCGCAGCTGGCACGCCGCTGAGCGCGCAAGGGGTAACGAAAAGCTACATGCGCGCATTGTCGCATTGAGAAACTAAATGGGAGTCACTACTATTCGGCCTCTATCCGGACCAAACAAGAGGCTGATTCATGCAGGTAAGCAAAGGTTTACTCGCCGCGCTGGCACTCACTGCGCTGTCGAGCGCTGTCCAGGCTGCCGATGAAGTGGTGGTCTACTCGTCGCGCATCGACGAGCTGATCAAGCCCGTGTTCGACGCCTACACCAAGCAGAGTGGCGTCGCGGTGAAGTTCATCACCGACAAGGAAGCGCCGCTGATGGCCCGGATCAAGGCCGAAGGCGAGAACACGCCGGCGGACCTGCTGCTCACCGTCGATGGTGGCAACCTCTGGCAGGCCGAGGAAATGGGCCTGCTGCAGCCGCTGAATTCCGCGGTGGTCAAGCAGAACATCCCGTCGCAGTACCGCTCGTCCAACGATGCCTGGACCGGTCTGTCGCTGCGCGCGCGCACCATCGTCTACTCGCCGGAGCGGGTCAAGGACGGCGAGCTGAGCACTTACGAAGCCCTGGCTGACGACAAATGGGACGGCCGTCTGTGCCTGCGCACCAGCAAGAAGGTCTACAACCAGTCGCTGACCGCCACGCTGATCGAGACGCATGGCGCCGAGAAGACCGAGCAGATCATCAAGGGCTGGGTCGACAACCTGGCGACCGACGTCTTCGCCGATGACACCGCGCTGATCCAGGCCATCGACGCCGGTCAGTGCGATGTCGGCATCGTCAACACCTATTACTACGGCCGCCTGCATCAGGAGAATCCGGCACTCAAGGCCAAGCTGTTCTGGCCGAACCAGCAGGATCGCGGCGTGCACGTGAACCTCTCCGGTATCGGTCTGACCAAGCACGCGCCGAACCCGGACGCGGCGCGCAAGCTGGTGGAGTGGATGACCGGCGCCGAGGCGCAGAGCATTTTCGCCGACATCAACATGGAATACCCGGCCAACCCGCAGGTGAAGCCGTCCGCCGAGGTGGCCGCCTGGGGTGAGTTCAAGGCCGACAGCATTCCGGTCGAAGTGGCCGGCAAGCGTCAGGCCGAGGCGATCAAGCTGATGGACCGCGCCGGCTGGCGGTAATGCTGCCGCGCGGTACGGCGCGGGCGGTGCGCGGCTGAGATCAGACAGCACGCGCCGTCCGCCTCGCCGCTACGGTTATACTCGACGCCCCGGTTGATCCGGGGCGTTGTCTTTTCCCCATCCGAGGCTTGCGTGTCCCACTCCGTCGAGCACCGCTGGTACCCGATCACTTTCGCCGTCGCGGCGCTGGTGCTGCTGCCGCTGAGCGTTCTGCTGTTCAGCTGGCATGACATCGACCGGGAGATCTGGTCGCACCTGTGGGATACCCAGATGCCGCGGCTGCTGGGCAATACGCTGACGCTGCTGCTCGGCGTCGGCCTGGGTGTCACGGTGCTGGGCGTCAGCCTGGCCTGGTTGACCTCGCTTTGCGAATTCCCCGGGCGGCGCTGGCTGGACTGGGCGTTGATGCTGCCCTTCGCGATTCCCGCCTATGTGCTGGCGTTCGTCTTCATCGGCCTGCTCGACTTCGCCGGACCGGTGCAGACGCTGGCGCGCGAATGGTTCGGCAGCGGCATTCGATTTCCGCGGGTGCGCTCCACCAGCGGGGTGATCGTGGTGCTGGTGCTGGTGTTCTATCCCTATGTCTACCTGCTGGCGCGCTCGGCGTTTCTCGCCCAGGGACGCGGCCTGATGGAGGCGGCGCGCGTGCTTGGTCAGTCGCCCTGGCGGGCCTTCTGGACTGTGGCGTTGCCGATGGCGCGCCCAGCGATCGGGGCCGGGCTGGCGCTGGCGGTGATGGAAACGCTGGCCGATTTCGGTGCGGTCTCGGTGTTCAACTTCGATACCTTCACCACCGCAATCTACAAGACCTGGTACGGCTTCTTCAGCCTCACCAGCGCCACCCAGCTGGCCAGTCTGCTGCTGCTGGCGGTGATGCTGGTGCTCTATGGCGAACGCCGCGCCCGCGGTGCGGCGCGCCCGGCGAGTGAGCGCGCCAGCACGGTGGCGCTGTATCCGCTGCGCGGTTTCAAGGCATTCGCCGCCAGCGCCTGGTGCGGGCTGGTGTTCCTCTGTGCGTTCGTCGTCCCGGTGCTGCAGTTGCTGGCGTGGTTCTGGCAGCGCGGCCGCTTCGATCTCGACGAGCGTTACACCGGGCTGATTCTGCACACGCTCTACCTCGGCGGGCTGGCCGCGCTGATCACCGTCAGCACCGCGCTGCTGCTGGCGTTCGCCCGCCGTCAGGCGCCGGTACGCGCGATTCGTACGGCTGTCGGGCTGGCCAATCTGGGTTACGCGCTGCCGGGCTCGGTACTGGCGGTGGCGATCATGCTGGCGTTCAGTTATCTGGATCGGCATCTGGTGATTCCGCTGTCCGATTGGCTGGGCGGTGCCGGCAAGCCGGTGCTGCTCGGCAGCCTCGGCGCGTTGCTGCTGGCCTATCTGGTGCGCTTCATGGCGGTGGCCTTCGGCCCGCTGGAAAGCAGTCTGGCGCGCATTCGTCCGTCGCTGCCGCAGGCGTCGCGCAGCCTCGGCGTAGGTGGTCCGGCGCTGTTCCTGCGAGTCTATTTGCCACTGCTGCTGCCCGGCACGCTGAGTGCCGCGCTACTGGTGTTCGTCGACGTACTCAAGGAAATGCCGGCAACCCTGCTGATGCGTCCGTTCGGCTGGGACACCCTGGCAGTGCGCATCTTCGAGATGACCAGCGAGGGCGAGTGGGCGCGCGCCGCGCTGCCGGCGCTGACGCTGGTGCTGGTCGGCCTGCTGCCGGTGATCCTGCTGATCCGCCGCTCGGCCAGGGGCTAGAACGCCGCCCTGCGGGGCGTTCGCGCGTACGCCCGGCACGGCGTCGGGCTGCCGTGACCTGTCACAACCTTGGGGCTACAATGCGCGCCATTCGAACGCCGGCAGCTCGCTGCGCAACCGGCTCAGTCAGGCTTTACAAGGCCGTTTCGGCGACCTGCCCGGAAGGAGAAACCTATGGGTCAGCGTACTCCCCTCTACGCTCAGCACCTTGCGCTCGGGGCCAAGATGGTCGATTTCGGCGGCTGGGACATGCCGCTGCATTACGGCTCACAGGTCGAGGAACATCAGCAGGTGCGGCGTGAGTGCGGAGTGTTCGATGTCTCGCACATGACCGTCATCGATGTCGCCGGACCGCAGGCCATGCCCTATCTGCAGCGACTGCTGGCCAACGACGTGGCGCGCCTGCGGCACGTCGGCCGGGCGCTGTACAGCACCATGCTCAACGAGCGCGGCGGTGTGGTCGACGACCTGATCGTCTACCTCACCGACTGGGGTTACCGTCTGGTAGTCAATGCCAGCACGCACGACAAGGACCTGGCCTGGCTGCAGGCGCAGGCCGATGGATTCCAGGTGGAAATTCGCGAGCGTGCCGAGCAGCTGGCGATGCTGGCGATCCAGGGGCCGCATGCGCGCGCGCGTACCGCCGAGCTGGTCGACCAGCCGCGTGCCGCGCTGATTCAGGATCTCAAACCATTTCACGGCCTGGCCCAGGGCGACTGGTTCATCGCGCGCACCGGCTACACCGGCGAGGACGGCCTGGAGATCATCCTGCCGGCCGAGCAGATCACCGGCTTCTTCACCGAGCTGGTCGGCGCCGGCATTCCGCCGATCGGTTTGGGCGCGCGGGACACCCTGCGCCTGGAAGCGGGCCTGAATCTGTATGGTCAGGACATGAGCGAGGAGGTTTCGCCGCTGTCGTCGAACCTCGGCTGGACCATCGCCTGGGAGCCGACGGCGCGCGAGTTCGTCGGGCGCGCTGCGCTCGAACGGCAGAAGTCCAGCGATGACCTGCCGCGGCTGGTCGGCCTGGTCATGGAGGAGCGTGGTGTGCTGCGCGCCCATCAGGTGGTGCGGGTGACTGGGGTGGGTGACGGCGAGATCACCAGCGGCAGTTTTTCGCCTACGCTTGGCAAGTCGATCGCGCTCGCACGCGTTCCCGCGGCCACCGGAGAGCGTGCGGAAGTGGAAATCCGCGGCAAATGGTATCCGGTGCGCGTCGTGCAGCCGACCTTCGTGCGCAACGGCAAGGTACTGGTGTAAATTCTGGCGACCGCTTCGCGCGATGGCTTAGCGTGTCTGCACTGGACAGCCTCGAGGACAATACGAATGAGCGAAATCCCAAGCGACCTGCGTTACGCCGCCAGCCATGAGTGGGCCCGCCTCGAAGCGGATGGCAGCGTCACCGTCGGTATCTCCGATCATGCCCAGCAGGCGTTGGGCGACGTGGTCTACGTCGAGCTGCCGGAAGTCGGCGGCCAGCTTGCGGCGGGCCAGGAGGCCGGCGTGGTGGAATCGGTGAAGGCGGCGTCGGACATCTATGCGCCGGTTTCCGGCGAGGTGATCGCGATCAACGAGGCGCTGGCCGATTCGCCCGAGCAGGTCAACAGCGATCCGTACGGCAGCTGGTTCTTCCGTCTGCGGCCCAGCGACAAGGCGGAACTGGACAAGCTGCTCGACGCGGCGGCCTATCAGGCGTCCTGCGACGCCTGAGCCGCTTCGCCGGCCGCACAAGCCCCGCATTGTCGGGGCTTTTTTGTGCGCATGCGGCCGGCAGCGGTTTCAGGCTTCAGGCTGTTCCTCGAGTAGTCCCAGCCAGTCGGCCAGCACCTGCTGCGCCTGTTCCACGCCCTGGCGCTTGGGTGCGGAGAACAGCTGCACGCTCACCGCGTCGCCCCACTGCTTGCGCACGTCATGCTGGATCGTCAGCAGGGCGGTCTTGGCGGCGCCGAAGGCAAGCTTGTCGGATTTGGTCAGCAGGATGTGCAGCGGCATCTGACTGGCGCTCGACCAATCCAGCATCATGCGGTCGAACTCGGTCAGCGGATGGCGGATATCCATCATCAGGAATACCCCGGCCAGGCTCTCGCGGCTGCCCAGGTAGGCTTCCAGATGGCGTTGCCAGTGCTGCTTGAGCGGAATCGGTACCTTGGCATAGCCGTAGCCGGGCAGGTCGACCAGACGGCGCTCGTCGTCGAGGCGGAAGAAGTTGAGCAGCTGCGTGCGTCCCGGCGTCTTTGAGGTGCGCGCCAGGTTGGCATGGGTCAGGGTGTTCAGCGCGCTGGACTTGCCGGCGTTCGAGCGACCGGCGAAGGCGACTTCCAGCCCCTCGTCGGCCGGGCACTGATCGACCTTGGCGGCGCTGATCATGAAGGTGGCTTGCTGGCAGAGGCCGAGAATCGGGTTCTTGGGGAGCATGGGCGGTCCGGTGCGTGCGCGGGGGTGCGGCAATGGTTCGTTTCCGTTTCAGGAACGGGAGTATATAATGCCGCAGATTTTATGTGCGCTTTGGTCTTATCCCCTCTGGGAATCTGGCGCGCCATGCATAACGAGCGTCGCCGTAGTCCACGGACGCGAGCGGCCCGACTGATCGATTTCCTTATAACCCCTAGCCGTAGTTGGATGAGCTGATGAACAAAGTACTCGTGAGTCTGCTGTTGACCCTTGGCATCACCGGTATGGCCCACGCGGCTGGAGACGCCAAAGCGGGTCAGAGCAAAGCTGCCGTTTGTGGCGCCTGCCACGGAGTGGACGGCAACAGCCCGGCCCCGAACTTCCCGAAACTCGCCGGCCAGGGTGAGCGCTACCTGCTCAAGCAGATGCAGGACATCAAGGCTGGCAGCACTCCGGGTGCGGCTGAGGGCGTTGGCCGCAAGGTACTGGAAATGACCGCCATGCTCGATCCGCTGAGCGATCAGGACCTGGCCGACATCGCCGCCTACTTCTCCAGCCAGAAGCCGACCGTCGGTATGGCCGATCCGGCGCTGGTAGCGCAGGGCGAAAAACTGTTCCGCGGCGGCAAGCTGGACCTGGGCATGCCGGCGTGCACCGGTTGCCACGCACCGAACGGTGTGGGTAACGATCTGGCCGGCTTCCCGCAGCTGGGTGGCCAGCATGCTGCCTATACTGCCAAGCAGCTGACCGACTTCCGCGAAGGCAACCGCACCAACGACGGCGACACCATGATCATGCGTGGTATCGCGGCCAAGCTGAGCAACAAGGACATTCAGGCGCTGTCGAGCTACATCCAGGGCCTGCACTGATCGCCTGCTGACAGGTGATCTGCTGAAAAGGCGCCCGGCCGTAAGGTCGGTCGCCTTTTTTTCGTTACGGCGCCGCTAGAATAGCCATTCACTGCTGCAGGTGAAGGCGCAAAACGCTGGTGAGACCTGTCGTTTTGCGGCAGCCTGTCATGCCTTGCCAGACGTTCACAGGAGTCCTCCATGCGCAAACTCGTCATTTCCGCCGTCCTTGCTGCCGCCAGCCTATTCGGCCTGCCTGCCGTGGCCGCCGACTACCAGGCGGGCAAGGAGTACGAGGTGCTGAGCAGCCCGGTGCCGGTCGCCGAGCCGGGCAAGATCGAGGTGGTCGAGCTGTTCTGGTATGGCTGCCCGCACTGCTACCAGTTCGAGCCGGTGATCAACCCGTGGATCGAGAAGCTTCCGGCCGACGTCGCCTTCCGGCGCATCCCCGCCATGTTCGGCGGCATCTGGAACACCCATGGACAACTGTTCCTTGCGCTCGAATCGATGGGCGTGGAAAAACAGGTGCATGACGCGGTGTTCGCCGCCTATCACCAGGAGCGCAAGAAGCTCGCGACGCCCGAAGAAATGGCTGAGTTCCTCGCCGGTCTGGGAGTCGACAAGGATGCGTTTCTCAAGGCGTACAACTCCTTCGGCGTGAAGAGCCGCGTGGAACAGGCCAAGAAGCTGGGCATGGCCTACCAGATCAGCGGCGTGCCGGTGCTGATCGTCAACGGCAAGTACCGTTTCGATCTCGGCTCGGCTGGTGGGCCGCAGGGCGCGCTGGACGTGGCTGATTTCCTCATCGAAAAAGAACGCGCCGCGCGGTAACCGACGATGCTGCGGCGCTTGTATCCGTCGCGCCCGGCTGCTGCAGGGCAGCCGCAGACCAACGTGCACTGCGCGCCGCAGAGTGGCCTGCCGCTGGACGGACGACTACGCCTGCTGAGCTTCAATATCCAGGTCGGGATCCGCACCGAGCGTTACCATCACTACCTGACCCGCAGCTGGCAGCATCTGCTGCCGCATCCGGGGCGGGCGCTGAACCTGCAGCGCATCGGCGAACTGATCGGTCGCTACGATCTGGTCGCGCTGCAGGAGGTCGACGGTGGCAGCCTGCGCTCCGGCTACATCAATCAGGTCGAGCACCTGGCGCAGCTCGGCGCCTTTCCATACTGGTACCAGCAGCTCAACCGCAACCTCGGGCGCTTCGCTCAGCACAGCAACGGCGTGCTCAGCCGTCTTGCCCCGCAGCAGCTGGAGGACCATCCGCTGCCCGGTCCGTCCGGCCGCGGTGCGATCCTGCTGCGTTTCGGCGAGGGCGAGGACGCGCTGGTAGTGGTGATGATGCATCTGGCGCTGGGCGGGCGCACGCGCGTGCGCCAGCTGGCCTACATCCGCGAGCTGATCGGCGGGTATCGGCATCAGGTGCTGATGGGTGACATGAACACCCATGCCAACGATCTGCTGGAAAATTCCCCGCTGCGCGATCTCGGCCTGCTCGCACCGCAGGTCGAGGCGACCTTTCCCAGCTGGCGGCCGCAGCGCTGTCTGGACCACATCCTGCTCAGCCCGAGCCTGGCCCTCGAGCGTGTCGAGGTGTTGCCGTTGCCGATTTCCGATCACCTGCCGGTGGCGATGGAAATCCGTCTGCCCGAGGCGCTCAACGGCAACGCGCTGCCGGCCACGCTGGAGCCGTCGTCGTGAGTGTCGAGACCGAACGCTGGAAGGAAAAATACCTGCGCCTGCTCGAACAGCAGGAGCAGATCGAGCAGCACTGGGAGCAGCGCGTCGATCTGCTGCGGCGCAGCCTGGTACGCAGCAGCATGGCGGTCGAAGGTGCCGATCCGGCGGTGGAAAACTGCCTGCGGCAGATGCGCGAGGTATTGCGCGACGGCGATTTCGACGACGGCCTCAGCACGCTGGTGCCGCGCCTGGAGAAGGCCGTGCTGGATTCGGATCGCCAGCGCCAGGAACGCACTCGGCGTCTGATCGAAGCGCTGCACGGACTGGTGAACCCGTTGCTGGCGATGTCGCCACCGGCGGACGTGCGCCGGCGCCTGAAGCGCTTTGCCCGCAAGCTCGAACAGCGCATCGGCCGTGCGCGCGAACTGCCGGCGCTGCTCGGCGAACTGGGCGAGCTGCAGCGCCAGGCCCTCGGCGCGCCGCTTGCCGTCGACAATCCCGGCGGCGGTTTTCTGCGCCGCCTGTTCGCTGGCCGCGAGAGCGTGGCGCTGGACGCCGAGGAAAGCTCGTCCGTGTCCGCGCCGCCGGTCGCTGACGAGGTGCCGCCGCAGGCGGATCAGGCGCAAGCGGATCAGCCGCCGCCGCTTTCGGCGTATGAGCTGGAGGGCGACGTTCCGTCCAGCGATGCTCCGGCGGGCGATCGCGAGCCGGCCTTGGCCGATTCGCCGGAGCCACCGTATAGCCAGGTGGCCGAGCGTATCGAGGCGGCGCTGCGCGGGCTGGTTGGCAGCCTGCGCCTGGGCGAAGCGCAACAGGCGCGGGCCGAGGCGCTGCATGAGCGCATTCGCCACGGTCTGAACTGGTACGAGCTGGTTCCGGTGCTGGACGATCTGGCGAGCCTGTTGCTGGCGGCCAGCGATCAGGACCAGCGCGAGTTCGAAAGCTACCTGAAGACGCTCAACGAGCGGCTGGTGACCATGCAGCAGAACCTCAGCGCTGCGCATGACGGCCATGCTGAGGCGCGCCGGACTGCCGAGGCCCTGGACCACGAGCTGCGCGAACAGGTCGACGTGCTGCAGAGCAGCATGCGCGAGGCCACCGATCTGGCCAGCCTCAAGCGCGTGGTCGAGGCGCGGCTGGATGGCCTGCTGCATACCGTCGGCGAATATCAGCAGCAGCGCAGCCAGCACGAGCAGGAGCTGGGCGCGCGTCTGCAGGAGCTGGTTGGTCGTGTCGGCAGCCTGGAACAGGCGGCGCAGGGCCTGCGTGGTCATCTCGAGGAGCAGCGGCAGAAGGCCCTGCTCGATGGCCTCACCGGCCTGCCGAATCGCACGGCCTGGAACGAACGGCTGGCGCTGGAGGCGGCGCGCTGGGAGCGCTATGGCGGTGAGCTGCTGCTCGCCGTGGTGGACGTCG
This sequence comes from Stutzerimonas sp. 21-1, assembly GCF_056336065.1. Taxonomy (NCBI): domain Bacteria; kingdom Pseudomonadati; phylum Pseudomonadota; class Gammaproteobacteria; order Pseudomonadales; family Pseudomonadaceae; genus Stutzerimonas; species Stutzerimonas sp. 21-1. The sequence continues at coordinate 3,777,599 of NZ_CM150500.1, read as the reverse complement.
ACCACTTCAAGCGGATCAACGACAGCTATGGGCACCTGGCCGGTGATCGGGTGCTGAAGATCATCGGCGGGGAATTGCGCAAGCGTCTGCGCGCCACCGACTTCATCGCCCGTTTCGGCGGCGAGGAGTTCGTGCTGCTGCTGCCGTCTACCGCGCCCGAGGCCGGGCTGCAGGTGCTCGAAGCGCTGCGCAGCGGCATCGACGTCTGTCCGTTCCATTTCAAGGGCGAGCGGGTGCAGATCACCGTCTCGGCGGGGATGAGCACGTTCGCGGCCGGCGACACGCCCGAGCAGGTCTTCGAGCGCGCCGACCTGGCGCTCTATCGCGCGAAGGACGCCGGGCGCAACCGCGTCGAGCGTGGCTGACCGGGCGGTCTGTGAGCGCTCGCGGCCGCTGCGTATAATCGCGCCCTCGCGCGCCGCCGCGGATCACCCAGCTGTCGACCCGAGGTCCCCCATGAGAATCATCAGCCTTGTCGCGCTCTTCCTGCTGCTGGCCGGCTGCGCCAGCGGGCCGCAGATCGACGACCGCTACCGCGCGGTCGGCCAGGACAGCCGGGTGCAGGTCATCGTGCTGCACTACACCTCCAGCGGTCTGGAGCATTCGCTGGCGCTGCTGACCGAGGGCGAGGTGAGCAGCCACTACCTGATCGGCGCCGCGCCGGCGACCATCTATCGCCTGGTCGACGAGGATCGCCGGGCCTGGCATGCCGGGCAGAGCGAGTGGAACGGCCGCACCTGGCTGAACTCCAGCTCCATCGGCATCGAACTGGTCAATCGTGGCTACGTCGAGGGCGAGGATGGCCGGCGCCTCTGGTATCCGTATACGGATGAACAGATCGACGCACTGGTGCTGCTGCTCAAGGACATCATGCAGCGCCACGGGCTCAAGCCCGGTGCCATCGTCGGCCACAGCGACATCGCCACGCAGCGCAAGGTCGATCCCGGCCCGCTGTTCCCCTGGAAGCGCCTGGCCGATGCCGGCCTGGTGCCCTGGCCGGATGCCGCGGCGGTGGCGGCGCAGCGTGCGGCGTTTGCCGCGGCGCCGCCGGATATCGCCTGGTTCCAGCTGGCGCTGGAGCTGCAGGGCTACAAGGTGCCGCGCCACGGTGAGCTGGATGAGGCGACGCGCAACGTGCTCGCGGCGTTCCAGATGAAGTACCGCCCGACGCGCTACGACGGCGAGCCGGACGCCGAAACCGCCGCGCTGCTGCAGGTGCTTAACGGTACGCGCTGAAGCCGACCGTCAGATCGGCAGGGCGATGTAGAAGATCGTGCCGTGGCCGATGCGCGAATGCACGCCGATGCGCCCGCCATGCAGCTGGGCGATCTCCTTGCACAGCGCCAGGCCGAGCCCGGCACCGCCGCGGCGGCGGCCGATCTGCACGAACGGCTCGAAGATCCGCGCCTGCTGGCTGTAGGGAATACCCTCGCCGTTGTCCTCCACGCTGATGATCATCCGCTCGCCGTGATGGCGTGCCAGCAGGCGCACCTCGCCACCCTCCGGCGTATGGCGTAGGGCGTTGCTCAGCAGGTTGTCGAGCAGCCGCTCGATCTGCTGGCGATCGAGCAGCAGGCTGGGCAGCGGCTGCTGCAGCTCCAGCTTAAGCTCGACATGGTGCTCGGCAGCGGCGACCACGAAGCGCTGGCGCGCGTCTTCGAGCAGCTGCGGAACGTCGCACGACTCTAGCTCCAGCTTCTGCTGGCCGCTCTGGTAGCGCGAGAAATTCAGCAGGTCGTTGATCAGCCGTACCAGCCGCTGCATTTCCTCGTGCACGGTGCTCAGCAGGTCGGATTCGCGACTGTTGGGCGGGTAGTGCAGACGTTCGCGCAGCAGGCTGAAGGCCATCTGCATGCCGGTCACCGGCGTGCGCAGCTCGTGGGAGGCGCGCAGCACGAATTCGTTGCGCACGCGCTCGAAGGTGCGCTGGTCGGTGACGTCGTGCAGCACCATCACCGCGCCGCTGATGCTGCCGTCGTGGTGGTTGACCGGGCTCATGCGCCAGGCCAGCAGTCGGCGTTCGCCATCGGCCTCGATCACCAGATCCTGCGGCGGCCCGGCGAGCGGCTTGTCGCTGAGCACCAGGCGCGCGGCCTCGTCCAGTTCCGGGTAGCCGAGCGCTTCGCCCAGGCTGCGGCCCAGATGCTCGCCTTCCCAGGCCAGCTGGCGCTGAGCGACCGGGTTGGCGTGCTCCAGGCAGCCGTGGCGGTCGATGATCAGCAGGCCGTCGTCGATGCTGTCGAGCAATGCCTGCAGGCGCTGCTGGCCGTTCATCAAGGCCTGCACGTTGGTCTGCTTGAACTGGAACAACGCCTGCGCCATCAGGCCGAAGCGCCGGCTCAACGACGACAGCTCGGCGATGGGCGAAGTCGGCAGTTCGATGCCGAAGTCGCCGCGCCCGATCTGGTCGGCGGCTGCCGACAGCTGCTCGATCGGCGTGCCGAGGCGTCGGGCGAAGCTGTGCGCGGTGATGAAGCCGATCAGCAGCACGGCGATACCGGTCAGACCGAGCAGGCCGGCCAGCAGCATGGCGCGTTCGCGGCTGCGTACCTCGGTGTCGCGGATCGTCGCGTAGGCGCTCTGCTGCATGTCCACCATCAGGGTGCGGACCTGATTGAAGGCCTGGCTCAGCTCATTTTCCTCCAGCAGCGTCCAGCCCTCGCTGCGCGGCGCATCCAGCACCAGCAGGAAGCTCGCGTAGGCGCTGGCGATGCTCTGGAAGGCCTGACGGTCGTCGTCGTTGCGCGCACTCTGCATGCCGCGCTCCAGCGACGACTGGAAAGCCGCACGCGCCGCGCCCAGCGACTCGTGATCGCGGTGGTCGCGCAGCAGGATGATCAGGTGGTTGCCGAGCGCCTGGCGCAGCTGCTGGTTGATCTCGATGATGCCGAAGTTGTCGCGGATCAGGTGCTCCTGGCTCTTGGCCATCTGCATGACGCTGACCAGCGCCAGCAGCAGGCCGAGCAGCGCTACCGTCATTAGCGCCGAGAACCCCAGGAACAGGCGGGTTCTCAGCTTCATCTGCAGCTTCATAGACCGTACTGCTTGCGCTTGCGGTAGAGCGTCGAGGCGTCGATGCCGAGGATCCGCGCGGCCTGCTCGAGGGTATCGCTGGTACTCAGCACGCCGGCGATGTGCGCCTTCTCCAGGGCCTCCAGGCTCAGCGGCTCGCCGATGCGCGGCGCGTTGCCGGTGGCCTGTTCGCCGAGGCCGAGGTGGCTGACCTCGATCATCGCCTGTGGACAGATGATGCTGGCGCGCTCGATCACGTTGCGCAGCTCACGCACGTTGCCCGGCCAGCGGTAGGCCTTGAGCGCGGCGAGTGCGGCGTCGCTGAAGCCGCGTGCCGGGCGCCCGTAGCTCTTGACGAAGGAGGCGAGGAAACGCTCGGCCAGGGCGAGGATGTCTTCCGGGCGCTCACGCATGGGCGGCAGGTTGAGCGTGATGACGTTGAGGCGGTAGAGCAGGTCCTCGCGGAACTTGCCCTCGCGCACCATCTCCTCGAGGTTGAGGTTGGTCGCCGCGAGGATGCGCACGTCGGCGCGGCGGGTCACCGGGTCGCCGACGCGTTCGTATTCCTTGTCCTGGATGAAACGCAGCAGCTTGGGCTGCAGCGCCAGCGGGAAATCGCCGATCTCGTCGAGAAACAGCGTGCCGCCGTCGGCCTGGTTGACCCGCCCGAGGGTGCTCTCGGTGGCGCCGGTGAAGGCGCCGCGGTTGTGGCCGAACAGCTCGCTCTCCATCAGCTCGGCCGACAGCGACGGGCAGTTGATGGTGACGAACGCCTTCTTCGCACGCCGGCTCCAGGTATGGATGGCGCGCGCCAGTTCGCCCTTGCCGGTGCCGGATTCGCCGAGGATGAGAATGTTGGCGTCGGTGTCGGCGACCTGCCGCGCGGTTTCCAGTACCGCCATCATCGCCGGGCTGTGCGAGCCGAGCGCATCGCTGCGCTTCTGCATCTCGCCTTCCAGCGCTTCCAGGCGCGCCGCCATCTGCCGGACTTCCAGCTGCTTGGCCGCCGACAGACGCAGCTGCTCCGGGCTGCAGGGCTTGAGCAGGTAGTCGGCGGCGCCGGCCTGCATCGCATCGACCGCGGTGTCCACGGCCGAATGCGCGGTGACGATCACCACGCGCATCCACGGCGCCAGCGTGCGCATCTGCTGCAGCACATCGATGCCATTGTCCTCGCCCAGGCGCAGGTCGAGGAAGCACAGGTCGAACACCTGGCGTTGCAGAATCGCCTCCGCCTGCGCGGCGCTGGCGGCGGTCATTACGGTGTAGCCGCGATCCTCCAGGCAGTAGCGGAAGGTCCGCAAAATCGCTGCTTCGTCATCCACCAGCAGGATTCGCCCACCCGTGTCCGTCGTTTGCTCCATGAATGCTCCTTCCGGGTCGCGATATTGATGCGGCAAGCGGCACTGGCGGGACGCGCCCGTGCCGACGGCGAGTTCTTTAGTCTATGAAAAGTCTTGCAAGTTGCACGGTACGCCGTCGTCGTTCCGGCAGCCGGTGTGGCGCGGAACGGGCGGCGGGCGCCAGCCTCTGATTTAGAGGACGCAGGCGGCGCGGCAGCGCCGGTACGTGGCCTGCGATCGATCATCTTTCACCGACGCCCGGCGCCGGTCACAGGAGCAATCCGCCATGAATCCAGCCACGCAGCAACTCAATGAACTGATCGAGATAACCCGCGACGGGCAGCGTTTCTACCAGCATGCGATCGACGAAGTAAAGGATGTCGATCTGCAGCATCTGTTCCGCGATATGGCACAGGCCAAGACTCAGGTAATCCAGGCGCTGGCGGTCAAGGTGGCGGCCTGCCACGAGCAGCCGGCGCAGGGCGGCACGCTCACCGGGCGCCTGAACGAGCTGTACACCGATGCCCGCGCACACCTGGGCAATGCCGATGGTGCCTATGTCGAGCAGCTGTTGCAGACCGAGGAGCGCATCCTGCGCGCGTTTGAGGATGCGCTGCCGGATGCCCAGCCGGACGTGCGCGCGCTGCTGGCGGTGGAACTGCCGAAGCTGCGTGCCTGCCATGCGCGCATGCGCCAGTTGCAGGAGGCGCGCTCCTGAGCGGAGCCGATCATGCAAAACGCACAGGTCGGCGAGGCGGCTCGTGCAAAATCAAGGGAAGGATTCTCGTTTGCTGTTTATAAGTTATTGAATATAAAGGATTATTTTTTGATGTGAGGCTGGCACGCGGGCTGCAATGTCTAGGGCAAATCGCCTACGACATGCTTAGAAGGAGTTGAGGATGAACCGCGAAGCCCGCTTGTCCCTGGCCAGCAAAGGATTGCTTGGCGCCGCAGTGGTGACCTTGATCATGGGAGCCAAACAGCCGATGGACGAACCGCTCAGCCAGCAGCAGCCGGACGCGGCGGAACGAATCCAGCTGTATGACGCTCAACCTAATGAGATCACGCTGACCGGCCGGGCACCGCAATCACTCGACTTGCACCAGCCGCGCTCGGAACAGCGCTGGGTCTTCTGAAGCAGGGAGTTTGCAGGCGAACCGGCAGGGATGCGTAGAAAAAACTCGTAGTCGATCGTGCCCTGGCCGGTCCGTCGAGAACCGATCCTGAACCGAGAGGAGTCGCACCATGCTGAGTTGGGCTATCACTTTCCTGATCATCGCCATCATCGCTGCGGTACTGGGCTTCGGTGGCATCGCAGGCACCGCTACAGGTATCGCCAAGATCCTGTTTGTGGTCTTCCTGGTGCTGTTCGTGGCATCGCTGATCTTCGGACGAGGACGCGGTCCGCGCGTCTGACGGGATGAAGCCGCCCGTAGCGGGCGGCTCCACACCGAGGAGCGGAAACGGCACAGGACGCCAGAGTTCTTTCGAGGTGCGCGTAGCGCGCCTCAACAGCGGCGCCGACGCAACGCTCGGCGCCGAGGGAAGCAGCCCCGACAAGGGGTGAACCAGGGGGACGGGTTGCTCTGCATGGCGGCGTGACCCAGGGGTACAGGGAGTACCTTCGGCAACGGTCCGGGTTCGGCTGGTGCTGCGCGCCGGAGCATGGTCATCGCTCCGGCGCGCGGCCCTATCGTCGCTTTGTCCACTTCGCGGATTTTTCCCTCGCTGTCGCTCTATCCTCCCGGCATGACGCGGCTATCATCGCTGCCTGTCGAAAGAGGGGGATGCACATGCTCAACGGCCTCTGGCTGGGCTTTTTCCTGGTTGCCGCCGCCGCCGCCCTGGCGCGCTGGCTGCTTGGCGGCGATCCGGCGGTGTTCGCCGCGCTGGTGGAAAGCCTGTTCGCAATGGCCAGGCTGGCCGTGGAAGTGATGATTCTGCTGTTCGGCACGCTGACGCTGTGGCTGGGCTTTCTGCGCATCGCCGAGCAGGCCGGACTGGTGGAACTGCTGGCGCGGCTGCTCGGCCCGCTGTTCCGTCGACTGATGCCCGAGGTGCCGGCCGGGCATCCGGCGCTGGGGCTGATCACCCTCAACTTCGCCGCCAACGGCCTGGGGCTGGACAACGCCGCCACGCCCATCGGCCTCAAGGCGATGCGCTCGCTGCAGGAGCTCAACCCGTCGAGCACCACGGCGAGCAACGCGCAGATTCTCTTTCTGGTGCTCAACGCCTCGTCGCTGACACTGCTGCCGGTGTCGATCTTCATGTACCGCGTGCAGCAGGGTGCCGAGGACCCGACTCTGGTGTTCCTGCCGATCCTGCTCGCCACCAGCGCCTCGACTCTGGTCGGGCTGCTGTCGGTGGCGCTGATGCAGCGCCTGCGCCTGTGGGACCCGGTGGTGCTGGCCTACCTGATTCCCGGTGCGCTGCTGCTCGGCGCATTCATGGCGCTGCTGGCGAGCCTGTCGGCGACCGCGCTGGCGTCGCTGTCCTCGCTGCTGGGCAACCTCACGCTGTTCGGCCTGATCGTGGTCTTCGTGGTGGTCGGCGCGCTGCGCAAGGTGCCGGTCTACGAGAGCTTCGTCGAAGGCGCCAAGGAAGGCTTCGACGTGGCCAAGAGCCTGCTGCCGTACCTGGTCGCCATGCTGGTGGCGGTCGGTGCGCTGCGCGCATCCGGCGCCCTGGATTTCGGCCTGGACGGCATTCGCTGGCTGGTCGAGACGCTGGGCTGGGATACCCGTTTCGTCGATGCGCTGCCGACCGCGCTGGTCAAGCCGTTCTCCGGCTCGGCGGCGCGCGCCATGCTGATCGAAACCATGCAGAACCATGGCGTCGACAGCTTCCCTGCGCTGGTCGCGGCGACGGTGCAGGGCAGCACCGAGACGACCTTCTACGTGCTGGCGGTGTACTTCGGCGCCGTCGGCATCCAGCGCGCGCGGCATGCGGTGGGCTGTGCGCTGCTGGCGGATCTGGCCGGTGTGATCGCGGCGATTCTGGTGTGCTACTGGTTCTTCGGCTGAGCCCGCATCGCGTGGCAAACAGCAATGACTGCGCTTGGTGCCAAAAAAGAGCCCGCCTGGCGGCGGGCTAAAGCGTGGCTCGTTGCCAGAGCCGAAACAACGGCTCGGCGAGAAACATCACCAGAAACAGCCTGAGCACCTGCACCGCAGTGACCAGCGCCACCGACAGCTGCAGCGCCTCGGCGGTCAGGCACAGCTCGGTGATGCCGCCGGGCATCATCCCCAGCATCAGCGAAGTCTCATCCAGCGCCGTCGCCCAGCCGAGCCCGGCGGCCAGCGCCACGGCGACCAACATGGCCGTCAGCGTGAACAGCAGCACGCGCAACAGAAACAGCGGCGCAGTGCGGAAGAACGCGCGGTCGAAGTGGCAGGCCAGCGACGAGCCGATCAGCCATTGGCCGACCTGCCCCAAGCCGTCCGGCAGGCCGACGTGCAGGTCGAATCCGGCGCTGGCCAGCGCACAGGCGGACAGCGGACCGAGCATCCACGGATTGGGCTGGCCGAACCGGCGCCAGAGCAGCGCCAGCAGACCGCCGGCCGGCAGCAGCACGGCCAGCCAGAACCAGTCGACCGGCAGCGGCGCGGGCGCCTGGACCGGCGGCAGGCTCCAGGTGAAGAACGCCGGAACCACCAGCACCACCAGCAGCATGCGCAGGCTGTGCGCGGCCGCGACGCGGCCGGGGTTGGCGGCGTTCCGGCTGGCCAGGTTGACCATCTCGCTGGCACCGCCCGGCATGCTGGCGAAGTAGGCGGTGGCACGGTCGTAGCCGCCGCGCGAGAGAATGGACATGCCGATCAGGCTCAGCGCCAGGGTGCCGAGCGCGCCGGCGAGAATCGCGCCGAAGTGCGCCAGCACCTCGCCCATCACCTCGCCGGTAAAGTGCAGGCCGATACCGCTGGCGACGATCCATTGCCCGGCCTGGCGGCCGCGCGGCATCTCGCGCACCAGCCAGCCGCTGCAGCGGGCGGCGATCACTGCCAGCAGCGAGCCAACCATCCACGGTAGCGGCCAGCCGGCCAGGCTCGCCAGCCAGCCGCCGAGGGCGCCGATCAGTGGCGTCACCCACCAGCTCGGCAGTTCGCGCATGTCAGGCCTGCGCCTCGATCACGCTGCCGCGACGGCGGCGCTTGAGCCACCAGCGCAGCGCCGGCATGCCCAGCATGGCCGCGGTCAGCGCCCACAGCGCCAGGGTGATCGGGCTGCTCCAGAGGATGCCCAGTTCACCGTTGGAGATCGACAGCGCACGGCGCAGGTTGTCTTCCATCATCTCGCCGAGAACGAAACCGAGGATCAGCGCCGACAGCGGGAAATCCAGCTTGCGCAGCAGGTAGCCGAACACGCCGAGGCCGACCATCAGCACCAGGTCGAAGGTGGTGCTGTGCACAGAGTAGACGCCGACCATGCTGATCACGGTGATCGCCGGCACCAGCACCCAGTTCGGCACGGCGAGCATGCGCGAGAACAGGCCGACCAGCGGGATGTTCATCACCAGCAGGATCACGTTGCCGATGAACAGCGAAGCGATCAGGCCCCAGACCACGTCCGGCTGCTGTTCGAACAGCAGCGGGCCGGGGGTGATGTTGTACAGCGTCAGCGCGCCGATCATCACCGCGGTGGTGCCCGAACCCGGCACGCCGAGGGTCAGCATGGGGATCAGCGAGCCGCAGGCCGAGGCGTTGTTGGCCGCTTCCGGCGCCGCCAGGCCGCGCAGGTCGCCATCACCGAAGCGGCCCTTGGCACCGGCCATGCGCTTCTCGCTCATGTAGGTCATGGCGCTGGCGATGGTCGCCCCGGCGCCCGGCAGCGTACCGATGATGAAGCCGGCCACGGCGCTGCGCAGCATGGTCCAGAAGGTCAGGCAGAATTCCTTGAAGTTGAACAGCAGCCGCCCGCTGGCCTTGACCACCTGCTGGCCGCTGTGGGTCTTCTCCAGCATCAGCAGGATCTCGCTGACGCTGAAGAAGCCGATCACCACGATGACGAACTGGATGCCGTCGGACAGGCTGACGCTGTCGAAGGTGAAACGGTAGACACCGGTGGTCGAATCCACGCCCACCGTGGCCAGCGCCAGGCCCATCAGCGCGGCCATCAGCGTCTTCACTGGCTTGTCGCCGACCATGCCGCCGAGGCAGGCGATGGCGAAGATCATCAGCACGAAATACTCCGCCGGGCCGAACGCCACCGCCCATTTCGCCAGCAGCGGAGCGAACAGCACCACGCCGCAGGTGGCGATGAAACTGCCGACGAACGAACTCACCGCCGACAGCGACAACGCAATGCCGGCCTTGCCCTGACGCGCCAGCGGATAGCCGTCGAGGGTGGTCATCACCGCCGCAGCGTCGCCCGGCACGTTGAGCAGGATCGCCGAGATGCGCCCGCCGTATTCGCAGCCCAGGTACACCGCGGCGAGCAGGATCAGCGCCGTCTCCGGTGGCAGGCCGAGGGCGAAGGCCAGCGGCAGCAGCAGCGCCACGCCGTTGATCGGGCCGAGCCCCGGCAGCAGGCCGACCACGGTGCCGACGAAGGCGCCGAACAGCGCCACCAGCAGGTTGGTCGGCCGGGTGGCGACATCAAAGCCCTGCAGCAAGAAATTCAAAGTTTCCATATCAGCTCTCCAGCAGCCGCAGCAGGCCGAGCGGCAGCGGCACGTCCAGCAGGTAATCGAACAGCCCGTAGAGCAGCACGCCGAGCAGCGCGCCGCTGATCAGGCTGGGCCACAGGCGACCGTTGAACAGCAGGCCGAGGGCAAAGCCGGTCAGCGCGGTGCTGATGACGAAACCCAGGGTTTCGAACAGCAGCGCGTAGGCCAGCAGCGCCAGCACGCAGAGCACCGCGCGCACGGCGCCCGGAGAGTCGAATGCCGGCGTCGGTTCACCCTGCGGCTTGAGCAGCAGCCATAGGGCGCCGCAGCCCATCAGCAACAGCAGCAGCAGCGGGTAGGCGCGTGGGCCGACCGGGTCGTAGGCGAAGGGCGCCTCGAAGCCCCAGGCGAGCAGGGCGAGGCCGGCGCAGGCGAGCAGCCACAGCGCGGCGAAGACACGTACGTACATGACGGGATACCTCAAGGATGCGGCCGCCCGAGCGTTGCGGGCGAGCCGTGCGGCCCGCGGGCGCGGGCCGGTTCTGGCGTTACTTGAGCAGGCCGAACTCGCCGGCCAGGGCCTTGTAGTCCTGCACCTGCTTGTCGACGAAGGCCTTGAGCTCATCGCCGGTCATCGACAACGGGAACAGGTCACGCTGCTCGCGCAACCTGGCGAAGTCCTCGTCGGCCAGCAGGCTGTCGAACCGGGTCTTCCACCAGTTGAAGTCCTCGTCAGGCACTTCCGGGCCCATGTAGAAACCGCGGATCACCGGCCAGCTGATGTCGTAGCCCTGCTCCTTGGCGGTGGGGATGTCGGCCAGCTTGCCCGGCAGGCGCTCGTCGGCGAGCACGGCGAGGATGCGGATCTTGCCGGCGTCGAGCTGCGGGGTGACTTCGCCGAGGCCGCTGGAGGTGACCTGTACGTGGCCGCCGAGCATGGCGGTCAGCGTTTCGCCGCCGCCCTCGAAGGCGACGTAGCGCAGCTTCTTCGGATCGACACCGGCAGCGCGGGCGATCAGCGCGGTCTGCATCCAGTCCTGGCCGCCGATGGTGGCGCCGGCGCCGAATACCACGCTGCCCGGGTCCTTCTTCACCGCGGCAATCAGCTCGTCGAGGTTCTGGTAGGGCGCGTCGGCGCGCACCGAAATGGCGCCGTAGTCGGTGCCGACCGCGGCCAGCCAGCGCACGGCGTTCTCGTCGTAGCGGCCGAACTTGCCCTGCGCGAGGTTGAGCAGCGAGCCGCTGGAGAAGGCGGTGATGGTGCCGGGATCGGCAGCGCGCTGGGCAACCACCGCGTTGTAGGCCACCGCGCCGACGCCGCCTGGCATGTAGGTGACGCGCATCGGCGCCTCGAGCAGGCCGGCGTCCTTCAGGCCACTCTGGGCCAGCTTGCAGGTCAGGTCGAAACCGCCGCCGGGTTTGGCCGGAGCGATGCACTCGGGGCGTTTGGGTTCGGCCTGCAGCTGGCTCGACAGCAGCAGGCAGGACGACAGCAGGGCGAAACGGCTGAGTCGGGTTTTCATCGAAAGGTCCTCTTCTTGTTCTGTTTACCAGATCGGCAGGCTATAGCTGACGATCAGGCGGTTTTCGTCGGCGTCGCGGGCAAAATCGGAGCGGAACATCGCGTTGCGCCAGCGCAGTGCGACGTTCTTCAGCGGGCCGCTCTGCACCACGTACTTGAATTCGAAGTCGCGTTCCCACTCGCTGCCGTTGCTGCCGCCGGAGTACTCGGCGTTATCGCCGGAGATATAGCGGGTCAGGAAGGTCAGGCCGGGGATGCCGATGGCGGCGAAGTTGTAGTCGTAGCGCGCCTGCCAGGAGCGCTCGTCGGCGTTGGCGAAGTCGTTGATCTGCACGAAGTTGACCAGGAAGGGGTCGCCGCCGTCGATGTAGGCATAGCCGGTGTCGCCGCGCATCTGCTGGTAGCCAAGGCTGAACTTGTGGCCGCCCAGGCTGTAGCCGAGCATGCCGTTCCAGGCCTGGTTGTCGATCTTGCCGGCGTTGGCCGCGCCGCTGTCGTCGCTGAGCATCACGCGCAGGTCGGCGCTCAGCGCGGAGTTGTCGCTCAGCGGTTTGTTCGCCAGCAGGCCGAAGAAGTGCTGGCGGTACACGTCATCCAGCTCGCCGTAGTAGTAACGGCCGGTGAGGTTCTGGTTGAAGGCGTACTCGGCGCCGGCGTAGGTCAGGTGGTCGGCCTCGGCGGCGCTGGCGAAGCGGCTGTTCTTGTTGTTCAGCTGCAGGTCCTGGGAGTTGGTCGAGGCGCGGTCGATGACCTTGTCCAGGCGGCCGCCGGTGAGGGTCAGGCCGTCGATATCGGTGGAGGTGACGGTGGCGCCCTCGAACACCTGCGGCAGCGTGCGGCTGTCGCTGGCCTTGACCACCGGCAGCTCCGGGATGTGCGAGCCGTAGCGCAGCTCGGTCTCGGCAATCTTGGCCTTGGCGGTCAGGCCCAGGCGGCTGAATTCGTCCGGGGTTCCGCCATCGTCCTGCACTGGCAAGAGGTCGGTGCCGGCGCGCCCGCCGCCGGAGTCGAGCTTGACGCCGAGCATGCCCATGGCGTCGAGGCCGACGCCGACGGTGCCTTCGGTGAAGCCGGAGCGCATGTCGAGGATGAAGCCCTGGGTCCATTCCGCGCGCTTGGACTGGCCGTCGCCTTCGCGGAAATCGCGATTCAGGTAGATGTTGTGAGTTTGCAGCGTCGCGCTGCTGTCCTCGATGAAGGCGGCCTGGGCGAACGGCGCCAGCGAGGCAACGGCAACGGCAACGGCGAGACGAGCAGGTGTGGGTCTGACGACAGTCAGCATCGGGTATCTCCAGTTGTTGTTTTTGTTGTCACGACGCATGCGCCGTGCGGAGGTGGATCGAGCCACCTGCGAGCGATCCTAGGCAGTCAAGCTTTCGCCAGCCTTTCAGCGCGCCGTGGGCTGATTTCTGCCGCTACACTGGCGCTCCGTTGGCAGATCGAAGGGACAGGCAATGCGCATTCTCCTGGTCGAGGACCACCCGCCGCTGGCCGAGAGCGTGACGCAGGCCCTGCGCGCCGCCGGCTGGACGGTAGATCTGCTCGCCGACGGCATCGCCGCCGACCTGGCGCTGGCCAGCGAGGACTATGCGCTGGCGATTCTCGATGTCGGCCTGCCGCGACTGGACGGCTTCGGCGTGCTGGCACGCCTGCGCGAGCGCGGCAAGACCCTGCCGGTGCTGATGCTCACCGCGCGTGGCGAGGTCAGCGACCGCGTGCACGGCCTCAACCTCGGTGCCGACGACTACCTGGCCAAGCCCTTCGAGCTGTCCGAGCTGGAGGCGCGAGTCAAGGCGCTGCTGCGCCGCAGCGTCGCCGGCGGTGAGCGCCAGCAGCGCTGCGGCGTGCTGGTCCACGATCTGGATGCGCGGCGCTTCAGCCTGGCCGGTGAGCCGCTGAGCCTGACCTCCCGCGAGCAGGCGGTGCTGGAGGCGCTGATCGCCCGCCCCGGTCGGGTGATGAGCAAGGACCAGCTGGCCGCGCAGGTGTTCGGCCTCGACGAGGATGCCAGCGCCGAGGCCATCGAGATCTACATCCATCGCCTGCGCAAGAAGCTCGAAGGACGGCCGGTCCGCATCGTCACCTTCCGCGGCCTGGGCTACATGCTCGAGGCGCTCGATGGCTGAGCGCACCGCGGCCGGCAGTTTGCGCGCGCGGCTGCTGCTGCGGCTGACCATCCTGCTCACGCCGCTGCTGTTGTATGGGGCTTGGAGTGCCTACTGGAACGGTCGCGCCGCCGCCGATACCGCCTACGATCGCACCCTGCTGGCGTCCGCGCGGGCCATTGCCGATGGGCTGGTGACCAGCGACGGCAGGCTGCGCGCCAACGTGCCCTACGTGGCGCTGGACACCTTCGCCTACGACAGCGCGGGGCGCATCTATTACCAGGTGCTGGACACCGAAGGGCGTCTGGTCAGTGGCTACGAACAGTTGCCCGCGCCGGGCGCCGAGGTCCGCCGCACCGACGACTACCCGGCGCTGGCGCGCTTCTACGACGGCGAGTTCCAGGGCCAGGGCGTGCGTCTGGTGAGCCTGCTGCAGCCGGTCAGCGAGCCTGAGCTGAACGGCATCGCCGAGATTCGCGTGGCCGAGACGCTCGGCGCACGCGAGCGCATGGCGCGCAGCCTGTTGAACGACACGCTGTGGCGCCTGGGGCTGCTGGCGCTCGCCGCGCTTTTGCTGGTGTGGCTGGCGGTCAGCGCCGCGCTGCGCCCGCTGGCCCGGCTCAGCGAGGCGGTGCAGGATCGCGCGCCGGATGACCTGCGGCCGCTGCCGCTGGTCGACGTGCAACGCGAGCTGAAGCCGCTGGTGGCTGCGCTCAACCAGTTCACCGAGCGTTTGCGCGGGCAGTTCGAGCGCCAGGCGCGCTTCATCGCCGATGCCTCCCACGAGCTGCGCACGCCGCTGGCGGCGCTCAAGGCGCGCATCGAGCTGGGTCTGCGCGAGGCGCAGCCGAATGTCTGGCGCACCACCCTGGAAGACGCCGGGCAGAGCACCGACAAGGTCATCCACCTGGCCAACCAGCTGCTCTCGCTGGCGCGCATCGAGAGCGGCGCGCAGTCCATCGCCGAGGGTGGCGCGCAGCGCCTGGACCTGTCGCAGCTGGCCCGCGAGCTGGGGCTGGCGCTGGCGGCGCTGGCGCACAAGCGTGGCGTCGCCCTGGCGCTGGAGGCCGAGGCGCCGGTATGGATCGACGGCGAACCGACGCTGATCAGCGAGCTGCTGAGCAACCTGCTGGACAACGCGCTGGCGCACACCGTGGATGGCGGCAATGTGGTGCTGCGGGTGCTCGACGGCGCCGTGCTGGAGGTGGAGGACGACGGCCCGGGCATTCCCGCCGACGAGCGCGAGCGGGTGTTCGCGCGCTTCTACCGCCGCGATACCGGCGGTCACGGCGCCGGCCTCGGCCTGGCCATCGTCGGCGAGATCGTGCGTGCCCATCGCGCCGAGATCAGCCTGGATCAGGGCCGGCTCGGCGGTTTGCTGGTGCGGGTACGCTTCCCCGGCGCGGCGTAGCCAGGGCACATCGTTCAGGCGCGGCGGCGGCTCCAGAACTGCTGCGCCAGCTGCTGCATGCCGACCACCAGCCCGGCGACGCCGGCGGCGCTCTGCTGGCTCTGCAGCCCGGCCACCGCGTGACGCTCGGCACCGGCGCGGATGCTGACGATGCTTTGGTTGATCTGCGCGGCGGCGGCGCTCTGCTGGTCGACCGCGGTGGCGATCTGCGTGCTCATGCCACTGATGTCGGTGACCTGATCGTTGATGTCGCGCAGCGAACGTTCGGCGTGCACGGCACGGTCGACGCTGATCTGCGCCTGCTCGCGGCTGCGCTGCATGACCGCGACCGCCTCGCGCGAGCCGGCCTGCAGCGTACCGATGATGCCCTGAATCTCCGCGGTGGCCTCGGCGGTGCGCGAGGCCAGGCCGCGCACTTCGTCGGCCACCACCGCAAAGCCGCGTCCCTGCTCGCCGGCGCGCGCCGCCTCGATGGCGGCGTTGAGCGCCAGCAGGTTGGTCTGCTCGGCGATGCTGCGGATCACTTCGAGCATCCGGCTGATGTCCTGACTGTGGCCTTCGAGCAGCTGGATCACCTCGGCGGCGCGCTGAATCTCGCCGGCCAGGCGAGCGATGCTGGTCCCGGTCTCGCCGACCATGCCGCGGCCATTGGCGGCATCGTCATCGGCGAGTGCCGCCGCCTGCGCCGTGCGCTGGGTGCTCGCGGCAACCTCGCGCACGCTGGCGACCATCTGGTCGATGGCGGTCGCCACGAGGTCGGTCTGCTGTTGCTGGGAGGCCGCGCTGGCGGTGCTTTCCTGCAGAGCGTCGGCGAGTTCATGGGCGTGCTCGCTGATCTGCCGGCTGGAGTCGGCGATGCGGCCGACCACGGCGCCGGCCTCGGCTTCGAGCATGCGCAGAGCGAAGGCGATCTCGCCCAGTTCATCGCTGCGTCCGGTGTAGATCAGCTGGCTCAGCGGGTTGTACCCGATGCGCCGCGCCTGGCTGCGCAGCGTGCGCAGGGGCGCCAGCGCCAGCAGGCTGAGCAGTGCCGCAGCGAACCCGCCGGCAGCGCCGGCGAGCAGGGCCAGCGGCACTGACAGGCCGGCGAGCAGCGCCGTCGCTCCGGCGGCGAACAGGCTGCCGAGGCCGGCGCACAGCGCGACGCGGGCCTGGAAGCCGGGCCGCCAACGGCCTTGCGCCACGCCGCCGGGCGTGCCGGCGCGGGCGTAAAGGGCCTCTGCGGCGCGAATCTGTTCGGGTTGCGCCTTGGTGCGCACGGACTGGTACTCGACTACCTTGCCGTCACGGCTGATCGGCATGGCGTAGGCATCGATCCAGTAGTGATCGCCGTTCTTGCAGCGGTTCTTGACCAGCCCCATCCACGGCCGGCCGGCCTGCAGCGTGCTCCACATGTCGGCGTAGGCGGCGGGCGGCATGTCCGGGTGACGGATCAGGTTGTGTGGCTGGCCGAGCAGTTCGGCTTCGCTGTAGCCGCAGATTTCGATGAAATCCGTGTTGGCGTATGTGATCTGGCCTTTGAGGTTGGTGGTGGAGAGGATGTTGGCGTTTTCGCGGACGCTGACTTCACGGCCGGTGACAGGCAGGTTGGTTCGCATGTGGGCGAATCTCTTCCGTGGGAACAGAGGGACGATTTCGCGAGGCGGGGTGGTGGTGCGGCTCTGATCGGGGGGGATCGGCAGCATCTCGTGATGGGCCGCCGTTGACGGCTGCGGCGGACTTTATGCCAGTTTCATGACACTTGTATGGCAGTGTGCCAGCATTGTGTCGGCACTGCTAGCCGCTTGTTGCTGCCGCCGCGGAAACGCTTTCGCGGCGGCGCAGTCCATGAAAGGCGGACTCGCGCCCGCGTTCCGGCATACCGTCCGCGCAGTCGAACCGGTCCTGCTAGACTCCCGGCTTCCGTGCAGACTCATGAGGGCTGCCGGGTCATCAAAAACAACCAAAAGGAGTTCATCCATGAAAGGCAAATCCTTGGCATGGATCTTTACCGTCGCATTGGCGGGTAGCGGCCTGGGTGGCACAGCACAGGCCCAGGAGAAATTCGTCACCATCGGCACCGGCGGTCAGACCGGCGTCTACTACGTGGCGGGGCAGTCGATCTGCCGCTTCGTCAACCGCAACGCCGAGAACATCAAGTGCAACGCGCCGGCCAGCGGCGGCGGCGTGGCCAACGTCAACGGCCTGCGCAGCGGCGAGTTCAACTTCGGCATCATGCAGTCCGACCACCAGTACAAGGCGATGGAAGGCGTCGCGCCCTTCGAGAAGGAAGGCAAGATGGATGACATCCGCGCCGTGTTCTCGCTGCAGAGCGAGGTCTTCACCGTGCTGGCGCGCCGCGATGCCGACATCAAGGGCCTGGACGACCTCAAGGGCAAGCGCGTCAACATCGGCAACCCCGGTTCCGGCCAGCGTGACACCCTCGAGGAGATCATGCAGGTCAAGGGCTGGGACAAGTCGGTATTCGCCCTGGCCGCCGAGCTGAAGCCGGCCGAGCAGGCCAGCGCGCTGGGCGACAACAACATCGACGCGATGACCTACTTCGTCGGCCATCCCAACGGCGCCATCCAGGAAGCCACCACCACCGTCGACGCCGTGCTGGTACCGATCACCGGCCCGGAAATCGACAAGCTGCTGGCCGCCAAGAGCTACTACACCAAGGCCGAGATCCCCGGCGGGATCTACAAGGGCAGCGATGCACCGACCCCGTCCATCGGCGGCAAGGCCGTGCTCTCGACCACGGCCAAGGTCGATGCCGAGGTGGTCTACCAGCTGGTCAAGTCGGTGTTTGACAACATCGAGCGTTTCCAGCGCCTGCACCCGGCGTTCAAGGACCTCAAGCCGGAGGAGATGATCAAGGTCGGCCTGAGCGCGCCGCTGCATGAAGGTGCCGAGCGCTACTACAAGGAACGCGGCTGGATGTAAGGGTCGCGCGGCCGCTCCGGTGGCCGCCTGCTCTTGCTTCGCTCAGCCGGAAAACCCGTGCACCGTTCGGTCACGGGTTTTCGTGGTTTCCGTCACCTGAAAAAACAGGCCTCATTTCATGCAAGACAAACAACTGTCCACCGAGGAGCTGATCGCCCAGGACGTCGGCGCGCGCCTGCCCGAAGGTGCGATGGCGCAGATCATCGCCGGGCTGGCGCTGGCCTGGTCGCTGTTCCAGCTGTGGATCGCCTCGCCGCTGCCGTTCATCTTCCGCATCGGCGTGCTCAACGACACCGAGACCCGCTCGATTCACCTGGCGTTCGCGTTGCTGCTGGCCTTCCTCGCCTATCCGGCGTTCAAGCGCTCGCCGCGCGATCGCGTACCGCTGCTGGACATCGCCTTCGGGCTGGTGGCCGCGGCCAGCGCTGCCTACCTGTTCATCTTCTACGAACAGCTGGCGCAGCGGCCGGGCAACCTCACCACGCTGGACCTGATCACCGCCTGCGTCGGCATTCCGCTGCTGCTGGAAGCCACTCGCCGCGCACTCGGCCCGCCGCTGGCGATCATCGCCCTGGTGTTCATCCTCTACAGCCTGGCCGGCCCCTGGATGCCGGGGCTGCTGGCGCACCGCGGAGTCAGCTTTACCGCGATGGCCAACCACCAGTGGATCACCACCGAAGGGGTGTTCGGCATCGCCGTCGGGGTGTCCACCAGCTTCGTCTTCCTCTTCGTGCTGTTCGGTGCCCTGCTCGAACGTGCCGGCGCCGGGCATTACTTCATTCAGCTGGCGTTCAGCCTGCTCGGCCACATGCGTGGCGGCCCGGCCAAGGCCGCGGTGGTGTCCTCGGCGCTGACCGGGATGATCTCCGGCTCGTCGATCGCCAACGTGGTGACCACCGGTACCTTCACCATCCCGATGATGAAGAAGGTCGGCTTCTCCAAGGAGAAGGCCGGCGCGGTGGAAGTGGCCTCGTCGGTCAACGGCCAGATCATGCCGCCGGTGATGGGGGCTGCGGCGTTCCTGATGGTCGAGTACGTCGGCATGCCGTACGTCGAGATCATCAAGCACGCCTTCCTGCCGGCGACCATTTCCTACATCGCGCTGCTCTACATCGTGCATCTGGAAGCGCTCAAGCAGGGTATGCAGCCGATCGGCAACCACCAGCCCAAGCCCTGGCTGCGCCGCCTGACCGGCTTCGCCTTCGGCGCGGCGCTGGTGTCCGGGCTGTCGCTGGCGGTGTACTACGGCCTCGGCTGGCTCAAGCCGGCACTCGGCGACTACGCGCTGCCGGGCATCTCGGTGCTGCTGGCGCTGGCCTACCTGGCGCTGCTGAAGGTCGCCGCGAGCAATCCACCGCTGCCGGCCGAAGACCCGGACAAGCCCCTCGATGAACTGCCCAACACCCGCGCCGTGCTGCTCTCCGGTCTGCACTTCCTGCTGCCGGTGGTGGTGCTGGTCTGGTGCCTGATGGTCGAGCGGCTGTCTCCCGGCCTCTCGGCGTTCTGGGGGGCGGTGATGCTGGTGATCATCCTGCTGACCCAGCGTCCGCTGCTCTCGTGGATGCGCGGCGACGGCGGCGCGATTCACGGCACGGCCAAGGACGGGCTGATCGACCTGCGCGAGGGCATGATCGCCGGTGCGCGCAACATGATCGGCATCGGCATTGCCACCGCCGCGGCGGGCATCATCGTCGGCGCGGTATCGCAGACCGGTGTCGGCCTGGTACTGGCCGACGTGGTGGAAGTGCTGTCGATGGGCAACCTGCTGCTGATGCTGATGCTGACTGCGGTGTTCAGCCTGATCCTCGGCATGGGTCTGCCGACCACCGCCAACTACATCGTGGTATCCAGCCTGCTGGCGCCGGTGATCGTCTCGCTGGGGCAGCAGAACGGGCTGATCGTGCCGCTGATCGCGGTGCACCTGTTCGTCTTCTACTTCGGCATCATGGCCGACGTCACCCCGCCGGTGGGGCTGGCTTCGTTCGCCGCCGCGGCGGTGTCCAAGGGCGACCCGATCAAGACCGGCATCGCGGCGTTCTACTACAGCCTGCGTACCGCGGCGCTGCCGTTCCTGTTCATCTTCAACACCGACCTGCTGTTGATCGACGTGAGCTTCTGGCACGGCGTGCTGATCTTCATGGTGGCGACGGTGGCCATGCTGCTGTTCGCCGCCGGCACCCAGGGCTTCTTCCTGGTGCGCAGCCGCTGGTACGAGAACGTGCTGCTACTGCTGGTGGCGTTCACCCTGTTCCGCCCGGGATTCTGGATGGACATGGTGCACGACCCGTACCGCGACATCCCGCCGGCTCAGCTGGTCGAGGCGCTCGACGCGGTGCAGCCGGACAGCCAGCTGCGCCTGCGTATCCGCGGCGAGGACGCGGTGGGTGATGCGCGCGAGTTCGCCGTGCTGCTGCCGGTGCCGGAAGCGGCATCCGGTGCGCAGAAGCTGGAGAAGATCGGCCTGATGACCTACGAGGAAGACGGCAAGGTGCTGGTCGACAGCGTGACCTTCGGCAGTCCGGCCGCCGAGGCGGGGCTGGAATTCGACCAGGAGATCCTCACGGTGCGCGCACCGACCGAGCGCTGGCCGAAGGAGCTGATGTGGCTGCCGGGCCTGCTGCTGTTCGGCCTGGTGGTCTGGCTGCAGCGCCGTCGTCAGACGCGCTGAGCGAAGCGCTTCCGAGCATCGCCTGACCCCAGCCATGCGTGAGCATGGCTGGGGTTTTTTGTTGGATAAGAGGGCTTTCTGGAGGGGCGACAGGCTGGTGGCGGGCTGACAGACCGCAGATCAGCCAGCCCGGCTGATAGGTAGAGCCGTGCGGTCAGCGCGGGGTGTAGTAGCCCACGCCGAGCAGCACGTCGTCGACCCGCTGGATCAGCGTGCGCTTGTGCTCCACGGCGTTGGTCACCGGGTTGCGCCAGACGTATTCCACCGTGCCGGTGCCGTTCTTGCGGGCCAGCTCGATCATCTCGCGGAACAGCGGCTTGCCGGCGGCGTCGTTCACCGCGCGCACGTCGACGCCGACCAGGTTCGGCGAACCGCCGCTGGCGCGGTACTTGCCGTCTTCCAGGCCAATCACGAACACATACTCGTCGTTGACGAAGAATTCGCCGTTGCGCTCGTTGAACTGGCGATAGGCCGTCTCGCCGCCGACTTCGCGCAGTCGTGCCACCGCCTTGTCCAGCAGCGCCTGGGCCTGTTCCGCCGTCGCGCGCGGGATGTAGTAGCCGACGCAGAGGATGTTCTCGCCGACCTTGCGGAACTGGCTGAGCTTGTTCTCCACCTTGTTGTCGGCCGGGTTCAGCCAGTGGTACGCAACCGCGCCGCTGTCGTCACGCTTGGCCGCTTCGAGGATGTCGTTGATGAAGGGCTTGCCGCTGGCGTCCTTCAGGTCACGCACGTTCAGCCCGACCAGGCTGGCCGAGGTGCCGGCGCTGGCGCGCATGGTGCCGTCGGTGCCGAGCACGAAGATGTAGTACTGGCCCTTGGCGAAGGCGCCATCGCGGTCGTTGAACGCGGCCAGCGCCTGTTCCGGGCCGTTGGCCTGCAGGTAGAGCGCGGCGTTGTCGAGCAGCGCCTTGGCCTGCTTGGCCTGTGCGCGCTCCATCGAGCCGACGGCCGTCGCCGGTGCAGCGGGCGTGGCGGCATGCGCCAGCGGCATGACACCCAGGGCGGCAGTGAGAGACAGCATGAGCAGAGTGTGCGTGCGATTCATGGGTGACTCCTGGCGGGTAATGGGCGGTATTCGATCGCCCCATCGCACCCCATCCTAGGGTTCGTCGGCGGAAATGATATTGGTCGTCGGAACAGGAAGTGGCAGGCGAAAGGAGTAGAAAACCCCCGTCGCCGATGCCTTGCGACGCCATGCCGCGGCGCCCGGCCGGCTCGCCACTCGCGCGGGTGGCCTGTAACCTTGCCCGCTCGACCTTGCTGTGGTGCGCGCATGCTCAACCTCTACCACGCCCCCGATCTGGAAACCCTCGGCGAACTGGCCACCACGCTGCTCGCCCAGCCGCTGGCCGACCCGTTCGCCCCGGCGCGGATCGTGGTGCCCAGCCAGGGCATGGGCCGCTGGCTGACCCTGGAGCTGGCGCGCAAGCAGGGCATCGCCATGCAGCTCGACCTGCAGCTGCCGGCCGCCTTCGTCTGGGACCTCAGCCGCACGGTGCTCGGCAGCCTGCCGGAGCAGTCGGCGTTCGCTCCGTCGACGCTCACCTGGCGGCTGTACGGCTGGCTGAGCGAACCGGCCAATCTGCAGCTGGCGCCGCGTCTGGCGCAGTACCTGGACGGCGGCGACGAGCGTCGGCGGCTGAGCCTGGCGGCGAAGATCGCCGACACCTTCGACCAGTACCTGCTCTACCGCGACGACTGGCTGGCCGCCTGGGAGCGCGGCGAAACCCTCGACCTCGGGGCCGATGAAAGCTGGCAGGCGCTGCTCTGGCGCGAACTGACCAAGAACGGCCACCCGCACCGCGCGCGTCTGCTCGGCGACCTGCTGCAGCGGCTGTACCGCGACGAGCCGCTGGCGGGACTGCCCGAACGGCTGCTGGTGTTCGGCATCAGCAGCCTGCCGCCGCATCACCTGCGCGTGCTCGACGGCCTGGCGCGGCACATCGACGTGGTGGTCTGCGCGCTCAACCCGAGCCGCGAGGCCTGGGGCGAAATCCGCGATATCCGCGAGCTGGCGCGCCAGCCCGACAGCGGCGCCGAAGACTGGTATCTGGATGTCGGCCACCCGCTGCTGGCCAGCCTCGGCAAGCAGGGCCGCGACTTCTTCGATGCGCTGTTCGCCCTCGACGGCGCGGAATTCGGCCTGTACTCCGAGGACGCGGACCTGCGTGACGACAGCCTGCTGCACGCCCTGCAGCAGGACATCCTGCGCCTGCGCACGCGCCTGCCCGAGGAGCGCATGACGCTGGCCGCCGACGACCGTTCGCTGGAAGTGCACGTCGCGCATTCGCCGCTGCGCGAGGTGGAAATCCTCCATGACCAGCTGCTGGCGCGCTTCGCCGCCGATCCGGCGCTGAGCCCCGATCAGGTGGTGGTGCTGACGCCGGATATCGAGCGTTACGCGCCCTTCATCGAGGCGGTGTTCGCCGCCCGCGAGGGCGTGCCGCGCATTCCCTACAGCCTGGCCGACCGCAGCCTGCGCGCCGAGGTGCCGCTGATCGAGGCGTTCCTGCAGTTGCTGCTGCTGGCGCAGAGCCGCTTTACCGCCGAGGAAGTCCTTGCCTGGCTGGAGCAGCCGGCCATCGCTCGTCGCGCCGGTATCGACAACGAAGACCTGCCGCTGCTGCGCGACTGGTTGCGTGATGCCGGCGTGCGCTGGGGTCGCGATGCCGGCCAGCGCGCCGCGCTCGGCCTGCCCGACGAGGCCGCATTCACCTGGCGCCAGGGCCTGGATCGCCTGCTGCTGGGCTTTGCCGCGCCGCCGCAACTGGCCGGCGACGCCGCACCGCTGCTTGGCGAGCACTGGCCGCTGGATGCCCTCGAAGGCGCGCGCGGCCAGCTGCTCGGGCGGCTGGTGGAATTCGTCGAGCGCCTCGGCGAGCTGGCCGACCGGCTTGCCCGGCCGCGACCGCTGGCGCAGTGGGCCGACGATCTGCAGCTGCTGCTCGACGAGCTGTTCGACGAGCGCGAGGCTGGCGACACCCTGTTGCTGCTGTCGCAGGCCTGCGCGGCGCTGCGCGAGCAGGCGCAGGCGGCGGACCTGGTCCAGCCGATCGAGGTGGAGCTGGTGCATCAGCAGCTCAGCGCCGCGCTGCAGCAGGGCGGCGGCGCCTCGGGCTTTCTCACCGGCGCCGTGACCTTCTGCACCATGGTGCCGATGCGCAGCCTGCCGTTCCGCCTAGTCTGCCTGCTCGGCCTCGACGACGGCGCCTTCCCGCGGCGCAATCCGCCGGCCGGCTTCGACCTGATCGCCCGCCATCCGCGCCGCGGCGACCGGGCGCGGCGTCTGGACGACCGCTACCTGCTGCTGGAAACCCTGCTCTCGGCACGTGAGGCGCTGTACCTGTCCTACGTCGGCCGCGACCCGCGCGACAACGCCGAGCTGCCGCCGTCGGTACTGCTCAGCGAGGTGCTGGAGGCGGTCGACCTCACCGCGGTGCTGGCCGACGGTGGCAAGCCCAGCGCGCGGATCGTCATCGCCCATCCGCTGCAGCCCTTCGCCCCGGGCAACTTCGCCGGCGGTGCGCACGCCGGCTTTGCCGCCGCCTGGTTCCGCGCCGCCCAGGCACTGGCGGCGCCCGCACAGGACGCAGCACCGTTTGCCAGCCTGCTGGCCGAGCCGGATGCCGCCTGGCTCACCGTCGAGCCGTCGCAGCTGTTGCAGTGCTTTCGCCATCCGCCGCGCTTCCTGCTCGAGCAGCGCCTCGGCCTGCGCCTGGCCGAGGCCAAGCAGGCACTGGCCAGCGACGAGCCGTTCGAGCTGGAGCTGCCCGCCTGGAATGGCCTGCGCCAGTTGTCGCTGCAGGCCGTCGAGCACGGCTGGAGCGATCGCGACGAGCGCCGCCTGGCCAGCGCCGCCGGCTGGCTGCCGCCCGGCGAATTCGGCCAGGCGCTGTGGGGGCGGCTGCGCGGGCCGGTGCGTGCGTTCGCCCCGCGGTTGTTCGAACAGCGCCCGCAGGCCGTGCCCGAGCCGCTGGCGATCGACATCAGCCTGGCTGGCGTGCGCATCCACGGCTGGCTGGACGGCGTGACGCCGAGCGGGCTGTTCGGCTGGAAGCTCGGCCGCCTCGGCGAATGGGACCTGGCGCCGTTCTGGCTGCGCCACCTGTTGCTCAACCTGGCCGCCACGCCGGGTATCGAGCGCCACAGCCTGCTGCTCTCGCCGGCCGGCGACTGGCAGCTGGGCCCGCTGGCAAACGCCGCCGCATTGCTCGAACCCTGGCTCGCCGCCTATCGCAGCGCGATCCGCGAGCCGCTGCCGCTGCTGGCGCGCAGCAGCCACGCCTTCGCCCGCGGCTATCGCAACCCGGCACGCGGCAGCGAGCCCATCGAGACGGCGCGCAAGCGTGCCCGTGAGGCGTGGCTGGGCGCCGAGTTCAGCCCCATCGCCGGCGAGTGCGAAGACCCCTGGAACGCGCTGGCCTTCCGCGACCGCGAGCCGCTGGACGCGCGCTTCGAGGCGCTGGCCGAGCAGCTGATCGGCCCGGCGCTGGATGCCCTGGCCCCGGACGAGGAGCAAGACGCATGAGCCTGGACCTGCTCGATTCGCCCTTCGACGGCCGCTCGCTGATCGAGGCCAGCGCCGGCACCGGCAAGACCTGGACGCTCACCGCGCTCTACGCCCGCCTGCTGCTGGAGCGCCAGTTGTCGGTGGGGCAGATTCTGGTGGTCACCTACACCACCGCCGCCACCGCCGAGTTGCGCGAGCGCATCCGCGCGCGGCTGGCCACGCTGCTGGCGGTCTATGACGGCACGCCGAGCGACGACGACTTCCTCAACCGCCTGCACGCGCGCTTCCCCGACGACGCCTCGCGCCGGCGCCTGCTGCTCGCCGTGCACGGCTTCGACGAGGCTGCGGTGTTCACCATCCACGGCTTCTGTCAGCGTGCGCTGCAGGATGCCGCGTTCGAGGCCGGCGGCGACTTCGACAGCGAACTCACCGCCGACGACCGCGAACTGATCGACGCGCTGCTGGCCGATGCCTGGCGCGGCGAGCTGGCCGCCGCCGATCCGGCCTGGGCGCGCCTGCTGGCCAAGCAGAAGATCACCCCGCAATGGCTGCGCCAGCGCCTGCGCGCGCACCTGGGCAAGCCGTACCTGCGCGTCGAGCCGCACGAGCCGCCGGCGCCCACCGACAGCCGCGCCGTCGAGGCCGCCTGGCAGCGCGCCGCGACGCTCTGGCAGCAGAACGGCAGCGCCTGGGTGGAGGAACTCGACGCCCATCGCGGGCTGAGCCAGAGCACCCACAAGGCGCTGAAATTCCCGCTCTGGCGCAGCGAACTGGACGCCTGGTTCGCCGATCCGGCGGCGCTCTACGACGCCCCGGACGGCCTGCTCAAGTTCGGCGCGCGGGCGCTGGCCAAGGCCTGCAAGAAGGGCTTCGACGCCCCCGACTGCGCGCTGGCGCAGGCGCTGGATGAACTCGCCGACCGCCTCGCCGAGGCGCTGCCGGCCGGCCGCCAGCGGCTGGTCGCGCTGCAGGTGGCGCTGCTCGCACGGCTCAACCGCGAGCTGCCCGAGCGCAAGGCGGCGCAGCGCCTGCTGGCCTTCGACGACCTGCTCAACCGCCTCGACCAGGCGCTGCAGGGGCCGGTGGGCGAGGACCTGGCCGCCGCGCTGCGCAGCACGTATCCGCTGGCGCTGATCGACGAATTCCAGGACACCGATCCGATCCAGTACGCCATCTTCGATCGCATCTACGCGCACGGCAGCGGCGCCTCGCTGTGCTTTGTCGGCGACCCCAAACAGGCGATCTACGCCTTTCGCGGCGCCGATCTGGCGACCTACCTGCAGGCCCGCCAGCAGATCGACCGGCCGGCCTATGACCTGCCGGTCAACCACCGTTCGACGCCGCAACTGATCGATGCGCTGAATCGCCTGTTCGCCCGCCCGCGACCGTTCTCCGAAGACGGGTTGGACTATCCGCCGGTGACCGCCGCCGACAAGTCGCGCGCTACCCTGCGTCTGGACGAAGAGGAAGCCGGCGCGCCGCTGGCGCTGGTCTGGCTCGGCGACGATGCGCTGGGCAAGGCCGAGGCCGCCGAGCTCGCCGCCCGCGACTGTGTCCGGCGCATCGCGCGGCAACTGGCCGCCGCGGCCGAGGGCCGTGCCGGCTTCGAGCAGGACGGCCAGTTCATCCCGCTCAAGGGCGGCGACATCGCCGTGCTGGTCGCCAACCACCGCCAAGCCGCGCTGATCGCCGAGCAACTGGCCGCCCGCGGCGTACCCAGCGTGCGCCGCGGGCGCGATAGCGTCTGGGCCAGCGAGGAGGCCGCCGAGCTGGCCGCGGTGCTGGCCGCCTACGCCGAGCCGGGCCGCGAAGGCCTGCTGCGCCACGCCCTGGCCACGCGCCTGCTCGGGCGGAGCGCCGCCGATCTGGCGCGCTGCCAGGACGATCAGCGGCAATGGGACGGCGAGCGCGAGGCGGCCGAGCGCTATCACCAGCTCTGGCAGCAGCAGGGTTTCATGCGCGTGCTCCGCGCCTGGCTCGACGAGCAGGCGGTGGCCGAGCGCTTGCTGCGGCGCCTCGATGGCGAGCGGCGGCTGACCAATCTGCTGCACCTGGGTGAGCTGCTGCAGGCCGAGAGCCTGCTGCGGCCGGGGCTGGAGCCGCTGCTGGCGTGGTTCAACGCCCAGCGCGGTGGCGAAGGCGCCGGCGACGAGGCGCTGCTGCGCCTGGAAAGCGATGCCGAACGGGTGCAGATCGTCACCATCCACACCAGCAAGGGCCTGGAATACCCGCTGGTGTTCTGCCCGTTCCTCTGGGACGGCAAGCTGCTCGGCAAGAATCTCGACAGTGCGCGCTGCCACGACGACCACGGCCGGCCGCTGCTGGACCTGGGCAGCGCCGAGCTACCGGAAAACCTGCAGCGCGCGCGCCGCGAGACCTTCGCCGAGCAGCTGCGCCTGGCCTACGTGGCGCTGACCCGCGCGCGCGACCGGCTGTGGCTGCACTGGGGGCCGGTGGCGCTGCCCAAGGCGAAGAAGGACGGCGAGCTGCCCGAGGAAGGTCTGCACAGCAGCGCCCTGGCCTGGCTGCTGCACGGCCGCGAGCTGGGCGGTGCGGATGCGCTCGGTGAACTCGGCGGCCATCTGGCCACGCTGGACGGCGTCGGCCTGCGCAGCGAGGTCGAACGGCTGGCGCAGGCGAGCGCCGGCAGTACTGCCTGCCTGCCCCTGGAAAGTCATGAGGCGAGCACCGCCAACAACCTGCGCGCCGTCGCGCCGCGACAGCTGGCGCGGCTCGAGCGCAGCCTGCACAGCGCCTGGCGCATCGGCAGCTTCTCCGGACTCGCCGCCGGCCTGCACATGGAAGCGCCGGACCACGACGCGCTGGCCATGCCGGATGCGGCCGAGCCGGGCAGCGGTTTCTTCGCCTTCCCGCGTGGCGCGCGCGCCGGTACCTGCCTGCACGCGATCCTCGAAGACTGGGCGCGTGGCCGCGGCGCATTGGCCGAGCGGGTCGAACCGGCGCTGCAGGCCTTCGGTCTGCCGCTGGAATGGCGCGACATTGCCATCGCCCAGCTGGAGCAGGTGCTGACGACCGATCTCGACGGCGCCGGGCTGACGCTGGCCAGCCTGCACACTGCACGGCGCCTGCCGGAGCTGGGCTTTACCTTCCCGGTGCGTCAGCTCGACGTCACGCGCCTGCGCGCGCTGCTCGCCGATCCGGCCAGCGGGCTGCCGGCGCCGCTGCGCGAGGCGGCGGCGCGGCTGGAGTTCGACACCCTGCGCGGCTTTCTCAAGGGTTTCATCGACCTCACCTTCGAGCATGACGGGCGCTGGTACATCGCCGACTACAAGTCCAACTGGCTCGGCCCGGACGCCAGCTACTACGGCGGCGAGCGGCTGTTGCAGGCGCTCGCCGGCGAACACTACTACCTGCAATACCTGATCTACCTGGTGGCGCTGCGGCGTTTCCTGCGCCAGCGCCTGGCGGATTTCCGCGACGAGCAGCTGGGCGGCGCCTTCTATCTGTTCCTGCGCGGCATGCCCGCGGCCGGGGTGTATTTCGCCCGTCCCGACGATGCGTTGCTCGATGCGCTGGACCGGCTGTTCGAGGAGGGACACTGATGGCCGACACCGCCGCAACGCTGGCGCAACTGCCGCTGGGTGCGCTGGAACGCGCCTTCATCGCCAGCCTGCAGCGCCTCGAGCCGACGGCGCCGGTGCCGGTCCTGCTGGCCGCCGCGCTGTGCTGCGAGGCGCTGGGCAAAGGCGATGTCTGCCTGCCGCTGGCGCGCCTGGCCGGGCGCAGGCCGTGGCCGGAGCACGATATCCGCCTGCCGGCGCTGGCCGACTGGCGCGCCTGCCTGCGCGCCTCGTCGCTGGTCGGCGCGCCCGGCGCCTACGCGCCGCTGATCCTCGACGGCGAGCGGCTCTACCTCGCCCGTTACCAGGCCTACGAGCGGCAGCTGGCCGAACAGTTGCTGGCGCGTGCCGGCGATCGGCCGCCGGTCGATGAAGCGCAGCTCGGCGAGAGCCTGGCGCGGCTGTTCGCCTTCAATCAGCAGCGCCCGGACTGGCAACGGCTGGCCGCGGCGCAGGCGGTACGCCGGCGGCTGGCGGTGATTTCCGGCGGCCCCGGCACCGGCAAGACCACCACCGTGGTGCGCCTGCTCGCGGCATTGCTCGAACAGCCCGGCGGCGAGCGGCTGGCCATCGGCCTGGCGGCGCCCACCGGCAAGGCGGCGGCGCGCATGGCCGAGGCGATCCGCCACGCCAAGGCCGAGCTGCCGGTCAGTGACGCGGTCAAGACGGCGCTGCCCGACGAGGCACGCACCCTGCACCGCCTGCTCGGCAGCCGCGGCGACAGCCCGCGGGTGCGCCACGACGCGGCCAATCCGCTGCCGCTCGACGTGCTGGTGGTGGACGAGGCGTCGATGGTCGATCTGGCGCTGATGGCCAAGCTGGTCGCCGCGCTGCCGCCCAACGCGCGGCTGATCCTGCTCGGCGACAAGGACCAGCTCGCCGCCGTGGAAGCTGGCGCGGTGTTCGCCGAACTCTGCGAGGGGCGCGGCTTCGATGCCCAGGCGGCGGCCGATCTCGAGCGCATCACCGGCCAGGCCGTGGCGATCGAGACACCGCACTCGCGCCTCGGCGATGCGGTGGTGCTGCTGACGCACAGCCACCGCTTCGCCGGTGGCAGCGGCATCGGCGAACTGGCGCGGCGGATCAACGGCGGTGACGCGCGCGGCACGCTGGCGTTGCTGGACGAGACGCGGACCGATCTGCGCTGGAACGCGGCACCCGCCGCGCCGGCGCTGGTCGAGCGCCTGGAGGAGGGTTATCGGCCTTACCTGCAGGCCGCGCGGCAGGGCGATCCGGCACAGGCGTTCGCGGCGTTCAACGATTTCCGCGCACTCACCGCGCAGCGCGAGGGTGCCTTCGGCGTCAACGGTCTCAACGAGGCACTGGAGGCACGGCTGCGGCGGCGTGCCGGTGTGTCGGTGCGTGAGCGCTGGTATGCCGGCCGTGCAGTAATGGTGCGGCAGAACGACTACGCGCTCGGCCTGTTCAACGGCGATATCGGCCTGTGCCTGTGGACCGACCTCGGCTGGCGGGTGTTCTTCGAGGGCGACGACGGCCATCGCCCGTTCGCGCCGGCGCGCCTGCCGAGCCACGACAGCGCCTTCGTCATGACGGTGCACAAGAGCCAGGGCTCGGAGTTCGGCGAAGTGCTGCTGGCATTGCCCGAGCAACCCAGCCCGTTGCTGACCCGCGCGCTGTTCTACACCGGCATCACCCGCGCCAAGCGCACGGTGGAAATCTGGGCATTGCCGGCGCGGCTGACCGAGGCCGTGAACACCCGCGCCGAACGCGCAGCCGGGCTGGCCGAACGGCTGGCGGTCGACCCGCCCACGACGGCGATGCCGGCGGAAGCCGCGAGCGGCGCGCAGGATCAGCTCAGTCTGTTCTGATCGTCCGCCAAAAGTCGGCAACTTGCGGGCTGTGGCGGCTTTCTCGGCAGTGGTCCGACGGTTTCGTGAAGCGGTTGCCGATATCGCGGGTGGGTTTCTGCTCCGATGCGTGTTCGTCAGCGCACGCGGAATCGGACGTATGGAAAAGCTCTTCTATCTCCTCTGGGCAGCCGTCAGTCTCGGGCTGGGCGGCCTGGCGCTGTTCGCCGTGTGGCAGCAGGCGAGCCTGGCCAATCTGCTGTTTCTCGGCATGGTCGGCTACTACAGCTTCTGTTTCGGCGGGCTGATTCGCGCCGCCTATCTGCCGTGGGGGCTGCTGGGACCGCATCGGCGCAGCGGCTACTGGCTGTGCCTGATCCTGCTGCCGCTGGCGCTGATTCCGCTGCATGCGGCCTATCGGATTTGGGAGCAGGGTGGCTATGTGGCGGTGGCGACGTCGCGACGTACCGCCTGGCTACACCAGCTGCTCGGCTGGCTGCAGGACGCACTCGGCTATCTCGGACCGCTGCTGGTGCTCTGCGCGCTGGGCATCGGTCTGGCACTGGCGCTGCTGCGCCTGCTGCGCAGGCAGGTGGCGCGCTGATCAGCCTTCCAGCAAGGTCAGCACCAGCGGCAGGCTGGCGGCGGCGAGCAGCGTCTGCAGGGTGATGATGCCGGCCATCAGGTGACTGTCGCCGCCGAGCTGGCGAGTCAGCACATAGGCGGTCGGTGCGGTCGGCAGGGCGAAGAACAGCACGAGGATGGTGGTCTCCATCGCCGGCAGCGCGAACAGGGCGGCGACGCCGTACGCCAGCAACGGCACCGCCAGCAGACGCACGGCGCTGTTCCAGCCCAGCGTCGGAATTTCCCCGCCCAGTTCCTTGGGCTTCAGCGCCGCGCCCACGCACAGCAGCCCCAGCGGCAGGCTGGCGGCGGCCAGCAGGCCGAGCAGGCGGTCGCTGCCACCGGGCAGGCCGAAACCAGCCAGGTTGACCAGCGCACCGGCCAGGCAGGCGAGAATCAGCGGGTTGCGCGCGATCGGCAGCAGCAGGCTGCGAGCGCTGATGCCGCGCTCGGCGGTCAGCGCCCAGACCGACATGACGTTCACCGTCGGCACCATCAGCGCCAGCATCAGCGCCGCCAGCGCCAGACCGTCCTTGCCGAACAGGCTGCCGACAGCCGCCAGACCCAGATAGGTGTTGAAGCGCAGCGCACCCTGCGCGAGCGCACCGAAGCGCGCCGCCGGCCAGCCGCGCAGACGCCGGCCGAGCAGCAGGACGCCCCAGACCAGCCCGAGGGCGAGCAGCACCGCGGCGCCCAGGCGCGGCAAGGCCGGGTTGTCCAGCGGCGCGGTCGCCAGGCTGTTGAACAATAACGCCGGAAACAGGACGAAGTAGTTCAACCGTTCGGCACCCGGCCAGAAGGCGTCGTCGGGGAAGCCGCGCAGACGCAGCACATAGCCGGCGACGATCAGGGCAAACAGGGGCCAGAGGGCGAGCAGAAGAGCGGTCACGGGGTGCGTTCGGGCGATAGGAAGGCCGATCTTGGCGGCTCTTGCCGTGCGTCGCAAGCCGTCCCGCCGCGCTGGAGCCGGCTCCGTTCGTCAGTCAGGTTCGCCAGCGGGCGGTTGTTTGCGTCCCAGTAATGGCGTAGTGATATCATTCGGCGCCACCACAGCAGGCTTGTTTCATGCGCATCACCGAGCATTCATCGGCGGCCGAATTCAGCGACACCCCCTACGGGCGGCAGTTGCTGCGGGGCTTTCGCCTGCTGTTGTTCAAGCCCGAGCTGGAAGCCGAATTCCGCCGCTTCCTCGATCGCCAGGCGCGCGGCGCGCAGCGAGTCGCCGCGCTGCTGCTGATCGTCGCCGTCAGCGGCTACCTGTATGCCGAACACCTGCTGTTTCCGCATGACGATCCGCAGTGGCTGGGCCGACTCACGGTGCTGCGTCTGGTGGAGCTGTCGCCGGGGGTGCTGGTGCTGCTGCTGAGCTTCTTCAGCAAGACCTACCAGGCGCGCGCCAACCAGCTGTTCCCGATGCTGCTGGTGCTGATCGGCGTGGTCGCCGCGATCATCGACATCCAGTACGAACTGGCGGCGCAGCCCTACGCGTTTCGCTATGGCGCCGGCCTGCTGATCATCAGTTCGTTCTTCTTCCTCGGCATGACGTTCTGGCATTCGCTGCTCTGCGCGCTGTCGATCGTGGCGATCGACGTGTTCATGGCCAGCCAGATCCTGCCTTCGGACCGCCTGCCCGAGCACTGGATCGCCGTCAGCTACTACCTGCTGCTGCTGGTGATCGGCGCGATCAGCCGTTACGTGCACGAATACTCGCAGCGTCAGCAGTTCCTCATGCGCAAGCTGCTGGGCTGGGTCGCCGCGCACGATGCGCTGAGCGAGCTGCCCAACCGTCGCAGCCATGACGAGGCGTTGCGGCAGCGGCTGGCGCAGGCGCGGCGCGACGACGTGCCGGTGAGCCTGTTGCTGCTCGATCTGGACGACTTCAAGGCCTACAACGATCGCCTCGGCCATCCCGCCGGCGATGCGCTGATCGGTGAGTTCGCCCGGCTGCTCGCCAGCTTCGCGCGACGGCCGCTGGACCAGGCGGCACGCGTCGGTGGCGAAGAGTTCGCCCTGCTGCTCTATGACTGCACCGAGGATGCCGCGCAGCAGATCGCCAGTCAGGTGCTGGCCGCGCTGCGTCGGCAGGCCATCGCGCATCCGGCATCGGCGCAGGGACGGGTCGGGGTGAGTATCGGTATCGCGACGCTGCAGCCCGGGCAGAACGCCGGGCAGCTGTATTCGGCGGCGGACGCGGCGCTCTACCGCGCCAAGCAGGCCGGCAAGAACCGCTTCGCCGGGCCGGACGAACTGTCGGCCGCTGGTTGAGCGGCGCTCAGCGCCGCGGCGTTACCGGGCGGGTGCGGCCGCTGCCGTCGATGGCGACGAAGACGAACACCGCCTCGGTGACCTTGCGCCATTCACTGGACAGCGGATCGTCGCTCCAGACTTCCACCAGCATGCGGATCGAGCTGCGCCCGACTTCCAGCGTCTGGGTATAGAAGGACAGCTGCGCGCCAACTGCCACCGGCACCATGAAGGCCATGCGGTCGATGGACACCGTCGCCACGCGGCCGCCGGCCACGCGGCTGGCCATCGCAGTGCCGGCCAGATCCATCTGCGAGACCAGCCAGCCGCCGTAGATATCGCCGAAGCCGTTGGTTTCGCGCGGCAGGGCGGTCAGCTGCAGGGCCAGGT
The DNA here is from genome assembly GCF_056336065.1 of Stutzerimonas sp. 21-1. Classification (NCBI taxonomy): domain Bacteria; kingdom Pseudomonadati; phylum Pseudomonadota; class Gammaproteobacteria; order Pseudomonadales; family Pseudomonadaceae; genus Stutzerimonas; species Stutzerimonas sp. 21-1. The sequence goes on along the minus strand of NZ_CM150500.1, from coordinate 3,743,848 downwards.
CGCCCTGGGGAATCGGATCTTCCTGTTCGTATTCTTTCATCGGTCGGACTCGCGGCGCGATTGTTGTTCTGGCGCGAAAACCCCGCGATAGGGCGGGAAGCGCGCAGTATAACGGCACTCAGACGGTGCAGCGACCGCCCCCGGTCAAGATTGCCGACGGTAACAAGATTGTCACACTCGCTTCATAGAGTGTTCATACGGCCTACCGATACTGGCCCCCGTTCCAACACACTCGAACACACCTCTGCTAGGAGCAAGGTATGAAACTGAATCGTTTGATGGCGGCGCTGACCTTCGTGGCCGCTGGTGTGGGTGCCGCGAGCGCGGTTGCGGCAGTCGATCCGGCTCTGTCGAGCTACGAGAAGACTTCCGGTGTTTCCGGCAACCTCTCCAGCGTCGGCTCCGATTCTCTGGCCAACCTGATGACGCTGTGGGCCGAAGAGTTCAAGCGCAGCTACCCGAACGTCAACATCCAGATCCAGGCTGCCGGTTCCTCCACCGCGCCGCCCGCGCTGACCGAAGGCACCGCCAACATGGGGCCGATGAGCCGCCCGATGAAGGACAACGAGATTCAGGCCTTCGAGCAGAAGTACGGCTACAAACCGACCGCCGTGCCGGTGGCGATCGACGCCCTGGCCGTGTTCGTGCACAAGGACAACCCGATCAAGAGCCTGGACATGGAACAGGTCGACGCGATCTTCTCCAGCACTCGCCTGTGCGGTGGCGCTCAGGACATCAAGACCTGGGGCGACCTGGGCCTGACCGGTGAGTGGGCGGCCAAGCCGATCCAGCTGTTCGGTCGTAACTCGGTATCCGGCACCTATGGCTACTTCAAGGAAGAAGCGCTGTGTAAGGGCGACTTCAAATCCAACGTCAACGAGCAGCCGGGTTCGGCCTCGGTGGTGCAGTCGATCTCCAGCACCCTGAACGCCATCGGTTACTCGGGCATCGGCTACAAGACCTCCAGCGTGCGCGCCGTGCCGCTGTCCAAGGGTGGCGAAGCCTTCGAGGCCAACGAAGAAAACGCCCTGGCCGGCAAGTTCCCGCTGGCGCGCTTCTTCTACGTCTACGTGAACAAGGCGCCGAACAAGCCGCTGAGCCCGATCGACGCCGAGTTCATCAAGCTGGTGCTGTCCAAGCAAGGCCAGGAGGTCGTGGTCAAGGACGGCTACATCCCGCTGCCGAAGAAAGTGGTCGACAAGACCATGCAGGACCTGGGTCTCTAACGACCCGCACGGAGGATCGGCGGCAGCCCCGCCGGTCCTGCGTCACGATGCCCGCCACGCACTTCGCGCTGGCGGGTTTCGTCGTGTCACCCGGTTGTAATTTTTCTGTCACACGGCTTGATTAGATTAGTCGCCCTGACGGGGCCGCCCGGCCCAGGAACCTTGGCATGAACGACATAGAGCCCATGACCGCGAACTCCGATGTGCAACGGCTGGATTTCAATACGCCGGCCCTGCAGCGTAAACGCCGCATTCGCGCGCTGAAAGATCACCTGGCGCGCTGGTACGTCACCATCGGTGGCCTGGCGGTGCTGGGCGCAATCACCCTGATCTTCTTCTACCTGGGACAGGTCGTGCTGCCCATGTTCCAGGGCGCCGAGCTCGAAGCACGCGAAGTCCAGCGCCCGGCCTGGCTGGCCGAGGACAACCAGGCACTGCTGCTGGCGATCGAAGAGCAGAACCAGGTGGCGATGCGCCTGAACGCCGATGGCCAGGTGCGCTTCTTCGCACTGGCCGATGGCGCGCCGCTCGCGAATATCGCCCTGGCGCTGCCGGCTGACAGCCGCATCGTCTCGGTCGGCCAGGACACCCCCGGCACCCGCCGCCTGGTGCTCGGCCTGAGCAACGGTCAGGCGCTGGTCATCGAGCACGAGTACCAGATCACCTACCCGAACAACCAGAAGACCATCACGCCGCGGATCGTCTATCCGTTCGGCGAGCAGCCGCTGCAGCTCGACGGCGAGGGCCGCGCGATCGAGCAGGCGGCCGTCAGCCTCAACGGCAAGACCCTGCTGGTCGCCGGCGCCACCGGCACCACGCTGCATGCCCAACGCATCGCCAGCAGCGAGAACCTGCTGACCGGCGAGGTGACCCTGGAACAGCAGCGCCTGGATCTGCCGCAGCTTGCCGAGCCGATCCGCGCGCTGCAGATCGATCCGCGTCACATGTGGCTGTACGCGGTCAGCGGCAAGGCCAGCGCCGACGTCTTCGATCTGCGCCGCAAGCAGCTCAACGGTCGCTACAAGCTGGTCGCCGATGGGGCCGAGATCACCGCTGTCAGCCCGCTGCTTGGCGGCATCTCGCTGATGATCGGCGACTCCAAGGGCGGCATCGGCCAGTGGTTCATGGTGCGTGGCGCCGACGGCCAGGCCGAGCTGCGCAACGTGCGCAACTTCACGCTGGCCGACAGCCCGGTCAGCCAGATCCTCCCGGAAGAGCGTCGCAAGGGCTTCCTCGCGCTCGACCGCGCCGGCACGCTGGGCATCTTCCACAGCACCGCGCACCGCACGCTGCTCAAGGAGCAGGTGGCCGACGGCGCCGCGCTGGCCGCGCTGTCGCCGCGCGCCACCCGTCTGCTGGTGGAGTCGCCGCAGGGCCTGCAGCGCTTCGTGGTCGACAACCCGCATCCGGAGATTTCCTGGAGTTCGCTGTGGGGCAAGGTCTGGTACGAAAGCTACGCGAAGCCTGACTACGTCTGGCAGTCCACCTCCGCCAACACCGATTTCGAGCCCAAGCTGAGCCTCGCGCCGCTGGCCTTCGGCACGCTCAAGGCCGCCTTCTACGCGATGCTGCTGGCGGCGCCGCTGGCGATCTGCGCGGCGTTCTACACCGCCTACTTCATGGCCCCGGCGCTGCGCCGCAAGATCAAGCCGGTGATCGAGCTGATGGAGGCGCTGCCGACGGTGATCCTCGGCTTCTTTGCCGGTCTGTTCCTCGCGCCGTTCCTGGAGAACCACCTGCCGGGCATCTTCAGCCTGCTGCTGCTGATGCCGCTGGGCATCCTGTTCGCTGCCTGGAGCTGGAGCCGCCTGCCCGAGAGCGTGCGTCTGGGCGTGCCGGATGGCTGGGAAGCGCTGCTGCTGATTCCGGTGGTGCTGCTGGTGGGTGTCGGCTCGCTGGCGATCAGCGGGCATCTGGAGAACTGGCTGTTCGGTGGCGACATGCGCCTGTGGCTGTCCAATGACCTCGGCATTCCGTTCGACCAGCGCAACGCCCTGGTGGTTGGCCTGGCGATGGGCTTCGCGGTGATCCCGACGATCTATTCGATCGCCGAGGATGCGGTGTTCAGCGTACCGAAAAGCCTGACCCTGGGTTCGCTGGCGCTCGGCGCCACGCCCTGGCAGACGCTGACCCGCGTCGTGCTGCTGACCGCCAGCCCGGGCATCTTCTCGGCGCTGATGATCGGCATGGGCCGTGCCGTGGGCGAAACCATGATCGTGCTGATGGCCACCGGCAACACGCCGATCATGGAAGCCAACATCTTCGAGGGCATGCGCACCCTGGCGGCCAACGTCGCGGTGGAAATGCCCGAGTCCGAGGTCGGTGGCACCCACTACCGCGTGCTGTTCCTCGCCGCGCTGGTGCTGCTGATGTTCACCTTCGTGATGAACACCCTGGCCGAGCTGATCCGTCAGCGCCTGCGCGGCAAGTACGCCAGCCTGTAATGCACGCGCCGCCTGCGGGCGGCTGCGCCGAGATTTTCGAAAAGGTATCGATCCGTGAAAAAGGATTCGTTGAACACCTGGGTCAAGAGTGGCACTCCGTGGATCTGGATGAACGCCGGTGCGGTGGCCATCGCGGTGATCATGACCCTGGGCCTGCTGGCCGTGATTGGTGTGCGCGGCCTGGCGCATTTCTGGCCGGCCGACGTGATGGTCGCCGACTACCAGGTGCCCGGCGAGGCACCGCGCGTGCTGGCCGGCGAGGTGGTGCAGGCCGAGGAAGTGCCGCGCGCGCGGCTGGCGGCCAGTGGCTTGCCGGTCACTGTCGAGGGCGGCGAGTTCATGACCCGCGAACTGCTCAAGGTCGGCAACCGTGAAGTCTACGGTGCGGACTTCTCCTGGGTGGTCGGCGAATGGCTGAGCAACCCGCGCACGCCGCACGACATGGTGGTGCTGGAGCGCCGCGAGTGGGGCAACTTCTACGGCGAGCTGCTCAACGTCAAGGAGGCCGGGCAGCTGGTGGCTGAGGGCGACGCCGCCTGGGCTGAGCTGCAGCGCCGCCTTGAACGGGTCGAGCAGTTGCACGGGCAGATCGCCCAGGTGGAGAAGGTCGAGATCGGCCGGATCAACCACGGCCTCGAGCGCCTGCGCCTGAAGACCCGCAAGCTGGAGCTGGACGGCCGTCTGGATGCCGCGGCACAGGCCGAGCTGGACGCCGAGCGCGCCGAATGGGATGCCGAATACCGCGTGCTGGAGCAGGAGCTGATCGCGCTGCAGCAGCAGTTCAACCGAGACAGCATCACCGTGCGCACCGTCGATGGCCGCGAGCAGCAGATCAGCATGGGCAAGGTGGTGCGCGCCTACCGGCCGAACGCCATGTCCACCACCGACAAGCTGGGCTTCTATGCGGCCAAGCTGTGGGAGTTCGTCAGCGACGAACCGCGCGAGGCGAACACCGAGGGCGGCATCTTTCCGGCGATCTTCGGTACCGTGCTGATGACCCTGATCATGGCGGTGATCGTCACCCCGTTCGGCGTGATCGCTGCCGTCTACCTGCGCGAATACGCCAAGCAGGGCGTGCTGACCCGCGTGATCCGCATCGCGGTGAACAACCTCGCCGGCGTACCGTCGATCGTCTACGGCGTGTTCGGCCTGGGCTTCTTCGTTTACGTGCTGGGCGGCTCGCTGGACCGCATCTTCTACCCCGAAGCCGCACCGGCGCCGGTGTTCGGCACCCCGGGGCTGATGTGGGCCTCGCTGACCCTGGCGATCCTCACCCTGCCGGTGGTGATCGTCGCCACCGAGGAAGGCCTGGCGCGCATCCCGCGGATGATCCGCGAAGGCTCGCTGGCGCTCGGCGCGACCAAGTCCGAAACGCTGTGGCGCGTGGTGCTGCCGATGGCCAGCCCGGCGATGATGACCGGCCTGATCCTCGCCGTGGCGCGGGCCGCCGGTGAAGTGGCGCCGCTGATGCTGGTCGGCGTGGTCAAGCTGGCGCCGAACCTGCCGCTCAACGGTAACTACCCCTATCTGCACCTGGATCAGAAGATCATGCACCTGGGCTTCCACATCTACGACGTTGGTTTCCAGAGCCCCAACGTCGAGGCCGCGCGGCCGCTGGTCTACGCCACCGCGTTCCTGCTGGTGCTGGTCATCGCGGTGCTGAACTTCAGTGCGGTCGTCATCCGCAACCACCTGCGCGAGAAGTACAAGGCGCTCGACCATTAATTGAAGCGGCACGCTTCAGGCCAGCCTCCGGAAGAACGGGGCCGCGGCCGAAGCGTGCGGCGGTAGCTTGCAGCTTGCAGCTGCGAACGGAGTGAGCACATGCAAAGCAACACCCATTCCATCGATATTTCTTCGCTCGGCCGCGACAAGCGCGTGCTGGACCTGGCCACCGAGCCGGTGGCTATCGAGGTGCCCGACCTGAGCCTGTTCTACGGGCAGAAGCAGGCGCTGTTCAACGTCAGCATGAACATCCCGCGTCAGCGCGTGACGGCCTTCATCGGCCCGTCCGGTTGCGGCAAGTCCACGCTGCTGCGCTGCTTCAACCGGATGAACGATCTGGTCGACGGCTGCCGCATCGAAGGCGCGATCAACCTCGACGGCCACAACATCTACCGCAAGGGCGAGGATGTCGCCGACCTGCGCCGTCGCGTCGGCATGGTGTTCCAGAAGCCCAACCCGTTCCCCAAGAGCATCTACGAGAACGTGGTCTACGGCCTGCGCATCCAGGGCATCAAGCAGAAGCGCGTGCTCGACGAGACCGTCGAATGGGCGCTCAAGGGCGCGGCGTTGTGGGACGAGGTCAAGGATCGCCTGCACGAGTCGGCGCTCGGCCTGTCCGGTGGTCAGCAGCAGCGTCTGGTGATCGCGCGTACCATCGCCGTGCAGCCCGAAGTGCTGCTGCTCGACGAACCGAGTTCGGCGCTCGACCCGATTTCTTCGCTGAAGGTCGAGGAGCTGATCTACGAACTGAAGTCCAAGTACACCATCGTCATCGTCACCCATAACATGCAGCAGGCCGCGCGCGTCTCCGACTACACGGCGTTCATGTACATGGGCAAGCTGATCGAGTACGGCGACACCGATACGCTGTTCACCAACCCGGCGAAGAAGCAGACCGAAGACTACATCACCGGCCGCTACGGCTAGTCGGACCATGCCGCAGGCCCGGACGGGCCCGCGTGGTATTCAATTTACCTGGGTGCGCTGCGCACCAGAGCCGCCTTAGCGGCAGTCTCCTCGGAGCGAGAACAATGATCGGCAAAGACAACCACACCCAACACATCTCCCAGCAGTTCAACGCCGAGCTGGAGGAAGTGCGCAGCCACCTGCTGGCGATGGGCGGCCTGGTGGAGAAGCAGGTCAACGACGCGGTCACCGCGCTGATCGAGGCCGATTCGGGCCTGGCCCAGCAGGTGCGCGAGGTCGACGATCAGATCAACCAGATGGAGCGCAACATCGACGAGGAGTGCGTACGCATCCTCGCCCGTCGCCAGCCGGCGGCCTCCGACCTGCGCCTGATCATCAGCATCTCCAAGTCGGTGATCGACCTCGAGCGCATCGGCGACGAGGCGACCAAGATCGCCCGCCGCGCCATCCAGCTGTGCGAGGAAGGCGAGTCGCCCAAGGGCTACGTCGAGGTGCGCCACATCGGCGATCAGGTGCGCAAGATGGTGCAGGAAGCGCTCGACGCCTTCGCCCGCTTCGATGCCGACCTCGCGCTGTCGGTGGCGCAGTACGACAAGACCGTCGACCGCGAATACAAGACCGCGCTGCGCGAACTGGTCACCTACATGATGGAAGACCCGCGCTCGATCTCCCGCGTGCTCAGCGTGATCTGGGCGCTGCGCTCGCTGGAACGCATCGGCGACCACGCACGCAACATCGCCGAACTGGTGATCTATCTGGTGCGCGGCACCGACGTGCGGCACATGGGTCTGGCGCGCATGGCCCAGGAAGTCGAGAGCGGCAAGGAAGAGTGATGGCCCGCGGGCCGGTGCGCATGACCGGCCCGCATTCGCCAGACGGCGCGGCGCTCAGGGCTGGCGCAGCTCGGCTTGCAGCGCTTCCAGCGTCGCCTGGCGCTCGGCATCCTGCAGCCGCGCGCCGGGATTGAGCGACGACCATTCGGGGTGCGCGCGGCAGCGCTGCAGCGCCTCGGGCAGGCGGCCTTCGCGCCAGCCCTGATCTTGCGGGCCGCTCAGGCGGATCGCGTCCATCGCCGCGTGGCCGCGCGCGGCGAGGGCGGCAAGCAGCTGGCGCTGGCGCAGCGCCAGCAGGCGCAGCACGGCATCGTCGACGCTCAGTTCGCGCTGACCCTTGAGCTTGCCCAACAGGCGATTGCCGTAGTGCCGCGCGGTCTGCGCGCCGCCGCCGGCCAGCGCGCCGAGCAGCGCCGCGGCGCCGAGGGTGATGCCGCCGACCATCAGGTCGACCCCGGCTCCGGCCGCCGCGCCGGCCGCCATGCCGCCGCCGATCTTCACGCCCAGCTGTTTCAGCGTCTCCGGATTGAACAGGTCGTCACCCCAGCGGCCGTCGAGCAGCGGCAGCTCGCCGGCGGCCGCGTCGTCCTTGCCGAAGGCGTACAGGCGCAGCAGCGCCTCGACGCAGCGTTGCTCGCGGCCGCGCACCGCATCGTGCAGGTCGCGGATGGCGCCGCGCTCCAGTTCCGGCTGCGCCACCACGCTGCGCCGGCAGGCGGCTACATCCACCAGCAGCTCGGCGATCAGCCGCTCGCCGCTGGCCCGGCGTGCGGCGGCCTGGGCTTCGTGCTCCTCGATCAGCCGTTGCAGCCGCGGCCGCGCCTGTTCCAGCAGCAGTGCCAGGCTTTCGTACAGGCGGCGCTCGCCATCCACCGGCGGTGCCACGCTGTCGAAGCGCACCAGCGCGTGCAGGCCGAGCCGCGCCAGCGCCTGGCGCCACTCCTCCTCGCGATGCCCGGGCTGGGCGACGAAGTTGAGCACCGGCAGCAGCGGCTTGCCGCAACCGGCCAGCACCGCCAGCTCGTCCTTGTACTTGGCCAGCACCGGCTCGCGCGCATCGATCACGTACAGCCCTGCGTCGCTGGCCAGCAGCTGGCGCAGCACCTTGGCTTCCTGCTCGAAACGCTGGCGCGCCTCGGCACCGTCGAGAAAACGCGCGGTGCGCGCCGGGCCATCGAGGCGCTCGCCGGGACGCTCCAGCCGCTCGAGGTAGTCGAGCAGGGCGATGGCGTCCTCCAGGCCGGGGGTGTCGTACAGCTCCAGCAGCGCCTGGCCATCCACCGAGAGCCGCGCGCCCTCAACGTGGCGGGTGGTGCTGGGGCGGTGCGAAACCTCGCCGAAACCGCGGTCGCGGGTCAGCGTACGCAGCAGCGAGGTTTTGCCGACGTTGGTGTGGCCGACCACGGCGAGCTTCAACGCATCAGTCATGTCCGTTCTCCAGCCAGCTCAGCGGTGCGGCGCTCGAATGTGCCAGGCCCAGCGCATCCAGCGCCTGATGCCAGTCGTCCAGCCGCGCGCTGTCCAGCGCCTCGCCGGTCGGCGCCTGCAGCAGCCAGACGCGCGTGGCGGCGGCGCAGCGCGACAGCTCGCCGAGCAGCGCCAGGGTGCCGCGATCCGGCGACCGGCGCGGATCGCAGGCGATCGCCAGACGCGCCGGCGGAAAGCGCGTGAGCTGATCGAGCAGGCGTCGGCGGCCTTCGCGATCGTCGAGCACGCCGGCATCGGCCACGCCCTTGGGCAGCGGCGGCGGCCACGGCCGGCTGCCGTCCAGCTCGATGGCCACCAGCACGGCGCCGGCGCCGGCCTCGAGCTGCGCGCCGGCGCTCGGCGCGTGCAGCTGTGCCGGCGCGGCATCGCGGATGCCGAGGCGTTCGCTGGGCGGCTGCAGACGTTCGCGCAGCAGGCGGTAGCTCGGCTGTTCGAGATCGATCGCCAGCGCGGCCCGGCCGCGGCGCCAGCGCCACAGACACAACGCAGCGAGCAGCAGGCGCGGCAGCAGGCCGTAGACCAGCACCACGCCGACCAGCCAGCCGGCCCATTGCCGCCGCGCACTTTCCAGATCGCCGGCGAGCGTGCCGCTGGCGCGGATCTGCTCGCCATCCGGCACGCCGAAGCCGAGCAGTGCGGGCAGTGCGCCGAGCGCCTGGGTCAGACCGACGAAGGCGCTCTCGCCGAGGATGGTGGTTTCCCAGACGAAGCCGTAGCGGCGGGTCGCCAGCAGGGCGAGCAGCATGAGTAGCGCGCAAGTCATCGCCAGCAGCCACAGGCCATGCACGCCGAGGCCGAGCAGCCAGCGGCCGAGGCGCTGGCGCTGCAGCAGCACCGGCAGCGCCGGCGCCAGCTGCGCGGCGCGCGCATCGCGGGCGAACTTCTCGCTGAGCCAGAGCCATAGCCGGCCGAGCGCACCGCCGCTGTCACCGGCCAGCGCCAGGCCGAGTAGCCAGCCGAGCAGGGTCAGCAGGTTGAGCCCGAGCAGGCTGCCGAGCGCCCAGAACACGTTGACCGGACGCTGGCCGTCACCCAGTGCGGCGAAGGCCAGACCGGCGCCGGTGAAGATCGCCAGCACGGCGAGGGCGACGGCGCCGAGCCGCGCGCCCTGGCGCCAGTGGCGCAGCGCTTCGAGCAGGCCGTCGCGGCGCGCCAGCCACAGCGCGCGGCGTTCGATGAGGGCGGACAGGTCGCCGCCGCCGGCGCGGGCCTGGCGGTTGGCTTCCTCGTCGTCCAGCGGGCCGGCGTGTTCCTCGCGCAGGCGCACGGCTTCGGTGAGCCACAGGCGGTCGATACGGGACAGCGAGGGGAGGGGAATGCGGGGATCGCTCACCGGGGGCTCCGCGGCCGGGGATGAGCGCAGAGCATAACCGCAGCCGGGCGGGCCGTGCACGGCGCCGCCCGGCCACTGTGCTCAGCTGCTGCCGGAGCTGGCGGCGTGCATCCGCGGCGGCGCGGGCGGTTCGGGCTGGTGATGGACATCGACCACCGCCACCTCGTTGCCGTCGATGTCGTACAGCTTGCCGTTGCGGAAGTAGTCGCCCTCATGCAGCGCGGCGATGTCGCGGTAGCGCAGGCTGCGCTCGCTGCCGGCGACGAACACCGACTGCTGGTCGGAGTTGCCGGCCTTGAGGTGATTGAAGGCCAGGTTGAGGACGATCGCCATGATCGCCGCCGAGCTGATGCCGGAGTGGAAGATGGTCTCGAACCAGGCCGGGAAGTGGTGGTAGAAGCTCGGCGCGGCGATCGGAATCATGCCGAAGCCGATCGAGGTGGCGACGATGATCAGGTTCATGTTGTTGCGGTAGTCGACCTGCGCCAGGGTGCGGATGCCGCTGGCCGCGACGGTGCCGAACAGCACCACGCCGGCGCCACCGAGCACGGCGGTGGGTACCGCGGCGATCAGCCGGCCCATCACCGGCAGCAGGCCGAGGGTGACCAGGATCAGGCCGGCGGTGGCGACCACGTAGCGGCTCTTCACGCCGGTCACCGCGACCAGCCCGACGTTCTGCGCGAAGGCGCTCTGGGTGAAGGAGCCGAACAGCGGCGCCAGCGAGCTGGAAATCATGTCTGCGCGCAGACCGTCGCCCAGGCGGCGGGAGTCGACCTTGGTGTCGATGATCTCGCCGACGGCGAGGATGTCCGCCGAGGTCTCGACCAGGGTGACGATGATCACGATCAGCATCGACAGGATCGCCGCCAGCTGGAACTCCGGCGCACCGAAATGCAGCGGCGAAGGCAGCGCCATCAGCGGACCGTCGAGTACCAGGGAGAAGTCGGCCATGCCGAAGAACACCGCCACCAGCGTGCCGATGACCATCGCCAGCAGGATCGACAGCCGCGAGATGCTCGCATTGCCGACCTTGCTCAGCGCCAGCACGGTGAACAGGGTGAAGGCCGCCAGGCAGATATTGGCCACGCTGCCGAAGTCCGGCGCCTGGCTGTTGCCGCCCATCGCCCAGCGTGCGGCCACTGGCATCAGCGTCAGACCGATGGTGGTGATGACGATGCCGGTGACCAGCGGCGGAAAGAATTTGGTGATGCGGGAGAACACCGGGGTGATGAACAGGCCGATCAGCGAGGCGGCGATCACCGAGCCGAGCACCACCGGAATGCCGCCGGCACCGTCGCTGCCGATGATGGCGATCATGGTCGCCACGCCGGCGAAGGACACGCCCTGTACCAGCGGCAACTGGCAACCGAAGAACGGCAGACCGAGCGTCTGCAGCAGGGTGGCCAGCCCGCCGGCGAACAGCGAGGCGGCGATCAGCAGGCCGATGTCGGCTGGCGACAGGCCAGCGGCCTGGCCGACGATCAGCGGCACGGCGACGATGCCGCCGTACATGGTGAGCACGTGTTGCAGGCCGTAGGCCAGGTTGGCGCCGACACCGAGGTTTTCGTCCTCGGGCCGTCTTTCGGGGGCGGACACAGTCATGGGTAGCTTCTCCCGTTCGTTTTTATTGTGTCGGCCACTGTAGACAATTGGATGCGCGTTACGCCAGTGGTTGTATACAACTTTTCTTTCGAGGGCGCCGAATGAGAACCCGAGCTTACGCCTGGGCCGCGTTGGTTCGGCGTTACAGGTAGCTGTGCAGATCGCCGAGGGTGAGAAAAGCGACGAGCGGTCGGATCGGTTACGGGCGACCGCGCGGCCGCCCGTAACGTTTAGTGGGCCTCGCGCAGACGCACGGCCACGTCCGGCTGATCGATGAACAGACCGTCGATGCCAGCGTCGAGGAAGGCGCGGATTTCCGCCTCGATGTCGCCGCGCGCCTGCGGCTGATCGCTGCTGCGCAGGCTGGTCGGCAGGAAGGCGTTCTCGGCGCGGAAGGTGTACGGATGCACCTTGAGGCCGGCGGCGTGGGCGTCGGCGACGAAGCGGGTCGGCGCGCCGAGGTTGCCGCCGGCGTCGCGCGGAATGATGTAGCTCTTGTCCGGGCCGACGCCGCTGGCGTAGCGGGCTATGGCCTTGAGACCCGCCGGCGTGGCCATCTGCGCGTAGGTCAGCTGGCTGCCGCGCACCTGCTGGTCGTAGGGCTGACCGGAGCCGAACAGCTGCACCAGGCGCAGGCGGGTGAGGCCGCTGAGGGTCTTGAGGTTGTCCACTTCGAACGACTGGATGTACACCGGCGCCTGCCGGCCGACGTAGCCGTTGCGCGCGAGGATGCGTACCAGCGGCTTCTCCATCGCCAGGCCGAGCTGCTGGAAGTGGGTCGGATGCTTGGTTTCCGGGTACAGGCCGATGCGCCGGCCCTGGCTGAGCTGCAGCGTCTTCACCAGATCGATGATCTCCTGCAGCGTCGGGATCTCCAGGCCGCCGTCGAGGCGGGCGTTGCCCGGGCGGATCTCCGGAATACGCTCGATGGCGCGCAGGGTCTTCAGCTCGGCGAGGGTGAAATCCTCGCTGTACCAGCCGGTGAGCGCCACGCCATCGACCTGCTGGGTGCGTTTGCGCGCGGCGAACTCGGGGCGCTGGGAAACATCGGTGGTCAGCCCCAGCTCGTTATCGTGGCGGGCGACCAGTTGGCCGTCGCGGGTCATCACCAGATCCGGTTCGATGTAGTCGGCGCCTTGCAGCACCGCCAGCGCATAGGCGGCCAGGGTGTGTTCGGGCACATAGCCGCTGGCACCGCGGTGGGCGATTACCAGCGGCGCGGGCTCGGCGCGTTCGGCGTGGCGTTGTGCCTGACGGTCGTCGGGCGCGGCGACGCTGGCGAGCGGCAGCAGCAGGCCGCAGGCGGCCAGCCAGGAGCGAAGGGGAACGATGGTGCGTGCCATGGGTGGCATCTCCTCGGGATGGGAAACCCCAGCCTGCGCGACGCGAATGACCGTAGCTTGACGCTTCGCGGTCGCGCCTGTTGCAGCAACATGAAACCGACAAACGGTTGGCGCTGCAGCGCGCCGGGGCGCTCTGCTATGCTCGCCGCCATGAATCAGACCCGCCTACCCCTCGCCATGATCGCCGCATTCGCGCACAACCGCGTGATCGGTCTCGACAACCGCATGCCCTGGCACCTGCCCGCCGATCTCAAGCATTTCAAGGCCATGACCCTCGGCAAGCCGATCATCATGGGCCGCAAGACCTGGGATTCGCTCGGCCGGCCGCTGCCGGGCCGGCTCAATCTGGTGGTCAGCCGCCAGACGGATCTGCAGCTCGATGGCGCGGAGACTTTCACCGATCTCGAGGCCGCGCTGGTGTGTGCCGAGCAGTGGGCGCGCGAGCAGGGCGTCGACGAGCTGATGCTGATCGGCGGTGCGCAGCTCTACGCGCAGGCGCTGGGTCGGGCGCAGCGGCTCTACCTCACGCGCATCGATGCGCAGCCGGAGGGCGATGCGTTCTTCCCGGCATTCGACGAGAACGAATGGCAATGCGTCGACAGCCAGGCCCATCCGGCCGAAGGCGAGGCGCCGGCCTACCGTTTCGAGACCTGGGCGCGGCGCTGACCGCTTTCGGGCTCGCTTGATCGGCGCCACGGCCCGCGGCCGGCCCAGCTTCTATCCTTGCGCAGCCATCATTGCGAGACCCACTCGATGCAGAGTCGCGAATCTGACGTACCGCCAGCCGGGCGCGTATCGGCGATCTTCGTCCGCCATCCGCTCTGGGAGGATGCCCTGGCGCTGCTCACCGGCACGGCGCTGGTGGCCCTTGGCATCGCGTTCTACACCCATGCCGGGCTGCTCACCGGCGGCACCGTAGGGTTGGCCTTCCTGCTCAAATACCTGGCCGGCTGGTCGTTCGGCCCGGCGTTCTTCCTGCTCAACCTGCCGTTCTACGCCCTGGCGATCTGGCGCATGGGCTGGAAGTTCACCCTGCGCACGGTCTGCGCGGTGGCACTGGTGTCGCTGTTCGCCGAGCTGACCCCGCAGTGGGTGCGCTTCGCCGAGCTCAATCTGGTCTACGCCGCGGTATTCGGCGGCTTCGCGATGGGGGTCGGCCTGCTCATCCTGTTCCGTCATCGCGCCAGCCTGGGCGGGGTGAACATCCTCGCGCTGTTCCTGCAGGAGCGCTTCGGCCTGCGCGCCGGCAAGGTGCAGATGGCCATCGATGCGCTGATCGTGCTGGCGGCGGTGTTCGTCGTCGCACCGGAGCGGGTGCTGCTGTCGGTGCTCGGCGCGGTAGCGCTGAATCTGGTGCTGGCGATCAACCACCGCGCCGGGCGCTACATGGGCGTCAGCTGAGGTTGATGAGCTCGACCTGCGCTTGGCCGCCGTCCAGCTCCAGCACGGCGAGGCTCATCGGCAGGCTGAAGCGTCGCGGCCCGGCGCTGCCCGGGTTGACGTAGAGCACGCCGTCGCGCCGCTCGACCTTCGGCTGGTGCGAGTGGCCGGCGATCACCACATCGATACCGGCGGCGACGGGGTCGCGATCCAGCTGCTTGAGGTCGTGCAGCACGTGGAGGGTGAGCCCGGCGATGCGCAGGTCCAGTCGCTCCGGCAGGGCCAGCGCCCAGTCGCCGTGGTCGACGTTGCCGCGAATCGCCGCCAGCGGCGCAATCGCGCGCAGCCCGTCGAGCACCTCCGGTTTGCCGATATCACCGGCGTGGACGATCTGCGCGCAACCCTGCAATGCCGCCAGCGCTTCGGGGCGGAGCAGGCCGTGGGTGTCGGCGATCAGGCCGATGCGCATTGCGGTGCTCCTCGCGGTCGGGCGGATCAGGGTAGCAGCTCGCCCGGCCGGCGGCGTTCCGGCCTTGCCGAGCGGGCCTCAGCGCTGCTCGCTCTGCGGTGTCACCCGCAGCACTTCCTCGAGGGTGGTGAGGCCGGCGGCGACCTTCTGTGCGCCGGATAGGCGCAGGCTGCGCATGCCGTCCTTGAAGGCCTGACGGCGCAGGGCGACGAGGTCGGTGTCGGCGGTGATCAGCGGCTTGATCGCATCGTTGAGCAGCATGATCTCGTAGACGCCGGCGCGCCCACGGTAGCCGGTGTCGCGGCATTCCAGGCAGCCCACTGCCTGCTGCGCATGGGTGGGCAGCGGCGCGTTCCACGGTTTGGTCAGCGCGGTCCAGTCGTCGGCGTCCAGCTGCACCGGCGTCTTGCAGTGCGGGCACAGCGTGCGCACCAGCCGCTGGGCCATCACGCCGAGCACGGTGGCCTTGAGCAGATAGTGCGGCACGCCGAGTTCGAGCAGGCGGCTGATGGCGCTGGGCGCGTCGTTGGTGTGCAGGGTGGAGAGCACCAGGTGCCCGGTGAGCGCGGCCTGGATGGCCATCTCGGCGGTTTCCAGGTCGCGAATCTCGCCGACCATGATGATGTCCGGGTCTTGGCGCATCAGCGCGCGCACGCCGCTGGCGAAGGTCAGCTCGATGTTGTGCTGCACCTGCATCTGGTTGAAGGCGCCCTCGATCATCTCGATCGGGTCCTCGATGGTGCAGACGTTCACCTCGGGCGTCGCCAGCTGCTTGAGCGTGGTGTAGAGCGTGGTGGTCTTGCCCGAGCCGGTCGGCCCGGTGACCAGGATGATGCCGTTGGGCTGGCAGGTCATGCTCTGCCAGCGACGCAGATCGTCGGCGGAAAAGCCCAGCTGGTCGAAGCCCTTGAGCAGCACCTCGGGGTCGAAGATGCGCATCACCATCTTCTCGCCGAACGCGGTCGGCAGGGTCGACAGGCGCAATTCCACCTCGCCGCCGTCCGGGGTCTTGGTCTTGACCCGACCATCCTGCGGCTTGCGCTTCTCGGCAACGTTCATGCGGCCGAGCGATTTCAGGCGGCTGACCACCGCCATCGTCACCTGTGGCGGGAACTGGTAAACGTTGTGCAGCACGCCGTCGATGCGAAAGCGCACGGTGCCCTGCTCACGCCGCGGTTCGATGTGGATATCGCTGGCGCGCTGCTGGAAGGCGTACTGGAACAGCCAGTCGACGATGTTGACGATGTGCGAGTCGTTGGCGTCCGGCTCCTGGTCGCTGGCGCCGAGGTTGAGCAGCTGTTCGAAGTTGCCGACGCCGCTGATCTTCTGCTCGGTGCCGCTGGCGCCGCTGACCGACTTGGCCAGGCGGTAGAACTCCACGGTGAAGCGCTGAATGTCCGCCGGGTTGGCCACCACGCGCGTGATCGAGCGCTTGAGCACGTGGGTGAGGTTGGCTTCCCAGCTTTTGACGAAGGGCTGCGCGCTGGCGATGGTCACGCTGTGGCCGTCCACCGCCACGGCGAGAATCTTGTGGCGCTGGGCGAAGGCGTAGGACATCAGCGGGGTGACCGCGGCGACGTCGATCTTCAGCGGGTCGATGCGTAGGTACGGCTGGCCGGCCAGCTCGGCCAGCCAGGCGGTGAGGGTTTCCAGATCGAGCTTCTTGCCGGCGCGCTGGCGGTCGTCGAGCTGCTGCGCGGCGAGGAATTCCAGCGGGTGCTGCTGGTTGTTCACCGCGCTGCGACGTACCGCCAGGCACTGCTCGGCGCTTTCCTGGTCGACGCGGCCCTGGGCGACTAGCTCGCGCAGCAGGTCGTTGAGGTCGAGCGGACGGTCGGCGAGGGACGGGGCGAAGGCGGACATGAAAAGCGACTCCTGGGCAAAGGCAGCGGCGGGCCGTGGGCCGATTCCGCTTTGGCGGCGCAGGACCGGTGGCGCCGTTGGCGCCGGCCTGCCCTGCGCTGCGCAGCTTACTTCTCGAGCAGTTTCCAGGCCTTGAGCGTCCACACAATATGCGCCTGCTCGGCACGCAGCTGGCGGGCCTCGTCGGTCAGCGGCTGGCGCGCCAGCTCATGGAGCTTGGCCAGTTCGCCATACAGACGATCGGTTTCCGGCAGTTCCAGCAACACGCCGCGGGCCAGGTGCAGCCAGACCAGCAGGCGCTCCATGCGCGGGCTCTGTTCGGCCAGGTCTTCGGGCTGGCGCTGGTAGCGCGGCAATTGCAGCGCCTTGGCTTCCTCGGCGAGCAGGTGCATCAGCCACTTGCCCAGCTCGGCCGCGCCCTGGCGATCGCCCCGTGCATTGCGGCCGGCGGTCCAGCCGCGCTGCAGCAGCCATTGCGAGGCCTTCAGCGAGAGCAGGCCCCAGCGGGTGCGGCCGAGTTCGGCGGCGAATTCGGCCGGCGCGGCCTGGCGGATCGCCTCGTCGTCCTGGCCGGCTTCCAGGCGCGGGCGCCAGTCGCCGATCAGGGCATCGAGCAGTTCGCGCAGCTCGTGGCTGCTGGCGCGCGGCGCGGCCTGGCCGAGGCTGCCGAGCAGGGCGCGCAGCTCGATCAGTTGCGCCAGCCAGTCGTTCAGCAGCTTCCAGTGACCATTGAAGCGGTATTGCTCGGCCAGCCGCTGGCTGTTGCCGAGCAGCTGCCAGCCGAGCGCGGGCACCGCCTCGTCCAGCGGCATGCTGGCGTCCAGCGTCGGTGCCGGCAGGTTCAGGCCATAGCCCTCGGCGTCGTAGAGGCGGTAGCCGCGCTCGGCCTTGCTGATGTCGCAGGGCATCAGCGGCAGGTCGGCGGCCAGTTCGATGGCCAGTTCCAGCAGCGCTTCGGGTTCGCCCTGGCGCAGTTCCAGCTCCAGCTCGCAGATCTCCTCGGCCTGCTTGCCGGCCTTGACCTGGCCGAGGTCGAGCGCGGCCTCGATGACCACCTTGGCCTTGCCGCGGCCCCAGGCGATCTCGGCCTTCTCGCGGACGAAGTCGGTGCTGAAGATGGGCTTGAGGGTCTTCTTGTCCAACTCGGCCAGCTCGGCCGGCCAGCAGTCGTCGGTGAGCTTCTTCAGGTCCAGCTTGGCCTTGTCCAGGTGCCAGTCCCACTCGTTGCGCTCGGACAGCCCGGCGACGCTCTGGCCGCGGCTCTTGAGCGTCTGGATGACCTGCTCGCCGTCGCGGCGCAGGCGCAGGGCGACCCGGGCGCGCGCGAGGGCGCGGTCGGCGCTGTCGTAGTACTGGTTGAACAGCTCGTGGCTCGCCCAGCCGCTCTTGTTGCGCTTCTTCAGCAGCGGATGCTCGCGCAGGGCCAGCAGCGTTTCACGGCTGGCGCGCAGCTTGATTTCGGTTTCCTTGGCCATCTTCGACTCGCAATAGGGTGGATTCGGGTACCGCTGCCAATGGCAGAGGGGACCGAAGTCCCCTCTTTGTAGCACGCACGGGCGGCCGGGTCAGACGAACAGCTTGGTCCCCAGCCAGAACAGGCCGGCGGAAAGCGCGATGGTGGCCGGCAATGTCAGAACCCAGGCCATCAGGATCGTGCGGATGGTGTTGATCTGCAGCCCGCTGTTGTTGGCGACCATGGTACCGGCGACGCCGGAGGAGAGGATGTGCGTGGTGGAAACCGGCAGGCTGTAGAGGTTGGCCATGCCGATGGCGAACACCGCGGTGACCTGCGCGCACATGCCCTGGGCGTAGGTCATGCCCTGCTTGCCGATCTTCTCGCCGACGGTGCGCACCACGCGCCGCCAGCCGACCATGGTGCCGAGGCCGAGCGCCAGGGCGACGGCGAGGATCACGCCGAACGGCGCGTATTCGGTGGTCGCGGTGAGGTCCTTGCGCAGCTTGTCGAGGTCGGCCTGCTCGCGCTTCGGGATGCCCTGCAGCTTGCCGACCTTCTTCGCCGTGTCGTCCAGGCAGAGCAGGTAGCGGCGCACCTCGATGCGGCGCT
Source organism: Stutzerimonas sp. 21-1 (assembly GCF_056336065.1). Lineage (NCBI taxonomy): Bacteria > Pseudomonadati > Pseudomonadota > Gammaproteobacteria > Pseudomonadales > Pseudomonadaceae > Stutzerimonas > Stutzerimonas sp. 21-1. The sequence continues at coordinate 3,725,150 of NZ_CM150500.1, read as the reverse complement.
CGGCCGGCATGTCGCGGTAGTTCTCGACCCCGTCCAGGCTGCCGAGCAGCGCGTTGATGGTCGGCTCGGTGAGTTGCGGGTCGCAGCGGAAGTGGCGGGGCAGCTCGGTCTGACCGTTCTTGCCGAGTGCCAGGTAGTCCTGCAGCGAGTCGTGGTTACGCGCATAGAACTGCTGCAGGTGGACGGCGGCATGCCGGGTCCGTTCGATCTCGTAGCCGGTGCTGGTCTGGTCGAGCACGAACTTGGCCGGGACGATGCCGATCAGCACCAGCATGATCAGGCCGATACCTTTCTGGCCGTCGTTGGAACCGTGCACGAAGCTCATGGCCATCGCCGAGACGATCAGCACCAGGCGGTTCCAGAACGGCGGGTGCTTCTTGCCCTTGTGCTGCGAGCGGATGTGCGGCGTGTCGTGCATCTTGTTGACCGGGAAGCGCTTGCGCAGCAGCCACAGCAGCAGCGCACCGATCAGGAAGCCCGCCAGCGGCGAGAAGATCAGCGACAGGCCGATGTCGATGGCCTTCTTCCAGTTGACCCCGTCGGCCACCGAGATATCGGTGAGCATGGCATTGGCCAGTCCGACGCCGAGGATCGAGCCGATCAGCGTGTGCGAACTGGAGGCCGGGATGCCGAAGTACCAGGTGCCGAGGTTCCAGGCGATAGCCGCGGCGAGCAGGGCGAATACCATCACCAGGCCGCGCCCGGTGTCGACGTTGATCAGCAGTTCCACCGGCAGCAGGTGGACGATTGCGTAGGCCACCCCGACGCCGCCGAGCAGCACGCCGAGAAAGTTGAAGATGCCGGAGAAGACCACCGCCAGATGTGGCGGCATCGCATTGGTGTAGATCACCGTCGCCACCGCGTTGGCGGTGTCGTGGAAGCCGTTGATGAACTCGAAACTGAGGACGAAGAGCAGGGCGAGGACGAGGCTGGTTGCGACCCAGAAGTCGAGTCCGCTGAAGAGATCGAACATGAAAAGTGTCCGCCGGGGGGGCTTTGGAGGCGCGGGATTATGCCAGAAGGTTCACATCATGGCCTTTTGGATATGTAACCGACGCCCGGCACCCGGCTCGGCCAAGCTTTTTCCGCCAGGCGGTCACATTAGTTTTATAATTGCGGCTTCTTCACCGAAAGGCGCTGTCTATGCCAATCAATCCGTTTGTCAGTCTCTTCGGCCGTTCGCCCATTGGCCCGATGCAGCAGCACATGGCCAAATCCCACGAATGCGCGGCGAACCTGGTGCCGTTCTTCCAGGCGGTGATAGCGCAGGACTGGGAACGCGTCGAGCAGATCCAGCAGGAAATGGTTCAGCTGGAGAATGAGGCCGACAAGCTGAAGAAGAGCGTCCGCCAGCACCTGCCCAAGAGTCTGTTCCTGCCGGTACCGCGCTCGGACCTGCTCGATCTGCTGAGCGTGCAGGACAAGATTGCCAACCGGGCCAAGGACATCGCCGGCCTGATGCTCGGCCGCTGCATGAACATTCCGCCGCAGCTGCAGCCGCAGATGCTGGCTTATGTGCAGCGTTGCGTCGACGCCAGCACCCAGGCGCTCAAAGCGCTCAAGGAACTCGACGCCCTGCTGGAAACCGGCTTCAGCGGCCGCGAAGCCGTACTCGTGGAAAAAATGGTCGAGGAGCTCGAAGACATCGAGCGCGACACCGACCGCATGCAGGTTGCCGTGCGGCGCGCCCTGTATCAGCTGGAAAAGGACCTTCCGCCCGTGGATGTGATCTTCCTCTACAAGATCATCGAATGGGTCGGCGACATCGCCGACCGTGCCGAACGTGTCGGCAACCGACTGGAACAATTGCTGGCGCGTTGAGCGCCGGCATCCTTTCTGGCTTCAACAGGTAATCTTTATGTCTCTTCTCTCGGAATACGGTTTCGTACTCCTCGTGCTCGCCTGCATGTTCGGTTTTTTCATGGCCTGGGGCGTGGGCGCCAATGACGTGGCCAATGCGATGGGCACCTCGGTCGGCTCCAAGGCACTGACCATCCGCCAGGCGATCTTCATCGCCATGATTTTCGAATTCTGCGGCGCCTACCTGGCCGGTGGCGAAGTGACCGAGACGATCAAGAACGGCATCGTCGATGCGGAGATCATCACGCCGGACCTGATGGTGCTGGGCATGATGTCGGCGCTGCTGGCCGCCGGCACCTGGCTGCTGATCGCGACCTCGCGCGGCTGGCCGGTATCGACCACGCACTCGATCGTCGGCGCGGTGATCGGTTTCGCCGCCGTCGGCATCTCGATGGATGCCGTGCAGTGGGGCGCCATCGGCCCGATCGTCGCCAGCTGGGTGATCACCCCGTTCCTTTCCGGGCTGGTGGCTTTCGGCCTGTTCATGAGTGTGCAGCGGCTGATCATGGATACCGACGAACCGTTCCGTAACGCCAAGCGCTATGTGCCGCTGTACATGTTCGCCACCGGCTTCATGGTCGCGTTGATGACCGTGACCAAGGGCCTCAAGCATGTCGGGTTGCACCTTTCCGGCGCGCAGGGCCTGCTGCTGGCGGTGGCCATCGGTCTGCTGGTGATGTTCGCCGGCATCGCGCTGCTGTCGCGCATCAAGGTCGACGCGGAAGCGGATCGCACCTTCCACTTCGCCAGCGTGGAGAAGGTCTTCGCCGTACTGATGGTGTTCACCGCGTGCTCGATGGCCTTCGCCCACGGCGCCAACGACGTGGCCAACGCAGTCGGTCCGCTGGCGGCCATCGTCGGCGTGATCGAGTCCGGCGGTGCCAGCGACATCGCCGCCAAGTCCGCCGTGCCGGGCTGGGTGTTGCTGCTCGGCGCGCTGGGGATCGTCATCGGCCTGGCCACCTACGGTTACAAGGTGATCGCCACCGTCGGCAAGGAAATCACCGAGCTGACCCCCAGCCGCGGCTTCGCCGCCGAGCTGGCGACGGCGTCCACCGTGGTCGGCGCCTCGGCCATCGGCCTGCCGGTGTCCACCACCCATACGCTGGTTGGCGCGGTGCTCGGCATCGGCATCGCGCGCGGCATCGGCGCGCTGAATCTGGGCGTGATCGGCAAGATCTTCGTTTCCTGGATCGTCACGCTGCCGGCCGGTGCGCTGCTGTCGATCCTGTTCTTCAGCATCCTGCAGGGCCTGTTCGGCTGATCGTGGCGCCGCCCGCTGGTCGCTGGGCGGCGCGATTTCGGCATCGCGACGGGTTTCATGCTTCACTGCACGCGTCGTTCGCCATGCCGAGGAGCCGTCCGTGCCCATCCCCTCTCTCAAGGAGCAGTTCGCCGCGCTGATTGCCGCGCCGTCGGTGAGCTGCACCCAGCCCGGCTGGGACCAGAGCAACCGCGCCGTGATCGAGCTGCTGGCCGGCTGGCTCGGCGAGCTGGGTTTCGCCTGTGAGACCCGCGAAGTTGCTCCCGGCAAGTTCAACCTGCTGGCCGCCTACGGCTCCGGTCCGGGCGGCCTGGTGCTGGCCGGACACAGCGATACCGTGCCCTACGATGCCGGGCTGTGGACGTCCGATCCGCTGCGCCTGCGCGAGGCCGACGACCGCTGGTACGGACTGGGCAGCTGCGACATGAAGGGCTTCTTCGCACTGGTAATCGAGGCGGTGCGTACGCTGCTCGAACAACCGTTCCGCCAGCCCCTGCTGATTCTCGCCACTTGCGACGAGGAAAGCTCGATGTCCGGCGCCCGCGCGCTGGCGGCGGCCGGCCAGCCGCTCGGGCGGGCTGCGCTGATCGGCGAGCCCACCGGCCTGCGCCCGGTGCGGCTGCACAAGGGCATCATGATGGAGCGCCTGGACATCCTCGGGCAGAGCGGCCATTCGTCCAATCCGGCCTACGGCCACAGCGCGCTGGAGGCCATGCACGCGGCGATGGGCGAGCTGCTGGCGCTGCGCCGCGAGTGGCAGGCCGAGTTCAACAATCCGCTGTTCGACGTGCCGGGGCCGACGCTCAATCTCGGCTGCATCCACGGCGGCGACAATCCCAACCGCATCTGTGGCCAGTGCGCGCTGGAATTCGACCTGCGCCCGCTGCCGGGCATGGACCCGGCGCAGCTGCGCACGGCGATCCGCCAGCGCCTGCAGCCGCTGGCCGAGCAGCATCGGGTGAACATCGAGCTGGCGCCGATCTTCCCCAGCGTGCCGGCCTTCGAGCAGGCCGCCGATAGCGAGCTGGTGCAACTTGCCGAGCGCCTCACCGGCCACGCCGCCCACGCGGTGGCGTTCGCCACCGAAGCGCCTTATCTTCAGCAGCTCGGCTGCCAGACGCTGATCCTCGGGCCCGGCGACATCGCCTGCGCGCATCAGCCGGACGAGTATCTCGAGCTGGCGCGTATCGAGCCGACCGTGCAGCTGCTGCGGCGGATGATCGAGCACTACTGTCTGCAACCGGCGCGGGCCTGACGCCGCGCCTCTTCGCCAATCCCACGGGTTCATCCATGCACGACTACGTCACCTGGCTTCGCGACTCCTCGCCGTACATCAATTCGCACCGCGACCGCACCTTCGTCGTCATGCTGCCGGGCGACGGCCTGGAGCATGCCAACTTCGCCAACATCGTCCACGACCTGGTGCTGCTGCACAGCCTTGGCGTGCGTCTGGTACTGGCGTTCGGCTCGCGCCCGCAGATCGAGGCGCGCCTGGCGGCGCGCGGCATCGAGCCGCGCTATCACCGTGACCTGCGCATCACCGATGCGGCGACGCTGGAATGCGTGATCGATGCGGTCGGGCAGATGCGCATCGCGCTGGAAGCGCGGCTGTCGATGGACATGGCCGCCTCGCCGATGCAGGGCGCGCGGCTGCGCGTGGCCAGCGGAAATTTTGTCACCGCGCGACCGATTGGCGTGCTCGACGGTGTCGACCTGCACCACACCGGCGAGGTGCGGCGCATCGACCGCAAGGGTATCGGCCGCCTGCTCGACGAGCGCACCATCGTGCTGCTGTCGCCGCTGGGCTACTCGCCGACCGGGGAGATCTTCAACCTGGCCTGCGAGGATGTCGCCACCCGGGCCGCTATCGACCTGCAGGCTGACAAGCTGGTGCTCTACGGAGCCGAGACCGGGTTGCTCGACGAGAGCGGCAGGCTGGTGCGCGAGCTGCGCCCGCAGCAGATTCCGGCCTACGTCGAACGCCTCGGCAGCCAGTACCAGGCCGAGCTGCTCGACGCCGCCGCGCAGGCCTGCCGCGGCGGTGTGCGGCGCAGTCACGTGGTCAGCTACGCCGACGACGGCGCGCTGCTCAACGAGCTGTTCACTCGCGACGGCGCCGGCACCCTGGTGACCCAGGAGCAGTTCGAGCAGCTGCGCGAGGCGACCATCGAGGACGTCGGCGGGCTGATCGACCTGATCACCCCGCTGGAGGAGCAGGGCATCCTGGTGCGGCGCTCGCGCGAGGTGCTGGAGCGCGAGGTCGAGCAGTTCAGCATCGTCGAGCGCGACGGGCTGATCATCGCCTGCGCGGCGCTCTATCCGATCGCCGATTCGGATGCCGGCGAGCTGGCTTGTCTGGCGGTCAACCCGGAATACCGCCATGGCGGGCGCGGCGACGAGCTGCTCGAACGCATCGAGGAGCGTGCGCGCAAGCTGGGGCTGAAGAAACTCATCGTGCTCACCACGCGCACCGCCCACTGGTTCCGCGAGCGCGGTTTCGAGCCGATCGGCGTCGAGCATCTGCCGGCGGCACGCGCCTCGCTGTACAACTTCCAGCGCAACTCGAAGATCTTCGAAAAAGCGCTCTGAGGCGCTGGCGGCGGGCATCGCGCCCGCCGCAGGCAACGGTCAGGCGTCGAGGCTGCGCTGGTAGTCGGCGACGAAGCTGTCGAAATCCAGGCGGTCCGCGGCTTCCGTCGCCGCCTGCTGTTCCAGCGACTGGCGCGCCGCAGCCTCGAAGCCGGCCAGCACCTCGGCGGCCAGCGGCTCTGCGCGGAAATGCTCGGCATGGCGGAGCGTCTGGCGCATGGCGAATCGGCTGAAGCTCTCGCCGCTGCGGCGCAGCTCCTCGAGCACGCGTGCCGACGGGGTAAGGCGGCTGTCGGCAACCTTAGCGCGCTGTTCCGCAAGCGCCTCGGTATGCCGCGCATCACCGTGGCTGCGGTCGAGCAGCGCGGCAACACGACCGATGCCGTCGAGCAGCTCGTCGGCCCATACGGTGAGGGGCACGTTCTCGCCGCGGCGGCGCAGTTCCAGGCCCGGACGCCGACCCTCCTTGACCACCTTGAGGAAGTTGTCGGTGGCCGCGCCGCATTCGCCTTCGGCCAGACAAGGACTGTCATCCAGCGCGCATAACAACAGGAAGGCATCGAGGAAGCGCGCCTCGCCGAGGTCGATACCCAGCGGCAGGAACGGGTTGATGTCCAGGCAGCGCACTTCGATGTACTGGATGCCGCGCGCCCGCAGCGCCTGCAGCGGCCGCTCGCCGACCGCGGTGACGCGCTTGGGGCGGATGTTGGAGTAGTACTCGTTTTCGATCTGCAGCACGTTGGTGTTGAGCTGCTGCCAGTTGCCGGCGGCATCCTTGGTGCCCAGCGCCACGTACTCGGGATAGGGCGTGGAGACCGCGTGGTAAAGGCTTTCGGTATAGCTGGGCAGGTCGTCGTAGCAGGGCGTCAGACCGGCCTGGGCGTTGTTCTGGTAACCCAAGTCGCTCATGCGCAGGCTGGTCGCCCAAGGCAGGTAGAGCGTGTGCTCGTCGAGCGATTCGAGCTGGTGCGCGCGGCCACGCAGGAAGCCGGCATCCAGCGCCGGCGAGGCGCCGAACAGGTACATCAACAGCCAGCTGTAGCGACGGAAGTTGCGGATCAGGCTGATGTAGCGACTGGAGCGATAGTCCTGCGCGCTGCGCGGATCGCCGTCGTCGGCCTGCAGCACCGCCCACAGCTGCTCGGGCAGCGAGAAGTTGTAATGAATGCCGGCGATGCACTGCATGGTCTTGCCGTAACGCAGCGCCAGACCCTGGCGGTAGACGTGCTTGAGCCGGCCGACGTTGGAGCTGCCGTATTCGGCGATGGGAATGTCCGCCTCGTCCGGCAGCAGGCAGGGCATCGACGGGCTCCAGAGGAATTCGCCGTCGAGCTTGGCGTAGGTGAACCGGTGGATGGTCTCCAGCTCGGCCAGCGTGTTGCGCGGGTCCTGGTCGGTGCCGGTGATGAACTCCAGCAGCGCCTCGGAATAGTCGGTGGTGATCTGCGGATGCGTCAGCGCCGAGCCGAGGGCGCGCGGATGCGTGGTGTGGGCCAGCTGGCCGTTCGCATCGACGCGCAGGCATTCGCGCTCGATCCCGTGCAGGCATTGGCTGAGCAGCGGCAGGTTGGTTTGCTCGGCCAGCAGTGCCAGACGATGAGAGAGAAGATCGCTCAACTTGTGGATTCCTTCACGCGACAGTCGGCCCAATATGGGGACGCAAACGCCGCTGTACAAGAGCGGCGTTTGCGCGGGCACAGGATTGGTGGCGCGGCGTTACAGGCAGGCGAAGGTGGCCTGCGCCTTGGCGATCAGCTTGTCGCCCTGATGCACCTCGGCTTCGAGCACTTGGGTGCGCCGGCCGCCATGCACCACCCACGCCCGGCAGCGTAGCTCGCCATCGGTGACCGGGCGGATGTAGTTGACCTTGCATTCCAGCGTCACGCTGTTCGGCGAGCCGTCGCCCAGGCTGTGGCTGGCCTGGCCCATGGCGGTGTCGATCAGCGAAAACAGTGCGCCGCCGTGCAGCTTGCCGTGCAGGTTGCGCAGGCCGTCGTGCATGGTCAGGCCGAGCACGGCCTCGCCGTTGCCGACCTGATGGATTTCCAGGCCGAGCAGGCGGCCGAACGCGCTGGAGCTGCCGACGGCCTCGACTTGCATGCTCATGCCTACTTCCTCAACTGCTTGGCGTTGGCGAACAGCGCGGCCATCGCCGCGTTGGCCGGCGCCGGCTTGTCTTCCTTGGCATGGCGCTCGCTGCGTGGCGCGTTGCCGCGTGGCTTGCCGCCGCCACGCGGGCCGTCGGTCTTCTCGCCGGGGGTATCGCTCATGCGCATGGACAGGCCGACGCGCTGGCGCGGGATGTCCACTTCCATGACCTTGACCTTCACGATATCGCCGGCCTTGACCACTTCATACGGGTCCTTGACGAACTTCTCGGAGAGCGCCGACACGTGCACCAGACCGTCCTGATGCACGCCGATGTCGACGAAGGCGCCGAAGTTGGTCACGTTGGTCACGACGCCTTCGAGCACCATGCCCGGCTCCAGATCGCTGAGCTTCTCGACGCCATCCTGGAACTCGGCAGTTTTGAACTCCGGACGCGGATCGCGGCCGGGCTTGTCCAGTTCGCTGAGGATGTCGGTGACGGTGGGCAAGCCGAAGGTCTCGTCGGTGAACTGCTTGGGGTCCAGGCGCTTGAGAAACGCCGAGTCGCCGATCAGCGAGCGGATGTCGCGACCGGTATCGGCGGCGATGCGCTTGACCAGCGGATAGGTTTCCGGGTGCACCGCCGAGGCGTCCAGCGGGTTGTCGCCGTTCATCACGCGGAGAAATCCGGCGGCCTGTTCGAAGGTCTTCTCGCCCAGACGTGGGACCTTCTTCAGCTCGCTGCGGGACTTGAACGCGCCATTGGCATCGCGGAACTGCACGATGTTCTGCGCCAGCGTCGCGTTGAGACCGGAGATGCGCGCCAGCAGCGCGGCGGAGGCGGTATTCACATCGACGCCGACGGCGTTCACGCAGTCCTCGACCACCGCATCCAGCGAACGCGCCAGCTTGAGCTGGGAGACGTCGTGCTGGTACTGGCCGACGCCGATGGATTTCGGGTCGATCTTCACCAGTTCGGCCAGCGGGTCCTGCAGGCGGCGGGCGATGGACACGGCGCCGCGCAGGGATACGTCCAGATCGGGGAATTCCTTGGCCGCCAGTTCCGAGGCCGAGTACACCGAGGCACCGGCTTCGCTGACCATGATCTTGGTGAGCTTGAGGCCCGGCACCTTCTTGATCAGTTCGCCGGCCAGCTTGTCCGACTCGCGGCTGGCGGTGCCGTTGCCGATGGCGATCAGGTCGACGGCGTGCTTGGCGCAGAGCTTGGCGAGGATCGCCAGGGTGCCGTCCCAGTCGTTGCGCGGCGCGTGCGGGTAGACGGTGGCGGTTTCCAGCAGCTTGCCGGTGGCGTCGACCACCGCGACCTTGCAGCCGGTGCGCAGGCCCGGATCGAGCGCCAGGGTCGCGCGCGGGCCGGCCGGCGCGGCCAGCAGCAGGTCGTGCAGGTTGCGGGCGAATACGGAGATGGCTTCGTCTTCGGCCTTGTCACGCAGCTCGCCGAGCAGGTCGGTTTCCAGATGGGTGTAGAGCTTGACCTTCCAGGTCCAGCGCACCACCTCGCCCAGCCACTTGTCGGCGGCGCGGCCGCGGTTGGCGATGCCGAAGCGCTCGCCGATCATGCCTTCGCCCGGGTGCATGCTGCCCGGCGCCTCGTCGCCGACCTTCAGGCTGACGCTGAGGATGCCCTCGTTGCGTCCGCGGAAGATCGCCAGCGCGCGGTGCGACGGGGCATTCTTCAGTACTTCGTCATGCTCGAAGTAGTCGCTGAACTTGGCACCTTCGCTTTCCTTACCCGGCACTACACGGGCACTGAGGGTGGCGTTGTGCTTGAGGAAGTCCCGCAGCTTGGCCAGCAGGTCGGCGTCCTCGGCGAAGCGCTCCATGAGGATGTACTTGGCGCCTTCGAGCACCGCTTTCACATCGGCGAAGCCCTTCTCGGCGTCGATGAAACGCTCGGCTTCCTGCTCCGGATTCAGCTCCGGATTGCCGAACAGCGCATCGGCCAGCTCGCCAAGGCCGGCTTCCAGGGCGATCTGCCCCTTGGTGCGGCGCTTCTGCTTGTAGGGCAGGTAGAGGTCTTCGAGGCGGGTCTTGGTGTCGGCGAGATCGATCTCGCGCTTCAGCTCGGGGGTCAGTTTGCCCTGTTCCTCGATGCTGGCGAGGATCGAGACGCGGCGCTCGTCCAGCTCGCGCAGGTAGCGCAGGCGCTCCTCCAGATTGCGCAGCTGGGTATCGTCGAGGCTGCCAGTGACTTCCTTACGGTAACGGGCGATGAAGGGCACGGTGGAACCTTCGTCGAGCAGCGCCACGGCGGCGGCGACCTGTTGCGGGCGCACGCCCAGCTCGTTGGCGATACGGGAGTTGATGCTGTCCATGAAGCTACCTGGGTCAGTCGAACCATGCAGGCCGGGCCTGCGCGAAAGCGCGGGAGTATAAAGGCAGCGGCCGGCTTGCTGCGGCGCTGCGGACGAAAAAGCGCGGCGTATCGACGACCGCTTCGCCCGCAAAATCTGCTAACAATGGCTGACGAATGCCTTTTCATCCGCAGGCGCATAATGCGCCGTCAATAAATCCTGGAGTTCCCATGAGCAGCACTGCGTCCACCAACGAAGGTGAAAAGATCCTCATCGTCGATGATGACGCCCGTCTGCGGCGCCTGCTCGAGCGCTTTCTCGACGAGCAGGGCTACCGCGTGCGGACCGTGGAGAACACCGAGCAGATGGATCGCCTGCTCAGCCGCGAGCTGTTCCAGCTGGTGGTGCTCGATCTGATGATGCCCGGCGAGGATGGCCTGTCCGCCTGCCGGCGCCTGCGCGAGAGCAACAACCAGATTCCGATCATCATGCTCACTGCCAAGGGCGACGAGGCCAGCCGCATTCAGGGCCTGGAGCAGGGCGCCGACGATTACCTGGCCAAGCCGTTCAATCCGCGTGAACTGCTGGCGCGCATCCGCGCCGTGCTGCGCCGGCAGACGCCGCAGGTGCCGGGCGCGCCGGGCAGCGAGGAGGAGATCGTCACCTTCGGCGATTACCAGCTGTCGCTGGCGACCCGTGAGCTGACGCGCGGCGATCAGGTGCACATGCTCACCACCGGCGAGTTCGCCGTGCTCAAGGCGCTGGTGCAGCACGCCCGCGAGCCGCTGACCCGCGACAAGCTGATGAACCTTGCCCGCGGCCGCGAGTGGGACGCGCTGGAGCGCTCCATCGACGTGCAGATTTCGCGCCTGCGCCGGCTGATCGAACCTGATCCGTCCAAGCCGCGCTATATCCAGACCGTATGGGGCGTGGGCTACGTGTTCGTGCCGGACGGCAACAAGTGAAACTCGCCTTTCACGCAGGCTGCCGGCGGCAGGTGGCGCAGGCAGCCTGCGCGGCCATTGGCAGCGCGCGGCGCGAGGCGTGCCGCGGGTGAAAGCGCCGCTGTGGTTCCCGCAAAGCTTCTTCGCCCGCACGCTGTGGATGGTACTGGTGGTGGTGCTGTTCTCCAAGGTGCTGACGCTGTTCTACCTGATGGCCAACGAGGACGTGCTGGTGGACCGCCAGTACAGCCACGGCGCAGCGCTGACGCTGCGGGCCTACTGGGCGGCGGACGATGCCGACCGCGCCCGCATCGGTCGCGCCGCCGGCCTGCAGACGGTGCCGGAACTGCAGGTGCCGCGCGGCGAGTACCACTGGCCCTACACCGACATCTTCCAGCGGCAGATGCGCGCCGAGCTTGGCGCCGAGACCGAGGTGCGGGTGCGCATCCAGCCGTCCACCGCGATCTGGGTGCGGGCGCCGGAGCTTGGTGCGGACTGGGTGCGGGTGCCGCTGTATGCCTATCCGCTGCGCGGCCAGCGCATCTGGAGCGTGCTCGGCTGGTTCCTCGGCATCGGGTTGCTGTCGACGGCGGCAGCCTGGATTTTCGTCAACCAGCTCAACCTGCCGCTCAAGCGGCTGGTCTACGCCGCGCGGCAGATCGGCAAGGGCCGCAGCGTGCGCCTGCCAATCGGCGATACGCCGAGCGAGATGACCGAGGTGTATCGCGCCTTCAATCAGATGGCCGAGGACGTCGAGCAGGCCGGGCGCGAGCGCGAGCTGATGCTCGCCGGGGTGTCGCATGACCTGCGCACGCCACTGACGCGCCTGCGCCTGTCGCTGGAACTGATGGCCGGCGACGACGAGCTGACCGAGGACATGATCCGCGACGTCGAGGACATGGATGCGATCCTCGACCAGTTCCTCGCCTTCGTCCGTGACGGCAGCGACGAGCCGGTGGAAAAACTCGACCTGGGCGAGCTGATCCGCGAGGTGGTGGCGCCGTACAACCAGCACGAGGAGACGGTGCGCCTGTGCGTCGAGCCGATGCCGGAACTGGCGCTGCGCCGCGTGTCGATCAAGCGCCTGCTGGTCAACCTGATCGAGAACGCCCGGCGCTACGGCGGCGAAGGCGTGGAGGTCGCCGCCTCGGTAACCGGCGACAGCAATGCGCCGTACGTGGTGCTCAGCGTGCTCGACCGCGGGCCTGGCATCGCGCCGAGCGAGCTGGAGGGCATCTTCAACCCGTTCATCCGCGGCGACCGCGCGCGCGGTGGCAAGGGCTCCGGCCTGGGGCTGGCGATCGTCAAGCGCATCGCCAACCAGCACGGCGGCATCGTCGAGCTGCGCAACCGCGAGGGTGGCGGCCTGGAGGCGCGGGTCAGCCTGCCGCTGGGGCTGCTGCTGCCGAGGGATGCGATAAAAACCTGATGGCGAGCGCGCGCCGGCTGTCAGCGCGCGGCGTTCAGCCCTTGCCCTTGGTGCGGGTCAGGTGCGGGCCACCGTTCTTTTCCAGGTACTCGATGATCAGCCCGGCAACGTCCTTGCCGGTGGTTTCCTCGATGCCGGCCAGGCCCGGCGAAGAGTTGACCTCCATCACCAGCGGGCCGTGGTTGGAGCGCAGGATGTCGACGCCGGCCACGTTCAGGCCCATCACCTTGGCCGCGCGGATCGCGGTCATGCGTTCTTCCGGGGTGATCTTGATCAGGCTGGCGGTGCCGCCGCGATGCAGGTTGGAGCGGAATTCGCCGGGCTTGGCCTGGCGCTTCATCGAGGCGATCACCTTGTCGCCGACGACGAAGCAGCGGATGTCGGCGCCGCCGGCCTCCTTGATGTATTCCTGCACCATGATGTCCTGCTTGAGGCCCATGAACGCCTCGATCACCGATTCCGCGGCCTTCTCGGTCTCGCACAGCACCACGCCGATGCCCTGGGTGCCTTCGAGCACCTTGATCACCAGCGGCGCGCCGTTGACCATCTGGATCAGGTCGGGAATGTCGTCGGGCGAGTGGGCGAAGCCGGTCACCGGCAGGCCGACGCCGCGCCGCGACAGCAGCTGCAGTGCGCGCAGTTTGTCGCGCGAACGGGCGATCGCCACCGACTCGTTGAGCGGAAACACGCCCTGCATCTCGAACTGGCGCAGCACCGCGCAACCGTAGAAGGTCACCGAGGCGCCGATGCGCGGGATCACCGCGTCGAAACCCTCCAGCGGCTTGCCGCGGTAATGAATCTGCGGCTTGTGGCTGGCGATGTTCATGTAGGCGCGCAGGGTGTCGATCACCACCACCTCATGGCCACGCTGCTGGCCGGCTTCGACCAGGCGGTGGGTGGAATACAGGCGCGGATTGCGCGACAGCACGGCGATTTTCATTGGGCACCGGGGGAAGTGAGAACCTGGGGTTTGTCCTGGATATAGGAGCGCGACGGGTCGATCAGCCATTGCCCGTCGACCAGCGCCTTGGAGCCGAGCAGCAGGCGGTAGCGCATGGTCTTGCGGCAGGTCAGGGTGAATTCGACCGGCCAGACATGGTCGCCGAGCGCCAGCAGGGTGCGCACCACGTAGCGCGTCTGCACCTGACCGTTGGAGCTCTTGATCGTCTTGTGCGCCACCAGCGGCGCCTCGCAGCGATGACGGCGCTGGACCAGCGTGCCCAGATGCGCGGTGAAACGCACCCAGGGCTGGCCGTCACGCTCGAATTCGCTGATCTCGGTGGCGTGCAGCGCCGAGGTGCTGGCGCCGGTGTCGATCTTCGCGCGCAGGCCGACCACGCCCAGTTCGGGCAGGGCGACCCATTCGCGCAGGCCGATCAGCGTGTGGGGATCGAGACAGTCCAAGCGTGGCATCCATGAGATTTGCGGGCATTCTAGTCGTGGTGCATGACAACTGCACACGGCTGAGACCACAAGGCGAAACGCAGGTTGAACATGAGCGAAAAAGACGACGACAAGGTGCGCCTGGACAAGTGGCTGTGGGCCGCGCGCTTCTTCAAGACCCGCGCGCTGGCCAAGGAAGCCATCGAGGGCGGCAAGGTGCACTGTCGCGGCGAGCGCTGCAAGCCGAGCAAGGAACCGCGGGTCGGCGACGAGCTGGTGATCCGCATCGGTTTCGACGAGCGCACGGTGATTATCCGCGAGCTGTCGGCAGTGCGCCGGGGCGCGCCGCAGGCCCAGCTGCTCTACGAGGAAACCGCCGACAGCCTGGCGCGCCGCGAAGAAGCAGCGGCGCAGCGCAAGGCCGGCGCGCTCGGCGTGCAGACCGACGGCCGACCGAGCAAGAAGCAGCGTCGGCAGATCGAGCTGCTGCGCGCATTCAAGGGCTGAGCGGCAGGGAACGGCCGACTCCACGACCGGTCCACCGAATCGACGGCGGGTGCCTCGGGGTGCCGACGCTTCGTGTAAAATGCACGACTTTTTCCGCGGCCACCTTGCGAGCATCCGGCATGTCCGACCAGACCCAACGCTTTCTCTTCGACGACAACGACGTGCGCGGCGAAACCGCCACGCTCGCCGAAAGCTACCAGCACGTGCTGGCCAAGCACGCCTACCCGGAACCGGTCGCTCAGCTGCTCGGCGAGCTGCTGGCCGCCGCGGCGCTGCTGGTCGGCACGCTGAAGTTCGACGGCCTGCTGTCGCTGCAGGCGCGCTCCGAAGGGCCGGTGCCGCTGCTGATGGTCGAATGCTCCAGCGACCGCGAGGTGCGCGGTATTGCCCGTTACCACGCCGAGCAGATCGCGCCGGACGCGACCCTGCGCGAGCTGATGCCCGAAGGCATGCTGGCGATCACCGTCGAACCGGCCAAGGGCCAGCGTTACCAGGGCATCGTCGGCCTGGAGGGCGTCGACCTGGCCGCGTGCCTGTCGGAATACTTCGCCGCCTCCGAGCAGCTGCCGACCCGTTTCTGGCTCGCCGCCGACAGCCGCCGCGCCTGCGGCCTGCTGCTGCAGCAGTTGCCGGCCGACCGCATCCACGATCCGGAAGAGCGCGAAGCCAGCTGGCAGCACCTGCGCACCCTGGCCGATACGCTCAGCGCCGAGGAACTGCTGGGGCTGGATACCGAGACCGTGTTGCATCGGCTCTACCACGAGGAACCGCTGCGGCTGTTCGAGGCGCAGCCGATCCGTTTCCGCTGCAGTTGCTCGCGCGAGCGTTCGGCCAATGCGCTGGTCAGCCTGGGCCAGCACGATGCCGAACAGCTGCTGCAGGAGCAGGGCGGCACCATCACCGTGGATTGCCAGTTCTGCAACGAACACTACGTCTTCGATGCTGCCGACATCGGCCAGCTGTTTGCCGGTGGTGGCATTCAGCCGGCCTCGGATACCCGTCACTGATGGCGCCATGCCACAGTGAACCTTTTGGCCATCACGGGCTCATACCCAGCGCGCCGTGTTTTCTGGCATAATCGCGCGCACTTTTTTCGATGTAGTTCACCGTCTGGTGCACTACAACAGCATGGAGGAATCGGCCCAGGGCCGACGGGGACACTCATGACGCAAGCGACCAACGCCGTGTACACCGACATCAGCATCGCGCAATTGATTGAAGAAGCCGTCAAGCGCGGTGAGGGTGAGCTGGCTGCCAATGGCTCTCTGGTGGTTAAGACCGGGCACCGCACAGGTCGTTCTCCGGCTGACCGCTTCATCGTCGAAGAGCCGAGCACCCAGCACCACATCGCCTGGGGGCCGATCAACCGCCCGTTCCCGGCCGGCAAGTTCGAGGCGCTGTGGAACCGCGTCGAAGCCTACCTCGGCGAGCGTGACAGCTTCGTTTCCCACGTGCATGTTGGTGCTGACCCCGAGCACTACCTGCCGGTGAAGATGAGCACCGAAACCGCCTGGCACAACCTGTTCGGCCGTTGCCTGTTCATCGAGCCGACCGCCTTCAACCCGGCCGGCAAGAGCGAGTGGCGCATCCTCAACGCGCCGTTCTTCGTTTGCGAGCCGGAGCGTGACGGTACCCATTCCGACGGCTGCGTGATCCTCAACTTCGCCGAGAAGAAAGTGCTGATCGCTGGCATGCAGTACGCCGGTGAAATGAAGAAAGCCATGTTCTCCGTGCAGAACTACCTGCTGCCCGACGTCGACGTGCTGCCGATGCACTGCGCTGCCAACATCGGCGAAGACGGCGACACCACCCTGTTCTTCGGCCTGTCCGGCACCGGCAAGACCACCCTGTCGGCCGACGAATCGCGTTACCTGATCGGTGACGACGAGCACGGCTGGGGCGTGGGTCGCGTGTTCAACATCGAGGGCGGTTGCTACGCCAAGTGCATCGACCTGTCCGAGAAGAACGAGCCGGTGATCTGGAAGGCCATCAAGTTCGGCGCCGTGCTGGAAAACGTCGTGCTTAACGAGCAGACCCGCCTGCCCGACTACGCCGATGCCAGCCTGACGCAGAACAGCCGCGCCGCCTATCCGCTGGAGCACGTCGAGAAGCGTTCCGAGAAGAACCTCGGCGGCGAGCCGAAAGCGGTGATCTTCCTGACCTGCGACCTGACCGGCGTGCTGCCGCCAGTGTCGATCCTGAACAACGAGCAGGCGGCCTACCACTTCCTGTCCGGCTACACCGCGCTGGTCGGTTCCACCGAAATGGGTTCGGGCAGCGGCATCAAGTCGACCTTCTCCACCTGCTTCGGCGCGCCGTTCTTCCCGCGTCCGGCCGGCGAGTACGCCGAGCTGCTGATCAAGCGCATCAACGCCTTCGGCTCCAAGGTCTATCTGGTCAACACCGGCTGGACCGGCGGTGGCTACGGCGTCGGCAAGCGCTTCAACATCCCGACCACCCGCGCGGTGATCGCGGCGATCCAGAGCGGCGCGCTGGTCGGTGCCGAAACCGAGCACCTGCCGATCATCAACCTGGACGTGCCGAAGGCCGTTGCGGGCGTCGAAACCCAGCTGCTCAACCCGCGCAATACCTGGGCTGACCCGAGCGCCTACGATCTGGCGGCCAAGGAGCTGGCAGGCAAGTTCGTCGAGAACTTCAAGAAGTTCGACGTCTCCGACGCCATCAAGAACGCCGGCCCGCAACTCTAAGCTGCGATCCGTCGTTCAACAAAAGCCGCCTTCGGGCGGCTTTTTCGTGGGCGTTCGCCGCGCAAAGTATCGTGCTGCTCGATCGGTTTGATCGGAAAGTACCGGTGGTTTCGATCATTTCGCGTCGCTAGCATGGCGGCCATTCTTGATTCGGGAGAAGCCCATGACCATCGAAGACGCCATCCAGAGCCGCCGTGCGATCAAAGCCTACGATCCTGACTTCCAGCTCAGCCGCGAGGAGAAGGACGAGCTGCTGCGCCTGGCGCTGCACGCACCGTCGGCGTTCAACCTGCAGCACGTGCGACTGGTCGAGGTCAGCGATCCGGCGCTGCGCGCGCAGATCCGCGAGGTGGGCTGGAACCAGGCGCAGATGACCGAGGCCTCGATGCTGGTGGTGGTCTGCGCCAAGCTCGACAGCTGGGAAGCGGATGCGCGCCGCGTCTGGGAAGGTGCGCCGGAGCAGGTGCAGGATTACATGGCCGGCGCCATCGACAATTACTACCGCGGTAAGCCGCAGGTGCAGCGCGACGAGACCATGCGCAGCTGCGGCCTGCTGGCGCAGACGCTGATGCTGGCGGCGCGCGGCAAGGGGCTGGACTCCTGCCCGATGGACGGCTTCGATTTCGATGCCGTGGCGCGGCTGATCAAGCTGCCGGCCAACCATGTGATTGGCCTGATGGTCGCGGTGGGCAAGCGCACGGTCGAGCCCAAGCCGCGCGTCGGCAAGCTGCCGTTCGACGAGCTGGTGCTGCGCGACCGCTTCTGAGCGGACGGAAAGTAAACAGGGCGTGCTTCGGCACGCCCTTTTTCGTTGCCGCGGCGAAACTCAGTGGGTGGTCAGGCCGAGCAGATGGTCGGCGACGCCCTTGGTCCGCCGCGACGTGCCGGCGGTGGCCTCGCTGGTGCTCTGCAGCGCTTCGAGTACATCGGTCAGCGAGCCGACGTCCGCCGACTGGCTCTCGATGTGCTGCGCCACCGCACGTATGGCATCGGCCAGACGGTCGATGTCGGTTCCGATCTCCTCGGCGTTCCGGCGGGTGATCTCGGCCAGCTTGCGAACTTCGTCGGCGACCACGGCGAAGCCGCGGCCCATCTCGCCGGCGCGCGCGGCTTCGATCGCTGCGTTGAGCGCCAGCAGGTTGGTCTGTCCGGCGATCTGCTGGATGGTCTGCACCACCGACTGGATGCGCTGGCTCGACTGCGCCAGGGCGCGCGCGCTGCCGACCACCGCATCGGCCTGATCGACCATCTGGCTGACCGACGTGCCGGCCTGGTCGATCACCTGCGCCTGCTGGTCGATGGTCAGCGCCAGTTCGTCCATCGAACCGTGCAGGTCGGTGGCGCACTGACTCAGCTGGTCGGCCATGTGCTGACGCTGGCGGTCGGCATCGAGCAGCACCGCGCCGAGATCGGCGAGGCCGCGGAACACCGGGCGGATATGCTCGTCGAGGCCGTTGATGTCGAGGCTGCTGTGGTAGTCCTGGCGCTTGAACTGGTCGATCTGCTTGACCACCACCTGGCTCAGACCGGTGAGTTTCTTGATCTGCCGGCGCAGGAAGAACGCCTTGAACTCGCCGTGGTAGGCGATGAAGTTGTCGGTGTATTCGTCGCGAAACCCGGCCTGATCGCTGGTGCGGAAGAAGAACACCGCCGTCAGCGTCTGGTTCAGGTTCAGCCCGAGGATCTCGCCGAAGGTGGAGTAGCCGAGCACCGGCGTGTCGCCGAACACCGCGTGCATGCCGTCGAGCGACTGGGCATTGTTCAGCCGGCGCAGGATGCAGTCGTTGAGAATACCGACCAGCGGCCGGCCGGGCTTGTCGCGCATGAAGCGCTGGAAGTCGCGGCGGGTGGCTTCCACCAGCGGGGTGCGCTTGACCATCACCAGCTCCTCGCCGGGGGCGACGTCGCAGAACAGGTGCACGCGCTCGTTGGCGAAGTCGATCCGCGCGATCGAGCGCACGAACACCTCCTCGCCGACGCGGATGGCAAAGGAATAATCCGCCAGCCGCGCCTCCAGCTCGCCCGGCGTGCAATGCAGCGCCTCGCAGAGGGCGGCGACCATCGAACGGATGTTGCCGCGCGCATCGACCACCTGGCTGATGTAGCGGTCTTCCAGCGACGCGCTGAGGACGCTGAGACTGAGCGCGGTCGGCTCGAAGTTCTGGCTCTTGAACACGCCGAAGCGCACGTCGCGGGCGCATTTGAGGAAGACGATCTGCGCATGGTTCTGGTAGGCACGCGTGCCGTCATGCAGCTGGGTGGCCTTGAAGTCGAGCTTGCCGCCGGCCGAGCCGCCGACGAACAAGCAGGGGAAGCGGCCGGATTCGTAGAGCGCTTCCATGAAGAACGATTCGGACGCCGAAAGGCCGTCGAAGACGATGTTCGCCAGGGTGTCGCGATAGTCGATCGGCATCTTCACCTGCAGGCGCCGCAGCGACTCGGTCAGCCGGGCGATGCGTTGCGCCATGCTCAGGCGCGTGCCCTGGCCGCGGATGTCCTCGCATTCCAGCGGTACGTGGACGATCTCGGCAGCGGCAATCACGCTGGCGTCGAACAGTTGCAGCGCCACGCGATCCCAATGCGCACCGGTGCTGCAGTACAGCTGGGTATTCTGGCTCGACAGCTCGCCGGCGGTGGTGCACAGGCTGATGACCGCCTGCGGGAAGCGCTGGCGGATCAGGCGTGCGACCGCATCGAGATCGACATGCGGCGAGACGAAGCCGGCAATGTAGGTCGGCTCCAGACGCAGCGCCGCGAGTTGTTCGGGCAACTGCGCGGCGCTGCCGAGCAGGCTGGTGACACCATCGCCCTGACGGGCACCGGAGCGGGATCGAAGAATTGACAGCATGACGGCTTCGCTCGTGAGGCTGCAGGACGGATGCACTGCTTTCAAGGCGACGTTACGAGCATGCGCGGCGGGCGGCTATGCAACTATGGGGCTGCTACCAAAGTAGCTACCGCCGGTCGGGCTTCGCGCGGTTCAGTTGCCCCAGAGGAGCTTGCCGACCCCGGTGTGTGCCGGCAGCAGATAGAGGCTGAAGGCGAAGACCAGCAGCAGGCCGAGGACATAACCCAGCGAAACCAGCGCGCTCGCACGTGACCGGCGTGGCGGCGGCGAGGCTTCAGAAGTGGCGGAAGGGCGGTGGCGGTCCATGACGGCTGGCGGCTGAGCTCGGGAGCGGCGGGGCCGCGGCGGTGGCAGAGATTAAACATCGTTAAGGCAAAGTGCCACTACTGGTTTCGGCCGCTCGGTCAGGTGCCCCGCGCCAGCAGCTCACGACGGATATGGCCGATCGCGCCCATCGGGTTGAGTCCCTTCGGACAAACCCAGCTGCAGTTGCCGATGCTGCGGCAGCGGAACACGCTGAACGGATCGTCCAGATCCGCCAGCCGCTCGGCGGCAGCGGTGTCGCGGCTGTCGGCGATGAAGCGCCAGGCCTGCAGCAGACCGGCCGGACCGATGTACTTTTCCGGGTTCCACCACCACGACGGGCATTGCGACGAGCAGCAGCCGCAGAGGATGCATTCGTAGAGGCCGTCGAGCTGCGCGCGCTGCTGCGGTGACTGCAGGCGCTCGATGCTCGGCGTCGGCTGGTCGTTGATCAGCCACGGACGGATGCGTTCGTATTGCCGGAAGAACTGGCTCTGATCGACCACCAGATCGCGGATCACCGGCATGCCGGGCAAGGGCCGGATGACCAGGCGACCGGTGCTGTCCAGCGCTTCGGGCACCGGGGTGACGCAGGCCAGGCGGTTCTTGCCGCCGATGTTCATGCCATCCGAGCCGCACACGCCTTCGCGGCAGGAGCGGCGGTAGGCCAGCGACGGGTCCTGCTCGCGCAGATACTCCAGGACGTCCAGCACCATGCGCTGGCGCAGCTCGTCCGGTATCTGCAGGGTCTGCATGTAGGGCACGTCGTCGCGTTCCGGGTTGTAGCGGTACAACTGCACATCGAGCATGGCTGGTCTCCTTCCGCGTGCACGTTTTGCCGAACCTTGAGCATAGACGGCCGCCACGCGACGGGGCGGAAGTAGAATGTCCGGCCACCGAGGCCGATCCTGACCTCACGAGGAGAGCCCGCGATGCGAAACCGATGGCAGCGAATGCTCGAGCTGCTGGGCGAGCAGTTGCGCCTGCTGACCACCATTCATCCCAGCGACCGGCGCTGGCAGATGCCTTTCGCCGCGGCGCTGGCCACCGGCTTGCCGCTGTGCGTCGGCGCCTGGTTCGATCGCCTCGATTACGGTCTGGTGTCGTCCCTCGGCGGGTTGGTGTTCCTCTATCTGCCGGCGACGCCGCTGTCGCACCGCATGGTCACACTGATGGCCTGCGCCTTCGGCATGCTCGCCTGCTACACGCTGGGGCTGATGAGCCATTTCTGGCCGTGGACGATGGTGCCTGTGCTGATATTCATCACCATGCTGGTGACGATGGTCTGCCGTTTCTACCGCACCGGTATGCCGAGCAGCCTGTTCATCATCATGGCTGCCGCCATCGGCATGTACACGCCGCTGGACGTGCTGCAGGTGCCGCTGATGGTCGGCCTGCTGGGCATGGGCACGCTGCTGGCGGCGCTGATCGCCTTCTTCTACAGCCTGTACGTGCTGCGGCTGCAGGCGCCGCAACCGGTGGAGCCGCTGCCGCCGGCGAGCTTCGACTATGTGGTGTTCGATTCGCTGCTGATCGGCGTGTTCGTCGGTCTCTCGCTGGCGCTCGCCCAGTTGCTGCAGCTGGAGAAGGCCTACTGGGTTCCGGTCAGCTGCCTGGCGGTGATCCAGGGCGCCACGCTGCGTGCGGTGTGGAACAAGCAGCTGCAGCGCATCCTCGGCACCGGCATCGGCCTGCTGGTGGCCTGGGGCATGCTGCTGATGCCGCTGGACAAGTGGACCATTCCGTTGCTGATGATGGTGCTGTGCTTCGTCGTGGAGACCGCCGTGGTGCGGCATTACGCCTTTGCCGCGATCTTCATCACGCCGCTGACCATCCTGCTGGCCGAGGCTGCCACCCTGGGCCATGGTTCGGCGTCGGCGCTGATCGAGGCGCGCTTCTACGACACGGTGCTGGGGTGTCTGGTCGGGCTGGCGGGCGCGGTGTGCCTGCACAGCCCGGCTTTGCGCCGGGTGATCGGCAAGCCGCTGCGGCGGCTGATTCCGGCGCGCCTGGCCGGCCAGCCGGAAGATCGCCCGGCATGATTCACCCGCGATTCCGAAGGCGGGAAGCGCGTTTGGCGTCGCTATGGCAAAAGGCTTACACGCCGTCGCGCCGATGGCTGCTTTGTCCGCCCCGGTCGGCGGCTTAATCTATGCCCGTCTCCGCAGCGCAGGACGCGCTCGGGATCATGGAAGATCGGCCACGCCAGGACGGCAGCTCAAGGAATGAAATGGTCAGAGAAAGCCCGCTTCGGCGGGCTTTCTGCTGTCTGCAGCACAGGAAACCGTCGCGGTGGTCAGTGTTGCGCGACCGCCACCATCTGTTCGATCAGCCACTGCAGGGCCGCATCCTTCTCGCGCTGGGCGACGCTGACGATATCCAGCTGGAAGGGGCCGAGATCGAACGGCAGGTCGAACAGCTGCAGCGGCAGCAGCCTGGCGAAATGCCGCGCGAGCTGGGTTGGCAGCACGGCCGCGAGGTCGCTGCTAGCGACGATATGCGCGGCCTGCAGGTAGTTCGGCGTGGTGTAGACCACCTCGCGCTGCAGGCCCTGTTCTTCCAGCCACTGATCGACCATGCCGCGGGTCTGCCCGCCATGGACCCAGAGGTGGCGCAGGCGCAGGAACCCGTCCAGATCCAGCCCCCCATCCACCAGCGGATGATCGCGGCGCAGCGCGACCTGCAACGTCTCGCTGGTCCAGCGCCGGCGCTGAAAACGCGTCGGCACCTCGAGAAAGCGGCCCAGCGCCAGATCCAGTTCGCCGTGGTCCAGCGCTTCGGCCGGCAGGGTCGGCGTCAGATGCTCAATCGCCAGCTGAATCCCCGGCGCCACCTTGGCCAGATGTGCCATCAGCGCTGGCATGCAGATCAGCTCGACATAGTCGGTGACGGCGATGGCGAAGCGCTGGCGGCTGGTCGCCGGGTCGAAGAAATCGCCGGCGTTGAGGGTGTGCTCGATCTGCTGCAACGCCTCACGGATCGGCGCCTCCAGGTTCAGGGCGCGCGGTGTCGGCTGCATGGTGCGGGCGACGCGTACCAGCAGCGGGTCGTCGAGCACTTCACGCAGGCGATTGAGCGCATTGCTGACCGCCGGCTGGCTGAGCGATAGCCGTTGTGCAGCACGGGAAACGCTGCGTTCGCGCAGCAGGGCGTCGAGCACGCGCAGCAGGTTGAGATCGAAGCTGTTGATATTCATTCGGCGAATCCGAAACATCACAAGACTAAATTTCAAAAATAGTAGCGTCTTCGTCTATGGTTGGTCTCCAGTTTTTCCAGCCGTGCAACGAGGACAGCTGCAATGAGCCAAACCCGCTTCGATATCCAGACCGCCGCCGTCATCGGCGCCGGCACCATGGGCCGCGGCATCGTCATGAGCCTGGCCAACGCCGGCGTGCGGGTGCTGTGGCTGGACAACAACCCGGAAATGCTCGAACAGGCGCTGGGCGTGGTGGCCGACACCTACGCGCACAACGTCCGTCAGGGCCGTATCGACGAGGCGCAGGCCCAGGCGCGGCGCGCCTGCATTGGCAAGGCGGCCGATTACCAGGCGCTGAAGGACGCCGATCTGGTGATCGAAGCCGTCTACGAAAACCTCGAACTCAAGCAGAAGATCTTCCGCGAGCTGGACGGCGTCGTGAAGCCGAGCGGCATCCTCGCCAGCAATACCTCGGCGCTGGATATCGACGCCATCGCCGCGGTCACCAAGCGGCCGGAGCAGGTCGTCGGTCTGCACTTCTTCAGCCCGGCGCACATCATGAAACTGCTGGAGATCGTCCGCGGCGCGAAGACCTCCAAAGCCGTGCTCGAGGCGTCCACCTCGCTCGGCAAGCGCATGGGCAAGGTCGGCGTGGTCGCCGGCAACTGTCAGGGCTTCATCGGCAATCGCATGCTCGCCACCTACGTGCGCGAGGCGCGGATGATGCTGCTCGAAGGCGCTTACCCACACCAGGTGGACGGCGCGCTGCAGGGCTTCGGCTTCGCCATGGGGCCGTTCCGCATGTACGACGTGGTCGGTATCGATCTGGAATGGCGCGCCCGCGAGCTATCCGGCAAGGGCCAGGAAGAGCCCGAGGTGCAGGTCGACAACCGCCTCTGCGAACTGGGGCGCTTCGGCCAGAAGTCGCGCATGGGCTACTACCGTTACGCCGAGGGCAGCCGCCAGGCCGAACACGACCCCGAAGTGGATGCGCTGGTGCAGCGCGAGTCCGAGCGCCTCGGCTTTCAGCGTCGCGAGATCGGCAGCGAGGAAATCCTCGAGCGCTGCCTGCTGGCACTGGTCAACGAGGGCGCGAAGATTCTCGAGGAAGGCATGGCCGAGTCCAGCGCCGACATCGACACCGTTTACCTCTACGGCTATGGCTTCCCGGCGGAAGTCGGCGGGCCGATGACCTGGGCTGATCGCCAAGGATTGCCCGCCATTCGCAACCGCCTGAACGCACTGGCCGAGCGCCACGGCGCGCACTGGCAGCCGGCCGCGCTGATTGACAACCTGGCCACTCTTGGCGGCCGCTTCGCCGACTACCGGAAGGAGGCTTGAGCATGGACTACAAGGCACCGCTGCGTGACATGCGTTTCGTGCTGCACGAGTTGTTCGACGCCACCAGTCATTGCGAATTGCTCGGCAACGGCCTGGACCGCGAGCTGATCGACGGCGTTTTGGAAGAGGCGGCGCGCTACACCGGCGGCGAGATCGCCCCGCTCAATCGCAACAGCGACGAGGAGGGCGTGACCCTGCAAAACGGCGAGGTAAAGACGCCGCAGGGCTTCGTCGAGGCCTACCAGCAGTACGTCGACAACGGCTGGGCGAGCATGACCGGGCCGAGCGAATACGGCGGCCAGGGCTTCCCGCAGCTGGTGGCGTGCAACTTCCAAGAGATGCTGATGGCGGCGTCGCTGTCGTTCCGCATCTATTCGGGGCTGACCGAGGGCGCGGTGCTGGCGCTGTACAAGCACGGCAGCGACGCGTTGAAGAATGCCTATCTGGAGAAGCTGGTCAGCGGCCGCTGGAGCGGCACCATGTGCCTGACCGAACCGCAGGCCGGCACCGATCTCGCGCTGCTGCGCACCCGCGCCGAGCCGCAGGCGGACGGTAGCTACAAGGTCAGCGGCAGCAAGATATTCATCTCCGGCGGCGAGCACGACATGAGCGAGAACATCGTGCATCTGGTGCTGGCACGGCTGCCGGATGCGCCGGCCGGGGTGAAGGGCATCAGCCTGCTGCTGGTGCCCAAGTTCATCGCCAACGCCGACGGCACGCCCGGCGCGCGCAACGCGCTGAGCTGCGGTGCTATCGAACACAAGATGGGCATCAAGGGCGCGGCGACCTGCGTGATGAACTTCGACGGCGCCACCGGCTGGATCGTCGGCGAGCCGAACCAGGGCCTCGCCTGCATGTTCACCATGATGAACGACGCGCGTTTCCAGGTCGGTCTGCAGGGCCTGGGCATTGCCGAGCAGGCATTCCAGGGCTCGCTCGCCTACGCCCGTGAACGCCTGCAGTCGCGCGGGCTGACGGGGGCGCAGCATCCGGACAAACCGGCCGACCCGATCGTCGTCCACCCGGACGTGCGGCGCATGCTGCTGACGCAAAAGACGCTGGTCGAGGGTAGCCGCATGCTGGCGGCCTATACCGCGCGCCAGCTGGATCTCGAACACGGCCATCCCGAGCCGAGCTATCGCAAGGCGGCGAGCAAGCGCGCGGCCTTGCTGATCCCTATCGTCAAGGCGTTCTTCACCGACATGGGCCAGGAAGTCGCCAGTCTCGGCGTGCAGATCTACGGCGGCCACGGCTACATCCGCGAATGGGGCATGGAGCAGCTGATGCGCGACAGCCGCATCACCCAGCTCTACGAGGGCACCAACGGCATCCAGGCGCTGGATTACATTCGGCGCAAGCTGCTCGGTGATGGCGGCGCGGAGCTGTCGGCGCTACAGGCAGAATTCAGCGAAGTCTGCGACCAGCAGATCGACCGACCGGCGCTGCACGAGCTGGCCAGCCGGGTGCAGACGCGACTTGGCGAGTGGCGCGAGCTGAGCGCCGAGGTAATCGCCGCAACCCAGCGCGACCCCCAGGAGATCGGCGCGGTGTCGGTAGATTTCCTGCAGTACTCGGCCTACG
This sequence comes from Stutzerimonas sp. 21-1, assembly GCF_056336065.1. Lineage (NCBI taxonomy): Bacteria > Pseudomonadati > Pseudomonadota > Gammaproteobacteria > Pseudomonadales > Pseudomonadaceae > Stutzerimonas > Stutzerimonas sp. 21-1. Next base: position 3,698,794 of record NZ_CM150500.1, on the reverse strand, counting down.
TGCTGCTGGCCGGCTTCTGGCTGCAGGCCGCGGCGCGGGCTCAGGATGCACTGGAGCAGGGCAGCGGCGAGGAAGACTTCTATCAGGCCAAGCTGGCCAGTGCGGAGTTCTACCTGCGCCGTGTCCTGCCGCGTGCCAGCGCGCACCGCGAAGCGATCCAGGGCGGCGCGGCGTGCCTGATGGCATTGCCGGAAAGCGCGTTCGCGTTCTGACACTCGACTACAGGAGGCACCATGCATCCGTTCAGCTTTGCCACTACCGCCCAGTTGATCTGCGAACCCGGTTCGTCACGCCGTCTGGCCAGCCTGTGCCGGGAGCGCGGCGCGCGTTCGGTGCTGCTGGTGACCGATCCGGGCATCACCCGCTTCGGCCTGCTCGATGAGGTGTTGCCGGGCTTCGCCGGCGAAGGTTTGCCGGTCGCCGTCTACGACCAGGTGCTGGCCGACCCGCCGGAGAGCGTCGTGCTGGCGGCGGTGGAGCACGCGCAGTCCGCGCAGGCCGATCTGATCATCGGCTTCGGCGGCGGCAGCTCGATGGACGTCGCCAAGCTGGTGGCGCTGCTGGCGCATCCGCAGAACAAGCAGACGCTGCCAGACATCTACGGCGTCGGCAACGCCAAGGGCCAGCGGCTGCCGCTGATCCAGGTGCCGACCACCGCCGGCACCGGCTCGGAGGTGACGCCCATCGCCATCGTCACCACCGGCGCGACCACCAAGATGGGTGTGGTCTCGCCGCTGCTGCTACCGGATCTGGCGCTGCTCGATGCCGACCTCACGCTCGGCCTGCCGCCCGCGGTGACTGCGGCGACCGGCATCGATGCGATGGTGCATGCCATCGAGGCGTACACCAGCGCGCTGAAGAAGAACCCGCTGTCCGACCTGCTGGCGCGCGAGGCGCTGCGTCTGCTGGCAGCGAATCTGGACGAGGCGGTGCACAACGGCAGCAACCGCGAGGCGCGCCAGGCCATGCTGCTCGGCGCCTGCCTCGCCGGCCAGGCCTTCGCCAACGCACCGGTGGCGGCGGTGCACGCGCTGGCCTATCCGCTGGGCGGCAACTTCCATATTCCGCACGGGCTGTCCAACGCGCTGGTGCTGCCGCACGTGCTGCGCTTCAACCTCGTCGCGGCGCGCCCGCACTATCGCGAGCTGGCGCCGCTGGTGCTGGGCGATGCGCTGGATGCCGGCCGCTGCGCCGCCGAGCAGTTGATCGAGGCGTTCGAGCAGCTGGGCGCACGGATGGGGCTGCCGACCCGTCTGCGTGATGCCGGTGTGGCGCAGGGCCAGCTGGCGCAGCTGGCGAGGGAGGCGATGCTGCAGCAGCGCCTGCTGGTGAACAACCCGCGCGAAGTCACCGAGGCCGATGCCCTGGCCATCTACCGTGCCGCCTACTGAAGGATCCACTGTATGTCCGAGCAAGCCCGGCATCTGCGCGACGACTACCGGCATTTCCATGCCATCAGCACGCGCTGGCACGACAACGACCTCTACGGCCACGTCAACAACGTGACCTACTACAGCTTTTTCGATACGGCAGTGAATGCCTACCTGATCCAGCACGGCGGGCTGGATATCCACGACGGCGAGGTGGTCGGCTTCGTGGTCAGCTCCTCGTGCGACTACTTCGCGTCCATCGCCTTCCCGGATGCCATCGAGGTCGGCCTGCGCGTTGCCCGCCTGGGCAGTTCATCGGTGCAGTACGAACTGGCGGTGTTTCGCCGTGGCGAAGACGAGGCCAGCGCTGCCGGGCGTTTCGTCCACGTCTTCGTGCGTCGCGCCGACAACCGTCCGACGCCGATCCCGGACAGTCTGCGCCGCGCGCTCGAAGCGCTGGCCTGAACGGCGAAGAGGCCGGGGGATCGATGATCCGCCCGGCCTCTTCGTCATGCCTGCGTGGCTGCCCGCTGGCAGTGCTCAGCGATGGTGCTTGTGCCACTTGTTCTTGTAGTGGCCCTTGCCGGGGTGGCGATGCCCGTCGCGGTAATAGCGCCGGTCACGATCGCGGTAGTCGCGGTCGTCATCGCCGTAGGCATTGCCTAGCGCGCCGCCGGCGCCGCCACCGACCGCCGCACCGATCAGGCCGCCGGTGCTGCCGCCGACCCGCTGACCGATGACGTTGCCGCCGGCCGCGCCCAGACCGCCGCCGATGGCCGCTTCGGTACGGTTGCGCCGGTCCGCGCCGACGGCACCGCCGGCCGCGCCGCCGACACCGGCACCGATGGCGGCGCCAGTGGAGCCGCCCAGGTGTTCACCGACCACCGAGCCCAGCGCGCCGCCCAGCGCGCCGCCAACGGCCGCTTCGGTATTGCTTCCGGCAAATGCGGCGCTGCTGAGCAGGCTCGCGGACAACAGCAGAATCGAGGAATACTTCATTGACGCAACCTCAGAGTGGATGGCGCCGCGATCCTTACCCGCCATGCCGCTACGCTGCAAGCGCCCGCCGATGAAAGGTGTGATCTTGCGCAAACTCCGCAAGTATTTGTTTTGAAAAAGGAACTTCAAACAAGCGAAGCGGTCTAGGACTGGTTCTGGAGGGGTTGCGCGCGGTCCGACTGACCATCGTTCTCGGCCAGGCTGGCGCTGATCTGCTGCGCCAGCTGGTCGATGGTGAAGGGCTTGCTGATCATGTCCATGCCGCTGTCGAGGAACCCGCTGCTGGCAGCGCGCTCGGCATAGCCGGTCATGAACAGCACCGGCAGCTGCGGACGGCGCTGGCGAGCGATATCGGCCAACTGCCTGCCGTTCATGCCCGGCAGGCCGACGTCGGTGACCAGCAGATCGATGCGCTGCTCCGATTCCAGAATTGCCACCGCCGCAGTGCCTTCGGCCGCTTCCAGAGCCTGATAACCGAGCATTTCCAGCACATCGAGCACCAGCAGGCGCACCGCCGGGTCGTCCTCGACCACCAGCACGCATTCGCCCTGCTGGGCGCGCAGCACCGCGGCAGCGGCACTGGGCGCCGGGGCGCAGGGTACCGCTTCGGCGTGGGTCGGCAGGTACAGGCAGACTTCGGTGCCGGCGTCCGGCTCGCTGGTGATCTGCAGGTGCCCGCCCGCTTGCCGGGCGAAGCCGTAGATCATCGACAGTCCGAGGCCGGTGCCCTGACCGATGGGCTTGGTGGTGAAGAACGGCTCGAAGGCGCTGGCCAGCACCTTGGGCGTCATGCCGCAGCCGCTGTCGGCGACCGTCAGGGTGACGTAGGCGCCGGGCGCCAGGTCGCCGACCTGACGAGCACGCTCGAGCACCACGTTGGCGGTGCCAATGCGTAGCGTGCCGCCATCGGGCATGGCGTCGCGGGCGTTGATCACCAGGTTGAGCAGCGCGCTTTCCAGCTGGTTGTCGTCGCTGTAGGCCGGCCACAGATCGGCCTGCAGCTGCGTTTCGATCTGGATATGGCTGCCGAGCGTGCGGATCAGCAGGTCGTGCATCGAGTCGATCAGCGCGTTGAGTTCGACCCGCTTGAGGTTCAGCGGCTGACGGCGGGCGAAGGCCAGCAGGCGATGGGTGAGTGCGGCGGCGCGATTGGCGGAGGTGACCGCGGCGTCGATGAAACGCTGGGTTTCGCCGTGGCGGCCGGACTGGATGTAGCGCTGGATCAGGTCCAGCCCGCCGATGATGCCGGTGAGCATGTTGTTGAAGTCGTGCGCGATGCCGCCGGTGAGCTGGCCGACGGCCTCCATCTTCTGCGCCTGACGCAGGGCGTCCTGGGCCTGTTCGCGGCTGGCCATTTCCTTGAGCAGGCGTTCGTAGACCTCGGCCAGCGCCTGGGTGCGTTCCTGGATACGGCTTTCCAGCGTCTCGTTGAGTTCGCGCAGGGCCTGTTCGGCACGCCAGCGCTCGGTGACGTCCAGCGCCATGACGAAGAAGCCGATCACCTTGCCGTTGACGTCGACGCGCGGCAGGTAGTGCACCAGCGAGCGCCGCTGCCCGCCGTCGCGGTGCGGGCTGTGGGCCTCGAAGGTCACCGTTTCGCCGTTCAGCGCGGCGCGGATGTTGGCGCATCGCAGCTGGTAACCGGCCTCGCCGAGGATCTCGCGCACGGTCTTGCCGCGCAGCCATTCCGGCGGATAGCCGAACCAGTCCTCGTAGTAGCGGTTGTTGAAGCGGAAGCGTTCCTGGTCGTCGATGTAGCCGATCAGCAGCGGCAGCGCGTCGGTGATCATCTTGATCTCCGCCTCGCTCTTGCGCAGGGCCAGTTCGCTGGCGTGCTGACGGCTGATGTCCATCACCGCGCCGGGAAAGCGCAGCACGCGACCGTCTTCGCCGTAGTGGCAGCGCCCGCGCGCGTAGGCCCAGCGCGGCTGTTCGTCGTCAGCGTGCAGCCGGTAACGCTCGGCGAAGGTGCCGTTGCCGGCGACGCATTGCTGCATCGCCGCGAGCACGCGGGCGCGGTCGTCGGGGTGGATGTGCTCGACGAACGGCTGGACCGAGAGGCTCTGCTGGGGGCTCGTATAGTCCTGCTCCGACACATGGCAGAGCAGCTCGACCTGCTCGCAGGTCGCTCCGCCCTGCACGTCCCAGTCCCAGATGCCGATCAGGTCGCTGGCTTCCAGCGCCAGCTGCAGGCGCTGTTCGCTGAGGCGATAGGCCTCGGCACTGAGCTTGTAGCGCAGCGCGGTCTGCGACAGGCGGGCCTCGCTGCGCATGCGCTCGCTGGTTTCGTTGAGGCACAGCAGCAGGCCGGCGATCTTGCCGCGGCTGTCGCGGATCGGGCTCAGCGCCATGTCGAACCAGGCATCTTCCGCGTCGTCGTGGCGCTCGATCAGCATGTGGCGGTTGTGCAGCAGGCGCGCCTCGCCGCGGCGCGCGCCGTCGCAGGCGGGTTCGAGCAATTCCCAGGTGGCGCCCCAGGTGCCGCAGGCCGGGGTGCCGAGCTCGGCCGGATGGCGCCGGCCGATCAGCCGCGCGTGGGCGTCGTTGTACAGCTGGATGTTGTCCTCGCCCCAGAGGATGCACATGGGCCCGGGGGCATCGAGGATCGTATCGACCAGCAGGCGCAGGGCCGCCGGCCAGTTCGCGGGCGGACCCAGCGGGGTGACCTGCCAGTCGTGTTGGCGAATCCGTTCGCCCATTTCGCTGCTGCTGTGCGGCCAGCGCTCAGCTGTAGGCATAACCTGTTCCATTCCTTGCACCGTGGTCGGTTGTCTGGTCGGCCAGAAGATGAACCTGTGCGCGGGCCAGCCAACGCGCAGAGGGCGCTGCGAGGCGCGTCATGGTCGTGGCGCTCGCGGCGCGACGATTCTACGGGGTTACTCGAGGTAGAAAAGCGCGCTTTGTCAGGCTGCGCGCTCTTGCAGACTGCGGACCAGCTCCAGATAGCTTTCGACTGCGGCGAATTCTTCGGTGTCCTTGTGCCCGCGCCGGCTGTCCGGTTCGCGCACTGCCAGCAGATGGGCGATGCCGAACGCGCGGGCGCTGCGCAGGATCGGCAGGCTGTCGTCGATGAACAGCGCGCGCTCCGGTGCCAGCTCCAGATCCTGGCGCAGGGCGTGCCAGAACTGCGCATCTTCCTTGGGGAAGCCATAATCATGCGAACTGATCAGACGGTCGAACCAGGGCGCCAGTTCGACGCGCTCGAGCTTCAGCGACAGCGAATCGCGATGGGCATTGGTGATCAGCACCACGCGTTTACCGGCATCGCGCAGTGCTGCGAGAAACTGGTCGGCGGCTGGACGCAGGGCAATCAGGTGGGCGATCTCGCGCTTCATCTCGCGGATCGGCAGGCCGAGCTCACGGGTCCAGAAGTCCAGGCAGTACCAAGTCAGCTTGCCCTGGTGCTCGTTGAACAGCGGCGTCAGCTCCATTTCGGCCATCGTGCGGCTGATGCCGTGGCGTTCGGCGTAGCGTTGCGGCAGGAATTCGAGCCAGAAGTGATTATCGAAATGCAGGTCCAGCAGCGTGCCGTCCATGTCGAGCAGGACGGTATCGATGGTGGACCAGGGCGGGGCGGCGATCATGGCAGGCTCTTGATGGTCGGATAGGGTTGAGACGGTGGCGTGCAGCAAAGCGTTCACGGCTGCCGTCAGAAGCCGGGTTATGATAGCTGCTCGCGTTTGCAGGAGTGTCCCATGCGCCAGAAACCCACCGTGCTTGCCCGTGAGATCGTTGCGAGCAGCCGCCTGTTCCGCGTCGAGGAGCTGCAGCTGCGCTTCTCCAATGGTGTCGAGCGCACCTACGAGCGCCTGGTCGGCAAGGGAACCGGCTACGGCGCGGTGATGATCGTGGCGCTGGCCGATGCGCACAACGTGCTGCTGATCGAGGAATACTGCGGCGGTACCGACAGCTACGAGCTTTCGCTGCCCAAGGGCCTGATCGAGCCGGGCGAGGACGTACTCGAGGCGGCCAATCGCGAGCTCAAGGAAGAAGCCGGTTTCGGCGCGCGTCGCCTGGAACTGCTGACCGAGCTGTCGCTGTCGCCGGGCTACATGAGCCAGAAAATCCAGGTGGTGCTGGCGCGCGACCTCTATCCCGAGCGCCTGCCGGGCGACGAGCCGGAGCCGATGCGCGTCGAGCAGTATCCGCTGAGCGAACTGTCGAGCCTGATCCAGCATCCGCAGTTCAGCGAGGGCCGTGCGCTGGCCGCGCTGTACCTGGCGCGCGATCTGCTGACCCAGCGTGGGGAGTTCGGCCAATGAGTCATCCCTACCTGCTGGCGGTGATCGAGCTGGTGCGCGCGGCCGGTGCGGCGATCCTGCCGTACTGGCGCCGCGAGCTGGCGGTGCAGACCAAGGCCGACGAGTCGCCGGTGACGGCGGCGGACATGGCTGCGCATCGGCTGCTGTTCGACGGTCTGACGGCGCTGGATCCCGGCATTCCGGTACTGTCCGAAGAGGACTGCGCGCTGCCGCTGGCCGAGCGCGCCGGCTGGACGCGCTGGTGGCTGGTCGATCCGCTGGACGGCACCAAGGAATTCATCGCCGGCAGCGAGGAGTTCACCGTCAACGTGGCGCTGATCGAGCGCGGCCGAGTGTGCTTCGGTGTGGTGGGAATCCCCGCCAATGGTCGCTGCTATTACGGTGGCGCCGCGCTGGGCGCCTGGTGTGGCGAGGTGGACGGCACGCTCCGCCCGCTGCGCACACGTCGGCAGCCGGTCGGCGCTTTCACCGTGGTGGCCAGCCGGCGGCACAGCAGTCCGGCCCAGGAACAGCTGCTCGAACGCCTGCGCCAGCGCTTCGGCGAACTCGAGCTGGCGAACGTCGGCAGCTCGCTGAAGTTCTGCCTGCTCGCCGAGGGCTCCGCCGACTGCTATCCGCGCCTGGCGCCGACCTCGCAGTGGGATACCGCGGCCGCGCAAGGCGTGCTCGAAGGGGCGGGCGGCGAAGTGCTGGATGTCGCCGGCGCGCCGCTGACCTACGAAGCGCGCGAGGGCTATCTGAATCCGTCGTTCCTGGCGCTGCCGGCCGGCGCCGACTGGCGTGGCGAACTGCTGGATATCGCGCAGCAACCGTGAGGCCGGCGCTGCGCTAAAGGCGGGATGATCGCGAGGCCGCGGGCGGGGCTATTTGTGCAGCACGAACTGCCCGGTGAAACGCACCGCGTCGCGGCCGTCGGCGGCGAGGATGCGGCTGTGCAGTTCCAGGCGCGAGCGGCCGCGGCGGCGGTAGATCGCTTCGAAGCGCTCCCAGGCTTCCGGCGTCGGCGCGGAGCAGATGGCGATTGCATCGTCGACCACTGGCAGCGGGTATTCGATCTGGCCTTCGTGGATGACGATGTGGCCATCCTCGATGCCGGCTTCGCGCAGACGCAGATGCAGCCAGCCCCAGCCAGCCAACACCGCGGCGCAGTACAGACTGCCGCCGAACATGCTGCTCTTGTGGTTGATGTTCGGCTGCAACGGCACGTTCAGGCGCAGTTCGTGATTTTCCCACTGCGCGACGCGCAGGCCCAGCGAGCGCGTCAGCGGAATGTCGTGATGGAGGATGGCTTCCAGGTAACGGCTATCGCGGCTCATGCCGGGGAGATTCCTAAAACGTGGCGGAGACAGGAAAGACGCCAAGCATGACTGTTGAGTCACGATTTTGCCAGCCTAGTCATGCATCACCTCGGTCGGTAGTGCGCCGTCCGGCTGCCTGCGCCGGCGGCGAACCGGCGCTGCGGCGCAGGTTTCAGCGGCTGGTGCGGCGCTCGCTCTTGCGCTGGTAGGCGCAGTAGCCCGGACGCGGGCCGACGTGCGGGTGGTTGCGGCAGGTGTCAGGGCGCTTGGCGTAGACCGTGCACAGGCGCGTCTGGCGGTCGAGATAGAGGCAGTCGCCGTTGGCCAGACGGGTCAGGGTGAAAATCTCGCGCTTGTGGTTGAAGTGCTCGACCACCCCTTCGCGACTCAGACGCCGGGCGACCTGCTTGGCCGGTTCGTCGCGCTCGAACTCGTCGACCAGCCCCAGGCGGATCAGATCGTCGATGCGCACCTCCACCGGCAGGGTGCAGCAGGTCGCGTGGCAGTCGCGGCACAGGCCGTTGCTGTAGCGGGCCCAGGTTTCCAGGCGTTCCGGGTCGGATGAGGCGATCAGCGAGTGTTTCACGGCGCGCGTTTCGATAAAAAAGGTGCGCGATCATAACGGGCTGCGCGGCAATTGCCAGCGGCGTACGCCGGACGGGCGGTCGCGCAGATGTAAAGGAAACCTGCAAACCTGTCTGGACTGCCCGATGAGGTGAACCGGCCGTACCGCCACGAGTCCCTCTTGTATGTTTTCCAGCCGCGAGGACCATCCATGACGCAGGAATCCGGCGTTTCCCCCTCCGACGAAGTCAGCGCGTTCCGCGAGAAGGTCTTGCGCAAGCTGACCTATTCGGTCGGCAAGGACTCCGAAAGCGCTTCCGACTACGACTGGTTCGAGGCGGTGGCGCTTGCCGCACGCGACCACATCATCGACCACTGGATGGAATGCACCCGGCAGACCTACGAGGGCGGTTGCAAGCGGGTGTACTACCTCTCGCTGGAATTTCTCATCGGCCGTCTGCTGGTCGACAGCTTGAGCAACCTCGGTCTGTTCGAGGTGGCGCGCGAGGCGCTGGCCGAGCTGGACGTCGACATCGAGCGCATCCGCCTGCTCGAACCCGATGCGGCGCTGGGCAACGGCGGCCTCGGCCGGCTGGCGGCGTGCTTCATGGAAAGCATGGCGACGCTGCAGGTGGCGGCGCATGGCTACGGCATCCGTTACGACCACGGGCTGTTCCGCCAGGCCATCGTCGACGGCTGGCAGCACGAGCAGACCGAGACCTGGCTCGACTTCGGCAATCCCTGGGAGTTCGAGCGGCCGGAAGTCAGCTACCTGATCGGCTTCGGCGGCCATGTCACGGCGATCCCCGGCGAGAGCGGCGGCGAAGCCCGGCACTTCTGGCACTGGGCCGAGGGCGTGCGGGCGATCGCCTACGACACGCCGATCGTCGGCTGGCGCGGCGCCAGCGTGAACACCCTGCGCCTGTGGCGCGCGCGGGCCGAGGCGGATTTCCATCTGGAGCGCTTCAACGCCGGCGACCACATCGGCGCGGTGGCCGAGGAGGCCAAGGCGCAAAGCATCTCGCGGGTGCTCTATCCGGCCGACAGCACCGAGGCCGGCCAGGAGCTGCGTCTGCGCCAGGAGTATTTCTTTGTCGCTGCCTCGCTGCAGGACCTGCTGCGCCGTCACCTCGACCAGCGCGGCACGCTGGACAACCTGCCGGACTATGCGGCGATCCAGCTCAACGACACCCATCCGGCGATCGCCGTGGCCGAGCTGATGCGCCTCTTGGTCGACGTGCACGGCCTGCAATGGCAACACGCCTGGCAGCTGACCACCGCGACGCTGAACTACACCAACCACACGCTGCTGCCCGAGGCGCTGGAAACCTGGCCGGTGGGGCTGATGGAGCGTCTGCTGCCGCGGCACATGCAGATCATCTACCTGATCAACGCCCATCACCTAGACAGCCTGCGCCAGCGCGGCGTGCAGGATGCCGAGCTGCTGCGCTCGGTGTCGCTGATCGAGGAGGATCACGGGCGCCGCGTGCGCATGGGCAATCTGGCGTTCCTCGGCTCCTCCAGCGTCAACGGCGTGTCGGCGCTGCACACCGGGCTGATGCGCAAGACGGTGTTCACCGACCTGCACGCGCTCTATCCCGAGCGGATCAACAATAAAACCAACGGCATCACCTTCCGCCGCTGGCTCTACCAGGCCAACCCACACCTCACCGGGCTGCTGGTGAGCAGCCTTGGCGAAGCGCTGCTGGACGATCCGCAGCATCGCCTGCGCGATCTGGAACCGTTCGCCGAACAGGCCGCCTTCCGCCAGCAGTTCGCCGAGCAGCGCATGGCCAACAAGCGTCACCTGGCGGCGCTGATCCAGGAGCGGCTGGGCGTGAGCGTCGATCCGACCGCGCTGTTCGATGTGCACGTCAAGCGCATCCACGAGTACAAGCGCCAGTTGCTCAACCTGCTGCACACCGTGGCGCTGTACCACGCGATCAGCGCCGACCCGGGCGGCGACTGGGTGCCACGGGTGAAGATCTTCGCCGGCAAGGCGGCCGCCAGCTATCACCAGGCCAAGCTGATCATCAAGCTGGCCAACGACATCGCCCGCACGATCAACGACGACCCTACCGTGCGCGGCCTGCTCAAGGTGGTGTTCCTGCCCAACTACAACGTCAGCCTGGCCGAGGACATCATCCCGGCGGCCGACCTCTCCGAGCAGATTTCCACCGCCGGGCTGGAAGCGTCGGGCACCAGCAACATGAAGTTCGCCCTCAACGGCGCGCTGACCATCGGCACGCTGGACGGCGCCAACGTCGAGATGAGCGAGCAGATCGGCCGCGAGCACATGTTCATCTTCGGCCTCACGGCGCAGCAGATCGAAGCGCGCAAGCGTGCCGGCGAGTTCAACGCCGAAGCCACCGTCATCGGCTCACGGCGCCTCAGCGAAGTGCTTTCGGCAATTCGCGGCGGCGCCTTCTCGGCCGACGATCCGGGGCGCTACGCGGCGCTGATCGACGGGCTCTCCTGGCACGATACCTACCACGTCTGCGCCGACTTCGATGCCTACTGGCAGGCGCAGCTGGAGGTCGAGGCGCGCTGGCGCGATCCAGAGCAGTGGTGGCGTTCGGCGGTGCTCAACACCGCACGCACCGGCTGGTTCTCTTCGGACCGCACCATTCGCGAATACGCCAGCGAGATCTGGAAGGTGATGTAGCGCGGCGCCGGAGTGCGGCGCAGGCGGCCGTCGCCGCTGCGCTGAACTCCGCTGCGGCGGCGTCGGTCTGAGGGGAGTTAGTTTTTTGCCGGCCTGCTAAACTGCGCGGGTTTTCTCCCCTCTCTGGAGCCTTTTCCATGTCACGCGTAACCCTGAGTCGCTACCTGATCGAGCAGACCCGCAGCAACAACACTCCCGCGGATCTGCGCTTCCTTGTCGAGGTGGTGGCGCGTGCGTGCAAGGCCATCAGCCATCAGGTGTCCAAGGGCGCGCTGGGCGGCGTGCTCGGCAGCATGGATACCGAAAACGTGCAGGGCGAGGTGCAGAAGAAGCTCGACGTGCTGTCCAACGAGATCCTGCTGGAAGCCAACGAGTGGGGCGGCACCCTGGCCGGCATGGCGTCCGAGGAAATGGACAAGCCGTACCAGATTCCCGGTCGCTACCCCAAGGGCGCCTACCTGCTGCTGTTCGATCCGCTGGACGGCTCCAGCAACATCGACGTCAACGTCTCGGTCGGCACCATCTTCTCCGTGCTGCGCTGCCCGGGTGACTGCTTCAGCCAGAACGACTCGCTCGGCGAGGAAGCCTTCCTCCAGCCGGGCACCCGCCAGGTGGCCGCCGGCTACGCGATCTACGGTCCGCAGACCATGCTGGTGCTGACCCTCGGGCACGGCGTCATGGGCTTCACCCTCGACCGCGAGCTGGGCAGCTTCGTGCTGACCCACGAACACCTCCGCGTGCCGCAGAGCACTGCGGAATTCGCTATCAATATGTCCAACCAGCGCCACTGGCAGGCGCCGGTCAAGCGCTACGTCGAAGAATTGCTGGCCGGTCAGGAAGGGCCGCTGGGCAAGAACTACAACATGCGCTGGATCGCCTCGATGGTGGCCGACGTGCACCGCATCCTCACTCGCGGCGGTCTGTTCATGTACCCGTGGGATGCCCGCGAGCCGGAGAAACCCGGCAAGCTGCGGCTGATGTACGAAGCCAACCCGATGTCGTTCATCATCGAGCAGGCCGGTGGCGCCGCCACCGATGGCAAGCAACGCATCCTCGACATCGAGCCCACCTCGCTGCACCAACGCGTGCCGGTGTTCCTCGGCTCGAAGGAAGAGGTCGAGCGCGTCACCGGCTATCACCAGGCCTGATGTGATGCCCATGCCCTGGCAGCAACTGCTGGACTGGTGGTTCGGCCAGGGCACCACGGCGCGCGAGATCTCGACCGAAAAGCATGCGCTTTGGTTTGGCTACCGGAACGCGCAGGACGCCCAGGCGCGCGAACGCTTCGGCGCGCTGTGCGAACAGGCACTGCGTGGCGAACTCGATGATGCCTGGACGGCCAGCCCCGAGGGCTGGCTGGCGCTGATCCTGCTGCTCGACCAGCTGCCGCGGATGATTCACCGCGGTACGCCGCAGGCCTTCGCTGGCGATGCGCGGGCGCAGCAACTGGTACGTCAGGGGCTGGCGCACGGTGGCGATGTGCTGCTGGCGCCGATCCAGCGTGTGTTCGTCTACCTGGTGCTGGAGCACGCCGAGGACCTGGCGCAGCAGGAGCTGGCCGTCGCGCACTTCGAGCAGCTGCGCGAGATTGCCGCGGCGGATGAACAGCCGCTGTTCGACGACTTTCTCGATTACGCCCGGCGCCACCGCGCCGTGATTGCCCGCTTCGGCCGCTTCCCGCATCGCAATGCGACGCTCGGGCGCGAGTCGAGCGAAGCCGAGCGCGCGTTCCTCACCGAACCGGGATCGCGTTTCTAGGTGATTGCGCCGTTCGGCCCATGGCCGGCACGGCTGCCGGCCAGGCGCTAGTCTTTCCGTACCTGACAAGGAGTTTTCTCATGCTGCTGCGCTTTTCCGCCCTGATCGCTATCGCCTTGCTGCTGGGTGCCTGCAGCAAGATCACCCAGGACAATTTCGCCCAGCTCAAGCCTGGCATGCCGCGCGTCGAGGTCGAACAGCTGCTCGGCAAGCCGGAGGAATGCGCGGGCGCGCTGGGTATGTCCAGCTGCACCTGGGGCGACAAGAATCGCTTCATCAGCATCCAGTTCGCCGGCGACAAGGTAATGATGTTTTCCGGCAAGGGGCTCAAATGATGCTCATGCTCATGCTCATGCGCATGCTGGCGGCACTGTCGTGCGTACTGTTGCTGGGCTGTGCCGGCGCGACGAGCAGCGAGGCACCTCCGACCACTGCCGGCCAGGTCGATCTCAAACGCTACCAGGGCACCTGGTACGAGCTGGCGCGACTGCCGATGTTCTTTCAGCGCAACTGCGTGGAGTCCGAGGCGAATTACCGTCTGCAGGACGACGCCAGCGTCGCGGTAATCAACCGTTGCCGCACTGCCGGCGGTGACTGGCAGCAGGCTGTCGGCCAGGCGGTGGTGCAGGAGCCGGGGCGCACCGATCGTCTGTGGGTGCGCTTCGATAACTGGTTCAGCCGCCTGTTTCCGCAGCTGACGCGCGGCCACTACTGGATCCTGTTCCTCGACGACGACTACCAGAGCGTGCTGGTGGGCAGCCCTGATCGCGAATACCTCTGGCTGATGGCGCGCACGCCGCAGGTTTCCGCGCCGGTTCGCGACCGCCTGCTGAAGGAGGCGCAGGCCCGCGGTTACCGCACCGAATCGCTGGTCTGGCGCGGCGAACAGCAGTAGCGCGCGCGCGCCCCACCGCCGGGCGTCTTGAGGCGAGGCGGATCAATTTACGCAGCGGCATGCCCGTGCGGGTGATCCTCGCTATGATGCCGGACATATCCAGGGGCCGACCGCCGGCCATGCAGATCGGGAGTGTGCCATGCAGAGCTTGTATCCGGAGATCAAACCCTATGCGCGACACGAGCTGGCGGTGGAGGAACCGCACGTGCTCTACGTCGACGAGAGCGGTACTCCGGATGGCCTGCCGGTGCTGTTCGTGCATGGCGGCCCCGGCGGCGGCTGCGATGCGCTGAGCCGGCGCTTCTTCGACCCCACGGTCTATCGCATCATCACCTTCGATCAGCGCGGCTGCGGGCGCTCCACACCGCACGCCAGCCTGGAGAACAACACCACCGCTCACCTGATCGCCGACATGCAGCGCATTCGCGAATTTCTCGGCATCGACAAGTGGGTGCTGTTCGGCGGCTCGTGGGGCTCGACGCTGTCGCTGGCCTACGCCCAGGCGCACCCCGCGCATGTGCATGCGCTGATTCTGCGCGGCATCTTCCTCTGCCGGCCGCAAGACCTGGCCTGGTTCTACCAGGAAGGTGCGAGCCGGCTGTTCCCCGATTACTGGGACGATTTCGTCGCGCCGATCCCACCGGAGGAGCGCGGCGATCTGATGCAGGCGTTCTACCGGCGCCTGACCGGCGCCGACCAGATCGCGCAGATGCACGCGGCCAAGGCCTGGTCGTGCTGGGAGGGTCGCACCGCCACGCTGCGGCCCAATCCGCAGGTGGTGGAGCGTTTCGGTGATCCCCATCGCGCGCTGTCGATGGCGCGCATCGAATGCCACTACTTCGTCAATCAGGCCTTTCTCGAACCGGATCAGCTGCTGCGCGACATGCCGCGGATCGCCCATCTGCCCGGCATCATCGTGCATGGCCGCTACGATGCCATCTGCCCGCTGGACAACGCCTGGGCACTGCATCAGGCGTGGCCGGAGAGCGAGCTGCAGATCATCCGCGACGCCGGTCATTCGGCGGCGGAAAGCGGCATCACCGATGCGCTGGTGCGCGCCGCCGCCGACATCGCGCAACGCCTGACCAACGTACCGCCAGCGGATGACGCCTGATGAAGGCGCTGCTGCAACGTGTGCGGCACGCACGGGTCGAGGTGGCGGGTGAGGTGGTCGGCGCGATCGATCAGGGGCTGCTGGTGCTGATCGGTGTGGAGCGCGAGGACGACCAGGCGCGCGCCGACAAGCTCCTGCACAAACTGCTCAACTACCGCGTCTTCGCCGATGCCGAAGGGCGCATGAACCGCTCGCTCAAGGACGTCGGTGGCGGTCTGCTGCTGGTGTCGCAGTTTACGCTCGCCGCCGATACCCGCAGTGGTCTGCGCCCCAGCTTCTCCAGCGCGGCGCCGCCGTCACAGGGCGAGGCGCTCTACGACTACTTGCTGGCGCAGGCCCGTCGACAGCACCCACAGGTCGCCTGCGGGCGCTTCGGTGCCGAGATGCAGGTGCATCTGCAGAACGACGGACCGGTGACCTTCCTGCTGGAGAGCTGAGTTTCAGGAGCGCGCCGGTTCCAGGTCGTTGTCGCGCAGCCAGCTGACCGCATATTCGCGCAACTGGACCGTCTGATAGCGCAACCAGGCCTCACGCACCGTGGGAAAGTCCTCCAGCTTGAAGTCGAAGGTGCGCAGCGGCTTGCGCCCCTTCAGCGCATTGCTCAACACGGCATGCGCGATAGGGTCGTGCTGAGTGAACAGGAAGGCCTCGCGCATGGCGGTGGCCTGCGCCAGCTCCAGCGGCGCGATGTGCAGATAGCGATCCTGCTGGATGTCGTATTTGTCCATGACGCCGGGGGCCGGATCGCCAGGGAATATCGCGCGAATCTCGCCACTCTCCAGGTCGAGGTAGTACTCGGCGGTGTCGCGCCCATCCAGCGCGAATTCCAGGCGGTGCATATCGATGGTCAGTGGTCGCATGAAAGGCCGCTCTCGTGCAGTGATCGTGGGACGCGCCGGCGCAACGGCTGGCGCAGCTGAAATGCGATCGAGCCCTGGCGGGCCGGGGAAAACCAACCGCATGGAGTGGGTCGTTATAAACGGCCTGTAGCGTCTGACCGCCCGGCACCGGGTGGGTGCGTCACGCTCATCGGAGAATGCGCGCCACGCGCTGGCGGCGTCTCCGGGGTGGGCTCAGAACAGGCGGGCCAGCAGTGCGCTGACCGCGGTCTCCACCCGCAGGATGCGCTCGCCCAACTGCACCGGCTGCAGGCCGGCTTCGGCGAGTTTGTCCACTTCGTAGGGGATCCAGCCACCCTCCGGACCGATGGCGAGCGTCACCGGCCCCTCGACGGCGCGCGGGCAGGCCGGATAGTCGCCGGGATGCCCGACCAGCCCAAGGGTGCCGGCAGCCAGTTGCGGCAGGCGATCTTCGACGAAAGGTTTGAAGCGTTTCTCGATGATGACGTCCGGCAGTACGGTGTCGCGGGCCTGTTCCAGGCCAAGAATCAGCTGCTCGCGGATCGCCGCCGGTTCGAGAAAGGGGGTCTGCCAGAAGCTCTTCTCCACCCGGTAGCTATTGAGCAGCACCAGCCGCGGCACGCCCATGCTGGCCACGGTCTGCAGCACACGCTTGAGCATCTTCGGCCGGGGCAGTGCGAGCAGCAGGGTGAGAGGCAGCTTTGCGGGCGGCGGTTGATCGAACTCGACCTCGAGTTCGGCCTCGGCGGTCGTCAGGCGCAGCAGCCGGCCTTGTCCCATCGCACCGCCCAGCAGGCCGACCCGCAGCGTCGCGCCGGGCTCGGCGCGGTGCACGTCTTGCAGGTGGGTCAGCCGCCGGTCGCGCAGCAATACGTGGCGCTCGGCGACGAAGTCAGCCGGCTCGAGCAGCAGCAGGTTCACGGGCGCGGGGCGGGCGGCTGGCTGCCGGCGTCCGATTGTTGCTCGTCTGCCAGCTCGGCCTCTTCCTGCTCACGCTTCTTGACCATGCTGCCGCAGAGCACGCCGGCCTCGAACAGCAGCCACATCGGCACCGCCAGCAGGGTCTGGGAGAATACGTCCGGCGGGGTCAACACCATGCCGACGACGAAGCAACCGACGATTACGTAGGGGCGGCTCTTGCGCAGGGTCTCGACGTCGACGATGCCGACCCAGATCAGCAGGAAGGTCGCCACCGGAATCTCGAACGCCACGCCGAAGGCGAAGAACAGCGTGAGCACGAAGTCCAGGTACTGGCCGATGTCGGTCATCATCGCCACGCCTTCGGGCGTCACGCTGGCGAAGAAGCCGAACATGATCGGAAACACCACGAAGTAGGCGAAAGCCATGCCGGCGTAGAACAGCAGGATGCTGGAAATCAGCAGCGGTACGGCGATGCGCTTCTCGTGCTTGTACAGGCCGGGCGCGATGAAGCCCCAGATCTGGTGCAGGATGATCGGCATCGAGAGGAACAGCGCGACCATCAGTGTCAGCTTGAACGGCGTCAGGAACGGCGAGGCGACCCCGGTGGCGATCATCGTCGCGCCTTCGGGCAAGTAGGCGCGCAGCGGTGCGGCGACCAGCGAATAGATCTGCTGGGAGAAATAGAACAGGCCGCCGAACAGCACCAGGATCGCGATGACGCAGTGCAGCAGGCGCTTGCGCAGTTCGGTCAGGTGGGCGATCAGCGGCATTTCCTGATCGTCGAGGGAAGGCTTGCTCATGGCTCTGGCGATCTGTCAGGACGGGTAACGGGGGCCGACTCGGCGGGTTTGGCGGGCTCGGGCGTCGGTGCGGCAGCGGGGGTGCTGGCAGCTGCCTCGGCCACGGGGGCTGCGGCGGCTGTGGATGCCGCGGAGCTGCCGCTGGTCGAAGCCGGCGGCATGATGCTCTGCTTCATCTCGCGTTCGAGGTCGAGGATGCGTTCGTTATGCAGTTGGCGACGAATCTCGTCGGCGCCGATCTCGCGCTCGACCTCGGCCTTGATGTTGCTGAAGCTGCGTTTCAGGCGGCCGACCCACAGGCCGGTGGTGCGAACGGCTCCGGGCAGGCGTTCCGGCCCCAGCACCACCAGGGCCACCAGACCGACCAGAAGCAGTTCGGTAAAACCGATATCGAACATCAGGACGTGCTCATCATCAGGGAAGGTGCGCGCCGACAGCCCGAGCGCTGCTCAGGCCTGTCGGGGCTGCGGACGACTAGTCTTTGCGGGTCGGCTCTTCGACCTTGCGCGCCTGGGCGTCGATGGTCTGCCCGGGCTTTTCCTCGACGCCTGGCTTGTCGTCGTCGGTGCCCATCGATTTGCGAAAGCCCTTGATCGCATCGCCGAGGTCGGAGCCCAGGCCCTTGAGGCGCTTGGTGCCGAACAGCATGATGACGATGAGCAGGATGATCAGGAGTTGCCAGATGCTAATGCCGCCAAGACCCATGATTTGATACTCCGGAGTGGATCAGGTTTGCGGACGCGCGGCTTTTTCCGCGTGTCCGGAGAGACCGAAGCGCCGGTCCAGTTCGTCCAGCACCGCCTGGGGATGCTGGCCGAGGGCGGCGAGCATGACCAGGCTGTGGAACCACAGGTCGGCGGTTTCGTAGATGAGGTCGCTGCAGTCGCCGCTGGTGGCGGCGTCCTTGGCGGCGAGGATGGTTTCCACCGATTCCTCGCCGACCTTTTCGAGAATCTTGTTCAGGCCCTTGTGGTACAGGCTGGCTACATAGGAACTGTCCGGTGCGGCACCCTTGCGGGCTTCCAGCACTTCGGCCAGGCGGGTGAGGGTGTCACTCATGCTTGTGCTCCGCATAGATGGCGTGCGGGTCTTTCAGGACCGGCTCGACGACCTTCCAGGCGTCGTTCTCGAATACCCGGTAGAAGCAGCTTTCGCGGCCGGTATGGCAGGCGATGCCACCGATCTGCTCGACCAGCAGGATGATCACATCGGCATCGCAGTCCAGGCGCAGCTCGTGCAGCTTCTGCACATGGCCGGACTCCTCGCCCTTGCGCCAGAGCTTGCCGCGCGAGCGTGACCAGTAGATGGCACGCTGCTCGCGGGCGGTCAGCGTCAGCGCCTCGCGATTCATCCAGGCCATCATCAGCACGCGGCCGGTCTTATGGTCCTGGGCGATCGCCGGGACCAGCCCGTCGCTATTCCAGTTGATCTCGTCCAGCCAGTTCATCGATATCTCCGCTGAGTGCGCCAAGTGTGCCAGCCCCCATCGAGCCTGGCTATCGGCGCACGACGATGTACGTGCCGGCGACCAGCATCACCCAGGCCGGCCAGGTTTGCGGCCCGACGAGGTGCTCGGCGCCGGCGGCGAGCGTGGCGCCACTACCCAGCAGCAGCGCGCCGATCAGCCGCAGCGGCCAGCCGCGGTTGCGCTCGCGCCAGGGCGGCGGCGGATTGTCGGCGTGCGGATGGGCCATGCGTTCGAGCAGCTCGCGCGTCATGTGTGCCAGGTGCGGAACCTGCTCGATCTGCGCATGCACGTTCTTCAGCAGCTGGCGCGGGCTCATGCGCTCGCGCATCCAGCGTTCCAGATAGGGCTGGCCGGTGGTCCAGAGGTCGAGCTGCGGATACAGCTCGCGGCCCAGGCCCTCGATGTTCAGCAGGGTTTTCTGCAGCAGCACCAGCTGCGGCTGTACTTCCATGTTAAAGCGCCGGGCAACCTGGAACAGGCGCACCAGCAGCTGACCGAAGGAGATGTCCTTGAGCGGCTTCTCGAAGATCGGCTCGCACACCGTGCGGATCGCAGCCTCGAATTCGTTGACCTTGGTTTCCGCCGGCACCCAGCCCGAGTCAATGTGCAGCTGCGCCACCTTGCGGTAGTCGCGCTTGAAGAAGGCCATCAGGTTGCGCGCGAGATAGTCCTGGTCCTCGGGCGTCAGGCTGCCGACGATGCCGAAGTCCACCGCGATGTACTGCGGGCTCCACGGCTGGTGGGTGCTGACGAAGATGTTGCCAGGATGCATGTCGGCGTGGAAGAAACTGTCGCGGAACACCTGGGTGAAGAAGATTTCCACGCCGCGCTCGGCGAGCTGGCGCATGTCGGTGTTCTGCCGCGCGAGCGCCGCCATGTCGGTCACCGGCACGCCGTAGATGCGCTCCATCACCAGCACCTGCGGGCGGCAATAGTCCCAATGCACCTGCGGCACGTAGAGCAGCGGCGAGCCCTCGAAGTTGCGCCGCAGCTGACTGGCGTTGGCCGCCTCGCGCAGCAGGTCGAGTTCGTCGTAGATGGTCTTGGCGTAATCCTCGACCACCTCGACCAGATGCAGCCGGCGGGCGTCGATCGAGGCGCGCTCGGCGGTCTTGGCCAGGAGGAACAGCCAGGCCAGGTCCTGACCGATCACCGGACGCAGGTTCGGGCGCACCACCTTGACGATGACCTCCTCGCCGCTGTGCAGCCGCGCGGCATGCACCTGGGCCACCGAGGCGGAGGCCAGCGGAGTGCTGTCGAAGCGGGCGAACAGTTCGCCGACCGGCGCGCCGAGCTGCTGCTCGATCAGCTCGGTGGCATGTGCGGAATCGAACGGCGGCACGCGGTCCTGCAGCATGGCCAGCTCGTCGGCGATATCGGCCGGCAGCAGGTCGCGACGGGTGGACAGCAGCTGGCCGAACTTGATGAAGATCGGCCCCAGCCCTTCCAGCGCCAGGCGCAGGCGCGCGCCGCGCGAAAGCGTGCTCTGGCGGCGCGGAATCCAGCGCCAGGGCAGCAGGTAGCTGGTGGTACGCAGCCACCAGGGCATCGGCAGGTCGAGCAGAATGTCATCCAGGCGGTAGCGGATCACCACCAGCAGGATGCGGAACAGGCGGGCAGTGGCAGCGAACAGCTTCATTCGGCTTGATCTGGTTTCAGGTGGAGAGCGAGGCGTTCGACGCGTGCCTCGAGTCGGTCGAGGGCCAGTTTAAGTGCATCCAGCTCGGCGAAGCGCGCTTCGGCTTCGGCCTGGCCGACCAGTGTGCGACTTTCCTCGTTGAGGTAGTCGGCCAGGTCCAGGCGCAGCGAGTCGGCGCTGTCGCGCGCCCAGCGCAACGGCGCGCGCATGCTGGAGCCGAGCAGCTGGCTGGCGACCGGGCCGAGCCAGCGCGAGAGTTCGTATTCCCAATCCAGCTCGAGGTCCTGCAGCACCTCGGCGAGATTCATCAGCACGCCGCTGTCGCCGTCGATCTCGACGTCCGGGCCGTGCAGCACGGCCGTCTTGTTGCGACTGACGGCGAGCCGGAGCAGGCTGCTCGCCGGAGCGCGCAGGCGGCAATCGGCGTCGCTGGCCCAACTCGAGGCGAGGCGCAGACCCTCTTCATCGGCGAGGACGAACAGACGCCAGGCGGGCGCCGTGCACTCGATCTCGATGATGCGGCCGCTGAGCCGGGCCAGCCGCGGCAGTGCAGCCGGATCCAGGCGCAGGATGCCGTTGAGGCCGCGCTCGGCGCTGGCCAGCAGGGCTGTGCGCAGCATCAGGGCTTGATGCCCCGGTGCAGTGCGACGATACCGCCGGTCATGTTGTGGTAGGTCACGCGCTCGAAGCCGGCGGTCTGCATCATGCCCTTGAGGGTTTCCTGGTCGGGATGCATGCGGATCGACTCGGCGAGGTAGCGGTAGCTCTCGGCGTCATTGGTGATCAGCTTGCCCATCATCGGCAGCAGGCTGAACGAATAGGCGTCGTAAGCCTTGGAGAACAGCTGGTTGGTCGGCTTGGAGAATTCCAGCACCAGCAGGCGGCCGCCCGGCTTGAGCACGCGCAGCATGGAGGCGATGGCGTCTTCCTTGTGGGTGACGTTGCGCAGGCCGAAGGCAATGGTGACCACGTCGAAGTGGTTATCCGGGAAGGGCAGCTTCTCGGCGTCGGCCTGCACGAACTTGACGTTGCCGGCCACGCCCTTGTCCAGCAGCTTGTCGCGGCCGACCTTGAGCATCGAGGCGTTGATGTCGGCCAGCACCACTTCCCCGGTGGGGCCGACGATGCGCGAGAACTGGCGGGTCAGATCACCGGTGCCGCCGGCGATGTCGAGGATGCGATTGCCCGGGCGGGCGCCGGACAGCTCGATGGTGAAGCGCTTCCACAGCCGGTGAATACCACCGGACATGAGGTCGTTCATCAGGTCGTACTTAGCGGCTACGGAATGGAATACCTCGGCCACCTTCTGTGCCTTCTGGCTTTCCGGCACGCTCTTGTAGCCGAAATGGGTGGTCGGTTCCGCGTCATGCGCTTTGCGTGGATCGGTCATGTCACTGTCACCGGAAGAATGTGCCGCGCATTCTAAACCCAAAAGACTGTACCTCGCTTCAGGTGCGAAGCCGCGCCGACGCGCTAATACAGGAAAACTTGATTACGGTCGGGTCCGGTGCGAGTGCCGCCGTCCGTCGGTGCAGTGGCTGCTGTATAGTGCCGGCCGTTCATCGGCCTGCAGTCAGGAGTCGGCATGTCCAGAATCATCGTCGAGCGTTCCCACAGTCTCGGTCGCGAAGCCGCTCGCGCCAAGGCCGAGCAGCTGGCCAGTCGGCTGGCCAGCGAGTACGGCGTCAGTTACCGCTGGCAGGGCGACGTGCTGGCGGTGCGGCGCAGTGGCGCCGATGGGCAGATCGAGGTCGGCGAGGACCGGGTGAAGGTGCAGCTCAACCTGGGCTTGCTGCTGTCGGCGATGGGTGCAAGCATCCAGGGGCAGATCGAGCGGGCGCTGGACAAGGCGCTGGCCTGAGTCGGTGAAGCTTCCGGGCGTTGGGTAGATGCAGCTTTCCATCTCCGCCCCGCGAGGCTGAAGCAGCCACCCGATGGCATCTGATCCAGCGGGCAGTCGCAGCGGCTGTTACAGCATCAGCTTGACCACCGATTCGTCTGGGTCGCGCGACTTGCCGGCCTTCTCCAGCGCCTGCAGGTAGTCGTTCCACAGCGCTTGTTGGTCGAGCGCCAAGCGCTCCAGGTAATCCCAGGTGAACAGCCCGCTGTCGTGGCCGTCGCTGAAGGTCAGCTTCAGTGCGTACTGGCCGGCCGGTTCCAGCTTGTCCAGACCGACATTGAGCTTGCCGGTCTGCAGCACCGGATTACCATGGCCCTGCACCTCGGCAGAAGGCGAATGCACGCGCAGGAATTCCGCGCTCAACACGTAGCGCTCGTCGGCGCCGTACTCCAGTTCGAGGGTCTTCGAGGCCTTGTGCAGCTTGATGGCGGTGGGGATACGCATGGGTCAGCTCCAAGCGACAAGCCGCGAGCGACCAGCCAAGGCAGTACCTGTCTGCGGCTCGTCGCGGGGCGGCTCGTGGCTGCAGTTAAAGGATGTAGCGCGACAGATCTTCGTCCTGCGCCAGTTCGCCGAGGTGCTGGTTGACGTAGGCGGCATCGATGCGGATCGCCTCGCCGTCCTGCTTGGCCGCGAGGTCGCCTGCGCTGAAGGAGACTTCCTCCAGCAGGCGTTCGAGCAGTGTGTGCAGGCGGCGCGCGCCGATGTTCTCGGTCTTCTCGTTGACCTGCCAGGCGATCTCGGCGATGCGCTTGATGCCGTCGTCGAGAAATTCCACGTGCAGGCCCTCGGTCTTCAGCAGCTCGCGATACTGCTCGGTGAGCGAGGCGTGCGGCTCGGTGAGGATGCGCTCGAAGTCTTCCGGCGACAGCGCCTTGAGCTCGACGCGGATCGGCAGGCGGCCCTGCAGTTCGGGCACCAGGTCGCTGGGCTTGGACAGGTGGAAGGCGCCCGAGGCGATGAACAGGATGTGGTCGGTCTTGACCATGCCGAGCTTGGTGTTGACCGTGCTGCCTTCGATCAGCGGCAGCAGGTCGCGCTGCACACCCTCGCGGGAAACGTCGGCGCCGCCGGTGTTGCCGCGCTTTGCGACCTTGTCGATCTCGTCGATGAAGACGATGCCGTTCTGCTCCACCGCTTCCAGGGCACGGGCCTTGAGGTCTTCTTCGTTGACCAGGCGCGCGGCTTCCTCGTCACGGATCAGCTTGAAGGCTTCCTTGATCTTCAGCTTGCGGCTCTTCTTCTTGCCCTTGCCCATGTTGGCGAAGAGGTTCTGCAGCTGGCTGGTCATCTCCTCCATGCCGGGCGGGGCCATGATTTCCACGCCGGCCGGGCTTTCGGCGACCTCGATGTCGATTTCCTTGTCATCCAGCTGGCCTTCGCGCAGGCGCTTGCGGAACAGCTGGCGGGTGTTGGAATCGCCGCTCTGCACCGGCTCTTCGGAAAAGCCTACCGGTCGCGCTGGCGGCAGCAGCGCGTCGAGGATGCGTTCCTCGGCAGCGTCTTCGGCGCGGTGGCGCATCTTGTGCACTTCCTGCTCGCGCAGCATTTTCAGCGCGGCGTCGGCCAGGTCGCGGATGATCGATTCGACGTCGCGGCCCACGTAGCCGACCTCGGTGAACTTGGTCGCTTCCACTTTCAGGAATGGCGCATTGGCCAGCTTGGCCAGGCGACGGGCGATCTCGGTCTTGCCGACGCCGGTCGGGCCGATCATCAGGATGTTCTTCGGCGTGACTTCCTGGCGCAGCTCGGCCGGCAGCTGCATGCGCCGCCAGCGGTTGCGCAGCGCGATGGCCACGGCGCGCTTGGCGTCGTCCTGGCCGATGATGTGGCGGTTGAGTTCGTGGACGATCTCGCGGGGCGTCATGGACATGCGATTACTCCAGCGGGACGGCTCAGATGGCCGAGTCCAGCTCTTCGAGGGTCAGATTCTGGTTGGTGAACACGCAGATGCTGCCGGCGATGTTCAGCGCGGTCTCGGCGATCTCGCGGGCGCTCATGTCGTCGCCGGCCTTCTGCAGCAGGGCCATGGCGGCGGCCTGGGCGAAGCCGCCGCCGGAACCCATGGCGATCAGCCCGTGTTCGGGTTCGACCACGTCGCCGTTGCCGGTGATGATCAGCGAGGCATCCTTGTTGGCCACCGCGAGCATGGCTTCCAGACGGCTCAGCGAGCGGTCGGTGCGCCAGTCCTTGGCCAGCTCAACGGCGGCGCGCACCAGATGGCCCTGGTGTTTCTCCAGCTGACCTTCGAAGCGTTCGAAGAGGGTGAAGGCGTCAGCGGTGGCGCCGGCGAAACCGGCCAGCACCTGGCCGTGATAGAGGCGGCGGACCTTCTTGGCGTTGCCTTTCATCACGGTATTGCCGAGGGAAACCTGGCCGTCGCCGCCCATGACGACTTTGCCGTTGCGGCGCACTGAAACGATGGTGGTCAAGGGAAATCTCCACGCTGCGGGGCGATGAATGCCCGAATGCAGGGTGATATGGGGCACCGCCGCAGGCTTTTCAACGCCGTTCGACCATCGGTTAGCGCAGCGCCCGCCTCAGTCCATAACGAAACCGAGCTGGCGCCAGGCCTCGTAGACGGCGATGGCGACCGTGTTGGAGAGGTTCAGGCTGCGGCTGTCCGGGCGCATCGGCAGGCGCAGGCGGCGCTCGGCGGGGAAGGCGTCGCGCAGCGTGTCGGGCAGGCCACGGCTCTCCGGGCCGAAGAGGAAGGCGTCGCCACGGCGGAATGCGACCTGATGAAACGGCTGCGAGCCCTTGGTGGTGAAGGCGAACAGCCGCGGGGCGTCTTCAGTGCCGCTCTGCCCGGGCGGCGCGATGCCCAGTTCGGCGAGGCAGGCGTCGAGGCTGGCATGCCGACGCAGCGGCGCGTATTCGTGGTAATCCAGGCCGGCGCGGCGCAGGCGCTTGTCGTCCAGTTCATAGCCCAGCGGCTCGATCAGGTGCAGGCTGCACCCGGCATTGGCGCAGAGCCTGATAATGTTGCCGGTGTTCGGTGGAATCTCCGGCTGGAAAAGGATCACGTGAAACATGCGCAGCACCAGATTGGACGACGGCGGCGATTCTACTGCGCCGGACCCGCGGCCGCGCCTGCGTCGGCGTTTTTTCGCCTCGCTGGTGCTGATCGGCCTGCTGGTGGGAATGATGATCGGTCGGCTGACGACGCCCGAGCCGGCGCGGCTGCTCGCCGTCGAGAGCGTGGGCGAAGGCCTGCTGCTGCGTTTCAGCGCACCGGCACAGTACCGCGCACAAGCGGTCGAGGGTGCATATGCGCTGCTCTTGCAGGCGCGTGGCGGCGAGCGTGACGGGCAGTTGCAAGTGGACGGGCAGCGCGTGCGCTGGCGCATCCAGGCCGTCGGGCAGGACCTGCTGCTGAATCTGGTCGCGCTCAGGCCGCTGCAAGTGCAGCCGAGCGAGCGACAAGAGGAGGCTGACTGGCTGCTGGAGTTGCGGCTGGCGCCGGCGGACGAGCATCCATGAGAGTGACTTGAGTTACGCCTGCGCATCGAGCCGGCGGATGATCCGTCGAGCGGAGTCGCGCTGGATTTAAAAAGCGACATCCACCCTGCGATTCCCCAGCTTATTCCTCCTCCTCTTCATCCCGGCCATCGCCCATGCCCAGCTCCTTGATCTTGCGAGTCAGGGTGTTGCGTCCCCAGCCCAGCAGCAGCGCGGCGTCGCGGCGGCGGCCGGCGGTGTGCTTGAGCGCGGTCTCGATCATGATCCGCTCGAACGCCGGTACGGTGGTCTCCAGCAGGTTCGACTGGCCGAGCGTCAGCGCCTGGTCGGCCCAGCTGCGCAGCGCCTGTTCCCAGTTGTGCGCCGGTTGGGCATCGGCCGGCAGGCTGAGCAGCTCCGGCGGCAGATCGCCGATGTGCACCTCGCGCCCGGACGCCATCACGGTGATCCAGCGGCAGGTGTTCTCCAACTGGCGTACGTTGCCAGGCCACGGCAGCTGCTGCAGGAAGGTCGCGGTTTCGCTCTTGAGCAGCTTGGTCTCGACGGCCAGCTCCTCGGCGGCGGCGGCGAGAAAATGCTGCGCCAGCGCAGGAATGTCCTCGCGGCGGTCGGCCAGTCGCGGGATGTGGATGCGGATGACGTTGAGGCGATGGAACAGGTCTTCGCGGAACTTGCCGGCCTGTACCAGCGCTTCGAGGTCCTGGTGGGTGGCGGCGATGATGCGCACATCCACGCGCACGGGCGTGTGCCCGCCGACGCGGTAGAACTCGCCGTCGGCCAGCACGCGCAGCAGGCGCGTCTGGGTGTCGGCGGGCATGTCGCCGATCTCGTCGAGGAACAGCGTGCCGCCGTCGGCCTGCTCGAAGCGTCCGCGCCGCTGATTGGCGGCGCCAGTGAACGCGCCCTTCTCATGGCCGAACAGCTCGGACTCCATCAGGTCCTTGGGGATCGCCGCCATGTTCAGCGCGATGAACGGCGAGGCCGCACGCGGGCTGTGACGGTGCAGCGCGTGGGCGACCAGTTCCTTGCCGGTGCCGGACTCGCCGTTGATCAGCACGGTGATGTTGGAGTGCGAGAGACGGCCGATGGCGCGGAACACCTCCTGCATCGCCGGCGCCTCGCCGATGATCTCCGGCGTGTGGGCCTGGCTGGCCGGCGCCTGCAGGCCCTGTTGCTCCTGGGCATGCTGGTTGGCGCGCTTGACCAGCGAGACCGCATCGTCAACGTCAAACGGCTTGGGCAGGTACTCGAACGCGCCGCCCTGATAGGAGGCCACCGCGCTGTCGAGGTCCGAGTGCGCGGTCATGATGATCACCGGCAAGCGCGGGTGCCGCTCGCGGATCTGCGCCAGCAGATCGAGGCCGCTGGTGCCGGGCATGCGGATGTCGGAAATGATCACGTCCGGTTGCTGCTGCGTCAGGCGGCCGAGCACGCTGTCGGCGGTTTCGAAGCTCTGCGTGGCGATACCTTCCTGCTGCAGCGCTTTCTCCAGGACCCAGCGGATGGAGCGGTCGTCGTCGACGATCCAGACGGTTTCGCTTCGGTTCATGGGCAGGGGGCTCCTTGTTCGAGCGGCAGGAAGATCGAGAAGGCGGTATGCCCGGGATGGCTCTCGCACTCGATCAGGCCCTGGTGCTGACTGATGATGTTCTGGGTGATTGCCAGGCCCAGCCCGGTGCCGTCCGGGCGGCCGCTGACCATCGGGTAGAACAGGGTGTTCTGCAGTTCGGCCGGGATGCCGGGGCCGTTGTCGATGATCTCGATGCGTGCCACCAGCCGGTGGCGGATGTGGCCGATGGTGAACTGGCGCACCGTGCGGCTGCGCAGGGTCAGGCGGCCCAGGCCCAGTTCTGTCTGTCCGGCCAGCGCCTGCATGGCATTGCGCATGATGTTGAGCACGGCCTGGATCATCTGCTCGCGGTCCATGAGGATCTCGGGGATGCTCGGGTCGTAGTCGCGAACCAGCACCAGGCTGCCCTGGCATTCGGCCTCGATCAGGCTGGCGACGTGTTCCAGCACCTCGTGGATGTTGGTCATCTCCAGCCGCGGCAGGCGGTTCGAGCCGAGCATACGGTCGACCAGGTTACGCAGACGGTCGGCTTCCTCGATGATCACCTCGGTGTAGTCCTGCAGGTGTTCGTCGGGCAGTTCGCGGGCCAGCAGTTGCGCGGCGCCGCGGATGCCGCCGAGCGGATTCTTGATTTCGTGGGCCAGGCCGCGCACCAGCATCCGCGTGGTTTCCTGCTTGGACAGCTGCGCCTCCTCCTTGGTGATGCGCAGCAGCCGGTCGCGCGGCAGCACTTCGAGCAGCAGCATGGTTTCGCCGCTGCCGGGAATCGGCGTCACCGCGTAGTCGACGGTCAGCGTCTGGCCGGTGGCCGAGGTCAGCGTGGCCTCGCGCTTGGTGAACGGGTGTGCCTCGGCGACCGCCTGGCGCAGGGCGGCCAGCGCTTCGGGCGACTCGGTGAACAGCTCGCTGATGAACTGGCCGTGGCTGCGCTGGCCGCTGACGGCGAGCAGCATCTCCGCCGCCGGGTTCATGTACTCCAGGCGCAACCGCGCGTCGAGCAGCAGCGTCGCGGTGGTCAGGTTCTCGATCAGCAGGCGTTGCAGGGCTTCGGTCAGCATGGCGGGTCTGCATCCTTTGGGTAGGCCGTCAAATGCAAGAAGCAAACCAGACGCGCCAAAACGGCGCGCATCGGCGTGCTGGCGGCATCTGGCGCCCGGCCTGCGTGAACCAAAAGGGTGAGCGGGGGTGTTATTCGCCACTCATGTGCACCAAAAGGGTGCACATGATGATCATAGGAAAGGAATGAAGGGAATGTCGCGTTTTTCCGCCGGCTTGTCCTTGAGCGGGCATTCGGGGCGTACGCCGTAGTCGTTCTTGCGGCACGGATTGACCATGCGCCGCTGGGCCAGCGAGGTGCGAATCAGGTGAAAGGTGCGCGCCGGGCTGCGCGCCAGCTCGCGGCCTTCGGCGTCGATCACGCGCAGCTGCAGTCGATGAGTGCCGCGGTCGACGTTGTGCAGCTCGAAGTGGGTATCGGGGCCGGCGGCGCTGAGCGCCTCGCCGTCGAGCAGCAGCTGGTAGCCGTGGCCGGCCTGCGGCGCCGGGTTGCCGCTGGCACTGACCAGCAGATCGCCGGCGTTGCTGCGGATGGTCTCGTCCTCGGCTGGGCTGACAATCTGCAACTGGTAGCGGATGGCCGCCGTTGCGGCCGGCACAGGCGCAGCGGGCGCCGCGGGCGGCAGGGCCGGCATGTCGTTGGTGGGCTTGAGTTCGATCTGCTCGGCGGCCTGACCGCCTGGGCGGTCAGTGAACACCCGATTGCCGTCCGCGTCGATGTAGCTGTAGATCCCCGCGTTCGCCGGCGCCGCCAGCGCCAGCAGCAGCGCGGTCAGCCAGTGGCCGCTGCGGATCATGGCGCTGCCCGGTGGCGCAGGGCGGGGCTGGAGGTGTGCACGCGTTGCACGGTGAATACTGCCGGCTCGCTGCGCTGGATCACCCGGCCATTGCTGAGCACCTCGACCTGCAGGCGATGTTCGCCGCGCTCGATGTTGTTCAGTTGCAGCGAGGTGGCCTGGCTGGCGGCGGCCTGGGGAATGCCGTCGAGGACGAAGCGCAGCTGGTGGCCGCGTCGTAGCGGCGGGTCCAGCTCGGCACTCACTACGAACGTGCCATTGTTGGCGCGCAGCGCGGCTTCGTCCGGGATGCCGCTGAGCGCGAGCGAGCGGTACGGTTGTCCGGCTTCGGCGTCCGTCGGCAGGGGCGCCGGTACGGATGGGGTCTGGATGTCGACGGTGTTGGGCGGCGGCAGCTCGACACGCTCGGCAGCGACGCCTTCCGGTGGCTGGTTGGTGTAGACAGTGTTGCCCTGGGCGTCGGTGTAGGTATAGATCTCGGCGATCGCCGGGGCGCTGAGGATCAGCAGCAGGCCGAACAGTGCGTGGCGCATGGGAAGCTCCGCGTGAAGGACAGCGAGAGCCTTGCACCGCGGGCGACGCCAGGCAAGCCCGGGCATGCGGATTTGCGAGCCGGCACAAGCTGCGCGCGGTGACGGCAGCGCAAACGACAGAGGCCGCCCGAAGGCGGCCTCTGCGTACAGGCGGTGCTGCTTAGACGCTGTAGTACAGGTCGTATTCCAGCGGGTGCACGAAGGTGCGCACCTTGATCTCCTCGGCGGCCTTCAGCTCGATGAAGGCATCGAGGAAGTCCTTGGTGAACACGCCGCCCTTGAGCAGGAAGTCGTGGTCGGCTTCCAGCGCCTCCAGTGCCTCCTTCAGGCTGCCGCACACCTGCGGGATCAGCTTGGACTCTTCCGGCGGCAGGTCGTACAGGTTCTTGTCCGCGGCATCGCCTGGGTGAACCTTGTTCTGGATACCGTCCAGACCGGCCATCAGCAGCGCGGCGAAGGCCAGGTACGGGTTGGCAGCCGGGTCCGGGAAGCGTGCCTCGATGCGGCGGCCGCGGGCGCTGGCCACGTACGGGATGCGGATCGACGCGGAGCGGTTGCGTGCCGAGTAGGCCAGCATGACCGGCGCTTCGAAGCCCGGAACCAGACGCTTGTACGAGTTGGTCGACGGGTTGGTCAGGGCGTTCAGCGCCTTGCCGTGCTTGATGATGCCGCCGATGAAGTACAGCGCGGTGTCGGACAGGCCGGCATAGCCCTCGCCAGCGAAGGTGTTCTTGCCGTCTTTGGCGATCGACATGTGCACGTGCATGCCCGAACCGTTGTCGCCGTACAGCGGCTTCGGCATGAAGGTAGCGGTCTTGCCATAGGCTTCGGCGACGTTGTGCACGACGTACTTGAGGGTCTGCACTTCATCGGCCTTGGCGACCAGCGTGTTGAACTTCACGCCGATTTCGTTCTGGCCGGCGGCCACTTCGTGGTGGTGCACTTCGACGACCTGGCCCATTTCTTCCAGGGCGTTGCACATGGCGGTACGGATTTCGTGATCCGGATCGGCCGGCGGAGTCGGCAGGTAGCCGCCCTTGACGCTGATGCGGTGGCCGTTGTTGCCCTGGCCGCCATTCATGTCGGTGTCGCTGTTCCAGGACGCCTGCTCGCAGAAGATCTTGAACATCGAGCCGGACATGTCGGACTTGAACTTCACCGCGTCGAAGATGAAGAACTCCGGCTCCGGGCCGACGAACACGGTGTCGCCGATGCCGGTGGACTTCAGGTATTCCTCAGCGCGGCGGGCGATGGCGCGCGGATCGCGCTCGTAGCCCTGCATGGTGGACGGCTCGATCACGTCGCAGACCAGGATCAGGGTCGGCTCTTCGGTGAACGGGTCCAGCACGGCGCTGCTGTCGTCCGGCAGCAGGATCATGTCGGAGGCCTCGATGCCCTTCCAGCCATCGATGGAGGAGCCGTCGAACATCTTGCCGACTTCGAAGAAGTCGTCATCGGCGTCGCGAGCCGGCATGGTGATGTGATGCTGGCGACCCTTCGGGTCGGTGAAGCGCAGATCAATCCACTTCACATCGTAATCTTTGATCAGTTGAAGCGACTTCGACATGGTGTTCTCCAAATGGTGGAAGCGGCCTGTTCGCTTCCGAATCGAGGGCGGAGCCGGCGGCGATGTTCCGCCAAGGCGACCTGCCTCACAAGTGAGCAAATTGCATGCCAGTGCTCCGAAATGGACCTGCAGCAGCCAAATGGCGCGGCGGCGCAGTTCGGCTTCGGCGACCGCAGACAATTCTCCGGGCGGGCGCGCCTGGATGGTGCGCGCACAATAGGCATTGCACCATTTTGGTGCAATAACGTATCGCGCAGAAAACCGACTAAATGTTGAGCAGTTTCCGCTATACTCCGCGCCCCTCTTTTTCCGCCATGTCGGCGCACGCGCTGTTTCCCCATGAAGCTGATCGTCAAGGTTTTCCCCGAAATCACCATCAAGAGCCCGCCGGTGCGCAAGGGCTTCATTCGCCAGCTGGCGAAGAACATCCGCACCGTGCTGCGCGAGCTTGACCCCGAGCTGCGGGTCGAGGGGGTGTGGGACAACATCGAGGTGGAAACCGCGCTGACCGAGCCGAAGCTGCTGCGCGAGATGATCGAGCGCCTGCGCTGCACGCCGGGCATCGCCCATTGCCTGGAAGTGCACGAATACCCGCTGGGTGATCTCGACGACATCGTCGAGAAATGCAAGGCGCATTACGCCGAGCGCCTGCCGGGCAAGATCTTTGCGGTGCGTTGCAAGCGCGCCGGCAAGCACCCGTTCAGCTCCATGGACGTCGAGCGCCATGTCGGCAGCCAGCTGCGCCAGCAGTGCGGCGCCGCCGGTATCTCGCTGAAGGCGCCGGAAGTCGAAGTGCGCATGGAAATCCGCGATCAGCGCCTGTTCGTCGTACACGAGCAGCACGACGGCATCGGCGGCTACCCGCTGGGCGCGCTGGAGCAGACCCTGGTGCTGATGTCCGGCGGTTTCGATTCCACTGTCGCCGCCTACCAGATGATGCGCCGCGGGCTGATGACGCATTTCTGCTTCTTCAACCTCGGCGGCCGCGCCCATGAGCTGGGCGTGATGGAAGTCGCGCACTATCTATGGAAGAAGTACGGCAGCTCGCACCGCGTGCTGTTCATCAGCGTGCCGTTCGAGGAAGTGGTCGGCGAGATTCTCGAGAAGGTCGACAACAGCCAGATGGGCGTGGTGTTGAAGCGCATGATGCTGCGCGCCTCGACGCAGATCGCCGAGCGCCTGCACATCGACGCGCTGGTCACCGGCGAGGCGATCTCCCAGGTGTCCAGCCAGACCCTGCCGAACCTCTCGGTGATCGACTCGGCCACCGACATGCTGGTGCTGCGTCCGCTGGTCGCCAGCCACAAGCAGGACATCATCGACACCGCCTTCGAGATCGGCACCGCCGAGTTCGCCAAGAACATGCCCGAGTACTGCGGCGTGATCTCCAAGAACCCGACCACTAAGGCCAAGCGCTACCGCGTCGAGCACGAAGAGAAGCAGTTCGACATGGCTATCCTCGAGCGCGCCCTGGCCAGCGCGCGCCAGGTGCCGATCGACCGGGTGATCGACGAGCTGGGCGAGGACATCAAGGTCGAGGAAGTCCGCGAGGCGATGGCCGGGCAGGTCATCCTCGACATTCGTCACCCGGATGCCGCCGAGGACGAACCGCTCGAACTGGCGGGCATCGAAGTACAGACGCTGCCGTTCTATGCGCTGAATAATCGTTTCAAGGAACTGGATGAAAACCGCCAGTACCTGCTGTATTGCGACAAAGGTGTCATGAGCCGCCTGCATGCTCACCATCTGCTGAGCGAGGGGCATGTGAATGTTCGCGTCTATCGTCCGGCCTGACGCCTCGGTGAAGCAGCCGGGACTGCTGGGCGGCAGTATCCGCCACCGCCCTCCCGACCTGCACTGATCGCAATGCAGTGCCGTTACAACCTCGGACAGCCAGCCTTCGTCCGGACTACTTCAAGCTTCCAGCCTCAGCTCGAAGCTCTCTACAGAGAAACGAATCAGTGATCGAGAATCTCCGCAACATCGCCATCATCGCCCACGTCGACCACGGCAAAACCACCCTCGTCGACAAGCTGCTGCGCCTGTCCGGCACCCTGGACCGCAAGGAAGCCGAAAACGAGCGCGTGATGGACTCCAACGACCAGGAAAAGGAACGCGGCATCACCATCCTGGCCAAGAACACCGCGCTGAAGTGGAATGGCTACAACATCAACATCGTCGACACCCCCGGCCACGCCGACTTCGGCGGTGAAGTCGAGCGCGTGATGAGCATGGTCGACTCCGTGCTGCTGGTGGTCGATGCCCAAGACGGCCCCATGCCGCAGACCCGCTTCGTGACCCAGAAGGCGTTCAAGGCCGGCCTGCGTCCGATCGTCGTGGTCAACAAGATCGACCGTCCGGGCGCGCGTCCGGACTGGGTTGTCGACCAGATCTTCGACCTGTTCGACAACCTCGGCGCCACCGACGAGCAGCTCGACTTCCCGATCGTCTACGCCAGCGCCCTGAACGGCATCGCCGGTCTGGACCACGAGAATCTGGAAGACAACATGGACCCGCTGTTCCAGGCCATCATCGACCACGTTCCGGCACCCAAGGTCGACCTCGACGGTCCGTTCCAGATGCAGATCTCGCAGCTGGACTACAACAGCTTCCTCGGCGTGATCGGCATCGGCCGCATCGCCCGCGGCACCATCAAGGCCAACAGCCCGGTGACCGCCATCGGCGCCGACGGCAAGCGTCGCAACGGCCGCATCCTGAAGATCATGGGTCACTCCGGTCTGCAGCGCGTCGAAGTCGCCGAAGCCGAAGCCGGCGACATCGTCTGCGTATCCGGCATGGACGAGCTGTACATCTCCGACACCCTGTGCGACCAGAACGCCGTCGAGGCGCTGCCGCCGCTAACCGTCGACCAGCCGACCGTGTCCATGACCTTCCAGGTCAACGACTCGCCGTTCGCTGGCAAGGAAGGCAAGTTCGTCACCAGCCGCAATATCAAGGATCGTCTGGAGAAGGAGCTGCTGCACAACGTCGCCCTGCGCGTCGAGCCGGGCGACAGCCCGGAGAAGTTCAAGGTCTCCGGTCGTGGCGAGCTGCACCTGTCGGTGCTGATCGAAACCATGCGCCGTGAAGGCTTCGAGCTGGCCGTCGGCCGCCCGGAAGTGGTGATCATCGAGAACGAGGCCGGCGAGAAGCAGGAACCGTACGAGAACGTCACCATCGACATTGAGGAGCAGCACCAGGGGCCGGTAATGGAGCAGATGGGCCTGCGCAAGGGCGATCTGACCAACATGATCCCCGACGGCAAGGGCCGCGTGCGCCTGGAATACACCATCCCGGCGCGCGGCCTGATCGGCTTCCGCAACAACTTCCTGACCCTGACCTCGGGCACCGGCATCCTGACCTCGACCTTCAGCCACTACGGCCCGATCAAGGCCGGCGAAGTGACCAACCGTCAGAACGGCGTGCTGGTCTCGATGGCCACCGGTACCGCGCTGACCTACTCGCTGGAAACCCTGCAGGCGCGCGGCAAGCTGTTCCTGGCGCCGGGCGACGAGATTTACGAAGGCCAGCTGTGCGGCATCAACAGCCGTGACAACGACCTGGTGCTCAACCCCACCAAGGGCAAGAAGCTCGACAACATGCGCGCTTCCGGCAAGGACGAAGTCATCGCCCTGGTGCCGCCGATCAAGTTCACCCTCGAGCAGGCGCTGGAATTCATCGCCGACGACGAGCTGGTGGAAGTGACGCCGAAGTCGATCCGCCTGCGCAAGAAGTACCTCAACGAGAACGACCGCAAGCGCTTCGAGCGCAGCAAGGTCTGATCGTCAGGTAGCTGACCACAGCAAAAAGGCGCCCAAGGGCGCCTTTTTGCTGTCTGTGGAATGGCTCGTTGGCCGTGAACCGGCTTTTACCGGCGAACCCACGTCTGGCTGCGCCCCAGCGCCTCGATGCCGATGTAGCCGCGCACTTCCAGCTTGTCGCCGCCATCCAGCAGTTTGGCCTTGGAGCGGTAGGTCTTGCCATTGGCCGGGTCGAGGATGTTGCCGTTGCTCCAGACCTGTTCACCGTCCGGTTTCAGGTCCCAGAGGATGGTCATGCCGATGATGGGCTGGTCCTTGCGCTCGCCTTCGCACTCGTCGCACAGCGGGTTCGGCCCATGTTCCGAATGCAGGATCTCCACCACCTTGCCGGTCAGCGAGCCGTCGGCGGCCTGCTGAATCTCGACGATGGACTTGGGCTTACCAGTTTCGTCGTCGATGGTCTGCCAGCGGCCGGCTGGCGACTCGGCAGCGAAGGCCAGTGGTGAGAGCGAGATGGGCAGGGCCAGCAACAGGGCATTGAACAGTGGGCGCATGATTTCTCCAGTGATCGGGAAGGCGTCGCCGACTCTACCAGCGACGATTCCGCCCGGTGGCGGCTGACCGGCTGACCGGTTGGTTCTCGTCACATTTGCCCTTCGAGTCGTCCTGTTTCGGGGTCTGTTGCGGTCGCGGTCGGAAGATGATGCGACAGCAGGATAGCGGCATGCGTGATGCTGAGAGGATGATTGGAGTGCACGTAACCTGTACAAGCGGTTGCAGGCGTAACGACTTCTTCCCTTCTCTTCACGGCCAGGTTGGCGGATCAGCCGCTATTCAGCTTCATTCATACCTCCACGGCGCGCAGAAAAACTTGTACAAAGTGATGGCAAGATGACAGTATCTTGTACAGGTTTTTTCAGGCCACCGAGCTTCTTTCGGTTGGCGGAACGATTGAAGTAGCTAACAGGGGAAACAGCGAATGAACAGGCAGATGTCGGTATCCATGCGTCTGGGCTTGGGGTTCTGCGTGATCCTGACGCTGATGGTCGCGGTAGCGGTCCTCAGTGCGATGAAGGTCGGCATCATCGACCGCAGCATGAACCAGATCGGCACCCAGGCAGGCCTGAAGCAGCGCTACGCGATCAACTTCCGCGGCAGCGTGCATGACCGGGCGATCGCCGTGCGCGATGCCGTCAGCGCCGCCGATCCGGTATTCGCGCGCAGCCAGGTCGCCGAAATCGCGCGGCTGGCGCAGCTGTATGCCGACTCGGCAGCGCCAATGAAGGCGATGCTCGCGCAGCCCGCGGCCGACGCCGTGGAGAAGCAGTTGATGGCGCAGATCGAAGCCATCGAGGCGAAAACCAACGCGCTGACGCAACAGGTGGTCGAGCTGCGCTTCGCCGAAGGCTCGGAGCGCGCCCATGCCTTCCTGCTGGATAACGTCGCCGGCGCTTACACCGAGTGGCTGCGCCTGATCAACGCGTTCATCGACCACCAGGAAGCGAGCATCAACCAGGACGTGACCATCGTGCGCGACACCGCCAGCGGCTTCCTCGCGCTGATCGTCGCGGTGACCGGGGTCGCCGTACTGCTCGGTGCGGCCATCGCCCTGGTGATTATTCGCAAGCTGCGCTCGACGCTTGGCGCCGAGCCGGACGAAGTGGCCCGCGTGATCAACAACCTGGCCAGTGGCGACCTCGGGCAGGTGATCGTCACGCCGTTCCCCAACAGTGTCATGGGCGCGACGGCGAAGATGGCCACCCAGCTGATGGCGATCATCGCCGAGGTGCGCGCCGCGGCAAGTGGCGTCGGTAGCGCGTCGGGCGAATTGCTCAGTTCGTCGGCGAGCAGCAACCAGCAGATCCAGCATCAGTCTGCCGAGGCCGAGCAGGTGGCCACGGCGATCAACCAGATGGCCGCGACGGTGAACGAGGTCGCGAACTTCGCTGCCCAGGCGGCGGCCGCGGCGAAGAGCGCGGACGAGCAGGTCGAGACCGGCACGCGCATCGTCGGCGAGACGGCGGCGTCGATCCACAACCTCGCCAAGGTGCTGGAAACCGCCACCGATACGGTCAACCAGCTCTCGGTGGAGAGCGGCGATATCGAGAAGATTCTGCAGGTCATCACCGCCATCGCCGAGCAGACCAACCTGCTGGCGCTCAACGCGGCGATCGAGGCGGCGCGCGCCGGCGAGCACGGTCGCGGCTTTGCCGTGGTCGCCGACGAGGTGCGTTCGCTGGCCAATCGTACGCAGCAGTCGTCCAGCGAAATCAGCGCCATGATTGCCTCGCTGCAAGCCGGCGCGGGCAAGGCGGTGGAGGTGATGCAGTCGAGCCGACAGCTGGCGCAGCAGACCGTCGAGCAGACGCTGCACGCGGAAAGCGCGCTGGCCAAGATTCGCCAGGAGGTCGGCTCGATCAACGAGATGAACGCGCAGATCGCCACCGCAGCTGAGGAGCAGAGCGCCGTGGCGGAGGAGGTCAACCAGAGCGTGACACGCATCCATGACTCGACCGTCGCCAGCTCGGCCGCGTCGAACCAGGTCGCTTCCTCCAGCGCAGACCTGACCCAACTCGCGCAGGAGCTCAATCGCAAGGTCGGCTATTTTCGCGCGGCCTGAGCGGGCGGGTCGAAGGCTGCGCTGATTCGTGCGGAGGTTGGAACGAAGCGCAGCGAGTTGCCTTCAAAGGTTCATCCCTCCCGGAATCGAGCCCATGACGTTTTCGATCATCGCCCGCTGCCCGCGCACCGGCCAGTTCGGGGTCGCCGCGGCCACCGCCATGCCCGCGGTCGGCAAGCTGCTCAGCCACGCCGCGGCGCGCGTCGGCGCGGTGGCGACGCAGGCGCAGATCAACCCCTACCTCGGCATCGACGGCCTGCGTCTGTTGCGCGAGGGCTGCACCGCTAGCGAGGTGATCGAGCGGCTCCGGGAGACCGATCCGTGCATGGAGCTGCGCCAGTGTGCGGTGATCGACCGGCACGGCGAGGTGGCCTGCTGGACCGGCGCGAAGTGCCCGCCCTGGGCTGGGGCCATCGCTGCGGAACAGTTCTGCGTGCAGGGCAATCGGCTGGCCGGGCGCGCGGTGCTGGAGGCGGCGGCCGAGGCCTATCGCCGCGCCAGCGCCCGCCCGTTGGTGGAGCGCCTGATGGAAGCGCTCGCGGCGGGCGACGCCGGTGGTGGTGACCGCTGCGGCGAGTCCTCGGCGACCGTCTATGTGGTGGATCAGGAAGAATATCCGCTGTGGGATATCCGCGTTGATCATCACCGCGAACCGCTGGCGGAGCTGCGCCGGCTGCATCAGGTGTTTGCCCGCGAGGTGGTGCCGGAAATCCTCGCCATGCCGACGCGGGCGAACCCGGCGGGCAAGGCTGCCGAGGAGTCGATCTGACGCGCCCGGCAGCTATCGGCGCTAGCACCGCGGTGAGCAAAAAGGGGGCAGATTTATTTTCCAGACGTGTTCGTCACGCGCGCTACAAACCGCTTCGCGCGTCTCCGATAACCTGATGCCATTTTCCACGGAATGGAGAACGCCCCTATGCCTGGGATGGGCCGCCTTGTTTTGCCGAACTACCCGCACCGTGT
The DNA here is from genome assembly GCF_056336065.1 of Stutzerimonas sp. 21-1. Taxonomy (NCBI): domain Bacteria; kingdom Pseudomonadati; phylum Pseudomonadota; class Gammaproteobacteria; order Pseudomonadales; family Pseudomonadaceae; genus Stutzerimonas; species Stutzerimonas sp. 21-1. The sequence goes on along the minus strand of NZ_CM150500.1, from coordinate 3,659,952 downwards.
CGTCCAGCGAGGTCACAACCGCTAGGTCGTATTCGCCGCTGACGAAGATTGCCAGCGCTACCTGGCTGATCTGCGTGAGCTGAAGGATTCCTTTGGCGTTAAGGTCTGCGTGTCCGGCCTACTTGATGCCCAGGCGCCTTGCCAGGCGATGCAGATTGCCGGTGTCGAGTTGCAGCTCGCGGGCGGTAGCCGACCAGTTGCCGTTGAAGCTCTCCAGCGTCTGGCGAATCAGGCGCCCCTGGAATTCGTCGAGTGCCTCGCGCAAACCAACGCCGGACAGGCCGGCGGGTGCCGGTGGCAGCTGGCTGACGGTGGCAGTCGGCCCTTCCAGGCAGAAATAGGATGGTTTGAGCAGCACCTCTCCCGTGCCCTGTTCGGCCCGCGCCAGTACCGCGGCGCGGTGGATGGCATGCTCCAGTTCGCGCACGTTGCCAGGCCAGGGGTAGCGCTGCAGCAACGTCAGCGCGGCCTTGCTTAGCGCCAGTCCGCCGAGGCCCAGCTGGCTGCGGCATCGTTCGCAGAAGAAACCGCTGAGCAAGGCGATGTCTTCCTGCCGCTCGCGCAGTGCCGGCACCCTGATCGGGAACACGCTGAGGCGGTGGTAGAGGTCGGCACGAAACTCCCCGGCCAGCACCGCGCTTTTCAAGTCACGGTTGGTGGCGGCGAGGATGCGCACGTTGACCTTGAGGCTGCGGTCGTCGCCGATGCGCTGCAGGTCGCCGTACTGCAGCACGCGCAGCAGCTTGGCCTGCAGGGTCAGCGACAGCTCGCCGATCTCGTCGAGAAACAGCGTGCCCTTGTCGGCCATCTCGAACTTGCCGGCGCGGTGGTGTATGGCGCCGGTGAAGGCGCCCTTGACGTGGCCGAACAGCTCGCTTTCGGCCACCGACTCGGGCAGTGCGGCGCAGTTAAGGTAGACCAGCGGATGGCCGGCGCGAGGCGAGGCGAGGTGGATGGCCTTGGCCACCAGCTCCTTGCCGACCCCGGTCTCGCCGGTGATCAGCACGTTCAGATCGGAACCGGCGACCACGCCGATCTCCCTCTTCAGCTGCAACATGCTGGTCGACAGCCCGACGATCTCGTCGGCGCCGGGCTTGTTTGCCGGTGCGTTACTGATGGGCGCCACAGTCTGCTGTTCCAGACGCTCGACCAGCAGCGCATTACTCAGCGCCGCCGAGGCTAGCGCGCCGATCAGGCGCAGCTCCTCGTCGTTGAAGTGATCGAACTGGGCGGGGTCGTAACCGTCGATGGTCAGCGCGCCGATCAGCGTCTGGTTGGCGAACAGCGGCAGGCCGATGCAGGCATGCACCTTGAGCTGCTCGCGGCTCGGCAGGATCAGGTTGTCATAGGGGTCGGGCAACTGGCTGTCGGCAGGAAAGCGCACCACGTCACCGGCGCGGGCGATGGCCTCCAGGCGTGGGTGCTCGCCGAGGCGGAAGCGCCTCCCGAGCACGTCGGGGGCCAGCCCGTCGATCGCCAGCGGGCGGAACATCTGCCCCTCGTAGCGCAGCAGGGCCAGCGCGTTGCACAGCAGCAACTGACGCAGGCTGTTGATCAGTTGCTGGAAACGGTCCTGGTTGGAGATGCCCCACTGCAGGTCGAGTGCGATGCGGGCCAGGCTGTCCATCGAAAGCGCCATCCTGTGTCCTTTTGACTCATATATGTCGATCGGACAATACAGAGGCTTTGTCATTTGGACAAAACGTAATAATAAAAAACTATATATATCAACTAGTTAAGTTATGGCACGGCACCTGCAATAGAGGCGGGCAGGCTTCTTATCCACCTCTGCAAGGGTAATGCTCCGCATGACAATTCTGCTCAAGAACAACATTCACTGGGTCGGTCAACGCGATTGGGAAGTCCGTGACTTTCACGGCACCGAATACAAGACCCTCAAGGGCACCAGCTACAACAGTTATCTGATCCGCGAGGAGAAGACCGTACTGATCGACACCGTCGATCATCGCTTCAGCCGCGAGTTCATCCTCAACCTGGCCAGCCAGATCGACCTGTCGAGCATCGACTACATCGTTATCAACCATGCCGAAGAGGATCACGCCGGCGCGCTGTCCGAGCTGATGGCGCACATCCCGGGCACACCGATCTACTGCACCGCCAACGCCATCGATTCGATCACCGGCCATCACCACCAGCCGCACTGGAATTTCATCCCGGTGAAGACCGGCGACAGCCTGGACATCGGCAATGGCAAGCAACTGGTGTTCATCGAAACGCCGATGCTGCACTGGCCCGACAGCATGATGACCTATCTCAGCGGCGACGCCGTGTTGTTCAGCAACGACGCCTTCGGCCAACACTATTGCGACGAGCACCTGTTCAACGACGAGGTGGATCAGCAGGAGCTGCTGGAGCAGTGCCTGCGTTACTACGCCAACATCCTCACGCCCTTCAGCCCGCTGGTCACCGCCAAGATCAACGAGGTGCTCGGCTTCAATCTGCCGCTGTCGATGATCGCCACCGCTCACGGCGTGGTCTGGCGCACCGATCCGGCACAGATCATCGGCAAGTATCTGGAGTGGGCCGATCACTATCAGGAGAACCGCATCACCCTGTTCTACGACAGCATGTCGAACAACACCCGGATGATGGCCGACGCTCTGGCCCAAGGCATCCACGAGGCCGATCCGAGCGTGGCGGTGAAGATCTTCAACGTCGCCCGCCACGACAAGAACGAGATCCTCACCCAGGTGTTCCGCTCCAAGGCCATCCTGGTCGGATCCTCGACCATGAATAACGTGATGATGCCGAAGATCGCCGGCATGCTGGAGGAGATCACCGGCCTGCGCTTTCGCAACAAGAAGGCGGCCGCCTTCGGCAGCTACGGTTGGAACGGCGGCGCCGTAGACCGTATCCAGACCCGCCTGATGGATGCCGGCTTCAGCACCTCGCTATCGCTCAAGAGCAAATGGCGCCCCGACGGCAGCGCCCTGGAAGCCTGCCGCGCGCATGGCCGGCAACTGGCGCGCGAATGGGCTTTGAACACACCGCCAGGCATCAGCCCGAGCGCCACGCCCGTCACGCCCGAAGCGGCGATCCAGCCGTCCGTCGTGCGTTCGGGCGACGCCGGCCCGGCCATGCAGTGCGGCGTCTGCCAGTGGGTTTACCAACCTGAACTCGGCGAACCAATCCAAGGCGTCGCTGCCGGTACCCCCTGGAGCGAGGTGCCGGACAATTTCCTCTGCCCCGAATGCAGCCTGGGCAAGGATGTCTTCGACGTGCTGCGGGAGAAAGCTGCATGAGCCGCGAAATCCTCATCATCGGCTCGGGGTTCGCCGCCTGCCAACTGGTCAAGAGCCTGCGCAAACTGGACGTGGAGGTGCCCATCCGCATGCTCACCGCCGACAGCGGCGACGAGTACAACAAGCCGGACATCAGCCATGTGTTCAGCCAGGGCCGCAGCAGCGCGGAACTGACCCGTCTGAGCGCCGCACGCTTCGCCGAGCAGTACCAGGTGACCGTGCAGCCCTTCACCCGGGTCGAGTCGATCGACCCGCAGACGCGCCGCGTGCATACCGCCGACGCCAGCTATGCCTACGCCCAGCTGGTGCTCGCCACCGGCGCCAATGCCGTGGTGCCGCCCGTGCCGGGTCATGAGCTGCTGCTGACGCTCAACAGCCAGGGCGAGTACCAGGCTGCCGAGGCGCAGCTGCGTGACGCCCGTCGCGTGCTGGTGCTGGGCGCCGGGCTGATCGGCAGCGAGCTGGCGATGGACCTGCACAGCAGCGGCAAGCAGGTGGTGCTGGTCGACCAGGCCAGCAGCGTCCTGGCATCGCTGATGCCGGCGACCGTTAGCGCGCGGCTGCAGGCCTGCCTGGTCGGCAGCGGTGTTCAGCTGCGCCTGGGCAGCGGCCTGCAGCGCCTCGAGCGAAGCGGCGACGGCATTCGCGCCTATCTGAACGACGGTCATGTGGTTGACTGCGACAGTGCGATCGCCGCCATCGGCCTGCGCCCCAACGTGGATCTGGCGCGCCGCAGCGGGCTAGCAGTGGGCCGCGGCATTCAGGTCGACTGCCTCCTGCGCAGCAGCGTCGAGCATATCCATGCCTTGGGCGACTGCGCCGAGATCGACGGCCGCGTGCTGCCGTTCCTGCAGCCGACGCAACTGGCAGCCAGTGCCCTTGCCAGGAAGTTGCTCGGTCAACCACAGGCGCTGCAGCTGCCGCCCATGCTGATCCGCGTGAAGACCCCGCGCCTGCCGCTGCAACTGGCCGGCGAGACCACCGGCGACCACCTCGACTGGCAGCTCAGTTTCGACGAACTGGGCATGCTTGCCCGCGCCTTCGATGCGCAAGCGCAACTGCGCGGTTTCGTGGTCAGCGAAGGGCGCCTGCAGGATGCGTTCGCCCTGCTGCGCCAGTTGCCTGGCTGAGGCGCGGCCCGGCTGGCTGCACGATCCAAAGTTTTCTCCTGTGTTGTTGTGGTGCTCCTTTTGGCAGGCTCTTTGAGCCTGCTTTTTTTTTATTTCAGCTCGACAAATGCCGTGGGTTTCACCCGTGCTAGGTCCCGATTTGAATATGGCTTTGCAGGGCGGGTGAAACCCGCGCGGTGACTTCACTGCTGTGCGAAATCCAGCAGCCCTGCCGTGAGGCAAAGACGACTGGTTGCCCACCAGCCCCAGCGCCAGGACGTCCTCTGGAATGTAGGCCGTGGTGTTCGGGCAGGGCTTCGCGGATGGCTCCGATCACGTAGTCGGGCAGCGAGGGGGATATCGCAGGTCCTGGCCGGTGGCCCCGGCAGAGGTGAAACGGGAAGGCGCGCAGTTAAGCGAGCGGTCCGCGGGCTGTCATTGCGCGGCGGGTCGGGCGAATTCCTGAAACGCACGGCTATTCTTTTTATACTCCCCGGCCTTTGCGGGCTGCCGCGCTCGCCATTCAACCAACAAGGGATTTTTCATGGTCAATAACGATGTGCTGCGCAGCCTGCGTTACATCCTCAACGTGAGCGACGCGAAGATGGCCGAGATCCTTCGCCTGACCGGCTGCGAGGTGGGCGAGGCCGACATGGCCGCCTTCCTCAAGCCGGAGGACGATGCGGGCTTCCGGCCTTGCGGCGATCGGCTGATGGCGCACTTCCTCGATGGCCTGGTGATCTTCAAGCGCGGCCGTGACGAGAGCCGGCCGATTCCACCCATCGAGCAGCCGGTGACCAACAACATGATCCTGAAGAAGCTGCGTGTGGCCTTCGAGCTGAAGGAGGAAGACCTGCACGCCATCCTCGACGCCGCCGGTTTCCCGGTTTCCAAGCCGGAACTGAGCGCGCTGTTCCGCAAGGCCGGGCACCATAACTACCGGGCCTGCGGCGACCAGCTGCTGCGCAACTTCCTCAAGGGGCTGGCGCAGCGCGAGGCCTGATCCCGCGCCCGCTGACCGCCGATGACGGGCGCGGTCGGCTGACCTATGCTGAATGCTGAACGACTCATCGGGCACCGTCATGCAGACCATCGCGAGCATCTGCACCTTCTGCGGCGTCGGCTGCGGGCTCGGCCTGCGCGTCGAGGACGGCCGCGTGGTGGGCGTCGAGCCGCAGCCGGGGCATCCGGTGAGCGCCGGGCAGCTGTGTGCCAAGGGTTGGGCCAGCGGTTTTGCCATCGATACCGGCAACCGCCTGCGCACGCCGCTGATCAAGGAGCGCGGGCAGTTTCGCGAAGCCAGTTGGGACGAGGCGCTGGCGCTGGTGGCCAGCGAATTCCGCGCTGCGCTGGAGACCAGCGGGCCGGCCGGCGTCGGCGTGATCAGCTGCGCCCACGCCACCAACGAGGATAACTACGCGGCGCAGAAATTCGCCCGCGCGGTGCTCGGCACGGCCAACATCGACCACTGCGCGCGCATCTGTCACAGCCCGTCGGTAGCCGGTCTTAGCCGCAGCCTCGGCTCCGGGGCGATGACCAATTCCATCGCCGATATCGACGAGGCTGACTTGATCCTGGTGATCGGCGCCGACGTCAGCGAGAACCACGCGATGATCGGCGCGCGCATGCTGCGGGCCCAGGCGCGTGGCGCCCAACTGATCGTCGTCGACCCGCGACGCACCCGCCTGGCGCGGCTGGCCGACCAGCACGTGCAGCTGCGCGTGGGCAGCAACATCGCGCTGCTCAACGGGTTGCTGCACATCATCTTCGCCAACGGCTGGGAGGACCGCGACTTCCTCGCCTGCCGCTGCGATAACGAGGCGGCGCTGCGTGCCCATGTGCGCAAGCTGACCCCGGAGATCACCAGCGCGCAGACCGGCGTGCCGGTGCTGGCGCTGATCGAGCTGGCGCGCGCCTACAGTCAGGCGCGGCGCGCCTTCATCGCCTACGGCATGGGCATCACCCAGTTCCAGAGCGGCACCCACAACGTCATCGCGGTGGCCAACCTGGCGCTGGTCTGCGGCCAGCTCGGCCGGCCGGGTACCGGGGTCAACCCGCTGCGCGGGCAGAACAATGTGCAGGGCGCCTGCGACATGGGCTGCCTGCCGGACGTTTACCCCGGCTACCAGCAGGTCAGTGACGCTGCGGTGCGCGAGAAATTCGCCCGCGCCTGGGGCGTGGCGCAGCCGCCAGCGCCGGGGCTGACCTCGCTGGGCATGAGCGAGGCGGCGCTGCGCGGCGAGTTCCGTGCGCTGATGGTGCTCGGCGAGGAGCTGGTGGTCACCGATCCTGACCAGCACAAGCTGGCCCGCGCGCTGGCTGCGCTGGACTTCCTGGTGGTGGTCGAGCTGACCCTGAGCGAGACCGCGCGCTTCGCCGACGTGGTGCTGCCGGCTGCTTCCTTTGCCGAGAAGGACGGCACCTTCAGCAACTGCGAGCGACGCATGCAGCTGCTGCACAAGGCCGTCGAGCCACCCGGGCAGGCGCGCGCGGACTGGCAGATCCTCGCCGCGCTGGCCGAGCGCATGGGCTACCAAGGCATGCGCTGGGCCAACTCTGAGGAGGTGTTCGCTGAGATGGCCGCGCTGTCGCCGCTGTTCAGTGCCATCAGCCACGCGCGGCTGGCACAGGCCGGTGGGCTGCAATGGCCATGCGACGAGGCGCACCCGGCCGGCACGGCGATCCTCCATCGGCACTGTTTCCCGCGTGGCCGCGCGCAGCTGATTCCGGTGTCACAGGTCGAGCCGGATGAATGCCCGGACGCCGACTACCCGTTCTGCTTCACCACCCAGCGCCTGCATTTTCACTACGGCGGCGGGGCGATGACGCGCAAGTCGCCGCTGCTCGAACGGGAGATTCCCGCCGGCCTGCTGTTCATCCATCCGCAGGACGCCGCGCGGCTGGGCCTGGGCGAGGCGCAGGGGGTGCGCGTGGCGTCGCGCCGCGGCCAGCTGGAAACCCGCGCACACCTCACCGACGACGTGCCGCGGGGCACCGTCGCCATGCCCTATCACTTCCGCGAGGCGCCCTGTAACCGCCTGACCAGCAGCGCGCAGGACCCGATCAGCCATATGCCGGAACTCAAGGCCTGCGCCGTGGCGCTGACGCCGTTGCCGCCCGGCCAGGCGCCGCGCAGCGAGCTGGAACGTCCGCAGGAGGCCGAGCATGCAGGCCTATGAGCTGGATCGTCCCGAGCGCCTGCGTGTCCATCTGGCGTGCACGCGACAGCTGTACCAACCGCTGGCGGACGGGCAGGGCACGCTGCGCTGGCAACGGCTGAACGCTGACGACGAGCGACCCTTCGTGATGCCGGCCGAGCCGCCGGTGTTCTCGGCCAAGGCGTTCTTCTTCGCCGAGCGCGAGGCGCTGTTTCGCTACGAGAACGGCCAGTTCATCCCGCTGCCGCCGGCGGTGCGCCCGCAGGTGCTGTTCGGCCTGGCCGCCTGCGATCTGACGGCGGTGGCCTACCAGGACCGCTTCTTCGCAAGCGACCCGCATTACCAGGCGCGCCGTGCCGCGACCCTGCTGGTCGGTGTCGATTGCGCGCACAGCTGCCGGCACGGCTTCTGCGCGATGATGGACAGCGGCCCGGAGGTGCGGCCACACACCGCCGATCTGATCCTCTGTCCGCTGCAGCAGCGCTGGCTGCTGCTGGTCGCCTCCGAGCGCGGCGAGCAGGCGCTGGCCGGGTTGGCGCTTACGCCCGCGCCGGCGGACTGGGCACAGCGGCGCGACGTGCAGGCGCTGCAGGTGGCCGTCGAGCAGGGCGAACAGGCCGAGATCGCCCTCGGCTGCGCGGCGCTCAACGGCGAAACCGTCGACAGCCAGACCTGGGAAGCACTGGGCCTGCGCTGTCTGGGCTGCTCCGGCTGCACCTCGGTGTGCCCGACCTGTTCCTGCTTCGCGCCGCTGCAGCAGCCAAGCGGGGGTGGCGTGGTGCAGGAGCGGGTGTGGGATTCCTGCCTATACCAGGGCTTCCAGAAGGAGGCCAGCGGGCACAACCCCAGCGCCACACCGGGCCAGCGCGTGCAGCGTTTCTGGTACCACAAGTTCGGCGACGACTTCCGCCAGCGCTTCGGCCGCGACGGCTGCGTCGGTTGCGGGCGCTGCGATGCGGTGTGCCCCGGCGGCATCGGCGTGCACCAGGTGATGAAGAGGATCGGCCAGCCATGATCGACCTGACGCCACGGCCCATGCGCCTGCTGGAGTACTACGACGATGGCGAGGCGGCGCGGCACTTCAGCTTCGGCATCGAGCCGCTGGCCGATGAGCCGGTGGTGCAACCCGGGCAGTTCTTCATGCTCACCGTGCCCGGCGTCGGCGAGGCGGCCTTCACCTATGTCAGCCCGCCGGATGCCGATGGCCGCTTCCGCGCGCTGATCCGCCAGACCGGCACACTTACCGCGGCGCTGTTCGCCCTCGCACCGGGCGCCGCGCTCGGCTATCGCGGACCGTTCGGCCGCGGCTGGCCGCTGCCCGAGCCCGGCGAGCGCCTGCTGCTGGTGGCCGGCGGCTGCGGACTGGCGCCGCTGGCCGGGCTGATCGACGCCGCCGATGGCGAGCTGCAGCTGATCTACGCTGCGCGCAACCGCGCCTATCAGGTGCTGGCGCGCGAACGGGCGCGCTGGCGTGGGCGGCTGAGGCTGGTCGAGACGCTGGACCAGGGCGATGACGGCCTGCCCCAAGGCAGCCCACTGGAGGCGCTGGCGTGGGCGCTGGATGAGGCCCAGGTGCCGACCAAGGTGCTCTGCTGCGGGCCGGAGCCGCTGATGCTGGCGGTGGCGCGCCGCTGTATCGACCAGGGCCTGGCGGCGAGCCGGATCTGGTTGTCGCTGGAGCGGCGCATGCATTGCGGGGTGGGGCTGTGCGGGCACTGCTACATCGGTAGCAGCTATGCCTGCCTCGACGGGCCGACCTATCGCTACGATGAGTACCTGCGGCTGCTGGCGGCCAGCGGCCAGGCCGCGGCGACCTGCCTGCCGCCGCAGCCCTGCTGAGGGCGCTCAGCCGCGCTGCCAGTGGATGTCGACGTAGTACTCCTCGTGGTTGTAGTGGATCTGCAGTTCGCCGTCGTAGGCCGCCTCCAGCGCGTGGCCGATGCGCTGAGCCAGGTGCAGGCCGGTGGTGGTCACATCCAGGCCGTCGGCGCTGTCGCTGATGGCGATCAGCCGTTCCAGCGGATGCTCGCTCTTCTCCAGCTCCTCGGTGTTGCGGACCAGCCCGCACAGCTCATCGGCATGCTGCTTGACGAAGGCTCCGCGCAGGCTGACCGTGCCGGCCGGCACGTTTTCGGCGACGCGCTGGCAGGCCGGACAGGTGGCCTCTTCCGCGTTGCTCGCGTCGACCAGACCGTGCCAGGTCCAGCGCCCGGCCTGGTACGCCGCGCCGCACTGGGGGCATAGCGTGTCGCTGCGCTGGTGCCAGGGTCTGAGGTAGGGATCGTGGTGTTCGGGTTTGAGCAGCTTGTCGCTGATGCTTTGACGATGCTTGTCCATGGCGAAGTCTCACCGCGGTGTGAAAGGGCTCTTTCAGCGTAGTCCAGCGGCGCCATCGTGCAGCTCGTCCGTGGCAGATCGCAGGGGCTGCGGATTTGCCGACAGCCGTGCATTCCTGAGCCAGACTGAAGAGGTCTGTCCGCCGCGGAGGTCTCTTATGTCACCGACCATTCCCTTCCCCGATCGCGTCGAGGCCGGTCGGGCGCTGGCCGAGCAGCTGGCGCAATCCGGCGACTGGCCCGGCGCGCTGGTACTCGCCCTGCCGCGCGGCGGCGTGCCGGTGGCCTTCGAGGTTGCCGAACGGCTCGGCCTGGAGCTGGACATTCTCGTCGTGCGCAAGCTCGGCGCACCGGGCAATCGCGAACTGGCGATGGGCGCCATCGCCAGCGGCGGCGTGCGCGTGATGAACGAGGACATCGTGCGCTACACCCAGGCCTCGCAGGCCGAGATCGACGGCACCATCGCTTGCGAAACCCACGAACTGCAGCGTCGCGAACAGGCCTATCGCGGCCAGCATCCGCGCCCGGCGGTGAACGGCCGCACGGTGATCCTGGTCGACGACGGGCTGGCAACCGGCGCGACCATGCGCGCGGCGGTACGGGCGGTGCTCGCGATGGGTGCCGGGCGCGTGGTGGTGGCGGTGCCGGTGGCGGCACCGGAGAGCGTTGCGCAGCTCGAGCCGCTGGCCGAGCAGGTGGTCTGCGTGCACCAGCCGCACGATCTCTATGCGATCGGCCGCTGGTATGTGAACTTCGACCAGACCTCGGACGCCGAGGTCGTGGAGCTGCTGCAGCGTGCCTGGAGCCGGGAAGGGCCGCGCCCATGAATACTGCTGGTGCGATACCCATGCGCTTTACCCTCGGCAAGGCACGGCTGCACGGCGAACTCTGCGTGCCGGCCAACGCCGGCGGCCTGGTGGTGTTCGTCCACGGCAGCGGCAGCAGCCGGCACAGCCCGCGCAACCAGCGTGTGGCGCGGACGTTCAACATGCGCGGGCTGGCGACGCTGCTGTTCGACCTGCTCACCGAGCACGAACAGCCGCTCGACGAACTCACCCGCCAGCTGCGTTTCGATATTCCGCTGCTCAGCCAGCGCCTGACCGGGGTGGTCGACCAGCTGCGTCAGGACGAGTCGTTGCGCGCGCTGCGCATCGGCCTGTTCGGCGCCAGCACCGGTGCGGCCGCGGCGCTGATCACCGCGGCGTCGCGCCCGGCGGACATTGCCGCGGTGGTGTCGCGCGGCGGCCGGGTCGATCTGGCCGAGCATTCGCTGGCGCAGGTCGGCGCACCGACGCTGTTCATCGTCGGCGGCCGGGACGGTGAAGTGTTGGCGCTCAACCGGGCGGCGCTCGAGTATCTGCCGGGTGTGCGTCGGCTGGAGGTGGTGGCCGGCGCGACGCACCTGTTCGACGAGCCGGGCACGCTGGATGAAGTGACCCGGCTGGCTGGCGACTGGTTCATCGAACATCTGGCGGGTGGCGCGCCGGCGCCGGGCTGACACTGCCTCAGGCGACCACTTCGCCTTCGCGCGGCGGCAGCGCGGGTGGGGTTTCGTCTTCCTTCTGTGGCCAGCGGCGTTCGAGCAACGGCTGTTCGACATCGTCGATCCACCAGTGCAGTTCGGCGCTGATCTGGCCGTCCTGTGCCACGCCGAGGCGGTTGCGCAGCGGGCACTGACGGGTGGCGCCGGCCACCAGCGCGCCGGCCTGGTCGCTGCGCGAGGTGCCGGCCCGGCTGTGCGAGCGGACCTGCAGCCGGTAGCGCACGCGCTGACCGCTACCCTGGAAGCACAGCGCCAGCTCCACGCGCTGCTCGGCGACGCCGCGCAGCTCCAGGCTGGCATCCACTGCGGGTGCCGTGGCGGCGAGCCACTGGGCGAAAATCAGGTCGAGCATCCGTTCTGCCTCCTCGAAAGGCACCGCTCGACAGCGCCGGGCGGTGCGCAGCCAATCCGTGGCGCGGCGGGCGTGGCGTCACTGCTGGACGATGGTCGCCTGGTTGCCGTTGCCGTTCTGCTGGATCAGGGCACTGTGACCAGTGTAGACGCCGGCCGCCATGCTCTGACGGATGACGGCTTCGTTGGCGCTGCCGAGCTGGCTGATCTCGGCCTGATGGTTCTCGTAGGCCTGCTCGATGCGGGCCAGGTTGTCGTCGCCGTTCTGCACCACGCTGGCGCGGTTCAGCGCATGCGACTGGCTGATCTCTACCGCGTTGCGATTGCCGCTCGTGCTGCCCTCGATGCGCGAGCCGTAGCCGGTCTGCGCCACGTCGAGGCGGTTGTCGTTGCCACGCTGGGCGAAGTCGAGTTCGTTGTGGTAACTGTCCTGGCGGATCGCCGCGCTGTTCAGCACCCCGCTCTGTTCGAGGCGCAGGCGATTGCCATCGCCTTGCTCGATGACCGCCAGGTTGGCATCGCCATCCTGCGCCACCGCCAGCGTCGAACCTTCGTAAAAGCCCTGCTGAACGACGCTCAGCAGGTTGCCGACGCCAAGCTGGCTGACCTCGGCGCTGGCGAAGCCGGTCTGCTGCACGCGGATGAGGTTGTCCTCGCCCAGGCTGCGTGCCTCCAGCACGTTGGCCCGCCCGCTCTGCTCCACCTCGATGGCATTGCCGGCGCCCTGCTGGTAGATGGCGGCCTGGTTGAAATGGCTATCCGCGACCTGTTGCACGCGGGCGTCGTTGCCTTCGCCCAGTTGCTGGATCAGCGCGCTGTTGCCTTCGCCGCTCTGCTGGAGGTCGCTGGTATTGCCGTTGCCGGACTGCAGCTGCTCGGCGCGGGCGTCTATGGCCTGGCTTTGCGTCGCGCTGACGCGGTTGGCGCTGCCGTCCTGTTCCTGACGCGCGCTGTTTTCGGCGAGCGCGGCGGTGGCGCCGAACAGCAGGAGCAGGGCGAATGACGAAGATCTGAACATGGGTGACTCCTCGGGCGACGGGCGGTCAGGCGCGGCATTCGTCCCAGTCGAGGCGGCTGCGCAGCAGGTAGGCCGCCTCGGCCCGGTTGGATGCACCGATCTTGCGCAGCAGGTTGTGGATGTGGCTCTTGATGGTGTGCGGGCTCAGGCTCAGCCGCTCGGCGATCTCCGCATTCGACAGGCCCTTGCCGGCCAGCGTGAGAATTTCCCGCTCGCGCAGGGTCAGCGTGGCCTTGCTCTCGGCCAGCCGGCGCATCCGCCGCAGCTGGCCGAGCAGGCGCTCCATCAGCAGGCGCGGCAGCCAGTCGCCGCCGGCGAGCAGCATGCCGATGCCCTTGAGCAGATGCTCGCGGGTGGCGTGGCTGTAGAACACGCCGCGTATGCCGGGATGCTTGTCGAGCAGCTCCTCGGCCTGCTGCGGAACGATGTTCACCAGTGCCAGCGGCGCCCGCTCGTCGAGCTGATCGATCAGATCGGACAGCTCCTCGGTTTGCGCCTGGCCAGCATCGACGAGGATCAGATCCGCGCGTGCCTCCGGCGCCTGTCGGAAATCGGCCAGACGGACGTTCAGTTGCGCTTGCTCGCCGAGAAAGTGGCGGAAGAACAGCCCCAGCAGTTCATTGCCGGTCAGCAGCGTGACGGTCGGCGCGTGGGCGTCCTGCGTACGATCCTCATCCATGTTCGGTACCTGGTCAGTCGAGCGGGGAATGGTGGAAAAAGTTAATAAGCGACCAGCACTCTGTGGCGAAGTTCAGTTGTGGTGCGGGAAACGGTCGCCATCGTGATGGCAATCAGTACCAAGATTGCTATCACCGGGGGCGGGCGCTTAAGCCGTCCGCCGACCGCCCGGTCGTTCCCGGCGCGATGAAACCTTGTGCGCTCGCCGTTGCCCGAACTTAGGCAACCCCCTCACAGAGGTGACGATCATGAAGCTGATTCAGATGACCGCACTGACGCTTGCCGCCCTGCTGGCCGCTGGCGTGCAGGCCGCTCCCGACAACGCCAACAGCCGCTCGGAGAACGGCCAGGAGGCGATGGAGGAAAGCGCCCACGGCGGCGATTACAGCGGCAAGGGCTTTGGCAGCGCAGCGCAGAATTCCGCCACCGGCAAGGGTGGCAGCACCGATACCCAGGGCACCGGCAACGATGGCTCCAAGGCCACGGAAATCGACCAGGGTGCCGACGGCAAGCCGCACGGCGAGCCGGGCAGCACCGGCACGGGCGGCGAAGGCGGCGCGCGCGGCGCCTATTGAGGCGGGAATGAAAAAGCCGCCCGGAGGGGCGGCTTTCGGTGTGGCCTGGATCAGGGCAGGGTGAACAGCACCTTGACCGAGCCGTTGACCGCGGCGCTGTCGACATAGCCGATGGCATCGGCTTCGGCGCCGACCTTGGCCACCACGGCGGCGTCGTCGGCGACGCTGGGCAGCGGCTGGCCCTTTCCGGTGAAGATCAGCCCGGACCAGTAGGACTTCAGCTGCGACTCGTTCTTGCTGGTCACGCCGGCGTAGAAGGCTTCCTTGACCGGATTCCAGCCGGCCTGGTCGACGCCCTTCATGGACTTGTCCTTGCCGAGGAAGATGTTGGCGACGTCTGACTGCGACGGCGTCTTGGCCACGGCGGAATTGACGATCACCGCGATCTCGGCCTGTGCCAGGGAAGCTGCGCCGAGCAGCGCGGCGGCGGTGAGGATGCGAAGGAATGCTTTCATCGGGACGCTCCTCAGAAGACGAAATCGACGCCGACGGAAACGATGTCGCCGTCGTAGTTGCGGGCCGGAGCGCCGCCGAGTGCACCACCGAAGCGGCTGTGGACTTCGTTGTCGAAGACTTCCTGCGCGTTGCGGGTGAACACGCCGTCGTAGCCGTTCTTGGTGTCGACGCGCTTGTACTCGCCCTTGACCACCACAGTCGGCGCCGCCTGGTAGTTCAGGCCCAGCGTCCAGGAACTCTGGCGACCGCCGTTGTCGTCCAGCTGCGCGTAGGTGACGTGCGGCAGGAAATCACCGAAGCGGCGACCACCCATCAGGTAGAACGAGTCGATCGCTTCCAGACCGTCGTTCTCGATCATGCGCGAGGTCCACTCGTTGTTGCTGACCCAGGTGCCGTTGTCGTACTGGTAGCCGATCGAGGTGAACTTGCCCTTTTCCTTGTCCAGCACCAGCAGCGAAAGGCTGTCGTTCGGATTGCCGGTGAGGTAGTTGTTCACGGTGCCGTTGATATCGGTGGTGATATCCGCTTCGACGTAACCGATGCGCAGCGTGCCGAACTGGTTGGTGGCCAGGCTGACGCTGGCGCCGAACAGCTTGTCGTAGTCGATATCGAACTGGTCGTCGTAGGCGTAGTAGTCGCGGTTCTTGGCCTGGCCGCCGGCGAGCTGGAAGGTCACCGAGCCGTAGGACAGCGGCACGGTGTAGACCGCGTCGAGACCTTCATAGTTGGTCACCTGCACCTGGCTGTAGACCTCGTCGGGCAGGCGCAGCCATGGGTAGCTGTAACCCACGTCGAGGCTTTCGGAATACATGTATACCGGGCTGCGCAGGCGGCCGGCGCGCAGCATCAGCTGGTCGGTGGTCTGCCAGGACAGGTAGGCCCATTCCAGATTGGCCTTCCACTCGTCCTGCTGCGCCTTGGCGGTGGCCTGTACGGTCACGCCGACCGTGTCGGTGAGGCCATAGCTCAGTTGCGCACCGAACTTGGACAGCTGATCGCCGCGCCAGGAGTCGTTGGTCTGGCCATTGATGCCGTAGCTGCGGCCGTCATCCTCACCGCCCAGGTGAGTGACGCCGACGGTCCCGAAACCGTTGAAGCGGTGTTCACCCTGTTCCAGGGCGAAGGCCGGGGTGGCGGCCAGGCAGATGGCTGCCAGACCGGCGACACGAAGTGCAGTCATGTGATGCTCCAGAAGGTTAAACGCGAAATTGGTTGGTGGCGGCGCGCAGGTGGTCTCCGGTCGTCACCAGCTGCTCGCCCAGGCGGGCGGTGGCTTCGGCGCCGTTGGCGGTTGCTTGTGCGTCCTGCTGCAACACTTGGGTTTCTTGTTGGATGGAACGCGACAGGCCGATCTGCTCCTGGGTGAACTGAGCGATGCCGGCGTTGAGTTCGTCGATCTGGTTGACCGTGCGGGCGATGGTCTGCAGCAGCTCGGTGGCCTCGACCGAGCGCTGGATGCTGGCGCGGGACTTCTCGCCATTGCTGGTCATCACGTTGAGCACGGTGTTGGCGCTGTTCTGCAGGCGCTGGATGATCTGCTGGATCTCGGCGGTGGACGCGGCGGTCTTCTGCGCCAGGTTGCGCACCTCGTCGGCGACCACGGCGAAGCCGCGGCCCTGCTCGCCGGCGCGCGCCGCTTCGATGGCAGCGTTCAGCGCCAGCAGATTGGTCTGCTCGGCGATGCTGCGGATCACGGTCAGCACCGATCCGACTTCCTGGGTTTCTTCCTCCAGCTGCTCCATCGCCTTGACCGCGCCCATCACGCTGTCGCCCAGGTCGCTGATGCCGGTCGACAGGCTGCTGACGTGCTCGCGCGCGCTGGCGGTCTGGCGCGCGGCGGCGTTGGCCTGATCGGAGGCCTGCCGCGAGCGCTGCGCCACTTCCTGGATGCTGCCGGTCATGGTGAGGATGTCGCGGGTGATCGAATCGGTGTGGTGCTGCTGCGACTTGGCGTTCTCTTCCGCGCCCTGGGTGAGCTGGTACAGCTCCTTGGAGACCTGGCCGAGCGGATTGGCCGCTTCGATGATCTGGCGAATGGTGCCCTGCAGCTTGTCGAGAAAGCCGTTGAACAGCTCGATCATCGCGCCGATCTCGTCGTTCGACTCGACGTTGACGCGCTGGCTCAGGTCGCCGTCGCCGCGGGCGATCGATTGCAGCGAGGCGATCACGCCGCGCACGTTGGCCATCACGCTGCGGATCACCAGCCAGGCGCCGAGCCCGACCAGCACCACCAGCACCAGGCTGAGGAAGATGCCCAGCCGCGTGGTGGCCGCATTGGCCTCGCGGGTCTGTGCCAGGGTCTGCTGGAAGTCGGCGTAGGCCTGCGCGCGGAAGGTGCTGCCCAGCTGCTGGGCCTGGGCCAGCTCGCTGGCCATGCGGTCGAGGCTCGGGCGCAGGTCGTCGAACGAGGCGCTGCCGTCGATCAGCTTGCTCGAGGCGGCAAGGGCGTTGTCGGCGTAGTCGCGTACCGCCTTGCGCCACTCGTCCAGCGCCTGTTGCTGGGTGCGCTGGTCGGCCAGCAGTGTGGCCAGCGACTGCTGTTGGCTGTCGATCTGCTGCAGCACCTGGCGCGCCTCGTCGAGCACACCGGGTTCGCCGGCGGCCACGGCGTTGTTCAACAGTGCCGGCACGCGGGAAAACTGGAAGATCACCGCGTCGGTCTTTTCCAGCGTCGGATAGCTGCGGGTTTCCAGCAGGGCCAGCCGCGAGTCGGTCGCCGAGAGTTGCAGCGAGGTGTAGAGGACGTACAGCACCAGCCCGAACAGCGCCACGGCGGGCACCAGTGACAATTTGGCGGTCAGCGAGAAATTCTTCAGCATGCATCGACTCCAGGGCCGGCCGTGGGTAGCCGTGGGGTAGCGGTGGTAGCCAATGGCCATTTCAATCGAAATTGTGACTGAGATACTTCATGCGGTCACGTTACGGATTGTAATCGCGGCTATGGTCTCCGACGGACGGTATCGTCAAGGCATAAAAAAACCGCCCCGAAGGGCGGTCTTTTTTGCTGCGCAGGCGGGTTACAGGCCGTTCTTGGCCTTGAACTCGCGGCGGCGGCGGTGCAGCACCGGCTCGGTGTAGCCGTTGGGCTGCTTGGTGCCTTCGAGGACCAGCTCCAGGGCGGCCTGGAAGGCCACGCTGTTGTCGAAGTCCGGCGCCATCGGGCGGTACAGCGAATCGCCTTCGTTCTGGCGGTCAACCACGGCGGCCATGCGCTTGAGGCTCTCGACCACCTGCTCCTTGGTCACCACGCCGTGGCGCATCCAGTTGGCCACGTGCTGGCTGGAAATGCGCAGGGTGGCGCGGTCTTCCATCAGCGCGATGTCGTTGATGTCCGGCACCTTGGAGCAGCCGACGCCCTGTTCGACCCAGCGGACCATGTAGCCGAGGATGCCCTGCGAGTTGTTGTCCAGCTCGTTGCGCTTCTCTTCCTCGCTCCAGTTGGTGTCTTGCGCCAGCGGCAGGGTGAGGATGTCGTCGATGGAGGCCTTCTCGCGCTTGGCCAGCTCGGCCTGACGCGCCTGCACGTCGACCTTGTGGTAGTGCATGGCGTGCAGGGTGGCGGCGGTCGGCGAGGGAACCCAGGCGGTGTTGGCGCCGGCCAGCGGGTGACCGACCTTCTGCTCGAGCATGGCCGCCATCAGGTCAGGCATGGCCCACATGCCCTTGCCGATCTGCGCCTTGCCCTGCAGACCGCAAGCCAGACCGACGTCGACGTTGTTGTTCTCGTAGGCGCTGATCCACTTTTCGGCCTTCATGGCGGCCTTGCGTACTACCGGGCCGGCTTCCATGGAGGTGTGGATTTCGTCGCCGGTGCGGTCGAGGAAGCCGGTGTTGATGAACACCACGCGCTCGCGCGCTTCCTTGATGCAGGCCTTGAGGTTGATCGTGGTACGACGCTCCTCGTCCATGATGCCGACCTTCAGGGTGTTGCGCGGCAGGCCGAGGACGTCCTCAACGCGGCCGAACAGTTCGGTGGCGAAGGCGACTTCTTCCGGGCCGTGCATCTTCGGCTTGACGATGTAGACCGAGCCGGTGCGGGTGTTCTTGCGGGTGGTGTTGCCCTTGACGTTGTGCATCGCGCACAGGCTGGTGAACAGACCGTCGAGGATGCCTTCCGGCACTTCGTTGCCGTCCTTGTCGAGGATGGCGTCGTTGGTCATCAGGTGGCCGACGTTACGCACGAACAGCAGCGAACGGCCGTGCAGGGTCAGCTCGCCGTTGCCGTCGGCCTTGGTGTAGACGCGGTCCGGGTTCATCGCGCGGGTGATGCGCTTGCCGCCCTTTTCCAGCTCCTCGACCAGGTCGCCCTTCATCAGGCCGAGCCAGTTGCGGTAGACGACGGTCTTGTCGTCGGCGTCGACGGCGGCGATGGAGTCTTCGCAGTCCATGATGGTGGTCAGCGCCGCTTCCATCAGGATGTCTTTCACGCCGGCGGCGTCGGTCCGGCCGATCGGGCTGGCCGGGTCGATCTGGATCTCGAAGTGGATGCCGTGGTTCTTCAGCAGTACGGCGACCGGCGCGCTGGCTTCGCCCTGGAAGCCCTGCAGCTGCGCCGGGTTCTTCAGGCCGGTGGTGCTGCCGTTCTTCAGCGCGACGACCAGCTTGCCGCCTTCGATGCGGTAGCCGGTGGAATCGACGTGCGAACCGTTTTCCAGCGGTGCGGCTTCATTGAGGAAGGCTCGCGCGTAGGCGATGACCTTGTTGCCGCGGATCTCGTTGTAGCCCGGGCCCTTGGTGGCGCCGCCTTCTTCGGAGATCGCGTCGGTGCCGTAGAGGGCGTCGTACAGCGAGCCCCAGCGGGCGTTGGCGGCGTTCAGCGCGAAGCGCGCATTCATGATCGGCACCACCAGCTGCGGGCCGGCCATGCTGGCGATCTCTTCGTCGACGTTCTGAGTGGTGGCCTGGAAGTCTTCGGCTTCCGGCAGCAGGTAGCCGATTTCCTGCAGGAAGGCCTTGTAGGCGACGGCATCGTGAGCCTGACCGGCGCGCGCCTGGTGCCAGGCGTCGATCTTGGCCTGCAGTTCGTCACGCTTGGCGAGCAGCGCGCGGTTCTTCGGCGCCAGGTCGTGGATGACGCGATCAGCGCCGGCCCAGAAGGCCGCGGCATCGACGCCAGTACCGGGAATCGCTTCGTTGTTCACGAAGTCGTACAGGACTTTGGCGACCTGCAGGCCACCGACTTGAACGCGCTCAGTCATTACTCGCCTCACTTGGTTCTTCTTTCAAATCTGTCGGATGCAATTTCTTGTAGTCCGGGTCGGCGGATACTACATGAAGCGCCGGGGAAAATCAGTCCGCTGAAAGTGGCGCTTTCCTGCCGCGCGGCGATGGCCGGTGGTGCCCGGCGCCGGCCGCTGCGCCGCTGCCTGCTATACCTAGAAAACGTCTTTTCATGCGAACCGCTTTGCGTCAAAGGAGCAGGCAATGGATCACCTCGTACTCACCGTCATCGCCGAGGATCAGCCCGGGCTGGTCGAGCGGCTGGCTCAGTGCATCGCCGAACATGGCGGCAACTGGCTGGAGAGCCGCATGTCGCGCATGGCCGGACAGTTCGCCGGTATCCTGCGGGTGGCGGTGCCGAGCGAAGCCCATGCCGCGCTCACCGCGGCGCTGCAGGGTTTGCAGGCGCAGGGCATTCGCGTGCTGCTGGCGCACAGCGGCAGCGAGCCGCCGACCAGCTGGCAGGAAATCGAGCTGGAGCTGGTCGGCAACGACCGTCCCGGCATCTTGCGCGACATCACCCGCCTGCTCGCTGAGCATGGCGTCAACCTGGAGAGCCTGGACACCGACGTGCTGTCGGCGCCGATGAGCGGCGAGCCGCTGTTCCGTGCCGAGGCGCGCCTGGCGGTGCCCAGCGAGCTGTCGCTGGAAGTCCTGCAAGGCCGCCTGGAAACCCTGGCCGACGACCTGATGGTGGAACTCAAGCTGCAAGCGCCGGAGTGAGCGGCGCGGTCGCGGTCAGGCCGTTGCGGTCTTGCGCATCAGCCGCCAGGTGTCGACGCTGTACACCGCCAGCCCCGCCCAGATGAAGAAGAACGCCAGCTGCTTGTCCGCCGGGAAGGGTTCGTCGAACAGCTGCACGGCGAGGATCAGCAACAGCGTCGGGGTGATGTACTGCAGAAACCCCAGCGTCGAGTAGGGCAGGTGGCGCGCGGCGGCGTTGAAGCACAGCAGCGGGATCAGCGTCACCGGCCCGGCGGCCATCAGCCAGAGCGCTTCGCGGGTGGTCCACAGCGCCGGTTCGGTGCTCGCGCCGTTGCCGAAGAAGAACAGCCAGATCAGCGCCACCGGCAGCAGCAGCCAGGTTTCCACCACCAGCCCGGGCAGCGCCGCCACCGGCGCCTGTTTGCGCAACAGCCCATAGCTGCCGAAGCTCAGCGCCAGCGCGATGGAGATCCACGGAAACTCGCCCAGCGTCAGCAGCTGCAAGGCCACGCCGGCGGCCGCCATCGCCACTGCCAGCCACTGCAGCGGACGTAGCCGCTCGCGCAGCACGATCAGCCCGAGCAGCACATTGACCAGCGGATTGATGTAGTAGCCCAGGCTGGCCGCGACCATGTGGCCGTGGTTCACCGCCCAGACGTAGATCAGCCAGTTGCTCGCGATCAGCAGGCTGGAGATCGCCAGCACGCCGATGCGCCGCGGGTGTTCGAGCAGCTCGCGCAGCCAGCCGGGGTGGCGCCAGACCAGCAGCACCAGCGTGCCGAACAGCGCCGACCAGATCGCGCGCTGGGTGACGATCTCCAGTGCGCCGAACTGTTCGATGGATTTGAAGTACAGCGGGAACATGCCCCAGATGCCGAAGGTGACGAGCCCCAGCAGATAGCCTTTACGCAGGTCGGGGGTGGTCATGAAGTCCTTCTTCGGGGCGGCGGAAAGCGCTCTATTGTGC
The DNA here is from genome assembly GCF_056336065.1 of Stutzerimonas sp. 21-1. NCBI lineage: Bacteria > Pseudomonadati > Pseudomonadota > Gammaproteobacteria > Pseudomonadales > Pseudomonadaceae > Stutzerimonas > Stutzerimonas sp. 21-1. Next base: position 3,638,573 of record NZ_CM150500.1, on the reverse strand, counting down.
GCTTTTGTCGCAGTCCGAGAAAGCGCAGCGGCCGCCTTGCGCGCGCCGCCTGGCGGGGCGGCGGAACATGCCGGGGCGGGGCGCGTCAGAACGGCATGGGCGAACGCCCGCAGTGGAGATCACGCATGAATTTGCATGGCAGGGTCGCAGTGGTGACCGGCAGTACCCAGGGCATCGGCCGCGGCATCGCCGTACGTCTGGCGCAGGCCGGCGCCGATGTCGTCATCAACGGTCGCGAAGACGATGCCGACGCCCGCGAAAGCGCGGCGCAGGTCCGCGCCACCGGCCGGCGTGCCAGCATCGTTGCCGCCGACGTGGCCTGCGTGGAGGAATGCCAGCGGCTGGTGCGCGAGAGCGTGGCGCAGCTCGGGCGGCTGGACATCCTGGTCAACAACGCCGGCATCCAGACGCAGGCGGGCTTTCTCGACGCCAGCCTGGAGGATTATGAACGGGTGCTGGCGGTCAACCTGCGCGGACCGTTCTTCCTCGCCCAGGCCTTCGCCCGCCACCTGCGCGAGGCCGGCCACGGCGGGCGCATCATCAACAACAGCTCGGTGCACGAGGAGCTGCCGCATCCCAACTTCGCCAGCTACTGCGCCAGCAAGGGCGGGCTGAAGATGCTCATGCGCAACCTCGCGATCGAGCTGGCGCCGCTGGGCATCACCGTCAACAACGTCGCGCCCGGCGCCATCGAGACGCCGATCAACCGCGAGCTGCTGCAGCAGCCGGACAAGCTCGCCGGCCTGCTGCAGGACATTCCCGCGCGCCGGCTCGGCCAGCCGCGCGACATTGCCGGCGCGGTGGCCTTTCTCGCCTCGGACGAGGCCGATTACATCACCGGCACGACCCTGGTGATCGACGGCGGCCTGCTATGGAACTACCACGAGCAATGACCGACATCGCCCCCGCCTTCGAGCTTGCCGGCATGGCCGACAGCCTGACCCCGGCCGAGCGCTACGAGGAGTTGTTCGTCGCGGTGCAGATGCAGCGCGTGTTCGCCGACAGCAAGACCTTCGTCGACTGCGTGCCGTGCCGCGAGCCGCAGGCGATTCTCGACGACTACCGCGCACAGCGCGATGCCGCGGACTTCGACCTCGGCGCATTCGTGCACGCCAACTTCAGCCCGTACGAGTTGCCGCCGAAGGCGTTCGTCGCCAACCCGGACGACAGTCTGGCGGCGCACATCGATCGGCTGTGGCCGATCCTGACCCGCCAGCCGCGCGAGCATCCGCCGTTCTCCTCGCTGCTGCCGTTGCCGCATCCTTACGTGGTGCCGGGCGGACGCTTCACCGAGCTGTACTACTGGGACTCGTACTTCGCCATGCTCGGCCTCGACGAGAGCGGCCACTGCGAGCTGCTGCGCTCGATGGCCGATAACTTCGCCTACCTGATCGATACCTACGGCCACGTGCCCAACGGCAATCGCAGCTACTACCTCGGCCGCTCGCAGCCGCCGGTGTTCGCGCTGATGACCGAACTGTTCGAGCAGACCGGCGTGCACCCCGCCACCGACTACCTGCCGCAGCTGCGCAAGGAATACGCCTTCTGGATGGACGGCGGCGCCGAGTTGCGTCCGGGCGAGGCGCACCGGCGCTGCGTGCGCCTGGCCGACGGCTGCCTGCTCAACCGCTACTGGGACGAACGCGACACGCCGCGCGAGGAGGCCTACCGCGAGGACGTCGAGACCGCGCGGCACTCCTCGAGTCCGGCGCATGAGGTGTACCGCCACCTGCGTGCCGCGGCCGAGTCCGGCTGGGATTTCAGCTCGCGCTGGCTGGACGATCCGTGTCGCCTGGCAAGCATCCGCACCACCTGCATCCTGCCGGTCGATCTCAATGCGCTGCTCTACCACCTTGAGCGGCAGATCGCCCGGCTCTGCGCGGTAGAGGGGCTGCGTCGCGATGCCGGGCAGTTTCACGACTATGCCGAGCGGCGGCGCACGGCGATGCAGCGCCATATGTGGAACGACGTCGGCGGCGCCTATTTCGACTACGACTGGGCGCGCCAGCGCCAGCGCGACAACCTCACCGCCGCCACGCTGATGCCGCTGTTCGTCCAGCTGGCCGACTCGCGACAGGCGGCGCGCGTGGCCGAGGTGGTGCGCACGCGGCTGCTGGCACCCGGCGGCCTGCGCACGACCGAGGTGTATGGCAGCGGCGAGCAATGGGACTGTCCCAACGGCTGGGCGCCGCTGCAGTGGATCGGCATTCGTGGCCTGCAGCACTACGGTCATCAGGCGCTGGCGCTGGAGATCGAACGGCGCTGGCTGGCAATCGTCAGCTACCTGTTCGAGCGCGAAAACAAACTGGTGGAAAAGTACGTGCTGCGGCCCTGTATCGAGGCCGCGAGCGGTGGCGAATACCAGCGTCAGGACGGCTTCGGCTGGACCAACGGCGTGACCCGCAAACTGATGCAGGAAGACCCCGAGCACCAGGCCAACCGCTGCCGCGCCGGCCGTTGTCGGCCGGACTAGCCGGCGCTACGGCTCAGGGCGATACGGATTGGTGACGCCGGAGAGGTCCAGCGTGCCTTTGTCAGTGAAGCGCCGCGTGCCGAACAGTCCGCCGCCGAGCTTGCCGCGCAGCACATAGGGCAGCGCGTCGAGTCGGCTGCCATCGGCCAGCCCGAGCGCCTGCCGCGCGACCGACAGCGCCGAGATGGTCACCGGCACGCTGAGCACGCGCTCGCCGAAGCGCGGCACGCTGCCACGCTGGTCGCTGACGCCGCTGGCCAGGCGCCGGTCGTTGACCGAGAGGCTCAGCGCCACGCCGTCGTAGTCGACCGCAGCGTCGTTGGGATTCAGCAGGCGCAGCTTGACCAGCAGGCGCAGCTCCAACCCTTCGCCCGGCAACGGCTGGATGCCGGCGACCTGCACCTCGAGCGGATCGTGCGAGGGCAGCAGCGCGCAGGCGGACAGGCTCAGGGCGAGCAGCGCGAGGACCAGCAGGTGCAGGCGCGACAGCAGTGTCTTGGGCATGGTGGGTTCCTGTGAAGATCCTGGCGTTCGAGCAGATGACTGCCGCCCGGCCCAGGCGTTCCGGTAATCCAGCGTTCCGGCAGGATAGACGATGCGCTACGCCAGCCGGCCGGAATTCGACCTTCCGCCAATGGCCCCGGCAGGGTTTCTCTGAAATAGTTAGCACACTAAGCGAACTGCTTGGTCGCGCTGCCCGCCCACAAGGCGGATGGCGCCGGACGCAACAGACCGGCTCCACGACTGGCCGGTCGCGTCCACCCTCACTCCCGCGCCTGCTGGCGCACCCTGGCGGCCGACCCGGACGCCTCCCGGAGCTGCCAACCGCTGCCGATCGGCGGCGGTTGCCGTTCCCCTCCCGCGCGAAACGGAACCGTCACCGCCTACTTCCGGTCCACTGCACAGGCCGCCAGGCCACCTTGCAGACCCGACGGAGCCCCGACATGGACCTGATCCGCATCATTTTCGCCATCCTCCTGCCGCCCCTCGGCGTGTTCCTGCAGGTGGGGTTCGCCGGTGCCTTCTGGCTGAACATCCTGCTCACGCTGCTGGGCTACATCCCGGGCATCATCCATGCGGTGTGGATCATCGCCCGGCGCTGAGCCGCGCGTGCTGACCTGACGTCAGCTACTTTTGTGCTGCCGGGGCGGGTTGTGTACAGTCCCCAACTCGCCGCGCGGAACCTGATTGTGCGCGCAACACTCAAGAACATGCCGGTAGATCACGGAATTTCGTGACCGACGGGTCATGTGCGGACAGCGGTTGCCGCGCGCAATCCAGTGGCCGCCGGAAAGGACACCAGATGAGCGATTCCTTCGTCGAGCAGAGCAACTTCAAACGCATCCTCAACCGCAACGTGGTCGTGCCATTGGGCTTCGGTTTTCTCAGCGCGGTCTTCTTCAGCGTCATCGTCTACTACCTGCTCGAGGTCAGCCACTGGGTCGACGAGTCGGTGCGCGGCGTTGCCCACGCCCATGAGGCGGCGAAGATGATGGGTGACCTAGAAGCCTCCATGCGTGGCTACCTGATCGCCGGCGATGCGGTTTTCCTCGAGCCCTACAACCGCGAGCTGCCGCTGATGCGCCAGCAGCTGGACGACCTGCAGCGCTACGCCCGCGAGAACCCGATGCAGCTCAGCCGCGTTGAGCAGGTGCGCTCGGTGTTCGCCGAATGGGTGCGGTTCGCCGAGCAGGGCATCGCCACGCGCGATCGTGGCGAGTCGATCCACGAGCTGGTGGCCACGGCGCGCGGGCTGAATCTTTCCGGCAAGATCCGCGCGCTGCTCAACGATTTCATCGCTGCCGAGCGACAGATTCGCGCCGAACGTACCGATTTCAGCGAAATGACCAGCACCGCGCTGATCGGCGGTTTCCTGCTGTTCAGCCTCATCTTCAGCGGCCTGCTGGCCTGGTCCGGCCGCCGCGACCTGCTTGGCCTGTCGAACACCTACAGCACCTTGCTCTCCGGGCAGCAGGCCCACGCCCGGCTGCTGGAACAGCAGGCCTGGTACCGCACCGGGCAGAACCAGCTGGGCGAGGCGATCATCGGCGAAATGGCGCTGCCGGCGCTGGGGCAGAGCATCCTGCAGTTCCTTGCGCGCTATCTCGACGTCGCCGTCGGCGCGCTCTACGTGGTGCAGGACGGCAAGCTGCAGCGCGTCGCCGAGTTCGCCTACGACCCGCAGCGGCTGCAAGACAATCTCGTGCTCGAATTCGGCGTCGGGCTGGTCGGCCAGGCTGCGCTGGAGCGGCGCGAACTGGCGCTCGAACAACTGCCGGCCGACTACCTGCGCGTCAGCTCGGCACTGGGCGCCACCGTGCCGAGTTCGGTGCTGATCGTGCCGGTGGAAGACAGCGGCATGCTCAACGGCGTGATCGAACTCGGCTTCCTGCGTCCCCTGCGCGAGCAGGATCGTGAGCTGCTGCGCCGGGTCGGCTCGGCCATCGGCGCGGCCATCGAGGCGGCGCGCTATCGTCAGCGGCTGCAGCGCGTGCTCGCCGAAACCCAGCAGCTCAACGAGGAGTTGCAGGTGCAACAGGAAGAACTGCGCGCCGCCAACGAGGAGCTGGAGGAACAGTCCAGCGCCCTGCGCGAATCGCAGATGCATCTGGAAGAGCAGCAGGTCGAGCTGGAGCAGACCAACGAACAGCTCGCCGACCAGGCCGACACCCTGGCCCGCCAGCGCGACGAGATGGACGAGAAGAACAGCCGCCTGCGCGAGGCGCAGCTGCTGCTCGAGGAGCGCGCCGACGAACTGCAGCGCGCCAGCCGCTACAAGTCCGAATTCCTCGCCAACATGTCCCACGAACTGCGCACGCCGCTGAACAGCTCGCTGATCCTCGCCAAGCTGCTGGCCGACAACCCGCAGGGCAACCTCAGCGATGACCAGGTGCAGTTCGCCCGCTCGATCTATTCGGCCGGCAACGACCTGCTCACGCTGATCAACGACATCCTCGACATCGCCAAGGTCGAGGCCGGCAAGCTCGACGTGCATCCCGAGGCGACCCATCTGACCCGGCTGGCCGAGGGGCTGAAGAGCCTGTTCCTGGCGCAGTCGCTGGAGAAGGCGCTGGAGCTGCGCGTCGAACTGGCCGACGACCTGCCGCCGAGCCTGTACACCGATCGCCAGCGTCTGGAGCAGATTCTCAAGAACCTGCTGGCCAATGCCTTCAAGTTCACCGAGAGCGGCTCGGTGTGCCTGCGCATCGCACCGCACGGCGACGGCCGGATCGCCTTCAGCGTCAGCGATACCGGCATCGGCATCGCGCCGGAGCATCAGGCAGCGATCTTCGAGGCCTTCCGCCAGGCCGACGGCACCACCAACCGCCGCTATGGCGGCACGGGCCTCGGGCTGTCGATCTCGCGCGAGCTGGCGCAACTGCTCGGCGGCTCGCTCGAGGTGCAGAGCGAAGTCGGCATGGGCAGCACCTTCACCCTGCTGCTGCCGGAGCACTACGCCGCTCCCGCCCGCGTGGTGCCGCCGGTGCCACTGCCTGTCGCATCGCCCGTCGCGCCGCGCGCCGAAGCACCGGCAGCGGCGGTGGCGCAGGCGCCCAGGGCGGTCGTCGAGCCGATTGCCGATGACCGCGACGCCTACCCGTTCACGGCGCGCTCGGTGCTGGTCATCGAGGACGAGCCGCAGTTCGCCGGCATTCTGCGCGAGCTGGCGCACGAGCTGCACTACAGCTGTCTGATCGCGCAGAACGCCGACGACGGTTTCGACACTGCCGTGCAGTACAAGCCCGACGCCATCCTGCTGGACATGCGCCTGCCCGACCATTCCGGGCTGACCGTGCTGGAACGCCTGAAGGAGAACCCGGCGACCCGGCACATCCCGGTGCACGTGGTCTCGGTGGAAGATCGCAAGGAGGCCGCGCTGCAGATGGGCGCGGTGGGTTATGCGCTCAAGCCCACCACCCGCGACGAACTCAAGGAGGTCTTCAGCCGCCTGGAATCCAAGCTGGCGCAGAAGGTCAAGCGCATCCTGCTGGTCGAGGACGACGCCCGCCAGCGCGAGAGCGTGTCGCGGCTGATCGAGGATGTGGATATCGAGATCACCGCCGTCGAGTTCGGCGCGCAGGCGCTCGAGCTGCTGCGCAGCACCGCCTTCGATTGCATGATCATCGACCTCAAGCTGCCGGACATGGACGGCAGCGAGCTGCTCGAACGCATGGCCAAGGAGGACATCTGCTCCTTCCCGCCGGTGATCGTCTACACCGGACGCAACCTCACCCGTGACGAGGAGGCGGCGCTGCTCAAGTATTCGCGCTCGATCATCATCAAGGGCGCACGCTCGCCGGAGCGGCTGCTCGACGAGGTCACGCTGTTCCTGCACAAGGTCGAGTCGGACATGCCGCCGGAGCGCCAGCGCATGCTCAAGAGCGCGCGCAGCCGCGAGAAGGCCTTCGAGGGACGCAAGCTGCTGGTGGTCGACGACGACGTGCGCAACGTCTTCGCCCTGACCAGCGCGCTGGAGCAGAAGGGCGCGGTGGTGGAGATCGCCCGCAACGGTCTGGAGGCCATCGCCAAGCTGCAGCACGACAGCACCATCGATCTGGTGCTGATGGACATCATGATGCCGGAGATGGATGGTTTCACCGCCATGCAGGAAATCCGCAAGGACCCGCGCCTGGCCAAGCTGCCGATCATCGCCGTCACCGCCAAGGCGATGAAGAGCGACCAGGACCGCTGCCTGAGCGCCGGTGCCAACGACTACCTGGCCAAGCCGATCGACCTCGACCGGCTGTTCTCGCTGATCCGCGTCTGGCTGCCGAAAGTGGAGCTGCTGTGACATGCCCGAGCGCAGCACCGATATCGAGCTGAAGCTGCTGATCGAGGCGATTTACCTCCGGTACAGCTACGACTTTCGCGACTACTCCGGCGCTTCGCTCAAGCGCCGGGTGACGCTTGCGCTCAAGCAGCTCGACTGCGAGAACATCTCGGCGCTGCAGCACCGCATCCTGCATGACGCGCGCGCCTTCATGGACCTGCTGCAGTACCTGACCATCCCGGTCAGCGAGATGTTTCGCGACCCCGGATACTTCCGCGCACTGCGCGAGCAGGTGGTGCCGGTGCTGCGCACCTACCCGTCGCTGAAGATCTGGATCGCCGGTTGCAGCACCGGCGAGGAGGTCTACTCGATGGCCATCCTGCTCAAGGAGGAGGGCCTGCTGGAGCGCTCGCTGATCTACGCCACCGATATCAACCCGCGCTCGCTGGCGCAGGCGCGCCGGGGCATCTTTCCCGTCCAGCGCCTGAACAAGTACACCGAGAACTACCAGCAGGCCGGTGGCCGGGGCAACTTCGCCGACTACTGCACGGTCGCCTACGACGCGGTGCTGATGGACAAGGCGCTAAAACAGAACGTCACCTTCGCCGATCACAGCCTGGCGACCGACAGCGTGTTTTCCGAAACGCAGCTGATCTCCTGCCGCAACGTGCTGATCTATTTCAACAAGTCGCTGCAGGACCGCGCCTTCGGGCTGTTCCACGAATCGCTCTGTCATCGTGGTTTCCTCGGCCTGGGCGCCAAGGAAACGGTGGAATTCTCCGCCTGCGCCGGGCAGTTCGAGGCCTTCGACAAATCGGAACGGATCTTCCGCAAGCTATGAGCAGCCAGGCACCCCGGCGCATGGCCGGCAAGCGGCGGTCGCCTATCGAGGCGGTGGTCATCGGCACCTCGGCCGGTGGTCTGGCCGCGCTCAGCGTGCTGGTCGCCGGGCTGGAGGCGACGTTCCGCCTGCCGCTGCTGGTGGTGCAGCACATCCCTTCAGGCGTGCCGACGCAGCTGGCGGAGATTTTCCAGCGCAAGACCGGCCTGCACGTCAAGGAAGCCGACGAGAAGGAGAAGGTGCGCGGCGGAACCCTGTATTTCGCCGCACCCGGCTATCACCTGCTGGTCGAGCAGGACACCAGTCTGTCGCTGAGTCAGGACGACAGCGTGCATTTTTCCCGGCCGTCGATCGACGTGCTGTTCGAATCCGCCGCCGACGCCTGGGGCGAGCGCGTGGCCGGTATCCTGCTGACCGGCGCCAACGAGGACGGCGCCGCCGGCCTCGAAGCGATTCATCGCGCCGGCGGTCTGACCATCGTCCAGGACCCGGACGAGGCAGAAGTCGACAGCATGCCGCGCGCCGCACTCCAGCGCTTCGCGCCGGACTACATTTTGCCCCTGCGCGACATACACCGATTGTTGCGCGAACTGGAGTGAGTCATGCCCTATCAAACCGATGAGGCGAATCTGCTGATCGTCGACGACCTGCCGGAGAACCTGCTGGCGCTCGGCGCGCTGTTGCAGGCGCCGGGCATCCGCGTGCATGAGGCCGAATCGGCCGAGCAGGCGCTGGAACTGCTGCTGCAGCACGAATTCGCGCTGGCGATCCTCGACGTGCAGATGCCCGGCATGGACGGCTTCCAGCTGGCCGAGCTGATGCGCGGCACCGAGCGCACCAAACACATTCCCATCGTCTTCGTCAGCGCCGCCGGGCGCGAGCTCAACTACGCCTTCAAGGGCTACGAGAGCGGTGCGGTGGACTTCCTGCACAAGCCGCTGGATGCGCATGCGGTGCGCAGCAAGGCCAGTGTGTTCGTCGACCTCTATCGCAACCGCAAGCGCATGGCGCGCCAGCTGGAGGCGCTGGAAAAGAGCCGGCGCGAGCAGGAGGTGCTGCTCGACGAGCTGCGCAGCACCCAGGCCGAGCTGGAGAACGCCGTGCGCATGCGCGACGACTTCATGTCCATCGTCTCGCACGAGCTGAAGACCCCGCTCAACACGCTGATCCTCGAAGTGCAGCTGCGCAAGCTGCAGCTGGCGCGCGGCAATTTCGCCGCCTTCAGCGAGGACCGTTTGCGCAACATGGTCGAGAAGGACGAGCGGCAGGTGCAGAGCCTGATCCGCCTGATCGACGACATGCTGGATGTTTCGCGCATCCGCACCGGCAAGCTGTCGATCCGCCCGAGCCGCATCGACCTGGCGGAGCTGGTCGCGCATGTGCTGGAGAGCTTCGCCGCGCAGATGGAAGGCCGCGGCTGCACGCTGCAACTGCAGCAGGCCGAGTCGGTCGTCGGCGTCTGGGACGCGTTTCGTATCGAGCAGGTGGTGGCCAATCTGCTCACCAACGCCATGCGCTACGGTGCCGGCAACCCGGTGCAGGTGAGCGTCGGGCCTTGCGCCGAGGGCGCGCGGATCGAGGTGCGCGACCATGGTATCGGCATCAAGCCGGAGAGCCTGGCGCGCATCTTCTGCCAGTTCGAGCGTGCCGAGGGTAGCGAGAGCAGCGCCGGGCTGGGGCTCGGCCTGTTCATCGCCGAGCAGATCGTCAAGGCGCATGGTGGGCGTATCCAGGTCGAGAGCGAGGAGGGGCAGGGCGCGTTGTTTCGCGTGCTGTTGCCCTTGAATCCGTAGGGCGCTGTTGTGGTGTGGGGCGCGGGTTGCGCCCGCTCTACGGCTGGTAAGGCTGATCGTACGGCCTGTACGTTTTACTTTTATGGCGATTGGCGATTAGCTTGAGAGCTTGGTTTCGCCCTGCTGGGCGAGTCACTTTTGCCAGTCGCGGCAAAAGTAACCAAAACCGCTTGCCCCTACATCCGGCCCCGGCTGCGCCGGGGTTCCCTCGCTCCATCGTCGCTCCGGGGGCCGGCGTACAAGGGCCATCCCTGGCCCTTTACGCCTCTCGCGGCATCCATGCCGCTCGCTCCCCGGCGCAACGATTCCTCTCGGCCTCCTGAAAGGGGCGGTTGGTGGTGCCTGACAGGCTGTGCAGGAAAAGCACAAAGCGCGGCAAAGTCAGCTTCTCGATCTTCCAGGCGACTCGGACCCAACTCCCCGTCAGGAGGCCGAGTGGAGGTGTCGCATAGGGGGACGCGAGGCAGGACGCCGAGCGAGTCACGAAGGGACAGGGACGTCCCTTCGTGACGTGCCCCCGGGGCGGCGCCGGAGCGAGGGGAGTCTGGCCGCAGGCCAGACCCGGATGTCGGGTGCCCTTCTTCTTTGGTTACTTTCTTGTTGGGCAAGCAACAAGAAAGTGACTCGGCCGGGTGGCCGAAACCAGAATCTCCAGCTCCCGCGGTAAGGGCCCTGATCTCCAGACGCAAATCTGAACGAGTTGGCAAACCACCCAAACGCGCCAACCTGCCGCTGCGATGTGGCAGTCGCGCCCCTACGACGAACAGCTGATCTCCAGATGCTTGCCCCATTCCGGCGGCCGCTCGGCATAGCGCTGCATGCCCGGCTGCTCGTCGAACGGCCGGCCAAGCACCGCGTGCAGTTCACGCACCGGGCCGTAGTCGCCGTTCTCCGCCGCTTCGATGACCTGCTGCGCCAGGTAGTTGCGCAGGATGTACTTCGGATTCACCGCGTGCATGCGCGCCTGCCGGTCGGTCTCGGCGGCGTCGCGGGCGCTGCGTGCGCAGTAGTCGGCGGCCCAGGCGTCGAAGCCGGCCAGGTCGACGAAGTCCTCGCGCAGGCGTTGCACGGCCTGCGGCGCCGGGCTGTCGCCGAGTTCGCGGAAGAAGCGGGTGTAGTCCACGGCGCTGTCCTGCATCAGTTGCAGCAGGCGGCGTACCAGTCGTTCGTCGTCCGCCTCGGCCCGTGTGAAGCCCAGCCGGCGGCGCATCAGGTCCAGCCATTCGGCTTCGTAGAGTGGCAGGAACAGCTCCATCGTCTCGCGCAGGCGCGTGACCTCGACGAACGGCGTCAGTGCCTGCGCCAGCGCGGCGAGGTTCCAGTGGGCGATCGGCACCTGGTTCTCGAACGAGTAGCGGCCGCGGTCGTCGGAGTGGTTGCAGATGAAACGCGCGTCGAAATCGTCGAGGAAGGCGTACGGGCCGAAGTCCAGGGTGATGCCCAGCAGCGACATGTTGTCGGTGTTCATCACCCCGTGGCAGAAGCCGTAGGCCTGCCAGCGCGCGACCAGCGCGGCGGTGCGTTCGAGCACTTCGCGAAACAGCGCCAGGTACGGTTCGGGCTGTTCGCGCAGCGGCGCAAAGTGCGCCTCGAGGCTGTAGTCGAGCAGCTGCTTCAGCTCGGCGTGCTGGCGCGTGTAGTAGAAAAACTCGAAGTGGCCGAAACGCAGGTGGCTGGGCGCCAGGCGCAGCAGCATGGCACCGCGTTCCTGGCGCTCGCGGTAGACCGGCGTGGCCGAGGCGGTGACGCACAGCGCGCGCGTGCTGGGGATGCCCAGCGCCGCCAGGTGTTCGCTGGCGAGAAATTCGCGGATCGACGAGCGCAGCACCGCGCGGCCATCGCCCATGCGCGAGTAGGGCGTCTGGCCGGCGCCCTTGAGGTGCAGGTCCCAGTGCTCGCCGGCGGCGTTCAGCACTTCGCCGAGCAGCAGGCCGCGGCCGTCGCCCAGTTGCGGGTTGTAGACGCCGAACTGGTGGCCGGAATAGACCATCGCCCGCGGCTCCGCGGTAGACCAGAGCTTGTGTCCGGAGAACAGTTCGGTGAACAGCGGCTGCTCGGCCTCGGCTGGGTCCAGATCGAGCAGTGCCAGTGCGGCTTCGCTGACCACCACCAGGCGCGGATCGGCCAGCGGCTGTGGCTCGACGGCGGTCGAGAACGCGTCGCCGAGGCGGGCGAAGCGATTGTCGAAGTGCAGCTCGGTAAGGGTCTTCACGATGGCTCCGCAAGTGTGCCCGGCAGCGGGGCAATGAATGTGCGGCGGCAGAGCGGTGCGACGTCTCGCGGCACGCTGCACCAGCGGCGCGTTCAGTCAGATTAGGCCCTTGCCACGCAGTGGGGTTCAGCTTGGATCCGGATCCTTGATCAGCGGGCCGTCCGTCACGATCGGCTGGTTCTTCGGCAGCAGCAGCTCATGTCCGGCGTGGTCCTTCAGATGCACGTCCAGCTGGCGGAAGGCGATGACGATGCCGCGCTCGCGGAACTCGCGGTCGACGCGGCGGTTGATCTCGTCGATCACCGGGTTGCGGTCGCCGAGGTCGCGCACGTGCAGGCGCAGCTCGTGTTCCAGACGGCTCTCGCCGAAGTTGAGGAAGAACACCTGCGGCTCCGGGTCCTTGAGCACGCGCGGATTCTCCCGCGCGGCCTGAAACAGCAGCTCGCGAACCTGCTCCAGGTCCGAGCCGAATTCCACGCCGATGCGGATGGTGACGCGGGTGACCGTATCGCTCAGCGACCAGTTGAGCAGCTGGTCGGTGACGAAGGTCTTGTTCGGGACGATGATTTCCTTGTGGTCGAAATCGGTGATGGTGGTGGCGCGGATGCGGATGCGGCTGACCGTTCCGGAAAGGTTGCCGATGGTCACCACGTCGCCGATGCGCACCGGTTTCTCGAACAGGATGATCAGGCCGGAGACGAAGTTGGCGAAGATCTCCTGCAGGCCGAAACCCAGGCCCACCGACAGCGCGGCCACCAGCCACTGCAGCTTGTCCCAGCTGACGCCGAGGGTCGACAGTGTGGAAACGATGCCGGTGCCCACCAGCGTGTACGACAGCAGCGTGCCGGTGGCGTAGGCGCTGCCGGGCGCCAGGTTCAGCCGCGACAGCACCGCGACCTCGAGCAGGCCGGGCAGGTTGCGCGCCAGCACCAGGGTGATGACGACGATCGCCAGCGCGCCGAGCAGGTCGTTCAGGCTGATCGCCGAGGTGGTCAGCGTATCGCCGCTGCCGCTGGTGAACTCGTAGAGCGCGACGTTATCCAGGTAGGACACCACCGAGATCAGGTCCGACCAGACCCAGTACAGCGCGACGACGAACAGGCCGAAGGTGGCCAGGCGGGTCAGGCGCAGCGACTGCTGGTTGACCTGCTCGATGTCCAGTCCGGGTTCCTCCAGCGTCTCGGTCTCGGCGTGGCCGTTCTCCTCGCTGCTCTGGCGCTTGGCCAGCGCGCGCTGGTAAGCCAGGCGCCGCGCGGCGATGGTCAGCGCGCGGACCAGCGTGGCTTCCAGCGCGACCCAGAGCATCAGCAGATAGAGCGTGTCGATCAGCCGCTCGGTGAGCTTGAGCGCCGTGTAGTAGTAGCCCATGCCGACCACGCCGATCAGCAGCAGCGGCAGCACGCTGAACAGCATGCCGAGCAGCAGCCGTCCGTGCGGCGCGTTCTCGCTGGCCGGGCCCTTGCGCAGGATGCGTGCCATGCGCCAGCTCATCAGCGCATAGCAGGCGATGATCACCAGCAGGCCGAGCACGTCGTCGGCGAGATTGGCCGGCTGCTGCTCGGCGATGCTCACGGCCACCACCAGAGTCAGCACCACCAGCCCGAGGCGCCGCAGCTCGTCACGCAGGAAGGTCACCTGCGGCTTCGACCAGCGGAAGTGCAGCTCCGCCACGCGCCCCGGCGAGAGCATGCGGTAGGCGGTGTAGAACACCAGCCAGGCCTGGGCCATCTCGTACAGCGCGGCGCCGAGGCCGAGGTTCTGCCCGCGCGCATCCATCTGCAGCAGGTAGCCGCACAGCGCCAGCAGCAGCGCGCCGGGCAGCGCCAGCAGCAGGTTGAGCAGCAGCGCCAGCGGCGTATGCAGCTGGCTGTCGTTGCGGAAATGGCCGACGTCGCGGCTCAGCGCATCGAGCTTGGCGTTGATCGCCGGACGCCGCCAGAGCAGCACGGCAATCGCCAGCAGCAACGGCAGGAACAGCAGCGGACGTTCCTTCAGGCCGGCGCCCAGCTCGGCCAGCAGCGAGGTCCAGGGAATGCTGGCGAGCTGGCGCTCCAGCCGCTGCGGCGCGCTGGCCAGCCAGCTCAGGTCCAGCGGCTTGTTGCTGGGAATCCAGAACATCTGCTCGTCGAGCGTCGCGCTCAGGGCGCTCGCCGTATCGTGCAGCTGCTTCTGGTTCAGCTGCAGGGTGATCGACTCGTTGAGCAGCGCGTTGAGTGTGCGGTTCAGCCGGTCGAGCAGCTCATTGCGGGTGTTGAGCAGTTCCAGCAGCGCGGCGCGCAGCTCCGCTGTCACCTGTTCGGCCGGCTGGCTGGCGAGCAGCTGATCGACGTAGCTCTGGGCGTTGCCGGCCTTCTCGCGCGCCTGGTTCAGCTCGAACTGGTAGAGCCGCAGGTCGGCGATCTCGTCGGCGAGGTTCTTGTCCAGCGTCACCTTGGGCAGCGTCAGCTTCTGCTGGTAGAGGATCTTCGACAGCAGCAGGCTGCCTTCGAGCACGCTGATCTGTTCTTCCAGCGCCTGGTCGGTCTGCGTCAGCGTGTCGAGTTGCTGGCGGGTGCGCAGGTTCTGCTGGTTGAGGTCGTTCAGCCGCTCGGTGGCGCGCAGCAGGTAGTCGGAGAGCTTGAGGTTTTCCGCGCTTTCGGCGGCCAGCAGGGTATCGGAACCGGCCTGCTCGGCCTTGGCCGACAGCTCGGCGACGGTCTGCTCGGACTCGGCGCGGCGCTTCTCGTTGATCAATGCCTGCAGCGCCTGGGTTTCCAGCTCGGCGCGGGCGATGCGCTCGGCGAGCAGGTCGCGGCGCGCCTTGCCGAGGTCCTGCATCAGGCTGTTGCCGGCCAGCTCCTGGCGGCGCAGTTCGATCTGCGCGCCGAGGGTTTCAAGCTCCGCGTTGAGCAGGCTGCGCTGCTCGTCGCCGAGGCTCTTGCCGCCGTCGCGCCCGCTCTTGAGCTGCGTGTTGATTTCCTGGATACGCGCCTGGGCACTGCCGATGGCCGCCTGCGCACGTTCCGGGCGGGTCTGCGCGGTGATGATCAGGCTGTTGGCGGCGCTGAGCTGTTTCTGCCACTCGGCCAGCTCGTCGATCCGTTCGGCCAGGCGTTGGTCGAGCGCCGCGACGTTCAGGCCGGCGTAGCGCTTGGCCGGGTCTTCGTCCGGTTTGGCCTTGAGCGCATCGAGTGCGCGCCGGGCGTCGACGATCTCCTTGGGCGCCTGCGCGAGTTGCGTCCTGCGCTCCTCGAGTTGTTGGCGCGCGGTCGCGGTCTGCTCGGCCTGCTGCTGAATCTGTTCGGCGAGCGACGGGGCGGCGGGCTTGGCTTCGGCCTCGGCGGCCGGTTTGCTGCCGGTGATATCCAGCGCCTGAGCCAGCGCCGGCAGCGCGTTCAGGGAAAGTGCGGCCAGGGCCGCCAGCAGTAGGGTGCGCACGGAGAACATGGATGCAGCCGCAAACGAAGGGACTGCTGAGTCTACGGACTGCGCCGGGCGAGTGCGAGTCCGCGAGACGGGCGCACCGGCGCCCGCCGCGGGATCAGAACATCAGCTGCGGGCCGGGCTTGGCGCCTTCGGGAAACTTCAGGCCGACCTTGCGCACTTGACCGCCTTCCATCGCGGCGATCGTCCAGGCCAGGCCGTTCCAGTCGACATGGTCGCCGACCACCGGCCGGCCGCCGAGCTGCTGGGCCAGGAACGAGCCGATCGGCTGATTGCCGTCGATACCGTCCAGCTTGAGGCCATAGAGCGCGGCGATTGCGCCCAGCTCGGCTTCGCCTTCGAGGATGAAATCACCGAAGAAGCGCAGGTCCTGGCCACGCGTCGGCGCCTGGCTGAACAGCTGGCCGAGCGCCGGCAGATCGTCCTCGTGGCCGATCACGCAGAGGATGTCGCCGACCTGCAGCCGCGTGCTGCCGGATGGGTGCAGCAGTTCCTTGCCGCGGAACAGCGCGGCGATGCGCGTGCCGGGCGGCATCTTCAGTTCGCGCAGCGCAGCGCCGATGCACCATTTCTTGCTCGACAGGCGGTAGACGAAGATCTCCCACTGGCTGGTGGTATGCACCTGCAGGCCGGTGCGCGAGATCGGCGACGGCGAGGGCGGCACCTCGACGCGGGCCTTCTTCGCGGCCCAGGTGAGCGTGGTGCCCTGCAGCAGCAGCGACACCAGCACGATGAAGAAGGCGACGTTGAAGAACAGCTGGGCGTTGTCCAGCCCGGCCACCAGCGGAAACACCGCGAGGATCACCGGCACCGCGCCGCGCAGGCCGATCCAGGAGATGAAGACGCGCTCGCGCAGATTGAAGCTCTTGAACGGCAGCAGGCCGAGGAACACCGAAATCGGCCGCGCGAACAGGATCATCCACAGCGACAGCAGCAGCGCCGGCACGGCGATCGGCAGCAGCTCGCTGGGCGTGAGCAGCAGGCCGAGTACGAGGAACATGCCGATCTGGCTGAGCCAGGCCAGGCCGTCGAACATGTGCATGATGCCGTGGCGGTTGCGGATCGGCCGGTTGCCCAGCATCAGCCCGCAGACGTAGACGGCGATGATGCCGCTGCCGCCCACCGCGCCGGACAATGCGTAGATCATGATGCCGCCGGCCACCGCCAGCAGCGGGTAGAGGCCGTCGGCCACCGACAGTCGGTTGATCAGCTGCAGCAGCAGCCAGCCGCCGCCCAGGCCGAGGGCGATGCCGATGGCGAATTGTTGCACCAGGCTCACCAGCACCATCCAGGTGAACTCGGTCTGGCCCGAGGCGATCATGCCGATCAGGGTCACGGTGAGGAACATCGCCATCGGGTCGTTACTGCCCGATTCGATCTCCAGCGTCGGTCCGACCCGTTCGTTCAGCCCTTTGCCGTTGAGCAGGTTGAAAACCACCGCGGCATCGGTGGAACCGACGATGGCGCCGATCAGCAGGCCCTCGATCAGCTCCAGGTCGAACAGCCAGGCGGCGGCGACGCCGGTGAGGCCGGCGGTGATGGCGACGCCGAAGGTCGCCAGCGACATCGACGGCCACAGCGCGACGCGGAAGGTGGATTTGCGCGTGCGCATGCCGCCGTCGAGCAGGATCACCGCCAGCGCCAGGTTGCTGATGACGAAGGCGAGCTTGTAGTCCTCGAAGACGATGCCGCCGATGCCATCGACGCCGGCGAGCATGCCGACGCCGAGGAAGATCACCAGAATGGGTACGCCGACACGCGCCGATAACGAACTGACGAGAATGCTAATGGCCACCAGCAAGCCACCAATGAAAAACAGGTGATTGATGTTGCCGACGTCCAAAAGCGTTCTCCTGTAGATGCAGCCGCGATATGCATGGGCTGTGCCAGGAGGATTCTAACCCGAGGTTTTGACGGTCTGTCAAAAATACCTCGATCTCGTTGGGTGCGCGTTCGCGTCGCTCAGAACCAGTCGCCCGCCATGTTCAGGCAGGTGTCGTCGCGTCGCTCCAGCAGCGTCAGCTCGTGCATGCAGCCCGGTAGCTCCCAGGTGAGGAACAGTCGCGCCGCCTGCAGTTTGCCGCGGTAGAAGTCGGCATCGGCCGGCTGACCTTCGGTCAGTCCGTGCGTGGCGCGCAGCGCCTGTTCCAGCCAGCGCCAGCCGATCACCGCATGGCCGAACACTTTCAGATACAGCGCCGAGTTGGCCAGCGCCTGGTTCACCTTGCCGGCCGCCAGATCGCCGAGCAGCGCCTGGGTCACTGTGGTCAGCCGGGCGATGTGCTGCTCCAGCGGCTGGCGCAGTGCGGTCAGCGAGTCGTATTCGGCAGCGCGTTCGCAGCTGGCCTGGATCAGTTCGAGCAACTGGCGCAAGCCAGCGCCCTTGTTCTGCATCAGCTTGCGGCCGAGCAGGTCCAGCGACTGGATGCCGTGGGTGCCTTCGTGGATCGGATTGAGGCGGTTGTCGCGGTAGTACTGCTCGACCGGGTATTCGCGGGTGTAGCCATGCCCGCCGAGAATCTGGATCGCCAGTTCGTTGGCCTTCAGGCAGTACTCCGATGGCCAGGACTTGACGATCGGCGTGAGCAGGTCGAGCAGTTCGCTGGCGTTGCGTCGCTCCTCCTCGCTCTCGGCGGTCTGCTCGTCGTCGACCAGGCGTGCGGCGTACAGACCGAGGTCGAAGGCGCCTTCGACGTAGGCCTTCTGCGTCAGCAGCATACGCTTGACGTCGGTGTGCTCGATGATCGGCACCTGCGCGGCGGTCGGGTCCTTGCCGTCCGGCAGGCGGCCCTGCGGACGTTCGCGGGCGTAGTTCAATGAATAGAGGTAACCGGCGTAGCCGAGCATGATCGCGCCCATGCCGACGCCGATGCGCGCCTCGTTCATCATCTGGAACATGTAGGCCAGGCCCTTGTGCGGCTCGCCGACCAGATAACCGACGCAGTTGCCGTTGTCGCCGAAGTTGAGCGCCGTCGACGTGGTGCCGCGCCAGCCCATCTTGTGGAACAGCCCGGCGAGCAGCACGTCGTTGCGCTGGCCGAGGCTGCCATCGTCGTTGACCAGGAACTTCGGCACGATGAACAGGCTGATGCCCTTCACCCCGGGCGGCGCGTCCGGCAGCTTGGCCAGCACCATGTGCACGATGTTTTCCGACAGCGGATGGTCGCCGCCGGAAATGAAGATCTTGTTGCCCTTGAGCCGGTAGCTGCCGTCGCCGGCCGGTTCGGCGCGGGTGCGGATATCCGCCAGCGAGGAGCCGGCATGCGGCTCGGTGAGCGCCATGGTGCCGAAGAAACGGCCTTCGAGCATCGGCTGCAGAAAGCGCTGCTTCTGCTCCTCGGAGCCGAAGGTCTCGATCAGGTGCGAGGCGCCCATGCTCAGCATCGGGTAGGAACTGGTGGCGATGTTGGCGGACTGGAAATGCGCGAAGCAGGCGCGCGACAGCAGGTTGGGCAGCTGCATGCCGCCGTCCTCGAAGCTGCGCTGGGCGTTGTGGAAGCCGGCCTCGATGAACGCATCCACCGCCGGCTTGACCTCGGGAATCAGCACCGCCTCGCCGTTGACGTACTGCGGCTCGTGCTCGTCGGACTTGCGATTGTGCGGCGCGAAATACTTCTCGGCGATGCTGCGCGCGGTGCCGAGCGCGGCGTCGAAGGTTTCGCGGCTGTGCTCGGCGAAGCGCTCGCGACGGGTCAGGGCTTCGGCATCCAGCACTTCGTAGAGTTCGAACGCCAGGTTGCGCGGACAGAGCAGGGTTTCGGTCATGGAACGGCCTCCTTGAGATGCCACCGAGTCTAGGAAGCGCCGCCGGTCGCTGCCTAGCTCCATACAGATGGGTGATGCCTGCATAAAACCGAGCGTCTTCTGGCATCCTGCAGGCACGCGCAGTAGAGGGGCACGCAATGGCTGACAACGAGCTGACCACCCGCAAGAACGATCATCTGGATATCGTGCTGGACCCGTTGCGCACGCGCGGCGCGCAGCGCGCCGGCTTTGCCGCGTGGCGCTTCGAGCACTGCGCGCTGCCGGAGCTGGATCTGGATGCGGTGGACCTCTCCGCCAGTCTGTTCGACCGCCCGCTGGCCGCACCGCTGCTGATCGGTTCGATGACCGGCGGTGCCCGGCGTGCGGAAACGATCAACCGGCACCTGGCCGAGGCCGCGCAAGAACTGGGGATCGCCCTGGCCGTGGGCTCGCAGCGGGTGGCGCTGGAATCCGGCGCGTCCAGCCACGGCCTCACTGGCGAGCTGCGCCGGCTGGCGCCGGACGTGCCGCTGCTGGGCAACCTCGGCGCGGCGCAGCTGGTGCAGGGCTATGGCGTCGACGAGGCACGGCGAGCGGTGGAGATGATCGAGGCCGACGCGTTGATCATCCACCTCAACCCGCTGCAGGAGGCCGTGCAGCCGGGCGGCGATCGCGACTGGCGCGGCGTGCTCGCCGCCATCGAACGACTGGCGCACACGCTGGAGGTGCCGCTGGTGGCCAAGGAGGTCGGCGCCGGGTTGTCGGCCGCGGTGGCGCAGCGCTTGCTGGATGCCGGTGTTGCGGTGCTCGACGTGGCCGGTGCCGGCGGCACCAGTTGGGCGGCGGTGGAGGCGGCGCGGGCGACCACGGCGCATCAGCGCGCGGTGGCCGAGGCGTTCGCCGACTGGGGCATTCCCACCGCCGAGGCGATCCAGACGGTACGCCGGGCTTGTCCGCAGGCCACGCTGATCGGTTCCGGTGGTATCCGCGACGGCATCGACGCGGCGAAGGCCATCGCCCTCGGCGCCGATCTGGTGGCGCAGGCCGCCGCCGTGCTGGACAGCGCGCTGGCGTCGCCGGAGGCGGTGGTCGCGCACTTTCGCGTGTTGATCGAGCAGCTGCGCATCGCCTGCTTCTGCAGCGGCTCGGCGGACCTCGCGGCGCTGGCACAGGCGCCGCTGATCCGTATTCCTGCCTGACTCAGGCGCGCCAGCCGGCGGCCAGCGCGCGGGTCAGCTCGGCGGCCGGCACTTCACGGCAACCGCTGGCGTTCTGCCCGGCCCACAGCGGCGTGCAGTGATCCAGGTCGAGGCTTTCGGTCTTGGCGCGCAGCGCGCTGATGGCATTGCCGGCCAGCGGGAAGGCCGGCACGCCATGCGGCAGCGGGCCGAGTTCGCGCATGATGCGGTTGACGATGCTGCGCGCCGGGCGGCCGGTGAACAGCGTGGTCAGCGCGGTGTGCCGGGCGCGCTCGCTCTTCAGTGCGGCGCGGTGCAGCGGATTGGTGAGGCTTTCCGGACACAGCAGATAGGCCGTGCCGACCTGTACGCCAGCCGCGCCCAGCGACTGCGCAGCTGCCACGCCGCGCGCATCGGCGATGCCGCCAGCGGCGATCACCGGCACGTGCAGCGCTTCGACCAGCTGCGGCAGCAGGGCGAAGGTGCCGAGCTGGGTGGTCAGCTCCTCGCCGAGGAAGATGCCGCGATGGCCGCCGGCTTCCAGGCCTTGGGCGATCACCGCGTCGACGCCGTGCTCCTGCAGCCACAGACCTTCTTCGAGGGTCGTGGCGCTGGCGGCGATCTTCGCTCCGCTGGCGAGGGCGTGCTTCAGCAGCTCGGGGGTGGGCAGGCCGAAATGGAAGCTGACCAGCGCCGGGCGGTGCTGTTCCAGTACGGCGGCCATCGCCGCATCGAACGGCTGACGGGTCGCACCGCTGGGAATCTGCGCCGGATCGATGCCGAACTCGGCGAAATACGGCGCCAGCAGGTGGTGCCAGGCGGCGATGTGCGCCGGATCGGCGGTGGGCGTCTGGTGGCAGAAGAAATTCACGTTGTAGGGGCGGTCGGTCAGCGCTTCGATGGCGCTCAGTTCGCGTTCCAGTGCCTGGGCATCGAGCATGCCCGCCGGGATCGAACCCAGCCCGCCGGCACCGCAGACGGCCGCGGCCAGCAGATGATTCTGCGCGCCTGCCATAGGTGCCTGGATGAGTGGGTGTTCGATAGCGAGAAGATCGCGCAGGTCCATGAGGCAACTCCATAGAAGTCATAGTGGGATAGGTAACTCTAGTCCTCCGGGACGATAACGGGGGAACCTTCGGCCCGGCCGCCGGTGTGCGGCGCCTGCAGCGCGGGTAAACTGCGCGGCTGCCGAGGAGCGATCACATGAACTACCGCCACGCCTTCCACGCCGGCAATCACGCCGACGTGCTCAAACATCTGGTCCTGAGCCGGATCTTCGCTTTGCTGTCGCGCAAGGAGGCGCCGTTCGCCTATCTGGACAGCCACGCCGGCGTCGGGCTGTACGACCTGGCCGGCGATCAGGCCAGCCGTACCGGCGAGTGGCTGCAGGGTATTGCGCGCATCTGGCAGGCCGAGGCGCGCCCGGCGCTGCTCGACGACTACCTCGGCGTGATCCGCGAACTCAACCCGGACGGCGCACTGCGCTACTACCCCGGTTCGCCGGAGCTGGCGCGGCAGCTGACGCGCGAGCAGGATCGCCTGCAGCTCAACGAGAAGCATCCCGAGGACGGCGCGCTGCTCAAGGACAACATGGCCGGCGATCGCCGCGTCGCGGTGCATCTGGGCGAGGGCTGGTTCGTACCGCGCGCGTTGATGCCGACGCAGGAGAAGCGCGTGGTGCTGCTGATCGATCCGCCGTTCGAGCAGGCCGACGAACTGAGCCGCTGCGTGACGGCGCTCAAGGAGGCGCTGGGGCGCATGCGTCAGACCATCGGCGTGATCTGGTATCCGATCAAGGACGAGCGCCAGCTCAAGCGCTTCTACCAGGACCTCGCCCGCAGCGGTGCGCCCAAGCTGCTGCGCGCCGAACTGTTCGTCCATCCGGCCGACGATGCCAGCCGCCTGGCCGGCTCGGGCCTGGCCATCGCCAATCCGCCGTGGGGGCTGGAAGACGAGCTGCGCGAGCTGCTGCCGTGGCTGGCCGAGCAGCTGGCGCAGAGCCAGGGGGGCTGGCGGCTGGACTGGCTGATCGAAGAGGCCTGAGCCGCGGAGATCGCAAGGCGGTGAATTGCACCCCGTGGGTCGTCACTCCGCCACTCGGTGGATCGGTACAGCGCGATCCACCCTACGCCGCTTGATCAACCGTAGGGCGGATGTCGCTTTTCACATCCACCGCCCGGGCCGCAGCCGCGCCATGCCTCAGAACAACCTGAGCGGCTCTTCCTGCAGTGCCGCCATTTGCTCGCGCAGGATCAGCACCTGATCGCCCCAGTAGCGCTCGCTGCCGAACCAGGGAAAGCTCATCGGAAACGCCGGATCGTCCCAGCGCCGCGCCAGCCAGGCGCTGTAGTGCATCAGTCGCAGCGCGCGCAGTGCCTCGATTAGCGGTAGCTCGCGCGGGGCGAAGTCGTGGAACTCGTTGTAGCCGTCCACCAGCTCGGCCAGTTGGCCGAGCCGCTCGTGGCGCTCACCGGCGAGCATCATCCACAGGTCCTGCACGGCCGGGCCCATGCGGCAGTCGTCCAGGTCGACCAGGTGGAAGGCGTCATCGCGCGCCAGAATGTTGCCCGGGTGGCAGTCGCCGTGCAGGCGGATGGGCGTGAAGTGGATGCTGGCGAAGACGTCCTCGACCCGCTTGAGCAGGTCGCGCGCCACCGATTCGTAGGCCGGCAGCAGGCTGCGGGGTACGAAGCCGCCGTCGAGCAGGGTGTTCAGCGAGTCGTGGCCGAAGTTCTGCACGCCCAGCGTTTCCCGATGCTCGAACGGCCGGCTGGCGCCGATGGCATGCAGGCGCCCGAGCAGTTGGCCGAGGCGATACAGCTGGTCAAGATTGCCCGGCTCCGGTGCGCGTCCGCCACGTCGCGGAAACAGCGCGAAGCGAAAGCCGGCATGGGCGAACAGCGTCTTGCCCTCGCGCTCCAGCGGCGCCACCACCGGCACCTCGTGTTCGCTCAGCTCCAGGCTGAACTGGTGTTCTTCGAGGATCGCCGCGTCGCTCCAGCGCGCCGGGCGATAGAACTTGGCGATCAACGGCGTTTCGCCCTCGATGCCCACCTGATAGACGCGGTTTTCATAGCTGTTGAGCGCCAGCACGCGGGCGTCGCTGAGATAGCCGATGCTTTCCACGGCGTCGAGGACCAGATCCGGCGTGAGGGTATCGAAGGGATGGGACATGACCGGCTCCGCAGGATAGACCGTTCAGTGTATTGCACCCGGGCTTTTAAACAACCGCGCGTCCGCCGCGATCAGATCGTAGGGTGGAAATCTGGCACAGCGAATTTCCACCGCAAGTCGAGCCGCTCAGTCGCCGGGTTTCGGCGTGCGCGCCAGACAGTAGACATCGACCCGCGCCGCGCCCGCGTGCTTGAGCAGGCGGGCGAGCGCTTCGGCGGTGGCGCCGGTGGTCAGTACGTCGTCGACCAGCGCCAGGTGGCGACCGCACACATCGCTGCCGGGCCTGAGGGCGAATGCCTGGCGCAGGTTGCGTCGGCGCGTGGCCGCGTCCAGCTGCTGTTGCGGCGGGGTGTCGAGCAGCCGTTCCAGCGTACGGTCATCGAGTGCGATGGCCAGCTCGCGGCTCAGCCAGCGCGCCAGCATCTGCGCCTGGTTGAAGCCGCGCTGGCGCATCCGGCGGCGGGCCATGGGCACCGGCAGCAGCAGGTCCGGGCGCGGCAGGCCATCGGCGTAGGCGTGGCGCAGATGGTGCGCCAGGCGCTCGCCCAGCAGTCGACCGAACGGCCAGTGCGCCTGGTGCTTGAAGCGCGTGATCAGCGTGTCGACCGGAAAGGCGAAACGCCAGGGCACCTCGACGTGGTCGTAAGCCGGCGGTCGCTTCAGGCATTCGCCGCAGACCAGCCCGCGCACCGGCAGCGGCACGGCGCAGACCGTGCAGCGCGCGTCGAGCCAGGGCAGATCGGCTTCGCAGGCACTGCACAGCGGATCGCCCGCGCTGAGTTCGTCGCAGAGCAGGCAGTTCCGCTCAATAAATAACCACTTGTTCACCATGAATCCGTTCCTGGTTGACAGCGTATCGGGCTTGGCTAACCATTCCGCATCCGTGCCAGGCCGCCGAGCCGCTATTTATTACAAGGATCACCGATGAGCGCCACCGCCGCTTCCGTTACCCGCCACGACTGGACGCTCGCCGAGGTCAAGGCGCTCTTCACCCAGCCGTTCAACGATCTGCTGTTCCAGGCGCAGACCGTGCATCGCCAGCACTTCGACGCCAACCGCGTGCAGGTTTCCACGCTGCTTTCGATCAAGACCGGCGCCTGCCCGGAAGACTGCAAGTACTGCCCGCAGTCCGGCCACTACAACACCGGTCTGGATAAAGAGAAGCTGATGGAAGTGCAGAAGGTGCTGGAGGCGGCGGCCGAAGCCAAGGCCATCGGCTCGACGCGCTTCTGCATGGGCGCGGCCTGGAAGCATCCGTCCGCGAAGGACATGCCCTACGTGCTGAAGATGGTCGAGGGCGTCAAGGCCATGGGCCTGGAAACCTGCATGACCCTCGGCAAGCTCGATCAGGAGCAGACCCGCGCCCTGGCTGCGGCCGGCCTGGACTACTACAACCACAACCTGGATACCTCGCCGGAGTACTACGGCAACATCATCACCACGCGCACCTACGCCGAGCGTCTGGAAACGCTGAGCTACGTGCGCGAGGCAGGGATGAAGATCTGCTCGGGCGGCATCCTCGGCATGGGCGAGTCGCTGGACGACCGCGCCGGCCTGCTGATCCAGCTGGCCAATCTGCCGGAGCACCCGGAGTCGGTGCCGATCAACATGCTGGTCAAGGTCAAGGGTACGCCGCTGGCCGAGGAGCAGGACGTCGATCCGTTCGACTTCATCCGCATGCTCGCCGTGGCGCGGATCATGATGCCGAAATCCCACGTGCGGCTGTCCGCCGGGCGTGAGCAGATGAACGAGCAGATGCAGGCCCTGGCGTTCCTCGCCGGTGCCAACTCGATCTTCTATGGCGAGAAGCTGCTGACCACCGCCAACCCGCAGGCCGACAAGGACATGCAGCTGTTCGCGCGCCTGGGCATCCAGCCGGAAGAGCGCCACGAGCACGCCGACGAGGTGCATCAGGCCGCCATCGAGCAGGCGCTGATCGAGCAGCGCGATTCCAAGCTGTTCTACAACGCGGCTGTTTGATGTGCGGTGCGGTGGATGAGCCGAGCCTCATTCACCGCGAAGCCGACTTATTCGTAGGGTGGATGGCCCGCTTGCGGCCGTCCACCGTTACCGGTTCTGCCCATGACCTTCGATCTCGCCTCCCGCCTCGCCGAGCGCCGCGCCGCGCACCTCTATCGCCAACGTCCATTGCTGCAGACCCCGCAGCAGCCTGAAGTGGTCGTCGATGGCGAGCGCCTGCTGGCGTTCTGTTCCAACGACTACCTGGGCTTGGCCAACCACCCCGAGGTGATCGTCGCTATGCAGCAGGGCGCCGCGACCTGGGGTGTCGGCGGCGGCGCCTCGCATCTGGTGATCGGCCACAGCACGCCGCATCACCAGCTCGAAGAAGCACTCGCCGAATTCACCGGGCGGCCGCGCGCGCTGCTGTTTTCCACTGGCTACATGGCCAACCTGGCGGCGGTCACCGCGCTGGTCGGGCAGGGCGATACGGTGCTGGAGGATCGTCTCAATCACGCCTCGCTGCTGGATGCCGGCCTGCTCAGCGGTGCGCGCTTCTCGCGCTACCTGCACAGCGATGCCGCCAGTCTCGACAAGCGCCTGGAGAAAGCCGCCGGCAATACCTTGGTGGTCACCGACGGCGTGTTCAGCATGGACGGCGATCTCGCCGACCTGCCGGCGATCTGCGCCGCAGCCCGGCAGCGCGGCGCCTGGGTGATGGTCGATGATGCGCACGGCTTCGGCCCGCTGGGCGCGAACGGCGGCGGCATCGTCGAGCATTTTGGTCTGGGCATCGACGATGTGCCGGTGCTGGTCGGCACCCTCGGCAAGGCGTTCGGCACGGCAGGGGCGTTCGTCGCCGGCAGCGAGGAGCTGATCGAGACGCTGATCCAGTTCGCCCGTCCGTACATCTACACCACCAGCCAGCCGCCGGCGGTGGCCTGTGCCACACTGAAAAGCTTGGAGCTGCTGCGCAGCGAGGGCTGGCGACGGGAGCATCTGCAGCGTCTGGTGGCGCGTTTCCGCGCAGGTGCCGCGCAGATCGGCCTGACGCTGATGGATAGCCCGACGCCGATCCAGCCGGTGCTGGTCGGCAGCAGCGAACGGGCGTTGAGGCTGTCGGCGTTGCTGCGCGAGCGCGGCATTCTGGTCGGCGCCATCCGCCCGCCGACCGTTCCGGCCGGCAGCGCACGGTTGCGGATCACCTTCACCGCGACCCATAGCGATGCGCAGCTCGAGCGCCTGCTGGAGGCGCTGGCCGACTGCTGGGCATTGCTGCCCGAGGAGCGCGACGATGCGTGAGCGACTGATTCTGCTGCCGGGCTGGGCGTTCGGCCCCGCGGCGCTCGAACCGCTGGCCGAGGTACTGCGCGAGCGCCAGCCGCATCTGCAGGTGGAGATCGCACCGCTGCCGGCGCTGGAGCAGCCGAGCGCCTGGCTCGACGAGCTGGATGCGCGCCTGCCGGCCGACGGCTGGCTGGCCGGCTGGTCGCTGGGCGGCATGCTGGCGACACAGCTGGCGGCGCGCCGTGGCGACAACTGTCCTGGCTTGATGACGCTGTGCAGCAACCCCTGTTTCCGTGGCCGCGACGACTGGTCGGCAGCCATGCCGGCCGAGGTCTTCGATGCCTTCGAGGAAGCCTTCCGCCTAGGCCCGCAGGACACGCTCAAGCGTTTCAGCCTGCTCTGCAGCCGCGGCGCCTACGATCCGCGCACGCTGACGCGGCAGCTGCAGGTCAGTCTGCTCGACCAGCCGCAGGCGGTCGCCGCCGCCGGGCTGCGCCTGCTGGCCGAACTGGATGGTCGCGCGGCGTTGCAGCGCTACGTCGGCCCGCAGCTGCACCTGTTCGCCGGCGGCGATGCGCTGGTGCCGGCGGCTGCTGCCGAGGCGCTGTTGGCCTGGCTACCGGACGTTGAAGTCGACGTGCTGGCCAATGCCAGTCACGGCCTGCCGCTGGAGCGCGCCGAGGATGTGGCGACGGCGATGCTGGCGTTCATGGATGAGGGCGAGGATGACTGAGTCTTCCCTCGGCCAGCGCCCGGCGGGCGCACTGCCCGACAAGCGCCAGGTAGCGGCGTCCTTTTCCCGCGCCGCCGCCAGTTACGACAGCGTCGCCGCCTTGCAGCGACGGGTCGGCGGCAATCTGCTCACCGCATTGCCGGACATGTCGCCGCCGACGCGTTGGCTCGACTTGGGCAGCGGGACCGGTTATTTCTCCCGCGCGCTGGCGGCGCGGTTCCCGCAGGCCGAGGGCGTGGCGCTGGATATTGCCGAGGGCATGCTGCGCCACGCGCGGCCGGCTGGCGGCGCGCGGCAGTTCGTCGTCGGCGACGCCGAGCACCTGCCGCTGCGCGAGGGCAGTGTCGGACTGGTGTTTTCCAGCCTGGCCTTGCAGTGGTGCGAGGATTTCGCCGGTGTGCTCAGCGAAGCCCGGCGTGTCCTGCAGCCAGGCGGTACGTTCGCCTTCAGCAGCCTGTGTAGCGGCACCCTGCAGGAGCTGCGCGACAGCTGGCAGGCCGTCGATGGCCTGGCTCATGTCAATCGCTTTCGCCCACTGACCACCTACCGCACGCTCTGCGCTGAAAGCGGCCTGCGCCTGCTAACGCTGGAGGTGCGTCCCGAGGTGCTGTATTTCACCGATCTGCGCGAGCTGACCCATGAGCTCAAGGCGCTCGGTGCGCACAACCTCAACCCTGGACGGCCCGGCGGGCTGACCGGCCGCGCGCGTTTGCGTGCGCTGGTCGCCGCCTACGAGCAGCTGCGCCAGCCCGCGGGATTGCCGGCGACCTATCAGGTGGTCTACGGCGTCTTGCGCAAGGAGCCATGAGTTGAATCGCGCGTTCTTCATTGCCGGCACGGATACCGATGTCGGCAAGACCACCATCGCCGCCGGCCTGCTGCATACCGCGCGGGCGGCTGGATTGTCGACGGCGGCGGTCAAGCCGATCGCTTCCGGCTGCACGGCGACGCCGCAGGGGCTGCGCAATGCCGATGCGCTCGCGCTGCAGGCCGAGTGCTGCCCGGCGCTCGACTATGCACAGGTCAACCCGTTTGCCTTCGCGCCGGCCATCGCCCCGCACATCGCTGCGCGTGAAGCCGGCGTGACGTTGAATACCGAGGCGCTGGCCGATGCCGTACAGGCCGTACTGGATCGACGGGCCGACTTCACCCTCGTCGAGGGGGCTGGCGGCTGGCGGGTGCCGCTGAACGCGCGGGAGACGCTGGCCGCCTTGCCGATGCGTCTGCAGCTGCCGGTGATTCTGGTGGTGGGCGTGCGGCTGGGTTGTATCAGTCATGCATTGCTGAGTGCCGAGGCGATCGCGCACGACGGTCTGGTGCTGGCCGGCTGGGTCGCCAATATCATCGATCCCGCCATGTCACGGCTGGACGAGAACCTCGCGACGCTCGACGAGCTGCTGCCGGCGCCCTGCCTAGGCCGCGTGCCGCGCCTGGCGGAGGCGTCGGCCGCGCAGGTCGCTGCGCACTTGCGATTGGCCGCGCTGGAACATCTGCCTTGCCGCTGACGACACCATCTGCTTGAATGCTGGCAATCCGCCTTCGGAGTCGACCATGCAAATCTCCAACAGTCTTCTTGGCGCCGGCCTGAGCGCCTACCAGGGCGCCCAGCAGCGAGTCGATCAGGCTGCTTCGACGATCGCCGCCGCCAGCCTGCCGACGGTCGACAGTTCCCAGGCGCTGACCGAGATCAGCGAGCAGCTGATCGAGCTGAAGCTCGGCGAGCACAACGCCGCACTCGGCGCCCGCCTGATTCGTAGCGCCGATGAAGTACTCGGCACGCTGATCGATACCCAGGCCTGATTCCTCGCGGCCCGTCGGCCGCGTCGCTTTCCCTCCTCTTCTTGTTCTTATGACGCGGCTGCTTTCACAGCCGGGCCCGCCCCTGCGCGTGCGTCGCGACTGCCGTCGCAACTGTCCGTTTCGTCCCTCTGCACACGTTGACGCATCGCCTAGCATGAAATCGCCGGCCGATGAGCGGCTGCCTTGTACCGGCTTGACATCGCTTGGGTCGAAACGTATGTTTCAAACGCCTGTTTGACTCTCCGTGCCCACGATCGACGGCCGGAATCGAATCCGCGCGGCCGGCCGCTGCCGACCGCCGCAACCAGAACTCACCGCTGAGGTTTACGTTATGCCCGACTACAAGGCCCCCTTGCGCGATATCCGCTTCATCCGCGACGAGCTGCTCGGCTACGAGGCGCACTACCAGAGCCTGCCGGGATGTGAAGACGCCACCCCGGATATGGTCAATGCCATCCTCGAAGAAGGCGCGAAGTTCTGCGAGCAGGTGCTTGCCCCGCTGAACCGTGTCGGCGACATCGAAGGCTGCACCTGGAGCGAATCCGGTGTGACCACTCCGACCGGCTTCAAGGAGGCCTACCAGCAGTTCGTCGAAGGTGGCTGGCCGAGCCTGGCGCATGACGTCGAGCACGGCGGTCAGGGTCTGCCCGAGTCGCTGGGTATGGCGATCAGCGAGATGATCGGCGAATCCAACTGGTCGTGGGGCATGTACCCGGGCCTGTCGCATGGCGCGATGAACACCCTGCACGCTCACGGCACCACCGAGCAGCAGCAGACCTACCTGACCAAGCTGGTTTCCGGCCAGTGGACCGGCACCATGTGCCTGACCGAGCCGCACTGCGGCACAGATCTGGGCATGCTGCGCACCAAGGCCGAGCCGCAGGCCGACGGCAGCTACAAGGTCACCGGCACCAAGATCTTCATTTCCGCCGGTGAGCACGACATGGCCGAGAACATCGTGCACATCGTGCTGGCCCGCCTGCCCAATGCGCCGGAAGGCACCAAAGGCATTTCGCTGTTCATCGTGCCGAAGTTCCTGCCGACGGCTTCCGGCGAAGTGGGCGAGCGTAACGGTGTGTCCTGTGGCTCGCTGGAACACAAGATGGGCATCCACGGCAACGCCACCTGCGTGATGAACTTCGACGCGGCCACCGGCTTCCTGATCGGCCCGCCGAACAAGGGCCTGAACTGCATGTTCACCTTCATGAACACCGCCCGCCTGGGTACCGCGCTGCAGGGCCTGGCCCATGCGGAAGTCGGCTTCCAGGGCGGTATTGCCTATGCCCGCGAGCGACTGCAGATGCGTTCGCTGACCGGTCCGAAGGCGCCGGAGAAAGCCGCCGACCCGATCATCGTGCACCCTGATGTACGTCGCATGCTGCTGACCATGAAGGCCTTCGCCGAGGGTAACCGCGCGATGCTGTACTTCGCCGCCAAGCAGGTGGACATCGTTCAGCGCAGTCAGGACGAGGAGCAGAAGAAAGCCGCCGATTCCCTGCTGGCCTTCCTCACCCCGATCGCCAAGGCGTTCATGACCGAAGTGGGCTTCGAGGCTGCCAACCACGGTGTGCAGATCTACGGTGGCCACGGCTTCATCGCCGAATGGGGCATGGAGCAGAACGTGCGTGACAGCCGGATCTCCTGC
This sequence comes from Stutzerimonas sp. 21-1, assembly GCF_056336065.1. Taxonomy (NCBI): domain Bacteria; kingdom Pseudomonadati; phylum Pseudomonadota; class Gammaproteobacteria; order Pseudomonadales; family Pseudomonadaceae; genus Stutzerimonas; species Stutzerimonas sp. 21-1. The sequence goes on along the minus strand of NZ_CM150500.1, from coordinate 3,607,540 downwards.
CTGTACGAAGGCACCACCGGCGTGCAAGCACTCGATCTGCTGGGCCGCAAAGTACTGATGACCCAGGGTGAGGCGCTCAAGGGCTTCACCAAGATCGTGCACAAGTTCTGCCAGGCCAACGAAGGCAACGATGCGGTCAAGGAATTCGTCGAGCCGCTGGGCAAGCTGAACAAGGAGTGGGGCGAACTGACCATGAAGGTCGGCATGGCTGCCATGAAGAACCGCGAGGAAGTCGGCGCCGCATCGGTGGACTACCTGATGTACTCCGGCTACGCCTGCCTGGCCTACTTCTGGGCCGACATGGCGCGCCTGGCTGCCGAGAAACTGGCTGCCGGCACCGAGGAGCAGGCCTTCTACAAGGCCAAGCTGCAGACCGCGCGCTTCTACTTCGCACGCATCCTGCCGCGCACTCGCACGCATGTGGAAGCCATGCTGTCCGGTGCCGACAATCTGATGGACATGGCCGAAGAAGACTTCGCGCTCGGCTACTGATCGTCTGCGCTGCACCCGAAAGCCGCTGCTCCTGCAGCGGCTTTCTGCATTCTGGAGCCTGAAAAAGTGCATTCCTAATGTGACCAATGAAAACTGATCGGTCACTAAAAGACGCTTAGTCCGATATTCGTTATTGGTTTAGACTCGCTGGAAACGGCCCGCCGAGGCCGCCAATCCGTGTCTTGCGAGGATTTGCACATGGCTGATTACCAAGCGCCGCTGCGCGATATGCGTTTCGTCCTGAATGAAGTCTTCGAGGCGCCGAAGCTCTGGCAGACCCTGCCGGCGCTGGCCGAGGCGGTGGATGCCGAGACGGCTGACGCCATCCTCGAAGAAGCCGGCAAGATTACCGCCGGTACCATCGCCCCGCTGAACCGCAGCGGCGACGAGGAAGGCTGCCGCTGGGACGCCGGGCAGGTCAGCACGCCGGCGGGCTACCCCGAAGCCTATCGCCTGTACGCCGAGGGCGGCTGGGTCGGCGTCGGCGGCGATCCGACCTATGGCGGCATGGGCATGCCCAAGGTCATCTCGGCGCAGGTGGAGGAGATGATGAACTCCGCAAGCCTGGCCTTTGGTCTGTACCCGATGCTGACCTCTGGCGCCTGTCTGTCGATTCACGCGCATGCCAGCGAGGCGCTGAAGCAGAAGTATCTGCCGAACATGTATAGCGGCGTCTGGGCCGGCTCCATGTGCCTGACCGAGCCGCACGCCGGCACCGATCTGGGCATGATCCGCACGCGCGCCGAGCCGCAGGCCGACGGCAGCTACAAGGTCAGTGGCACGAAGATCTTCATCACCGGAGGTGAGCACGACCTGACCGAAAATATCATCCATCTGGTGCTGGCCAAACTGCCGGATGCGCCGGCCGGTTCGCGCGGTATCTCGCTGTTCCTGGTGCCCAAGGTGCTGGTCAAAGAGGACGGCTCGCTGGGGGCGCGCAACGCCGCGTCGTGCGGCTCCATCGAGCACAAAATGGGTATCCAGGCCTCGGCCACCTGCGTGATGAACTTCGACGGCGCCACCGGTTGGATGGTTGGCGAGCCGAACAAAGGTCTGGCGGCGATGTTCACCATGATGAACTACGAGCGTCTGGGCGTCGGCATCCAAGGCCTGGCCACCGGCGAGCGTTCCTACCAGAGCGCCATCGACTACGCCCGCGAGCGCATCCAGAGCCGCGCACCGAGCGGCCCGGTGGCGCAGGACAAGGCGGCTGATCCGATCATCGTGCATCCGGACGTGCGTCGCATGCTGCTGACCATGAAAGCGTTGAACGAAGGTGGCCGCGCATTCTCCAGCTACGTAGCGCTGCAGCTGGATATCGCCAAGTTCAGCGATGATGCCGAAGCACGTCAGCGTGCCGATGCGCAGGTTGCCCTGCTGACACCGGTAGCCAAGGCCTTCCTCACGGACATGGGCCTGGAGACGACCGTGCATGGCCAGCAGGTGTTCGGCGGCCACGGCTTCATCCGCGAATGGGGTCAGGAGCAGCTGGTGCGCGACTGCCGTATCACGCAGATCTACGAAGGCACCAATGGCATCCAGGCGCTCGATCTGGTCGGCCGCAAGGTGGTGGGTAGCGGTGGCGAGCTGTACCGCAACTTCTCCGACGAGGTGCGTGGTTTCATCGCCTCTGCCGGGCAGGAGCTGGCCGAGTTCATCGAACCGCTGCAGGCTGCGCTGGACAATCTGGACGACTTGACCGCCTGGGTGCTGGAGCAAGCCAAGCAGAACCCGAACGAAATCGGCGCGGCCTCGGTGGAATACCTGCACGTGTTCGGCTACACCGCCTACGCCTACATGTGGGCGATGATGGCGCGTGCGGCGCTGGGCAAGAACGATGCCTTCTACCGCAGCAAGCTCGGCACTGCGCGCTTCTTCTTCGCCCGTCTGCTGCCGCGCATCCATTCGCTGACCGCCTCGGTACGCGCCGGCAGCGATTCGCTGTACCTGCTGGCGGCTGAGGAGTTTTGAGCGACGGCTTAATCTGGCGGCGTAATGAAATTAATCGGCCATGTGTGTGGAACGTTTGCGCCAGTAGTCCGGTCCTAAAAAGCACGTCGCTGTAAGCAATCACCTACAAAGCGGATCAAGGATGACTTGCTTGTAGGAAATTGCTTACAGCGCGTGATGCAAGATGGCTACTACTGTCTCGGCGAGGCGGTCAGTACTCTTCTGCACTCGGACCTCGGCGCAAGGTAGCGCAATCGAAAAGAAGGACGAGAACGGAGTGGCGCCAGGATGGCGCACGATCACGGATGTCAGGATTCACAGTCTGCAAAGCCCCGCCTCGGCGGGGTTTTTCTTTTTGCGCGCAACATAATCTGCGCCGGCGTCAGCCCGGCAGACGCACACCAGTACCTCCCAGGCCGCAGTAGCCACCCGGGTTCTTCGCCAAGTACTGCTGATGGTAGCCCTCGGCGTAATAGAACGTCGGTGCCTGCGCAATCTCCGTGGTAATCGCGCCATAGCCGGCCTGGCTGAGCTGGCGCTGGAACGCCGCCTGGCTGGTCTGTGCCTGCTCGCGCTGGCTGTCGTCCAGCCAGTAGATCGCCGAGCGGTACTGGCTGCCGACATCGTTGCCCTGGCGCATGCCCTGGGTGGGATTGTGCGATTCCCAGAACACGGTGAGCAGCGTCTGATAATCGATCTGCTGCGGATCGAATACCACCAGCACGGCTTCGGTGTGTCCGGTCAGACCCGAGCAGACTTCCTCATAGGTCGGGTTCGGCGTGAAGCCACCGGCATAACCCACGGCGGTGGTCCACACGCCGGGCTGTTCCCAGAAGCGCCGCTCGGCACCCCAGAAGCAGCCGAGGGCGAACAGCGCCTGCTGCAGGCCGGCAGGAAACGGTGGTTGCAGCGGATGGCCGTTGACGTAATGGGCCTCAGGTACCGCCATCGGCGTGGAGCGGCCCGGCAGCGCCTGTTCGGCGGTGGGCAGCGCGTTCTGATGCACGAGAATCTGCGAGCGTAGCGGCATGGTGACAACCTCGGCCGGAGCGAAAGACGTCAGTCAGGCTACCGGAGGTCGGCGGTGTCTTGAAGCGTCAGGCGCCGTCCGGTCGCCGCGGCGTTCAGGCCCAGTGCGGATAGCGCCGCAAGGCTTCGAGCAGGCGGGACGACGGGATCGGCTTATCGAACAGGTAGCCTTGGCCGATATCGCAGCGCTGGCGGCGCAGGAAGGCCAGCTGGGCGGGGCTCTCGATGCCTTCGGCGACGACTTTCAGACGCAGGTTGCGCGCCATCGCGATCACCGCCGAGGTGATCTCCATGTCGTCCTGGTTGTCGGGAATGTCCTTGATGAAGCTGCGATCGATCTTGATCACGTCGATGGGGAATTTCTTCAGGTAGCTGAGCGACGAGTAGCCGGTACCGAAATCATCCATCGCCAGCGTCACGCCCAGCGCCTTGAGCCCGAGCAGCTGCTGGCGAGTCTGTTCAGTGGCATCGAGCAGCAGGCCTTCGGTCAGCTCCAGCTCCAGCTGCGCGGCCGGCAGTTGTTCCTCGTGCAGGGTGGCAGCCAGGGAGGCGATCAGCTCGGGGTCGGAGAACTGCTTGGGCGACAGGTTGATCGCCACCTGCGGCCGGCCCAGCCCCAGCTCGGACAGTCGCACGCCCATGCGACAGGCTTCGCGGGCAATCCATTTGCCGATCGGGATGATCAGCCCGGTTTCCTCAGCCACGCTGATGAACTGGTCCGGGCTGATCATGCCGCGGGTCGGATGATTCCAGCGCAGCAGTGCCTCGACGCCTTGCAAGCGCCCCGAGCGCAGGCAGAGCTTGGGCTGGTAGAACAGCTCCAGCTCGTCGTGGGTGAGCGCACGGCGCAGGTTGTTTTCGACGAACAGCTTGTTGTTGGCCTCGGTGTGCAGCGCGTCGGTGAACACCTGGAGCTGGTTCTTGCCGTTGGCCTTGGCCTTGTGCAGCGCCTGGCCGGCATGCTTCATCAGCGTCTCCGGGTCGTTGCCGTGCAGCGGCGCGCAGGCCAGGCCGATCGAGCCGCTGACGCTGATCAGCTGCTTGTCGACGAACAGCGGTTTGTCGAGCGTGCGTAGGACCTGCTGCGCCAGGCGCTGGCCGGCTTCGAGGTCCATGTCGTCGAGCAGCAGGGCGAATTCGTTGCTGGCGAAGCGCGCCAGCACACCGTCGCGACTGAGGCCGTTGCGCAGGCGCTGCGCGAGGCTGGTCAGCAGCCGGTCGCCGGTCTGGTGCCCGAGGGTGTCGTTGATCCGCTTGAAATTGTCGATGTCCACCAGCAACAGGCACAGCTGGGGCGTGCGGTTGCCGGCGAAGCGCTCCTCCAGGCTGCGGATGAAGTACGGGCGGTTGCCCAGGCTGGTCAGGTTGTCGGTGTAGGCCAGGCGCTCGATGTGCTGCTGCACCAGCTTGCTCTGGGTGACGTCCTCGTAGATGCCGATGTAGTGCGTCAGCTCGCCGGCATCGTTGAGTACCTTGGAGATCGACAGCTGGCCCCAGTACGGCTCCAGGTTCTTGCGTCGGCTGCGAAATTCGCCTTGCCAGCTGTTGCCATGCGCCAGCGAGGAGGCCGTGTCCGAGAGCAGCGCACCGAGGTTCTCCAGACTGGTGAGATCAGTCAGCAGCTGACCGCGCACCTCTTCGGCGGAGAACTGGGTGATCGCGCTGAAACTCGGGTTGACGTATTCCACCCGGCCCTCGCGATCGACCAGGATGAAGGCGCTGGCGCTCTGTTCCACCGCACGCTGGAACAGGTGCAGCATGTGGGTCGCGCTGACGCGCTGCTGGTTGGCCAGGACCTGGGCGTACTGATCGGCGAGTTCGCCGGCGAACGCCACCTCGTCAGGCTGCCAGCGGCGCGGCGGGCCGTCGTGCTGCAGGCAGAGCAGGCCGATCATCTCGCCGCCGATACGGATCGTTGCGCTGAGGATCGAGCTGATTCCACGCGGAATCAGCAGATTTTGCGCCAGTTCATGCGTGCGCGAGTCGTGCACGACGTCGCTGACATCGAGGGTGCGACTGCTGTGCAGCGTCTCGAGGTACTGCGGATACGGGGCCAGATCGACCACGGCGGGGTACTCGTATCCGTCGTCGTCGCGGCGGAAGGCGGCGACCGCCTCCAGTTGCGTGCCGTTGAGCCGCCAGATGGCGGCCCGGCAGACCTCGTAGGCCTCGCAGGCGGCCTGGGTGATGAGTTCGGCGGCTTCGAGCTGCGGGTTGTCCGAGGCGTAGCGGTGACGGGCCAGGCGCACGATCAGCTGCTGCTGCGCGCGCGAGCGCACCAGCTGTTCCAGCTGTTCGTCGCGTGCCGGCGGGTCGAGCATGGTGTGCATGCCGGAGGTGGCGCCATTGAGCGGCGCGGCGGCGACCGGTTTGCCGACGATCAGGTAGCCGACCAGCAGTTCGCGCCCGTACTTGCGGCAGCGCTCGCCCACTTCGTTCAGCGTGAGCGTGCCGCGCGGAGTGTGCAGCTGGTATTCGACGCAATAGTGCGGCTGGTTCAGGAGCTGCTGCTGGATATCATCGTGCAGCTGGTGCCGGGCGTACGGCTCCATCAGGCTCGCGTAGGGCGAGTCGATCAGCGAGCACAGCTCGTTGGCCGCCACGTCGAAGTGGCGCTCGCAGGCTGGGTCCAGATAGAGCAGCAGCCAGCTGGCCTCGTTCAGACGCTCGAAACGCAGCATTCCAAGCCGGGAAGGCACTGGCAACTGCATCACAACCTCGGGCGCCAGACGGCTGGCGGCATCGGGATGTATTTTCATCGAGCGCTTGGCTTCCAGTATGCTGGCCGGACCGGCTGGTTGCGCTGTTGCACTGCTACAGCGGACTTCAAGGATGGCGAAATAATATTAACTTCGGGCAAGGGTGCATCATGCGACAGAGGCTGACAAGTCGGTGGTTGAAGTTATTGGCGGCGTCGATCTGCAGCTATGTCGCACTGCACACACACGCCGCCGATCAGGCGCAATTCAGTGGTGGCGAAGCCGAGCACTACCTCTCGGAATTGAAGTCTCGCTACGGTCTTGCCGGTGAGCGCGAAGCGCTGCTGGCGCATGGTAACGGCCTGCTGGACCGCTACGCGTTGCGGGTCGCCTATCAGGTCGGTGTCGCCAATCCGCAGGATCTCAGCTATCGCCTGAGCATCGGCAAATCCGGCGAACTGCAGGTTCGCGAAGAAGTGCGTGGTCCGGGCAACGGCATCGCGGTACACAATCGCAATCTGTCGGTGTTCGGTCTCGATCCCTATCTGAGCTATCGCTGTCCGCCGCAAGGGCTGGTGTGCATCATCGACAGTCCCGCCGACGGCATGCCGCTGGTCACCATCCTGCGCGATCCCGCGGGTGCCGAAGAACTGGCCAAGGCCCTGTCGTTCCTCATCCGCAATCTGCAGAAGGGCTAGCGGCGGCAGAGCCACCGGACGGCAAACAAAAACGCCGCATCCTTGTGAGGGATGCGGCGTTTTTCGTTCCGCGAGTTACAGCAGCAGTGTGCGAATATCCGCCAGCAGTTCCGACAGGCGCTTGGTGAAGCGCGCGGCGGCGGCGCCGTTGATCACCCGGTGATCGTAGGACAGCGACAGCGGCAGCATCAGGCGCGGCTGGAAGGCCGAACCATCCCACACCGGCTGCATGGTCGCCTTGCTGACACCGAGGATCGCCACCTCCGGCGCATTGACGATCGGCGTGAAGCCGGTACCGCCGATGTGGCCGAGGCTGGAGATGGTGAAGCAGGCACCCTGCATGGCATCCGGCGAGAGCTTCTTGGTGCGCGCCTTCTCCGCTAGCTCGGCGGCCTCACCAGCCAGTTGCAGCAGGCTCTTCTGGTCGACGTTGCGGATCACCGGGACCATCAGACCGTCCGGAGTATCCACCGCGAAGCCCACGTGCACGTACTTCTTGCGGATCAGCGCCTTGCCGCTGGGGGCCAGGGAGCTGTTGAAGTCCGGCAGCTCACGCAGCAGGTGCGCACAGGCCTTGAGCAGCAGCGGCAGCACGGTCAGCTTGACGCCGGCCTTCTCGGCGGCAACCTTCTGCGCCACGCGGAAGGCTTCCAGCTCGGTGATGTCGGCCGACTCGAACTGCGTGACATGCGGCACGTTCAGCCAGCTGCGATGCAGGTTGGCCGCGCCGATCTGCATCAGGCGGCTCATCTCGACTTCTTCGATCTCGCCGAACTTGCTGAAGTCCACTGCCGGGATCGGCGGAATGCCGGCGCCACCACTGGCGGCGACAGCGGTCTGCGGACCTTGCTGCAGCATGCTCTTGACGTACTGCTGCACGTCTTCCTTGAGGATGCGGCCCTTCGGACCGCTACCGGTGACTGCTGCCAGCTCGACGCCGAACTCACGCGCCAGCTGACGCACGGCCGGGCCGGCATGCACCTTGGCGCCGTCGCGGCTGGGCGCGCCAACCGGCTTGGCCGCTTCGGTCTGCGCGGTGGGCGCCGGCTTGCGATCGGCTTCGGCAGGCGTGGCGGCCTTGGTCGGCTCGGTCGGGGTGGTCGGTGCCGCGGCCGGAGCCGGAGTCGCCGCTGCGGCGCCCTGAACCTTGAGGGTCAGGATCAGGTCGCCGGTGCCGACTTCGTCGTTCAGCTTGATCGCCACGCTTTCCACCACGCCGGTGGCCGGCGAGGGGATTTCCATGCTCGCCTTGTCGGACTCCAGCGTCAGCAGGCTCTGATCGGCTTCGATGTGGTCGCCGGGCTTGACGTACAGCTCGATGACGCGGGCCTTGCCCGACGAGCCGATGTCCGGCACGTGGACCTGCTGGCTCTGCTCGGCGCCGCCAGCCGCTGCCGGTGCCGGTTCGGCACTGGCTGCCGGGGCGCTGGCTGCGGCGGTATCGGGTGCCTGAGCCGCTTGCGCGGCCGGCTCGGCTGGCGCCTCGGCGCTGGCTTCGCCGCCGTCACTTTCCAGCTCGAGCAGCTCATCGCCTTCCTTCAGGCGATCGCCCAGCTTGACCTTCAGCGCCTTGATTACCCCGGCCTTGGGCGCCGGGATTTCCATGCTGGCCTTGTCCGACTCAAGCGTCAGCAGGCTCTGCTCGGCCTCGATGCGGTCGCCGACCTTGACGAACAGTTCGATGACTTCGCCTTCGCCGCTGCCGATATCGGGTACGCGAATCAATTCACTCATGGCTTCGCTCCTCAGCAGTCCAGCGGATTGGGTTTATCGGCATTGATGCCGAACTTGACGATGGCTTCGGCCAATACCTTGGCTTCCATCTCGCCACGTGCGACCAGCTGTTCCAGCGTGGCCAGCACGACCCAGTTGCGATCCACTTCGAAGTGATGGCGCAGCTTCTTGCGCGTATCGCTGCGACCGAAGCCGTCGGTGCCGAGCACGCGGAATTCCTTGCACGGAACCCACTGGCGGATCTGGTCGGCGAACAGCTTCATGTAGTCGGTCGAGGCCACCACCGGGCCCTTGCGACCGGCCAGGCACTGCTCGACGTACGACTGGCGCGGCTTCTCGTGCGGGTGCAGGAGGTTCCAGCGGTCCACGGCGAGGCCTTCGCGACGCAGTTCGTTGAAGCTCGGTACGCTCCAGACGTCGGCGGCGACGCCGTAGTCTTCGCGTAGCATCTTCGCTGCCTCGCGCACTTCGCGCAGGATGGTGCCCGAGCCGAGCAGCTGGACGTGATGCGCGGCGTCCATCTTGTCTTCTTCGAGCAGGTACATGCCCTTGATGATGCCTTCCTCGATGCCCTCCGGCATGGCTGGCTGTTGGTAGGCCTCGTTCATCACGGTGATGTAATAGAAGATGTTCTGCTGCTCTTCGGTCATCTGTCGGATGCCTTCACGGATGATCACCGCCAGCTCGTAGCCGTAGGTGGGGTCATAGGTGCGGCAGTTCGGGATGGTCGAAGCGAGGATGTGGCTGTGGCCGTCCTCGTGCTGCAGGCCTTCGCCGTTGAGCGTGGTGCGACCGGCGGTGCCGCCGATCAGGAAGCCGCGCGCCTGGCTGTCGCCAGCCGCCCAGGCGAGGTCGCCGATGCGCTGGAAGCCGAACATCGAGTAGAACACGTAGAACGGCAGCATCGGCTGGTTGTGGTTGCTGTAGGCGGTCGCCGCTGCGATCCAGCTGGACATGGCGCCGGCTTCGTTGATGCCTTCCTCGAGGATCTGACCTTTCTTGTCCTCGCGGTAGAACATCACCTGATCCTTGTCCACCGGCTGATACAGCTGGCCGACCGAGGAATAGATGCCGAGCTGGCGGAACATACCCTCCATGCCGAAGGTGCGCGCCTCGTCGGGAATGATCGGGACGATGCGTTTGCCCAGGTCCTTGTCCTTGATCAGCTGCGCCAGCACGCGGACGAAGGCCATGGTGGTGGAGATTTCGCGATCGCCGGAGCCGTCGAGGATCGCCTTGAGGGTTTCCAGCGGCGGCGTCGGGATGCTGAAGCTCTTGGTACGCCGCTGCGGCACGAAACCGCCGAGCGCCTCGCGCTTCTTCTGCAGGTACTTGGCTTCCGGGCTGTCCGGCTCCGGCTTGTAGAACGGCAGGTCCTTGAGCTGGTCGTCGGCGATCGGTACACCGAAGCGGTCGCGGAACACCTTCAGGCTCTCGACGTCGACCTTCTTGACGTTGTGCGCGATGTTCTGCGCCTCGCCCGAACCGGTGCCGTAGCCCTTGATGGTCTTGGCCAGAATGACGGTCGGCTGACCCTTGTGGTGGACCGCCTGATGATAGGCCGCGTACACCTTGAACGGATCATGGCCACCGCGGTTGAGCTTCCAGACCTCGTCATCGGACATGTCGCTGACCATTTCCAGCAGCTCGGGGCGTGCACCGAAGAAGTGCTTGCGCACGAACGCGCCGTTGTTGGCCTTGTAGTTCTGGTAGTCGCCGTCGACCACTTCGTCCATGCGTGCTTGCAGCAGGCCGGCTTCGTCCTTGGCGAACAGCGGGTCCCACAGACGGCCCCAGATGACCTTGATGACGTTCCAGTCGGCGCCGCGGAAGTTGCCTTCCAGCTCCTGGATGATCTTGCCGTTGCCGCGCACCGGGCCATCGAGGCGCTGCAGGTTGCAGTTGATGACGAAGATGAGGTTGTCCAGCTTCTCGCGGCCGGCCAGGGAGATGGCGCCGAGCGATTCCGGCTCGTCGGTCTCGCCATCGCCGAGGAAGCACCAGACCTTCTGCTTGCCGGCCGGAATGAAGCCGCGGCTTTCCAGGTACTTCATGAAGCGCGCCTGGTAGATCGCCTGGATCGGGCCGAGGCCCATCGACACGGTGGGGAACTGCCAGAAGTCCGGCATCAGCCACGGGTGCGGGTAGGAGGGCAGGCCGCCGCCGTCGGTTTCGCGGCGGAAGTTGTTCAGCTGCTCCTCGCTGATGCGGCCTTCGAGGAAGGCGCGGGCGTAGATGCCGGGCGAGGCGTGGCCCTGGAAGTAGATCAGGTCGCCGCCATGTTCTTCGGTCGGGGCCTGGAAGAAATAGTTGAAGCCGATGTCGTACAGCGTCGCGCTGGAGGCGAAGGTGGAAATGTGGCCGCCCAGATCCGGGTCAGCGACGTTGGCGCGCATCACCATCGCCAGGGCGTTCCAGCGTACCAGCGAGCGGATGCGGCGTTCCATGAACAGGTCGCCGGGCATGCGTGCTTCGTGGGTGACGGGGATGGTGTTGCGGTACGGCGTAGTGATCGCGTAGGGCAGCTGGGTACCACTGCGGGTGGCCAGCTCGCCCATCCGGGTCATCAGGTAATGGGCGCGTTGTTCGCCCTCGCGGTCGAGGACGGACTCCAGGGCGTCCAGCCATTCCTGGGTTTCGACGGGATCGAGATCTTGCATGGCTTGCTCCAGGGCGGAAAGGCTTCCAGAATCGGTTGCCTGCTGCGCACCCGCTTTGTGGGCGGGAGCGTATATATGTTCTTGGATATGCCGGGGTAGGCCGGTCGTCTGTAGTTTTACTACAAAACTGCGCGGCGATCAGCCCCCTGCAGCATTCTTTAGTAGTAAAACTACAATCACAGGGCGCGGCCATACTTCCAAAGTGGCGCTTGCGCGGCTCTAGCTCGCGCGATCCGGCTGTTCCGACGTTACAAAAGGAAACGACCTACATGAGCCTGCCTCCACTGGCTGCATTGCCTGTTTCACTTCAGCCTTTTGTCAGCCGGGCGCAGGAGACGTTCCGGCGCGCCCTTGGCGAATCGTCCGAACAGCTGCTGGCGGCGTGGCCCGCTGCCCGGCGCGAAACGTTCGGTCGCGTTTGCGCCGCCAGCGATTTTGTCAGCGAACAGGTTAGCCGAGATCCGCAGATGCTGCTGGACCTGGCCGACACGGGGCTGCTGGAGCGCGCCCTGGCGCCCGGCGAGATGCGCGCGCTGCTGACGGCGGCGCTGGCCGAGTGCGACAGCGAGGACGCACTGGCGGTATTGCTGCGGCGCTTTCGCAATCGCCATCAGGTACGCATTGTCTGGCGCGACCTGGCGCGTGAGGCGGACCTGGCGCAAACCTGTCGCGAGCTGTCGGACATGGCCGACGCCTGCGTCGATCTCGCCTATCAGTGGCTCTACGCCCGCCATTGCGAGCAGTTCGGCGTGCCGACTGGTAACCGCTCCGGCCGACAGCAGCATCTCGTCGTGCTCGGCATGGGCAAGCTGGGCGCGCACGAACTCAATCTGTCGTCGGACATCGACCTTATCTTCGGTTATCCGGAAGGCGGCGAAACCGTTGGCGCCAAGCGTTCGCTGGACAATCAGGAGTTCTTCGTGCGGCTCGGCCAGCGCCTGATCAAGGCGCTGGACGCCATCACCGTCGACGGCTTCGCCTTCCGCGTCGACATGCGCCTGCGTCCCTACGGTTCGTCCGGGCCGCTGGTATTCAGCTTCAACGCGCTGGAACAGTACTACCAGGACCAGGGGCGCGACTGGGAACGCTACGCGATGATCAAGGCGCGCGTGGTCGCCGGCGATCAGCAGGCAGGCCGGGAGCTGCTGAAGATGCTGCGGCCGTTCGTTTACCGGCGCTACCTGGATTTCTCTGCGATCGAAGCGCTGCGTGGCATGAAGCAGCTGATCCAGCAGGAAGTCCGCCGCAAGGGCATGGCCGGCAATATCAAACTGGGTGCCGGCGGTATCCGCGAGGTGGAGTTCGTCGCCCAGGCCTTCCAGCTGATCCACGGCGGTCGTGACCTCAGCCTGCAGCAGCGACCGTTGCTGGATGTGCTGGCGACGCTGGCAGCGCAGGGCTACCTGCCGCCCGCGGCGGTCGACGAGCTGCGCGAAGGCTACGAGTTCCTGCGCTACACCGAGCATGCGCTGCAGGCGATCGCCGACCGGCAGACGCAGATGCTGCCGGAGAATGATGTCGACTGTGAGCGTGTCGCCTTCATGCTCGGCTTCGACAGCTGGACGGCATTCCATGAACGCCTGCTGCACTGGCGCGGGCGTATCGACTGGCATTTCCGCCAGGTCATCGCCGACCCCGACGAGGACAACAGCGAAGATGGCGAGCTGCCCGACGGCGGCGAATGGCTGGCGCTGTGGCAGCAGGACTGGGACGAGGACTTCGCCGCTGGTCAGCTGAGTGAGGCGGGTTTCCGCGACGGCCTGGCGGCCTGTCAGCGTCTGGCGCTGCTGCGCAACGGCAAGCAGGTGCGCACCATGCAGCGGCTCGGGCGCGAGCGGCTGGATGCCTTCATCCCGCGCCTGCTGGGGCTGGTCGTCGAGCAGGACAATCCCGATCTGGTGCTCGAGCGCGTGCTGCCGCTGGTCGAGGCGGTCGCCCGGCGTTCGGCCTATCTGGTGCTGCTCAGCGAGAACCCGCACGCGCTGCGGCGTCTGCTCGAACTGTGCGCCGCGAGCCCCTGGATCGCCGAACAGATCGCGCGCTTTCCGTCGCTGCTCGATGAGTTGCTCAACGCCGGGCGCCTGTACAGCCCGCCGCAGGCGCCGGAACTGGCTGCCGAGCTGCGCGAGCGGCTGATGCGCATCCCCGAGGACGATCTGGAGCAGCAGATGGAAGCGCTGCGCCACTTCAAGCTGGCGCATCGGCTGCGCGTCGCGGCCTCGGAGATCGCCGGCACGCTGCCGCTGATGAAGGTCAGCGACTACCTCACCTGGCTGGCCGAGGCGGTGCTGAAGGAGGTGCTGATGCTCGCCTGGCGCTACATGGTCGCCCGTCATGGCGTGCCGCGGCGCAGCGACGGCACGCCATGCGATCCGGGATTCGTCATCGTCGGCTACGGCAAGGTCGGCGGGATCGAGCTGGGGCATGGCTCCGACCTCGATCTGGTGTTCATCCACGACGGCGATCCGGCGGTCGAAACCGATGGCGCCAAGCCCATCGACAGCGCGCAGTTCTTCACTCGCCTGGGCCAGCGCATCATTCATCTGCTCACCACCCAGACCACCTCCGGCCAGCTGTATGAAGTGGACATGCGCCTGCGGCCGTCCGGCGCGGCAGGTCTGCTGGTCGGCTCGCTGGCCGCCTTCGAACGCTACCAGAGCCAGGAAGCCTGGACCTGGGAACATCAGGCGCTGGTGCGCGCGCGCGTGCTGGCCGGCTGTGCGCGGCTGACCGCCGACTTCGAGCGGGTGCGTGCCGCGGTGTTGGGGCGTGCGCGCGATCTCGACGCGTTGCGCCGCGAAGTCAGCGAGATGCGCGCCAAAATGCGCGACAACCTTGGCACTCGCTCCAGCCACGCCGGCGTGGATGACAACGCGTTCGAGGCAGCGGCCGAGTTCAATCTCAAGCAGGATGCCGGTGGTATCGTGGATATCGAATTTATGGTGCAATACGCGGCTTTGGCGTGGTCGCACCAGCATCCTGAACTGCTGCGCTATACCGATAACATCCGCATTCTCGATGGGTTGGAGCAGGCCGGGTTGATGACCGGCGATGAGGTCCGGCTGCTGCAGGACGCCTACAAGGCCTACCGTGCGGCTGCCCACCGGCAATCACTGCAGAAGCAGCCCGGAGTGGTGAGTGGGGATCAATTCCACGACGAGCGCCGCGCGGTCATGCGTATCTGGCGCGAGCTGGGGCTCGAGTGAAGCCCTTCGTCGGGCTACCAAGCAATTTCGAATTCTGAGGAGCTGGCAACGATGTCGATGGCCGATCGTGATGGCGTGATCTGGTATGACGGTGAACTGGTGCAGTGGCGCAACGCGACCACCCACGTGCTGACCCACAGCCTGCACTACGGCATGGGCGTGTTCGAGGGCGTGCGTGCCTACAATACGCCGCAGGGCACCGCGATCTTCCGTCTGGAAGCGCACACCGACCGTCTGTTCGACTCCGCCCACATCATGGGCATGAAGATTCCGTTCACCAAGGCCGAGATCAACGAAGCCACCCGCGCCGCGGTGCGCGAGAACGGCCTGGAGAGCGCCTACATTCGCCCGCTGGCCTTCTACGGTTCGGAAGGCATGGGTATCCGCGCCGACAACCTGAAGGTGCACGTGATCGTCGCCGCCTGGCACTGGGGCGCGTACATGGGTGACGAGGCGCTGGAGAACGGCATCAAGATTCGCACCAGCTCGTTCACCCGTCACCACGTCAACATCACCATGACCCGCGCCAAGTCCAGCGGCAGCTACGTCAACTCGATGCTGGCGCTGCAGGAAGCGGTCTCTGGCGGTGCCGACGAAGCGCTGCTGCTGGATCCGGAAGGCTACGTGGCCGAGGGGTCGGGCGAGAACATCTTCATCGTCAAGAATGGTGTGATCTACACCCCGGAAGTCACCGCGTGCCTGAACGGCATCACCCGTGGCACCGTGCTGACCCTGGCGCGCGAGATGGGCATCGAGATCGTCGAGAAGCGCATCACCCGCGACGAGGTGTACATCGCCGACGAGGCCTTCTTCACTGGTACCGCCGCCGAAGTCACGCCGATCCGCGAAGTCGACGGTCGCCAGATCGGCATCGGCCGCCGCGGCCCGGTCACCGAGAAGCTGCAGAAGGCCTACTTCGACCTGGTCACCGGCAAGACCGATGCCCATGCCGAATGGCGCACGCTGGTCAAATAAGCCGAGGGCTGGCAGCCGGAAGCTGGACGTGACCAACACTCCGGCACCGGCTTCCAGCTTCACGCTGATGACTTCCCGCTTATGAATATTCTGATCGTAGGTCCCAGCTGGGTCGGCGACATGGTGATGGCGCAGACGCTGTTCGTCTGCCTAAAACAGCGCCACCCCGACTGCCAGATCGACGTGCTGGCGCCCGAGTGGAGCCGGCCGATCCTCGAACGCATGCCCGAAGTGCGCCAGGCGCTGAGCTTTCCGCTCGGCCACGGCGTGCTCGATCTGGCGACCCGGCGCAAGGTCGCGCAGGGCCTGCGTGGCCAGTATCAGCAGGCTATCCTGCTGCCCAACTCGTTGAAGTCCGCGCTGGTGCCATTCTTCGCCGGGATTCCCAAGCGCACCGGCTGGCGCGGCGAAATGCGCTTCGGCCTGCTCAACGATATCCGCAAGCTCGACAAGCAGCGCTATCCGCTGATGATCGAGCGCTTCATGGCGCTGGCGTTCGAGCCGGATGCCGAACTGCTCCGGCCCTATCCGCACCCGTCGCTGCGTATCGATGCGACGACGCGCGCGGCGGCGCTGGCGCGCTTCGGCCTGAACGTCGAACAGCCGGTGCTGGCGCTGTGTCCCGGTGCCGAGTTCGGCGAATCCAAGCGCTGGCCGGCTGAGCACTTCGCCCAGGTTGCCGAGGCGAAAATCCGTGAAGGCTGGCAGGTCTGGCTGTTCGGCTCGAAGAACGACCATGCAGTCGGCGAAGACATCCGCGCGCGGCTGATTCCCGGCCTGCGCGAGGAGGCGGTGAATCTGGCCGGCGAAACCAGCCTGGCCGAGGCGATCGATCTGCTGTCCTGCGCTGAGGCGGTGGTGTCCAACGACTCGGGACTGATGCACGTGTCCGCCGCGCTCGGCCGTCCGCTGGTGGCGGTGTACGGTTCGACCTCGCCGGCGTTCACCCCGCCGTTGTCCGAGCAGGTCGAGGTCGTGCGTCTGGGCTTGGAGTGCAGCCCCTGCTTCGAACGCACCTGCCGCTTCGGCCATACCAACTGTCTGCGCGAGTTGGACCCGGCCCGCGTGATCGAGGCGCTGGGGCGCCTGCTGCCGCAGCCGGTCGAGGTGCGCTGATTGAAGGTGCTGCTGGTCAAGACCTCTTCGCTGGGCGACGTCGTGCATACGCTGCCGGCGCTCACCGACGCGCAGCGGGCCATTCCCGGCATCCGCTTCGACTGGGTAGTGGAAGAAGGTTTCGCCGAGATTCCCGCCTGGCATCCGGCGGTGGATCAGGTGATTCCGGTGGCTATCCGCCGCTGGCGCAAGCAGCCGTGGCAAACCCTCCGCTCCGGTGAGTGGCGCCGCTTCAAGGCACGTCTGCGCGAAACCCGCTACGACCTGGTGATCGACGCTCAGGGGCTGCTGAAAAGCGCCTGGCTGACCCGCTACGTCAAGGCGCCGGTGGCCGGCCTGGACCGTGATTCGGCCCGCGAGCCGCTGGCTGCGCGCTTCTATGATCGGTGTTACGCCGTGCCGCGCGAGCAGCACGCGCTGGAGCGGGTGCGTCAGCTGTTCGCCCAGGCGCTTGGTTATCCGCTGCCGATCGGCATCGGCGACTACGGGCTGGATCGCGCACGGATGGCTGCGCCGGGCGAGCAGCCGTACCTGCTGTTTCTACATGGCACCACCTGGCCGAGCAAGCACTGGCCGGAAGCCTACTGGCGCGAGCTGGCCGAGCGCATGAGCGACGTCGGCTGGGCGATCCGCCTGCCGTGGGGCAACGCCGAGGAGAAGGCCCGCGCCGAGCGCATCGCCGATGGCATCGGCAACGCAGCGGTGCTACCGAAACTGAATCTGGCGGGTATCGCCCGGGTGATCGCCGGTGCGCGCGCCTGCGTTGCGGTAGATACCGGTCTCGGTCATCTGGCGGCAGCGCTGGATGTGCCGGCTATTTCACTCTATGGTCCGACGCTGCCTGGGCGCGTTGGCGCCTACGGGCGCTCGCAGGTGCACCTGTGCGCCAGCGGGCCGAACGCCGGCAGCGGCGACCGGCACCGGCCCTGTTTCGACGAGCTGCGCCCCGAGCGCGTCGTCGCTGAATTGAATGCCCTGCTGCGGGCCACGGAGTCCGACTGATGCAACTGGCGTTCATCCTCTACAAGTACTTCCCCTTCGGCGGGCTGCAGCGCGATTTCATGCGTATCGCCCTGGAATGCCAGCGCCGCGGCCATGCCATCCGCGTCTACGCGATGATCTGGGAAGGCGAAGTGCCGGACGGCTTCGAGGTGCTGATCGCGCCGGTCAAGGCGTTGTTCAACCACACCCGCAACGAGCGCTTCACCGCGTGGGTCGAGGCCGACCTGGCGCGCCGCCCGGTGGATCGGGTGATTGGTTTCAACAAGATGCCGGGGCTCGACGTCTACTACGCCGCCGACCCCTGCTTCGAGGACAAGGCGCAGACCCTGCGCAACCCGATCTACCGGCGCTGGGGTCGCTACAAGCATTTCGCCGAGTACGAGCGTGCGGTGTTCGACCCGCAAGCGAAGACCGAGATCCTGATGATCTCCGAGGTGCAGCAGCCACTGTTCGTCAAGCACTACGGCACCCCGGCCGAGCGTTTTCACCTGCTGCCGCCGGGCATCGCCGCGGACCGCCGCGCGCCGGCCAATGCCGCGGCAATCCGCGCCGAGTTCCGCGAAGAATTCGAGCTGCGCCCCGACGAGCTGTTGCTGGTGCAGATCGGCTCCGGCTTCAAGACCAAGGGCGTCGATCGCAGCCTCAAGGCGCTCGCCGCGTTGCCGCGCGAGCTGAAGCAGCGCACGCGGCTGCTGGTGATCGGCCAGGATGATCCCAAGCCGTTCAAGCTGCAGGCCAAGGCGCTGGGCGTTTCCAGCATGGTCGAGTTCCTCAAGGGGCGCAGCGACATCCCGCGCTTCCTGCTCGGTGCCGACCTGCTGATCCACCCGGCTTACAACGAGAACACCGGCACCGTGCTGCTGGAAGCGCTGGTCGCCGGCTTGCCGGTGCTGGTCAGCGATGTCTGTGGCTACGCGCATTACATTGAAGACGCCGCCTGCGGCTGTGTGGTGCCCAGTCCGTTCGAGCAGGCGACGCTCGACCAGTTGCTGGCGCTGACGCTCGCCGATGACGAGCAGCGTGCCCGCTGGCGACGCAACGCCCTGGCTTATGCCGAGACCGCGGACCTCTACTCCATGCCGCATAAGGCGGCCGACGTGATTCTTGCGGAGGGCAAATGATTCGGCCTTGCTGCCTGCCCCGCAGGCTGGATAACACGCGTAGTGCTTATTCGTCGGCGCTGCCGCAGTGCGTCAGTGGTGGGCAAGGCTACACCGTGCCCCCTCTGGCGGAGGGGCCACCATGCAACTGATCCTCGCCGAACCCTTCAAGAGCCTGTGGCGGGGCAAGGATGCCTTCGCCGAGGTCGAGCGCCTCGAAGGCCAGGTCTACCGCGAGCTGGAAGGCCGTCGCACGCTGCGTACCGAGGTCGAAGGGCGCGGCTACTTCGTCAAGATTCACCGCGGTATCGGCTGGGGCGAGATCGTCAAGAATCTGCTCACCGCCAAGGCCCCGGTGCTCGGCGCCGGCCAGGAATGGCGGGCGATCCAGCGTCTGCACGAAGTCGGCGTACCGACCATGACCGCCGTCGCGTACGGCGAGCGCGGGGCCAATCCGGCCAGCCAGCATTCGTTCATCGTCACCGAGGAGCTGGCGCCGACCGTCAGTCTTGAGGATTTCTCGGTGAACTGGCGCGAGCAGCCGCCGCTACCGGCGCTCAAGCGCGCACTGATCGCCGAAGTTGCCCGCATGGCCGGTACCATGCACCGCGCCGGTGTGAATCATCGGGACTTCTATATCTGTCACTTCCTGCTGCACACCGACAAGCCCGTTACAGCGAGCAATTTCCGCCTGTCGCTGATCGACCTGCACCGCGCGCAGACCCGAGCGCAGACACCGCGCCGCTGGCGCGACAAGGACCTGGCCGGGCTGTACTTCTCGGCGCTGGGCATCGGCCTGACGCGGCGTGACAAGTTGCGGTTTCTGCGCGGCTATTTTCAGCGGCCCTTGCGTGACATCCTGCATGACGAGGCGCATCTGCTCGCCTGGCTGCAGCGCAAGGCCGAGCGGCTGTCCAGTCGCTATGCGCGCAAGTACGCGCCGGGCGCACAGGCGTGAGTGGCTGGCAGCTCGCGACCGGCACGCCCACCGAGGCGGTCCGGGCATTCGCCGATCTGCCGACGGTGTTCGCGCTGACCGGCGAGGCGATCGCCAGCGATCCGTTATCCGAGGTGATTCGCGTCGAATGCGGCGGCTTGCGCTACTACGTCAAACGTTATTGGGCTGCCGGCAAAGGGCTGCGGCGCTTTCTCGGGCGGCCGCGGGTCAAGGCCGAATGGCAGAATCTGCGGCACTTCGCGCGCTGGGGTATTCCCGTCGCGCCGGTGGTGGCCTGGGGCCTGGAGCGTCGTGGTGGCGCATTCCTGCGTGGCGCGCTGATCACGCTGGAAGTGCCCAACACTGTCGACATGGCGGCCATGGCGGCGAACAACGACCCGCGTCTGAGCGATCGCCACTGGGTTGCGCGCATCAGTCGCCAGCTGGCGCATGCTACCCGCACCCTGCATGATCACCATTTCGCCCACAACGACCTGAAATGGCGCAACCTGCTGATCAATGAGGACGGCGGGCTGTTCCTGATCGACTGCCCCTCTGGCGCCTTCTGGTGGGGGCCTTTCCTGCGGCGGCGCATCATCAAGGATCTGGCCTGCCTGGATAAGGTGGCCAAGTACCATTTGAGTCGCACCCAACGCCTGCGCTTCTACCTGCAGTACCAGCGGCGTGGGCGGCTGATACCGGCTGATCGGGTGCTGATCGCGCAGGTGCTGGAGTATTTCGAGGGACGCGAATGAACGAGTTTTTTTCCGTTACTGATCGGCCCCTGCTCGACGCGCACGGGCTGGCCAGCTTCGATGCACTCTGGGCCGTGCAGCTCGAATCGGTCGATATGCCCAATACCGGTCGCGGCGGCTGGAGTAGCGTGTTTCGCCTGGAGTTGGGCGATACGGCCTATTATCTGAAGCGACAGAGCAACTACCTGACTCACAGCCTGCGCCATCCGTTCGGCGAGCCGACGTTCGCCTGCGAATTTCGCAACATTCAGCGCTACCAGCGCCTGGGTATACCGGCGCTGCAGGCCGTATATTTCGGCGCGCGGCGAGTCGCCGGCGAGCATCGTGCCATCCTGCTCACTCGCGCGCTGGACGACTGGCGGGACCTCGACAGCTGGCTGATTAGTTGGAGTGAGCAGCCTCTAGCGACTCGGGCGGCCGTGCTGCGGGCCTGCGCCGAACTAGCCCGCACACTGCATGAGGCCGGTCAGCGCCACGGCTGTTTTTATCCCAAGCACATCTTTCTGCGCCCGGTCGGAGAGCGCTTCGAAGCCTGCCTCATCGATCTGGAAAAGACCCGGCCACTGCTGCCTGGGCGCAACGATCGTGTCGTCGACCTCGAAGCCCTGTTGCGCCGTGCCGCTGCCTGGGGCCAGAACGAGGTGCGACAACTGCTGGCGGGTTATCTGCAGCAGGACGAGCATGATCCGGCTATCGACGCCTGGCTGGAAAAGATCGCTGGCCGCCACCGTAGCAAGCAGGCACGCGCATGAAACTGAACGAACTGACCCGCGCCGGCCGCTCGCCGGCGCTGCCGCTGACGCTTGTGCTGCCCGCCGGCGAACTGCGCATGTTGCAGTGGCTGCGCGTGCTGCCGGGGCAGCGTTATGTCGGTAGGGCCGAATGGCAGGGACGTATCGTGCTGGCCAAGCTGCTGGTCGGCGCTAAGGCTGAGCGCCATTTCCAACGCGAGCGCCACGGTGCTCGGTTACTGGCCGAGCAGGGCATGAGTACCCCGGCGTTGCTCTCCGAGGGCTTTGAGACTGGGCTGGGTGGCTGGTTGCTCTTCGACTTCCTCGTTGGCGCCGAAAGTCTGGAACAGGCCTGGCGGGCGGTGGAGCACGAACCGCCGCTGTCCGATCTCCAGCAGACGGTGCTGGGGGAAGCGCTGGGCGCCATCGCGCAATTACACGCGCGCGGCCTGTGGCAGGACGATCTGCATCTGGACAATCTGCTGCGGCATGACGGCCATCTATTCATCATCGATGGTGGCGGCATTCAGGCGCAGACTCCCGGCCAGCCGCTGGCACGCGACAAGGTGCTGGCCAACCTCGGCGTGTTCTTCGCGCAGCTGCCGGCTGGTCTGGAGCCGTACATCGAAGAACTGCTGGTGCACTACATCTTGGTCAACGGCGAGCATGCCCTGCCGTTGGAGGCTCTGCTGCGGGAGATCGCCAGCGTACGTCGCTGGCGACTGCGCGACTATCTCGGCAAGCTTGGCCGCGACTGCTCGCTGTTCAGCGTCAGGCGCAGCCTGAGCGTGCTACGCATCGTTCGTCGCAGCGAGGTGGCTGTAATGGAGGACCTGCTGGCTGCGCCGGATAGGGCGCTCGAGTCGGGACGTGCATTGAAGCGGGGCGGCAGTGCCAGCGTGGCGCTGATCGAGACAGCCAGCAGGCCGCTCGTGATCAAGCGCTACAACATCAAGGGCCTGGGCCACTGGCTGCGTCGCTGCTGGCGACCCAGCCGTGCCTGGCACAGCTGGGTCGAGGGAAATCGCCTGAGTTTTCTCGGCATCGCCACGCCACGACCGCTGGCCATGCTGGAACGGCGTTGGCTGGGCCTGCGCCAACGCAGCTATCTGATTACCGAATACAGCGGCGGCGAGGATATAATTGCCCGTTTCCAGCCGTACCTCGCTGGTTCGCCGCCCGAATCCGAGTTGCGGGCACTCGATCAGTTGTTCGCTGCGCTACGTCGAGAGCGCATCAGCCACGGTGATCTTAAGGGTACCAACCTGCTCTGGGATCAGGGGTGCTGGACGCTGATCGATCTGGATGCTGCGCAGCAACACCGCAGCGAGGCGGGTTTCAGTCGCGCCTATACGCGTGATCGCGCACGTTTTCTGCGCAACTGGCCGGCCGACTCGGCGCTGCATCGGCTGCTGGCCGAACGAATACCGAAGGACAGCTTGGAGCCCGATGCTTGAAGCTGGAAGAACACGCTCTGCGGAGCTGAACTAAACATCCGCTGTTGCTTCAAGCCTCCGGCTTCAGGCGTCCAGCTCGCTTTTCAAGAGGCTTTCATCCGTGGCATTGACGATTCTCGGCCTTTCCGGCGCCCTCAGCCATGATCCTTCCGCTGCCCTCTACATCGACGGCAAGCTCATCGCTGCTGCCGAGGAGGAGCGCTTCGTGCGCGACAAGCACGCGAAGAACCGCATGCCCTACGAGTCCGCCAAGTTCTGCCTGGAGCAGGCCGGCATCAAGCCGAGCGACGTCGACGTGGTGGCGATTCCCTTTGCGCCCATCAGCATTTTCGAGAAAGCCCGTTGGCACTACGCCAAGCGCTACTGGTACGCCCCGGACCGCGCGCTCGACGCCATTCTCATGGGCAACCGTCGCTATTATCGCTACAAGAAGCGCATCCAATGGTGCTTGCAACAGCTGGGCTTCGATCTGAAAAAGGTCAAGCTGCAGCCGGTCGAGCATCACTTGGCTCACGCTTCCAGCGCCTACCACTGCTCCGGCTTCACCGAGAAGACCGCGATCATGGGCATCGACGGCAAGGGTGAGTACGCCACCACGTTCTTCGGCTGGGGCGAGAACGGCAGGATTCATAAGATCAAGGAGTTCTACGATCCGGATTCGCTGGGCGGTCTGTACGGAGCGATCACCGAATACCTCGGCTTCGAGATGCTCGATGGCGAGTTCAAGGTCATGGGCATGGCGCCCTACGGCGACGCGGCCAAGTACGATTTCTCTCGCCTGGCGAAATTCGAGAATGGCGAGCTGATCATCAACACCGATTACGCCAACGTCATCGGTTTCCGTCGCTACAAGGAGAACGGCAAGGGCTACTACTTCTCGCCGAAGCTGATCGAGTGGCTCGGTCCCAAGCGCGAGGGTGATATCGCCGACGATCCATATATCCACTACGCCGCCAGCATGCAGGCGCTGTTCGAGAAGCTTGCGCTGGAGATGATGGACTACTACCTGGGCGACATCATCCGCGAAACCGGCAAGATTGCTTTCGCCGGCGGCTGCGCGCTGAACGTCAAGCTCAACCAGAAGATCATTGCCCGCTCCGAAGTGAAGGAGCTGTTCGTCCAGCCCGCCTCCGGCGACGCCGGTACCGCCGTCGGTGCGGCGGCCTATGTATCAGTGCAGCGTGGCGTACCGGTGGAAAAGATGGAGCACGTATATCTCGGTCCGAGCTTCAGCAACGAGGACGTCATCGCGGCCTGCGCGCGCCACCCCAACAAGCCCGCTTGGCAGCAGATCGACAATGTGGCCGAGCGCATTGCCAAGATCATGGTCGACGGCAATCCGGTCGCCTGGTTCCAGGGGCGCATGGAATTTGGCCCGCGCGCCCTCGGCGGACGCTCGATCATCGGCTGCCCTAGCGTCCCGGGCGTCGCCGACCGCATCAACGAGCAGATCAAGTTCCGCGAGCGCTGGAGGCCTTTCTGCCCCTCTATGCTCGATACCGTCGCGCCGCAGATGCTCAAGGTCGACCACCCGAGCCCGTTTATGACCTTCACCTTCGAAGTCAACGAAGGCTGGAAGGAGCGCGTCGGCGAAGTCGTCCACGAAGACGGCACCTCCCGCGCCCAGGTCCTCAAGCGCGAATACAATCCGCGCTGGTATGACCTGATGGTCGAGCTGGAAAGGCTCACCGGCAACGGCGTCTCGCTGAACACCTCACTCAACCGCCGCGGCGAACCGATGGTCTGCTCGCCCACCGATGCGCTGAACATGTTTTATGGCTCGGATCTGCAGTACTTGATCATGGAGGATGTGTTGGTGGTGAAATAGTACCCATCCATCTTTCGATACCGGCAGCGAAAATCGCTTTGCTGTCGGAACCTCAGCGCAGTTCTACTCCGATGCTTCGGAAGTACCTTCCCAAGGACTCTTTCTTATCGGTTTGAGTAAGTGATAGACCAAAAGATATGGACTGGACGTCGTCGGCGAAAAGGATCTTTGCTGTGGCCAGTGCGGCGCTGTAACAGGAAATGACTGCTACTGGTTGGAGCTCGCACAGTGCAATCTCTACTGGACCGTTCTGCTCGATCAATTGGTATCCATCTACGAAAAAGTCCAGAAAATCTCCTGCGCGGGGGTGCTTGCTGTAATAAATAATGTCGAAGCTATTGTTCATCAGCCAGTTATGCATTTGATCCCGCACGTGCGCATGTGTGGAGTCGCTAATATATCCGTTCTTTAAGAGCGGTTGGCCAATGATTATAGCTGAACGTCCGGTGCGTGCCTTTGGAGTGCTCTGGATGTAGTTCTTCAGGCCCGATAGTTCGATTATTTTCTCCGGGGCAACGGGTACGATAATGCTTGGGAATGTATATATATTCTGGACAATATCGTCCGCTCCACCAATTAAGTCTCCGGCCGGAACATAATACTCCAGCATAGGGTAAAATATATTGGCTGGGTTCCATTTTTTTTTGAAAAATTTTATTTTCCGTTTTCTGTTGAGAGGAATCGGTTCTATGCTCGCAAGTCCGTGAGGAATAAGGCATACGCGTATTAGGCTTTGAGGAAATTTTTTCTTTAAATAGTTTATTGCATAGTTGCTCTTTGATGTCGACAGGCGAGGTAGATGAATTCGGATAGTGTCGGGTGCTGTGTTGAGCCTGTGCACCTCTCGGGCGACCATTTCAAGGTTGCTTAATATAGTGCGTCGTTCCGGGAATATGCCTCGCTTTGGCTGGGTTGAAAGTTTCAGATGGGAGGCAAAGGATTCGGGATTTATGATGAACGGTGCTTGCTTTCCACTATAAGCTAGTAAGTTTTGACTATGCTTTTCATGTTGGCTGGCGATTATTTCGGAGGCTAGCACTTCCAGTTCGGTTTTAGCAAAATAGATGGCAACAGATCCGCTCATGTAAGTGCTCCATATTGCATGGTATTAGTTTGCGTGTTTTGGGTTTTCGGGGGCAGTGATATCCGGGTTGGCGATATGTGGTTATGCGGAGCATTGTGTCAGGAAAGCTTGAGCTCCGCTCCCGAAAAGGGACGGATCATGGTGAAGTGTAGATGTCTGCTGTGTTCATAAAATGAGGTTGCGCTCTGTTTGCATAACTGCGCGTTCCTGTTTTTTGGAAAAAGGGCTTCAGTCGTTTGTTTTCCATGCATTATATGTTTTTTAGGCGTTTCTTTGGTTTGTTTATCGATCCGACCATATGGCTTTATTCTCGATTAGGTGCCAGCAAGGCGGCTTATATCATCTTCAGTTCGGGAGTGGCACAGCTAGTTGCAGCAGAAGAAGGTAGTCTAACTCTATCGAGTCCCCATCTGAATGCTTGATAGCATCCACGCTAAACGGTTTATCTTGCGTATCGCGGCGGCGGTGTGGGTGAAGACTACCCTGCAGCAATGCTCCTTGATAGTGTGGATCATATCCGCATTGTGCTGGCGGGCGCCATGAGGTGATAAGCATGCTTGGTGACTGCAATACAGGAAGCCCCTCTAGGCCGGCAAGGGCGCTTAAGGGGTTCCTTTGTCGGTGAGTGCGCTATAGCGGGTTTCGGCGAACGAGGGTTGGTGGTGATGCAGGTTAGACTGCTGTTAACGTCGATGCATGTTCGCCTGGGAAAGTTCTGCTTTCGGCTCGCGAGGCGGAGGCCGGCTTGCTCAGGGCCAGCTTTACTTGGCTTTGGCGAAGAATCAATCGGGCTGGTGGCTACTGTGTAGGGCGACTAGCGGATGCAGGGCGTTGCTCGGCTAGGCAAACAGAATTCGGATATTAAACAAAAAACAAGGTAAAGTTCTAAGTTGGGTGAGCTGGCTGCGGCTGGCGGCTGAAGCATTTTGAGCCTAGTGCGGTCAGGATCGGTGTTGCTTTCCACAGCGTTTCATTTTCAAGGTTATGGAGACTGGTTCTTGTGAAAGTTTTGCTGCTTGTGATGGACAAACAGCGCATCAATCTCGATCACCTGTACGAATGTGTTCGCATGGCTATTGGTGATTGCGATATCGTGCGTGTGAGTAACACGCAGCAAAGAAAGCTATGGCTAGTGCTTCGCCAGCGCAAAAGTCGAGCCTATGACCGTATCGTGATTTTCTCCCGATTGAAACGCCTAAGACGCCAGCTTGATGTGTTGCGTTGCATTCCTGGTCTAGTATTTATCGAGCATGACGCCTGCCAAAACTACATGGTGGGAAGCAAGTACTACGGTCGTTATTCCCCTTTTTATGGGAAATTGCCGTGGGCTAAAGTCTTGGTTTCAGGAGTGGGAGTGGCGAAGCGCTTGTGCAGTGAAGGGGTAGATGCGCATTTCGTTTCCAAGGGATACGACGAGCAGCTTATCGTGAGTAAAAATGCGAAGCGAGATATATCGGCCGCTTTCATCGGTAGTGTAAATGGCCACTCCTATGAGAAACGCAAAAGGATGCTGGAGTCCATCGCCGCTAGAAGTGAGTTATTGATAACGCGTACGGAGTCAGGTACGCAGTATGTAGAGCTGCTCAATCGTACCCGTATCTTCGTTAGTGCTGATGTCAGTATGGGTGAGTACATGGTGAAGAACTTTGAAGCCATGGCTGCGGGGTGTGCGCTGTTGGCTTGGAGTCAGGGTGAGGATGAAGATGCAGCTTTGGGCTTTGAAGATGGCAAGAACGTCATGCTTTACAGGTCTGTCGAGGAGGGCGTGGCTAAGCTTGAGCTTCTTAAGAATGATCCAGTTCTCGCAGAGCGCCTCGCCAAGGCGGGGCAGGAATTTGCTCGCCAGCGCTATACCTTCGCACGGGTTGGACAAGATCTAGCGCGGGCAATTCTCGAGCCCATGCGCCCCTGGCCAGGGCTAACCTCCTGGCGGCGGGCATGGGTGTATCTCCGATATGGAATGAGAGTCTAAAATGACTATTAAGCTTTACTGGTGCCGGGGTAAGGGGCGTAGCGACCCGGGTCAGCAGAATTTCGGTGACTATCTGTCGCCTTTGCTGGTGGAGATGTTGGCGTCCAAGCCTGTGGTTTATGCGCCAATAGATCGGGCGGAGATGATGGCCATAGGCTCGATCTTGCCTAGGGAACGTAAAGCCAGGCGTTTTTTTCTACCACATCGCTTGCACATCTGGGGCTCGGGTACGGACGCACCAGGGCTTAGCTTCTCTTCGCGCCATCATTATCATGCCTTACGGGGTACGAAAAGCCGCGAGCAAGTGCTTGGACTCCAGGCTAGCCCTGCATTGGGTGATCCTGGTTTGTTGGCGCAACATTGGTGGGCTGGTCGTGCGAAGCCAGCTAAGAGTTATCGGGTCGGTATTATTCCTCACTATGTGGATCGTCAGCATCCCGCGGTGATTCAGGCGGCGAAAATGCCGGGAGTGATGTTGATCGATGTATTCTGGCCGGTGGAGGATGTGTTGCGAGCAATACTCGCTTGTGATTTCGTACTCTCCTCCAGCATGCACGGACTGATTGTTGCGGATTCATTTGAGGTGCCTAATCGGCGATTGCGTCTTTCGAATGGATTGATCTCCGATTTTAAGTTTGTTGATTACTATTCGGCGTTTTCGATGGAAGAGCCCAAGCCTCTCGGCGATTCTGCACTGCATACCCTTGGGCGGGCGGATATCGCTGAGTTAGTAGGCGAGTATAAGCGTCCGGGATTGCTTGATTTGCAGGCTGGCCTGCTGCGCTCCTTCCCCCGGTATTGAGGTTTTTAATGACGTGGTTTGGTAAGCAGTGGCTGTACTATGGCCCTTGGATGTTCGCCGTACTTTTTGGATTGTTCTGTGTTGCTTTCTATCTTCCGCTTTCTTCGAAGGCGACAAACAACATATTCTATGTTGGCTTAGCTTTACCTTGTTTGGGTTGGTTGTTGTTGAAGCCGAATGCGTTGGTCTTGCTGGTTCGGCCGTTTGGCTGGTTTTTTGTATTGATAATAGCTTTATCAGTGCTGGATGCTAGGGGTGTGGCTGGCTTGAAAAAAGCATTGTATTTGTTGTTGTTTTTTTGTAGCTGCTTGTTGCTGCAGAGGCGACGCTGGGATGTGAACGCGCTGTATGAGGTATGTGCGTGGGTAGGCGTCGGTGTGTTGGCTTTTATTACCGTTGACTGGATATGGATATGGCAGAATAGTGGAAAATTTTTGCGCTACGGCCGTTTCCTTGGTGAACCAATAAATCCGGTACACTTCTCGCTCATCATTAGCAGTGCGATGATTTATATTTGGCTATTTCGATTGGCAGATACGTGCGAACGACGCTCGCCTTGGATGCTATCGGTGGGGTTGTTCTTACTGGTCTGTGCTGTTTTGCTGTGTGCAACTGTTTTCCAGTCCCGCTCAACGTTGGTGGGTTTGGTTCTGTTTTACGTCGGGTATTTAATATACAGGCGCATGATTTTTCTTGGACTGGCAACACTGCTAGCACTGGGGGCACTGGGAGCTCTCTTGTTCTTCGTTGGTGTCGATGAGTTACTTCTGCGGCGAGGCTTTAGTTATCGACTAGATATTTGGCAGGATGCTTGGGGACGCCTAATTGCCGTGTGCGGCTTTTGGACTGGCTGCGGTTCCGATGAATATCTCTTTTTAGGGAGATTCGAGCATCCGCATAGTGGCTATTTTGCCATGCTATACCGCAGCGGCCTGTTTGGGGTTCTGTTGTTCTTTTTGTTTGCGTTGCTGTGGTCTGTTTATGTGCTGCGTGTGCGCTCGAAGTGGTTTCTATTGTCGTTGTTTGGCTGGGGAAGTTTGCTGACAACAAGCAATGGTGTGCTTACCTCGCCGCAGCCCTTGTGGATTTATTTTTGGCTGCCCGTCTTTATGGCGATATTGGATAGTCAGCGAGGCGCAGTAACGAGCTATTTTCAGGAGCGCCGGATCTCATGTACTGCGCAGTCCTGATAATGAGCAATTAGGCTGTCAAGGGGGAAGTCAGTCAATTTGCGCCGGCGCAGGTAGTGCTTTAAGTGTGCGAAATTACGTTGCACCCGCCAGGAACTGAGTGGGTGTCGCTTGAACTGAAGGTCTAGAACATCAATCAGCCCATGTTCGCCGTCTGGAAGCAACAAAATATTTCCCAAGTGAAGCGAGCGAAAATATACTCCGCGCCGATGCAGTCGATATACGAAGTTGGCCAAAGAGGGTATGAGCTGCTGTGCCTTCTGTGGAGCTTGTCGGTAGAGTTGCTCGATGGACTCGCCTGGAAGCGGGCGATATATGCAGGCGCTTAGCCCTGCTTGGCGATCAAGCCAAAGTAGGTCCGTTATCTCAGGAGCTTGAACGCCGACTTGGCGCAGGCGCTCCGCGTTGTAGGCGAAACGGGAGGCCGCAGGCCTCAAGCGCGCCAGCCAACGCTGGCGGCGAGTATGAAATATCTTCAGAAACAAGCCATTTTCTAGCGCCACCACCTTCGGTCCCCGGGCATCCCTCTCCAGAACCTCTCCACTGGCCAACCAATCTTCCAGCTCCTGCGCTGATACAATCCGCATTTCGTTCCTCTAGCCGTCTCATGGGGCTGCCGCAATGGCCAATTCTACCCAGCAATCCAGCGTAAAGGTGTATCTGAGGTTGCTGCGCTATGTACTCCCCTATTGGGGCTTGTTCGCCATCAGCATCCTCGGCTTCCTGCTCTTCGCCTCCACCCAGCCCATGCTGGGCTACATCCTCAAGTTCTTCGTCGATGGGCTGAACAATCCGGACGCCGGTTTTTTTGCCCAGGTGCCTCATCTCAACGAACTGGAGTGGCTGGCCGGGCTGAAGCTGCTGCAGGCGGTGCCCTTGCTGATCGTGGTCATCGCGCTGTTGCAGGGTGTCGGTTCGTTTCTTGGCAACTATTTCCTGGCCCGCGTCTCGCTGGGTTTGGTACATGACCTGCGTGTGGCGCTGTTCAACAACCTGCTGACGCTCCCCAATCGCTACTTCGACAGCCACAACTCTGGACATCTGATCTCGCGCATCACCTACAACGTGACCATGGTGACCGGGGCAGCGACGGATGCGATCAAGGTGGTGGTGCGCGAGGGTATGACAGTGATCTTTCTGTTCGCCACGCTGCTGTGGATGAACTGGAAGCTGACGCTGGTGATGGTGGCGATCCTGCCGGTGATTGGTGTGATGGTGTCCAGTGCCAGCAAGAAATTTCGCAAGCAGAGCAAGAAAATCCAGGTCGCGATGGGGGATGTCACCCATGTGGCTTCGGAAACCATCCAGGGCTACCGGGTAGTGCGCAGTTTCGGTGGCGAGGCCTACGAGCAGGCACGTTTTCTCGGCGCGAGTCAGGACAACACCGGCAAGCAGCTGCGCATGGTCAAGACCAATGCGGTCTATACGCCGACGCTGCAGCTGGTGATCTACAGCGCGATGGCGGTACTAATGTTTCTGGTGCTGTACATGCGCGGTGATGCTTCTGCCGGCGATCTGGTTGCTTACATCACCCTGGCTGGCCTGCTGCCGAAACCGATCCGGCAGCTGTCCGAGGTCAGTTCCACCATACAAAAGGGTGTTTCCGGTGCCGAAAGCATCTTCGAGCAGCTGGACGAAGCCTCGGAAGTCGATGGCGGTACGCTGGAGCGTGAGCGAGTGGCGGGGCGACTGGAGATTAACGGGCTGAGCTTCGTCTATCCGGGCACCGATAAGCAGGTCCTGCACGACATCAGCTTCAATGTCGAGCCGGGGCAGATGGTTGCGCTGGTCGGCCGTTCGGGCAGTGGCAAATCCACCCTGGCCAATCTTATTCCGCGGTTCTACCACCACGATCAAGGGCAGATTCTGCTCGACGGCGTGGATATCGAGGACTACACGCTGCGCAACCTGCGTCGGCATATCGCCCTGGTGACTCAGCAGGTGACCTTGTTCAACGACACTGTCGCCAACAACATCGCCTATGGCGATCTGGCAGGTGCCCCGTTGGAAGACATCCAGCGCGCGGCTCGCGATGCCTACGCGGACGAGTTCATCCAGCAGATGCCACAAGGCTACCAGACGCTGGTTGGCGAGAATGGTGTGTTGCTTTCCGGCGGCCAGCGCCAGCGTCTGGCGATCGCCCGCGCGCTGCTGAAGAACGCGCCGGTATTGATCCTTGACGAGGCGACTTCGGCGCTGGACACCGAATCCGAGCGGCATATCCAGAGCGCGTTGGACCACGCCATGAGTGGCCGCACCACGCTGGTCATCGCCCATCGCCTGAGCACCATCGAGAAGGCCGATCTGATCTTGGTGATGGAGCAGGGGCGTATCGTTGAGCGCGGCAACCATGCGCAGCTGCTGGCGGCGAACGGTGCCTATGCTCGTTTGCACGAGAAGCAGTTCAAGGACGACGAGCCGGCGTGATCCGCGTGTCTGCTGGGCCGCGCGAGCCGCGGCGCGCCGGCATGCTATGATCCGCGGCGTTTTCCAGCGCCCCGGAGCCCTCTCAATGAAGCTGTCCATGCCCCGTTTCGACCAAGCTCCCGTCCTGGTAGTGGGTGACGTCATGCTCGATCGCTATTGGCATGGCGGCACGTCGCGGATTTCGCCGGAGGCGCCGGTGCCGGTGGTCAAGGTCGAGCAGATCGAGGATCGCCCCGGTGGTGCGGCCAACGTTGCGCTGAACATTGCTGCACTGGGCGCGCCTGCCCAGTTGGTCGGCGTGACCGGCGAGGACGAGGCGCGTCAGAGCCTGGTCGACAGCCTCGCAGCCGCCGGCGTTGAAGCGCATTTCCAATGCATCGAG
Organism: Stutzerimonas sp. 21-1; assembly: GCF_056336065.1. Taxonomy (NCBI): domain Bacteria; kingdom Pseudomonadati; phylum Pseudomonadota; class Gammaproteobacteria; order Pseudomonadales; family Pseudomonadaceae; genus Stutzerimonas; species Stutzerimonas sp. 21-1. Next base: position 3,575,314 of record NZ_CM150500.1, on the reverse strand, counting down.
CACCAGCCGACCATCGTCAAGCTGCGCGTCATGAGCCGCCATCAGCAATTGCTGCGCATGGATTTCGAGGAACCGTTCGATACCGATCCGGCGGCGCTGCTAGCCGAGGTCGAGGCGCTGTTGGCCGGGGTAAAGGTGCTGGTGCTGTCCGATTACGGCAAGGGAGCGCTGAAGAATCATCAGGCGTTGATCCAGGCGGCGCGCCGCCGCGGGATTCCGGTGCTGGCCGATCCCAAGGGCATGGATTTCGAGATCTATCGCGGTGCGTCGCTGATCACGCCGAACCTCGGCGAGTTCGAGGCGATCGTCGGGCATTGCGCCGATGAGGCCGAGCTGGTCGCCAAGGGCGCCGAGCTGATGCGCCGCCTGCAGCTGGACGCTCTGCTGGTGACCCGTGGCGAGCACGGCATGACCCTGCTGCGCCCCGACCACGCCGCGCTGCATCTGCCGGCGCGCGCGCGCGAGGTATTCGATGTGACTGGCGCCGGCGATACCGTGATTTCCACACTGGCCGCTGCGCTGGCCGCCGGTGCCGAGCTGCCGCAGGCCGTGGCGTTGGCTAACCTGGCCGCCAGCATCGTGGTCGCCAAGCTGGGCACCGCCTGTGTCAGCGCGCCGGAGCTACGCCGCGCGATCCAGCGCGAGGAAGGCTCCGGGCGCGGCATGATGACGGTCGAGCAACTGCTCACCGTGGTCGAGGATGCCCGCGCCCAGGGCGAGAAGATCGTTTTCACCAACGGCTGCTTCGACATCCTGCACGCCGGCCACGTGACCTATCTGGAGCAGGCGCGCGCTCAGGGCGACCGGCTGATCGTCGCGGTCAACGACGACGCCTCGGTCAGTCGCCTGAAGGGGCCGGGCCGCCCGATCAACAGTGTCGACCGGCGCATGGCGGTGCTCGCCGGCCTGGAGGCGGTGGATTGGGTGGTGTGCTTCTCCGAAGACACGCCGGAGAACCTGCTGGCGCAGGTACGCCCCGATGTGCTGGTCAAGGGTGGCGACTACGGTGTCGATCAGGTGGTCGGCGCCGAGCTGGTCCGCGCCTATGGCGGCGAGGTGCGTGTGCTGGGGCTGGTAGAGAACAGCTCCACCACCGCCATTGTCGAGAAGATTCGCAAGGCCTAGCGGCCGCGGCCGTGCCGCCGCCACTCAGCGGGCGACAGCCAGGGCGCGGCCGGCCCACCAGTCCTTCCAGCCAATGCGCTCGTCGCGCACTACCCAGCCGTCCTGCGGCGCGAAACTTTCCGACAGCCACAGCCCGCGGGTCGCCACCGGGCTCAGGCGGCCGCTACGCAGCTGCAGCAGCTGCTCCTGCGGTTCGCCATGCCGCAGCGGAATCAGATAGAGATCGGCCTGACTGCGATCCAGACGGGCAACCAGCTCGCCGTCCTCGAGACGCTCGTCGACATGGAACAGGCTTGGCCGATGCACGTCCTTCGGCACTTCCAGACGCATGTCGTAAACCAGCTGCAGCGAGGCCGTAGGCAGGTGCACGTATGCACGCGGACGTTCCATCAGCACCCGCTCGCCGCAGTGCACCGGCCGCGTGGCGCCGGTCAGCGAGGCGAGCGCGAAGTGCGGCGTTTCGCGGTACTGCAGCGGGCCTTCATACGGCGTTGGCAGCCAGGTATCGCCGAAGCGGCCGCTCAGCCAGCCTTCCGGGGTTTCCAGCAGGCATTCCTCGGCGATTTCCTGGATGGCGGTGAGCAGCGGCAGATTGAGTTCGTGAGCCGGCACGTAGCCGGAGATCAGCTTGAGTACCACGTCGCCGCGATCCAGCCGTTGCTGGCGTACCAGCACCCAGTATTCGCGATCCTGCCAGTCGAGGGTGAGGCGCACCGAAACGCCCAGATTGGCCAGCTCGAGGGCGAAGCGGTGGGTGCTGGGGACCTCGACCGGACGCCGACGCTCGATGACTTCGCCGAAGTTCAGCGGCCGGCCCAGGCTCTGGTAGTTGAGGCGGTCCGGGTTGGCCTCGACGTACAGCGGCAGCGTCTTGAAGGCGGTGGGGCTCTTGCGCAGCAGAACGGTCGGCATGCGGTTCCTCCTGGCGGCGAGTTTCGGCGGTAGCGGCCTCGGGCGGAGGAGACAGCCTAGCCCAGGCGGATCTCAGTTGCCCGTCAGTACGGCGGCGGCGGTGCGCACGTTGTCGGTCAGATGCTTCGGGTTGATGGTGCCGATGATCGCCGCGCCGACGCCGGGATGGCCGAACAGCAACTCGAAGCTGCGTCGCACCGGGTCCTCGCCCGGTCGCAGGCAGGCGTGGCCGCTGGCCAGCGCCTTCTTGATCAAGATGCCCTTGGCGTGGGCGGCGGCGTAGTCGAGCACCGGGCGTTCGGCCTGCTCGTTGAGGTTGTAGGTGACCATCGCGCAATCGCCGTCCTGCAGCGCCAGCAGGCCGCCCTCGACGGTCTTGCCGGACAGCCCGTAGGCGAGAATCTTGCCCTCGCGCTTGAGCTCGGCGAGTGTCTGGTAGACCTCGGCGTGGCGCAGGATATCCACGTCGTTGCCGTCCGAGTGCACCAGCACCAGGTCGATGCGGTCGGTGCGCAGGCGCGCGAGGCTGCGGTCCACCGAGAAGCGCGTGTGCGCGGCGGAGAAATCGAAGCGCGACTGGCCGTTGTCGAACTCCTCGCCGACCTTGCTGACGATCACCCAGTCGTCGCGCTGGCCGGCCAGCAACGGCCCCAGGCGTTCCTCGCTGACGCCGTAGGCCGGTGCGGTGTCGATCAGGTTGATGCCCAGCTCGCGAGCGAGCGCCAGCAGTCGGCGCGCCTGCGCGTCGTCGGGAATGGCGAAGCCGCTGGGGTATTTCACGCCCTGGTCGCGGCCCAGCTTGACCGTGCCGAGGCCCAGCGGGGAGATCGTCAGCCCGGTGCTGCCGAGCGGCCGATGCAGGTCATGCAGCGTCGTGCTCATAGCAGACCTTCCCAGAACGGGCCGCTGACCGGCGGTCGCGGCAGCGCCGGCAGTGGCGGATGGTTGCCCGGGCGGATGCCGTCGCGGGCGAGGGCCGCTTCGACGCGGTCGGAGAAGTCCGGTGACAGTGCCAGCTTGGTCGGCCAGCCGACCAGCAGTCGGTCCTGTTCGGCAAGGAAGGCGTTGTCCGGGCGCGCCAGGCTGGACTGTGCCGGCTCGGCGCGGTCGATCCGCAGCGTGGCCCAGCGCGCGGCGGACAGGTCGATCCACGGCACCAGTTCGGCCAGTTCCTGTTGTGCTGCGGCGATCTGCGCGGCCTCGTCGCGCGCCACGCCGGCGGCTTCGGCCAGGTCGCCGCCGAGATACCAGACCCATTCGCCGTCTGCGGCCGGATGGCTGGTCACGGTGATCCGCGGCTTGCTGCCACCGCCCAGGCAATGCGCGTAGAGCGGCTTGAGCGTCGGCGCCTTGAGCATGACCATGTGCAGCGGTCGGCGCTGCATGGCCGGCTGCTGCAGGCCGACGGCGGCGAGCAGTTCGGCGGTGCCGCCGCCGGCGCTGAAGACGATGCGTTGTGCGCGGATGGCGCGACCGTCGACGCGCAGGCCGACCAGCTCGCCGCCCTCGCGCAGCGGCTCGATCCGCTCACCGGCCAGCAGGCTGTCGCCGGCCAGTTCCGCCAGGCGAACGATCAGGCTCGGCACGTCAAGCACCAGCTCGCTGAGGCGGTACACCTTGCCCTTGAACTGCGGATGCTGCAGCGCCGGCGGCAGCGCGTCGCCCTTCACCTGACCGACCCGCGAGCGCACCGCCTTGCTGGCGAAGAAGCTGGTGAGATTGCCGGCCAGCGTGCCGGGCGACCACAGGTAGTGCGCATCGGACAGCAGCCGCGCGCCGCTCAGATCCAGCTCGCCCTGGCCGTCGAGTGCCTCGCGCCAGCGCCGCGGCATGTCGGCGATGGCTTCCGAGGCGCCGGTCAGCGCGCCGTGCAGCGCGTACTTGGTGCCGCCGTGGATGATGCCTTGCGATTTCACGCTCTGCCCGCCGCCCAGCGCGCCCTTGTCGACGAGCAGGGTGGCGAAGCCCAGGCGGCGCAGGCGGGCATTGAGCCAGAGACCGGCGACACCGCCGCCGACGATGAGAACGTCGGTGCTGAGGGATTCGGACATGGCGCGACCTCGCAAGAAAACAGGGCGGCAGTATAACTGGCGACGGCATTGGCGCAGCCACCGGCTGGGGGGTTGCCGTGCCCGTCGGCCGGATTTGCCGCGTCGGGCATGCGCGCCGCACCCGCCGCCGTGACGGGCGTTTGTGCTACCGCCGGCCTCCGTTTTGCGGCGGTTTCCGCTACCATGCCGCTTTCGTTGCGCCGGGACAGAAGCGATGGAGTTCCTGCTGTATCTGCTGTTGGGAAGCGGTGCCGGCGTGCTGGCCGGGCTGTTCGGCGTGGGCGGCGGGTTGATCATCGTGCCGGTGCTGGTACTCAGCTTCGGTGCACAGGGCTTTTCGCCGGAGGTGCTGACGCATCTGGCGGTCGGCACATCGCTGGCCACCATCGTTTTCACGTCGATCAATTCGATTCTGACCCATCACCGCAAGGGCGCGGTGCGCTGGCCGATGGTGCTGTGGATGACCGTCGGCATCCTGCTCGGCGCGGCGCTCGGCAGCCTGACGGCCGCGGCGATCCAGGGACCGATGCTGCAGCGCATCATCGGCATCTTCGCCATCGTGATGGCGGTGCAGATGGCCTTCGACCTGCGTCCCAAGGCCAGCACCGGCCAGCCCGGCAAGGTCGGGTTGTCGCTCGCCGGCGCGGTGATCGGCTGGGCGTCGGCGATCTTCGGTATCGGCGGCGGTTCGCTGTCGGTGCCCTACCTGTCCTGGCGCGGCCTGCCGATGCAGCAGGCAGTGGCGACCTCGGCGGCATGCGGCCTGCCGATCGCCCTGGCCGGGGCAATCAGTTTCATTGTTGTCGGCTGGCAGACGCCCGACCTTCCCGAGTGGAGTCTGGGCTTTGTCTATCTGCCGGCAGTGCTCGGTATCGCGGCGACGAGCATGTTCTTCGCCCGCCTCGGTGCCCGGCTGGCGCATCGCCTGTCGCCGCGCGTGTTGCGGCTGCTGTTCGCGCTGCTGCTGCTGAGCGTCGGTACCCATTTCTTGATTTGAGGAATCACCATGCTGGCTTACCCGCAGATTGATCCGGTGGCGGTCGCCATCGGTCCGTTGCAGATTCACTGGTACGGGCTGATGTACCTGATCGGCATCGGCGGCGCCTGGTGGCTGGCGTCCGGGCGCGTCGCGCGCTTCGCCCCCGAATGGCCGAAGGACAAGCTTTCCGACCTGGTGTTCTGGGTGGCGATGGGGGTGATCGTCGGTGGCCGCCTGGGCTATGTGCTGTTCTACGACCTGGCCGCTTACCTCAATCAGCCGAGCCTGATCCTGCAGGTATGGAAGGGCGGGATGTCGTTCCACGGCGGGTTGCTCGGCGTGCTGCTGTGCACCTGGATCTTCGCCCGGCGCAACGGCAAGAGCTTCTTCGAGCTGATGGACTTCATCGCGCCGCTGGTGCCGATCGGCCTGGGCGCGGGGCGCATCGGCAACTTCATCAACGCCGAGCTGTGGGGCAAGGCGACCGACGTGCCCTGGGCCATGGTCTTCCCGACCGATCCGCAGCAGCTGGCGCGGCACCCGTCGCAGCTCTACCAGTTCGCTCTGGAAGGCGTGGCGCTGTTCGTCATCCTCTGGTTCTACTCGCGCAAGCCGCGCCCCACGATGGCGGTTTCCGGCCTGTTCGCGGTCTGTTATGGCATCTTCCGTTTCATCGTCGAGTTCGTCCGCGTGCCGGATGCGCAGCTGGGCTACCTGGCCTTCGGCTGGCTGACGATGGGGCAGGTGCTCTGCGTGCCGATGATTCTGCTGGGCGTCGGCATGATCGCCTGGGCCTACAAGCACAACCCGCGCAAGGCCATCGCCTGACCGTCCGGCTCCGCCGGCGCGACAAGCGCGGCGGGGCCTCTTACCATTGCCCCTTTTTCCAGTTCCGAGCCCGCGATGAAACAGTACCTCGACCTCATGCGCCACGTGCGCGAGCACGGCACCTTCAAGAGCGACCGCACCGGCACCGGCACCTATTCGGTGTTCGGCTACCAGATGCGTTTCAACCTGGCCGACGGCTTCCCGCTGGTGACCACCAAGAAGTGCCACCTGCGCTCGATCATTCACGAGCTGCTGTGGTTCCTGAAGGGCGACACCAACATCGGCTATCTGAAGGACAACGGCGTATCGATCTGGGACGAGTGGGCCGACGAGAACGGCGACCTCGGCCCGGTCTACGGCTATCAGTGGCGCAGCTGGCCGGGGCCGAACGGTGAGTCGGTCGACCAGATCGCCAACCTGCTGGAGATGATCAAAAAGAACCCGGATTCGCGCCGGCTGATCGTCTCGGCGTGGAACCCGGCCCTGGTCGAGCAGGCCGCGCTGCCGCCCTGCCATGCGCTGTTCCAGTTCTACGTCGCCGACGGCAAGTTGAGCTGCCAGCTGTACCAGCGCTCGGCCGACATCTTCCTCGGCGTGCCATTCAACATCGCCAGTTACGCGCTGCTGACGCTGATGATCGCCCAGGTCTGCGGCCTGCAGCCCGGCGAGTTCATCTGGAGCGGCGGCGACTGCCACCTCTACGCCAACCATCTGGAACAGGCCGATCTGCAGCTGTCGCGCGAGCCGCTGCCATTGCCGACGATGAAACTCAACCCCGCCGTGCAGGACCTGTTCGCCTTCCGCTTCGAGGATTTCGAGCTGGTCGGCTACCAGAGCCATCCGCACATCAAGGCGCCAGTCGCCGTCTGACGTGCGCGGCGGCCGCCGGCGGCCTCAATCCTCGTCGTCGCGCCGGGTCAGCCGGCGACCGAGGCGCGAGGCATAGAATTCGCCGATCATGCCGCGGCGGAACACCAGCACGCAGACCATGAAGATGACCCCGGTGACCAGCGTCACCGGCAGCTCCGACGTGGCGAAGTAATTGCCCAGCCCCGTGACCAGCGCCGCGCCGAATGCCGGGCCGATCAGCGTGCCGATGCCGCCGAGCAGGGTCATCAGCACCACCTCGCCGGACATCTGCCAGCTGACGTCGGTGAGCGTGGCGAACTGGAACACCAGCGCCTTGAGCCCGCCGGCCAGCCCCGCCAGCGCCGCCGACATGACGAACGCGCCGAGCTTGTAGCGCGCCACCGAATAGCCGAGCGAGATCGCGCGGTTCTCGTTCTCGCGGATCGAACGCAGGATCATGCCGTACGGCGAGTGGATCACCCGCCAGATCACCAGCAGGCCGGCGAGGAACACCGTCAGCACGAAGAAGTACATGTACAGCGGCTCGGCCAGATCGAGCAGGCCGAACAGGCGGCCGCGCGGGATGTTCTGGATGCCGTCCTCGCCGTGGGTGAATGGCGCCTGCAGGCAGAAGAAGAAAAACATCTGCGACAGCGCCAGGGTGATCATCGTCGAGTAGATGCCCTGGCGGCGGATCGCCAGGAAGCCGATCACCAGCCCGAGCAGCGCGGCGCCAGCAACGCCGACCAGGATGCCCAATTCCGGCGTCAGCCCCCACTCCTTCACCGCATGAGCGGTGAAATACGCTCCGCCGCCGAAGAACGCCGCGTGCCCGAACGAGAGGATGCCGGTGTAGCCGAGCAGCAGGTTGAAGGCGCAGGCGAACAGCGCGAAGCACAGCACCTTCATGATGAAGATCGGATAGAAGTAGAACGGCGCCAGCACCAGCGCCAGCACCCCGACGCCGATCAGTACGGTTTCCAGGCGCAGCGCCGGGCGCCTGCTGGTGACGATGCGGGTTTGGCTGTTCATCCGGCGTCCCTCCCCATCAGGCCGGCGGGGCGCACCAGCAGTACGATCGCCATGATCACGAAGATCACGATGTTGGAGGCTTCGGGATAGAACACCTTGGTCAGCCCTTCGAGGATGCCGAGCATGTAGCCGGTGATGATTGCGCCGAGGATCGAGCCCATGCCGCCGACCACCACCACGGCGAACACCACGATGATCAGGTTCGAACCCATCAGCGGGCTGACCTGATAGATCGGCGCGGCGAGCATGCCGGCCAGCCCGGCCAATGCCGCGCCCATGCCGTAGGTGAAGGTCAAGAGCAGCGGCACGTTGATGCCGAAGGTGCGCACCAGCGTCGGGTTCTCGGTGGCCGCGCGCAGGTAGGCGCCCAGCTTGGTTTTCTCGATCAGCAGCCAGCTGGCGATACAGATCACCAAGGATGCCAGCACCACCCAGGCGCGGTACTTGGGCAGGAACATGAAGCCCAGGTTGTAGCCACCGGCCAGTTCCTTCGGCACCGCATAGGGTTGCCCGGACGAGCCGTAGAAGTAGCGGAACGCGCCTTCCATCGCCAGCGCCAGACCGAAGGTGAACAGCAGTCCGTAGAGGTGATCGAGGTTGTACAGCCGCGACAGCGCCAGCCGCTCGATCAGCGCGCTGACCAGGCCGACGATCAGCGGCGCGAGAATCAGCGCCGGCCAGTAGCCGATGCCCAGTGTGGCCAGCAGCAGGTAGCCGGCGAAGGCGCCGATCATGTACTGCGCGCCGTGGGCGAAATTGATGATCTTCAGCATGCCGAAGATGATCGCCAGCCCCAGGCTGAGCATGGCGTAGAACGACCCGTTGATCAGGCCGATCAGCAGCTGGCCGAGAAAGGCCTGGATCGGTACGTCGAAGATCGTCGTCATCAGACCCCCAGGGCGTCGTTGAGCGTCGCCATGCGCCCGGGCAGTTCGGCGACGGCGAAGCGGTCGATCACCGTGCCGTGGTCGACCACGTAGAAGCGGTCGGCGACCTTGCTGGCGAAGCGGAAGTTCTGTTCCACCAGCAGGATGGTCATGCCGCGCTGCTTGAGCGTCTGCAGCACCTCGCCGATGCGCTGGACGATCACCGGCGCCAGGCCTTCGGTGGGCTCGTCGAGCAGCAGCAGGCGCGCGCCGGTGCGCAGGATGCGCGCCATCGCCAGCATCTGCTGCTCGCCGCCGGAGAGCTTGGTACCGGGGCTTTTGCGGCGCTCTTCGAGGTTGGGGAACAACTGGTAGATCTCCGCCAGCGTCATGCCGCCCTTGGCGATCACCGGCGGCAGGGTCAGGTTCTCCTCCACCGTGAGGGTGGCGAAGATGCCGCGCTCCTCCGGCACGTAGCCGATGCCGTGGCGCGCGGTGCGATGCAGCGGCACGTGCAGCATGTCCTTGCCGTCAAAGCGGATGCTGCCGCTGCGCTTGCGGATGATGCCGACGATCGCGCGCAGCGCGGTGGTCTTGCCCACGCCGTTGCGCCCGAGCAGGGTCACGGTTTCGCCCTGCTGCACGTCCAGGTCGATGCCGTGCAGCGCATGGCTCTCGCCATACCAAGCGTTGAGGTCGCGCACGCTGAGCAGCGCTTCAGTCATCTTCGGTCCCCATGTAGGCCACCCGCACGCGCTCGTCCTGACTGACGCTGCGGTAATCGCCGGAGGTGAGAATTTCGCCGCGTTGCAGCACGGTCACCTGATGGCAGAGATCGGCGACCACCTTGAGGTTGTGCTCGACCATCAGCACCGCGCGCTCGGTGGCCACCTGACGGATGATCTCCGCGACCGTGTGCACGTCCTCGTGGCCCATGCCGGCCAGCGGTTCGTCGAGCAGCAGCACCCGGGGCTCCAGCGCCAGGGTGGTGGCCAGCTCCAGCACCCGCTTGCGCCCGTAGGACAGATCGGCCGCCGGCTCATGACGACGGTCGGCCAGCCCCACGGATTCGAGCAGCTGCATGGCGCGGCCGTTGAGCCGGTTGAGCGAGCGCAGCGGCAGCCAGCACTGGCTGGCCAGGCCGTTCGGGCGCTGCAACGCCACGCGCACGTTATCCAGCACGGAGAGGTGCGGGAACACCGCGGAGATCTGGAACGAGCGCACCAGCCCCATGCGCGCCACCTTGGCCGGATCGGTGCGGGTGATGTCCTGATCGAGCAGGTGGATGCTGCCGCTGGTCGGTTGCAGGAACTTGGTCAGCAGGTTGAACACCGTGGTCTTGCCCGCGCCGTTGGGCCCGATCAGCGCATGCACCCGCGCGTGGCGCACGTCGAGGTCGACGTTGTTGACCGCGACAAAGCCGCCGAACTCCTTGCGCAGGCCACGCGCCGCGAGCAGCACCGGATGCTCCTGCGGCGTCGCGAGCGCCTCTGGCCGTGCTGCCGCTGCACTCATTGCCCGACCAGCTCGCAGCCGCTGTCGGCCGGCTTGAGGTAGGCCTCGTCGCCCGGCACGGTGGCCAGCACCTTGTAGTAATCCCAGTCGCGCTTGCTTTCCTCCGGCTTCTTCACCTCCATCAGGTAGACGTCGCTGATCAGCCGGCCGTTGGCGCCGACCTTGGCGTTGCGCGCGAAGACGTCGTCCACCGGCAGCTCGTGCATCGCCTTGGCCACCGGCTCGGTGGCGTCGGTGCCGGCCTTCTCGATCGCCTTGAGGTACTGCATGACGCCGGAATAGGTGCCGGCATGGACCATGTTCGGCATGCGCCCGGTGCGCTTGAAGAAACGCTCGCCGAACTCGCGGGACTTGTCGTCGCGGTCCCAGTAGAAGCTCTCGGTCAGGGTCAGGCCCTGGGCGGCGTCCAGGCCCAGGCCGTGCACTTCGGCGAGGGTGAAGAGCAGCGCGGCGAGGCGCTGACCGCCGGCGACGATGCCGAACTCGGCGGCCTGCTTGATGCTGTTGGCGGTGTCCAGACCCGCGTTGGCGAGGCCGATGACCTTGGCCCCGGAGGATTGCGCCTGCAGGAGGAACGAGGAGTAATCGGTGCTCGCCAGCGGATGGCGCACCGCGCCCTTGACCTCGCCCCCCTTGGATTTAACGAACTTGGAGGTCTGTTCCTCCAGCGAATAGCCGAAAGCGTAGTCGGCGGTCAGGAAGTACCAGCTGTCGCCGCCCTGGGACACCAGCGCACCGCCGGTGCCGACCGCCAGCGCGTGGGTGTCGTAGGCCCAGTGGAAGCCGTAGGGCGAGCACTGCTTGCCGGTCAGCTCGGTGGTGGCGGCGCCGGTGACCAGGTTGATCTTCTTCTTGCTCTTGGAGATGCCCTGCACCGCCAGCGCAACGGAGGAGGTGGTCAGCTCCATGATCGCGTCCACCTGCTCGCGGTCGTACCACTGCCGCGCGATGTTGGAGGCGATGTCCGGCTTGTTCTGGTGATCGGCGGTGACGACCTCGATCGGCACGCCCTGTATCTTGCCGCCGAAATCCTCGGCGGCCATCTTCGCCGCCTCGTACGACCATTTGCCGCCGAAGTCGGCATACACCCCGGACTGGTCGTTAAGGATGCCGATCTTCACCTTGCCGTCGGACATCTCGGCGGCGGATGCCGGGATGGCGAGTGCGGCCGCGAGGGTTGCTGTTGCGATGTCGGATAGTCTCATGCAGGTCTCCTTACGTGCGGAGCCGCGGCGCAGGTGGTTTCACCGGCCCGGCAGGGAAGGGAATCGAAGCGGCAAGCAGGCTGGCGCCCAGCGGCGGCCGCGCAGGCCCACGAGCCACGGCGCGGCTGGGGCGCAGACTGGAACGGGTGGATGACGTAATAGCGAGGCAGCGCTCGCTCGGAGGCGGCGCGTCGGTGCGGCGCGTCGGCATTCGCGACGCAGCGCAGGGGGTGGCGGTGCCGGCCCTGACGATGGCGCATCTGCAATCCTTTGTTGTTCTTATTCGGTAGAGCTAACCGTAGCAGGGGATCGTACGGGCGCAACCGGGCAGGACGTGTGGCGCGTATCGCGCCGCCACCGGCTAGGGTTTTTTCCGATCGCTCATCTGTTTGTCATGTTTGCCGTATAGACTCGACCGGTCAGGTTAGGGAGGTGCGACATGCGCAGGGTGGTGTTCAATCAGAAGGGCGGCGTCGGCAAATCCAGCATCGCCTGCAATCTGGCGGCGGTGAGCGCGGCCCAGGGCTACCGCACGCTGCTGGTGGATCTCGATGCGCAGGGCAACTCGACGCATTACCTGACGGGGCTGACAGGCGAGGACGTGCCGACCGGCATCGCCGACTTCTTCAAGCAGGTGCTGGCCAGCGGCCCGGCTGGCAAGAAGGCGCGTCCGCCGATCTTCGAAACCCCGTTCGACAACCTGCACCTGATCACCGCGACCGCCGAGCTGGCCGACCTGCAGCCCAAGCTGGAGGCCAAGCACAAGATCAACAAGCTGCGCAAACTGCTCGACAATCTCGCCGAAGACTACGAGCGGATCTATCTCGACACGCCGCCAGCCCTGAACTTCTACACCGTTTCGGCGCTGATCGCCGCCGACCGCTGCCTGATTCCTTTCGACTGCGACAGCTTCTCGCGCCAGGCGCTGTACGGTCTGCTGGAGGAGATCGAAGATCTGCGCGAGGACCACAACGAGGCGCTGGAGGTCGAGGGCATCGTGGTCAACCAGTTCCAGCCGCGTGCCGCGCTGCCGCAGCAGATGATCGCCGAGCTGCTGGAAGAGGGCCTGCCGGTGCTACCGGTCAACCTGATGAGTTCGGTGCGCATGCGCGAATCGCACCAGGCGTGCATGCCGCTGATCCACTTCGACCCGCGGCACAAGCTGAGCCTGCAGTTCGTCGAACTGCATGATCTGATCGAAAGCTAGCGCGCCACCAGCACGTCGCACGGCGGCTGGTCGAGGAACTGCCGCGTCAGGCTGCCGAGCAGGGCGCTGCTGAGTTCGCCGCGACTGTGCCCGCCCAGCGCCAGCAGCTGCGGATGCAGTTCGCCCAGCGCCGCCTCCAGGCAGTTGTTGCGTTCGCCCTGATGCAGGCTGTAGCTGAGTGTGGCGCGGCTGTCCGGCAGCGTGGCCTGAATATCCTCGATCAGCTGCTCGAACAGTTCGTGCTCCAGCGCCAGCGCGTCGGCATCCGCACCGTGAATCTCGGCCACTTCGTGGATATGCAGGGCGTGCAGCTCGCCGGCGGCTGGCAGCAATCGCCACGCGATCTGCAGCGCGCGGTTGGCGCAGGGTGAGAAGTCCAGGGCGGCGAGCGCGCAGCTGTACGGCTCGACTGCCGGATGGGCTGCCAGCAGCAGCGGCGCCGGGCTGGCCAGCAGGATGCGTTCCAGCGTGGTGCCGGCGAAGCCCAGGCTGGAGTGGCGATGGTGACGGCCCAGTACCAGCAGATCGACCTCCAGCCCCTGTGCCTGGGTCAGTACCTCTTCCACCGGGTGGCCGTGTCGCAGCCACAGTTGCGCCATCGTCGCGCCATTGGCCTGCAGGCGCGCCTGCAGATCGGCGCGCACGCTGGCCTCGTCCTGCGGCTCGCCGCGACTGTCGAGCACATGCAGCAGGCTCAGCCGGGCACCACTCTGCTGCGCCAGCTGCGCGGCGCGGCGCAGGGCGAGGTCGGCTTCTGGGCTGAGATCGTGGGCGACGAGAATGTGCTGAACCATGCTGGCCTCGCGGTGACGGAAAGCGCGAGTATGCCGCGCCCGGCGGGCGCTGTCCCGCGGCGCGCTGCCTCAATGGCGGTGCGCCGTTCGCTGATCCGGCGCAACGGACAGGTGCGGCGAAGGACGCCATGCTTTTGCTGGCAGGTACGCTGCGGCTATGCTTGCCGGCATTCGCAGGAGGGGATGGATGAGCAAGGTCAGTGTGTTGATAGTGGATGATGCGCCGTTCATTCGCGATCTGGTGAAGAAGGGGCTGCGCGGACATTTCCCCGGCATCGGCATCGAGGAGGCCGTCAACGGCCGCAAGGCGCAGCAGATGCTCGGTCGCGAGCGCTTCGACCTGATCCTCTGCGATTGGGAAATGCCGGAAATGTCCGGCCTCGAGTTGCTCACCTGGTGCCGCGCGCAGGAGGGTCTGAAGACCACTCCGTTCATCATGGTGACCAGCCGCGGCGACAAAGAGAACGTCGTGCAGGCGATCCAGGCCGGGGTTTCGGACTACATCGGCAAGCCGTTCACCAACGAGCAGCTGACCAGCAAGGTGCGCAAGGCACTCGGCCGCGCCGGCAAGCTCGACGCGCTGGCGGCCAGTGCGCCGGTGCGCGCGCTGTCGCCCGGGATGGCCAACGACTCGCTGGCCGCGCTGACCGGTGGCAAGGCCGAGGTGGTGCGTCCCGCGCCGGCCGCTGCGCCGATTGCCGCGTCTCCGCTGCTGCAGCCGGCCGCCGCGCCAGCCGCCAGCAAGCCGGCCGCGGCAACCGGTGGCCGCGGGCAGGGCCAGTTGCGTCTGGCGGCCGGTACGCTGGCGTGCGTGATCAAGGCGCTGAGTCTGAAGGAGGCGCTGCTGGTGGTGCGTCGTGGCGAGCTGCTGCCGCAGGTGCTGGAAAGCGCCGTGCTCGACCTGGAGCAGGGCGAGGGTGGCGAGATCGCCCGGCTGAACGGCTACCTGCACGCGGTGGCCGCGCTGGAGCCCAAGCCCGACAGCGAGTGGCTGCAGCTGTCGTTCCGCTTCGTCGACCGCGATGCGCAGAAGCTCGATTACCTGTCGCGTCTGATTGCGCGCGGCACAGCGCAGAAGCACTTCGTACCCGGCGCCTGAGTACGTCGCGCACACTTCGTCGGCAGGCGCCGCGCACAAGCTGACCGGCTTCACACCCCGACGGTCGGTGGCTCGCGGCGCCCTGGCGGCGCTGCTAGTCTTCGCCCTCCAACCGACTTCACGACTAGAACTGCCGTTATGCTGGGGCGTCTTCTTCCTTTGCTCGGGCTATCGCTGCTGGCCTCGCCCGCACTGGCTCTGACCATCTACAAGTACACCGATGCCAATGGCGTGGTGACCTACAGCGACCAGGCTGCGCCCGGTTCGCAGGTGTTCGTCTTCCGCGACCGCATGGTGGAGAAGCTCGACAACCAGGTGAAGCTGGAAACCCGCAAGCATGCGGCCGGTGAAACGCTGGTGGTGCGCAACGACCTGTTCGCCCCGGTGGATATCGAGCTGAAGCTGGAGGGTGTGAGCAATGCGGTGGGTGCCCCGGCCCAGCCGATCCGCTGGGTGCTGCCGCCGCGCAGCCAGATCCGCCTGGCCACGCTGGCGCCGCGCGATGCCAGCAAACCGCTCCGCTACACACCCAAACTGCGCCATGCGCTGGGTGATCCCCGGCTGCTGCCAAAGCCCTACAAGTATCCGCTGCCCTGGCGCGGCGGCCCGTTCCGCCTGACCCAGGGCGCCAACGGCCAGTACAGCCACTTCACGCCCAAGGGGCGGCATGCGGTGGATATCGCCATGCCTGAGGGCACGCCGATCATCGCGGCGCGCGGCGGCATGGTGGTGAAGGTGGAAAACCAGCAGAGCGGGCGTGGTACCAATCCGGCCGGCAACTTCGTGCGCATCCTGCACGACGACGGCACGATGGGCGTCTACCTGCACCTGATGAAAGGCTCGGTGGCGGTGCAGGAAGGCCAGCGGGTGGAAACCGGCACGCGTCTGGCGCGCTCCGGCAATACCGGTAACAGCACCGGGCCGCACCTGCACTTCGTCGTGCAGCGCAACGTCGGGCTGGCCGTCGAGTCGATTCCGTTCGCCTTTTCCCAGCCGGTCGACAGCCTGCCGAATTTCGCGGTGGGCGGCGAGTAACCGAACGCCGCCCCCGGTCGCTATGACTCCTGGCGAAGCACCTTGGCCAGCACGATCTTCGGCCCGCGCATCTTCTTGACCACGATCTGCAGGCCTTCGACCTGCAGTTCCTCGTTTTCCTCGGGAACCCGCTTGAGAGTTTCGTAGATCAGCCCGGCCAGGGTCTCAGCTTCGACATGGTCGAGGTCGACGTTGAGCAGGCGCTCGACTTTGAACAGCGGCGTGTCGCCGCGCACCAGCAGCTTGCCGGGCTGGTAGGCGAGGATGCCGCGCTCGGTCTTGCGATGCTCGTCCTGAATGTCGCCGACCAGCACCTCGAGCACGTCTTCCATGGTCAGGAAGCCGATCACCTTGTGGTCGCCTTCCTCCACCAGCACGAAATGCGCGCCCCCCTGACGGAACTGGTTGAGCAGCACGTTGAGCGGCATGTGCTTGGAGACGCGCTCCAGCGGCCGCAGCAGATCGTGCAGGTCGAAGTGCTCGGCCAGTCGTTCGTCCTCGGCCAGCGCCAGCAGCAGGTCCTTGATGTGCAGCAGGCCGACGTACTCGCCCCGGCTGCTGTCGTACACCGGATAGCGGCTGTACTTGTGGCGGCGGATGGTGTCGAGGATGTCGCCGAGCGGCGCATCGTGCTCCAGCTGCAGCAGGTCCTCGCGGGAGTTGGCCCAGTCGACCACTTCCAGCTCGCTCATCTCCACCGCCGAAGCCAGCACCTGGATCTGCTGGTCGCTCGGATTCAGCGCGCGGTTGGAGTGCAGGATCAGCTTCAGTTCTTCGCGGCTGTAGTGATGCTCATGGTGCGCACCCGGCTCGCCCTGGCCGGCCAGGCGCAGGATGGCGTTGGCGCTGGCGTTGAGCAGATAGATCGCCGGATACATCAGCCAGTAGAACAGGTACAGCGGCACGGCCGTCCACAGCGACAGCAGCTCGGGCTTGCGGATTGCCCAGGACTTGGGCGCCAGCTCGCCGACCACGATGTGCAGGTAGGAAATGATGAAGAACGCGGTGAAGAAGGCGATGCCGTGCACCAGCGCTTCGTTGTCGATGCCGACCAGCGCCAGCAGCGGTTCGAGCAGATGGGCGAACGCCGGCTCGCCCACCCAGCCAAGTCCCAGCGACGCCAGGGTGATACCCAGCTGGCAAGCCGACAGATAGGCATCCAGCTGGTTATGCACGGTGCGCAGGATGTGTCCGCGCCAGCCGTGCTGACTGGCGATGGCCTCCACCTTGGTGGCGCGCAGTTTGACCATGGCGAACTCGGCTGCGACGAAGAAACCGTTGAGCAGGACGAGGAACAGGGCAAACAGAATCAGGCCGAGATCAGCGAAATAGGAGGGTGCAACGTAACTGGGGGAAGGGTCCATGAGGTGTTCTGGGTGACAATGGAGCGCTCAGAATGGGGGCGCCGGGCGGGCTTTTCAACCAACCATCCGACGATCGCGTGGTAGCGCCATGCGATCCGCCGGCTCACCGGCCGTTAGCGCTGCGCGATCTGCGAGGTCGGAAAGTGGCAGGTAAAGGTGCTGCCTTTGCCCGGCGAGCTGTTGATGTCCAGCCGGCCCTGATGGCGCAGCAGTACGTGCTTGACGATCGCCAGGCCGAGACCGGTGCCGCCGGTATTGCTCGCGCGGCTGGAGTCGACGCGATAGAAGCGCTCGGTCAGCCGCGGCAGGTGCTTGGGCTCGATACCCAGGCCCGAATCCTCCACGCTCAGGTGCGCGCCGGCCTCGTTGCTCCACCAGCGGATGTGAATATCGCCGCCGCCAGGCGTGTATTTCACCGCATTGAACACCAGATTGGAGAACGCACTGCGCAGCTCGGCCTCGCTGCCCTTGAGCCACAGGGCGGCATCGGCGTCGAGGCTGATGCGGTGCGCGTGGCTGCCGGAAAGCGCGCGCGCGTCGCTGGTGATCGATTGCAGCAGCGGCGCGACGGCAATCGGCTGGTTGTCGGTCGGCCGGTTGCTGGCTTCGAGCTTGGCCAGCAGCAGCAGGTCGTTGATCAGGTGCTGCATGCGATCGGTCTGCTGGTTCATCTGCTGCAGCGCGCGTAGCAGGCGCGGATTGATCTGCTCAGGGTTGTCCAGCAACGTCTCCAGATAGCCGGCAATCACAGTCAGCGGCGTGCGCAGCTCGTGGGAGACGTTGGCGACGAAGTCCTTGCGCATCTGCTCGAGCTGATGCACCCGCGTGACGTCACGCACCACCAGCAGGCGTTCGCTGTTGCCGTAGCGGGTGATGGTGATCTGCAGGCGCAAGCGGTCGTTGACCGGCGCCGGCAACTCCAGCGGTTCGTCGTACTGGTCGCCCTCGAAGTAGTCCTTGAAGCGCGGATGGCGCACCAGGTTGGTGATCGGGTGGCCGATGTCCTGCGGTTTCTTTAGACCGAGCAGGCGGTCGGCGGCGATGTTCCACCATTCCAGGTTGCCGTCGCTATCGAGCATGATCACCGCGTCCTTGAGCGCGGCGGTGGAGCCCTGCACGCGGTCGATAACCGCCTGCAGCTGGCCGCGCAGGCGCAGGTCGCGGCGTTGCAACTGGTAGAGGTTGTCGAACACCTCGCCCCAGACGCCGGCGGCATCGGGTGGCGGCTGGTCGGCATCCTTGCGCTGCAGCCAGTGCTGCAGGCGGCGCAGCTGATGGAAGGTCCAGCCCAGATAACCGCCCAGACCGAGCACGAGCATCCAGGCGTATTCGCCAGTGACCAGCCCGAGCAGAAGGCAGGCGCCCAGCAGGAGCAGGAGACGGCGGACGAGCGTGCCTTGCCAGTTCTGGTTCAACCGAGAAGCTCCATGCGGACGGTAGGGTGGCGGTGAGGTGTCAGACCTTGCTGGAGAAGCGGTAGCCGGTGCCGCGTACGGTCTGGACCAGGTTCTCGTAAGCCTCGCCAAGCGCCTTGCGCAGTCGGCGGATATGCACGTCGACGGTGCGCTCCTCGACATAGACATTGCCGCCCCAGACCTGATCCAGCAGCTGGCCGCGAGTATAGGCGCGCTCCTGGTGCGTCATGAAGAACTGCAGCAGACGGTACTCGGTCGGGCCCATCTCGGCCGGCTTGCCGTCGATGGTGACGCGGTGGCTGATCGGGTCCAGCAGCAGGCCGCCAACCTCGATGGGCGCCTCGCTGTCGGTCGGCGCGGCGCGGCGCAGCACGGCCTTCAGGCGCGCTACCAGTTCGCGGGGGGAGAACGGCTTGGTGATGTAGTCGTCGGCGCCGACTTCCAGACCCTGGATCTTGTTGTCCTCTTCGCCCTTGGCGGTGAGCATGATGATCGGGGTGTCGGCGGTCAGCTCGTCGCGCTTCAGGCGCCGCGCCAGCTCGATGCCGGAGGTGCCGGGCAGCATCCAGTCGAGCAGGATCAGGTCGGGCTGGCGATCGATGATCAGCGCATGGGCCTGCTGGCTGTTCTCCGCCTCCAGGCATTCGTAGCCGGCCATTTCCAGGGCGACGACGATCATCTCGCGGATCGGCGCCTCGTCGTCGACGATCAGTATGCTCTTGCCGTTCATGGTCACGCCTCGGTCATTCTGTCGCTCGGCATTAGATAACGGAATTATTGCAGCGATGTGACAGCACGAGGGCAGCGGCCGGCGGCGTTCGCCGGCGTGCCATCAAAGCGCTATTGATTGGCTATTTTTTGCGCGATAGCGGCCTGTTTACCGCACGATCACGCACATTGACTCAGCGCAGTTCAGCCCGCCTTGAGTGCGTAATCCGCCACGATGCCGGCGAAGATCGCCAGACCGGCCCAGTGGTTGTGCAGGAAGGCGGCAAAACAGCGCTGGCGGTCGCGCGAACGGGTGTAATGGAATTCCCACAGGTAGCAGGCGGCGGCGAGTGCCAGGCCGAGGTGGAACCACTGCCCCAGCTCGAAGCGCGCGCCAGCCAGCAGCAGGCAGAACAGCATCAGGCCCTGCAGGCCGAGGATGATCACCCGATCGGCATCGCCGAACAGGATGGCGGTGGAGCGGATGCCGATCTTCAGATCGTCCTCGCGGTCGGCCATGGCGTAGTAGGTGTCGTAGGCCACCGTCCACACCACGTTGGCGACGAACAGCAGCCAGGCCTCCGGCGGCAGCGTGCCGCGGGTGGCGGTGAAGCACATCAGGATGCCCCACGAATACGCCGCACCGAGCACCACTTGCGGGTAATAGGTGTAGCGCTTCATGAATGGATACAGCGAAGCGACCGCCAGCGCGCCGAACGACAGCCAGACGGTGAGCGCGTTGGTCAGCAGCACCAGGCCGAAGGCCAGTGTCACCAGCACGGCGAACAGTATCCAGGCCTCGCGCACGCGGATGCGCCCGGTGGCCAGCGGGCGGTTGCTGGTGCGCTGCACGTGGCCGTCGAAATTGCGGTCGGCGAAATCGTTGATCACGCAGCCAGCGGCGCGCATCAGCACCACGCCGGCGCTGAAGATGAACAGATGCTTGAGGCTCGGCAAGCCCTCGGCGGCGATCCACAGCGCGGTGAGGGTCGGCCACAGCAGCAGGTAGATGCCGATCGGCTTGTCCATGCGTGTCAGCTGGATGAAGTCCCAGGCGCGTGGGTGCAGGCGATTGCACGATTGCAGGAGTTTCAGATACATCGGCGGTCTCCGTGCGGAAGATGACGAATCAGGCGCGGGCAGCGCGGCTCATGGCGCGATGCTGGCGGCTTGCCAGAGTTCGGGCAGGAATACCTCCGCCACCAGCACGCCGAGGTGCTCCCGGCTGAAGCGCGAGCGGCGCGCCCACAGGTCGCGCTGGCGATGCTCCGGCGGCAGCCAGGCGGCGGGGTAGCGGCAGGCCTCTAGCGTGCCGCGGGCGAACGCCGGATCGCTGAACAGCAGTTCGCCGAGCGAGCGACTGCCGAGGCCCTGCAGGTCCATGCCGGAACGCTCCAGCGCGGCGCGTGCGGCGACGCTGCGGGCGAACACCCAGGGCCGGCCGTGGCCGCACAGGTAGACTTCGCGCACCCAGCCCTGGCTCCCGGACGCCACCCCGAGCGCGACGCACTCGTCGTCGCGCAACGGCTCCCAGGCCTGGTGCAGCGGGATCACGCTGAAGGCGCCGGCGGCCAGCTCGGTCAGGCGACGGGTCAGCGAGCCCTTGTCGACGTAGAGCCAGTCATGCTGCAGCGGATCGAGCGGTGTCGGCAGTTGGTTGGCGGTCAGCCAGGTGTGGAGTTCAGGCACGGGCGATAGAGGGTGCGATTCAGGAAAGGCGGGGAGTCTAACAAGAAAGCCGGCAAGCGCGCTGGCTGCGCCGGTTGCGCTGGTTGTCGATCTTGGTTACAACCCTGCGCATGCCCAGCACGGATTGTCCGCCATGCCCGACTCGATGATGAACGGCTCGATGATGAACGATAGTGCGGTGTACAAGACACTGCTGGAATCGACCAAGGCCATTCCCTGGAAGATTGACTGGGCCACCATGACGTTTGCCTACATCGGCCCGCAGATCGAAACCCTGCTGGGCTGGCCGCAGGGCAGTTGGCTGAGCGCCAATGACTGGGCCGAGCGCATGCACCCTGAAGACCGCGAGTGGGTGGTGAATTTCTGTGTGGCGCAGTCCCAGTCAGGCCTCGACCACGAGGCCGACTATCGCGCTCTGACCCACGACGGCCGCTATGTGTGGATTCGCGATGTGGTGCATGTGCTGCGCAATGCCGCGGGCGAGGTCGAAGCGCTGGTCGGCTTCATGTTCGACATCAGCGAGCGCAAGCAGACCGAGCAAAAGCTGTTGCAGCTGCAGAAGCAGCTGGAAGAACTCTCCTATCAGGACGGCCTTACCGGCGTGGCCAACCGGCGCATGTTCGATAACCGCTTCCAGATGGAATGGAGCAACGCCCAGCGCACCAGTCAGCCGCTGTCGCTGATCCTGTTGGATATCGACTACTTCAAGCAGTACAACGATCACTATGGTCATGTGCGCGGCGACGATTGCCTGAAAAGCGTTGGCCAGGCCCTGAGCGGTGCCGCCGTGCGCCCGCGCGATCTGCTGGCCCGTTATGGCGGTGAAGAGTTTGTCCTGTTGCTGCCAGAGACCGACGCCCAGGCCGCGGCCCAGGTTGCCGAGCGCTGTCGTCAACTGATTCGCGGGCAAAATATCCAGCATGCCCACTCCCAGGTCGCACCGCAGCTGACGATAAGTCTGGGCGTCGGCACCCTCATCCCGGGCCCGTTCGACCAGCCCCACGCGTTTCTCGAAAGGGTGGATCGCCTGCTCTACAAGGCCAAGCATCAGGGGCGCAACCAGGCGGTACTGGCGTAGCCCGAAGGCGATCCGCCCAGCGCGCCAGGGTGGATGTAAACGACATCCACCCTACGTCCATCCGTTCCAGCCTTCGGGTTTACGCCC
The DNA here is from genome assembly GCF_056336065.1 of Stutzerimonas sp. 21-1. Lineage (NCBI taxonomy): Bacteria > Pseudomonadati > Pseudomonadota > Gammaproteobacteria > Pseudomonadales > Pseudomonadaceae > Stutzerimonas > Stutzerimonas sp. 21-1. The sequence goes on along the minus strand of NZ_CM150500.1, from coordinate 3,553,476 downwards.
AGCCTTCCAGGCGCATGGTGGCGCGCACCAGGCGTTGTTCTTCCTGTTCGATCTCCCGCAGGTTGTCGCGAATGCCGTGCACGTGGTCGCGTGCGGCGCGTTGCGCCTGGTCGGGCAGGCGTTCGGTGACCGCGTGGAACAGCCGCGAGTGCTGGCGGTCGATCTGCCGCTTCTGCACCGGGCGGTGATAGAGGTTGTTCACCGAGGCGAACACGGTGGACAGCATCAAGTCGGTGAGCGACTGCAGGGTGTGCACCAGCACCGGATTGTGCGAGGCCTCGCAGATGGCCAGGTGAAAGGCATGATCCAGGCGCGCATGTTCGCGCGGGTCGGCGTCCTGCTCGTCGGAATGGGCGGCGAGCATCTCCTCGTAGCGCCGGCGCAACAACACGAAATCGGCATCGGTGCCGCGCAGCGCGGCGAGTCGCGCCGATTCGCCTTCCAGTAGCGCGCGCACTTCCAACAGGTCGTACAGCGTGCGCGGCTGCGAATTGAACAGGTGCATCAGCGGGCTGGCATCGCGCTTGTCCGACAACTGGGCAACGAAGGAGCCGCGCCCCTGCGCCGTCTCGATGATCCCGCGCCCGCGCAGCACGCGCAGACCCTCGCGCAGGGCCGAGCGGGAGATGCCGAGTTTCTCGCACAGGCGCCGCTCCGAAGGCAGTGCCTGGCCGGCTTTGAGCACGCCATCGACGATCAGGCGCTCGATCCGCTCGGCGACCACGTCGGCAACTTGACGACGGTCATTGTTCTTTTCGCTCAACATGCAGGTGCTCTCCCTGCTGGTAGGACCAGTTTGCGGGCAGTTTACCCTGAGTGGCCTCTTACGTGCAGAAATGGCGGCTTGACTGGTATTCAGGTAGTGCCTGAGCGCCTACCACTACAGAAACTGGTAGGACCAGTTGGTGCGGGCATGGACGACCTTGCATCGCGCAGGCTAAACATGCGGCATCTCACCGCAGCGGCCGTGCTGGGGTGACCGTACGAGAGCGGCGAATCTGCATGAATATCCTCTACGACGAACGCGTCGACGGCGCGTTGCCCAAGGTCGACAAGACCGCGCTGCTGGCCGAACTGCAGCGCGAGCTGCCGGATCTGGAAATCCTCCATCGCGGCGAAGACCTCAAGCCGTACGAATGCGACGGCCTGTCGGCCTACCGCACCACGCCGATGCTGGTGGTGCTGCCCGAGCGTGTCGAGCAGGTCGAAACACTGCTCAAGCTCTGCCACCAGCGCGGCGTGCCGGTGGTCGCCCGCGGCGCCGGTACCGGTCTGTCCGGCGGTGCGCTACCGCTGGAGCAGGGCATCCTGCTGGTGATGGCGCGCTTCAACAAGATTCTCGAAGTCGATCCGGTCGGGCGCTTCGCCCGCGTCCAGCCCGGCGTGCGCAACCTGGCGATTTCCCAGGCCGCCGCGCCCTACGAGCTGTACTACGCGCCGGACCCGTCGTCGCAGATCGCCTGTTCGATCGGCGGCAACGTCGCTGAGAACGCCGGCGGCGTGCACTGCCTGAAGTACGGCCTGACCGTGCACAACCTGCTCAAGGTGGAAATCCTCACCGTCGAAGGCGAGCGCATGGTGCTCGGCTCGGACGCGCTGGACTCGCCGGGCTTCGACCTGCTGGCGCTGTTCACCGGCTCCGAGGGCATGCTCGGCATCGTCACCGAGGTGACCGTCAAACTGCTGCCCAAGCCGCAGGTGGCCAAGGTGCTGCTGGCCGCGTTCGACTCGGTGGAGAAGGCCGGGCGTGCGGTGGGCGACATCATCGCCGCCGGCATCATCCCCGGCGGGCTGGAGATGATGGACAACCTGTCGATCCGCGCTGCCGAAGACTTCATCCACGCCGGCTACCCGGTGGATGCCGAGGCGATCCTGCTCTGCGAACTGGATGGCGTCGAAGCCGACGTGCACGACGACTGCGCGCGTGTCAGCGAAGTGCTGAAGCTGGCCGGCGCCACCGAAGTACGCCTGGCGAAAGACGAAGCCGAGCGCGTGCGTTTCTGGGCCGGACGCAAGAATGCCTTCCCGGCGGTCGGGCGCATCTCGCCGGACTACTACTGCATGGACGGCACCATCCCGCGGCGCGAGCTGCCGGGCGTGCTCAAGGGCATCGCCGAGCTGTCCGAGCAGTTCGGCCTGCGCGTGGCCAACGTGTTCCACGCCGGCGACGGCAACATGCACCCGCTGATCCTCTTCGATGCCAACCAGCCCGGTGAGCTGGAGCGTGCCGAAGAGCTCGGCGGCAAGATCCTCGAACTCTGCGTGAAGGTCGGCGGCAGCATCACCGGCGAGCACGGCGTCGGCCGCGAGAAGATCAACCAGATGTGCGCGCAGTTCAACAGCGACGAACTGACCCTGTTCCACGCGGTGAAGGCGGCCTTCGACCCGAGCGGCCTGCTCAACCCTGGCAAGAACATCCCGACCCTGCACCGCTGCGCCGAGTTCGGCCGCATGCATATCCACAACGGCGAACTGCCCTTCCCCGAACTGGAGCGCTTTTGATGACGGTTTCATTCGATGCCAGCGAGCAGTTGCTGGAACAGGTCAACCAGGCGCTGGCGAGCAAGACCCCGCTGCGCATCCAGGGCAGCGGCAGCAAGGCCTTCCTCGGTCGCGCGGTCGAGGGCCAGTTGCTCGACGTGCGCGCCCATCGCGGCATCGTCAGCTACGACCCCACCGAACTGGTGATCACCGCGCGTGCCGGCACCCCGCTGGCCGAGCTGGAAGCCGCGCTGGATGCCGCCGGGCAGATGCTGCCCTGTGAGCCGCCGCATTTCGGCGAAGGCGCCACGGTCGGCGGCATGATCGCTGCCGGGCTGTCCGGCCCGCGCCGGCCGTGGAGCGGTTCGGTCCGCGATTTTGTCCTCGGCACGCGGATCATCACCGGGCAGGGCAAGCACCTGCGCTTCGGTGGTGAGGTGATGAAGAACGTCGCCGGCTACGACCTGTCGCGCCTGATGGCCGGCAGCTTCGGCTGCCTCGGCGTGCTCACCGAAGTCTCGCTCAAGGTGCTGCCCAAGCCGCGCCAGTGCACCAGCCTGCGGCTCGAGATCGATCTGGAGCGCGCGCTGCTCAAGCTCGCCGAGTGGGGCCAGCAGCCGGTGCCGATCAGCGCGGCCAGCCATGACGGGCGATTCCTCAACCTGCGCCTGGAAGGCGGCGAAGGTTCGGTCAACGCCGCGCGCGAGCGCATCGGTGGCGACGATCTGGACGCCGGTTACTGGAGCGAGCTGCGCGAGCAGCGCCTGGCCTTCTTTGCCGACGCACGGCCGCTGTGGCGGCTGTCGCTGCCGAACAACACGCCGGCGCTCAACCTGCCGGGCGAGCATCTGGTGGACTGGGCCGGCGCCCAGCGCTGGCTAAAGACCGATGCCGATGCGGTGACCGTACGCGGCATCGCCGTCGAGGTCGGCGGCCACGCCAGCTGCTTCACCGCGGGCGCGACGGCCAATCCGTTCCAGCCGCTGTCCGCACCGCTGCTGCGCTATCACCGCCAGCTCAAGGCCGCGCTCGACCCGCAGGGGATCTTCAACCCCGGCCGCATGTATTCCGAGGTCTGACGACGTATGCAAACGAATCTGAGCGAAGCCGCCAAGCAACTGCCGCGCGCCGAGGAAGCCGAGAGCATCCTGCGCTCCTGCGTGCACTGCGGTTTCTGCAACGCCACCTGCCCGACCTATCAGTTGCTCGGTGACGAGCTGGACGGCCCGCGCGGGCGCATCTACCTGATGAAGCAGATGCTCGAAGGCGGCGAGGTGACCGAGAGCACCCAGCTGCACCTGGACCGCTGCCTGACCTGCCGCAACTGCGAAACCACCTGCCCGTCCGGGGTGAAGTACCACAACCTGCTGGACATCGGCCGTGACTTCATCGAGCGCCAGGTGCCGCGTTCAACCGGCGAGCGCCTGCTGCGTAGCGGCCTGCGCACGGTGATTCCGCGTCCGGGCCTGTTCAAGGCGCTGCTGAGCACCGGCAATGCGCTGAAACCGCTGATGCCGGCCTCGCTGAAGGACCACCTGCCGCGTGAGATCCGCCCGGCCAAGCCGCGTCCGCAGGTGCTGCACCAGCGCCGCGTGCTGATGCTCGAAGGCTGCGTGCAACCGAGCCTGTCGCCGAACACCAACGCCGCTGCCGCACGCGTGCTCGACCGTCTGGGCATCAGCGTCACGCCAGCGCGTGAAGCGGGCTGCTGCGGCGCGGTGGATTACCACCTCAACGCCCAGGACGCCGGCCTCGACCGCGCACGGCGCAACATCGACGCCTGGTGGCCGGCCATCGAAGCCGGCGCCGAAGCCATCGTGCAGACCGCCAGCGGTTGCGGGGCCTTCGTCAAGGAATACGGCCACCTGCTCAAGGATGACCCGGCCTACGCGGCCAAGGCCGCGCGCGTCAGCGAGCTGGCCAAGGACCTGGTCGAGGTGCTGCGCAGCGCCGAGCTGGAAAAGCTCGACGTGCGCGCCGACAAGCGCATGGCCTTCCACTGCCCGTGCACCCTGCAGCACGCACAGAAGCTCGGCGGCGCGGTCGAAGACGTGCTGACCCGCCTCGGCTTCCAGCTCACCGCGGTGCCCGATGCGCACCTGTGCTGCGGCTCGGCGGGCAGCTATTCGATCACCCAGCCAGAGATTTCCCACCAGCTGCGTGACAACAAACTCAATGCACTGGAGAGCGGCAAGCCGGAGGTGATCGTCACCGCCAACATCGGCTGCCAGACCCACCTGGATGGCGCCGGCCGCACGCCGGTGAAGCACTGGATCGAAGTGGTCGAGGAATCGATGGGCTAACGGTGGAACAGGCTGCGCCGTTTTCCACCCTACGACGCGCGAGTCGTAGGGTGGACATCTCGCGCAGCGAATGTCCACCGAGCCATTCCGGCCATCCCGCCGCGCGCCAACCGAACAACCGAAATACGCAGACAGGAGAATCGAGATGAAAAGCAAAGCCGTACTGAGCCAGACCGAAGTCGCCACCATCCTCGCCGCCGCCCGTGCCGAAGCGCAGGCCAATGGCTGGGCCGTGACCATCGTCGTCGCCGACGACGGCGGCCATCCGCTGGCGCTGGAGCGTCTGGACGGCTGTGCGCCGATCGCCTCCTACATCGCCACGGAGAAGGCCCGCAGCTCGGCCCTCGGTCGCCGCGAAACCAAGGGTTACGAGGACATGGTCAACAATGGCCGCAGCGCCTTCCTCTCCGCGCCGGTGGTCTGCTCGCTGGAAGGCGGCGTGCCGGTAGTGGTCGACGGCCAGGTCATCGGTTCGGTCGGCGTGTCCGGCGTGACTGCCGCGCAGGACGCGCAGATCGCCAAGGCGGGCGTCGCCGCCCTCGCTCACTGAATCAGGCACAAGGAGAACAACAGATGTCCGAGCGCGTAACCCTGGGCCGCCTGCAGGTCGCGGCCAACCTCAAGCGTTTTGTCGAAGACGAAGTCCTGCCGGGCACCGGCATCGACGCCGCCGCCTTCTGGAGCGGCCTGGACCAGCTCGCCCACGACCTGGCGCCGAAGAACCGTGCCCTGCTCGCCGAGCGCGATCGCCTGCAGCTCGAACTGGACGCCTGGCACAAGGCCAATCCGGGTCCGATTCAGGACATGGCCGCCTACCGCACCTTCCTCGAATCCATCGGCTACCTGCTGCCGGTGCCGGGCGAGGTGAAGATCGACACCGCCAACGTCGACATCGAGATCGCCACTCAGGCCGGCCCGCAGCTGGTGGTGCCGATCATGAACGCCCGCTATGCGCTGAACGCCGCCAACGCCCGCTGGGGCTCGCTGTACGACGCGCTGTACGGCACCGACGCCATCTCCGAAGAGGGTGGTGCGCAGAAGGGGCCGGGCTACAACGAAGTCCGTGGCGCCAAGGTCATCGCCTACGCGCGCAACGTGCTCGACCAGGCCGCGCCGCTGGCTGAAGGCAGCCACGCCGACGCCACCGCCTACCGCGTGCAGGACGGTCAGCTCAAGGTGACCCTGGAGAACGGTACCGTCACCGGTCTCCAGCAGCCGGAGAAGTTCGTCGGCTTCCAGGGCGAGGCAGTCGAGCCCAAGGCCGTGCTGCTGAAGAACAACGGCCTGCACATTGAGATCCAGATCGATCCGAACAGCCCGATCGGCCAGACCGACCCGGCCGGCGTGAAAGACCTGCTGATCGAAGCCGCGGTCTCGACCATCCTCGACTGTGAGGACTCGGTCGCCGCGGTGGACGCCGACGACAAGGTGCTGGCCTACCGCAACTGGCTGGGCATCGTGCAGGGCACCCTCAGCGAGGAAGTCGCCAAGGGCAATTCCAGCTTCGTCCGCCGCCTCAACCCGGACCGCGAGTACAGCGCGCCGAACGGCGGCACGCTGAAGCTGCACGGCCGTTCGCTGCTGTTCATCCGCAACGTCGGCCACCTGATGACCAACCCGGCGATCCTGCTCGAAGACGGCAGCGAGATCCCCGAAGGCATCATGGACGGCGTGTTCACCAGCCTGATCGCCAAGCATGACCTGGCGCGCAAGGGCAACTCGCGCACCGGCAGCTTCTACATCGTCAAACCGAAGATGCACGGCCCTGCCGAAGTCGCCTTCGCCGACGAGCTGTTCGGCCGCGTCGAGGACCTGATCGGCGTGCCGCGCTTCACCCTGAAGATGGGCATCATGGACGAGGAGCGCCGCACCAGCGCCAACCTCAAGGCCTGCATCGCCGCCGCCAAGAGCCGCGTGGCGTTCATCAACACCGGTTTCCTCGACCGCACCGGCGACGAGATGCACACCTGCATGGAAGCCGGCCCGGTGCTGCGCAAGGGCGACATGAAGAACACCCCGTGGATCAAGTCCTACGAGCGCAACAACGTGCTGGTCGGCCTGGCCTGTGGTCTCGCCGGGCGCGCGCAGATCGGCAAGGGCATGTGGGCCATGCCGGATCTGATGGCTGCCATGCTCGAACAGAAGATCGGCCATCCGAAATCTGGCGCCAATACCGCCTGGGTTCCGTCGCCCACCGGCGCGACCCTGCACGCACTGCACTACCATCAGGTAGACGTGCAGGCGGTGCAGCGCGAACTGCAGAAGGTCGACCTGGCCGCCGAGCGCGAGCAGCTGCTCAATGACCTGCTGACCATCCCGGTGGTCGCCGCGGACAAGTGGAGCGCCGAAGAGAAGCAACAGGAGCTGGACAACAACTGCCAGGGCATCCTCGGTTACGTGGTGCGCTGGGTGGAGCAGGGCGTCGGTTGCTCCAAGGTGCCGGACATCCACGATGTCGGCCTGATGGAAGACCGCGCCACCCTGCGTATCTCCAGCCAGCACATCGCCAACTGGCTGCACCACGGTGTGGTGACCCGCGAGCAGGTGCAGGAAACCCTGCAGCGCATGGCCAAGGTGGTCGACCAGCAGAACGCCGGTGACCCGCTGTACCGCCCGATGGCGCCGGACTACGCCAAGTCCATCGCCTTCCAGGCAGCCAGCGACCTGGTGTTCAAGGGGCGCGAGCAGCCGGCCGGTTACACCGAGCCGCTGCTGCACCAGTGGCGCCAGCGCTTCAAGGCGGCCAATCCGGCCTGAAGCGAGCCATGAACGGCAAGGCGGGAGCTTGTCTCCCGCCGGTACAAGACAGGAGCCCCGGACGCCGATTTTTGCGTTCGGGGCTTTCGAGCATGGGGATCTGCCAGGCAGTTCGGCAGCACCCGGGGGGTCCGCAACTGCGACGGCCGTAGGCTGTGACGGCGCGGGGTTCCATGCAAGGCACCGGGCTTGCCCGGACATAAGAAAAGCGGTTCACAACAAAAACAGGGACTAATAATGAGTCAAACACTACTGTCCATACTGGCCTTCGTGCCGCTGGTGCTGGCGGGTGTCCTGCTGATCGGCTTTCGTTGGCCGGCCAAGTACGCGATGCCGCTGGTTTTCGTCCTCACTGCGCTGATCGGCCTGCTGGCCTGGGACATGACCCTCAACCGGGTCATCGCTTCTACCTTGCAAGGGTTGATCCTCACCGCGGCGATCCTCTGGATCATCTTCGGTGCGATCCTGCTGCTGAACACGCTCAAGCACTCGGGAGGCATCTCGGCGATCCGTCGCGGCTTCTCCGACATCAGCCCCGACCGTCGCGTGCAGGCGCTGATCGTGGCCTGGCTGTTCGGTTGCTTCATCGAAGGGGCCTCCGGCTTCGGTACGCCGGCCGCGGTGGCGGCGCCGTTGCTGGTGGCGCTGGGCTTCCCGGCACTGGCCGCAGTGGTACTGGGCATGATGGTGCAATCCACGCCGGTGTCCTTCGGTGCGGTGGGTACGCCGATTCTGGTCGGTGTCGGCGCGGGTCTGGACAAGACCGGCATCAGCGCGCAGCTGGCGACCGTGGGCAGTAACTGGGACGTGTTCTTCCACCTGATCTTCTCGCGGGTGGCGATCATCCATGCGCTGTGCGGGATTCTCATGCCGCTGATCATGATCAGCATCATGACGCGCTTCTTCGGCCGCAATAAGTCCTGGTCGGAAGGTCTGGTGGTGGCGCCGTTCGCCATCTTCACCGGCCTGAGCTTCGTGATTCCGTATGCCGCTGCCGGCGTGTTCCTTGGACCGGAGTTCCCCTCGATCATCGGCGCGCTGGTCGGTCTGGCCATCGTCGTACCGGCGGCCAAGGCCGGCTTCCTGCTGCCCAAGCAGAGCTGGGATTTCGCTCCGGCCAGTGAATGGCCGACGGAGTGGATGGGCAAGATCGAGATGAAGATCGAGGACATCGCCGGCAAGACGCCGATCTCCGTGCCGATGGCCTGGGCGCCGTACCTGCTGCTGGCGGCGTTCCTGGTGATCTCGCGGGTGTTCCCGGACGTCAAGGCGGCATTGATGTCGCTCTCCTTCGGCTGGAAGGACATCCTCGGTGAAGCCGGTGTCTCGGGTACGCTGGAGCCGCTGTACCTGCCCGGTGGCATCCTCTGCATCGTCGTGGCGATCACCTTCTTCCTGCATCGCATGAGCGCGCGCGAGCTGGGTGCGGCGATCAACGAGTCGAGCCGGACGCTGCTCGGCGCGGGCTTCGTGCTGATCTTCACCATTCCGATGGTGCGTATCCTGATCAACTCGGGGGTCAACGGCTCCGACCTGGTGTCGATGCCGGTGGCGATGGCGCAGCTGGTGGCCGACAGCGTGGGTTCGGTGTATCCGTTCTTCGCGCCGGCCGTGGGTGCGCTGGGCGCGTTCATCGCCGGTTCCAACACCGTGTCGAACCTGATGCTCTCGCAGTTCCAGTTCAACACCGCGGGCCTGCTGGGTCTGTCCGGTGCGCTGATGGTGGCGCTGCAGTCGGTGGGCGCGGCGGCGGGCAACATGATCGCCATCCACAACGTGGTCGCCGCTTCGGCTACCGTGGGCCTGCTCGGGCGCGAAGGCATCACCCTGCGCAAGACGATGCTGCCGACGCTGTACTACCTCGTCCTGGCTGGCAGCATCGGCCTGCTAGGCTTCTACGTACTGGGCATCACCGATCCGCTGGTGGGCGTCGCCCGCTGAGTACGCAGCAACCCTGAGCGACGGGCGGCCTTGGCCGCCCGTTTCGTTCGTGGCATGGCAAGTCCGCGCGTGCTCGTATAGCGTGCGGTTCGATGAATACAGTATCGAGGTCCGGAATGAACAAATGGCAGTGCGTGGTGTGCGGATTCACCTATGACGAAGCGGCCGGATTGCCCGAGGAGGGCATCGCGCCGGGCACCCGCTGGGAAGACGTACCGGAAGACTGGACCTGCCCCGACTGCGGCGTTGGCAAGGTGGATTTCGAGATGGTCGTGGTCGACTGAGCCGCGCTTTGCATTACAACGAGGAGGACAACGTGACAGCACCTATCGTGATCATCGGCACCGGCCTGGCCGGCTACAACCTGGCCCGCGAGCTGCGCAAGCTCGACAGCGCGCCGCCGCTGCTGCTGATCACCAGCGATGACGGTCGATCCTATTCCAAGCCGCTGCTGTCCACCGGCTTCGCGATGGGCAAGGACGCCGACGGCTTGGGCCAGGCCGATGCCGGCGAGATGGCCGAGAAGCTCAATGCCGAAATCCGCACCCATACCCGCGTCACCCGCCTCGAACCCGCGGCGCGCCGCATCTGGATAGGCAACGAGCCGGTGGTCTATCGCGATCTGGTGCTCGCCTGGGGCGCGCAGACCATCCCCGTGCCGGTCGAGGGCGACGCGCAGGACGCGATCTTCCCGATCAACGACCTGCATGATTACCGCCGTTTCCGCACGGCGGCGCAGGGCAAGCGGCGCGTACTGATTCTCGGCGCCGGGCTGATCGGCTGCGAGTTCGCCAACGACCTGCTGACCGGCGGCTATCAGGTCGACGTGGTCGCGCCGAGCACGCAGATCATGCCCGGACTGCTGCCGCTCGAGGCGGCCGCCGCAGTGCAGAGCGGGCTGCAGCAGCTCGGCGCGCGCTTTCGCCTGGGGCCGGTACTGCAACGCCTCGAGCGCACGGACGACGGCCTGCAGGCGCGTCTCTCGGACGGACAGACGCTGAGCTGCGACCTGGTGGTGAGCGCCGTCGGTCTGCGTCCGCGCACCGAACTGGCCGCCGAAGCCGGTCTGCAGGTGGCGCGCGGCGTCGTCGTCGATCGTCTGCTGCAGACCTCGCAGCCGCACATCTACGCACTGGGCGACTGCGCCGAAGTGGAAGGGCTCAGCCTGCTCTACGTGATGCCGCTGATGAGCGGCGTGCGCGCACTGGCCAGGACGCTGACGGGCACCCCGACGATGGTCAGCTACGGTGCCATGCCGGTCACGGTCAAGACGCCGGTATGCCCGCTGGTGGTCTCGCCGCCGGCCGTTGGTGCCGAAGGCCACTGGTCCGTGGAGGCCCAGGGCGCCGACGTGCGTGCACGCTATCTGGCGCCCTCCGGCCAGCTGCTCGGCTATGCTCTGACAGGCGCGGCAACGCAGGAGCGGATGGCGCTGAATCGGCAGCTTCCGCCGGTATTGGCGGAACTGCCGCAAGTTCTGTCGCTAAAGGCCTGAGCCGGGATCGGACTTGAGTCGTAGAAGACTGGCGCAGGTGCTAGCAGCATGCCATTCTCGACGCGTCTGCCCGGTCTAGAGCCGTCGCAGCGCCTTAGAACGCTGTTCCTCGGAGCAGCAGGACACAACAACAACAAAGTCTCAGAGGCTTCCAATGCGCAAACCGGAACTCGCCGCAGCCATCGCCGAGAAGGCCGACCTTTCCAGGGATCAGGCCAATCGTGTACTCAACGCCGTGCTCGATGAAATCACCAATGCGCTGCACCGCAAGGACAGCGTGACCCTGGTCGGCTTCGGCACCTTCGTACCACGCCATCGCGGCGCCCGCACCGGCAAGAACCCGCAGACCGGCGAGCCGGTCACCATCAAGGCCAGCAACACCGTGGCATTCAAGCCCGGCAAGATGCTCAAGGATGCCGTCAGCTGACGTGCGCTACCCGGAGCCCCAGCGGCTCCGGGTCAACTGACCGCCCGGTCGCTCAGCGACCCCGCCGAACCCGCACTTTCGCCCGCTAATCCAGCCTCTACAATGCGGCCTTTTCCTCGTATCGGTCGGACGTCACCATGAAATTCCGTTTCCTGCTTTGGATGCTGGGCCGCCTGATGGCCAAGGCCAGCCGTACCAACCCCGAGTTCCAGCAGCAGCTGGGCGACAAGGACCTGACCTTCCAGCTGCATACCCTCGACGGCAAGGTGGCGCGGCATTTCGTCGTGCGCGACCAGCGCGTCACCAGCAAAAGCGGCCCGGCGAGCGAGCCGGCGTTTTCCCTGGGCTTCAGGGATGCGGTCTATGGGTTCGAGACCATGACGGCGAAGAACAAGCAGCTGGCGTTCATGCAGGGGATTCAGGACAAGAACATCCAGATTCAGGGGAATCCGGCGCTGGTGATGTGGTTTCAGGGGCTGACCAAATACCTGAAGCCTCGTAAGAAGAAGTGACCCTGCCGCGTCACCTGCTCGTATCCAGCCAAGAACCGTAGGGTGGAAAACCGCGTAGCGTTTTCCACCTCGTAGGGGCGTCCGTGCGTACGATCGAGGCACAGGCTCCAGCGTTCGCCGATAAGTCGGTCCGTAGGACTATGCCCCGTCCTGCTCCCGCCAAATCCTCGCCTCTTCCTTCAACCAATCGCGAAACGCCACCAGCCCCGCCGACTCCACCTTGCGCTCCGGAATCATCAGGTAATACGCCCGCGCCTCGCTGCGATAGGCATGCGGATGCGTCGGCACCAACCGCCCCTCGGCCAGCTCGCGCTGGATCAGGAACGGCGGAATCAGCGCCACGCCCATGCCATGCTCCGCCGCCTGCGCCAGCATGGAAAACAGCTCCAGCCGCGGGCCGGTCATGTCGCGGGCGACCTTGAGCCCCAGCGAATCGAACCACTGCCGCCACGCATAGGGCCGCGTGGTCTGCTGCAGCAGCGGCATTGCCGCCAGGCGTTCGGCATCTAGCGGCTGGCCGTCTCGCAACAGCGCCGGACTGCACACCGGCTGCAGGTCCTCGGGCATCAGGTAGTGCGCCTCGGTGCCGGACCAGTCGCCGTCGCCAAAATAGATCGCGGCGTCGAAATCGGTATCGGCGAACAGGAACGGGCGGGTGCGATTGGTCAGGTTGACGGTGATCTGCGGGTGCAGCGCCTGGAAACGCGGCAAGCGCGGCAGCAGCCACTGGGTGCCGAAGGTCGGCACCAGCGCCAGCTCCAGGGTCTGCGTACCCTGCTGGCCCATCACCGAGAGGGTGTCGCGCTCCACCGCATCCAGCTGCGCGGCGATGCGCCGGGCGTAGGATAGCCCCGCCTCGGTCAGCTTCACGCCGCGTCGCGAACGACGGAACAGTTCCAGGCCGAGAAAGGCTTCTAGTCCGCCGATCTGCCGGCACACGGCGCCCTGGGTCAGAGCCAGTTCCTCGGCGGCGCGGGTAAAGCTCTCGTGCCGCGCGGCCGCCTCGAAGGCGATCAGGGCAGCAGTGCTGGGAATCTTTCGGCGCATCGTGCGGGCGGCTCACTCAAGTCGATCAGAAAAGTCCTTCTACCTTATCTAGTTGTGAGCAAATCGCACAGATGGGTGCGAATTTCTCGTTTGCAGCGGCGCGGGATGCTTCCTAGCATCGACTCATCCGAATCCGCACGACCGCACAAGAGGAAGAACGATGGCCGGCTCCGCACGCTTCAACTGGATCGACCCGCTGCTGCTCGACCAGCAGCTCACCGAGGAAGAGCGAATGGTGCGTGACAGCGCCGCGCAGTTCGCCGCCGACAAGCTGGCGCCGCGCGTGCTGGAAGCCTTCCGCCATGAGCGCACCGATCCGGCGATCTTCCGCGAGATGGGCGAGACCGGCCTGCTCGGCGCGACCATTCCCGAAGCCTACGGCGGCAGCGGGCTGAACTACGTGTGCTACGGCCTGATCGCCCGCGAAGTTGAGCGCATCGATTCCGGCTACCGCTCGATGATGAGCGTGCAGTCCTCGCTGGTGATGGTGCCGATCTTCGAATTCGGCAACGAGGCGACCAAACAGAAGTACCTGCCCAAACTGGCCAGCGGCGAATACATCGGCTGCTTCGGCCTGACCGAGCCTAATCACGGCTCCGACCCGGGCTCGATGGTCACCCGGGCGAAGAAGGTCGACGGTGGCTACCGCCTTTCCGGCAGCAAGATGTGGATCACCAACAGCCCGATCGCCGACGTGTTCGTGGTCTGGGCCAAGGACGATGCCGGCGAGATCCGCGGCTTCGTGCTGGAGAAGGGCTGGGAAGGCCTGTCCGCGCCGGCGATCCACGGCAAGGTCGGCCTGCGCGCCTCGATCACCGGCGAGATCGTCATGGACAACGTGTTCTGCCCGGAAGAGAACGCCTTCCCCGACGTGCGCGGGCTGAAAGGGCCGTTCACCTGCCTGAACAGTGCGCGCTACGGCATCAGCTGGGGCGCACTGGGCGCCGCCGAGTTCTGCTGGCACACCGCGCGCCAGTATGTGCTCGACCGCCAGCAGTTCGGTCGCCCGTTGGCCGCCAATCAGCTGATCCAGAAGAAGCTCGCCGACATGCAGACCGAGATCACCCTGGCCCTGCAGGGCTGCCTGCGCCTCGGCCGGATGAAGGATGAAGGCAGCGCGGCGGTGGAGATCACCTCGATCATGAAGCGCAACAGCTGCGGCAAGGCGCTGGACGTCGCGCGCCTGGCCCGCGACATGCTCGGCGGCAACGGCATCAGCGACGAGTTCGGCGTGGCCCGGCACCTGGTCAACCTCGAGGTGGTGAACACCTATGAGGGCACCCATGACGTGCACGCGCTGATCCTCGGCCGCGCGCAGACCGGTATCCAGGCGTTCTTCTGACGGATCGTAGGGTGGAAAACCGCCAGCGTTTTCCACCCCCCGGTCCCGTATCCACCGGTGGAAAACGCCTGCGGCCGTTTTCCACCCTACGCATGAAGGAAATCGCAATGTCCGGCGCTCTGTCCCATCTGCGCGTGCTCGACCTGTCCCGCGTGCTCGCCGGACCCTGGTGCGGACAGGTCCTCGGTGATCTCGGCGCCGAGGTGATCAAGGTCGAGCGCCCGGGAACCGGCGACGATACCCGCCATTGGGGCCCGCCCTATCTCAAGGACCAGCACGGCGAGAACACCTCGGAGGCGGCCTATTACCTGAGCGCCAACCGCAACAAGCAATCGCTGACCGTCGACTTCACCCAGCCCGAGGGCCAGCGCATCATCCGCGAACTGGTGATGCAGAGCGACGTGCTGCTGGAGAACTTCAAGGTCGGCGGGCTGGCCGCCTACGGGCTGGACTACGCCAGCCTGAGCGCCATCAATCCGCGGCTGATCTATTGCTCGATCACCGGCTTCGGCCAGGACGGGCCTTACGCCACACGTGCCGGCTACGACTTCATGATCCAGGGCCTCGGCGGGCTGATGAGCCTGACCGGGCGCAGCGATGCGGAGGAGGGCGCCGGGCCGGTCAAGGTCGGCGTGGCGCTGACCGACATCCTCACCGGCTTGTACGCCACCGTCGGCGTGCTCGCCGCGCTGGCGCACCGCGAGCGGACCGGCGAAGGCCAGCACATCGACACCGCACTGCTCGACGTGCAGGTCGCCTGCCTCGGCAACCAGGCGCTCAACTACCTCACCACCGGCGTGGCGCCCAAGCGCATGGGCAATGCCCACCCGAACATCGTGCCGTATCAGGATTTCCCCACTGCCGATGGCGATTTCATCCTCACCGTGGGTAACGACGGGCAGTTCCGCAAGTTCTGCGAAGTGGCCGGGCGGCCGGAATGGGCGGACGATCCGCGTTTTGCCAGCAACCGTGCGCGGGTTGCCCATCGCGCCGAACTGATTCCACTGATCCGCCAGGTCACGGTGTTCCACACCACGGCCGAATGGGTCAGCAGGCTGGAACAGGCCGGCGTGCCCTGCGGGCCGATCAACGATCTGGCGCAGGTGTTCGCCGACCCGCAGGTGCAGCATCGCGGCCTTCGGGTCGAGATGCCGCATCCGCGGGCCGGCCGCGTGCCGCAGGTGGCCAGCCCGCTGCGCCTGTCGGCCTCGCCGGTCAGCTATCGCCGGCCGCCGCCCTTGCTCGGCGAGCACAGCGCGGCGCTGCTCGAACGGCTGCTGCAGCTGCAGCCAGCGCAGATCGGCGCTCTGCGCGATGCCGGTGTAATCTAGCGTCGCAGGCGCGGGCGGCACGGCTGAACTCTGCCGGCGCTTGGCTATTCTTACTCAGTACCTCGAATTGAATGGATGAGCGAATCATGCGGACGCAGCGCTTTGGCTTTCCCTGGCAACTGCTGGTGGTGTTTCTTTTCTCCGGGCTGCTCAGCGGCTGCGGCATCAACAACATTCCGCAGTACGACGAGCAGGTGAAATCTGCCTGGGCGCAGGTGGAGAACCAGTACCAGCGCCGTGCCGACCTGATCCCCAATCTGGTGGAGACGGTCAAGGGCTTTGCCCGCCAGGAGCAGGAAACCCTGACGGCGGTGATTGAGGCGCGGGCCAAGGCCACCTCGATACAGGTAGACGCCAGCACCCTGGACAACCCCGAGCAGTTGCAGCAGTTCCAGCAGGCGCAGAACCAGCTGACCGGCGCGCTGAGCCGCCTGATGGTGGTGTCCGAGCGCTATCCGGAGCTGAAATCCAACCAGAACTTCCTCGCCCTGCAGTCGCAGCTCGAAGGCACCGAGAACCGCATCGCCGTGGCACGGCGTGACTTCATCGCCGCGGTGGAGCGCTACAACACCGAGATTCGCACCTTCCCCGGGCGCATCTGGCACACGCTGATGTATAGCGACATGCCGATCCGCGAGACCTTCGAGGCCACCGCCCAGAACGCCGAGCAGGCGCCGCAAGTGAAATTCCAGTGAGATTCGCGCCGGCTCTGCTGCTCGGCCTGCTGTTCTGGGCGGCGGGCGTCGCCGCGCAGCAGCTGGCGTTACCGGCGCTGAGCGGTCGGGTGGTGGATGGCGCCGAGCTGCTCGACCCTGCGACCGAGGCGCGCCTGACCAGCATGCTCGCCGCGCATGAGCAGGCCACCACCGAGCAGCTGGTGGTCGTGACCGTACCGGATCTGCAGGGCCGCAGCATCGAGGAATTCGGCGTTGCGCTGGGCCGCGCCTGGGGCATCGGTCAGCGCGGCGAGGATAACGGCGCGCTGCTGATCGTGGCGCGCGATGAGCGACGTGTGCGCATCGAGGTTGGCTACGGCCTGGAAGGGCGGCTGACCGATGCGCAGTCTTCGCTGATCATCAACGGCATCATCGTGCCGGCCTTTCGCGAGGGCGATTTTGCCCGAGGCATCAGCGCGGGCGCCGAGGCGATGATCCAGGTGCTCGGCGGCGATCCGCTGCAAAGCGCGGCGCTGCGCCCGGCGATGCCGATGGGCTCGCAGGAGCCGGGAGGCCTGGGCATCCTCGGTTTCTTCCTGATGCTGGTGGCGATCTTCCTCGTTGGTGGCGGTCGTGGCGGGCGCGGTGGTCGCCGCGCGCTGCTGCTTGGCGCGTTGCTGGGCGGTATGGGCCGTGGCGGCGGGGGCGGCTTTGGCGGCGGCGGGGGCTTTGGCGGAGGAGGCGGCGGCTTCGGCGGCGGTGGTGCCTCCGGTGGCTGGTAATCGAACGATGGACGCGCAATGACCTTACTGAGCGAGAGCGAGCTGCAACAGGTGGCCGCGGCAATCGAGCGCATCGAGCGCGACACCGATGCCGAGGTGGTGACCGTGCTGGCCGCGCAGGCCGACGACTACCGCTACATTCCGCTGCTCTGGGCCAGCGTGATTGCGTTGCTGCTGCCCGGCGCGCTGCTGTTCTTCGGCGGCTGGCTGAGTGCCTGGCAGCAGCTGCTGGCGCAATGGGCGACGTTCCTCGTGCTGGCCGTGGCGTTCCGCGCGCCGGCGCTGACCAGTCGGCTGATACCGCGCGCGGTGCGCAACTGGCGGGCCTGCAATCTGGCGCGGCGGCAGTTCATCGAGCTGAACCTGCATCACACCGAGGCCGATACCGGCGTGCTGATCTTCGTCAGCGAGGCGGAGCGCTATGTGGAGATCCTCGTCGACCGCGGCATCGCCAGCCGTATCGACAATGCTGCCTGGGAGACGATCGTCGCCGCCTTCACCGAACGGGTGAAGCAGGGCCGGGTGCTCGAGGGTTTCCTCGGCTGCATCGAGTCGGCCGGCGCGCTGCTGGCACAGCATGTGCCGGCCACCCATGCGCGCAACGAGCTGCCCAATCGGCTGGTGGTGCTGGACTAGCGGCGTTCGAGGGGGGGGGCGCCGCAGCCTTTGTCGCGATGGGCAAGGCTGCGCCGTTGCCCACCCTACGACCCGGCACAGGTTGCGTAGGGTGGAAAACGCGCGCAGCGCTTTTCCACCGAACCCGTTCCCGAGGTGAGCCTCGCGCCGGCCTCAGGCCATCCCCGGCCCGTCGTCGCACGGCTTGTCCTGCAGCGCAGGCGACAGCTCGAAATGCTCGGCATGTTCCAGCGTGCTGGCGGCGACGCGATCGAGGTTGCCGATCTGGGCGCCGATGCTGCTGATGCTGGCGTCGCGGTGATGGGCGGGCAGCCGCTCGATGGCCGCCAGCACCTCTTCGCCGGGCACGGTTTCGCTGGCGAGCAGCCGTGCGGACACCTCGTCCAGCGCCGGCCGCAGCCGCTGCAGCAGCGCCTGGCAGTCACGTTCGAGCTGGCGGAGTAGGTCGTCGGCGGCGCGAATGGCGTCGCCGGAGTCGAACTCGATGTGCGCATCACGCACCGCCTGCAGGCTGAGCAGCGAGCCTTTCGGTCCCATGCCCAAGGCGCCGACCATCGACAGGGCGATCTTCGAGGCCTCCTGCAGGTCCTGCCCGGCACCGGACGAGACCTCATGGAAGTACAGCTGCTCGGCGCAGCGCCCGGCCAGCAGCATCTGAATGCGCGCGCGCAGCTCGGACTCCATGTGCAGGCGCTTGTCCTCCACCGGCGTCACCAGGGTCACGCCCAGCGCCTGGCCGCGCGGCAGGATGGTGACCTTCTCCACCCGGCCAACCTTGAGTTCGGCCGCCACCAGCGCGTGGCCGGCCTCGTGCACGGCGATGCGCTTGCGGTCGGTCGGCGACATCGGCGTCACGCCCGACGGCTGCTCGCCGATGCGGCAGGTTTCGACGGCATCGACGAAGTGGCCCATGTCGACCTGCGTGGCGCCCGTGCGGGCCGCCAGCAGGGCGGCATGGTTGACGATGTAGGCGATGGCCGCTGGCGTCAGCCCGACGCTGTTGCGTGCCAGCTGCGGGAAGTCCAGATCGTCGGCAGCGCTGATCCGCCCGGCGTACAGGCGGAACAGCGCTTCGCGGTCGTCCAGCCCCGGTAGACCGACGGCGATGGAGCGGTCGAAACGGCCCTCGCGCACCAGCGCCGGATCGAGCGAGTTGGGAAAATTGGTCGCGCCCAGCACCAGCACGCCGCTGGCGCCGTCAAAGCCGTCCAGTTCGGCGAGGAACTGGTTGATGATGCGGTTGCTCTCGGCATCGCTGGAGCGCTGCTGCTCGGCGCGCTTGCCGATGCCGTCGATCTCGTCGATGAAGATGATGCACGGCGCCTGCTTGCGCGCGGTGCGAAACAGCGCCTTGACCTTCTGGATGCCGACGCCGAAGTACATCGAGGAAAAGTCGCTGCCGGTCACCTGGATGAAGCTGGCGTTCGATTCGCTCGCCAGCGCCTTGGCCAGCTGGGTCTTGCCGGTGCCGGGCTCGCCGGTCAGCAGTACGCCCTTGGGCGGACGCGCACCGAGGCGTGCGTAAGCGGCCGGGTCGCGCAGGTAGGCGGTGACATCGGCCAGCGCCTGCTTGGCCTCCGCGGCGCCGATGACATCGGCGAAGGTCACGCCGCTGCCCTTGCGCTGCACCTCGAAGCCGCGGGTCTTGAGAATGAAGAACAGCGCGCCGCCGAGCAGCAGCAGGACCATGGGCGAGTATGGCAGCAGCGACAGGTAGAACGGCTTGTCCGCCGCGGTCTCGAACAGCGTCAACGGAAACAGCTCGCCGCTGCTGGCGTAGTGGTCGAGCAGCAGTGCGGTGACCTGCCCGGACTGCTCCGGCACCCAGTAGCGCTGGCCGTCGCGAGCGCTGATGTAAACCGCGTCGGCGCCCAGTGCGGCGCTGGCGACGGCGCCGCCGCGCAGGTCGGCGAGCAGACGGGAGAGGTCGCCGCGATGGGCGTCCCAGCTGTCGCGCGAGGTTTGCAGCTCGGCCAGCATAGCAGCGGCAGAGCCGGCGGCCGGCGGTTGCGCGGGCGTGCCGGGGCGAGTCGCCCAGAAGGCCAGCACAGCGAGCAGCAGCAGGGCGAACATGGACAGCGCAAGACCCGGACGGCCCTGGAGCAAACGTGGTTTCTTCATTTCACATCCAATCGGGGCAGGCCCGACGCGTCGATAAAAACACTGCCCGACAGGCAGACCACAGTTTTCTGATGCGGGCGAAACCCGCCGGCGCACAGCACGCTGTGCGTGCGGTCGCTAGCTTATGGATGCTGTTCTGTGCCAGACCGCTGGTCGGTTTTTAATCAACCGCCAGCGGCGAGGATACGGCAAGCGAGGTCGCCCGGACCGTCACACGACGAACGGGTGCCAGGTTTGCGACGAATGACAGGTCGTCGACGGAACCCTTTCGTGCGCGGGGAGCAGGAGCGTATGCGGACCCGAGGCCACTCCGCTTTATGCGATTGCACGCGGCGTTGCGGAATCTTTTGCCGATTTCGACTGCCTTAGTGGTTCGGCTTAATCATTGCCGTTCCGCTAGCTGTCGATTCGAGAGACCGATGAACGATCCGCACCTGAAGCTGTTGCGCTGCCTGGCCGGTTTGCCGGCGCTGTGGTTGGCCTCCGCCGCCGCAACCGACCTGCCCGAGCCCAGCGGGCATGTGGCTCGCGTCGATGGCGCCGCCTATGTCAGCAGTCGCGGCTATACCAATGCCGCTCGGGTCGGCCAGGCGATCATCCCCGGGGTAACGCTGAGCACCGGCGAAGGCGGCGCGCTGGGCGTGATCCTCAGCGACGGCAGCGTGCTGTCGTTCGGTCCGCACAGCGAACTGGTGCTGGACGACTACCGCTTCGCCCCGGCCGAGGATCAGTTGCGACTCGATGCGCGCCTGCAGCGCGGCACGTTGAATCTGCTCGCCGGCGATATTGCCCGTCTGGCACCGGGCGCCATTGCCGTGGATACCCCGGACGGTCGTGTGCGGCTGCACGGCGGCCAGATGCTGCTGAAGGTGGTCGAATGAGGGTCGGCTGGCGTGGCTGGGCCGTGGTGCTGCTGGCGGCGGCGCTCGCCGGTTGCAGCGGACGCTCCTACGTGATGCTGCCTGGCGCCGGCAGCGTGGCGCTCGACGATCAGGAGCCACCGCAGCTGACGCACGCCGGGCAGGGCATGACGCTGGGCGATGCGCGCCCGTTCAGTGTGAGCGCGTTGCGCCGCGAGCGGGATTTCGAGCGGACGCTGGCGGCGCAACCGGCACTGCCGGAACGCCACATGCTCCAACTACGCGCCGACGGTCAACCCGACGCCGCCGCCGAGGCGATCGTGCAGCAGGTACTGGAAGCCGTACGGCGTCGTGATTACCCGGTGGTTACGGTGATCGGCCACACCGATACGCTCGGTGCCGAGGCGGCCAATGTGCGGGTCGGTCTGCGTCGCGCGCAGGCGGTTGCCGAGCTTTTGAAGGCCCGAGGGCTGGAGACGATGGAGTTGCGGGTGACCAGTCACGGCGAGCGCAATCTGCTGGTGGCGACGCCGGATGCGACCGCCGAGCCGCGCAATCGACGGGTCGAGGTGCTGATTCGCTGAGCGCGGTCCGCGCTGAGGGAAGGAGGCGCACCGGCTGGCGGTGCGCCAAGCAGGTCAGTCGATGACCAGGATCGCGTCCATTTCCACTTGCGACCCTTTCGGCAGCGCAGCAATGCCGATGGCGGCGCGCGCCGGATAAGGCTGCTGGAAGTAACGGCCCATTACCTCGTTGACGGTCGCGAAGTTGCCCAGATCAGTGAGGAAGATGTTGAGCTTGACGACATCCTTCAGCGAACCGCCAGCGGCTTCGGCCACGGCCTTGAGGTTCTCGAAAACCTGCACGGCCTGGGCTTCGAAGCCCTCGACCAGTTCCATTGTCTTGGGGTCCAGCGGAATCTGGCCGGACAGGTAAACGGTATTGCCGGCCTTGATCGCCTGGGAGTAGGTGCCGATGGCAGCGGGGGCCTTGTCGGTGTTGATGACGGTCTTGCTCATGGAAACTCCTCTGCGGAATTGGCAATTGGCCGGTCAGCATAATGACTTGTGACAACCGCAGCCACCGTCGGCGATAAGGTGCGAGGTGGCGGCCCCGTTGTCTTGCGGGGCGAAATTCAGGCCCTGAGTCGCGTGATCCGGGTGACACCCTTGATCGCACGCAGCTTCTTGATCACCCGTGCGAGGTGCACGCGATCATGCACGCTGACCACCAGCTGGACCACGCTGACACGCCCGTCACGCTCGTCCATGCCGATCTTCTCGATGTTGCCGTCGGCGGCGTTGACGCTGCCGGCGAGCAGGGCGATCAGGCCGCGCTGGTGCTCCAGCTCGATCCGCAGCTCGACGTTGAATTCGCCGGTGACGTCCTTAGCCCACGACAGCTGGATGCATTTGTCCGGGTTGTGACGGAATTCGGCAATGTTCCGGCAGGTGTCCAGGTGCACCACCATGCCCTTGCCGGCGGACAGGTGGCCGACGATCGGGTCGCCCGGGATCGGCGTGCAGCACTTGGCGTAGCTGAGCACCAGGCCCTCGGTGCCGCGAATCGCCAGCGGGCCTTCGGCGCTGGGCGCCTGCTCGCCGTCGCTGGCCAGCAGGCGTCGGGCGATCACGTAGGCCATGCGATTGCCCAGGCCGATATCCTCGAGCAGGTCCTCGATGAATTCGACGTGGTACTCGGCGAGGACCTGGCGAATGCGTTCGGCGCTGATCTTGTCCAGGCTGGTCTCGAAGCCGGTGAGCGCCTTGTTCAGCAGACGTTCGCCGAGGCTGATGGATTCCGAACGGCGCTGCAGCTTGAGCGCGTGGCGGATGTGCGTGCGTGCCTTGCCGGTGACCACGAAGTTCAGCCAGGCCGGGTTCGGCCGGGCGCCCGGCGCGGTGACGATTTCCACCGTCGAGCCGCTTTCCAGCGCCTGCGACAGCGGCGCCAGGCGACGGTTGACGCGGCAGGCGATGCAGGTGTTGCCGACGTCGGTGTGCACCGCGTAGGCGAAGTCCACCGCGGTGGAGCCCTTGGGCAGCTCCATGATGCGGCCCTTGGGCGTGAAGACGTAGACCTCGTCCGGGAACAGGTCGATCTTCACGCTCTCGATGAATTCCAGCGAGTTGCCGGCGCGCTGCTGCAGTTCCAGCACACCCTTGACCCATTGCCGGGCGCGGGCATGGGTGCCCTTGGGCACGTCGTTCTCGTCGGACTTGTACAGCCAGTGCGCGGCGATGCCGTTATTGGCCATCTCCTCCATTTCGCGGGTGCGGATCTGGATTTCGATGGGCACGCCGTGCATGCCGAACAGCGTGGTGTGCAGCGACTGATAGCCGTTGGCCTTGGGAATCGCGATGTAATCCTTGAAACGACCGGGCAGCGGCTTGTACAGGCTGTGCACGGCGCCGAGCACGCGGTAGCAGGTATCGACCTTGTCGACCACGATGCGGAAGGCATAGACGTCCATGATCTCGTTGAACGCCTTGCGCTTGCCGCGCATCTTCTTGTAGATGCTGAACAGGTGCTTCTCGCGGCCCACCACCTCGCCTTCCAGGCCGTCGCGCGCGAGGCAGTGAATCAATGACTGCTCGATCTTTTCGACGATCTCGTTGCGGTTGCCGCGGGCACGCCGCACCGCGACGCGGATGCGCTCGGAGCGCATCGGGTGCATGGCCTTGAAGCCGAGGTCCTCGAACTCCACTCGCATCGAGTGCATGCCCAGGCGGTTGGCGATGGGCGCGTAGATTTCCAGGGTTTCCTTGGCGATGCGCCGGCGTTTCTCGCCGGCCAGTACTTCCAGCGTGCGCATGTTGTGCAGGCGATCGGCGAGCTTGACCAGGATCACGCGGATGTCGCGCGCCATGGCCATCGCCATCTTCTGGAAGTTCTCGGCCTGCGCTTCAGCCTTGGTCTCGAAGTTCATCTGGGTCAGCTTGCTGACCCCGTCGACCAGTTCGGCGACGGTTTCGCCGAACTGCGCAACCAGCGCTTCCTTGGGAATGCCGGTGTCCTCGATGACGTCATGCAGCATCGCAGCCATCAGGCTCTGATGGTCCATGTGCATGTCGGCGAGGATGTTGGCTACCGCGAGGGGGTGGGTGACGTAGGCTTCACCGCTGCGCCGGCGCTGCCCGTCGTGGGCCTGCTCGGCGTAGAAGTAGGCGCGGCGAACTAGGTTGACCTGGTCCGGGCCGAGGTAGGTCGACAGGCGATCGGCAAGGGTATCTATGGCTGGCAAGGCTGTGCTCCTTGCCGGCGCGATGTAGGCTCGGCGGTTCGACTTCGACCTGGCATTTAATCAGATGGCCTCGTTGGGCTCTTCCTCATACTGGATGAAGAGCGGTTCGTCGTCGACGATTTCATCCTGTGCAATGACATCGTAGTCGACCAGACCGGAAGCGATCTCGCGCAGGGCGACGACGGTCGGCTTGTCGTTTTCCCAGGCCACCTTCGGCTCTTTGCCGCCGGTCGCCAGCTGGCGCGAACGCTTGGTGGCCAGCATGACCAGCTCGAAGCGGTTATCGACGTTGTCCAGGCAATCTTCAACGGTAACGCGGGCCATGGTGTTCCTCGTGTGCAATAGCGGTATAGCGGGCCCGGATGGGCGAGCGGACGGAATAGTCTAAAAAATCACCAGCGCGAATGGAAGCGCTGTTTGGGCGTGGAAGCGGGCGCGAATGCCGGCCAGCGCACGCTCAGAGGTATTCCGGCTTGAGAATGCCCTGGAGTTGCGCATGCGGAATGAACAGCTCCGGATGGCCGCTGGAGTAGGGCGCGATGCTGTAGACGTCATACTTGAGCAGCACGCTGTCCTTGAGCAGGGCGATATGCGCGGTCTGCTGGAACGGCCACTGCTCGCGGAAGTCGGAGTTCTGTGCCTGGTCGTTCTGCGCCAACCAGCGCTGATGGGCCTGGCGGGCGGCGCGCCAGAAGTTGCCTTCCTGACCGGGGATGAGCAGGTCTTCCAGGCGCAGTTCGCGGTCCCGTGCACTGTCGTAATTGATGAAGCCACGCCCCGGCATGCCGTGTGCGCCACCGGTATAGAGGTAGCTGGACAGCTCGATCACGGTGATGTCGCCATGCTGCTCGCGCACCTTGGCCTGCAGATAGCTGGCCCAGCCGGGCTCGGCGTCGCGCAGGAACTCGGTTTGATAAGCCTGGAGCGACTCCGGCAGCCGTGCATCCGGTGCGTTGAGCGTCATGCGGCGCAGGCGCTCGTCGATCAGGCGGTCGAGCTGCGGCTCATCGGCAAAGTGCAGCGTGTCGATATTGACCAGCGGGCAATCCTCGCCGTCGCAACCGTGCGGTCGTTCCTCGGTGAGGCGCTGCGTGGCCTGCGGCGCTTGTTGCAACGGATTGTGCTGGCAGGCGCCGAGCAACAGCAGGCTGGCCAGCAGGGCGTAGACGGGAAAGCGTGCGGTAGAGGTCGGATGGCTCATGGTTCGCCTGTCGGGGTGAGGTGCCGTTTCGAGTTCATTGGGTGTCTGAAGTTCGCCGTGACCGGATCCGGCCGCCTTGCATCGGTCAGCTGAGGGCTGCGGCCGTATCGGCGGCGCGCTAGGATGATCACGGAGACGGCTCACGATGTGCGGCTGTAGTCATGCCAGTGCCGGTGCAGTGCGGATCATGTCAGACGCTGCGCGGGTACGGCCCAACCGAATGTGAGTGATGTCCAGATGAGCGAGACTTTCAAGCCCGGCCCGGATGATGTCCAGATCCTGCGACGCGAGCAATGCTTCAGCGGTTTTTACCGTCTGGAGCGCCTGCACCTGCGTCATCGCCAGTTCAATGGTGCGATGGGCGCGGAGCTGAGTCGCGAGCTGTTCGTGCGTCATGATGCGGTGTGCGTGCTGCCCTACGATCCGTGCCTGGACCGGGTGGTGCTGATCGAGCAATTCCGCGTCGGCGCGCTGGGCAAGGCGAGCAATCCCTGGTTGATCGAGCTGGTCGCCGGGCTGATCGATACGGATGAACAGCCCGAGGAGGTGGCGCGCCGCGAGGCCATCGAGGAGGCTGGGCTGGAGCTGGGCGAACTGTGGCCGGTGACCCGCTACTTTCCCTCGCCGGGCGGCAGCGACGAGCAGGTGCATCTGTTTGTCGGTCGGTGCGACAGCCAGAACGCCGAGGGCGTATTCGGCCTGGCCGAGGAGGGCGAGGACATTCGCGTGCACGTCTGGACGCTGCAGCAGGCGCTGCAGGCTGTGCGTGACGGGCGCATCGACAACGCGGCGAGCATCATCGCCCTGCAATGGCTGGCGCTGAACCGTGACGATGTGCGGGGAGCCTGGCGATGAACCGACGCCGCGAGCGCTACCGGGTCGATCTGCCCGAGCTGCAGGCCACTTGCGAGGCCAATTACTTGCGCCTGCTGTGTCTGCTGCCGGAGATGCGCCAGTCCGGCCGTACCCGGCGCATCGCCATCAGCCAGGGCGATCAGCTGCTCGGCGTGCTGGTGCTGCAGGTGCTGGAAAACTGCCCCTACACCACCACCGTGCAGGTCAGCCAGGAGCACTGCCTGAGCTGGCTGCCGGTGCCGAGAATGGAGGTGCGCGTGTATCACGACGCGCGCATGGCCGAGGTGGTTCGCGCGGAGAATGCCCGGCGCCTGCGCGGCATCTACCACTATCCCAACGCGCAGATGCACCAGCCGGACGAAAAGAGTCAGCTCAACCTGTTCCTCGGCGAGTGGCTCAGCCATTGCCAGGCGTGCGGTCACGAACTCGAACCGGTGCTCTGAGCATTCGTCGCCAGCGCCGTTCTGTGACCCACGCCCACTTCCCGCGGTTTCCCTCCCGTGTGCAGCCAACCATAATTCGGTTGCGATTTTCCCGAGGAGACGGGCCTTGCTTGGTGCATCCCTGACCGCTGCTGAAGAGTCGGTGCTGCTGGTGCAGCTCACCGATAGCCATCTGTTCGCGCCGGCGCAGGGTACCCTGCTGGGCATGGACACCTGCGACAGCCTGCAGCGGGTGATCGATCTGGTGCTCGAGGAGCAACCGCATATCGACCTGCTGCTGGCCACTGGCGATCTCTCGCAGGACGGCTCGCTCGAGTCGTACCAGCGCTTTCGCGAACTCTCGACGCGCATCGCCGCGCCTGCACGCTGGTGCCCGGGCAACCATGACGAGCGCGAAGCCATGCGTGAGGCGACCCGTGGGACCAGCCTGATGGAACCGGTGTTCGAGTGCGACAACTGGCGGGTGATCCTGCTCGATACCCTGCAATCCGGCGAAGTGTTCGGCGTGCTGGACGAGCCGCAGCTCGAGTGGCTCGACGCGACGCTGCGTGCTGCGCCCGAGCAGCACCACCTGATCTGCCTGCACCACCATCCGGTGACGATCGGCAGCCGCTGGATGGACAGCATCGGCCTGCGTGAGCCCGAACGCTTATTCGAGGTGCTCGACCGCCATCGCAACGTCCGTGCACTGCTCTGGGGGCACATTCATCAGGAATTCGAGCAGGTGCGCAACGGCGTGCGGCTGCTCGCCTCGCCCTCCACCGGCGTGCAGTTCGCTCCGCGTAGCGAGCGCTTCAAGGTCGATAGCCTGGCGCCTGGGTATCGCTGGCTGCGCCTGCACGGCGACGGTCGTCTGGACACTGGCGTGTCGCGCGTCAGCGGCATCGACTTCGAGGTGGACTACAGCGTCAAGGGCTACTGAGCCGCGCCGGCAGGCGGCTTGCACCGTGCGGCGTCCGCCTTGTAGCCTTCCCCGTCCCTTGCCTGCCAGCGAATCGAATGACCAGCGATCGTCCCGCCATCCTCTACATACACGGGCTCAACAGCTCGCCATTGTCCCAGAAGGCCCGTCAGCTCAGTGCCGCGCTCACGCGTATCGGCATGGCCGACTGCCTGCGGGTGCCGGCGCTGCATCATCATCCGCGCCAGGCCATCGCCCAGCTGGAAACGGAGCTGGCCGCGCTGGGCCGGCCGCTGCTGGTCGGCGGCTCGCTCGGCGGCTACTATGCGACCCACCTCGCCGAGCGCCACGGTCTGCGTGCGCTGCTGATCAATCCGGCGGTGCTGCCGCATCGGCGTTTCGATGGCTACTTGGGCCCGCAGACTAACCTCTACAGCGGCGAAGTCTGGGAACTCACCCATGACCATGTCGCGGCGCTGGCAGAGCTGGAAGTGCCGCCGCCGCAGGATGCCGGGCGCTATCAGGTCTGGCTGCAGACCGGCGATGAAACGCTGAACTATCGCCAGGCCGTCGACTTCTACCGTGGCTGCGCGCTGCGCATCCAGGCTGGGGGTGACCACGGTTTTCAGGGCTTCGCCGAGCGTCTGCCGGCGCTGCTGGCGTTCGCCGGGTTCGCTCCGACGCTCTGGCTCGAGACCGATTTTTCCGATTCATAAGCTATCGAGACGCCCATGTCTTACACCGCAGAAGCCATCGAAGTCCTTTCCGGCCTCGATCCGGTGCGCAAGCGCCCGGGCATGTATACCGATACCTCGCGGCCCAATCACCTTGCCCAGGAAGTCATCGACAACAGCGTCGACGAGGCGCTGGCCGGCCATGCCCGTTCGGTGCAGGTGATCCTGCATGCCGACAATTCGCTGGAAGTCATCGACGATGGCCGCGGCATGCCGGTGGATATCCATCCCGAGGAAGGCGTTCCTGGTGTCGAACTGATCCTCACCAAGCTGCACGCCGGCGGCAAGTTCTCCAACAAGAACTACCAGTTTTCCGGCGGCCTGCATGGCGTGGGCATCTCGGTGGTCAACGCATTGTCGACGCAGGTGGTGGTCACCGTCCGCCGCGACGGCAACGAGTACCGCATGAGCTTCGCCGATGGCTACAAGGCCAGCGACCTGCAGGTCATCGGCACGGTCGGCAAGCGCAACACCGGCACTAGCGTGCAGTTCTGGCCGGATGCCAAGTACTTCGACTCACCGAAGTTCTCCATCAGCCGGCTCAAACACGTGCTCAAGGCCAAGGCGGTGCTGTGTCCGGGGCTGAACGTCAGCTTCGAGGACAAGGCCAGCGGCGAGAAGGTCGAATGGCATTACGAGGACGGCCTGCGTTCCTATCTGGTCGATGCTGTCAGCGAGTTCGCCCGCCTGCCTGACGAGCCCTTCGTCGGCGCGCTTTCCGGCAATACCGAGGCAGTCGACTGGGCATTGCTGTGGTTGCCCGAGGGCGGCGACAGCGTGCAGGAAAGCTACGTCAACCTGATTCCCACCGCGCAGGGCGGCACCCACGTCAACGGTCTGCGCCAGGGCCTGCTCGATGCCATGCGCGAGTTCTGCGAGTTTCGCAGCCTGCTGCCGCGCGGCGTAAAGCTGGCGCCGGAGGATGTCTGGGAACGTATCGCTTTCGTGCTCTCGATGAAGCTGCAGGAGCCGCAGTTCTCCGGGCAGACCAAGGAACGGCTGTCCTCGCGCGAGGCCGCCGCGTTCGTCTCCGGGGTGGTCAAGGACGCCTTCAGTCTGTGGCTCAACGCCAACCCTGAGCTGGGCCTGCAGCTCGCCGAACTGGCGATCAACAACGCCGGCCGGCGGTTGAAGGCGAGCAAGAAGATCGAGCGCAAGAAGATCACCCAGGGCCCGGCGCTGCCGGGCAAGCTGGCCGACTGTGCCGGACAGGACCCGGCACGCGCCGAGCTGTTCCTGGTGGAAGGTGATTCGGCCGGCGGTAGCGCCAAGCAGGCGCGCGACAAGGAGTTTCAAGCGATCCTGCCGCTGCGCGGGAAGATCCTCAACACCTGGGAAGTGGACGGTGGCGAAGTGCTGGCCAGCCAGGAAGTACACAACATCGCCGTGGCCGTCGGGCTCGATCCGGGCTCCAGCGATCTTTCGCAGCTGCGCTATGGCAAGATCTGCATCCTCGCCGACGCCGACTCCGACGGTCTGCACATCGCCACGCTGCTCTGTGCGCTGTTCGTCCAGCATTTCCGCCCGTTGGTGGAAGCCGGCCACGTTTACGTCGCGATGCCGCCGCTGTATCGCATCGATCTGGGTAAGGACATCTTCTACGCCCTTGACGAGGCCGAGCGCGACGGCATCCTCGAGCGCCTGGTGGCCGAGAAGCGTCGCGGCAAGCCGCAGGTCACGCGCTTCAAGGGTCTCGGCGAGATGAACCCGCCGCAACTGCGCGAAACCACCATGGACCCCAACACCCGCCGGCTGGTCCAGCTGACCCTCGATGACTTCGACGGCACCCGCGAAATCATGGACATGCTGCTGGCCAAGAAGCGCGCCGGCGACCGCAAGAGCTGGCTGGAGTCGAAGGGCAATCTGGCCGAGGTACTGGTTTGATCCGCCGCTACCTGGTGCTGCTCGGCCTGCTCGGCGCGGCCGTGCCGGCCAGCGCGGCGCCGGTCGAGCTGCAGCTGGTCAGCGAGCATGCGGTTGCCGGTATGACCGGCGGCAATCTCTCCGGCCTGGCCTGGTGCGGCGATGCGCTGTGGGCCGTATCCGATCGCGACGACGACCGGCTCTACCGGCTCTCCGGCGGCGCCGGCGAATGGCAGGCCGAGGCGGAGCGTTTCGAGCTGCCGCCGCCACCAGCCAGCGGCTTGCCCTGGGGTATGCGCATGCGTACCTGGGTCAGTGGCCAGCTGCGCGGCGGCCAGATGGATTTCGAAGGCCTGAGCTGCGACAGCCTGGGCAATCGTTACCTGGTCAGCGAAGCGCACGCCGGCGTGCTGCGGGTCAATCCGGCCGGCAGCGCCGAATGGCTGCGCCTGCCATCGTCGCTGGTACGCCAGGCGCGGGCCAGCGGCATGCTGCTGCATTTCAATGCGATGTTCGAAGGCATCGCTGTCGATCCGGCGGCCGAGCGCATGTGGCTGGCGGCTGAGCGCGAGCGCCGCGGGCTGCTGGTGCTCCATCGCCGGCAGAACAGCTGGCACTGCACCGGCGGTTGTGTACTGCTGTCCGAGGGCGGTCAGGAGCTGCCACCGCCAGCACTCGGGCAACAGCCCACGGCGCCGGGCTTTACCGCCGTGGCCTTCCATCAGGACAAGCTGTTCACTCTGGAGCCGCTGGCGCATCAGGTCTGCCGCCGTGTACCGGCGACCGGCGCCGTGGAGCGTTGCTGGTCGTTCGTCGCGACGGCGTTGAGCGAGGAGCGACGCTACCCGACACGCTTCGGTACCGCCGAAGCGCTGTGGCTCGACGCCGAGGGTGCCTGGATCGGCGTCGACAACAACGACATGCGCCGCGCCGATGGTGAGCAGCGTCCGATCGTCTGGCGTTTCGCCGCGCCGGCCGGCGGCTGGAACGCGCCGTGAGCCAGACGGCCGGTCGACGCGCCGGGCGGGTGATGCTGGTGCTCGCCTGGGCTGCCGGTCTGTTCCTCGCCACGCGCTTTTTCGCCGATTGGGAAGGTGAACGCAGCAATCCCAATCGTGAACCGCTCTCGCGCGTCGAGAACGGCCAGATCGAAGTGCAGCTGGCCGGCAATCGCAGCGGGCATTTTGTCGCCGATGGCCGAATCAACGATATGCCCGTCACCTTCCTGCTCGACACCGGCGCCACCGACGTGGCGGTGCCGGTGGAGCTGGCTGGGCGTCTGCAGCTCGAGCGCGGCGCGCCGGTTCAGCTGCAGACCGCCAACGGCCGCACCACCGGCTATCGCACGCAGATCGAGCGCCTGCAATTGGGCGACATCGTCCTACGCGACGTACGCGCGGTCATCGCCCCAGGCTTCGACAGCGAGCAGATCCTGCTCGGCATGAGCGCCCTGAAACGTCTCGAATTCACCCAGCGCGCCGGCACCCTGGTGCTGCGCCAACACGCCACGGATCGACCATGAGCGAAACACTCGACCTGAGCCTGGACGGCGTGGAGCGGCGCTCCCTTGCCGACTTCACCGAGCAGGCCTACCTCAACTATTCCATGTACGTGATCATGGACCGCGCCCTGCCGCACATCGGCGACGGCCTCAAGCCCGTGCAGCGGCGCATCGTCTATGCGATGAGCGAGCTGGGTCTGAACGCCGACGCCAAGCACAAGAAGTCGGCGCGCACCGTCGGCGACGTGCTCGGCAAGTTCCACCCGCATGGCGACAGCGCCTGCTACGAGGCCATGGTGCTGATGGCCCAGCCGTTCAGCTACCGCTACACGCTGGTCGACGGTCAGGGCAACTGGGGTGCGCCGGACGATCCCAAATCGTTCGCTGCCATGCGTTACACCGAGGCGCGGTTATCGCGCTATTCCGAGGTGCTGCTGTCCGAGCTGGGGCAGGGCACGGTGGATTGGGTGCCGAACTTCGACGGCACGCTCGACGAGCCGGCGACGCTGCCGGCGCGCCTGCCCAACCTGCTGCTCAACGGCACCACCGGCATCGCCGTGGGCATGGCCACCGACGTGCCGCCGCATAACCTGCGCGAAGTCGCGGCGGCCTGCGTGCGCCTGCTCGACGAGCCGAACGCCACCGTCGAGCAGCTCTGCGAGCATATTCTCGGTCCGGATTTCCCTACCGAGGCGGAAGTCATCACGCCGCGCGCGGAGTTGCTGAAGATCTATGAAAGCGGTCGCGGCTCGGTACGCATGCGCGCCGTGTACCGGCTTGAAGACGGCGACATTGTGGTCACCGCGCTGCCGCACCAGGTCTCCGGCGCCAAGGTGCTGGAGCAGATCGCCGCGCAGATGCAGGCCAAGAAGCTGCCGATGGTCGCCGACCTGCGCGACGAATCGGATCACGAGAATCCCTGCCGTATCGTCATCATTCCTCGCTCCAACCGCGTGGATGCCGACGAGCTGATGACCCACCTGTTCGCCACCACCGAGTTGGAGTCGAGCTACCGGGTCAACACCAACGTCATCGGCCTGGACGGCAAGCCGCAGGTGAAGAACCTGCGCGTGCTGCTCAGCGAGTGGTTGACCTACCGCATCGGCACCGTGCGCCGCCGTCTGCAGTTCCGCCTGGATAAGGTGGAGAAGCGCCTGCACCTGTTGGACGGTTTGCTGGTCGCCTTCCTCAATCTCGACGAGGTGATTCACATCATCCGCACCGAGGACCAGCCCAAGCCGGTGCTGATGGCGCGCTTCGCGCTGTCCGAGCTGCAGGCCGACTACATCCTCGATACGCGCCTGCGCCAGCTGGCACGCCTCGAGGAGATGAAGATCCGCGCCGAGCAGGACGAGCTGATGA
Organism: Stutzerimonas sp. 21-1; assembly: GCF_056336065.1. NCBI lineage: Bacteria > Pseudomonadati > Pseudomonadota > Gammaproteobacteria > Pseudomonadales > Pseudomonadaceae > Stutzerimonas > Stutzerimonas sp. 21-1. The sequence goes on along the minus strand of NZ_CM150500.1, from coordinate 3,520,681 downwards.
AGGAGCGCGAGCAGCTGCTGGCGCTGCTCGGCAGCGAGACCAAGCTGAAGAAGCTGGTGCGCAAGGAGTTGCTGGCCGACGCCGAGACCTACGGCGATGCGCGGCGCTCGCCGATCGTCGAGCGCGCCGAAGCCCGTGCGCTGTCGGAAAACGAACTGCTGCCGTCCGAGCCGGTCACCGTGGTGATTTCCGAGAAAGGCTGGGTGCGTTGCGCCAAGGGCCATGACATCGACGCAACCGGCCTCTCCTACAAGGCCGGCGACGGGTTCAAGGCCGCCGCTGGCGGGCGCTCGAACCAGTTCGCGGTGTTCATCGACAGCACCGGGCGCAGCTATTCGCTGGCGGCGCACTCGCTGCCTTCGGCGCGAGGCCAGGGCGAGCCGCTCACCGGCCGCCTGACGCCGCCGCCCGGCGCCAGCTTCGAATGCGTGCTGCTGCCCGATGACGATGCCCTGTACGTGATTGCCTCGGACGCCGGCTACGGTTTCGTGGTCAAGGGTGATGACTTGCAGGCCAAGAACAAGGCGGGCAAGACACTGCTGTCGCTGCCGGCCGGCGCGAAAGTGGTGGCACCGCGGCCGCTGCACAGCCGCGACGACGACTGGCTGGCGGCGGTGACGACCGAAGGGCGCCTGCTGGTGTTCCCGGTGCGGGATCTGCCGCAGCTGGGCAAGGGCAAGGGCAACAAGATCATCGGTATTCCTGGCGAGCGGGTAGCCAGCCGCGAGGAATACCTGGTCGATCTGGCGGTGCTTTCGGCAGGCGCAACGCTGACGCTGCAGGCCGGCAAGCGCACGCTGTCGCTCAAGGCCGATGACTTGGAACATTACAAGGGCGAGCGCGGGCGACGTGGCAATAAGCTGCCGCGTGGTTTCCAGCGAGTCGATGGCTTGCAGGTCGAACGCGTGGGCTGAGTGGCGCGCTTCAGTGCTGGCATCCGGGGCCGGATTCACGGAAGATAGCCACCTTTCAAACAGGCGACGCTCTGTCGATCCGACTTTCGGATCGTCCAGCACGCCGCATGGCTGGCCGTCACCGACGATCGGGTAGCCGGCGCCCGCCGTTGCATAGCCTGGATCATGGTGTAAGAGGGTAATGAACAAGTTGCTGCGTCTTTCGACTGTCTTGCTGGTACTCAGCGCCAGCTTGTCTGGCTGCATGCTGCAGCAGCCGCTGCCCATGTACCGCCTGGAGAATGGATCGGCCACTATGCCGGAGCGGATCGATGGTCCGGCGGTGCTGCTGGGACCGGTGACCCTCGCGGATTATCTGCAGCGTGATGCCATGCTGCAGCGCCTGCCTGACGGCAGCCTGGCGGCCGATGCGCAGCATGCGCGCTGGGCCGGCAGCCTGCAGGGCGACATCGAACAGCTGCTGTTGCGCCAGCTCGCCGCCGGGCTCGAGACCCAGCGTGTGCAGTTGAGTCCGGCCGGCGCTGGGTTCACACCGGATGTTCAGGTTGAAGTGGCCATTACCCGGCTGGATTCCGGCCCGGCGCACCCGGCGGTGCTGGAGGCGCAATGGCGACTGCTGGACAAGCAGGGCAAGCTGCAAGGCAGTCGCCTGGTTCGCCTGCAAGAGGAGCATCAGGGCTCGCCGGCCGATCAGGTGCATGCGCAGAGCGTGCTGCTGCAGCGTCTCGGTGAAATGCTGGCGACCGCGGCAAAGCCGCTGGCCGTCGCCAAGCCGGCTGCACCCAAGCGTGAACCCGCCAGGCCGAACAAGGCCGCCGAAGCGAAGGTGCCGCGCATCCCGGCACTCGAGCCGATCCGCACTGATATGGAAGTGTTCCGCTTCTGATCGCCCCGCGAGCCGGCCGGGAAAGACGCTGGCCGGCTCGTCAGCCTCCCGATTCCTCATACCTTCGCGCAGCCGCAGCCGCAGCCGCAGCCGGTTTCGGCGCGCGGCCGGCTTTTGCGTGGCTATCTGTCGGTAAGCAAGCGCGCCGGCTGGCGGCGCGAAGGGGAGGGTGAACGCGTGCAGCGCCTCAGCTGCGCTGACGTAGCTCGTGCATGCGCGTCAGCTGGCGCTCCAGCAGCGACGGATACGGCTCCAGCAGTCGCTCCACGCAGCAGGCACCCTCCGGGCTGGCGATCGGGCGGATGCGTGCGCGCTGCCTGATCAGCGGGTCGTCGCCGATGCTGCGCTCGACCAGCAGCAGGTTGCGGCTGTGCAGCGACATCGCCAATGCCGCCTGAGCGGCGTCGCTGAGCAGCAGATCGCCCTGACTGAGCTCGTACAGACCTTCGCCTTCGGTCAGGCCTAGTTGCAGCTGCAGGGTCAGCCCGCTGTCGGCGACCTCGATCTGCAGCGCGTGGCTCAGCGCGCGCATCAGCTCGCCGCAGCAGATCGCGTGGGTGAGGTAGTTCTGTTCATCGTCCTGGCTGTGGAACAGCATCAGGCTGCTGCCGTCGTTGAGTGTCTGCAGTTCCGCCTGATAGAGCGTTGCCGCTTGCTGCAGGGAGTCACGGTAGCGCTGCAGCAGATCGGTCAGACGCTCGCGCGGCAGGCGTCGCAGCTGTTCCTGGCCGCCGAGCTGAATGGCCAGCACCGCACTCTTGCGCGGCGCGGCCGGTGGGGTCGGCGCCGGCGGCGTCGGGGCGGCGAACGGCGGATCTTCGTCGTCGAAGGCGCCGAACGGTTCGAAGTCATCGTCCGCGCGCAGGGCCGCCGGCTCGCCGAGTGACGGCTCGATCGGTTGCGTCGGTGCGGCCGCAGGCGGTTCGCTGAAGTCACGCGGATCGACCTGATCGAAATAGCCCTCGTCGAGCATTTCGCCGAGATCCAGTTCCGGCTCGGGTTTTTCCGGCACCAGACGTGCCTGCAGCTGACGAGCGAGGTCGCCGATCTCGTCCTGACGCCCGGCGCCCGGCGCGGGGTCGTCCGGATCGCGCAGCCACAGGCGCAGCTGCAGCAGCGGCGTGGACAGCTGGCGGCCCAGACGCATGCTCAGCACCAGCGCGAGCGCCAGCAGGATCAGGCTGAGCAGGCCCATGCTCTGCAGGCTGATGGTCATCGGTTGCTGGAACTGCTGCATGTCGAGGCTGATGCGCAGATGGCCGGCGATCACTTCCTGGAAGCTGATCGGCGTGGAATACAGGCCCTTGTCGTCACCCAGCAGGCTGTGCTGCGGCCGCGTACCGGACTCGGCCAGCACGCGGTTGTCCACGCTGTAGATGGCGGCATGGGCGACCAGCGGATTCTTCACCAGATTGCTGAGCAGCACGTTGAGACTGAGGATGTCGTTGGCTACCAGCAGATCGGTAGCCGAGGCGGCCGTCTGTGTGACCAGGCTCTGGCCGAGCGCATCGGCCTGCTGCTCCATCGCCTGCTTGAACTGCATGCCGATCACCCACGCATAGATGACCAGCGCCAGGGCGACCAGCAACAGCGTGTGGCTGGCGATGCGCAGCACCAGTGGGACGCGGTGCTGACGCACGGCGCGGTAGAGCATGAGGAAGAAATTGTCTGGCTTGACGGATGCGGGCCGGTTCACAGAGCGCGGCTCTTCTCGAAGGAAATTGGCGGGCAGTATACGGAAAGCGCGATGGCGGCTGAAGGTCTGCGCGGTAAAGCAGACGAAACGTCGAAGCCCCCGCGCGTACCGGATAGCCCGGCGCGGATGTTGTAGAATGCGCGCCTTCTTTGCATGGGAGTTGCGCCTTGCGCGAAATCGTCCTGATCAACATCACCGGGGAAGATCGTCCCGGTCTGACTGCAGCCATCACAGGTGTCCTGGCGCAGGGTGGCGTGAACATCCTCGATATCGGTCAGGCGGTGATCCATGACACGCTGTCCTTCGGCATCCTGGTCGAGCTGCCCGATAGCGAAGGCGCCTCGGCGGTGCTCAAGGACGTGCTGTTCATGGGCTACAAGCACGACCAGCAGGTGCGCTTCACGCCGGTGTCCGAAGACGACTACCAGCACTGGGTGGCCGGTCAGGGCAAGTCGCGGCATATCGTGACCCTGCTGACGCGCAAGGTCACCGCCGAGCAGCTGCACCGGGTCAGCTCGATCACCGCGAAGTTCGGCCTGAACATCGATCACATCGACCGCCTCTCCGGGCGCATGCCGCTGGACGTGCCCGAGGAGCTGGGCAAGGGCTGCATCGAATTCTCCGTGCGCGGCGAGCCGGAAGACACCGCGGCGCTGCGTGCCGAATTCCTCAGCGTGGCGCAGGAGCTGAACGTCGACATCGCCTTCCAGCGCGACTCGATCTTCCGCCGCAACCGGCGTCTGGCGGTGTTCGACATGGATTCGACGCTGATCGAGGCGGAGGTCATCGACGAACTGGCCAAGGCTGCCGGCGTCGGCGAGCAGGTGGCGGAGATCACCGAGCGCGCCATGCGCGGTGAGCTGGATTTCCGCGCCAGCTTCAAGGAGCGCCTGGCGCTGCTCGAGGGGCTCTCGGAGAACGTGCTGGCGGACATCGGCGCCAGCTTGCGTCTGACCGAGGGCGCCGAGCTGCTGTTCGCCGAGCTCAAGCGGCTCGGCTACAAGACGGCAATCCTCTCCGGTGGTTTCAGCTACTTCGCCCGGCAGCTGCAGGCCAAGCTGGGCATCGATTACGTGTTCGCCAACGAACTGCAAATCGTCAACGGCAAGGTCACCGGCGTGGCGGTCGAGCCGATCGTCGACGCCCAGCGCAAGGCCGATCTGCTGCGCCAGCTGGCTGAGCAGGAAGGGCTGCGCCTGGAGCAGACCATCGCGGTCGGCGACGGCGCCAACGACCTGCCGATGCTCGGTCTGGCCGGCCTCGGCGTGGCGTTCCGCGCCAAACCGCTGGTCAAACAGTCGGCCAAGCAGGCGATCTCCACTCTGGGGCTGGATGGCATCCTCTATCTGCTCGGCTATCGCGACCGGGAAGGCGCGGAGTAACGCCTTTTCCGATAGGCATAACGGCAGAAACGACAAGCCCCGAGTCGGGGTCGGCTCGGGGCTTGTCGTTTCCGGGTACTGGCTGCTTTAGGGCTTGATGGCCACCTTGAGCACGCCGTCACGCTGATTGGCGAACAGGTCGTAGGCCGCTTCGATGTCGTTCAGCGCGTACTGGTGGGTCACCAGTGGGCCGAGGTCGACGCGCCCGGACGCCACTACGTTGAGCAGCCGGCGCATGCGTTCCTTGCCGCCGGGGCACAGCGAAGTGACGATCTTGTTGTCGCCGAGGCCGGCATGGAACGCGCCCAGCGGAATGGTCAGGTCGCTGGAGTAGACGCCCAGACTCGACAGCGTGCCGCCGGGCTTGAGCGCGCGCAGCGCCTGCTCGAAAGTGGTCTGGGTGCCGAGCGCTTCGATGGCGGCATCGACGCCACGGCCACCGGTCAGCTTCATGATCTCGTCGACGACATCGACGTTGCGGAAGTTCATCGTCACGTCAGCGCCCATCCGTCGCGCGATATCCAGCCGGGCATCGACGCCGTCCACCGCGATGATGGTGCTCGCGCCGCGCAGCTTGGCGCCGGCGGTGGCGCAGAGGCCGATCGGCCCCTGGGCGAAGATCACCACGATGTCACCGATCTTGATGTTGGCCGCCTCGGCGCCAGCGAAGCCGGTGGACATGATGTCCGGGCACATCAGGACCTGCTCATCGGTCAATCCGTCGGGCACCGGCGCCAGGTTGGCCTGCGCGTCGGGCACCAGCACGTATTCGGCCTGGGTGCCGTCGATCGTGTTGCCGAAGCGCCAGCCGCCCATCGGCTTGTAGCCGTGGCAGCTGCAGCCGCCGTCTTGCGAGGAGAGACCGTCCTGGCTGGCGTAGGAGGAGAAGTTCGGGCAGATGGCACCGGCGATGACCCGCTGGCCTTCCTGGTAACCCTGCACGTTGCTGCCGAGCTTTTCGATGATACCCACCGGCTCGTGGCCGATGGTCAGGCCGCGGGCGACCGGATATTCGCCCTTGAGGATGTGTACGTCGGTGCCGCAGATGGTGGTGGTGGTGATACGCAGCAGCGCATCGTTGGGGCCGATCTCGGGGATCGGCTTGTCCTGCAGTTCGATACGGCCCGGTTCGACGAACACCGCGGCTTTCATCATGGCCATGATGGCGACTCCTCTCGGATCAAAAGACGTCAGAACACTCTAGTCGAGTGTTGTGACGTCTCGCTGATCCCGATCAAGGTCGTGCCTGATGCAGGGGGACGGTTACTCCTCGTCCGAGGAGAAGTTGTAGTCCATCGACTGGCTGGGGCCTTGCAGGTAATGACCCTGGATGTAGTTGACGCCCGCCTGCCAGAGCGTCGCCAGCACCGTGGCGCTCTCGACGAAGGGTACGATGCTCCGGCGCTTGTGTTCGTGCAGGTCGGCGAGCAGCTGCTTGAGCGCTTCCTGGTTCTCCTGGCGGCTCAGATCCTGGGTGTAGGAGCCGTCGACCTTGACGAACAGCGCGTTCAGGTGACGCAGCGTGTTGAATGGATTGAGCACGCAGCCGAAGTTGCTCAGCGCCATGTGGCAACCCAGCTCGGCGAGGCCTTGGCCCAACGCCTTGGCGGGTTTGAGGTAGGCCACCGCATCCGGTTCGTTGAGCTCGAACACCAGCGCGTCGCCCGGCAGGCGGGCTGCCTTGAGCACGACGCCGAGCCAGGGCAGCAGCCCGGGATCCTGCAGACTGGCGCTGGACAGGTGCAGGAACAGCCGCGTGCTGTGGCCCTTGGTGCGATGTTCGGCAAGCAGCTTGATCGAGTTGAGGATCACCCAGCGGTCGATCTTGCCGGCCAGGCCAGCGTCGCTGGCAGCGCTGAGGAACTGCGCCGGCGGGACTTCGACGCCCTGTGGGTCGAGCAGGCGCAGCAGCACCTCGTAGTGCTCGTGGCTGTCGCCGCGCAGGCTGATGATCGGCTGGAACAGCAGGCGGAAACTGTTGGTGTCCAGCGCCTGCTGCAGCATGGCGGCGAGATTGCCGCGACTTGCAGCCGCCGCCAGCTCGTCGGCCGGATCATAGCGCTTGAGCGAGTTGCCGTCGGTGAGTTCGTCGGCACAGCGATGGGCGCGTTCGATGACGTCCTGCGCGCGCGCGGTCTTCTCGTCCAGGCCAGCGACGCCGATGCTCAGGGTGGTCTGCACGGTGCGACCGCCAATGTCGAACAGGTGGCCTTCGACGCGAGTCAGCAGCTTGCGCAGCGAGACTTCGGCCTGGTCCGGTGCGATACCGGGCTGCAGCGCGGTGAACACATCGTCGGCGAAGCGGGCCAGCGGCGCCTGGGCGTCAAAGTATCCGCGCAGCACATCGGCCAGCTGGTGCAGCAGCTGGTCGGCATCGCTCAGGCCGATTTCGGCCTGCAGGCTGGCGAAGCGGTCCACGCGGATATACGCCAGGCTGGCGATCTGGCCGGCATTGACCGCGCGCTCGACGGCGCTGTCGACCAGTTCGGTGAAATGGTTGCGGTTGTGCAGGCCGGTAATCGGGTCCTGCGTGCTGATCTCGCGCAGCTTCTGCAGTTCGGCGCTGTCGTTTTCGGCGCGGATCACGACTTGGATGCACGGCTCGCCATCGTAGGTGGCTGGCGAGAAGTGCATGCGCGCCTGGAAGCTGTCGCCATCGAAGCGCACGCCACTGCAGGTCAGCTCGCTGTTACCTTCCATCGTCTGGTAGTTCTTCAGGAAGGTCTTGAAACTGCCCTGATCGCAGGCTTCGATCAGGTCGATCATCGGCATGCCTTCCAGATCTTCGACGTCGGCGTAGCCGAACAGCTCAAGGTAGGCGCGGTTGGCATAGATGTGCATGCCGTCGTGCACGTAGGCAATGGCGTCCACCGAGCTGTCGAGCAGCAGCTGGCAGCGTTTTTCCGCCTCGCGCAACGCCACTTCCGCCGAACGCCGGGCGCGCCGCTGTTCGAGGTTGGCCAGCTCGCGGTTGGCCACCAGTAGCAGCCACTCGTCCTCGCCCTGCGGCAGTGCGTCCTGGGCGCCGAGCGTCAGCGCATCGGTGATCGCTTCGGCGTCGTTGCTCGCGGTGAGCTGGATAATCGGGATGTCCTTGGCCTGCCGGCGGATGGCGGCGATGGCCTCGCTCGGTTCGAGATTCTCGCTGCTCGGCGCGGCGATCAGCAGGTCCCAGGTCTGTTGCAGCGCGCTCGCGAGATCATCGCTGGACGTGAGGCGATGCACCCGGGTGGCCTGTCCGGCATTGCGGAACAGACTGACCAGACGCTCGGCTTCGTTCTGCGAATCCTCGAGAATCAACAGGCGGATGGTTTTCTTTTGCAGGGCCATGACGACAGATCAAAAGCGCGCCGAAGGTGCGCGGGCGGGCGAAAATACGGGTGCCGGCAATCTACAGCGACTTCCAGAGTGAGTCAAAATCTGCGTCCCCATTGACTGCGCGGGTTCCCCAGGCTGTGACCGGCATCTCCGGCTCGGCGGGCGGCTGGCCGATGAGCTGGTACTCGAACTGGTTGTAGTTGCCGGTATGGCTCTGGCGGCGCTGCAGTACGGCGCGCTGCTCGTTGCCTTCCTGATTGATCAGCACCTTGTGGCCCTGCTGAAACGGCAGGCGCGGGGCGATCAGGGTCGCCGCCTGGCCGATGGCCGGGATTGCCGGCAGCAGCAGCGCGCGCAGGTATTCGCTGCCCAGCTCGGTCTTGCGCAGCAGACGCAGGCCGCAGGGTTGCGCTTGCGGCGCGATCAGTTCGACGCCCATCTGCGTGCCGCCGCCGCGCACCTGGCGAACCCAGCGCACCACGGCGACGCTCCAGCCGTTGTCGCCGTCGCGCAGTCCCAGCAGCTCGCCAGCCTGCAGTTGTGCGGGAACCTCGGCCGGCCAGGCCAGGCAGTAACCGCCGGGGCTGTGGTTGACCAGGCGAACCTCGAACTCGGGGTAGGTCTGCTCGCTGGCTTGCGCGGCCGCTGGTGCCTGGCTGGGATTGGTCGGGCGAACGAACTCGATGTGTTCATCGGGCAGCAGGCCGTCGCCGTTGAGGCTTTGCGCGTCGAAGGCGTTCGCCCAGACGTCGGGGGCGCCGTTGTTGGCCTTGAACACTGCCGAGCTGGGTTCCTCGTGACGCTCCAGCACGGCGTTAAATGGACGCCGGCCGGCGAGTTGGTAGTGCAGGGCGGTCATGCCGATGCACAGGTGCAGCGTGCCGTTGGCCGGCGTGCGCTGGAAGGAGCGCTCGGACATGTCGCCCCAGGCTGCGCTCAGGTGCAGCAGCAGGTCATCGCCGATGCCACTGGCGTCCGGCAGCGAAGAGCGGTCGCGATGCTCCGGCGGCAGGCGCAGGTGATCGGCGAGCGCTGCGACCAGCCGGCTGGTGTCGATGCCGCACATGCTCGGCAGCGCGTCGCGGGCGAACAGCGAGCGGTAACGCGGCGCACTGTCATGCTGCGGCGAGAAGACGAACAGGCTGGACGGTGCGCTGGCCGGCTGGATCACCGCCAGCATGCTCCAGGCCTCCAGTGCCTTGGCCAGTCGGGCGATGCCGGACTGGCGCAGCTGGTTGCAGCGCGCGCAGCCCAGCAGCAGCGTGGCGAGGTAGCACTGTTCGGTGCTCAGGCCCGGACCGTAGTGCGCCAGCGGGTCGCGCACCGCGGCGCCCTGCACGGCGTGCTGCGCAGCGAGCTGATAGAGCTGGTGCAACTCGAGCCAGAGGCTCTCGGCGGCCGGGCTGTAGAGCTGGGCGGAGCGCGTTAGCAGCGCGCCGAGGCTGTGCACCGCACGCTGCAGCGCGATCGTCAGAAGCTGCCGACGATCCTGCTCGGAGCGTGCGAGGGCGCGCACGACGATCAGCTTGTAGCCGGTCGCCAGATGATTCTGCAGCGCCTGGCAGAGGCCGGCGATCTTGCGTGGCCGCTCGTCGAGCACGATCGGTTGATTCAGGTAGTGCCGCTCAAGGTGCCCGCAGACGTAGTGCACCTCGGGGCGTAGCAGTTCCAGCAGTTGCAGACGGGTTTGCGACGGCACACGCAGCTGGTTGATTTCCACCAGCGCCTGGTAGAGCTGGCGTGCCATTTCTCCCAGATTGGCCTTGGGCAGGCCGGCGAGCCACACCTGCAGTGCGCGCACGCTCGCCTCGCAGAAGCTCAGGCTCTGCTGGGTCGGCGTGGGTACGCGCAATGGCAAATGAAGACTCTGCAACCGGAAAACTCCCGCAGCACCGACCATCGGTGCCTTGTCAGCGAACTCTATCAGCTGCGCTTCGTCGTGTTGATGATCGACGATGTCATTTTGATATTATCCGATGATTGGTCGTTCCGGTACGCCGGGTTGTCGCAGGGCGTGTCGGGTGCGGCGCCGCGCGCGGGTGGGCCTGCTCATTCTGCAGGCCCTGCCGGCATCATTTCTGCGCCTGGCCGAGCGCTTCGCCCATGCACACCGGGCTCAGCGGGCCCAGTTGCTCCGCCCAGCGAACCTGCTCCGGTCCGAACAGCAGGATCACCGTGGAGCCGAGCTTGAAGCGGCCCATTTCCGCGCCTTTTTCCAGCCGGATCGGTGCGCGCGCGGATTCGTCGTACAGGAACGTCTTCAGCGTGCGCTTAGGTGGCGTGACGAGGCCGGCCCAGACGGTTTCGATGCTGGCGACGATCATCGCGCCGACCAGCACCATCGCCATCGGCCCGCGTTCAGTGTCGAAAATGCACACCACGCGCTCGTTGCGCGCGAACAGTTCCGGCACGCCCTGGGCGGTCACCGTGTTCACCGAGAAGATGCGTCCCGGTACATAGACCATCTCGCGCAGGGTGCCAGTGATCGGCATGTGCACCCGGTGGTAGTCCTTGGGCGACAGGTAGACGGTGGCGAAGTCGCCGCCCATGAACGGCGCGGCTCGCTGGTGATCGCCGCCGAGCAGCTCCGTGACGCTGTAGCTGTGGCCCTTGGCCTGGAAGATGCGGCCCTGCTCGATCTTGCCGAGCTGGCTGATGGCGCCGTCGCAGGGGTTGAGAATGGCGCCGGGCGTCGGGTCCAGCGGGCGGGCGCCATCCTTCAGCGCGCGGGTGAAGAACGCGTTGAAGTGCTCGTAGGCGCTCAGGTCTTCGATCTGTGCCTGGCTCATGTCTACTTGGAAATGTCGGGCGAAACACTTGATGAAGGCGTTCTTCAGCCAGGGAATGCGACATTCGGCCAGGCAGCCGGCCAGGCGCGAAATCAGGTGATGCGGCAGCAGGTACTGGCTGATGACGAACAAGCGATCTTTCATGGATGACCTTTTCATGACTGGATCGGCGTATCGGGCAGGTTGCCCCATTCGCCCCAGGAGCCGGCGTAGCCCTTGATTCTGGGGTAGCCCAGAGCCTTGGCCAGCAGGTAGGTGAAGCCCGAGCGGTGATGCGTCTGGCAGTGGGTGATGATTTCCTTCTCCGCCACGATGCCGAGTGCCTGGAGCTGCTCGGCTATGTCGCTGCGGATACGCAGCGCGCGTGCCGGGTCCATGCCGGCGGTCCATTCGAAGTTCACTGCGCCGGGAATGTGCCCGCCGCGAGCGGCGAGCACCTTCTCGCCGCGGTATTCCTGCGGCGAGCGGGCGTCCCAGACCACCAGATCGTCCGCGCCGAGGCGGCTTTCGAGGTATTCGCGGGTGGCGATGGGCGCGCTGTCGAGTTGCAGTGCGACCGGGCCGCCAGCCGCGACCGGCACGTCGCGCGACAGCGGGCGGCGTTCGGCCAGCCAGGCATGCAGGCCGCCGTCGAGGTAGTGGTAGTGGCGATGGCCGATCACATCGAGCAGCCAGATGAAGCGCCCGGCCCAGCCGCCGCCCTCGTCGTCATAGACCACATAGACCGCATCGGCGCGATGGCCGAGGGCGCCGAACAGCGCTTCGAGTTGTGCCTTGGGTGGCAGCAATCCCGGCGCCGGTGGCTGGCCCAGCTGGGTCTGCTTGGGGTCGACGAAGCGCGCGCCGGGCAGGTGGCCTTCGGCATAGCGGGCGGCGCTGGTGAGGTCGACGAGAATCAGTTCGGGGGCGTGCAGGCGTTCGGCCAGGTCGGCAGGCTCGATTACCAGTGGCAGGTTGGCAAAGACGGACACGGCAGGTCTCGGCGAGTCGGTGAAGGCGCAGTCTAGCGAAAAAGCTCAGCTGCCGCGCTTGCTGAAATTGCCCAGCGCCCGCTCGATGCACTGGGCGGTCTTGTCGAACGCCTGCAGCGTCGGGGCGCTTAGCGCGGCGTTGTCCTGGTCGGCGATCAGCAGCATCAGCACGCGCCCGTTGCTGCCCAGCGAGCGCAGCAGCAGGTGCTCGCCGGCAAACAGCGCCTTGAGCGTGCCGGGTAGCAGCGCGGAGAAGGTCGCGATGTTGTCTGGCTGCAGGTACAGCTGTGCGGGTTTTTCCAGCAACCGGCGCAGCACCTGGCTGTGTTGCGGATCGAGGATCAGGCGCGCGGCGTGCTCCGGCAGGCCGACGTCCTGTTGCGTGACCAGCCGCTGGTTCTTGCGATCCAGCAGCATCAGCAGTACGCGCTGCATGCCGATGCTGACCAGCGCGGTTCGCGCGCAGGCCGTCAGTTGATGCACGTTGGTGAAGGGGCTGGGCGCACTCAGCAGCTCACGGCAGCAGTCGCGCCAGCGCGCCAGCGCTTCGGCATCGGGCACGCTGGCGGTGCCGGCTTTCTTGTGCTGGAAGCGGCTGTCCCACGGCCACAGCAGTCCTTGCGCCGGGTGCCAGAGGTCGTTCGGGCCGATGGCCCGCGCGCTGTCAGCGGCCTGCTGGTGGACCAGCTGCTGCACCTGCGCCATCGGCAGTTGCAGGTACAGGCCGATCAACTGCTGCCAGCGCAGGCTGTGCACGCCACTCCAGCTGTGATGCGCGGCGAGCGCCAGGCCGTTGGCCAGCACGATGGTGTTGCTCGGCAGGGTCAGCCAGCGACGCAGTTCGGGGTCGGCGTCCAGCCGTTGCTGCTGCTGCAAGGGGTGAGCATTGTCGCGGGCGATGTGCAGCGCCTTGACCAGCAGGCGACGATTGCCGCCGAGCAGTCGGTAGCCCTGGATGATCCAGTCGGGCAGATGCCAGTGCTCGGCGATTCTCAGGCACAGCTCCAGCAGCGGCACGCCGAGCAGTTGCTGTTCGACGCGCCGCAGCGGCTCGCCGCTGACCAGCACGCGCTGTTCCCAGGCCTCGAACAGCTGCGGGCGCGCGGCCAGCAGTGCCCAAACCGGCGAGAGAAACAACAGGCTACCCCAGTGGATGTCCTGCCACAGACGTGCCAGGCGGCCGGCGAACAGGCCGCTGGCCTGCTGGCTGGCGTGCCGGCTGATCAGCACCATCTGCCGCAGCGCCGGCGGCATGTCGGCGGTTGCCGTGGCGGGAATGCGGTCGAGGAGGCGTTCGGCGCGCTCCACGCCGATGCGGCTGAGCGCGGTTTCGAGATTCTCCGCAGGCTGGCCCTCGCCGCCATGCCGGTTGGCTTCGCGGATAAAACTCAGCGCCAGTACCGGGCTGGGCTGCACCCGCTCGGCAATCTGGCGCATGGACTGGCTGTTGTCGCGCAGCGCCCGGCGCACGCTGTCGTGCACCGCGGCGAATGCCGGCAGCGGGGTATCGTCGAGAAGCTTGATCCAGGCGGGGATGCTGCGGGGTAGCGAAGTCGTTGTGGTCATGGCGCCGAACTGGCTTTTCGTCGGGATGCTCTTTAGTCTGGCGCAAAAGTTCCGATAACCCGAACAATTCTTTCAGATACCCCTCCTTGACGGAGCGCGGAGCCGCTGGGCAAACGTGCTCCGATTCGTTTCGAGCGGTTGGTAATCAGGCTTCCCAGACGTACCTATGGTCAAGATTCTCGGCATCATCGTGGTAATTGGCAGCGTGCTCGGCGGCTTCATGCTCTCCGGTGGCGCCCTGGCGGCACTCATCCATCCGTTCGAAGTGCTGATCATCGGTGGCGCCGCGCTCGGCGCGTTCCTGCAGGCCAACCCGGGCAGCACGACGAAGATCGTGTTCCAGAAATCGCTGAAGATGTTCAGCAGTCGCTTCACCCAGACCTATTACCTGGAAGTGCTTGGTCTGCTCTATTCGGTGCTCAACAAGAGCCGTCGCGAGGGCATGATGGCCATCGAGGCGGACCTCGAGGATCCGGCCGCCAGCCCGCTGTTCAGCAAGTACCCTGGCGTGCTCAAGGATGAGCGCATGACCGCGTTCATCTGCGATTACCTGCGCATCATGTCCACCGGCAACATGGCCCCGCACGAACTCGAAGGGCTGTTCGACATGGAGCTGGCCAGCCTCAAGGAAGAACTGGAGCATCCTTCGCATGCGGTGAATCGCATTGCCGACGGCCTGCCGGCGATGGGTATCGTCGCCGCGGTGCTCGGCATCGTGCTGACCATGTCGGTGCTGGCCGATGCCAACAACGCGGAGATCGGCGAGAAGGTCGGCGCCGCGCTGGTCGGTACCTTCCTCGGCATCCTCGCCGCCTACGGCTTCTTCGGCCCGCTGTCCGCCTCGCTCGAGCACGACGCGCGCGAGGAGCTGAATCTCTACGAGGCAATCAAGGCCACCCTGGTCGCCTCGGCTTCCGGCATGCCGCCGACGCTGGCCGTCGAGTTCGGCCGCAAGGTGTTGTTCCATGCCCATCGCCCGAGCTTCACCGAGCTTGAGCAAGCGATGCGTGGCAGCTAAGCGCCGCTATGGACAACAATCAACCGATCATCGTTAAGCGGGTCAAGAAGACCGCCGGCGGCCATCACGGCGGCGCCTGGAAGATTGCCTTCGCCGACTTCATGACTGCGATGATGGCGTTCTTCCTGGTGATGTGGCTGATGAGCTCGGCGACGCCGGAGCAGAAGCGCGCCATCTCCGGCTATTTTCAGGACCCTATCGGCTTCACCGAAAGCGCCAGCCCGCACGTGATCGACCTGGGTGGCACGCCGACGCCGTCGCCGGACCGCACCCTCAACCCGGAGATCGACCCGGCGGTGCCGCAGGCGGATGTGCAGATCGACGGCGATCAGGTGGAAACCCTCGCCGAACAGATCGAACGCGAGCGCCTGGAACTGCTGCTGCAAGAGCTGCAGAACAAGGTCGACGAGAACCCCGAGCTGGAGCGCTTCAAGGATCAGATCCTGTTCGAGATCACCAAGGACGGGCTGCGCATCCAGATCATGGATGACGAAAACCGTCCGATGTTCGCGCTCGGCAGTGCGCAGCTGCAGCCGTATTTCGAGGACATCCTGCTGGCGATGGGCGACACCATTCGCGCGGTGCCGAACAAGATCAGCATCAGCGGCCATACCGACGCCAAGCCGTACGCCGGCAATGGCGATTTCGGCAACTGGGAACTGTCCGCCAACCGCGCCAACGCGGCGCGTCGCACGCTCATCGCCGGACGCTACCCTGAAGAGCAGATCGCCCGTGTCGTCGGCTATGCCTCCTCGGCGCTGTTCGATCGCAAGAACCCGCTCAACCCGATCAACCGGCGCATCGACATCCTGGTGCTGACCAAGAAGGCGCAGCGCAACATCGAGAACGAGCAGTTCGTGCCGGCCGAGGGCGACGATGCGAGCAAGGCGCCAGCCGCACCGGCGAATCCGTCTGCTCCGGCGGGCGCCAGCGGTGAGCCGCTACCGCCGGGGCAGGTGCGCGAGCGGCTGAACATCTTCGATGAAGGCGTGCTAAAGCTCGACCAGCCGCGGCCCGCCGGCGGCGACGATTAGTAGTCGGGATCGGGCAGGCTGCTGAGGATGTGCCGGTAACTGTTCATCCGCTGCGGCTGGATGCGTCCGTCCTCAAGCGCCTTGAGCAGCGCGCAGCCCGGCTCGCGGTCATGCTTGCAGTCGCGGAAGCGGCAATGCCCGAGCAGCTCGGCGAACTCGATGAAACCGGCCTCGACATCGTCGCGGCTGACGTGGCCGAGGCCGAATTCGCGGATGCCGGGCGAGTCGATCAGTTCGCCGCCACCGGGGAAGTGGAACAGTCGCGCCGTGGTGGTGGTGTGAGTGCCCTTGCCGGTCAGCTCCGAGAGCGCACCGACGCGGGTATCGACGCCCGGCAGCAGGCTGTTCACCAGTGATGACTTGCCCACCCCGGACTGGCCAACAAACACGCTGACGTGGCCGTCCAGCGCCGCGCGCAGTTCGTCCATGCCGGCGCCGCCGTGGGCCGACACCTCCAGCAGCGGATAGCCAAGCGTGCGGTAGACCGCCAGCAGCGCGTTGAGCGCGCCCTCGTTGTGCTCGTCGATCAGGTCCGCCTTGTTCAGCAGCAGCAGCGGACGGATACCGGCATGTTCGGCGGCGACCAGATAACGGTCGATCAGGTTGGCGTGCGGTTCGGGCAGCGGCGCGAAGACGATGACGATCAGGTCGACGTTGGCCGCCACCGGCTTGAGCTGGCCGCGGGTGTCGGGGCGGCACAGTTCGGAGTGGCGCGGCAGCTGCGCGACGATCACGCCGATGCCCTGGTTGCCCGGGCGCCATACCACGCGGTCGCCGGTGACCAGCGCCGGCAGGTTGGCGCGCAGGTGGCAGCGGAAGACCTGCCCGCTGTGCTCGCCTTCCTGAGCTTCGACCTCGACCTGCACGCCGAAATGCGCGATCACCAGACCGAACTGCTCCGGCCCCAGATCGCCGCCTTCCAGTTCTTCCAGCGCGCGGGATTCGCGGCGTGCCGCGCGGGCAGTGCGTTCTTCCTGGATTTTCTCGATGCGCCAGTTCTGGCGGCGGTTGAGTTGGCGTTTGGCCATGTGCGGGGCGTCGGTCGATGAAGGTGCGCGAGTCTAGCATGGCCGACCGGCGCCGCTGACCGCCTGTTTCGGCGCGCAGGCGGCAGGTAGACTGGCCTGCCGTTCCGTCTTCGTGTTCTTCATGTCCGACTCGCCGCGCTTTCGTCCGCCGATCCTGCACGCCCTGGGTGCGCAGCTGGCGGCGCTGCTGCTGACCTGGTTGATGCTGCTGGCCGCGGCGCGCCTGCTGGGCCTGCACGTCTCGCTGCTGCAGGCGGCCATCATGCAGGGCGCGCTCGCCGCCTTGCTGGGCGCACGGCTGGGCCTGTCGCGCTGGTGGTGGCCGATCAACCTGGCCTTCGTGCCGGCGCTGGTTGCGCTGCGCGATCACAGCCTGCCGGGATGGCTGCCGCTGGCGGCCTTCGCCGCGTTGTTATTGCTGAACTGGAACGTTTTTTTCGAGCGCGTGCCGCTGTATCTGACCGGCCGGGCGGCCGAACGGCGCTTGGCTGAACGTCTGGCCGGGCTGCCGGCGGACTTCCGTTTCGTCGATCTGGGCTGCGGGCTGGCCGGCAGTCTGTCGCGTCTGGCCCAGGCTTATCCGCAGGCGCGCTTCGTCGGCGTGGAGACCGCGCCGCTGGCGTTCCTCATCGCCTGGCTGCGCTGCCTGCCGCGACGCAACTGCCGTATCGTCCTGCGCAGCCTGTGGCGCGTCGATCTGGCGTGGTACGAGGTGGTCTACTGCTTCCTCTCGCCGGCCCCGATGCCGGCGCTGTGGCGCAAGGCCTGCGTGCAGATGCGGCCGGACGCGCTGCTGATCAGCAACAGTTTCGAGGTGCCGGGCGTCGAGCCCGAAGAGCGGCTGGCGGTCGACGACTGGCGGCAATCGCAGCTGCTGCTCTGGCGCCCCGGTGCGCCCCGGCCTGACGACCCGCAGGCGAGCCGCTAAACTGCGCGCCACAGCCAAGGAGCCCATCATGCAGAACCCGCAGAACCTGATCTGGATCGACCTGGAAATGACCGGTCTGGACCCGGATACCGACGTCATCATCGAAATGGCCACCATCGTCACCGACAGCCAGCTCAACATACTGGCCGAGGGGCCGGTGATCGCGGTGCATCAGAGCGACGAGGTGCTGGCGCGCATGGACGAGTGGAACACCCGCCAGCACGGCGGTTCGGGCCTGACCCAGCGAGTGCGGGAGAGCCGCATCGGCACCGCCGAGGCAGAGGCCCAGACCCTGGCGTTTCTCGAACAGTGGGTGCCGAAGGGCAAGTCGCCGATCTGCGGTAACAGCATCTGCCAGGACCGGCGCTTCCTCTATCGGCAGATGCCCGAGCTGGAGCGCTACTTCCACTACCGCAACCTGGACGTCTCGACGCTCAAGGAGCTGGCCGCGCGCTGGGCGCCGCAGATCATGCAGGGATTCAGCAAGAGCGGTACGCACCTGGCGCTGGACGACATCCGCGACTCCATCGCCGAGCTGCGGCACTACCGCGAGCATTTCATCAAGGTGTGATGCCGCCGGCGGCGTCCGTGCCGCCCGGCGCGCCGCTATTTGCCGAGCTTGCGCAACTCGTCGGACTCGACGATGCGCACGCCGTCGCCTTCCTCCAGCGCCAGACGCCACAGCGCGCGGGCCAGCGTGCAGGCTTCGATGCCGTGGTACTTGCCCGGCAGCAGTTGCGACAGCGGCGCGGCGATCCGCTCGCTCAGGCGCAACTCCAGGCGCGGGCCGAGCAGCTGTGACGGCCGCGCGATGGTCAGCTGCGGCCAGTCCTGGGCCTCGAGCGCCGCTTCCATCTCGCCTTTGACCCGGCAGTAGAAGATCGGGCTGTCCGGGCGGGCGCCCAGCGAACTGATCACCAGCAGGTGTCGCGCGCCCAGCTCGCGTGCGCGGCGGGCGAAGGCCAGCACCAGATCGAAATCGATGGCCCGGAACGCTTCCTGAGTGCCGGCCTGCTTGAGCGTGCTGCCCAGGCAGCAGAACGCGGTATCGACCGGGCCGTTGAGCTGTTCGAGCAGCGACTGCAGCGGCCCGACCGGGTTTTCCAGGCGCGGGTGCGCCGCCAGCGGCTTGCGCGTTGGCGCCAGCACGCGTTCGACGGTGGGTTCGTTGAGCAGTCGATCGAGCAGGTGTTCGCCGGTCAGTCCGGTGGCGCCGGCAAGCAGAATGCGCTGGGGCGTCAGATACATGGTCATGCTCCTTGGCGAATCAGTGTGAGGCGGCGCGTCGTTGCTGCAGGCTACGCCAGTGTTCGACGACCGGCTCGGGCGCCCATATCTGGGGTTCCGATGCCTGATAGTCGTCGGCCTGCTCGCGTTCGGCAACCCTCGCCTGCGCCAGCGTGAAGGCGTGCACGATGTCGTCGGTCGGCTGCAGCGCCTCGGCGAACAGCGCGCGGCCGAAATAGGTGAAATCGCTTTCCTCCGAGCAGCCGAAGGACACGCGATCGGCGCGTGCGGCGGTCATCACCAGTCGCCTTGGGTCCTTTAGCGGCTCGATGAAACCGCCGGAATAGCAGGCGGAGATGACCACCACCTGGTTGCGCTCGGCCAGCGGGGCGAGTAGATCGGCCAGGTCCGGGGCGCTCAAGTCGTCCAGCCCCAGGCGTGGCTGCTGCAGGATCAGGTGGTGATCGGCGGTGCCGTGGCTGGTGAGGTAGATGAACACCAGATCCTCCGCGCCGCTGCGCTCGGCCAGGGTGGCGGCGGCGCGCGCCAGGTTTTCGCGGGTTGCCAGCGGACGATCGCCGAGGTGATCGCGGTGGTTGACCAGGCTGATCTGCCCGCGCGCGGCGAAGCGCTCGGCCAGCAGGCGCTGCACGTAGTCGGCCTCGCGCAGGAACACGCTCTGGCGACCGTCGCCGGCCAGCACCAGGCTGTACAGCTCCGCCGCGGGCGTGGAGGCGGGAACCGCGGCAAGCGCCTGGTCGAGCAGCGCGCCCTGGCGCAGCAGGCCGATTTCGAGCGGGTCCGGCAGCCGCTTGCCGTGCTCGTCGCGCACGCGGCGGCCGTTGTGCCAGCTGCCGCGCTGCACGCTGTTGCTGGCGAGGGTCAACTGGCCGTCGCCGCTGAACTTGCCGTGACGAAAGCCGCCGCGGTAGACGCTGCCGTCGGCACGTTCCAGCACACCGCTGCCGTGGTACTGCCAGCGGCGGAATTCGCCGCGATAGCGATTGCCATCGGCGCTGGTGTGGCGACCGGCACCGGTGAGTTCACCGTGAACGAACTGGCCTTCCCAGACATCGCCGCGGCCATCTTCGTAGCGACCCGCACCGTGGAAACTATCGTCGGCGAAGGTGCCGCGATAGCGCTCGCCGTCCTCGGAAAGGTAGACGCCGTCGCCGTTGAGCAGGCCGTCGCGGAATTGCCCGCTGTACGAGCCGTCCGCATCGCTGCGCGTGCCGGTGCCGTCTGGCTGGCCGTTGGCGAAGCGTCCCTGATAGCGCACGCCGTCGGCGTATTCGAGGACGCCTTCGCCGTGATAGAGGTCGTTCTGGAATTCGCCGCTGTAGTGGGCGCCGTCCTGGCTAAAGGTGCCCAGCCCGTGCATGCGGCCCTGGCGGAACTGGCCTGCATAGACGCCACCGGCGGCGTAGCTGAAGCGCCCCTCGCCGTGGAACAGGCCGTGTTCGAAGGCGCCTTCGTAGCGGTCGCCGTTGGCGCCGGTCCAGCGGCCCTCGCCGTGCCATTGACCGTCCTTGAACTTGCCGCGGTAACTGCTGCCGTTGGGATAGTCGATGCGTCCCTCACCCTGCAGCAGGCCATCCACCAGCGTGCCGCGGTAGCGTCCGCCGTCGGGCAGCACGGCATCCGGCGGCAGCAACGGTTCGCCGTCGCCGCAGGCGGCGAGCAGGCAGGCAAGAAGCAGGGGAGTCAGGTGACGCATGCGGGCATCCAGACGACGGAACGCCCGCAGTATGCCGCAATCGCCTCAGACGAAGCAGAGCGCCAGCGATTGCGCGATATAGGCAGGTTTCTCCGCGCCTTCGATCTGCATCTCGGCGCGGGTCTTGAGCAACCACTGACCGGGGTTCTTCTCGTGGGCGTCGAGCAGGGTCGCGTGCAGGCGCACCCGCGAGCCGACCCGCACCGGCTGGATGAAGCGCAGGCTGTCCAGGCCGTAGTTGACTGCCATCTTGGTGCCCTGCGGCACCACCATGAGGTCTTCCATGAGCTGCGGCAGCAGCGAGAGCGAGAGGAAGCCGTGCGCGATGGTGCCGCCGAACGGCGTCTGCCGGGCCTTCTCAGGATCGACATGAATGAACTGGTGATCGCCGGTGCACTCGGCGAAGTGATCGACGCGGCTCTGGTCGATGGTCAGCCAGTCGGAGTGGCCGAGTTCCTTGCCGATGTAGTCCTTGAGTTCATCGAGCGGTACCTGGGGCATGGGGCGGTTCCTCTGCGGGACGTTTGTTGTCGGTGAAGATCAGCACGCACCCTCGGCCCGCGCAATCACCCATGATCGGGCGAATGGCGCGTCATAGCGAAGTCGCCGCTGCGTGAGGTGGTCGGTTGCGGCTTATACTCGCTGACATTTGCCGGAGGGGGCTCCCATGCTGCTGCGCGGTCTGACCTGGCTGGTGCTGTTCCAGCTGCTCGGCACGGTACTCAATGTGTTGCTGGTGCCGATGCTGCCGGGGCCGATCATCGGTCTGTTGCTGTTGTTCGCCGCGCTGCTGCTGCGCGGCAGTGCGAGCGAGTCGCTGCAGGTGGCGGCGAGCAGTCTGCTGCGCTATCTGCCGCTGCTGCTGGTGCCGCCGGCCGTGGGGGTGATGGTCTATACCGAAGCGATCCTGCAGGACTTCTGGGCGATCGTCGGCGTGCTGGTGATTTCCCTGCTGATCTCGCTGGTATTCACCGGCTGGCTGATGCAGGCGCTGATCCAGCGGCAGTCCCGCCGGCGGGAGGACGCATGACGACAATGCTCGACTGGCACGCCGCCTGGCAGGCGCTGATCCATCATCCGCTGTTCGGCGTCGGCATCACGCTCGCCGCGTTCCAGCTGTCGTTCGCCGCCTACGAGAAGACCCGCTGGGTGTTCCTGCAGCCGGTCCTGCTCTCGGCGCTGCTGGTGATCGGTGTGCTGCTGCTGTGCGGGCTCAGCTATGCCGATTACGCCGACAGCGCGCAGTTGCTGACGGTCATGCTCGGCCCGGCGACGGTGGCGCTGGCGGTGCCGTTGTATCTGAATCTGCGGCGCATCCGCGAACTGTTCGCGCCCATCGTGATCACTCTATTGGTGGCCGGCGTCACCGCCACCGCGCTGGGCATGGCGCTGGCCTGGCTGTTCGGCGCCGAGCGGATGATCCTCATGACCCTGGCGCCGAAGTCGGTGACATCGCCCATCGCCATGCTGGTGGCCGAGCAGATCGGCGGCGTGGTCGCGCTGGCGGCGGTGTTCGTGATGATCACCGGTGTGCTCGGGGCGATCTTCGGCCCCGCGCTGCTGCGCCGCTGTGGTGTGCACCATCCGGCGGCGCGCGGCATGGCCCTCGGCCTGACCGCCCACGCGGTGGGGACCGCCCAGGCGCTGCAGGAGAGCGACGAGTGCGGCGCCTTCGCCGCGCTGGCGATGAGTCTGATGGGCGTGATGACAGCGGTGCTGCTGCCGCTGGTGGTGACCCTGTTGCTGTGATGGAGCCTGCATGAAGCTGCCGCTGTTCCCGCTTGATACCGTGTTGTTTTCCGGCTGCACGCTGGATCTGCAAGTCTTCGAACCGCGCTACCTGGACATGCTCAGCGGCTGCCTGAAGGCCGGTCATGGCTTCGGTGTGGTGCATATTCTCGAGGGCAGTGAGGTCGGTCCGGCGCCGGCGGCGTTCGCCCGGATCGGCTGCGAGGCGCTGATTCGCGACTGGCAGCAGCAGCCCAACGGCCTGCTGGGCATTCGCGTCGAGGGCGGGCGGCGCTTCTGCGTGGAGTCTTCCGAGGTCCAGCGCGATCAGCTCAGCATCGCCGACGTGCGCTGGCTGGATGAACTCGCCGAGCGGCCGCTGGACGACAGCCATGCCGATCTGCTGGTGCTGCTGCAGGCGCTGGGCCGCCACCCGATGGTGGAAAATCTGGGCATGGGCGGCACGCCGGCCGGGCAGCGCGACCTCGCCGCGCAGCTGGCCTATCTGCTGCCGTTCCAGCCCCAACAGAAGCTCGACCTGCTGGCGCTGGATGCGCCGCAAGCGCAGCTCGAACTGATCCAGTCCCTGCTGGAAGCGCTGCAGGGCGAGCTGGTCGGCTAGAAGTACCGATACATCTGCATCGCCGTCGGCAGCGCCCAGAGTGAGAAGGCGCCCAGCAGGCCGAGGCACGCCGGCAGGATCAGCCACCATGCGCGCGGCGACAGCGCCGGCAGCGGTGTGCGCCATTGCACCAGCGTCAGGCTGAGCGAGCAGAAGGTGGCGGCGAGCAGCGCGCCGGCCAGTACGTCGGTGCTCCAGTGCACGCCCAGATAGACCCGCGACAGCGCAATGGCGGTGGCCGGCAGCCCGGCCAGCAGCAGCCATGCCAGGCGTAGCCGTGGTGGTTGCTCGCGGCTGGCCAGCACGCCGAGGGTGAGGAACAGCGCGAACGCCGCCGAGCTGTGACCGCTGGGGAAGCTGTAGCTGCCCAGCGGCTCGAGCAGCACTTCCGGCCGCACGCGGGCGAAGGTCGCCTTCAGCGCGCCGTTGGCCAGCGCCGTGCCGAGCAGCGTGGCGATGGCGAACAGGGCAGCGCGCCACTGGCGCAGCAACAGCAACAGCAGGCTCAGCAGCGCCGCGGCCCACAGCTGCGTGTGGAAGTCGCCCAAGCGGGTGATCAGCACCATGACACGGTCCATCGGCACGCTGCGTTCGGCCTGGATCACTGTCAGCAGTCCTTCGTCGAACTCGCGCAGGTACGGCCAGCCGAAGAACAATCCAAGCAGGATCAGCGTGCTCAGCCCGGCGGCGACGGCGCTGACCCAGCGCTGGTGACGGAAGCTGCCGTGGATGATGGCGCCGATCAGCAGCACGATCGCGCCGAGGACGGCTCCCGCTTCGCCCCAGAAGCCCTCGGCCAGCGGCAGGCGCAGCGCCGCGCCCGCGGTCCAGCCGGGCAGCAGGTAGGCCATCGACCAGCCGGCCGCCGCCACCAGACTGACCAGCAGGAAGCGGCCGAACGGCATGTCGAGCATTCCCGCGGTCATCGGCAGCATCGGTCGCAGCGGGCCGATGAAGCGGCCGACCAGCAGGCTGGCGACGCCATAACGGGCGAAGTAGTGTTCGGCGCGTAGCAGCCATTCGGGATGGTGGCGCAGCCCCGGCAGGCGGCGGATGCCCTGGTGGTAGCGGCGCCCGAGGGCGTAGGAAATCAGATCGCCGAGCAGGCCGCCGACGAAGCCCAGCAGCAGCGTCTCGCTCAATGTCAGCGCGCCGCTGCCGGCGAGCATGGCGATGGCGAACAGCAGCACGGTCCCGGGGACCAGCAGCCCGACCACCGCCAGGCATTCGACACAGGCGGCGATCAACAGCACCAGGCCAAGCCATTGCGGATGGGCGCCAAGCCAGGTCGTGAACGGGTCGAGCCACTGGCTCATGCGCGATTCCTTGTTCGGGTGAGGCCTTTTCGACCCGCCGCTGACGGCGCGGGTTTCACCGCGCGGATGATAGCGATGCCGTTACGCGGCGACGAGGCCGGCCCGTTCGCCCGACGCTGCTGTGCGGCACGGGCTGGGGTGGCTATAATCAGCCGCTTTCCCTTTCGTCAGGCCAGCAAGACCATGACCGAGTCCGTGCTCGACTACATGACCCGCCTGGGCCGCGCCGCGCGCGACGCCTCGCGGGTGCTCGCGCGCGCCAGCACCGCGCAGAAGAACCGTGCCCTGCAGGCCGCCGCCGCCGCGCTCGATGCCGCGCGTGCCGAGCTGGTCGCCGCCAATGAACTGGATCTGGCCGGCGGCCGTGCCAATGGCCTGGACGCGGCGATGCTCGACCGCCTGGCGCTGACGCCCAAGGTGATCGACAGCATGATCGAAGGCCTGCGCCAGGTCGCCGCGCTGCCCGATCCGATCGGCGAAATCCGCGACATGCGCTACATGCCCTCGGGCATCCAGGTCGGCAAGATGCGCGTGCCGCTCGGCGTGGTCGGCATCATCTACGAGTCGCGGCCCAACGTGACCATCGACGCTGCCAGCCTGTGCCTGAAATCGGGCAACGCCACCATCCTGCGTGGCGGTTCCGAGGCCATTCATTCCAATCAGGCCATCGCGCGCTGCATCCAGCTTGGGCTGGCCGAGGCCGGCCTGCCTGCCGCTGCGGTGCAGGTGGTGGAAACCACCGACCGCGCGGCCGTCGGCGCGCTGATCGCGATGCCGGAATTCGTCGACGTGATCGTGCCGCGTGGTGGCAAGGGGCTGATCGAACGCATCAGCCGCGATGCCCGGGTGCCGGTGATCAAGCATCTGGACGGCATCTGCCATGTGTATGTCGATATCGCCGCGGACGTCGACAAGGCGATCCGCGTCGCCGACAACGCCAAGACCCAGCGCTACGCGCCGTGCAATGCGATGGAGACGCTGCTGGTGCACCAGGGCATCGCCGAGCGTGTGCTGCCGCCGCTGGCCGCGATCTACCGCGAGAAGGGCGTCGAGCTGCGCGGCTGCGAGCGCACCCGGGCGCTGCTCGGTGGCGACGTGCTGGCGGCGAGCGAGGAAGACTGGTCCACCGAGTACAACGCACCGATCCTGTCGATCCGCATGCTCGATTCGCTCGATGAGGCCATCGAGCACATCAACCGCTACGGCTCGCAGCACACCGATGCGATCATCACCGAGAACTTCACCGATGCGCGGCGCTTCCTCACCGAAGTCGATTCCAGCTCGGTGATGGTCAACGCCTCGACGCGCTTCGCCGACGGCTTCGAGTACGGCCTGGGGGCGGAGATCGGCATCTCCACCGACAAGCTGCACGCCCGCGGGCCGGTCGGCCTGCACGGTCTGACCAGCGAGAAGTACGTGGTCTTCGGCGACGGTCACGTCCGTACCTGATGCGCCACGGCAGCGGCGCGCGGCGCATCGGCATCCTCGGCGGTACCTTCGATCCGGTACACATCGGCCACCTGCGCGGCGCGCTGGAGGTGGCCGAGATGTTCGGTCTCGACGAGTTGCGGCTGATCCCCAATGCGCGTCCGCCGCACCGCGAAACGCCGAGCTGCTCAGCCGAGGACCGTCTGGCGATGGTCCGTCTGGCTGTTGCCGATCTGCCGCCGCTGTGCGTCGATGCCCGCGAGCTGGAACGGGCGAAGCCGTCCTACACCATCGAGACGCTGATCTCGCTGCGTGAGGAGCTGGCGACCGACGACCAGCTGCTGCTGATCGTCGGCTGGGATGCGTTCTGCGGGCTGCCGACCTGGCATCGCTGGGAGGAGCTGCTCGACTACTGCCACATCCTCGTGCTGCAGCGGCCGGACGCCGGCAGCGAAGCGCCGCAGGCGTTGCGCGATCTGCTTGCTGCGCGCAGTGTTTCCGATCCACAGGCACTGGCCGGCGCTGCCGGGCAGATCGCCTTCGTCTGGCAGACACCGCTGGAGGTGTCCGCCACGCAGATTCGTCAATTGCTGGCCAGCGGCAAGTCGGTGCGTTTTCTGGTACCCGACGCCGTTCTGGCTTACATCAACGCGCACGGACTCTACCGGGCGTCGAACTGAGGTTGTTTTCACGTTATGCAAACTGAAGCTCTGGTCCAGCTGGCGGTCGCCGCGCTGGAAGATTTGAAGGCCCAGGACATCGTCACCATCGATGTGCGCGGCAAGACCAGCGTCACCGACTACATGGTGATCGCCAGCGGCGGCTCCAGTCGCCAGGTCAAGGCGCTGGCCGACAACGTGCTGGAGAAGGTCAAGGAACAGGGCGTGCGGCCGCTGGGCAGCGAAGGCCTGGAAGGCGGTGAGTGGGCCCTGCTCGACCTGGGCGACGTGGTGGTACACGTCATGCAGGTGCCGACCCGCCAGTTCTACGATCTCGAACGCCTGTGGCAGGGCGCCGAACAGAGCCGCGCGCAGCACAGCCACGATCCGGAGTAACCGTGCGGATCAAGCTGATCGCCGTCGGCTCGAAGATGCCGCGCTGGGTGGAGGACGGCTGGCAGGAATATGCCCGCCGCCTGCCCGCCGAGCTGCCGCTCGATCTGGTGGAGATTGCGCTCAACACCCGTGGCAAGAACGCCGATGTGGCACGCCTGATCCGTCAGGAAGGCGAGGCGATGCTGGCCAGGGTGCAGCCGGGCGAACGTATCGTCACGCTGGAGGTGCACGGCAAGCCGTGGAGCACCGAGCAGCTGGCGGCGGAGCTGGAGCGCTGGCGGCTGGATGCGCGCAACGTCAACCTCATGGTCGGCGGCCCGGAAGGGCTGGCGCCGGAGGTGTGTGCGCGCAGCGAGCAGCGCTGGTCGCTATCGCCACTGACACTGCCACATCCGCTGGTGCGGATTCTGGTGGGCGAGCAGATCTATCGTGCCTGGACGCTGCTGTCCGGCCACCCCTATCACAAGTAGTCCGACGACCGATCCATGCCGCAACCGATCCCCCTCAAGGACCACGAAAAGGATGCCCTGCTGGTGCGCAGTCGCGCGCTAGTCGGCATTGTCGTGGTGGTGTTGCTGATCGGTGTGCTGGTGGCGCGCATGTACTACCTGCAGGTGGTGCAGTTCGAGCACCACTCGACGCTGTCGGAAAACAACCGCGTGCACGTGCAGCCGATCCCGCCCAACCGCGGGCTGATCTTTGATCGCAACGGCCGGGTGATCGCCGACAACCGCCCGAGTTTCAGCCTGACGGTCACCCGCGAGCGCGCCGGGCAGGACTGGCGCGGCGTGCTCGACCGGGTGGTCGAGGTGCTGCAGCTGCCGGCCGAGGAGCGCGAGCTGTTCGAGAAGCGCGTGCTGCAGGGACGCCGGCCGTTCGAGCCGGTACCGATCATGTACGAGCTGACGGAAGAGCAGATCGCGCGCATCGCAGTGAACCAGTTCCGCCTGCCCGGCATCGAGGTGTCAGCGCAGCTGGTGCGGCACTATCCGCAGGGCCCGCACTTCGCCCACTCGGTCGGCTACGTCGGGCGGATCAACGAGAAGGAGCTGCAGTCGCTCGATCCGGTGAACTACAGCGGCACCCATCACATGGGTAAGACCGGCATCGAGAAATTCTACGAGGACGTGCTGCACGGCCAGGTTGGCTACGAGGAAGTCGAAACCAACGCCCGCGGTCGCGTGCTGCGCGTGCTCAAACGCACCGATCCGATTCCCGGCAAGGACCTGACGCTGACCCTTGACCTCCACCTGCAGGAGGCCGCCGAGGCCGCGCTCGGCGGCCGGCGCGGGGCGATTGTCGCGCTGCTGCCGGACAGCGGCGAGGTGGTGGCGATGGTCAGTCAGCCGAGCTTCGATCCCAACCTGTTCGTCACCGGCATCAGCTTCAAGGCCTATGGCGAGTTGCGCGACTCGATCGACCGGCCGCTGTACAACCGCGTACTGCGCGGTCTCTATCCGCCCGGCTCGACGATCAAGCCGATGATGGCGATCGCCGGGCTGGATGCCGGTGTCATCACGCCGACCAGCCGGGTGTACGACCCGGGCTACTACCAGCTGCCCAACGTGAAGCACAAATACCGCAACTGGAATCGCGGCGGCGATGGCCCGGTGGATCTGGAAGTGGCGATCATGCGTTCCAACGACACCTATTTTTACGACATGGCGCACAAGCTGGGCGTCGATCGCATGCACGACTACATGACCCGTTTTGGCCTCGGCCAACGGGTGGCGCTGGACATGAACGAGGAAACCGCCGGACTGATGCCGTCGCGCGAATGGAAGCGTGCGCGCTATCGCCAGGCCTGGTATCCGGGAGAGACGGTCATTCTCGGCATCGGCCAGGGCTACATGCAGGCCACGCCGCTGCAGCTGGCGCAGGCGACCGCGCTGATGGCCACGCGCGGCAAATGGATTCGTCCGCACCTGGCCAAGCGCATCGGCGACCAGCCGCCGGTCGATCCGAATCCGCTGCCGGACATCGAGCTGCGCGATCCGAAGTTCTGGGACTACTCGATCCGCGGCATGGAGCAGGTGCTGCACGGTGCCCGCGGCACCGCGCGCAAGGTCGGCGACAGCGCCGCCTATCGCATCGCCGGCAAGAGCGGCACGGCGCAAGTGGTGGCGATCAAGCAGGGCGAGCGCTACGACAGCGGCAAGCTCAACGAGCGTCACCGCGACCACGCGCTGTTCGTCGCCTTCGCCCCGGTCCATGATCCGCAGATCGCCGTGGCGGTGATGGTGGAGAACGGCGAGTCGGGCTCGGGCGTCGCCGCGCCGGTGGCCAAGCAGGTCATGGATGCCTGGCTGCTGGATGAGAGCGGCCAGCTGAAGGCCGAGTACGCCGCGCCGACCCCCACGGACGCCAAGAAGCCATGAACAGCAATTTCGACCGTACCCTGTCTCGCGAAGACGTCATGCGCCGGCGCGCCAGTCTGCTGCAGCGGTTGCACATCGATGCGCAGCTGCTGTTGCTGTTGCTGCTGCTGGCCGCCGGCAGTCTGTTCATCCTCTATTCGGCCAGCGGCAAGAACTGGGATCTGCTGCTCAAGCAGGCCTCGTCCTTTGGCCTGGGTCTCGGCGCCATGCTGGTCATCGCCCAGCTGGAGCCGCGCTTCATGGCGCGCTGGGTGCCGCTGGGCTATCTCGCGGTGGTGGGGTTGCTGCTGGCAGTGGAGTTCATGGGGCATACGGCGATGGGCGCTACACGCTGGATCAACATCCCCGGGGTGATCCGCTTCCAGCCCTCGGAATTCATGAAGATCATCATGCCGATGACCATCGCCTGGTACCTGGCGGCGCGCCCGCTGCCGCCGCGCTTCAAACACACGCTGGTGAGTCTGGCGCTGATCGTGGTGCCGTTCGTGCTGATCGTGAAGCAGCCGGACCTGGGCACCGCGCTGCTGATCCTCGCCTCCGGCGCTTTCGTGCTGTTCATCGCCGGCCTGCGCTGGAGCTGGATCATGGGCGCGGCCGCGGCCGTGGTGCCGATTGCCGTGGCGATGTGGTACTTCGTGCTGCACGATTACCAGAAGCAGCGGGTGCTGACTTTCCTCGATCCGGAGAGCGATCCGCTGGGTACCGGCTGGAACATCATCCAGTCCAAGGCCGCCATCGGCTCGGGCGGCGTGTTCGGCAAAGGCTGGCTGCTGGGCACGCAATCGCACCTGGATTTTTTGCCGGAAAGCCACACGGACTTTATCATTGCGGTCCTCGCCGAGGAGTTCGGCATGGTCGGCGTCTGCCTGCTGCTGCTGGTGTATTTGTTGCTGATTACC
Source organism: Stutzerimonas sp. 21-1 (assembly GCF_056336065.1). Taxonomy (NCBI): domain Bacteria; kingdom Pseudomonadati; phylum Pseudomonadota; class Gammaproteobacteria; order Pseudomonadales; family Pseudomonadaceae; genus Stutzerimonas; species Stutzerimonas sp. 21-1. The sequence goes on along the minus strand of NZ_CM150500.1, from coordinate 3,490,781 downwards.
CGCGGTCTGGTGATCACCGTGCAGGCGCAGACGCTGTTCGGCAAACTGCTGGCCGGTGCGCTGACGATGACCTTTTTCGTTTACGTCTTCGTCAACATCGGTATGGTCAGCGGGTTGCTGCCGGTGGTGGGCGTGCCGTTACCCTTCATTAGCTACGGCGGAACTTCACTGGTAACCCTGCTGTCAGGGTTCGGGGTTTTGATGTCGATCCACACCCATCGCAAGTGGATCGCCCAGGTTTGACGAGAGTGTATTTCTTGACTTCATTACGGCGTGGCTGGACGGCGCGAATCCTCTGCATGGCAGGAATCCTCGGGGCTGCGGGCGGGCAGACGGCTCTCGCCGCCGATTACCAGGGGCCGAACGTGGACGAGTTCGTCGCCGAGATGACCCGCGATTACGGTTTCGCCAGCGAGCAGTTGCTCGACCTGTTCGCCCAGGCCGAGCGCAAGCAGGCGATCCTCGATGCCATCTCGCGGCCGGCCGAGCGGGTCAAGCCGTGGAAGGAGTACCGGCCGATCTTCATCACCGACTCGCGGATCGCCCAGGGCGTGGACTTCTGGCGGCAGAACGAGGAGGCGCTGGCGCGTGCCGAGCAGGTTTACGGCGTGCCGGCCGAGGTAATCGTGGCAATCATCGGCGTGGAAACCTTCTACGGCCGCAACACCGGCAACTACCGGGTCATCGACGCGCTGTCGACGCTGGGCTTCGATTATCCGCCGCGCCAGCCGTTCTTCCGCCAGCAGCTCAAGGAGTTCCTCCTGCTCGCGCGTGAGGAACAGGTCGATCCGCTCACGCTCAAGGGCTCCTACGCCGGCGCGATGGGCCTGCCGCAGTTCATGCCGAGCAGCTTTCGCGCCTATGCGGTGGATTTCGACGACGACGGACGCATCGATATCTGGAGCAACCCGGTGGATGCCATCGGCAGCGCGGCCAGCTACTTCAAGCAGCACGGCTGGGCCAGCGGCGAACCGGTGGTGGCACGCGCCGAGGTCGACGGCGAGCGCGTCGCCGAGGGCCTGAGCCCGGGTCTCGATCCGGTGAAAAGCGTGGCCGAGCTGCGGGAGCTGGGCTGGAAAGTTGCTTCTCCGGTTGCCGATGATACGGCGGTCACCGCCTTCCGCCTGGAGGGGGCCGAGGGCGACGAATACTGGTTGGGGCTGCCCAACTTCTACGTCATCACCCGTTACAACCGCAGCGTGATGTACGCGATGGCCGTGCATCAGCTGTCCGAGGCGTTGGCAGCGGCGCGAGGGCAACAACCATGACGCGTACCACAGCGCTACTGGCGCTCGGCCTCGCCGGCGTGATGCTCGCCGGCTGCTCTTCATCGCCGACGCCGCAGGCGCCCGCGCGCAAGCCAGGCATCAGCGGCCCGGGTGATTTCAGCCGGCCGAGCAAGGATGGCGCGCCCTGGTGGGATGTCGACGTGTCGCAGATTCCCGATGCGACGCCGATGCCGCACTACGGGCCGGTCAAGGCCAATCCCTATACCGTGCTGGGCAAGACGTATTTCCCGATGAGCGACGGCCGCCGCTACTCCGCGGTCGGCACCGCCTCCTGGTACGGCACCAAGTTCCACGGCCAGCCCACCGCCAACGGCGAGAAGTACGACCTGTATGGCATGAGCGCGGCGCACAAGACCCTGCCGCTGCCCAGCTACGTCAAGGTCACCAATCTGGACAACGGCCGCAGCGTGACACTGCGGGTCAACGACCGTGGACCGTTCTACTCCGATCGGGTCATCGACCTGTCCTTCGCCGCGGCGAAGAAGCTTGGTTATGCCGAGACCGGCACGGCGCGGGTCAAGGTCGAGGGGATCGACCCGCAACAGTGGTGGGCCGCACAGGGCAAGCCGGTGCCGCTGGTCATGGCGCAGGCTCCGGCAGCCGCACCCAAACCCGCCAGCACCCTGGCGCAACCCATCGAGCAGTACACGCCGCCGCCGCAACAGCACGCCGCCGCGGTGCTGCCGGTCGAGCTGGAGCGCTCGCCTGACGTCGTGCAGTCCTCGGGATTGTTCCTGCAGGTTGGTGCGTTCGCCAACCCGGATGCCGCCGAGTTGCTCAAGGACAAGCTGAGCGGCGTGGTCTCCGCGCCGGTGTTCATCAGCTCGGTGGTGCACAACCAGCAGACCCTGCACCGCGTCCGCCTCGGCCCCATCGGCAGCGCCGACGAGGCGTCGCAGCTGGAGCAGAGCGTGCGCCTGGCCAATCTCGGGCAGCCTCGCCGGGTGCAGGCCGATTGAGCCGCCGTCGCAGCGCGAACCCCTGTCTTACCTGAAACCAATTCGAGAAACGGATGAACATCAAGACTTGCATGCCTCGCTTCATAGTTCTCGCCTTGCTGGCGATCGTCACCACTGCCACCTCGGTGGCCTGGGCGGCTCCTGCCATTCCGTCGCCGCCGCAGCTGGCAGCCAAGTCCTACATGCTGATGGACGCGGCCAGCGGCAAGGTGCTGATTGAAAGCAACAGCGACGAGCGCCTGCCGCCCGCCAGCCTGACCAAGCTGATGACCGCCTACATCGCCACACTGGAGATCCAGAAAGGGCAGATCAGCGACAGCGATCTGGTGACCGTCAGCGAGAAGGCCTGGCGCACCGGCGGTTCGCGCATGTTCATTCAAGTCAATACCCAGGTTTCGGTGGACGATCTGCTGCACGGCATCATCATCCAGTCGGGCAACGATGCCAGCGTGGCGATGGCCGAGCATATCGCCGGCAGCGAAGAAGCCTTCGCCGACATGATGAACACCACGGCGCAGCGCCTGGGCATGAGCAACACCCACTTCATGAACGCCACCGGCCTGCCGGACCCGGAGCACTACTCCTCCGCTCATGACATGGCCAAGCTGGCGCGCGCGATCATCTACCAAGACCCGGCGCACTACGCGATCTACGCGCAGAAAGAATTCTTCTGGAACAACATCAAGCAGCCCAACCGTAACCTGCTGCTGTGGCGCGACAAGACCGTCGACGGCCTGAAGACCGGCCATACCGAAGAGGCTGGCTACTGCCTGGTGGCCTCGGCCGTGCGTGACGGTATGCGCCTGATTTCCGTGGTGTTCGGCACCGACAGCGAGCAGGCGCGCGCTGCCGAAACGCAGAAACTGCTGACCTACGGCTTCCGCTTCTTCGAGACCCGCACCTTCTATCAGAAGGGTGTCGAACTGGCCCAGCAGCAGGTCTGGAAGGGCCAGCAGAGCCAGGTCAAGGCCGGCCTCGCCGAGGACCTGACGCTGACCCTGCCGCGCGGCCAACTGGACAAGCTCCAGGCCAGCATGAGCTTCAGCGACACGCTGATCGCACCGATCAGCCAGGGCCAGGTGGTCGGCAAGGTCGAGGTCAAACTTGGCGAGGAAGTGCTGCATAGCGCCGATCTGGTTGCGCTGGAAGCGGTAGAAGAAGGTGGGCTGTTCCGTCGTGTTTGGGATAGCATTCGCCTGTTCTTCTACAGCCTGTTCAACTGACAACGCGTCGGCAGGTCAGCGCCTATCCCGCGCGGGCGTGCCTGCGGATCACGAGTCCGTCGCCATGACCGATAACCACAGCGAACCTACTGCGCCGAAAATCGAATTTCCCTGCGAGCGTTATCCGATCAAGGTGATCGGCGAGGCCGGCGAGGGCTTTCGCGAGCTGGTGCTCGAAGTGATCCAGCGCCATGCGCCGGACTGCGACGAGACCACCCTGGTCACTCGCGACAGCCGCAACGGGCGCTTTCTCTCCGTGCAGGTGCTGATCACCGCCACCGGCGTCGAGCAATTGCAGGCGATCCACGTCGATCTGCGCGCCACCGGCCGCGTCCACATGGTGCTGTGATGGATGCCGAGGTGCTCGGCATCCGCGAGCTTGGGCTGATCGACTACCAGACGGCTTGGCAGGCCATGCAGCGTTTCACCAATCAGCGCGGCCCGCAGACCGGCGACGAGCTCTGGTTGCTGCAGCATCCCCCGGTGTTCACGCAGGGCCAGGCCGGCAAGGCCGAGCACGTGCTGTTTCCCGGTGACATTCCGGTGGTGCAGGTCGACCGCGGCGGGCAGGTGACCTATCACGGTCCGGGGCAGCTGGTCTGCTACCTGCTGATCGATGTCCGCCGGCGCGGCATCGGTGTGCGCGCGCTGGTCAGCCATATCGAACAGAGCCTGGTCGATCTGCTGGCCAGCTACGGTGTCGCCGCGCTGGCCAAACCGGATGCGCCGGGTGTATATGTCGACGGCGCCAAGATCGCCTCGCTCGGCCTGCGCATTCGCAACGGCCGCTCCTTCCACGGCCTCGCGCTGAACGTGGACATGGACCTGGAACCCTTCCGGCGCATCAATCCCTGCGGTTATGCGGGGCTGGCGATGACACAGCTGCGCGATCTGATCGGGCCGGTGGACTTCTCCGAAGTCGTCGGCCGACTGCGCACGCAACTGGCCCGGCACCTCGGATACGCGCAACAGAAGACCCTCGCGGGCGGAATCGAAAACATATGAGTACTGTTGATACGGCGGGCAAGCGCCCGGCGAAGGTTGAGGCCGGGGTCAAACTGCGTGGCGCGGACAAGGTCGCGCGCATTCCGGTGAAGATCATCCCCACCGACGAGTTGCCAAAGAAGCCCGACTGGATCCGCGTGCGCATCCCGGTTTCGCCCGAGGTCGACCAGATCAAGAGCACCCTGCGCAAGCACAAGCTGCACAGCGTCTGCGAAGAGGCCTCCTGCCCGAACCTGGGTGAGTGCTTCTCCAGTGGCACCGCGACGTTCATGATCATGGGCGATATCTGCACGCGGCGCTGCCCGTTCTGCGACGTCGGCCACGGCCGGCCCAACGCTCTGGACCCCGACGAGCCGAAGAACCTGGCCCAGGCCATCGCCGACATGCGCCTGAAGTATGTGGTGATCACCTCGGTGGACCGCGATGACCTGCGCGACGGCGGCGCTCAGCATTTCGCCGACTGCCTGCGCGAAATCCGCAAGCTGTCGCCGAACATTCAGCTGGAAACGCTGGTGCCGGACTATCGCGGACGTATGGACATCGCCCTCGACATCACCGCCAGTGAGCCGCCGGATGTGTTCAACCACAATCTGGAAACCGTGCCGCGGCTGTACAAGTCGTCCCGTCCCGGCTCTGACTTCGAGTGGTCGCTGGACCTGCTGGAGAAGTTCAAGCAGCGCGTGCCGGGCGTGCCGACCAAGTCCGGGCTGATGCTCGGCCTCGGCGAGACCGACGAGGAAGTCATCGAAACCATGCAGCGCATGCGCGAGCATGACATCGACATGCTGACCCTCGGTCAGTACCTGCAACCGTCGCGCAGCCACCTGCCGGTGCAGCGCTTCGTGCATCCGGACACCTTCGCCTGGTTCGCCGAGGAAGGCATGAAGATGGGCTTCAAGAACATCGCTTCCGGCCCGCTGGTACGCTCCTCGTACCACGCCGACCAGCAGGCGCACGCCGCCAAGGACTGATGCGCCCCGAGCCGCCCCGGCGCGACGCCGGGCGGTTCGCCCCTCTGTGGCGTCGCCGAGAGTCATCCACGCGGTTTGGCATGTCTTCCCCAGCGCAACGGCAATCTGTTTGTGTTTGCCGTTGCGCTTGGCAAGAAAATTGCGTCATTTCGCCGCATTAGACTTTGGTCTATAGTGCCCCGCGTCTGACATCACAAGGCCGAGGGCCACCGCACATGAGTTATCCCCAGCTGAAGAACCTGCTCGATGATCTGGACGCCGCCAAGGTTGAATGCGACGCCATGAGCCGCCTCGTGGTGACACGCCTGGCGCGTCAGCACATCCCCTATCAGGCGATGCTGGGGCAGGTCGAGCTGGACGGTAAGGTGCTGTCGCCGCACTTCTGGGTCGAAGCCGATGGCTGTGTGATCGATTACCGTGCCCGCCAGCGCCTCGGTGGTGACGAACGCGCGCCGCACGGCGTGGTACCGCGCGAGGCAGTGCAGGCACGTTACGCCGGTCACCAAGTGGTGATCGATCCGCTGCCGGACTACCTCTACGAAGTAGCCGTCAAGCACTGAGCACGGCTGTCGAAACGCAAAAAACCCTGCTTCGGCAGGGTTTTTTGTGGCTTGCATTCGCCGGTTGGCTGGTCGATCGGCAGCCGCATGGCCGCCGCAGGTGTTATGGCCGGTCGCGCAGGCGCCCCAGCAATTCCTGACTGGGATGGCCATCCGCCGGCCAGCCCAGCTGCTGCTGGAAGCCACGGATGGCCTTGCGGGTATTGGCGCCGATGATGCCGTCCGGCGTGCCGGGATTGAAGCCCTGGCGATCCAGTCGCTCCTGCAACTCCAGGCGCTCGGAGCGGCTCAGCGGCTGCTCGCCGCGCGGCCAGGAGGCTGCAATCTGGCCGCTGCCCTGGAAGCGTTCGCCGAGCAGGCCGATGGCCAGCGCATAGGCCGAGGAGTTGTTGTAGCGCAGAATGGCGCGGAAGTTGTCCAGCACCAGGAATGCCGGTCCGCGGTGGCCGGCAGGCAGCAGCAGGCTCGCGCTGCGCTCGTCGGAGTCTGCCGGCAGGCCGCGCAGGCCTAGACGGCGCCACTCGCCGAGCGTTTTGCGCAACTCCATGTCGGCCAGCGCATAGTCGAATGTCTCCGGCAGGCGCACCTCGAAACCCCAAGGCTGACCCTGCTGCCAGCCGGACGCCTGCAAGTAATGCGCGGCTGAGGCCAGTGCATCGGCCGGGCTGCTCCAGATGTCGCGGCGGCCGTCGCCGTCGAAATCCACCGCGTGGGTGTTGTAGGTGGTCGGAATGAACTGGGTCTGGCCCATCGCGCCGGCCCAGGAGCCACGCAGTTGTTCGACGGGAATGTCGCCGTTCTCGAGGATTTGCAGCGCCGCGATCAGCTGGCTCTTGGCGAACTGCGGCCGTCGGCCCTCATGCGCCAGGGTGGCCAGCGAGCGGATCACCGACTTGTCGCCCTGGATCTGGCCGAAGCTGCTCTCCAGTCCCCAAATCGCGACCAGTGCCTGACGATCCACGCCGTAGCGTGCCTCGATGCCCTGCAGCGTCGCGGCGTGTTCAGCGAGCAGCCGCTTGCCGTTGCGTACGCGCTGATCAGAGAGCGCGCCGTCGAGGTACTGCCAGACCGGTCGGGTAAATTCGGGTTGGCTGCGATCGGCGGCGATGACGCTGGCGTCGGGCGTTACCCCGGCAAATGCGCGATCGAACAGCTGCGGCGAAACGCCGGCGGCGAGCGCCTCGGTGCGAAAGGCCTCGCGCCATTCGCTGAAGCTGAGCGGCGTGCTGACGATATTCGCCGCGCTGGCCTCAGGCGCGGTGATCGCCTGGGGACTGGTTCCCGAGGCGGCGCGGGCCAGTGGTTCGGCGGCGCAGGCAACGATCAGGCTCAGGCCGGCTGCGGTGACCAGCGTGCGCAACAGCAGGACGGGAACGAAGGGGTAAAACATGCACAACTCTCGGGGACCGTGTCGTAGGTCGCAAACCTTAACACGCTTTGCCGGGCTTGGTTTTTCAGCCTGCCAGAAGGACTGAAGCCTCCCAGTGGGAGGCTTCGCGGCGGTAGCTGCCTTTGCCTTTTTTCGGCGTTTCCTGGCGGCTGCGGAACAGCGGTTGGGCAATCAGGCGCTTGGCCTTGTTGGTGTGCTTCGTGCTCTTGCTCATGGTATGCCCTCGTGTCGTGGGAGCAGGCGAGCGCATCATAGGCGTTGTGCAAAAAATGTCCAGTGGCTGGGCTGGCGAACGCTCAGGCGAGTCCGAAGCGCTTGCCGGCCAGGCGCAGGCACAGCTGGGAAAGGCCGATCCAGGGATCGCCCTCGGCTTGCCCCTTGACCTGAGCATCGATCTGCTGCGCCTCCACCAGCATCTGGTTCCAGGCGCTAGCGCCGTGGCGTTGCAGCGCCTTGCTCAGCAGCGGACGGCGCTTGTCCCACACGGGCGGACGGGCCTGCGCGAACGCACGTTCCAGCGGCGTGCCCTGGCTGTACTGCATGGCGAGGTTGGCCAGCAAACGCAACTCGCGGGCCAGCGCCCATAGAATCACCGGCGCTTCCACGCCTTCGCCGCGCAGGCCCTCGAGCATGTGCAGCGCATGGGCGGCCTGGCCGTGCAGCGCCGCGTCGATCAGGCCGAAGACGTCATAGCGGGCGCTGTCGGCGACAGCGGCCTGCACGGTCGCGGCATTGATCTGGCCACCTTCGGCCAACAGCTTGAGCTTTTCGGCTTCTTGCGCGGCGGCCAGCAGGTTGCCTTCGACCCGCGCGGCGATCAGCTCGATGGCTTCCTGGTCGGCGGATAGGCCGGCCTGTGCCAGTCGCTGGCGAATCCATTGCGGCAGTTGCGTCGCTTCCACCGGCCAGATCTGCAGGAACTGGACGTCCTTGCCGTCGATCAGCGCCTTGGCCCACTTGGTCTTCTGCGTGCTGCCGTCGAGCTTGGGCAGGCTGATCAGCAGTACCGTGTCTTCGGCCGGGCGGGCGAGGTATTCGAGCAGTGCTGCGGCGCCCTTGTCGCCAGGCTTGCCGTTGGCGATGCGCAGTTCAAGCAGGCGCTTTTCGGCGAACAGCGAAAGGCTGGCACCGGCTTCGATCAGCTGGCTCCAATCGAAGCCGCTTTCAGCGTGGAATACCTGACGCTCGCTGAAGCCCTGTGCCCGAGTCGCCGCGCGGATCGCGTCGCCGGCTTCCTGGCAGAGCAGGTGCTCGTCGCCGCTGACCACGTAGACCGGGGCCAGCGTGCCTTGCAGGTGCTTGGCGAGCTGCGCAGGGGCGAGTTTCATGTGGGCAGATGCGGGGACGTTGCCGTCCCCGTGGGCATTACTGAATGGGCAGTTCGATGGGCGACTGCTGCGGCCGCGCATCCTGCGCGCGCCGTGCCGCTTCGACGGCTTCGGCTTCGGCACGGGCCTTGGCTTCGGCCTCCTGCTGCAGGCGGTCGAGTTCGCCGGGGGTGATGCGCTGGATGCGCATGACCAGTTGCTGCAGCAGTTCGCGGCGCATTTCCTGGCGCAGCTGGTCGCCTTCCTGGCTTGAGCCGATCAGGTTGTTGCTGTCGTGCACATAGACCTTCTGCACCTCGACGCGGTCCTCCAGCAGCAGGCGATCCTGCGGACCGCGGAACTGGTAGTCGAGAGTGCTGGTGAGCTCGTACTCGGCGCTGCGTGCCGAGCTGGTATAGCTGGCGGTGCGCTGACGGGTCTGCTCGTTGGCCAGGTTGAGGCTGTACTTGGCGCCAGGATGGACGCGAACGTCGTTGCGCTCGAGCAGCGTCTGCAGCTCACGGACGGTGTCGCCGTAGCTGTTGCGTGCCTGCAAGTCGAGCTCCTTCAGGCCGAACTCCACATCGCCGGTGCCGCGCAGCTGGAAGCCGCAGGCGCTCAATAGGAGCGTCAGGCCCAGCACTACCAGATTGCCCTTGTTCATCTTGTATCCCCATTGCAGGCCAGGCGCAGGCGCCTGGACCGGATCAGTTTGCGACGATATTGACCAGCTTGCCTGGCACGACGATGACCTTGCGGATGGTCAGGCCTTCGGTGAAGCGCAGCACGTTTTCGTTATCGCGGGCGGCGGCCTCCACCTCTTCGCGGCTGGCGCTGGCCGGCACTTCGATCTGGCCGCGCAGCTTGCCGTTGACCTGCACCACCAGGGTCAGGCTGTCCTGCACCAGGGCGGCTTCGTCGACCTTGGGCCACTGCGCATCGATGATCGCGCCGCTCTTGCCCAGCTGCTGCCAGAGTTCGTGGCAGATGTGCGGGGTGATCGGTGCAAGCAGCAGGGCGACGGCCTCCAGGCCTTCCTGCAGCAGGGCGCGGTCCTGTTCGCTGGCGGTCGGCGCCTTCTCCAGTACGTTCATCAGCGTCATCACCTGGGCGATGGCGGTGTTGAACTTGTGGTGCTGGCCGACATCGGTGCTGGCCTGCTTTATCGCCAGGTGAATCGCGCGGCGCACGGCCTTCTGTTCGTCGTTCAGCGAGGCCACATCCAGCGCACCCGGCAGCCCTGCGCTGACATGCGCATGGGCCAGGCGCCAGACGCGGCGCAGGAAGCGGCTGGCGCCTTCGACGCCGGAGTCGGACCATTCCAGGCTCATGTCCGGCGGCGAGGCGAACATCATGAACAGGCGGCAGGTGTCGGCGCCGTAGGCATCGATCATCGCCTGCGGGTCGACGCCATTGTTCTTCGACTTGGACATCTTCTCGGTGCCGCCGATTTCCACCGGCAGGCCGTCGGTCTTCAGCTTGGCGCCGATGACCTTGGCCTTGGCGTCGCGTTCGACCTCGACGTCGGCCGGGTTGAACCAGTCCTTGCCGCCGTTTTCCAGGGTGCGGTAGTAGGTTTCGGCGACCACCATGCCCTGGGTCAGCAGGTTCTTGAACGGCTCGTTGGACGACACCAGGCCTTCGTCGCGCATCAGCTTGTGGAAGAAGCGCGCGTAGAGCAGGTGCAGGATGGCGTGCTCGATGCCGCCGATGTACTGATCCACCGGCAGCCAGTGGTTGGCCGCTTGCGGGTCGACCATGCCCTGGTCGTAGTTCGGGCTGGCGTAACGGGCGAAGTACCAGGACGACTCGACGAAGGTGTCCATGGTGTCGGTTTCGCGCTTGGCCGGTGCGCCGCACTTCGGGCAGCTGCATTCGTAGAACTCGGGCATCTTCGCCAGCGGCGAGCCGGCGCCGTCCGGCACCACGTCTTCCGGTAGCACGACGGGCAGCTGGTCTTCCGGCACCGGCACGTCGCCGCAGCTGTCGCAATGGATGATCGGGATCGGGCAGCCCCAGTAGCGCTGGCGGCTGATGCCCCAGTCGCGCAGGCGGAACTGGGTGCGGGCCTGGCCGAGGCCCTTCTTCTGCAGGGCCACTTCGATGGCGTCGAAGGCACCTTCGAAGTCCAGGCCGTCGAAGATGCCGGAGTTTATCAGCTGACCATGTTCGCCGTAGGCGTCCTGCCAGGGCGCGGGCGTCTCGTCGCCGGCACTGGTGCGCACCACCGGCTTGATCGGCAGGCCGTACTTGCTGGCGAACTCGAAGTCGCGCTCATCGTGCGCCGGCACGGCCATGACCGCGCCTTCGCCGTAGTTCATAAGCACGTAGTTGGCGACCCACACCGGCAGCAATTCGCCGGTCAGCGGGTGCTGCACGCGCAGGGAAGTGGCCAGGCCTTTCTTCTCCTGGGTGGCGATGTCGGCCTCGGCGACGCCGCCGCGCTTGCATTCGTCGATGAAGGCCTGCAGCTCGGGGTTGTTCTGCGCCGCCAGGGTCGCCAGCGGATGTTCGGCAGCCACCGCCACGTAGGTCGCGCCCATCAGCGTGTCGGGACGGGTGGTGAAGACCTTCATCGCACCTTCGTGACCAATACTGGCAACGTCGTAGGGGAAGCTGATCTCCATGCCGCGCGACTTGCCGATCCAGTTGCGCTGCATGGTCTTGACCTGTTCCGGCCAGCCGTCCAGCTCGTCGAGGCTGCTCAGCAGCTCATCGGCGTAGGAGGTGATCTTGAAGTAGTACATCGGGATTTCGCGCTTCTCGATCAGCGCGCCCGAACGCCATCCGCGGCCGTCGATAACCTGCTCGTTGGCCAGCACGGTCTGGTCGACCGGGTCCCAGTTCACCGTGCCGTTCTTGCGGTAGATCACGCCCTTTTCGAACAGCTTGGTGAACAGCCACTGCTCCCAGCGGTAGTAGTCCGGCTTGCAGGTGGTGACTTCGCGCGACCAGTCGATGGCCAGGCCCAGCGATTTCAGCTGGGTCTTCATGTAGGCGATGTTCTCGTAGGTCCACTCGGCCGGCGCGACGTTGTTCTTCATCGCCGCGTTCTCGGCCGGCATGCCGAAGGCGTCCCAGCCCATCGGCTGCAGCACGTTCTTGCCTTGCATGCGCTGGTAGCGGGCGATCACGTCGCCGATGGTGTAGTTGCGCACGTGGCCCATGTGCAGCTTGCCGCTGGGGTAGGGGAACATCGACAGGCAATAGAAGGTGTCCTTGCCGGGCTGCTCACTTACTTCAAAGGATTTCTGCGCGTCCCAGTGGGACTGCGCGGCGGCTTCGATCTCGCGGGGCTGATACTGTTCGTGCATGGCTACTGGCGTTGGGATGGGGGCTGGCTCTCCGCGAATGCACAGGCTCGGCTGGCAGGTCCGGCGGGGCGGGACAGCAGCCGCGAAGCGGTTGCAGGCGGAGGGCATGGAAGCGCCGTAGCATACATGACCCCCCGCAGCCTAGGGAAACCCGATTTGCCCCCCAGCCGCGCACTGCCGTCTGTCGTCCTCGACGCCTGCGCCCAACTCTCGTCTACGCTTGGATTGGGGGCGGGAAGAAGACGAGGTGAATCATGGGTAAAGAGCCCTCGGAAGAAAGCAGTCTCTACGGCCGCGTGCTGCGGCGCCTGACACAGGCTCTGGAAGAGGCGGAGCGTAATGCGGTAGCAGGGGAAACCGGAAATGCCGAGCTGGAGGTCAGGGGGCTGACGCCAGCCGAATTCGAACTGATTCGTGCGTATCTGCAGCGTGACGCGCAATGGCTCTCGGGCTGGCATGCCGCCGCCGAGGAACAGGAACTGCTGGCGCGCCAGGCCCAGCGGCCGTCGTTGCGCAGCGTGTCGCGCGGACGTCATGGCGGACATGGCAAGCATGTGCCGCTGTCGCTGCAACAGTCGATGAGCTGCGCGCTGTGCAGTAGCGAGGTGCACTGGCCTGATGGTCCTGGGCCGGCGATCTGCCCGGTGTGCGGTTCGCAGCTGCTGCGCGCGCGTCAGCGGCTGTTTTCCTACCGACGCCATTGAGTACGGCATAGCGGCACGGGCGCCGGCCACGTAGAGTTGCCGGCGGTCGACACGGAGATGCCGCATGCCCCTTCGCTATATTTTCAAACAGCTGATGCTGCCGCCGGGCGGCCTACTGCTGCTGTTGCTGCTGGGCTGGTGGTTACGCCGGCGCGCACCGAGGCTGGCGGCGCTGTGTTTCATCGGCGGCTTCGGCGGGCTCTGGCTGATGAGTCTGCCGATCGTAGTCGAGTGGACGGCGCGGGCGATCGAGCGCGAGCCGGCGCTGGAAGCGGCGCAGTGGCCCGGCCTAGCCGCGCGTGCCGGCGCCATCGTAGTCCTCGGTGCGGGGCGTGAGCAGGCCGATCCGGCCTGGGGTAGCGATCAGCCGGGTTACGTTGCGCTAGAGCGCCTGCGCTATGCGGCGCGGGTGGCGAAAGCGTCCGGCTTGCCGATTCTTACCAGCGGCGGTCTGCACTACGGTCAGCCGCCGAGCGAAGCAGCGATCGGCGCCCAGGTGCTGCGGGAAGATTTCGGCGTGGCGACCCGCTGGCTCGAGGAACGCAGCCGTACCACCTGGGAAAATGCCGTCTACAGCGCCCGTATGCTCAAGGCCGAAGGCATCGAGCGGGTGGTGCTGGTGACTTCGGCTGCGCACATGCCGCGTTCGCGCTGGTGCTTCGAGCAGAACGGCATCGAGGTGATCGCCGCGCCGGTGGGCTTCGTTGGGGTGCCTAACGGTCGGCCGCTGAATGGTTGGCTGCCGGAGGTGAAGGCGTACTGGCAGAACGGCATGTTGCTCAACGAGATCGTCGGGATGGCGGTCTACCCGCTGGTCTACGCGGCAGACTAGCTGCCGCGAACTGACGGCTGCGCTCAGACGTTGCGCCGCTTGAGCAGCGCAAAGCCGAGTAGCAGCGTGCAGACCACGATCAGCGGCCACGAGCGCCAGCGCAGATAGGGCGTCAGCCCCTGCATTGGCGTGACCTCACCGTAGAGCACTGCTTCCTCGAACTGCGGCACCTGCTCGGTGATACGCCCGCGCGGATCGATCAGCACGGTGATGCCGTTGTTGGTGGCGCGGATCATCCAGCGTCCGGCTTCCAGTGCGCGCATCTGCGCCATTTGCAGATGCTGCAGCGGACCGATGGAGCGGCCGAACCAGGCATCGTTGCTTACCGTCAGCAGCAGGTCGCTCTGCGCCGCGAGGCCGGCGGCGAATTCCGGATAGACCACTTCGTAGCAGATGTACGAGGCGATCTGCAGGCCCTTGGCCTGCAGCAGCGGCTGGCCCGGCTCGCCGCGGGCAAAATCGGACATCGGCAGGTCGAAGAAGGCGATCAGCCCGCGCAGCACCTCCTGCAACGGTACGTACTCGCCGAACGGCACCAGCTTCTGCTTGAGGTAGGTACCCGTGCCTGCGCCAACCGCGGTCAGGCCGTTGTAGTAGCGCATCTCGCCGGCGGCGTTGGGCTGGCGCACCGGCACACCGGTGATCAGCGCGGCGTCACGCTGCTGGCTGAAGCCCGCCATCATGTCCAGATAACCCGCGGCGTGTTCCTTGAGGATCGGTACCGCGGTTTCCGGCCAGATGATCAGGTCGGCCGGGCGGCTGCGGAAGGTCATGTCGCGATACAGCAGCAGCTGCATCTCGAGCTTTTTCGGGTCCCACTTCATGCTCTGGGCGACGTTGCCCTGTACCGCGGCGACCATCAGCGGCTGGCTTTTGCTCTGTGTCCAGGCGTGCTGGCTGAGTCCCAATCCGGCGATCCACGGCGCGGCGAGCAGTGCCAGAGCGGCCGCCAGCTGCATCTTGTGTGTACGCAGATGCGGCAGATTCACCAGCAGTGCGGCACTCAGCGCGATGCAAAAGCTCAGCAGCCAGACGCCACCCAGCGGGGCCAGCCCCGCCAGCGGACCATGCAGCTGGCTGTAGCCGACATACAACCAGGGAAAACCAGTGAGTACCCAGCCGCGCAGCGCATCGAGCGCCAGCCAAAGCGCGGCGAAGGCCAGCGCGTCGGCCAGCGGCGCCTGCTCGCGCCTGAACCAGCGCGCCCAGAGCCAGCCGAGCAGGGCGAAGAACAGCGCCAGCCCGGCGACGAAACCAAGTGTTAGCAGCCCGGCCAGCGCCGGCGAGGCGGCACCGAAGTCATGGATGCTGACATAGACCCAGCTCACGCCCGAGGCGAACAGGCCGAAGCCGTAGCACCAGCCGCGCCCCGCGGCAGCCTTGGGCGTCAACTGGCGCAGGCCGAGATAGAGCAGGGCGATCGACAGCAGCGCCAGCGGCCAGAGGTCGAACGGCGCCAGCGCCAGCGTGGTCAGCGCGCCGGCCGCCAGCGCCAGCAGGTTGCCCGGCCAGCCGGGGCGGGTGATCCAGAGCATCGGGGAACCTCGAAAGGACAATGGAGGCGGCCTGCGGTTGGCGAATGCCGCGGCACTCGCCAACCGCAGGCCTGCCGCGATCAGGCGGTCAGCCGGCTGACCCGCAGCATGTGCACGCGACGGCTGTCGGCGTTCAGCACGCGGATGCGGAAGCCGTCGATCTCGGTGATCTCGTTGCGCTTGGGCAGGTGGCCGAAGGTGCTCATCACCAGCCCGGCGACGGTGTCGAATTCGTCGTCCGGGAATTCGCTGCCGAAGAATTCGTTGAAGCTGTCGATCGGCGTCAGCGCCTTGACCAGGAAGTCGCCGCTGGGTAGCGGACGGATGTAACTGTCTTCCTCGACATCGTGCTCGTCTTCGATGTCGCCGACGATCTGCTCCAGCACGTCCTCGATGGTCACCAGGCCGGCGACGCCGCCGTACTCGTCGATGACGATGGCCATGTGGTTGTGATTGGCGCGGAACTCGCGCAGCAGCACGTTGAGGCGCTTGGATTCCGGGACGAAGGTCGCCGGCCGCAGCAGCTCCTTGATGTCGAAATCGTGCTGCTCCTCGCGAAGGATCAGCGGTAGCAGATCCTTGGCCAGGAGCACGCCGATGATTTCGTCGAGGCTTTCGCCGACGA
This sequence comes from Stutzerimonas sp. 21-1, assembly GCF_056336065.1. Taxonomy (NCBI): domain Bacteria; kingdom Pseudomonadati; phylum Pseudomonadota; class Gammaproteobacteria; order Pseudomonadales; family Pseudomonadaceae; genus Stutzerimonas; species Stutzerimonas sp. 21-1. Next base: position 3,475,067 of record NZ_CM150500.1, on the reverse strand, counting down.
CCGGGTAACGCGAATGCGCGGCCGAAATCACCGCCGGCAGGAACTCCCGGGGCGACTGATCGGCGCGGATGCTGATTACCTGCGAGCGCGGCACCATGATGTCGCGCACCTGCAGGTCGGCGACCTGGATGGCGCCCTCGACGATGGCCAGCGCCTCGTTGTCGAGCAGCTTGTTCTGATGGGCTTCGCGCAGGATATCCAGCAGGTCCTGACGCGTCTTCGGCTCATGGACAAAAGCCTGGGTGAGTTTTTCCAGCCAGGACTTCTGCCCGCTGGTCGATCGATCTTCGCTCATGGTGTGCGACTCAAGAGTCCTTGTCGGTGCCCGTCTCGGGCGAAAGTTCGGCGTAGGGGTCGGGATGGCCGAGCTCGGCCAGGAGCTGACGCTCCAGTGCTTCCATTTCCTCGGCCTCGGCATCCTCGATGTGATCGTAACCAAGCAGATGCAGGCAGCCGTGGATGACCAGATGCGCCCAGTGCGCGGTCAGCGGCTTGCCTTGTTCGACGGCCTCACGCTCGACCACCGGCACGCAGATCACCAGGTCGCCGAGCAGCGGGATGTCGAGGAACTCGTCCGGCACGTCGGTGGGGAACGACAGCACGTTGGTCGGGTAGTCCTTGTGCCGCCAGGTGCGGTTCAGCTCGCGGCCTTCCTCCTCGTCGACCATGCGGATGGTCAGCTCGGAGTCGCCGCTGCGCTGGCGCAGCGCCAGTTCACACCAGCGCTGTAGCTCGGCAGCGGTCGGGACCTTGCCGGTGCTGGCCAGCTGTACGTCCAGTTCAATCATGGCGATTGTCTGCGCTACGGTGGCTGGCCTGGGCGTGACGGTCTTCGAACGACTCGTAGGCTTCGACGATACGCTGCACCAGCGGATGGCGGACCACGTCCTTGGGCTGGAAGTGGGTGAAGCTGATGCCGTTGACGCCCTTGAGCACCTCGATCACGTGGGCCAGGCCGCTTTTGGTGCCGCGCGGCAGGTCGACCTGGGTGATGTCGCCGGTGATCACCGCAGTGGAGCCGAAGCCGATGCGGGTGAGGAACATCTTCATCTGTTCCTGGGTGGTGTTCTGGCTTTCGTCGAGGATGATGAAACTGTTGTTCAGCGTACGGCCGCGCATGTAGGCCAGCGGGGCGATCTCGATCACCTGCTTCTCGATCAGCCGCGCCACGTTCTCGAAACCGAGCATCTCGTAGAGCGCGTCGTACAGCGGACGCAGGTAGGGATCGATCTTCTGCGCCAGGTCGCCGGGCAGGAAGCCGAGTTTCTCGCCTGCTTCCACTGCCGGGCGCACCAGCAGGATGCGACGAATCTGTTCGCGCTCCAGGGCGTCCACCGCGGCGGCCACCGCCAGGTAGGTCTTGCCGGTCCCGGCCGGGCCGATGCCGAAGTTGATGTCGTTGTCGAGGATCGCCTTGACGTAGCGCTGCTGGTTGGCGCCGCGCGGGCGGATCATGCCCTTCTTGGTGCGCAGGGCCACGCCCTGGTGAGCGCTGGGGTTGGCCAGCTCTTCCAGACCCGATTCCTGCAGGTACAGATGCACCATGTCCGGCGACAGCTCGGTGGTCTTGGTTTCGCGGTACAGGCGGCGCAACAGGTTTTCGGCGGACTTGGCCGCGTCGGTCGGGCCGACCAGCTCGAACTGGTTGCCGCGGTTGCGGATTTCCAGCGCGAGGCGCTGTTCGATCAGGCGCAAGTGCTCGTCGAACTGGCCGCAGAGATTGGCGAAGCGGCGGGCTTCAAAGGGTTCGAGGGTGAAGCGATGAGGTTCTATGGGTGCGTTCAAGGGCTTGTAGGTGTGGCCGGACTCGGCGGATAGATGAATGGAGAATAGCGCTGCGCGCGCGATGCGAAAAGCGCAGTTGCATGGGCGGCACGGCCCCCGCTGCGTTCACATGGGGGCGTGCGGTGCGCGACTCAAGGCAGCAAAGTGCCACGCAGCGAGTGGGGCAGGGCGTCGTCGATGTGTACGTCGACGAACTGGCCGATCAGCCGGGGATTGTCGCAGCGGAAGTTGACGATGCGGTTGTGCTCGGTGCGGCCCTGGAGCATGCCCGGGTCCTTCTTCGAGTAATCGGTCACCAGGATGCGCTGGGTGGTACCCACCATCCGTCGGCTATTTTCGAAGCCCAGCTCGTTGATGCGGTGCTGCAGTCTGGCCAGGCGCTGCTTCTTCACCTCGTCCGGGGTGTCGTCGGCCATGTCAGCGGCCGGCGTGCCCGGGCGTGCGCTGTAGACGAAGGAGTAGGAGAAGTCGAAGCCGACCTCTTCGATCAGCTTCATGGTCTGCTCGAAGTCTTTCTCGGTCTCGCCGGGGAAACCGACGATGAAGTCCGAACTGATCAGAATACCGGGCACCGCCGCCTTGAGCTTGCGGATGCGCGATTTGTACTCCAGCGCCGTGTGGTTGCGCTTCATCGCCGCGAGAACGCGGTCGGCGCCGGACTGCACCGGCAGGTGCAGATAGCGCACCAGCTGCGGGATGTCGGCATGGGCCTGGATGATGGCGTCGGAGAACTCCAGCGGGTGGCTGGTGGTGTAGCGAATACGCTCGATGCCCTCGACCGCCGCCACCGCGTGCAGCAGGTCGGCGAAGTCGTGACCGTCGTGGCGATAGCCGTTGACGTTCTGCCCGAGCAGGGTGACTTCTTTCACGCCGTTTTCGGTCAGGTGGATGATCTCGGCGAGTACATCGGCCATCGGTCGGCTGACTTCCTCGCCGCGGGTGTAGGGCACCACGCAGAACGAGCAGTACTTGCTGCAGCCTTCCATCACCGAGACGAAGGCGCTGGGGCCGTCGACGCGCGGCTCGGGCAGGCGGTCGAACTTCTCGATCTCGGGGAAGGAAATGTCCACCTGCGGCTGCTGGGTGGTGCGCGCGGCGTCGATCATTTCCGGCAGGCGATGCAGCGTCTGCGGACCGAACACCACGTCGACGTAGGGCGCGCGATCGCGGATCGCCGCGCCTTCCTGGCTGGCCACGCAGCCGCCGACGCCGATCACCAGCTGCGGGTTGTCCTGCTTCAGCTCGCGCCAGCGGCCCAGCTGGGAGAACACCTTTTCCTGCGCCTTCTCACGGATCGAGCAGGTGTTGAGCAGGATCACATCGGCTTCGGCCGGATTCTCGGTGATTTCCAGGGCCTGGTGTTCGCCCAGCAGGTCGACCATGCGCGAGCTGTCGTACTCGTTCATCTGGCAGCCGTGGGTTTCGATGTAGAGCTTGCGGGTCATGTTACGGGCCGGCGTTGTGCAAAAAATGACCGGCGATTATAGGCGCAGCGCAAGAGCGATAAAAGCATGGCGGTCAAGAAAGCCGGGTGGCCGCTCAGGGGCGCAGCGGCTCGCGGCCTTCGGCGGCCTGCAGTTCCAGCAGGTAGTCGCGGAAGATCTGGCCGAGCACCTGGGTGGCGATCTCCAGCTCATCGCGGCGCATCTGCTCGGCGACCCGGTCGGCGGTGTCGAGCGCATCTTCGTCGCCGTTGACCGCGGCCATCTTCAGCACGACATAGGCCTGCACGTTGTTTGCGCGCACACCTTCGCCGCGGAAGAACATCACGCCGAGGCGGTGCTGAGCGGTCGCGTGTCCCTGCAAGGAGGCCTGCTCGAACCAGTGCAGCGCCTTGGCCAGGTCACGCGGCGCGCGGCGGCCGTCGTAATAGAACTCGCCCAGCTCGAACGCCGCCTGCAGGTCGCCCTCGCTGGCGGCCTGTTGGCACGCACGCAGGGCCGCCGGCAGTTCCTCGGGAACGGTGTTCAGCGCGCAGCGCGCCGTCGCCGGAATCAGCAGCGAATTGCCACCGGCGTCAGCCAGCAGTGGCGAAAGCAGCAGACAGCCCAAAGACAGGATGCGGCCGGTGCGGGTCATGGATCGAGGCGCCTCGAGAAGCAGGGCGTTTACGGACGTGGCCGGCGCAAACGCGTCGGCGGTCACATTATGGATAAGTGACCGCGGGCTTACAAAGCCTTTCCGCCCACCGCGACGGTTTATCCGTCGCCTGTCGCCGCGAGAGGTGGCGAAGTGTCTCGAGGTCGTGTGGGCAGGGAGTGGTCCTGCCCACACACGGTGGCTCACTTGAGGCTGGCGAAGGCCCGCTCGGCAGCGTCCAGGGTGATCTTCAGCTCGGCATCGCCGTGGGCGATGGAGGTGAAACCGGCCTCGAAGGCGCTGGGTGCCAGGTAGACGCCGCCCTCGAGCATCAGATGGAAGAAGCGCTTGAAGCGCTCGGCATCGCTGGCCATCACGTCGGCGAAGGTGACGATGTCGTCGGCGCCGCTGAAGTACAGGCCGAACATGCCGCCCACCTGAGTGGTGACGAACGGGATGCCAGCGGCATCGGCGCGATCCTGCAGGCCCTGCAGCATGCGGCTGGTGTAATCGGTCAGCTCGGCGTGAAAGCCCGGGCGGCTGATCAGCTTCAGCGTGGTCAGGCCGGCGGCCATGGCCAGCGGGTTACCCGACAGCGTACCGGCCTGGTAGACCGGGCCGAGCGGCGCGACGCACTCCATGATGGCGCGCTTGCCGCCGAAGCAGCCGACCGGCATGCCGCCGCCGATGATCTTGCCGAAGGTGGACAGATCCGGCGTCACGCCGAAGTGCGCCTGCGCACCGCCGAGGGCGACGCGGAAGCCGGTCATCACCTCGTCGAAGATCAGCACCACGCCGTGCTCGTCGCACAGCCGGCGCAGGCCTGCGAGGAAGCCCGGCGCTGGCGGCACGCAGTTCATGTTGCCGGCCACCGGCTCGACGATGATGCAGGCGACCTGCTCGCCCTTCTCCTTCAGCGTGGCCTCGACTTCGGCGAGGTCGTTGTAGGCCAGCGTGAGGGTGTGCTTGGCGAAGTCTGCCGGCACGCCGGCCGAGCTGGGTACGCCCTGGGTCAGCGCACCGGAACCGGCCTTGACCAGCAGGCTGTCGGAATGGCCGTGGTAGCAGCCCTCGAACTTGATGATCGCGTCACGGCCGGTGTAGCCACGCGCCAGACGGATCGCGCTCATGGTCGCCTCGGTACCGGAGCTGACCATGCGCACCATCTCCATCGACGGCACCAGGCTGCAGACCAGTTCGGCCATCTGCGTTTCCATCGCCGTCGGCGCGCCGTAGGACAGCCCGTGGTCGAGCTGGCGGCGTACCGCATCGAGCACTTCGGGATGGCTGTGGCCGAGGATCATCGGGCCCCAGGAGCCGACGTAGTCGACATAGCGCTTGTCGTCCTCGTCGATCACATAGGCGCCTTCGGCGTGCTTGAGGAACAGCGGCGTGCCGCCGACGCTGCGGAAGGCACGTACCGGCGAGTTGACGCCGCCGGGAATGTGGGTCTGGGCGCTGGCGAACAGGGTTTCGGAACGGGACATGCGGGGCCTCGCGAATGGCAGGGCGGGCCGGCGTGGCGCGGCTCGCCGTTGGGAATCAGGATGGGCTGAACAGTTGGCTGAACGCCTCGGCGCGACGCTGCACCTCGGCGGCGGAGTCGGCGGCGAACAGCGCGTGGATCACCGCGATCAGACTGGCACCGGCGGCGATCAGTTGTGGCGCGGTCTGCAGGGTGATGCCGCCGATCGCAGCGATCGGTACGCCGAAACGCTTGCGGGCGGCTTGTAGCAGTGCGACATCCGCGGCCGGCGCGCCGGGCTTGGTATTGGAGTTGAAGAAGCGGCCGAAGGCGACGTAGCTGGCGCCCTCGGCGACGGCCTGCTCGGCGAGCGGCAATTGCGCATGGCAGGTGGCGCCGATGACCGTGCGCGGACCCAGCAGCGCGCGCGCGGCGGCCAGCGAGCCGTCTTCCTGGCCCAGGTGCAGGCCGACGCCCAGCCGTGCCGCCAGCTCGGCGTCGTCGTTGATGATCAGCTGCGCGCCGTGGCGGGCGCATAGCTCGCGCAGCGCCTCGGCCTCGCGCAGGCGGCGGGCCTGCTCGGCGGACTTGTCGCGATACTGCAGCAGCCGCGCGCCGCCTTTGAGTGCGGCTTCGACATAGGGCAGCAGGCGGCCGTCGGCTAGCAGCTGACTGTCGGTGATGGCGTAGAGGCCGCGAAGTCCGGTGGTGCCCATCATGCGCAGCGCTCCCCTCAGGCCAGGTCCAGCGGCAGGCGCCGCGGAATGTACTGACCGTGGCCCGGTGCCTCGGCGTCGCGCAGCGTGCGCCAGGTGTAATCGAGCGCGGACTGCACCGCACTGCTCAGGCCTTCGCCGAGCGCCAGACGGCCGGCGAGGGTGCTGGCCAGGGTACAGCCGGACCCGTGATAGCTGCCCGGCAGGCGCGCGCAGGTGAATTCATGGCGGCTGCCGTCGCGACTGTACAGGCGGTTGTGCACTTCGCGTTCGTCACCGTGGCCGCCGGTGATCAGCAGGTGGCGGATGTGCGGCAGCAGGCGCTCGGCGCATTCGTCGGCGCTGCCGTCGGGTAGTTCGGCGAGGATGCGTGCTTCGGGCAGGTTCGGCGTGGCGATGGTGGCGACTGGAAACAGCCGCTCGCGCATGGCGTAGCCGACGTCGTCCTTGCCCAGCGCACCGCCGCCGCCGGCACGCAGCACCGGGTCGCAGATCAGCGGCACGCCGGGCAGCTTGCGCATGATTTCGAGCACGGTGTCGACCATCTCCACCGAGCCGAGCATGCCCAGCTTAACGGCCGCGATCGGCACGTCGGCGATCACCGCGTGCGCCTGGGCGAGTACCCATTCGCGGTCGAGCACGCGAAAATCGCTGACGTCGACGGTGTCCTGCACGGTGAGCGCGGTAACGGTCGGTGCGGCATGGCAGCCCTGGGCGAGCAGGGCTTCGATATCTGCCTGCAGGCCGGCACCGCCGACAGGGTCGTGGCCGGAGAGACAGAGGACGATGGGGCGGGAAGTATGCGTTTTCATGGCCGGCGAGCTTATCACCAAACCATGCGCGCGGGCGCGGGGCACGGCCGCTCGTGCTGGTGGCGGTTTATTGTCGCAGTGCTGTGCTAGATTGTCGGCACTTCAATAATTCTCTCCGACCGTCGCACCGCTCGCTGCCCGGGCGTCGAGCCGGTGGTGTCCTCGATCTGCATCAGCGAGACGACATGCGCTTTCTTCTTCTGTTGTTGCTCGCGCTGTCGCCGTTGCTGGCGGGGGCCGCCGAATTCGACGAGCACGCTCGCCGCGTGCCACTGGGCTCGCTCATGGATATCTATGAGGATCCGCGCGGTACGGCGACTATCGAGCAGGTCAGTGCCGTCGACTTCGCTGGACAGTTTCGCCGGCACGAGGCCGCCGTGTTCAATGGCGGTTACTCGCGTGCGGCCTACTGGATCCGCGTCGATCTGAACTACCGGCCCACGAACCCCAGCCAGCCGCAGCGCTGGCTGCTGGAGCTGGGCTATCCACCGCTGGATCGTGTCGAGTTCTACCGTCCCGATGGCCGCGGCGGCTACCTTGCCGCGCAGCCCACTGGCGACACGCTGCCGTGGGCCAGCCGCGAGATCGGGCAGGGCAACTTCCTGTTCGAGCTGGAGCTGCCGCCGAACCAGCCGCAGCGTTTCTACCTGCGGGTGCAGAGTCAGGGCTCGATCCAGGTTCCGCTGACGCTGTGGAGCGTGCATGCGTATCTCGAAGAGCGGCCTGGGCACATCTATGCGCTGGGGCTGATCTATGGCGTGCTGCTGGCGATGCTGGTCTACAACCTGCTCATCTATGTCAGCATCCGTGATCGCAGCTACCTGTACTACATCCTCTATATCGCCTCGTTCGGTCTCTACCAGCTGTCGGTCAACGGCGCCGCGGTGCAGTATTTCTGGCCGGATAACCCCTGGTGGGCGAACGTCGCCACACCGTTGCTAATCGGCGCGGCCGGCCTGTTCGGCTGCCAGTTCACGCGCAGCTTCCTGCGTACGGCCGAGCACAGTCCGTGGGTCGACCGTCTGCTGTGGCTGATGATGGGGCTCGGTGCGCTGGTGATGACGCTGGCGCTGTTGACCGACTATGGGGTGTCGCTGCGCCTGGCGACGATCATGGCGTTGCTGTTCACCCTGACGGTGTTCGCCGCAGGCATAGCAGCGTGGTGGCGTGGCATGCGCATGGCGCGCTACTTCATCTTCGCCTGGAGCGCGCTGCTGATCGGCGGGCAGATCAACACGCTGATGGTGCTGGGCTATCTGCCCAACACTTTCCTGACGATGTACGCCAGCCAGATCGGCGCGGCGCTGGAGGTGGTGCTGCTGTCGATGGCGCTGGCCGACCGCATCAATGTGCTCAAGGACGAACGCGCCAGCCTGCTCGAAGCCTCGCGCGCCGGGCTCGAGCAGCTCAACCGCGAGCTGGCGGAAAGCAACCGCTTCAAGGACGAATTCCTCTCCAACATCAGCCACGAACTGCGCACACCGATGATCGGCGTGATGGGCGCACTGGAGCTGCTGCCGGGCTCGCAGACGCCCGCAGAGCGCGACGAATACCAGCGTATCGCCACCGAGTCGTCGCGCGACATGCTGCGCCTGGTCAACGATATCTTGCTGCTCAGCGAGCTGCGTGCCGGCAAGCTGCAGCCCGCTTGGGCGCCGTTCAGTCTGCATGAGTGGAGCCAGACCCTGAAGCAGCGCTTCGCCGCGAAGGCCGGCGAAAAGGGATTGGCATTTGCCGTCGAGCTGGACGCCGCGCTGCCTGATCGGCTGCTCGGCGATGCGCCGAAGCTCGCGCTGATCATCGGTCATTTGCTGGACAACGCGATCAAGTTCACCAGCGCCGGCAGTGTCACCCTGCGCGTCAGTCCGGCCGGCGAGGCCACGTTGCAACTGCCGCTGCAGTTCGAGGTGATCGACACCGGCATCGGCTTCGGGGCGGCCGCCGATGCGTCGTTGTATCAGCAGTTCCGCCAGCTGGACGCCTCGCTGACGCGCCGTTACGGCGGCCTCGGCATCGGCCTGGCGATCAGCCGGCGGCTCGCCGCGCTGCTCGATGGTCAGCTCGACCACCGGTCGCAGCCGGGCTGCGGCAGCTGTTTCCGTCTGCGCCTGGCGCTGGGCCTGCCGGCATCGCAGCACAGCCCGGTTGCGCCGTCCGGCTCGATTGCCTGAGACGCGGCGCTTTTGGCCGATACCGCGCCTCGGCCACGCCATCGACGTGCTTCACTTCCCGCTGAGCAAGCGCGCCTGAGGGCGCCTGCATAGAGCGCGCTCGGCCTGTCAGCGAGCCGTGCCGTCACTGGATCGAGGAATGCACGATGAACCTGCCGCCAGCCGAAACCCATGAGGTGACCAACCAGGTGCCGCCGCTCGACGGCGCCAATCTCTATCGCATCGACCTGCCGCTGCGGCAGTGGGTGCAGCGCTTCGGCGCTGGTTGGGCCGATGTCCGGCTGGACGCCTACGGCGCGCTGGCCGGCGGACCGCTGATGACGGCGGGCTTTCTCGCCAACGAAAACCGGCCGGTGCTGCGTACCCACGACCGCTACGGCCATCGCATCGATGTGGTGGAATTTCACCCGGCCTATCACGAGCTGATGCGCACGGCCATCGCCCACGGCATTCCGTCGTTGCCCTGGACCGCTCCGCAGCCCGGTGCGCAGGTGGCGCGCGCCGCGCTGATGTATCTGCACAATCAGGCCGAGGCGGGCAGCAGCTGCCCGCTGACCATGACCTACGCCAGCGTGCCGGCGCTGCGCCTGCAGCCGGATCTCGCTGAACACTGGTTGCCGAAAATCCTCGCCACCGAGTACGACCCGCGCAACCTGCCGATGGAGCAGAAGGCCGGCATCACCATCGGCATGGCCATGACCGAAAAACAGGGCGGCACCGACGTGCGCGCCAACAGCACCCGCGCGTTTCCGGTCGGTGCCGGCGGCCCCGGCCAGCCCTACGAACTGGTCGGCCACAAGTGGTTCTGCTCGGCGCCGATGTGCGATGCCTTCCTCACCCTGGCGCAGACCGACAAGGGCCTGTCGTGCTTCCTGCTGCCGCGCCATCGCCCGGACGGCACGCGCAACCAGCTCTATATTCAGCGACTGAAGAACAAGCTCGGCAACTGGGCCAACGCCTCCAGCGAGGTGGAGTACCGCGGTGCGCTGGCCTGGATGGTCGGCGAGGACGGGCGCGGCGTGCCGACCATCATCGAGATGGTCGCCTCGACGCGTTTCGACTGCATGATCGGCTCCAGCTCGCTGATGCGACAGGCGCTGACCCAGGCCCTGCATCACTGCACCTACCGGCATGTCGGCGGGCGTGCGCTGATCGAGCAGCCGCTGATGCGCAACGTGCTGGCCGACCTCGCGCTGGAGAGCGAAGCCGCGCTGGCGCTGACGCTGCGCATGGGCCGCGCGCAGGACAATCGCCATGACGAGCGTGAAGACAAGTTTGCCCGCCTGGTCACGGCCATCGGCAAGTACTGGATCTGCAAACGCGCCCCGGAAATGATCGCCGAGGCCAGCGAATGCCTCGGCGGCGCTGGCTACGTCGAGGAAACCATCCTGCCGCGCCTGTACCGCGAAGCGCCGGTCAACTCCATCTGGGAAGGCTCCGGCAACGTGCAGTGCCTGGATGTGCTGCGTGCGTTGTCGAAGGAGGCCGGTGTGCTCGACGCGCTGTTCGACGTACTCGGCGACGGCCATGGCGACGCGCGCCTGAAGTTACATATCGAGCGACTTCGCACGGCGTTGCGCGATCCCGACGATATCCAGTACCGCGCTCGCCAACTCACCGAGGATGTCGCCGTGGCCTTGCAGGCCGGGCTGTTGCTGGAGGCGGGTAACTCTGCAGTCAGTGATGCGTTTATCACCAGTCGTCTGGAGGGACACGGGCGCGTTTATGGCACCTTGCCGAAAGGGCTCGATATCCAGGCGCTGCTCAGCCGCAGCGCCCCGTCTTTGGGGTAATTGCTCAACTTTTGCTCAGTGATGCCGAAATGCTGGCAATGAGCGGAGGGTTGCGGCATGAGGATTACCTCAAGTGAACAGTTTGGGCTGAGTGCCGAGCGGCATTACACGGCGGGACGCGAGGTCAACGAGACACTGGACATGCAGCGTGGTGGCCAGCGGCTGCAGATCAGTCGGCACGAGCGCAGCGAAGTGAGCAGCTCCAGCCGTGCTGAAGTACATCTTGCCCAGGACCGGCCGGCGATCTCGTCGAAACAACTGGAAAGCCTGGCGGACGGCCTGCCGCAAGCGGCCCCGGCCGCCACGGCGGACGGCGCACATAGCCTGGATTTCACGCCCGACGAAGAAAGCCTGCGCAAACTGCGTATGTTGCTGGCGGTGCTGGGACGCGAGGTTGAGGAGATCGACGCCACCCTCGACAAGCTCTCCGCGGGCTTGTCCATGCCAGCGCCAGCGGCGCCATCTGCAGGCGGTGCCATGCCGCAGGTGGAGGCGACTGGGAATGGCGATTTTCTGAACTACCAGTACAGCGTGCAGGAATGGCGCGGCGAGTCGCTGAGCGTCAGCGCCAGCGGTACGGTCAGCACCGCCGACGGCCGCACGATCCAGTACGGGCTCAGCCTCGAAATGCTCAGCGTGCAATACAGCAGCGCCAGCGTTTCGATGCGTGCCGGTGCCGTATTGCAGGACCCGCTGGTGCTCAACCTCGGGGGCGGCCCGGTACGCCTGGATGCCAGCAGCCGCGTCGGCTTCGATCTGGATGCCGACGGAGACCGCGACAGCCTGGCCAGTCTTGCCTCCGGCAGCGCCTTCCTGGCGCTGGACCGCAATGGCAATGGTCGTGTCGATGACGGTCGCGAGCTGTTTGGCGCCCTCTCCGGCGATGGCTTCGCCGATCTGAGCGCGTATGACGAGGACGGCAACGGCTTCATTGACGAGGGTGACAGCATCTTCGAGCAACTCCGCCTGTGGCGCCCGGACGCGCAAGGCACTGGCGAACAGGTTGATCTGCGCTCCGCCGGAGTCGGCGCCATCGGTCTGGCGCGTGCGTATGGTGACTTCGACCTGATCGCCCAGCAGCAACTGGAAGGGCGGGTCAGGAGCACCGGGTTGTTTCTGTTCGAGAATGGCCAGGTGGGCAGTGTGCAGCAGGTCGATCTGGCCGTTTGAGCGGCGGTACCGTCATCGGCGGGCGTCGTGGCCTTGCCCGCAGAACTGCATTGAGCGTGGACGACGCAGTTCGGGAAGTCCGCTGAGCGATTTTTTGAGTTTCAGCGCCAGGCGCCACGGCTCTACCGAGCGCCGCCGGCGGGTGGGGCTGGCTATCGGCGCGTGGCTGGCGCACAGTGCGCCGCAGCTGTAAGGCGGTGCCAGCAGGCTCGTGCCGGCCGATTTGCCGGTTACTCTCGCCCCGTCTATACCAGCTTTGGGCTCTTTGTCCCGTAGGTTTGCTAGTACCTTCGTATAACAGCCAAACGAGCTGAAGACCCTAGAATAAAGCGAGCGACTACACTACGGGGTTGCAAGCGCGGCATGATTTTTTGAGGTTCCGACGGATTGAGCGGCAAAAGACATGGGCGTTTTGTCTCCGAACTTGAAGCCGCCGTCTCCATGCCTCGTCAGGCACTAGCTAATTCTATGCAGAGCCTTCACGGACGAGCATTCGATGAGTTTCAGAGGTGAATTCATGGCAACGGATCTAAACAAGTACATTCGCAACGCGGCGTTTCTCGATAAGGTTGTCTCGGCAGAAGAGGCCGCGTCGTGGATCGAAGACGGCATGACGCTGGGTATGAGCGGTTTCACCCTGTTCGGTGAGCCCAAGGAGTTCCCGCGCGCCCTGTCCGCGCGTGGCCAGAACGAGAAGTTCAAGGTCAACCTGTTCACCGGCGCTTCCATGGGCCCGGCGGCTGACCAGGCCATGGCCGAGGCCGGCATCATCAACAAGCGCATCCCGTATCAGGGCAACCCGGTACAGCGCAAGAAGATCAACGCCGGCGAGATCCTCTACATCGACCAGCACCTGTCGCACATGGCCGAGCTGATCCGCCAGGGCGTACTGCCGCAGGTCGACTACGCGATCATCGAAGCCGCCGCCATCACTGAGGACGGCCAGATCATCCCGACCGGTTCGGTGGGCAACTCGCCGATCTTCGTTCAGACCGCCAAGCACGTGATCATCGAGCTGAACACCTCCGCTCCGCGTGAATACGAAGGCATGCACGACATCTACATCCCGGGTCCGGCCGGCGAGAACACTCGCGAAGCCATCCCGGTATTCGATGTCAGCACCCGTATCGGCACCGTCGGTATTCCGGTCGATCCGGCCAAGGTGCGCGGCATCGTGCTGTCCAGCCAGCCGGACATCCCATCGCCGCTGTTCGAGCCGAACGAAGAAACCCAGAAGATCGCCGACAACCTGCTGGACTTCCTGCGTGCCGAAGTGAAATCCGGCCGCCTGACCAACAGCCTGGCGCCGCTGCAATCCGGTGTGGGTTCCGTGGCCAACGCCGTGCTGAACGGCATGCGCACCTCCGAGTTCAAGGACCTGGTCGTGGCCTCCGAAGTGCTGCAGGACGGCGTGTTCGACCTGATCGACGCCGGCGTGGTGAAGTTCGCTGCCGGTACCGCGTTCTCCCTGTCCAAGAAGCGCGTGGAAAACCTCGCTTCCGACATGGCCAAGTACGCCGGCAAGGTGGTGTTCCGTCCGCAGGAAATCTCCAACCATCCGGAAGTCATCCGTCGTCTGGGCATCATCTCCTTCAACACCGCGCTGGAAGTGGACATCTACGGCAACGTGAACTCCACCCACGTCAGCGGCACCCACATGATGAACGGTATCGGCGGCTCGGGTGACTTCGCCCGCAACGCCCGCATCACCATCTTCGTGACCGCCTCCACCGCGAAGAACGGCAACGTCTCGTCGGTCGTGCCGTTCGTGACTCACGTCGACCACACCAACCACGACGTCGACGTGATCATCACCGAGCAGGGTTATGCCGATCTGCGTGGCCTGGCTCCGGCTGAAGCCGCCCAGCGCATCATCGCCAACTGCATGCACCCCGATTACAAGCAGCAGGCGCTGGACTACCTGGAAGAGGCCAAGGCGCGCGGCGGTCATACCCCGCACGTGCTGGAGAAGGCCTTCTCCTGGCACACCCACCTGGCCGAGCACGGCACCATGAAGCTGAACAAGTAATTGTCAGCTGAGTGACGGGACCGGCGGTCGCCCGACTTTTCGAGCGCTGCTGGAACCCTCCGAAGAAACCGATGCCGGGCAGCCGGCGTCGGTTTTTTTATGCCTGCGCGCAGGCGCCGTGGCGGTCGTGCGGCATGTACATTCGTAAAGGATTCCGGCCAAGATACCGCCATTCGCACAGACAGGACCTTGCCGCATGACTCCCGATACCCAGCGTTTCACCGTCGCCAGCTCTGCCGAGGCCGCGGTCGATCACCTGGCCGAGCTTCACCAGCGCGCCACGGCTGCGCTCAACCGGGCACTCAAGCGCTACGTCGCCGACCGCACCGAGCCGAGTACGGAAGAACGCGATCTGTTCCGCTACCCGGAGCTGCGTCTGACCTACGAATGCCACGGCGAGGTGCCGGCTTCCACCCGTGCCTACGCCAAGGTGCAGGCGCCGGGCGTCTACAGCGTCACCGTGACCCATCCGGCGGCGTTCCGCGCCTACCTGCTCGACCAGCTGCGGCCGTTGATGCACGACTTCAACGTCAAGATTGAGGTCGGCATCAGCGAGCGCAACATTCCCTATCCGTACGTCATCGAGCAGGGCGACGAGCTGGCCGGCAGCGGCGTGACCGCCGCCGAGCTGGCGCGGGTCTTCCCCAGCACCGATCTGTCGGCGGCGACCGACGACATCGCCGACGGCCTTTACGACTGGGAGCATGCCGATCCGTATCCGCTGGCGCTGTTCGACGGCGCGCGGGTGGATTTCTCCCTGCGTCGGCTGGTGCACTACACCGGCAGCGACTGGCGCCACGTGCAACCGTGGATCCTGCTGACCAACTATCACCGCTACGTCGACCAGTTCATCCGCCACGGCCTCGACATGCTGCGCGACGACACCCGCTTCGTGCGCATGGTGCTGCCGGGCAACGTGGTCATCGAGCGCGGCATGGAGGAGGGCGAGGCGCAGGCGATCATCGGCGGCGTGCTCTGGCATCGTTACCAGATGCCGGCCTACCACCTGATCGCCGAAGACGGCCACGGCGTCACCCTGATCAACATCGGTGTCGGCCCGTCCAACGCCAAGAACATCACCGATCACCTGGCCGTGCTGCGTCCGCACTGCTGGCTGATGATCGGCCACTGCGGCGGGCTGCGGCAGTCGCAGTCCATTGGCGACTACGTGCTGGCGCACGCCTACATGCGCCGCGATGGCATCCTCGACCGCGTGTTGCCGCCGCACATCCCGTTGCCGGCGCTGGCCGAGGTGCAGCAGGCGCTGCAGGAAGCCGCGGCGCAGATCACCGGCGAGAAGGGTGAGGCGCTGAAAAAACGCCTGCGCACCGGCACCGTGCTGACTTACGACGACCGCAACTGGGAGCTGCGTTGGGCGCAGGAGCGGCCGCTGATCAACCTGTCGCGCGCGGTGGCGGTGGACATGGAAAGCGGCACCATCGCCGCCCAGGGCTATCGCCTGCGGGTGCCCTACGGCACGTTGCTCTGCGTGTCGGACAAACCGCTGCACAGCGAGATCAAGCTGCCCGGCTCGGCCAATGCGTTCTACGAGCGTGCCGTGACCCAGCACCTGAAGATCGGCATCACCGCGCTGGACCTGCTGCGCAGCCAGCAGCACTCGCTGCATTCGCGCAAGCTGCGCAGTTTCGACGAGCCGCCGTTCCGCTGAACCGTGCGCCGAGGCGGGAATGGACGATACTGAAGATCGTCGCATTCCTGCTTCAGCCATCGGAGGTTCACATGGAACAGTCGATCCACGCCTTCCACAACCTGTTCGAGCAGTTGGGCCTGCCCAACGACGACGCCTCGATCCGGCGCTTCATCGACACGCACGCGCCGTTGCCGGAGGGCATGCGCCTGGCCGACGCGCCGTTCTGGAACCCCGCCCAGGCGGCTTTTCTGCGTGATGAGCTGCTCGAGGATGCCGATTGGGCCGAGGTGGTCGACCGGCTCAGCCTGGCACTGCGCCGCGCCAGCGCCTGAGGCCGCTCAAGGGTGCAGGTTGCGCACCATGTACAGCGCCGGAATCGGGTAGCTGGCGAGGTTGTCGGCCTGCTGCGGTTCCAGCCCGTCGTGGGCGCGATAGCCCTGACGCGACCAGAATTCGGCGGAGTCCTGTACCGAGACCAGCGCCGAGTAACGCAGCCGGGCGGCCTGCGCCTGCTGCAGATTGCGTCGCACCAGCGCCGGGCCGATGCCGCGGCCGCCGGCGCGGCGCGCCACGGCGAGGTCGTGCAGGTACAGGCAGTCGGCCTCGGCATGTGGCTCGAACTCACCGTCCAGCGGGGTGATCCTGCCGAGTCGCGACTGGTAGGCGAACAGGTAGGCACACACGCCCCCGGCGTCTTCGGCAACCCAGGCCAGCTCCGGACAGGCTGCCAGCCGTGAACGGATCACCGCCTCGTCTTCCAGCACCGCGGCGGCATAAGACTCTTCCTGGATCGCCAGGACGGCAGGGATATCGCGCTCCTGCATCGCTCTCAACTGATACATCTCGACTACGCTCAAACACCGCGAAACGCCGTGCGGCCCGGCAAAAGGCCGCGATCATAGCGCAAAAGTCCGGCGTTTCGGCCGTCAGGCGACCGCCAGCGGCGCGCCGGTCGAATTCCGCCTGCGCGCGGAGGCCGAGGCAGGCATAATGCTTAGCCTGCTAACAGGTGTTCGGAAGTTGCCTTGAACGATGGTCGTCACCCGCTCTATGGGGTTCTGCTGATTCTGCTCTCGGGCCTGCTGCTGGCCAGCCATGACGGCCTGGCCAAGCACCTGTCCGGGCTGTACCCGGTGTTCCTGGTGATCTGGGCGCGCTACATCGCGCAGACCGTGCTGATGACGCTGCTGTTCGTGCCGCGCATGGGGCCGCGCGTGCTGCGCACCCGGCGGCCCGGGGCGCAGTTGCTGCGCGGGCTGAGCCTGGTTGGCGTCAGCCTGCTGTTCATCAACGGCCTGCACTACATCCCGCTGGCCGAGGCCACCGCGGTGATCTTCCTCACGCCGGTGCTGGTCACCATCGCTTCGGCGCTGCTCGGCGAGCGGATCGGCCGCAGCCAGTGGATCGCCGTCGGCTTCGGCCTGCTCGGCGTGCTGATCATCGTGCGGCCGGGCTCGGCGCTGTTTACGCCGGCGGCGCTGCTGCCGCTCGGCGCCGCGCTGTCGTTCACGCTCTACCAACTGGTGACCCGTCGCCTCGCTGGCACGGAGCATCCAGTCACCAGCAACTACCTCACCAGCCTGGTCGGCTGCGTGGTGCTGAGCGGGCTGGTGCTGTTCAACTGGCGCACGCCGACCCTGCACGACGCCGCGCTGATGGCCGCGCTCGGCGGCATGGCGATGCTCGGCCACCTGCTACTGACCCAGGCGTTCCGCTACGCCAGCGCCGCGATGCTGGCGCCGTTCACCTATGGACAGATCGTCTTCGCCGGCATCGTCGGCTTCTTCGCCTTCGGCCATGCACCGGACGGCGGCGCGCTGCTGGGCATGGCGATCATCATCGCCAGCGGGCTGGGCATGGCCTACGTACAACGGCGGCGGGTGCCGGCCTGAGCGTTCGTTCGCGGCGTCGGCGAGCGGTTTTCCCGCGGGGTTCAGCGAATGTGTCGTTTGACCCCGCGGACAGCTTCCAACAAGGTGTTTCGACAGGGGCAACCCGACCCCTTTGCGTGCTGTTTGACCAGGTGACCAACAATGCTACGAATCTCGCACCACGATCTGCGCAAGAACTTCCGCCAGCTGCTCGCGGCTGACCGCTGCTTCCACACCGCCTCGGTGTTCGACCCGATGTCGGCACGCATCGCCGCCGACCTCGGCTTCGAGGTGGGCATTCTCGGCGGCTCGGTGGCGTCGCTGCAGGTGCTCGCGGCCCCGGACTTCAACCTCATCACCCTCAGCGAGTTCGTCGAGCAGGCCACGCGCATCTGCCGGGTCGCCCAGTTGCCGGTGCTGGCCGACGCCGACCACGGCTACGGCAACGCGCTCAACGTCATGCGCACGGTGACCGAGCTGGAACGTGCCGGCATCTCCGCGCTGACCATCGAGGACACCCTGCTGCCGGCCAAATTCGGCCGCAAGTCCACCGACCTGATCGGCATGTTCGAGGCGGTCGGCAAGATCCGCGCGGCGCTGGAGGCGCGGATCGATCCGCAGATGGCCATCATCGCTCGCACCAACGCCGGCGTGATCGGTTTCGAGGAAGTGATCGCCCGTGCCCAGGCCTACGAGAAGGCCGGCGCCGACGCGATCTGCCTGGTCGGCATCGAGGATTTCGACCACCTGCAAAGCATCGCCAGCCAGCTGACCCGGCCGCTGATGCTCGTCACCTACGGCAACCCCAACCTGCGTGACAACGCCCGCCTGGCCGCGCTTGGCGTGCGTATCGTGGTCAACGGCCACGCCGCCTACTTCGCCGCGATCAAGGCCACCTACGACTGCCTGCGCGAGCAGCGGCAGATCGATGCGCTGGACCTCAACGCCTCGCAGCTGTCGGTCAAGTACTCAACAGCCGACGAATACGTGGTCTGGGCCGAGGAGTACATGCAGGTCAAGGAATGAGCCGCGCTCAGAACAGCCGGCGCTCCGCGCGCAGGGTCAGCAGGCCGTCACAGCGCGGGTTGCGCCCGGAATAGGCGCCACACTCGGCGCGTTGCAGATTCGAATCGCTGTAGGAAAGATCGAACTGCAGGCCGAGCCAAGGGCGCGTCAGATTGAGCGACCAGTCGCTGAACAGGCTGACGCTGCCGCCGGCGAACCGGTGCGGGGTGGCCAGCGCGTGGCTGGAGTAGCTCAGCCGCACCCCGACACCGAAGGGCGTCACCCGGCCCAGATCGAGATACAACGTGCTGTCGCGGCGCTCGGCCGTGCTGTTCAACGCCGCGCCAAGGCTGCGGCTGCCCAGCGTGAGGCCGCCGTAATACTGCAAACGCCCCCAGTCGTCGCTTTCCGGGAAGCTGTAGCGCATCAGGCCGAGTTCGTAGCCGAGCTGGCCGTCCACCGCTTGCTGCAGATAGCCGAGGTAGGAATTGACTTCCAGCTGGCGGCCCTCGGTGAGGCCGACGCTCGGCGTCCACTGGCCAACATACAGGCCGCTGGCGTGGCTGAGGTCGAGGCCGCCGTGGAACGCGCCGCTCGCGCCCGGCTGCACCAGGCCCTGGGCCATGCTGCGCACGGGTTCGGTGCCGAGCGTGAGATCGAACGCGCCAAGGTCGCGCTCGAGCGTGCCTGGCTGACCGGCGCAGCCCGCCATCAGCAGCAGGCCGGCGAGGAGTGGAGTGAAGCGGTGCATGGGTTTTGACGCAGATTTGCAACCGGCGCAGGATAGGCGCTGACGACGCGGCGGCGGCACCATCCGTCGGCCGCGCGGCCGCTATCGACCGGCGGTCGTGCCGATGGTGAGCGCCACCGCCGGGCCGGCGTCAAAAGTCAGAGCAGCAACCAGGCGCTGCGGGAGGTGATCATGGCAACAGGTTGGGCCGGCGACGGCGCCGTCCAGGAGCAGATCGACAGCACCATTGACGACGCGGTGCAGCGCGCCCGCAGCAGGCTGGCGCGCGGCGAAAGCCTGAAACATTGCGAGGAATGCGGCGTGGCGATCCCCGAGGCTCGCCGCCAGGCCGTGCCCGGCGTGCGTTTGTGCATTGCCTGCCAGGCTGAGGCGGACAAGCAGGAGGCCGCCTTCAGCGGCTACAACCGTCGAGGCAGCAAGGACAGCCAGCTGCGCTGATTGCGCGGCGCGTGGTCACGGCGCGCGGCGTGCCGTATCGAGGATCAGCTGCATGAGCGTCAGGTCCAGCCAGCGACCGAACTTGCAGCCGACTTGGCGCATCTGCCCGACATGGATGAAGCCCAGCTGCTGGTGCATGTGCACCGAGGCGCGATTCTCGCTCTCGATGGCGCCGACCATCACGTGCTGCCCGGCGCGGCGGGCGCGCTCGATCAGCTCGCGCATCAAGCCGCGACCGATGCCGCCGCCGCGCTGGCCATCGCGCACGTAGACCGAATGCTCGACGGTGTGGCGAAACCCCTCGTGCGGCCGCCACGGGCCGTAGCTGGCATACCCGACCACCTGCTGGGCATCGTCCAGCGCCACCAGCACCGGATGCCCCTGCGCCTCGCGCTCGGCGAGCCAGGCCTGGCGATTGGCCAGATCGACCGGCGTGTCGTTCCAGATCGCCGTGCTGTTCAGCACGGCGTCGTTGTAGATGAAGAGGATGCCTTCCAGATCGGTTTCACGGGCGTCGCGTATCAGCACGTTGCAGTCCTTGGGGAAATGGGCCGGAGAACACATTGACCAGTCTCTCAGACAATTGGTTGAACGATGGCGACACGCTGCGTTGTGATGCGGAAAAAGGCTCGGCCGCCCGGGCGCCCCGAAAGGCGCTCGGGGCACGGGGCGTCACGGCTGTCTGGAGCCGCTGAGCCGAGCGAAGAAGCGCTGCTTGGCCCATTCCGAACAGGCCGCATAAAGCAGCGTGATCAGCAGCACCGCGATAAGCACCGTGGCTGGTAGCGGTTGCAGGGCGAACCAGCCGCCCACCGGCGTATAGGGCAGCAGCACGGTGAGCAGGGCGACGAGCAGCGAACTGGCCAGCAGGAAACGGCCCGGCCGGCTGCGGTAGAACGGCTTGTGCGTGCGCACCACGAAGATGATCACCAGCTCGGTGATCAGCGACTCGACGAACCAGCCGCTGCGAAACAGCTCCGGCTGCTCGCCGACCAGATACAGCAGCACACCGAAGGTCAGCAGATCGAACGCCGAGCTGATCAGCCCGAACAGGATCATGAAGCGCCTCACCTCGCCGATGTCCCAGCGGTGCGGCGTGCGCGACCAGTCGGCATCGACACGGTCGCCGGCGATGCCGATGGCCGGGATGTCGGAGAGGAAATTGTTCAGCAGGATCTGCTTGGCCAGCAGCGGCAGGAACGGCAGGAAGAACGACGCCACAGCCATGCTGATCATGTTGCCGAAGTTGGCGCTGGTAGTCAGGTAGATGTACTTGAGCGTGTTGGCGAAGGTGCGCCGGCCTTCATCGATGCCCTGGCGGACCAGCGCCAGCTCGTGGCGCAGCAGCACGAAGTCGGCGGCCTCCTTGGCCACATCCACCGCGGTGTCCACGGAGATGCCGATATCCGCGGCGTGCAGCGCCGGCGCGTCGTTGATCCCGTCGCCGAGAAAGCCCACCACATGACCGGTCTTCTGCAGCGCGCGGATGATGCGCTCCTTCTGGTTGGGATCGACCTCGGCGAACAGGCTGATGCGTGGCGCCAGGTTGATCAGCGCCTCGTCGCGCATCTGCCCCAGTTCGCTGCCGGTGATGACGCGCTCGACCGGGATGCCGACGCTCTCGGCGACCTGCTGCGCGATCAGGCGGTTGTCGCCGCTGATGATCTTCACCGCCACGCCCAGCTCGCGCAGTGCGTCCAGTTCTTCGCGCACGCCCGGCTCGGGCGGATCGAAGAACAGCAGGAAACCGGCGAAGGTCAGGCCCTGCTCGTCATCGGTGCTGCAGTTCGGCTGCTCGAGCCAGCGGTAGGCGACACCCAGCACGCGGTAGCCGGCTGCGCTCCAGGTGGCGAAGCGCTCGCCGAGCGCTGCGCGCAGCGGTGCGCTCAGCGGCAGCACGGCATCGCCCTGCTGCACGGACTGCGACACCTGCAGAATGGTTTCCAGCGCGCCCTTGCAGATCAGCCGCGGCGCGGCCTGCCCGGCTTCGCGCACCAGCACGCTCAGGCGCTTGCGCGCGAAGTCATAGGGCACCTCGTCCAGCTTGTCGGCACTGGCCGGCGCCTGTGGTAGCTCGCGGACATGCTCGCAGATCGCCTCGTCCAGCGGATTGCGCAACCCGGTCTGCAGCGCGGCGTTGAGCCAGGCCAGGCGCAGCACCGCAGCGCTGGGCTGGCCGTCGACGTCGACCGCACCGTCGAGCGCCACCACACCGCGGGTCAGGGTGCCGGTCTTGTCGGTGCACAGGGTGTCCATTGCGCCGAGGTTCTCGATCGCGTTGAGGTGGCGCACGATCACCCCGCGCGTGGCCATCCGCCGGGCGCCGGCCGAAAGGGTCGCGCTGAGAATCGCCGGCAGCAGCTCGGGCGACAGCCCAACGGCCAGCGCGATGGCGAACATCAGCGTGTCCAGCGGCGGGCGGTCGAGGAACAGGTTGAGCCCGAGCACCGCGGTGATCATCACCAGCATGACCCGCAACAGTAGCCCGCCGAAATGGCGAAGGCCGCGCTCGAATTCGGTTTCCGGCGGGCGCAGCACCAGCGAGCGCTCGATGTGCCCCAGCTCGGTGTGCATGCCGCAGTTCACCGCCAGCAGGCGTGCCGTGCCGCTGCGCAGCGAGGTGCCGCGGAACAGGCAGTTGTCGCGCTGGGCGAGGCCGGCGGCGGCCTCCACCTGACCGGCCTGTTTGTTGACCGGGAAGGTTTCGCCGGTCAGCAGCGCCTGATTGACGAAGCAATCGCGCGCCTCGATCAAGCGACCGTCGGCGGGGATCAGGCTGCCGGCGGAGAGTTCGACGATGTCGCCGGGGACGACTTCGCTGGCCGGCAGGTTCTGTAGACGGCCGTCGCGCCAGACGTCGGCGCGGCTGGCCACCTGCTCGCGCAGACGCTCGATCGCCCGGTTTGAGCGGATTTCGTGCAGGCTGCCGACCAGCGCACTGGCCAGCACGATGCTCAGCACGATCAGCGCGTCCAGCCAGTCGTGCGCCACCAGCGCCACCACTGCGCCGATCAGCAGAATCAGCACCAGCGGGCTGGACAGCTGGCGCACCAGCGAGGCGCCGATCTGCCGCGCCAGGCTCGGCCGGTACGTGCGCCGCACGGATGGCTGGCGCATCGCCGCCGCCGCGCTGACAAGCCCGTCGGGGCCGCTCTGCAGCTCGGCGTACAGCGCTTCCAGCGGCACACTCCAATAATCCGTCGCGGTCGCCTCGGCCGCTTCTGCCGGGCTGCCGTGCAGCGCGTGGCGGGTGAGCCAGAAGCCGGGCAGCATCGGCAGCCAGAAGCTCAGCACGCGAAACAGCAAGGTTGCCGATAGCCCCGCCGCCAGTGGCACGCCGACCCAGCTGAGGGTGGCCACTGCCGCGGCCTCGAATGCGCCGAGGCCGCCCGGCACGATGCCGACGCTGCGCAGCACGCTGGCCAGCATGAAGCTGGCGAAGATCCCGGCAAACGGCGCACTGTGCCCTACTGCGTGCAACAGCGCCCACAGGGTCAGGGCATCAAACAGCACGATGGCCAGCGAATAGCCGCTTGCCTTCAACAACAGGCGCGGGTCCCGGGTCAGGCGAGGCTGCGCGGCGCACACCATCGCCAGCAACCGCTGCATCCAGCGCACCCGTTGCAGGCGTCCGACCAGTCGGCTCTGCGGCAGTCCGGCGATTAGCGGCGCGGCGATGGCCATCAAGCAGCAGAACAGCATGAACACGGCGCTGGTCGATATCACCGCCAGGCTCCCATGGCCATTGCCGATCGCAATGGCAAGCGCGGCAGCCAAGGCCAGCAGATAAGCGGCAAAGTAGCCCGAAACGCTGACAATGAAGCAGCTGGAGACCTGTGACAGTCCGATGCCGCGGCGCTGCAGCAGCGCCACTACCGCCACTGCTCCGCTGAAACCGGACGATGGCAGCGCCTGGTCGATGAACAGCTTGCTCAGGCTGAGCTTGGTGGCTTCCCACAGTGGCAGCACGGCGCCAGCGGCGCTCAGGACCATGCGGTACAGCAGACCTTGGACCAGATAGGTCGCGCACTGCAGGGCGATAGCGACGAACAGCCAGCCGGGCTCTGCCTGACGAAAAATCTTCGCGAAATGGCTGGCATCCGAGAGCTGCAAGACGCCGAGCACCAGTGCACCAAGCAGCGCCGCGCCCAGCAGCCAGGACAGCCAGACGAGCGGCTTGGCATTCTCGGGTGACTCGTGAAAGCCGGGCGCTTCGTGCATGCGTTAGATCCTGAAGTGGATTGAGGCAGTATGGATGTTCCGCCTGGCAGTGCGCCGCGGCATTGACACCGATCAGGCGTCTCCTGCGCGTCTCTTCAGCAATGCTAGATGGCGGACGCGGCTTCGCCACCGCGGGCCGCTTGCAGCCGCGGCCGGCGACTTCTAGCATGGCCGGCCCCTCTCGGAACGACTCGTCATGCCTCGTCCCCCGCGTCCCCGTGCGCCGCATTCGCCGGCCCGCGCCGCCCGTCCAGCTGCGCCGCGCCGTGTCGCCAAGGCGCCGCCAGCCGAGCCGCGTCTGCTGCTGCTGAACAAGCCATTCGACGTGCTGACCCAGTTCGCCGATGCCGATGGGCGTGCGACGCTGAAAGATTTCGTCGATGTGCCCGGCGTCTATCCCGCCGGGCGCCTCGATCGCGACAGCGAGGGCCTGCTGCTGCTGACCAACGACGGCCGCCTGCAGGCGCGCATTGCCGATCCTAAGCACAAGCTGCCCAAGGCTTACTGGGTGCAGGTGGAGGGTGAGGTAAGCGAAGAGCAACTCGAACGTTTGCGCAGGGGCGTCGAGCTGAACGATGGCCTGACGCTGCCGGCCGAGGCGCGGCGGCTGGACGAACCCGCGCTGTGGCCGCGCAACCCGCCGGTGCGCTTTCGCAAGAGCGTGCCGACCGCCTGGCTGGAGCTGGTGATCCGCGAGGGACGCAACCGTCAGGTGCGGCGCATGACGGCGGCGGTCGGGCTGCCGACCTTGCGGCTGGTGCGGGTGCGCATCGGGTCGTGGTCGCTCGACGGACTGCAGCCCGGCGAATGGCGGGAAGTGCCGGCGCGGCTGTAGCGCACCGGCTGCCGCGTCAGTAGTAAGACTTGATCACGTCGATGCCCTTGCCCAGCACCTCGCACCAGGCTTGCAGGTCTTCCTTGCCGGCCGCTTCGTCGTGCTCGCCGACCGTGCGCAGCAGCGCCGTCAGCCAGAGATCGTACAACTCGGGACGAATGTCGAAGCCGCTGCGCGAATGGCTCTGACCGAGTGCCTTGAGCTTGGTGTCCGGCATGCCGCGGGCGAACAGCACCAGATTGAGGATGCCGGCACGCAGCAGATGCTTCTGCGCGGCCATGTCGGTCTGCACGAACTTTTCGCGCACCATCGGCGAGCTGGCGAGGAAGTTGACGTAGAAATCATCGAAGAAGCTTGCGCTGGCGCAGCAGCGACCATAGCTCTGCATAACCCGATCAGTGGGTTTCATGGCTTTTCCTTGGCAAATAGCGACCCGGACCGCATCAGCATGACGCGGCCGCAGGTTCGGATGGGGAGGGCGATCAGATGCCTTCGAGGCTACCGATCACCAGGGTCTTGATGACGAAGCCGAGCACGCCCAACCCGAGCGCGCCGAACAGCACCAGCGTGCCGTAACGTCCGGCCTTCGATTTTTTTGCGAGATCCCAGACGATGAAGGCCATGAAGGCCACCAGGCCACCGACCAGGATGATCATCATCCATTCTTCGAAAACAGCTGGATCCATCGAATCCTCCGCATGACTAGGTCTGAAAACAGACGACGAGAGCTATGACAGCGGCAGGCGGATAGTTATCGAGCGGGGCTCTTATTGGATTGCGTGCGGGGCATAGCAAGGCGGCGCGGATTATACGCAATCGCCTCGGCCGGTGGGGCGCGGGTTCGTGAGCGGCGTCTCAGCCGCGCAGGTGCTCCAGCGGCAGTTCGGTACTGGAGGCCACCTGGCGCAGCACGAAGCTCGAACGCACGCTCGACACGCCTTCGATGCGCGTCAGCGTACCGAGCAGGAACTGCTGGTAATGCTCCATGTCCGGCACCACCACCTTGAGCTGGTAGTCGGCATCCATCCCGGTGACCAGGCTGCATTCGAGCACCTGCGGGCACTTGCCGATCACGCCTTCGAAGTGCTCGAAGCGCTCCGGGGTATGCCGATCCATGCCGATCAGTACGTAGGCAGTGAGCGTCAGGCCGAGCTTCTTGCGGTCGAGCAGGGCGACCTGGCGGGCGATGTAGCCGTCGTCCTCGAGTTGCTTGACCCGCCGCGAACAGGGCGAGGGCGACAGGCCGATGCGTTCGGCCAGGTCCTGGTTGGAGATGCGCGCGTCGTGCTGCAGTTCGGCGAGGATGCGCAGGTCGTAACGATCGAGTTTGCTCATTTCTGCTGCCGCCAAATTATGGATTGCGCAAAAGGATGATCTAGTTATCGATCATTGCGCAAGTGGGGTTTGTTTGAGCAATCTTCGCAAACATCTTTCGCGGCAGGGCGCGTAACCTGATCACAACTTCCGCTCCCGGCAGTAACGGTACCGGTCAACCGGCTGGTACATCCCTACTGCGCTTACCCAGCGTAGCGGTCCGGGACCCCACCGCCCACAAGGCGCTGGACGAAGATGCCGTTACCATCGGCCCGCCAGATGATCAGAGACCACGCTCCGGCGTGGTCTTTTTTTTGCCCACTAGTTTGCTTCGGGCTTCACCACTTCCTGCGGGTCGGCATGCACCAGCACTTCGGCGCGCGGGTAGCGTTCGTGAATGGTTGCCTCGACCTGATCGCACAACGCATGCGCGCGCGACAGCGACAGTTCGCCGGGCAGCTCCAGATGCAACTGGACGAACCAGTGGGTGCCGGAAACCCGCGTGCGCAGGTCGTGGCAGCCGAGTACGCCGGGTACGCTGCAGACCAGTCGGTGCATGTCCTCGCTGATCTCCGGGGACACCTCGGTGTCCATCAGCACCGCGCCGGCTTCGCGCAGGATGCTCGCCGCGCTCCACAGAATGTAGAAGGCGATCGCGATGCCGAAGATGGCGTCCAGCTGCGCCCAGCCGTAGCTGGCCAATACCAGTGCCAGCAGGATGCTGCTGTTGAGCAGCAGGTCCGAGCGGTAGTGCAGCGAGTCGGCGCGGATCGCCGTCGAGCCGGTGACGCGCACCACATGTTGCTGATAGGCCAGCAGCGCCACGGTCAGCACCAGCGAAACGACGATTACCACGATACCCAGCAGCGGCGCGCCCAGCGGTTGCGGATGCAGCAGGCGGTCGACGCCCTGGGCGCCGACCAGCAGCGCACTGACGCCGATGAACGCCGCCTGCCCGAGTCCGGCGAGCGCCTCGGCCTTGCCGTGGCCGTAGCGATGGTCATCGTCGGCCGGACGCAACGAGTAGTGCACCGCCAGCAGGTTGAGCAGCGAGGCGGCGCCGTCGAGCAGCGAGTCGGTCAGGCCCGCCAGCAGGCTCACCGAACCGCTCAGCCACCAGGCCACCGCTTTGCTCACGGCCAAAAACAGCGCCACCGCCAGCGCGGCGCCGGTGGCGCGGCGTAGCAGGCGGGCGTGTTCGACGCTGATATTACGGCTGCCCGCGGCCATCAGGCAGCAGTCCGCAGGCCGTAGGCGGCGAGCTGTTCGTGGTTGCCGTGCTGCTCGATCAGACGCGGATCATCCAGCGGCAGGCTGCGGCCGAGTTCCTGTTCGAGGATGGCCTTCAGGCGCGCCGGGTCGACCTGCCCGTCGGCACCAATGGCGTCCTGCAGCTTGTCTGGCGCGACCGAATACTGGCCTTCGGGCAGGTAGATGGCGCCGGTGGCGAAATCGATGCCGAAGGCGATCAGCCCGGGAATCACGTAGAACAGCAGGCCGATGGCGTTCAGTGCGGCAATCGCCGGATCGATGCGGCCCTCGATCTGGCCGCGACGGTCCGGATAGAACAGCGTGCCGCAGGCGGCCAGCTGGGTCAGCAGGGAGGCGGCCAGTAGGCCGCCGATGACGCGGGAACGAGTACGCATGGGGACCTCCGCAGAAAGTGGCGCAACTATACAAGGGCTGCGTGATGTTTTCCTGATATCGGACCGCCCCGCCCGCGTCGCTGTTCACGCCGGCAAGCGTCCGGTGATGTCGCTGCGTGCAGCCGTTCGGCGCGTGCCCGTTTGCTCTTACAATCGTGCCCCTTGAATGGAGCCGCTCATGACCCCGCTACCCATCGACGAGGCGCTGCCCGCGCTGCGCCAGGCCCTGCAACAGCGCGACGAAGCGGTGCTCGAAGCACCGCCGGGCGCTGGCAAGACCACCCGTGTGCCGCTGGCGCTGCTCGACGAGTCGTGGCTGGCCGGGCAGAAGCTCATCATGCTCGAACCGCGCCGCCTGGCCGCGCGCGCGGCAGCCGAGCGACTGGCCAGCGAGCTGGGCGAGCGGGTTGGCGAGACCGTTGGCTATCGCATCCGCCTGGACAGCAAGGTCGGGCCGCAAACGCGCATCGAGGTGGTCACCGAGGGCATTCTGGCGCGGCGCCTGCAGGACGATCCGGCGCTGGAAGGCGTCGGCCTGGTGATCTTCGATGAGTTCCACGAGCGCAGCCTGGACGCCGATCTGGCGCTGGCGCTGACGCTCAATGCGCGGGTGCTGCTGCGCGACGCGCCGCTCAAGGTGCTGCTGATGTCGGCCACGCTGGAGGGCGCGCGGCTTTCCAGCCTGCTCGACGAGGCGCCGGTGGTGCGCAGCGAGGGGCGCATGCATCCGGTGGCGCTGCGCTGGGGGCGGCCGTACCAGGCCGGCGAACGCATCGAGGCACGGGTGGTGCAAACCGTGGTGCAGGCGCTGGAGGAGCAACATGGCAGCGTGCTGGTGTTCCTCCCCGGTCAGGCGGAGATTCGCCGCGTCAACGAGGCGCTGGCCGAGCAGCTGGACGGGCGCGGTGACGTGCTGCTCTGTCCGCTGCACGGCGAGCTGGAGCTGGCCGCCCAGCGCGCGGCGATCGAGCCGGCGCCGGCCGGCAAGCGCAAGGTGGTGCTGGCGACCAATATCGCCGAGACCAGCCTGACCATCGAAGGCGTGCGGGTGGTGGTCGATGCCGGCCTGGCGCGGGTGCCGCGCTTCGATCCCGGCAGCGGCATGACGCGCCTGGAGACGCGGCGCATCGCGCGCGCCTCGGCGACCCAGCGCGCCGGCCGCGCCGGACGCCTGGAGCCGGGCGTCTGCTACCGGCTGTGGTCCGAGGAGCAGCATGCGCAGCTGGCGGCGTATGGCGAGGCGGAAATCCTGCAGGCCGATCTGGCTGGCGTCGCCCTGCAACTGGCGCGCTGGGGCGCCGAGCCGGACGAGCTGGCCTGGCTCGACGCGCCGCCGGCTGCCGCCTACGCCCAGGCGCAGGCGCTGCTGGAGCGCCTCGGGGCGCTACGCCGTGGTCCGCAGGGCGGCTGGCAATTGACCGGCCACGGCCAGGCAATGGCCGGGCTGCCGGTGCATCCGCGACTGGCGCATCTGCTGCTGCGTGGCCAGGCACTCGGGCAGGCGGCGCTGGCGGCGGACATCGCCGCACTGCTCAGCGAGCGTGACACCCAGCGTGGCGGCGGCGCCGACCTCGCCCTGCGCCTGCATCAGCTGCAGGAGGGGCGCGGTGCCGGCGTGCAGCGCGTGCGCCAGCTGGCCCGGCAGTTCCGCGGTTTGCTGCGTGGCAGCGGAGCGGCGCCGGCCACGCTGAGCGAGGCGCAGGCCATCGCCGCGTTGCTGGCGTTCGCCTACCCCGACCGCGTCGCCCGCCAGCGCCGCGAAGGCGGCGGTGCCTATCGCCTGGCCAACGGCCGCGCGGCGCAGTTCGACGAACCCGATGCGTTGATGAAGGAACCCTGGCTGGTGATCGCCGAACTCGGCAGTCATCAGGGCCGGCGCGAGGAACGCATCTACCGTGCCGTCGCGCTCGATCCGGCGCTGTTCGACGACGTGCTCGTCGAGCAGGTCAGCCTGCACGACGAACTGGAGTGGGACGAGCGCGAGGGCGTGCTGCGCGCCGAGCGTCAGCGCCGCGTTGGTGAGCTGGTGCTCGCTCGCGAGCCGCTGCCGCAGCTGGATGACGACGCGCGTGGGCGGGCGCTGCTCGGCCTGGTGCGGCGCAAGGGCCTGGAGCTGCTGCCGTGGACGCCCGAGCTGCGCCAGTGGCAGGCGCGCATCGCGCTGCTGCGGCAGCTCGATCTGGAGCGCAGCGGCGACAGCGAATGGCCGGACGTCAGCGATGCCGCGCTGCTCGCACGGCTGGAAGACTGGCTGCTGCCCTATCTGGGCAAGGTGTCGCGGCTGGCGCACTTCGCCCAGCTCGACCTCGCCGCCATGCTCGCCACGCTGCTGCCCTGGCCGTTGCCGCAGCGCCTGGAGGAGCAGGCGCCGCAGGCGCTTGCGGTGCCCTCCGGTTCGCGTATCCGCCTGGACTACAGCGAGCGGCCGCCGGTGCTGGCGGTGCGGCTGCAGGAGCTGTTCGGCCTGGCCGAGACGCCGCGCATCGCCGGCGGCCGCCAGCCGGTCAAGCTGCACCTGCTATCGCCGGCGCGGCGCCCGGTGCAGGTGACGCAGGACCTGGCGAGTTTCTGGGCCAACACCTATGCCGAGGTGAAGAAGGATCTCAAGGGGCGCTATCCCAAGCACTACTGGCCGGACGACCCGCTGATCGCCGAGCCTACCGCGCGGGCAAAACCACGCGGGCAGTAGCGGGTGCACTCGCCGCGCCGGTCACGCTGACGTCTTCGCCAGCCTCGCGCAGTTCGGCATAGGCCTTTTCCAGGGCGGCCAGTACCGCCGCGCTGTCGCGGGTATGCCGCGAGACGATGAAGTGGATCGGTGTCGCGCCGATCGGCAGGTAGGGCAGTTCGTCCAGCTGCAGTCGCTCGCGCATCAGGTCTATCGACAGCCCGTAATCGAGCAGGAAGTCGGCGCGCCGGTAACGCAGCATCTGCAGGGCCGATTCGTGATTGCTGGTGCGCAGCAGACGCACCTTCAGCGCCGGGTCGTGCAGCAGCTGGGTGACGGCGGGCCAGTAACTGTGGCCACCGATGACGATCACCCCCTGCCCGGACAGCCCCTCGGGAAGGCGCGGCGCCGGCGTGTCCGGGCGGAAGTAGAGATTGAGCTGCGCATGCCCGAGCGTCTGCCGGCTTTCCAGCGTATGCGCCGCCAGCTCGGGTTTGCCCGGGGTGCCGACCCACATATCGATGTTGCCGTTCTGCAGCGCGGCGTACAGGCGGGCGCTGGGTAACGCGCGAAACTGCGCACGGTAGCCGGCGCGCTGCGCGACCCGGCGGGTCAGGTCAGCCATCGGCCCGCGGGCACGCTGCTGGGCGTCGCTGTAGATCACCGGGGCGAATTCGGCATAGCCGACGATCAGTCGCGGCTGCACGAGCGCATCGGCATGCGCCGGGAAATGGCTTGCCAGCAGCAGGGCGATGAACAGGAAAGAAACTTTCAAGGATGAAAAACGCCGTCCGTGGTATGTCGCGGGAAGCAGGATGCGCACTCCGCCGGGGTTTGTCCATGCGCCGGATGTCACTGGCGCAGGAAAGCCGCGCCCACGGCGCCTATGCTCAAGGCGCAGGAGCCGGATCTAGGAGACGCCTATGCGGCGCAAGGTTTTCACCAGCAGAGTGTTCGAACGCAAGGTAGTGCTGATTACCGGCGGCTGCGCCGGCATCGGTCGTGCGCTGGCGGTGCGCATGGCGCAGGCGGGCGCGCGGCTGGTGATCTTCGATCTCGATCAGGTCGCGCTCGACAGTCTGGTGCAGCATCTGGCCGATCATCACAACGCCCAGGCGCTGGGACTGCGCTGCGATGTCAGCGACCGCGAGGCGGTGCAGCAGGCGATGACGCTGGTCATCGAGCGTTACGGCGGCATCGACGTGCTGGTCAACAACGCCGGCATCACCCATCGCAGCCGCGTGGCGGACACCAGCCTGACGGTGTTCCAGCGGATCATGGCGGTGAACTTCTACGGCGCGCTGCATTGCACCCAGGCGGCGCTGCCGAGCCTGCTCGCCCGTGGTGGCCAGATCATCGTGCTCAGTTCGCTGTCGCAGTACGCCCCGGTGCCGGACCGCGCCGCCTACAACGCCAGCAAGCACGCACTGCACGGGCTGTTCGAAACCCTGCGCGGCGAACTGCAGGGCAGCGACGTCAACGTGATGCTGGTGTGTCCGGGCTACACCGCCACCGATCTGCGCAAGAACGTGCTGGTCGGCGACGGCTCCACCGCGCCGCAGCCGGTGCTGACCCTGGGGCGGGTGGCGTCGCCGCAGGATGTGGCCGAGGCGATCTACCGCGGCGCGCTCCGGCGCCGCAAGCTGCTGGTGCTGTCCAATCTCGACTGGCGCGCGCAACTGCTGGCGCGCTGTTTCCCGCGTTTGTATCAGAGCCTGCTGTTGCCGCGACTGGCCCGGTCACCCCGCTAGGCCGGCGTGCCGTAGAGGCTGTGCATCAGCGCCTCGTCCCAGTAAGTCGCCTCGATCTTGTGGCCGTCGAGGTCGCGAACGAAGCAGCCGTAATAGGGTTCGCCATACTCCTGGCGTGGCCCCGGAGCGCCTTCGTCGCGGCCGCCGGCGGCGAGCGCGGCGCGATGGAAGGCATCCACCGTGGCCCGGTCGGCGGCGAAGAAGCCGACGTGGCTGCCATTGCCCACCGAGGCGGGGGCGCCGTCGATCGGTGTCTGGATCCAGAACTCCGGGTATTCGCGGCCCCAGGCCGCCGCGCCGGGATGTTCGAGGATGCGCTTGCAGCCGAGCGTGGCGAGTACCTGGTCGTAGAACGCAACCGCGGCGTCGAACTGCGCGGTGCCGAGCGAG
Source organism: Stutzerimonas sp. 21-1 (assembly GCF_056336065.1). NCBI lineage: Bacteria > Pseudomonadati > Pseudomonadota > Gammaproteobacteria > Pseudomonadales > Pseudomonadaceae > Stutzerimonas > Stutzerimonas sp. 21-1. The sequence goes on along the minus strand of NZ_CM150500.1, from coordinate 3,442,506 downwards.
ATGTGCGAGAGGATGCTGGGGTTGGTTGCGGTCATGGCGGCGCTCACATAGCGGGTGACCGGAGCAAGCCTAGCAGGCCCCGGCAGTGCTGCCGGGGCGTCGGGCGAACGGTCAGATGTGGCCGCGATCGCCCGCCGGCGTATCGCTGCAGAGCATGAAGCAACGGAACAGCATGATCGTCGGCAGCAGCTGCAGCACGCCGACCAGCGCATCGAGCGCCAGCCGCGGCAGCGGCCCGACCGCGCCGTCGCCGACCATCGCACCGGCCAGCCAGGCCTCAATCAGCCACAGCGGCAGCAGCACGCTCAGCACGCAGCCGAGCACCAGCAGGAAGCGTCCGCGGGTGAGTGCGAAACTCGCCTTGATCGCCGCCAGCGGCGACAACCCGCGCAGTACCAGAAGGAACTCGGCGAAGGCGATCTTCACCATCACCCAGATACCCGGCAACACGAACAGCGAGGCGCCGAGCATGATCAGCAGCGTGCCGAGGCCGGTGAGCACCGCCAGCGCCGGCCACAGCGGCAGAGCCCGGGCCAGCACGGCGCGCGGACCGGGCGCATGGCCACGGCTGCGGGCGTCGAGAAAAAGGATCAATGCACCGGTGTAGAGCGGGTAGAACAGCATGCCCACCAGCAGCTCCTGCGCCGGCAGCGAATCCTCGCCCAGCCAATGGTCCACCGCCAGCCGCGCGCCGCTCTCGAGCAGGATCAGCGGCAGGCACAGGCGCACGATCGCGCCGAAGTGGCGGGTATAGAAGAACCAGGCGTCACGCAGGATGGCAAGAACGTTCATCGCATCGAAGGCTGAGCAGCAAATCGGGGCGCCACTGTAGCCGATGCGCCGCGAGCAGGACATGCGCGGTGTAGCCGTCCATACTGGCGGCCCGTGAGCAGGCTGTTGGAAAACTGCCTGGCCTACGTTTTTCAACCGCCTGCAAGTCCAACGAGTCGCCGCGTGAAGAAGATCGCCCTGTTCGCCGATGTGCAGAACCTCTACTACACGGTACGCCAGGCCTATGGCTGCCACTTCGACTACACCGCGTTGTGGGCCGACGTCAGCCGGCGTGGCACCATCGTCGAGGCTTATGCCTACGCCATTGACCGCGGCGATGCGCGCCAGCAGCAGTTCCAGCAGATCCTGCGCAACCTCGGTTTCACGGTGAAGCTCAAGCCCTACATCCAGCGCAGCGACGGCTCGGCCAAGGGCGATTGGGACGTGGGCATCACCATCGACGTGCTGGATGCCGCGGCGCGGGTCGACGAGGTGGTGCTGGCCTCCGGTGACGGCGACTTCGACCTGCTGCTCGAGCGCGTGCGCGCCGGCGGCGGCGAGGCGATTGCGTATGGCGTGCCGGGGCTGACGGCGCAGTCGCTGATCCGCGCGGCGACGCGCTACGTGCCGATCGAGGGCGAGTTACTGCTGCGTGGCTGAATGTAGGGTGGATGACGCTTCATCCATCCACCGGGGCAATGCAGGGAGGTTGCGTGATTTGCCTATCGGGCGAACCGTGCCGCGGTGGAAAACGCTGCGCGGTTTTCCACCCTACGCGGGCAACGTAGCGGTGCTGCGGTCGTAGGGTGGATGGCGCTTTCTCCATCCACCGCAACGCTCGTCAGGCTTCGCCGAGAGCCGCCAGGCGCTGGCGCACCGCGGCCTCGATACCGGCGGCATCCAGGCCGCATTCGGCGAGCATCTCGCTAGGTTTGGCGTGTTCGACGTAGCTGTCCGGCAGGCCGAGGTGCAGCAGCGGCATGACCACCGCTTCGGCTGCGAGGAATTCGGCGACCGCGCTGCCGGCGCCGCCCATGATGCTGTTCTCCTCGATCGTCACCAAGAGCTCATGCTCGGCGGCCAGCCGGCGCAGCAGCGCCTCGTCCAGCGGCTTGACGAAGCGCATGTCGACCACCGTGGCGTCCAGCGTTTCACCCACCTGCAGCGCCTCGGGCAGCTGCACGCCAAATACCAGCAGGGCGACGCGGTTGCCCTGACGGCGCACCACACCCTTGCCGATTTCCAGCGGCGCCAGGCCCGGCTCGATGGTCGCGTTCGGCCCGCTGCCGCGCGGGTAGCGCACCGCCGCCGGGCCCTCGAACAGGTAGCCGGTGGTGAGCATGCGGCGCATCTCGTTCTCGTCGCTCGGCGTCATGATCAGCATGCCGGGGATGCAGCGCAGGTAGGACAGGTCGAAGCTGCCGGCGTGGGTCGGGCCGTCCTCGCCGACCAGACCGGCGCGGTCGATGGCGAACAGCACATCGAGGTTCTGCACCGCGACGTCGTGGATCAGCTGGTCGTAGGCGCGCTGGAGGAACGTCGAATAAATCGCCACCACCGGCTTCAGGCCCTCGCAGGCCATGCCGGCGGCGAGCGTCACGGCATGTTGCTCGGCGATGGCGACGTCGAAGTAGCGATCCGCGTAGCGTTCGCTGAAGGCCACCAGATCGGAGCCCTCCTTCATCGCCGGGGTGATCCCGGTCAGGCGCGGATCGGCGGCGGCCATGTCGCACAGCCACTGGCCGAACACGTTGGAGTACTTCGGCCCGGAAGGCTGCTTCGGCTTGGCGGGCGCGCCCACCGGCTCCAGCTTGCTGATCGCATGCCAGGTGATCGGATCGGCCTCGGCCGGGGCGAAGCCCTTGCCCTTCTTGGTCACCACGTGGAGAAACTGTGGGCCATCGAGGTCGCGCATGTTGCGCAGGGTGGCGATCAGCGTCGGCAGGTCGTGGCCGTCGATCGGGCCGATGTAGTTCCAGCCGAGTTCCTCGAACAGCGTGCCGGGCACCAGCATGCCCTTGGCGTACTCCTCGGTGCGACGGGCGATTTCCCAGGCGCCGGGCAGGCGCGAGAGCACCTTCTTGCTGCCCTCGCGCATGCTCGCGTAGGTGCGGCTGGAAAGGATCTTGGCCAGGTAGTTGGACATGCCGCCGACGTTGCGCGAGATCGACATGTCGTTGTCGTTGAGCACGACGAGCATGTTGGCGCCGACTTCCGGCGCGTGGTTGAGCGCCTCGAAGGCCATGCCGGCGGTCAGCGCACCGTCGCCGATCACCGCGATGGCCTTGCGCTTCTCGCCCTTGAGCCGGGCGGCGATGGCCATGCCCAGCGCGGCGCCGATCGAGGTGCTGGAATGGCCGACGCCGAAGGTGTCGTATTCGCTCTCGCTGCGCCGCGGGAAGGCGGCCAGGCCGTCTTTCTGGCGCAGCGTGCTCATGCGCTGGCGGCGCCCGGTGAGGATCTTGTGCGGATAGGCCTGATGGCCGACATCCCAGACCAGACGGTCGTCAGGGGTATCGAAGACGTAGTGCAGAGCGATGGTCAGCTCGATCACGCCGAGGCCGGCACCGAAGTGCCCGCCCGTCTGGCCGACGCTGAACAGCAGATCCTGGCGCAGTTCGTTGGCGAGCTCGTCGAGTTCCGCCTCGCCCAGTCGGCGCAGCTGCTCGGGCGTCGCCGCTCGGTCAAGAACGGGCGTCGCAGGGCGCACCCGAGGAATCTCATGGAACGTCTTGGGCATCAGGCGGATCGTTTTGTCGTTGAAAAAAGAGCGGCAGTTTACCCGATGGGGGCGACGATAAGAACGGCCGCGCGCTCGGTGGGGCTTCGTCGCGGCCGCGCTGGCGGCGGCCGGATGCGTCAGCTGCGGCGTTCGACGATGAAGCGCGCCAGCTCGCGCAGCGGTTCGGCGGCGATATCGAAGGGGCGCAGCGCATGCAGGGCCTGATCGCGCAGTTCGATGGCGTAGGCCTTGGCCTCATCCAGCCCGAGCAGCGCCGGGTAGGTCGGCTTGTCGCGGGCGATGTCGGCGCCCTGGTGCTTGCCGAGCGTGGCGGTGTCGCTTTCGACGTCGAGGATGTCGTCCTGCACCTGGAACGCCAGGCCGATCGCCCGGGCGTAGTGACTCAGCGCGCCGAGGCTGTCGGCGTCGGCATGGCCGCTGGCCAGTGCGCCGAGCTGCACGCTGGCCTCGATCAGCGCGCCGGTCTTGTGCCGGTGCATCAGCTCCAGCGCTTCGCGGTCGAGTTTCAGACCGACCGAACCGAGGTCGATGGCCTGACCGCCGACCATGCCGGCCGGGCCTGCGGCACGTGCCAGTACGGCGAACATGCGCAGGCGCAACGCGGCGTCAGCCGGATTGTGCCGCGCCTCGGCCATCGCCTCGAACGCCAGGCTCTGCAGGCCGTCGCCGGCGAGAATCGCGCAGGCTTCGTCGAAGGCCTTGTGGGTGGTCGGCTGGCCGCGGCGCAGGTCGTCATCGTCCATCGCCGGCAGGTCGTCGTGCACCAGCGAGTAAGCGTGGATCAGCTCGACCGCGCAGGCGGCGCCATCGGCTGTCGCGCGGTCGCCGCGCAGCGCTTCGCAGGCGGCGTAGACCAGCAGCGGACGCACGCGCTTGCCGCCGTTCATCACGCTGTAGCGCATTGCCTGGTAGAGGCGTTCGAGCTGCGGACGCGGAGGGGCGAAGAGCGCGTCGAGGCAGCTGTCGACGCGTTGCTGACAGTCTTTCTGGTAGTCGCCGATGATCATGCCTGGGTATCCGGCTCGAAGGGCGCTTCCTGCAGGGCGCCGTCGCGTTCGAGCAGGATCTGCACCTTCTGTTCGGCCTGGCTCAGCGCCGCCTGGCAGTCGCGCGTCAGGCCGATGCCCTGTTCGAAGCAGGTCAGTGAGTCCTCCAGCGACAGCTCGCCACTTTCCAGGCGTTCGACCAGTTGCTGCAGTTCGGCGAGGGATTGTTCGAAATCGAGGGCGGCTTTCTTGCGGGCCATGCGGGCACCTGTCGGCGGCGGGTCGGAAACGGGCGCGACATTAGCAAAGAAGCCCTGTCGCAGCCACCCGTTCGCCGGCATCCGCTCAGGCGAGGTAGGTGGCCCAGAAGTAGTAAAGCGTCATGCCGCTGCCGACCAGGATCACCAGTGCGCGCAGCCAGCTCGCCGGCAGTTTCTGACTCAGCGCACCGCCGGCGTAGCCGCCGAGCGTTGCGCCGCCGAGCAGGATCAGCAGTTCGAACCAGCTGACCCGCCCGGCGAAGATGAAGGTCAGGCTGGCGACGCTGTAGATCACCGCCGAGATCAGGTTCTTCAGCGCGTTGGCGCGCACCAGCGCATGCCCTTCGATGGAGAACGCCGCCAGCTGCAGAATGCCCATGCCGGCGCCGAAGTAGCCGCCGTAGATCGACACCAGACCATGCGCGCCGAGCGACAGCGGCGAGTGCGGTGGCACGGCGCTTTCCTTGCGCCGCGCGGCCAGCCAGCGGCTGAGTCGCGGGCTGGCGGCGAACAGCGCGGTAGCGGCGAGCAGCAGCCAGGGAATTAGCAGGCTGAACACGTCGTCGCCGCCGGCCAGCAGCAGCAAGCCGCCGAGCAGCCCGCCGGCCAGACCGGCCAGCAGCAGCGGCAGCAGGTAGCGGCCGAGCGGACGCAGGCTTGCGCGTGCCGCCCAGGCGCCGGCCAGGCTGGCGGGCCAGAGCGCCACGGCATTGGTGGCATTGGCGGTCACCGGCGGCAGGCCGATGGCCAGCAGCGCCGGGAAGGAGAAGAAGGTACCGCCGCCGGCCAGTGCGTTCATCCCGCCGGCGGCGAAACCGGCGGCGACCAGCAGCAGAATCTCGAAGATCGACATGAGGCAGGGTCCGTGGCAAAAACGGGCAGGGTAGCCAGCCCGTGGCGCCAAGGCCAGCCGCACATGGCGCGGCTCAGCCGTCCAGCGGCAATAACAGCGCGGGCGTCGGCGGGATGACACCGGCCAGCAGGCATTCCTGAGCGGCCAGCGGGCGCGCGTAGTGGTAGCCCTGCAGGCTCGGGCAGTTGTTCAGCCGCAGGAACGCCGCCTGACGCTCGTTCTCCACCCCCTCGGCGACCACGTGCAGGCCCAGGTGTGCCGCCATCGTCAGAATGCCGCGCACCAGCGCCACCGAGTGTTCGCTGTCGGGCAGGCCGGCGACGAATTCGCGGTCGATCTTGATGCCGTCGAAGGGGAAGCGCTGCAGGTAGGTCAGCGAGGCGTAGCCGGTGCCGAAGTCGTCGAGCAGCAGCGGCAGGCCGGCGGACTTGAGGCGGGTGAGGGTCTGCTGTACATGCTCGTCGGCCTCCAGCAGCGCGCTCTCGGTGATCTCCAGTTCCAGCAGTTCCGCCGGTGTGTCTTCCTCGGCAAGGATGGCGAGCAGGCTGCCGGCCAGATCGGCCTGACGGAAATCCAGCGGCGAAAGGTTCACCGCGATCCGCAGTCGGTGACCCTGTTCGCGCCACTGGCGCGCCTGTCGGCAGGCCTGGCGGAACACCCAGCGGGTGGTTTCGATGATCAGCCCGCTGTCTTCGAGCACCGGGATGAATTCGCCTGGCGGTACCAGGCCGCGCTCGGGCGAATTCCAGCGCAGCAGCGCTTCCATCACCTCGGGTTCGCCCGCGGCGTTTACCTGCGCCTGGTAATGCAGCACGAACTGCTCCTCGTCCAGCGCGCGGCGCAACGCCTGCTCGAGCTGACGGCGGCGCTCGGCCGCGGCGCTGAGCTCCTGGCTGAAGAAACGCGTGCAGTTGCGCCCGGCATCCTTGGCGGCGTACAGCGCCAGGTCGACCTGCTTGAGCAGCTCGCTGGCACTGCCGCGGCCGTCGCTGCTGGCGATGCCGATGCTGGGGGTGACGAAACACTCGTACTGGTTGATGCGCATGGGCGGCTGGAAGCCTTCGATCAGATGCTCGGCCAGTAGTCCGGCCTGCTGCGCGTCGCTGCGTTCCAGCAGCAGCATGAACTCGTCGCCGCCGGTGCGCGCCAGCAGTGCCGGCTCCGGTGCCAGCTGGCGCAGGCGCTCACCAACCTGGACCAGCAGACGGTCGCCGATCTCGTGGCTGAGGGCGTCGTTGATGCGCTTGAAGTGATCCAGATCGAGGTACAGCAGGCTCAGCTCCACGCGCTCGCTGAGCAGTTGCTCGAGCCGCTGGACCAGGAAGTTGCGGTTGGCCAGCTGCGTCAGCGGGTCGAAATGCGCCAGGAAGCGCAGACGCTGCTCGGCGCGCAGACGGTCGCCAATGTCGCGCAGCAGCACCAGCGCGTGCGTTTGACCGTTGCGCAGGAAGGGCGTGCAGGTGAATTCCAGCGGCACCTGCTGGCCGTGCCGGTGCCCGGTCAGCTGCAGCACGCTGTTGGCCGGTGCGCGCTGCAGCCGCTCGGTGGCGTCCGGCTCGATCAGGCGGTCGGCCGGAACATTGCCCACCAGCTCGTCCGGTGCGCAATCGAACAGGGCGGCGGCAGCCGGGTTGGCCTGTTGCACGCGCAGCTCGCCGTCGACCACCAGCATGCCGATCGGCGCCGTGTCGATGAGGTTGCGCATCAGCTGCTCGCTTTCCTGCTGGGCGAGCCGGCGCTGGTGCAGCTGGTTCATCATCTGGCTGAAGGTGGTGGCGAGCTGGCCGATCTCGTCCCGGCCGCTGACGGCGGGCGGCTGCGGCTGCTGATCCTGGGCGAAGGACCGCGCGGCCCGGTCGATGCGGGCCAGGCGCCGGGTGATCAGGTGGTTGTAGAGCAGGTTGAGCGCCAGTCCGAGCAGTACCAGCAGGCTCAGCGTCTGCGCCAGGTAGAACCAGCCGTCGCGACGGGTCTGCGCCACGACCGGCGCGAAGTCGAATTCCACCAGCAGCGCCTCGCGCAGCGGCGCACCCGTTTGGGTGGTGCGGTCCAGCGGGTAGATGACCAGCTGCCGCGCCGACGAATCGCCCAGCCAGCCGGCGCGGCCACTGCGCACGTAGTCGGTGAGCACGTCCGGGTCGATCAGCGTCAGCTTGGTCGGGTCCAGGCCCAGGCGGGTACTGCCGATGACGCGCAGCTGCTGGTCGATGACCATCGCCCAGCGCACGCCCTGCAGGCTGGCGACGTCGGCCAGCTCGGTCTGCAGCTCGGCGGTACGGCCCAGGCGCCGGTGGTCGCTCAGGCTGCTCTGCAGCAGCGCCAGGTGCTGGCGGGTATGGATGCGCCAGTGCTCCAGCGTCTCCTCGACGCGACTTGGCATGTGCCAGGCAGTCAGCAGCAGGGTGAACGTCAGGGCGAACAGGCCGAGCAGCAGCGGCAACGACAGACGCAGGGAATAGCGGGTCAGCATTTCCTACCTCGGCATTCGGCAAGCAACTGTTGGGCGGGGCGCGGATTGGCGAGCAGACCGCGCTCGCTCAGATAATCGCTCAGATGCTGGACGCTGCGCAGCAGCTGGCCGCTGTCCTGCCATTGGCGGTTGAGCGCGGCGTCGCCCATCACCACCCCGGCCAGCGTGACCTGCATCGCCTCGGCGCTGAGCCCGAGGCGTGCCTGCAGGCGCGGGTCGGTTTCCGCGCGGTTTTCCTGCCAGGTGCGCAACGAGGTGAGCCACAGCGCCTTGAGCTGCCGGCGCCGTTCGGTGCTGACGTGCCGGCGGTCGACCACCAGCACGTCGACGATCTCCCCGGGCAGCTGCCGGCTGTCGAACAGCCGCCGCGCGCCGTGGCGCTCCAGTGCCGGCCCTTCCGAGGCGAAGGTGATCACCGCATCGACCTTGCCCTCGCGGAAGGCCTCGACGTGCTCGTGCACCGGCAGGCTGACCACGGTCACGTCGTCGATGCTCAATTGCGCCTGGTCGAGCAGACGCTCCAGAAAGAATGCACCGAGCGCCGTGTTCTCGACGCCGATGCGCTGTCCCTTCAGCGCGTCCAGCGAGGCGATCGGTGCGCGCGTGAACAGCGCATCGGCACCGGCGGAGACGTTGGCGACCAGCACGATCTCCAGGTCGAGTTCCGGCGCGCGGTCCTGCAACAACAGCACTTCGTCCAGCGTCAGCAGCGCGGCGTCCAGCATGCCGTTGCGAAATCCGCGCAGCACACCGGTGGTCGTCGGATACTCGACCAGGCGCACGCCGGCGGATTCGGTCCAGCGCAGATCGTCGGCCAGATAGATCGGTCCATAGCCCAGCCAGCGATTGCTGCCGACGCGAGTCGGCTCGGTATTCGGCTGGCAGCCGAGCAGAATCAGGCCAAGCAGCAACAGAAGTGTCAGGCGCATCCTGCGACCTCGTGATGGTTGAGTGCCACCATAGCGGAGTCGCACAGCCGCGTGAATCCCGCAAAAAGTCTAGGGCCATTCATCTTCCGGCTAGATGCCGGCGAGGCCGGTCCGCCCGTGGGGCACGGCGTTTCGCAGGCAATAAAAAAGCCGGCTTGTGGCCGGCTTTCAGGGGTGGCGCTGGCTTACTTCTGATAAGCCTCCGCCGCCTTGATGATTGCTGCGCGGGCCGCATCGGCGCCTTCCCAGCCTTCGACCTTGACCCACTTGCCTTTCTCCAGATCCTTGTAGTTCTCGAAGAAGTGCTTGATCTGCTCGATCAGCAGCGCAGGCAGGTCGGTGTATTCCTTCACGTCCTTGTACAGCTGGGTCAGCTTGTCGTGCGGGACGGCGATCAGCTTGGCGTCACCGCCGGCTTCGTCGGTCATGTTCAGCACGCCGACCGGACGGCAGCGGATGACCGAACCCGGTGCGACCGGATACGGGGTCACGACCAGCACGTCCAGCGGGTCGCCGTCGTCAGCCAGGGTGTGCGGGATGAAACCGTAGTTGGCCGGGTAGAACATCGGGGTGGCCATGAAGCGGTCGACGAACAGGCAGTCGGTGTCGTGATCGATTTCGTACTTGATCGGTGCGTGGTTGGCCGGGATTTCGATGGCGACGTAGATGTCGTTCGGCAGATCTTTGCCAGCCGGGACTTTGCTGTAGCTCATGAAGGAAAGGCTCCGTGATCGGCCAGCGTGGCCGGGGGGCGGAAAAAAGTGGGCGCGATTATAGGCGCAATGTCGCGCGCAATGCACGCCGGGTTCGACGCGTACGGCCTAGGCAGGTTCCCGGTAGGCCGGGTGTTCGGCCTGCAGTCGCTGCAAGCGTTGCAGTGGGTTCTGACGATAGAAATCGGCGAGCTGTGCGTAGACCTCGGGGAAGGCGGCGTGCAGCAGGTCCGGCGCGCTGAAGAAGTATTCGCTGGTGACGGCGAAGAACTCCGCCGGGTTTTCCGCGGCATAGGGATCGATCGGCGTTTCGGCGTCTGGATCGGCGTCGAGGCTGGCGTTCAGCTGGTCGTAGGCCTGCTGCATGGCCACCGCCCAGGCGTCGATGCGCATGTAGCGGTGCAACGGCGGCAAGCCATTGGCGTCGCCGTTGAGCATGTCCAGCTTGTGCGCCAGTTCGTGGATCACCAGGTTGTAGGCTTCCCAGCCACCGCTCTGCTGCACGCCGGGCCAGGCGAGGATCACCGGGCCCTGCAGCCAGGCCTCGCCACTGTGTTCGGCGTCCCACTCGTGCTCGACGCCAGCGGCGTCGCGGTGCTTCTGCGGGCTGAGGAAGTCGTCTGGGTAGATGACGATCTCGTGGAAGCCGCGATACCAGCCCAGATCGGCTAGATGCAGCAGCGGCAGCTGGGCCTGCAGCGCCAGACGCAGGCGATCCTCGGCCTGCAGTTCGACGCCCGGCAGCGCGGTCAGGCGCTTGTCATGCAGGAACAGCACAGCGCGTTCGCGCAGGCGGGCGAGTTCGTCGTCGCCGAGGCCATCGAGAATCGGCAGGCTGTCGAGCACCTGCTGCCACAGCTCCGGGGCCACCGGGTTGCGGGCGAGGATGCGTTTGCGCTGCCAGGCGCGAAAGGACCACATGCACGAAGTTTCCAGCGAAAGGGCGCTCACCATAAGCGCGGTGGCGATGTGCGGCAAGCCGCGCGCAGGCGTTCAGGACGCCGTGTCCAGCGGCGTCTGCCCGAGCTTGTGCGGGTTGAGCACGGCGTAGATGTGGCGAATCTGCCGGCCGTCGCTGACCAGCGTCATCGCCGCGTGGAGGTGCTCGCCGTGCAGCAGCAGCACGCCGGGTTCGCCATTGATCCAGGCGACGCGTGCCTGCCATTGGCCGGCCGCACGGCGGGCGATGCCGCGGGCCAGGCGCGCCGAAGCCCGGACGCCATGCAGCGTCTTCGAGGCGGCCGAGACCAGCCCGCCACCGTCGGCCATCCAGCTCACGTCTTCGGCGAGCAGTTCGGCGAAGGCCGTGCTGTCCGCTTCCAGCAGCGTGGCGGCGAAGCGTTCCACCAGCCGTCGATGCGCTTCGCCATCGACCGCGAAGCGCGGCCGCTCTTCGCGCACCCGCCGACGCGCGCGGCTGATGATCTGCCGGCAGGCGACTGAGCTCTTGCCGAGGGTCTCGGCGATCTGTTCATAAGAATGCTCGAGCACTTCGCGCAGCAGCAGTGCTGCGCGTTCCTCGGCGCCGAGGCGTTCGAGCAGCACCATGAAGGCCATGGAAATGTCCGCGCCGAGGTCGGCCAGCCGTTCGCCTTCGTGGTCGCCGAGGCCGAGCAGCGGCTCGGGCAGCCAGGGGCCGAGGTACTCCTCGCGGCGCGCGCGACGCTGGCGCAGCTGGTCGATGCCCAGGCGCGTCACCACCGTGACCAGCCAGGCCTCGGCGTCGCGAATCGTCGCCGCATCCGCGCCGCTCCACTTGAGCCAGGCGTCCTGCAGCAGATCCTCGGCATCGGCGCGGCTGCCCAGCAGCCGGTAGGCCAGGCCGAACAGCTTCGGCCGTAGTGTCTGAAAGAAATCCGTCTTGTCCCGCACGTCAGTTCCTCACGATGACTCGTCCAGTATGGACGGATCGACCGTGCTCGCTGTGACAGCCGGTTTTTCTGCCTCGCGGCTGTCACAACCCAGCGGGCGGCTGCGTCCTGGCTGGGTCATTACCGACAAACCCACTGGAGACCGCCATGACCGTTCGCCTCGACTACTTCAAACACGCCGACGCACTGCCGCTGCAGGCGCTGACCGCGCTCAGCGGCTACCTGCACGAATCCGACCTGGACCCGCAGCTGCTTGCGCTGATCGAGCTGCGCGCCTCGCAGCTCAACGGCTGTGCCTACTGCATCGACATGCACAGCAAGGACCTGCTGGCGCTGGAAACGCCGCTGCCGCGCATTCTGCTGCTGCCGGCCTGGCACGAAGCCAACGTCTACAGCCCGGCCGAACGCGCGGCGCTGGCCTGGACCGAGGCGGTGACCCGGCTGCCCGACGGCGAAACTCTGGATCGCTGCTACGGTGAGCTGGCCGCGCATTTCTCGCCGCGTGCAATCACCCGGCTGACCTTTGCGATCATTGCCATCAACAGCTGGAACCGCCTGAACGTCGCCTTTGGCCAAGAGCCGGGCCAGTACCGTTCGGGCGACCTCAAGGGCGCGATGAACCGCGCACTGGAGCGTTTCGCCGATCTGCGTCCCACCAGCGAAAGGAGCAAGGCATGAGCGAGCTGCGATTGATCAACCCGCCGGGGTTGTACGACCCGGCGCCCAACGGCTACTCGCACGTCGCGCTGTTGCCGGCTGGCGCGCGGCTGGCGTTCATCGCCGGGCAGGGCGGCGAGACGGCCGACGGCCGCCTGTCGGCCGATTTTCGCCAGCAGGTGCGCCAGGCGCTGCGCAATCTGTGCATCGCCATCGAGGCCGCCGGCGGCACACCGGCGCAGATCGCCAAGCTCGGCGTGCTGATCGTCGAGCACAGCGAGGCGCGGTTGCACGTCTTCGGCGAGGAGCTGGTGCGCGCACTGGGCGCCGGGCCGAAACCGGCCTGTACGCTGATTCCCGTGCCGCGCCTGGCGCTGGACGGCATGCTGTTCGAGATCGAGGCCGTACTGGTGTTGGCCGCCGAATAGGCGTGCCGCTGGTCGGCGCGTCATGGGACTGTCAAGCGCGGTGGGTAGACCGGAACAAACCCACCCGCAAGGAGACCCACCATGACCGCACCGGACCACAACCGCCGCCTGCTGCTGCAGGGCATTGGCGCCGGCCTCGCCCTGCCGGCCCTGGGCATCGCGCCCGCCATCATCGCTGCGCCGCGCGCGCGGCCGCAGATGCTCGATGGCGTGCAGTCCGGCGATGTCGAGGGCAACCGCGCGCTGGTCTGGAGCCGCTGCGACCGTCCCGGCCGACTGATCGTCGAGTGGGACACGCGCAGCCGCTTCGGCAATCCGCGGCGCATGGTTTCGCCGGTCACCGATGCGAGCATGGACTTCACCGCCCGCGTCGACCTGCGCGGGCTACCGGCAGGTCAGTCGATCTTCTACCGCGCGCGTTTCGAGGATGCCCGTAGCGGCGTGCTCAGCGAGCCCTGGTTCGGCCACCTGCGCAGCGCGCCGAAGCGCCCGCGCGACATTCGCTTCGTTTGGGGCGGCGACACCTGCGGCCAGGGTTACGGCATCAACCCGGACGTCGGCGGCATGCGCATCTACGAAAGCATGCGCCAGCGCCGGCCGGACTTCTTCCTGCACAGCGGTGACGTGATCTACGCCGATGGGCCGATCCCCGCCGAAGTGACCGCCGAGGATGGCAGCACCTGGCGCAACCTGGTCACCGAGGAGAAGAGCAAGGTCGCCGAAACGCTGCACGAATTTCGCGGCAACTACCGCTACAACCTGCTGGACGAGAACCTGCGCGCGTTCAACGCCGAGGTGCCGCAGATCTGGCAGTGGGACGACCACGAGGTGACCAACAACTGGTCGCCGAGCAAGGTGCTGGATGACCGTTACCAGCAGGTGCGCGATGTCGATACGCTGGTGCGGCGTGCGCGGCAGGCCTATCTCGAATACGCGCCGATGCGCATCGCGCGCGGCGACCGGCTCGGGCGCATCTACCGCAAGGTCAGCTACGGGCCGCTGCTGGAGGTGTTCGTGCTGGACATGCGCAGCTATCGCGGGCCCAACACCCACAACCTGCAGGCCGAGCAGGGCGCCGATACGGCGTTTCTCGGTCGCGAGCAGCTGGACTGGCTCAAGCGCGAACTGCGCGCCTCGCGCGCGACCTGGAAGGTTATCGCCGCCGACATGCCCATCGGCCTGCATGTGCCCGATGGCCCGCGCTGGGAGGCGATCGCCAATGGCAACGATGGTCAGGCGCTGGGCCGCGAGCTGGAAATCGCCGAGCTGCTGACCTTCATCCAGCGCGCGCGGGTGCGCAACACCGTGTGGCTGACCGCCGACGTGCACTACTGCGCGGCGCATCATTATCACCCCAATCGCGCCGCGCTCCAGCAGTTCGAGCCGTTCTGGGAGTTTGTCGCCGGCCCGCTGAATGCCGGCAGCTTCGGGCCCAATCCGCTGGACGCCACCTTCGGCCCCGAGGTGGTGTTCCAGAAGGCGGCGCCGGTGGCCAACAGTTCGCCGCGCGCGGGCTTCCAGTTCTTCGGTGAGGTGGAGATCGACGCGCAGACCGGCGCGCTCGACGTCAGCCTGCGCGGCCCCGACGGCGCGGTGGTCTACCGCCAGACGCTGGAGCCCTGGCAGCCGGCCTGAGCCGACTAGCCTAGGAGGAAATTGCCGGCGCGCGGTTGGCCGTCCAGCGTCGGTACTTCGGCTTCGTCCTTGAGCTGCACGCCGGAGAGCTGGCGGCGGCTGGCTTCACGCAGCAGATAGAGCAGGCGGTGCGCGGCGAGGTTGTAGCTCAGCCCCTCGGGGCGGATGTTGGAGATGCAGTTGCGCTGCGCATCGTGCCGGCCGACCTGCGGCGCCCAGGTGAAGTACAGGCCGAGGCTGTCCGGCGAGCTGAGGCCGGGGCGTTCGCCGAGCAGGATCACCACCATGCGCGCCTTCAGCCGCTGGCCGATCTCGTCGGCAATTGCGACGCGGCCCTGCTCGACCAGGCTGATCGGCCCTAGGGACCAGCCTTCGGCGCGCGCATGCTCGGCAATCTTCAAGGCCATCGGCACCGCATGGCGCTGGACCGCCAGTGCGGAGAGGCCATCGGCGATCACCAGCGCGAGGTCGCAGCCTTCCTGCGCGTGCGCATCGAGTGCGGCGGCGCTGGCGTCGTCCAGGCGCCGGCCAAGGTCCGGGCGTTGCAGGTAGGTCTGCCGATCGCTGGCGGCGCTGTGCAGTGGCAGATGGGCGAGATTGTGCCTGTCCAGCTCGGTGGCCAGTGCGGCGCAATCCAGCGGCAGGTGCACCGCATCGCGGGCCTGGGCGTGGGCGAACTGGAAGTCCAGCTGCGCACCGGTGGGCAGGCTGATGCCGGCACGGCCGAGGGCGATGCGCGCCGGGGTCAACTGGCGCAGGTGCTGCCAGGGGTTGTCGATGGTGGGCGAGCGGTCGGGCATGGCTACCTCGGTTGTCTGGCCTAACGAGCGGGCGCGTGGAAAAGACCTGCGGTCGTTTTCCACCCTACTGCGCGGCGCCTGGGTAGGGTGGAAAACCGCGCAGCGTTTTCCACCTGAGGCTGGCCGAGACAGCAAGAGCGGCTTCATGCCTGCTGCTCCAGCGCGCGGCGGAAGGCTTCTGGCAGGTCACGGCCGAGCTGCAGGCGATTGCCGTCCTGCCGGAGGATCTGCATCTTCGCCAGCCATTCCTCGAATTCCGGCGCGGGCCTCAGACCAAGCACCTGGCGCACGTAGAGGGCGTCGTGGAAGGAGGTGGTCTGGTAGTTGAGCATCACGTCGTCCGAGCCCGGGATGCCCATGATGAAGTTGATGCCGGCCGTGCCGAGCAGGGTGAGCAGCATGTCCATGTCGTCCTGGTCGGCTTCGGCGTGGTTGGTGTAGCAGATGTCGCAACCCATGGGCACGCCGAGCAGCTTGCCGCAGAAGTGATCCTCCAGCCCGGCGCGGATGATCTGCTTGCCGTTGTAGAGGTATTCCGGGCCGATAAAACCGACCACGGTGTTCACCAGCAGCGGCTTGTAGCGGCGCGCGACGGCGTAGGCGCGGGCTTCGCAGGTCTGCTGATCGACGCCGTGATGGGCGCCCGCCGACAGCGCGCTGCCCTGGCCGGTCTCGAAATACATGAGGTTGTCGCCGAGGGTGCCGCGCTTCTGCGACAGACCGGCGTCGTAGCCTTCCTGCAGCGTTGCCAGGCTGATGCCGAAGCTGGCGTTGGCCGCCTCGGTGCCGGCGATGGACTGGAACACCAGGTCCAGTGGCGCGCCGCGGTTGATCGCTTCGATGGAGGTGGTGACGTGGGTGAGGATGCAGCCCTGGGTCGGGATCTCGTAGCGGCTGATCACCGCGTCGAGCATCTTCAGCAGCTCACAGATACCGGCGGTGCTGTCGGTGGCCGGATTGATACCAATCACCGCGTCGCCGTTGCCGTAGAGCAGGCCGTCGAGAATGCTCGCGGCGATGCCGGCGCTATCGTCGGTCGGGTGGTTCGGCTGCAACCGGGTGGACATGCGCCCGGCCAGCCCGATGGTGTTGCGAAAGCGGGTGACCACGCGAACCTTCTGCGCGACGAGGATCAGGTCCTGCACGCGCATGATCTTCGACACCGCGGCGACCATCTCCGGCGTCAGCCCCGCTGCCAGAGCCTGCAGCGCGGCTTCGTCGGCGTCCTCGCCGAGCAGCCAGTTGCGGAAATCGCCCACGGTCAGATGGCTGATCGGAGCGAAGGCAGCGGCGTCATGGCTGTCGATGATCAGCCGGGTGACTTCATCGCTTTCGTAGGGGATCAGTGCTTCGTCGAGGAAGCGCTTGAGCGGCACCTCGGCGAGGCACATCTGCGCCGCCACGCGCTCGGCGTCGCTGCCCGCCGCGACCCCGGCGAGCAGGTCGCCGGAGCGCGCCGGGCTGGCCTTGGCCATCACCTCGCGCAGATCGTCGAAGCGCCAGGTGCTGCCGCCCACGCTGTGCGAGTACGCCATGTCAGCCTCCTTCTTCAATGCAACGACGCTTCGGCTTTCTCGATCGCCGCGAATTCCTCTTCCGGCGTACCGGCCACCAGGTGATGCCGGCTGTAGAGCGCGAAGTACGCGATGAAGACGCCGTAGATGATCACCGCGCCGATGACCACCCGCGGGTCGACCAGGAAGCCGGCCACCACCGCGACGCACGCCAGTACCAGCGCCACGCCCGAGGTGAAGATGCCGCCGGGCGTGCGGTACGGGCGGTGCAGGTCCGGCCGGCGCAGGCGCAGGGTGATGTGCGAGGCCATCATCAGCACGTAGGAGATGGTCGCGCCGAACACCGCGACGAGAATCAGCAGATCGCCCTGACCGGTCAGCGACAGGGCGAAACCGATGATGCCCGGGATCACCAGTGCCAGCACCGGCACCTTCTTGCTGTTGGTCAGCGACAGGTTGCGCGGCAGGTAGCCGGCCCGCGACAGCGCGAAGATCTGCCGCGAGTAGGCGAAGATGATCGAGAAGAAGCTGGCGATCAGCCCGGCCAGACCGACCAGGTTGACGAAGCCGCTCATCCAGGTCGACGCGCCGTAGGCACTGGTCAGCGCCTCCACCAGCGGGTTGCCGGATTCCACCAGGGTGCTGGAGCCAGCGCCGCCAGGGCCGACCAAGAGGATCAGCGCGGCGAACGCGGCGAGGATCAGCATGGCGCCGATCAGTCCGCGTGGCATGTCGCGCTGCGGGTTTTTGGTTTCCTCGGCGGCCAGCGGTACGCCCTCGACAGCGAGGAAGAACCAGATCGCGTAGGGAATCGCCGCCCAGATGCCGACGTAACCATAGGGCAGGAAGGCGCTGGCGCCGGCTGCGGTGGTCGGCGCGATGTCCAGCAGCTTGTCGACGGAGAAGTGCGGCACCATCGCCAGGATGAACACCGCGAGCGCCAGCGCGGCGATCGCGGTGATGATGAACATCAGCTTCAGCGCCTCGCCGACGCCGAAGATGTGGATGCCGATGAAGATGATGTAGAAGGCCAGGTACACCATCCAGCCGCCGATGCCGAACAGCGATTCGCAGTAGGCGCCGATGAACACGGCGATGGCCGCCGGGGCGATGGCGTATTCGATGAGGATCGCCGTGCCGGTGAGAAAGCCGCCCAGCGGGCCGAACGCGGTACGCGCGAAGCCGTAGCCGCCGCCGGCGGTGGGCACCATCGAGGACAGCTCGGCCAGCGAGAAGCACATGCACAGGTACATGGTCGCCATCAGCAGCGTGGCGACGAACAGCCCGCCCCAGCCGCCCTGGGCGAGGCCGAAGTTCCAGCCGGCGTAGTCGCCGGAAATCACGTAGGCGACGCCGAGGCCGACCAGCAGCACCCAGCCGGCGGCGCCTTTCTTCAGTTCGCGTTCCTGGAAATAGCTGCTGCCGACGGTTTCGAAATCGACGGTGTGTTGCGGGGGCGTTGAACTGCTGTGTTCGAGAGCCATGATCGTTCCTCGCAGGTGGTTGGCAACTCTCCCTAGCAAGCGTCATGCCCCGCGCCGCAAACCTGACGGTTGCGGTGTTTTGTCAGCCAAGTCTGGCAGAAACGCACCTTTATCGAGCTTCACGGCACCACGGCGGCGCTCGCAGGCGTCTTGTTCGAATCGGCGGCGGGCACGTTGCCCGCCGCCTTCAGCCCATCAGAAGAAGCCCAGCGGATTGATGTCGTAGCTCACCAGCAGGTTCTTGGTCTGCTGGTAGTGGTCGAGAATCATCTTGTGCGTCTCGCGGCCGACGCCGGACTTCTTGTAGCCGCCAAACGCCGCATGCGCGGGGTAGAGGTGGTAGCAGTTGGTCCACACCCGGCCCGCCTTGATGCCGCGGCCCATGCGGTAGGCGCGGTTGATGTCGCGTGTCCAGACGCCGGCGCCGAGGCCGAACTCGGTGTCGTTGGCCATCGCCAGCGCCTCGGCTTCATCCTTGAAGGTGGTCACGCCGATCACCGGGCCGAAGATTTCCTCCTGGAACACGCGCATCTTGTTGTTGCCCTTGAGCAGCGTCGGCTGGATGTAATAGCCGGTCGCCAGCGAGCCTTCCAGGTGTTCCACGTCGCCACCAGTGAGTACCTCGGCGCCTTCCTCGCGGGCGATCTTGAGGTACGACATGATCTTGTCGAACTGCTGCTGACTGGCCTGGGCGCCGACCATGGTCTCGGTGTCCAGCGGGTCGCCGCGCTTGATCTGCGCGACCTTCTTCATCACCGCTTCCATGAACGGCGCGTAGATCGATTCCTGCACCAGCGCGCGCGACGGGCAGGTGCACACCTCGCCCTGGTTGAAGAAGCCCAGCACCAGTCCTTCGGCGGCCTTCTCGATGAAGGTCGGCTCGGCCTGCATGATGTCCTCGAAGTAGATGTTCGGGCTCTTGCCGCCCAGCTCGACGGTGCTCGGGATGATGCTCTCGGCGGCGCGCTTCATGATGTGCGAGCCGACCGGGGTGGAGCCGGTAAAGGCGATCTTGGCGATGCGCTTGCTCGAAGCCAGCGCCTCGCCGGCCTCGCGACCGAAGCCCTGCACGATGTTGAGCACGCCCGGCGGCAGCAGGTCGCCGATGCATTCGAGCAGCACGGTGATGCCCAGCGGCGTCTGCTCGGCGGGCTTCAACACCACGCAGTTGCCGGCGGCCAGCGCCGGTGCGAGTTTCCAGGCGGCCATCAGGATGGGGAAGTTCCACGGAATGATCTGCCCGACCACGCCCAACGGTTCGTGGAAGTGGTAGGCCGCGGTGTGCTCGTCGATCTCCGCCGCCGTGCCTTCCTGTGCGCGGATGCAGCCGGCGAAGTAGCGGAAGTGATCGGCCGCCAGCGGGATGTCGGCGTTCAACGTCTCGCGCACCGCCTTGCCGTTGTCCCAGGTCTCGGTGATGGCGAGCTTTTCCAGATTGGCTTCGATGCGGTCGGCGATCTTCAGCAGGACCAGTGCGCGCGCCTGCACGCTGGTCTTGCCCCAGGCGTCGGCGGCGGCATGCGCGGCGTCCAGCGCCTTTTCGATATCGGCGGCGTCGGAGCGCGGGAATTCGGCGATGGGCTGGCCGTTGACCGGCGACAGGTTGGTGAAGTACTGACCGCCGACCGGCTCGACGAACTGACCGTTGATGTAGTTGCCGTAGCGGGGTTTGAACGTGACCAGGGCACCCTCGGTGCCGGGATGGGCGTAACGCATGGTGAGTCTCCGGTTCTTGCAAGGGTCGTGAAAACGGCGGTCGTTTCAGCGTAGATCAGCTTCAGGCAGTCTGCGACCGAGCCGACATTCGGGTGCGGCGCCCCCGTCGAACGGCCGATGCGGCGCGGCGCTGTGCTAATCTGCCGCGCAGTTTCCGGCCCCTGCCGGCCGCCCCCGACGGGCGTCGCGCAGGCATTGCAGAGGTCTTCAATGCACATCCATATTCTCGGCATCTGCGGCACCTTCATGGGTTCGCTCGCGGTGCTGGCCAAGGAGCTTGGCCATCGCGTCACCGGCTCCGATGCCAACGTCTATCCGCCGATGAGCACGCAGCTCGAAGCCCAGGGCATCGAGCTGATGCAGGGTTACGAACCGGCGCATCTGCAACCCGCGCCCGATCTGGTGGTGGTGGGTAACGCGCTGTCACGCGGCAACCCGGCGGTCGAGTACGTGCTGAACAAGGGCCTGCCCTACGTCTCAGGCCCGCAGTGGCTGGCCGATCACGTGTTGCAGGGCCGCTGGGTGCTGGCCGCCGCCGGCACCCATGGCAAGACCACCACCAGCAGCATGCTGGCCTGGGTACTGGAGCATGCCGGCATGAGTCCGGGCTTTCTGATCGGTGGGGTGCCGCAGAACTTCGGCATCTCGGCGCGGCTGGGCGACACGCCGTTCTTCGTGGTCGAGGCCGACGAATACGACAGCGCCTTCTTCGACAAGCGCAGCAAGTTCGTTCACTACCGCCCGCGCACCGCGATCCTGAACAATCTGGAATTCGACCACGCGGACATCTTCCCGGATCTCGCCGCCATCGAGCGGCAGTTCCACCATCTGGTGCGGACCGTGCCGGGCGAGGGGCTGATCATCCATCCCGAGTCGGAAACGGCGCTCAAGCGCGTGATCGGCATGGGCTGCTGGACGCCGGTGCAGACCACCGGCGAGGGCGGGCTGTGGCAGGCAAACCTGCTCAGTGCGGACGGCTCGCGCTTCGAGGTGAGCTTCGACGGCGCCGTGCAGGGCGTGGTGGAGTGGGAGCTGACCGGCCGACACAACGTCAACAACGCGCTGGCCACGCTGGCGGCGGCGCGGCATGTCGGCGTGGTGCCGGAGCTGGCGATCGCCGGGCTTTCCACCTTCAAGAGCGTCAAACGGCGTATGGAGAAGGTTGCGGAAGTGCGCGGCGTGACCATCTACGACGACTTCGCCCATCACCCGACCGCGATCGCCACCACCCTCGACGGCCTGCGCAAGCAGGTCGGCACGACGCCGATCATCGCCATCATCGAGCCGCGCTCGAACTCGATGAAGCTCGGCGCGCATCGCGAGGGATTGGCCGAATCGGTGGCGCTGGCCGATCAGGCGATCTGGTATGCGCCGGCCAATCTCGGCTGGGACCTGGCCGCGACCGTCGCCGACTCGCCGGTACCGACCGCCGTCTGTGATTCGCTGGAGGCGATCATCGCCAAGGTCAAGGCCGACGCCACGCCGGGTACGCAGGTGGTGGTGATGAGCAACGGCGGCTTCGGCGGCTTGCACGGCAAGTTGGCCGCGGCGTTGAGCTGATTGCTCAAGGTGGAAAACGCTTCGCGGTTTTCCACCCTACGATGACCGTGGGTAGGGTGGAAATCGCCGCAGGCATTTCCACGCGGATCGCACCAGGAGCAGATTGAATGAACGGACCGGAACGCATCACCCTGGCCATGACCGGCGCCTCCGGCGCGCAGTACGGCCTGCGCCTGCTCGACTGCCTGGTGCAGGAAGACCGTGAGGTGCACTTCCTGATCTCCAAGGCCGCGCAGCTGGTGATGGCCACCGAAACCGATGTGGTGCTGCCGGCCAAGCCGCAGGCGATGCAGGCGTTCCTTTCGGAATACACCGGCGCCGCGGCCGGGCAGATTCGCGTGTTCGCCAAGGAAGACTGGATGGCCCCACCGGCTTCCGGCTCGGGCGCGCCGACCGCCATGGTGGTCGTGCCCTGTTCCACCGGCACGCTGTCGGCAATCGCCACCGGCGCCTGCAACAACCTGATCGAGCGCGCCGCCGACGTCACCCTCAAGGAGCGCCGTCAGCTGATTCTGGTGCCGCGCGAGGCACCGTATTCGAGCATCCATCTGGAGAACATGCTCAAGCTGTCGAACCTGGGCGCGGTGATCCTGCCGGCCTCGCCGGGCTTCTATCATCAGCCGCAGACGATCGACGATCTGGTGGATTTCGTCGTCGCGCGCATCCTCAATCTGCTCAACATCCCGCAGGACATGCTGCCGCGCTGGGGCGAGCACCACATCGTCAGTGATGACTGAGATGCTCGGTCGAGCGCTGCTGTCTTTGCTCACCCTGACGCTGCTTGGTGGCTGTGCGACCGTGCGCACGCTGGATGCCGCCAAGCCCGGCGCGCCGATCATCTATTCCGGCACCCGCCTGGATTGGTACAGCCTTCACGGCGGCTGTTGCCCGCTGGAGCGCTTCGGCGCCGAGGCGCCACGGCATGCGGCGCTCGACCTGCCCGCCAGCGCCGTGCTGGACACGCTGCTGCTGCCATTCGCGGTGGCGACCGAGCTGGGTATCGGCCTGGGTGTGCGCGGCGGTCTCTGAGGTGTAACTGATCCAGGTCCAGGCCGGTTGATGGCGCGACAGGCATAATCCGGCCGAATGCCCTTGGCGCAAGGAGAGCAGGAGTGAAAGAGCAGGCCCAGTTCCACATGAGCTACTGGTTGATCGCCATCCTGGCCTTCATCGGTATCCAGTATCTGCTGTCGGCGCAGCAGGAAATCGCCACCATTCCCTACAGCGAATTCGAGCAGCATCTCAAGGATGGTCGCGTCGAGTCGCTGGCGATTACCGAGCGGCGCATCGAGGGCACGCTCAAGCAGCCGCTGCCGGGCGGTCAGCGCCGATTCATCGCCAATCGCGTCGAGCCGCAGCTGGCCGAGCATCTGCAGCAGTTTCCGGTGCGCTACACCGGCAAGGTGGAAAGCACGCTGATGCGCGACCTGCTGTCGTGGATCGTCCCGGCGGCGCTGTTCTTCGGTATCTGGCTGTTCCTGCTGCGGCGCATCGGCAGCGGCATGGGCGGTGGCGGCATGATGCAGATCGGCAAGAGCAAGGCGCGGGTCTACGTCGAGACCGACATGAAGGTGAGCTTCGCCGATGTCGCCGGCGTCGACGAGGCCAAGGACGAACTGAAGGAGATCATCGATTTCCTGCGCGATCCGCAGAGCTACGGCCGTCTCGGCGGCCGCATGCCCAAGGGCGTGCTGCTGGTCGGCCCGCCGGGTACCGGCAAGACGCTGCTGGCGCGCGCCGTAGCTGGTGAGGCGCGGGTGCCGTTCTTCTCCATTTCCGGTTCGGAGTTCGTCGAGCTGTTCGTCGGCGTCGGTGCCGCGCGGGTGCGCGACCTGTTCGAGCAGGCGCGCGCGCAGGCGCCGGCGATCATCTTCATCGACGAGCTGGACGCCCTCGGCCGCGCCCGTGGTGCCGGGCCGCTGTCCGGCGGGCATGACGAGAAGGAGCAGACGCTCAACCAGCTGCTGGTGGAAATGGACGGCTTCGACACTTCCAGCGGGCTGGTGCTGCTGGCGGCCACCAACCGCCCGGAGATCCTCGACCCGGCGCTGCTGCGCGCCGGCCGTTTCGACCGCCAGGTGCTGGTAGACCGGCCGGACAAGATTGGCCGGGTGCAGATCCTTCACGTGCACCTGAAGAAGTCGAAGCTGGGCGCCGATGTCGATCCGCAGGCCATCGCCGCGCTGACGCCGGGCTTCACCGGCGCCGATCTGGCCAACCTGGTCAACGAAGCGACGCTGCTGGCCACCCGGCGCAATGCCGAGGCGGTGGGCATGGAGGATTTCAACGCCGCCATCGAGCGCATCGTCGCCGGCCTGGAGAAACGCAACCGCCTGCTCAACCCGCGCGAGCGCGAGATCGTCGCCTACCACGAGATGGGCCACGCGCTGGTGGCGATGGCGCTGCCGGGCGTCGATCCGGTGCACAAAGTGTCGATCATTCCGCGCGGCATGGGCGCGCTGGGCTACACCATCCAGCGGCCGACCGAGGACCGCTTCCTGATGACCCGCGAGGAGCTGGAGAACAAGATGGCCGTGCTGCTCGGCGGGCGCGCCGCCGAGTGGCTGGTGTTCAGTCATCTGTCCACCGGCGCGGCGGACGATCTGGCGCGCGTCGCCGACATCGCCCGCGCGATGGTCACGCGCTACGGCATGTCCAGGCGCCTCGGCCACCTGGCGTTGGAGCGCGAGCCCAATTCGTTTCTCGGCAGCGAGGCGCTGCTCGGCTTGAAGCCGCAGCACGATTACGCGGAAAGCACCGCAACGGCGATCGATGAGGAGGTGCAGGAGCTGGTGCAGTCCGCCTTCCAGCGCAGCCTGACGCTGCTCGAGGCGCGGCGCGAACTGCTCGAACGCTGTGCCCGCCAGTTGCTGCAGCAGGAAACACTGGATGCCGAGGCGCTGCGCGCGCTGAGCGCCGCGCAGCCGGCGCCGCTCGTCTAGCGGTGGTCGGGCGCTAGCGCTCAGCCGCCTGACGCTGAGCATGTTGCGCCAGCGCCCACTCGACGTGCTCGCGCACCAGCTCGGACGGATCGTCACGCCGCGCCGCGAGCGCCTCCAGCACCGGAATGCTCGACGGCGCATTGCCCAGGCCAACCGCCAGGTTGCGCAGCCAGCGTTCGTAGCCGGCGCGGCGCAGCGGCGAGCCTTCGGTACGGCTGAGAAATTCCGCTTCGCTCCAGCGGAACAGTGCCGCCAGGTCGGCGTTGTCCAGGCTGTGGCGCGGCTGGAAATCATGCTGTTCGGTCGGCCGCGCGAAGCGGTTCCACGGACAAACGATCTGGCAGTCGTCGCAGCCGAATACGCGGTTGCCGATCTTGTCGCGCAGCTCCACCGGGATCGACCCTTTCAGCTCGATGGTCAGGTAGGAGATGCAGCGCCGCGCATCCAGCAGCCGCTCGCCGACGAAGGCCTCGGTCGGGCACACGTCCAGGCAGGCGTGGCAGCTGCCGCAGTGATCGCGCGCCACCGGCTCGTCGACCGGCAGGGCGATGTCGACGAACAGCTCGCCGAGGAAGAACCAGCTGCCGGCCTTGCGATTGAGCAGCAGGGTGTTCTTGCCGATCCAGCCGAGCCCGGCCTGTTGCCCGGCGGCCTTTTCCAGCACCGGCGCGCTGTCGACGAAGGCGCGAAAACCCAGCGGACCAACCACCTGCTGGATGCGCTCGGCCAGCTGCTGGATGCGCTTGCGGATCAGCTTGTGGTAGTCGCGACCCAGCGCGTAGCGCGAGACATAGGCCTTCTCCGGGTTGGCCAGCTGCTGGGTCATGCGCGTGTCGCCGGGCAGGTAATCCATGCGCAGCGAAATCACCCGCAGCGTGCCCGGCACCAGTTCGTCCGGCCGCGAACGCTTGCTGCCGTGCGCGGCCATGTAGTCCATCTCGCCCTGATAACCGGCGGCCAGCCAGGCATCTAGGTGCGCTTCGTGCTCGCCGAGGTCGACGCCGGTGATGCCGACCTGCTGGAAGCCGAGTTCGCGGCCCCATTGCTTGATGGACTGGGCGAGGGTGTCAGTGTCGAGAGCGGGGCTGGGCATCGGAGAGTACGGCGGCATGGCGGGCGGGTGCGTATAATTCTGCCAGACATTCCGCCGCGATGATCCCTAGCACCGATGACCGATTCCCTGCCCGTCGCCCTGTACACCGCCGCCCAGGTACGCGAACTCGATGCGCGTCTGATCGCCGCCGGCACGCCCGGTTTCGAGCTGATGCAGCGTGCCGCCCATGCCGCCTGGCGCGCTCTGCGTCGGCGCTGGCCGGATGCCGGGGTGGTCACCGTGCTGGCCGGGCGTGGCAACAATGCCGGTGATGGCTATCTCGTCGCGGCCCTGGCGCAGCGCGCCGGCTGGCAGGTGCGGGTGCTGGCGGTGGGCGATGTGCAGGCCTTGCAGGGCGATGCCGCGCAGGCGCTGGCCGAGGCGCGGGCGTGCGGCGTGAGCATCGAGCCCTGGCACACCACAGCGGCACTGCAGGGCGTGCTGGTGGATGCACTGCTCGGGACGGGGATTTCCGGCGCCGTGCGTGAGCCCTATGTCGGAGCGATCGCGACGATCAACGCCAGCGGCCTGCCGGTGCTGGCCATCGACCTGCCCAGCGGACTCTGTGCCGATACCGGCCGAGTGCTCGGACAGGCGGTACGTGCCGATCTGAGTGTCACCTTCATCGGTCTCAAGCTCGGCCTGTTCACCGCTGAGGGCCCCGGCCGCGTCGGCACGCTGGTGTTCGATGATCTGCAGGCCGATCCGGGCATCGTCGCGCAGGTGGCGAGCGCGGCTGTGCGCCTCGATCACGCCTCGCTGGCGCGGATCGCGCCCCGTTCGCCGACCGCGCACAAGGGCAGCTTCGGCCAGGTGCTGGTGATCGGCGGCGATCTGGGCACCGGCGGTGCGGCCTTGCTCAGCGCCGAGGCGGCATTGCGTGGCGGCGCCGGCATGGTGAGCCTGGCGACCCGGCCGGAGCATGTCACCGCTTCGCTGGTACGCCGCCCGGAGATCATGTGCAGCGGCGTCGAGTCGACCTACAGCCTGACGACGCTGGTCGAGCGCGCCGATGTGCTGGTGGTCGGCCCCGGGCTTGGCCGGGCGCCGTGGGGGCGCAGCCTGCTGTCGCTGGCGGCGCAGTGCGGGCTGCCGCAGGTGTGGGACGCCGATGCGCTGAACCTGCTGGCGGCCGGCGGCGTCCAACTGCCGACCGGCTGCGTGATCACGCCGCATCCGGGCGAGGCGGCGCGCTTGCTGCAATGCACGGTCGCCGAGGCGCAGGCCGATCGCCCGGCGACGGTGCGCGAACTGGCGCGGCGTTATGCCTGCGTGGCGCTGCTCAAGGGCGCCGGCACGCTGATCGCCGCGCCGGACGGGCGTCTGTCGCTGTGCGACCGCGGCCATCCAGCGATGGCCAGTGCCGGCCTCGGCGATGTGCTGGCCGGACTGATTGGCGCGCTGCTGGCGCAGGCTCTGGCGCCCTTCGATGCGGCCTGCCTGGGCGCCTGGTTGCATGCCGCGGCCGGCGAGCGCCTCGGTGAGCAGGGGCGCGGTCTGGCTGCCGCCGATCTGATCCCCGTGATCCGTCAGTTGCTCGAGGAGCAGTCGCCATGCCTGAAGTGACGCTGTACGCCGAAGACGAATCGGCCATGCTCGCCCTGGGCGCGCGGATCGCGCAGGCGACCGGTGGGCGCGGAGTGATCTATCTGCACGGCGATCTCGGCGCCGGCAAGACCACGCTGTCGCGCGGGCTGATTCGCGGCTTCGGCCACGAGGGCAAGGTCAAGAGTCCGACCTTCACTCTGGTCGAGCCATACGAGATCGGCGACGTGCGGGTGTTCCACTTCGATCTGTACCGCCTGCTCGACCCCGAGGAACTGGAGTTTCTCGGCATTCGCGACTATTTCGAGGGGCACGCGCTGTGCCTGGTCGAGTGGCCGGAACGCGGGGCCGGCGTTTTGCCAAAGGCCGACCTTGACATTACCATTACGCCGCATGGGGCCGGCCGTACGCTGCGCCTGTCGCCGCGGGGCGAACGCGGTGACGCCTGGTGCGTCCTCCTGACCGCCGGAAATCAATGAAACGCATGAGGTTGGGTATGCGCATACGCGCGCTGGTTAGCGGTTTGGCGGTCCTGCTGGCTGCCGTGCAGGTTTTCGCCGCCACCGACGTGCAAAGCGTGCGTCTGTGGCGGGCGCCGGACAACACGCGGCTGGTGTTCGACCTGTCGGGTCCGGTGAAGCACAACGTCTTCACGCTCGAGGCGCCGCACCGCATCGTCATCGATGTCACCGACGCCACGCTCAAGGCGCAGCTCGATCAGCTGGCACTGCAGAACACGCCGGTCGCCGCCTTGCGCGCCGGGCAGCACGACGCGAACACGCTGCGCGTGGTGATCGACCTCAAGGCGCCTGTCGCGCCGAAGAGCTTCAGCTTGGCGCCGAATCAGCAATATGGGCATCGCCTGGTGGTCGACCTGTTCGACCAGGGCGCTGCCGCGCCTGTCGCCCAGGTGCCGGCCAACAGCGCTCCGGCCAAGCCGGTGCCGCCGGTTTCGCCGACACTGCCGGCGGTCAAGCTGCCGGCAGCGCCGGGTGGCAAGCGTGACGTGGTCATTGCCATCGATGCCGGCCACGGCGGCGAGGACCCGGGAGCCATCGGCCCCGGCAAAATCTACGAGAAGACCGTGGTGCTGCAGATCGCCAAGGAGCTGCAGCGGCAGATCAATGCCGAGAAGGGCTTCCGTGCCGAGCTGGTGCGTACCGGCGACTACTTCATTCCGCTGCGCAAACGCACCGAAATCGCCCGCCAGAAAGGGGCCGATCTGTTCGTGTCGGTGCATGCCGACGCCGCGCCGCGTTCGTCGGCCTCTGGCGCTTCGGTCTTCGCCCTTTCCGACCGCGGCGCCACCTCCGAGACGGCGCGCTGGCTGGCCGACAGCGAGAACCGTTCGGACCTGATCGGCGGTGCCGGCAACGTCAGTCTCGATGACAAGGATCAGATGCTTGCCGGCGTGCTGCTGGACCTGTCGATGACCGCTTCGCTGTCCTCCAGCCTCAACGTCGGGCAGAAAGTGCTGAGCAACATGGGCCGCATCACGCCGCTGCACAAGCGCCGTGTCGAGCAGGCCGGCTTCATGGTGCTGAAGTCGCCGGACATCCCTTCGATCCTGGTCGAGACCGGCTTCATCTCCAACCCGTCCGAGGCGCGCAAGCTGCAGACCGCCAGCCATCAGCAGTCGCTGGCGCGCTCGATCCACAGCGGCGTACGGCAGTTCTTTCACGAAAATCCGCCGCCGGGCACCTATGTCGCCTGGCTGCGTGACGCCGGCAAGCTTGCCGTCGGGCCGCGCGAGCATGTGGTGCGTTCCGGCGAGAGCCTGGCGCTGCTCGCCGAGCGCTATCAGGTCAGCCTGGCGTCGCTGCGCAGTGCCAATCAGCTGCGCAACGACACGATCAAGGTCGGCCAGACGCTCAGCATCCCGGCCACCACGCTGGCTTCCCAGCCATGAGCGAGCTGCGTCGCATCCAGCTGCTCAGTCCGCGGCTGGCGAACCAGATTGCCGCCGGGGAAGTGGTCGAACGGCCGGCCTCGGTGATCAAGGAGTTGCTGGAGAACAGCCTGGATTCCGGCGCAACGCGCATCGAGGTGGATGTCGAGCAGGGCGGGGTCAAGCTGCTGCGCGTGCGCGACGACGGCTGTGGTATTCCGGCGGACGATCTGCCGTTGGCTCTGGCGCGCCATGCGACCAGCAAGATCCGTGACCTGGAAGACCTCGAACGGGTGATGAGCCTCGGTTTTCGTGGCGAGGCGCTGGCGTCGATCAGCTCCGTCTCGCGCCTGACGCTGACCTCGCGCACGGTCGATGCCGCTGAGGCCTGGCAGGTGGAAACCGAAGGCCGCGAGATGGAGGCGCGGGTGCAGCCGGCGGCGCATCCGGTCGGCACCTCGGTGGAGGTACGCGACCTGTTCTTCAATACGCCGGCGCGGCGCAAGTTCCTGCGTACCGAGAAGACCGAGTTCGACCATCTGCAGGAAGTCATCAAGCGTCTGGCGCTGGCGCGTTTCGATGTCGCCTTTCACTTGCGGCACAACGGCAAGGGCGTGCTGGCGCTGCATCAGGCGAGCGACGATGCGGCGCGGGCGCGGCGAGTGGCGGCCGTCTGCGGACCGGCGTTTCTCGAGCAGGCGCTGCCGATCGAAGTCGAGCGCAACGGGCTGCGCCTGTGGGGCTGGGTCGGCCTGCCGACCTTCTCGCGCAGCCAGGCCGACCTGCAGTACTTCTACGTCAACGGACGCATGGTGCGTGACAAGCTGGTCGCCCATGCGGTGCGCCAGGCCTATCGCGATGTACTGTTCAACGGCCGGCACCCGACGTTCGTGCTGTTCCTCGACGTCGATCCGGCGGTGGTGGACGTCAATGTGCACCCGACCAAGCACGAGGTACGCTTTCGCGACAGTCGCATGGTGCATGACTTCCTCTATGGCACGCTGCACCGTGCGCTGGGCGATGTGCGTCCCGAAGACCAGTTGGCGGCGCCGGCCAGCGTGACATCGATGAGCCCGCTCAGCGGTGTGGCCGCGGGCGAGTTCGCGGGGCAGAACGAGATGAGCCTGTCGACCAGCGTGCCTGAGCGCGCGGCGGGCGAAGCGCCAGCGTGGCGCGGTGCCGGGGCTGGCTATCAGATGCAGCGTCCAGCCTCCGGCGGCCATGTCGCTGAGGCGCAGGGCGCTTATCGGGAATTTTTCGCCCCGCTACCGGAAGCCGGCCCCGCGCCGTTGCCTGCCAGTCAGGACGATGTGCCGCCGCTGGGCTATGCGCTGGCGCAGCTCAAGGGCATCTACATCCTTGCGGAGAATGCCCAGGGCATGGTGCTGGTGGACATGCATGCCGCCCATGAACGCATCACCTACGAGCGCCTGAAAACCGCGATGGCCAGCGAAGGCCTGCGTGGTCAGCCGCTGCTGGTGCCCGAATCCATCGCCGTGAGTCAGCGCGAGGCTGATTGCGCCGAGGAACACGCGCAGTGGTTCCAGAAACTCGGCTTCGAGTTGCAGCGCCTGGGCCCCGAAACCTTGGCGATTCGCCAGACGCCTGCGCTGCTCAAGCAGGCCGAGGCGACTCGGCTGGTGACCGATGTGCTGGCCGATCTGCTCGAATACGGCACCAGCGATCGCATTCAGGCCCATCTGAACGAGCTGCTGGCGACGATGGCCTGCCACGGTGCGGTGCGTGCCAATCGTCGCCTGACGCTGCCGGAGATGAACGCACTGCTGCGTGACATGGAGCAGACTGAGCGCAGTGGCCAGTGCAATCACGGCCGCCCGACCTGGACGCAGCTGGGCATGGATGAGCTGGACCGGCTGTTCCTGCGCGGGCGCTAGCCCTGGCTACACGCGGCGACGGCGAACCGATCGCGCAGCTTGCAGCTTCTGGCTGGCAGCTTGAAACTATGCCGCCCCTCGCCGCGAGCCCACCGATGTCCCGCCTGCCTCCCGCCATCTTTCTGATGGGCCCCACCGCCTCCGGCAAGACCGATCTTGCACTGGAGCTGGCGCGCGTGCTGCCCTGCGAGCTGATCAGTGTCGACTCGGCGCTGGTCTATCGCGGCATGGACATCGGTACCGCCAAGCCTTCCCGTGAGGTGCTGGCCGCTTATCCGCATCGCCTGGTGGATATTCTTGACCCCGCGCAGAGCTATTCGGCGGCGGAATTCAGCGCCGACGCGTTGGCGGCGATGGCGGAAATCACGGCGGCGGGCCGCATTCCGCTGCTGGTCGGCGGCACCATGCTGTATTTCAAGGCGCTGCGCGATGGCCTTGCGGACATGCCGTCGGCCGATGCGCAGGTGCGTGCCGAATTGGAGGCGCTGGCCGCGCAGGAGGGATTACCGGCGCTGCATCGCATGCTTGCCGAAATCGATCCGCAGTCGGCGGCGCGCATCCATCCCAACGATCCGCAACGGCTGGTGCGTGCGCTGGAGGTCTATCGCGTCAGCGGATTGACCATGAGCGAACATCGCGCCCGACAATGGTCGCAAAAAGCTGCCGCGGGCGCGCCTGGCTCGGGCGTCTTGCCTTATACTGTCGCGCACTTGTCCATCGCTCCGGCACAGCGGTCGGTTCTGCATCAGCGCATCGAGCAACGCTTTCTTCACATGGTTGAACAGGGCTTTATCGAAGAGGTCGAAGCCCTGCGTTGTCGTGGCGACTTGCACTCCGGGATGCCGTCGATCCGGGCGGTGGGCTATCGGCAGGTGTGGGACTACCTGGCTGGAAACCTGTCCAGGGAAGAGATGATTCAGCGCGGCATCATTGCAACCCGGCAGCTGGCCAAACGACAGTTCACCTGGCTGCGTGGCTGGGGGGAAGTTGACTGGTTGGACAGTCTGTCCCGCGACAATCTGCCGCGAGCATTGAAATACCTGCAATCGCTCTCCATATTGAGCTGACACTGCAAATTGACCGTCTATTCTCAGACAAGTGGATCGTCGGTTTACCCAGAAATTATTGAATAAAGATCCTCTAAGGAGTGCGGCACATGTCAAAAGGGCATTCGCTACAAGACCCTTACCTCAACACACTGCGTAAGGAACGCGTTCCGGTTTCCATCTATCTGGTCAACGGCATCAAGTTGCAGGGCCAGATCGAATCCTTCGACCAGTTCGTCATTCTTCTCAAGAACACTGTTAGTCAGATGGTCTACAAGCATGCGATCTCGACGGTCGTGCCGGGTCGTCCGGTTCGCCTGCCGACCGCAGGTGACGCCGAGCAATCCGAGTCGGGCAACGACTAAGGTAGGCGTCTTTGTTCTTCGAACGTCCCGGTGGCGGGGAGCGGGCCATTCTGGTTCATCTGGAAGGCCAGGACCCCGCGGCGCGCGAGGACCCTCAGGAGTTTCAGGAACTGGCCCGCTCGGCTGGTGCCGAGCAGGTCGGGTTCGTCACGGTGAGCCGACATCAGCCGTCGGCGAAGTTTCTGATCGGCACCGGCAAGGTCGAAGAGCTGCGCGATCTCGTCCATGAGGGCGAGGTTGAACTGGTGATCTTCAATCACACGCTGACTCCCAGTCAGGAGCGCAACCTCGAGCGCGTCCTGGAGTGCCGGGTGCTCGATCGCACCGGTCTGATTCTCGATATCTTCGCTCAGCGTGCGCGTACCCACGAAGGCAAGCTGCAGGTCGAACTGGCGCAGCTTGAGCATATGAGCACGCGCCTGGTGCGCGGCTGGACTCACCTTGAACGGCAGAAAGGCGGTATCGGTCTGCGCGGTCCTGGCGAGACCCAGCTCGAAACCGACCGGCGTCTGCTGCGGGTGCGCATTCGCCAGATCAAGCAGCGCCTGGAAAAGGTCCGCGGGCAGCGCGAGCAGGCGCGTCGCGGGCGCAAGCGTGCCGACATCCCTTCAGTCTCGCTGGTCGGTTACACCAACGCCGGCAAGTCCACGTTGTTCAACACGCTCACGGAAGCCGACGTCTACGCGGCCAACCAATTGTTCGCCACGCTGGATCCGACGTTGCGGCGCCTGGAGCTGCCGGATATCGGACCGGTGGTCCTGGCGGATACGGTGGGTTTCATTCGTCACCTGCCGCACAAGCTGGTCGAGTCGTTTCGCGCGACGCTGGAGGAATCCAGCAATGCCGATCTGCTGCTGCACGTGATCGACGCCCATGAGCCCGAGCGCGATCAGCAGATCGAACAGGTCCTGGCCGTGCTGGCGGAGATCGGTGCGGACGAGCTGCCTGTCCTGGAGGTCTACAACAAGGTCGATCTCATGGAAGGCATCGAACCGCAGATTCAGCGCGATGCCGATGGCAAGCCAGAGCGCGTCTGGGTATCGGCGCGTGATGGGCTAGGGCTGGACCTGCTGCGCCAGGCAATCGCCGAACTGCTCGGCAACGATCTGTTTGTCGGCACGCTCCGACTACCGCAGCGCCTCGGCCGCATGCGTGCTCAGCTGTTCGAGCTTGGCGCTGTGCAGCGCGAGAGCCACGACGAGGAGGGCGGTAGTCTCCTTGAGGTGCGCCTGCCGCGGGTGGAGCTGCATCGGCTGCTCAGTCGCGAAGGGCAGCAGCCGGCTGAGTTTCTGGAGCAACACACTTTGCAATAAAGCCCGGGCGGCGATCTGGCCGCTTGTTACAGGCTTTCGGTAGCATTGGTGGGTGCGCCACGGGGCGCGTCTTTAGCTTTATCTGAATGGAGAGCGCTATGGCTTGGAATGAGCCGGGTGGCAACTCGAACAACCAGGATCCCTGGGGCGGCGGTGGCGGTGGTCGTCGCGGCGGCGATCAGAAGGGACCGCCCGATCTCGACGAGGCCTTCCGCAAGCTGCAGGACAGCCTCAACGGCATGTTCGGTGGCAAGAAGCGCGGCAGTGGTGGCGGAAGCGGCGGTGGCAGTCGTCGCGGCGGCTTCGGCCTGGTCTGGGTTTCGCTCGTGGTCCTGCTGGCGGTATGGCTGTTCAATGCCATCTATATCGTCGACGAACAAGAGCAGGCGGTGGTGCTGCGCTTCGGCAAGTACCATGAAACCGTCGGGCCGGGTCTGAATCTCTACTTCCCGCCGATCGACCGCAAATTCCAGGAAAACGTCACGCGCGAGCGCTCCTACAGCAAGCAGGGGCAGATGCTCACCGAGGATGAAAACATCATCGAGGTGCCGTTGACCGTTCAGTACAAGATCAGTGACCTGCAGTCGTTCGTCCTCAACGTCGATCAGCCGGAGATAAGCCTGCAGCACGCCACCGACAGTGCGGTGCGCCATGTGGTCGGTTCGACGGCGATGGATCAGGTACTGACCGAGGGTCGCGAGGCGATGGCTGGTGAGGTGAAGGAGCGTCTGCAGCGCTTCCTCGACAACTACGGCACCGGTATCACCGTGACGCAGGTGAACTTGCAGAGTGCGGCTGCACCGCGGGAAGTCCAAGAGGCCTTCGACGACGTGATTCGCGCTCGTGAAGACGAGCAGCGCGAGAAGAACCAGGCCGAATCCTATGCCAACGGCGTTATTCCCGAAGCGCGCGGCCAGGCCCAGCGCATGCTGGAAGAGGCCAGCGGTTATCGTGATGCGGTGATTTCCCGTGCTGAGGGTGAGGCCGACCGCTTCACCAAACTGCTGACTGAGTACAGTAAGGCGCCGGAGGTAACGCGCGAGCGCCTGTATCTGGAAACCATGCAGGAAGTCATGAGCAATACCAGCAAGGTCATGGTGACCGGCGAGAGCGGGCAGAACAATCTGCTCTATCTGCCGCTGGACAAGATGATCAACGGCCGTGGCACCGCCAGCAGCAACGCCGCGTCGGCCGGAACGGCATCAGGCGCGGCCAGCCAGTCGACGCGGCTACCGCCGGAATTGGATCCGCGTGAAGTTCGTACGAGGGAGAGTCGCTGATGAGCAATAAATCCCTTACGGCGCTGATCGTGGGTGTGGTGCTGGCGCTGGTGCTGTGGAACAGCTTCTATATCGTCTCGCAGACCGAGCGAGCAGTACTGCTGCGTTTCGGCCGTATTGTCGAGCCCGACGTGAAGCCCGGCCTGCACATGAAAATTCCGTATGTGAACAGTGTGCGCAAGTTCGATGCGCGCCTGATGACGCTGGATTCGACGACTTCACGCTTCCTGACCCTGGAGAAGAAAGCGCTGATGGTCGACGCCTACGCCAAGTGGCGGGTTGCCGATGCGGAGCTGTTTTATACCGCAACCTCCGGCATGAAACAGATCGCCGATGAGCGGCTGGCGCGTCGCCTGGAAGCGGCACTGCGTGACCAGTTCGGTAAGCGCACCTTGCACGAGGCGGTGTCCGGTCAGCGCGACGAGTTGATGGGGCAGGTAACCAACAGCCTCAATCGCGCCGTGCAGAAGGAACTGGGCATCGAAGTAGTGGACGTGCGGGTCAAAGGTATCGATCTGCCGCGCGAGGTGAACCGCAGCGTGTTCGAGCGCATGAGTTCCGAGCGTGAGCGCGAGGCTCGCGAGCACCGTGCGAAGGGCAAGGAGCTGGCCGAAGGTATTCGCGCCGACGCCGATCGCCAGCGCCGCGTCTTGCTTGCCGAGGCATTCCGCGAGGCGGAAGAGCTGCGTGGTGACGGCGATGCGCGAGCAGCGTCGATCTACGCGGCCGCCTATGGCCAGGACAAGGAGTTCTATTCCTTCTATCGCAGTCTGCAAGCCTACCGCGAAAGCTTCTCCAGCAAGGAAGACGTGCTGGTGCTGGATCCCAAGAGCGACTTCTTCCGCTATCTGGAGCAGTCCCGCTAAGCGCTTCGCGAGGTTCGTCCGGCGGCCGATGGTGGCCGCCGGGTGACCCACCGGGAAAACATTGCTATGATCCGCCAGCCGGGGAAAACCCGGCTTTTTTGCGTCTGCACTCATGGGGCAGGCGATCTCCGAGCATGGGCAACCATGCCGCTCCCCTCGCGGGGCCTGGCGCTGATGTCAGGGTTTGAACAGAACTGCACGCGACCGATGGCCAGCCTCGACGGCAGCCCGGTTCTCGTCCGCTTGACTAGGCTTGCCGTATCGAGAGGTGATTGGCGAAATGGCAACGGTAGACCGCTGGCTGCTGCCAGATGGCATCGAAGAGGTGCTGCCGCCCGAGGCTGCACGTATCGAGACCGCACGGCGTCGCGTACTGGACCTGTTCCAGCGCTGGGGTTACGAGCTGGTCATAACGCCTCATGTTGAATTCCTCGAATCGCTGCTGACCGGCTCCGGTCAGGATCTCGATCTGCGTACCTTCAAGGTCACCGATCCGCTGTCGGGGCGGCAAATGGGGCTGCGTGCCGATATCACACCGCAGGTGGCACGGGTTGATGCGCATACGCTGCGTCGCGAAGGGCCGAGTCGCCTGTGCTACGCCGGCAGTGTGCTGCACGCCAAGCCGCAGGCGCTGGCGACGTCGCGTAGCCCGATCCAGCTGGGTGCCGAGCTGTATGGCGACGGCAGTGCGTCGAGCGACATCGAGGTGATCAGCCTGATGCTGGAAATGCTCGAGCTTGCCGATGTCCCTGATGTGCACATGGACCTCGGACATGTCGGCATCTACCGCGGCCTTGCTCGCGCGGCTGGGCTGATGGGCGAGACTGAGCAGCGGCTGTTCGATGCGCTGCAGCGCAAGGCGATGGACGAGATCGAGTGCCTGACCGCGGCTCTGGAGCCGACGCTGGCCGGCATGTTGCGCGCGCTGGCGCGGCTGTGCGGCGGTCGTGAGGCGCTGGATGAGGCGCAGGCAGCGCTGGCGGAGGCGCCGGCCGAGGTTCGTCAGGCGCTGCAGACGCTGATCCGGATTGCCGACCAGCTGGCCGCGCGTTATCCGAAAATGCCGCTTTACTTCGATCTGGGCGAGCTGCGCGGATATCACTACCACACCGGTGTCGTCTTCGCGGTGTTCGTTCCTGGCGTTGGTCAGTCGATCGCCCAGGGTGGACGTTATGACGACATCGGTGCCGACTTTGGGCGAGCGCGCCCGGCCACCGGCTTCTCGACTGATCTGAAGACGCTGGTGAGCCTCGGCAATGCCGATCTGTCGACCCCGGTCAGTGGTATCTGGGCGCCGCACAGCGATGATCCCGCGCTATGGCAGGTGATCTGTCGCCTGCGTCGCGACGGTGAGCGTGTGGTGCAGGCCCTTGACGGTCAGGCGGCTGACGCTGCCGCGGCGCTGGACTGTGATCGGCAGCTGCTGGCTAAAGACAATTCCTGGATCGTGGCGCCGCTGGCGTCCTGAGATTTGCCGCGATGCGGCCCAGGCTGGTTTCGATTTCTGCCGGTCAATGCCGGTACGCTTCTCCGAAGAGGACAGAGGGTTATGGGTAAGAATGTCGTGGTCCTGGGCACCCAGTGGGGTGATGAGGGCAAGGGCAAGATCGTCGATCTGCTGACCGACCAGGCGGCCGCAGTGGTGCGCTACCAGGGTGGTCACAACGCCGGTCATACCTTGGTGATCGACGGTGAGAAGACCGTGCTGCACCTGATTCCGTCCGGCATCCTGCGCGACAACGTGCAGTGCCTGATCGGCAACGGCGTGGTGGTTGCTCCCGATGCGCTGCTGCGGGAAATTACCAAGCTTGAGGAAAAGGGCGTACCGGTGCGCGAGCGCCTGCGTATCAGCCCATCCTGCACCCTGATCCTCCCGTATCACGTCGCGCTGGATCAGGCGCGCGAGGCGTCGCGCTCGGAAGGCAAGATCGGCACCACTGGTCGAGGTATCGGACCGGCCTACGAAGACAAGGTCGCGCGTCGTGGCCTGCGCATCGGTGATCTGTTCAATCCGGAGCGTTTCGCGGTCAAGCTGCGTGAGTTGCTGGAGTACCACAACTTCGTTTTGCAGAATTTCTACAAGGTCGAGCCGGTCGATTTCCAGAAGACGCTGGACGAGGCGCTGGGCTACGCACAAGTCCTCAAACCGCTGATCACCGACGTCACGGCACGGTTGCACGACCTGCGCAAGCAGGGCGCGTGCATCATGTTCGAAGGTGCGCAGGGCTCGCTGCTGGATATCGACCACGGCACCTACCCGTACGTGACCAGTTCCAGCACCACTGCCGGCGGCACCGCGACCGGCTCTGGCTTCGGTCCGCTGTATCTGGACTACATCCTCGGTATCACCAAGGCCTATACCACGCGAGTGGGTTCGGGGCCGTTCCCTACCGAGTTGTTCGATGAAGTTGGCGCGCGCCTGGCCGAGCGTGGTCATGAGTTCGGCTCGACCACAGGTCGTGCGCGTCGTTGCGGCTGGTTCGATGCAGTCATTCTGCGACGCGCCATCGAAATCAACAGCATCTCCGGAATCTGCCTGACCAAGCTGGACGTGCTCGACGGCCTGGAAACCATTCGTATCTGCGTCGGTTACAAGGGTCGCAATGGTCAGGTGCTGGTCGATGCGCCGACCGATGCCGACAGCTACGACGGCCTGCAGCCGGTGTACGAGGAGATGCCGGGCTGGAGCGAGTCGACCGTCGGTGCCAAGAGCCTTGACGAGCTGCCGGCCAATGCGCGCGCCTACATCAAGCGCCTGGAAGAGTTGATCGAGGCGCCGGTTGACATCATCTCCACCGGTCCGGACCGCAACGAAACCATCGTGCTGCGTCATCCGTACGCCTGACCGGATGCGATGCTAAAAAAAGACCGCCTTCGGGCGGTCTTTTGCTGTCTGGCGCCGGCTCAGGCGGGTCTGGTTCAGGTTTGCGGAAAACGTTATGGCGCTGAAAACGAAAAAACCGAGCATAAGCTCGGTTTTTTCTTGAAGAGTGGTGCCCAGGAGAAGACTCGAACTTCCACGGTGTTGCCACCGCTAGGACCTGAACCTAGTGCGTCTACCAATTCCGCCACCTGGGCACATTGCGATGATTGCTCACCGACTTTGTTGTCGTTTTACCGAATCCTCGGTCGAAGTCGACAATCTTCGTTGTTGCATGCTTCGTTGCTGCTTGAGACTCGCATCGACGATGCGGGTTTCATTTGAAGAGTGGTGCCCAGGAGAAGACTCGAACTTCCACGGTGTTGCCACCGCTAGGACCTGAACCTAGTGCGTCTACCAATTCCGCCACCTGGGCACGGGAAACAGTATTGCTTGAGCGTTTCCGTGATACAACGTCTGTTGGACATTGTGGGCGCGAACTATACGGGCGAGGTTCGGGGTTGTAAACCCCTGATCCCGAAAAATAATTCAGCGTAAAGGTGCCGCCCGCGGGCATTTCGCGCTTCAATACACTTATGACGTTCCGTCTCGATAATTGAATAGAAAGGTGACACTTCTTAATGGCCGATTGGCAATCCCTCGATCCCGAGGCCGCCCGTGAAGCGGAAAAGTACGATAACCCCATTCCCAGCCGCGAACTGATCCTCCGGCACCTGTCTGAGCGTGGCTCGCCGGCCGCGCGCGAACAGCTGGTCGAAGAGTTCGGCCTGGTTTCCGATGAGGACGTCGAGGCACTGCGTCGTCGACTGCGCGCGATGGAGCGTGACGGTCAGCTTATCTACACCCGGCGCGGAACCTACGCGCCAGTGGATAAGCTCGATCTGGTCTGTGGCCGAGTCAGCGGTCATCGCGACGGCTTCGGCTTCCTGATTCCCGATGACGGTAGCGACGACCTCTTTCTCGGGCCGGCGCAGATGCGCCTAGTCTTCGATGGCGATCGCTGCCTGGCGCGGGTGTCCGGGCTGGATCGGCGTGGGCGTCGCGAAGGGGCGATTGTCGAGGTCATCAGTCGAGCCCATGAAACCATCGTTGGGCGCTATCAGATCGAGAGCGACGTCGGCTTCGTGGTTGCCGATAACCCCAAGATTCAGCAGGAGGTCCTGGTCACGCCGGGCCGCGCGCTGAATGCCAAGCCCGGTCAGTTCGTCGAGGTGAAGATTACCCACTGGCCCACCCCGCGCTTCCAGCCGCAGGGGGACATCGTCGAGGTGATCGGTAACTATATGGCGCCGGGGATGGAAATCGACGTGGCGCTGCGCAGCTTCGATATCCCCCATGTGTGGCCCGAGGCGGTACTCAAGGAAGCGGCGCGGCTCAAGCCCGAGGTGGACGAGAAGGACAAGCTCAAGCGCGTCGACCTGCGGCATCTGCCCTTCGTCACCATCGACGGCGAGGATGCGCGAGACTTCGACGACGCGGTCTACTGCGAGAAGCCCGGTGGTTGGAAGCTGCTGACCGGTGGGTTCCGCCTGTACGTCGCCATCGCCGACGTCTCGCACTATGTGAAGGTCGGTTCGGCGCTGGATCACGAAGCCGAGGTGCGCGGCAACTCGGTGTATTTCCCCGAGCGGGTGGTGCCGATGCTGCCCGAGCAGCTGTCCAACGGGCTGTGCTCGCTGAATCCCGGTGTGGACCGTCTGGCGATGGTCTGCGAGATCACCCTGAACAAGTCGGGCAAGATGACCGACTACCAGTTCTACGAAGCGGTGATCCACTCCCATGCGCGGCTGACCTACAACAAGGTCAGCGATATGCTCGAGCGGCCCAAATCTCCCGAGGGCCAGCGGCTGAGCGAGGAGTACGCCGAGGTGCTGCCGCATCTCAAGCAGCTTTATGCGCTGTACAAGGTGCTGCTGAAGGCGCGTCACACGCGGGGTGCGATCGATTTCGAGACCCAGGAGACGCGCATCGTTTTCGGTGCCGGACGCAAGATCGCCGAAATCAAGCCGACCGAGCGCAACGACGCGCACAAGCTGATCGAGGAATGCATGCTGTGCGCCAACGTGGCCACCGCCGCGTTCCTGCAGAAGCACGACATCCCCGCCCTGTATCGCGTGCACGACGGTCCGCCGCTGGAGCGTCAGGAGAAGCTGCGCGCCTTCCTTGGCGAACTGGGCCTGAGTCTGCACAAGGGCAAGGAGGGTCCGACGCCGAAGGATTATCAGGCTCTGCTGGAGCGCATTCAGGATCGTCCGGATTTCCACGTCATCCAGACGGTCATGCTGCGTTCGTTGAGTCAGGCGGTCTACAGCGCCGACAATCATGGCCACTTCGGCCTTAACTACGAAGCCTACGCCCACTTCACCTCGCCGATCCGGCGCTATCCGGACCTGCTGGTACACCGCGCGATTCGCAGCGTGATCCGTTCGCGGCGTGACACGCCGCACGTGCGGCGCGAGGGTGCGGCGAGCATGCCCAAGGCGCGTATCTACCCTTACGACGAGGCGGCGCTGGAACAGCTCGGCGAGCAGTGTTCGATGACCGAGCGGCGCGCCGACGAGGCCACCCGCGACGTCGTCAACTGGCTCAAGTGCGAGTTCATGCGCGATCGTGTCGGCGAAACGTTCCCCGGCGTGATCACCGCGGTGACCGGGTTCGGCTTGTTCGTCGAGCTGACCGATATCTATGTCGAAGGTCTGGTGCACGTCACGGCGATGCCGGGCGACTACTACCATTTCGATCCGCTGCATCATCGTCTCTCCGGCGAGCGGAGCGGGCGCAGTTTCCGTCTCGGCGACAGCGTCGAGGTGCGGGTGATGCGCGTGGATCTAGACGAACGCAAGATCGACTTCGAACTGATCGGCGGCGGCAGCAAGGTCGCCAGCGCGGGCGAGGGCGGTGCGCGCAAGGGGGGCGCGGCGCGCGGCAAGGCTGGTGATGAGCGGCGTCCGGCGCGCAGCCAGGAACCGGCCGATGCCAGCGTACGCAAGAGCCGTGAGCTGAAGCAGGCGCTGCTGTCCGAAGCCAAGGGCAAGAGCGGGCGCGACCGAGGCGCGGAAAAACCCAAGCGTGGCGGCTCGAAGCGCAAGGCTGACGGCAAACCGGCTCCCGGCGGTTCGAGCCCTGCCGGTGCGAGAAAACGCAAGGCCAAACCATGAGCGACCTGGAAAAAATCTACGGCCTGCACGCGGTCGAGGCGCTGCTGCGTCACCATCCCCGGCGGGTCAAACAGGTTTGGCTGGCCGAAGGGCGTGGCGATCCGCGTGTGCAGACGCTGATCGAGCTGGCCGGCCAGGCGCGTGTGCGCGTCGGCCAGTGCGAGCGCCGCGAGATGGACGCCTGGGTCGAAGGTGTGCATCAGGGCGTGGTCGCCGAGGTCAGTCCCAGCCAGGTCTGGGGCGAGGCGATGCTCGATGAGCTGCTGGATCGCGCCGAAGCTGCGCCGCTGCTGTTGGTGCTCGATGGGGTGACCGATCCGCACAACCTGGGTGCATGCCTGCGCACGGCCGACGCCGCCGGGGCGTTGGCGGTGATCGTGCCGAAGGACAAGTCGGCGACGCTCAACGCTACGGTGCGCAAGGTGGCCTGCGGTGCAGCCGAGGTGATTCCGCTGGTGGCGGTGACCAATCTCGCGCGCTCGCTGGAAAAACTGCAGCAGCGCGGCATCTGGATCGTCGGTACTGCCGGCGAGGCAGAACAGGAGCTTTATGCGCAGGACCTGACCGGGCCGATCGCGCTGGTGATGGGGGCCGAAGGCAAGGGTATGCGCCGGCTGACCCGTGAGCATTGCGATTATCTGGTGCGGTTGCCGATGGCAGGCAGCGTGAGCAGTCTCAACGTGTCGGTCGCCACCGGCGTCTGTCTGTTCGAGGCGCTGCGCCAGCGCAGCGCGGCCGCGACACGCGGCTGATCGGCGGCGGCTGTCTGCAGAGATGGCTGCCGCACGCTTTTTCCACTCCAGGGAAACGCTTTGCCCGTTTCGCGGTCAATGGCTGACCTGTGCCTGACGGCAGTCAGCGCCTTTTTTCCGATCCGCTTGCATCCTGTGACGGCCGCCCGGCCAGGGAATGTCGTACGAGCAATCCAGACAATGGCGTCAGGCTCGTATCATGGAGGTTGTATGCAACGCCTGTCTTTTGAAAGCCTGTTTCGGGCTTCTTCGAATGCCTACCTGTTGCTCGATCCGCAGCTGTGGGTGGTGGATGTCAATCCGGCCGCCCTTGCGTTGCTCGGGCGGGCGCACCATGAGCTGAGTGGCCGTCAGCTGGACGAGGCGTTCGTCGATGATGCGCGCTTCGATGTCGCTGCAATGCGGGCATCCTGCGCGCGTGCACTCGACAGCCGGACCAGCGATGCACTGCCGTCGGTGGGCGAGGGATCGCTTGGTACAAGACTGGTGCATACACCGCTGCTGGACGAGCGTGGCGAGGTCGTGGCGCTGCTGCAGTGTCTCGCGCTGCACAGTGCCTCGGAGCGTGACGAGGACCGGCATCGCTATCGCCGGCATCTGGAAGAGCTCGTGGGGTCCACGTCCGAGGAGCTGTCGCGCAGCGAAATGCAGCGCCAGGCAGCGGAAGAGGCTCTGCTGCAGGCGCAGAAGCTGGAGGCGATAGGCAAGCTGACCGGCGGCATCGCGCACGACTTCAACAACATGCTGCAGGTCATCGGCGGCAACCTGCAACTGCTGCGCCGTAGTCTGGGTAACGACGAGTCTGCACTGCGGAGGCTGGATTCGGCGGTTGGCGGGGTCGAGAAAGGCGCCCGCCTGGCCTCGCAACTGCTGGCCTTTGCCAGCCGCCAGCCACAGCGGCCGCAACCGGTGCAGCTCGCTCAGACCGTAACGCAGATGCGCGAATTGCTAGAGGGTGCTCTTGGTGCCGGAGTGCGTGTCGAACTCGATGCCGACGAGGCGCTATGGCCGGTATCGGTCGACATCGGCAATCTGCAGAGCGCGATCATCCATCTGGCTAGCAATGCTTGCGACGCCATGAACGGAAGC
This sequence comes from Stutzerimonas sp. 21-1, assembly GCF_056336065.1. Taxonomy (NCBI): domain Bacteria; kingdom Pseudomonadati; phylum Pseudomonadota; class Gammaproteobacteria; order Pseudomonadales; family Pseudomonadaceae; genus Stutzerimonas; species Stutzerimonas sp. 21-1. Next base: position 3,399,003 of record NZ_CM150500.1, on the reverse strand, counting down.
GGCCGGCTGTTGGTGCGCTTGCGCAACCGCAAGCTGCAGGCCCAGCCCGCGACGGGGGAGTTCGTGCAACTGAGCGTGATTGATGAGGGCGGCGGCATGGAGCCTGAGGTCAGCCAGCGGGCTTTCGAGCCCTTCTTCACAACCAAGCCGGCCAGCAGTGCCTCGGGGCTGGGATTGAGCATGGTCTACGGTTTCGTCAAGCAGAGCGGCGGCTTCGTCACGCTGGACAGCGAGGCGGGCAGCGGCACGGCGGTGCACTTGTATCTGCCGCGCAGCTTGGATGCCGATGTCGATGTCGATGCTACGGCAAGCGTGCCGGCGGCGACGGAGGTAGATAGCGTGCTGAAAGTGCTTTTCGTCGAGGACGACCCGACGCTGCGCATGCTTACCGGCGAGGTGATCGCTGAACTCGGCCATCAGGTCGTACTCAGCGAATCGGCCGAGGATGCGCTCGAGCAACTGGCGGCGCAGCCGTTCGATGTTCTGCTCACCGATGTCGGTCTGGCCGGCATGAGCGGCATCGAGCTGGTCCGTCAGGCGCAGCAGCGACACCCGGAGCTGGCCTTGGTGATCGCCTCCGGTTACGCGGTGGATGCGCGCGAGGAAGGCATCGACTCGCTGCGGGTCATGCTCAAGCCTTACGACATCCATCAGGTGCGCGAGCTGCTGGACGCGATCGCGCGCGAGCGCGGTCACGGCCATGCGGGAGTGGCTGGTTAAATTTTCACCACTTTGCCTTGCGCCGGTCCAGGCCCTTCTCTAGAATGGCGCCCCTTGCCCGCACGGCAGGCGCTCGCGCGCCTTCGTACCGGCAAGGTCAACAAGTCATTCACTCCTTGCCTGACCGCATTGTCGGCAGGCTGCAACCCGTAAGGAGCAGTTATGCGTCATTACGAAATCATCTTTCTGGTGCACCCGGACCAGAGCGAGCAGGTCGGCGGCATGGTGGAGCGTTACACCAAGCTGATCGAAGAAGATGGTGGCAAGGTCCACCGCCTGGAAGACTGGGGCCGTCGTCAGCTGGCTTACGCCATCAACAACGTGCACAAGGCTCACTACGTGATGCTGAACGTCGAGTGCAGCGGCAAGGCACTGGCCGAGCTGGAAGATAACTTCCGCTACAACGACGCCGTCATCCGTAACCTGGTTATCCGTCGCGACGAAGCCGTGACCGAACAGTCCGAGATGCTCAAGGCTGAGGAAAACCGTAGCGAGCGCCGCGAGCGTCGTGATCGTCCTGAAAACACCGACGGCTCCGCCGACAGTGACAGCGACAGCGACAACAGCGCTGACGAGTAATCCACGGATCTATTGAGGAGCCTATTTCATGGCACGTTTTTTCCGTCGTCGTAAGTTCTGCCGTTTCACCGCCGAAGGCGTGAAAGAGATCGATTACAAGGATCTCAACACCCTGAAGGCCTACATCTCCGAGACCGGCAAGATCGTTCCTAGCCGCATCACCGGAACCAAAGCCCGCTATCAGCGTCAGCTGGCCACCGCTATCAAGCGCGCCCGCTACCTGGCCCTGCTGCCCTACACCGACAGCCACGGCCGTTGATCGGGCTGGTCGACGAAAGTAATGGATAGATAGACCGTATGCGTGCGCTGGCCGAATTCATCATGCGTGGCCGTATGCAGGCCATCTTGGTGGTTGGCGTTGCCGCCGCGCTGCCGATGCTGTTCTGGCTCAGTGCTGCCGCTGGCAGCCTGGTGCTGCTGCGCAGAGGGCTGAACGACGCGCTGAGCGTACTGGTCTGGGCGGTTGTGCCGGCGCTGGCGTGGTGGTACTTCGGTGATCCGCGCACGCTGCTGGTGCTGCTCGGCTCGCTGGGACTGGCGCTGTTGTTGCGCAACCAGGCGTCCTGGGCGCGGGTGATGCTGTGCAGCGTGGGCCTCGGACTGCTGTATGTCTGGGGACTCGGTGCGGTATTCGGCGAGCCCATCGCTGCGCTGGCCGGGGAGCTGCAGAAGGTACTGCCCGAGACGTTGTCGGGCGCCTACGAGCAGTTTTCCGACGAGGAGCGCGCGCGTCTGGGCGCGTTGCTGGCTCCGGTGCTGACCGGCCTGCTGGCGGCGCTGCTGCAGATCGTCACGCTGCTCAGCCTGATGCTGGCGCGTTATTGGCAGGCGGCGCTGTACAACCCTGGCGGATTCGGGAGCGAGTTTCGAGCGCTGCGTTTTCCGCCGGTGGTGGCAATCGTGCTGCTGGTGGGCATGTTGCTCGGCCCGAGCCTCGGTGCGCAGTTTGCGGTGCTGACGCCGCTGTGCAGCGTGCCGCTGGTGTTCGCCGGGGTTGCGCTGATGCACGGCCTGGTGGCGCAGGGGCGTCTGCCGCGGTTCTGGCTGGTGGGGCTGTACGTCACGCTGGTGCTGTTCATGCAGTTGATCTATCCGTTGTTGGCCGTGTTGGCCATCGTCGACAGTCTGTTTGATTTTCGTGGTCGCGCGGCCGGCAAGAACGGCGCGGGACCTGCGAACGGTGAAGGTTAAAAGTTAAGAGGTAAGACTCAAATGGAAGTCATCCTGCTGGAAAAGATCGCCAACCTGGGTAACCTGGGCGACAAGGTAAACGTCAAATCCGGTTACGGCCGTAACTACCTGCTGCCGCAAGGCAAGGCCACTGCCGCGACCGCTGCCAACATCGCAGCGTTCGAAGCACGCCGCGCCGAGCTGGAAAAGGCTGCTGCCGAGAAGAAGGCTTCGGCCGAAGCTCGCGCTGCGCAGCTGGCTGAACTGGAAGTCACCATCACCGCAACCGCGGGCGATGAAGGCAAGCTGTTCGGCTCCATCGGTACCCACGACATCGCCGATGCCCTGACCGCCTCCGGCGTTGAAGTGGCCAAGAGCGAAGTTCGTCTGCCGAACGGCACCATCCGCCAGACCGGCGAATACGACGTGGCCGTGCACCTGCACACCGACGTCGAAGCGACTGTCAAGCTGATCGTCGTCGCCGCCTAAGGTGTCGTCTGGCACCTCCGGTGCCTGACGCGTAACATCGGGCACGTTTCCGCGCGAGCGGGACGTGCCCTTTGTTTTTCTGCTGTTTCGAATCGCGAAAGAATCATGAACGACATCAGTGTGCCCCAGCAGTACGATCTGGAAACCGCCGCGCTCAAGGTGCCGCCGCACTCCATCGAGGCCGAGCAGGCCGTGCTGGGCGGTCTGATGCTGGACAACAACGCCTGGGAGCGCGTGCTCGACCAGGTCTCCGATGGCGATTTCTATCGCCACGATCATCGCTTGATCTTCCGCGCCATCTACAAGCTGGCCGAGCGCAACTCGCCGTTCGACGTGGTGACGCTGTCCGAGCAGCTGGACAAGGAAGGGCAGCTGCCGCAGGTCGGTGGTCTGGCCTACCTTGGCGAGCTGGCGAAGAACACGCCGTCGGTGGCGAACATCAAGGCCTATGCGCAGATCATCCGTGAGCGGGCCACGCTGCGGCAGCTGATCGGTATCAGCAACGAGATCGCCGATAGTGCCTACGCACCGCAAGGGCGAACCGGGGAGGAAATTCTCGATGAAGCCGAGCGGCTGATCTTCCAGATCGCCGAGGCACGGCCGAAAACCGGCGGCCCGGTGGGCATCAACGACATCCTGGTCAAGGCCATCGACCGCATCGATACGCTGTTCAATGCCGGCGAGGCGATCACCGGCCTGTCCACCGGCTTCACCGATCTGGACGAAGCCACCAGTGGTCTGCAGCCCGCCGACCTGATCATCGTTGCCGGTCGTCCGTCGATGGGTAAGACCACCTTCGCGATGAACCTGGTGGAAAACGCCGTGCTGCGTACCGACAAGGCCGTGCTGGTGTTTTCCCTGGAGATGCCCGCCGACTCCATCGTGATTCGTATGCTCGCCTCGCTGGGGCGCATCGACCAGACCAAGGTCCGCGCGGGCAAGCTGGACGATGACGACTGGCCGCGGCTGACCTCGGCGGTGAACCTGCTCAATGACCGCAAGCTGTTCATCGACGATACCGCCGGTATCAGTCCCTCGGAGATGCGCGCGCGCACCCGGCGGCTGGCCCGTGAGCATGGCGAGATCGCCATGATCATGGTCGACTACCTGCAGCTGATGCAGATACCGGGTTCCAGCGGCGACAACCGGGTCAACGAGATTTCCGAGATTTCCCGCTCGCTCAAAGGCCTGGCGAAGGAATTCAACTGCCCAGTCATCGCGCTGTCGCAGCTCAACCGTTCGCTGGAACAGCGGCCCAACAAGCGCCCGGTGAACTCCGACCTGCGCGAATCGGGCGCCATCGAGCAGGACGCCGACATCATCATGTTCGTCTACCGGGACGAGGTGTATCACCCGGAAACTGAATACAAGGGCGTCGCCGAAATCATCATCGGTAAGCAGCGGAACGGTCCGATCGGCACCACCCGCCTGGCCTTCCTCGGCAAGTATTCGCGCTTCGAGAACCTCGCGCCGGGCAGCTATCAGTTCGACGACGAGTAAGCGCAGCGCGCGAGCGGCAGTCCGCGCGCTTCCCGCGTCCGGCGGATCGGCCTAAGATTTGCGCCTCACCTTCGCCGACAGGAAAATCCCATGCGTCCGCTGGTTGCCACGGTCGATCTGACTGCGCTTCGCCACAACTATCTGCTCGCCAGGCAATGCGCGCCGCAGCGCAAGGCTTTCGCTGTGGTCAAGGCCAATGCCTACGGACATGGTGCGCACGAAGTGGTGACGGCGCTGCGCGATGTGGCCGACGGTTTCGCCGTGGCCTGCCTGGAGGAGGCAGAGGTGGTGCGCGCCAGCGCCCCGGATGCCCGCATCCTGCTGCTCGAAGGCTGTTTCGAGCCTTGCGAATACCGACGTGCCGCCGAGCTGAGCCTGGATGTAGCCGTGCAGGATCTACGTCAGACCGACTGGTTGCTGGATGCGGAGCTGGAGAGGCCGCTGAACGTCTGGATGAAGCTCGACTCGGGCATGCACCGGCTCGGTTTCACGGTCGATGGCCTGCGAGATTGCCATGCCCGACTGAAGGGTGCGGCGCAGGTGGGCGAACTGAACCTGATCAGCCATTTCGCCTGCGCCGACGAGCGTGGCCATTCGCTGAACGAGAGTCAGCTCGAGTTCTACGGCCAGCTGCTGGAGCTGGCGTTCGACAACTGCTCGCTGGCCAACTCCGCCGCGGTACTGACGCTGCCGCAGGCGCACATGGCCTGGATCCGTCCCGGCATCATGCTCTACGGTGCCACGCCGTTCGCCACGCTGAGCGCGCAGGAACTCGGCCTCAAACCGGTGATGACGCTGACCGGCGCGCTGATTGCGATTCGCGACGTGCCGGTCGGTGACAGCGTCGGCTATGGTGCCAGCTGGGTGGCGCAGCGCCCGTCGCGCATCGGTACCGTCAGCTGCGGCTATGCCGATGGTTATCCACGCAGCGCGCCGTCCGGTACCTCGGTGGTGATCCGCGGACAGCGCGTCCCGCTGGCCGGGCGCGTATCGATGGACATGCTCGCAGTCGATCTGACCGACCTGCCGCAAGCGCAGCTCGGCGACGCGGTGGAGCTATGGGGCGCACAGGTGCCGATCGATGAACTGGCGACAGCCTGCGGCACCATCGGCTACGAGTTGCTGACCAAGGTCACCGGTCGCGTGCCGCGCCGTTACATCGGCGGCTGACCGTCGGGACAGAATTCCCTTCGTCCGCCAGGCAAAGGCCGAGCTGCACACTCGGCCTTCCTGATCATTTTTTGTGCTATATTCCGCGCCCGTTTTCGTAGCCCGGTTTCCCGCCATGCCTGCCGCCAAGCCGCTGTTCGACTATCCCAAGTACTGGGCCGAGTGTTTCGGTCCGGCGCCGTTCCTGCCGATGAGCAGGGAGGAGATGGATCAGCTCGGCTGGGATTCGTGCGACGTGATCATCGTCACCGGCGATGCCTACGTCGACCATCCGTCGTTCGGTATGGCGATCATCGGCCGCCTGCTCGAAGCGCAGGGCTTTCGCGTCGGCATCATCAGCCAGCCCGACTGGCACAGCAAAGACGACTTCATGAAGCTTGGCGAGCCGAACCTGTTCTTCGGCATAGCCGCCGGCAACATGGACTCGATGATCAATCGCTACACCGCCGACCGCAAGGTGCGTTCGGATGATGCCTATACCGCCGGCGCGCTGGCCGGCAAGCGGCCGGACCGCGCCAGCCTGGTGTACAGCCAGCGCTGCAAGGAGGCCTACAAGCATGTGCCGGTGGTGCTCGGCGGCATCGAGGCCTCGCTGCGACGCATCGCGCACTACGACTACTGGTCGGACAAGGTGCGCCGCTCGATCCTGATGGACGCCACTGCCGACATCCTGCTCTACGGCAACGCCGAGCGCGCCATCGTCGAAGTGGCGCAACGGCTGGCCCGTGGCGAGTCGATCGAGAGCATCACCGACGTGCGCGGCACTGCGTTCATCCGCAAGGACACGCCGGAAGGCTGGTTCGAGATCGATTCCACCCGCATCGATCGCCCCGGCAAGATTGATCAGATCATCAATCCCTACGTCAACACGCAGGACTTGTCCGCCTGTTCGATCGAACAGCAGAAGGAGCCGCAGGACGATCCCGAGGAAGCCAAGCCGGTCGAGCTGTTGCCGCATCCCAAGCTCACACGCGAGCGCACGGTGATCCGTCTGCCGTCCTTCGAGAAGGTGCGCAACGACCCGGCACTGTACGCCCACGCCAACCGCGTGCTGCACCTGGAGACCAACCCCGGCAACGCCCGCGCGCTGGTGCAGCGCCACGACGAGCGCGAGCTGTGGCTCAACCCGCCGCCGATTCCGCTGACCACCGAGGAGATGGACTACGTGTTCGCCGCGCCTTTCCAGCGCGTACCGCACCCGGTGTACGGCGGAGCGAAGATTCCGGCGTACGAGATGATCCGCTTCTCGGTGAACATCATGCGCGGCTGCTTCGGCGGCTGTACCTTCTGCTCGATCACCGAGCACGAGGGGCGCATCATCCAGAGTCGCTCGCACGAATCGATCCTCCACGAGATCGAGGAAATGAAGAAGGTGCGCGGTTTCACCGGCGTGGTGTCCGACCTCGGCGGGCCGACCGCCAACATGTACCGCCTGGCCTGCAAGAGCCACGACATCGAAAAGCACTGCCGCAAGCCGTCCTGCGTGTTCCCCGGTATCTGCGAGAACCTCAACACCGATCACAGCTCGCTCATCGAGCTGTACCGCAAGGCGCGCGCGCTGCCGGGCGTGAAGAAGATCCTGATCGCCTCCGGTCTGCGCTACGACCTGGCGGTGGAGTCGCCCGAATACGTCAAGGAACTGGTCACCCATCACGTCGGCGGCTACCTGAAGATCGCGCCGGAGCACACCGAGCGCGGCCCGCTGGACAAGATGATGAAGCCGGGTATCGGGACCTACGACAAGTTCAAGCGGATGTTCGACAAGTTCTCCAAGGAGGCGGGCAAGGAGCAGTACCTGATCCCGTACTTCATCGCCGCGCATCCAGGAACCACCGACGAGGATATGATGAACCTCGCCCTGTGGCTTAAGGCCAACGGCTTCCGCGCCGACCAGGTGCAGGCGTTCTATCCGTCGCCGATGGCCTCGGCGACCGCCATGTATCACACCGGCAAGAACCCGCTGCGCAAGGTGACCTACAAGAGCGAGGGCGTTACCATCGTCAAGAGCGAGGAGCAACGCCGTTTGCACAAGGCGTTCCTGCGCTACCACGATCCCAAGGGCTGGCCGCTGCTGCGTGAAGCGCTGATCCGCATGGGCCGCGCCGACCTGATCGGCTCGGGCAAGCATCAGCTGATCCCGGCGCACCAGCCGGCCAGCGAAGGCGGCTACCAGAGCGCGCGACGCAAGAACTCGACGCCAGCGGGCAGCAAGAAGGCCGGGCAGGGCGGCAAGATTCTGACCCAGCACACCGGTCTGCCGCCGCGTAGCCACGACGGCAACGCCTGGGACAAGCGCGAGCAGGCCAAGGCCGCCGCCGAGGCGCGGCGCAAGGCGGCCAATGGCAGCGGCAAGCCGGCCGGCAAGGGGCGCAAGCCGCAACGGCCGGTGGCGCCGCGCTGATCGCGCATCGCTGACGGCATGCGTGCCGCCTTGCGCCGGCACGCATGCCGTCAGCCGATTCCCCGGGCGCGCGGCCGCGCCGGCATGAAGGCCGCTGCGCAGCGGCGCGCCCCCGTCGAACCTAGAACCTGAACGCCTGGGTCGCCTGATCCAGTTCGCCGCCCAGGCGCAGCATCTGCGCGCTCTGTTCGCGGCCGCGGCTGATGTGCGTCAGGTTGGCATCGCCGAGCTGATGGATGCGCTCGCTATGCCCGCGAATCTCGCTGACCGCCTCGCCCTGCTGCGCGGTGGCCTGGGCGATCTGCTCGGCCATGCGGCTGATGGTGGCGATGGTGGCGACGATTTCGCCCAGCGCCTGATCGGCGCTCTGCGCCAGACTGGCGGTGCCTTCGGCGTGGGCGACCTGGCTGCGCATGGCTTCGACCGATTGGGTGGCGGCCTGCTGCAGATCGCCAATCAGTTGCTGGATTTCCGCGGTGGCGCCGCTGGTGCGCTGCGCCAGTGAACGCACCTCGTCGGCGACCACGGCGAAGCCGCGACCGTGCTCGCCGGCGCGGGCCGCTTCGATGGCAGCATTGAGCGCCAGCAGGTTGGTCTGCTCGGCGATGGAGCGAATCACCGTCAGCACGTTGCCGATGGTGGTGGTTTCGGCGGCCAGGCGTTCGATGGCCACCGCATTGCCCTGCACCTCGCTGACCAGATCATGCAGCCCGGTCAGGCTCTGGCCGATCACCTGCTGACCTTGCTGCACGGCATGCGCCGCGGCGCGGCTGGCGTCGGCCGCTTCGCCGGCGCCGTCGGCCACCTGCTGGATGGTGGCCTCCAGCTCGCCGAGCGAATCGCGAATCTGTGCCGTGTCGCCGGTCTGGCGTTGCGCTCCGTCGTGCAGGTCGCTGCTCATTTCGTCCAGATCGCGGCTGCTGGCAGCGACCTGCTCGGCCTGCTGGCGTAGGGTGCCGACCAGCTGCAGCAGGTAGCTGCGCAGACGGTTGAGCGAGGTTTCGATATCGATGATCTCGCGAATCTTCGAGTCGATCCGCGCGTCCCGGCTGAAGTCGCCTTCAGCCCATGCCGACAGGGCCGGCACCAGCTGCCCGAGGGTACGGGTGAGCTGGCGCTGCAGGCGGTCGACCGCCAGGGCGATGAGCAGGATCAGCACAATGATCGCGCCCTGGATCAGCCGTACCTCGCTCTGGATGCGCCCATGTTCGGCGCGCACTGCCGGCTCCAGTTCGGCCAGTGCCTGTTGCACGGCGGCGACTTTGCGCATGCTGCTGTCGTGCAGTTCGCTGCGCTGGCGGATCAGTTCGCGGGTGCGCTGCAACTCGGCCGGGTAGCGTTTGATCAGGCTGGCCAGTTCGCGCTTGAGCGCAATGCCGCGGTCTTCGGCCTGCTGCTGGTTCGCCGAATCGTCGAGTTCGAGCAGCGCGGCGAAGCTGCTGGCGGCGGATTTCTGTTCGGCGGCGACACCTAGCAGCGGCAGCGCGTCGAGGCGGCTGACCTCCTGCCGCAAGCCCTGCAGTGCCTGTTCGACCTCGCCGGCCAGTTCGTCGCGGCCGCTGGCGACCAGCTTGCCGCGGGCGTGGCTGAGGCGCAGCAGTTGCTGGCTGGCGGCAAACAGCGGCGGCTGATAGTCCGCTGCGTTCGGATGATTGGCTGCGCTGCGGTACTGATCGAGCTGCGACAGTGCACCGGCCATCTCGCGCTCGGCTTGCAGCAGCAAGCCCTGTGGATCGCCCGCCAGCTTGCCGGCGGCGAGCAAATCGCTGGCGGTGAAACGGCTCAGCTCGTCCAGGCTGGGCTGCAGCCGTTCGGCGAATCCGGCCGGTAGTCCGGCGATGTCCTGCTGCAGGGTTTCGAGCGCTTTCTGCGCCTGGCTGTGGCGCACTGCGTCGCCGCTGACCAGGTAGGCGCCGATGTTCTCCGCGGCCTGGTGCTGGAACTGCTGGGACAATCCCAGGTAGTGCGCCATCAGCTGATAGGGGCGCTCCATCGCCCGCTCCGACCACCAGAGCGTGGCGCCGAGGGCCAGGCAAACCGCGATGAGCAGGAGGGTGTTGAGCGTGGTGAGCGACTTCAGGCGCATCATCGCCTCTTCGAGCAGGCCAGGGAGGCTAGCAAGATATGGCGATTTGATGTCATTCGCGTGACAGCCGCGCCCGGCTCACGTTTTTGTGAGCCGCTAGGCGCGGCCGATCGACTAGAACCGCTCGACCCGGTTGCGGCCGCTGCGTTTGGCGCGGTACAGCGCCTCGTCCGCCTGCTGGGTGAGTGTCTTGACGTCGGTGTCGGCGCTCAGCTCGCTGATGCCGCAGCTGAAGGTGCAGCTCAGGTCTTGCGGCTGCGCGGGAAAGCGCAGCTCGGCGAAGCGCTGGCGAATGTCGTTGAGCACCTTGCACGCCGCTTCCACCGGCGTATCCGGCAACACCACGGCGAATTCCTCGCCGCCATAGCGCCCGATGTGGTCGGTCTTGCGCAGGCGCTGCTTGAGAAACAGCGCCAGGCTGCGGATCACCCGGTCGCCCATCGGGTGGCCGTAGGTGTCGTTGACCCGCTTGAAGTGGTCGATGTCGAGCATGGCGAAGCTCAACGGGCGATTGTCACGGCGGGCCTGAAAGCGCGCGTCTTCCAGCAGTTGCAGGCTATGGGTGTGGTTGTACAGGCCGGTGAGGCTGTCGCGCACGATGCGTGCCTTGAGGCTGCGGGCACGTGCGGCGCGGGTGCGCACGGTGGCGATCAGATGGCTCGGCTTGATCGGTTTGGTGAGGAAGTCGTCGCCGCCTTCGCCCATCGCGTCGAGCTGCTTGTCCAGATCGTCCTCGGCCGACAGGTAGATGATCGGCACACTGACGTAGCGTTCGTGCTGGCGAATCACCTTGGCCAGTTCGGTGCCCATGCAGTCGGGCATGTACATGTCGAGGATGATCAGGTCCGGCTGAAACTCCGCCAGCGCGCCGATGGCCTGGATCGGCTCGATCAGCATGCGCGTGATGATGCCGGCGTTGTTCAGCACCCGTTCGGTGTGCGTGGCCTGGGCGCGGGAGTCGTCGACGATCAGTACGCGGATCGGTTCGCTGTGCGCGGTGCGGGTGAAGATTTCGATCTTCTCCAGCAGGGTCGAGGCGTCCAGCGTACCGGTGAAGAACTCCAGGCCGCCGGCGCGCACGGCCGCCAGGCGTGTCGGGGTATCGGTTTCACTGTGGCTGAAGAACAGGATCGGCAGCTTGTCTTCCAGCCCCTGCTGGACCTGCTCGGCCAGTCGCAGTCCGGCGCCGGGGCCGGTGAAGTCGACGTCCATGACGATCGCCGCGGGATGGCGCTGGTGCATGGCGGCGCGAAACGCCATCTCGCTGTCGAAAGCCTGGGCCGACATGCTGAAGAACTCCAGCTGACGCATCAGGTAGTCCGCTCGCTGGTCATTCTGCAGTGCCAGGTAGACCGGTTTGCTCAGCGGCGGCAGGAAAGGCTGCGTCAGCGGGTCGTTGTGGCGCAGTCCGGTGCGTGCCAGGCGGTAGATCAGTTGGCTGAGCGTCGCGATGGTCTCGCTGGACAGCCGGCCGCGGTTGTCGCGGATATCGCCCAGGCAATCCTCGATGCCGATCGCCAGGGCGCTGTGCTCGGGCTGCTCGAAACGCTCGGCGAAGCGGCGCAGGCGTTGCGTGGCATCGTCAAGCGCGCTGTGGTGACGCTCGCTCCATTCGCCGCGCTGCAATTGCTGCCAGACGTCGAGCACTTCGCGAGCCTGATGGATCACGCGCTGGGCAAAGTGTTGCTTGAGTTCTTCCTGGTCCGCCATGAGCCTTTCCGTTGCGCTGGCCATCCGGGGTCAGCGCCTTTTTGTGGTGGCGCCATGCTATCACTGGCATGCAGGCCTGGCGGCTGCCGCAGGCGGTAGTGGTTCGCAAATTGCGGCAGAGGATGCCGGGGAGCTGCGTTATAGTGAGCAACCTTACCGCAACGTGGCCCGCCTCAGGCGGTCAGAACCTCTGAATCCGAGAGAAGGACATTTTGCCCATGCTGGACTGGAAGAACCGCTTTGCCCGTTTCGGCCGCTCGAGCGGCGGCTCGACGGCAACCGTTTCGCGCGCGGGCAACCCGCTGTGGTCGGCGCTTGCCGTGGTGGTCGGGCTGCTTCTGCTGGCGGCGCTGATCGTGGGCTGGTACTGGAGTCGCGAACCCGCACTGTTCCCGGTTCCGCAGCACGCACGCGAGGCGGCAGCGAGCTCGCAACGCCAGCTGGTCAACGGCTACACCACCGTCGAAACCCTCAAGCATGTGGCCAGCATCTTGCTGGACAAGCCGGGTGGCTACCTGAGCAACGACATCGCGCCGCCGGGACTCTGGCTGGACAACATGCCGAGCTGGGAATACGGGGTGCTGGTACAGGTGCGCGACCTGAGCCGCGCGCTGCGCAAGGACTTCACCCGCTCGCAGTCGCAGTCGACCGAAGACCCCGATCTGTCGAAGAGCGAGCCGCTGTTCAATTTCGACAATCGCAGCTGGGCGTTGCCGGCGTCCGAGTCGGAATACCGCAACGGCATCCGCGCGCTGGATCGTTATCTGGCGCGTCTGAGCGATCCGGCGCCGAAAGCGCTGTTCTATACCCGCGCCGACAATCTGAACAACTGGCTGGGTGACGTCGCGACACGACTCGGCTCGCTGTCGCAGCGTCTGTCCGCAAGCGTTGGTCGTGTGCGTCTGGATACCAACCTGGCGCCCGAGCAGGAGCGCGCCGGCGTCGTGCCCGAGGTTCGCGAGCAGGTGGTCGAGACGCCCTGGCTGCAGATCGACAACGTGTTCTACGAGGCGCGTGGTCAGGCCTGGGCGCTGTCGCACCTGCTACGGGCGATCGAGGTGGATTTCGCCGACGTACTGGCGAAGAAAAACGCCACTGTCAGCGTCCGGCAGATCATTCGTGAACTGGAGGCGGTGCAGGAACCGCTGTGGAGTCCGATGGTGCTCAATGGCAGCGGCTACGGGATGCTCGCCAACCACTCGCTGGTGATGGCCAACTACATCTCGCGTGCCAACGCGGCGATCATCGATCTGCGCAACCTGCTTTCGCAGGGGTAAGGACTGGCAGGCAGCATCGCGCCGGACGACAGGCGCGATGCGCGACCTGCTGCTGGCTCAATCCAGGCCGAGCTTCTTCAGTCGATAACGCATCGAGCGGAAGGTCAGGCCCAGGCGCTGTGCCGCGGCGGTGCGGTTCCAGCGGGTTTCCTCGAGCGCCTGCATGATCAGCTTGCGCTCGATCTCCTCCAGGTGGTCTTCCAGGCTGTCGATCTGCGCCAGGCTGACTTCTCCGCTTTCTCCCGGCCCGGGGCTGTCGGCCAGACGCAGGTCCGCGGCCTTGATCTCGTCGCCGTCGCACAGGGTGTAGGCGCGTTCGAGCATGTTCTCCAGTTCGCGCACGTTGCCCGGAAAGCGGTAGGCCAGCAGTTTCGCCAGGGCGTCGGGATGCAGGTGCGCCGGGCTGTCGCCGCATTCCTGCGCCAGGCGGCGCAGCATCGCATCGGCCAGCAGGGCGATGTCTTCGCGACGCTCGCGCAACGGCGGCACGCGTAGTTCGATGACGTTGAGGCGGTAATACAGGTCCTGGCGGAAGCGCCCGGCGGCGACTTCGCTGGCGAGATCCTTGTGGGTGGCGCAGAGGATGCGCACATCGACCAGCACTTCCTGAGTGCCGCCAACCGCGCGCACGGCCTTTTCCTGGATGGCACGCAGCAGCTTGACCTGCATCGGCAGCGGCAGGTCGGCTACTTCGTCGAGGAACAGGGTGCCGCCATTGGCTACCTGGAACAGCCCCGGCTTGTCTTCGATGGCGCCGCTGAAGCTGCCTTTCTTGTGGCCGAAGAATTCGCTCTCCATCAGCTCCGACGGAATCGCTCCGCAGTTGACCGGTACGAACGGCCGCTCGCTGCGCGGACCCTGTTCGTGAATCAGCCGCGCCACCAGCTCCTTGCCGCTGCCGGATTCGCCGCTGATGTAGACCGGCGCCTGGCTGCGGGCGAGCTTGTCGATCTGCTTGCGCAGCACCTTCATCGGCGGCGAACTGCCGAGCAGGCGGCTGTCCACCGGTGCCGCTTCGGTGGTGGTGCTGCGTACGCGCAGTGCGGTGCTGACCAGCTCGCGCAGACGGTTGAGGTCGACGGGCTTGGTGAGGAAGTCGAAAGCGCCGGCCTTGAGTGCGCTGATCGCGGTATCCAGGCTGCCGTAGGCGGTGATCATCGCGACCGGCAGTTGCGGATGCTGTTGCTGAATGAGCTGCACCAGCTCCAGTCCGCTGCCGTCGGGCAGGCGCATGTCGGTCAGGCACAGGTCATAGTGCTCGCGTGCCAGCCACTCGCGGGCCTCCTTGAGGTTGCGGGCGCTGCGGGTGTCGAGCTTCATGCGCCCCAGGGTGATTTCCAGGAGTTCGCGAATGTCGGGCTCGTCATCGATGATCAGTGCTTTCTGGCGGGCGCTCATGGGTCCTGCTACGTTGGTTCGGTTCGCCGATGGCGGCGGTGGGGCATGTTAACGCCCTAGCTCGGCCTGGCGGATACCGGGTTGGTCGTTGTGTGATCGGGTGCGCCCGTGATCGGCGCGTTCAGCCGGTCTTGCTCGCATGCGCAAAGACGATATGAAAGCAGCTGCCACCCTCCGGGCGCTCGCGGTAATCCAGGCGTGCCTGGTTGCTTTCGCACAGCTCGCGAGAAATATACAGGCCCAGCCCGGTACCCTTGCTCTCGGTGGTGAAGAAGGGTTCGAAAATGTTCTGCAGTTGCTCGGCGGCCACTCCGTCGCCATCGTCGAGGACTTCAACCACCGGCAGGTCGCTGGCGGGGTCGCGATAAAGGCGCAACCATACCTGGGCGCGGGCATGGCGCAAGCCGCTGTAGCGCAGGCCGTTCTGCACGAGGTTGGTCAGCACCTGGGTGAGCTGGTTGGGGTCCATGCGTGTCTGCAGGGAGCTGCCGATGACTTCCAGGTGCACGCTCTGCTGCGGTGCCAGGGTGTTGCGCAGCTCGCTGACGAAGCGGTGCAGCCAGTACTTGAGATCCAGTAGCTGCGGTTCGGCCTGGCGTCGGCGCGAGAGCTGCAGGACGTTCTCGATGACCAGGTTCATGCGTCGCGAATGATCCTGGATGATCTGCGCCAGACGCCGGTCCGCAGCATCCAAGGATTCGGATTCGTGCAGCAGCTGTGCCGCGTGGCTGATGGCACCAAGCGGGTTGCGGATTTCGTGGGCGATGCTGGCGGTCAGTCGGCCGAGCGAGGCGAGCTTGAGCTGCTGGGCCTTCTGCGCGATGTGCGAGCTGTCCTCGAGAAACACCAGCGTGTTGCGTTTCTCGCCGTGCTGCAGCGAGGCGAAACTCGGCTGCACGATCGGGCCGCTCTGGCCGATCTTCAGCGGCTCCGGGCGCAGGGTCGGGTTGTTTTGCCATTGCTGCAGGCGATTCAGCAGGTCCGGGCAGTATTCGGCGAGCGGCATTCCGCCGGTCTCCGGTTGCTCGAGCAGCTGTTGCGCGCCCTGATTGGCCAGCAGCACCTGTCGTTGCGGATCGAGTACCAGAATGCCGGTGCGCATGCGTTGCAGAATCAGCGCGTTCAATGCTTCCAGGTTGGCGACATCCTCGGCCCGCTGACGCGCCAGGTGTTCGCTGGCCTGCAGGCGGCGGGTCAGGCCCTGCACCAGCAGCGCGGCGGCAAAGCACAGGGTGCCCAGCGCTGCGGCCTGGACGAACTGGCGCGCGGCTTCCGGTTTGCTCAGGCTGAGATAGAAGGTCAGATAGATCAGGCCGATTGCCGCGACCGCGGCGACGAAGAAGCCGACCCGTCCGCGCAGCAGAATGTTGGCGATGGCCACGGCGACGATCAGCAGATTGCCAATACCGCTGGGGGTTCCACCGGCGAAGTAGAACAGCCCCGACAGCAGAATCACGTCCATCAGCGCCAGGCCCAGCACTGGCAGATCCCGTTTCGGGTTTTGCACCAGCACGGACACGATGATGTTGAGGATCAGGTAGAGCCAGGCGCCGTTGCTGAATAGCGCCGGATTGCTCATCTGCAGCAGGCTGTCGTGCAGATCGCTGCTGATCAGCAGCACCAGCGCCAGGCCGATGGTCAGGCGATAAAGATGATATAGCCGCAGGATGCGCCGGCCCTGGTCGCCCAGGAAGGCCAGGTTCTCAGTGCCCACCAGCCTCGCCATCCTGCAGATGCGCCTGGCTGCAATACCAGCGTTCCTTGCCCTGTACCGCCTGCGTGCGCGGCAGGTGTACGCCGCAATGAGCGCAGCGCACCATTGGCTGCGCGCTCGGCTCGGGGTTGCGCTTGGGCTTGCGCGTCATACGTCGCCACAGCCAGAAGGCGGCCGCGATCAGAGCGATCCAGAACAGCAGGCGAAGCAGGCCCATTTATCCCTTCCTGACATACGCAACGAGATTGCATTACGCCCGGCGGCGTTGGGGCTCACCGGGCCAGACGGTTATTGACGCGGGTGTCAGTCGAACAGGCCGAAGGTCATGTAGCTCCACCAGGAGCGTTCTTCGCTTGGTTGTTCGGCTTCCTTGAGCACGGGGCGCAGTTCTTCCGGCAGGTCCTGCGCGGCGGCTTCGTACTGACGAATCACGTCCCGGTTGGCGCGCGAGGTGTCCGGGCGCGGCGCTTCGCTTTCGATCAGGCCGAGGGTGGCCTGGCTCAGCCAGCCGCGGGTGTCGGCTTCGGTTTCGCGCGGGGTGAAGGTGCCTTCTTCCAGCGTCTGGTGGTCTGGGTAGTTGGTTTCGAGGGTCTGCAGGCTGGTCGCAGCCAGCTCCTCGAGGCCCAGGCGCTGATAGGCCTCGGTCATCACCGCCAGGCCGTCGGCGACTGCCGGCGTGCCCTGGAAGTTTTCCACCACGTAGCGGCCGCGGTTGGCCGCGGCGACGTAGGCCTGACGCTTGAGGTAGTAGTGCGCTACGTGGATCTCGTTGGCCGCCAGCAGGTTGCGCAGGTAGATCATGCGCGCCTTGGCGTCCGGGGCGTAGCGGCTGTTGGGGTAGCGACTGGTGAGTTGGGCGAATTCGTTGAACGAATCGCGGGCGGCACCGGGGTCGCGCTTGGTCATGTCCAGCGGCAGGAAACGGGCGAGCAGGCCGCGATCCTGGTCGAACGAGGCCAGGCCCTTGAGGTAGTAGGCATAGTCGACGTTCGGATGCTGCGGGTGCAGGCGGATGAAGCGTTCCGCCGAGGAGCGTGCGGCTTCCGGTTCGAGGTTGCGGTAGTAGGCGTAGATCAGTTCCAGCTGGGCCTGCTCGGCGAAGCGGCCGAACGGATAGCGCGATTCCAGGGCCTTGAGCTTGCTGATGGCGCTGGTGTAGGCCTTGTTGTCCAGGTCGGCTTGGGCCTGCTGATACAGTTCGACTTCACCCAGGTTTTCGTCGACGGTCTCGGTGGAGGAGCAGGCGGCGGTAAGGGCGAGGATGGCGATCAGCAGCAGGTGTTTCACTTGCATGGCGGCTTGCGTCCCTGTGACGGCTGGCTGTCTCGCACGGAGCCGTCCTGTTATGATGAGCGCCCCGGTCAGCCGGGACAAAGACGCCGTATTTAAACACAAGCGTGCAGGCGAAACCAAAGCCTGCGCCCCCGCCGCAGTGCCCCTATGTCCGAGATTTCCAAACAGGCTATTCATATGCGTGCCGAGGTGCCGTTCGACCTCGGCGGCCAACGTCTCGACCAGGTCGCGGCACAGTTGTTTTCCGAGCATTCGCGTTCGCGCCTGGCTGCCTGGATCAAGGACGGCCTGCTGACGGTCGACGGCGCCGTGCTGCGCCCACGCGATACGGTGCACGCCGGCGCGATCCTCGAACTGAACGCCGAGCAGCAGGCGCAGGGCGAGTGGCTGGCACAGGAGATTCCGCTCGATATCGTCTATGAGGACGAGCACATCCTGGTCATCGACAAACCGGCCGGGCTGGTTGTGCATCCGGCCGCCGGGCATGCCGACGGCACGCTGCTCAATGCATTGCTGCACCACGTGCCGGACCTGATCAACGTGCCGCGTGCCGGCATTGTGCATCGTCTGGACAAGGACACCACCGGCCTGATGGTGGTCGCCAAGACGTTGCAGGCGCAGACGCGGCTGGTCGAGCAGTTGCAGGCGCGCAGCGTCAGCCGCATCTATGAGGCGATCGTGGTCGGTGTGGTCATCACTGGCGGCACCGTCGATGCGCCGATCGGTCGCCACGGCCAGCAGCGCCAGCGCATGGCGGTGGTGGAGGGCGGTAAACCGGCGGTCAGTCATTTCCGCGTGCTTGAGCGCTTCCGTGCGCATACCCATGTGCGAGTCAAGCTGGAAACCGGGCGCACCCACCAGATTCGCGTGCATATGACTCACATCGGCTATCCGCTGGTGGGCGATCCGCTGTATGCCGGACGCTTCCGCATTCCGCCGGCGGCTAATCCGACCCTGGTGCAGACCCTGCGCGAGTTCCCGCGCCAGGCGCTGCACGCGCGCTTCCTCGAGCTGGATCATCCGGCCACCGGCGAGCGGATGAAGTGGGAGTCGCCGCTGCCGGATGACTTCGTCTGGCTGTTGACGCTGCTGCAGCAGGATCGCGAGGCGTTCGTCGGGTGAGCGGCTGGCCGCACGGCTGGCTGCTGCCGGACTGGCCGGCCCCGGCGACGGTCCGTGCCTGCGTGACCACCCGCACGGGCGGTATGAGCGTGCCGCCGTTCGACAGCTTCAACCTCGGCGATCACGTTGGCGACGATCCGTCGGCGGTCGCCTGGAATCGCCAGCATTTGCAGGGTCTGCTTGGTTGTCGACCGGTCTGGTTGAACCAGGTGCATTCGAGTACGGTGATCAAGGCCGTTGCCGGCAGTTGCGCGACGGCTGATGCCAGCTGGAGCGATGTGCCGGGTGAGGCCTGCGCAGTGCTGACTGCGGATTGCCTGCCGGTGCTGTTCTGCAATCGCGCCGGTACGCGTGTCGCGGCGGCGCATGCGGGCTGGCGAGGCCTGGCTGGTGGCGTACTCGAGACGACACTGGATGCGCTGGCGGTGCCGGCTGAAGAGCTGCTGGTCTGGCTCGGGCCGGCCATCGGCCCGGCGGCGTTCGAGGTCGGCCCGGAAGTGCGCGAGGCATTCGTGGCGCAGCATGTAGATGCGGCCGAGGCGTTTACGCCAAGCCGCAACGCCGGGCGTTTCAGGGCCGACCTGTACCAGCTGGCCCGCACTCGACTGGCTGCGGTCGGCGTCGACGCCGTTTATGGCGGCGGGCTGTGTACGTTCAGCGACGCGCGCTTCTATTCGTACCGCCGGGCCGCGTGTACCGGCCGCTTCGCCAGCCTGGTGTGGATCGACGGCTGAGCGACGCGCTGAGGCCGGTCGCGCTGGCCTGTCGCCGGTTCTCCCTGCCGCATGACATGCATCAATGCCGTCTGGCTTGAATCGCCAACAATCATCCTCATCTATTCTGCATCTCGCGGGTTTTTGTCATGGCGCGACTCGGTGTGCCGGCCCGCTTCACTTGAGGATGAACGTTCATGCGTATCGATCGTCTGACCAGCAAGCTCCAGCTTGCGCTCTCCGATGCACAATCCATTGCGGTTGGCCTAGATCATCCGGCTATCGAACCGCTGCACCTGATGCAGGCCCTGCTAGAGCAGCAGGGCGGCTCGATCAGGCCATTGCTGATGCAGGTGGGCTTCGATATCGCCGCGCTGCGTCAGGCGCTGACCAAAGAACTCGATCAGCTGCCCAAGCTGCAGAATCCGACTGGCGACATGAACATGTCCCAAGATCTGGCGCGTCTGCTCAATCAGGCCGACCGCCTGGCGCAGCAGAAGGGCGACCAGTACATCTCCAGCGAGCTGGTGCTGCTGGCTGCCCTCGATTCGAATACCCGACTCGGCAAACTGCTGCTGGCGCAAGGTGTATCGAAGAAGGCACTGGAAAACGCCATCGCCAACCTTCGCGGTGGCGAGGCGGTCAACGACCCCAACGCCGAGGAGTCACGTCAGGCGCTGGACAAGTACACGGTGGACATGACCAAGCGTGCCGAGGACGGCAAGCTCGATCCGGTGATCGGCCGTGACGATGAGATCCGCCGCACCATCCAGGTTCTGCAGCGGCGTACCAAGAACAACCCGGTGCTGATCGGCGAGCCGGGCGTGGGCAAGACTGCGATCGTCGAGGGCCTGGCCCAGCGCATCATCAATGGCGAGGTCCCTGACGGCCTGAAGGACAAGCGCCTGCTGGCGCTCGACATGGGCGCGCTGATCGCCGGTGCCAAGTTCCGCGGCGAGTTCGAGGAGCGCCTCAAGGCGGTGCTCAACGAGCTGTCCAAGCAGGAAGGGCGGGTGATCCTGTTCATCGACGAGCTGCACACCATGGTTGGCGCCGGCAAGGCCGAGGGGGCGATGGACGCCGGCAACATGCTCAAACCGGCCCTGGCGCGCGGTGAGCTGCACTGCGTGGGCGCCACCACGCTGGATGAGTACCGCCAGTACATCGAGAAGGACGCGGCGCTGGAGCGGCGCTTCCAGAAGGTGCTAGTGGATGAGCCGAGCGAGGAGGACACCATCGCCATCCTGCGCGGCCTGAAGGAGCGCTACGAAGTGCACCACGGCGTGACCATTACCGACGGTGCGATCATCGCCGCGGCCAAGCTCAGCCATCGCTACATCACCGACCGCCAGCTGCCGGACAAGGCCATCGACCTGATCGACGAGGCGGCCAGCCGCATTCGCATGGAGATCGATTCCAAGCCCGAGGCACTGGATCGTCTGGATCGCCGGCTGATCCAGCTGAAGATCGAGCGCGAGGCGCTGAAGAAGGAAGACGACGAGGCGACCCGCAAGCGCCTGGCCAAGCTGGAAGACGATATCGCCAAGCTGGAGAAGGAGTACGCCGACCTCGAGGAAATCTGGAAGTCGGAGAAGGCCGAGGTGCAAGGCTCGGCGCAGCTGCAGCAGAAGATCGAGCAGGCCAAGGCCGATCTCGAGGCGGCGCGGCGCAAGGGCGACCTGGCGCGCATGGCCGAGCTGCAGTACGGGATCATTCCCGATCTGGAGCGCAGCCTGCAGATGGTCGATCAGCACGGCAAGACCGAGAACCAGCTGCTGCGCAACAAGGTGACCGACGAAGAGATCGCCGAAGTGGTCTCCAAGTGGACCGGCATCCCCGTGTCGAAGATGCTCGAGGGCGAGCGCGAAAAGCTGCTGCGCATGGAGGACATGTTGCACCAGCGGGTCATTGGTCAGCACGAGGCAGTGGTCGCGGTGGCCAATGCGGTGCGCCGCTCACGCGCCGGCCTGGCCGATCCGAATCGGCCGAGCGGCTCGTTTCTCTTTCTCGGCCCGACCGGCGTCGGCAAGACCGAGCTGTGCAAGGCGCTGGCCGAGTTCCTCTTCGATACCGAAGAGGCGATGATCCGCATCGACATGTCCGAGTTCATGGAGAAGCACTCGGTGGCGCGGCTGATCGGTGCACCGCCGGGCTACGTCGGTTACGAGGAGGGCGGCTACCTGACCGAGGCGGTGCGGCGCAAGCCATACTCCGTGGTGCTGATGGACGAGGTGGAAAAGGCTCACCCGGACGTGTTCAACGTCTTGCTGCAGGTGCTGGAGGATGGTCGCCTGACCGATAGCCATGGGCGTACCGTGGACTTCAAGAACACCGTGATCGTGATGACCTCCAACCTCGGTTCGATGCAGATCCAGGAGTTGGTCGGTGATCCCGACGCCCAGCGTGCGGCGGTGATGGATGCGGTGGGGCATCATTTCCGTCCGGAGTTCATCAACCGTATCGATGAGGTCGTGGTATTCGATCCGCTGGCGCGCGAACAGATCGCCGGGATTGCCGACATTCAACTGGCGCGTCTGCGCAAGCGTCTGGCGGAGCGCGAGCTGAGCCTGGAGCTGACGCAGGAGGCGATGGACAAGCTGATTGCCGTCGGTTACGACCCGGTATACGGCGCGCGGCCGCTCAAGCGTGCAATCCAGCGCTGGATCGAGAACCCGCTGGCGCAGCAGATCCTGGCCGGCCAGTTCGCGCCAGGCAGCACGATCAAAGCGCGGGTGGAGGGCGATCAGGTGGTTTTCGCCTGAGGTGACGGAACAGGCCTGCGCGGTGCCTCGGAGGTGCTGCGCGGGCATTGGGGTGTTGAGCGACACCTCATTTGCCTCTGCTGATTGCAACACATTGTCCTCAATCGCATTTCCAGGCTTGACAGCGTTATCGGGAGCCGTAAAATGGCGCGCCTCTGAAGCGGGAACATAAGTACCGCCGAAGAGCTGGAATGTAAGTTGTTCCGCGATAGCTCAGTCGGTAGAGCAAATGACTGTTAATCATTGGGTCCCTGGTTCGAGTCCAGGTCGCGGAGCCAAATTCCAATCGGGGTATAGCGCAGTCCGGTAGCGCGCCTGCTTTGGGAGCAGGATGTCGGGAGTTCGAATCCCCCTACCCCGACCATTTTTGGGTCGTTAGCTCAGTTGGTAGAGCAGTTGGCTTTTAACCAATTGGTCGTAGGTTCGAATCCTACACGACCCACCATGCAAGGCTTCGCAAGAAGCCATAAAAAAGCTGGATGTCAGAAATGGCATCCAGCTTTTTTTATGGTTTGTTTTTGTGAAGACGGAGTCCCGCTCGCGCTAGCGCCCTGCCTCACGTCACCAGGCGGCCTAGCAGCCGGCTCAGCAGGCCGAGGCCGAGAACCACGCTCAGTACCAATGCGAGCAGGAGCCACGGGCGAAACGGCTGGCGCTCGACCTGATGCTGTGGTGCGCTGAGATAGTCGTCTACGCGCTGCTGGTCTTCGGGATTCAGACGGCTGGACATAAGCACCTCGAATGGCGTGTGCTGAGTCTAGTCGTGCCGAGTGAAATGCCAAGCGCGTAGCCGCGAGGCCCGCAAAGGGCCCGCGCCACCGGGGGGTCAGTTGTTCTTCAATTTGCGCAGGTTGCCGATCACGGACTCCAGTGCGCGGTCGAACAGCAGCGTGTCGTTGAGTAGACGGATGGCACCGCGCTGGAACTCGCTGGCCAGGCCCATGCGGGTTTTCTCCAGGACCTTCATGCCGGTGCGGTTGACGAAGATGTAGCGGCCGGTCGGTTTGATCACTGCGGCCAGTTTGCAGCGCAGCTTGTGCTCTTCGTCTTCTTGGAACTCTACCCAGCTACCCACGCGCAGATTGTCGACCTGGTGCAGCGCCGCATCGTGCTCGGGCAGGCAGGCCTCGGGCTGGCGCTCGCGACTTTCGCCGGGCGTCAGCAGCTGAATTTCCTCGACCACTTCGACCATGACAGGCGCTGGCGGAGTGGTGATTTCGGCTTGGGTGGCGGGCTGGACAGCGTCCATGCTCGCGGCCGTTTCGGCTACCGGCTGCTCGAAGCGTTGCAGCGTCTGTACGTGCAGGGCCTCCAGCTGGGTGAAGAACTCTCCGGTGGAGAACGGATCAAATGCGGCGCTGGTCAGGCCTTCGCGCAAGGACTTGAGCAGGTTGGGCACCAGCTGCATGAGCTGCTCGCGCGACTGTTCATCGGCATGCGGCGTCACGCTCCAGATCAGCTCGTCCATCGTCATCAACGCATCGTCCCACTGCGACGACTGCGTGCCATGCTTCAGGCAGATCAACAGCAGGACCTTGCTCCAGGCCTCCTGTAGCAGGCGTACCACCACTTCGGGCAAGGTCTTGCCGAGAAGGCGCTGATTGAGTGCCTGTTCGACGGCCTGACGGGCGATCTCGGCCTTGGCGCGTCCTTCCTCGGCATCGCGGGTGCGTTGCTCGAGCAGTTCGCTGCGCCGGCGCTCATCGCCGATGAAAGCGAGGAAATCCGCCAGCAGCTCGGAGAAGATGCTCGGGTCGTCGGTGAAATCGTTCAGCAGGCGAGCCACGATCTGCTCGATCTTCTGATACAGACTGTCGCGCTGCGCTTCGTCCTGGTCACTCCAGCCCAGAGCGGCCGAGGCGATCTCGTTGAGCAGACGGCGAGCCGGGTGGCTGCCGCGGCTGAAGAACGTCTTGTCCAGTACCGCTACTTTGAGCAGCGGTATCTGCAGACGACCGATCAGGGCCTTGAGTGAGTCCGGCAGATTGCGGTCGTCGAGAATGAACTCGAACAGCATCGACACGAGATTGATCACGTCTTCGTCGACTTCGCCTACCACGCGCGACTTGCCGCTCTTGGCGCTCACGCGCTGGAGTAGCTGATCGAGCTGTCCCTGCAGGTTGTGCTCGTCAACGGTTTGCGGTGCGCGGGCCTGCATGTGCGATAGCAGACGCAGCAGGTCGTTGCTGGATATCGGGATCGCGTCGCTGGGCGCGCTGCGTGGGGCCAGTGCGCTGCTGTTGCGGGCTTCGGAAAGCAGATCAAGCAGTGCGCTGAAGACGGCTTCCTGCTGGCCGCTCTCGTGCATGTTCGTCTGGCTGGCATGCGTGCTTGCGTAGCTGCTGGTGCTGACGCCAGCGCTCGGCCGGTGTGGGCGGTGTGGAGCGGTCGATTGCAGTTCGGGCAGGATGCCGGCTGCTGCGAGCGTCAGGTTGGCGTCCGCGTAGAGTTGATCCAGCTCGGTCAGTACGTACTTTTCGAAGAGTTTGAGAATGATCAGCTTGACCTTGATCGGCACGCCGAGGCTGCTGCAGGCGGCGAGGAAGTAGTCGCAGATCGCGCTCGGACCGAGCGGGTTGGACTTGTCGTCGAGCTTTCTGGTGACCAGCGCGTTCATGCGGGTCGTCAGGTGGCCGAGCGCAGGGATGGTGCGCCCGGTCACTTTGGTCACCATCGTGTCGATTGCGACGGATTCTTCCAGCTCGTCGTTCTGCACCAAGCTGAGGCTGTCGAAGGTCACACCTTCCAGCGGTTGGGGCTTGCCGATCTCGTACTGGTTGAGCGTGGCGAAGGCTTCGAACAGCTGATGCAGGAAGCTACGCTCGATGGTGCGACGCTTCATGCGCAGGTCGCGCATGGCTTCGAAGAAGGCACTCTGTTCGGTATTGCTGGTGGCGCGGTCGGCGATCTCGAACAACGAATCGTCGGCGTTATCGAACAGCGTCTGCAGCGCTTGGCGCAGTTGCTGGGCAGCCTTGTCGCGGACGCTGATCAGCGCTACCGGCAGCTTGGCGGCCGGTGACGTTGGTCTGTGCTCAGGGGTGGCCTTGTTCAGGTGCACCACTTTGGCATCGGTTCGCATCGAGACTCTCCTGTGGTCGCCGGCCGGTCGGGCGGTCACGTACGCTTCGTGGGCGTCAAGGGTAACAAAAGGCGCTGAGGGGCGTCATTTACGTGGCGCCAGAATAATTAAGCGGATTATCGGCCACCAGTGTGGCTAATCGAATCCGGATTTTTGCCCGGCATGATCCATGTCACAGATCCCCGGCGAGTTTCTGCCGAACGGTCAGCGCAGGCGGTCTATGTCGGAGGTCGCGCTCCTTTGCGGGCCGCCTTTATACTTCGGATCAAACCATGTGGAGTCTGCCATGCCTAACCTGACACTTGCCGATCTTTCCGCTGAAATTGATGCCACCGTTCGTCGGGCGCTTGCGGAAGATATCGGTAGCGGCGACATCACCGCGCAACTGATTCCGGCAGAGCGTCTGGCGCATGCTTCGGTCATCACCCGTGAGGCGGCGGTAATCAGCGGTGTGGCATGGGTCGATGCGGTGTTCCGCCAGCTTGATCCGCGGGTCGCGGTGCACTGGCAGGTGGCCGATGGCGAGCGAGTCGAGGCCGATCAGGTGCTGTTTCATCTCGAAGGACCGGCGCGCGCGCTGCTGACTGGTGAGCGCACGGCGCTGAATTTTCTACAGACGCTGTCCGGCGTTGCGACCAACTGTCGGCACTATGCCGATCTGGTCGAGGGTACCGGCGTGAAGCTGCTCGACACCCGCAAGACGCTGCCAGGCCTGCGGCTGGCGCAGAAGTACGCGGTGACCTGTGGTGGCTGCCATAACCATCGTATCGGCCTCTACGATGCGTTCCTGATCAAGGAGAACCACATTGCCGCCTGCGGCAGTATCGCCCAGGCGATTGTGGCGGCGCATCGTATCGCCCCGGGCAAGCCGGTCGAGGTTGAGGTCGAGAGTCTCGACGAACTGGAGCAGGCGCTGCAGGCCGGCGCCGATATCGTCATGCTGGACGAGCTGAGCCTCGACGACATGCGCACGGCAGTCGGCCTGGCACGCGGTCGCGCCAAGCTGGAGGCGTCTGGCGGAATCGGCGAGGAGACCTTGCTGGCGGTAGCGCAGACCGGGGTTGATTACATCTCCATCGGCGCGCTGACCAAGCACGTACGCGCGGTGGATCTGTCGATGCGTCTGCGGCAGTAAACGAGGAGGGGTGCGGGAGCGCCATGGCGCTCCCGCCAGTGCGTCAGTGGCGCTGCTTGAAGCCGAAGTTTTCGTGCAGCGTGCCAGGGGCGTCGTCGTCCTTGGGTGCATAGTCCTTCGGTGGTTCGGTGAACGCTGGCGAGCTCAGACGTTCGCGCGGGCTGGAATGGTCGTCGTTGCGCAGCGCGGCGAGCAGGCGTTCGCGGGTCTGCTCGTCTAGCGCCAGGCGGTCGGCGCCTTCGCTCAGGTGGTCCTGAATGTCCTGGTAGCTGCTGGTGAGCTTGCGCAGCAGGGCAGCAGTCGTGTTGAAGTGGGTAACCACTTCGCTCTGGTAGGTATCGAAACGCTCCTGTAGGTCGTCCACCTGGCGTTGCGTACGGTTGGGCGCGCTGTTGCGGGCCACCAGGTAGCCAATGGCGATGCCGGCGATGAGGCCGACGATCGGGAGCAACCAGGTCGCGAGGGTCTGTTCCACGAGTCCTTCCTTCTATGTAAAACGGCTGTGCTTACGTTAACTTCTCATACCTGCGCTGTACACCGTGGCAAGCCCGCGGCATTCGGCAACTGGTAAAGCAAGACGAGTCGACTCGTCCCAAGGTCACGGAGTTCCTTCCCTTGCTGAAACGCGAAACCCCCCTCTCTCTCGACGGCCCATGCGGTGCGCTGGAAGCCCTGTACTTCGATCAACCGCAGGCCCGAGGGCTGGCGCTGATCTGCCATCCCAACCCGGTCAAGGGCGGCACGATGCTGAACAAGGTTGTCTCGACCTTGCAGCGTACGGCGCGCGACCAGGGCTACAGCACGCTGCGGTTCAACTATCGCGGGGTCGGCGGCAGCGCCGGCGAGCACGACATGCAGGAAGGCGAGGTGGACGACGCCGAAGCTGCGTTGCGCTGGCTGACGGCGCAGCGTCCCGAGCTGCCGCTCTGCCTGCTGGGATTTTCCTTCGGCGGGTTCGTGGCGGCTGCCCTGGCTGCGCGTCTTGAGGCACAGGGCCGCGCGCCGGATAAGCTGTTTCTGGTGGCGCCGGCGGTGTCGCGCCTGGCTGGCCAGACGCCGGCGGCGAAGGGCTCGCTGACTATCATTCAGCCGGAGCAGGACGAAGTGATCGACCCCGCCTCGGTGTACGCCTATTCGGCTGCGCTTACGCGCCCCCATGAGCTGCTGAAAGTGGCAGAATGCGGCCACTTTTTCCACGCCAAGCTGGTGGAGCTGAAGGAGCTGGTGGCACCCCGCCTGTAGCTTTTCGCCCGCCACGCGCAGGCACGTCCTTGTCCGTGCCTGCATCGCATCGATATGAGATCAACGCGATGAAGACCCGAATTCTCACCGGCATCACCACCACCGGCACGCCTCACCTGGGCAACTACGCCGGCGCCATCCGCCCGGCCGTGGTCGCCAGCCGCGCGGCCTCGGCCGACTCGTTCTATTTCCTAGCGGACTACCACGCACTGATCAAGTGCGATGACCCGCTGCGCATCCAGCGCTCACGTCTGGAAATCGCCGCGACCTGGCTGGCCTGCGGCCTGGACGCCGAGCGCGTGACTTTCTACCGGCAGTCCGACGTGCCGGAAATCCCCGAGCTGACCTGGCTGCTCACCTGTGTCACCGCCAAGGGTCTGCTCAACCGTGCGCACGCCTACAAGGCTTCGGTGGACAAGAATGTCGAGAATGGTGAGGACCCGGACGCCGGCGTGACGATGGGGCTGTACAGCTACCCGGTGCTGATGGCGGCGGACATTCTCATGTTCAACGCCCATAAGGTGCCGGTCGGTCGCGACCAGATCCAGCACGTCGAGATGGCGCGTGACATTGCGCAGCGCTTCAACCACCTGTTCGGCCAGGGCCGCGAGCTGTTCACCCTGCCTGAGGCCGTGATCGAAGAGAGCGTGGCAACGCTGCCGGGCCTCGACGGACGCAAGATGTCCAAGAGTTACGACAACACCATCCCGCTGTTCGGCAGCGCCAAGGAGCTGAAGGCGGCGGTAGCGCGCATCGTCACCGACTCCAAGCTGCCGGGCGAGCCGAAGGACCCGGACAGCTCGCACCTGTTCACGCTCTACCAGGCCTTCGCCACCCCGGCGCAACTGGCCGCGTTCCGGGCTGAGCTGTGTGACGGCCTGGCCTGGGGCGAAGCCAAGCAGCGACTGTTCGAGCTGCTCGACAATGAACTGAGCGAGCCGCGCGAGCTCTATCGTCAGCTGATCGCCAAGCCCGCCGAGCTCGAGGAAATTCTCCAGGCCGGCGCTGCCAAGGCGCGCCGGATCGCCACCCCGTTCCTCGGCGAGCTGCGCGAGGCAGTAGGTCTGCGCAATTTCTCCAGCCAGGCGCAGAGCGCGGCACCGGCGAAGAAAAAGGCCGGCAAGGTCGCACGCTTCGCCAGTTTTCGCGAGGCCGACGGCGCCTTCCGCTTCCGCTTCTCCGCCGCCGATGGCGAGGAGCTGCTGCTGTCGCGGCCGCTGAGCAATCCGAAGGCCATCGGTCAGTTGACGCAGCGATTGATCGCCGGCGGGCCGGATGCACTGGAGCTGCGCGAGGACGAAGGCAGCCAGTTCACCCTGTGGCTGGACGACGAGTGCATCGCCGATAGCCCCAGCTACGAAACCGCCGAGGCCATGGATGCAGCCATGCTGCGCGTGCGCGCGGCGCTGGCGACACTGGTCGAGTAAGCCGAACCACGCGGTGTTCGGCCGGTGCGTTGTGAGACAGATCCATAGAGGAGGGCGAGAGGTTTGACCAAGCTGAGCAAATTGCCAACGACCGAGGGCGCCGCTAAAGTGTCGGCCCCGTTTCACTACCCAGACTCCGCCATGACTCCTCTTGAGCGCTATCGGGCCGACCTGCAACGTCCTGACTTTTTCCACGATGCCGCCCAGGAAAACGCGGTGCGCCATCTGCAGCGGCTGTACGACGATCTGGTCGCCGACGAGCGTGGCGGCAGCGGATTGTTCGGCAAGCTCTTCGGCAAGAAACCGCAGGGACCGATCAAGGGCATCTACTTCTGGGGTGGCGTCGGTCGCGGCAAGACCTACCTGGTCGATACCTTCTTCGATGCGCTGCCGTTCAAGCAGAAGATGCGCACGCACTTCCACCGCTTCATGAAGCGCGTGCACGAGGAAATGCGCACGCTCAAGGGCGAGAAGAATCCGCTGACCATCATCGGCAAGCGTTTTGCCGACGAGGCCCGCGTGATCTGCTTCGACGAGTTCTTCGTTTCCGACATCACCGACGCCATGATCCTCGCGACCCTGCTCGAGGAGCTGTTCAAGAACGGCGTCAGCCTGGTGGCGACCTCCAACATCGTGCCGGACGGCCTGTACAAGGACGGCCTGCAACGCGCGCGTTTCCTGCCGGCAATCGAGCTGCTGAAGAAGCACACCGAGATCGTCAACGTCGACAGCGGCATCGACTACCGCCTGCGCGCGCTGGAACAGGCCGAGCTGTATCACTTCCCGCTGGATGCCGAGGCCGAGCTGAGCCTGGAAAAGAGCTTCCGCAGCCTGCTGACGGAAAACTGCACGGTGCTGGAAAACGAGGCGCTGTTGATCGAGAACCGCGAAATCATGGCGCGCCGGGTGGCCAACGACGTCGCCTGGTTCGAGTTCCGCGCCCTGTGCGACGG
This sequence comes from Stutzerimonas sp. 21-1, assembly GCF_056336065.1. Taxonomy (NCBI): domain Bacteria; kingdom Pseudomonadati; phylum Pseudomonadota; class Gammaproteobacteria; order Pseudomonadales; family Pseudomonadaceae; genus Stutzerimonas; species Stutzerimonas sp. 21-1. Next base: position 3,369,060 of record NZ_CM150500.1, on the reverse strand, counting down.
CCCGCGTAGCCAGAACGACTACATCGAGCTGGGCAAGATCTTCGAGGCGGTGCTGGTATCCAACATCGAGCAGATGAACGTGGCCAAGGACGACATGGCGCGGCGCTTCATCAACCTGGTCGACGAGTTCTACGACCGCAACGTCAAGCTGATCCTCTCCGCCGAGGTCGAGCTCAAGGACCTGTATGCCGGCGGACGCCTGGAGTTCGAATTCCAGCGCACCCTCAGCCGCCTGCTGGAGATGCAGTCGCACGAATACCTCGCGCGACCGCACAAGCCCTAACGCAAACCGGCGCTCATCGCGCGGGAGGCTGGCCGGACGGCGGGCCTCCCGCCCTCAGCCGCTCTTGTGCCGATACTGCTGCCGATACTGGTTCGGCGACACGTCGGTGTGCTGGCGGAACAGCCGGGCGAAGAAGCTGGCGTCGTCGTAGCCCACCTCATAGCTGATGGTCTTGATGCTCTTGCGCGTCGTCGACAGCAGGCTCTTGGCCGTCTCGATGCGCAGACGCTGCAGGTAATGCAGCGGCTTGTCGCCGGTGGCGGCCTGGAAGCGCCGCATGAAATTGCGGATGCTCATGCCATGCTGCAGGGCGACGTCCTCGAAGCGGAATTTCTCCGCGAAGTGGTCTTCCAGCCATTCCTGAATCTGCAGCACGCGGCTGTCCAGGTGCAGCTTCTGGCCGCCGAAGCCGAGCCGCCCCGGCCGGTAGTTGCGCTGCACCTCGAACAGCACGTCGCGCGCCATGCCTTGCGCGACGGCAGCGCCGCAGAAGCGCTCGACCAAGTACAGATACAGATCGCACGACGACGTGGTACCGCCGGCGCAGTAAAGGTTGTCGCTGTCGGTCAGGTGCTTGTCCGGGCTCAGCTGTACCTGCGGGAAACGTTCGGCGAACTCGCTGGCGAAGCGCCAGTGGGTGGTCGCCTCGCGATGATCCAGCAGCCCAGCCTGGGCCATCCAGAACGCCCCGGTGGCCTCGCCACAGATCGTGCTGCCTGCCGCATGGCGGTGCTGCAGCCACGTCAGCACTTGTGGATAGCGCGCACAGAGCGCATCGAAGTCGCCCCAGAAGGCTGGCAGGATCACCACGTCGGCGTCTTCCAGCGCACCATCGACGGCTATAGTGGTGCCGCTGAAGGTTGTCACCGGCTGGCCGTCGGGGCTGACCAGGCGGGTTTCGAACGCGGGCGCGAGGTCTGCGCCGCGCTGCCGGCCGCGGCGCAGGCTGGCCATGTGAAAGAAATCCTTGGCGTGCATGAGGGTCGAAGCGAAGACCCCTTCGGTGGCCAGGATGCTGATGCGACTGAGAGCAGGCGAGTTCATGGGCGTTTCTGATTGTTGTGTGGTGAATCGGCTTTAGGATGAAACTGCCGTTGTGCGGCGCAAGCGTCGTCTGTTTTTCCATGGCTGTCCAGCCGCCATTGCCGTCCGTCGGCCCATCGAGTGCATGATTTCACCGAGGAGAAAAACTATGAGCAGCCCCTATCCGTCTCAACCGTTCGCCGATTGGGATGGCACGCCCGCCGCCGCGCGCGCGCTGCAGCAGACGCTGGCGGCGCAGGTGCGGCTGGTCGACGACTTCCCGCCGCTACGGCTGATCGCCGGCGTCGACGTGGGTTTCGAGGAGCAGGGGCAGATCACCCGCGCGGCGGTCGTGCTGCTCGATGCGCAGACGCTGGAGGTGGTCGCGCAGAGCCTGACGCGCATTCCCACCTCGATGCCCTACATTCCCGGACTGCTGTCGTTTCGCGAGTTGCCTGCGGTCTTGCAGGCGCTGCAAGCGCTGCCGGAGGTGCCCGACCTGATCTTCTCCGACGGCCACGGCATCGCTCATCCACGCCGGCTGGGGATTGCCGCGCACCTGGGCGTGGTGACCGGGCTGCCGACCATCGGCGTGGCGAAGAAGATTCTCACTGGCGAACACGATGAGCTGGGTGATGCGCGCGGCGCGCAGGTGCCGTTGCGCGATCGCAAGACCGGCGAGGTGCTGGGCACGGTGCTGCGCAGCAAGGAGCGCGTACGCCCGCTGATCGTGTCGCCGGGCAACCGCGTCAGCCTGGCCAGCGCGCCGCAGCTGGTGATGCAGTACGTCACCCGCTATCGCCTGCCCGAGCCCACCCGGTTGGCCGATCGGCTGGCTTCGCGGCGGGACGAGAAGGCGGCTGCTGCGCGGCTGCGACGATAGCAGGCCGACTTGCGGCAGCGGGGCCGCTGCGGCTAGCCTGCCAGCCTGCCGTCAACCAAGGCCACCCCATGTATCTGGATCGCGCGACCGGCTGGTGCGCGGGCGTTCGCCATTGCCCCTCGCCGAACTTCAACGAGCGCCCGGACGGCGAGATATCGCTGCTGGTCATACACAACATCAGCCTGCCGCCCGGCCAGTTCGGCACCGGCCGGGTCCAGCAGTTCTTCCAGAACTGCCTGCCGTGCGGCGAGCATCCGTTCTTTGCCGAGATCGCCGAGCTGCGCGTGTCGGCGCATTTCCTCATCGAGCGCGACGGCACGATCACCCAGTTCGTCTCCTGCCTCGACCGCGCCTGGCATGCCGGGGTGTCGCGCTTCGGCGAGCGCGAGGGCTGCAACGATTTCTCCCTCGGCATCGAGCTGGAAGGCACCGATCATCAGCCCTACAGCGACGCGCAGTACGGTGCGCTGATCGAGCTGTGCCGGCTGCTGCAGCGAGCCTATCCGGCGATCACCAGCGAGCGGATCTGCGGCCACAGCGACATCGCGCCGGGGCGCAAGACCGATCCCGGTCCGGCATTCGACTGGCTGCGGTTGCGCGCCGCCGCCATCACCTGTTGAACGAGGAAGCGAAGACGTGACGATGAGTTTTCTGGTGATTCTGCTGGTGCTGCTGATCGAGAAATTCTCCGATTGGCGGCATCGACTGCAGCGCGATGGCGCCTGGCTCGCCCAGCTGCGCCGACTGGAGGCGCGACCGCGGCTGACCGCATCGCCGTGGCTGGCGCTCGCGCTGCTGGTGCTGTTGCCGGTACTGCTGCTGGGTTGCGTGCTGTGGCTGCTCGAACCGCTGGCCTATGGCTGGCTGAGCCTGCCGCTGCATGTGCTGGTAGTGCTGTACAGCCTCGGACGCGGTGCGGTGAAGCGCGAGCTAGGGCCGTTTCGCGATGCCTGGCGGCGTGGCGACGAGGAGGCCGCGGCGCTGGTGGCCGAGCGCGATCTGAAGCTGCGCGAAGCGGAGCCGGCGAGCCTGCTGCAGGCGGCACAGGGCCTGCTGCTGTGGCGCAGCTACGAAGGCTTTTTCGCGGTGATCTTCTGGTATGTGCTGCTCGGACCGATGGCGGCGCTGGCCTATCGGCTGCTCGCCCTGACCGTCGAGCACGCCCAGCTGGACCCGCTGCGCGAACGCGCCGCCCAGGTGCGTCACGCCTTCGACTGGCTGGCGGTACGGGTGCTGCTGGCCAGCTTCGCACTGGTCGGCAATTTCGTCGCGCTCAACCGCGCGCTGCTGCACCGCTTGCTCGACTGGGACATGCCGGCGCGCCAGCTGCTCGCCGAGGTCGGTCCGCAGGCCGCCGATCTCGAGCCGCCGATCGCCGGCGAGGCGGGTGTCGCCCGGCTCGACGCGCTCGGAGCGCTGCTGGTGCGCGCGCGCGTGCTCTGGTACGCGGCGCTCGCGCTGTGGACGCTACTCGCCTGAACCACCCCACCTGGCTGAATGATGCGCCATAACCGCCCGCGAATACCCGCGGGCCGCCGCACTGCGGGCTGGCGGCGCTGCGATGCCATAAGGCCATTACCTTAAGTTACAAAAGCGCCTACCGATATCCCGTATAACTCGATCCGCTACTTCTCTCTGACGAGCCCCGCTGCGGCTGCAACAGCCGCAAGCACATACCAATAAGATTGGGAGACGTCGTGTGAAAACTCTGTTGTATCCCGCAGTCGCGTTCATGAACCGGCTGAGCTTCGGCATGAAGTTCAGTCTCGTCAGCCTGCTGTTCTTCGTCCCCATGCTGCTGACCAACTTCTACCTGGTGCGTGATTCGTACCGGGAGTTCGTCGGTACCCGCAACGAACTGCAGAGCCTTGAGCTGCTTGGCTCCGCGCTGCAGCTGCGCCGCGACGTGGAGGACTGGCACGACCTGGTGCAGATCGAGGCGATCATCGGTCAGACCGGCAATGCCGCGGTCCTTGCCGAGCGTCGCGGCCAGGTCGAATCCCGGCTGGCGGCGCGCCTGCAGGCCCTGCAACCGGTGAGCGACGATCCCGAGCAGATCGCCGAATTCAGCGCCCGTCGCGACGAGCTGAGCACGGCGCTGGGCAGCGCGCAGGCGGAGCAGTCGCTGCAGTCCAAGGCCGCGATGGCGGCGAGCCTGCTGGGGCGTGTGCAGGTGATGATCCGGCTGATCGCCGGGCAGTCCGGGCTCAGTCAGGACGCCCAGCGCGAAGTGCGCCAGCTCGCCGAGTTGCTGACCAGCGTGACGCCGACCATCACCGCGACGCTCGGCCAGGGGCGCGCGGTGGGCTCCTACACCTTCGGCCAGGGCTACCTCAACTCCGATGCCAGCAACACGCTGGACAATCTGGTGCTCGAGCTGGAGCGGCTGCAGGCACAGTACGCCGCGCAACTGCAGGACAGCCTCGCCGGCAGTGCCGAGGCTCGCGCGCAGCTCGACCAGTACGCCAATGCCAGCCGCGATTCGCTGGGGCTCGCCAGCGAGATTCTGCAGGACGAGGTGATCATGGCCGATGACTTCGATCGGCCCTGGGCGCAGTTCTACGACCGTATCGGCGCCGAGATGGCGAAGACCTACCAGCTCAACGACCAGATCCTGCAGCTGCTCGAAGGCGACCTCGCCGAGCGGCTGGCACAGAAGCGCCTGCTGATGACCCTGCTGCTGAGCGCGCTGGGCGTCGTGCTGTTGCTGGTGGCCTATCTGTACGGTGGCTTCTACGTCTCGACGCGGGCCTCGCTGCGCGGGCTTGGGCGGGTCATGGAGTGCGTCGCCGAGGGCGACATGACCGCGCGCTACGCGGTGCAGAGCCGCGACGAACTGGGTGAGCTGGGCCAGCTGTTCAACGATGGCGTGGCGCGGATTCGCGAGCTGATCGAGCGGGTCGGGCTGACCGTCGGTGAAGTCGAGCGTCAGGCCGGGCGCGTGGAGAACGTCTCCGGCGAGAGCAACCAGACGGTCTCCGAGCAGCGCAGCCAGATCGAACAGGTCGCCACCGCGATGAATCAGATGTCCGCCACCGCCCAGGCGGTGGCCACCAGCGCCGAGGCGGCGGTGGGCAGTGCGCAGGACGTCAACGCCGAAACCGTCAGCGGTCGTGGCCTGGTCAGCGCGCAGGTCAGCGGCATCCAGCGGCTGGCCGAAGAAATCGCGCAGTCGGTGCAGGTGATCAATCGCCTGGCCGACGACAGCGCGGCGATCAGTCAGGTGCTCGACGTGATCAAGGGCATCGCCGAGCAGACCAACCTGCTCGCGCTCAACGCCGCGATCGAGGCGGCGCGTGCCGGCGAACAGGGCCGCGGCTTCGCCGTGGTCGCCGACGAGGTGCGCAACCTGGCGCGGCGCACGCAGCAGTCCACCGAAGAGATCGAGCAGATGATCGCGCGCCTGCAGGGCGGCGTCGGCGCGGCGGTGAAGACCATGCACGCCAGCCACGCGCTGGCCGAGGGCACGGTAAACCAGTCGGCGCAGGTGGAGCAGGCGCTGGAGCACATCCTCGGCGCGGTCGGCAGCATCGTCGACCAGAGCCAGCAGATCGCCGCGGCGGCCGAGCAGCAGACGGCCGTGGCGCACGACATCGACCGCAACATCGTGGCGATCAACGAAGCCGGCAAACGCACCGCCGAGGGCGCCGGGCATACCGAGCAGGCCAGTCGCGAGCTGACCCAGTTGGTGGGGCAGTTGCAGCAGCTGATCGGCGCCTTCCGCGTCTAGCCGGGCACTAGGCGTCGCCGAGCGGCCAGCCGAACAGTTCGCAGCTGTTGCGATAGCTGGCGGCGGCCAGTTCTGCGGCGCTGACGCCCTTGAGTTCGGCCAGCCGCTGGCAGATCTCCGGCAGCAGCTCGGGGCTGTTGCGCTCGCCGACGTGGCCCGCCGGTGGCATGTCCGGCGCGTCGGTTTCCAGCACAATGCCATGTAGCGGCAACTGCTCAAGCACGCGCTGCATGCGTCGGGCCTGCGGCCAGGTACCGGCGCCGCCGAGGCCCAGCCTGAATCCCAGCTTCAGATACTCGCGCGCTTCCTCCCAGCTGCCGCTGAAGGCATGCACGATGCCGCCGCGGCGCAGCCGATGGCGCTTGAGCGTGGCGATCATCGCCGCATGGGCGCGGCGCACGTGCAGCAGCGCCGGCAGTTCGAAGTCGCTGGCCAGCTGGAGCTGGCGCTCGAGAAGGTACTGCTGGCGTTCATGGTCCGGCGCGTCGATGTAGTAGTCCAGACCGATCTCGCCGATGGCGCAGAGCTTCGCTTCGCCGCGCAGGCGCTGCAGCCATTCGCCCAGCGCCGCGAGGTGCTCGTCGCGGTGCTGGTGCTGGTACACCGGATGCAGCCCGAGCGCGGCGTAGACGGCCGGCTGCTCGCTGGCCAGCTGCCAGACGCGCTGCCAGTTCTGCGCATGCACGCCGAGCACGACGATTCGCTCGACGCCGAGGGCGGCACAGCGTGCCAGCACGGCCTGACGGTCGGCGTCGAAATCCTCGAAGTCCAGATGGGTGTGGGTGTCGATCAGTGGCACGGACGGTCTGCCCTCGATGGAGGCGGGTTCGGCGCTCATGCTAACGCTCAGCGGCACTCTTCTTCGATCTGGATATCGCTGACGCCCAGCTCGGCCATGCGGCTGTGCTCGCTGGCGCGCAGCGGCGATTCCCACGGCGCGTCGACCGCCGCCTGCGGGTTACGCACGTGTGCGAGGAGGATTTCCAGCTCGGCCTGCTCCAGGCTTGGTTCCTCGAAGGCGCTCAGCAGCAGCGAGGCGGGTGCGCCATTGATGCGGTAATGGATGCGGTAGCGTTTCAGGTCGGTCATGGCGCGGGTCCGGTGCGGCAGCGAGAGGTGTCGACACAACATCGGACCGCGAAAACGCCGTCAGTCTCCCGGCTTCTCCCGCGCTTCGCCAGCGAGCAGCGCGGCCTTGCGTGCCAGCCCCCAGCGGTAGCCGGTCAGCGCCTGCTGTGCGCCGACCACGCGATGACAGGGCACCAGCAGGCCGACCGGATTGCTCGCGCAGGCGCGGGCGACGGCGCGGGCGTGGCTGTCGAGGGTGCTGGCGAGTTCGCCGTAACGCCGCGTCTGCCCCAGTGGAATGGCCTGCAATGCCTGCCAGACCCGCTGCTGGAAGGCACTGCCGCGCAGATCCAGCGGCAGTTTGGCCGCGCGCGCCGGCTCTTCGAGCTGGCCGACCACGGCCTGCAGCCAGTCTCCGAGACCGGTCTGATCGCGCTGCAGCCGTGCGGCGGCGAAGCGTTCGCGCAGCTCCTGTTCCAGCGCCGGCTCGTCGTCGCCGAACAGCAACGCGCAGACGCCGCGCTCGCTCGCGGCGAGCAGCAGCAGCCCCAGCGGGCAGGGGGCGACGGCATAGCGCAGGGTTTCCCCGGCACCTTTGCGCAGGCGCTGGGCCGGACTCAGCGCCTGCGCTTCGGCATACAACGCGCGGGTGCTCGGGTAGCCGGCGGCCAGCGCCGCATCGAGCACGTTAGCGGCGGCGGGCAGCTGTGCCTGCAGGCGCTCTCGCCGGCGCGCGGCGGCCCAGGCGCGTGGCGTGAGACCGGTGCGTGCCTTGAACGCACGCGCCAGGTGCGAGGGCGACAGGCCGATGCGCGCCGCCAGCTGGGCGAGCGTCAGCGCCTCGGGCGCTTCGTCCAGCAGGCGACAGGCGGCGGCGACCAGCGTATCGAGCTGCTCGGCCGGGCTTTGCGCCTGTGGCCAGCAGCGCCGGCAGGGGCGGAAACCGGCAGTTTCTGCCTGCTCGGCGTTGCCGAAGAACTGCACACGATCGCGTCGCGGCCGACGCGCCGGACAGCTGGGGCGGCAGTAGATGCCGGTCGAGCGTACGGCGAAGACGAACTCGCCGTCACAGCTGGCGTCGCGCGCGCAGAGTGCTTCCCAGCAGCGGTCATGGTCGAGCATGGCGGTGCTCCGATGAGAGTTGGGGTGATTGTCCGCCTTCGCTGTGCGAGCGCCAATCCGCAGCGCGCTTTCAAACTGCCGGGCGAGCATGGAAGCCCGCCGGGGTTTACCGTAACCTGCAGCCCCGCATTCACCGAGAAGGACCTGCAAGCCGCTGATGAAAACGCCTAAACGACTCGAACCGCTGATCGAGGATGGCCTGATCGACGAGGTGCTGCGGCCGCTGATGAGCGGCAAGGAAGCAGCGGTATATGTGGTGCGCTGTGGCGATGAACTGCGCTGCGCCAAGGTCTACAAGGAAGCCAACAAGCGCAGCTTCCGCCAGGCCGTGAAGTATCAGGAAGGCCGCAAGGTGCGCAGCAGCCGTGATGCGCGGGCGATGGCCAAGGGCTCCAAGCACGGCCGCAAGGAGAAGGAAGAGAACTGGCAGAACGCCGAGGTGGCGGCGCTGTTCCGTCTCGCCGATGCCGGCGTGCGGGTGCCCAAGCCTTACGATTTTCTCGACGGCGTGCTGCTGATGGAAATGATCGCTGGCGAGGATGGCGATGCGGCGCCGCGTCTCAACGATGTCGAGCTGCACCCGGACGATGCCCGCGAGTTTCACGCCTTCATGATCCACGAGATCGTCAAGATGCTCTGCGCCGGGCTGGTGCATGGCGACCTGTCGGAGTTCAACGTGCTGCTCGACGAGCACGGCCCGGTGATCATCGACCTGCCGCAGGCGGTGGACGCCGCCGGCAACAACCACGCCTTCGAGATGCTCGAGCGCGACGTTGGCAACATGGCGGCCTACTTCGGGCGTTTCGCGCCGGAGCTGAAGTTCACCCGCTACGCCAAGGAGATGTGGGCGCTCTACGAGCAGGGCAAGTTGACGCCGGAGAGCGAGCTGACCGGCGAGTTCGCCGAGCCGGAAGATGCCGCCGATCTGGACGCGGTGATGCGCGAGATCAAGGCCACCCTGGCCGAGCAGGCGCGCCGCGAAGCGCTGCGCAACGCCGACGATGCGCCAAGCGACGAGCCGCCGCCTCCGCCGTGGCTGCGCCAGTAGCGGCGATCTCTTGCAGCGCGCCGAGCTTCACCCGGCGCGGTTTCATTTCAGACCGAACTGCCGCCAGGCCTGTGCTGCACTGATGTGCAGCTGCGCGTGGCGGCGGGCGAGCCGGGCGCGGTCCTTGTCGTAGCCGCCACCGATCAACCCAGCCACCGGAATGTCGCGACCGAGGCAATGCTCGAGCACCGCACTGTCGCGTGCGGCCAGCCCGGCGTCGCTGAGATCGAGCAGGCCGAGGGCATCGTCGCGGTGCACGTCGACGCCGGCGTCGTACAGCACCAGGTCCGGCTGATACAGTGGCAGCAGGTAGTTCAGCGTGTCGTCCACGATCCGCAGGTACTCCGCATCGCCCAGGCCCGGTGCCAGCGGGATGTCCCAGTCGCTGGTGGCCTTGCGCACCGGGAAGTTCTTCTCGCAGTGCAACGACACCGTCACCGCGTCCGCCACGCCGTCGAGGATGCGCGCGGTGCCGTCGCCCTGATGCACATCGCAGTCGAAGATCAGCACGCGGCCGACTCGTCCGCTTTCCAGCAGATACAGCGCCACCACCGCCAGATCGTTGAAGATGCAGAAGCCCGAGGCATGGTCGCGATGGGCGTGGTGGGTGCCGCCGGCCAGGTGACAGGCCAGTCCATGCTGCAGCGCCAGTTCGGCGGTGAGCAGCGAACCGCCCACGGCGCGCACGGTGCGCTGCGCCAGTGCCGGGCTCCACGGCAGGCCGAGTCGGCGCAGCTCCGCCGGACTCATGTCGCCGCTGCAGTAGCGCGCGACGTAGTCGGCATCGTGGGCGAGGTTCAGCACGTCATGGCTGCACAGCATCGGACGCCGCAGCGCGGCGTCGGTGGTCAGCCCGCTGTCGACCAGGTGATCGCGCAGCAGGCGAAACTTTTCCATCGGAAAGCGATGTCCGGGCGGCAGCGGCGGGCTGTAGTCGTCGTGAAAGACCAGCGGTAGCGACATGAACGATGCAATCGGGCGGCGGTGGCGAGTGAGTATGCGTGGCGCCCGGTGCGCGGCTCAAGGATTGCGCGGTTCGCGGCAGGTCGTTGTGATGGACGTAGATGTCGGCTATTGGTGGAGCGTTGACGGCGAAGTCCGTAATATCGCCGACCCGCATCAACGCATATCCAGGACCCGCCATGACCCAGACACTCGATACCCTGGTCAACCTGCTGACGCTGGAACGCATCGAGGAGAATCTGTTCCGTGGCGCCAGCCAGGATCTGGGGTTTCCTCAGCTGTTCGGCGGCCAGGTACTCGGTCAGGTGATTTCCGCCGCCAGCCAGACGGTCGATGCCGCGCGCCACGTGCATTCGCTGCACGGCTACTTCCTGCGTCCGGGCGACTCGCATCAGCCGGTGGTCTACGACGTCGACCGCGTGCGTGACGGCGGCAGCTTCTCCACCCGCCGCGTCAGCGCGATCCAGAAAGGCCAGACCATCTTCACCGGCATCGCCTCGTTCCAGGCCGACGAGAACGGCTACGAACACCAGCTGGCGATGCCCGACGTGGCCGGCCCGGACGAGCTGCCCAGCGAGTGGGACCTGCTGCACAAGCTCTCGCCGCTGGTGCCCGAGCGGGTGATGGAAAAGCTGCGCCGGCCCAAGCCCATCGAAATCCGCCCGGTGACCGTGCAGGACCCGGCCAACCCGCAGCCGATCGAGCCGGTGCGCCATCTGTGGTTCCGTGCCGACGGCACGCTGCCGGCCAACCCGGCGCTGCACAAGTACCTGCTGGCCTATGCCTCGGACTTCAGCTTCATCGGCACCGCGCTGCAGCCGCACGGGGTCAGCTCGTGGAGCAAGTTCATCCAGCTGGCCAGCCTCGATCACGCGATCTGGTTCCATCGCGAGGTGAAGATCGACGACTGGCTGCTGTATTCCATCGACAGCCCCTGGGCCGGCAATGCCCGTGGCTTCGCTCGCGGCAGCATCTTCAACCGTCAGGGCCAGCTGGTCGCCTCGGTGGCGCAGGAAGGCTTGATCCGCGTGCGCGAGGACTGGATGTGAACCTCGCCGGTGCGCGTCACTGGGTGTTCGACATGGACGGCACCCTGACCATCGCCGTGCACGACTTCGCGGCGATCCGCCGCGCGCTGCAGATTCCCGAAAGCGACGACATCCTTCACCACTTGGCCGCGCTGCCGCCCGAGCAGGCCGCGCCCAAGCGCGCCTGGCTGCTCGACCACGAGCGCGAGCTGGCCTGCGCGGCGCGCCCGGCCGCAGGGGCGTTCGAGTTGTTGCAGGCGCTGCGCGAGCGCGATTGCCGTCTCGGCGTGCTCACCCGCAATGCCCATGAGCTGGCGCTGGTGACGCTGGAAACGGTCGGCCTGGGCGACTTTTTTCGCACCGAGGACATCCTCGGCCGCGACGAGGCGCCACCCAAACCGCATCCCGGCGGTCTGCTGCAGCTGGCCGCGCGCTGGGGTATCGAGCCGCGCGCGATGATGATGGTGGGCGACTATCGCTTCGATCTGGAATGTGCCCGCGCCGCCGGGGCGCGGAGCGTGCTGGTCAATCTGCCGGAGAATCCCTGGCCGGAGCTGGCCGACCTGTACGCGCGCGACTGCCGCGCGCTGCACGCGCTGCTGGAAAGCGCCAGCCGCTAGTTCTGCCGGCCGTTCGCGCTACAGGCGCGCCGTTTTGAACGTGTCGCAGCGTCCCGGCTCGCCGTGCTCGAAGCCGGCGCGGAACCAGCGCACGCGCTGCGCCGAGGTGCCGTGGGTGAAGGCGTCGGGCACCACGCGACCCTGACTCTGCTGCTGCAGGCGATCGTCGCCGATGGCATTGGCGGCGCCCAGCGCCTCCTCCAGATCGCCTTGCTCCAGCCAGTCCAGGCGTTGCTGCGCGTGATAGGCCCAGACGCCGGCGAAGCAGTCAGCCTGCAGCTCCTGGCGCACCAGCAGGCCGTTGTCGCCTTCCATCTGCGCGCCGCGCTGGCGGGCCGTCTGCATCCGTTGCGAAACACCGAGCAGCGTCTGCACATGGTGACCGACCTCATGGGCGATCACGTAGGCCTGGGCGAAATCGCCGGCGGCGGCGAAGCGCCGGGCCATGTCATCGAAGAACTGCAGGTCGAGATAGACCTGCTGGTCGCCGGGGCAGTAGAACGGGCCGACCGCCGAGCTGGCGAAGCCGCACGCCGAGTTCACCCCGCCACGAAACAGCACCAGGGTCGGGTCGCGGTACTGCGTGCCACTCTGCTGGAACAGCGCACGCCAGGTGTCCTCAGTATCGCCGAGCACGGCGCGGACGAATTCCACCTGCGGATCGTCAGTGGCGGGCTGTTCGCCCTGCTGCGACACCGCCGGACCGCCCTGACTGGCCAGCTGGCCGAGAATCTGCAACGGGTCCTGGCCGGAAAGCAGGCCGAGCACCACCACGATGGCGATGCCGCCCAGCCCCAGCCCACCGCCAAGGCGCATGCCGCTGCGGCCTCTGGCATCCACTACGTTGTCGCTGCGACGAGCCCGGTTCCAGCGCATGGTGGTGTTTCCTCTGTTGGACGACTACCGGCATCAGACCGGCTGGACTAGAGAATAGCTGCACGCGGACGTCAGGCTTGCCGTGCTTCACGCATGCGCCAGCCGGCACCGCAGGGCGAACGAAAGGCCCGATGGACGGTCCGATGGCGACCGGGAGTCCAAGTCGCACAGCAGGAGTTTTCGATGCGTTTTGCCCGTTTGGTTCTGGCGATCCAGGCGCTGATCATGTTCGCGCTCAGCCTGGCGTACTGGCTGCGTCCCTATGAAATGGCCAATCTCAACGGCATGCTGCTGATGGAGTCGGCGTCGATCAGCCATATGCGGGTCTACTACGGCGGCCTGCAGCTGGGACTGGCGCTGTTCCTGTTCTGGGCCATGCGCGGGCCCGAGCGCGCGCGGGCGGCACTGGTGATGCTGGTGATTACCATGCTGGCGCTGGTGGGGGGGCGCCTCGGTGCGCTGGCACTGGATGGCGGCGAGCTGATCGGCTTCGACCTGGCCTCGTTGCTCTACCGTCTGCTGGCTGCTGCTTTGGCGGCGCTGGCCCTGTGGTTGCTGCGCGAGCCGGCTGCGGTCGAGGCCGATGAAGCCCCGGCGCAGCGGATCGAGCCGCCGACGCGGCGGCTGGTCGACGAGCCGCCGCAGCCCTTCCGTGTAGGAGATGCGCGGCCCGAGACGCCGGCGGCGGACGCCGCGGCGCCGCAAGCGTTCCGCCGCGGCGACCCCCAGCCGTGAGTCAGCGCGCTGCCTGGGCCAGCTGGGCGTAGTCGGCGGTCAACGCTTCCAGCTTCTGCAGCAGCGATTCGGCGGTGGTGACGATCACCGTCGGTACGTAGCGACCGTCCTCGGTCAGCTTGAAACCAACGCGGGCGAAGCGCCACTGGTTGCTGATGTGTTCGAGGCGGTCGTTGATCTGCTCGGTGTTCTGCTTGGCCGCGTGCAGCTCGTCCAGGCCCTGGTCGAATTCGTCCACCGCCGTATCGAATTTGCTCCGCAGCTCGGCGTCCGGCAGGTTCCAGCTCAGCGCCAGGTAGAGCATGGCGATGCGCTGGCTGAGCATGCGCAGCCGGCCGCTGCGGTTGACCAGATGCGCCGGCTGGCTGCCGTTGTGCTGTTCGATTCGCAGCGCCAGCGTCTCGCTCTGCGCGAGGAAGCGTTCGGCCAGCTTGAGCATCTCCAACGAGCGCGACTTGTCCGGCGCGGCGAGCGCCTGTTCGCGCAGCTGCTGCCAGGTCAACCCGGCTTCGTCGGCGGCCCCGCGGATCGCGGCGCTGGAGGCGTAGTCGCCGAGCAGCTGGCTGTTTTCCTCGACACTGGCGACGCTGGCATCGAGCTGCGCCAGCGCGAGTTCGGTGCGGGTCTGGGTGCCGATCATCAGGTAGCTCTTGGCGATGCGCTGGCCGAGCATGCGTTGCTGGCCGGCGCGGTTGATGGCTTCGGCATCGCTGATGGCGGCTTGGCTGGGCAGGGCGCCGAGCAGCAGGCCGAGCAGCAGCATGCCGCGAAGCAGGTGTTGAAACATGTGGACTCCTTCCATGTGGATTCGGCTGTCGCTGCCGTATCCGCGGCAGCGGACCGGCGTGCGAGACGGCGCGAACGATAGGAGCCTTTGCCCGTTGGCCAATGATGCGAGTCAAGCGGTACGGGGTCGAAGGAGGTACTCCCCGGGGCGGCGGATGAGGGCGCCTCGGGTGTCTGCGCGCACTGCTTGCCGCATCGCGAGGCCGGCCCGGCGGGCCTTGCACGGCTGCCGGTCGACTATGTCTTTGGGGGTACGCCGGGGTGGCCGGCCTGCGACGCCGTGTCAGCCGCGCTGGCGCTCGTTTTCCAGCGCCCACACGGCAGCCTCGACCCGCGAGCGCAGGCCGAGCTTGTGCAGCAGGTTCTTCACGTGGACCTTCACCGTGCCTTCGGTGATGCCCAGCTTGCGGCCGATCATCTTGTTGCTGTTGCCGCCGGCGATCATCTTCAGCACCTGGCGCTCGCGCTCGGTCAGCTCCACTTCCGGGGCGACCGGCTGGCCGACCCGCAGCGCCTGCGCCATGACGCGCGCCAGCGCCGGGCTGACCACCAGATCGCCTTGCAGCACCTCGCGGATCTGCTGGATCAGTTTTTCCGGTTCCATGTCCTTGAGCAGGTAGCCGTCGGCGCCGAAACGCAGCGCGTCGCGCACGTCTTCCTCGGCATCGGACACGGTGAACAGCAGCACCTTGCCTTCGTAGCCGTCCTGGCGCAGGCGCTTGAGCGTCTCGATGCCGTTGAGGGTGGGCATGTTGTTGTCCAGCAGGATCAGCGCCGGTTGTAGTTCCGGCACCCGGCGCAGGGCCTCCTCGCCGTCGCTGGCTTCGCCGACGATGACGAAGTCGTCTTCCAGTTCGAGCAGCTGGCGCATGCCGCGACGCATCATGGGGTGGTCGTCGACGAGCAGGATGCTGTGGCGGGAGTCGTTCATGCAGTGTCTCTCTCGAGATCGCGGCCGAGGAACTGCGGCGCGAAGTTCAGTTGCACGCGAGTGCCGTTGGGCTCGCGTTGTTCGATGCGCAGGCGCCCGTGCAGGTTGCGGGAGCGCTCGAGCATGATGGTCAGGCCGTGGTGCAGGCGCGGGTCGAAATCCAGGGAAACCCCGCAACCGTCGTCCTCGATGAGCATTTCCACTTCCGACCCGACCTGCTGCACGGTGAGCCAGACATGGCTGGCGCCGGAGTGACGGGCGCAGTTGGACAGCGCTTCGCGGGCGATCTGCAGCAGGTGAATCTGCTCGCTGGCCGACAGGCCGAAGGGTAGCGTCTTGACGTTCAGCTGCACCGGGAACTGGCCGCGCTCGGAGAATTCACGCGCGGTGTCGTCCAGCGCCTTGCGCAGCCCGCCTTCCTGGATTTTCAGGCGGAAGGTGGTGAGCAGCTCGCGCAACTGGCGGTAGGCGTTGTTCAGCCCGTCGCGGATTTCCTCGGTGACCTTTTCCAGCTTCTCCGGCGGCTCGCCACGATGCATCAGCGTCTGCAGGCGGCTGACCTGCAGCTTCATGTACGACAGGGCCTGGGCCAGCGAGTCGTGCAGCTCGCGGGCGATGATGGTGCGTTCCTCGAACAGCAGCAGGCGGTGGTCCTGCTCGCGGCGACGCTCCAGCGACAGCGCCGTGCCGATCAGGTTGGCCAGTGCCTCGATCAGTTCCAGCTCCCATTGCTGCGGCGGCCGGCCGTCAGCGAAGGCGGCGCGCAGCTCGCCCAGCTCGCTGCCCTGGTTGACCACCGGGCTGGCGACGATGTTGCGCCGCTGGTGCAGAGTGCAGGTGGCGCAGTCGCCCGGCGAGCAGATCTCGCGCAGCTCGCTGCCGTGCAGGGCAATCAGCTGCTCGGCCGGTTCGCGCGGATCGCCGTGCAGGCACAGGGTCAGGCGCAGGCCCGGCAGACGGTTCTGGAAACTGTCGATCAGCTTGTCCAGCGATTCGGCGCTGGCCGGCCCGCTGGCCAGGCTGCGGCTGCCCTGATAGAGCAGCTGCAGCGCGGCGTTGGCCTGGGCGAGGTGCGCGGTCTTCTGGGTGACGCGGCTCTCCAGGGTGTGATGCGATTGCTCCAGCGCCTCGGCCATCGCGTTGAAGCTGTTGGCCATGTGGCCCAGTTCGTCCTCCGAGCGGTATTGCACGCGTGCGCTGAGATCGCCGGCGCGGAAGCGCTCAGTGGCGCGCACCAGCTCCTGCAGCGGGCTGAGCACGCTGCTCTGCAGGCTGTACATGCCGACCATCAGCACCATCACCGTGACGAACAGCGCGGTGCCCTGAATCGCCAGCTGCCAGCTCTGCTTGCGCTCGCTCTGGCGCTGCAGCAGCAGGACGAACTGGTTGAGTTGTTCGACGAAATCATCGGCATTGGCATGGAACACCGCGACATCGCCACGCTCGAGCGCAGGCGCGAGCTGGTTGTGCCAGCGCTCGCGCATGCCGGCATAGGCCTGATTGAGCGGCGACTGTGGATCGCTGCGCAGGATGCGGGTGAGGTTGATGCTCTCCAGGCGGTGGCGGAAGTTGTCGCCCTGGCGCTGGATTTCCGCATTGTCGGTGCCGGCCTGCAGCCGCCAGCTCAGCTTGTATACCGACATGCGCAGCGAACCGGCGGTATTGATCGCCGCCGCATCGTCCTCGCTCAGCCAGGCGATCAGCCCCGCGCTGACCGCGCTGCCCAGCGCGAGGGTGCCGATCAGCAGGACCGCGACCCCGGCCCTTGCCGGCAGCGACCCACGGAACCAGTGGAATATCCGCACGCTACCTCCAAAGAGTTCCAGCGCCGCCGCTTCGCCTGTCGGCTCGGGCTCTGACTAAGTAACTATCTGAATTAAAAGGGAAAAAAATCAAAAAAGCCCACTACCTCCAAGGTGGTAGTGGGCAAATCATACTCTTTTAGTCGGAAATTCTGTCTTGATCCAAGTCAACGGAATCCGGCCCGCGCGTTAATAGCTTGCAAGCCAAGTCGAGCGTTCGGGGGAGTCCGACAATGGCTAAGTTGAACATGCAACAGGGGCTGGTGCTGGGGATGAGCACCGTCGCATTCACGATCTGCTTCATGATCTGGATGATGTTTGCCGTGCTCGGGGTGCCGATCAAGGAGATCTTCCAGCTCAACGAAACGCAATTCGGCCTGCTCGCCGCGACGCCGGTGCTTACCGGCTCACTGGTGCGTCTGCCGCTGGGCATGCTCACCGACAAGTTCGGCGGGCGCATCGTGTTCTTCATGCTGATGCTGGTCTGCGTGCTGCCGATCTACCTGATCAGCGAAGCGACCGCCTACTGGCACTTCCTCGTGCTCGGCCTGTTCGTCGGTCTGGCTGGCGGCTCCTTCTCGGTCGGTATCGCCTACGTCGCCAAATGGTTCGACAAGAGCAACCAGGGGCTGGCGATGGGCATCTTCGGTGCCGGCAACGCCGGTTCGGCGCTGACCAAGTTCATCGCCCCGGCGATCATCGCCGCCGGCAGCTGGCAGATGGTGCCCAAGGTCTACTCGGCGATCATGTTCATCACCGCGCTGCTGTTCTGGTTCCTCACCAGCGAGAACAAGGCGCACCGCGTAGCCAGCACCGTCACCCTCAAGAGCCAGTTGCAGGCGCTGAAGGATCCGGCCGTGTGGCGCTACTGCCAGTACTACTCGATCGTCTTCGGCGGCTACGTCGCGCTGGCGCTGTGGATGACCAAGTACTACGTGCAGGAGTACGGCTTCAGCCTGCAGGCCGCGGCGCTGCTGGCCGCCTGCTTCTCGTTGCCCGGCGGTGTGCTGCGCGCCGTGGGCGGCTGGATGTCGGACAAGTGGGGCGCGCAGAGCGTGACCTGGTGGGTGATGTGGGTGAGCTGGGTGTGCCTGTTCCTGCTGTCCTACCCGCAGACCGATTTCACCATCCAGACCGTCGAGGGCTCGCGCACCTTCCACATCGGCCTCAACGCCTGGGTGTTCACCGCCCTGATGTTCATCGTCGGCATCGCCTTCGCCTTCGGCAAGGCCTCGGTGTTCAAGTACATCTCCGATGACTACCCCGAGAACATGGGCGTCATCTCCGGCATCGTCGGTCTGGCCGGCGGCCTGGGCGGCTTCGTGCTGCCGATCATGTTCGGCGCTCTGGTGGACCTCACCGGCGTGCGTTCCTCCGCCTTCATGCTGCTGTACGGCGTCGTCTGGGTCTCCCTGATCTGGATGTACTTCAGCGAAGTGCGCAAAACCCCTCTGATGGGCAAGGCCGGCCAAGGCCAGCAGCCCTCCGCCTGATTCCACCTGGAGCATGTCCATGACAGCCATCGATTCATCCGCGGCCAAACGGCCGCCCAAGCAGGGACCGGTCATTCATGACTGGCGCCCGGAAGACCCGCAGTTCTGGGCCACCACCGGCAAGGCGATCGCCACGCGCAACCTGTGGATCTCGATTCCCGCGCTGCTGCTGGCGTTTGCCGTATGGATGGTGTGGAGCACGGTGATCGTGCGGTTGAATGCCATCGGTTTCGGCTTCAGCACCGACCAGCTGTTCTGGCTGGCGGCACTGCCGGGGCTGTCCGGCGCGACGCTGCGCATCTTCTACTCGTTCATGGTGCCGGTGTTCGGCGGCCGCCGCTGGACCGCGATCAGTACCGCCTCGCTGGCGATCCCCGCGCTGTGGATGGGCTTCGCCGTGCAGAACCCGGAGACGCCCTACAGCGTGTTCGTGATCATCGCGCTGCTGTGCGGCTTCGGTGGCGGCAACTTCGCCTCGTCGATGTCCAACATCAGCTTCTTCTACCCCAAGGCACAGCAGGGCACTGCGCTCGGCCTGAACGCCGGCCTGGGCAACCTTGGCGTGTCGGTGATGCAGTTCAGCGTGCCGCTGCTGATCGGCATGGGCCTGTTCGGCGCCGCCGGTGGCCAGCCGCAGGAACTGGCCGATGGCGGCCAGCTGTGGCTGCAGAATGCCGGTTTCATCTGGGTGCCGTTCATCCTCGCGGTGACCGTCGCGGCCTGGTTCGGCATGAACGATCTGTCGTCGGCACGCGCCTCGTTCAGCGAGCAGGCGGTGATCTTCAAGCGCAAGCACAACTGGCTGATGTGCTGGCTCTACCTGGCGACCTTCGGTTCGTTCATCGGCTTCGCCGCCGCGTTCCCGATGCTAATCAAGACCTCCTTCCCGGAAGTCAACGCACTGAGCTTCGCCTTTCTCGGCCCGCTGGTCGGCGCCCTGGTGCGTCCGCTGGGCGGCTTCGTGGCGGACAAGCTGGGCGGCGCGCGCGTCACCCTGTGGAACTTCGTGGTGATGATCGCTGCGGTGTTCGGCGTGCTGCAGTTCCTGCCCGAGGCCGGACAGAGCGGCAACTTCTACGGCTTCCTCGCCATGTTCATGCTGCTGTTCGTCACCACCGGCATCGGCAACGGCTCCACCTTCCGCATGATCCCGGTGATCTTCCGCACGCTGCACGAGCGCCGTGCCGGCAAGAACGCCGCCGCCCGTGAGGAAGCGCTGCGGGCCGCCGGCAAGGAATCGGCCGCGGTGCTGGGCTTCAGCTCGGCGATCGGTGCCTTCGGTGCGTTCTTCATTCCCAAGTCGTTCGGCTCCTCCATCGCCCTCACCGGCGGCCCGGAGATGGCCATGTACGGCTTCGTTGCCTACTACGTGACCTGCATTCTGGTGACCTGGTGGTGGTACTCGCGCAAAGGCGCTGAGACCCCCTGCTGAGTCGACTTCGAGATTAAAAGTAGAGCGCAGGCACGACCTGCGCTCAGTCTGAGAGGAAAGAAACGATGAGTTACCTACTCGACCAGCTGCGCTTTTTCAATCGCAAGCAAGGAGAGTTCGCTGACGGACACGGCGAAACCCGCATCGAATCGCGTGACTGGGAAAACGTCTACCGCTCGCGCTGGCAGTACGACAAGATCGTGCGTTCCACCCACGGGGTGAACTGCACCGGTTCGTGCTCCTGGAAAATCTACGTGAAGAACGGCCTGATCACCTGGGAAACCCAGCAGACCGACTACCCGCGCACCCGTAACGACCTGCCCAACCACGAGCCGCGTGGCTGCCCGCGTGGCGCGAGCTACAGCTGGTACATCTACAGCGCCAACCGCCTGAAGTACCCCAAGGTGCGCAAGCCGCTGCTGAAACTCTGGCGCGAGGCACGCCGCAACATGGCGCCGGTGGATGCCTGGGCCAGCATCGTCGAGGACAAGGCCAAGGCCGAATCGTACAAGAGCAAGCGCGGCATGGGCGGCTTCATCCGCTCCAGCTGGGACGAGGTCAACGAGATCATCGCCGCCGCCAACGTCTACACCGTCAAGCAGTACGGCCCGGACCGCGTGGTCGGCTTCTCGCCGATCCCGGCGATGTCGATGGTTTCCTACGCTGCCGGTAGCCGCTACCTGTCGCTGATCGGTGGCGTGTGCCTGTCGTTCTACGACTGGTACTGCGACCTGCCGCCGTCCTCGCCGCAGGTGTGGGGCGAGCAGACTGACGTGCCGGAATCGGCCGACTGGTACAACTCCAACTACATCATCGCCTGGGGCTCCAACGTCCCGCAGACGCGTACCCCGGACGCGCACTTCTTCACCGAAGTCCGCTACAAGGGCACCAAGACCGTGTCGATCACCCCGGACTACTCCGAGGTGGCCAAGCTCACCGACCTCTGGCTGAACCCCAAGCAGGGCACCGACGCCGCGCTGGCGCAGGCCTTCGCCCACGTCATCTTCAAGGAATTCCACCTCGAGAAGCCGAGCGCGTACTTCACCGACTACGCCAAGCGCTACACCGACATGCCGATGCTGGTGCTGCTCAACGAGAAGAACGGCAGCTTCATCGCCGATCGCTTCCTGCGCGCCTCCGACCTGACCGGCAACCTCGGCCAGGACAACAACCCCGAGTGGAAGACCATCGGCGTCGACGCCAACGGCGAGCTGGTATCCCCGCAGGGTTCGATCGGCTACCGCTGGGGCGAGAAGGGCAAGTGGAACATCGAGGCCCGCGAGGGCGGCGCCGGTCGTGAAGTCGATCTGCGACTCAGCCAGATCGACAGCGGCGAAACCGCCGAGATCGCCTTCCCCTACTTCGGCGGGCAGGTTCACGAGCACTTCACCGCGGTCGAGGGCGACGAAGTCCAGCTGCGTCGCGTGCCGGTACTCAGCGTCACCCTGGCCGACGGCCGCAGCGCCAAGGTCGCCAGCGTGTTCGACCTGATGGCCGCCAACCTGGGTATCGCCCGTGGCTTGGGCGGCAGCAATGTCGCCGCCAGCTACGACGACGCCAGCGTGCCGGGCACTCCGGCCTGGCAGGAAAAGATCACCGGCGTGGCGCGCGAGAAGGCGATCCAGATCGCCCGCGAGTTCGCCGACAACGCCGACAAGACCAAGGGTCGTTCCATGATCATCGTCGGTGCGGCGATGAACCACTGGTACCACATGGACATGAACTACCGTGGCCTGATCAACATGCTGATGTTGTGTGGCTGCGTGGGTCAGACCGGTGGCGGCTGGGCCCACTACGTCGGCCAGGAGAAGCTGCGTCCGCAGTGCGGCTGGCTGCCGCTGGCCTTCGGCCTCGACTGGAGCCGTCCGCCACGCCAGATGAACGGCACCAGCTTCTTCTACAACCACAGCTCGCAGTGGCGTCACGAGAAGATGAGCATCCACGAAGTGCTCTCGCCGCTGGCCGACAAGTCGCAGTTCCCCGAGCACATGCTCGATTACAACATCCGCGCCGAACGTGCCGGCTGGCTGCCGAGCGCCCCGCAGCTCAACCGCAACCCGCTGCAGATCTGCCGTGATGCCAAGGCCGCCAGCATGTCGCCGGTCGACTACGTCACCAAGTCGCTGAAGGACGGCACGCTGCGCTTCTCCTGCGAGCAGCCGGACAGCCCGGAAAACTTCCCGCGCAACATGTTCGTCTGGCGTTCCAACCTGCTGGGTTCCTCCGGCAAGGGCCACGAGTACATGCTCAAGTACCTGCTGGGTACCAAGAACGGCGTGATGAACGAAGACATCGGCAAGCGTGCCGACGGCTTCAAGCCGACCGAGGCCGAGTGGGTCGACGACGGTGCCATCGGCAAGCTCGACCTGGTCACCACCCTCGACTTCCGCATGTCCTCCACCTGCGTGTACTCCGACATCGTCCTGCCGACCGCGACCTGGTACGAGAAGGACGACATGAACACCTCGGACATGCACCCGTTCATCCACCCGTTGTCCGCGGCGATCGATCCGGCCTGGGAAGCCAAGTCCGACTGGGAAATCTACAAGGGCATCGCCAAGGCCTTCTCGAAGATGGCCGAAGGGCAGCTGGGCGTCGAACAGGATCTGGTCACCGTGCCGCTGCTGCACGACACCCCCGGTGAGCTGGCGCAGCCGTTTGGCGGCACCGACTGGAAAACCGAGGGCAAGGACCCGGTGCCGGGCAAGAACTGCCCGAACATCACTGTGGTCGAGCGCGACTATCCGAACACCTACAAGAAATTCACCTCCCTCGGCCCGCTGCTGGACAAGCTGGGCAACGGCGGCAAGGGCATCAACTGGAACACCGAGCACGAGGTCGAGTTCCTCGGCGAGCTGAACTACAAGGTGCGCGAGGAGGGCGTCAGCCAGGGCCGGCCGAAGATCGAAACGGCCATCGACGCGGCGGAAGTGATCCTCTCGCTGGCGCCGGAAACCAACGGCCACGTCGCCGTGAAGGCCTGGGCCGCGCTGTCGGAGTTCACCGGCCGTGACCACAGCCACCTCGCGCTGCCCAAGGAGCACGAGGCGATCCGCTTCCGTGACATCCAGGCGCAGCCGCGCAAGATCATCTCCAGCCCGACCTGGTCCGGCCTGGAAGACGAGCACGTGTCGTACAACGCCGGCTATACCAACGTTCACGAGCTGATCCCATGGCGCACCATCACCGGCCGCCAGCAGTTCTATCAGGATCACCCATGGATGCTGGCATTCGGCGAGGGGCTGATGAGCTACCGGCCGCCGATCAACACCCGTTCCACCGGCTACGTGCAGGGCAAGAAGTCCAACGGCAATCCGGAGATCGCGCTGAACTGGATCACCCCGCACCAGAAGTGGGGCATCCACTCCACCTACACCGACAACCTGATCATGCTGACCCTCAGCCGTGGCGGCCCGATCGTGTGGATGAGCGAGATCGACGCGAAGAAGGTCGGCATCGAGGACAACGACTGGATCGAGTGCTTCAACGCCAACGGCGCCCTGACCGCCCGTGCGGTGGTCAGCCAGCGCGTGATGGAAGGCATGGTGATGATGTACCACGCCCAGGAACGCATCGTGAACGTGCCCGGCTCCGAGACCACCAAGACCCGCGGCGGCCACCACAACTCGGTGACCCGCGTGGTGCTCAAGCCCACCCACATGATCGGCGGCTACGCCCAGCTGGCGTACGGCTTCAACTACTACGGCACGGTCGGTTGCAACCGCGATGAATTCGTCGTGGTACGCAAGATGAAGAACGTCGACTGGCTCGACGGCCCGAACGGCGATGCACTGCCGCAACCCCTGCCGCAAGATATCTGAGGAAAAAGGCCATGAAGATTCGTTCACAAGTAGGCATGGTCCTGAACCTGGACAAGTGCATCGGCTGCCACACCTGCTCGATCACCTGCAAGAACGTCTGGACCAGCCGCGAAGGCATGGAATACGCCTGGTTCAACAACGTCGAGACCAAGCCCGGTATCGGCTACCCGAAAGAGTGGGAAAACCAGGACAAGTGGAAGGGCGGCTGGGTACGTAACGGCGACGGCAGCATCAACCCGCGCATCGGTGGCAAGTTCCGCGTGCTGGCGAACATCTTCGCCAACCCGGACCTGCCCTCGATCGACGACTACTACGAGCCGTTCGACTTCGACTACCAGAACCTGCACACCGCGCCGATCTCCGATCACCAGCCGGTGGCGCGCCCGCGCTCGCTGATCTCCGGCCAGCGCATGGAGAAGATCGAGTGGGGTCCCAACTGGGAAGAGATTCTCGGCACCGAGTTCGCCAAGCGCCGCAAGGACAAGAACTTCGACAAGGTGCAGGCCGACATCTACGGCCAGTACGAGAACACCTTCATGATGTACCTGCCGCGCCTGTGCGAGCACTGCCTCAACCCGGCGTGCGCGGCGGCCTGCCCGAGCGGTGCGATCTACAAGCGCGAGGAGGACGGCATCGTCCTCATCGACCAGGAGAAGTGCCGCGGCTGGCGTATGTGCATCAGCGGCTGCCCGTACAAGAAGATCTACTTCAACTGGAAGAGCGGTAAATCCGAGAAGTGCATCTTCTGCTTCCCGCGCATCGAGGCCGGCATGCCGACCGTCTGCGCCGAGACCTGCGTGGGCCGCATCCGCTACCTCGGCGTGCTGCTGTATGACGCCGACCGCATCCTCGAAGTGGCCAGCACGCCCAACGAGCAGGACCTCTACCAGAAGCAGCTGGACATCTTCCTCGACCCGTTCGATCCGAAGGTCATCGCCCAGGCGCAGGCCGACGGCGTGCCGATGTCGGTGATCGAGGCCGCGCAGAAGTCGCCGGTGTACAAGATGGCGGTGGACTGGAAGCTGGCCCTGCCGCTGCACCCGGAATACCGCACGCTGCCGATGGTCTGGTACGTGCCGCCGCTGTCGCCTATCCAGAACGCCGCCAGCGCCGGCCACGTCAGCATGGACGGCGTACTGCCGGACGTCGACAGCCTGCGCATTCCGCTGCGCTACCTGGCCAACCTGCTCACCGCCGGTGACGAGAAGCCGGTCAAGCTGGCGCTCAAGCGCATGCTCGCCATGCGTGCCTACAAGCGCGCCGAGCAGGTCGACGGCGTGCAGGACCTCAAGGTGCTGGAGAGCGTCGGTCTTTCGGTTGCCCAGGTCGAGGACATGTACCGCTACCTGGCCATTGCCAACTACGAAGACCGCTACGTGATCCCGACCGCGCACCGCGAGGAAGCCATGAGCGACGCCTTCGCCGAGCGTTCCGGCTGTGGCTTCAGCTTCGGCAGCGGTTGCTCCGGCGCCTCGGACACCAACATGTTCGGTGCGAAGAAGGCCAACCGTCGCGACGTGATCAAGACCGTCCAGTTGTGGGAGGACTGAGCATGCGCATCCTCAAGGTGATTTCCCTGCTGCTCGACTATCCCGAGCAGGCGCTGCGCGATGGCCATGCCGAACTGGCCGAGGCCATCGCCGCGGCTCGCGAGATCAGCCCGGCGCAGCGCGCCGCGCTGCGCAGCCTGCTCGACGAGCTGGCTGCCGGCGATCTGATGGACGTGCAGGAGCGCTACACCGAGTTGTTCGACCGCGGCCGCACGCTGTCGCTGCTGCTGTTCGAGCACGTGCACGGCGAGTCGCGTGACCGTGGCCAGGCGATGGTTGACCTGATGGCGCAGTACGAAGCCGCCGGGTTCGCCATCGGCGTGCGCGAGCTGCCGGACTACATCCCGCTGTACCTCGAGTACCTCGCCACCCGCGAGGACCTCGAGGCCCGCGAGGGGCTGGCCGACGTGGCACACCTGCTGGCATTGCTCGCCGCACGTCTGGAAGAGCGCCAAAGCCCGCACGCGGCGTGCTTCCACGCGCTGCTGCAGATTGCTGGCGAGACCGTCGAACAGGCCGTCGGCGAACTGCGCGAGCTGGTCGCCGCGGAGGAGCGCGACGATTCGCTGGAAGCGCTGGACAAGGTCTGGGAGGAGGAGCAGGTCAACTTCCTCCAGGCCGAGCAGCAGGACCGGTGTCCATCCATGCCGAGCGGGCCGGGCAAGGTCCGCGAGGAAAGCCCGGTGCCGCTGCACTGGACCGATTTCAAGCATGACGGGCAAGCCGCGCTGGCCCAGGAGGTGCGTTAATGTCTAACTTCAATTTCCTGCTGTTCGGGGCCTATCCCTACATCGCCCTGGCGATCTGCCTGATCGGCAGCTGGGCGCGTTTCGATCTGTCGCAGTACAGCTGGAAGGCCGGTTCCAGCCAGATGCTCCAGCCCAAGGGCATGCGTCTGGCGAGCAACCTGTTCCACGTCGGGGTGATCTTCATCCTCTGCGGCCACTTCGTCGGTCTGCTGATGCCTGAGGCGCTGTACCACTCCTTCATCACCAGCGGTCAGAAGCAGGTGGTGGCGATGGTTTCCGGTGGCTTCTTCGGCATCCTCTGCCTGATCGGCCTGGTCATGCTGATCCAGCGCCGCCTCGGCGATCCGCGCGTGCGCGCCTCGTCCAGCCGTTCCGACATCGCGATCCTCTTCGTGCTGCTGGCTCAGCTGGTCCTCGGCCTGCTGACCATCATCGCCTCGCTCGGCCACCTCGACGGCTCGGTGATGGTGCTGCTGGGCACCTGGGCGCAGAGCATCGTCACCCTGCAGCCGGTCAAGGCCGCGGGCGCCATCGAGACGGTCAACGTGGTGTACAAGCTGCACGTGTTCCTCGGCCTGACCCTGTTCGTGCTGTTCCCCTTCACCCGTCTGGTGCACATCGTCAGTGCGCCGGTGTGGTACCTGGGCCGGCGCTACCAGATCGTCCGGCAGAAGGGCGTCAAGCCGGCCATGCCGCGCCCGCAGCGGCCGCGTGGCTATGAGTCTCCGGTAGCCACCAGCGGTGTGGCTGCTCCGCAGCCGGGCTTCGCCGCAGGCAAACTCAAGGATGGCGTGAACTGAGTCGATGGGCGGCCGGTGCCTGACACCGGCCGCCACGGCTGAACCGAATTTCGAGCTTGAGTGAGGTAACCATCATGGGTTGTGGATGCGGCGGTACGGGTGGCGGCGGTGGCTGCGGCGGTGAAACGCGGCCAGCGGTCGAACTACCGGTGGAGGCGCCCCTGTTCGAGGAGCTGCCCAACGAGAGCGACGAACAGGCCGAAGAGGTGCAGCAAGCCGCACCGGTGCTGATCGCCACCAGCGAGCAGGAATGGCCGCGGGCCAAGGTCAACGGCGTGGCGATCAGCCCCGAGGCGATTGCCCGTGAACTGCAATACCACCCGGCCGATACGCGCAACGAAGCGGTATTCCTCGCCACCCAGGCGCTGGTGCTGCGCGAGTTGCTGCAGCAACGCATCGCCGAGCTGGGCCTGCAGGTGACTGCAGAAAATGGCGAGAGCGAAGAAGAGGCCGCCACCCGTGCGTTGATCGAAAAAGAGATTCCACTGCCGCTGGCCGATGATGCGACCTGCCAGCAGTATTACCAGAGCAATCAGTCGCGCTTCTTCAGCGCACCTCTGCTGGCCGTGCGGCACATCCTACTCGCCTGTCCGGCGGATGACGACGAGGCCCGCAGCCTGGCGCGCGAACAGGCGCAGGCGCTGCTCGAACAACTGGCGCAGACGCCACAGCGCTTCGCCGAACTGGCCGAGGCACACTCGGCCTGCCCATCCAAGGCTCAGGGCGGTGCGCTCGGTCAGATCAGCAAGGGCCAGACCGTGCCCGAGTTCGAGCGCCAGCTGTTCCGTCTGCCGCAGGGGCTGTGCGGTCAGCCGCTGGAGAGCCGCTACGGCTTCCATCTGGTGTTCGTCGACCAGCGCATCGAGGGCCAGCAGCTGCCTTACGAGGCGGTAGCCGGCACCATCCGCGCGGAGCTCAACCAGCGCGTCTGGCAGATCGGCGTCAGCCAGTACCTGCAGAACCTGGTCGCTGCGGCGAACATCGAAGGCATTCGCATCCAGGGCGCGGACACGCCGCTGATGCAGTAACGGCGGGTAGGGTGGATGGCGTTTCGACCATCCACCGTCTCGCGACGCGCCATCCCCCACGACGTACAGAGAGCTTGGCGATGACTCAACTACGCGATGCCCACGACCGCCAGATCGACTACCTGCGCATGTCGGTGACCGATCGTTGCGACTTCCGCTGCGTCTACTGCATGGCCGAGGACATGACCTTCCTGCCGCGCCAGCAGGTGCTCGGCCTGGAAGAACTGGAGCGCATCGCGCGCATCTTCGTCGGCCTGGGGGTGAAGAAGATTCGCCTCACCGGCGGCGAGCCGCTGGTACGCCAGGGCATCGTCGGTCTGTGCGAGCGCATCGCCGCGCTGCCGGGCCTGCGCGAACTGGTGATGACCACCAACGGCTCGCAGCTGGTCAAGCTTGCCGAACCGCTGGCACGCGCCGGGGTCAAGCGGCTGAACATCAGCCTGGATAGCCTGGACGCGGAGAAATTCCATGCCATCACCCGCACCGGCGAGCTGCAGCAGGTACTCGACGGCATCGCCGCGGCGCGTGCCGCCGGCTTCGAGCGGATCAAGCTCAACGCCGTGGTGATGAAGGGTCGCAACGCCGAGGAAGTCGCCGATCTGGTGGATTTCGCCATCGCCAGCGGGCTGGACCTGAGTTTCATCGAGGAAATGCCGCTGGGCGACGTCGGTCGCTCGCGCGGCGAGAGTTTCTGCTCCAGCGACGAGGTGCGCGCGCTGATCGCCGAACGCCACGCGCTGATCGACTCGGCCGAGCAGAGCGGCGGGCCGGCGCGCTACGTGCGGCTGCCGGCGCATCCGCAGACGCGCATCGGCTTCATTTCGCCGCATTCGCACAACTTCTGTGCCACCTGCAACCGCGTGCGCCTGACCGTCGAAGGCCGCCTGCTGCTGTGTCTCGGCCACGAGAACTCCATCGACCTGCGCGGTCTGCTGCGCCGCCATCCGACCAGCGACCAGCCGATCATCGACGCCATCCACGCCGCGCTGCAGCGCAAACCGCTGCGCCACGAGTTCGCCAGCAGCGGCGAGGTGCAGGTGCTGCGCTTCATGAACGCCAGCGGCGGCTGAGCCGTCGCGGCCGGAGGGTGCCATGCTGCGCATCAGCTATTTCGCCCGTTACCGTGAACTGCTCGGCTGCGAGTTCGAACGTTTGCCCTGGCGGCCGGAGTTCGCCACCATCGACGATCTGCGCCGCTACCTGCAGCGTCGCGGGCACGCCTGGGCGCTGCTCGCCGAGCGCAATCTGCTGTGCGCGCGCAATCAGGAGCTGTGCAGCAGCGCCGAGACGTTGCACGATGGCGACGAGATCGCCTTCTTCCCGCCGGTCACTGGCGGCTGAGCGACGCATCGCGCGGCCCGCGAACGAGGCCGGCGACACGAACCACCCGCCACGGGGAATGGTCCCCGGGCAGCCGCAGGCTCGGCCTGCGCCACCTCTTCTTCTATGGAGTTTCGAGCAATGGCTCACCTGTCCAACACCGAGTTTCAGTCGCTGAACATCGCCGTGCTCACGGTGAGCGACACCCGCGACATCGATTCCGACACCTCCGGTCAGGCGCTGATCGACGGCCTCACGAACGCCGGCCACAGCCTGGCCGAGCGCGCCATCGTCAAGGACGACATCTGGCAGATTCGCGCGCGCGTCTGCAGCTGGATCGCCAGCGAGCACGTGCAGGTCGTGCTGATCACCGGCGGCACCGGCTTCACCGCCCGTGACAACACCCCGCAAGCGGTACAGCCGCTGCTGGACAAGTCCGTCGACGGTTTCGGCGAACTGTTCCGCCACTTCTCGCTGGGCGAGATCGGCACTTCCACCGTGCAGTCGCGCGCCCTGGCCGGCATGAGCAACGGCACCCTGGTCTGCTGCCTGCCCGGCTCGACCAACGCCTGCCGCACCGCCTGGAACAAGATCCTCGTCGAGCAGCTGGACAGCCGCACCAAGCCGTGCAACTTCGTACCGCACCTCAAGGCCTCGGCGGTCGTCTACTGCGGGCCACGCTCATGAGCGCCTGCGGCTGCGACACCAGCGGACTGAAGCCGGTCGACGAGGCCATCGAGGCGCTGCTGGCGCGGGTGCCGGCGCTGCCGGCGGTGGAGCACGTGGCGCTCTCCGATGCGCTCGGCCGAGTGCTGGCCGAGCCGCTCGCCGCTCCGTTCCCGGTGCCGGCGTGGGACAACAGCGCGATGGACGGTTACGCCCTGCGCGCCGCCGATCTGCCGGCCGAAGGTGGCTGGCTGCCGTTGGCCGGGCGCATCGCCGCGGGTGATGCCGCCGACCAGCAACTGCCGGCCGGCCACGCGGTGCGTATCTTCACCGGCGCGCCGCTGCCGCCGGGTGCCGACACCGTGGTGGCGCAGGAGGACTGCCAGATCGAGGCCGAGCGCGTGCATTTCCCCGGCGTCAGCCTCGGCGCCCATGTGCGTCGCCAGGGCGAGGAACTGCAAGCCGGTACGCCGGTGCTGGAAGCCGGTAAACGCCTGCGTCCGCAGGAGCTGGGGCTGCTGGCGAGCTTCGGCATCGCCCGCGTGGCGGTCTACCGGCGCCTGCGCGTCGGCCTGCTGTCCAGCGGCAACGAGCTGCGCGAACCCGGCCAGCCGCTGGCGCCGGGGCAGATCTACAACTCCAACCGCTACTGCCTGCTCGGCGTGCTGCGCAGCCTCGGGCTGGAAGTGCACGACTATGAAGTGCTGGTCGACGACCTTGACGCCAGTCGCAAGGCCCTGGCGCAGGCGGCAGCCGAGTGGGACATCCTGATCACCTCCGGCGGCGTTTCGGTGGGCGAGGAGGATCACCTCAAGCAGGCGATCCGCGAACTCGGCGAGCTGCACCTGTGGCGCCTGGCGATCCAGCCGGGCAAGCCGCTGGCCTTCGGTGAGGTCAACGGCAAACCGTGGATCGGCCTGCCGGGCAATCCGGCGGCGGCGCTGATCACCTCGCTGGTGGTGGCTCGGCCGTTCCTGCTGCGTGCGCAGGGCTGCCGCGATGTGCTGCCTACGCCGCTGCGCCTGACCGCCGGCTTCGCCTGGCGCAAACGCAACAACCGCCGTCAGTATCTGCGCGCGCGGCTGGAGCAGGTCGATGGCGAGCTGCGCGTCTGCCTGCATCCGCGCCAGGGTTCGGCGATGCTGACCTCCGCCAGCTGGGCGGATGGCCTGGCCATCGTCGAGCGCGAGCGCACGCTGGAAGAGGGCGAAACCGTCGAGTATCTGCCGTTCAGCGCATTGCTCGGCTGAGATACGAAAACGCCCGGTCGATGATGAGTCGACCGGGCGTTTTTGCGTCTGCGGGTCAGGCCCGGTGGCGCTGCGGCAGCATCCGCTGCAGGGTGCCGTCGCGGCGTACGTACTGGTGGAACAGCGCGGCGGCGGCATGCAGGCCGATCAGCCAGTAGCCGGCGACCGCCAGGGTTTCATGCAGCTCCTTGAACTGACCGGCGAGGTCCTTGTTGGCGTCGATCAGCGCCGGCAGCTCGAGGCCGAAGAACGGAATCGGCTTGCCGGCCGCGCTCAGCGTCAGCCAACCCAGCAGCGGCAGGCCGATCATCAGTGCGTACAGCGCCAGGTGCATCAGCTTCGCCAGCGCCTGTTCCCAGCCGGCGCCCGGCACTGCCTTCGGCGCCGGGTGCAGCCAGCGCGCCAGCAGTCGCAGCCAGACCAGCGCAAACACTGCCATGCCGAGCATGAAGTGCCAGTGTTTGAGCAGCTCGCGCGGCTCGCTGCCCTTGGCGAAGTTGACTCGCAGTTCGATGGTCGCGTAGACCGCCGCGATCAGCAGCAGCATCAACCAGTGCAAGCCGATGGACAGCCGTCCGTAGCTCGCCACACCCGTTTTACCGTTCATTTCACCTGCTCCACGTAGGGGTAACGGAGGGTGATTCTAGGCGGCGAAACTTAAGCGAAACTTAGCCGGCCTGCCGCGCCGGCGCACCTCAACCGACGATCCTCAGCGCACTCTGACCGTTGCCCTGGCGCTGCACCTGGATCTGCACCGGAATGCGCTCGTGCATTTCCGCGACGTGGCTGATCACCGCCACCTTGCGACCCTGGGCCTGCAGCGAATCCAGTGCGTCCATGGCGATCTGCAGCGACTCGGGATCGAGGCTGCCGAAGCCTTCGTCGATGAACAGCGACTCGATCCTGAGCTTGCTCGAGGCCATCGAGGCCAGGCCCAGCGCCAGCGCCAGCGAAACGAGGAAGGTCTCGCCGCCGGACAGCGAGTGCACCGAGCGCAGCTCGTCGCCCATCTCGGTATCCATCACCAGGAGGCCCAGCGGACTTCCGCCGCGCTTGAGCCGGTAACGCCGCGCCAGCTGGCGCAGCTGCACGTTGGCGTGCTGCACCAGCAGGTCGAGGTTGTAGACCTGGGCGATCTTGCGGAAGGCACCGCCGTCGCTGGAGCCGATCAGCGCGGCGATACGCCCCCAGCGCTGATGCTCGGCCCGTGCGGCGTCGATCTCGGCAAGCAACGCCTGGCTCTGGCTGCGGCGTTTGTCGTCGTCGATCAGTCTGGCGCGGGTTTCCGCGCAGTGCTGGTCGGCCAGCTCGCACTGCTGCAGTTGCTCGGCGTGGCGTTGCTGCAGCTGCCCGGCGTCCGGTGTTTCGCTCTGCTGCTGGTTGTGCAGGTTCAGGCGGTTGAGGCAGCCATCCAGACGCTCGCGACAGCGGGTCAGGGTTTCGCTGTTCTGCTGCAGGCGCTGACGCGCCTCGGCGATCAGCTGGTCGTCCATGTGCAGCAGCTGCGCGAGGGTGGCGTCGTCCAGCTGCGGATGGTCGGCGCGCCAGGTGGCGAGTTCGGCATTCAACGCGTCGCGTTCCTGCGCCAGTTCGGCGTGGCGCTCGCGACAGTTCCGCTGCTCGCTGTGCAGCCGCGTCAGGCCGAGCTTGCTGTCGTTGAGCTGTTGATCGATCGCGACCTGCGCCTGACGTGCGGTCTGGATGGCCGCATCCAGCTGCTGTTGCCAGGCGCTGGCGCTGGTCTGTTCGCCGAGACTGGTGCGCAGCGCCTGCTGGCTGGCCAGCAGCAGTTTCTCGCGCTCGCTCAACCGCGCGTTGCAGCTCGTCTGTTTCTCCTGGCGATGGCGTTGCTGCAGGTGCTCGTCGTTGCGGCGCTGCTCGCACTGGCGCAGCTCCTCGGCCAGCTCGCTCTGCTGTTGCAGCTGTTGCAGCCGCGTGGCGATGCTGGCGTCCAGCTGCATGAAGGTCTGCGCCGGGTTCTCGCGCCAGCGCTGCAGCTGCTCGGCGGGCAACAGTTCGGCAAACGCCTGCAGTTCCTCGTCGAGTTGTTGGCTGTCGCGGGCGAGCGCATCGCGTTGGCGGGCGAGTTGTTGAGTTGCTTCGACACAGGCTTCGCGTGCCGCTTGCCAGGCCTGCTGCAGGGTTTCGCTGCGCTGTTGCAGGGCGAGCAGTTGCTGCTGGCGCTGGCTGGCACTGGCGATCTGGTCTTTGAGATTGGTCAGCTGCGCTTGCAGCCATTGCGAACGCTCGGCTTCCGGCTGCTGCAGCAATTGTGCATGCGCAGGCAGGGCGAGCAGACGCGGCGCCAGAGCCTGCAGCTGCGCGTCGACTTCGCCCTGGCGCTGCTGCGTCTGGCGCAGCTGCGTGCTGAGTGCGACGTGGTGGTCACGCAGCTCCTGCAGACGCTGATCCTGTTCCTGCAGCGCCTGCTGCGCGCGCTCGGCCTCGCGGTCATCGTGGCGGTCGAGGCTGGCAACCAGCGCATCGGTCTGGTGCCAGGGATGCTCGCCGCTGCCGCAGACTGGGCAGGGCTCGCCGGGGACCAGCGCCGCGCGCAGCGCCTCGACATTCTCGCTGCGCGCCAGGCGCTGGCGTTCGAGCAGGGCGAGAGTGACCTTGAGCGCCTGCTCGGCGGCGTCGCGTTCGCTGCGGACCTGTTTGCCCAGCGGCACCAGGCTGTCCAGCTCGGCCTGCTGGCGACTGTGGGCGTCGCTCAGTTCGCGCTGGCTGGCGACGAGCGTGAGCTGCTGCGACCAGAGCTGATGCAGCGCATCGGTTTCGCGTTCGGTCTGGCGCCAATCGTCGAGCTGGCGATGCAACTGGGCCAGCTGTTCGGCCAGCCCGATCTCGCTGTCGCGTTCGCCTTGCAGGCTATCCAGCGCCGCTCGCGCCTGGCTTTGCTGCGCCTCCGCGGCTTCAGCCTGCGCTTGCAGCGCGGGGAGTTCGCTCTGCCCTTGCTGCAGCCGCGCCGCCAGCTGCACGGCCTGTTGCAGACGTGGCCGGTAACCGCCCCAGGCGGCACAGAGCGTTTGCAGCGCGGCGCTCGTGTCGAGTTGCTGGGTCAGCGTCGCGAGCTGTTCGGCGGCGCGCTGCTGTTGTGCGTCGAGCTGCTTGAGGGTTGCCTCGCCGGCACTGACCGCGACATCGGCCTGGGCGCTTTCTTCGCGGATTGCGGCAAGGTCGGCGTTCAGATGGCTGAGGCGTTCCTCTTCGCGGCGTGCCTGCGTCAGCCTCGGCTCGGCCGTCTGCCGCGCCTGTTCGGCTGAGCGCAGGTCATTGCCGGCTGCTGCGCATTGGCTCTGCAAGCTGTCGAGACGTTGCTGCAGGCTTTGTTCCTCGTACTGCAGGCGCGTCAGGCTGTCGGCGGCTTTGCCCAGCAGCGGATCGAGTTCCTGCTGACGTAGAAAACGATGGCGCTGCGGCGCGAGCAATTCGAACAGCTCGAGAATGCGCCGGGCCTCGGCCAGGCTCTCGCGCTCGTCTTCAGCGTCCTGCAGTTGCTGGCGGGCGGTATCGCGCTCGCCTTCCAGGCGCTGCAGCTCGCTGAGCCATTGCCGCTGGGTTTCCAGCACCTTGAGCTGCTGTTGCAGCTGCTTCAGTTCGTCGAGCTGGGCCTGATGTTCGCGCTGCAGTGCTGCACGCTGCTCCGGCTCCAGCGGCTGCAGACCGCCGGCCTGCTGTTCCAGGCGGGTCAGGCTTTCCTTCGCCTGCTTGGCGGCCTCGAAGGCGGCCTGGCCGAGGCGGCTGTAAAGGCCGGTGTCGGTGAGCTTTTCCAGCAGGGTGCCGCGCTCGTTGTCGTCGGCCTTGAGGAAGGCGGAGAACTCGCTCTGCGCCAGCAGCACGGCGCGGGTGAACTGCGCCAGGGTCAGCCCCAGGCGCGCTTCGAGCAATTCCTTGAACTCGCGCTTCTTGCCGCTGGCCAGGAGCGTGCCGCTGTCGAGATCCGTAAGGCTCTGGCTGCTGGCCTGCAGGCGGCCGTCGATCTTCTCGCGGGCGCGTTTGACCTCCCAGCGGGCGCGGTAGCGGTGGCCGTCGACCCCGACGAAATCCACCTCGGCATAGCCGCTGCCGCAGCCGCGGCGCAGCAGGTTGCGCTCGTCGCCGCCGCCGATCTCGGCTTCGACGTCGGGGACCTTGTTCAGCGGCGAGACGCTGTCCAGGCGCGGCGTGCTGCCGAATAACGCCAGGCAGAGGGCGTCGAGGATGGTGCTCTTGCCCGCACCGGTAGGCCCGGTGATGGCGAACAGCCCGGCGCTGGCCAGTGGTTCGGCGGTGAAGTCGATGACCTGCTCACCGGCCAGTGAGGCCAGGTTCTTCAGGCGGATGGCGAGGATTTTCATCGCTCAATTTCCTCACTGGCGAACTCGACGCGTTGCAGGAGCGTGGCGAAATCGTCCAGCGCCTGTTCGTCTGCCGGGTTGCCGTACTGTTCTTCCCAGGCGCGGGCGAACAGCTCCTGCGGGCTGATCTGGTCGAGGCCGAGCAGCACTTCCGATTCCGTTTCGCCGCGTCGGCCGGCGTATTCGCTGGCGATGCGTACCAGCCGGCAGGCCTTGCCGGCGATCGCGGTTTCGATGCGCTGGCGCAGGTCCGGCAGCGGCTCGTCGAGCAGCACGCGTACTTCCAGCCAGGGCAGGTTTTCGTCGAACAGCCCGGTGGGCGGCAGCGCCTCCAGCGCGGTGATGACCTCGGCCAGCGGCGCTCGGCCGATGCGGATCATCTCCACCGCACGTGGCACCGGCAGGCTTTCGACCTGCGCCAGCTGCTCGCCGTCGAGTTCGACCAGCAGCACCTGATGCGCGTAGTTGACCTCGGCGAAGGACAGCGGCAGCGGCGAGCCGCTGTAGCGGATGCGCGCCTGCCCGGCGACCTGCTGCGGCTTGTGCAGGTGGCCGAGGGCGACATAGGCGACCGATTCGGGAAACAGGCTGGCCGGCAGCGCTTCGGCATTGCCGATGACGATGTTGCGCTCGGACTCCTCCGATACCGCGCCGCCGGCCATGTGCGCATGGCTCATGGCGACCAGCGCCTGGCCCGGCTGGCGTGCGGCCTCGGCGGCAGCGATGAGCCGCTCATGCACCTGGCGAATGCCGGTCATGTAGTCGTCGCCCAGTTCCACGCCGGTGACCTCGGCCGGGCGCAGGAAGGGCAAGGTGAGGCACCAGGCGGCGGTATTGCCAGCGGCGTCATGCAGCGGCACCAGCAGCCGCTGATGGTCGAGCTGGCCCTCGGCGACCCAGCTGATGCGGCCGACGGCGTGGGCATTGAGGCGCTTCATCAGGGGCGCCGGCAGCTCGATGCGCCCGCCCGAGTCGTGGTTGCCGGCGATCATCACGATGTCCAGCTGCGGCAGTTTCTCGTGGGCGCGGACGATGAAGTCGTAGAGGCGCTCCTGGGCCTTGAGTGGCGGATTGACCGTGTCGAACACGTCGCCGGCGATGAGCAGAGCGTCGGCGCGCTGGGCGATCAGCTGGTCGAGCAGCCAGGCGAGGAACTGCGCGTGTTCGTGGTCGCGGTCCTGGCCGTGGAGGGTCTGGCCGAGGTGCCAGTCGGAGGTGTGGATCAGGCGCATGGGCGTTGGGCTCTTGCTGAGCGAAGGTGGGCGCGCCGCGGCAGCCGGCCGGGGCGCGATTTGTTTGGGGATTTTGGTGGGGCGGGGCGCAATGCCCGGTGTTTGGGCGTGACGCTTTCCGTAGGGTGGAAAACCGCGCAGCGTTTTCCACCTTGTTGGGCGCCTATGCCTGCGAACGGCGCAGCGCTTTGCTCGGCCGGAGCTACAGGTTGCGCCTTGCACGGCGCGTCACTTTCTCTTGTTTCGCCAAGAGAAAGTAACCAAAGAGAAGGCGCCCCCTGCATCCGGGTCTGGCCGCTACGCGACCAGACTTCCCTCACTCCGGCATTGCTCCGGGGGCACGTCACGAAGGGGCATCCCTGCCCCTTCATTCCTCGCTCGGCGTCCATGCCTCGCGTCCCCCTACGCAACGCCTGCGTTCGGCCTCCTGAAGGGGGAGGAAGTCCGAGTTGCCTGAAGGCACAGCGGCTGGCTTCGCTTCTCTTCGCTTTGTTTCTTGGATTTGCCTTTCGCTTTTCCATGCACGGCCTAGTAGGCGAAACCCGATTCCCCTTCAGGAGGGTGAGCGGAATCGTTGCGCAAGGGGTTGAGCCGCATGGACGCGGCGAAAGGCTTAAAGG
Source organism: Stutzerimonas sp. 21-1 (assembly GCF_056336065.1). Classification (NCBI taxonomy): domain Bacteria; kingdom Pseudomonadati; phylum Pseudomonadota; class Gammaproteobacteria; order Pseudomonadales; family Pseudomonadaceae; genus Stutzerimonas; species Stutzerimonas sp. 21-1. Next base: position 3,331,861 of record NZ_CM150500.1, on the reverse strand, counting down.
GCCAAGAATGGCCCTTGTAAGCCGACCCCTAGAGCGGCGATGGAGCGAACGGACCCTGCGCGCGGCGCAGGGCCGGATGCAGGGGCGCGTTTTCTTTTGCTTACTTTTCTTTGCGCCGGGCGGCGATCCGCGTCCAAAGAAAAGTGAGGCGCCGTGCAAGGCGCAACCTGTAGCTCGGGCCGAGGAAAGCTCCACGTCAGCCACAAGCGTGCGCGCCACCCACGGTGGAAAACGCTGCGCGGTTTTCCACCCTACGACTTCTCCGATGGCGGGGAACAGTGACGCGTCGTGCAGCGCGCACCCTGTGGCCGCTGCCGAGCCAAGCCAACCCCTCACGAGTACAACCACCCCTTCAACGCCAGCAGATTCCCCACCTGCAGCTGCTGCGCCGCCGCATTCGCCTGCACCGTGTTCGGATCGATCCCGAAGCGCTGCAGCACGTACTGCACCAGCGCGCCGCGCGTCTCGACCGGCAGCTGGCCGTCGGCCATGCCGTAGTCCACTTCGATGATCGCCTTCTGCGCCGGGCTCAGCCGTGCGTCCGGCTCGATCAGCACGGTCACTGGCGTGTTCCACGCCTCATCCTGCTCGCGGGTGTGTTCGCTTGCGTCCATCAGGTCCGGCTCGCCGCGGAAGCGGCTGAGGACGAAGTCGCGGTAGGCGCGGTTCTTCTCGCAGTAGGCGCGCACGTGCCAGCGCATGCCGGTGAAGACCAGCGTGTGCGGCGCCATCACGCGGATCTCCACCGCCGGGTTGGCCAGCGACACGTACTCGGTCTCCAGCCGCAGGCCCTCGCGACAGGCCAGCAGGATCGGTCGCAGCACTTCCGGACGAATGCTGCGGTCCGGCACCTGCAGCACCTCGGTGTGTGCGTAGGCCAGCGCCAGACCTTCGATATGCGGCGCGCGCATGCGGTTCTGGTCGAGCAGATGCAGGTAAGCGCTGGCGCTGGCGTCGATGAAGCGTGGGCGGAAGTTCTTCGCCGGCTTGTAGCCCTTCAGGTGACGGTCATATGTCAGGTTTTTCGGCGCATGTTCGTTGAGGTAGGTGTTGATGTCCTTCGACGCCTGCTGCCGGCTGATGCCGAAGCTCTGCATCAGATGGCCCGTGGTCAGGCGGCCTTCCCACCAGGCGACCGTTTCGATCAGGCGGTAGCGCAGGGCGAGGTCCCAGCGGATGTGGCTGAGCGATTGTTCCCTTTTCATGGCGGCGGTTCCGTTCGAAAACTTTACATGCCTCTGTCTGCATGCTCGACGTGTCGTCGGACGCTACATATATTCGGGGCGTGATTCAAGCCGATTCAGCCGAAGGAGGTCGCGATGAGTCTGTTGTGGCAAGCCGTGGGTATGTCATCCGTCGCCCTGGTCGCGATGGGGCTTCTGGCCTGGCTGGCGTATGCCGAGCGCGAGGGCGGATAGCCCTTGCCTAGAGCCGTTAGGTGACAGTTGAACGAGTGGTCGTGGCTTCCCGATGAGCGGCGGGAGATTCCGAGTAGAACGCGTGGTCTTTGTCTGCAGGCTACCCGTGTCGAGATGCTGCATGAAGACGATGTCGCGCCACCTGGCAGAGAATTTTTCCGCGCAATACCGCACGCGTGTGGAGCCGCAATCCGATGGACAACTGCTGGTGCGGGTGTCCTATCCCATCAATGGCGTCGAGGCGATCCGCGTGATTGGCGGGCGGCAGGTGCAGAACACCCTGCTGGTCGAGACGCTGCTCGAAGACATTCGCAACGAGCTGGCCCGCTCGGGCTGAGGCGCGCCGTCAGCCGCTACGGCCCGCTGGCTGCGCGGCCGGCAGACGAATCGTCACCCGCAGGCCACCCAACGGGCTTTCGCCCAGCTCCCAGCTGCCGCGCCAGGCGGCGATGATGTCGCCGACGATATCCAATCCCAGACCATGTCCCTGCGCCGCTTCGTCCAGCCGCATGCCGCGGCCGAGCGCCTTGGCGCGCAGCGGCGCGGGAATGCCGGGGCCGTCGTCGTTCACTTCGATCTGCCAGTCGCTGGCGCTGCGCGTGATGTTCAGCGTGACGGTGTGGCCGGCCCATTTGCAGGCGTTGTCCAGCAGGTTGCCGAGCAGCTCCAGCATGTCCTCGCGATCCCACGGCAGGCGACAGCTCGCCGGTGCCTGCCAGCGCAGGTCGAGGTCGCTGCGGTGGATGGTCGCCAGGGTGTCGAACAGCGCGGGCAACTCGACGTCGCAATCGAAATGCGCGCCGGGCAGTACGTCGCCGGCCAGGCGTGCACGGCCCAATTCGCGGCTGACGCGCTGCTGGATCTGCGCGAGCTGTTCCTGCAGCGCGGCCTGCAGCTCCGGATGGGCGGCGAATTCATCGCGCTGGGTCAGGCTGCCGAGCACCGCCAGCGGAGTCTTCAGCGCGTGGCCGAGGTTGCCGAGGGCGTTGCGCGAGCGTTTCAGGGTGTCGTCGGTGTGCTGCAGCAGATGGTTGATCTGCTCGACCAGCGGTTGCAGCTCCAGTGGCACGTTGCCTTCCAGCTGCTGGCGCTGGCCTTGCTGCAGCTGGGCGATCTGCTGGCGGGCGCGCTCCAGCGGCCGCAGCGCCAGGCTAACCGCGTAGCGTTGCAGCAGCAGGAACACCAGCAGCGCCACGCCGACCAGGGCCAGCCCGCTCAGGCGTACGCGGGCGAAGCTGTCGAGGATCGGCGTGTAGTCCTGCGCCACGGCAATGACGATCGGCTGACCGTCGCGCTGATACTCGGCGCGGTAGGCGAGCAGGCGTTGCTCCTGCGGGCCGTCGAGCAGTTCGGCGGCCATGCCGGGCTCGGTTGGCCATGCCGGCGTGGCATCCCACAGCGAGCGCGAGCGCCACAGGCGATCCGGCAGCTCGATCTGGAAGTAGTGCCCGGAGAAGGCCCGGTGGTAGCGCGGGTTGAGCCGCTTGGTGTCGAGCTGGATGCCGTCGGGGCCGCGCACCACGGCGATCAGCAGCCCTTCGGCCTCCTCGCGCAGGTCGGTTTCCAGGCTGCGCTTGAGGCCGGCCTCGAACAGCCACAGGCTGGTCTGCAACAGCAGCAGGCCGACGATCACCAGGATCGCCACCAGACCGAAACTGAGACTGCGCTGGATCGATTTCAAGGCGCACTGCCGAAGCGGTAGCCCTGGCCGCGGCGGGTTTCGATCAGCTCGCGGCCGAGTTTGCCGCGCAGCCGGTTGATGTGCACCTCGATGACGTTCGAGTCGCGCTCGGTTTCACCGTCGTACAGGTGCTCGGTCAGCTGCGTCTTGGACAGCAGCTGGCCGGGATGCAGCATGAAATAGCGCAGCAGACGGAATTCGCCGGCAGTCAGCTCGATCTCCTGGCCATCCTTGCGACAGCTCTGGCGCGCTTCGTCCAGCGCCAGGCCGCCGGCCTCCAGCAGCGGTTGGTTGGCCACGCCATGCGCACGGCGCAGCAGCGCCTGGATGCGCAGCAGCAGTTCCTCGGGGTGAAAGGGCTTGGTCAGGTAGTCGTCGGCGCCGGCTTTCAACCCTTCGATGCGCTCGGCCCAGGAGCCGCGCGCGGTGAGGATCAGCACCGGTGTGGCGAGGCCGCGTGCGCGCCAGTCGCGCAGCACCTCCAGCCCCGGCTTGCCGGGCAAGCCGAGGTCGAGAATGATCAGGTCGTAGGGCTCGCTGGTGCCCTGGTAGTCGGCGTCGCGACCGTCCGCCAGCCAGTCGATGGCATAGCCCTGACGGGTGAGGCTGGCGGTCAGTTCGTCGGCCAGCGGTACGCTGTCTTCGACCAATAACAGGCGCATCAGTCCACCTCATCCTTGAGCAGCGTGCCGTCGCGCGCATCGAGTTCCAGTTCGCGAGCCACGCCGTTGCGGGTCAGCAGTTCGATTTCGTAGACATAGCGGCCGTCCTCTTCCTCCAGTTCGGCTTCCAGCAGGCTGGCGCCGGGATGCCGCTGCAACGCCTGCTGCAGAAGGTTTTCCAGCGGCTGGATCAGGCCGTCCCGACGCAAGCGCAGGGCTTCGTCCTGATCCAGGTCGCGGCTCGCCGCCGGGTTGGCGGCGAGCAGCAGTGCCAAGGGGAGCGTCATGAGGAGAGGGGCACGCATGGCTGGCTTCAGTCGTCCTGTTGGTCCTGCAGTACTTCGCCGGTCTTGGCGTCGAGTTCTACGTCCCATTGCACACCTTTGTCGTCGCGCAGTTCAAGCTGATAGACGTAGCGGCCGTAGGCTTCTTCCAGTTCGGTGTCCTCGATGGTAGCGCCCGGGTGCTTGGCCAGCGCCGCTTCGTTGAGCTTCTCGAACGACTGGATGGTGCCGGCGTCGCGCAGTTTCAGGGCTTCGTCCGGGCCCAGGTCCTTGGCCGTGGCCAGGTTGGCGCCGAAGACGAGGGTGGCAGCGGTGAACAGAGTAGTGAGGGTTTTCATGTCTGGATTCCTGTGGTTGGTTTCGACGGTTCACAGGTTATGCGCCTTGGCTTAAATGAAACTGAATGTCATCCACAGCGGTTTTTTGCATCGTTCGGGCGAGGGCGGGCGCAGGCGCAAGGACTAGGCTTGCTGTTGCCTCGGTCATTGGAGCCCGTTCATGAACTACCTCGTCGCGATGCTCGCCGCGCTCTGCCTGACGCAGCCGGCGCTGGCCGAAGACCTGCTCAAGCCTGAAACCGTGCCGCCGCCCATCGACGACAGCGCCGCGAGCGGCAGCCTGGAAGCCGAAGTCACGCACCGCGCCAGCGGCACGCTGCGCGCCATTTACGCGACGCAGGGCAGCGTGACCATCGCCCTCGGCCCGGTGGCCGAGCTGAAGTGGCCGGCGATGGTCATGCCGTTTCGCATCGATGCGCGGCAGCTCGAGGGCCTGGCGGTCGGCGATGCGGTGGAGTTCGAGTTCACCAACGGCGAGATGGACCCGCGCATTGTCACGATTCGCAAACAGTAGCCGGGCGCGCGGGTTGAACTTCAGGGCGGCGGTTGGGCTCGGATTCAGTGTCCGTCATTACTGAAGGAAGAACGCCATGTACAACAAGAAACTCACCGCCGCCCTGGCCGTCGCCATACTCGGTTCGGGTTCCGCTGTCGCGATTGCCGCCGACAAGCCGGGCGCCGACTGGATCACCCTCGAACAGGCGGTGGAGAAGGCCAAGGCCGCCGGCTACACCGAGCTGCACGGCATCGAGGCCGATGACGATGGTTGGGAAGGCGAGGGCATGAAGCAGGACGGCAAGAAGTACGAGTTCAGCATCGACGGCAAGACCGGCGAAGTGACTCGCGACAAGCAGGAGTGATTCCAGCCGCATCCAGCCATCGCGCGGTGCGCGCAGCGGGTATCATCTGCACCCCCGACTGCCGCGCCGCGCATCATGTCCGCCTCCCATTCCCGACCGAGCACGCTGCACCTGCCCCAAGGCGACTGGCGCAGCGTGCTCGATTGTCTGTGCGCGCACTTTCCGGCCATCGACCGTGAAACCTGGGTCGACCGCATAAACCGCCAGCGGGTGCTGGACGCCGACATGCAGCCGATTGCGCTCGACCAGCCTTACCGGGCCGGCCTGCGCATCCACTACTTCCGCGAGGTGCCGAACGAGACGCCGGTGCCGTTCGAGGAGCGCATCCTGCACGTCGACGAGCATCTGGTGGTGGCCGACAAGCCGCATTTTCTCTCGGTGATGCCGGCCGGCGAGTACGTCAACGAAACCCTGCTGGCGCGCCTGTGCAAACGGTTGGGCAATGCCGATCTGGTGCCGATTCATCGCATCGACCGCCTCACCGCCGGGCTGGTGCTGTTCTCCGCCAATCGCGACAGCCGCGGCGCCTATCAGGCGCTGTTCCGTGAGCGTGAGATCGCCAAGCGCTACGAGGCGATCTGCCCGGCGCTGCCGCATGTGGAATTTCCGCTGCGCCGACGCCTGCGCATGGTGCCCGGCGAGCCGTTCTTCCTCATGTGCGAAGGTGAGGGCGAGCCCAACAGCGAAACGCTGATCGAGGTGCTCGAGCGCCGCGGCGATCTCTGGCGCTACGGGCTGACGCCGATCAGCGGACGCAAGCATCAGCTGCGCCTGCACATGGCGACCCTCGGCGCCGGGATCTGCAACGATCCGTTCTATCCCGCGCTGCTCGAACGCAGCGCGCGCGAGGCTGACGACTACGCGCGGCCGCTCAAGCTGCTGGCGCGCGGGTTGCGTTTTCGCGATCCGCTGAGTGGTGAGCCGCGCGAGTTCGAGAGCACCCTGCAACTGGCGTGGTGACGGCGACGGACGCACCTTCAGCGCCAGGGCGAGTCTCAACCGAGACAGGCCAGCCACTGGTGCCTCCATGCCCGAAGGTCCATCCATCGTCATTCTCCGCGAGGAAGTCGCGGCATTCACCGGTCAACGCATCGAGCGCGCCGAAGGCAGTGCCAAGGTGGACAAGGCACGGCTGGCCGGCCAGGTGGTGCGTGGCTTTCACAGCTGGGGCAAGCATCTGCTGATCGAGCTGGAGGATGTCTCCGTACGCATCCACCTGCTGCTGTTCGGCAGCTACCGCATCAACGAACGCAAGGAGTCCACGCCTCGGCTGAGTCTCGGCTTCGCCGACGGCGAGCTGAATTTCTACGCCTGCTCGGTGCAGTTCATCGAGAGCCCGTTGGAGCAGACCTACGACTGGAGCCGGGACGTGATGAGCGATGCCTGGCGCCCGCGCACCACGCTCAAGCGGCTGCGCGAACGGCCGCGTCTGCTGGCCGGCGACGCATTGCTGGACCAGACGCTGTTCGCCGGCTCCGGCAACATCATCAAGAACGAGGTGCTCTATCGCATTCGCGTGCATCCGCTGTCGCTGATCGGTGAACTGCTGGCGGCGAAGCTGCGCGAGCTGGTGCGTGAGGCACGCACCTACAGCTTCCAGTTCCTCGACTGGAAGAAGGCCGGTGTGCTCAAGACCAACTGGCTGGCGCATGGCAAGCGCACCTGCGTACGTTGCCGGATTCCGCTGGTGAAGGTGAAAGCGCTGGGACGCAGCCGGCGCCGCGCGTTTTTCTGCGAGCGCTGCCAGAAGCGGTACGGCGATTCCACGCAGATCGCCGTCGACGAACCGAGCGCCGTGGACGAGGCGTAGGGTGGACAACGGCGCAGCCTTGTCCACGCGGTTGATCCGCCGCCGAGGTGGTTCGCCGGGCTCCGGTGGAAAAGCGCTGCGCGCGTTTTCCACCCTACTTCCACACTACGTCAGCGCAGCAGCGGCCGGAGCGCGGCGGCCAGCAGCGGGGCCATGGCCACGGCGTTGCTCTCATGGGCGATGCAGTCGGTGCTCCAGATGTGCTCGACACCGGCGGCGCGGATCACCTGCAGCGCATCGCCGGCGAACAGCGCGTGGGTCACGGCCACGTCCACCGAGGCGGCGCCGGCGGCCAGCAGTTTCTGCGCGGCCTCGGCAAGGGTGCGCCCGGAGCTGGCGACGTCATCGAGCAGCACCACGGGGCGTCCGGCGAACGTCAGATCGGGCAGGGCGATGTCCACCTGATGGTCGCCGTGGCGCACCTTGTTGCACACGCCGTAATCGAAGCCGTGTTCGGCGGCCGCCGCTTCGATCCACTGCTGCGCCTCGGCATCCGGGCCGATCAGCAGCGCGTCGGGGTGCCTCTCGGCGATCAGTCGCGCCAGCGCCGGCGCCGCGCAGAGGGTGACGGCATCAGCCAGCGGCACCGCTTCCTGCAGTGTGGCGACGCGGTGCAGGTGCGGGTCGACGGTGATCAGCCCGTCGAACTGGCTGGCCAGCAGCTGGCCGATCACTCGCTGGCTGACCACCTCGCCCGGATTGAAGGCGATGTCCTGGCGCATGTAGGCGAGGTAAGGCGTGACCAGGATCAGCCGCTTCGCGCCGAGGCGGCGTGCCTCGCCGGCGACCAGCAGCAGCTCGACGAGCTTCTCGTTGGGATGATCGAGGCCGCGGTAGAGCACCAGCTGTTCGGCGATGGTGTCGCCTTCGGCCAGCGGCAGGCGCAGGCGCAGTTCGTCATCGGGAAAACGGTGGCGCTCGACCGCGGCGGCGGGCAGCCCACAGGCTTCGGCCAGGCGCAGGGCGGCGGCGCGTTCGTCATCGAAATACAGCAGCTGGCTTTGCATCAGAACTCCACGAATACACTGGGAACCTCGTCGGCACCGCCGAGGTTGAAGCCACTGGCGCGCTCGGTGGCCTGACGGGCGAAGGCGAGGTCGGCGGGAAAGTCCGCGTAGACGCGATACAGACAGGTGCCGGCCTGCACCGGTTCGCCGAGTTTGCGCAGGATGTCGACGCCCGCGCCCTGTACCTTCGGCGCGCCGGCCAACCGCGCGATGCGTGCCAGCTGCAGGTTGTCGATGCCGGTGACCACGGCGTCGCGGTCGGCCAGCACGTCGAAGCTGAGCCTGGCCAGCGGCGGCTGGTTGTGGTCGAAGGGTTTGGCGCCCTGCGCGGCGATGATCGAGTGCATCTTCTTCAGCGCCCGCCCCGAGTCGAGGATGTCGCGGGCGATGGCATAGCCGTCGCCGCCGCGCACGTCGGGGTCGAATTCCAGCATGCGGCCGGCCAGGCGCAGCGCCTTCTGCCGCAGGTCGATCGGTGCGGCCGGGTCGTTCTGCAGCACCTGCATGACGTCACGCGCCTCCAGCACCGGACCGATGCCGTTGCCGATCGGCTGGCGGCCATCGGTGATCACCACGTCGAGCGCCAGCCCCAGGCGCGAGGCGACGAACTCGAACAGCTTGCGCAGGCGCTGCGCCTCGGTCATCGAGCGCACCTTGGCGGTGGGGCCGATGGGAATGTCCAGCAGCAGGTGGGTGGAGCCGGCGGCGATCTTCTTCGACAGGATCGAGGCGACCATCTGTCCCGGCGAGTCGATCGACAGCGGCCGCTCGACGGCGATCAGCACGTCGTCGGCGGGCGACAGTTCGCTGCTGCCGCCCCAGGCCAGGCAACCGCGCTCCTCGCGGACCATCTCGCAGAGGCGCTCGAAGGGCAGCTCGACGTTGGCCAGCACCTCCATGGTGTCGGCGGTGCCGGCCGGCGAGGTGATCGCCCGCGAGCTGGTCTTCGGGCAGAGCATGCCGTGCGCGGCGACGATGGGCACCACCAGCATCGAGGTGCGGTTGCCGGGAATGCCGCCGATGCAATGCTTGTCGACCACCGGATGCTCGCGCCAGTCGAGGCGGCGGCCGACCTGGATCATCGCGTCGGTGAGGAAGTACACCTCCTCGCGGTCCAGCTCACCCTGGTTGCAGGCGACGACGAAGGCGGTCAGCTCGATCTTCGAGTAACGGTGCTCGGCGATGTCGCGGATGATCGCCTGGAAATCCTCGCGGTGCAGGCGCTCGCCGGCGATCTTGCGGTGCAACGCGGGGATCGAGGGCGCCGGCTCGGCCTGGGAGATCGAAGCGGGCACGCCGGGCTCTGCGCCGAGCTGGGCGAAGGCGTCCTCGGACAGCCCGAGTTCGTTGCAGCCGACGATGGCGGAGTCGTCCACCACGTTGAGGCTGGCGAGGATGCGCTTGCCGTTGACGCGGATCTCGACCTTGGCCAGCGCCTGGAAACCCTCGGCGCGGCAGGCCGCGCAATCGCGGTGCAGGTAGGCGACGTTCTCGCGGTAGGTGTCGATGGCGACCCGGCGCAGGGCCAGGTGCACCGGGGCTTTGCCGCTGTTCGGCGTTTCGCTGGTAATAGTGGTCATGCGCGGACTTTCGCTGGGAGATGCTGGCTATCTAGCCTCAGCCGCCGGGCGCTTGCCAAGCCGCAGCGGGGCCGGGCCCGCCGCGACGTTGTCGCAGGTCAGCGAAAAGCGGCTATTGCGCGGCCCAGCCGCCGTCCATGTTCCACGCCGCGCCGCGCACCTGCTCACCGGCTTCGCTGCAGAGGAACAGCACCAGTGCGCCGAGCTGCGCGGGGGTGACGAAGTCCAGCGACGGCTGCTTCTCGGCCAGCAGGTCGTGGCGCGCGCGCTGGGTGTCGCCATCGACGCGGGCGCGTTCGTCGATCTGCTGCTGCACCAGCGGCGTGAGCACCCAGCCGGGGCAGATGGCGTTGCAGGTGATCGCCGTGGTGGCGGTTTCCAGCGCCACCACCTTGGTCAGCCCGACCAGCCCGTGCTTGGCCGCCACGTAGGCGGCCTTCTGCGCCGAACCCACCAGGCCGTGCACCGAGGCGAGGTTGATGATCCGCCCCCAGCCGCGCTGGCGCATGCCCGGCAGCGCCAGGCGCGTGGTGTGGAAAGCCGACGACAGGTTGATGGCGATGATCGCGTCCCAGCGCTCGACCGGGAATTGCTCCACCGGCGCGACGTGCTGGATGCCGGCGTTGTTGACGAGAATGTCGACGCCGCCGAACCGCTGTTCGGCCGCGGCGACCATCGCTGCGATCTGCTCGGGATCGCTCACGTCGGCCGGATGGTGGATGGCCTGCCCGCCGCATGCGCGGATTGCCGCCAGCGCCGCGTCGACGTCGCCGAAGCCGTTGAGGACCAGGTTGGCGCCGGCCTCGGCCAGCTTGAGGGCGATGCCCAGGCCGATCCCGCTGGTGGAACCGGTGACCAGGGCGGTCTTGCCTTGCAGATTCATGTGTTGCTCTCCTCGCCGCGCGGGCTCAAACGATTCCGGTGGCGTAGAACACGCCGATCACTACGAACACCGCCAGGGTCTTGATCAGGGTGATGCCGAAGATGTCCTTGTAGGCCTCGCGGTGGGTCAGGCCGGTCACCGCCAGCAGGGTGATCACCGCGCCGTTGTGCGGCAGGGTGTCCATGCCGCCGGACGCCATCGACGCTATTCGGTGTAGCACTTCCAGCGGGATGTTGGCGGCATTGGCGGCGGTGATGAAGGTGTCGGACATGGCCGCCAGGGCGATGCTCATGCCGCCCGAGGCCGAGCCGGTGATGCCGGCGAGCAGGGTGACGGTGACCGCTTCGTTGATCAGCGGGTTGGGGATGTTCTTCAGCGCGTCGGCCAATACCAGGAAACCCGGTAGCGAGGCGATCACCGCGCCGAAGCCGTATTCCGACGCGGTGTTCATCGACGCTAGCAGGGCGCCGCCGACCGCGGTCCTGGTACCTTCGGCGAGCTTGGCCTTGATCGCGCGAAAGCCGCAGATCAACACCAGCAGAATGCCCAGCAGCAACGCCGCCTGCACCGCCCAGATGCCGGTCAGCTTGGCCACTTCGCTGGTCACCGGCTGCGCCATGCCGGCCAGTTGCAGGCTGTGGGTCTTGCCGTAGACCTCGGGAATCCAGCGGGTGAACAGCAGGTTGGCCACGCCCACCAGAATCAGCGGTGACAGTGCCAGCCAGGGATTGGGCAGGGCGATGTCCTCGGCGGTCTCCGGCTCGTTGCGCAGCTCCGTGCCGTAGCCTTCGCCGCGCGCCTTGGCTTTGCGCAGCTGGCGATGCAGATAGAACATGCCGACGCTGAACACGAACAGCGTGCCGATCACACCCAGCCAGGGCGCCGCCCACGACGTGGTGCCGAAGAAGGTGGTGGGAATGATGTTCTGGATCTGCGGGGTGCCGGGCAGGGCATCCATCGTGAAACTGAACGCACCGAGCGCGATGGTCGCCGGGATCAGCCGCTTGGGCATGTCGCTCTGGCGGAACATCTCGGCGGCGAACGGGTACACGGCGAACACTACGACGAACAGCGAAACCCCACCGTAGGTCAGCAGCGCGCAGACCAGCACGATCACCAGCATGGCCTGACGCGTGCCGAGCAGGCGGATCGCCGCGGCGACGATCGAGCGCGAGAAACCGGACAGCTCGATCAACTTGCCGAACACGGCACCGAGCAGGAATACCGGGAAGTACAGCTTGATGAAGCCGACCATCTTCTCCATGAACACGCCGGTGAAGGCCGGGGCCACGGCGGATGGATCGGTGAGCAGCACCGCACCGAGGGCGGCGATGGGGGCGAAGAGGATGACGCTGTAGCCGCGGTATGCAGCCAGCATCAGCAGAGCCAGTGCGGCAAGGGCGATGACGACGCTCATCGGGACGATCTCCTGACCTGTTGCCGTGCGATCGGATGCTGCCGGGGCATTCGGGAGTCTCGCGGCGGTGACAGGCATGTTGTTGTTATTGTTCGGCGTGCGGACGATGCCGCCCGGACGGTTTAGCGAGTTCCGTGCCAGATCGCTAACTGTTTGATCCGGCTGGCTTTTCAGTCAAGTGTTCAGTTATCCGGACAGGTCTTGATGTCCGCCGGACTGGACCCATGTGTCCGCCGCGATGGACATGCGCAGGCCGGCGCGGGCGGCGCAGGGCGTCTGCGCACTGGCTATGCTGGCCATTATCGGCCGCGCTGCGATGGACGCTGGCGTCGGCAGGCACGGCCGATTCGTTACGGGTTTGGGAGGATGTTCGATGCGTGTTGCGCTTGTGTTGTCGCTGCTGGCGCCGCTGGTACAGGCGGCCGAACCGCTGGCCCTGCGCCTGGGAGAACATGAGTTGTCTGCGGAGTACGCGCTGACCGCCGAGCAGCGCCAGCTCGGCCTGATGGGACGCCGCGAGCTGGCCACCGACAGCGGCATGCTGTTCCGCTTCGACGAGGTGCGGCACAACTGCCTGTGGATGAAGGACACGCCGCTGCCGCTGTCCGCGGCGTTCCTCGATGAGCGGGGGGTGATCGTCGACCTGATCGACCTCGAGCCGTTCAGCCGGGAGATGCGTTGCGCCCAGGCACCGGCGCGCTACGCGCTGGAAACCAACCGCGGTTGGTTCACCGAGCGGGCGCTGGGGCTCGGCACGCCGGTGCAGGGCATTCCTGGCAACGCGCCGCTGTCGGGGCGCTGAGCCGGATGCCGGTCGCGCGTCTCAGTTCCAGCCCCAGAACTGCAGCCACCAGCCATAGCCGATCAACGCGGCGGCGCCGCTCATGCAGCTGAATGCCAGCAGCCGGCGCAGGCCGTTGGCGCCGTGGCGGCCGATGACCTTCCAGGCCAGGTACAGGCTCCAGATGATCGCGCCGACCAGCAGCGCCGCGCGTGCCAGCGGCACCCAGCTCAGCAGCAGGCCTTCGTAGCGCAGCAGCTTGACCGTGGTGGCGGAAAGACCGAGGAACAGCCCCGCGCCGCCCAGCGGCGTCAGGCTCAGCGCCAGATGGTGGAACACGTTGCCGCTGCGTCCCATCAGTCGCACGGCCGCCTGCACCAGCAGCCACAGTGCGCCGCCGAGCAGCACGGCGCTGCCGCCGATGTAGGCGAGGATCGCCGCGCCGTCGAGCCAGCTGAACGCGTCGTTGACCTGCGGATAGTGCGTCAGCAGCCACCAGGGCGCATCGGCTTCCAGCGGCCAGAACAGTTCGCGATCGACCAGCCATTCGGCGGCGGCCTGCTTGAGGGCGATGAACCACGGGCTGACTGTCCACTGGAAGGCGCCCATCGCCAGGCCGAGCATGCCGAACAGCAGCAGGGTGCTGTCCCAGTGGCTGTGCTGCGGCTGGTTGCCGACGATGAGGATTTCCTGGTTCGGCGAGCGGGCGCTGAGCTGCACCGCGCCGCGCTGGCCGCTGCACCGGCCGCAGGCGTGGCAGTCGCTGGCGCCCTGCATGCGACGGATGTCCAGCAGCGGCGCGCAGTTGGGGGTAGGCAGGTGCGGACCGCTGTTTTCCAGCCAGCGCTGTTCATCGACTTTGTAATGCAGCGGTGCGAGGCGCGCGAGCAGCGAGAACACGCCGCTGACCGGGCACAGGTAGCGGCACCAGACGCGTTTGCCGCGTCCGTAGAGGTAGCCCACCAGCATCGCCGCGACGGTGGAGCCACCGAGGATCAGCAGCGCGGCCTGGGCGTAGTCGTAGACGCTGATCAGCTGGCCATAGACGGTGGTGAGAATGAACGCCACGGTCGGCCAGCCGCCCCAGCGTATCCAGCGCGGCGTGCCGCGGCCCAGCCCGCGCCAGCTGATCCACTCGCTCAGCGAGCCTTCCGGGCAGAGCACGCCGCACCACATGCGGCCGAACAGCACCATCGACAGCAGCACGAACGGCCACCACAGGCCCCAGAAGACGAACTGCGCCAGCAGCGTGAGGTTGTCGAGCATGCCCGCCTGGGCGGGTGGCAGCGGCAGCACGGCGGGGATCACCAGCAGCACCAGGTAGAACCCCACCACCAGCCACTGCACCGCGCGGATGATTTTGGCGTGCTCACGCAGCCAGTCACCGACGCGCGCCAGCCAGGGCGCCTGGGCGATCATGCCGGCCTCGTCGCCAGCGCCACCGGCCGCGCCGGGCGCAGCCAGGTCCACACCGCCAGCCAGTACAGCAGCAGGGTCAGCGCCGCGGCCAGCGACGGCATCGCACGGTAACCGGTGAGGCCGGCGATGGTGCTGCCCAACGCGCTGCCGTCGTCCAGCCACGCCGAGGTGTCCCACAGCGGATCGCCGAAGAAGCTGTAGAACTGCTCCGGCACGTCCATGCCCATCAGCTGGCCGCTGAAACGATCCAGTCCGGCCATCAACAGCGCGCTGCCGAGCAGCAGCAGGAGCACTTCGCTGACCTGGAAGAAGCGCCGCCAGCTGAAGAAACGGCTACCGGCCTGCAGCGCCGCGTAGCTGAGCAGCGCGAGGACGAAGCCCAGCACGCCGCCGATGACGAAGCCGGTGAGGTCGTGGCCCTGCTGCTGGTTGCCGATGCCGTAGAGGAACACCACCGTCTCGCTGCCCTCGCGCCCGACGGCGAGCATGGCGAGCAGCAGCAGGCCGAAGCCGCTGCCCTGGCTGAGCTGCTGCGCCGCGCTGTTCTGCAGGCTGCTCTTGAGGGTGCGACCGTGGTGATGCATCCAGCCGACCATGTGCAGGATCAGCATGCTCGCCACCAGCAGCATGCCGCACTGGAACCACTCGCCGCCGCTGCCGGCCAGCCAGTCGCCGGCGCGCAGCACGCCCCAGCCCAGCGCGACCGCCAGGCCCAGGCCGGCTGCGACGCCGCCCCAGAGCATGCGCAGCGCGTGGCCCGCGCCCGGCTGCTGGCGCAGCCAGGCATGCAGGATGCCGATCACCAGCAGTGCCTCGACGCTCTCGCGCCAGACGATGAACATGGATTGGCCCATGACTAGCTCCTGCGAACTACTTGGCGACGATCTCGCCTTCGGGAAGGTCCAGATGGAATTCGTCGAAGAACGGGTAGCGCCCCGGCTTCAACGGATGGATCACGACGAACGAGGTCACCCCCGGCGACAGCACCTTCTCCACCCGCAGCGGCGTGCTCTCGAACTCGGTCGGGCCGCTGCCGGCGTTGTGCACCACGATCTTGAAGCGCTGGCGCGCCGGCACTTCGATCGAGGCCGGTTCGAAGTGGCCGTCGCGGATGGTCAGCTCGTAAGTCGGCAGTGCCGCCTGGGCGCTGCCGGCAGCGCCGGTCAGCAGCAGGGCGGCGAGCAGGAATGTACGCATGGGCCTTCTCCGCCTCAGTAACCGCCTTTCTTGCCGATGCCGGCGTAGGTGAACTCGTAGTTCAGCTCGCAGCCTTCGAACCACGGGGCGACGCCGGTTTCCTTGTCGACGTGGCGGCCGAACATGGCGTGGCCCGAACCCGGCGGCAGGATCTTGTAGGTCAGCTGATACTTGCCCGGGCCGAGCAGCTTGACGTTGTCGCCGTAGTGCGGACCGTCGTTGGCGACCATCGGATGGAAGTCGCCTTCGATGACTTCGCTCGAACCCTTCTTGCGCAGCGTGTAGTGGATGCTCAGGTACGGCACGAAACTGCCTTCCTGCCAGCCGTTGCGGTTGTTTTCGGTGGCGGAGATGTCCGCTTCCAGGTGCACGTCGGATTTGGCCGCCGCGAGCATCATGCCGGCCGGGTCCATTTCCACCGGCTGCAGATAGACCGCGCCGACTTCCATGCCACCGCATTGCTGCGGCTCGCCGATGGGATATTCCTTGGCCTGGGCGAGCGGGGTGAGCAGCAGGGTGGTGATCGCGAGGGTGGCGGGGATACGCATGGAAGCCTCCGGTAGGGATAAGTACGGAAACAGACTCGCACTTGCGGCTTCTAATGATAATGATTCGTGTCAATTTCCGAAGAAATATTTTGTTACTGGCGCGCTCGGCGAGCTGCTGCCAGCCTGGATCCCAGCAGCGGCGGGTGCTGGCGCCGGTCCGCGTCCGGTTGTCGCAGCGCCGCGCGGGTGACCGCGTTGCGGCCGTCGGGCGCCGGTCGCGGCGCACCTTGCCCAGACGAATCCTCTAAGATGACGAACCCTTCGCCCTAGAGCCCGCCATGCTGCCGACCTCCGTTCTGGACGCCCGCACCGCCCGTGTCCTGCCCTGGCTGGTTGCCATCGCCTTCTTCATGCAGACGCTGGATGGCACCATCCTCAACACCGCGCTGCCGGCAATGGCACGTGATCTGGCCGAGGACCCGCTGCGCATGCAGGGCGTGGTGATCGCCTACATGCTCATCGTGGCGCTGCTGATTCCGGCATCCGGCTGGATCGCCGACCGCTTCGGCACGCGCAAGACGTTCTTCTCTGCGGTGGTGTTGTTCACTTTCGGCTCATTGCTCTGCGCATTGTCGGTGAGCCTCGATCAGTTGATCGGCGCCCGCGTCGTGCAGGCCATCGGCGGCGCGCTGATGTTGCCGGTCGGACGGCTGGTGGTGCTGCGGGCCTTCCCGCGCAGCGAGTTCGTGCGGGTGATGACCTTCATCGCGCTGCCCGGCATGGTCGGGCCGCTGCTCGGGCCGACGCTCGGCGGCTGGCTGGTGCAGTACGCCTCCTGGCACTGGATCTTCCTGATCAACCTGCCGGTCGGGGTGATCGGCTGCATCGCGGCGTTCCGCTTCATGCCTGATTTCCGCGCGGACAAGCGGATGCGCTTCGATACCCTCGGTTTCATCCTGTTCGGCGCGGCGATGCTGCTGATCACCATCGCCCTGGAAGGGCTCGGCGAGCTGCACATGCCGCACGCACGGGTGCTGGTGCTGCTGTTCGCCGGCGCTGCCTGCCTGGCGGCGTACTGGCTGCGTGCCGCACGCATCCCGGCGCCGCTGTTCAGCCCGCGGCTGTTCCATACGCGCAGCTTCGCGGTGGGTATCTGCGGCAATCTGTTCGCCCGCCTGGGCAGCGGTGCGTTGCCGTTCCTGCTGCCGCTGCTGCTGCAGGTCGCGCTGGGCTACTCGCCGGCGCAGGCGGGGATGAGCATGATTCCGCTGGCGGTGGGCGCGATGCTGGTCAAGCCGCTGGCCAAGGGGCTGCTCGACCGCCTGGGCTACCGCAACCTGCTGATCGGCAACACCGCGCTGCTCGGCATGCTGATCGCCGGGCTGGCGACGGTGGATGCCGATACGCCCTACCTGTTGCTGCTGGCGCACCTGGGGCTGATCGGCGTGGGTAACTCGTTGCAGTTCACCGCGATGAACACCGTGACGTTGATCGGCCTCAGCAACGCCAACGCCAGCAGCGGCAACAGCCTGCTTTCGGTGGTGGTGCAGTTGTCGATGAGTCTCGGGGTCGCGACCGCAGGCGCGCTGCTGGGCGGTTTCACCGTGCCGGGTGCGCAGGGCGCCGAGGTGCTGCATGCCTTCGAGCTGACGTTCCTCTGCCTCGGCGGCATGAGCCTGGCGGGCGCGAGCATTTTCCTGCAGTTGAAGCGGCATGATGGCAGCCAGCCTCGCGAGGGGCGCGGCGCGATGCCGATGGGTGATTGAGTGCCGCACGGCGGCGCTGTTTTATCTGTCCAGTTTCCTGACATATCCGTGCGCACGGCGATGCGTGGGCGGTCAGCCCGCCAGCCGGCGCCGTCCGCCGGCTGGCGACTTCCAGGGGCGTGGTCTGATGGCACGCAGGGCCCCGGTAACCTGCTGCATTCCTTTACCTGTGCAAGTAAACATTATCGACCTGTCTTCTAAAGCTACATATCGTCTCGCTCGAAGATGGCGTTTTGCCAATGCACAAGGAGTGGAGAGATGGAAGCGCTGAGCATGTCCTGGCTGGTGATGGGGGTGTCGCTGTGTGTCGTTCTGGTAGTGCTGATCGCGCTCTGCGCACTCGGGTTCGGCTATCGCCGGCAGCAGAGCGAGTTGCGCGTGTTGCGCGAACTGCTGGTGAACGTTGGCGCAATCATCGAGCGCCTTGAGCGGGAGAAGGCCGAGTTCTTCGCGGGGCTGCGTGCGGAAAAGGCCCATGCGGCGCAGCTGCGTCGAAAGCTCGAACTGCTGAATCGGTGATCTTGTTATAAAAAACAAAATATTTGTTTTTGCACGCGATAAATCGTTGTTGGCTTCGGCTTATGTTGGTATAAAAACCAACAAAAATAATCTGGAGTCAGCCGCATGCACCCTCGTGTCCTCGCCGTTACCGAGCGCTTGATCGCCCGCAGTCGCCCAACCCGTGAGCGCTATCTGGCGCTGATTCGTGGGGCGGCGGGGGCGGGGCCGGCGCGCAGCGGCGCCCAGTGCGCGAACTTCGCCCACGGCGTCGCCGGTTGTGGTGCGCAGGACAAGCAGCGCCTGCGCCTGCCCGATGCCGCCAACATCGCCATCGTCACCGCCTACAACGACATGCTCTCGGCGCATCAGCCCTACGAGGACTATCCCGAACGTCTGCGCCAGGCGCTGCGCGAGATCGGTTCGGTGGGGCAGGTGGCCGGTGGCGTGCCGGCGATGTGTGACGGCGTCACCCAGGGCGAGCCGGGTATGGAGCTGGCCATTGCCAGCCGCGAGGTGATCGCCATGAGCACTGCGGTGGCGCTGTCGCACAACCTGTTCGATGGGGCGCTGCTGCTCGGCATCTGCGACAAGATCGTTCCCGGGCTGCTGATCGGTGCGCTGCGCTTCGGTCATCTGCCGGCCGTGTTCGTGCCGGCCGGGCCGATGTCCTCCGGGCTGGCCAACAAGGACAAGGCCGCGGTGCGCCAGCGCTACGCCGAAGGCAACGCCAGTCGTGACGAGCTGCTGGCCGCGGAGATGCAGGCCTATCACAGCCCCGGCACCTGCACCTTCTACGGCACCGCCAACACCAACCAGATGCTGATGGAGGTGATGGGCCTGCACCTGCCGGGCTCCTCCTTCGTCAGCCCGGGCACGCCCCTGCGCGAAGCGCTGACTGCCGAGGCGGCGCGCCAGGTCACCCGTCTGACGCCGCAGGGTGGCAGCTTCACCCCGCTGGGTGAGTTGGTGGATGAACGTGTGCTGG
Source organism: Stutzerimonas sp. 21-1 (assembly GCF_056336065.1). Taxonomy (NCBI): domain Bacteria; kingdom Pseudomonadati; phylum Pseudomonadota; class Gammaproteobacteria; order Pseudomonadales; family Pseudomonadaceae; genus Stutzerimonas; species Stutzerimonas sp. 21-1. The sequence continues at coordinate 3,312,784 of NZ_CM150500.1, read as the reverse complement.
TCAATGCCATCGTCGCCCTGCATGCCACCGGCGGCTCGACCAATCACACCCTGCACATGCCGGCCATCGCCCAGGCCGCCGGTATCCAGCTGACCTGGCAGGACATGGCCGATCTCTCCGAGGTGGTGCCGACGCTGGCGCGCGTGTATCCCAACGGCTCGGCCGATATCAACCACTTCCATGCTGCGGGCGGCGTCGCGCTGCTGGTGCGCGAGCTGCTCGACGCCGGCCTGCTGCATGAGGATGTGCAGACCGTGGTGGGGCAAGGACTCAGACGCTACACGCAGGAGCCTTTCCTCGAGGAGGGGCGGCTGACCTGGCGTGAAGGGGCTGCGACGAGTCTGGATGAGAGCATCCTGCGGCCGGTGGCGCGGCCGTTCTCGGCTGAAGGCGGGCTGCGGGTGATGAGCGGCAATCTCGGTCGTGGCGTGATGAAGGTGTCTGCCGTGGCGCCGGAGCATCGGGTGGTGGAGGCGCCGGCGCGGGTCTTTGCCGATCAGCTGGAGCTGGTCGAGGCGTTCAAGGCTGGCGAGCTGGAGCTTGATTTCGTCGCCGTGGTGCGTTTCCAGGGGCCGCGCGCCAACGGCATGCCGGAACTGCACAAGCTGACGCCCTATCTCGGCGTGCTGCAGGATCGCGGCTTCAAGGTCGCGCTGGTCACCGACGGGCGCATGTCCGGGGCCTCGGGCAAGGTGCCGGCGGCGATCCATGTGTGTCCGGAGGCGATCGACGGCGGACCGCTGGCGCGCGTGCGCGACGGCGATCTGCTGCGCGTGGATGGACAGAGCGGCACGCTCGAGGTGCTGGTGGATGCCGCCGAGCTGGCCGATCGCGCGCCGGCAGCGGCGCCTGCGGCCAGCGTTCAGGGCTGCGGGCGCGAGCTGTTCGGCTTCATGCGGGCGGCGTTCAGTTCCGCCGAGCAGGGCGCCAGTGTGTTCACCGCCGGGCTGGAGGCGCTGCGATGAGGCTGGCGCTGGTCGGGGATATCGGCGGCACCAACGCGCGCTTCGCCCTCTGGCGTGACTCGCGACTGGAGTCGGTGCAAGTGCTGGCGGCGGCGGATTTCGCCACCCCGGAACAGGCGGTCGAACATTACCTGGCTTCGCTCGGTCTGGCGCCGGGCAGCGTCGGTGCGGCGTGCCTGGCCTGTGCCGGGCCGGTCAAGGGCGAGCAGTTCACCTTCACCAACAATCACTGGCGGCTGTCGCGGCGCGACTTCTGCGGTGCGTTGCAGCTGGATGAACTGCAGCTGATCAACGACTTCGCCGCGATGGCGCTGGGTATGACGCGGGTCAGCGAGGCGGAGCGCCGTACGATCCTCTCTGGCGTCGCCGAGCCCGACGCGCCGGCGCTGGTCATCGGGCCGGGCACCGGGCTGGGCGTCGCCGCGTTGATGCCCCTGGGTGGTGGCAGCTGGCGTGCGTTGCCGGGGGAGGGCGGGCACGTCGATCTGCCCGTGGCGGATGCGCACGAGGCGGCGCTGTGGCAGATGCTGTTCGCGCAGCTTGGCCATGTGCGTGCCGAGGACGTGCTCAGTGGCGGTGGCCTGTTGCTGCTCTACCGTGCGGTCTGTGCCCTGGCCGGTTTGACGCCGCGACTGGCGTCGCCGGCTGAAGTCACCGCGGCCGCGCTGGCGGGCGATCCTCTGGCGGTGGCGACTCTGGACCAGTTCTGCGTGTGGCTCGGCCGCGTGGCCGGCAACAACGTGCTCACGCTCGGCGCGCGGGGCGGGGTGTATATCGTCGGTGGCGTGGTGCCGCGTTTCGCCGATTTCTTCGCCGCCAGTGGTTTCGCCCGCGGTTTCACCAGCAAGGGCTGCATGAGTGGCTATCTCGGCGAGGTGCCGGTGTGGCTGGTGACTGCTGAGTTTCCGGGGTTGGAAGGCGCCGGGGTGGCGCTGGAGCAGGCGCTGGCGCGCTGACGGGGTTGTGCAGGGCGTGATGCGGGATGTTGTTATAGCAACATCCCGCATTTGCGCTGGTTCTGTTTTTCTTAGCCCGGCTCTTCATCCGCCGGGTAGCGGCTGGCATTCAGGCTTTCCTTCACTTTGCGCAGATGCGGCTGGAAATCCACGCCGCGGCGCAGGGTCATGCCGGTGGCGAGCACGTCGAGCACGGTGAGCTGGATGATGCGCGAGGTCATCGGCATGTAGATGTCGGTGTCCTCGGGCAGCGGGATATTCAGACTCAGCGTACTGGCCTGGGCCAGCGGCGAGCCGGCGGCGGTCAGGCCGAGGACCGAGGCGCCGTTCTGCCGGGCGATGCGCGCCACCTCCACCAGTTCGCGGGTGCGTCCGGTGTAGGAAATGATCACGAACAGGTCGCCCGTGTGCGCCACCGAGGCCAGCATGCGCTGCATCAGCACGTCCGAATGGGCGGTCACCGCCAGGTTGAAGCGGAAGAACTTGTGCTGCGCATCCAGCGCCACCGAGGCCGAGGCGCCGAGGCCGAAGAAGTGGATCTGCCGGGCCTGGATCATCAGGTCCACGGCGCGGCTGACCAGCTGCGGGTCGAGGCTCTGGCAGGCGCTGTCCAGCGAGGCGATGGCTGAGCCGAAGATCTTGCGGGTGTATTCCGCCGGGCCGTCGTCCGGCTCCACCGCCTGGCTGACGTAGGCAGCGCCGCTGGCCAGGCTCTGCGCCAGCTGCATCTTCAGCTCCGGATAGCCGCTGACGCCGAACGAGCGACAGAAGCGATTCACCGTGGGCTCGCTGACCTGCGCGGTCTGCGCCAGCGTGGCGATGCTGAAGCGGGTCGCCTGCTGCGGGTTGCGCAGAATGACTTCGGCGACCTTGCGCTCGGCCTTGTTGAGGTCTTCGAGGCGGCGCTGGATCTGCTCGAGCAGGTTGTGTACGCGGTCCATGTCGGTCCTGATGCGGCTTGCCAAAGGGGTCACCTATCCTACTGAGCGGGGTGCGGAGCGACCACAGGAATCTTGTTTCACGGTAAATGTTGTTGTTATTACTACATTGAACTTGAATAACCGAGCATTGCCGTGTATTCATAGGGCAGTTTTAGTAGAAGAACAAACATCATGACGCCATTATCTGTCGAACCCTGCACCCTGGCGCTGTTCGGCGCCCTCGGTGACCTGGCCCTGCGCAAGCTGTTTCCCGCGCTTTATCAGCTCGATCGTGCCGGCCTGCTGCCGGCGGACACCCGCATCCTCGGTCTGGCCCGTGACGGCGGCGAACCGGCCACGCACCTGGCGCTGATTGCCGAGCACCTGCGCCGGCATGTGGCCGAACGCGAGCTCGACGAGAGCGCCCTGCAGCGCTTCCTGGCCCGGCTGGACTACCTGAGCATGGAGTTCGGCCGCCGCGAGGACTACGCCGCGCTGGCGGACAAGGCCGGCCAGGCCGAACGGATCGTCGCCTTCTTTGCCACTCCGGCGTCCGTCTATGGCGTGATCTGCGCCGGGCTGGCGGAGGCGGGGCTGGCCGAGCGCACTCGCGTGGTGCTGGAAAAGCCCATTGGCCATGACCTGGAATCCTCCCGCGAGGTGAACGACGCGGTGGCGCGCTTCTTCCCGGAAGACCGCACCTATCGCATCGATCATTACCTGGGCAAGGACACGGTGCAGAACCTCATCGCCCTGCGCTTCGCCAACAGCCTGTTCGAGACGCAGTGGAACCAGAACCACATTTCCCACGTGGAGATCACCGTTGCCGAAACCGTCGGCATCGAAGGCCGCTGGGGCTACTTCGATCAGGCCGGCCAGCTGCGCGACATGATTCAGAACCACCTGTTGCAGCTGCTCTGCCTGATCGCCATGGACCCGCCCAGCGACCTCTCGGCCGACAGCATCCGCGACGAGAAGGTCAAGGTGCTCAAAGCGCTGGCGCCGATCGCGCCGGAGCAGCTCGGCCAGCAGCTGGTGCGCGGTCAGTACGTCGCCGGCAGCATCCTCGGGCGCCAGGTGCCGGGCTATCTGGAGGAGGAAAACTCCAACACCCAGAGCGACACCGAGACCTTCGTTGCCCTGCGTGCCGAGATCTGCAACTGGCGCTGGGCCGGGGTGCCGTTCTACCTGCGTACCGGCAAGCGCATGCCGCAGAAGCTGTCGCAGATCGTCATCCACTTCAAGGCGCCGCCGCACTACATCTTCGCCCCGGAGCAGCGCCAGCTGATCGGCAACAAGCTGATCATCCGCCTGCAGCCGCAGGAGGGTATCTCGCTGCTGGTGATGACCAAGGACCAGGGCCTGGACAAGGGTATGCAGCTGCGCAGCGGCCCGCTGCAGCTGAATTTCTCGGAAACCTACAAGAGCCCGCGCATCCCGGACGCCTACGAGCGTCTGCTGCTGGAAGTGATGAAGGGCAACCAGAACCTCTTCGTGCGCAAGGACGAAATCGAATACGCCTGGAAGTGGTGCGACCAGCTGATCGACGGCTGGCAACGCGTCGGCGCGCCCCCCAAACCCTACACCGCAGGCAGCTGGGGACCGGCTGCCTCGATTGCCCTGATCAGCCGTGACGGCAGGAGTTGGTATGACGATCTCTAACCTCGATCTCCCGGTGCAGACCCTCGGTTTCAGCCTCGGCAACGCCGAACAGCTGGCCGGCGAACTGGCGCTGACCGTGAGCAACGCCCTGCGCGGCGCGATCGCCGAGCGTGGTGCGGCGACCCTGGTGGTTTCCGGCGGACGCAGCCCGATCGCCTTCTTCGAGCGCCTCGCGCAGCAGGAACTGGACTGGGCCAGGGTCACCGTCAGCCTCGCCGACGAGCGCTGGGTGCCGGTCAGCCATCCGGACAGCAATGAAGGGCTGGTACGCCAACACCTGTTGCAGGGGCCGGCCGCCGCGGCACGGCTGATTGGCCTGTACCAGAGCGCGGCCAGTATCGACGAGGCGGCCGAGCGCGCCGATGCCGTGCTGGCCGAGCTGCCGCCGATCGACGTGCTGGTGCTGGGCATGGGCGAGGACGGCCACACCGCCTCGCTGTTCCCCGACAGCCCGAACCTGGAAGTGGCGCTCGACCCGCGTGGTACGCGGCGCTGCCTGCGGATGCAGGCGCCGAGCGTGCCACGCCAGCGCCTGAGTATGTCGCTGGCGCTACTGGCCAGTGCGCGGCTGACCCTGCTCGCCCTGCACGGCCCGGGCAAGCTGGCCACGCTCAACCAGGCCCTGGCCGGCGAATCCTACGAAGCGATGCCGATCCGCGCCTTCCTCGCCCGTCCCCTCGAAATCTACTGGTGCCCCTGAGGCCGCAAGGAATCTTTCATGACATCTAGCCAAACCCGCGCCGCCAGCATGACCGACAAGATCGCCCTGATCGACCAGTGGTGCAGCGCTGCGCGCATCCTGCCGGTAATCACCATCGAGCGTGAGGCGGACATCCTGCCGCTGGCCGACGCTTTGGCTGTCGGCGGCCTCAAGGTGCTGGAAATCACCCTGCGCTCGGCCCTGGGCCTGAGTGCTATCCGCCTGCTGCGCGAGCAGCGCCCCGAATTGATCGTCGGCGCCGGCACCGTGCTGGATGCCGCCATGCTCGAGCAGGCTGAGGCTGCAGGGGCGCAATTCATCGTCTCCCCGGGCAGCACTGCCGAACTGCTGGATGCCGCGCTGCATAGCCCGTTGCCGCTGCTGCCGGGCGTCGCCAGCGCCTCGGAAATCATGCTCGGCTACGCCCTGGGTTACCGCCGCTTCAAGCTGTTCCCGGCCGAGGTCTGCGGCGGCGTTGCCGCGCTCAAGGCGCTGGGTGGGCCGTTCGGCAATATCCGTTTCTGCCCGACCGGTGGCATCAACGCGCGCAACGCCCGGGACTACCTGGCGCAGGCCAACGTGATGTGCGTCGGCGGCACCTGGATGGTCGACGCCAAGGCCGTACGTGCCGGCGACTGGGCCGCCATCGAAAGCGCCACGCGCCAGGCCCTGCAGGCGCTGGACAGCGCAGCGCCGGCCGAACTGCCGCGCGATTTCGACCTGCGCGCCGAGCGTGCCGAACAGCGCGAGCTGTAATCCGTCCGACCCGTCGCGGTGGGCGTGGGGCCTGCCGCGATCGCCCCGATTCGCTACCTGGAGGTTCCATGACTACCGCGCGCCCGCTTGCCGAGCTGTTCCCCCGTCTCGATGAGATTCCCGCTGCCTACCGCCCGGATGCACCGGTCGAGCAGCGCGACTATCTGCTCGATGGCGAACTGCGGCAGTGGCACGGCCCGCTGGCCGAAGTCCGCAGCCCGGTGTTCCTGCGCGAGGCGGACGGCAGCGAGCGCCAGGTCGTGCTGGGCAGCACGCCGCTGCTGGATGCCGACGCCGCACTGCAGGCACTGGATGCGGCGGTTGCAGCCTACGACAACGGCCGCGGCGCCTGGCCGACCATGCGCGTGGCCGAGCGCATCGCCCATGTCGAGCGCTTTCTGGCGCGCATGCGCGAGCAGCGCGAGGCGGTGGTCAAACTGCTGATGTGGGAGATCGGCAAGAACCTCAAGGACTCGGAGAAGGAGTTCGACCGCACTTGCGACTACATCGTCGACACCATCCATGCGCTGAAGGAACTGGACCGCAGCTCCAGCCGCTTCGAGCTGGAGCAGGGCACGCTGGGGCAGATCCGCCGCGTGCCGATGGGCGTGGCGCTGTGCATGGGTCCGTACAACTACCCGCTGAACGAAACCTTCACCACGCTGATCCCGGCGCTGATCATGGGCAACACCGTGGTGTTCAAACCGGCCAAGTTCGGCGTGCTGCTGATCCGTCCGCTGCTCGAAGCCTTCCGCGACAGCTTCCCGGCCGGGGTCATCAACGTCATCTACGGCCGCGGCCGCGAGACGGTCAGCGCGCTGATGGCCAGCGGCAAGGTCGACGTGTTCGCCTTCATCGGCACGCACAAGGGCGCCGCCGACCTGAAGAAGTTGCACCCGCGTCCGCACCGCCTGCGCGCCGCGCTGGGGCTGGACGCGAAGAACCCGGGCATCGTCCTGCCGCAGGTCGATCTCGACAATGCCGTGGAGGAGGCGGTGACCGGCGCGCTGTCGTTCAACGGCCAGCGTTGCACCGCGCTGAAAATCCTCTTCGTGCACGAAACGGTGCTCGATGATTTCCTCGAACGCCTTGCCGCGCGGGTCAATGCGCTCAAGCCGGGCATGCCCTGGGAACCCGGCGTGGCGCTGACGCCGCTGCCGGAACCGGGCAAGACCGATTACCTGCATGCGGTGCTGGAAGACGCCGTGGCCAAGGGCGCGCGGGTGATCAACGCCGGCGGTGGCGAGTCGCACCTGAGCTTCTTCCAGCCGGCCGTGCTGAGCCCGGTGGATTCGTCCATGCGCGTCTATCACGAAGAGCAGTTCGGCCCGCTGGTGCCGGTGGTGCCCTACCGCGACCTGCAGGAGGTGATCGACTACGTCACCGCCTCCGACTACGGCCAGCAGCTGTCGATCTTCGGCAACGACCCGGCGCAGGTAGGCCGGCTGGTGGATGCCTTCGTCAACCAGGTCGGCCGCATCAACATTAACGCCCAGTGCCAGCGCGGGCCGGACAGCTACCCGTTCAACGGCCGCAAGAATTCCGCCGAGGGCACGCTGTCGGTACACGACGCCCTGCGCGTGTTCTCCATCCGCACCCTGGTGGCGACGCGCTTCAACGAGGCCAACAAGCAGCTGGTCGACCGGATCATTCGGGATCGCCAGTCGAGCTTCCTGACCACCGACTACATCTTCTGACGGAGCGCCACCATGGCCGCACCCGTGCTCGCCCAGCCGATGTTGCTGGGCATGATGCGCCTGCTGGAATATCCCGAGCTGGGCGAACCCCAGGCGCTGCTGAGCTTTATCGAACGCTGTATCGAGCGCGGGCTGAACGGCTTCGACCATGCCGATATCTATGCCGGCGGGCAATGCGAGGCGCACTTCGGCGCGGTTCTGCGCCAGGCACGGGGACTGCGCCAGCGGCTGCAGATCATCGGCAAGGCCGACATCGTGCCGGCGGGACAGGACTGCTCGCGCTGGCGAGTCAAGCACTACGACTCCAGTGCCCGCTACCTGCGTCAGGCGGTGGACGCCAGCCTGGCGCGGCTGGGCGTGGGGCGACTCGATGGTTTCCTGCTGCATCGCCCGGACCCGCTGCTGCAGGTGGACGAGGTGGCCGAGACGCTGAACGGGCTGGTCGCCAGCGGCAAGGTCGGCTGGGTGGGGCTGTCCAACGCCGGCATCCTGCATTGCCAGGCATTGGCCCAGTGTGTGCCGCTGCGCTGCAACCAGATCGAGCTGTCTCTGCAGGCCCAGCATTGGGTGTGGGATGGCAGCTTGCATGCGCTGCAGGCGGCCGGGCTGCAGGTGCTGGCCTGGTCGCCCATGGGCGGTGGACGCTTCGGTGAGCGCTTGTGCAGCGCACTCGATGAAGTCGCCGCCGATCTGGGCGTGACGCCCAACCAGGTGGCGCTGGCCTGGCTGCGGCAGCTGCCCGGTCGGCCGGTGCCGATCCTCGGCAGCCTGCGCTGGGAGCGGATCGAGGCGGCGCTGTTGGGCGCTGAGTTGAAGCTGGACCGTCCCGCCTGGTTCTACCTGAGCGAAGCGGCCCGCGGGCATGCTGTGGCCTGAGACTGTTTGCGGAGAGGGCGTCCCTCTGCTGGCGAGGGCGGAACGGTGGAAAATGCTTCGCAGTTTTCCACCCTACGCGAGCGGTTCGTAGGGTGGATGACGCTTCACCCATCCACCACATGGCATCTGCGCCGGGATGAGACTCGGCGTACCCGCGATCCAAAGCGCCATCGATCGATGTTCGTTCGTTCGCGGTCACGCCGTTAACGCCCACGGTCAACGGCCGCTTTGAGTGATCCACCACCGTGCGCCGCTGTGCTAGGGTCGCATTCGCCGCGGGACGACCCGCCGGTGTGTCGGATCATGCGGGGACGACCCTGCCGTTTTTGATGGAGTCTCCTCATGCATTCGGCCTGGATCATGCTGATCATTGCCGGCCTTCTGGAAGTGGGCTGGGCCATTGGCCTCAAGGCTTCCGAAGGTTTCACCCGTCCGCTGCCCAGCGTGCTCACCGTCGTGGCGATGGCTGGCAGCTTCTTCCTCCTCGCCCGCGCCATGCAGGTGCTGCCGGTCGGTACGGCCTACGCGATATGGGTCGGCATCGGTGCGTTGGGCACCGTAGCGTTGGGCATCGTCATCTTTGGCGAAAGCGCCTCGCCGGCGCGACTGCTCAGCGCGCTGTTGCTGCTCGCCGGGCTGGTCGGTCTGAAGCTGAGCGCCTGACTCGGCGGAAGCATTTGCATACAGGCTTGCCGCGGCGCGAGCGGAAACGCTTTGCCGCGCTCGCGGCCACGCTATATGTTCTGTCTCAGGCTTGCTCGAAGCGGAGATGCCATGGGCCGCATTTCCGTCAAAACCAACAGGAAGGAGCTGTCCCATGAAAACGGTTGCGCAGGTGATTGGTGCCAAGCAGACGCAAGGCATCGTGATGATCGCCCCCGAGGATTCGGTATTCGACGCGCTCAAGCTGATGGCCGAGAAAAACGTCGGTGCACTGCCGGTCGCCGATGCCTCGGGGCGGTTGGTGGGGATCGTCAGCGAGCGCGATTACGCGCGCAAGATCGTGCTTCAGGGGCGCTCCTCGTTCGTCACCCCGGTCAGCGCCATCATGACCAGCAAGGTCATCACCGTGGAGCCGCGCCAGAGCATCCGCGAGTGCATGGAGATCATGACCGAGAAGCACCTGCGCCACCTGCCGGTGCTGGACGAGGGCCGCACCGTCGGCCTGCTGTCGATCGGTGACGTGGTCAAGGAAACCATGGCCGAGCAGGACAACCTGATCCAGCAGCTCGAACAGTACATCCGCGGCGAATGAACGTCAGGCCACAGCCACCGGCGGCTGTGGCCTTGCACCGTTACCCAGCCGGAGGGCGGCTGACCGATCAGCGAATCTCGATGCGTTCGAGCAGGTGCTGCTTCGCCGTGCTGTCGCCTACCCGTGCCGCTTCGTCGGCCAGACGCAGCGCGCGTTCCAGATCCTTCTGCGCCAGCGCGGCGTCGATCGCCTGGCGGTAGTAGGCCGAGGTTTCCGGCAGCACCGCGGGGGCCGGCGCGACGGGCAGTTCGTTGCCCATTTCCTGGCCGATGCTGTAACCCGGCACATAGCCCTTGGCGGTTGAGCCGGCGGCACTGTCGGGGATCATCACCAGTTTGATCACGCCTACTGGCGAGTGCTGCGCCACCGGGTCGGGGATGCTCGGCGGTTCGTTGCCCAGCGCCTTGGCATAGGCCTTGGCCGGGTGTTCGAGCGTGGTCTGGCCGGCCATCTGCGCCTCGCTGGTGTAGAGGATCAGGTAGCGCTCGTTGCCTGGGTGCTCGGGCTGCGAGCGGTCGATGCGCAGGCGCGCGTCCAGGCTGTCGCCCTTGAGCCCGGTCGGCGGCACGTAGACGAAGTCGTCGGCATCCAACAGGCGGGTCGGGCGCATGCGGCTGTCGAGCAGCATGGCGTTGGGCGCCAGCACGCTGCTGCCGGCCTGGCTGTAGAGACGGATTTCGAATGACGGGCCTCCGGCCGGCAGTTTGAAGGCGCGCAGGAAGCTCTTGCCGGTTTCGAAGCGGTAGGCCGGCGCCTGGCTGTCGATCAGTACGTCACCGGCGAAACCGGCTTCGAGCGGCTCGAACGGCAACTGGTCGAGACGGCTGCAGCAGATCGGCGCGGCGGCCAGCGCGGCACGCGCCTGTTCGACCGAGCCTTGCAGCGGCGCGGGGCTGGCGGCGAGGGCGTCGACCCTGCGCAGTGGCTCGCTGCTGCAGCCGGCGAGCGCCAGGGCGATCAGCCCCGCGGCGAGAAGAGATAAAGGATGCATGGCGGTTCTCCGGATAAAAAATGCCCCGACCTGCCAGCGTCGGGGCAAAGGCACCGTCTGGACGGTGGGGGCGAAAAGGTTGGCGTGGCCTGCAACGGCGTTCAGCCGCGGTTTACCACCAGGCCTCGGCCTGCACGCCGAAGGTGATGCCGTCGTCGTCGCCGGCATCGATGGATTCGCTGGCCGCCTGGTAACGGCCGCCGTCCCACTGCGCGTAGGTGGCGAACACGCGGATCTGCGGGCGCGCCCAGAAGCTGTTGCCGGCCGACCACTGCTGGGCCAGGGTGAGTTTCTTCAGGTCGCGGGTGCGTTCGCCGTCGGCCTGCGGATCGACGCGGTCGTAGCCGAACTCCAGTGCGGTGCTCATCACGTCGCTCCACTTGTACACCGGGCGCACGCCGAAGCTGGCCCAGGTCTGCCCGGAGTCGTTGTCGAAATCGCGATCCTCGTAGATCTGCACGTACATCATCTCGATGTTGTCGGTCAGGCCGACCACGCCCTGGTTGACCAGGCGGAACATCTTGCCGTCGCTGTTACCGGTGCTGTTGCGCCCGCTGCTGCCGATGATGCCGTCGGTGCCGTACTGCAGGGCGAGCTTGTTGTAGCCGCCGAACCAGTCGCTCTGGGTGTGTTCGAGGGTGACCAGATGGCCCTTCTGGTCCTCGTAGCCGGGGTCGCGTTCCTGCTCGTCGGTGAGGTTGGCCTTGCCGTAGTCGTAGCCGAGCTCCAGCTTGCCGCCCGGGTTGACGTCGATCCCGCCGAGGCGAAAGTCCAGGGTGTCGTTGGCCAGGTTGGTGCCGGTGCCCGAGCCCTGGTAGACCCAGTCGCCGTCGGTGTTGCGAATCCACGCGACGCTGGCCTTGGCGAAGCCCAGGTCGATGTCTTCGATACCGGCGCCGGGGCCGGAGACATCCCAGTAGTAGTAGTCATTGATGTGCACGTCGTGGCGCTTGTAGTAGCGCTTGCCGGCCCAGATCGCCGCGCCTGGCAGGCTCGGGATCAGGTTCTTGCCGACCACGTTGAACTGGCGGATGGAGGTGGTGCCGGCCTCGTCGAAGGGGTTGTTCTCGTCGCCGTCGGTATCGGTGCCGCCGGCTTCCCAGTCGTTACCCTGATCGGAGCGGTAGGCGATCATGCTGTCGACGTAGAAGCTGCGGTTGCCTTCGCTCCACACCTCCTGACCGAGGCCGATCTCGGCGTAGGTTTCGCATTCGTTGCCCAGGCGATATTTCGCCGGTGCGCCAGTGGCCTGGAAGCAGGCCTGATCGCCGCCGCCGGCCGTGGCGCCGACGCCCGAACGCAGATAACCATGGAAATCGACCGCCAGGGCAGGGCCGCCGACCAGCAGGGCGGCGAGCAGGAAGGCGGGTTTGAGAACAAAGCTTGGGTGCGCGGTGTGCTTCATGACGGGGTCCTTGTTTTTCTTGTTAATGCCGAACGATCACGCCGGCGCTGTCGGCCAGTGGCGGTGCAGCGCGGTGACGCAAGCCTCGGAGATGGCGGCGAAGGCGGCATCCTCCGCGGCGCGGATTTCGCTGGCGCAGCGCCAGGGCGTAATCAGGATGAGAGCGGCGTAATCCCCGGGGCGGGGCTGGGACGAGAGGGGCGCAGATGATTGCCAGCCGCCTTCGGCCTGGCCACTACGCCGCCGGCAACTGGGCGGGGGAGGTTGGTCACGGTGGCGTGCAGGAGCAGCCTGCGCGGGCCGGTCGATGCTCCGACCGGCGTTCATCCTCGTCCGGCGGCTCTGCCGTCGGCTACCCGTACAAGCACAAGAACCGGAGTATTGCGATGAGCCACATCCTGCGTGCCGCCGTATTGGCGGCAATCCTGCTGCCGTTGCCGGCAATGGCCGACCAGGCCGGCAAAAGCCCCAACGCCGTGCGCTACCACGGCGGCGACGAAATCATCCTCCAGGGCTTCCACTGGAACGTCGTCCGCGAGGCGCCCAACGACTGGTACAACATCCTCCGCCAGCAGGCCGCGACCATCGCCGCCGACGGCTTCTCGGCAATCTGGATGCCGGTGCCCTGGCGTGACTTCTCCAGCTGGAGCGACGGCAGCAACTCCGGCGGCGGTGAGGGCTACTTCTGGCACGACTTCAACAAGAACGGCCGCTACGGCAGCGACGCCCAGCTGCGCCAGGCCGCTGGCGCGCTCGGCGGTGCCGGGGTGAAGGTGCTCTACGACGTGGTGCCCAACCACATGAACCGCGGCTACCCGAACAAGGAAATCAACCTGCCGGCCGGCCAGGGCTTCTGGCGCAACGACTGCGCCGACCCAGGCAACTACCCCAATGACTGCGACGACGGCGACCGCTTCATCGGCGGCGATGCGGACCTCAATACCAGTCATCCGCAGGTCTACGGCATGTTCCGCGACGAACTCGCCAACCTGCGCGGTCAGTACGGCGCTGGCGGCTTCCGTTTCGATTTCGTCCGCGGCTACGCGCCCGAGCGGGTCGACAGCTGGATGAGCGACAGCGCCGACAGCAGCTTCTGCGTCGGCGAGCTGTGGAAAGGCCCCTCTGAATATCCGAGCTGGGACTGGCGCAACACGGCGAGCTGGCAGCAGATCATCAAGGACTGGTCCGACCGGGCCAAATGCCCGGTGTTCGACTTCGCCCTCAAGGAGCGCATGCAGAACGGCTCGGTCGCCGACTGGAAGCACGGCCTGAACGGCAACCCCGATCCGCGCTGGCGCGAGGTGGCGGTGACCTTCGTCGACAACCACGACACCGGCTACTCGCCCGGGCAGAACGGTGGCCAGCATCACTGGCCGCTGCAGGACGGGCTGATCCGTCAGGCCTACGCCTACATCCTCACCAGCCCCGGCACGCCAGTGGTGTACTGGTCGCACATGTACGACTGGGGCTACGGCGACTTCATCCGCCAGCTGATCCAGGTGCGTCGCGCCGCTGGCGTGCGTGCCGATTCGGCGATCAGCTTCCACAGCGGCTACAGCGGTCTGGTCGCCACTGTCAGCGGCAGCCAGCAGACCCTGGTGGTGGCGCTGAACTCCGACCTGGGCAATCCCGGCCAGGTGGCCAGCGGCAGCTTCAGCGAAGCGGTCAACGCCAGTAACGGCCAGGTGCGCGTGTGGCGCACCGGTACGGGCAGCGGCGGCGGCGAGCCCGGCGCGCTGGTCAAGGTGAATTTCCGCTGCGACAACGGCGTGACGCAGATGGGCGACAGCGTCTACGCGGCGGGCAACGTCAGCCAGCTCGGCAACTGGAGCCCGGCGTCGGCCGTGCGCCTGACCGACACCAGCGGCTACCCGACCTGGAAGGGCAGCATTGCCTTGCCTGCCGGCCAGAACGTGGAATGGAAATGCCTGATCCGCAACGAGGCCAACGCCACCCAGGTGCGGCAATGGCAGGGCGGGGCGAACAACAGCCTGACGCCGAGCGAAGGCGCCACCACCGTCGGCCGGCTCTAGCCCGGGCGGCAACTGCGGCCCGCCTCGCGGATGTGAGGCGGGCCTTGTCTCGGCGGCGGTACCGTTGCGCTGGGGGCGGGGCCGCCGTTCAGCGCGCCCTGCTATCGCTAGTTTTCGGCGCTCCGCGCATCGGCCAGTTGCCAGCGAATCGCCTGCGCTTCGGCCTGGTGCAGGTCGTCGAGCAGCGCTTCGCGGTCGGGCTGTCGCTCGTTAGCCAGCGCACCGCTGGCGAGCAGCTCGGCATACTGCGTGGTGACTGCTGCTCTGAGCCAGGCCAGGCGCTGCAGCGTCAGCGGTGTGCAGCTCTGCCCGCTGAGGTCGTCCTTCACGTCCAGCCAGTGCGAGCGCCAGGCTTCCTGCAGGTACAGCGCGCTCGGATCGCTGGCCAGTGCGTCGCGCCACGCGCGGATGATCTTCTCGAGCCAGGCCAGCACTCCCTGGCTGGCACCGCGGGCGGCGAGTTCTCGATGCAGGCGCTGGTAGGCCTCCAGCGCGATGCGTTTTTCCAGTGCGAAATCGGCAAGTGCCTGCGTCTCGCTCTCGCGTTCCAGCCGCAGCAGGCAGGCGAACAGCTGCCGCGTCTCGAAACGTTCGGCGACGTGGAAGCCCGGCGAGGCCAGGCCGTCGCTGTTGTACTGGCGCAGCGGGTCGAAGGGGTAGAGGTAGCCGAAATCGAACAGGCGGATGCGCCCGTCGTCCAGCGTGTTGCCGGCGGCCAGGTCCCATTCGAACAGGCCGGCGAGCAGCAAGGCGATCAGCAGGTCGAACAGCTCGGTGAGCTGGCGCTCGTCCCAGCGCTCGATGCGCCGGCCTTCGACCCAGGGCGAGAGGATGATGCCCTGCTGCAGCGAGGCATACTGCGTCGGCACGATGCCGGCCAGACGTTCGGCCTGTTCCGGCGTGCGCATCAAGCGGGCCAGATCGCGGCGGCGCTGCAGTTCGTTGAGAAAGCTCGTCTGGCCATCGGGGTTCTGCACCCGACAGGGCCGGCGGGCGACCTTGAGCGCCCAGTCGCGCCCATCCAGCCGGATGCGGTAAACGCGTGCGGTCAGCCCATCATCGAGACAGTCGCGCACCCAGGGCTCATCGCCCGTGATCGCGGCCAGCTCGGCCGGCGGCAGCGGGCAATCCTCGGCGCGGCCCAGGCGAAACTCGGTGCCGCTGGCGAGAAAGGTAAGTTGCGCCTGGCGCCGCGCCCAGGCACTCAGCGAGGCAGCGCTCATCGGCGCTGACCGGCTTCGGGCACTTCGTCGCGGTGGCTGCTGTCTGTGCCAGATGTGCGGTTGGTGCAGCGAGCGTCCGGTACCACGGGGGCATGACCGGGGGCTTGCAGCAGGTCGGACGACGAATGGGCGGGCATCGGGGCAGCTCCGTGATGATTTCGCCGCATTTGACTGCGCATCGGCGGCCTGCAACAGGCGTAAGCGCTAGGCTTGGCAGCGTATTTTGCGAGGTTGCCGGCGACGATCTACGCCCCGCTTCTACGCCCTCTGCGCCCCCGAAAGGGAGGATGCAGATTGCACGTCAGCTGCCGAGGATGGAACGACTGCCAGAGCCTCAGGCCGGCAGCAGGTGGAACAAAAAACAAGAAGCCACGAGGAACGCGAAGCATGAACAAGAAATTCTGGTGTATCGCCACTGTCGGCCTGGCGGCCACCTTCAGCCTGCCGCTGCCGGCGCTGGCAGCGATCGAGGAAGGCAAGCTGGTCGTCTGGATCAACGGCGACAAGGGCTACAAGGGCCTGGCCGAAGTCGGCAAGAAGTTCACCGCCGAGACCGGTATCCCGGTCGAAGTGGCGCACCCGGACAGCGCCACCGACAGGTTCCAGCAGGCCGCCGCCACCGGCAACGGCCCGGACATCTTCATCTGGGCCCATGACCGCATCGGCGAATGGGCCAAGAGCGGCCTGCTCACCCCCGTCACCCCCAGCGCCGAGACCAAGTCCGGCATCGCCGACTTCTCCTGGCAGGCGGTGACCTACGACAACAAGCTGTGGGGTTATCCGATCTCGGTGGAAACCATCGGCCTGATCTACAACAAGGCCCTGGTCGACACCCCACCCAAGAGCTTCGCTGACGTCCTCGCGCTCAACGAAAAGCTCGCCGCCCAGGGCAAGCGCGCCATCCTCTGGGACTACAACAACACCTACTTCACCTGGCCGCTGCTGTCGGCCAAGGGCGGCTATGTGTTCGAGCAGACCGACGGTGGCTACAACGTCAAATCCACCGGCGTGAACAACGCCGGCGCCAAGGCCGGTGCCAAGGTGCTGCGCGAGCTGATCGACAAGGGCGTGATGCCCAAGGGTGCCGACTACAGCGTGGCCGAGGCGGCCTTCAACAAGGGCGAGTCGGCGATGATGATCAGCGGCCCGTGGGCCTGGTCGAACATCGAGAAGAGCGGCATCGACTTCGGCGTGGCGCCGATCCCCGCCATCGATGGCGAGGCGGGCAAGCCCTTCGTCGGTGTCGCCGCGGCGCTGCTCAACGCCGCCAGCCCGAACAAGGACCTGGCCGTGGAATTCCTCGAAAACTACCTGCTCGAGGTCGAGGGCCTGAAGACGGTGAACGCCGACGTGCCGCTGGGTGCCGTCGCCAACACCGCCTACATGCAGGAGCTGTCCAGCAATCCGCACATCAAGGCGACCTTCGAGAACGCGCAGATGGGCGAGCCGATGCCCAACGTGCCGGAGATGGGGGCGTTCTGGTCGGCGATGGAAGCCGCACTGACCAACATCTCCTCCGGCCGGCAGGATGTCGACGCCGCCCTGGATGACGCCGCCAAGCGCATCGTCCGTTGAACCCGTCGCCGGCCGCCGCCTCGCGCGCGCCGGCGGACTATGCTCCGTTCTCAAAGGTTCTGCTCCCGTGAATGCCCGTGCCGAGTTGCCCAGCCCAGCCATGACCCGTCCGACCTTCCGGGGTTTGCCCCGCTCCCTGACCACCGGCGTGCGCTGGCTTGCGTGGCTCACCTTCAACGCCTTCGCGCTGTATCTGGTGGTCGCGCTCTACGTTCAGAAGCAGATGGCCTTCGCCCTGCTCGGGCTGGTGGTCACCGGCATCGCCAGCTACCTGTTCATCAACCGGCGCATGTACGCCCAGCGCTACATCTACCCGTCGGTGGCGGGGATGCTGGTGTTCGTCATCTTTCCGCTGCTCTACACGGTGGGCATCGGCTTCACCAACTACAGCGGCAGCCACTTGTTGAGCCTGGCCCAGGTGGAGCAGTACCACCTGAGCCAGACCTACCTGGCCGGCGAGCGCTTCCGTTTCAGCCTGCATTCGAGCCCGCAAGGCGAGCGCCTGCGCATCGACAAGGGCGAGCAGGGCGTGTTCGTCAGTCCGCCGCTGACCGGCGAGCCGGATGCGGAAGCACCGCTGACGCTGCAGCCAGCCGAGGACGTCGAAGGGCTGGGCGATGCGCTGGCGCTGCGCGAGGTAATTCAGCGGCGCAAGGCGCTGGAACAGTGGGTCATGCAGGCGCCGGATGGCAGCCTGCTGCGGCTGTACGGCCTGCGCGAGGTGGCGGCGGTCGAGCCGGTCTATCGCCAGGACGGCCCCGGCGTGCTGGTCGATACCCGCAGCGGTGCGCGTCTGACCGCCGACATGGAGCGCGGCTTCTACGTCGACGAAACCGGCAAGGCGGTGCCGCCGGGCTTCACCGTGTTCGCCGGTTTCGCCAACTTCACCCGGGTGCTGAGCGAACCGAGCATCCGCGAACCGTTCATGCAGATATTCGCCTGGACCTTCGCCTTCGCCGGGCTCACCGTGGTCTTCACCCTCGCCGTGGGGCTGGTGCTGGCCAGCCTGCTGCAGTGGGAGCTGGTGCGCGGCAAGGCGTTCTACCGGCTGATGCTGATCCTGCCGTACGCGGTGCCGGGGTTCATTTCCATCCTGGTGTTCCGCGGGCTGTTCAACCAGAACTTCGGCGAGATCAACCTGCTGCTCGAAGGGCTGTTCGGCATCCGCCCGGACTGGTTCAGCGACCCGGCCCTGGCGCGCATGATGATCCTCATCGTCAACACCTGGCTCGGCTACCCGTACATGCTGCTGCTGTGCATGGGCCTCTTGCAGGCCATCCCGCGGGATCAGTACGAGGCGTCGGCGATTGATGGCGCGAGCCCGCTGGACAACCTGCTGCGCATCACCCTGCCGCAGCTGATCAAGCCGCTGATGCCGCTGCTGATCGCCTGCTTCGCCTTCAACTTCAACAACTTCGTGCTGATTACCCTGCTGACCCGTGGCGGCCCGGACATCATCGGCGCGAGCACGCCGGCCGGCACCACGGATCTCTTGGTCAGCTACACCTACCGCATCGCCTTCCAGGATTCCGGGCAGGACTTCGCCCTGGCCGCGGCCATCGCCACGATGATCTTCATCCTCGTCGGTGCCATGGCGCTGCTGAACCTCAAACTCTCGAAAGTGAAGGTATAAGGAGACGGTCATGGCCATGGTGCAACCGAAATCCGCGCGTTACCGGCTGTGGGCGACCCATGCGGCGCTGCTGGCCTTCGTCGCGGCGATCCTCTTTCCGCTGCTGATGGTGGTGTCGATCTCCTTTCGCGAGGGCAACTTCGCCACCGGCAGCCTGTTTCCCGAGAACCCGACGCTGGAACACTGGTCGCTGGCCCTCGGCATCCCCTACACCCACGAGGATGGCAGCGTGACCCAGCCGCCGTTCCCGGTGCTGCTGTGGCTGTGGAATTCGGTGAAGATCGCCCTGGTCAGCTCGGCGCTGATCCTGCTGTTGTCGACCACCAGCGCCTACGCCTTCGCGCGCATGCGCTTTGCCGGCAAGGCGCCGATCCTGAAAAGCATGCTGATCTTCCAGATGTTCCCGCCGGTGCTCTCGCTGGTGGCGATCTACGCCCTGTTCGACCAGCTCGGCCAGCACGTCAGCTGGCTCGGGGTGAACAGCCACGGCGCGGTGATCGTCGCCTCGCTGGGCGGCATGGCGCTGCACATCTGGACCATCAAGGGCTACTTCGAGAGCATCGACGCCTCGCTGGAGGAGGCCGCCATCGTCGATGGCGCCAGCACCTGGCAGGCGTTCTTCCATATCCTGCTGCCGATGAGCGTGCCGATCCTGGCGGTGGTGTTCATTCTCGCCTTCATCACCAGCGTCACCGAATACCCCATCGCCTCGGTGCTGCTGATGGACGTGGACAAGCTCACCCTCTCGGTCGGCGCGCAGCAGTACCTCTATCCGCAGAACTACCTGTGGGGCGACTTCGCCGCCGCCGCGGTACTCTCCGGGCTGCCCATCACCGCCGTGTTCCTCTACTGCCAGAAGTGGATCGTCGGTGGCCTCACCGCCGGCGGGGTGAAGGGCTGACCGCGTGAGTTGAAACGAGGCGCGAGACCGGGGAGCGGGAGCGGTGCGAACCGGTGCGCCAGGTCATGACAAGAACAAGAACAGGGAACCGTCGATGAATGCCGCGATGCCACCTCTGCTGCCGTTGATCCCCACCAAGCTGGCGATCCCCATGCTGCCGCCGGGCCTGCTCGAACGGCCGCGCCTGGACGAGTGGCAGCAGCGCCTGCCGCAGGTACGCCTGGCCGTGCTGCACGCCGCCAGCGGCTTCGGCAAGACCACCCTGGCGGCGCAGTGGGCGCGGGCCTTCGATGGCCGTATCGCCTGGTTCCAGCTGCATGCCAGCGACAACCTGGGGCTGCAGTTCGGCCGCTACCTGACCCAGGCGCTGGACCGTCAGCTGGATGCCGGCTGTCCGCTGGCCTTGGCGCTGGCCGAGCAGGGCCAGGTGTCGCTGGATGCGCTGTTCACTCAACTGCTGGCCGAACTGCCGAGCGAGCACGAGGCCATCCTGATCGTGCTCGACGAGTTCGAGGTGCTGCACGACGCCGAGCTGATCGCCGGACTGCGTTTCTTCCTGCGCCACATGCCTTGCTGGATGACCCTGCTGGTGTGCAGCCGGCAGCTGCCCGAGCTGGGCGTCGCCGAGCTGCGGGTCAAGCATCAGCTGCTGCTGCTCGATGCCCGCCAGCTGGCCTTCGAGGATGACGAGGTACAGGCGCTGCTGGAGCTGGGCGTGCCGGTGAACATCAACCGCGAGCAGGTCGAACGGCTCAATCGACGCATCGGTGGCTGGCCCTGCGCGCTGCAGCTGGCGTTGCAGGAAGTACAGACCAGTCGCGGCATGGACCTGTTTCTGGAGAACCTGCAGCTCGGCCACCCGGATATCCGCGACTACATGCGCGAGCAGGTGATCGAGGGGCTGCCCCATGACCTGCGCGGTTTTCTCGAGGCGACCTGTCTGCTGGAGCGCTTCAATGCCGCGCTGGCCGATCACCTGACCGAGGCTTGCCACGGCCGCGAGATGCTCGAACGGCTCGAGCGTGGCGGCCTGTTCATCCAGCCGCTGGACAGCTTGCGCCGCTGGTACAGCTATCACCCGCTGTTTGCCGTGTTCCTCCAGGGCGAGCTGCGCACCTATCAGCCGCAGCGGCTCAACCAGTTGCACCTGCGTGCGGCCGAGGCGCTGCTGGCCGAGAACATGCCAGAGGAGGCCGCGCGCCATGCCGTGCTGGCCGGCGACCCGCAGCAGGTCGCCGAGATTCTGCAGCGGCACGGGCGTGCCTTCTACCGTCAGGGTCGGCTGGAGTTGCTGCAGCAATGTCTGGAAACCCTGCCCGAAGCGGTGGTCGCCAGCTCGCCGCTGCTCACTCTGTTGCAGGCCTGGGTGTCGCAGAACTGCTATCAGTTCGAGCACGTCGAGCGCTGGATCAAGGCCGCCGAGCTGGCGCTGCAGCGCAGCTGCTCCGAGCAGGACTGGGCACGCATCGTCTGCGAGTTCAACGCGGTGCGTGCGCAGGTGGCGATGAACCAGGGCGACGAGCAGCGTGCCATCACCCTGGCCCAGGAGGCGCTGACCTGCGAGCCGCTGATCATGCGCACTTCGCGCGTGGCCGCGCTGTCCGGCCTGGCCGAGGCGCATTTCGTTCAGGGCGCACTGCCGCAGGCACAGAAGCAGTACGAGGAAGCCGAGCGCCGCGCGCGGGAGATCAACGCCTCGCACCTGGTGGTGTGGAGCCTCGGTCAGCTGTCGGAGATCGCCATCGCCCAGGGCCATCTGCAGAAGGCCTACACGCTGCAGGAGCGTGCTATTCAGTACATCGAACAGCAGCATCTGCAGGCCACGCCGATCGTCGAGTTCGTCTACCGGGTGCGCGGTCAGGTGCTGTTGGAATGGCATCAGCTGGATGCCGCCGAGCAGTGCGCGCTGCAGGGCATCCAGATTCTCGATGAACTCGGCGACCAGCGCTGGCGCCTACAGAACTACGCCTTGCTGGCCGGCGTGGCCTACGCCCGCGGCCAGCAGAGCGCCTGTGCCGACTACATCGCCCAGCTGCAAGCGATGCTTGCCGATGATCGCTACCACATCGACTGGCTGGCCAATGCCCACGCGGTGATGCTGGCCTACTGGGACTCCAGCCAGGACCGCGAGGCGATTCGCCAATGGCTGCTCAGCGCGCCACCAGTCAGCGCGGGCGCCAACCACTTCGCCCAACTCAACGCGCGCAATCATGCCCGTGCCCATGTGGCGCTGGGCCAGCTGGACAGCGCACTGCCGATCCTGCGCCAGCTGCTGACCGACGCCGAGCGCCATGGCCTGGTGATGGATCGCAACCGCAACCACATCCTGCTGGCGCAGCTGCACTGGCTGCGCGAAGAGCGCCAGCAGGCGCTGGATCACCTGCAACGGGCCATGACCCTGGCCAGTGGCAGCGGCGCCGTTGGCAGCTTCCTGAGGGTCGGCAAGCCGATCATCGGCATGCTCAAGTGCCTGCTGCACGAGCGCACCCTCGACGAACCGGAAGCCCAGCGCGCCACGCGGCTGATCCAGCTGGCGCAGCAGCAGCGCGACTTCAGCCGCGCCATCCGTATCACCCTCGACGAGGCGGTGATTCAGGACATCATCAACCGCCCCGACGTGCCCGAGCTGATCCGCCGTTCGCCGCTGACCCGGCGCGAATGGCAGGTGCTGAGCCTGATCCACGCCGGGCAGTCCAACGAGCAGATCGCCGATCACCTGAACGTCGCGCCCACCACCATCAAGACGCACATCCGCAGCCTCTACCAGAAGCTCAACATCACCCACCGCAGCGAGGCGGTGCAGCTGGCGCGCGACCTGCTGAGCAAGATCCAGGGCGACTAGCTGGCAGCGCCCGCGAGCAGACGCGGGGGGAGGAGGAGGGCGGCGCCCGGCTGTGGCACCTACGAAGCTTTGCTGATGGAGGCACCGCGATGACGATGAGCGAAAAACAGAAGATGCTGGCCGGCGAGCTGTACCACCCCGGCGACCCGGAAATTCTTGCCGATCAGGCCGCGGCCAAGGCCTGGATGGTGCGCTACAACGCAGCGCTGGTAGCCTCGCCGGACGAGCGCCGGGCGCTGCTGGCCGAGCGGTTGGCCTCGGTCGGTGCCGGCGCGGTGATCCGTCCGCCGTTCCACTGCGACTACGGCTACAACATCCACCTGGGCGAAGGCGCCTTTCTCAATTTCAACTGTGTGATTCTCGATGTGGTCGAGGTGCACATCGGCGCCGGCGCGCAGATCGGGCCGGCGGTGCAGCTCTACACCGCCGACCATCCGCGTGAGCCCGAGGCGCGTCGTTCGGGCGTGGAGTTCGGTCGGCCGATCCATATCGGTCGCAACGTCTGGGTCGGTGGCGGGGCGATCATCCTCCCGGGTGTGACGGTGGGCGACGATGCGGTGATCGGTGCCGGCAGCGTGGTCACCCGCGACGTGCCGCCCGGCGCCACCGTGGTCGGCAACCCGGCGCGGGTGCGCTGACCGGCTCGCTGGGCCGCTCTACGCCCTCGCTCGGCAGGCCAGCTACGCCCGCCTGTTACGCCTGCGTACGCCCGCCGCCGGAGGATGTTGCGACCGCTTGCCGCACCTAGAGTGACCCCGTCTTCACGCTCACTCAAGGTACGTGGTATGTCCGAGCAACTTCAGAACTGGTGGCGCGGCGGGGTGATCTATCAGGTCTACCCGCGCAGCTTCTTCGACAGCAACGGCGATGGCGTGGGCGACCTGCCCGGCGTGCTGCACAAGCTGGACTACATCGCCAGCCTCAACGTCGACGCCATCTGGCTGTCGCCGTTCTTCACCTCGCCGATGAAGGATTTCGGCTACGACGTGGCCGACTACCGCGGCGTCGATCCGCTGTTCGGCACCCTGGACGACTTCGTCCGGCTGGTCGAGGCCTGCCACGAACGCGGCATGCGCGTGCTGATCGACCAGGTGCTCAACCATTCCTCGGACCAGCACCCCTGGTTCGTCGAGAGTCGCTCCAGCCGCGACAACGACAAGGCCGACTGGTACGTCTGGGCCGATCCCAAACCTGACGGCAGCGTGCCGAACAACTGGCTGTCGGTGTTCGGCGGCCCGGCCTGGAGCTGGGACAGCCGACGCCGGCAGTACTACCTGCACAACTTCCTTGCCAGCCAGCCGGACCTGAATTTCCATTGCCCGGCCGTGCAGGATCAGTTGCTCGACGACATGGAGTTCTGGCTCAAGCTCGGCGTGGACGGCTTCCGTCTGGATGCCGCCAACTTCTACTTCCACGACCTCGAACTGCGCGACAACCCGCCGAACACCGAGATTCGTGAAGGCAGCATCGGCGTGCGCATCGACAACCCCTACGCCTACCAGCGCCACATCTACGACAAGACGCGGCCGGAGAACCTGGAATTCCTCCGTCGCCTGCGTGCGCTGCTGCAGCGTTATCCCGGCGCCTCCTCGGTGGCCGAGATCGGCTGCGACGAATCCCTGCGCACCATGGCTGCCTACACCAGCGGCGGCGACACGCTGCACATGGCCTATTCCTTCGATCTGCTCACCGAACAGTGCAGCCCGGCCTATATCCGCCGCACGGTGGAGGGCATCGAGCGTGAACTGGCCGATGGCTGGTCGTGCTGGTCCATGGGCAACCACGACGTGGTGCGGGTGATGACCCGCTGGGCGCTCGATGGCCGGCCCGATCCGGAGCGCGGTCGTGTGCTGATGGCGCTGCTGCTGTCCCTGCGCGGCAGCGTCTGCCTCTATCAGGGCGAGGAGCTGGGCCTGCCGGAAGCGGAACTGCGCTACGAGGATCTGGTCGATCCGTACGGCATTACCTTCTGGCCGGAATTCAAGGGCCGCGACGGCTGCCGCACGCCGATGCCGTGGGAGAGCGAGGCGCACCACGCCGGCTTCACCGGCAGCCAGCCGTGGCTACCGGTGGACGACTCGCACCGCTCGCTGTCGGTGGCCGCGCAGGATGCCGACCCGCATTCGATGCTCAACTGCTACCGGCGCTTCCTTGGCTGGCGGCGCGAGCAACGCCTGCTGATCGAGGGCGACATCCGCATGGTCTACCATGACGACGCCTTGCTGGTGTTCGAGCGGCGGCTGGGCGAGCAAGCCTGGCTGTGCCTGTTCAACCTCGGCGACCTGCCACGCAGCTACGAGCTGCCGGCGCAGGCGGTGCCGCTGGTGGGTGTACCGGCCAGCTTCGCCGAATACGACGGTCACTGGGCGCGGCTACCGGCGCACGGCTTCGGCTATGTGCGGCTCGCGGGTTGAGGGAGCGTCGGCAGCGGTGGGGTTGGCCCACCGCTTCGCCAGATAACGAGAGCTTGGCGACAGCAACGGAGAACAACAACGATGGCCAGTGTCACGCTGCGCGACATCTGCAAGAGCTACGACGGTACGCCGATCACCCGGCATATCGACCTGGATATCGAGGACGGCGAGTTCGTCGTCTTCGTCGGCCCCTCCGGCTGCGGCAAGTCCACCCTGCTGCGGCTGATTGCCGGGCTCGAGGACATCACCTCGGGCGATCTGCTGATCGACAACCAGCGCGTCAACGACCTGCCACCCAAGGATCGTTCGGTAGGCATGGTCTTCCAGTCCTACGCCCTCTATCCGCACATGACCGTGGCCGAGAACATGGCCTTCGGCCTTAAGCTCGCCCACGTCGACAAACAGGAGATCAAGCGTCGCGTCGATGCGGCCGCGGCGATCCTGCAACTCGACAAGCTGCTCGAACGTAAGCCCAAGGATCTGTCTGGTGGCCAGCGCCAGCGCGTCGCCATCGGCCGCACCATGGTCCGCGAGCCGAAGGTGTTCCTCTTCGACGAACCGCTGTCGAACCTCGACGCCTTCCTCCGCGTGCAGATGCGCATCGAGATTGCCCGCCTGCACCAGCGCATCCGCTCGACCATGATCTACGTGACCCACGACCAGGTCGAAGCCATGACCCTGGCCGACAAGATCGTCGTGCTCAACGCCGGCGAGATCGCCCAGGTCGGTCAGCCGCTGCACCTTTATCACTACCCGAAAAACCGCTTCGTCGCCGGCTTCCTCGGCTCGCCGCAGATGAACTTCGTCGAGGTGCGGGCCATCTCCGCCAGCCCCGAGGCGGTCACCATCGAACTGCCCAGCGGCTACCCCCTGACCCTGCCGGTGGACGGCAGCGCCGTCAGCGCTGGCGACTCGCTCACCCTCGGCATCCGTCCTGAGCACTTCGTCATGCCGGATCAGGCCGATTTCACCTTCCACGGCCAGATCACCGTCGCCGAGCGTCTGGGCCAGTACAACCTGCTGTACCTCACGCTCGAACGCCTGCAGGACGTCATCACCCTCTGCGTCGACGGGAACCTGCGCGTCACCGAAGGCGAAACCTTTGCCGCCGGCCTCAAGGCCGACAAGTGCCACCTGTTCCGCGAAAACGGCGAGGCCTGTGCCCGGCATTATCGGGAGCCAGCGATTTATGGATGACTGAATCCGCCCGGTTGAACTGGCGGCAGGGTTGAACTAGGCAGCTTTATTGCGCCTGATCGAGCGCGGCAAATCGGCTCGTTCAGGCTGCTCCGTGCCTACGCCATACAGAGCGGCACGGTCCGCCTGATCCGTTGACGCTGGAACCATTTCCGTGTGCGTTTGCTCGGCGCGTCAAAGGCCTGGGAATTCATCTATCGGCCAAGGCCAGGTTCACACCGAGACCGGCGAATGATGCCGCGAAGCCCCGGCGCAACCAGGCCTGAACGCGCTGCGACTCGATGACCGCCTTGCGAAAGGCATGCGCCAGCAGGCTGTAGACCGTAAAGATGGCGAACGTCATCAGCATGAAAGTCGCGCTGAGGCCGAGCAGCTGTCCAAGCTCGTCACCCGCGCCCGGCCGGATAAATTGCGGCAGGAAGGCCAAGAAGAAAATGGTCAGTTTCGGGTTCAGCAGATTGACCAACAGCGCCTTGGCAACCAGCGACCGAACCCTGAGTGGTTCACTATCGCCGCCCACCGCCAGCGCGGAACGGTCACGCCAGGTCGCGTAGGCGAGATAGAGCAGGTAAGCGGCACCGGCATAACGCAGAGTCTCGAACACCAGCGCGCTGGAATGCAGGATCGCCGCGACACCGAGAATGGTTGCCAGCAGATGCGGCAGAATCCCGAGCGTACAGGCAGTCGCGGCCAGAATACCGGCGCGGCGGCCGTGCATCAGCGCCGTCGAAACCGTATAGATCACCCCTGCGCCGGGTATCAGCACGACAACCAGACAGGTAATCAGGTATTCGAGGCTGGGCATAGAGACTCCTTGCTACGGGGCGGCTGGAACGAACCAGCATAGAGCATTCATCGAAGCTACCCAGGCTGGGCGCTGATTGAACTGCGTATGGACGGGTTGGAGAGGCATTGAAACAGCACTCCCCGAGAGGCTGGCTGCTGTTGCGTGTCGCCCCCATCGGGCAGCGCGATGCCGACAGGGGAGAGCGCCTGCATCGACCTCACCTTGTGACGCCCAGCGGGGGTAAAGTAACGGCTTTTGCCGATCCCCCTTGGAGCTGTTGCGTGAACACGGAAAACCATTCCCAGACGGCCGCCTTTCTCTGGTCGATTGCCGACCTGCTGCGCGGTGACTTCAAGCAGTCCCAGTACGGCCGCATCATCCTGCCGTTCACCCTGCTGCGGCGGATGGAATGTGTGCTGGCGCCGACCAAGGATGAGGTGATCAAGCAGACCTTCGCGCAGGAAGGCCGCCCCGCAGCGTGCGCGAGATGATCCTGCTGCGCGCGACAGGTGGATTGCAGTTTTTCAACGCATCAGAGCTTACGCTCGGCACGCTGTCCGACACCCAGACCGCGGACGACCTGATGAAGTACGTGCAGTCCTTCAGCAAGGACGCCCGCGAGATCTTCGAGCACTTCCACTTCGAGGATTTCGTCCAGCAGCTGGAAACCGCCAACCTGCTGTACCAGGTGGTGCAGCGTTTCGCCGCCACCGACCTGAGCCCCGAGCGCATCAGCAACTTCGGCATGGGCATCATCTTCGAAGAGCTGATCCGCAAGTTCGCCGAAAGCTCCAACGAAACCGCCGGGGAACACTTCACCCCGCGCGATATCGTGCACCTGACCACCTCGCTGGTGATCACCGGGCAGGACGGCAAGCTCGCGCCCAACAGCATCGTCACCATCTATGACCCGACCGCCGGCACCGGCGGCTTCCTCTCCGAGGGCGACGAGTACATCCAGTCCATCAGCGAAAAGGTCACCGTGTCCCTGCACGGCCAGGAACTCAACCCCGAGTCCTACGCCATCTGCAAGGCGGACATGCTGATCAAGGGGCAGAAGGTCGAGAACATAAAACTCGGCAATACCCTGTCCAACGACCAACTGGTCGGCCCCGAGTACCACTTCGACTTCATGCTCAGCAACCCGCCGTTCGGCGTGGAATGGAAGAAGGTGCAGAAGCAGATCACCGACGAGCACAGCCACAAGGGCTTCGACGGCCGCTTCGGCCCCGGCCTACCGCGCGTGTCCGATGGTTCGCTGCTGTTCCTGTTGCACCTGGTCAGCAAGATGCGTGACCCGCGTGAAGGCGGCTCGCGCATCGGCATCATCCTCAACGGTTCGCCGCTGTTCACCGGCGGCGCCGGTTCGGGCGAGTCGGAGATTCGCCGCTACCTGCTGCAGAACGATCTGGTCGAAGCCATCGTCGCGTTGCCGGCGGACATGTTTTACAACACCGGCATCGCCACCTACGTGTGGATTCTCTCCAACCACAAGGCCGCTGCGCGCCAGGGCAAGGTGCAGCTGATCGACGGCAGCCAACACTACGCCAAGATGCGCAAGTCGCTGGGCAGTAAGCGCCAGTACATCACCGAGGATCAAATCAGCGAGCTGGTGCGCCTGTATGGCCGCTTCGAGGCCACCCCGCAAAGCAAGATCTTCCCCATCGAAGCCTTCGGCTACCGCCGTATCACCGTCGAACGCCCGCTGCGCCTGAACTTCCAGACCAGCGCCGAGCGCATTGCCAAGGTGCTGGAAGAAAAAGCCATCGAGAGGATGGAAGCCCTGGTCCGCCAGCGCCTGCTCGAAGCCCTGCAAGCCATGGACGAAAGCCAGCTGCACCGCAACCGCGAGCAGTTCAGCAAGCTGCTGAAAAAGGCGCTCAGCGCCCACGATGTATCGCCCAGCACACCGGAGCTGAAGGCCATCCTCAATGCCCTGAGCGAGCGCGACCCAGAGGCGGATATCTGCATGGTCAAAGGCCAGCCGGAAGCCGATACCGGCCTGCGCGACAACGAGAACGTGCCGCTGGGTGAATCGGTGTACGACTACTTTGAGCGTGAAGTAAAACCCCATGTGCCGGATGCCTGGATCGACGAAAGCAAGACGGACGCGCAGGACGGCGAGGTCGGTGTGGTCGGCTTCGAGATACCCTTCAATCGGCACTTCTATGTGTTCCAGCCGCCGCGCCCGCTGGCCGAGATCGACCGCGACCTGAAAGCTTGTACCGACCGCATCAAGCAGATGATCGAGGAGCTGTCGGCATGAGTTTTCCTGCCTATCCGCAATACAAGGACTCTGGGATCGAATCCCTTGGAGACATTCCGAGTCATTGGGACGTGACTCGGCTTCCGTACGTGATATTTGAAAATAATGCCGGCGAGGTGATTGATAAGAATTTCTGGGGTGACGGATCAGAGCTTCTTTATACATGCGCCAAGCAACCACTGCTCTCTGACTATAAAGATTTTCCAGCCAGAAAAAGAACTGGGGCAAATGACCTGCTGCTTACAAGAAACGGAACTCCGTATGTTCATCTTCCAAGCGAGGGGGCCATTTACTCAAACGTAGTTCAGCGCGTCAGCCTCATGCCTGGCGTAGATCGAAAATTTATGAGGTCCGCTTTAGATGTAGCTACACGGGATCTCGTGGGCTATGGAGTATCAATCGCGAGCTTCAACTACGAAATGTGGGCCGCGCTTCGTATACCGTTGCCTGATTATGATGAACAAACTCAAATCGCCCGTTTCCTTGGCCACGAAACCGCCCGCATTGACGCGCTGATCGAAGAGCAGCAGCGCCTGATCGAACTGCTCAAGGAAAAGCGCCAGGCTGTGATCTCCCACGCCGTCACCAAAGGCCTCGACCCGACGGTGCCAATGAAAGACTCCGGCGTGGAGTGGCTGGGTGAGGTGCCTGCGCATTGGCAAGTGAAACGGCTTAAGCATCTGGTTCCATCCATAACCGTTGGGATCGTCGTCGAACCATCGAAGTACTATGTAGATGATGGTGTTCCGGCTCTTCGATCCTTGAACGTAAAGCCAGGCGTAGTGGTAACTGAAAACCTTGTTTATCTTTCAGAAGAATCCAATGAGCTGCATGCGAAATCCAAGATATTTGAAGGCGACATTGTTGCAGTACGGTCAGGTCAGCCGGGGACAGCAGCAATAGTCCCTAAAGAATTTAATGGAGCAAATTGCATTGATCTGATTGTGATTAGAAAGCCTTTGCAGGGCTGCTCAACTTTCATTTTTTGGTATTTGAACAGTGATGCGGCGTTGAGGCAGTTCTCCGAAGGTTCCTCTGGGGCTATCCAGCAACACTTCAATATCGCTGCAGCATCAGAGATGGTTTTTGCATGGCCTCCCGCAAGCGAGCAGCTTGAAATCAATAGCCACTTAGACCGCGCCTGCCACCAATTAGACCGTTTAATTTCTGTGGCCGGAGAGTCCAAGTCTTTGTTGTTAGAACGCCGCTCCGCCCTAATCTCCGCCGCCGTCACCGGCAAGATCGACGTACGCGGCTGGCAGCCAGCGGCCAGCACCCAAGCCCCCGAACCAGCCGTAGCCGAGGCCGTATAAATGGCGGACAGCCAGGAAGCGCCCTACCAGCCGGCCATGGCCCAGCAGATTCAGCTATTTACCTCCGCCGATGGTCAGGCGCAGCTGCAGGTCGCGCTGGAGCACGAAACCGTCTGGCTGAGTCTGCAGCAATTGACCGAGCTGTTTGGGCGGGACAAGTCGGTGATCTCGCGGCACCTGAAAAACATCTTTGACAGCAACGAGTTGCAGCGCGAGGCAGTTGTTGCAAAAAAAGCAACAACTGCCGCGGATGGCAAAACCTATCAGGTCGAGTACTTCAACCTCGATGCCATCATCTCGGTGGGTTACCGGGTAAGTTCGGCACGGGCAACCCAGTTCCGTCAGTGGGCGACCGGCGTGCTCAAGCAGCATCTGGTCGAAGGCTACACCCTCAATCAACGTCGACTGGCGGAGCGCGGTATCGAGTTTGAGCAGGCGGTGAGCCTGTTGTCGCGCACCCTGGCCAACCAGCAACTGGTCAACGATCAGGGCCGAGCGGTGCTGCAGGTGATCGGCGACTACGCCCGCAGCTGGAGCCTGCTGCAGGGCTACGATGAGCAAAGCCTGCAGGAGCAGAGCGCACGTCAGACCGACATGCGCGCCCTGGCCATGGACGATGTGTTGGCGGCCATCGCGCAGTTGAAGGCCACGCTGATCGCCAAGGGCGAGGCGACTGAGCTGTTCGGCCAACTGCGCGGCGATGGCCTGGCCTCGGCCATTGCCACCATCGAGCAGGGCTTTGCCGATGAATGGTTCTACCCCAACGTGGCCAGCCGCGCGGCGCATCTGCTGTATTTCGTCATCAAGAATCACCCGCTGGCCGATGGCAACAAGCGCAGTGGTTCGTTTTTGTTTCTCTGGTATCTGCAACTGAACCAGCACCTGCTGGCGCGGCCGGTGGAGCAATTGATAAACGACAACATGCTGGTAGCTCTGGCGCTGTTGGTGGCCGAGAGCCTGCCTGAGCAGAAAGAATTGATGGTGCGTCTGGTGGAGCATTTCGTGCTGCTGAGGCCGCTGTAAAAACAACACGCACATTGCCGAGCAAGGAGCAGAGAGTGTTATGGCGGATAGCCGGGAAGTCCAGTTTCAACAAGACATCATCACCGCCATGGTCGCCCAAGGCTGGCTCACCGGCCCGGCCAGCGGCTATGACCGGCGCACGGCACTGTATACCGAGGACTTTCTCGGTTACTTCAAGGACGCCTGGCCGGAGCGTTGGGACAAGTTCGCCAAGGCCAACCCGAACAACCCGGACGAGGTGCTGGTTCAGAAGCTGGTGCGCGAGCTGGAGCAGAGCGGCACGCTGGATGTGCTGCGCCATGGCTTCAAGCTGCCGGCGGTGAAGGTGGAGCTGTGCAGCTTCAAGCCTGACCACGGCATGAACCCGGACACCCTCAAGCGCTACGGGTGCAACCGCCTGCGCGTGGTGCCGGAGGTGTCCTATTCGCCCCATGCGCGCGAAGCCGGTGCGGGCGGGCAGAGCTACAACCCACGGCTGGATCTGGTGCTGTTCGTCAACGGCATCCCTACCGCGACGCTGGAGCTGAAAAGCGAATTCAAGCAGTCGGTGGAAAACGCCAAGCGCCAGTACCGCTACGACCGCCCGGTGAAAGACCCGCTGACGCGCAAGCCCGAGCCGCTACTTACTTTCAAGCGCGGCGCGTTAGTGCATTTCGCGGTCGGCCAGAACGAGGTGGCGATGACCACCAAACTGGATGGCAAGGACACCTTCTTCCTGCCGTTCAACCTCGGCAGCGCGGAAGGCGGCGCGGGCAACCCACCGCCGCCCGACGACAGCCAGTACGCCACCGGCTACCTGTGGCGGCAATTGTTCCAGCCGGATGCCTGGCTCAAGGTGCTCGGACGCTTCCTGCATCTGGACAAGAAGACCAGCGAGGGCTTCGACGGCACGCTGACCACCAGAGAAACGATGATCTTCCCGCGCTACCACCAGTGGGATGTGGTCAACCAACTGATCCAGACCACCCACGCCGAAGGGCCGGGCAAGCGTTACCTGATCCAGCACAGCGCCGGTTCCGGCAAGTCCAACTCCATCGCCTGGACCGCTCACCAGCTCGCCTCGATGTACAGCGATGACGGCCAGCGGCTGTTCAGTTCGGTGATCGTGGTCACCGACCGCACCGTGCTGGATAGCCAGTTGCAGAACACCATCTACCAGTTCGAGCACGCCCAGGGCGTGGTGCGGCCGATCACCCGCGACGTCGGCAACCAGAGCAAGTCCGAGCAGCTGGCCGAGGCGCTGGCCGAGCAGACGCGCATCATCATCGTCACCATCCAGACCTTCCCGGCGCTGTTCGATGCGCTGGAGAAATACCCCAAGCTCGCCTCGGGGCGCTATGCGGTGATCGCCGACGAGGCACATTCCTCGCAGACCGGCTCCTCGGCCAGCAAACTGAAGCAGATTCTTGGCAGCGATGCGTTAGATGCCGAGGAAATCAGCGCCGAAGACCTGCTGGACGCCGCCGTACAGGCGCGCCAGCCGAACGAGCGCATCAGCTACTACGCCTTCACCGCCACGCCCAAGGCAAAGACTCTGGAGCTGTTCGGCCGCGTGCCCGACCCGACGCTGCCACCAAGCGGCAGCAACAAGCCCGAAGCCTTCCATCTGTATTCCATGCGCCAGGCCATCGAGGAAGGCTTCATCCTCGATGTGCTGCAGAACTACACCACCTACAGCACCGCCTGGAAGATCGCCCACCCGGACGGCGAAGACGACGAGGTGGACTCGAAGAAGGCACGCATGAAGCTGGCGCGCTGGGTGCGGCTGCATCCGTACAACATCGACAAGAAGGTCGAGATCATCGTCGAGCACTTCCGCGCCAACATCCGCCACCTGCTCGGTGGCCAGGCCAAGGCGATGGTGGTGACCAGCAGCCGCCAGGAGGCGGTGCGCTACCAGTTGGCGGTGAAGGCCTACGTGCAGCAGATGGGCTACGCCGATGTGCACCCGCTAGTTGCGTTCTCCGGCAGCGTATTGCCGGATGAGGTGATCCCCGAGGAAGTGACGGAAAGCAGCAGCCTGCTCAACGCCGGCCTGAATGGCCGCGATTTGGCCGAGGCGTTCGACACCCAGGACTTCAACGTGATGATCGCCGCCAACAAGTACCAGACCGGCTTCGACCAGCCCAAGCTGTGCGCCATGTACGTGGACAAGAAACTGCAGGGCGTGGATTGCGTGCAGACGCTGTCGCGGCTGAACCGCACTTTCCCGGCCAAGCAGACCTTCATCCTCGACTTCTTCAACGAGCCGCAGGACATCCTCGACGCCTTCCTGCCGTACTACACCAAGGCCGAGCTGAGCGACGTCACCGACCCGCAGATCATCTACGACCTGCAGAAAAAGCTGGATGCAGAAGGGATCTATCACTGGCAGGAGGTCGAGGCGTTCGCCCTGGCCTTCTTCGACCCGAAAGCGGCAGCCAGCAAGCTCAGCTACTACTGCCAGCCGGCCAAGGAACGCTTCGCCAAGCGTTACGCCTTCAGCGTCGAATCGCGCCAGCAGGCGCTGGATTACAAGCGCACCGCCGAATCCAACGGCGACAGTGCCGGGCTGAAGAAAGCCGAGCACGCGCTGACGGAAGCCGGCGAACAAGTGGACCAGCTCGATCTGTTCCGCAAGAACCTGCAGAGCTTTGTGCGCCTGTACGAATTCCTTTCGCAGATCGTCCCCTACGAGGATCGCGAACTGGAGCAGCTCTGCGTATTCGCCAAGCACCTGCACCCGCTGCTGCGCGTCGACCGCCTGCAACAGGACGACGTGGACGTCGGCGAGCTGCAGTTGACTCACTACCGGCTGAGCAAGCGCGCCGAACACCAGCTGCGTCTTAGCGAGGAGGGCGGTGACTACACGCTCAAGCCTGGCAGCGATGTGGGCAGTGGCAAGCCACACGATCCGGAGAAGAAGCGCCTGTCAGAGATCATCGAGGCGCTCAACGAAATTTTCGGTGCGGACACACACGATGACGACCAGCTTCATTTTGCTGCGGGCATCACTGAACGTCTCTCGCGCCAGGATGATTTGATGGCGCAGGTGAACAACCACTCGATCGATCAAGTGATGCACGGGCTGCTGCCCAAACGGGTAATCGATACCGTGCTGGATGCCATCACCGACAACGAAAAGATGTCGTTGGGCGTGCTGGATAACGAGACCAAGAGTCGAGCGTTTGTGCTGGTGATCTACAAAATGCTGAAGGCGCTGACTGGCGGGGATCGTCCGTCGGCCGGTTTGTGAGTTCCTTTCAACTGCACAGCGCTTAGGAGAAATGCACAGGATGGCAATTCCGGATTTTCAAAGTGTCATGCGACCGGTGCTGCAGGCGGTTGGCGACGGCGTGCCGTTGCCGCTCAGCGCCCTGCGTGTGCGCATCGCCGATGTATTCCAGCTAACGGAAGAAGAGCGCAAGGAACGGCTGCCTTCGGGGAATCAGACCGTGATCAACAACCGGGTGGGCTGGGCCAGAACCTATCTGAACAAGGCTGGCCTGCTGACGATTCCGAGCAAGGGAATGGTGCAGATAACCGACCGGGGGCGGGAGGCGCTTGCCAGTGGCCCGGTGCGAATCACCGTGAGCTGGCTGAAGCAGTTTCCGGAGTTCGCCGATTTCCATACGGCTAAACCTCAGGTGCCAGATGCCGCCGTCGTTGTAGGCAGCGATCTGGCCGAAACCACGCCGGATGAGCAGTTGGCCGAAGCCTATCAGGCGTTGCAGCAATCCCTGGCAGACGAACTGCTGGCGCAGGTGCGGGCTGCTACGCCGAGCTTCTTCGAGCAGGTGGTGGTCGATCTGATGATCGCCATGGGCTACGGCGGTTCGCGAAAGGAGGCCGGCAAAGCGACCCAGCTCACCAACGACGATGGTATCGACGGCATCATCAAGGAAGACAAGCTCGGGTTGGATGTGATCTACCTGCAAGCCAAACGCTGGGCCAACACCGTGCACCGCCCGGAGATCGACAAGTTCATCGGCGCACTGACGCGAAAGCGAGCGCGCAAGGGCGTATTCATCACCACCTCGGACTTTTCTACTGGCGCGAAGGATGCGGCGCTCGGTCTGGATATCAAGGTCGTGCTGATCGACGGCATCGAGCTCGCCCGCCTGATGGTCGAACACAACCTCGGCGTGAGCGTGAAGCAGGTGTATGAGGTCAAGCAGATCGACAGCGACTACTTTTCCGAGGAGTGACTACGCCTGCGCTGTGAGGACCAACGCTCACGTGACTAGTGTGCGGCCCAGAGCCGCGAGCAATGCCAATAGAGATTCAGGCGCGTATCGAGGTAAAAGCGCAGGACTGTTTGCTGAGAACCTTCGACCGTCTTTCGACAGCGCAAAGAAAAAGCCCCGAGAATCTCAAGATTCTCGGGGCTTCGTGTTTGGTGGGCCGGGGGGATTTGAATCCCAAACTTCAATATCCCGGCCAAATCAAGGCTTCAGCGCATTATGCAAGAAACCTTGATTTGTTGGATTGCTCACGGGTTCTACCCCGTTAGCACGGACACTTTCAAGTAAGCTCACACCGAGCTGAAGGAGTGTTCATGAAGCGCAAGAAATACAGTCCCGAGTTCAAGCGGGAAGCCATCGAGCTGGTTCGTCGTTCAGGGGCCAGCTGCCGACAGGTGGCCCTAGAGATTGGTGTGGCTCCCAACCTGCTCACCCGCTGGGTTCGGGAGGCGCAACCAGGCACTGAGAAAGTCTTCCCTGGAACGGGAAGTCCGCGGGATGAGGAGCTTGCCCGTCTCAAGCGCGAGTTGGCCCGAGTAACCAAGGAACGTGATTTTTTAAGAGACGCGGCAGCGTACTTTGCCAAGGAGTCATCGAGCGGTACACGGTGATCCAGCGCTGCCGCAACGAGTACCCGGTACGATTGATGTGCCGTTGCCTGAAGGTTTCTGCCAGCGGCTATTACGCCTGGCAGGATCGTGAACCAAGTGCGCGAGCTCAGGAGAATGCGCGCTTGGTGAAGCGCATTCGGGAGATTCACGAGGACAGCCGGGGCGTGATTGGAGCGCCACGAATGCACGAGGATTTGCTCGACGAGGGCGAAGTCGTCAGCCTGAACCGAGTTGCTCGCCTGATGGCGGCTGAGCGAATTCAAGGCTGGCCACGCCGGAAACGACGTGGCTTTGGAAGAGCCGTCAGTGGCCGCCCAGCAGGCGTGAAAAACCTGCTGGAGCGCGATTTCACCGCGCAGGAGCCGGAGCGCAAGTGGGTCACGGACATCACGGAAATAGCCACACTGGAAGGCAAGCTTTTCCTATGTGTGGTGCTCGACTTGTACAGCAAGCTGGTGATCGGTTGGTCGATGCATCACCGCCAGGATCGGCAGATGGTGATTCGAGCAGTGGAGATGGCGATTTGGCAGCGCCAGGGTGACTGGTCAGTAATCCTGCATTCGGATCGCGGTAGCCAATTCACCAGCACCGACTACCAGCGCTTTCTGAATCGCAACACGCTGGTCTGCAGCATGAGTGCCGTCGGGCATTGCGGCGACAACGCAGCCTGTGAAGGCTTCTTCGGTCAGCTCAAACGGGAGCGGGTTGCCCATCAGTCGTATCGAACTCGTGATGAAGCACGGGCGGATTTATTCGACTACATCGAGCGGTTTCATAACCCACGAATGCGTCGTAGAGTCGCCAGGCAAGATCTGAAGTTTTCAGCCCTTTTCAAACCGTCCGTGGAAACGGGGTAGAACCCGGGGCTGATTCGACAGCAGGTCACGCTGCTGGCTCCTGAGCTGCTGGGGCTCAACGTCAACGTATTCATTCACGTCAGCCTGGAGAAGCAGGTAGTCGATGCGCTGGCGCGTTTCGAGAGTGCCATCGCCGAACGCCCGGAGGTGATGGAATGCTATTTGATGACAGGGGATGCCGATTACCTGCTCCGCGTGCTGGTGCCTGACATCCAGGCGCTGGAGCGCTTCATCCTCGATCACCTAACCAAGATTCCCGGCGTCGCGAATATTCGCTCGAGCTTCGCGCTGAAGCAGGTGCGCTACAAGACGGCGCTGCCGTTGCCACCCAACGGTTTGGTCGTTGGATGATACGGGTTCCGAAGGTAGGGTCGCTCATTCGGCAGTACTACCAAAAACCCTACCGCTGCGAGTACGTGCTCGCTCGCTAACTTGCCTGTGTCGCGCTGAGCCATTCGCGTGGGCTTTTGCCGACCTTGCGGCGGATGGACGAACCATTCGGTGCACTGGATGTGAAGTGGCCGAAGCGGCGCTTCGCAAAGCTGTCGCACGAAGCCGCAAGGAACCTGGCTGCGACCAGTACCAGCTGCATGAAGACAGCGAGCGGCCGGACAGGTTGGTCATGATCGAGCGTTGGCGAGACGAGGCGGCGCTAC
Source organism: Stutzerimonas sp. 21-1 (assembly GCF_056336065.1). Classification (NCBI taxonomy): domain Bacteria; kingdom Pseudomonadati; phylum Pseudomonadota; class Gammaproteobacteria; order Pseudomonadales; family Pseudomonadaceae; genus Stutzerimonas; species Stutzerimonas sp. 21-1. The sequence continues at coordinate 3,275,047 of NZ_CM150500.1, read as the reverse complement.
AAGACCATCTTGAAGGGCCGGTCTTTCGAGAGCTGGCCGAAACGCTTGAAGCGCATATCACGCTCGACGTGATGAAGCTGTCGTTGCTGGCTTGAAGCCGTAGCGTCTCGGCCGCCAGAACTGTGGGATGCGATACTGGTTCTGGCAGCTGCTATCTAGCATTGCCGTTCAAGCGATCAGGCCAGGATCAGGCGCGAGCGGCGGCAGCTCCTGTTTCAGCGGATCAAGACGACTGCGCAACAGTGCATGTAATTGCTGAACGGCCGGCGAATATTGCTTGCGATGCGGGCACACCAGGTTCAACGGTGTGGGCTCGCCTTGGTAGTGAGCCAGCACTATCTCCAGCCGTCCCGCCTCAATGTCATCGTGTACGTCCAGCCAGGATTTGTAGGCCAGTCCTTCCCCCGCTACCGCCAAGCGTCGCACGATGTCGGCATCGTTGCTGAAAAGTGGACCGGTGACTTGCACTGTCTGATCACCTACCTGCCAGCAGTCATGCGCACGCCCATTGAGCGAATACAGCAGACAGTGATGCTGGGCTAGATCGGTGGGCTTTTGAGGTCTGCCGTTACGTTCTAGATAATCGGGAGCGCCCACCAGAACACGGCGGTTCCAGGGAGCTAGCGGCAATGCCACCCAGCTCGCATCGTCAAACACGCCGTAGCGCAGGGCAACGTCGACCGGATCTCGAAAAACATCCGCCACTTGATCGGAAATTAGTAGACGAAGACTGAGCGCTGGATGCTGACGGCGAAACTCGGAAAGCCATAACAACAGCAGGTTGCGCCCTAGATCTGATGGAGCCGAAACCTGCAGCAAACCCTGCAGCTGGGTACTTTCCCGGCGTATCCGGTCTTGACCTTCGTGCAACGTATCTAGCGCCTCGCGGGCAAACGGCAAGTACTGCTCTCCTTCGGCAGTCAGCCGCAGGCTGCGCGTAGAACGAGCGAATAGACGGATATCCAGCTCTCGCTCGAGGCGTTTGATCGCCGCAGCCACCTGGCCTGGAAGCAGGCCGACCTCGCGAGCGACGTTGGAGAAGCTACCCAGCGCGGCTGTGCGCACGAAAAGCTGAAGATCTTCGAACCGAACCATTTTCACACCTGTGGTGAAAGTGCTGGCTGATTTTGAGTCTTTTTCCAGGGGTATGGGAAGACGAAGATGCCCCTACGTTTCGCTTGTACCTGACCTTCAAGGATTGCCCACATGAAAGCTATCGTCTTCACCGAATACGGCCTGCCAATCGACGACCCTCGAGCATTGTTCGACAGTGAGCTGCCAGAACCTACCCCTGGGCCGCACGACCTGCTGGTGCAGGTCAGGGCCATCGCGGTGAACCCGGTCGATACCAAGGTCCGTTCTGGCAAGGGTGCTACCGAGCAGCCCAAGGTGCTCGGCTGGGACGCGGTTGGCGTAGTGCGTGCCGTAGGCGCCGACGTAGCGCTGTTCCAACCCGGCGATGAAGTCTTCTATGCCGGCGCCATCGACCGTCCAGGCAGCTACAGCGAGTTGCATCTGGTCGACGAACGCATCGTCGGGCGCAAGCCGCGCAGCCTGGACGATGCCAGTGCCGCCGCTTTGCCGCTGACGTCGATCACTGCCTGGGAACTGCTGTTCGACCGCCTCGGCATGAGCGAGGGCGGTGGAGCAGGGCAGAGTCTGCTGATCCTGGGTGCCGGCGGCGGCGTGGGTTCGATCCTGACGCAATTGGCCCGCCAGTTGACCGGCCTGCAGGTGATCGGCACCGCTTCGCGCCCGGAAACCCGGGAATGGGTCAGCGCCCTGGGTGCGCATCATGTGATCGACCACAGCCGGCCGCTGGCCGAGCAGCTAAAGGGCATTGGTATCGAGGCGGTGGATCACGTGATCAGCCTCACCCACACCGACAGCTACCTTGCTCAACTGGTCGAGGTGTTGCGGCCCCAAGGCCATCTGGCGCTGATCGACGATCCGGCCGTGCTCGATGTAGTGCCGCTCAAGCGCAAGTCGCTGGCGCTGCACTGGGAGCTGATGTTCACCCGCTCGCTGTACGGGACGGACGACATGATCAAGCAGCACCAGTTGCTCAACCGTGTGGCGGAGCTGATCGACGCCGGTGTGCTTAAGACGACTGTAGGCGAGCATTTTGGCCGCATCGAGGCGGCCAACCTGCGGCGTGCCCATGCACTGATCGAAAGCGGCAAAGCCATGGGCAAGATCGTCCTGGAAGGCTTCTGACTTATCCATGGACCAGCGCCCGCCGCGCGGGCAGGAGACTCATCATGCGCATCGAAAAACGGTTTCGCCACACACTGTTGGCCTTGGCGCTCGCCAGTCCAGTCACCTTCGCCACGCCACTTCAGCCGCTGCCGGCGAGCGCTGCGTCGGCTCGGCCGATTGGAGTGATTGACCAGGTATTTGCATTCCATGACGCCATGCCCACCGGCGTCACCGTCAGCGAGACCGGGCGTATCTTCGTCAACTTCCCGCGCTGGGGCGACGCCGTGCCTTTCACCGTTGCTGAAATTCGAGACGGGAAGGTCCAGCCTTACCCCAATGCAGCCATCAATACCGACGATCCGGACGACCCGGCCAAGGGATTCATCAGTGTGCAAAGCGTGGTCGCCGACGGCATGGGGCGTATCTGGGTGCTGGACACCGCTGCGCCGGAATTCTCCACGCCGCGTCCCGGCGGTGCGAAGCTGGTCGCCATCGACCTGGCCAGCAACCGGGTGGTCAAGACCCTGGTCTTTCCACCTGAGGTGATACTGCCGAGCACCTATGTCAACGACATGCGCTTCGACTTCCGGGTGGGCAAGCAAGGCACGGTTTACGTGACCGATTCATCCGTGTCCGGCCCTGGCGGCATCATCGTCATGGATATCGCCAGTGGTAAAGCCAGCCGTCGGTTGAGCGGCGCAGCACAGACCTCTGTCGACCCGGACTTCGTGCCGGTCGTGGAGGGCAGACCGGCGCTACTGACCAAAGGCACCGATGGCAAGCCGAAGGCGCTGGGGGTGGCTTCCGACGGCATCGCTTTATCCGCGGATGGAAAAGACCTCTATTTCTCTCCGTTGTCCAGTCGCCACCTGTACGCCGTGTCAACTGCACTGTTGCGCGACCCAGCTGTGAGCGAGGCACAGCTGCAGGCTGCCGTGCGTAACCTGGGTGAGAAGGGCGCCTCCGATGGCCTCGAGGCGGATGCCGAGGGTGCCGTTTACGCCACCGACTACGAACACAACGGAATTCGCAAGCGCCTGCCTGACGGCACGTGGCAAACCATTGTCCATGACCCGCGGGTGCTCTGGCCGGACACCCTTTCCATCGGCCCGGACGGCTATCTGTATTTCACCGCCAACCAGCTGCATCGCTCACCTGGCTTCAACGGTGGCCAGGACCTGCGTAGCAAGCCCTACAGCCTGTTGCGGGTAAAAATCGATGCAGCGCCGGCACCTACGCACTGAGACGGCCTCCGCCTACGCAGCTGCAATCGGAAAAACGTTGACTTCGGACTGTGCCCGAGACGCGCGTCTGCGGGCGAGGTGAAGCCATGAAACCGATCATCCGTCTCGGTTACATCGACCTGAGCTTTCATGCGGCGAGTGCCGCGCTGGTGCAGCGCGTACTTGAACGCCACGACTATGAGGTTCAGGTCAGTGCCGCGCCACATGAAGACATGTTCCGCCGCTATGGTGCCGGCGCTGTCGACATGCTGGCCTCGGCCTGGCTGCCGGCGAGCCATGGAGACTACCTGGCGCCTTATGCCGCGCAAACACGCACGCTCGGCGTACTGTACCGGCCTTACTGCATCTGGGCGTGCCGGACTATGTTCCCGTCGACGCGGTACAGAGCGTCGCGGATCTCCTTCGCCCCGAGGTCGCTACACGAATGACGCGGCTGATCCAGGGCATCAATCCCGGCGCCGGCATCAGCCGCTTCTCCAGGGCGATTGTCCAGCAATACGGCCTCGATCGGCTCGGATATCACTTCGAGAACGGTACTCAGGCCGATTGCTTCGTGCGCTACGAACAAGCCCATGCACGGCGCGAATGGTACGTCGTGCCACTCTGGCATCCGCAGTTCCTGCATCACTCACACCGCATTCGCCCCTTGGACGAACCCCTGGGGCTGCTCGGTGGCCAGGATGACGCAACGCTGATCGTGAGCGAGCCATTTGCCCGCGATATGCCCGCGGCATTGCTCGAGGAACTGAACCGCCTCAGTCCAGGCAACGAAGTCATTAGCGAACTTGATCACTCGATCTGCCGCGATGGGATGTCAGCGCTGCAAGCCGCCGACGCGTGGCTGGCTCGCAGCGTTGCCCTTTGAAAACACTATCTGACAGGAGAAACCACCAATGGAACTCGCCAGCCTCGCCAAACGTCGCTATACCACCAAGGCTTTTGACGCCAGCCGCAAGATTCCGCAGGCGTCCATCGACGCGTTGCTTGAACAACTGCGCCACAGTCCGTCCTCGGTGAACTCGCAACCCTGGCACTTCGTCATTGCATCTACCGACGAAGGCAAGGCGCGAATCGCCAAGGGAACCGAGGGTAGCTTTGCCTACAACGCACCCAAGGTCCTAAAGGCTTCGCATGTGATCGTGTTGTGCAGCCGTAACGACATGACCGAGGAACACCTGCAGGCGCTGCTAGATCAGGAAGCGCGTGATGGCCGTTTCCATAGCGAGGATGCCAGGGTCGGGCAGGACAATGCCCGCCGCGGTTACGTAGCACTGCACCGCTATGACCAGAAGGACCTGCAGCATTGGATGGAAAAGCAGACCTATCTTGCGCTGGGAACCCTGCTGCTGGGTGCTGCCGCGCTTGGTCTGGACGCTACGCCAATGGAAGGCTTCGATTTCAAGAAGCTCGATGAGGAGCTGGGGCTGCGGGCGCAGGGCCTTACCAGTCTGGTGCTGGTCGCGCTTGGCTATCGTGACGAAACCGATTTCAATGCCGGTCTACCAAAGTCGCGTCTGCCAGCGGAGCAGGTTTTCACTCATATTTAAGAAACAGGCCCCCCTGAATCGACGAGCAAGCGGGCGCCACTCGGCTTCCTGATGGCAGGGTTTCGCCAGCGGCTTCTTTTCTGAAACAACGAGCAGCCGCTACGACAGGGCTTGATCGATCCAAGCAACCCTGGATGGTACCGATCAGCCCTATGGAAACGCCGGGGGGGAGCGGCGCGCGAAGCGGCGATGATGAGGGGCCGCCTCGCGATGCCCTATAGGCGACGCTTGCGCTCATCGATTCACATCTACCACCACGCGACCGCGAACCTTGCCATTAAGTAACTGTTCGACGACCGGCATGGCCTCGCTCAGGCCAATCTCATGGGTGATCTGATCGAGTAGCGAGAGGTCCAGGTCAGTGCAAAGACGCTCCCAGGCCTCGACACGCTCCTTGTAGGAACGGGTGACGCTGTTGATGCCAAGCAGACTTACACCGCGCAAGATGAAGGGCGCCACCGTTGCTGGGAATTCCATCCCTTGAGCTAGGCCGCAAGCAGCAACGACCCCATCAGCGTGCGTACCGGCGCATACGTTAGCAAGCGTATGGCTACCGACCGAGTCGATTGCCGCGGCCCATCGCTCTTTCGCAAGGGCTCGCCCGGGATTGGACAGCTCGTTGCGATCGATGACGGTAGCTGCGCCTAAGCGCTTGAGATATTCCGTTTCGCAGATTCGGCCTGTCGCGGCGATCACCTGGTAGCCTCGGCGCGCCAGCAGCGCAATGGCGAAGCTGCCAACACCGCCATTGGCCCCCGTTACGAGTACCTCGCCACGCGCCGGCGTCAGGCCATGACGCTCGAGGGCTAACAGACAAAGCATCGCTGTATAGCCTGCAGTTCCTATTGCCATGGCCTGGCGTTCGCTCAAACCCTTCGGCAGCGGGATCAACCAATCCCCCCGCAGCCTGGCTTTCTGGGCCAATCCTCCCCAGTGGCTTTCACCTACGCCCCATCCGTTTAGCAAAACTCGGTCACCAACCTGATAGTGCGGGTGATTGCTGGTTTCAACCGTTCCGGCCAGGTCAATGCCCGGGATCATCGGGAATTGGCGGACGACCGGGCTCTTGCCGCTGATAGCCAAGCCGTCCTTGTAGTTGAGCGTGCTGTAGCTCACGCGGACGGTAACATCGCCAGCCGGGAGCTGCTCGTCATGCAGGTCAGCTAACTGGGCTTGGTATCCGTCTGTATTCTCAATAAGAATCGCCTTGAACATCTTCACCTCCTATTTAGACCGATCGTCTATTAATTCCCAAAAAATTTAACGGCCAATCGCCGCAAAGAATCCTTCGCTGAAGATTTCCAGCGGGCGCACATCGCGGCTCAATTTGCTGCGAAGCACTGCGCCTTCCCAGCCAATCCAAAAAAAAGCGGCTAGAGAATCGCAGTCGCTATCGCTGTCTATCTGTCCTTGGCTCGCGGCTTCACGCAGACAGCAAGCCAGACGTTCCTGCCAATCAATCAGCGTATGCTCCAGCGTCAGACGGAAGCTCTCAGGCAAGGCCATGATCTCCTGTCCAAGGTTGCCCACCAGGCAACCGCGGCGGAATTCGTACTTAGCCATACCCTCCTTGGCATCCTCGACGAAGTTTCGTATGCGCTGGAGCGGTGGGTCCGCCTCGTTGAGCAGCAGGAGATCCAGTTTCCGGGCAAAGCGGCTTGCATAGCGGTCCAATACCGCCTGTCCAAAGGCTTCTTTACTATTGAAGTAGTGATAGAACGAGCCCTTGGGAACATTGATCCGCTTCAACACGCTGTCGATACCTGTCGCCGCAAAGCCCTGCTCGCTCAACACTTCCATCCCGCACCGAAGCAGCGCGTCGTGGGTGTCTTCACGCTCACGAGGAACCTTTGGGGGACGGCCGCGACGGGCTACTGGTTTTGCACTAGTCATGACAGCATAATAGACCGATCGTCTCAAATATCAAGACAGCAACAACTGGGTGCTCAAATGTGCAAGGGGCTTCACGGGAGTATTGCGCAGCCGAAACTGCTCGCCTGCCATCGGCGTGCCGAACTCAATGAGGATCAACAAGTGGTACATGGTGATGGACAAGAGGCAAAGCCCCCTCGCTGCATCTGCAATGGGAGATTGCGATCCGCTGTCGTCTGGTTCAAAGAAGATATATCCAGGGCTCCCTGGAAAGCAGCCAGGCAGATGGTGAAACGTGCCAGGTATTGGTTTCTGTAGATACCTCCGGCATCGTTACGCCTGCAGGGTCATCCCGGAAATGGCACACGCTGCGGGAGCTATCGTGATCTATGTCAGTCTTGCGGACGTCTCCCTCGTTAATGCCAACGAGTTGATGTTGATTGGCCGTGCATCCGTGGTGCTGCCAGCGCTTTTCAAATTCAGGCGGTGACAGGACAGCAGGCTGCGGTTCGCGAGCGACTACAGGCACGGCGATAAAAGCATGAACTCGTCGTATACGATCAACCTGCACGGCCATTCGCTGAGGGACGGTCTGCGGCGTCGCAAGAAGCTCGATGCTCTGGCCAAGCGGCTGCGGGATCCCATCGCCTCGCGGATCGATCCGCAAGCCTATGCGCATGATCGCCAGGCAGGTGCTTCTCCGAAGACGCTCAACAATGAGCTGGGCTATCTGCGCGCGGTGTACAACGAGCTTCGTGGCCTCGCCGTCATCAAGTACGAAAACCCGTTGGCGCTGGTGAAGCCGTTGAAGATCCAGGAGCGTGAGCTTTCATGGCTGACGAACGAGCAGATCGCCGAGCTGCTGGAGTCGATCCGCAACGGCTGCGATAACCCGCATGTCGAGCTGGTCGCGACGATCTGTCTGGCAACCGGGGTGCGATGGTCTGAGGCCGAGAAGCTGCAGCCAGGATCTATCCGAAACGGGGTCATCACCTTCAGCAGGACTAAGAGCGGCAAGGTTCGGTCGGTCCCGATCTCACCGGAGCTGGAAAAGAAGATAACGAAGCACTGGAAGCGTCACGGGCATTTCACCCCGGCGATAACCTCGTTCCGGCGTGCGCTGGCAAGAACCACGATCAGGTTACCGAAAGGGCAGGCCGCTCATGCACTCCGGCACACCTTCGCCAGCCACTTCATCCAGAACGGCGGCAACATCCTCACGCTACAGAAGATCCTGGGCCATTCGAGCTTGGCCATGACGATGCGGTATGCGCATCTGGCACCGGATCATCTGCAGGATGCGGTACGGTTAGGGCCGGCTTTTTCCTAGTTGTCATTATTCCATTGATGGAATATTCCATAGGGGCTATATTTCGTATGACTTGGGACGTTGAGTACACCGATGAGTTTGGTGGCTGGTGGGAGTCACTCACTGCGGAGGAGCAGGAGTCCATAGCGGTCTCCGTGCGTTTGCTGGAAGACCGTGGGCCTTCGCTCGGATTCCCACATAGCAGCGCTATCAATGGGGCACGTCATGGGCATATGCGAGAGCTGAGAACCCAGCACAACGGGCGCCCGATACGAACGCTGTATGCATTCGATCCCAGGCGCTCGGCGATCCTGCTGATTGGCGGAGACAAGACGGGCGACAACCGCTGGTATGAAATCAACGTTCCGTTGGCAGATCGTCTCTATGACGAGCACCTGGAACAGCTTGAGAAGGAGGGCTGAACGATGGCCAAGAAATTCGCAGACTTACGCGCAAAGATGTCGCCAGAGGCTCAGGCTCGCGTGGAAGCCAAAGCCCAGGAGCTGCTTGCTGAAATGCCGCTGAACGAACTGCGCCAGGCACGTGGCTTGTCGCAGAAGATGCTGGCTGAGCTACTGCACGTACAGCAGCCGTCGATCGCGAAAATGGAAAAGCGCACCGACATGTATATCTCCACGCTGCGTAGCCACATCGAAGCAATGGGCGGGCAGCTCGAGGTCATCGCCCGGTTCCCTGATGGTTCGGTGAAGATCAGCAACTTCGCCGAGATCGAAGCTGCCGCTCAGCAAGCGTGAGTCTTCGACACTTCTTCGACACACGCTACGCCAGAAAGCAAAAACCCCTGAAATTCTCTAAGAAAATCAGGGGCTTATGTTTGCTTGAAGTGGTGGAGCCGGGGGGATTTGAATCCCAAACTTCAATATCCCGGCCAAATCAAGGCTTCAGCGCATTATGCAGGAAACCTTGATTTGTTGGATTGCTCACAGTGAGCGCGAGTATATGAACCTTTCGAGCCTTGTCAAGCATCGCATTCACCTATCTGTGAGAGTGGCTTTGCGTGCGTTGGCGAGTAGAGCTGCCCGCAGTCGGTTGGGTTTAGGCTGCGTTGAAGCCAACCCTGGTTTGTACCGATGTCGGACAGTCGCGACTCGCACACTGTGCGTAACTCTAGGCGACAGGCCTATCCACGGTAGTGGGAATGGGCAACAGCGAGTTGCGATAGGATGCTGCCGCGGTGAGTGGGAATTGCCTGGAAACACGTAACTTCGGCATGACCGCCAAATGCCGAACGTTATTGGTGCGTGCGAGCATGGCCGAATGAGAACTGATCCGGACGAATCAAGCGCCGCTCGGGACGATTTGAATACTTTAGAATGCTGCCTCAATCGAATTAACCGATTTGGGTCTTTATGAGCATGGCCGCCGCACAGGGAAACGTATTCCTAATCGACGATGACCCCTACATCCTCGAGCTCCATGCTGCGCTGCTTCGGTCGATACGGCTTAACGTTCATTGTTTTGCGTCGCCAACGGCGTTCCTGGATTCAAACGTCTCGTTGGACCGTGGCTGTATCTTGTCCGATGTGCGGATGCCGGTGATGGGGGGGCTGCAGCTTCAAGCCGAGTTGGTTTCGCGGGGCATTGATACACCGATTATCTTCATTACCGGCCATGCCGATGTTGCGACTGCGGTCGAGGCCATGCGCAGGGGCGCGTTTGACTATGTCGAAAAGCCTGTGCATGGCCAGCATTTGCTGGACCGAGTGAATGCTGCGTTGGCAGTGAGCGTGGAGCGGCATGATGAGCGCTTGCAGCGGCAGACTCGGGAAGCGCGGTTGTCACTGTTGACGGTGCAAGAGCGAAAGATCGCGCAATGGGTGGTGCAAGGCCTCTCCAGCCGGGAAATTGCGCAACTGGCAAGTCTTAGCGTGCGGACTGTGGAGAACCATCGCGCACGGCTGATGGAGAAATTGCACGTTTCATCTGTTGTTGAGCTTGTCCGTCTTTTGCTGTGACCACCTGCCTGCAGGGTAGATCTCCCCGCTGGGCTTGAGTAGTTCTACTCAAGCCATCAAAAAGCCAGCATCGGACAATCCTGGCTATTGCAATTAGCTGTGGGGTTGATCGGGCATGCGACATCCGAATGCGGGGCGGGTCCTGGCGCTAGCCAACGTCTTTCTCTGCGGGGCGTTGGCCGAGCCGTGGTGGCTAGGCGTGTCCTGGGGCGTGCTTGCGTTGGTACTGCTGCGACTTGTCAGTGGGCGTCGCGAGCGAAAGTTACTGCCAATCTCCGCCGGGGTCGTCCAACCAACCGCTGAACAGCAAACAAGCGACCGGCTTGAGACGCTCATCTGTGCTGTGACGCCCCTCTGGTCGCAGCATCTGGACCTCACTCGCAGTCAGGTACGTAGTGCCATTGACGGCCTATCCACTGGCTTCGCCGATTTGAGCCAGCGCTTGGTCGACGATGCGCCGCAAAACGGTCAGGAACAGAGTGGCCGGGCCATCGAAACCATCCGGCGCGCTGAGCTGGGCTTGCACAAGATCACTGACGCGTTGCTGCAAACCCAGCAGTACCGTGCGCTCCTGCTTGCCGAAATCGAGAGCATTGCCAGCCAAACCCAGGAATTGAGCCGGATGGCTGACCGCGTCGGAAAGATTGCCGATCAGACCAATCTGCTGGCGCTCAACGCGGCTATTGAGGCTGCACGAGCGGGTGAGGCTGGGCGTGGCTTTTCCGTGGTGGCCGACGAGGTGCGCAAGCTCTCCAACGAGTCGGGTGAGACCGGCAAGCTCATTCGCGAAACGGTGGCCACTGTCACCGAGGTGATCCAGCACGCTCAAGCGCTCTCCGAGTCCTTTGCCGCTCAAGAACAGAGTGTGGTTGAGCAATCGCAGGAACAGGTCGAGAGCATCGTGCAGGACTTCAACGAGACAGCCTCGGTGCTACAGGAGTCCCTGTGCCAGCTACAGCAGGAGCGTGGTGAGCTGGAAAGCGAGATCAACCAGTTGGTCGTGCACTTGCAGTTCCAGGATCGCGTCGACCAGATCCTGGGACATGTCAGTGATGACATGCAGCGTCTCGAACAGGCGCTAGCGGCTTCCAACGCTGACGGCAGTGAGTTACCGGCAGTTGGCGAGTGGCTCGAGCGCCTGAGCGGCACCTATACCACCCTGGAGCAGCGCGCTCTGCACGACGGCCGCGGGGCCGAACCAGGTGGCACTACTTCTTCCATCACATTCTTTTGAGTTGAGACAAGCATGAGCAAGACGATTCTAGTAATCGACGACTCGGCCAGCATGCGTCAGATGGTCAGCCTGACCCTGCGCGGCGGCGGCTACACCGTGGTAGAGGCGCAGGATGGCAAGGATGCGCTGAGCAAGCTGGACGGCCGCAAGTACAACCTCATCGTATCTGACGTGAATATGCCCAACATGGACGGCATCAGCTTCGTCAAGGCGGCCAAGCAAATGCCCGCCTACAAGTTCACGCCGGTGATCATGCTCACTACCGAAGGCAGTGAGGACAAGAAGCAGCAGGGCAAGGCTGCGGGCGTGCGTGCCTGGATCACCAAGCCGTTCCAGCCCACGGTATTGCTCGACGCCGTTTCCAAGCTGGTGATCTGAATGATCGCAATGGATAACCAGACCTCGGTGCTGCGCCTCGGTGGTGCCTTCACCATCGAACGCGCAGCCGAACTAAAGGCGCTGATGCTTGACGAGATTGAGCAGGGCGCCCCATCTGACGTCAGCCTGGAAGGCATCAGCGAAATTGATTGCGCGGGCCTGCAGCTACTGCTGGTGCTCCGTCGTCAGCTGCCATCCGTCCGCCTGACCGCACCTAGCCCGGCAGTCGAGCGGCTGTTCGGCCGACTACGACTCACGTCGTTGCTGGACAACTGAGGAAGTCTTCATGGATATGCAAGCCGTCCGTAGCGTGCTGCTTGACGAAGCACGCGAGCTGCTGGCCGAGATGGAGCAGGCGCTGCTGGCTATCGAGATACATGGATCCGACGGCGAGCGAATCAATGCGATTTTCCGCGCGGCGCACACGCTCAAGGGCTCCTCGGGCATGTTCAACCTTCACCTGGTGGTCGACTTCACCCATCTGATGGAAAACCTGCTGGTGAATGTACGAGCAGGCGAGCTGGCCATCGATGCGCAACTGGTTTCTCTCCTGCTCAATTGCGGCGATTACCTGAGCCGGCTGTTCGATAACGTTGCCGACGGTCGCGAAGCGCAGGATCCCGATCCGGTGTTGCGCGCCGCGCTATGCAGCGAGCTGAGCAGTTATCTGGGCAACGACCTGACGCCGATCGCGAATTCCGACGCTGGCGCCTCCGTAATTAGTGGAGGGCATTGGCGAATTTGCCTTCGTCCGGAGCCGCAGATATTCGCGCATGGCCTGGATCCCATTCCGTTCGTCCAGTACCTCGCCGATATGGGCGAAGTACTCTCTCTGGAGGTGCTGCAGGATGGCCTGCCAACCTTGGAAGCACTGGACCCCGAATGTTGCCACTTGGGCTTCGTGCTCGAGCTGCGGGCGGATGTCGCGCGCAGCACCATCGAACAGGCGCTGGAGTTCATCGAACAGGATTGCGAGATCCTGATCGAGGAGCTGTCGGCCATTGAGGTTCCGGGGTTCGAGGCGCCCGGCGTGCTGGTCGATGTATCGGAGCGCGGCCAGGGCGAGACGATGGACAATGCTCGGATACGTGCGGCGGAGCAGGTGTTCATCAAGGTCGATGCCCGCAAGCTCGACGAGCTGATCAACGCCGTCGGCGAACTGGTCATTCGCAACTCGGCCTGCAACAGCCATAGCGCCAGCCGCCATGACCCGGAGCTCAGCGAGCTGCTGGAGGGCGTGGGGCAGCTGGTCGAGCAGATCCGTGATCGTGCGCTGAACCTGCGGATGGTGCCCATCGGCGAGGTGTTCCAGCGCTTTCCACGGGTGGTCCGCGACGTGTGCCGCGAACTGGGCAAGCGGATCGACCTTAAGGTCAGTGGCGCCGATACCGAGCTGGACAAGTCCATGGTCGAGAAGCTGACCGACCCGCTGTTGCACATCGTGCGCAATGCGATGGATCACGGCATCGAGTCGGTCGAGGCTCGCCGGGCTGCCGGCAAGCCGGAGCAGGGCACGCTGTCGCTCAATGCCTATCATCGCTCCGGTGCCGTGGTCATCGAGATCAGCGACGACGGCCGCGGCCTGGATACCGAGCGCATCCTGCACAAGGCGATCGAGCGCGGACTGGTTGAGGAAGACGCTCACCTAGCCGAGCGTGACGTCCACAACCTGATCTTCGCGCCGGGGTTTTCCACCGCGGAAAAGGTGACCGATCTGTCCGGTCGAGGGGTGGGCATGGATGTGGTGCGCCAGAACATCGAGCAATTGCGTGGCAGCGTGGATATCGAGAGCAATCCCGGCCAAGGCTCGACCTTCCGCATCCAGTTGCCGCTGACCCTGGCGATCATCGATGGCTTCCAGGTCGCCGTAGGTGATGCCGACTTCGTGCTGCCGCTGGATCTGGTCGTCGAATGCCTGGAGTTCAGCGAACAGTCCGGCAGCGATGTGTTCAATCTGCGCGGGCAACCCTTGCCCTACCTGCGTCTGGCGGATCGCTTCGACATAGCGCGAAAACCGAGCGCTCGCGAATGCCTAGTGGTGGTGCAGTGCGGTGAGCAACGCGCCGGCATCGTGGTGGATCGCTTCGTCGGTGAGATCCAGGCGGTCATTAAGCCACTGGGCAACTTGCTCAGCAGCATGCGCGGCTTCAGCGGCTCAACGATTCTCGGCGATGGCAGTGTTGCCCTGCTGCTCGATATTCCCGCGCTGGTCAGCAGCGCCGCGTGACGGACGTTTCCGTCGTTCAACTTCTTTTTCGATTCAAGCTCGAGGCTAACGATGAATTGGTTCATGAAACTCAGTCTGGCTAAAAAGCTGCTCAGCGCATTCTTCACGTTGGCATTGATCGCTGCGGGGATGGGCCTCTATGGCCTGAGCAACATCATCTCGATCGGTCAATCGCTGAATGGGTTGTACCAGAACAACCTGGTGGCGACGGCTAAAGCGCAGAATGCCTACAGCCAGTACCTGATCTACACGCGCACCGCGCTGCGGCTATTGACGCAGGAAGGTGTCGAGCGAGAGGAAACCGTCAAGCGTGCAATCCTGTACCGTCAGGTTTCGCAGGAAGCGTTCGACGAGTACCGCAAGACGGTGATGACCGACGCAGAAATCAAGATTGCCGACAAGATCCAGCAGGGTCTGAATACCTACATTGCCGGAGTGCAGAGCGCGCTGGCGCTGGCGCGCGAGGATCGGACTGCCGAAGGCATGGCCATCATCAACGGGTCGCTACGGCCGATCTCCCACGAAATCGAAAGCAATTTCGAGGCGCTGGTGGCCGAGATGCTGAAGCAGGGCGCCGCAGCGGATCAGGCGGCTGCGGATACCGTCGCCTCGATGAAGGTCGTCATGGGTATCGTCATCGCGCTAGCGGTGCTGGCAGCGATTCTCTTCGGCCTGTTTCTGACCCGTGTGGTCGTGGGTCAGCTGGGCGGTGAGCCGGATTACGCTCGGGATGTCGTGCAGCGTATTGCTCAGGGCGACCTGACGGTGAAGGTCAACCTGCGCAAGGGCGACGAGGACAGCCTGCTCGCCGCGATGAATGGCATGGTCGCACGATTGACCGATGTCATCGGCCAGGTCACCGCTTCTGCCAACTCGCTGGCTTCGGCTTCCGAGCAGGTTTCCGCCTCGTCCGGCACGCTCAGCCAGAACGCGACCGAGCAGGCATCCAGCGTCGAGGAAATCAGCGCCTCCATCGAGGAGACCGCAGCCACCGTCACACAGAATGCGGAAAACGCCGGCCTTACCGACAGCATGGCCACTCAGTCCGCGAGTTCGGCGAAGGAGGGCGGCGAGGCGGTACGCGAAACCGTCGACGCCATGAAGTCCATTGCCGACAAAATCAGCATCATCGATGACATCGCGTACCAGACCAACCTGCTGGCGCTGAATGCGGCCATCGAGGCAGCCCGTGCCGGCGATCACGGCAAGGGCTTCGCCGTAGTGGCCGCAGAGGTCCGCAAGCTGGCCGAACGGTCTCAGGTGGCGGCGCAGGAGATCGGTGCACTGGCCGGGTCCAGCGTGAAGATGTCCGAGCGTGCCGGCACGCTGCTGGAAGAGATGCTGCCGTCCATCGGCAAGACCGCCGATCTGGTCAAGGAAATCGCTGCCGCGTCACAGGAACAGCGCTCCGGGATCGATCAGATCAACGGCGCCATCGTCGAGCTTTCCAAGACGACCCAGGCCAACGCCTCGGCCTCCGAAGAGCTTTCCGCTACCGCCGATGAGATGAGCAGCCAGGCGCTGCAACTACAGAGTGTCATGCAGTTCTTCAAAACCGAGCAGCGTGCGGAGCGGGCTTCGGGCAATGCGCGCAGCGTGCGTCCGACGAGCCCTCGCGGTGCGCAGCAGGTCGTCGCCTCGACGGATGCCGTCGACGAAAAACTCTTCGTTAGCTTTTGAGGTGTTCCATGGCTGAGTCCGAGGAAAATCTCGAACTGGTACGTCAGTATCTGATGTTCAACCTGGGTGGCGAAACCTATGGCGTGGGGATCCACGCCATCCGCGAGATCATTGAGTACCCCGGGGTCACGGCGATACCGTTGGCGCCGCGTTTCCTTCATGGGGTGATCAACCTGCGTGGCGCCGTGGTACCGGTGCTCGATCTGTCGGTACGCTTCGGCCAGGAGCCCACCCGCATCAACCGTCGAACCTGCATCGTGGTCGTGGAAGTCGCGCAGGGCGACAACTTGCACATGCTCGGTGTGCTGGTCGACGGCGTGACCGAGGTGCGTGAGGTGGAGCCGGGCGAAGTAGAGCGCAAGCCGCAGTTCGGCACCGGCCTGCGCAATGACTTCGTCATCGGCATGCTGCGTCGCGAGCAGGGCTTCATCCCGATCCTCGATATCGCCTCGGTGTTGTCGCTGGTCGAGCTGGAAACGCTCATCGAGGCGGGTTCCGGTGCCGATGTCGCTGTCGCGGGATAACACCGATGAAGCCGCTCAGCGCCGCGAACTTTCAGCAGATCCAGCAATGGCTGTACCAGACCGCTGGCATTCTCATCACGGCGCAGAAAAGCTCGATGGTGGTCAGCCGGCTCTGGCGCCGGGTCGATGAGCTGGGGTTGGGAGACTTCGAGGCCTATCTCGCCCATGTTTTCAGTCCGGCAGGGAAGGCGGAGCGAGCGGAGATGCTCGACCGCCTGACCACTAACGAGACCTACTTCTTCCGCGAGCCGGCACATTTCGCCCGGCTCAAGAACCAGATCATCCCCAGCTGTGACGAGCGGCCGATGAAGGTCTGGTGCGCGGCGTCATCGACTGGCGAGGAGCCTTACAGCCTGGCGATGGTGCTGGCCGATCAGCTGGGTGAAGACGGCTGGCAGCTGGTAGCCAGCGACATTTGTGGCCGGGCGCTGCAGCAGGCACGTAGCGGCCTGTATCGCCTGGACCGCCTGGAACTGTTGCCGGTCGACTACCTCAAACGCTTCTGCCGGCGCGGAACGGGTTCTTATCAAGGAATGATGATGATCGATTCGGCGCTGCGCGCCCGAGTGCGTTTCGAGCAGCACAATCTGCTGTGCCCCTGGCCGGAGGCGGGTGGATTCGACGTGATCTTTCTGCGTAATGTCCTGATCTATTTTGATCAGCCGACACGTCAGCGGGTGATCGGCAACCTTTGTGCGGCGCTGCGTCCAGGCGGATGGCTGATCATCGGCCATTGCGAATCGCTGACCGGTATTCGCTTGCCGCTGCAGCAGTTGGCGCCGTCGATCTACCGTGCGCCGGAATCGTCAGCAGCACGGAAGGTGTCGGCATGATCAAGGTGATGATCGTCGATGATTCGGCCGTGGTGCGCTCGATGCTGCGCGAACAGCTGGAGGCTGAGCCGGACATTGAGGTGATCGGTGTCGCGCCCGATCCGTTGTTTGCGTTCCAGAAGCTGCGTACCCTGCGCCCCGACGTGCTGGTGGTCGATGTGGAGATGCCGCGGATGGACGGGGTGACGTTCCTGCGTCAGCTGATGCAGAACGACCCCATTGCCACCATCGTGTTTTCCTCCCTGGCCGAACAGGGCTCGGCCATCGCACTGGATGCGATGGATGCCGGTGCGGTGGCGATCCTGTGCAAGCCCGGCGCTGGCGTCGGACAGTTCATCCAGGAACAGCGTACGCAGCTGGTGCAGACGGTGCGGCAGGCGGCTGCCAGCCGCCTGCGCCGCGTGGCGCGTCCGACTGGGGTCGCAAGCAGCGGTGTTTCGCCCTTGGTCAGCACGGCGCTGAGTCGCACCACTGATGCGATCGTTGCCATTGGCACCTCCACTGGCGGAACGCGGGCGTTGGAATATCTGCTCAAGCGGATGCCA
Source organism: Stutzerimonas sp. 21-1 (assembly GCF_056336065.1). Taxonomy (NCBI): domain Bacteria; kingdom Pseudomonadati; phylum Pseudomonadota; class Gammaproteobacteria; order Pseudomonadales; family Pseudomonadaceae; genus Stutzerimonas; species Stutzerimonas sp. 21-1. Next base: position 3,257,479 of record NZ_CM150500.1, on the reverse strand, counting down.
AAGGACTGCACCGGACTGGTTATCGTCCAGCACATGCCGGCCAACTTCACCCGGCAGTTCGCGCAGCGGCTCGACGCGGCTTGTGACATTGAGGTTCGCGAGGCCCAGGATGGCGACCGCGTCCTGCCGGGGCGGGCACTGATTGCACCGGGCGGTTTGCACCTGAGTGTCCGGCGCAATGGTGCGCAATATCAGGTGATGGTGCAGGACGGCCCGCCCGTCTCACGCCACAAGCCTTCGGTCGACGTGCTGTTCCGTTCGCTGGCCAAAGCGGCGGGGCGCAACGCGCTCGGTGTCATCATGACCGGCATGGGGGATGATGGCGCCCGAGGCTTGAAGGCCATGCGCGAGGCCGGTGCGACAACCCTGGCTCAGGATGAAGAAAGCTGCGTGGTTTTCGGAATGCCAAAGGAGGCAATTCGGCTGGGTGGCGTAGAGCAGATTTGTAACTTGGAGGATCTGCCCGAGCGGATCGCTCATTACGGGCAGAAATCGTGACAGCATTGAACTCATTGATAGCGGACGGGTTGGACGACCTCCCGGAGGTCGTTCGACAACGGCAGGTTCTGATTGTCGAGGACAGCCCCTTTCAGCGCGAGCTGCTCTGTGCACTGTTGAACACGCTCGGCCTCCATCACATCCAGCAGGCCGATGATGGAAGCGCTGCGTTGGCTATGCTGCAGCAGTGCCGCCACGACCTGCCGCTACTGCTGGTCGATCTGGAAATGCCGGGCATGAATGGCATTGAGTTGCTGCAGCGTCTGGGCGAGCAGCGGATTCTGTGCGAGGTAGTGGTCGTAAGCGCTCGGGAAGAGGCGTTGATCAGTACGGTTGAGGGCATGTTGCAAGCGGCCGGCGTGCCCTTGCTCGGAAGCCTGCGAAAACCGATCGAGGGCCGGGACCTGCATCGTCTGCTGTCGCTGGCTGGCTATCGGCGGGGGGAGCAGGTTGGCTGCGAGCGCATGCGATCTCGCCCTACCGAGGCGGAGCTTGAGTCAGCGATCAAGCACGGTTGCATCCGGCCGTTTTACCAGCCGAAAGTCGACCTAAGAAGCGGAAGCGTTACGGGGTACGAAGTCCTTGCGCGTTGGCAGGAGCCGGAAGGAGAGCTGATCCTGCCAGCTGATTTCATTCCCCTCGCTACCGGAAGCGGTCAGCTCTGCGAGTTGACCTTCAGTCTCGTGCGGCAAGCAATGCAGCATTTGCTGAACTTGCAAGATGAGACTGTCAGCATCTCCCTGAACGTTGATATTAGTTTGCTGGCTAATCGTCATTTCGCCGACGATCTCATTCATGTGGTGGCGACCGCACAATGTCGTCCCACCCAGGTAATCCTTGAAGTCACCGAGAGTGCGCTGATGGATGATCCTCTGGTGACGCTAGCGTCTGTCGGACGTCTGCGCCTCGCGGGTTTTGGCCTCTCGATAGACGACTACGGCACGGGTTTCTCGACCCTCCGTCAACTCTCACGCCTGCCTTTTACGGAGCTCAAGATTGATCGTGCTTTCGTCCGCGAGGCACATCAGAACCGGCGCGCACGGGCGATCCTGTATTCGGCGATCGAAACTGGGCACAAGCTCGGGTTGCCTTGTGTAGCCGAAGGAATTGAGTGCAAGGAAGATCTTATGCTGCTCGAGCTGCTGGGTTGTCATTCCGGACAGGGTTACCTGTTCGCACGGCCGATGCCGGCCGAACTGCTCGCAGATTGGCACCAGCAGCACAGGGGACGCACATCCCTCAGTGAATGGTGTGCTCAGTGAGGCGTACGGGATGATGAGGCTTTCCCTCCCACTCGGGCCAATAGGCGCCTGCGTGCTGTTGGTATTACTTACCATCGCGGCGCTACAAACAGTGCGTAGCAAGGTGGCCGCCAATAACGCCGCTCAATTCGAAAAGCAGATGGTGGTGATACAGGGCCTTCTGCAGTACTGGCAGCAACGTCACCTTATCGCTGTCGGCACGCTGGCGGAGCTGCACGACATGCGTGCCTGGGTAGCCATGCAACTGGAGGCTGCTGAACCGGACGCCTTGGGACACCTGCCCGAACATCTTCGCTCGCTGTATCTAGTACAGGGGTATGCCGGGCACGTACTGTTCGACGGCAACCTGCGGGTGATAAGCGACAGCAACCTTACCTCTCGACGTGACTTCGCATTGCCCGTACTGGCCACCGAGACCCTGCTGCGGAGCCAGAAAGAGGGCGGAGCAATGTCACGCCCGTTTCCGGCTCCTGTGCCGTTACTGAACGCAGGGCAGGTGCTGCCGTCAGGTACGCTCATGCAAATGGCCTGTGCTCCGATTGCAATGGAACAAGGAGAAGGGTTCCGTCCGCCTGTTCTATGCCTGCGGTTGGCGCTCGACAACGAACTGGATTCGTTGCTAGCAAGACTCAAGGGTCCACAAACCCGGGTATTTGCCGTAGACGACAATGGAATGCACCTAACGGCTGCTGCGATTGCCGATACATCGCCCTTGCCAAATGGGCTGGTACTTGGGCCTGACCAGAACTCGGTCAGCTATTACGAGGGCTATCGCAATCACGAGGGTGCGCTGGTAGCGGGCGCGGCATTATGGTTGGACGAGCTCAACCTCGGGCTGGTGATCGAGCATGACCTAAGACCGCTTTATGGCGCCTACCGGCTTGGACGCAACCTGATCCTGGCGTTATGCCTTCTAGCCGTCTCCCTGGTGATCTGGCTGACATTGCGAACTCGGCGTGACCAGCAGCGCTTGGCCGAGCGCGAAGCGCTTTACCGACAGGTGCTCGACCATCTGCCGCTGATGGTGCGCATACGCGATCCTGAAGGACGTGTGAAACTCGAGAACAACGCGGTGCGGGGTTCTGATGTCGAGAGCTGGGGGAGCCTCGACTTGTGCGGTGTCGAGTCGAGCAGCCGACTGCCTCCCTTGAGCCGGTCGGTATGGGAGGCGCAGCGGGAGGCTTTGCGTTCGGGAGCGCCCCAGGAACGCCAGTTCATATCGAGCGGAGAGAGCGAAGGCAAGGCCGATTTTCGAGCTTACCGCCTGATTGCCTTCCCCATCCTCGACAATAAGGGCGAGCTTCGTGCGTTAGGCAGTCTAGCGATCGAGGAAACCGATCAGGCTCGCGATCGACTTGCGTTGCGCGAACTGGCTACCGACCTGGAAAGACAGGTGCAAGAGCGCACCGCCGAGCTGATGGCAGCCAAGGAGCAGGCCGAGTCTGCTGCCCAGGCCAAGGCCAACTTCCTTGCCAATATGAGCCACGAGATTCGATCGCCGCTCAATGCCGTAGTAGGCCTGGCGCATCTGGCCCGACGAAGCAATCGTGAGGCAAAGGTGAATGTCTACTTGGACAAGATTCTCAAGTCTGCCGAGCATCTGCAGGAAGTCGTCGGCGACATCCTTGACTTCAGCAAGATCGAAGCGGGCGAGATGCAGGTCGAACGTGTTCCGTTTGCCCTACGCCGGTTGCTGGACAGCGTCGTAGACATCGTTTGGGAGCGGGCCAGCGGAAAGCCGATCCGGCTGATCGTGGATGTCGATCCCCGTTTGCCCGGCTGGTTCAAGGGTGATCCGCTGCGAATCGTACAAATCCTCATTAACTTCATGGATAACGCGATTAAGTTCACGGATCGGGGCTGCATTTCTCTGCGGGTCTGTCTCGAGGAGCGTCGCGACACCGATTGCGAGCTGTGCTTCGAGGTGCAGGACACAGGCATTGGCATGCCCGCAGAGCGGCTGGACGAGATGTTTACACCGTTCCAGCAGATGGATGACTCCATAACCCGCCGCTACGGTGGAACGGGTCTGGGTTTGGCGATTTGTTCCCAGCTGGCTGGCCTCTTAGGTGGGCAGATCATCGCGCGAAGCGAGCCGAATATGGGCAGTTTGTTCGGGGTTCGGCTCAGGTTGGAAATTGTCCCGGAGGTTATGGGTGATGAGGAACAGGATATCTGTTCAAGTAGCAGTTCCTCTCTTCCCGGTAAGCGGATATTGCTCGTTGATGACGACCCGCTGAATCGAGATGTGGCACGCGAACATCTCACCTCACTTGGGCTGGATGTGGTGATGGCGACGAATGGTGCAGATGCCCTGCGATGCCTGGGTTCGCAGGAGGGCATCGATTTAGTGCTTCTAGACGTCCAGATGCCGGTCATGGATGGATTGGAGACGGTACAAAGGCTTCGGCCCAACCATCCCGACCTGCCCGTCATTGCCCTGACCGCCAGCAACATGCACGGTGATCGTGAGCGCTGCCTGGCAGTCGGTATGAGCGATTTCCTAGCGAAGCCGGTTGACCCCCGACATCTGGAGGCCATGCTTGAACGGTGGCTGTGCCGGCCTTTGGAAAGGCAAAGCTCCAATGGCGATTCGGTAGGTCGTGTGCGCCTTCCCGTGATCCCGGGGGTCGATCAGCATGCTGCGTTGGATCGTTTGCTGAACAATCAGGAACTTTACGTCAATCTGCTCAAGCGCCTCGTCGACGATTATTCATCGGTAGCTGACGACCTGAAGAGCTGCCTGGAGAAGAATCAGGTAGAAGAGGCACTGGAAATTCTTCACAAGTTCAAATCAATAGCGGGGACTATAGGAGCTGGCCGACTTCAGAGACTCAGCATCGAACTAGAAGCCTGTCTTAGTGGCAGCGTTGGTTGGAGCGATGAGTTCACTCGATTCAATCACGAGTTCGACCGGCTACTTAATGCTGTAAGAGATGCCCTGAAGTAATGATCCGCTCGGGGGCGGCTTAAGGCTGTAATGTCTGCCGTCAGGAAATTTCCTGTCTCAGGACAGGCGACATTTTTTCCGTAACCCTTTTCGATTACATCCACTTAAAAATTACAGCCGTAAACAATCGACGCTGATTATCTCCGTGCGATTAATTCTGAGCTGTGAGTGATGAATAGTGTCATGGCAGCGTGTCTATCAGTTCCTAGATAGACCAGTCGTGATTTTAGAATTGGGCTGAGATATTAACGTGGGCTATGATTCGCTTGCTGTAAGATGAACCATGATCCAAGCGCTTTTGTTGGTGCAATCTATAAGCGTGCGTCGGTTGCCGGGCATTAGTAAATGAAAGGATACCGAGACAGTAAAGATTTTGAAGCTCCCTTGCTTCAACGGTCATTTTCCTTGCTTGGGCAAGTGACAGTTCAGGGTATGCACCAAGCCCCATGTTGATGCGCTTCTTGGTTACTGGGTGGTAATAGTTGAAATTCCATAGCCTAGAGCCATTGCTTCTCACTCGCATTTGTAATCCGTCACCGTCGACCAGGATGTAATCCTTTTCCTTAGGCTTGGCAGCTTTGAGCTTGAGCTCAGAAAGGCGAGAGGCTTGAGCGCACATTGGTATTCCATGAGAGGTTTTGGTATTCCAAAAATTACCACCTGAATGCTTGGAATACCATTTGGAATACCGGGTTTCGCGGATCCAGTCGGACGCTATCGGATCGTGATAACGCTGAAAGCCCCGTATTTACTGGATTTCAGGCACAAAAAAAGACGTCCGTGGACGTCTCAAATAGTCATTGACCGCGCCCAGGGTAAGTCCGATAAGGATTATCTTCTTGCTCTTCTGGTGCATGAGTTCTGGCAATCCTTGTCAATATATACGTATTACAAATACCGATGGTCAGTGGTTGGCTTTTTCTTTTCTAAAAGTGCTTGACGGGCGGTCGTTGGAGCTGGATTATTTTATTGCATTGGTTTCAGGTTGCTGTTTTTTGTCCAATACTGAGCGTAGTGGGGCGACGCCATAGGCTTGCATTGATGAATAAAGTACTTAGTTTAATAATGGAGGTTGATGGGGTTGCGCTGTTCGCCTTTTAGACTCAGGCCATATATCAAAAGTCAGAACTGACGCTCATTGGGAAGCAAGCTTTTCATACTTGGTAATTTTGTCAAGGTAGGGAAGTTTTGCCCAGATTCTGCCTCTAGACATCTATGGTTCAGATAGAGAGACGGTATGGACGATTTAAAGAAAATATCTCATTTGTTATACGCCCCGGGTGAGGTAATGCCTGGTATCGAGATGTCGTTAGCAGAAGCGTGCGCGCGTGGTTCAGCGGCTGCGTTGCATGACGAGGTGCCTTTCTGTGTTGTGCGTGACTGGATCTGGATCGATCTCATCGTGCCTGACGCGATACGAGAAACGTTACAGGCGTCCGGGCAACAGCCCGCGATGGTGTATGCCGGCCGCGTGTTGTACGACAGTGCCAACCGTTTCCAAGAGGGGGACTGGGTGCGTACAACACAACTGATTGAGTTTGCCGATGGGTGCATTTTCAGAACGCGCAATACGCGATATGTGCTTGCTGGCCCAGGGGCTCGCAAAAGCGCCGAGCTCACTACTGTGTTGAAGATTTTTTGATGCGTAGACAGATATTGGCGGGCATGGACGTACCAGACAACCGACACCCCGATGTGCCTTGCGACGTCTGTGGTACCTCCATGCGAGTGCCTGGGTACGGCGAACAGTTCGGTGTGCTGCAAGCGCACTGGGGATACGGCGCGCGACATGACGGTGAGCGTTATCGCGTACGGATGTGTGAAACCTGCTTCTTCATGACCTTGGCGTATTTGCGACAGGAGCGACGCATACATCATTTGTTTGGCGACGCCCCGCAGCATGAAGACTACAAGTTTGGGCGTATTGCTCGAGACGATTATTGGTTGGACAGCTAGCCGTTAGTGGGGGGGAGGCAACGAGTTTTGATCCGAATTTGGGTGCTGACGTGATGGGTTCAACTAAACGAAGTATCAACCAAGCACGTGATGTATCTGGCGCGTTGTCGCGAGCAATGGATATGTCTTTTGGTAGGGAAGTTACGGCGTATCTCACGGACGCTTATTTAATCGCAGGCTGTTGTATCGGCGTGGTTCATCGTCACGTGCGGGCGGATGTGTATGGAAGGTTTCAGGACGGTCACCGGGTTCGGACCTCCGATGTACTGAAAGCTCATGAGCAAGGCGGGTTTTGGGCGCTGTTTACCGCCACGGGCAGCTTGTACGTTATTGTGACTTTCAAAGAAGACGGCGGGCGTCTGTCACTGGATTGGCTGTTGGCACAGAGGGCAAAAGGCTTACACGCAACCCCGGTAACGATTCAGTGATCCGTTTCTCGTGTCACTATTATAAAACGGAGCCCACGGTCCGTGCTGATGCTCGTAGGTTTATATCCTCTGAGGAAAAGAAGGGCGGGGTGTCATGCAGGTAAAGCGTTGGGGACAACTTGATGCGCTTCGTCAACAACTTGGCGAAAGTCGCTGGTTACTTTGCGTGGATCTGGAAGCGACTTGCGATGACTACCCTGCCGACCTAAACGAGGCGGCCCGGAACGCTCACGTATTGGAGGTCCAGCGCGACGAGATGGAGACGATCGAAATTGGCATCGGGCTGTTGGATGTTCAGTTGGAGTACAGGATTGTCGATCATTTCGGACAGTTTGTCCGGCCGCTACTTCGCCCCACGCTAACTGAGTTTTGCACGGGGCTGACCGGCATATCTCAATCTGACGTCGATACTGCAAAGCGTTTCGCGGAGGTACAAGATCAGCTTGGTGAATGGCTGAGGCCGCGAAATACAGAAGGCTGGCGCTGGTGCTCTTGGGGCGATTACGACCGAAACCAGCTGAAGGAGGACGCTTTCAGAGCAGGGGTAGATGTATTGCTGGATCCGGCCCGTCATATCAATCTAAAGAAGTGCTTTTGGAAGATTTTCGCTTGCCGTGCGCTAGGGCTGAAGTGTGCAGTGGAAAGCATGGGCCTTTTGTGGGAGGGTGCGCATCACAGGGCCATCGACGATGCGCGTAATCTGGCACGGTTAGCGCAGTTACTGCTCAGCGCGAGGCAACCGACGTAGTAGGGGCGGACGGCGCTGTGCCTGCTCATCAATTCAACCCCGTGACCGCCCGGCTCGCATCTGGCCGCCATCTCACCAGTGCATACGGAACACATCTGGATAACATCATAAAGAGATTCAACACATAGCTTGGCGCGAGGTATTGGCTGATGCACCCGAATTGCCGATACTGCTAAATGGCCAGCATGCTTGTATAGGGAGTCGAAGCGATGGCAGGGAAGCGTAAGCGCAGCAGCAAGTCTGGTGTATCTGGAGCGATGGTTCTGTGTGCCCTAGTGATTGGGGGGCTTGCTTCCGTTCCCAAGGGTGTATGGGTTTTCTTGGGCGGAGCACTTATTGTCGGCATAGGCGGGTGGCTAGTAATAAAGGCCTTCAGCAAACCGTCAGTCATGTCTTCGGCAACAACTATGCGGCCACCCCAAGGGGGAGCTCGTTCAAGTTCCTCGGACCTCGGCATAAGCACCGGCCTGACGTTTTCATTGGATGAGGTCTCGCCACTAAGTGAGCCCTCTGCTCCTGCGCAAGTCTCGGCGTCGCCCCGGCAGGTTTCGGCAAAGCGAGACGACTCTGGCTTTTTTACCGTAACTTTAGAGGCCACTGAGCGGCCTTCCCACCGAATTCCGAGCGCGCCGGCGAACCTGAATAGTGCCAACGTGCGGTGGCTTTCTGCTGGCGAAACCATCGAAGTGGCGGGCGAAAATATCACTATTGGTCTGATCTACGTCGGCGAAGATAAAAACAGGCGCAATGGACCTTCGGAACCGTCACTGATCAACCCGAAACTGAAGGTCGCACGGGGCATCGTCGATATATCTGAGCGTCTCACCCCTTACTGGCCCAGTTACGACAGCATCTCTCCTGAGGCCCGCCGCGCATATTTGCAATGGCTATCCAGTGGTCGAAAGGCTCCGCATGCCAACATCGGCTACGTGTTCTTATTCTTCTACGGTCTTGAGCGTAGGGTTTTTGTCGACGCCAAGACGGATCAGGCTGCGGCGGCCGACATACCTATCATAATTGCCGAGGTGGAGCGGTTGCTCTCGATCTATGGCAAGAATAACTCCTTCAATAACTACGCCAGTCGCTTCGTAGACTTCCTCCGCCAAGGCCAAATACTCGCCAGGCGCTATCAAAAGGCGCCGCCGGCACCGTTACCTTACGGCTACGAAATGCCTGTAGAGCTGCGTATTGGCCTGGGTCAGTTGGCGGCTGACAAGCAACCAATGCCGGCTGACTGGGCGTTGGCCTGGGTGCTGTCTGATCACAGCATCGGGAAGCGGACACCCGTAACCCGCTGTAAAGAAGCGTTCGCCCAGTTGTTCTGCATGCGCTACGAGGAACGTTATGGCGCCGGTATGGTGCTCCCTCAGAACAAGACCCGTCTGAGACTCCAATACAACACCGCTTCTGCGGGTCTACCACCCCAAGAGCTGGATGGCCTATCCGGTATCCCTGATGTCACTGCGACTAGCGCAGCTCGGAAGAAGCTGCAGCAGTTGGTTGACGAATGCACAGTGCAGTTGGAGCCCTACAGTCGTTATCTCGGCCGCAACCCCGGCACTCCTGATGCACTAGAAGGGCTGTTACAGCTGCCCGTAAACCTGTGGCCGCCAGCAGCTCGAACAGCGCTCGCCGAGCTAAAGCAACGCATCGGCGATGGCATGGTGGTCATGAGCTTCGGTGAGCTGGCAGGGCGACTGCAGAGTGCAGGTAGCCTGTCGCGAGACAAGGTTCTGACGCTCGCCCGCGCTCTGGAGTCTTTACACATCGGTATCGAGCCGGATGTGCTGACAGGCAGCCGAACACCCAAGGCAGAGGACAATGTGGCGCTCTTTGCGACCCAGGCTGAAGATGGTGATCTGCGTTCTTCGCCGGCGTATAGCGCCGCCTCTGTTACGTTGGACCTTGCTTGTGCTGTGGCGGCGGCCGATGGTGACACGTCGCCGCAGGAAATTATGCTGCTATCCCAGCATATCGACTCCTGGTGTCACCTGAGCGGTGCTCATCGGAAACGCCTGAAGGCCCACCTGCGTCTGCAGCTTAACCAGCCACCAACCCTGCAAAGCCTGAAGAAGAAACTGGAACCCCTGGCCGAGCCGGCGAAGAGGGTTGTGGCGGCTTTTCTCGCTCACTTGGCGCAGGTCGACGGCGAGGTTAGCCCCGCAGAGGTGAAGTTGCTGGAGCGCGTCTACAAGACCCTGCAGCTGGATCCGCAATCGCTCTACAGCGACCTTCATGTGGCCGCCAGTGGCAGCGCCGTAGGCTCATCGCAGACAACGCCTTCCATTCCCGGAGCAACTCCGTCCAAGCCTGTTGGCGAATTTGCTCTGGACAAAGAGCGCATCGCTCAGTTGCAGCGTGAAACGGAACAGGTATCTGCGCTGCTGGCTCAGGTTTTCGTTGACGACAAGACTGCTGAGCCAGATGACGTAGTTGTGGAAGAGACTGTTGAGGATACTTCCTCCGTTTGTGGCTTAGACGCCGATCACTCAGCCTTCCTGCGTGTACTCGTATCCCGTACCGAGTGGTCTCGTGACGAGTTGGGGGCCGTAGCAAGCGATATGGAACTCATGCTCGACGGAGCATTGGAGCAGATCAACGACATGGCATTTGAGCATTTCGATATGCCAGTCACCGAAGGGGAAGACCCCTTCGAAGTTAACCCTGACATTATGGACAAACTACCGCTATGAGCAGCATCAGAGCCAAGGACCGCGATGCGGTCATCCAGTCCCTGCGCGCCGGCGTCGTCCCCCGTGCAGGCCAGCACCTGATTCAAGTGGGGCGTGTCGGGGAGCTGGAAGCACTCATCCGTGATGTGGAGCGCCTCGCGGAAAGCGGTTCCGCGTTCCGCGTAGTGATCGGTGAGTATGGTGCAGGCAAGACATTCTTCCTCAACCTGGTTCGCTCTATCGCGATGGAGCGCAAGCTCGTCACCATGCATGCCGATCTGAACCCGGATCGTCGTCTCCATGCTACTGGTGGCCAGGCTCGCTCGCTGTATGCCGAATTGGCCAAGAATATGTCCACCCGGACTAAGCCTGATGGCGGCGCTCTGCAAGGAATAGTCGAGAAATTCGTGGCGCAGGCCAAAACGGAAGCCAAAGCGTCCGGCAAAGACAGTGAGGCCGTGATTCGCGAGCATCTCGACCAACTGGCAGAGATGGTCAACGGCTATGACTTTGCTGATGTAATCGCGGCCTATTGCAAAGGCTTCGAAGAGGGTAACGAGCAGCTCAAGGCTGATGCTATCCGCTGGTTGCGTGGCGAGTTCACTACCAAGACAGATGCCCGCACCGCACTGGGGGTGCGAACCATCGTCGACGATGCTTCGGTCTACGATCAGCTCAAGCTGCTTGCGCGATTCGTTCGGTTGGCCGGCTTTAGCGGGTTGATGGTATGTCTCGATGAGCTGGTGAACCTGTACAAACTTTCCAACACCCAAGCTCGTAACGCTAACTACGAGCAGATTCTTCGTATCCTCAATGACTCCCTGCAGGGCTCTGCTGAGGGGCTTGGTTTTGTGTTGGGCGGTACACCCGAATTTCTCATGGATACTCGCCGCGGCCTCTACAGCTATCCGGCGCTGCAGTCGCGTCTGGCTGAAAATAACTTCGCCAAGTCCGGGCTGGTAGATCTGTCCGGCCCTGTCATACGCCTCACTAGTCTGACGCCTGAGGATTTCTACGTGCTGCTGCAGAAACTGCGTCATGTATACGCGGCAGGCGTGAGCGAGCGCTATCTGCTACCCGACGAAGCATTGCCGCTGTTTATGGCCCACTGCAACCAGCGGATGGGTGAGGCCTACTTCCGTACCCCGCGGACGACCATTACCGCATTCATCAGCCTGCTAGCGGTGTTGGAGCAGAATCCTGACGCTGATTGGCGGACGCTGTTGGGTGCCGTGGAGATTGCACCGGATCGAGGCGGTGAGGCCGATACCCAAGTGGATGCGGACGATGAGCTTGCCACCTTCCAGCTCTGAATCGGTTGGCTTCGATCTCCTTGAACCGCGAATCCAGCGCTGGATATGGGCCGAGGGCTGGACCTCCCTACGCGATGCCCAGGAGCGTGCTATCCCTGCGCTCTTGGGGGCCGACCAGGATGTCATCATCGCGGCGGCTACAGCTGCAGGCAAAACCGAAGCCGCGTTTCTGCCCATCCTTACCAATCTCCTGCAGGACACGGAAAAGCCTGGGGCGGTGCTTTACATCAGCCCGCTGAAGGCTCTCATCAATGACCAGTGGGATCGTTTGGCGAGGCTTTGCGATGAGCTTGAGCTTCCTGTCATTGCTTGGCATGGGGATATCTCAGCGAGCCGCAAGCATCGCTTCCTCAAGTCCCCGGAAGGCATTCTGCTGATCACGCCGGAGTCGCTCGAAGCTCTGTTCGTGAACAAGGGAACCAGCCTGGCGGGATTGTTTGCCAACCTGCGGTACCTGGTGGTGGATGAGCTCCATGCCTTTATCGGCAGTGAGCGAGGCAAGCAGCTGCAGTCACTCATGCATCGTGTTGAAACAATCATTGATCGCCCCCTGCCCAGGGTTGGTCTTTCCGCCACGTTGGGCGACATGACGTTGGCTGCTGCCTTCTTGCGTCCCAATGCCCCTCATCATGTGTCGGTGATCGAATCCAAGGGTAGTGGCCAGATACTTAAGGTTCAGATCAGAGGGTATGTGGAGTCCAAGAAGGCGCTCCCGGTACAGCCTGAAGGTGACGATGTTTTTTCTCCGGACCATGCCATCGCAGAGCATCTCTTTCAGGTGCTACGCGGCAGCAATAACCTGATCTTCCCCAACAGTCGAACTCAGGTTGAGTGGTTCGCTGACAATCTGCGGCGCCGTTGCGAGCAGGATGGTGTACCGAACGAGTTCTGGCCGCATCACGGCAGTTTGGCGAAGGACATTCGAGAGGAAACTGAGAAAGCGCTGAAAGACGGTGACCGGCCTGCCACCGCAGTCTGCACTACCACGCTGGAGCTTGGGGTCGATATCGGCAGCATCAAGACGGTAGTGCAGATCGGGGCTCCGCCATCGGTAGCTAGCTTGCGTCAACGCTTGGGGCGATCCGGACGCCGTCCGGGAGAGGCAGCCATTCTCCGAAGTTACTGCAAGGAGCGTCAGCTAGACGATGGCTCGCCCCTGTCAGATCGACTTCGCCAGGGTTTGCTGCAAAGCATCGCGATGATCCGGTTGTTGATGCAGGGCTGGTTCGAGCCTCCTCGTGTTCATGGCCTTCATTTATCGACGCTGGTACAGCAGTGCCTCTCGGTGATAGCCCAGCGGGGAGGAGCTACAGCTGCAGAGCTGTGGAGCACCTTGATACGCAGTGGTCCGTTCACTGGGGTGGAGCAGGGCAGCTTCCTCAGTTTGCTTCGTGCCCTCGGTGAGCGCGATTTGATAACCCAGGAAACATCGGGGCTCCTGCTGCCCGGCGTAGTGGGGGAACGCCTGATCAACCACTACGACTTCTACAGTGCATTTGTCAGTAATGAAGAGTTCCGCCTGGTATGCGATGGCAAACTACTTGGCGCATTGCCCGTCTCCAGGCCATTGACCGTCGATCAGCGAATTATCTTTGCTGGGCGCCGCTGGCGGGTAACGAGCGTGGACACTGAGGCCAGGGTCGTTGTCGTGAGATCCGATCCCGGTGGTGCTCCCCCGTCCTTTGACGGGCTTGGAGCCCGTGTACATGATCGGGTTCGGCAAGAGATGAGGAGCGTCTTGTTGGAGGCGGACGTCTACCCCTATCTTGATACTACGGCACAAGAGCTACTAGCTCAGGCACGTAGCGCTTTCTCGGACCTTGGATTGGTACATTCGAGCATGACCGAAAGCGGAGGTAAGACTTACCTTTTCAGCTGGCGAGGCGATTGGACAAACGATGCCCTAGCCATCTTGTTGACGCACACCGGACTAGCCAGTGAGAACAGCGGGTTGGTCATCGAGGTTGAGGGAGATCGGACGTCGCTTGAACGCAAGCTGCGTGAGATCGCCGAGTGGGACGGTATTGATGAATCCGCTGTTCTAGCGGACGTACAGAGCATGGCTCAAGAAAAATGGGATTGGGTGCTTCCGCCAGCATTACTCATGCAGTCTTACGCCACGATGCATTTGGACTTGGGTGGAGCAAAGGCCTTGGCATTGGCTCTAGTGAGCCAGCCTGCGGAGACGGCCTGATATCTAGCTTATTCGTGTGGTGCCTGCTTTGTTGAAAGCCGACTTTGGTTCATCTGGTCAAGATGGACCGCAGTCGGGCTTTGGTGTCATAGCTGCCGTAACGGCCGGTGCAACGGGGTTCCGGTAGCCAGAAGGTTATCGTTTGTTTGACTCCGTCCATTGCAAAGCCGAGCAGAGCGGCCGGTTGCATCTCATCGATGTGTCGCGTGGATAGGAGGGCTGCATCTCCGGTATCTAGTCCAACAGTTATCTCCATGTCCAGCGGGATGCCCGGATCGCTCATGCTGACTTGGTACAGCGCGTCAGGATGTGCCTGCCTCACTGATTTGGCGCCTATGTCAACGGTGAGGTAAAGCCACTCCGTCCAGAAGCGGCGCCCGAAGAGGACGGCATGCCTGGCTGACCGTCAAAGCGGGCAGAACAATTCGATCGTGTCTCTGACTTTTCCGCTCTCTGCCAGAGCGGCCGGTCATGCTTTATGCGCTCTTGGGATAACCCGCTCCCTGCAGGGAGTGCTTGGCTGTCTAGCCATCTTTTACCTTCACCAAGTACTGATGTCAGTGAGTGGGGTGATATGAGCATTTACCTGCATTGCCTTTCGCATACCCCCTTGATGGGGCATGTGGACCCATCGAAGGTCGTTCTGGATGAAGTTCACGAAGTGATCGAGGCTGCTCGTCAGCGTATTGCCGCGTTTGATCCAGAACTGGTAATTCTCTTCAGTCCGGACCACTACAACGGTTTTTTCTATGACGTGATGCCGTCGTTCTGCATCGGCATGGCGGCGCACGCCATTGGCGATTTCGGCACACTGGCCGGGCCGCTGCTGGTGCCGCAGGAGCTCGCCGAAAGCTGCGCGACGGCAGTGCTGGATGGCGGCGTGGATAGTGCCGTTTCCTACCGCATGCAGCTCGATCATGGCGCCGCGCAGCCGCTGGAAATGCTGCTGGGTGGCCTGCGGGAAGTGCCGGTGATCCCGGTCTTCATCAACTCGGTGGCTATTCCGCTGCCCAGCTTTCAGCGTGCCCGTCTGCTGGGCGAAGCGATCGGGCGATGGGCCAGCACGCTGGACAAACGCGTCCTGCTCCTTGGTTCCGGAGGGCTGTCGCATCAACCGCCTGTACCGGAATTGGCCAAGGCCGAAGGCCTCATGGCAGACCGGCTTAAAGGTAGTGGCCGCCACCTCCCGGCTGATGAGCGCGAAGCACGCACGCAACGGGTGATCCTCGCGGCGAAGCGATTCGCGGAGGATCAGGAGTCGCTGCATCCTCTCAACCCTGAATGGGATCAGCTCTTCCTGACTTTGCTGGAGCAGGGGCGCCTGAGCGAGCTGGATGCAGTGACCAATGCCGAGCTTTCCGCTCTGGCAGGCAGATCCACGCACGAGATCAAGACCTGGGTAGCGGCCTTTGCTGCCTTATCAATGTATGGCCCGTACCAGACCAGCGAACGTTACTACCGTCCGGTTCCCGAGTGGATCGCCGGCTTCGGTTCGTTGAGCGCCAGTCTGGCCGGGGCCGGTTTGAAATCGGGAGATATGCCATGAGCCAGTACAGCGAAAGCGCCACCAGTCGCTTTGCCCGCATCGAAGATCAGGGCGTTGGCCTGAACATTCACTACCACGACTGTGGTGCAGGCGATGAGGTGGTAGTAATGCTCCACGGTTCCGGTCCCGGCGCCAGTGGCTGGTCGAATTTCAGCCGCAACGTAGAGCCGTTGGTGCAAGCGGGCTACCGCGTGGTGCTGATGGATTGCCCCGGCTGGAGCAAGAGCGACACCATCATCTGCAGCGAGTCTAGGTCCGCGCTCAATGCGCGCGTGCTCAAGGGATTGCTGAATCAGCTGGGAATTTCCCGTGTGCACCTGATCGGTAACTCCATGGGGGGGCACAGTGTTGTGGCCTTCGTCCTGGCCTATCCGCAATGTGCTGATCGCCTGGTGCTGATGGGCGGGGGCACGGGCGGCGTGAGCCCCTTCGTGCCCATGCCCACCGAAGGCATCAAGCTGCTGCAGAAGGTCTACCGCGAGCCGACGCAGGAGAACCTTCAGCAGATGATGGACATCTTCGTCTACGACCCTAGTGACCTGACGCCGGCACTGATCGCCGGGCGCCTGGAGAATATCCTCCAGCGTCGCGACCATCTGGAGAACTTCATCAAGAGCCTGGCGGTGAATCCGCGCCAGTTCCCGGACGTTTCGATGCGTTTGGGCGAGATCACAGCGCCGACGCTGGTGATCTGGGGACGCAATGACCGCTTTGTACCAATGGATACCGGTTTGCGACTGGTCGCAGCAATCCCCAACAGCGAACTGCACGTGTTCAACAACTGTGGCCATTGGGTGCAGTGGGAGCACGCCGATCGCTTCAACCGCCTGGTGCTGGATTTCCTCGCCAGCTGATTCTGTGGTGTGCCCGTCCGGACGGGGCCGTGGATCTCGCCGGCCTTCCGCTTGCTGCGCCAGCGGCAACTTATTGCGCTGGCGGGATAACGCCGTAGCTGGCGGGAGCGCCAGCGCGGGCAGGCTCCTCCTACCATCGGCTGTACAGCATGTTTTCGCGCAACCGGCAGCAGGTCTGACTGCTGCCGAAGCGCAGTGAACCGCGAGGTGAATATGAGCGTGACCCAGGAAATTCTCGACCAGTTGGCGGCGGCCCTTCGCGAAGCCGAGCGTAGCGGTGAGGCGATCGCCCCATTGCGCGAGCGCATCGGTGAAGACGCTGGCGAGGCGGCCTATGCCATCCAGCGCCTGAACGTGGCGCATGCCGAGGCCTCCGGCCGTCGCGTAATAGGCCGCAAGATCGGACTGACCAATCCCAAGGTGCAGGCCCAGCTGGGCGTTGACCAGCCTGACTTCGGCACCCTGTTCGCCGACATGTGCTACGGCGACAACGAGGCCGTGCCTTATGGCCAGATCATGCAACCCAAGATCGAAGCCGAGATCGCCCTGATCCTGAACCGCGACCTGCCTCGCGCCGACACCACCTTTGCCGAGGTGCTGAATGCCACCGGCTGGGTGCTGCCGGCCCTGGAAATCGTCGGCTCGCGGGTACAGAACTGGAACATCCGCTTCGTCGACACCGTGGCTGACAACGCCTCCAGTGGTTGCTTCGTTCTCGGTGGTCCGGCTCTGGCCGTGGCGAGCGTCGACCTGCGCAAGGCGAGCATGAGCATGACCCGCAACGGCGAGCTGGTTTCCAGCGGTAGCGGTGCCGAATGCCTGGGTCACCCGCTCAATGCCGCAGTCTGGTTGGCGCGCACCATGGCGCGCCTGGGACAGCCGCTCAAGGCTGGCGACATCGTCCTCACCGGGGCCTTGGGGCCGATGGTAGGAGTCAACCCGGGCGACCGTTTCGAGGCTGTGATCGAGGGCGTTGGCCAGGTCGCAGTGAACTTCTCCGCCGAGTGATCGGCAGCCCATAAAGCAAGAGCGCATCCTCATGAAGAAACTCAAGGTTGCCATCGTTGGTTCCGGCAACATCGGCACCGACCTGATGATCAAGATCATGCGCCATGGCAAGCACCTGGAAATGGGTGCCATGGTCGGCATCGACCCCAACTCCGACGGTCTGGCCCGGGCAAAGCGCCTGGGTGTAGCCACTACCCACGAGGGCGTGGACGGCCTGACCCGGATGGAGGTGTTCAAGGACATCGACTTCGTCTTCGATGCGACCTCCGCCGCGGCCCATGTGAAGAACGACGAGTTCCTGCGCTCGATCAAGCCGGGCATCCGCCTGATCGACCTGACGCCGGCGGCCATTGGCCCGTATTGCGTGCCAGTGGTCAACGGCGAGGAGCACATCGACAAGCTCAACGTCAACATGGTCACCTGCGGCGGTCAGGCCACCATTCCCATGGTCGCCGCGGTGTCCCGCGTGGCCAAGGTGCATTACGCCGAGATCATTGCCTCTATCGCCTCGAAGTCCGCCGGGCCGGGTACTCGCGCGAATATCGACGAGTTCACCGAGACCACCTCCAAGGCCATCGAGGCGATCGGTGGTGCGGCCAGGGGCAAGGCGATCATCATCATGAATCCGGCCGAGCCGCCGCTGATCATGCGCGACACCGTGTTCGTGCTGTCCGAGGCAGCAGACCAGGCGGCAGTGGAAGCCTCCGTCGAGGAAATGTCGAAGGCGGTTCAGGCCTACGTGCCGGGTTATCGGCTTAAACAGAAAGTACAGTTCGACGTGATTCCGGAAAGCGCACCGTTGAGCATTCCCGGACTGGGCAAGTTCTCGGGCCTCAAGACGTCCGTATTCCTCGAAGTGGAGGGCGCGGCCCATTATCTGCCGGCCTACGCGGGCAACCTCGACATCATGACCTCCGCCGGCATGGCCACCGCCGAGCGCATGGCCGAAAGAATGCTGAACGGCGAGGGCTGAGGACATGAGCATGACCGACAAGAAACTCTACATTTCCGACGTGACCCTGCGCGATGGCAGCCACGCCATTCGCCACCAGTACTCGACGCAGAACGTGCAGGACATCGCCCGTGCACTGGACCAGGCGAAGGTCGACTCCATCGAGGTGACCCACGGCGACGGCCTACAGGGATCTTCGTTCAATTACGGTTTTGGAGCTCACTCCGATCTGGAGTGGATCGAAGCGGCTGCCGATGTCATCGAGAGCGCCAGGATCACGGTCCTGCTGATCCCCGGTATCGGCACCGTGCACGACCTGAAAGAGGCCTACAAGGCTGGCGCCCGCTCGGTGCGTGTGGCTACCCACTGCACCGAGGCCGACGTTTCCAGGCAGCACATCGAGTTTGCGCGTGAGCTGGGCATGGACACCGTGGGCTTTCTGATGATGAGCCACATGATCCCGGCCGAGGAGCTGGCCGCCCAAGGCAAGCTGATGGAGTCCTACGGCGCCCAGTGCATCTACATGGCTGACTCCGGCGGTGCGATGAACATGAACGACATTCGTGACCGCATGCGCGCGTTCAAGGCGGTGCTGAACCCGGAAACCCAGACCGGTATGCACGCCCACCACAACCTCAGCCTCGGCGTGGCCAACTCGATCGTCGCGGTGGAGGAAGGTTGCGATCGCATCGACGCCAGCCTGGCCGGCATGGGGGCCGGTGCTGGTAATGCGCCGCTGGAAGTCTTCATCGCCGCTGCCGAGCGCATGGGCTGGAATCACGGCACCGACCTGTACCGCCTGCTGGATGCGGCCGACGACCTGGTGCGTCCACTACAGGATCGCCCGGTACGGGTCGATCGCGAAACTCTCGCCCTGGGCTACGCCGGCGTCTACTCCAGCTTCCTGCGCCACGCCGAGGTGGCGGCTGCCAAGTACGGGCTGAAGCCTATCGACATCCTCGTTGAGCTGGGCCGTCGCCGCATGGTTGGCGGGCAGGAAGACATGATCGTCGATGTCGCGCTGGATTTGCTCAAGCAACAACGCTAACGAACAGCTCCTTTACGCCGTGCTAGCCACGGCGTTTTTTTATCCGTCATTCAGAGGCTGCAGCACGCCAGCCAAGCCCAGACACGAGGTGTATCGATGCTGTCCAACCTGTCGATGAAGAACAAACTGCTCTTCACCGTCCTGCCGCTGATGCTGCTGATCTATCTGGCGACCGTGCTGTTGGTCTATTACCAAAGCAAGTCTTCGACTGAAGCGCTGGCCGAGGTGGCGGTGGATGCCATTGCCCGGCAGCAGGCAGCGGAACTCTCCAAGCATTTCGATGCGCCGCTGAACGGCTTGCGCAACACCGCCGGTTTGCTAGCGCGAGAGATGATCGATGGAGAGCTGCCGGATCGGCGTATCGCCGACCAGATCGCCGAATCGCTGTTGCAGGGGCAGCCCGACACCGCGGCGGTCTGGTGGATTCCCCAGGGCGGTGGGGCCGATCGAAGCGTGTTGTGGCTGCGCAGTGCCGGTGGTTTGCATCCTGGCCTCGAGTCGCAACGGGAGGCGCTCCTGACCGAGCTGGGTCAAGTCGCATCGGATGTCGAACGGGTAGTTCCACTGTTGTCTCTTGATGATCGGCAGGTCATCGCGCTGCTGGTGCCGATATTTTCCGATGAGCAGGTGGTGGGCAGTCTCGGTGTTGGTCTGGACGCCGGCCTGCTGCAGCAGCAGGTCGCCGCCTTACGCCCGCTGGATGTGGGCGTGGCGGCGCTGATCGCCGCCGACAATACGTTGGTGGCGCACCCCGATCCTGGCCGGGTCGGCAAGAAGCAGCAGGATACTGAGGCCGACTTCCTCGGTGATCACTTTCGGGCTGTGATCGAGGCGGTCCGCAAGGGCGAGGGCATTACCCTGCGTTTCGACTCGCCTGCGCTTGCTGAAGAAGCCTTCATGCTGGTGACGCCAGTGACTGTCAGTGCAGCGGTCACGCCCTGGTCGCTTGGACTTGCGTTTCCCAGCTCTGCATTGCTCGGTGGGGTCAAGAGCCTGGCTCTGCAGTTGATCCTGCTCGGCATCTTCGCGTCGCTGGTGCTTGCACTCACCATGGTGCTGCTGGGGCGGGCCATGGCGCGGCCCCTGCAACAGTTGGTGGGTACCGTGCGCGAGCTGGCTACTGGCGATGCCGATCTTTGTGCGCGCCTGCCGGTGCGCGGGGCGGACGAGTTGACCAATCTGGCGCGTGAATTCAATCAGTTTCTTGAGACGCAGTGGGCACTGGTACGCGAAATCAAGGCTACTGGCCAGGCGCTACAAGGCGTATCGGACGAGCTACAGGCTGAAAGTCGCAACGCGGAGCGCTCGGTGGCGTCCCAGCGTGACGAGATCGGCCAGCTGGCCACGGCCATGCAGCAGATGGCCGCGACGGTAGAGGAGGTGGCTGGGAATGCCGGGCAGGCTGCGGTCGCCACGCAGGAAGGTGATCAGGCAGTGGCGCTCGGTCAGGCGAAGGTCTCGGGGTTGGTGGCAGCTATCCACGAGGATGCCAATACGCTGGAACATGTCTCGACCCTGGCCACCCAACTGGATGAGGCCAGCCAGTCCATCGGCACCATCGTTGCGGTGATCAGCGACATCGCCGACCAGACGAACCTGCTCGCCCTCAACGCGTCCATCGAGTCGGCGCGGGCCGGCGAGCAGGGCAGGGGCTTTGCGGTGGTCGCCGACGAGGTTCGGGCGCTGGCGCGACGCACGCACCTGTCGACCGAGCAGGTGTGCACAAGCATCAATCTGATCCAGGAACGCACGCGGACGTTCGTCGGCATCATCGAACAGAGTCGTCGCAGTTCGCTGGGCAATGTGTCCAGCGCCCGGCAAGCCAGCGAGGCGCTGGAAAGTCTCTCGCAGATCATGCGCAGGATGCGCGACATGAGCAGTCAGATCGCGACCGCCACGGAACAGCAGGCCGATACCAGCGACATGCTTTCACGCAGCCTGGGGAGCATTGCCGACTCGGCCGAGCTTGCATCCCATGGGGCCGGACTGGTCAGTCAGCGCAGCGACGATCTGGAGGCTAGCGCGGTGAGCCTGAACGCCCTGGTCAGTCGTTTCCGGCTCTAGAAATTCCCGGATCACTTGCCGTTACCCCCAACGGCGATGCGAGTGTGACTATTCGGTCATAAGTCGCTAAATGGCTGTTTTATAAGGATTAGTAATCCTTTTTCAGAGCGCTGGGTGCGCCGTGATCACGCACCGGAATTGACCACAGTCAATAACGTGCACTGAAGGGATAAGCCGAGCAGTACACGGATAGTCCGCATGGGCACGGGAACCTAATGTCGGGTTGCCCTCGTCGCAGAATCCGGGCGACGACACAACGTGCGGACCAGTCTCATGTCGAACCTCGTTACAAGCGAAATTCTCATTCCACAGGTGTCCGCCCCGAACCTTGGTGCGCGGTTGCTGAAAGTGCTCATGGGCCTGCTGCCATGGGTGATCATCGCTACCTTGCTCTGGGCCGGCCTGTTCATCCGTCCGCAGCCGGTCGGCGGCACCATCGTGCCGGCGCCGCTGGAGAGACGAGACCAGTTCTACGGTTTGGCCCTGCTGCCCAGCGGCGAACTGCTGGCTGCCGGTTCCTACGGCAAGATCCTGAAGATCGCTCAGGATGGCAGCATCAGTCGTTTGCCTACCGATGTGCGCAACACCCTGCAGGATATAGCTGTGTGGGATGCCCACCATGCAGTGGCCGTCGGCAATGATGGCGAGGTCCTCTACACCCGCGACGGCGGCGCCAGCTGGCAACAGGCGGCCGACGTACCCCGCTCCGAGGTCGCCAACAAACTCAACCGCGTACGCATCGGCGCCGAGGGGCTGGCCATTGCCAGTGGCGAGATGGGCGCGCTGCTGATCAGTCGCGACTACGGCAGCACCTGGGGGCGGCTGCGTGAAGAGGAAGACGTGGCCTGGAACGATGTGGCCATCCTCGATGGCGGTCGCCTGGTGCTGGTCGGCGAGTTCGGGCGGATCGTGCTCGGCAACCTCGATGGCCAGGAATGGAGGGACATCGATGCCGGCACCGGCACCTCGCTGATGGCGGTGTCTTTCCGCGATGCACAGAACGGCGTGGCGGTCGGCCTGGAAGGCACGGTGCTGGAAACCAGCGACGCAGGTGAGAGCTGGACGCCGCGCGACGTCGGTCTCACCGACCACCTGTTCGATGTGGCCTGGCTGGGCGAGCAGCAGCGCTGGTTCGTCACCGGTGCCCTGGGTCGCTGGGCCGCTGGCAGCGCCGAGCAATGGCAGGCCGGAATCCTTGATAGGCGCAACCTGGCCTGGCACGTGCGCGCACTGCCGGTCGCCGGTGGCCTCTGGCTTGCCGGAGCGGACATCGGCCACTGGGATGGCCAGCAATGGTCGCGCCTCAAGCCCTGAACACCTCATTTGCCTAACGAAGCGAGAGCAATTCCATGATCGAACGGATAGCCGAGTTCTGTATCCGGCGCAGCGCCTGGGTGGCCGGTGTGCTGCTGTTCCTGACCCTGGTGCTGGGCTGGTCCGCCCTGCACATCGAGGTACGCACTGTCTTCGAAGACATGCTGCCCTCGCGCCACGAGTACGTGCAGACGCACGAGAAGTTCAAGGACACCTTCGGCGGGTCGAACATGGTCACGATCATGTTCGAAGTAGATGAGGGCGACATTTTCCAGCCTGCTGTTCTGGAGAAGGTGCGCGAAGTGACCCTGGGACTGCGCGAGGTTTCGGCGGTCAACCCCTACCAGATCACCTCGCTGGCATCGAAGAAGCTCAAGGAAGTGCGTGCCTCCACCACCGGTATCACCAGCCTGCCGCTGATGTGGCCGGATCTGCCGGAAACTGCCGCGCAGATGGAAGAGTTGAAGCAGGCCGTGCTGCGTAACCCGTTGGTCTACGGCCCCTACGTGTCCAAGGACCTGCAGGCGACGCTGGTTACTGTCGACTTCATCGACGATCAGGTCGAATACGGCAAGGTGTTCCATGAAATCCGCGGCCTGATTTCCCGGGTGGATGACGGTGGCGTGCATATCCGCGTGGTCGGCGACCCCATGCTCTACGGTTGGGTGGGCCACTATCTGCCGGAAACTTTCCAGTTGGTATGTGCTGCGCTGCTGGTGACCCTGGTGATGCTGTTCATCCTGCTACGCACCTGGCGCGGCGTGCTGCTGCCGTTGCTGGCGGGCATGGTCAGTGCCTCCTGGGCGCTCGGTATCTGCCAGCTGCTGGGCATCCATTTCGAGCCGCTGGTGATCGTGGTCGCGATGCTGATCACCTCGCGTGCCGTGTCCCACTCGGTACAGATCGTCAACCGCTTCGACGACGAACTGGAGTTGCTTCCGGCCAACGCCGATACGTCGCGCATTGCCGCCAGGGTCGCGCTCTCGGACCTGTTCCGCCCCGGCATGCTCGGTGTGATCGCCGATGCGGCATGCATGGCAGTGGTAGCCCTCAGTCCGATTCCGATGCTGCAGAAACTCACCGTGCTGGCTTGTGTATGGGTTATGACCCTGACCGTGAGCGCGGTGATCCTGACTCCGGTAATGCTGTCGTTCATCCGCCGGCCGCACGGAATGGTGCATCCGCTGAACTGCATACCGGTGTTGGACAAGGTGCTGGACCTTGCCACTGCAATGAGCCTTTCGCGCGCGCGTTACCTGGTGCTCGGCGGCAGCCTGCTGGTAGTGGTCAGTGCCGGTTTCTACGCGATGAACCTGAAGATTGGCGATGCCAATCCGGGCTCTCCGATCCTCTGGCCGCAATCGGCCTACAACGTCGATGCCGACGCGATCAATAACCGCTTCGAAGGCGTGGACCGGATGTTCGTGGTGCTTGGCGAGGATGGCAACCGCGGGCTGATGAAGACCAGTGAGGCATTGCAGGCGATGAACAGCTTTCAGCGGTTCATCGAGGCGCAACCGGAAGTAGGTGGTTCGGTGTCCCTGGCCGACGTGCTGCCGCAAGTCAACCTGAGCCTGCGCGAAGGCAACCCGCGTTACCTCGAGCTGGGTGACAGCAGCGCCGTCAACGGCAGCCTGGTGGCCATGCTCGACTCCGTGTCGGAACCCGGCGACATCTCCCGCTTCGCCGACGACCAGTACGCCAATGGAGCCGTGACCCTGATGTTCCGCGACCGCCAGGGCGAGACCATCCGTACCGCCGTGGCCCGCATCAAGGAGTTCATCGAGCAGAACCCGCTCTCCGAAGGGGAGTGGCAGCTGGCCGGGGGGCTGATCGGCGTGATGGCCGCGGTCAACGAGATCATTCTGGCCAGCCAGATCGAGGCCATTGCCTTGGCATTGCTGGTACTCGCGCTGATCTGCACCGCTGTCTACCGCTCCTCCATCGCCGGCATGGTGTTCATGGTGCCGGTGATCATTTCCAACATGCTGACCTTCGCCTTCATGACCTGGCAGGGCATAGGCATGAACATCAATACCGTGCCGGTGGCAGCCCTGGGGATCGGGCTGGGGGTGGACTACGCCTTCTACATCGCCGACCGGGTCAAGGAAGAGATCGCCATCGGCAAGACCCCGGAAGAGGCCATTCGCATCGCGCTGCATACCGCCGGCATGGGCGTGATCGTCACGGCAAGCGTACTGGTCTTCGCGACCCTGCTGTGGTGGGCCTCGTCGCTGCGCTTCCAGGCCGAGATGGGCCTGCTGATGGCGATCTGGCTGTCGGTGTCCGCCTTCAGTGCGCTGTTCGTGATGCCGGCACTGCTCTACGTGTTTCGCCCGCGTTTCGTCTTTGGCGAGCGTGCGCAGACACCGGTCGTCATTCGTCGCGACTCCTCGTTTCAGATGGCTTGAGACGAAAACAAGAAAAACAACCGCAACTCGATCAATCGCTGCCGAAAACCCTGGGGAGATAATCCATGAACAAGCTTATCCGTGGCGGGCAACCGCGAGCCGCGCTCAGCAAGCTGGCGCTGGCCGTTGCACTGGGCGTGGCTACCACGCCGGTGTTTGCCGAAACCTTCACTTACGATGGCTACCTGCGCCAGGAAATGTCCTGGAACATGAAGAATTGGGAAGACACGCCCGATTACGACGACCGCGGCAAGCTTTCGATGTCCCGCAGCACTATGCGTCTCAACATGGAATGGCGTCCGACCGACACCGTTTCCGTTGTCGCCAAGCTGCGCGGTGTACGGGAGATCGAGACCAATTTCCTCGAGCATCTGGAGGAGATGGGAGCCAACAATTACCACGAGGAAGATGGCAGCGGAGACATCAAGGATCTCTACAACCGCAACGAGATCCGCGAGCTGTACGTGGACTTTCCCATGGGCGACCGCACCTGGGTGCGCCTCGGCAAGCAGCAGATCGCCTGGGGCGAGACCGACTTCTTCGCCGCCAACGACCTGGTGCATGGCTTCGACAACACCTGGCGCGCGTTCCTCGAGCCGGCGAACGAGGAGCTGCGCAAGACCAACATCATGGCCAAGTTCAACATCGACGTGCCGGAGTACAACGGCGGCATTGAGATGTTCATCCGCCCAGGTCTGGATGCGAAGCGGGATATCGGCGGTACCGAGATCGACATCTACGGTGGTCGCTGGTCCAGCCAACCCTACGCCGGCGTCGATTTCCGCAATGTCGATCCCTACAACTTCGATCACGAAGAAGGCGACCGTGACGACATCACCGGCGGCATTCGCTGGAGCGGTCTGCTGGGTGACGCCAACTACTCGCTGTCGTACCTGAAGACCTACTACAACGCACCGATCCTCAACGCCTCCGACAACCTGGCGCTGATCGGCCGGCCGGACCTGCCGAGCGGCGTCGAAGGTGGCGAGAAGACCCGCGGCGTAGCCGGTGAGGTCATCTATCCGATCGTCGACATCTTCGGCCTCACCGCGAGCAAGTACTCATCGACAGCCGACGCCGTGTTCAGCACCGAGGTGGCCTACATCAAGGACGCGCCTTACAACATCTCGGTCGCCAACCCGAGCGTCATGAGCCAGCTCATCGCTCCGGGTTTCGACGGTTGGGTGAAGAAGGACGTAGTCGCGCTGATGCTGCGCATGGACAAGAACCTCGCCTTCAGCCAGTCGCTGCTGGGTACCGAGAAACCGATGTTCTTCTCCGTGCAGTTGTTCGACAAATGGGTGCAGAACTACGACGAGGACGACAACCTGCTGTACAGCGTGGGCTGGGGCGGCAAGGTCAAGGAGCACTCGGTGCTGGGGACCGCGATCTTCGACATGAGCTACGCCAACGGCCGTATCCGCCCGAACCTGGTGGTCGGCTCCGATCTGAGCAATGGCGGCGGCTTCGCCGTCCCTTCGGTGACCTTCGAACTGTCCAGCAAGCTGAAGTGGAAGGTGGAGTACGACTTCTTCTGGGATGACGGCCACTACGAGAACACCGATACCCCGCTCACCGATAACACCACCCTGTTCGGTTACCTGCACAACCGCGACCAGCTGTACACCAGTCTGACCTATCTGTTCTGAGCCCAAACGGAGACTACGAGATGACCATATTCTGTCATGCGCTGCGTACCCCCATTCTGGCTGGCGTGATCGCCGCCACTGCTCTCATGGGTACTGTTAATGCCGCCGAGGTGCCCGCGGGCACCGTGATCACCGCCGCCAATATTGACCAGTTGAAGGATCAGACCTTCGAGGGTCACACCATCGCCAGCCTGCTGACCGAAAAGCTGGAATGGCGTATTCGCAACAATGGCATGCAGATGCCGCTCGCCGCGTCCCAGGAAGTGCCACTGGACCCGCGTTGGGTCGAGGCATCCAAGGCCAATGCCGGCAAGACCTCGATAAACAAGGAAGCTTGCCGTATCGAAGGCTGGGGGGCGGGCATGCCGTTCCCGAACATCGACGAGAACGACCCGCAGGCAGCTGAGAAGATTGTCTGGAACTTCCACCTGGGTCAGCTGGTGGGCGATGTCTCGCAGGTGCCGGGGTACACTCAGCTGCTGATCGACGGCAAGAAAGGTGTGCACGCCGAGCCGGTCGCCGAGTTCACTCGCTACACCATGAAGGGACGCCTGACCGGTGACAGTACAGTGGAAGGCGACGGTAGCGAGCGTGGCCGCCAGTTGCTGTACTTCAAGTCGCCGTCGGACATGAAGGGCCTGGGCACCTACACCGTCATGTATGACTCGGACAAGGTAAACAGCGTGTGGGCCTACATCCCGGCGGTGCGTCGTGTGCGCCAGCTCTCCGGTGGTGCGTGGATGGATCCGGTGGGCTCTTCCGATCAGCTGCAGGACGACCTCGAGATCTTCAACGCGCGTCCATGCTGGTATCCGGAGTACAAGCTGCTGGGCAAGCGCAACATCCTGGCGGTCACGGCGAGCAAGCAGGGCGCGGACATCTGGAACAAGGACGGCAAGAACTACGCCGAACGCTACCCGGTGATGGACCCGAACCCGCCGTACTGGAACTTCCTGGGCAACAGCTACGAAGTGCGTGAAGTCTACGTGGTTGAAGCGATAACGCCGTCGATCCATCCCTACAGCAAGAAGGTGCTCTACATCGACACCAAGTACCCGCGCATCCACTACGGCGAGGCGTACAACCGCAAGGGTGAGTTCTGGAAGTTCATGGAATTCCACTCCTACTCCAATGAGAAGGATGGCGATATCCGCACCACTGCAGGTTCAGTGATCGACTTCCAGCGTAACCACGCCACCATCTCGCTGATCGATACCACCAGCTGGAAAACCAACTTCGACGCCAAGTCCACCCAGTTCTCCCTGCAGGCCCTGCAGGCAGCGGGTCGTTAAGCTCGGCCAAGTCGACGTGCCGGCCCGAGCCCCGTCAAGGGGCCGGGCCCTTTGCGTAGCGCATCCACCTCGGATGCGCAGCCTGAGAAGAACAACAAGACGGGTCGGCGGCCTCGGCAGAGGCCCGATCCAAGGAGTCTCCTGTGTCCATGATGCAAGCAGCTCGTCTGCACGAGATTGGCGGTCGTTTCGTTGTCGACCAGATCCCGGTACCCACGCCCGGACCCCACGATGTGCTGGTCAAGGTCGCCGCCAGCGGGATCATCCCGAACCTCAAGAACGTCACCACCCATTTCCCCGAGTGGTATCCCTTCCTCCCGCTGCCGAAGCTGCCCGCGATTTTCGGCCTGGATTCTGCCGGTACCGTGGCGGCCGTGGGTTCGGGCGTCAGCGCGTTCAAGCCTGGCGACCGCGTCTACGTAAACCCGGGCATCGGCTGCGGCGAATGCCGTCACTGCCGCGAGGGCAACTCGCCGCGGTGCGATGCCTATACCTTCACCGGCTACTTTGGGTTCGGCCCAGGCTCGCAGAAGGTTTTCGAACGCTACCCGTATGCGGGCTACAGCCAGTACATGACTGCGCATGTGCACAACCTGGTACGCCTTCCGGACTGTTTGAGCTTCGCCAATGCAACCCGCTTCGGCTACCTGGGTACCGCCTATGCCGCGATTCGCAAGGCAGCACTGCGCCCCTCGCAGAATATCCTGATCCTCGGAGCCAGCGGCACACTGGGTGTGGGCGCAACCCTTCTGGCCTTGGCCTTTGGCGCCGCCCGCGTATTGGTCGTAGCGCGGGATGCCGCTGCGCTGGAGCGCTTGAAGGCGCTGGATCCGCGTCGCGTGATTGCGCTGCGCATCGGCGAGGGGGCCATCGCCGAGCAGGTTCGTGCGCTGCTGCCGGAGGGTGTTGACGCCATGCTCGATACGCTCGGCGCCAAGGCGCCAACGGAGTTGTCCGTCGATGCCATGCAAGCGCTCGCCCGGGGCGGTCGCATCGTGCAGATCGGTGGCGTGGCCGGCCCGATTCCCATCGATCCGCACCCGTTCATGTGCGCCCAGCTGCAATACCTCGGCTCGCTGTGGTTCACCACCAGCGAAGGCGAAGAGATGGCCAGCATGGTGGAGTCCGGCATCCTCGATCTGTCCCTGCTGGAGGATCGTCCGTATCCGCTGGAGCAGTTAAACGAGGCGCTGGACGATATCCAAGCCGAAGGCAACGGATTCACCAACTTCCACATCCTTCATCAATGAATCGATGCCGTTCGCCCGCTTGTCGGGTGCTAACGGCCATGGGGAGAACAGGATGCGAGCACAATGCGTTGTCACCGGGCATGACGCCCAAGGCCGGTCGCGGGTCGTCAGCGCCGGTCCGATCGCCGCTGACGAACCGTTCATCAACGTGCCGGGCTTCAGTGCCGCGGTGTTCTGGCAGACCGAAGCCGACCCGCAGGTCGGCGATGTGCAATCTGATCCTCTGGCACGGCTGACGTCGGTGATACCCGGGCCGGGCGGCACCTGCGCCATGCTGGTGACCTTCCCGCCGGAATCTGACGTGGTACCCAGCGAGGCGCAGATACAGGCAGCAGGCGAGGAAATGCTGGCCCGTCTCCCTGGTCTGGCCGAGCTATTCGAAGCCGATGCGCCAGGCTTTCATCGCAGCGACACCATCGATTACGGGGTGGTTCTGGCAGGGCAGCTCACGCTTACCGTAGATGCTGGCGAACCGGCAGTGCTTGGGGTTGGAGATGTTGTGGTGCAGATGGGTACCCGACACGCCTGGCGTAACACCGGTAACACTCCGGCTCGAATGATGTTCGTAATGGTGCACGCCCAGCGTAAGTGAGGCGTGTCCGCACGGAGCTCGGATACGGCGCTGCTGTCTCCGGCTCTTTTTGGTTTTCCGTCCCTACAATGAACATCGCGCCATAAAGGCGCTGATCGGTGCATAAAGGAGGACAAACACCCTGCCTCAACCGGACCGGTGGAGGAATCAGGGAAACCAGGCATGTTTAATGCTTGTCATAAATGTGGTCATGACGCGTTGAACACCCATTAGCCAGGAGTGGCTGGTGTTCAGGCCGATCGGAGGGATCGCCGCCCATCGGCAGGTGACCGCATCTATGCCTTGCTCTGAACCGAAGCACCCGGAAGGACGCTTGCCCCATATCGGTTCAGCTAGCGATTGCAATTACAAGAATGATTCTGAGCGTGACTCGGGATCGCATAAAGATCGTGCAAATCGGCCTGGTTGCCTGACCAGGTCGTAGAGGATATCGCAAATGGAACAATTGAGTTTTCGTCCGGTAACGCCACCAGAAGCCGTGTTGGCGCGTTATGAACTTTGTAGTACCCATGACCTGGAAGAAGCTCGCCAATGGGGCGAGAAGATTTTTTGCGAAAATCGCCTGTGCACCGTTGAAAGCCAGGGTGCGGTCAATGCCCGCATCTTCTACAGACGTATCGGCAGCATCGGTATCGGCCGCATGAGCTATGGTGGTGCCGTCACCATCAAGCCCGATGGGATGGAGAACTTCGCGCTGATCCAGATGCCCATCTATGGCGAAGAGCGTATCGAAATCGGCTCGCAGCGCGTGGTCTGCAATTCACGCATGGGATCGGTGCTCAATAGTCATACATCATCGGTGATCAACCACGCGTCCAACACCGAAAAGTTGATCATCCGCGTCGACCGAGGCTTGCTGGAGCGGCATTGCCAGCAATTGCTCGGACGTACCTTGCGCAACAGGATCGAGTTCGACTCCAGCATGCCGCTGGACACCGAGGCCGGCGCACGCTGGCTGCGCATGGTGGGCTGGGTCTATGACAGCGTGTCCCACGATGACGACATTTCGCCGCTGATGGTGGCGCAACTCGAGAGCGGACTGGTCAATTTGCTGCTGGCGAACCAGCCCCATACCTATTCGGCAGACCTGGCGTCGGAGGGGCCATCGCTGGCGCCGTCGTTCGTCAAGCGGGTCGAGCGCTACATCGAAGAACATGCCCACGAACCGATCTCCATCGTTGACATGGCCGAACACGCGGGCGTCAGCAGCCGTTCGCTGTTCACGGGGTTCCGCCGCTATCGCAACACTTCACCGATGCTCTATCTGAAGGAGACCCGGCTGCGTAGGGTCAACGAAGAGCTCAAGCGCCTGACAACAGGTAGCGATACGGTAACCGCAGTCGCCTTCCGCTGGGGCTTCAGTCACCTGGGACACTTCACCACTGACTACAAGCGCCGCTTCGGCGAAAGTCCCTCCGAGACCCTGGCGCGCTGAGCGCGCCAGCCCTTCCAGGCGACTCGCATCTTTTTGCACTGACGGGATAAGCACAACAGTATAGGGAGCGTCAGCCCGGACACAGCTTCTTAGGATGACTTCAAAGCGCCACACGGTGTGGTGTCTTTCTTGTCAGCTAGGGAGCACAACAATGTCCGAGCAGCCTATCGTCCGTCGGCGCGTAGTCAAAACCGGCATCAGCGATGCCCGTACCAACAACGCCAAAACCCAGAGCCAATACCAGCCATACAAGGATGCGGCCTGGGGTTTCATCAACCACTGGTATCCGGCACTGTTCTCCAACGAGCTGCCAGAAGATCATGTTGAAGGCATCCAGATCTGCGGTGTCCCGATCGTGCTGCGCCGTGTCGACGGAAAAATCTACGCGCTGAAGGACCAGTGTCTGCACCGTGGCGTGCGCCTGTCCGAGAAGCCGATGTGCTTCAACAAGAGCACCATCTCCTGCTGGTACCACGGCTTCACCTTCGACCTGCAGAGCGGCGAGCTGGTAACCATTGTTGCCAACCCGGATGACAAGCTGGTCGGCACCACCGGCATCACCACCTACCCGGTGCATGAAGTCAACGGCATGATCTTCGTTTTCGTGCGTGAAGATGACTTCCCGGATGAAGACGTACCACCGCTTTCCCACGACCTGCCGTTCCGCTTCCCCGAGAACAGCGACAAGTTCCCGCACCCGCTGTGGCCGGCTTCCCCGAGCGTGATGGACGAAAACGCCCAGATCCGCGGCATGCACCGTACCGGTTACGGCAACTGGCGTATCGCCTGCGAAAACGGCTTCGATAACGCCCACATCCTGGTGCACAAGGACAACGCCATCGTTCATGCGATGGAGTGGGTACTGCCGCTGGGTATCCTGCCGGCCGCCGACGACTGCATCACCGTGGTCGAGGACGAAAACGGCCCTAAAGGCATGATGCAGTGGATGTTCACTGACAAGTGGGAGCCGGTGCTGGAGAACAAGACGCTCGACCTGAAAGTCGAGGGTGTGAAAGGCCGCTTCTACCGCACTTCCGTCGTGCTGCCGGGCGTGCTGATGGTCGAGAACTGGCCGGAAGACCACGTTGTCCAGTACGAGTGGTACGTGCCGATCACCGACGACACCCACGAATACTGGGAAATCCTCGTGCGCGTCTGCCCGACCGAAGAAGACGTCAAGAAGTTCGACTACCGCTACAAGTACATGTACGAGCCGCTGTGCCTGCACGGCTTCAACGACTGCGACCTGTACGCCCGCGAAGCGATGCAGAATTTCTACGCCGACGGCACCGGCTGGGATGAAGAGCAACTGGTGGCCACCGACGTCTCGCCAATCACCTGGCGCAAGATGGCCTCGCGCTGGAATCGCGGTATCGCCAAGCCGGGCCGCGGCGTTCCGGGTGCAGTGAAGAACACCAGCCTGATCTTCAAGGACACCGCTGACGGCCACCGTCCAGGCTACAAGGTCCGCAAGATCGAAGAATGATGCCTCCCGGGCCAGCGCACCTCCATAGGGCGCTGGCCCGACTGTTTCAGGACTCCGCTATGTCGTATCAACTCCCCAGTGACAGCCGGTTCGTCACGGTCGATGGTGTGCGCCTGCACTACCAGGTGCTTGGCCGGGATGCCGGGCGCCTGCCGATCATCTTCACGCACGGCGGCGGGCCGGGCAGTACCGCCTGGAGCAACTTCCGCCTCAGTGCCGATGCGTTCGTGGCCGAGCGGTTGTGCTATTTCGTCGACCTGCCGCAGTTCGGACGCTCCGACATGGTTCCGGTGCAGGGGCCACTGTTCCGTTGGCACGCCGGCAAGCTCGTGGGGCTGATGGATGCGTTGGGCATCACGCGCGCGCATCTGGTCAACCAGTCCTTCGGCGGCTGCGTGGCATTGCGTCTTGCGGCGGATCATCCGCAGAGGGTAGGGCGACTGATCACCATCGGCTCGCAGCCGGTGGACCAGGGGGCTCTGGCGCCGCTGCCGCTGTTCAGCAAGCACGCTGCGACCCTGATGAGCGATTACTACCTCGCCGATGGCGGGCCCACGCCGGACAAGATGCGCCAACTCCTGCAACGCTACGAGCTGCACGACGACAGCCGTCTGGACGAGGAGAACCTGCGCCTGCGCTTCGAGGCCAGCAACAACCCCGAATATATCCGCTTGCTCCAGGCGCCAGGCGCCTTCGGTGAGTGGGAAAACCTGCTGCCGGTGCTGAATCAGGTACAGGCACCGACCCTGATGTGCTGGGGGCTGCACGACTGGTTCGGCAGCATCGACGTACCCATGATGATGCTCAACCGCCTGCCCTGCGGGTATCTCCACGTGTTCGGCAATGCCGCGCACCATCTGCAGACCGAATGCCCGGGCGACTTCAACGCCCTGGCCCTGAGTTTCATCGGAGCCGAATGATGAGCCTACCCAGCGATCTGCATTACCTCGAGATGCACGAGCTCTCGCTGCTGATTCGCAGCCGCAAGATCTCCCCCGTGGAAGTAACCAAGGCCCAGCTGGCACGGATCGAAGTGCTGGATGGCGCGCTGTATAGCTACGCCCGGGTGACTGCCGACCTCGCCCTGGAGCAGGCCCGGCAAGCCGAACAGGAACTGGCCAACGGTATCTGTCGCAGTCCGCTGCATGGGATTCCGCTCGCCTTCAAGGACCTGCTGGACACCGCCGGGGTGGTCACTGCGGCTGGCATGCCGTTGCATGATCGACGCGTTCCACACCAGGACGCCACCGTGGTCGCGCGCCTGCGCGAAGCCGGTGCGGTGATGCTGGGCAAGCTACAGATGACCGAAGGAGCCTTCGCCATCCATCACCCCAGCATCCAGGCTCCGCTCAATCCCTGGGGTGCCAATCACTGGGCCGGTGCCTCGTCCAGCGGCTGCGGCGTCGCTACCGCGGCGGGCCTCTGTTACGGCTCGTTGGGCAGCGATACCGGTGGCTCCATCCGCTTTCCCTGCGCGGCTAACGGCCTCACCGGACTCAAGCCGACCTGGGGACGTGTCAGCCGCTACGGCGCCTTCGAGATGGCCGCCAGCCTGGACCATATCGGCCCCGTCACACGTAGTGCGCGGGATGCGCTGTTCCTGCTCTCGACCATCGCCGGCCACGATCCACTCGACCCGACATCGCTGCCCAGCGTGTGCCTGGAAATACCAGGTATTGACGACAGCTTCCGCGGTTTGCGTGTGGGTATCGACGAGAGCTGGCTCAGCGACGGCGTCGATGCGGAAATCCAGCAGGCGCTGCAACAGGTCATGCAGCTCATTCGCGAGGCGGGCGGCCAGCTACTGCGGGTTCGAATGCCGGATGCCCGCGCCGTGAGCAGCAACTGGGAAATGCACTGCGGTGTGCAGACTGCAGTGGCTCACGCTGACACCTATCCCGCCCGTGCCAGCGAATACGGCCCGGCCCTGAGTCGGTTGATAGACGGTGGTCGTGCGCTGAGTGGTATGGATTACCAGCGCATCCTGCTGGCGGCCCAGCGCTTCACCGGCGAAGTGGATTCGGTGATGAATGGGCTGGACGTGGTCCTGGCGCCGGTGCAGCCCTATGCCGCGCCGACCCATGAGCAGCTTGCCAATCTGGCACTGGATCCTGAGGCCAACCGCCGCCTGATCCAGTTCACCGCGCCGTTCAATGTCAGCGGCCACCCGTGCCTGAGCCTGCCCATCGGGCTGACCGCTGGCGGCTTGCCGATCGGCGGCCAGTTCATCGCACGCAAGGGTGGCGAAGCGGCGCTCTGCCGTGCCGGCATGGCGGTACAGCGTGTCAGTGACTGGCACCGGCTGCGGCCGCAGGGCCTGTAAAGGAGCTATGGGGTGCAATCCGGACAATGCACTATTCGGATTGCGCGAGCGCTCACGGGAGTGACACTTTGCGAGCCTCGATCTGTGGATGAGGAAATTGCGTGAGTGATACCCAGACCACATCAGACTTTCAGCCTCTTCAGTTGCTGCGCTCGCAGGACTTGGATGAGGCCCGGCATCTGGTGGCGTCGGTGTTCTGTGAGCACCGCCTGAGCCTCAACGGGAAACAGCGCCTCAATTACCGCCATGCCCACCAGCGCACCGGCCGTCTGAGCTTCAGCAAGATGAGCTACGGAACGGACGTGACCGTCGCGCCGGACTGCCTCGACAACTTCTATCTTGTGCAATTGCCGATCGGTGGCTGCGACCGTCAGAAGCTCAATGGGCGTGAGGTTCTCAATGATCACCGCCACGCCACCGTTCAAGGGCCCGAGGATGTGCTCGAGATGAACTGGAGCGCCGACTGCCGGAAACTGGTGGTGCGCTTCGATCGTGGGGTCCTCGAACAGCATGCTGCCAGCCTGTTCGGGCGCAGCCTGCACAAGCCCCTGCAGTTTCATCCACTGATGCACCTAGACCATCCGGCATGCATTGCCTGGCGCAACAGTGCGCTGCACACCTTCAACGAGTTGCAGCGAGCTCCCCAGGTGTTCGAGTTGCCACTGATCCGTGAGCAGCTGGAGCAGACCTTGATGACCACGCTTTTGAGCTGGCAGCCGCAT
The DNA here is from genome assembly GCF_056336065.1 of Stutzerimonas sp. 21-1. Lineage (NCBI taxonomy): Bacteria > Pseudomonadati > Pseudomonadota > Gammaproteobacteria > Pseudomonadales > Pseudomonadaceae > Stutzerimonas > Stutzerimonas sp. 21-1. The sequence goes on along the minus strand of NZ_CM150500.1, from coordinate 3,221,512 downwards.
GACCTGAGACATCAATTGGGATCTTCCCCGAAGGTGTTACCGCGCCATGTGAAGCTCGCATGCGATTACATGCAGGCCCACGCTGATCGTCCGGTCACCGTGGAAATCCTAGTCGAGCTGACGGGGGTCAGCGGGCGCAGTCTTTTTGCTGGTTTCGATAGCTTCCTGGGGCTCACGCCGATGCGATATCTGCGAGATCTGCGGCTCGACCGCGTACGTCAGGATCTGCTCGACCCTCGGCAGCCGCGCAGCGTGACCGAGGTTGCCACCCGCTGGGGCTTTTTCCAGCTTGGCCGGATGGCGATCGCATACCGCAAGCGCTATGGGGAAAGCCCGCGTGACACGCTGCTGCGCGCTCGCCAATAGACTCGGCCAACACGGCGCCGGGCTCGAAGAGATTCCTGCAGTTTGCGCACAGCGCCTGCGCAATGCGCATATTCGTCCTGGCAGTGCAGCTTCACATTGAAGGCACGGGCGGCACAAGGCCGTCCTTTCCAACGGTATGGAGCGCATCTGTATGAGAACAATCACAATCGTCGGCGCAGGTCAGGCCGGTCTGCAACTCGGGATTGGCCTGCTGCAGCACGGTTATCGCGTCAACCTGATTTCCAACCGCACCGGTGAGCAGATTTCCGCCGGTCGTGTGCTGTCCAGCCAATCGATGTACGACATGGCGCTGGGCTTCGAGCGAGAGCTGGGGCTGGCCCTGTGGGATGATGTTTGCCCGCCGACCCATGGCGTGCACATGCGTGCCGGCAATGGCGAAGGGCTTCTGGTGGACTGGCGTGCTCGCATGAAGGCACCGGGGCAGTCGGTGGATCAGCGGATCAAGATGCCGCGCTGGATGAAGGAGTTCGAGCATCAGGGCGGCAACCTGGTCATTGAGGAAGCTGGCCTGGAGGAGCTGGAACGCTACGCCCAGCAAAGCGATCTCGTGATCGTCGCCGCCGGCAAGGGCGAAATCGGCAAGCTGTTTGAACGTGACGCCGAGCGCAGCCAGTTCGACCGACCCATGCGCACCATCTCGCTGACTTACGTCCACGGCATGCTGCCGCGCACGGACTACAGCGCCCTGAACATCAGCATCAACCCGGGTGTCGGTGAATACGTCAATTTCCCCTGCATCACCCATACTGGGGCCGGCGACATCATCAATCTGGAATGCGTCGAGGGTGGTCCGATGGACCGCTGGCACGAGGTCAACACGCCGACCGAGCATCTTGCGCTTGCGGTTGAGCTGATCAACGAGTTCTTCCCGTGGGAGGCGCCGCGCTGTCAGAACCTGCGCCTGACCGACGAGCTCGGCACGCTGGTCGGACGGCTCACACCCACGGTGCGCAAGCCCATCGGCGTGTTGCCTTCCGGCCGTACCGTGCTGGGCATGGCCGATGTACTGGTGCTCAATGACCCGATCACCGGGCAGGGCTCGAACAATGCCAGCAAGTGCGCCAATGTGTACATGAAGGCAATCCTCGAGCAGGGCGGCGAAGCCTTCGACGATGCCTTCAAGCAAACTACCTTCGAGCGCTATTGGGACTACGCGCAGTGGGTCGCGCGGTTCACCAACACTCACCTGCTGCCGCCGCCTGAGTCCGCCATGCGTGTGTTCGCTGCCTCTGCGCAGGACCCGCGCATTGCCGCCACAGTGGCCAATGCCTTCGACGATCCGAAAAGCCTGACGCCCTGGTATTACGACGTGGAGGAGGCCGAGCGCTTCATCGACAGCTTTGCGCTGGCGAAGGAGGCGTGAGATGAGTCGATATTCAATCAACGCCTCGCGCGTTCTGGCAGCCTCGGTGCTCTTTGCCGCTGCGCCGCTGGCGCTGGCAACTCAAGGTACCTTTCCTCACGGCTATGGCGTGAAATCCGAAGGCATGGGCGGTGTGGTACTGGCGCTGCCTCAGGATTCGCTGGTCGGCGCTTCGAACCCTGCCGGCATGGTCTGGGTCGGCACCCGGGTGGATGCCGGCGTGGCGCTGCTGAAGGTGGACAACGGTGTGGAGTTCGCCGGTGAAACCGTCAGCGGCATCGAGGACAACGACCTTTACATCATTCCGCAGCTAGGCGCCAACCGCATGCTGGACGAGGTGAGCAGTCTGGGCCTGTCGATCGTTGGCAACGGCGTCGGCACTGCCTATGGCAGCGACAGCAACGTCGGCGGGCTGGAGCGCCCCGGCTCGGAATTCCAGCAGATGGTCGCTACCCTCAGTTATGCCCGTCAGCTCGACGAGCAGCACAGCCTCGGCCTGGGACTATTGCTGATCCGGCAACAGCTGGATATCGATGGCACCAGCAGCATCGGCCTGCCCGAAGGCCGCGACGAGTCATACGGCGCCGGTCTGCGGTTGGGCTACATGGGCCGCCTGACGGATGAGTTGAGCCTTGGTGCGAGCTACGCCACGCGAGGCTACATGGGCAAGATGAAGCGCTTCGAGCGGCTGCTTGCCGAAGGCGGCGATCTGGACATGCCGGCCAACTACGGGCTCGGGCTGAGCTACCAACGCGGCGACTGGACCCTGGCGGCTGATGTTCAGCGCATCCTCTGGAGCGACGTCAAGGCCTTTGGCAACCCTGGCGTCAGCCGGGCAGGGGGAGCTCCCGGCGACAGCGACGGTCCAGGCTTCGGCTGGCGCGACCAGACGATTTACCGCGTTGGCGCGGCCTGGGATGCGAGCGAGCAGCTGACCCTGCGTGCCGGCTACAACGATGCCAACCAACTGCTGGACAGTCGCGACGGCTATCTCGGCCTGCTCGCACCAGCAGCCAATCACCGGCACGTCTCCCTGGGAGCAACCTACCGCCTTGCCGCTGGCAACGAGCTGTCCTTCGCCTATGCGCGCTCGTTCAAGGACAAGGTCGACGGTGATGGCCTGGGACCGGACGCGGTGTCCTCGCCCTACATGGGGCAACACTGGCTGTCGTTCAGCTATGGCGTCATGTTCTGAGGAGACCGAGCCGATGATCGAACCAAACGCTTTTCGTCAGGCCCTTGGCCACTTCGCAACGGGCGTTACGGTGGTCACTACCCGTGACGTTGCCGGAGAGCTGATCGGCGTCACTGCCAGCAGCTTCAATACGGTGTCTCTGGATCCGCCGCTGGTGCTCTGGAGCATCGGTCGCAAGGCCTTCAGCTATCCGGCCTTCGCCGTGGCCGAGCATTTTGCCGTGCATGTACTGGGTGATCAGCAGGCGGGTTGGTCCAATCGTTTCGGCCGTGCTTCCGAGGCGAAGTTCGAGGGCCTGCACTACACCGAGGGGTTGGGCGGCGTGCCGCTGTTCGAGGGCTGTCCGGCGCGTTTCGAATGCTGCGTCGAGCACCGATACGAGGGAGGCGACCACCTTATCCTGGTCGGACGGGTGCACAGGATGGATGTCTGTGACGACGAAGCACGCCCGCTCTTGTTCCACCGTGGTCGCTACGCGGGGTTAAGTGCATTGGCAGAGTAATCGGCACGCGGTTCATGCCAGATCGCAATTAATTGCGTTATCCGGATAAGCGCGTAATTGGTCGGAGCGCAGCGTTTGCCGGCGCTGCTTAACCTCGGAACCAGCCCTGCACCGCCTGGCAATGTGCGGTTGATGATTGCCATCGCCCGTTGCCGGGCGGCAACCAACCGTGCTTGAAAAGATGGAGGTTCGGCACTATTCGGATAGTCGACTGCGCACATGGGATAGCTCGGCGCATGTTCTTCTGGCGGACGGCCACATCCACCATCCCCACGTCATCAACCTCCTGCGTCACCTCCACGTAGCCGCAAGGCTGCGCTTCCTACGGCACAGAACACGATGGTGTTGTGCCTCTTCAACGGCAGCCAGGGATGGCTGCTTTTTTTTTCGCAACTTATTTGCGCTTTCGGGATAACCGTGTACCCCATTGGAGCGCGGCTCGGCCTTGTCGCTTCCTAACATCCGGAACAAGACAGCCCGTCTGGAACGCTGGTGGTGCAGCAGTCCACACGCTTCAGCCGGCTTCAAGCAAGTCCCGATTCGGTGGATTCCGTTATGAATGATCAACTGCATCACGTCACCCTCAACTTCGCCGATGGCGTTACCCACAGCTTCAGCGTGCCACGGGGCGCCAACATCCTCGAAGCGGCGATCGCGGCTGAAATGCCTGTGCTTTATCAGTGCCGCTCCGGCGGTTGCTCGAGCTGCATCTGCACATTGAGTGAAGGCGAAGCGGTGACTCAGCCCGGCGCCAGCTCTTCTCTGCTGGGCAGTGAATACGAGGCCGGCCAGCGCCTGCTGTGTGTTTCCCAGGTCAACTCGGACTGCACCTTCGACCTTGGCTACGGCAGCGAGGTGGGTTCCACCGCGGCACAGGAAGTTCATGCCTTCATCGATTCCGTGGAGCGCATCGCCAGCAACGTCGTGAAGCTGACCCTGGAGCTGGCCGAAGGGGAGTGGATGGAGTTCCGTCCGGGCCAGTTCATGCAAATCGTGGTGCCCGGGCTGGGTGTGCTGCGCAGCTACTCGCCGTCGAGTACGCAGGTCGACTTGCCGAAGATGGAATTCCTGATCCGTCTGCTGCCGGGCGGCGCCATGTCCGATTTCCTCGCGAACGAGGCGCAAGCGGATCAGGTCCTGACGCTGAGCGGCCCCTACGGCGCTTTCTTCCTGCGCGAGGAGTACAAGCGCGCACCGCACATCTTCGTTGCCGGCGGCACCGGGCTGGCCCCGATCCTCTCCATGATCGACACCCTGCGCCAGAACAGCGGCCGCAAACCACCGATGTTGTTGAGCTTCGGCTGTGCCGTGCCGGAAGCCTTGTTCTCGCTGGACGATATCGAGCTGCGCAAGCAGTGGCTGCCGACTCTGGAAACCCGCATTTGCGTAGGCCAGGACGCTATCGAAGGCATGCACTTGGGCAGTCCGGTCAGCGTGCTCCACGAGGGCGACGTTACCAGCCCGGATACCGTCGCCTATCTGTGCGGACCGCAGCCGATGATCGATGCCGCCACCGCACGCCTGATCGAGTTGGGGGTGAAGCCGGAAAACATCTTCGCCGAGCAGTTCGTCGCCAGTAATTGAGGGATTACCCATGAAACCAACGACTTCGCTTCCGTTTTCCCCCGAGCAGAGCCAGTGGTACGAACTGGCTCGCGCCAAGCTCGATCCCAAGCGCCTGCAGAAACTGCTGTTTCAGCTGACCAATATTCACAGCCCCACTGGGGCGACCCGCGAGGCCAGCGAGTTCATGCGTCGGCACATGCAGTCAATCGGCATGAAGGCGCGTTACTACCCGATGAACGAGATCACCGGCAACGCGCTGGGCGAGTTCAAGGGCAGCGGCGGCGGTGCGACCGTGTTGTTGTACGCGCCGATCGATACGCACCTGGACCGCACGCCGGGCGAGGAAGTCCTCACCGGTGACGGCCAGGAAGCCGATCTGCAGCCCTACGCGCAGATGGTCGATGACTGGGTTTTCGGTCTCGGATCGTCCAACCCCAAGGGGATGATTGCCACCCTCACCGAAGTGTCCACGGCCCTGATCGAGGCTGGCGTTCCGCTCAAGGGCGACCTGCTGCTTGGCATGGCCGACGGCGGCATGCCGGTAGACATCAGCGAGCGTAACGCCGGCATGTCCAACGGCGTGATCCACATGCTCAACCGCGGCATGTACCCGGACTTCGCCATCATCATGAAACCCTGGAACTGGGTGTACCACGAGGAGCCGGGCATGGCCTGGTTCAAACTCAAGGTCAAGGGCACCCTAGGCTACGCCGGTGTGCCGCATGACATTCCGGGTTTCCGCAGCTCGGTGGTGCCCTCGGCCACCGTGATCCATGAACTGCAGCAGTGGATCCTGCAGTACACCGAGCGCAACACCAGCGGCGTGATCCAGCCCCATGGCTGGATTGCCGGCGTGCGCGGCGGCCAGGTCGAGCGCCCGGCCTTCCCCAGCGCGGTCACCGAAATCTTCTTCGATGTACGCGTCAATCCGCGAGTAAGTCCGGCCAGCGTCAAGGCGCAGTTCGCCGAGTTCGTTGCCGATCTTAGTGCGCGCTTCCCCGATCTGGATCTGGACTGGGAGCAGTACGGCTCGGTGCCGGGCGGCACCACCGATCCAGAGAACTGGATCATCCAGTCCTGCAAGCGCGGCTGGGAGTTCATCGAACAACGTCCCCATGGCCAGCCGGACATGCTCGCCGGGCAAACCGATGGCGCCGCGCTACGCCGCTACGGCGTACCCACTGCGCGTATCGGCTGGCCGTGGCCTGCGACCGGGGCGCCGTTGCCGGTGGCCGAAGGTCTCGGCGGCATGGGCGCTACCTACGTTCCGGACCTCATGCCCTGCGCCGAAAAGATCCTCTACGCGCTGATCGACACCCTGACCCGCCCGCGCCACGAACTGGGCCTGTGAAGGAGCAGACGATGAACAAGCGCATCAAGATGATATTTCCGGTACCGATGAGCGAGGCCACTCGCCCGCTGGTGGAGTCGCAACTGCCGGCTGAGCTGCTGCGCGCAGATATCGACGTCAGTTTCGTCGGCGCCGGCCAGGTGATGACGCTGGCCGACAGCTATTACGACATGGCGCTGATGGAGCTCGCCGTGATCGAAGCCGGCCTCAAGGCCGAGGAGGAGGGGTTCGATGCGGTGTGCATCAACACCGTCAGCGACTCCGGCCTCGCTGCGCTGCGCTCGCGCCTGTCGATTCCGGTGCTGGCGCCTGGCATCGCTGCCTTCCACACCGCCAGCATGCTGGGCCACAAGTTCAGCATCCTGACGATGTGGCCGCGCTGGTACCCGCTGTACCGCAAGACCATCAAGGAATACGGACTGGAGTCACGCCTGGCGTCGATCCGTTCCATCGACGTTCGCCCGGATACCGAGGCGCTGCTGCAGGGCAAGGAAGACATCGTCTTCGGGAAATTGCTCGAGGCGGGGCTGTGTGCCATTGAGGAGGACGGTGCCGACGTCATCGTGCTGGGCTCGACCACCATGCACCAGTCCCATGCCTACCTTGCCGAGCACTTGCCCGTACCAGTGCTAAACCCCGGGGTTATCGCCTACAAACAGTGCGAAATGCTGCTCGACCTTGGCTTGTGCCACAGCAAGGTCGCGTTCCCCAGCCCTGAACAGAACAAGGACACCGCCTTCATGACGCAAGGCCGAGCCTAGGAGTGCCTCGATGAAAATGTTCGAATCCGCCGAGGCCCATGCCATCAGCGACCTGACCATCGCCGAAGCCGCCGCTGCATTCCGCGACGGCGTGCTAACCAGCACCGAGTTGGTGGAAGCGTGCCTGGAACGCTGCGAAGACGGCAGCGAACTGAACGTATACGTAACCCTCGATCGAGAAGGGGCGCTGGCGGCCGCGCAGGCTGCCGACGCAGCGCGCAGGACTGGCGAGCCACTCAAGCCTCTGAGCGGCATCCCGATCGTGATCAAGGACAACATCCACTGCGCCGGGCTGCCTTGCACTGCGGGCTCGCCGGCCTTCGCCGATTTCGTGCCTGCCGAAGATGCGCCCACGGTGCGCAAGCTGCGCGAGGCCGGCGCGATCATCCTCGGCAAGACCAATATGCACGAGCTGGCCTTCGGTGCGACGGGCTACAACGGCGCCTTCAATACGGGGCGCGAAGTGGGCGTGCGCAACCCGTACGACAGCACGCGCATCGCCGGCGGTTCATCTTCAGGTAGTGCGGCCGCCCTGGGGGCGCGCATGGCACTGGCGGCGCTGGGTACCGATACCGGCGGCTCGATGCGCATCCCTCCGGCGCTCAACGGGTGCGCCTCGCTGCGACCTAGTCAGGGGCGCTACTCCGACCGCGGCGTGATTCCCATCGCCCGCAGTCGCGACACCGTCGGCCCGATGGCCCTGTGCATGGCTGATGTTGCGCTGCTCGACGGATTGATCACCGGCGATTGTGCGCTGCCGTCGATCCGCCTTGGCGAACTGCGCCTGGGGATTCCGGCCGAATGCTGGCAGAACCTGGATGACGATACCCGGCAACTGGCCAATGCCGCACTGGACAAACTGGGTGCCCACGGCATCCAGCTGGTTCCCATCGAGGAGGCCGGCCTGCTGGCATTGAACGAACCTGTCGGCTTTTCGGTGGTTATCCACGAGGCATACGACTGCATGGTCGAGTACCTGCGCGAGTATGGCCACGACATGACCATCGAACAGGTCGCCGAGAAGCTGCACAGCCCCGATGTGCGCTACATCTACGAGAACTGGGTGCTGCCGCGCAAGCTGCCCGTCGGCGACCAGCTGGTGGATGTCTCGCCGCTTTACAAGGCAGCCCAGAACGGCGGGCGTCAGGCGCTGCGCGAACGCTACCAGGACCTGTTCGAATCCCATTGCCTCGACGCGTTGCTGTTCCCTACCACCGCCGTGGTCGCCCCGCTGGCGCGCGAAGAGGTCAACCAGCCGGCGAATTTCGAGCGCCTGATCCAGAACACCGAACCTGCCGCCAGCGCCGGGCTGCCGTGCATCCAGATTCCTGTCGGGCTCGGCGAACACAGCGGTCTGCCGGTGGGCATGGAGCTGGACGGGCCGCCGTTCAGTGATCGCCGCTTGCTGGCCATCGGGCAGCTTTTGGAAGGAATTTTTGGTCGCGTGGCGCGTGCCTGAAACGGGAGAAGTGTTATGAGTGAGAAAAACAGCTGGTGCGGCAAGGTGGTGATCGTGACGGGCGGTGCCAGTGGCATGGGGCGGGACGTGTGCCTGGCCCTGGCGGCGCAGGGTGCTCGCCTGGTAATTGGCAACCGTGGCGTCGAGGCCGGTCAGGCGCTGGTCGAGGAGATTCGCGGCCTGGGTGGCGAGGCACTGTTTCGTCCAACCGACGTTTCCCGCCCCGAGGATTGCGAAGCGCTGGTGGCGCTGGCTTTGGACAGCCATGGCCGGCTCGACGGCGCGTTCAACAATGCCGGCCTGCAGCGCGCTTTCAATACCGTTCACGTGACTCCGGTGGCCGATCTGAGCGAGGTCATCGACATCAATCTCAAAGGCGTGCTGTACATGATGAAGTACGAGACGGCCGCCATGCTCGCCTGCGGAGGCGGCTCCATCGTCAACAACGCCTCCATCTTCGGCCTCAAGGCGATGCCCGAGACGGCCTATTACGTTGCGTCCAAGCACGGCATCGTCGGTGCCACCCGGGCCGTGGCGCTGGATTACGCCAACCAGGGCATCCGCGTGAACGCCGTGTGCCCGGGACCAATCAAGACGCCCAGCTTCGACCGGGTTACCGGCGGCGACGACCACCTCTACGACGAAGGGGTGCCCATGCGCCGTATCGGCCAAGCGGCGGAAGTGACTGCCGCAGTGCTCTGGCTGCTGTCCGACCAGTCCTCCTACGTCACCGGAACGACGCTTTCGGTGGATGGCGGCATGTCGGCGCAATAGCCATCCCGATAATGGGAATGATCACACGGAGAACAACAAGATGATCAACGCGTTGAGTTATGTGGTGGTGCAGACACCGCATCTCGAGGCCTGGGTAGACCAGGCGCGTGACCCGATCGGCCTGCAGGTCGAAGTCGTTCAACCTGGAAATTGCGTGCGGCTGCGTGCCGATGAAAAGGTGCAGCGCCTTCTGGTCAGCAGAACCGAAGGCGAACCCAGCATGGGCATGGGGTTCGAGGTGGCGGACGGCAGCGATGCCGAGCGCATCCGCGTCGCCCTGGAACAGGCCGGTTACGCGACCACCGAAGGCAGCGAAGAGGAACTGCAGCTACGCGGTGTCACCGGCATGTTCCATTTCCGTGACCCCGACGGGGTGCGGATCGAGGTCTGCCATGGCCTGGCCGATGCCGAGAGCCCCTTTGTGCCGGGGCGTCCCATCGGCGGTTTCCGCACCGGCGACTTGGGCCTGGGCCACGTGGCGCTCATAACCGAGCATTTCGACGAACTCAGCCACCTGTACCGCAACATCTTCGGCTTCAAGGTTAGCGACTACACCCACGCGCCTTTTCGCGTGGAGTTCCTGCACTGCAATCCGCGCCACCACACCATGGGGCTGGCCCACACCGGCGGCCCGGCGAAGATCTACCACCTGATGCTCGAGTACAACGATTTCGACGACGTGGGCCGTGCCTACGACGTGGCGCTGACCAACCCGGACAGCATCGGCGTGACGCTCGGCCGCCACATCAATGACCATGTCACCTCCTTCTATCTGAAAAACCCCGACGGCTGGATGTTCGAGCTGGGCTGGGCCAGTCGCACGGTTGGCCCGGACTGGCAGGTCGAGGAACTGCAAGGCATGAGCCTGTGGGGGCATGACCGCACCTGGCTGCCGGACCACAAGCGCGAAGAAGCCCGGCAGATCCTCAAACGCCTGGCTGCCCAGGGCGTACGCGCCCCGGTCATCACCACCACCCAAACCGCGAAGGCCAGACAATGACTGCCAATGCTTCCCCGGAAATCGCCAACAGCCTGCGCATTGGCGAATGCACTCTCAACTACCACGACCAGGGTGAAGGCGATGCCATCCTCCTGATTCACGGCTCAGGTCCCGGCGTCACCGCCTGGGCAAACTGGCGCGGTGTGATTCCAACACTATCCCAGCGAGCCCGCATCATCGCGCCCGATATGCTGGGCTTCGGCTATACCAGCTGCCCCGGCGACTGGAAGCTGGATCCGGATACCTGGGTGCAATCGCTGGTGGGGCTGCTCGACGCGCTGGATATTCCGCGTGTCTCCATCGTCGGCAATTCCTTCGGCGGCGCTATTGCTCTGGCGTTCGCCAAATCTCATCCGCAGCGCGTCCAGCGCCTGGTGCTGATGGGCGCAGCGGGGCTGCCGTTCCCCATCACCGAGGGTCTGGACAAGGTCTGGGGTTACCAGCCGTCGTTGCAGGCGATGCGCGAGCTGATGGAGGTCTTTGCCTACGACCACGGCCTGATCAACGACGACCTGGTGCGCATGCGCTACGAGGCGAGCATCCGCGACGACGTACAGACCCGTTTTGCCCAGCTGTTCCCGGCGCCCCGGCAGCAGGGCGTTGAGATGCTCGCCTTGGCGGAAGCGGACCTGCGTTCATTGCCACACGAGACGCTGCTGATCCATGGCCGTGACGACAAGGTGATCCCGCTGGAAGTCTCCGATCGCATGCTGCGCCTGATCCCCCACGCGCAGATGCACGTGTTTGGCGAATGCGGTCATTGGGTGCAGATCGAGAGGGCCGCTGCATTCACTCGCCTGTTGGTTGATTTCCTTATTGAACAGCCTGCCTCCACAGGAGCATGAACATGAATCGAGACACCATAAAAGGTCGCTGGAACATCCTGGCTTGGGAGCAGCTGTACGACGACGGCCGCGTGGTTCAGCCAATGGGCACCGAGCTAGAAGGCTTCATTGAGTACAGTGATTACGGCATGTTTTGCGTAGTTGCCAAGAAAGGTCGCGAATCTTTCGCCACTGGCGGTCAGTGGTCCGCGGAGGATGTCGAGAAGGCCGCTGCCTACAGCAGCTATTTGACCTACGCAGGCGATTACGACGTAGAAGGCAGAACCATCACCCACAAGGTTTTCTACAGCATCTTCCCAAACTGGGTTGGAGGCACCCAGAAGCGCACGGCCGTGCTGGATGGTGATGTGCTGTCGCTTACCGCCCGACTGGAGGACGGCACTCCGGAAGCTCGCACTGCACGTCTGCGCTGGAAACGTGCCGAGCTCGCCAGCTAGGCCAATAAGCAAAGCTCGGCACGTTTACAAGGAGCCGGAGCTTTGCTGCCTTTGTTCTTTCCTCGGCGTACAGCTGGTGCGCTGACGGTCACTCTAACTTGGGGCCCGCGGTATCCAGTGGCGTTCTACGCGGGAACCGCTAGCCTATGGTTCGCCTGCTGTAGATGAACCATAATCCATGCGCTTTTGTTGGTGCAATCTTTAAGCGTGCGTCGGTTGCCGGGCATGAGTAAATGAAAGGCTACCGAGACAGTAAAGGTTTGAAGTGAGCAGCCTTCAAGTTAATCAGGCGAGCTACAATAAAGCCAACGTCTAACCGAGTCGCATTGAAGCCAATTTAGTCAATAAACGTCTTTATCTATAGCGCGCCTCGGTTGCATGCGGCTTTTGATTAGGAATGCAATGGCGGGACATTAGCGCTTGCACGCTTACCGTGGCGCATTGAAATCCAAAATATCCAGTTGCTCGGTCAGCCAGCGATATGCCTGATATGTGCTATTAAATTTACGAACTAGGGTGCGTACACCTTTATCTATGTTACAGTCGCGGAGCGTGAGGCCAAGACCTTCTTCGTCGATTTCGTAGGTCTTTGCTTTCATATCGCCGAGCTGCATCGCAAGCAGCCTAACGTCATCGAGTGAGTGAATGGGGGCGATGCTGTGCTTGCGCACGTAGGAGCGTACCTTCTCTGAAAGCTCATTGAAGTCATCTGCATTAATGCGGTGGACTATATCATCTGAATCTGGGATTTGCTCCGGATAGTCATCATCAAGTGATACGCAGTGTTCCACACCGTGAATGCTTGCTACTAGGTATTGACCGCCGACTTCGTCGCGCTCGCGGTTAAGAATTAGGATAGACATGTTTTTTCCTCAGGTTGTTGTTCTGTTCATTATTCTAAGTTGCTCCGCTTAAAAAAGGCAATAGGCTATACTGTATTTTTATACAGTCCATGGTTAACGCCCCGGAGGCCGTTCGGCTGGCTATCTAGTGAGTGTCCGGCCCAAAACCCATAATTTAACAGTGGCATAAGCAGTATGTCGTGGGCAGTGGTGTCTCGGTAAGCGATTGCGCCAGTCCGTCGCCGCCCCAGGCTGTGAGCGCAATTTAAAATTACTCTACTTGGTTCTCGCATTTTAAAATGTGAATCGGCTGAAAGAGTGGAAGCACCTGCTCATACCCAGCGCTGTTCAGTTGGTCTATGTGCTGCTCCCGGCGGGTCGTCTTGTGGGGTCAGGTAACATGGTGCGTCCTTGGCCAACGAACCAAAGTCCTGAATTCGATATAGAAATGATAGGATTTTATAGCCTTTGCAATACTTGACTTTTGGGTTATATAAAAAATAATGTTTTGGTTGTTGTTTTTTTGTTTTCGTTTTTGCAATAATTGATTGTGTGGCGTGTGTCACGCAAATAATAATAAGAAGAATAGTATGAACGCAGAGACTCAAAGCGCCTACATCAGTTTGGCCAGTAACTTCTATGCGACTCGAATGCAGGGCGTTGAGCTTGATGAACTCAATATTATTGGTGCTTTGCTACGGGCTGCCCCCGATTATCGCCCGGATTATTACCGGCGCTTACGTAACGCTTTGGCGTTTGATCAAAAGCATCGAGGCAATTTCTGGGCTGCCCAAGAAATCAATCGGACGCTCAATCCGGTCACTGTGTTGAATCTTCCGCGCAAAAAAAAAAAAAAACCAACGACGTCCGCAAAAGCTTTCTACCGCTGATTTTGAGGCGTGGCTCCGATGTTTAGCTGAACGAGATATGCCTGTCGAAGCGGGCGCTTTGATGGTGATATCTCTTACCGGAGCGCGCCCATGTGAGCTTAATGGCATTTCTATCGACGGCCGGCGCATCCATATATCTGGTGCAAAGCTTAGCCACAACGGTTTACGCGGCGCTAGCCGAACGCTTGAGGCTGACGATGGCGTTTGCAGCATCTTGAGAGATGCTCTCGCTGCTTTCAAATGTCAGCCCCGCAGTATGGACTCAATACGCGTGGCACTTCATCAAGTGGCCGCTGAGCTATTCGGTAGAAGAAAAGTGCCGAGTATGTACACGCTTCGTCATCAATTTGGATCGAATCTGAAGGCCTCAGGTTTTTCTGAGATTGAGATGGCATACGTCATGGGGCACCAAGCTACCGATTCGATTAGCCGGTACGGAGATAAAAGACTTGGACGAGCAGAAGCGGTTAAGGTTAAGCCCGCAAGTGATGCTGATCTATCCAAGGTGAGAAAAACGGTGCCTGCGCGAATGCGTGGGGTCGCTCTAGCTCTCAATGATAAGCGAGACTTGGGCCGTAGGTCTGAGGTCGCTGACGGCTGAGGTGACGACGATTCAGTAAAACAAACAGATCGCAAGGGCTCCTTGGGCACCCGAATTAATCATGCCTAGCCTGGCTTGATGCAAGTCACCACAGATGGTTTCTACCCAGGAGCCATAGGACGTGTAGTCCTGCACCAGAAAGTCTTGGCAGTGAGACACGATGCCGTCTGCTGCAGTGATATCTGCTGCAAACTGCGGCGCTGGGCTCAAGCGGGTATCCAGTTCGCGTTGCTGGGTCGTCTTGGCCTGTTCATAGGTGCTGACGCTTGGCCCGTGCTCAGCCAGGTAGCGGTTTAGGTGCGTTGCTTGCTGCCATGAAATCGAGCCATACAAGCACTGAGCGCCACCAGCGTCGTCGAGTCTAATCAGCGTCACCGTTAGGGCTTTGACTTTACGTATATCAGCGTTAGCTGCATGCGCACGGCTTGGAATGGCGTGGAAAACCCATGGTTTGGCATTGCTCATCGACCTGTGTCGTTTTTGACTGGCCCCTCGTTGTGAGGTGCTCAGCCCTGACAGGCTTTAGGTCGCTTTAAGCGCCACGATATTTCGTGACACGCTTCGTACTCTGCGGCGATTCTTCGTGGCTGTAGCTGCCACCTAATCATGGGCAGCTAGGGGAGGCACCAAAACCTTACCTGTATGCGCATCCATGCTGGCCCGACGTTGCCGAAGTGGTTAAGGTTCGCGGGTTAATCGCAGGTAGTTATCGCCTACTTACTTCAATGCATCTGCTGATGATGAGCCAGTCTCTGCAGCGAATTGCCGGGGCAGGGCATGGGGCGCGCCTGCGTACTAATTTTTTACACCAGCAAGGATTGTTCGTGGCTATCAAGAAATCCGACCTTTACTCCTCCCTCTGGGCTTCGTGTGATGCGCTACGTGGTGGGATGGACGCCAGCCAGTACAAGGACTACGTCCTGTTCATGCTGTTTATCAAGTACATCTCCGACAAGTACGGCAACTCGGATGACTTCGCGCCGCCGGTGACCATCCCGTTTGGTGCCAGTTTCAAGGATATGGTCGCCCTCAAGGGCAAGCCCAATATCGGCGACAAGATCAACACGCAGATCATCCAGCCGTTGATCGATGCCAACACCCGTCTTGCCCGCAGTGATTTCCCCGACTTCAACGATCCAGCCAAGCTAGGTGAGGGGCAGGATCTGGTGGATCGGTTGACTGATCTGGTGGCCATCTTCGAGAAGCCGGAGCTGGACTTCTCGAAGAACCGTGCCGACAACGATGACATCCTCGGCGACGCTTACGAATACCTGATGCGCCACTTCGCCAGTGAAAGCGGCAAGAGCAAGGGGCAGTTCTATACCCCGTCCGAGGTCAGTCGCGTTATTGCCAAGGTCATTGGCATCACGCCTGCAAATTCAGTGGGCTCAACCACGGTGTATGACCCGACCTGCGGATCAGGCTCGCTGTTGCTGAAAGTGGCTGACCAGGCCGGCAAGCACATTACCTTGGAGGGGCAAGAGAAGGACGTGACCACCTCGGGTCTCGCCCGCATGAACATGATTCTGCATGATTTTCCGACGGCCAATATCATGCCCGGCAACACGTTGGCGTCGCCCAAGTTCAAGGACGGCGAGCAGCTACGCACATACGACTATGTGGTGGCGAACCCTCCATTTTCAGACAAGAAGTGGACTCTCGGTCTGACTCCTGAGAAGGACCCATACCAGCGATTTGCCTGGGGCGTACCGCCGAACAAGCAAGGCGACTTCGCTTACCTGCTGCACATCATCCGTTCCATGAAAAGCAATGGTAAAGCCGCCTGTATCCTGCCCCACGGCGTACTGTTTCGTGGCAATGCCGAAGCGGTAATCCGCGAACAGCTGGTCCGCTCCGGCTACCTCAAGGCCATTATCGGCCTGCCGGCCAACCTGTTTTACGGCACCGGTATTCCCGCCTGCATCCTGGTGCTGGACAAGGAAAATGCCAGCGCGCGTAAAGGCATCTTTATGATCGATACCGCTAAAGGCTTTATCAAAGACGGCCCGAAAAACCGCCTGCGCGATCAGGATGTGCACAAGATCGTCGATACCTTTACCCGCATGGTCGATGTGCCACGCTACGCGCGTATGGTCGCCTTCGATGAGATCAGCGACCCGAAGAACGACTTCAACCTCAACCTGCCGCGCTACATCGACAGCACCGAGCCGGAGGATATTCAGGATATCGACGGCCACCTGCGCGGCGGTATTCCCGAGCGGGATATCGATGCCCTGGATCGCTACTGGCAGGTGATGCCGGAGCTGCGTGCGGCGCTGTTCAAGCCCGCCAGCCACGCCGGTTACTTCGAGCTGGTCAACCGCGACGTCAAGCCGGTGATCTTCGGCCACCCGCAATTCACGGCGTTCAGGGCCGAGGTGGATGCACTGTTCAAGCAATGGCTGGCCAGCAGCACGCCGCTGCTCAAAGGCTTTGCGGCCGATGCCGCCAGCAGCCACCCCAAGGAGCTGATCTACAAAGTTTCAGAAGACCTGCTCAGCGCCTTCGCCAAGGCACCCTTGCTCGACCATTACGACATCTATCAGCACCTGATGGACTACTGGGCCGAGGCCATGCAGGACGACTGTTACCTGATCAGCGCCGACGGCTGGAAGTCGGGTGCGGCGGTGCGTGAGCTGCACAAGGTGAAGGACAAGAATGGCAAGCTGGTCTGGGCCGAGAAGCACGACTACAGCCAAGGCAAGCGCCGCTTCAAGTCCGATCTCATTCCGGTGGAGCTGCTGGTTGCCCGCTACTTCAGCGCTGAGCGTGATGCCATTGCAGGGCTAGAAACGCAGTTGGCCAGCGTCGAGCAAAGTCTGAGCGAACTGCTCGAAGAGCACAGCGGCGAAGACGGCTCGCTCAGCGAAGTGGTCGAAGGCGAGGGCGACAAGCAGAAGGTCACCGCCAAAGCCATCAAGGCCCGCCAGCGCGAGATCGATAACGACCCGGACTATGAGGATGAACTCAAGGTACTGGCCGACTATGCCAAGCTGCTCGACCGGCAAAGCGCCCTCAAGGCCAAGCTGAAAAAGGCTGAGGAAGACCTCGACAACAAGATCCACGGCAAGTACCCGCAGCTCAGCGAAGCCGAAATCAAAACCCTGGTGGTGGATGATAAGTGGCTGGCCACCCTGGCCGTCGCCGTACAGGGTGAGCTGGATCGTGTGTCGCAAACCCTGACCGGACGTATTCGTGAGCTAAGTGAGCGCTACGCCACCCCGTTGCCTCAGCTCACCGATGAAGTCGCCGTGCTGGGCATTCGCGTGGACGAGCATCTGAAAAAGATGGGGGCGGTATGGCAGTGAAGCCTGGCTATAAGCAGACGGAGTTGGGGGTTATTCCGAAGGATTGGGAGGTTAGTTGTGTTGGGCAAGCGTTCGAGGTTTGTGATCATCTACGGTTGCCACTGAGTCAGGCCGTCCGCGAGCGAATGTCCGGGCCTTATCCGTACTATGGCCCAACGAGTGTGCAGGGCTGGATCAATGAATATCGCGTAGAGGGTCAATATGCGTTAATTGGTGAGGACGGTGATCATTTCCTGAAGTGGCGAAGTCAGCCGATGACTCTGCTGGTGCAAGGAAAATTCAATGTCAATAATCATGCGCACATAGTTCGAGGCAGTAATAACCTTACCGAATGGTTTTACTGGTTCTTCGCTAGTCGCGACCTCACGCCATTTCTTACCCGCCAGGGAGCCAGCCGCTACAAATTAACGAAAGCTGCTCTTCTTCAAATGCCGTGTGTGTTGCCAAACCAAACAGAGCAGCGCGTCATCACGACAGCATTGCATGATGTGGATGCCCTGCTGGGTGCTCTGGAGCGGCTTATCGCCAAAAAGCGCGACCTCAAACAGGCCACCATGCAACAACTCCTCTCCGGTCAAACCCGTCTTCCCGGCTTCTGCGGTGAGTGGGAGGTGAAGCGGTTGGGTGATGTGGTTCAGATTCAAAAGGGCCAGCTCATCACAAGCAGTACCTTAAAATCAGGGGATGTACCTGTAATCGCGGGAGGTAAGCAGCCGGCCTACTTCCATGCTTCAGCTAACCGGTTAGGACGCACCATCACGATCAGTGCTTCTGGGGCTAGTGCTGGTTATGTCGCGCTTTGGGATGGACCAATATTCGCTTCCGACTGCTCTACCATCAGCGAATCAGAAAGCTACTGTCTCGATTTTGTTTTCTATCAATTACTCAGCAAGCAACAGGCGATCTACAAAGCGCAAACTGGAGGAGCGCAGCCGCATGTCCATGCGAAGGATTTGAATCCAATTCTCTTCTCATTCCCGCCCATGGCTGAGCAAGATGCAATTGCAAGCGTGCTTTCTGATATGGATGGCGAGCTAGCCGTGTTGGAGCAGCGCCTGGTAAAGACCCGCGCCCTTAAGCAAGGCATGATGCAAGAACTGCTCACCGGAAGGACGCGCCTGGTATGACCGACCTGAGCATGGACGCCACTCAACGACCGCAGACGACCAAACTCCCCAGCACCATCATCAGCGTATATGACCTGCTCGCGGATCAGGCGCTGGAGATTCCCCAATATCAGCGCCCGTACAAATGGACGGGCAAACATATCAACCAACTGTTCGCCGATATCGCCATCCATAAGGACAAGTCCGCTTACCGACTGGGCACCATCGTGTTTCACCGCGAGGGCGAGAAGAAGAACATCGTCGATGGCCAGCAGCGCACCATCAGTCTGTTGCTGGCGGCCCGTGCGCTGATTCAGCGCTGCAAGGCGCAAGCGCTGGAGAGCGATGACTTGCACGAGCGCTTGATCGCGCTTGAGCCGTTAATGGTCGACCCCCGCTTTACCAGCGAGATTTCGCAGAGAAACATCCACAGCAATTACCTCGAAGTGGCGCGCATCGTCAGCCGTGCGGACTTTACCGAGGTGCATATCAACTTCTTCCTGCACAAGTGCCAGGTGGTGGCGGTGGAGCTGGCGGATGTGTCGGAGGCCTTTCAGTTCTTCGACTCGCAGAACGCGCGGGGCCGCGATCTGGAGCCACATGATCTGCTCAAGGCCTACCACCTGCGTGAGTTCAGCCCGCGTGACGAGCATTTGAAGGTCGCCACGGTGGCGCGCTGGGAAAACACCAAGACCCACGAGTTGGCCACGCTGTTTGCGCAGTACCTATACCGCATCCGTAGTTGGTCGAAAGGGGCGTCGGCGCGTTATTTCAGCAAGGACGATAGTGACCTGTTCAAGGGCGTGAATCTCGATACGGTGGCCAGCTACCCCTATGTGCAGCAGTTGCGCATCGCCCACCATTTTGTCGACCACTACAACGGCCAATACGAGCGCCAGATCGAATCGCGAAAGATGGCTTTTCCCTTCCATCTGGATCAAATCATCATCAACGGTCGGCGCTTCTTCGAGCTGATCAGCCACTACCAGAGCGAGGTAGCGCGCATCAGCGGAAAGCCCTGGAATGGGCATGAGCGGGGCGGGGATTCAGTGCTCGATGGCTTTGCACCAAGGATCATGGCGGTTCTCGACAGCTACCCGGCGAAAACCCGCACGGGTGATCGCTATGTGCGGGCGATGTTCGATTGTCTGTTGATCTATTACATCGACAAGTTCGGCCACGCCGAGCTGTCGCGGGCCATCGAGAAAATCTTTATCTGGGCCTACAGCCTGCGTTTGCAGATGCAGGTGGTGCAGCTTGCGAGCATGGATAACTACGTGCTGGCGAACAATCTGTTCAGGCTGATCAAGGACGCCACTCGTCCGGCTGACGTTATCAATCAACCGCTGAAAGCACTCACCAGCAACAGTTCGACCAAGACCGAGGCAATCGAGGCGCTTTTCAGGGAGATGAAATACCGTGAGTGAGGCCATCACCCAGCTTTCCATCCGGCAGCTACTCGGCGACCGTGATGATTACGTTATCCCGATGTATCAGCGCAATTACGCTTGGGAGGAGGGTGAGATCACCCAATTGATTCAGGACGTAATCGACTACCTGCCTAAGCGAGATAAACCGGCGCGCAATTACTACATCGGTAGCCTGGTGGTGTATGAGCGCGCGGACGGCAAAACGCCCGTCTTCGAAACCATCGATGGTCAGCAGCGGCTGACAACGCTGTCGTTGCTGACCTCCTACCTGAAGAACAGCAAGGCGGTTGACCTCGATTGGTATGCAAACCTGAGCATCCACTTCGATAGCCGCGAGCATTCGCGGGCGACCTTTGCGGCCATCTTCGAGGGGCGTTTCAAGGATGACCCTGCCGAGGTGCTGGCTGAAAAGCACATCAATACCGGCATCCTCAATGGCTATCGGCTGATCCATAAGGTGTTGCCGCACAAGCTCAAAGAGAACGACGTTTCACCCCAGCAGTTCGCGGATTTTCTGTTTCGCTATGTGCAGATCATGCGGGTGAAGGTGCCGGCGGATACTGACCTGAACCATTACTTCGAGATCATGAACAACCGTGGCGAGCAGCTAGAGAAGCACGAGGTGCTCAAGGCGCGGATGATGGAGACGTTGCAGGACTGCCCGCACAGCCAGAACTGCCTGCACACCGTCTGGGAAGCCTGCGCGAATATGGAGCGCTACGTGCAGATGGGCTTTACGCCCAGCCAGCGCGGCAGCGTTTTTGCTGAGAAGGATTGGGGGCAGTTGGTGCCCGCGAACTTTGATGAGCTGAGCGCTGCGCTGCAGCGTACGCGCGAGGTGGCCTACAAGGCGGGGGCTGAGTTGTCCCTCACGGACATCATCAGCAGGTCGCCAGTCACTGCGGAAAAAGAAGGTAACGGTGAAGAAGCGCCCGAGCGCTTCAATACGGTGATCAACTTCCCCAACTTCTTGCTGCATGTGCTGCGTGTCGATACGCAAGCGGATATTCCTCTGGATGACAAACGCCTGCTCGATATCTTTGAAACCCATGTGCTGAAGCAGCCAGACCCGGCTGCGGCCGTGAAGCGCTTCACCTTCAATCTGCTGCGCTGCAAGTACCTGTATGACCAGTACGTGATCAAGCGCGAGTTCATCCAGGGCGAGGATGGTTGGAGCCTTAAGCGCTTCAAGTGGAACGACGGTGGCAAAGCGGGTGGCGCAGGGCGTGGCAGTTATGTGAATACCTTCGGCGAGGAGGAGGGCAGCGAAGGCATCAATCGGCGTATCTTGATGCTGCTCTCGGCGTTGCATGTGTCCACGCCCACGCTGGTTTACAAGCATTGGCTCAATGCCGCGTTGCATTACTTGTTTCACGCCGAGCAAATCGAGGCTCAGACCTATCTGCAGCAGATGGAGTCAGTCGCCAAGGCTTTTGTTTTTGACCGCTTCCTGGCGCCTGAGGCGGGCTTGGAATACTTCTCGATCATCTACGAGAACAGGGGTATTTGTCAGACCCGCCGCGAAGGCGTAACGGCAGAAACGCTGGAGCCTTGCTTGAGCTTCGGCAACATCGAAAACAACCTGGTGTTTAACTTCCTGGATTATCTGCTTTGGCTTGAACATCAGGGTGATGAGAAGGTGAAAACTTACGAGTTCACCTTCCGCAGCTCGGTGGAGCACTACTACCCGCAGCATCCATTGCCTGGGCATGCTCCGCTCGATGCCGAGATTCTGAACTCGTTTGGCAACCTGTGTCTGATCAGCCATGACAAGAACTCTCGTCTCAGCAATTTCATGCCGACGGCAAAGAAAGAGTTTTATCAGAACAACAGCATCGACAGCGTCAAGCAGCACCTGATGATGAAGGCCGAACCCTGGGATGCTCAGGCCATACGCAAGCATTACCAGCAAATGATGGACGTGCTGCTGAAGAGCCTCGCCAGCAAACACGTGACCGAGTAAACCCTGCAGGATGCACCCGATGACTCAGAAACCTCGCCCCGAACGCCTTACCCAGAATCGAGTGGTGGCCTTGTTTACGGACAAAGCGCGGCTCGATTGCCTCGGCTACGACTACCTGGGCGAGTGGAGCAAGCGCGGGCAAAACCGCAACATTGAAGCAGAGTTGCTGCAGGCCAACTTGAGGCAGCGTGGCTACTCCGATGCGCACATATCGGCCGCGCTGCAACGGTTAATGGCGGCGGCGGATGCCACGGGTATCACGCTGTATCAGGCCAACCTGCGGACCTATCAGTTGCTGCGTTACGGCGTGCCGGTTCAGGTAGCCGTTGGCCAGGCCCATGAGACGGTGCATCTGGTCGATTGGGAGCACCCCGAGCGCAATGATTTTGCCATCGCCGAGGAAGTGACCCTGCGCGGGGGCCACGAGCGCCGCCCTGATTTGGTGATTTACCTGAATGGTATCGCCATCGGGGTTATTGAGCTGAAACGCAGCTCGGTGGACGTGGCCGACGGTATCAACCAACTGATCACCAACCAGGAGGAAATCTTCAACCTGGGATTCTTCAGTACGGTGCAGCTGGTTTTTGCCGGCAGCGACTCGCAGGGCTTGCGCTATGGCACCGCTACCACTCGCGCCGAGTTCTTTGTTGAGTGGAAGGCTGCGGCGGTAAACCCCGAAGCTGATGAGCTGAATACCCAGCGTGAGATCCCGGCGAGCTATCACTTGTTGCCTGGGGCAGAGGTGGGGCAATCGGGTTATTTGCTGGATAACCCGTTGGCTCAGATGTGCGAGAAGTCGCGCCTGCTAGATTTAATCCGCAATTTCATCATCTTCGATGCCGGCATCAAGAAGGTGCCGCGTGCTCACCAATACGCCGCAGTGAAGGCTGCGCAGGAGCGCGTACGGCGGAAAGAGGGCGGGGTGATTTGGCATACCCAGGGCAGTGGTAAGAGCATCCTGATGGTGTTGATCGCCAAATGGTTGCTGGAGCATGACCCGGATGCTCGCATTCTGGTGATCACGGATCGTGATGAGCTGGATAAGCAAATCTCCGGGGTTATGCGCAATGCTGGTGTCATCGGCAATGACTCACCTTCGCCGCGTATCACGTCTCGCGCTGATCTTGTGCAGAAGCTGTCCGCAACTACGCCGCGTTTGCTGTGCGCGTTGCTGCACAAGTTCGAGCCTGATCTGAGCGTGCCGCCGCCACCCATGCGCGGGAGCTTTTACGTGTTCGTGGATGAATGCCACCGTACCCAGGGTGGTGACATGAATCGGCAGATGAAGCAGTGGCTGGCTAATGCCCTGTTCATCGGATTTACCGGTACACCCTTGCTGCGCAAAGACAAACAGACCACGCGCGATGTATTTGGCACCTATATCCACACCTACAAATTCCATGAGGCTGTGGCGGACAAGGTGGTGCTGGACCTTAAGTATGAGGCGCGTGATGTGCCGCAGCGTTTGACGTCACAAAAGGCCATCGACGCTTGGTTTGAGCAGAAAACCAAGGGTTTGAACAACTACCAGAAGTCGATCCTGCGTAAGCGCTGGGCCACGATGGAAGCATTGATGAGTGCCGGCGAGCGCAAGCAGCGCATCATCGCCAGCATCATCGAGGACTTCAGCCTTAAGCCACGGCTAAACAACGACCGGGGTACGGCCATTCTGGTGGCGGCGAGCATCTACGATGCCTGCCATTACTTCCGATTGTTTCAAACCACCTCGTTCGGCCCTTACTGCGGCATTGTGACCTCGTATGAGCCGAACCATAACGCCATCTCCCGTGAGCCGGCGCAGAGTGATGAACGTTACAAGTTCGATACCTACACGCAGTACGTTCTGAAGCAAGGCCAGAGCACTACGGCTTACGAAGAAGAGACCAAGCGTCGCTTTATCGAGGAACCGGCCAACCTGAAGCTGCTCATCGTGGTGAGCAAGCTGCTAACCGGTTTCGACGCGCCCAGTTGTTCGTACATCTATCTGGATAACGAGCTGCGTGACCACAACCTGTTTCAGGCCATTTGCCGCACCAACCGACTCGACGGTGATGACAAGGACTTTGGCTATATCGTCGACTTCAAAGAGCTGTTCGGCGACGTGCAAGATGCCATTTCTGTTTATACCTCCGACGAGTTGGATATCGATACGGGTGGCGGTGGTAGCAATAACGTGGAGCTGAAGAACTGGCTGGTTGAGGGCAAGAAGCAACTGGATGCAGCCCGTGAGGCACTGAGTTATCTCTGTGCGCCAGTGGCACCGCCGCGCGAGGTTGAGCAGTTTATCCACTACTTCTGTGGCATGGCTGCTGATGCCAATGGCCTGGACGAGACTGAAGCGCTGCGGATTTCCTTCTACAAAGCCGTGGCTTCATTCGTGCGTGCGTTTGCTGATTTGGCGCAGCACCTGACCGAGGCGGGTTACTCGGTGGCTGAAGCGGGCAGGCTGCAAACTGAAGTGCAGTTTTATGCCGACTTGCGTGAGGCAATCAAAAAAAACGCGGGTGAAGAGTTGGATATCAAGCCGTTCGAGGCGGACATGCGGCACCTGCTCAATACCTATATCCAGGCGGATCCCGCTGACCCTTTAAGCACAGTCGATAACTTCTCGCTGGTTGAGCTGATCATCCAGACGGGCGTTCACGATGCCATCGCCAAGAAACTCAACGCTAAGGGCAATCTCTCTAAGGATGCAATTGCCGAAGGCATCATCAATAACGTGCGCAAGACCATCATCCGTGAACAGTTGACTGACCCAAGGTTCTACGAGGGGATGTCGCGCTTGCTGGAGGATCTGATCAAGCAGAGTCGTGAAGATGCAGCTGCCTATGAGGAGTTTCTGCGCAAGGCTGAATCGCTGGTTCGGCAGATGGCGCAGAAGGGCTCAGGTGCCTCACCTGCAGCTCTTAACGGCCATCGCGAGGCCACCGTGTTGTTCAATAACCTCGATAGTATTGCCGCGACAACCTTTCAGTGCCCGAGCGATGAGGCTGAAAAAGTGAAGCTGGCTTTGAGCATTGATACTGCCATGCGCGGATCAGCCCCCGCGTCTTGGCGTGGAGACCCTGCACGCGAGGCTCAGGTTTTGAATGCGCTGTTCCCGTTGATGGGGCGTGACCGTGAAGCAACCCTGGCCATTTTTGAAATCATCAAGAACCAACCGGGCTATTGATGAACGAGATTATTGAGCTGGGCGACATTTCTATTTTGGTGACCCGTAAGGACATCAAGAATGTCCACCTGACGGTGCATCCGCCAGAGGGCCGGGTCACGCTAGTCGCTCCAACCAGTACACGGCTTGAGGTCGCACGCGCTTACGCGATTTCAAAACTGGGCTGGATTCGTGATCAGCGGAGTAAATTAATCGCACAGGCCCGAGAGGCACCGCGCCAGTTTGTGGAAAGGGAAAGCCACTACATCTGGGGACGACGCTATCTGATGGTGGTGAATTACCTGGATGCCAAGCCAGCGGTGGTGCTCGACCACAAACGAATCACCTTGACGGTGCGCCCCGGTAGTGACGCACTCAAGCGTGCTGAAGTGATGCACGAATGGCACAAGCAGCAGTTGCATGGCGTAGTGCCTGTGCTGATCAAGAAGTGGGAGCGCAAACTGCAGGTTGAGGTGGCTGGCTATTACCTGCAGCGGATGAAGACCAAGTGGGGTAGCTGTAACCACAAAGCCGGCAACATTCGCCTGAACACTGAATTGGTTAAGAAGCCGAAAGACCTACTTGAATACGTGATCGTTCACGAGATGGTTCACCTGCTTGAGCCAACCCATAACGAGCGCTTCATCTCCATTCTTACCGAGCACTACCCAACCTGGCGTGAGGCGCGTGCTGAGCTGAATGAGTTGCCGCTGACGGCAGAGGTTTGGAGGGAGTGAATTGGCCCTGCGTCATTCCTTAACGACTAGCCATGCTCTGCATCGAATGACCAACCAGCCATTCACCTGCGGCGAATGAAAAAGCTTTTTTTGACAACAAAAGCAGCCGCTACGCGAAGGCAGTTGATCATTTTGTGCTTTTTGCTCGGTTTCGCTTCACATTCGTTACGCTGACCTCACAAACGCCCAAAATGCCCAACTGCCCCATACTTGAAGGTTTCAAGTATGGGGCGCGGGGGCATACTTGAAGGAACGCTTCGCTGCTTCAAGTATGCCCCCGCAATTTTGTTGTCAAATCATAGCCGCCAGGCGTTGCCTGGCCGAAATGGCGATTGAGCACAGACGTGAGCTGCGCCATTCGTGTGCGTTGCCGCCCGGGCCTCAATCATAAATACTCGGCTCGATCGCCGCTGCACACTTGTCTTACGACCGCCATGTCACATGACTCGAGTGCTGCAGTGTCGCCGTGTCACTCGTAGGGCTTGCGGCAGTTAGTGAGTGTCGATGCGCCGGGTGACCGTGCCGTGTGTCTGTCACAGGGGAGTTATGAAGCGGTGTCCGGTCTGATGCCAAAGCGCCCACGCTTCAAGTGCGATTTGTGTGGCAGCAGCTGACTGCACGGAATTCTCGTCGCAGCCGATGCAAATTCTTCGATGGTGGAGTGTGCTCAGCGATTGGGCGTTCCGACCGTCGCCGCAAGCGATGCCCGGAGTTGCGTGGATATTCGGTTTCTTTCCTGTTGTGTTGAGAACCAAAAAGGCCGCAGATTAGTTGCGGCCTTTTATTCATCCTGTCTCATAACCATCTCCAAGCGATGATCGTTCCCACTCTATGCGTTAGTGAAGCTGTAGCTTACTTTTCCTCCCGCGCTTTCCGCGTCCCGCCTGGCTATGGAGCAGCATTTTAAAATGTTCCCAGCGAATCTCGTCGGTCTGGATGTTGTAAGTCAGGCCGCGCTCCATCTGCTCAAGCAATCTCAAACTCAGCGGCTTTTCCAAGTAGTGGTCTGCTGTGACCTCCGGAGCGCTGCCTTCATGGCCAAGCAGATAGGCGATCGTGGACGGAGATATGCCTGACCGTTCCAGCCGGACGGCAAACGAACGACGGAGGCTTTTAAAATTGAGCCCGCCATTAACGGCCGGCGGACAATGCTGACCGATGTATCCCGTTCCCGTACACGGCCCGCAGAAAAAACGACTCGGATCGCGGGAGTATAAGTGCTTCGGGTCAAAGCTCAGCTCGCCGAAAAGCAATGCATCGTTGCCATCGGCCTGACGTCGTTCTTCTACGAAATTTATAAAACCCATCTCCACAAGCTTCGTGCAGATCGGAATCTGCCGTGCCGATGAGCCCGTTTTCAGCGACTTGTTGTAGCCGTTATCGTTTATGTCGATGAGTTCTACGCCGTGGACATCCCGGATCACATCATGCACACGAAGCTGGCAGAGTTCATTGAGCCGCGCGCCGGTGTAGAGCCCGAGAGGAAGCAACCAGAACCGATACGGCTTGGCGTCTTGGTAGACCTTGGGCAGTGTGCCCGCGAGGTACTTTTGGTAAGGCCAGCCGGAGAGCATCTGAATCAGGTTGCTATCTAGAAATGGCTTGGTGACCTCGGCCTGTTTTGTACTGCAAGTAGCAACCTTGATCGCATCGGTAATCAGCTTGCTCTCCAGTGCCTCGTCCAGCATGCGATTGAACAGCTGGTAATAGGTCGTGAGGTTTGCGCCTTTACTTCCCGAAGCCGAGTTCTGCTTCAGTAACAATGGCAACTGATCCTTTAGACGCTGCACATCAGCTCGATCAAGCTCAGCGACTCGGCGTGTAGGGTTATCTCGGGTCAGGATAACCTTCAGCTTTTCCATTCGAGCCCGCAGCATATGCTCGGACTTTCCTGCGTAAGTGTTTTCTCGCAGGAAGCGGGACAGCGTAGTGTCCATGAACTCGGTAAGTAACGGTGAAGAGTGGAAGCGGTTTATCGCGTCCGTTACCGCGGAGATGTTCGCCAAGGCGATTCGCAAGTGCTCTTCATGGCCAGGCTCTACGATCAGACTCAGACCCTTATAAAAAGGAATGGAGATAGGGGGCGTTACATTCATATATACCTCACGGTGGATGAGGCTTGAGATTATTACTGTATAAATGAACAGTCAAGATTGTCTATTGGAAAAGTGTCTTCGATAGCTTTTATTGACGCTTTGTCAATAATTAAGGGATGCGTAAAAGGGCAGGAGCAGGGCTCCCGCCTCTGTTTGGCTAGGCGTTATGCGTATGATTTCCAGTGCCGCTTAGCAGCCCGCACGTTCGGGAAGGGTGTGCCCACCGGCCGCCCAACTTTGAAGTCACCTTGTGCTTTTTGTAGCTCCTGATAGTGCCGGTAATGGATATGATCCAAGCCAAGCCCGAAATCGATTTTGTCGAGCTCGTTCTTGAGGACGTCTGACGGATAGCAGTCGCCATAGCCGCCAGTTGTACTTTTATCAGCGTGACCCACGAGTGCTTTAGCTTTCGCGAGGTCGAGGTTCTGTCGGCGGAATTGGTTGATAAAGGTGTGCCGTAGGCCGTGATACGTCAGGCCCTCCTCTCCGAGGCCGCAGAGCCCCAAGTAGCCATGACTGCTCTGGCTTGAGCCCAGGTACCAACGACTCGCAACGTGCCCAGGAGAAAGATCACCGTAGACACGGATATTTTCGAAAAGGGGAGCTTTCACATCGTGCTCTACTATGGCCAAGCGCGCTTGGTAATACTCAAGGAAGCCTGTTTCGATCAGCTGCTTATGTATGGGCACTAGCCGTTCAGAGTCGGACGTTTTGAGCTGCTTCGACCCAGTCCGATTGATGCTGATGATCCAAACGCCGAGCTCCTGCCGAATGTCTTCGAGCCGTAGCTGGCACAGCTCGCTGAGCCTCGCGCCGGTATAGAGGCCAAGCAGCGGCAACCAAAACTTGTAGTCGTCCAGACGCCAGCGAGGCGGCTGGGTCAGCGTGTAGGCCGGGCCGTGAAGAAGTTTCTCGATCTGGCTTGGGCTATAGGTGCGCTTCCTCGGGGCCTCGGCACCTTTGGTGCTGAATGCCAATCCGGCCGCGATATTTTCGGTGATGTGGCCTTGATCATGTGCGTAGGTGACAAGCGCCCGTGCCAGCTCAAAGAACTTTTTCGCGGTGCGTGGATTGATCGGCTCGAATTTCCCGTCGCTGATGATCTTGCTCAGCGGCTGATTACGGGTGGCGCGAAGGCGGTGCCGGTTCTTCGGATAGCTGCGCAGATGATCGCGTAGCGTGTTGAATTCAGCACGAGTCAGCGTTTCGACTTGCCGGTGCCCGCCAAGCAGCTCGCACAGGCCTTCCAGGCGGGCCCGAGCGGTAATGCGAGTCCGCGGATTAGCCCAGGCTCCTTCACGAATTTGCCGTTCTTCGTATTCCTTTACCAAAGCTGCGAGGCTCAACCCTGCGCTTGAACCACGCGCCGGCGAGACAATGCGATCGTTGACGGAGGGTTGCGTAAAGAGGGTTTCAAGCTTGGCCTTCTGCGCGTCGGGCAGAACGCTCCCGAGCGCATTCAGCAACGCGAGCGTGCCAGGATCCTGTGGCGGTGCCACAGCATCTGTCGGCGAGTTCAGCTCCGGAATCGTCTGCATAGGCTCGGTGGTTGCAGCAGATCCCAACATCCGCCGAACCAGGTCACCGATCTCCTGCATGGCTTGGGCGTACGGATCTTGGTGATCGTCTTCCTGAAAGTAACGCAACAACACCTTATCAACCTTCTGCAGCGTATAGGTCAGCATGAGGACCGCAATGATGATCGAGCTAGTCAGCAACTCGATCCGAAAACTTTTCTTTTCTCTCAGATGCGCTTTCATGCACAGCGGATCGAGTTCGATAAGCATCACATAAAGCCCGGACTCTTCCTGCACCAAGAGCGCACGATCGATGATGCGTAGCTTCAAATGCATCGCGTTGGCTTGCTGAAGATGAAAATGCAAAGCTTGCCGAGACTGCGGTAGTGCTTGGGGGATGTGCATGAGATTCCGACCCTGATCTGGGCGGGCATGGCACAGGTATTCATAAAGCGTCATCGCCGCAAACGCAGGAGTTTCTTTCGAATAGCGGCCTGGAGAGGGTGGGACAGTCTCAAGCACATCAAGGGCCGCATAAATGTACCGGGCAGCGTCGCTGGCGACGTTGTGATTACAGGTTCCGAGCGGCCAGTCGAAGCGTACGAACCCAGCGCCAAGCGCTTTCACCAGTGCGGGCGTGGGTGTTAGTGCGAAAAAGATTTCGCCCCCTGGCTCGTGGCTATAGAGCACCACACGCTCGGCACTCTCTTTCATCATGCGAGCGTGGGCGACCGAGAGGTCTTGGTTCGCGAGCTTCATTGGCGACGGGCGTACTTTCCAAACGCGGTCGGCGAATTTGAGTGCTTCCGCTACCGCCAAGTGAAACCTTTGGAGGTCAGCCAGCAGGCGGTCAGAAAAGAGCTCGACGTAGTGCTCGGTCGCCTTCGCAAGAAACTGCTCGAAAGAGGCGTTCAAATACCTTGCGAGGTCACGTGCAAGCGCTTCGTCGTGGGAGAGCGACCATCGGATTTGCGCAGGCAGTTTCGGGTTCGCCGCGAAATGCTTCGGGAATGTGAGGTAGTACTGAAAGCCAGTGTTGGCTTGATAGACCAGGTGAGGGACACCCGTTTTGCTTTGGCGCTTGGACATGATGGCATACCTTTTGGATTCACAGACGGACTGTGAGTAATCCAATGCCATCAAATCTGGTCTGAAACCCGCGTTCTAGACGGGTTTCAGTGTTGAATTGGTGGAGCCGGGGGGATTTGAACCCCCGTCCGCCAGCTCTCCGCTATCGGTTCTACATGCTTAGCCAGATCTACTGAGTTAACTCCGCGCCGCCCGATTGGCAGGGTGCTTGGAGCGAGCTGTATGAGTTTTAGCCGTTACGTCTACAGCGAACTTGGCGGCGATCCTGTTCTATCTGACGGTCATTTCGGGTTTACAGGCATCCCCTAGTGACCGCTGGCGCCGAAGCGACCAGATGAAGGTTAGGCGGCTAGCGCGTACCCTTCGTAGTTGTCGTCGTTGGCAACTATAGGTTTGCAACAGTTTATTTACGAGTTCTGTTACCAACTCGGCATGCCCCTCAAGTTTCGTTACCGGCGTCGAATCCTAATCGGCCCCTGGTGTCGCTTGTGGTGCTGGCGGTGAGTGTACGGCGATCGTTACGCGGTGTCGATCACTTTTTAATCACGATGGTTACAGAATGTACAGCTGGACGCGACGGGAACGCCAGGGGCGGACCCGCCGCGGTGCATCAGTTGCCGGCGCCTGAACCCGAGCCGCTGGAGCCGCCGCTGCCGGAGCTGCCGGGGCCTTTGAGTTCCTGCAGGGCCTTGGTGGAGTGAGCGATGCAACCCTCGGTGTCGCCCGCTTGCTGGGCCTGCTTGGCCTGCATGACATGTTCCTCGACCTGGCTCTTGGCCGGTTCTCCGAGTGTGGTGCTCTGGGTGGCCATGTTGTCTTCGATCTCCTGAAGATTGGTCTGGCACAGGTCCTGAGCGGCGAAGACGGCGGGGCTGGCGAGGAGTACGGCGGATGCGAGCAGTGCGTGAATTTTCATGGTGGGTCCTCCAGTCTTGTGGACTTCCCGGGCCTGCCTGAAAACTGCGGAAGCGGCGGCGCCGAGTCGAATCGAACCCGTCAGGGGCTCTGAAATTCCGACTGCGATTGCGCTTGAGCGTTCATCGAAATGCCACAAACGAAACAGCCCCGGTATTGCGCACGGGGCCGTTTCGTCATTCAGACGGGCGTGGCTGCCTTGGGCCGAGTTACGCGGTCGACCAGATAGACCAGGCCGTGATAGTCGATCTCGCCATGACGCGACAGGCCTATCTCGCAGGTGCGGCTGGTGGAGATGCCTTCCTCGCAGATCTGCACGGCATTCTTCAGGCTGCGCAGTGCGTGCTCGTTCAGCTCCGGTGTAGTGAAGCCCTTGTCGCCGGCGAAGCCGCAGCAGTGGATACCTTCGGGTACCACGACTTCCCTGGCGCAGCGCCGGGCTATATCGATCAGAGACTGCGCCTCACCCAGGTGCTGGGTGCTGCAGGTGACGTGCACAGCGATCGGCTTGTCCTGCGGGACGAAGTCCAGCCGGTCGAGCAGATGGGTGCGGATGAAACGCACCGGGTCGTACATATCGAGGCGCTGATCGGTCAGGCCCTGAACCAGGCGCAGCGTGCAGGGGCTGGTGTCGCAGTAGATCGGGTCCAGCCCGCCGCGACTGGCCTTGAGCAGCGCGTCGAGCATCTCCTGACGCTTGCGTTCGCCCTGCTCGGCATAGCCCTTGGAGGCAAACGGCTGGCCGCAGCACAGATCGTTCAGCTCATCGGGGAAGATCACCTGGTAGCCGGCCTTTTCCAGCAGACTGCGGGTCTTGTCGAGCAGCGGCTCCTGTTCCTGATCGCGCGCCGCCGGGCCCATGGCGCGGGAGACGCAGGCAGCGAGATAGACCACGCGCGGGCGCTCGTCGCCCGTAGGTGGCTTGGGTAGGTGCAGGCGTTGCAGGGGCTGCGGTGTTGCGGGCGTCCACTGCGGCACGCGCCCTTTGCTGGCATTGGTCATGGTCGCCGACAGCTTGGCCAGATTCCTGGTGCCCATGATCAGGTGCGCGCCGTTGGCCACATGCAACATGAAGCGGGTGCCCTGCACGGCGGTGGCGAAGTGCTCGGCCAGCCAGTTGGCGGTGCCGGTTCGGTTCGCCTCACGGCCGCGCAGCTTGCGCACCAGGTCGCCGGTGTTGATGCCCACCGGGCAGCGCTGGGCGCAGAGGCCGGTGGCGGCGCAGGTTTCCACGCCGTGGTAGTGGTAGAGGCGCTCGATTTCCGTGGTATCGACGCCGGCACGCTTGCGCGCCTGGATGTCGCGCCAGATGACGATGCGCTGGCGTGGCGTCAGGGTCAGCCCGTTGGACGGGCAGACCGGCTCGCAGAAACCGCACTCGATGCACTTGTCGACGATTTCGTCGGCGGCCGGCAAGGGCTTGAGGTTCTTCAGGTGGATCTGCGGGTCTTCGGAAAGCACCACGTCCGGGTTGAGGATGCCGGTGGGGTCGAGCAGGCGCTTGATCTTCCACATCAGCGCGTAGGCTTCGCTGCCCCATTCCAGCTCGACGAAGGGCGCCATGTTGCGCCCGGTGCCGTGCTCGGCCTTGAGCGCGCCGCCGAATTCGACGGCAACCAGCTGCGCCACTTCGCCCATGAAGGCTTCGTAGCGGGCGACCTGTGCCGGGTCATCGAAGCCCTGGGTGAAGACGAAGTGCAGGTTGCCCTCCAGCGCATGGCCGAAGAGGATCGCCTCGTCGTAGCGGTGCTTGTCGAGCAGTTCGATCAGCCGATTGACGCCCTCGGCCAGGCGTTCGACGGGGAACGTCACGTCCTCGATGATCACCGTGGTGCCGGTCTGGCGCACCGCCCCGACCGCCGGGAAAGTGTCCTTGCGGATCTTCCACAGCTGGTTGTAGACCACCGGGTCTTCGCTGAAGTCGACCTGCTTTTCCACCGGGAAGTGCGCGATGGACGCCATGATCTGGTTGATCTGTTCATGCAGCAGCGACTGAGTTGCCGCGCGCGATTCGATGAGCAGTGCACAGGCGGTCGGCGACAGCTCTTTTACCCACTCGGGCATGCCGGCCTTGTGCTCGACCGAGCGCAGACTGCGGCGGTCGAGCAGCTCCACCGCCGACACCGGTTGCTGCTTGAGCACCGGCACGGCCAGGCAGCAGTTCTCCACGTCGGGGAACACGACCAGCGCGCTGGCCTTGTGCGGATGATCCGGCACGGTGTCGTAGGTCACCGCGCTGATGAAGCCCAGCGTGCCTTCGGAACCGACCATCAGGTGGTTGAGGATGTCCAGCGGCTCGTCGTAGTCGACCAGCGCATTGAGCGAGAAGCCGGTGGTGTTCTTCAGCCGGTACTTGTGGCGGATCTTCGCCGCCAGCTCGGCATTGGCGCGGGTCTCGCGACCCAGTTCGGCCAGTTGCTCGAGCAGCGCTGCATGGCTCTGGCGGAACGCGGCGACGCTGGCCGTATCCTCGCTGTCGACCACGGTGCCGTCGGCCAGCACCACGCGCAGGCCGGCGAGGGTCTTGTAGCTGTTCTGCGCGGTGCCGCAGCACATGCCGCTGGAGTTGTTGGCAACGATGCCGCCGATCTTCGCCGCGTTGATCGAGGCGGGATCAGGGCCGATCTTGCGCTGGAAGGGTGCCAGCACGGCGTTGGCGTTGGCGCCGATGACGCCGGGCTGCAAGCGGATCTGCTCGCCGCCGTTGCGTATCTCGCGGCCGTTCCAGTTGTCGCCGAGGACGATCAGCACCGAGTCGCTGATCGCCTGGCCGGAGAGGCTGGTGCCGGCGGCCCGGAAGGTCACCGGGACGTTGTCCGCGTGAGCCTGTTTGAGCAGCGCAATCACTTCGGCTTCGGATTCGACGCGCACCACCAGTTTGGGAATCAGCCGGTAGAAGCTGGCGTCGGTGCCGAAGGCGAGGGTGGACACCGGGTCGTCGAAGCGACGTTCGGCGGGGATCAGGCGTTCGACTTCACGGAGGAACGCGGCCGGCAGCGGCGCACGTTCGAGCTGGGCGGCCGCGTTCATGCGTCCTCCAGGATCAGTACGACCAGATCCTTCGGCCCGTGGGCACCGTAGGCCAGCACCTGCTCGATGTCGGCAGTCTTCGACGGGCCGGAGACCAGCAGTGCATTGGTCGGCATGCCGGCGGCCCACTGGAACTTCTGCTGGATCTCGTAGAAGTTGTCGTGGATTTCGCTGGCCTTGAGGATGGCGAAATGTACCGGCGGCACCAGGCTCATCAGGCGCGGCTCCTCGCGGGTCGGCCACATGATCAGGCTGCCGGTGGAGGCGATGGCGCCGAGGGTGCCGGTGAGGCTGGCCGGGGTGTCGTTGAACAGCTCGTCCTTCCATTCCTCGACCGGGCGGTCGTAAGCCTTGAGCGTCGGCAGGCCGTCACGACCGGCGCAATGCTCGGCGAAACGTGCGCCGTAGGGCGTGGTCGGGGCGATTAGCAGGCTCGGCAGCTGGCGGTCGTGCAGCAGCTGTTCGAGCAGGGCGGGCCACGCGGCGTCGGTGGTCAGGTGGATCTCGGTGTGCACCGCTTCCATCAGCTGGCGCAGACGGGCGATACGCTGCTCGGCGGGGTAGGACCACGGCTGGGTGACCAGCGACTCGTCGTAGTCATCGACGATAGGCGTGGTGCCTTCCAGGCTCTTCTTCAGCTTGGCGAGAATGTTGGCTTTGGCGCTCATGTCAGGCTCCCGGAAACGGCACGTTGGTGGAAAAAAGCTGCGCTTGTTGTCCACCCTACGGAGCCCGCAGGCCGGCGTAGGGTGGACAACGGCGCAGCCTTGTCCACGCGGGTGTTGAGGCGGCAGCGGTCGAGGCTCATCGCTTGCCCTCCAGGTGTGCCTTGGCCAGCTCGTGCAGCGAGCGGGCGGCCGGTTTCGGTGCGCTGTGGTTCTGCGTCCAGGGGCCGATGTTCGACGGCGTCAGGGCGCGCAGGCGGGTGGCGAAGAAGCCGAACAGGCGGTAGAGCATCGGGCTGGTATTGAGCAGGCGCCAGCCGGCCCAGATCAGCCGTTCCTGTTTGGAGTACTTGGCGCCCTGGCCGCGCATGACCTTGTGCGGATCGTCCGGTGCCTTGACGTTTTCCTCACGCAGGCGGCGCAGGATGGTCGGGATCGGGATCTTCACCGGGCAGACTTCGCCACAGGCGCCGCACAGCGACGAGGCGCTGGGGTGATCCGGAACCTTGTCCAGGCCGACCATGTGCGGGGTGATGATCTTGCCGATCGGACCGGGGTAGACCTCGCCGTAGGTATGGCCGCCGACGCGGGTGTACACCGGGCAGTGGTTCATGCAGGCGCCGCAGCGGATGCAGTTGAGCGTCTGGCGCAGCTCGCTGTCGGCGAAGGCCTGGCTGCGGCCGTTGTCCAGCAGGATCAGGTGCACTTCCTGCGGGCCGTCCAGCTCGTGCGCCTTGCGCGGGCCGGAGATCATGTTGACGTAGGTGGTGATCGGCTGGCCCAGTGCCGAGCGGGTCAGCAGCGAGAGCAGCGGGACCACGTCGCGCAGGTTCTCCACCACCTTCTCGATGCCGGTGACGGCGATATGCACCGGCGGCACCGTGGTGCTCATGCGGCCGTTGCCTTCGTTCTCCACCAGCAGCAGGGTGCCGGTTTCGGCCACCGCGAAGTTGACCCCGGAGACGCCGATGTCGGCCTCGAAGAACTTCTGGCGCAACGTGCGGCGGCCGATCTGAATGAGTTGGTCGACGTCCTTGGTGTATTCCACGCCGAGTTTGTCGTGGAACAAGGACGCGACCTGGCCGGCGTTCTTGTGGATGGCCGGCATAATGATATGAGAAGGCTTCTCGTGGTCGAGCTGGACGATGTACTCGCCCATGTCCGATTCCAGGCTCTCGATGCCATGGCCTTCGAGGAAATGGTTCATCTCCATTTCTTCGCTGACCATCGATTTGCCCTTGATCACTTGGCGCGCCTCGTGAGCGCGGGCGATCTCGAGGACGATGTTGTTCGCCTCGTCCACCGTCTCCGCCCAGTGCACTTTCACACCGTTGCGGGTCAGGTTGGTTTCCAGCCGCTCGAGCAGTTCGGGCAGCTTGGACAGTGCGCGGGCGCGGATATGGTTGCCCATCTCGCGCAGCCGCTCGCGTTCGTCGGCATCGCTGAAGGCCGCGGCGCGCTTGGTCATCAGCGAGTCCATGGCGGTGCGGAAGTTGCGCCGCAGCTGGTCGTCTTTCAGTGACTTGCGCGCGCGGGCGCGGAAGTCCGGATCGCCGGCGTTCTCGATCTGTACCGCGGGAATGCGCTGTTCGGCGTTCATCGGGCACCTCCGGTGCGTTGCCAGAGGAAGCTCGCCAGGTGCTGGCCGCGCAGGGCTTCACGCTGCTTCTCCAGCGAGCCGTTGATGTTCATCAGGCAGCCGCAGTCGGCGCTGACCACTTCATGCGCGCCGGACTCCTTCAGCGCGCGGGTCTTGTCCAGCACCATGGCGCCGGAGATGTCCGGCATGCGCACCGAGAAGGTGCCGCCGAAGCCGCAGCACTCGCTTTCATGGTCGTGATCGACGCGCTCGACGTTGTTCAGCTGAGTGAACAGTTCGCGCACGTGCAAGTGGGTGTTCATCTCGCGGCGGGCCGAGCAGGAGGTGTGCAGGGCAACCTTGGTCGGTGTGCCGGCGTCCTTGAACTCGACCTTGCAGACGTTGAGCAGGAACTCGGCCAGCTCGAAGGTGCGTTCGGCCAGTGCCTGGGCCTTTTTCAGCGTGGCCGGCTCGTCCTTGAACAGCTCCAGATAATGGTGGCGCAGCATGCCGGCGCAGGAGCCGGAGGGCACCACCACCGGCCAGTCGTTAGCGAACAGCGCCAGCTGCGCGCGCGCGACCTTGCGCGCTTCGTCGGTATAGCCGGTGGTGTAGGCCGGCTGGCCGCAGCAGGTCTGGCCCTGCGGGTAGTGCACGGTCAGTCCTTCGCGTTCGAGCAGACGGATGGCATCCAGGCCAGCCTCGGGATAGAACAGATCCACCACACAGGTACCGAACAGGTAAACCTGGCTCGGCTTGGCCGGGTACTCGCGTGGTTTGGGCAGCGGCGGCGCGACGCGGGTGGCGTTCGGCGCGGCGTTGTAGAAGAGTTCGCTCATCGGCTTGGTCTCCGGGTGGGCCCGGTTATCCGCAAACTGCGGGATGTTGGAAACGCTCTTGCCCCGCGTAAGGCGGGGCAAGACTTCACGGTTGAATCACACTCCGACCAGCGGGTCGGTCACGCCGATCACGTAGATCGCAATCAGCGTCAGCAGGCCCGAGACCAGAACGTAGTACAGCGTCGGCCATACCGTCTTGCGAAGCGTAGTTCCTTCGCGACCGAGCAGTCCCACTGTAGCGGAGGCAGCGACGACGTTGTGGATCGCCACCATGTTGCCCGCCGCAGCGCCTACCGCCTGAGCGGCGACGATCAGTGCGCCGGAGATGCCGAGGTTCTGCGCGACGCCAAACTGGAACTGGCTGAGCATCATGTTGCTGACGGTATTGGAGCCGGCGATGAAGGCGCCCAGAGCACCGATGCTTGGCGCCAGCAGCGGATAGACCGAGCCCACGCTATCGGCCACGTAGCGCGCCATGGTGATCGGCATGCTCGCCAGTTCTGCGGTGTTGACGCCGGAGTTGATCAGGATGCGCACCATCGGCACGGTGAACAGCAGGACGAAGCCGGCGCCGACCAGCACCTTGCTCGATTCGCCAACGGCGGCGGCCAGCTCGCGAACCTTCATGCCGTGCAGGAAGAAGGTGGCGAGAACCACGGCGACCAAGATGCCGCCCGGCAGGTACAGCGGCATGAAGTCGGCCTTGATGCCGGCCTCGCCGAGGATGTCCGGAAACACCACCACGATGGACTTCATGAACGCGCCGACTTCGGGAATGGTGCGGCTGATCACCAGCAGCGCGCCGACCAGTACGTACGGCAGCCAGGCACGGAAGGTGCTCATCGGCTTGGCGGTCAGGTCCTCAAGCTTCATCTCGATACTGCCGAGCCACTCGCTCGGCCAGTCTTTGGCATCAGCGAAGTCCCAGGACTTCTTCGGCACCAGAAATCCGACGCGCACGGCGCTGGTGACGATGGCCAGGCCGATCAGGCCGCCCAGCAGGGAGGGGAACTCCGGGCCGAGAAAGAGGCCGGTGGCGACGTAGGGCAGGGTGAAGGCCAGGCCGCCGAAGATGGCGAACGGCAGTACCTCGAAGCCGGCCTTCCAGCTTTTTTCTTTGCCGAAGAAGCGGGTCAGCATCAGCACCATGATCAGCGGCATGATGGTGCCGATCAGCGCGTGGAGAATCGCCACTTCACTGGTGATCAGTTGCAGGAACGCTGCCCAGCTGGAGCCTTGGGCAGTCAGTTGGGTGCCGAGCGTAGCGGTGTCCAGACCACCGTTGATGCCGATGATGATCGGCGTGCCGACGGCGCCGAAGGAAACCGGCGTCGATTGCACCAGCATGCCGAGGATGACCGCAGCCAGGGCTGGGAAACCGATGGCGACCAGCAGCGGTGCGGCGATGGCAGCCGGCGTACCGAAGCCGGAGGCGCCTTCGATGAAGCAGCCGAACAGCCAGGCGATGATGATGGCCTGGATGCGGCGATCAGGGCTGATAGTGGTAAAACCAGCGCGGATGGCGGTGATGCCGCCGGAGTGCTTGAGCGTATTGAGCAGCAGGATCGCGCCGAAGATGATCCACAGAACGCCCGCGGTGATCACCAGACCTTGTACGGTCGAGGCGAGTACGCGGTTGAAGCTCATGTCCCAGATATACAGTGCAATACCCGCAGTGAGCAGGTACACCAGCGGCATGGCGCGCTTGGCCGGCCAGCGCAGGCCGATCAGCAGGACGGCGGCAAGCAGAATGGGGGAGAAGGCGAAGAACGCGAGAAGACCGTTTGACATGGATTCAGACTCCCGCCGTCACGAGGCGCTGGAGGGGGCCGGCAAGCGGCAATTGGCGGATTCGATACGGCGTCATTGGAGTGCACCTCTTCTTGTTGGGATGCGCGATGTAAAGTGGTAATACCAATTTACAGTTGCGAGATGCCAGCGTAAGAGCTCGCGCGCGAGTGCGTCAATTCGCCAACTTTAGACATTGGTAGTACGCGGCAATGTTGCGGGGCCTTTCCGTGATCGTTAGGCTGAGACGATTCTTAAAGTGGTCAAACCAATCGAGAGCGAGCCGCGATGGAAGTTGGAGTGGTGCGCCAGCGGCGGCTGGCTGATGACATCGTTGCGCAACTGGAAACGATGATTCTGGAGGGCACGCTCAAGGCTGGTGAGCGGCTGCCCGCCGAACGTGCGCTGGCCGAGCAATTCGGCGTGTCGCGGCCTTCGCTGCGCGAGGCGATTCAGAAGCTGGCGGCCAAGGGATTGCTGGTCAGCCGTCACGGTGGCGGAAACTTCGTTGCCGAGTCGTTGGGCTCAACCTTCAGTGATCCGTTGCTGCATCTGCTGGAAAACAATCGGGACGCCCAGCGGGACCTGCTGGAGTTTCGTCACACGCTGGAGGGCAGTTGCGCCTACTACGCAGCCTTGCGTGCTACCGAGGTGGATCAGCAGCGTCTGACCGAAGCGTTTACGGCTCTGCAGGACTGCTATGACCGCGAGGGTACGGTGAGCCGGGCCGAAGAGGGAGCCGCCGACGCGCAGTTTCATCTGGCCATCGCCGAAGCCAGTCACAATGCGGTGCTGCTGCATACAATTCGCGGCTTGTTCGATCTGCTCAAGCGCAATGTGGTGACCAACATCGGTGGCATGTACGCCTTGCGGGATGAAACCCGCGACATGCTGTTGCGCCAGCATCGCGAGCTGTACGAGTCGATCATGGCCCGGCGCGCCAGCGAGGCGCGTGAAGTGATTCATCGGCACATCAACTATGTGCAGGAAGTGCTTGCGGAGGGGCAGCAGGAAGCCCAGCGCCTGGCGCGCGCGCAGCGCCGACATGGTGATCGGAGTGTGATCGGTCACAAGGCTTGAGGTGTTTGCCGCGCCTTCTCGGCGCGCGGCTGGGGGCTTCGACAGGGGCGAGGAGACTTAGTCGTCCTTGCCCTTGGTGCGCATCGCCCGCTGGATCTCGCGATCGGAATCGCGCTCCTTCTCGGTGTGGCGCTTGTCGAATTCCTTCTTGCCCTTGGCCAGGGCGATTTCGCACTTGATCATGTGCTTCTTCCAGTACAGCGACAGCGCCACGCAGGCGTAGCCCTTCTGCTGTACCGCACCGAACAGCTTGCCCAGCTCGCGCTTGTTCAACAGCAGCTTGCGGGTACGCGTCGGATCGGCAATCACGTGGGTGCTGGCGCTGGTCAGCGGCGTGATATGCGCGCCCATCAGCCAGGCCTCGCCGTCCTTGA
This sequence comes from Stutzerimonas sp. 21-1, assembly GCF_056336065.1. Taxonomy (NCBI): domain Bacteria; kingdom Pseudomonadati; phylum Pseudomonadota; class Gammaproteobacteria; order Pseudomonadales; family Pseudomonadaceae; genus Stutzerimonas; species Stutzerimonas sp. 21-1. The sequence continues at coordinate 3,180,872 of NZ_CM150500.1, read as the reverse complement.
GCAGCACGTAGCTGTCGACCAGCTGCGCCTTGCCGGCGCGCATGCTTTTCACTTCCCAGCCAGCCAGAACGAGGCCGGCCTCGAACTTCTGCTCGATGAAGTAATCGTGTAGCGCCTTCTTGTTCAGCGCGATGGTCCCGGGGGACTGTTTCTTCTGTTTGGCCATAGGGCGCGCATTATAGGCAGTCGCATCGCGGCTGGCGACAAGCAGCGGCGGCGTTGCGGCAGGAAACTTGAGGGGCGCGTGCTTATCCCTGACAATGTGTCGGTTTTTTGCGCGCGCCGTGGTGCGGGTGAGTCCGGCTTTCCTGCGTGACGGTCCGGCCGTTCGCGCCCCTGGCGCATGACGAAGTAGAAGGTCTGCATGACGACGCATATTCAACGATCGGCGCTGCTGCCGTACCCGGCAGGCGCGCTGTTCGACATGGTCAACGACGTGGCCAGCTATCCGCAATTCCTGCCCTGGTGCTCGGCGACCGAGGTGCTGGCCAGCAGCGCCACGCAGATGCATGCCAGCATGACCGTGGCCAAGGCGGGCCTCAGTCAGAAGTTCATGACGCGCAATGAGTTGCAGGCCGGCAAGCGCATCGAGATGACGCTGGAGGAAGGGCCGTTCAGTCATCTCCATGGTATCTGGGAATTCAAGGCGCTCGGCGAGAAGGCCTGCAAGATCAGCCTCGATCTGACCTTCGATTATGCCGGTCCGCTGGTGAAGGCGACGCTGGGCCCTCTGTTCAATCAGGCGGCCAATACCCTGGTCGATGCGTTCTGCGAGCGAGCTAAACAACTCTATGGATAAGTCGGTAGTCGCGATCGAAGTGGTTTACGCCTTGGCCGACAAGCAGAAATTGCTGCGCCTGACCGTGCCGGCCGGAACCACCGTCCGCGCGGCAGCACTGGGGTCGGGGATGGAGGCGTTTTTCCCGGGGCTCGACTTGGCCAATGCGCCGCTGGGTATATTCGGCAAGGCCGTGGCCAAGCCGGATGAGCGTGTACTCGAGGATGGCGAGCGGGTGGAAATCTATCGGCCGTTGATTGCCGACCCGAAAGAGGTGCGCAAGCAGCGCGCCGCCCGCGCGGCGAAGAGCAAAAGCGACGACGCCGAGACCGAAATGAAGGAATAAAAAAGCCCGGTATGAACCGGGCTTTTTTGTCACTCGACGTCGAGGGGCTCGGGAATCGGCACCGGCACCGGTTCGGCGGCATCGACTTCGCGCTGGATCTGTTCCAGCAGCGAGCCCGGCGCGGGTTTCTCCTGCGTCTGTTGCGGCTTGTTGTCGCGCTCGGCAGGAGTCTGGGTGGTGGTCGACGAGGTGCCCAGAATGGCTTCGTCGCGGCTGACGCCCGGCATGAAGTCGCCGGCCAGGCCAACCAGTTGATCGCTGCCGTCGAATACCAGGATTACGCGCTCCTGCTGCCGGACGCTGCCGCCGGGCTGGATGCTGTACAGATAGTCCCAGCGGTTGGCGTGGAAGGTGTCGGTGATCAGCGGGTTGCCCATGATGAAGCGCACCTGCTTGCGGGTCATCCCGGGGCGCAACTGGTCTATCATGTCCTGCGTGACGACATTGCCCTGTTGAATATCGACCTTGTAAACCCCGGGAAAAGAACAACCGGCGAGTGCGAACAAGCCCACAAGTGTGAGGCTGGTCAGCATGAGCTTGGTGTTTTGCATCGGTGGGTGACTTCCACTATCTTGGCTGGGCAACGAAACCCGGATCATACCTGCATTGAAGGAGGCTGCGAAACAGCAGCAGCGAGAAAGCCACCCATGGTTGAAAATAACGAACTACGAAAAGTTGGTCTGAAAGTCACCCTGCCTCGGGTCAAGATCCTGCAGATGCTGGATACCGCGGATCAGCGGCACATGAGTGCGGAAGATGTCTACAAGGCGCTCATGGAGGCGGGTGAAGACGTCGGATTGGCGACGGTCTATCGTGTGCTGACGCAGTTCGAGGCCGCGGGGCTGGTGGTTCGCCACAACTTCGATGGCGGGCACGCCGTATTCGAATTGGCCGATAGCGGTCACCACGACCATATGGTCTGCGTCGACAGTGGCGAGGTCATCGAATTCTTCGATCAGGAAATCGAGAAGCTGCAGAAAGAGATCGTCAAGCGTCATGGTTATGAGCTGGTCGATCACAATCTGGTGCTCTACGTACGTAAGAAGGACTGAACTCCTTCGGTGAAATGAAAAAGGCGACTCTCGAGTCGCCTTTTTCATGCGTCGCGTATCTGCGGTCAGGCCTGTGCCGCTGTGACCATCTGCTGTGCGTGTGCCAATGATTGCTCGGTGAGGTCGACGCCTCCGAGCATGCGCGCGATTTCCTCGATGCGGCCGCGGCCATGCAGTTCGGCGACGGCGGTGCGTGTCTGTTCGCTGTCGCGGGCCTTGTGCACGAACAGGTGGTGGTGGCCTTGGGCAGCGACTTGGGGCAGGTGGGTCACGGTCAGCACCTGGCCGCGCTCGCCGAGCCGACGCAGTAGTTGGCCGACGATCTCCGCGGTAGGGCCGCCGATACCGACATCCACTTCATCGAAGACCAGCGTCGGTACGCGCGAGGTCTGCGCCGTGATGACCTGAATTGCCAGACTGATGCGCGACAGTTCGCCGCCCGAGGCGACCTTGGCCAGCGGGCGTAGCGGCTGGCCGGGGTTGGCGCTGACGAGAAATTCCACCTGCTCGAAGCCGTAGGGCGGGTAGTCGCCCTCGGCGACCGGTTTCAGCGTCACGCTGAAACGTCCGCCGGGCATGCCCAGGCGCTGGATTTCGGCTTCCACGGCGAGCGACAGTTCCCCGGCCGCCGCCTGGCGGATGCGGCTCAGCTCCGTGGCTTTTTCCTCGTAGTGGCGAGCATAGGCCGCCAGTTCCTCGCCCAGCCGCTCGATGGCTTCGTCGTCCGCGTTCAGGCCTTCCAGTTCGTCCAGCAGACGCTGCTGCAGCGCGACCAGTTCGGCAGGCTGCACGCGGTGCTTGCGGGCCAGCGTATAGATGGTATCCAGGCGTTCTTCCAGCGCTTGCTGGCGCTGGGGATCGGCATCGAAATGATCGACGAAGCGATTGAGCTCGCCGACTGCCTCCTCGACCTGGATCTGCGCGCTGGCCAGCAGGTTGACGGCCTCGCCGAGCGCCCCGGCGTGATTCTGGAACGCGGCCAGGCGTTGCAGGCTCGAGGTCAGTGCGGAGAGCACGTTACCGGCGTCGCTCTCGCTGCACAGTTCCGTCACCTGGCGACAGGCATCAAGCAGCTGGCCGGCGTTGGCGAGGTTCTTGTGCTCCTGCTCCAGCTGTTCGAGTTCGCCTTCGGCGAGCGCCAGGTTTTCCAGTTCTTCGAGCTGATAGCTGAGCAACTGCTGGCGCGCGCGTTGCTCGTCGCCGCTGTTGCTCAGCCGTTCGAGCGCCTGTTGCGTCTGGCGCCAGCGCTGGGCCGCGAGTTGCACCTGGCGGGCGAGTTCCTGGCTGGCGCTGTATTCGTCGAGCAGGCGTCGATGGGTGTCGGGTTTGAGCAGCGACTGGTGCTCGTGCTGGCTGTGGATGTCGATCAGCAGTTCGCCGAGCGCCTTGAGGTCGCCCTGCGGGCAAGGCGCGCCGTTGATGTAGCCGCGCGAGCGCCCCTCGGCGGTGATGACTCGGCGCAGGATGCACGGACCGTCGTTGTCCAGATCGCGCTTGGCGAGCCAGGCACGGGCGTCGGGAATGTCGTCCAGGTCGAAGCTGGCGAGAATGTCTGCCTTGTCGGCGCCCAGGCGCACCACGCTGCTGTCGGCACGGTCGCCCAAAGCGAGACCGAGGGCGTCGAGCATGATCGATTTGCCCGCACCGGTTTCGCCGCTGATCACGCTCATGCCGCGTTTCAGTTCGAGGTCCAGGTGTTCGACGATGGCGTAGTTGTGAACCGAAAGATGAACCAGCATGGTGGCGCTCCGGGTTGTGAGGCTGGCTATTTATACAGTGCTTTTTGGGGCGTCCACAATACGCCCCGACGGATTGTGGTGTATGCGGTGCGCGATTGGCCGACGTGCGCCATGTCGGTGTCGGCGCGACCTGCCCTTGAACCGTGCGAGGGTGCCCCCATATAGCGGCACAAGCGCGGGCGGTCGCCCGCAATCGTATCGAGATAAGGAGGACGCATGGCCGACGAGCAGAACCTGGAAAACCAGACCTTTGACGAGCAGGATCAGGCCGCTGCCAGCGACGATCTGGCGGCTCGCGTGCAGTCGCTCGAAGAGCAGTTGGCGGCCGCCCAGGATCAGTCGCTGCGGGTCGCGGCCGAGATGCAGAACATCCGCCGGCGCGCCGAGCAGGACGTGGAGAAGGCGCACAAGTTTGCGCTGGAGAAGTTCGCCGGCGATCTGCTGGCGGTCGCCGACAGTCTGGAGCGCGGCCTCGAGCTGTCGAAGCCGGACGATGAGGCGGTCAAGTCGGTGCGCGAGGGGCTGGAGCTGACGCTCAAGCTGCTGCTCGACACGCTGGCGCGCCATCAGCTGACGCAGATCGATCCGCATGGCGAGCCGTTCAATCCGGAGCACCACCAGGCAATGGCGATGGAAGAGAGCACCCATGCCGAGCCAGGCAGCGTGCTCAAGGTGTTCCAGAAGGGCTACCTGCTCAATGGCCGTTTGTTGCGCCCGGCGATGGTCGTGGTGAGCAAGGCGCCTTCGCAAGCGGTGCCTTCGATCGACGAGCAGGCTTGAATTCGGGCAGGCAACCCCCATCTGGTAGCCAAGCGTTTTTGTGTTACCGCAGCCGGTAAACAGGCGCGGACCAATCGAAATTCGGGAGAGAGATTAAATGGGCAAAATCATCGGTATCGACCTGGGGACCACCAACTCCTGCGTCTCCATTCTGGAAAACGGCAACGTCAAGGTCATCGAGAACGCCGAAGGCGGCCGTACCACTCCGTCGATCATCGCGTACACCAATGATGGCGAGACCCTCGTCGGTCAGTCCGCCAAGCGTCAAGCGGTCACCAACCCGCAGAACACCCTGTATGCAGTCAAGCGTCTGATCGGCCGTCGCTTCGAAGAAGACGTTGTGCAGAAAGACATCAAGATGGTGCCGTACAACATCGTCAAGGCCGACAACGGCGACGCCTGGGTGGAAGTGAAGGGCCAGAAGATGGCACCGCCGCAGATTTCCGCCGAAGTGCTGAAGAAGATGAAGAAGACCGCCGAGGACTACCTGGGCGAGCCGGTCACCGAAGCGGTCATCACCGTGCCGGCCTACTTCAACGACAGCCAGCGCCAGGCCACCAAGGACGCCGGTCGCATCGCCGGTCTGGACGTCAAGCGCATCATCAACGAGCCGACCGCGGCGGCGCTGGCCTACGGCATGGACAAGGCCAAGGGCGACCACACCGTGATCGTCTATGACCTGGGCGGCGGGACCTTCGACGTGTCGGTGATCGAGATTGCCGAGGTCGACGGCGAGCACCAGTTCGAAGTGCTGGCTACCAACGGCGACACCTTCCTCGGTGGCGAGGACTTCGATATCCGCCTGATCGACTACCTCGTCGAGGAGTTCAAGAAAGAAAGCGGCATGAACCTCAAGGGCGATCCGCTGGCCATGCAGCGCCTGAAAGAAGCTGCCGAGAAGGCCAAGATCGAGCTGTCCTCCAGCCAGCAGACCGACGTCAACCTGCCGTACATCACGGCCGATGCGTCCGGTCCGAAGCACCTGAACGTGAAGATCTCCCGCGCCAAGCTGGAGTCGCTGGTCGAGGATCTGGTCGAGCGCACCATCGAGCCGTGCCGCATCGCTCTGAAGGATGCCGGTATCGACGTTTCGAAGATCGACGATGTGATCCTGGTCGGCGGTCAGACCCGTATGCCGCTGGTGCAGCAGAAGGTCGCCGAGTTCTTCGGTAAGGAAGCGCGCAAGGACGTCAACCCGGACGAAGCCGTCGCAATGGGTGCCGCCATTCAGGGCGCAGTGCTGGCCGGTGACGTCAAGGACGTGCTGCTGCTCGACGTGTCGCCGCTGACCCTGGGTATCGAAACCCTCGGTGGTGTGATGACCGCGCTGATCGAGAAGAACACCACTATTCCGACCAAGAAGTCGCAGGTGTTCTCCACTGCCGACGACAACCAGAACGCCGTGACCATTCACGTGCTGCAGGGTGAGCGCAAACAGGCGGCACAGAACAAGTCGCTAGGCCGCTTCGACCTGGCCGACATTCCGCCGGCACCGCGCGGTATGCCGCAGATCGAGGTCACCTTCGACATCGACGCCAACGGCATCCTGCACGTGTCCGCCAAGGACAAGGCCACCGGCAAGCAGCAGTCGATCGTAATCAAGGCCAACTCCGGTCTGTCCGAGGAAGAGATCGAGCAAATGGTGCGCGACGCCGAAGCCAACGCGGAGGAAGACCGCAAATTCGAGGAGCTGGCGACCGCTCGCAACCAGGGCGATCAGCTGGTCCACGCCACTCGCAAGATGCTGACCGAAGCCGGTGACAAGGCCAGTGCCGACGACAAGACGGCCATCGAAAAGGCTATCGGCGAACTGGAGTTGGCGATCAAGGGCGACGACAAGGCTGAGATCGAGGCCAAGATCGCAGCGGTCTCGCAGGCCTCCACGCCGCTGGCGCAGAAAATGTATGCCGAGCAGCCGCAGGGCGCCGAAGGTCAGCCGGCCGCGGATAAGGACCAGGCGGGCGACGATGTGGTCGATGCCGAGTTCGAAGAGGTCAAGGACAACAAGTAAGCCCCGGCTTGCTTCCGCTCCAGCCCGTTCTGGCTTCGGCCGGGCGGGCGTAACCGCTGCGCGGGGGCTTGCTCCCGCGTCGGCGTGTCTGGAGGGCACGAATTTGAGGGTTCAGGAAACATATGGCCAAACGTGATTTTTACGAGGTGCTGGGTGTCGAGCGTGGCGCCAGCGAGGCGGAGCTGAAGAAAGCTTACCGTCGCCTTGCGATGAAGCATCACCCCGACCGCAATCCGGGTGACAAGGCGGCCGAGGAGGCTTTCAAGGAAGCCAACGAAGCCTACGAAGTGCTCTCCGATGCGAGCAAGCGCGCGGCGTACGACCAGTACGGCCATGCCGGTGTCGATCCGCAGATGGGTGCCGGTGCAGGCGCTGGCTACGGTGGCGCCAATTTCTCCGACATCTTCGGCGATGTATTCAGCGACTTCTTCGGCGGCGCGCGCGGCGCATCGCGAGGCGGTGCTCAGCGTGGCAGCGACCTGCGCTACACCTTGGAGCTGGATCTGGAAGAGGCGGTGCGCGGCACCACGGTCACCATTCGCGTGCCGACGCTGGTCGAGTGCAAGACTTGCGATGGTTCCGGTGCGAAGAAGGGCACCAGTCCGGTGACCTGTACCACCTGCGGCGGTATCGGCCAGGTGCGCATGCAGCAGGGCTTCTTCTCGGTGCAGCAGACCTGCCCGCGCTGCCATGGCAGCGGCAAGATGATTTCCGATCCGTGCGGCAGTTGTCACGGTCAGGGGCGGGTGGAAGAGCAGAAGACGCTGTCGGTCAAGGTGCCGGCGGGCGTCGATACCGGCGACCGTATCCGTCTGACCGGCGAAGGCGAGGCCGGCACTCAGGGCGGGCCCGCGGGCGACCTGTATGTGGTGGTCAACGTGCGCGAGCACCAGATCTTCCAGCGCGACGGCAAGCATCTGTACTGTGAAGTGCCGATCAGCTTCGCCGATGCGGCGCTCGGCGGCGAGCTGGAAGTGCCGACACTTGATGGTCGGGTCAAGCTGAAGATTCCCGAAGGCACGCAGACCGGCAAGCAGTTCCGCCTGCGCGGCAAGGGCGTGGCACCGGTGCGTGGCGGCGGCGCCGGCGATCTGATGTGCCGGGTGGTGGTCGAGACGCCGGTCAATCTGAGCAAACGTCAGCGCGAGCTGCTCGAGGAGTTCCGCGGCACGCTGCAGGGCGATACATCCCACTCGCCGAAGGCCAGTGGCTGGTTCGAGGGCGTGAAGCGCTTTTTTGGTGATGTTTGATCGCTGCAGGCGGCAAGCGGCCTAGATGAGGTCGCCTGCCGCTTGGGGCTTGCAGCTTGGAGCTGATGCTATGCGACGTATTGCAGTGATGGGCGCCGCCGGGCGCATGGGCAAGACCCTGATCGAGGCGGTGCAGCAGACGGCGGGCGCCGCCGGACTGACGGCGGCGGTGGATCGGCCGGACAGCACCCTGGTCGGTGCCGACGCGGGAGAGCTGGCGGCGATCGGTCGTCTTGGTGTGCCGCTCAGCGGCGATCTGGCGCGGGCGGTGGACGAGTTCGACGTGGTGATCGACTTTACCCATCCATCGGTGACGCTGAAGAATCTGGAAGTCTGTCGGCGCGCCGGCAAGGCCATGGTGATCGGTACCACCGGCTTTTCGCCGGAGGAGAAAGAGCGTCTGGCTGCCGCGGCCAAGGAGATACCCATCGTCTTCGCCGCGAACTTCAGCGTTGGCGTAAACCTCTGCCTCAAGCTGCTGGATACCGCGGCGCGGGTGCTGGGCGACGAGGTCGACATCGAGATCATCGAGGCGCATCACCGGCACAAGGTGGACGCGCCGTCGGGCACCGCGCTGCGCATGGGTGAGGTGGTGGCTGAGGCGCTCGGCCGTGATCTGCAGAAGGTCGCCGTATACGGTCGAGAAGGCCAGACCGGTGCGCGTCAGCGCGAGACCATCGGCTTCGCCACGGTGCGCGCCGGTGACGTGGTGGGCGATCACACCGTGCTGTTCGCCGCCGACGGTGAGCGGGTGGAGATCACGCACAAGGCTTCCAGTCGCATGACCTTCGCCAAGGGCGCGGTACGCGCTGCGCTCTGGCTGGAGGGCCGGCCCGCAGGGCTCTACGATATGCAAGATGTGCTGGGTCTCAAGTGAGTTTCTGCGCTACGGAAAAATCGTCCCGTCTGTTCACGCTCGGCTTGCGGGCTATATTGGCTGGACCGGAAAGGGGATTTTCTGTAAGCTTCCCGCTTTAGTGTGTCCACTAAAAGTTGCGCAGAAATGAATCAAATAAAAAGCGGGATGACCTTCACACGTCATCCCGCTTTTTTACAATCTGCGTCTGCTCCAGCCTTGATCTACGGGAGGTCTCTTGACTAAGCCAGCCACTACGCCAGCCATTCTGGCCCTAGCCGATGGCAGCATCTTTCGCGGCGAATCCATCGGCGCCGATGGGCAAACCATTGGCGAGGTGGTCTTCAACACCGCCATGACCGGCTATCAGGAAATCCTCACCGATCCTTCCTACGCCAAGCAGATCGTCACGTTGACCTATCCGCATGTCGGCAACACCGGCACCACGCCGGAAGATGCCGAGGCCCGTCAGGTATGGGCGGCCGGCCTGGTCATTCGCGACCTGCCGCTGCTGGCCAGCAACTGGCGCAACAAGCAGTCGCTGGCCGACTATCTGAAGGCCAACGGCACTGTCGCCATCGCCGGCATCGATACCCGCCGGCTGACCCGCATCCTGCGCGAGAAAGGCGCCCAGGATGGCTGCATCCTGGCCGGCGCGGACGCCACCGAAGAGAAGGCGCTGGAACTGGCGCGCAGTTTCCCGGGCCTGAAGGGCATGGACCTGGCCAAGGTGGTCAGCACCACCGAGCGCTACGAGTGGCGTTCCAGCGTGTGGGAGCTGAAGACCGATAGCCACCCGGAGATTCCCGCCACAGAGCTGCCCTACCACGTGGTGGCGTATGACTATGGCGTCAAGTTGAACATCCTGCGCATGCTGGTTGCGCGCGGTTGCCGCGTCACCGTGCTGCCGGCGCAGACCCCGGCTAGCGAAGCGCTGGCGCTCAATCCGGACGGTATCTTCCTGGCCAACGGCCCGGGTGACCCCGAGCCGTGCGATTACGCGATCAAGGCGATTCAGGAAATCCTCGAGACCGATATTCCGGTGTTCGGCATCTGCCTGGGCCATCAGTTGCTGGCCCTGGCATCCGGCGCCCGGACGATGAAGATGCCGAACGGTCACCACGGTGCCAACCATCCGGTGCAGGATCTGGACAGTGGTGCGGTGATGATCACCAGTCAGAACCACGGTTTTGCGGTGGATGAGGCCAGTCTGCCGGCCAATCTGCGCGCCACCCACAAGTCGCTGTTCGATGGCACGCTGCAGGGCATCGAGCGCACCGACAAGGTTGCGTTCAGCTTCCAGGGTCACCCGGAAGCCAGCCCGGGCCCGCACGATGTGGCGCCGCTGTTCGACCGCTTCATCGCGGCAATGGCCGAGCGGCGCTGAGGAGAACAGGCATGCCGACGCTGGGGATAACCGATTTCTGGACCTACGTGCTAGGTGTGGTTTTCGTCGTCCTGTTGCCCGGACCGAACTCCTTGTTCGTCCTGGCGACATCGGCCCAGCGTGGCGTGGCGACCGGCTATCGTGCCGCCTGCGGCGTGTTCCTCGGGGATGCGCTGCTGATGTTGCTGTCGGCGCTCGGCGTGGCGTCGCTGCTGAAGGCTGAGCCGATGCTGTTCCTCGGCCTCAAGTACCTCGGCGCGGCGTACCTCTGCTACCTCGGTGTCGGCATGCTGCGCGGTGCCTGGCAGCGGTTGCGCCACCCCGAGGCGGCCGTGGAGCACGCCGAACGCGTGGACGTCTACCAGCCGTTTCGCAAGGCGCTGCTGCTGAGCCTGTCGAACCCGAAGGCGATCCTGTTCTTCATCTCCTTCTTCATCCAGTTCGTCGATCCCGCCTACGCCCATCCGGGACTATCGTTCCTGGTGCTGGGCGCGGTCCTCGAGCTGATCAGCGCGCTGTATCTGAGTTTCCTGATTTTTACCGGTGTGCGGCTGGCGGCCTGGTTCCGTCGGCGGCAACGGCTGGCCGCCGGCGCCACTTCGGGCGTCGGCGCCCTGTTCGTCGGCTTTGGTGTGAAGCTGGCCACCGCAACCCTGTCCTGATTATTGCAACGAGAGTCCCATGCCTAAGCGTACAGACATAAAGAGCATCCTGATCCTCGGTGCCGGCCCCATCGTCATCGGCCAGGCCTGTGAGTTCGACTATTCCGGCGCGCAGGCGTGCAAGGCGCTGAAGGAAGAAGGCTTCCGCGTCATCCTGGTGAACTCCAACCCCGCCACCATCATGACCGATCCGGCGATGGCGGACGCCACCTATATCGAGCCGATCAAGTGGGCCACGGTGGCCAAGATCATCGAGAAGGAACGCCCCGACGCGCTGCTGCCGACCATGGGCGGCCAGACTGCGCTGAACTGCGCGCTGGATCTGGAAAAGCACGGCGTGCTGGAGAAGTTCGGCGTCGAGATGATCGGTGCCAACGCCGACACCATCGACAAGGCCGAGGATCGCTCGCGCTTCGACAAGGCGATGAAGAACATCGGTCTGGCGTGCCCGGTTTCCGGCATCGCGCACAACATGGATGAAGCCTACGGCGTGCTCGACAAGGTCGGCTTCCCCTGCATCATCCGCCCGTCGTTCACCATGGGCGGCACCGGCGGCGGCATCGCCTACAACCGCGAGGAGTTCGAGGAAATCTGCGCGCGCGGTCTGGATCTGTCGCCGACCAGCGAGCTGCTGATCGACGAATCGCTGATCGGCTGGAAGGAATACGAGATGGAGGTGGTCCGCGACAAGAAGGACAACTGCATCATCGTCTGCTCCATCGAGAACTTCGATCCGATGGGCGTGCACACCGGCGACTCGATCACCGTGGCTCCGGCGCAGACGCTGACCGACAAGGAATACCAGATCATGCGCAACGCCTCGCTGGCGGTGCTGCGCGAGATCGGCGTGGAAACCGGCGGCTCCAACGTGCAGTTCGGTATCTGCCCGAACACCGGGCGCATGGTCGTCATCGAGATGAACCCGCGTGTATCGCGTTCCTCGGCACTGGCTTCCAAGGCCACCGGTTTCCCCATCGCCAAGATCGCCGCCAAGCTGGCCGTCGGCTATACCCTCGACGAGCTGCAGAACGACATCACTGGCGGCCGCACCCCGGCCTCCTTCGAGCCGGCCATCGATTACGTGGTGACCAAGGTCCCGCGTTTCGCCTTCGAGAAATTCCCCAAGGCGGATGCCCGTCTGACTACCCAGATGAAGTCGGTGGGTGAAGTCATGGCCATCGGCCGGACCTTCCAGGAATCCATGCAGAAAGCCCTGCGTGGTCTGGAAGTTGGCGCCACCGGCTTCGATCCGAAGCTGAACCTCGCCGATGTCGAGGCCGAGAGCACGCTCAAGCGTGAGCTGACCGTGCCGGGTGCCGAGCGCATCTGGTATGTCGCCGACGCTTTCCGCGCCGGCAAGAGCGTCGAGGATGTGTTTGCCCTGACCAAGATCGACCCTTGGTTCCTCGTGCAGATCGAGGATCTGGTCAAGGAAGAAGAGCAGGTCAAGACCCTGGGCCTGTCCAGCATCGATCGCGATCTGATGTACAAGCTCAAGCGCAAGGGCTTCTCCGACGCGCGCCTGGCCAAGCTGCTCGGTGTTACCGAGAAGAACCTGCGCAGCCACCGCCACAAGCTCAAGGTGCTGCCGGTCTACAAGCGCGTCGACACCTGCGCTGCCGAGTTCGCCACCGACACCGCCTACATGTACTCGACCTACGAGGAAGAGTGCGAGGCCAACCCGTCGAGTCGCGACAAGATCATGATCCTCGGTGGTGGTCCCAACCGCATCGGCCAGGGCATCGAGTTCGACTACTGCTGCGTGCACGCGGCGCTGGCGATGCGTGAGGACGGCTACGAGACCATCATGGTCAACTGCAATCCGGAAACCGTCTCCACCGACTACGACACCTCCGACCGGCTGTACTTCGAGCCGGTGACCCTGGAAGACGTGCTGGAGATCGTCCGTGTCGAGCAGCCCAAGGGTGTGATCGTGCAGTACGGCGGCCAGACGCCGCTCAAGATCTGCCGCGCCCTCGAAGAAGCAGGCGTACCGATCATCGGCACCAGCCCGGACGCCATCGACCGCGCCGAAGACCGCGAGCGCTTCCAGCAGATGGTGCAGCGCCTGAACCTGCGCCAGCCGCAGAACGCCACCGCACGCAGCGAGGAGGAAGCCATCACGGCATCCAAGGCCATCGGTTATCCGCTGGTGGTGCGCCCGTCCTACGTGCTCGGCGGCCGCGCGATGGAGATCGTCTACGAGGAAGAAGAGCTCAAGCGCTACATGCGCGAAGCTGTGCAGGTGTCCAACGACAGCCCGGTGCTGCTCGATCACTTCCTCAACTGCGCCATCGAGGTGGACGTGGATGCGGTGTGCGATGGCGAGCAGGTGGTGATCGGCGCGATCATGCAGCACATCGAACAGGCCGGCGTGCACTCCGGTGACTCGGCGTGCTCGCTGCCGGCCTATTCGCTGCCGCAGCACATTCAGGACGAGATCCGTGAGCAGGTGCGCAAGATGGCCCTGGAACTCGACGTGGTTGGTCTGATGAACGTGCAGATGGCAGTGCAAGGCGAAGACATCTACGTGCTGGAAGTGAACCCGCGTGCTTCGCGCACCGTGCCGTTCGTTTCCAAGTGCATTGGCGAGTCGCTGGCCAAGGTCGCCGCGCGCGTCATGGCTGGCAAGACGCTGGCCGAGATCGGCTTCACCAAGGAAATCATTCCGCCGTTCTTCAGCGTCAAGGAAGCGGTATTCCCCTTCGCCAAGTTCCCCGGCGTGGATACCATCCTCGGCCCGGAAATGAAGTCCACCGGCGAAGTGATGGGAGTCGGCGACAGCTTCGCCGAGGCCTTCGCCAAGGCCCAGCTGGGTGCCAGCGAAATCCTGCCGACTTCCGGTTGCGCGTTCATCAGCGTGCGTGAAGACGACAAACCCTACGTCGAGCAGGTCGCCCGCGATCTGATCGGGCTGGGCTTCGAAGTGGTCGCCACCGCCGGCACGGCGCGCATCATCGAGGCCGCCGGCTTGCCGGTGCGCCGCGTGAACAAGGTGACCGAAGGCCGGCCGCACGTGGTTGACATGATCAAGAATGACGAGGTCACGCTGATCATCAACACCACCGAAGGCCGGCAGTCGATCGCCGATTCGTATTCCATTCGTCGCAATGCCCTGCAGCACAAGATATGCATCACCACCACCATCGCTGGTGGTCAGGCGATCTGTGAGGCGCTCAAGTTCGGTCCCGAGAAGACCGTGCGCCGCTTGCAGGATCTCCATGCAGGAATCCACGCATGACCAAGTTCCCCATGACCGTCCAGGGCGCCCGCGCCCTGGAAGAAGAACTCAAACACCTGAAAACCGTACTGCGCCCGCAGATCACCCAGGCCATCGCCGAAGCGCGCGAACTGGGTGATCTCAAGGAAAACGCTGAATACCACGCCGCGCGCGAGCAGCAGGGCATGGTCGAGGCGCGGATTCGCGATATCGAAGGTCGGCTGCAGAATGCGCAGGTCATCGATATTGCCAATATCACGCCGACCGGCAAGGTGATCTTCGGGACTACCGTGGATATCGCCAATGTCGAAACCGACGAGCAAGTGACCTACCAGATCGTCGGTGACGATGAGGCGGATATCAAACAGGGCAAACTGTCGGTGAGTTCACCGATCGCCCGTGCGTTGGTCGGCAAGGAAGAAGGCGATGTGGTCGCGGTGAAGACGCCTAGCGGACTGATCGAATACGAGATCGTCGAGGTTCGTCATATCTGAGCTTCGTCCCGTGCGCGGCGGCACCATAACCTGGCAGCTGGCCCAGACGTTCTGGGTCGGCGGCCTGTGGTTGCTGCATTTCGTCGTGTTGCCCGCGTTGGCCAAGGTCGGGTTGGCGCCGCTGTTGGTCGACGAGCTGGCGGCGGCGCTGCGGCCGTTGCTGGTAGGGTTCGCCGGGTTCTGCGTAGTGTTGCAGGCGGTGGTGTTGCTACCACTCACGGGGCTCGCGCGGTTCGCGGCCGAGTTGCGCGGCCAGTTGCTGCTGGCAACATTGCTACTGGCGATCAGCTTCTTCATCGAGCGCAGCGGTGTTTTCGCATCGAATTACTGGTCGCTGTTCAGCTATCTGGCGATGGCGTTTTGCGGACTGTTGCTGGTGCTGCAACCCCCACCGGGGCGTGAGGGCTGAGTATTCGCGAAGGCTAGGCCCTGTGAGAGTTAGGCCTGGAAGCGGTGAATGTTGGAGAGCTGCTTGTTGGCCTTGGGATTCTTGCGATAGACCAGGGCCATCTTGCCGATGTTCTGGACTAGTTCGCAGCGGGCGGCCTTGCAGAGTTCTTCCATCAGCGCGTGACGATCCTCGCGCTCGGCGATGCGGAACTGCACCTTGATCAGTTCGTGATCGTTCAGTGCGCGCTCCAGTTCGGCCAGCACGCCTTCACTGAGGCCGTTTTCGGCTACGATCAGAACCGGTTTCAGATGGTGGCCGATGGACTTGTAGTGTTTCTTCTGCTCGTTGGTGAGCGGCATATTTCGACCCTTGCGTCAGAACCCTTGAAAAACGGCGGCTAGTGTAACCGACAGGTTCCGGGCCGCACAGATGAGGTATCAGCTTGGCACGTTCCAAGACCAGCCCGCGTTGGCTGAAAGAACATTTCGACGATCCCTACGTGAAGATGGCGCAAAGGGACGGCTACCGCTCCCGCGCCAGCTACAAGCTGCTGGAAATCCAGGAGAAGGATCGCATCCTGCGCCCCGGCATGACCGTGGTCGATCTTGGCGCGGCGCCCGGCGGTTGGTCGCAGGTCACCAGCCGGGTTATCGGCGACAAGGGGCGGCTGATCGCCTCCGATATCCTGCCGATGGACAGTATTGCCGATGTGACCTTCATTCAGGGCGATTTCACCGAAGACGAGGTGTTCGCGCAGATTCTCGAGGCCATCGGCGAGCATCCGGTGGACCTTGTTATCTCCGATATGGCCCCCAACATGAGTGGAGTAAGGGCGTCCGATCAGCCGCGCGCGATGTTTCTCTGCGAGCTCGCACTGGATCTCGCCACGCGGGTACTGCGCCCCGGTGGTGATTTTCTGATCAAGATATTCCAAGGCGAAGGCTTCGATGCCTATCTGAAGGATGTGCGGCAGAACTTCGACAAGGTGCAGATGCGTAAGCCGCTGTCTTCCCGCGACCGCTCGCGTGAACAGTATTTGCTGGCGCGAGGTTTCAAGGGGCCGCAGGGCGAATAAGGCCGATTGAGAAAAGCCGACCGAGCGATAGTCAGTGTCTGTTTTGCCGGTCTGGCCGTTTCATATAGGGTTACAGACAAGCTGTCAGCTCGTGCGCGTTGTGTAGTAAGTTAGGCTGAGCAAGCATCCGGCCGTCATGCAGATCCCCGTCTGACGGGCCTGCTCCAGAGGGTAGTGAATTTGAACGACATGGCTAAGAACCTCATCCTGTGGCTGATCATCGCCGCTGTTCTGGTGACGGTGATGAACAATTTTTCCAGCCCGAACGAGCCGCAGACGCTCAACTATTCCGACTTCATCGAGCAGGTCAAGGATGGGCGTGTCGAGCGTGTGACCGTCGATGGCTTCGTGATCATCGGCAAACGCAGCGACGGCGAAACCTTCAAGACTGTTCGCCCGGCGATCCAGGACAACGGCCTGATCGGCGACCTGATCAACAACAACGTGATCATCGAAGGCAAGCAGCCGGAGCAGCAGAGCATCTGGACCCAGCTGTTGGTGGCGAGCTTCCCGATTCTGGTGATCATCGCGGTGTTCATGTTCTTCATGCGCCAGATGCAGGGCGGCGCGGGTGGCAAGGGCGGCCCGATGAGCTTCGGCAAGAGCAAGGCGCGCCTGCTGTCTGAGGACCAAGTCAAGACCACCTTTGCTGACGTTGCCGGTTGCGACGAGGCCAAGGAGGAAGTGCATGAGCTGGTAGAGTTTTTGCGAGATCCTGGCAAGTTCCAGCGACTCGGTGGCCGCATCCCGCGCGGCGTGCTGATGGTCGGTCCTCCCGGTACTGGTAAGACGCTGCTGGCCAAAGCCATTGCTGGCGAAGCGAAAGTACCGTTCTTCACCATTTCCGGTTCGGACTTCGTCGAGATGTTCGTTGGTGTCGGCGCCAGCCGTGTGCGCGACATGTTCGAGCAGGCCAAGAAACATGCGCCGTGCATCATCTTCATCGACGAGATCGACGCGGTGGGTCGCCACCGTGGTGCCGGCCTCGGCGGTGGTCATGACGAGCGTGAGCAGACTCTCAACCAGTTGCTGGTGGAGATGGATGGTTTCGAGATGAATGACGGCATCATCGTCATCGCCGCCACCAACCGTCCGGACGTGCTCGATCCGGCCCTGCTGCGTCCCGGCCGCTTCGACCGCCAGGTAGTGGTGGGGCTGCCGGATATCCGTGGTCGCGAGCAGATTCTGAAAGTGCACATGCGCAAGGTTCCAGTGGGCGACAACGTCGAACCAGCGGTGATTGCCCGTGGCACTCCAGGCTTCTCCGGCGCCGATCTGGCCAACCTGGTCAACGAGGCCTCGCTGTTCGCCGCGCGAGCCAACAAGCGCATCGTTGAAATGAAGGAATTCGAGCTGGCCAAGGACAAGATCATGATGGGCGCCGAGCGCAAATCGATGGTCATGTCTGAGAAGGAGAAGCTCAACACCGCGTACCACGAGGCAGGACACGCAATCGTCGGTCGTGTGGTGCCCGAGCATGATCCGGTCTACAAGGTGTCGATCATCCCGCGCGGTCGTGCGCTCGGCGTGACGATGTTTCTTCCGGAAGAGGATCGCTACAGCCTGTCCAAGCGAGCGCTGATCAGCCAGATCTGCTCGCTGTTCGGTGGGCGCATCGCCGAGGAAATGACGCTCGGCTTCGAGGGCGTGACCACTGGCGCATCCAACGACATCATGCGGGCTACGCAACTCGCGCGGAACATGGTCACCAAGTGGGGGCTTTCTGAAAAGCTCGGGCCGCTGATGTATGCCGAAGAAGAGGGCGAGGTGTTCCTCGGTCGCAGTGCCGGAAGCCAGCACACTAACGTCTCGGGCGAGACGGCCAAACTGATCGATCAGGAGGTGCGCAGCATCATCGATCACTGCTATGGCACCGCCAAGCAGATCCTGGCGGATAATCGCGATCGGCTGGACATGATGGCCGAGGCGCTGATGAAATACGAAACCATCGATGCTGAGCAAATCGACGACATCATGGCCGGGCGGCCACCGCGCGAACCACGTGATTGGCAGGGTGGTTCGGGGGCGTCGGGCAAATCGACCCAGCCCGAAAGCGGGCGGCCAGAAACGCCGATCGGAGGTCCGGCCGGCGAACACTAAGCCTCAAGGCGTTCAAATGAGCGAAACGTTGTCTGCAGCCCGGCTATCCTGTGGTAGCCGGGTTCTTGATTTAGCCCGTCCGCAAGTGATGGGTATCCTGAATGTCACCCCTGATTCTTTTTCCGACGGCGGGCGCTACGCGCTGAAAGATGCGGCGCTGAAACATGCCGACTCGATGGTGCGTGCCGGCGCAACGCTGCTAGATGTCGGTGGTGAGTCGACGCGCCCCGGGGCGCGTGCGGTTTCGCCGACAGAAGAGCTCGAGCGCGTGGCACCGGTGGTGGAAGCCATTGCGCGCGAGCTGGACGTGGTGATTTCTGTCGACACTTCGACTCCGGCGGTGATCCGAGAGGTTGCGCGGCTGGGTGCGGGTCTGATCAATGACGTGCGCTCGCTGCGTCGCGACGGCGCTTTGGATGCGGCGCTCGATAGCGGCTTGCCAGTTTGTCTGATGCACATGCGCGGCGAGCCTGGCGATATGCAGGACGACCCGCAGTACACTGACGTAACCACCGAGGTGTGTGATTTCCTCGCGCAGCGCATGGCCGAGTGCGTGGCTGCCGGCATCAAAGCTGAGCGTATCGTGCTGGATCCAGGATTCGGCTTTGCCAAGACGCTCGAACACAATCTCAGTCTGTTCAGACACCTTGAGCGGCTGCATGCGCTTGGGCGGCCGCTGCTGGTCGGTGTGTCGCGCAAAACCATGATTGGCAAGGTTCTCGGGCGTGAGGTGAATGAACGGCTCTATGGCAGTCTCGCGCTGGCAGCGCTAGCAGTGGCCAAGGGTGCGCAGATTATTCGCGTGCACGACGTGGCCGAGACGGTTGATGTGGTTCGAATGATAGCTGCAGTTCAGTCTGCAGAATAAAGGGACGGTTTTCATGGGTAGAAAGTACTTCGGCACGGACGGGATTCGCGGGCACGTCGGGCAGTTTCCGATCACGCCGGATTTCATGCTCAAGCTGGGTTGGGCGGCGGGCATGGCTTTTCGCAAGCAGGGCAAGTGCCGCATCCTGATCGGCAAGGACACCCGCATTTCCGGTTATATGTTCGAGTCTGCACTGCAGGCCGGGCTGTCTGCGGCGGGTGCCGATGTGTTGTTGCTGGGACCGATGCCAACGCCGGCAGTGGCTTATCTGACGCGTACCTTCCACGCCGAGGCTGGCATTGTCATAAGTGCCTCGCACAATCCGCATCACGACAATGGCATCAAGTTCTTCTCTGGTCGCGGCACCAAGCTGCCGGACGAGGTCGAGCTGATGATCGAGGAGTTGCTGGATGCGCCGATGACCGTGGTCGAATCGGCTCAGCTGGGCAAGGCGTCGCGGATTAACGATGCGGCCGGGCGCTACATTGAGTTCTGCAAGAGCAGCGTGCCGACCAGTACCGATTTCAGTGGTCTCAAGTTGGTTATCGATTGTGCGCATGGCGCCACCTATAAGGTGGCGCCGAGCGTATTCCGCGAACTCGGTGCTCAGGTGGTGGTGATCGGCGCGCAGCCTGATGGGCTGAATATCAACGCGGATGTCGGTTCGACCCATGTAGGCCAGTTGCAGAAGGCGGTGGTCGAGAACGGTGCCGATATGGGTATCGCCTTCGACGGCGACGGCGATCGCGTGATGATGGTCGATCACACCGGGGCAGTCGTGGATGGCGATGAGCTTCTATACATCATTGCTACCGATCTGCAGGAGCGCGAGCGCCTGAACGGTGGCGTGGTGGGTACCCTGATGAGCAATCTCGGTCTGGAGTTGGCGTTGAAGGCGCGCGAGATTCCATTCGTGCGTGCCAAGGTCGGCGACCGCTATGTAATCGCCGAGATGCTGGAGCGCAGTTGGCCGCTAGGGGGAGAGAATTCAGGGCATATCGTTTGCGCTCAGCATACGACCACCGGGGACGCCATCATCGCGGCATTGCAAGTCGTGCTGGCTCTGCGCCGTCGAGGTCAATCCCTCGCGCAGGAGCGCCTCGCCTGGCATAAATGTCCGCAAGTGCTGATAAACGTGCGCTACGCGGGCGGAACCGATCCGCTTTCGCATCCTGATGTGCAGGCAGCCTGCGATGATGTTACCGAGCGCATGGCTGGGCGCGGGCGAGTATTGCTGCGCAAGTCCGGTACAGAACCATTGATGCGGGTCATGGTGGAGGGTGATGATGAGCAGCAGGTGCGCGCGCATGCCGAGGAGTTGGCAAAAGTAGTAGCAAAAGTTTGTGCGTGATCTGCTTGCCAGGGTGGGGGCGGTTGAGTAACATCTGCGCCCACTTTGACCGACGAGGTAAAGCATGCGCCGCAAGATGGTAGCTGGTAACTGGAAAATGAACGGTACCCGCACTAGCGTCGCAGAGCTGATTTGCTCCCTCCGGGTTGAAGAGCTTCCGGCTGATGTGGATGTCGTGGTTTTGCCTTCATCCATTCATCTTGCGCAGGTCTTGAGCGATCTCCAAGGTGAGGAAATCGCTGTGGGGGCGCAGGATTGTTCGACGGAGCCTGGCTTTGGAGCCTTTACAGGCGAAGAGTCAGCCACCCAGTTGCGTGATTTGGGGTGTGCGTGGGTTCTGGTTGGCCATTCTGAGCGGCGATCGCTGTTTGCCGAAAGTGATCAGGTTGTATGTCGAAAGTTTTCTTCGGCGCAGGCGAGTGGACTGAAGCCCATCCTCTGCGTTGGTGAGACGCTAGAAGAGCGTCAGCTGGGAAAGACACTTGATGTGGTGTCGCAGCAGTTAAATAGTGTGCTCGACGTGGTTGGTGTGGATGCGTTTGAGTCGGCTGTGGTTGCGTATGAGCCGGTCTGGGCGATAGGTTCCGGGCTGACTGCGACGCCGGTGCAGGCGCAAGAGGTTCATGCGGTCATTCGAGCTGTGGTGGCGCAGCGGAATTCGCGCATTGCTGGCGGTTTGCGGATTCTTTATGGTGGAAGCGTCAAATCGGAAAATGCCGTTGAGTTGTTTGCTCAGGCTGATGTAGATGGCGGACTAATCGGCGGAGCCTCTTTGAAAGCGAACGAATTTGGCGCGATCTGTCGTGCTGCGGGGAAGTGATCAGATGTTGCAGACTGTTGTGATCGTGGTGCATCTGCTGGTCGCCCTGGGTGTGGTTGTGTTGGTATTACTGCAGCAGGGCAAGGGTGCGGATGCAGGGGCTTCATTCGGTTCGGGTGCTTCGGCTACCGTATTCGGAAGTCAAGGTAGTACTACCTTTCTGAGTCGGTTTACTGCTATACTCGCCGGCGTTTTTTTTGTGACAAGTCTGGGCTTGGCCTTTTTCGCCAAGGAGCAGGCTGATAGTATCTCGCAGGCGGGCCTGCCCGATCCGGCGGTGCTTGAGGTTCCGGCAAGCAAGCCTGCAGTGAATGATGTTCCGGTTCTGGAAGAGCGTAACCCTACGGGTGATGTTCCTTCGGTGCAGGAGAAGCAGTAAAGGTTTTTGCCGAGGTGGTGGAATTGGTAGACACGCTACCTTGAGGTGGTAGTGGCCATAGGCTGTAGGGGTTCGAGTCCCCTCCTCGGTACCAAACAAGCAGGCCCGCCTAGTGCGGGCCTTCTTGTTATCAGGGTTTCGGTTGACCGATTGTCAAGATGATCGTACAATTCGTGCCCAGTTTGTCGCGGGGTGGAGCAGTCTGGTAGCTCGTCGGGCTCATAACCCGAAGGTCGTTGGTTCAAATCCAGCCCCCGCAACCAGTGAAGTGAAGAGCCCCTGTATAGGGGCTTTTTATTGGCTTCAGGCCAGGTCGCCGGCACTTCAGGCGATCACAGGGATGGGCGTTTCGCCCATTTTTCGTTTGTACAGCATGCGCGAGGGACTTCGATGTCGAGCAAGCTAGAACAGTTGCAGGCCTTGTTGGCCCCGGTGGTAGAGGCGCTCGGGTATCAATGTTGGGGTATCGAGTTCCTCTCTCAGGGAAGGCATTCGCTGCTTCGAGTCTATATCGATCACGCCAACGGTATTCTGATCGACGATTGTGAGAAGGTCAGCCGTCAGCTCAGTGGCGTGCTTGATGTCGAAGACCCCATCAGTGTCGATTACACCCTTGAGGTGTCCTCTCCCGGTATGGATCGGCCATTGTTCAAGTTGGAGCAATACGCCGCCCATGTGGGCGAGCAGGTAAAAATCAAACTGCGTTCCCCCTTCGAGGGGCGGCGCAATTTCCAAGGGCTTCTCCGCGGGGTGGAGGAGCAGGATGTGGTGATACTCGTTGATGATCATGAGTATCTATTGCCCGTCGATCTGATCGACAAGGCCAACATAGTCCCCCGTTTTGACTGAATGCGGATCCCGCGGACCCCAATGGATTGCGAAAGGCGAGGCGTACGATGAGCAAAGAAGTACTGCTGGTTGTGGAGTCGGTGTCCAACGAAAAGGGCGTACCGGCTGGTGTTATTTTTGAAGCGTTGGAGCTGGCTCTGGCCACTGCAACCAAAAAGCGTTACGAAGACGAAGTCGACCTGCGTGTGGAGATCAACCGCCAAAACGGCAGCTATGAAACCTTCCGCCGTTGGACGGTGGTCGATGACGAGCATTTTGAGGATCCGGCTTACCAACTGGCGCTCGATCAGGCGCAAGAGCGCAAGGCGGATGCAAAACTTGGCGATGTCTTCGAGGAAAAGATCGAATCCATCGAGTTTGGCCGTATCGCTGCGCAGACCGCCAAGCAGGTCATCGTGCAGAAGGTGCGTGAAGCCGAGCGTGCTCAGGTGGTCGAGGCCTACCGTGACCGCCTCGGCGAGATCATTTCCGGAACGGTAAAAAAGGTTACCCGCGACAGCGTGATCGTCGATCTGGGCAACAACGCCGAGGCTCTACTGGCGCGCGAGGATATTATTGCCCGTGAGACCTTCCGCGTTGGTGCCCGCGTGCGTGCGCTGCTGAAGGAGATCCGCACGGAGAACCGCGGTCCGCAGCTGATCCTGTCGCGCACTGCGCCGCAGATGCTGATCGAACTGTTCCGCATCGAAGTGCCGGAAATTGCCGAGGGGCTGATCGAGGTGATGGGCGCGTCGCGTGATCCGGGATCGCGCGCCAAGATTGCGGTCCGTTCCAAGGACAAACGCATTGATCCCCAAGGCGCCTGCATCGGCATGCGCGGCTCGCGCGTGCAAGCAGTTTCCGGCGAGATTGGCGGCGAGCGCGTGGATATCGTCCTGTGGGACGACAACCCGGCTCAGTTCGTGATCAACGCGATGGCACCGGCGGAAGTCGCGGCGATCATCGTCGATGAGGATGCGCACGCGATGGATATCGCTGTCGCCGAGGACAACCTGGCGCAGGCAATCGGTCGCGGTGGGCAAAACGTCCGTCTGGCCAGCCAGCTGACTGGCTGGACGCTGAATGTGATGACCGAGGCCGATATCCAGGCCAAGCAACAGGAAGAGACCGGCGACATCCTGCGCAGCTTTATCGAAGAGCTAGACGTCGACGAGGAGCTGGCCCAGGTGCTGGTCGAAGAAGGCTTCACCTCCCTGGAGGAAGTCGCCTACGTCCCGATGGAGGAGATGCTCGGCATCGAAGGGTTTGATGAGGACATCGTCAACGAACTGCGTACACGTGCCAAGGATCGCCTGCTGACCAAGGCGATCGCTACCGAAGAGAAACTGGCGGACGCGCAACCGGCCGAGGATCTCCTCGCGCTGGATGGCATGGACAAAGAACTGGCGGTCGAGTTGGCTGTGCGGGGTGTGATTACCCGCGAAGACCTGGCCGAGCAGTCGATCGACGACTTGCTCGACATAGACGGCATCGATGAAGAGCGTGCCGGCAAGCTGATCATGGCCGCCCGAGCCCATTGGTTCGAGTAAGTAATTAGCGGCCTGAGGAGAGAGATGCATGACGCAAGTCACGGTGAAAGAACTGGCCCAAGTGGTCGACACACCGGTCGAGCGACTGCTGCAGCAGATGCGTGAGGCAGGACTGCCGCACACCAGCGCCGAGCAAGTGGTGACCGATAACGAAAAGCAGGCCCTGCTGGCTCATTTGAAAAGCAGTCACGGCGCCAAGATGGACGAGCCGCGCAAGATCACCTTGCAGCGCAAGACCACCACCAAGCTGAAGGTCGGCGGCAGCAAGACCATCAGCGTCGAGGTGCGCAAGAAGAAAACCTTCGTCAAGCGCAGCCCGGATGAGATCGAGGCCGAGAAGCAGCGCGAACTGGAAGAACAGCGCGCGGCCGAAGAAGCGGCTCGCTTGAAGGTAGAAGAAGAGGCGCGCGCGCGCGCCGAGGAAGAAGCCCGTCGCCAGGCGCAGCAAGAGCAGACCTTGGTGGCTGCAGCTCAGCCCAGTGCCGCTGAAGTTGTCGTCGAACCGGCAGCTGTCGAAGCTGCTGTCGCCGCCGCCCCGAGCGATGAGCGCAAGAAAGAAGAAACTCGCCGTGCCGAGAAGCCGCGCAGCGACGACGACGATCGTCGCGATCGCAAGCATGCGCAACATCGCCCGTCGCTCAAGGCCAAGGCGCCGCTGACACGTACCGTGCGCAGTGGCGAGGACGACGCCGACGGCTTCCGTCGTGGCGGTCGCGGCAAGTCCAAGCTCAAGAAGCGCAATGCGCATGGCTTCCAAAGCCCGACCGGACCGGTCGTGCGCGAAGTTTCGATCGGCGAAACCATCACCGTGGCCGAGCTGGCCCAGCAGATGTCGGTCAAGGCTGCCGAAGTCATCAAGTTCATGTTCAAGATGGGCTCGCCGGTCACCATCAATCAGGTGCTCGACCGGGAAACCGCGCAGCTTGTGGCCGAGGAGCTCGGCCACAAGGTCAAGCTGGTCAGCGACAACGCGCTGGAAGAACAGCTGGCCGAACTGCTGAAGTTCGAAGGCGAGGAGATGACCCGCGCGCCAGTGGTAACCGTGATGGGCCACGTCGACCACGGCAAGACCTCCCTGCTCGATTACATCCGTCGTGCCAAGGTTGCCGTTGGCGAAGCGGGCGGCATTACTCAGCACATCGGCGCCTACCACGTCGAAACCGACCGTGGCATGGTCACGTTCCTCGATACCCCCGGTCACGCGGCGTTCACCGCCATGCGTGCCCGCGGTGCGAAAGCGACCGACATCGTCATCCTGGTGGTTGCGGCGGACGACGGCGTCATGCCGCAAACCCAGGAAGCCGTGCAGCACGCGAAGGCGGCAGGTGTGCCGATCGTGGTCGCGGTGAACAAGATCGACAAGCCGGAAGCCAATCCGGACAACATCAAGAACGGCCTGGCTGCGCTCGATGTGATCCCCGAGGAGTGGGGTGGCGACACGCCGTTCATTCCGGTTTCCGCGAAGATGGGTACCGGCGTCGACGAGCTGTTGGAAGCCGTTCTGCTGCAGGCCGAGATCCTCGAACTCAAGGCCACGCCTTCGGCGCCTGGTCGCGGTGTTGTGGTCGAGTCGCGCCTGGACAAGGGCCGCGGTCCGGTGGCTACCGTACTGGTTCAGGACGGCACGCTGCGCCAAGGCGACATGGTCCTGTGCGGTGTGAACTTCGGTCGCGTGCGCGCCATGCTCGACGAGAATGGCAAGCTGGTGAAGGAAGCTGGTCCGTCCATTCCGGTGGAAATCCTCGGCCTGGATGGTACGCCCGAAGCCGGTGATGACCTTACCGTGGTCGCCGACGAGAAGAAGGCACGCGAAGTCGCCTTGTTCCGTCAGGGCAAGTTCCGCGAAGTGAAACTGGCGCGTGCCCACGCCGGCAAGCTGGAGAACATATTCGAGACGATGGGGCAGGACGAGAAGAAGACGCTCAACATCGTGCTCAAGGCCGACGTACGCGGCTCGCTCGAAGCGCTGCAGGGTTCGCTCAACGGTCTGGGCAACGACGAGGTGCAGGTGCGCGTGGTCGGTGGCGGTGTCGGTGGTATCACCGAATCCGATGCCAACCTGGCGCTGGCATCCAGTGCGGTGATCTTCGGCTTCAACGTGCGTGCCGACGCTGGCGCGCGCAAGATCGTCGAGGCCGAAGGCCTGGATATGCGCTACTACAACGTCATCTACGACATCATCGAGGACGTCAAGAAGGCGCTCACCGGTATGCTCGGCAGCGATGTGCGCGAGAATATCCTGGGTATCGCCGAGGTGCGCGACGTGTTCCGTTCGCCGAAGTTCGGCGCGGTTGCCGGCTGCATGGTTACCGAGGGTATGGTGCACCGCAACCGTCCGATCCGCGTTCTGCGCGACGACGTAGTGATCTTCGAAGGCGAGTTGGAGTCCTTGCGCCGCTTCAAGGATGACGTCTCGGAAGTCCGTGCTGGCATGGAATGCGGTATCGGCGTGAAGAGCTATAACGACGTCAAGGTCGGCGACAAGATCGAAGTGTTCGAGAAGGTCCAAGTGGCCCGTTCGCTGTAATCCGAGTTGCAAACCTCCAGCGGCAAGCGTCGAGTGTGATCACTTGGCGCTTGCCGTTTGGCTTTGCGGTATCACGAATTTTTCAAGCCTGCAGCGTGCAGCCAGAGGCAGTTTTTATGGCCAAAGAATTCAGCCGTACCCAGCGTATCGGCGATCAGATGCAGCGCGAGCTGGCCCAGTTGATCCAGCGCGAGATCAAGGATCCGCGGCTGGGACTGGTCACCATCACCGGCGTTGATGTCAGCCGGGATCTGTCCCACGCGAAGATCTTCATCACCATCATGGGGCAGGACGACGACGAGGAGGCGGTCAGGGGCAACCTGCGCATTCTCAATGAGGCCGCCGGCTTCCTGCGCATGCAGCTGGGCAAGAGCATGAAGTTGCGCAGTGTGCCGCAGCTGCATTTCAACTATGACGCGAGCATCCGCCGTGGCGTCGAGCTGAGTTCGCTGATCGAGCGCGCGGTCGCCGAAGATCGCAAGCACAGCGACGGAAGCGGAGAGTAAGCGTGGCCCAGGTCAAGCGTGTTCGACGCGATGTGAACGGCATCATCCTGCTCGACAAGCCTCGCGGATTCACCTCCAACGCGGCACTGCAGAAGGTGCGCTGGCTGCTCAATGCAGAGAAGGCTGGGCATACCGGCAGCCTCGATCCGCTGGCGACCGGCGTATTGCCGCTGTGCTTCGGCGAGGCAACCAAGTTTTCGCAGTATCTGCTCGATGCCGACAAGGCCTACGAGACGGTCATGCAACTGGGCGTGACCACCACGACGGCGGATGCCGAGGGTGAAATCCTCGAGCGTAATCCGGTGGAAGTGACCCGCGAGCAGCTCGAGGCACTGCTGCCACGCTTTCGCGGTGATATTCAGCAGGTGCCGCCGATGTATTCGGCACTCAAGCGCGATGGTCAGCCGTTGTACAAGCTCGCCCGCGCCGGCGAAGTGGTGGAGCGCGAGCCACGATCTGTTAATATTGCGCGCTTGGAGCTGCTCGCGCTCGATGGCGACAAGGCACGGCTATCAGTGGCTTGCAGCAAAGGTACCTATATCCGCACCCTGGTCGAAGATATCGGTCAGCTGCTCGGGTGCGGCGCGCATGTTGCTGAGCTACGGCGAACCCAGGCGGGTCCGTTCGATCTGTCTCGCACGGTGACGCTTGAGTCGCTGGAACAAGCGCATGCCGAAGGCGGCGCCGAGGCGCTCGACGGGTTTCTTCTGCCAGTGGACAGCGGGCTCGAACATTGGCCGCTGCTGCAGTTTTCCGAGCACAGTGCCTATTACTGGCTGCATGGCCAGCCGGTGCGTGCGCCGGAGGCACCGAAGTACGGCATGGTTCGCGTACAGGATCCAGCAGGTCGCTTCATTGGGATTGGCGAAGTGAGCGAAGACGGGCGTATTGCGCCACGTCGACTGATTCGGTCGGAATGACCGTTGCGTATCGCCTCGTGCGGTGCGTTCAGAGGGTGGCTGTCAGCAGGCACGGTCATTTCTCTTTATCTAAACACGGGATGATTCCCGGCCTGTTCACTCAAGGAGCCCATCATGGCACTGAGCGTTGAAGAAAAAGCCCAGATCGTTAACGAGTACAAGCAAGCTGAAGGCGACACCGGTTCTCCGGAAGTGCAGGTAGCCCTGCTGACCGCCAACATCAACAAGCTGCAAGGCCACTTCAAGGCCAACGGCAAGGACCACCACTCCCGTCGTGGTCTGATCCGCATGGTTAACCAGCGTCGCAAGCTGCTGGATTACCTGAAGGGTAAGGACACCACTCGTTACAGCGCCCTGATCGGCCGTCTGGGTCTGCGTCGCTAAGACGCACCCGCGCTGGAAGCCGGAAGCTGGAAGCCTGAAGTTGAAAGCCGGGGATATCCCCGCTTCCAGCTTCGGTCTTCCAGCTTTTGGCTTTCTTGCAGATCGTTTCGGGCCGACTCCCGAATGTTCTGCCAATTTCCCCAAGGCAACAAAGAGAAGGAAAAACCGTGAATCCGGTAATCAAGAAGTTTCAATTCGGTCAGTCGACCGTAACCTTGGAGACGGGCCGTATCGCTCGCCAGGCCTCTGGCGCCGTGCTGGTCACCGTTGATAACGATGTCACCGTGCTGGTGACCGTGGTTGGTGCCAAGACCGCCGACCCGAGCAAAGGGTTCTTCCCGCTCTCCGTGCATTATCAGGAGAAGACCTACGCGGCCGGCAAGATCCCCGGCGGCTTCTTCAAGCGTGAGGCGCGTCCTTCCGAGAAGGAAACCCTGACCTCGCGCCTGATCGATCGCCCGATCCGTCCGCTGTTCCCGGAAGGCTTCCAGAACGAAGTGCAGGTCATCTGTACCGTCGTTTCCACCAGCAAGAAAACTGATCCGGACATCGCTGCGATGATCGGTACTTCGGCTGCCCTAGCGGTATCCGGCATTCCGTTCGACGGCCCCATTGGTGCCGCGCGCGTGGCGTTCCACCCGGAAACCGGCTACCTGCTGAACCCGAACTACGAACAGCTCAAGGCTTCCAGCCTGGACATGGTCGTGGCCGGCACCAAGGACGCCGTGCTGATGGTCGAATCGGAAGCTCGCGAGCTGACGGAAGACCAGATGCTGGGCGCCGTGCTGTTTGCTCACGAAGAATTTCAGGCCGTGGTCAAGGCTGTCGAAGAGCTCGCCGCCGAAGCCGGCAAGCCGCGCTGGAACTGGACTGCTCCGCAAGCCAATACCGCGCTGCTCGACGCCATCCGCAGCGAGTTCGGCGAAGCCATCTCCCAGGCCTATACCATCACCATCAAGCAGGACCGCTACGCGCGCCTGGGCGAGTTGAAGGACCAGGTCGTTGCCAAGTTCTCCGGCGAAGAAGGCCAGCCGTCCGCTGGCGAAGTGAAAGACGCCTTTGGTGAAATCGAATACCGCACCGTTCGCGAGAACATCGTCAACGGCAAGCCGCGTATCGACGGCCGTGACACCCGCACTGTGCGCGACCTGAACATCGAAGTCGGCGTGCTGGACAAGACCCACGGTTCGGCACTGTTCACCCGTGGCGAAACCCAGGCGCTGGTCGTTGCTACCCTCGGCACTGCCCGTGACGCGCAGCTGCTCGACACCCTCGAAGGCGAGAAGAAAGACCCCTTCATGCTGCACTACAACTTCCCGCCTTACTCGGTCGGTGAGTGTGGTCGCATGGGGGCTACCGGTCGCCGCGAAATCGGTCACGGTCGCCTGGCCCGTCGTGGCGTTGCCGCCATGCTGCCGAGCGCCGACGAATTCCCGTACACCATCCGCGTGGTTTCCGAAATTACCGAGTCCAACGGCTCCAGCTCCATGGCGTCGGTTTGCGGTGCCTCGCTGGCACTGATGGACGCCGGCGTGCCGATGAAGGCGCCGGTAGCCGGTATTGCGATGGGGCTGGTCAAGGAAGGCGACAAGTTCGCCGTGCTGACCGACATCCTCGGTGACGAGGACCACCTGGGCGACATGGACTTCAAGGTTGCCGGTACCGCCAAGGGCGTTACCGCGCTGCAGATGGACATCAAGATCCAGGGCATCACCGAAGAGATCATGGAGATCGCTCTGGGCCAGGCCCTGGAAGCGCGCCTGAACATTCTCGGCCAGATGAATCAGGTCATTGCCCAGTCGCGCAGCGAGCTGTCGGCCAACGCACCGACCATGCTGGCGATGAAGATCGATCAGGACAAGATCCGCGACGTGATCGGCAAGGGCGGCGCCACCATTCGCGCCATCTGTGAAGAGACCAAGGCTTCGATCGACATCGAAGACGACGGCTCGATCAAGATCTTCGGCGAGACCAAGGAAGCGGCCGAGGCGGCCAAGCAGCGCGTGCTGGGCATCACTGCCGAAGCCGAAATCGGCAAGATCTACGTCGGCAAGGTCGAACGTATCGTCGACTTCGGTGCCTTCGTCAACATCCTGCCGGGCAAGGACGGCCTGGTGCACATCTCGCAGATCAGCGATCAGCGCATCGAGAAGGTCACTGACGTGCTCAAGGAAGGTCAGGAAGTGAAGGTGCTGGTACTGGACGTGGACAACCGCGGCCGCATCAAGCTCTCGATCAAGGACGTCGCAGCGGCAGAGGCGTCGGGCGTCTGAGCCTGACATTTCAGTCGAACAAGAAAGGCCCTTCGGGGCCTTTTTTGTTGTCTGGAATTGCCTCGGATCGTCTTGCAGCTGATTGCAAGATGCATGCGTGGCACAGGCCAAGCGTGCATAGTGCACGTCTTAGCAGAATTCCGTATTTTCGTAACCTATTGAAATTGAAGGATATTTACATGTCGCTTCGGTTGGCACGGCGCTTGCGCTGTTATTCCTGACTCCGGGCTGGAGCAATGCCCGGAAACCACGAGAAACAGGAGTGACATCATGAAAAAGATTCAGACCTCCCTCACTGCCGCCGCCGTTGTTGCCGCCTTCAGTCTGCCGCTGGCGGGTGTGGCAATGGCCGACAGCACGCCTGCTATCGAGAAAACCGAAGCCGTCATGCTCGCCGCCAATGAAAATGTGGAAGAGGCCAAGGACGCCGCTTCCGATACCTGGATCACCACCAAGGTGAAGTCGACCCTGCTGGCCGAAGACGCCACCCCGGGCATGGATATCGAAGTTGAAACCAAGAACGGCGTAGTGTCGCTGTCCGGTACCGTTGCGACCGAGGCAGAGAAGGAAGCCGCAGTCGCCAAGGCTCGGCAGATCAAGGGCGTGACCGACGTGTCCGCCGACGGTCTGAAGGTCGCCGAATAAGATTCGGCGCCAAGCCCGACGGAACCCCACCTCGTGTGGGGTTTTTTTATTCAGTTGCCGCGCTGGCTGTCGATGCTGCGCAGGCGATTGCCCTCGAAGCGCAGGTAGTGGTACATGCCGTGACTCGGGCCGTAGACCCATTCCTCGACGACTACTTCCTGCAGGTAGCCGTATTCATCGACGACCTCCTTGTAGCCGATCATTGCTTTACTGCTGGGCTCGCCACAGCGCTCGCGAACCTGCGCCGTGCTGGCCTCCAGGCTGACCAGACGGCTGTTGCAGCGAAAGGTGGATGAGGCGCTTGCCGGCTCGCTGGCCAGCAGCGCGACGAACAGAGCGAACAGGGAAAAGCGGGACATGCGGAGCTCCTGATTATTTACCGCTCGCGCCGCGACTCGATGCGCACCAGGCGGTTGCCCTCAAACGTGAGGATACTGAACGTGCCGTTGTTCGGCCCGTAGGTCCATTCTTCCAGCACGAATTCCTGTCGGCCGTTGGGGCTCAGGCCGTAGCCGACCAAGTCGCGTTGGGCCGGTGGGCCGCACTTGCGCTCGACCTCGAAGGCGCGGTCGCCCGTACTGACCAGCTGGCTGCCGCAGCGTAGCGTATCGGCGTCCGCAGCGAAGCAGGCGAGTAGCAGCAGACCGGGCAGAAAAGATTGTCCAGACATGTTCATTCGCTACCCAGATGCAGTGCGGTGGCGACGCGGCCGTCGGTCTGCGGTTCGGTGGTGCCGGTGTCGAGTAGGAACACGCGCTCGGCGTTCAGCCCGTGATCCACCAGGTAGCCCTTGATTGCTGCTGCGCGATCGCGACTCAGCGTGCGCAGCAGGACGCTGCTTTGTGCCCAGGAGGCGATGACGGCGTCGCGCAGTCGCGCGGCGCGTTCCTCGTCCTCCAGTTCCTTCCACTGCGCTGGCGGTTGCTGCTTCAGCCGGCTGCGGTAGATGCCTTCAAGCAGCACGGCCTTGTTCTCTTCATCCACCTGCAGCAGGCTGGGATCGGCCGGCACCTTGTCGCCGCGGCGCTGGAGGATGCGGTACTGGGTCTGCTGGTACTCGCGCTGCAGACGTTGTTCGGCCAGCAGCGGCCCATCGCTGGAGCCCGCAGCCATGCCTTCGACCTCCAGGCGCAGCGCCGGGCGCTGTTGCAGCGCATCGACCAGGGTATCCAGTGCTTTGCGTGCTTCGTCATCCAACTCGCTGCTGCCGGCGGCAAAGGCGATCTGGCTGAGGTCGACCTGATCGCCGTCCACCAGGCCGGCGATGAACTTGAACGGTGCCTGTGCGGCGCGCAGCACCAGATTGCGCAGGGTCTGCCAGACGATTGGCATGACGCTGAACTGCGGGTCGTTGAGGTTGCCGGTGACCGGTAGCTCGATCGAGATCGTACCTTTGGTGTCCTTCAGCAGCGCTACGGCCAGGCGAATCGGCAGGTCGACCGCGTCCGGGCTGTCGACCTTTTCGCCCAGCTGCAGCTGCTCGACCACCACCTTGTTCTCGGCATTCAGTTGACCCTGCTGGATGCGGTAATGCAGGTCCAGGTTGAGCCGGCCTTTGCGGATGCGATAGCCGGCGAACTTGCTGGAGTAGGGCGTCAGGGTGGTCAGTTCCACCTGCTTGAAGCTGGTGGCGATGTCCAGGCTCTGCAACGGATCGAAGGGGGTGAGCTGGCCCTTGATGCTGACCGGCGCGTAGCGGTCGACTTTGCCCTTGATATCCACCGCAGCGGGTTTTTGCTGGCGGTTGTCGAGGGTGCCGATTCGGCCGTTGAGACCCTGGATGGCTGTGCCGAAGGGCGGGCGCAGGCTGAGATCGGCAAAATTCGCGGAACCATCCGCGATCTCGATTCCGCCAATGTGCAGCGCCAGCGGCGCGCTGGCCGGCTCCGGTTGCGCCGCCTTCGGGCTACCGGTGGCAGGTTCGGGTTGCTTGATCAGCAGGTCGTTGATGTTGGTGGTCAGGTCCGGATTGATGATGAAGCGCGCGTAGGGTTGCTGCAGCTGCACCTTGGCGATGCTCAGACTCTGCGGATGGCGGTAGTCGATCTGTTCCAGATGCAGGCGTTCCCATTTGGCCAGGTCGCGGTTGCCGATGGTGTCGAGCGTGTGCAACTGGGTGATGTCGGCCTGTCCGGTGACCGAGAATGCCAGTGGCTCGGTGCTGTGCAGTTCGGCCTTCAGCTGACTGTCGAGCAGGCCGCTGCGCAGTTCCAGGTGCATGAAGGGGCTGAGGTAGGCCTGGGCGATGCGCAGGTCGATGTCGCGGGTGCTGATGGCGAGCGTGCCGCTGGCCGGGCTGAGCTGCAGCTGGCCTTCGGCCTGCAGCGAGCCCTGACGGCCGATGCCGCTCTGCAAAGCGAGCTGGAAGGGCGAGGTGCCGAGGCTATCGAAATCGCGCAAGGTCAGGTCGAGCGGCCCGACTTCCAGCGCGACATCCTGCTCGGGTACGCGGTCGGCGAGGTGGACTCGGTAATCGCGCAGTTCTGCGTTGCGCACCAGCACCTGCCATGGACGGGGGGCGGCGGGTTCGCTGGCGCCGCCGGCAGCGGGTGCTTCGGCGGCGGCTTCCGGCTGTGGCTCCGGTGTGGCAGCGCGCGATGGCGTCGGCCGGGCAAACAGCGCCTGCCAGTCGAGCGTGCCATCGGCGTTGCGTGCAGCCCAGGTTTCCAGTTTGCTGCTGCGCAGGTTGCCGATGGTGATGCGCTGTTCGACCAGGTCCAGCGCGGTGTCGTCGATTTCCAGGCTTTCCAGGCGGACCAGCGCCTTGCCGTCGGGGGCA
Source organism: Stutzerimonas sp. 21-1 (assembly GCF_056336065.1). Taxonomy (NCBI): domain Bacteria; kingdom Pseudomonadati; phylum Pseudomonadota; class Gammaproteobacteria; order Pseudomonadales; family Pseudomonadaceae; genus Stutzerimonas; species Stutzerimonas sp. 21-1. Next base: position 3,146,901 of record NZ_CM150500.1, on the reverse strand, counting down.
TCGATGGCCAGCGGTGCAAGCGTGATTTTCGCCTTGTCGAGCAGGAGCTGGGTGCCTTCGCTCAGGTCCAGCCGGTAGGCGGTGCTTACGTCGAGGCGACCGTCCTGCAGCTGCAGCGGGACGATATCGTGAACGTAGGGCCAGATGTCCTTGAGCAGCAGGCCGTCGGCCTTCAGCTCGCCACTGGAGGTGATCGGCGCCAGGCTGAACTGTCCCTGCCAGGCGATGCGTCCGCCGCTCGGGCCGTTGGCCACCAGACTGGCGTCGGCGCTGCCATCGGAGCGGGTCGCCAGGTTGTGCAGCTCGATGTTCAGCGCGTCGTAGCGCAGGTCGATGGCTTCGCTCGGTCGCAGATCGCGGAAGCCGACATCGCCACCGGCCAGCTGCAGGCGGTCGATGCGCAGGGGAAAGACCTCGCCCGGCTCCTCGGCAGCGGGTTCGGGGCTGGGCGGCAGCTCAAACAGACGGGAGAGGTTGAGCGTGCCTTGCGGGTCGAATTCGGCCTGCACCGCGGGGTTGTCCAGCTGGATGTCGGCCAGGTGCAGGGTGCGTGTCCACAGGCTGTCCCAGGAAAGGTTGAGATACAGCCGCTCGAACGCGACCTGTCGCGCGTTGGGCTCACCGATGCTCAGGTTGAAGGCGGTCAGTTCGAGCGTGAAGGGATTCAGCTCGAGACGCTCCAGCGTTGCCGGCGTGGTGGCATAGCGCGCCAACTGCTGGTTGGCGATGCGCTGGGCGACACCAGGCAGGATGAGGAAGCCGAGCAGGCAGTAACAGACCAGGACGCTCACCACGACCGTGAGCGCGCGCTTCATTCCGTTGGGCATGTCCGAGGATATTCCGTGCGGTTGGATGCCTTGGAGTATGGCATGCCCGCCGGGTTCCTCTTGCGATCCAGCGCAGTTATCGATGCGCGCGCGTAAGGGTTGCAGTGTCGGGGTGATCTTCGGCCAGGGAAGATCCGATCGCCCGGCGCAGGTGCACCGGACGATGGACACTCAGCCGCGATGACGGCCGCGGAAGAAGTCGATCAGACCCTGGGTCGAGGCATCCTCGGCCGGCGGGCTGTCGTAGCCGGTCAGACGCCCGTAGACGCCCTTGCCCAGTTCCTTGCCCAGCTCCACGCCCCACTGATCAAAGGAGTTGATGCCCCAGATGACGCCCTGCACGAACACCTTGTGCTCGTAGAGTGCGATCAATGCACCGAGGCGCCCGGGACTGATGCTCTCGAGCACCAGGGTGTTGCTCGGGCGATTGCCGGGGATCACCTTGTGCGGCGCCAGACGCTGCACTTCGCGCTCCGGCAGGCCCTTGGCGCGCAGTTCGGCTTCCGCTTCGGCGCGGGTCTTGCCGAGCATCAGCGCCTGGCTCTGCGACAGGCAGTTGGCGTACAGCCATTCCTGATGGTCGGCGACCGGGTTATGGCTGACTACCGGCACGATGAAATCCGCCGGGATCAGCGGCGTGCCCTGATGCAGGAGCTGATGGTAGGCGTGCTGGCCGTTGCAGCCGACGCCGCCCCAGATCACCGGGCCGGTGCTGCAGGAAACCGGCGTGCCGTCCTGGCGCACGCTCTTGCCGTTGGACTCCATGTCCATCTGCTGCAGGTGCTTGACGAAGTTGCGTAGGTAATGGTCGTAGGGCAGGAAGGCGTAGCTCTGCGCGCCCCAAAAGTTGTGGTACCAGATGCCGAGCATGGCCAGCAGCACCGGCATGTTGGTCTCGAACGGCTCGTGGAGGAAATGCTGGTCCATGCTGTAGGCGCCGGAGAGCAGATCCTTGAAGTTGTGCATGCCGATCGCCAGGGCGATGGGCAGGCCGATCGCCGACCACAGCGAGTAGCGGCCGCCGACCCAGTCCCACATCGGGAAGATATTCTTCTCGCGGATGCCGAAATCGATCGCCGCCTGCTTGTTGCTGGTCACCGCGATGAAGTGGCGATAGAACTTCTCCTCGGTGCCGCCACGGGCCAGATACCAACTGCGTGCGGCCTGAGCGTTCTTCAGGGTTTCCAGGGTGCCGAACGACTTGCTGGAGACGATGAACAGCGTGGTTTCGGCGTTGAGATTGGCGGTGACCTCGCGGAACTCGCTGCCGTCGATGTTCGCCAGGTAATGGCAGCGCACGCCCGACTGCTGGGTGAACGGCAGCAGCGCCTCGGACACCAGCTGCGGACCGAGGAAGGAGCCACCGATGCCGATATTGACCACATCGGTGATCGGCTTGTCGTTGTAGCCGCGCCAGAGGTTGTTGTGGATACGGCCGACGATGTCGGTCATCTGTGCCAGCGCGGCATGTACCTCGCGCATCAGGTTGGTGCCGTTGACGATCAGGTCGTCGCCCATCGGTCGGCGCAGCGCCGTATGCAGCGCTGGGCGGTTCTCCGAGGCGTTCACCGGCTCACCGTTGAACATCGCGTGGGCGGCCTGCTCGACGCCTGCCTCGCGCGCCAGGTTGACCAGCAGCGCACGGGTTTGCGGGGTGATGAGGTTCTTCGAATAATCGAGGAACAGCCCGCAGCAGGAAACCGAAAGCTCCTCGAATCGCGCCGGATCGGCGGCGAAGGCTTCGCGCATGTTGAAGTGCTGCATGGCCAGGCGGTGTTCTTCCAGAACATTCCAGGATGGCAGGCGGGTGACATCGAGCGGGTGCTGGTAATAGCTCATGGTTAATGCGGCTTCCTTTGCTTGGACGGGCCATGAAGACATCGCGATTCCGCGCGCACGGATCATGCGCCGGGGGCTGCGTGGCTTCAACAGCCGTTTGATCGGCACACCGGCATTCATCCTGAATGCGGCTGTCACGGTTGGCAGCGGTACGGATCGTGCTGGCGGCGGTCACTCCGGTTCCGCCGAGACTGCTCTGACCAGCGAAACGGCCGATGTGTTCCACCTGCTCGACGTCCCGTCGGTTGCGGCAAGAAAAAGCCCGAAGCGTGGTGTGCGCTTCGGGCTGCAGATTGACTACGGTACGGCTGGTTTCAGGCAACCTGAACCGGGATGGCGTTGCTGGTATGGCTGAGGTCGCCATCGGCCCCCATGTACAGCACGTGGGGCTTGAAGTTCGCCAGCTCGGCCTCGCTGTAGTGCGCGTAGGTGCAGATGATCAGGCGATGGCCGACGCCGGCCTTGTGTGCCGCGGCGCCGTTGACGGAGATGATCTTCGAACCTTCCTCGCCACGGATGGCGTAGGTGGTGAAGCGCTCGCCGTTGTCGACGTTGTAGATCTGGATCTGTTCGTACTCGCGGATGCCGGCGAGGTCGAGCCAGTCGCCGTCGATGGCGCAGGAGCCCTCGTAGTCGAGCACTGAGTGAGTCACCACGGCGCGGTGCAGTTTTGCCTTGAGCATGATGGCGTGCATGGCAGGGTCCTCCGGTGCGCAAGCGGCGCAGAGTGTGCCCGAAGCCCTGAGTGTGATCAAGGCCACAGGGCGGGCGGTTAGTGGGTGGCGAGGTCGACCAGCAGGTTGTCCAACAGGCGGGTCTTGCCGAGGAACGCGGCCACCAGGATGACCAGTTCGCGCGCGGCCGCGTCGGCTGGCTGCAGGTCGGGCGCGTGGCGAATTTCCAGGTAATCCACGCGCAGCCCGGCGGCCTGCAGTTGTGCCTGGCCCTGAGCGATCAGCGCGGCATAATCGCGCTGTCCGCCGAGCAGGGCCGTCTTCATCTCGCACAGCGTGCGATACAGCGCCGGAGCGATCGCGCGCTCCTCGCTGCTGAGGTAACCGTTGCGCGAAGACAGCGCCAGACCGTCCTCGGCGCGCACGATCGGCTCGGAAATGATCTGCACCGGCATGTTCAGATCGCGCACCATGGTGCGGATCACGGCCAGCTGCTGGAAATCCTTTTGGCCGAATACCGCGAGATCCGGCAGGACCATGTTGAACAGCTTGGTCACCACCGTCGAGACGCCGTCGAAGTGCCCCGGGCGGCTGGCGCCACAGAGTCCTTCGGAAACCCCGGGCACGCGCACGAGCGTCTGCTGCGCCTGGCCGTGAGGGTACATTTCCTCCACGCCCGGGGCGAACAGCAGATGGCAGCCGGCATCGAACAGCTTCGTCTGATCGGCTGCCAGCGTGCGCGGGTAGCTGTCCAGGTCTTCGCTGGGACCGAACTGCAGCGGATTGACGAAGATGCTAGCCACCACGAAATCGGCGCGCTGGCCGGCCTTCTTCACCAGGGCGATATGCCCGGCGTGCAGGTTGCCCATGGTCGGTACGAAGCCGATACGCTTGCCCTCGCTGCGGGCGCGGGCTACCGCGGCACGCAGGTCGGCGATGGTCTTGACGATGTTCATGCGGAGAAACCGTGTTCGGCTGCAGGGAATTCGACTGCCTTGACCGCGCGCACATAGGCGGCGATGGCGGCCGGGATGTCGCTATGCTCGCGCATGAAGTTCTTCACGAACTTCGGTACGCGGCCGCTCAGCGACAGGCCCAGCATGTCATGCAGGACCAGCACCTGGCCGTCGGTGTCGCTGCCGGCACCGATTCCAATCACCGGAATGTCGACCGCCTGGGTGATCCGCGCAGCCAGTTCGCTGGGCACGCACTCGAGCAGCAGCATGGCGGCGCCGGCGGCTTGCAGGGCGCGTGCGTCGGCCAGCATCTGCTGCGCCTGGGCTTCTTCGCGGCCCTGCACCTTGTAACCGCCAAAAAGGTTGACCGCCTGGGGCGTCAGCCCCATGTGTGCGCACACCGGGATGCCGCGCTCGGCCAGCAGGCGGATCGACTCGGCCAGCCAGGCCGTGCCTTCGAGCTTGATCATGTGCGCGCCGGCCTGCATCAGCAGCGCCGAGTTGTTCAGGGTCTGCTCAGTGGTGGCGTTGGCCATGAACGGCAGATCGGCAACGATCATTGCGCCACGGTTGCCGCGTTTGACGCTGGCGGTGTGGTAGGCCATGTCGGCGACGGTGACTGGCAGGGTGCTGTCGTGCCCCTGCAGGACCATGCCGAGCGAATCGCCGATGAGCAGCATCTCGACGCCGGCATCGCAGGCAGTCTTGGCGAAGGTGGCGTCGTAGCAGGTGAGCATGACGATCTTCTCGCCCTTCTGCTTGAGCCCTTGCAGCGTGGTCAGGGTTACCTCTGGCATGAATGCCGTCCTCTTCGAGCCTCGGAGGGATCACGGTTGCCGATGCGTTGCGACGAAGCGTCGCGCGCGGCAGAGGGCGCTTATAGTCCGGTCGGCGAGTGGCTAAGTCAATCGCGAGTGTTACCCCGCTGTTACAGCGTTACCTGTCCGGTTACACCCTTTCGTCGAGACGCTCCAGGCCGCGGAACGGACAGGCGGCCAGCAGATCGTCGAGGTTGCGGCCATCGGCCAGGCGGAGATGGGCGGGCGCCAGTTCGGCCAGCGGGTAGAGCACGAAGGCGCGCTCCTGCAGATGATAGTGCGGCACTTGGAGGCGTGGCTCGTCGATCACCCGGTCGCCAAACAGCAGGATATCCAGGTCCAGCGTACGCGGCCCCCAGCGTTCGGCCTTGCGCTCGCGGCCTTGCGCGAGTTCGATCGTCTGCAGCGCGTCGAGCAGTTCGAGCGGCGCGAGCGTGGTGGCCAGCGCCGCGACGGCGTTGACGTAGCGCGGTTGATCGGGCGGCCCCAGCGGATCGCTGGCATAGAACGAGGACACGCCGAGCACTTGCGTGTGCGGCAGGTCGGCGAGCGCCTGCAGGGCACCGCGCAGTTGCTGCAGCGGGTCGGCCAGGTTGCTGCCCAGGCCGATGTAGACGCGTTCCATTTACTCGGCCGGGGCGTCGGCACCGCGACGGCGGCGCCCGCCGCTGCGGCGACGTTTGCGTGGCGCAGCGTCGTCCTTGCCGCTCAGGTTGCGGATCATGCTGCGCCGGTCACTGTCGCTGGCTTCCTGATAGTCGGTCCACCAGTCGCCGAGGCCGCCAGTCTTCTCGCCGGCGCTCTCGCGTAGCAGCAGGAAATCGTAGCCAGCGCGGAAACGTGGGTTTTCCAGTAGCTGGTCGGCGCGGCGCCCCTGTCGGCGCGGCAGACGCTCCTGCATGTCCCAGATTTCGCGCATGGGAATGGTGAAACGCTTGGGAATCGCGGTGCGCTGGCACTGTTCCCAGATGATGTCGTGTGCGGCTTCCTGCATCGCCGGGATCGGCGGCATGCCGCGGTCCTGCAGTTCGAGCACGCGCGCCGGCAGTGCGGGCCAGAGCAGGGCGGCGAACAGGAACGCTGGCGTGACCGGTTTACCCTGCTGGATGCGCAGGTCGGTGTTGGCCAGGGCGTTACGGATCAGCGTGCCGGCGTACTCGGGGTTGCGCTCCAGTGCGGCGGCGCTGGCCGGGAACAGCGGGGCGAACAGATCGTATTCGAGCAGAAGTTCGAAAGTGCGCTCGGCCTTGCCGCCGAGGAACAGCTTGAGCGTTTCGTCGAACAGCCGCGCCGAGGGAATTCCGTCGAGCAGGTCGGCCAGTTCGGCGATGGGCTCGGCGCTGTGCCGTTCGATCTCGAAGTCGAGCTTGGCGGCGAAACGCACCGCGCGCAGCATGCGCACCGGATCTTCCTGGTAGCGCTGCTCGGGATCGCCGATCAGGCGGATCAGGCGATTGCGGATGTCGTGCACACCGTGGGTGTGATCGAGGATGCGCTCGCTGGTCGGGTCGTAGTACAGCGCATTGATGGTGAAGTCGCGACGCTGGGCGTCGTCGTCGAGCGTGCCGTAGACGTTGTCGCGCAGAATGCGTCCGCTTTCGTTGCGCGCGGCCAGGTGGCTGGCCTCCTCCTCATCGTCTTCTTCCGGGTGATTGGCGCGGAAGGTAGCGACTTCGATGATCTCGCGGCCGAAATGCACGTGCACCAGCTTGAAGCGGCGCCCGATAACCCGCGCGTTGCGGAATTCGGCCCGTACCTGTTCGGGGGTGGCGCTGGTGGCGACGTCGTAGTCCTTGGGATCGAGATCCAGCAGCAGATCGCGCACGCAGCCGCCCACTACATAGGCTTCGTAGCCTGCTTGCTGCAGGCGCTGGACCACATTCACCGCATTGCGGCTGATGGCGTTGCGCTGCAAGGAGTGCTGCCTGCTGGACAGTATTTCGGGAGTGCGGCGAGCCGGCGGGATTCGGCGCAGGGGAAAGCGAAAAGACTGGAACAGCTTTTTCAGCATGAGCAAGCACTGTTGTGGCGAATGGGGTGGATGGCCGTGGAAAGCCGCGAAAACTGCGCGGATTCTAGCATCGGGAGGCTGGATGTTGAACGAAGGCGAGAGGGGTGTCAAAAACGGCGGGCATAAAGCACTGAGGGGAGCCGAAGCTCCCCTCATAAAAGATATTGCGTGCTTTGTTGTTATTGGTGCAGGCGTATTGTTTTTGTTGTTCCGCCTGTTCCCTTCGGCCATTGCCTTCGGGAGGTCCCTACGTGGGAACCAATAGCAAACGGATTGCTTTGGTCGCTGAGTTGCCGGTGATCGTTGATCCAACCAGTGCGGGCCCTGCTCAATGCAGTTTTTGTTGTTCTCGGCCTGGTCGTCGGGGTTGAGCCCTTCGGCAAATCCTCTCCAAAAGAATCAGTTAGCTGCGCCTCCGCGTTCTTATGGTTATTTTGCTGGAGTCGTTACGTTTTGTTCTTGTTATGGGACGGCTTGTTATTGTTGTTATGCCAGATATAAAGCAGGTGTCGTGCCAGTTTTTAAAATCTCATATATTTCAATGGCTTAGATTTTTTCTGTGAAAAGCGAGAGGCGAAAAAAAGGGATCGTCGTTACCGATGATCCCGATTTTGTTACGGCGCATGAGCCGGACGGTAACATCTCAGCCGGTGGTGGTGCTCGACTTGCGCCGCGGGATGCCCAGGCGCTGGCGACGCTCCCACAGACATTTGCGGCTGATGCCGAGCTTGCGTGCCAATTCGGTCTCGGTCATGTGGTCTTGGTGTTCGAGCACGAAGTGCTGGAAGTAGTCTTCCAGCGAGAGGTCTTCGGTCGGCTCGTTGCCGGCCGCTGACAGCAGCGAGGTGCAGGGCTCGTCGAATTCGTCGTCCAGGCCATCGAGTTCGATGTCGATGCCCAGCAGCGTGGCGTCGATTTCCGCACTCTCGCTAAGAATGGCTGCGCGCTCGATGGCGTTTTCCAGTTCGCGAACGTTGCCTGGCCAACTGTAATGACGGATGGCCTGCTCGGCGTCGCGGGAGAAATGCATGCCGTCGTTGCCCATCCGCTGACACTGGCGGGCGAGGAAGGCGCGAGCGATCTCCAGCACATCGTTACCGCGCTCGCGCAGCGGCGGCAGCTTCAGCGCGATGACATGCAGGCGGTAATAAAGGTCTTCGCGGAACTGTCCGGTCTTGGCCAGCGTTTTGAGGTCGCGGTGAGTAGCGGCGATCAGGCGTACGTCGACCTTCTGCGACTGCACGGAGCCGACCCGGCGAATTTCACCCTCCTGCAACACTCGCAGCAGGCGTGCCTGGGCTTCCAGCGGCAGCTCGCCGATCTCGTCGAGAAACAGTGTGCCGCCATCGGCCGCCTCGACCAGCCCGGCGCGACCTGCGCTGGCACCGGTGAAGGCGCCCTTTTCGTGGCCGAACAGCTCGGATTCGATCAGGGTTTCCGGGATCGCCGCGCAGTTCACCGAGATCATCGGTGCCTTGGCGCGGTGCGACAGATTATGCAGCGCGCGGGCGACCAGCTCCTTGCCGGTGCCGGACTCGCCCTGAATCAGGACGTTGGAGTCGGTCGGCGCGACCTTGCGGATTTTGCCGAACAGGTCCTGCATCGGTGGGCAATGGCCGATGATGCCGATGTCGCCCTGAGCGCTGGCGGGCGTGCTGGTGATCGCCGGGGACGGTGCGGCCGCGGTCGCGCTGACGCGTTCCTGGCGATCATGCAGGATGCGCGCGACGGTCTGCAGCATCTCGTCATGGTCGAACGGCTTGGCGATGTAGTCCACCGCGCCCATCTTCATCGAGTCCACCGCCGAGCGCAGGCTGGCGTAGCTGGTCATGATCAGTACCGGCGTGCCTTCGGCCAGCTTGATCAGTTCGGTACCCGGCGCGCCGGGCAGGCGCAGGTCGCTGACGATGAGGTCGAAACCGGGAATGCTGAAGCGCTCCTGCGCCTCCTGTACCGAACCGGCTTCGCTGACCTCGTACTGGTTGCGTTCGAGCAGACGGCGCAGGGCGGAGCGGATGATGGTTTCGTCTTCGACGATCAGAATGTGTGACATCAGTACTCTCTCGACGGTCTGGAGGCGATGCGACCGGAAGGCCGCTACTGCGGTTGCCTCCTCAACTTACGGCATGTGGCACTTCGACATGCCGCGGCAGGGTGATGCGAAAACGGGTGCCGCGCTGTGCTATCGGGTCGGCCGGGCTGTCGATATCGATCTGGCCATAATGCTCTTCCACGATCGAATAGACCAGCGCAAGCCCTAGGCCGGTCCCTTCGCCCGGGTCCTTGGTGGTGAAGAATGGCTCGAACAGCCGCCCCTGGATTTCCTTGGAGATGCCGCTGCCCTGATCTTCGACGATCAGATACACCGACTGCTCGGCGACTTCGCTGCTGACGCGGATGATGCCGCCCGGCGGCGAGGCATCGCGGGCGTTGGACAGCAGGTTGATCAGCACCTGGGCGAGGCGCTGCGGATCGCCTTCGGCCAGGTGCTCGGGTTCACAGAGGTTGAAGAACTGCACCTCGGTGCGGTTCTTGTTCAGCGACAGCAGGGCGATGGCTTCCTGGGTGATCTGTGCCAGGCTCACCGGGTAGGCGCGCTGCTGGCGCTCGCCGGCATGGGCGAAGCTCATCAGCGACTGGACAATGCGCGACACGCGTTTGGTCTGCTCGATGATCTGGTTGCTGGCCTCGGTGATTTCGGCGTCGTGCTCGCGCTCCTCGCGCAGGTTCTGCGCCAGGCAGGCGATGCCGGTGATCGGGTTGCCGATTTCGTGGGCGACCCCGGCGGCGAGGCGGCCGATGCTGGCCAGACGCTCGGAGTGCACCAGGCGGTCTTCCAGCTCCTGGGTTTCGGTCAGGTCTTCGATCAGCAGCACCAGGCCACTGTTGCCCGGCGCCAGCGGCTCGGCGATCGCCGCCTTGTGCAGGTTGAGGCAGCGACGATGGCCGTTGAACGACAGGCGCTGCTTGTGCAGGTGCTCGTCCGGCTGGCGGATGAAGCCTTCCAGCAGGCTCTTCCACGGCTCGGCGATCGACGGCAGGCGCGAGCCGACCACCTGGAGCGCCGGGATGTCGGTGAGTTCTTCCAGCGCCTTGTTCCACATGAGGATTTCCTGATCCTTGGCCAGCGAGCAGACGCCCATCGGCAGCTCCTGCAGCGTTCGCCGGTGGTAGCGGCGCAGCGCATCGAGTTCGGCGGCGAGCCCGGTCAGGCGCGAGTGGTACTCCTCCAGGCGGTTCTCGATGAAGTGGATGTCCTCGGTGACGTAGCCTTCAGCGGCGTTCTTGTAGGGCAGGAAGTTTTCGACGATGTCCTGGGCGATGCTCGGTCCCATCAGGCCCGATAGGTTGGCTTCGAGACGATCGCGCAGGCGCCGCAGGGCGTACGGGCGGTGCTCGTCGAATGGCAGTTGCAGATCGCGCAGCGCCTGTTCGACTTCGCGCTGCGCGGTCTTGGCGCCGAGTGGCTTGGCCAGTTGGGTGGCGAATTCCTGTGGCGAGGCGGCCATCAGCTCGCGCCGCTGCGGCCGGCGCACGTTCTCCACGGCGCAGGCCTCGGCCGCGCTCTGCTCCTCGGTGCTGGTGTCGGTGAACAGCGACACCAGGGTGAAGGCCAGCACGTTGACCGCCAGCGAGGCGATCGCCGCCAGATGCCAGCTGGTGTCGTCGAGCACGTAGACCACGTTGAACAGCGGGATGTAGAAGCCATCCAGATTGCCTACCAGCGGCAGCAGCATGGTCACCACCCAGACGGCGATCCCTGCCAGCAGGCCGGTGATGTAGCCGCGCCGATTCGCCGTCTGCCAGTAGAGCACCGACAGCACGCCGGGGAGGAACTGCAGGGTGGCGACGAAGGCGACGATGCCGAGGTTGGACAGATCCTGTTCCGCGCCCAGCAGCAGGTAGAAGCCGTAGCCGGCAATGATGATGGCGAAGATCAGACTGCGCCGCGTCCATTTCAGCCAGCGGTAGATATTGCCTTCGCTGGGCGGCTGATATAGCGGCAGCACCAGATGGTTGAGTGCCATGCCCGACAGCGCCAGGGTGCTGACGATGATCAGCCCGCTGGAAGCCGATAGCCCGCCGATGAAGGCGATCAGCGCCAGGGCATCGTTCTGTGCGGTGAGGCCGAGGCCGAGGGTGAAGTATTCCGGGTTGGTCCGCACGCCGAGCTTGAGGCCGGCCCAGAGGATCAGTGGCACCGCCAGGCTCATCAGCAGCAGGTACAGCGGCAGGCCCCAGCTGGCGCTGACCAGCGCGCGCGGATTGAGGTTCTCGGCGAAGGTCATGTGGTACATGTGCGGCATCACGATGGCCGAGGCGAAGAACACCAGCAGCAGGGTGCGCCACGGGCCTTCCTGCAGCGGCGTGTGCAGGGCCTGCAGCGCCGACTGGTTCTGCAACAGCCAGATTTCCAGCTGGTGCGGTCCGCCGAAGACCACGTAGAGCGCGTACAGCCCGATCGTGCCGAAGGTCAGCAGCTTGACCACCGATTCGAAGGCGATGGCGAACACCAGCCCTTCGTGCTTTTCGCGGGCGGCGATGTGGCGTGCGCCGAACAGAATGGTGAACAGCATGATCAGCACGCAGTAGCCGAGCGCGACGCGTTCCTGCATCGGCTCCAGCGTGAGGATGCCGATGGCATCGGCCACCGCCTGGATCTGTAGTGCCAGCAGCGGCAGCATGCCGATCAGCATCACCACCGTGGTCAGCGCGCCGGCCCAGGTGCTGCGGAAGCGGAAGGCGAACAGGTCGGCCAGCGACGCCAGCTGATAGGTGCGGGTGATGCGCAGGATCGGGTAGAGCAGCACCGGGGCCAGCAGGAACGCGCCGCACACCCCCAGGTAGGTGGCGAGAAAGCCGTAGCCGTACTGATAGGCCAGCCCGACCGTGCCGTAGAGCGCCCAGGCGCTGGCATAGACGCCTAGCGAGAGGGTGTAGGTAAGCGGATGGCGGATGATCCAGCGCGGGATGATGCCGCGCTCGCTGACCCAGGCGACGCCGAACAGCGCCAGCAGGTAGGCAGCGCTGATCAGCACCAAATGGCTGAGGCTAAAGCTCGTCTGCATCGCGTTGGCTCTGGAGAATGAAAGTCACCACGATGAGGATCAGCCACAGCAGGTAGGGCCGGTACCAGGCGCCGTTGGGGTCGATCCACCAGTCCATGATGGCCGGGGAAAACAGATAGATACCCACCACCAGGAGCAGCACCAGTCGGTAGATGTACATGCCGGGTCTCGTGTCGGAAGTGCGTCGATGGTAGAGCAGCGGCAAGCGGCAAGCCACCGGCTGGAGGCAAAACCTGCGGGTTGGTGGCGCCTCGCGTCTAGCGCAGCTGCGCTTCGGCCAGTGCACGGGTGCGCGGGATACGCCCGGCGTCCCAGTGCGCGACCGCCCAGGCGAGAATCTCTGCCGCAGGGGCGCCGGCGAGTTCGGCCGCTGGCTGCTGGCCAAGCGCGCGCAGCGCACGCAACAGCAATGGGCTGGCCTCGTCGGGAGGCAGCGGTGGCGAGCGGTAGCTCTTGCCCAGCTTGTGGCCGTCCGGCTGGATGATCAGTGGCAGGTGCAGGTAGCGCGGCTGCGGCAGGCCGAGCAGTTCCTGCAGGTACAGCTGGCGCGGCGTGGAGTCGAGCAGATCGGCCCCGCGCACCACGTCGGTGACGCCCTGCCAGGCATCGTCGAGCACCACGGCAAGTTGATAGGCGACCAGACCGTCGCGCCGACGGATGACGAAGTCGCCGACCTCACGACCCAGGTGCTGGCGGTATTCACCCTGTACGCGGTCGCAGAAGTGGTACTCGCGATCCGGTACGCGCAGGCGGATCGCAGCGTCACGCGGGGCGTGGCCGGCATCGCGGCAGAAGCCGGGATAGGCACCGGGGTGCGCCTGCAGCTGCTTGCGCGAACAGGTGCAGGCATAGGCCAGGCCGACGTCCAGCAAATGTTCGATGGCCGCCTCGTAGGCTACCTGGCGCTGGCTCTGGCGCAGCATGGCGCCGTCCCAGACGAAGCCGTAGCGGCGCAGGGTTTCGACGATCGCGGCCTGTGCACCGGGCATTTCCCGTGGCGGGTCGATGTCTTCCATGCGCAGCAGCCAGCCACCGCCCACGGCGCGGGCGTCGAGATAGGAGGCGAGAGCGGCGAAGAGCGAGCCGAAGTGCAGATAGCCGCTGGGTGTCGGGGCGAAGCGGCCGACGTAGCGATCAGCGGGACGGGGCGAGGTCATGGTGGCGGGCTGGAAATGAAGCGGGGCGCCGTAGCGCCCCGTTCGGGATCAGGAACCGATCTGCTTTTCCTTGATCTCCGCCAGCGTCTTGCAGTCGATGCACAGCGTGGCGGTGGGGCGGGCTTCCAGCCGGCGGATGCCGATCTCGACGCCGCAGGAATCGCACCAGCCGTATTCGTTGTCTTCGATCAGCTGCAGCGTCTCGTCAATCTTCTTGATCAGCTTGCGCTCGCGATCGCGGGCGCGCAGTTCCAGGCTGAACTCTTCTTCCTGGCTGGCGCGGTCGGCCGGGTCGGGGAAGTTGGCCGCTTCGTCCTGCATGTGGTGCACGGTGCGATCGACTTCCTCCATCAGCTCCTGCTTCCACTTATTGAGGATGCTGGTGAAGTGAGCGCGCATCTTGTCGCTCATGTATTCCTCGCCCTTGGTTTCCTTGTAGGGCTCGAAGGCGCGAATCAGTTGCTTGCTCGACGGTGTTGCTTTGGTAATGGGCATGGATGAACGCCTCTCGCTATGTCCATTTGCGCAGGATGATATGTCCCTGCCGGCCCGTGCCGGCCCTGCGGCTGCAAGCGGGCGAACTTACCAGATCGGATCGGGGTGCGCTACTCCCGTACCCGCCGGTGGCTGCAGCGTTCCCGGGACCTTGGGTAGAATCCACGTTTCGTCCTCGACAGGTAGGTCAGATGACCGCTTCTTACAGTGCGCGCAGCCGCGCAATCGAACCCTTTCACGTCATGGCGCTGCTGGAGCGAGCCAATCAGCTGCAGGCTCTGGGCCATGACGTCATTCACCTGGAAATCGGCGAGCCGGACTTCACCACTGCCGCCCCTATCGTCGCCGCCGGTCAGGCGGCGCTGGCCGCCGGGCACACGCGCTATACCGCGGCGCGCGGGTTGCCGGCCTTGCGTGAGGCAATAGCCGGTTTTTACGCCAGCCGCTACGGACTGTCTATTGACCCCGAGCGCATCCTGATTACTCCCGGCGGCTCCGGTGCACTGCTGCTGGCCGCCAGCCTGCTGGTTGATCCCGGCAAGCACTGGCTGCTGGCCGACCCCGGCTATCCATGCAACCGGCATTTCCTGCGGCTGGTCGAAGGCGCGGCGCAGCTGGTGCCAGTCGGCCCCGAGGTGCGTTACCAGCTCACGCCGGAGCTGGTCGAGCGCTACTGGGACAAGCAGAGCGTCGGCGCGCTGGTCGCCTCGCCGGCCAACCCGACCGGCACGCTGCTGGGGCGTGACGAGCTGGCCGCGCTGTCGGCCGCACTGAAGGCGCATGGCGGACATCTGGTAGTCGACGAGATCTACCACGGCCTGACTTATGGCGTGGACGCCGCCAGCGTGCTGGAGGTCGACGACGAGGCCTTCGTGCTCAACAGCTTCTCCAAGTATTTCGGCATGACCGGCTGGCGGCTCGGCTGGCTGGTGGCGCCACCGGGCGCGGTGGCGGAGCTGGAAAAGCTGGCGCAGAACCTCTACATCAGCGCGCCGAGCATGGCCCAGCATGCGGCGCTGGCCTGTTTCGAGCCGGCGACGCTGGAAATCCTCGAGGCGCGCCGGGCGGAGTTCGCCCGCCGGCGCGACTTCCTCCTGCCGGCGCTGCGCGAGCTTGGCTTCCGCATTGCCGTGGAACCGGAGGGCGCCTTCTATCTGTATGCCGATATCAGCGCGTTCGGCGGCGATGCCTATGCGTTCTGCCAGCACATGCTGGAACGCGAGTTCGTCGCGATCACCCCGGGGCTGGATTTCGGTCGTCATCAGGCCGGCCATCATGTGCGCTTCGCCTATACCCAGGACCTGCCCCGGCTGGAACAGGCGGTGGCGCGAATCGCTCGCGGGCTGCAGAGCTGGCAGGGCTGATGCGCTTTTCCAGCCCGCTGGAGACGGGCCGGCTGGTACGCCGCTACAAGCGTTTTCTCGCCGATATCGTCACTGATACCGGCGAGGAGCTGTGTATCCACTGCCCCAATACCGGCTCGATGCTCAACTGCATGAGCGAGGGCGCGCGGGTGTGGTTCCAGCGCAGCCAGGATCCCCGCCGCAAGCTGCCCGGCACCTGGGAACTGGTGGAAACCCCGCAGGGGCGGCTGGCCAGCGTGAACACCGCACGCGCCAACGCGCTGGTGGAGGAGGCGCTGTTGGGTGGGGTGATCGGCGAGCTGGCCGGCTTCAGCGGACTCAGGCGCGAGGTGGCCTACGGCGTGGAGGGCAGTCGCGTGGACTTTCGCCTCGACTACGCCGACGGGCCGGCGTATGTCGAGGTCAAGAGCGTCACCCTGGGCTTCGCCGACAGCGCGGTGGCGGCGTTTCCCGATGCCGTCACCACACGCGGTACGCGGCATCTGCGCGAACTGACGGCACTGGCGCGTGCCGGTGTGCGTGCGGTGCAGCTGTACTGCGTGAACCTGTCCGATATCGAGGCGGTGCGGCCGGCTCGCGAGATCGATCCGCTGTATGCGGACGCTCTGCGCGCGGCGCAGGACGCCGGCGTGCAGGTGCTGGCCTACGCGGCGCGGCTGTCGCCCGAGGAGTTGCGGCTGGAACGGCCGCTGCCGGTGCTGCTCGATGCTGGCGCGGTACTGGCATGAGCGGCGTTTCGGCGCGCGTTCGTCGGCTGTTGGGTAAAAACTTGTAGCAGGATGCGTCCGGCACGGAACAAAGGTCGATTCGATTGGCCTCAACGTGGCCCGGCACATAGAGCCGGGGAATGCTCTGGTTCGGTGTATTGAGCAAGATTAGCAGTGAGCTCGGCGCGCGTCCCTTCTTCTCTATGGCGCGAACATGAGCGTCGTGGGCGATGCCCGCCCTTTTGAATTCGGTACGGATGACCTGCTCGTTGCGGCCGTCCCCATGAGGCGAAGAAACAATGCGAATCCTTGTATGCGGTGCTGGCGGTCAGGTCGGCCATGAAGTGGTCGATCGCGCCAGCGGCTTCGGTCTGGTGGCTCTGGGCCGTACGCGTCAGCAGCTGGATATCTCCTGTGCCGACCAGATTGCGCGCGAAATCGAGCTACAGCGGCCGGGGCTGATCATCAATACCGCTGCCTATACCCATGTCGATAACGCCGAGAGCCACGCCGAGCAGGCCTACGCGGTCAACCGCGACGGCTGTGCCAATCTAGCGGCGGCCGCCGCGCAGGCAGGCATCCCGCTGCTGCATCTATCGACCGACTACGTGTTCGCCGGCGATGCGCATGTGCCTTATCGCGAATCCGATCGCACCGCCCCCGGCGGTGTCTATGGCGCGAGCAAGCTGGCTGGCGAGCAGGCCATCGCGCAGCGCCTGCCGGAGCATCTGATCCTGCGCACCAGCTGGGTCTATGGCGTGCACGGAAACAATTTCGTCAAGACCATGCTGCGCCTGGCGCGCCAGCGAGATGCCCTCGGGGTGGTCAGCGATCAGATTGGCTGTCCGACACAGGCCGGACGTATCGCCGATGTGCTGCTGGAGCTGGCCACCCGTTACGCGCGGCAGGGAGCGCTGGCGTGGGGGCTCTATCACTACAGCGGGCAGCCGCGCTGCTCCTGGTACGAGTTCGCCGGTGAAATCTTCCGCCAGGCGCACGGTCTCGGATTGCTCGGGCGCGTGCCGCGGCTCTCGCCGATCTCCACGGCGCAATACCCGACGCCGGCACGGCGCCCGGCCTGGTCGGTGCTCGATTGCAGCCGCTTCGAGGCGACGTTCGGCCTGGCCACACGCGACTGGCACGCCGAGCTCGCCGAGGTGCTGGCTGAGCTGGCGCGGCAGGAGCGCCGGCCGGCAGCGGCGGGGCATGTCTGAGGCGGAGGAGTAACTACCAGCGAGCAGAGTGCCGCGAACGTGCCAGACGCATGGGTGTCACAAAATTACAGACACCCGATAAGCGGAGGTACGGCATGTTGAAATTCATCGGTGGTACGGCGGGAATCATTTTCATCATCGGCCTAATCGTGGTGATCGGCCTGTTCAAGCTGGTGTTCTGACGGCGTCGCGCCGCCAGCCTCACTTTTCCGGGTGGCGCTCGTGGGGCGTCGCGATGATGTCTTCCAGACGCAGCCCAGTCAGGCCGTGGATGGTGCGCCACAGGTAGAAGAAGATCGCCATCATCATCACCGTGCTGGGGATGGCGATCATCGGATAGCTCAGCAGCGTCATGCGCCCCAGCTCGGCGTTGAAGGCCTCGCTCCCGGCCGGGCTGTTGACGATCCACTTGGCCAGCACGTAATTCATAAATGACGAGAAGAAGAAGGTGCCGCTGAGCAGGTAGGTCGCCCGCAGCAGTCGCGCCTCGAAGTGCGCGGTCTGGCCGTTGCGCTCCAGCTGCTCGTGTATTTTCTCGACGTTGAGCACTTTGGGGTTGTAGAGCATCGTGCGGATCAGCGGGTAGGAGGTGCGGGTCGAGGCCAGCACCACGACGCCGATGATGCCCGGCACCGCCGCTTCCTTGATCGCCAGCCATTGCGTATCCAGCTGCAAGAGGCCGATGCCCCCGGTGAGCAGCACGCTGACCAAGCCGAGCAGGGCGATCCAGTTGAACTTGCGATAGCGCGCCAGCTCCCACAGCCCCCAGCCGAGCGGAAAGGCCAGCGCCAGCAGCAGCGCGCCATCGGCGCCCAGGCGCTGTTCGCCGCTGAGCTTCATCAGGATCAGCGAGGGAATCACGATGCTGATTGCCAGGTCGACCAGCGGGCGCGGCTTGTGTTCGGCGTGGTTGTGGGTATCGGTCATGTCTTCGACGCGTCTTGCTGAAAGGGCCGCATGATCGCCCGAGGCGCGCGGCTTCGCCAGTGAATGTTGCGCCGGCGGCTAGGTGCTGCGGCGGCGGGCCGACCACTGGCCGGCCTCGAATCCCAGCACCACGAGGATCGCCAGGGCAAACGGCAGCAGCAGGTAGAAGCCGCGAAAGACGATCAGCGCGGCGAGTACGTCGGCGGTGGGCAGCTCGGGCAGCGCCGCGAGGAAGGTGACTTCGAGCACGCCGAGCCCGCCGGGCGCGTGGGACAGCAGGGCCAGCGAGAAGGACGCCAGGAACACGCCGAGAATCGTCAGATAGCCGGGATTGTTAACGGCCGGCAGAGCGAAATAGATGATGGCCGCCGCGCACAGCAGCTCCATCGGCCCGGCCATCAGCTGCCGTGCTACCACCTTCAGTCGCGGGTATTCGATATGCCATTTGCCCAGTCGCCACGGCGGCAGCTGGCGCCAAGAGCCGAACACGTAGAGGCCCACCAGGGCCAGCAGCAGGGCGCCGAGTCCGCGCGCGACCCACGGCGAAACCTCGACGATGCGGTCCAGCACGCCCGGCCGCACGAGCAGCACGCTGCCGCAGGCCAGCAGGGTGCCGAGCGCGAAGGTCAGCGAGCAGAAGACGATGAGAATGCCGATCTCCTGTGGCGTCAGGCCCTTGCTGCGATACGCGCGGTAGCGCACCACCGCGCCGGAAAATACCGAGGCGCCGATGTTGTGAGCCAGCGCGTAGGTGGTGAAGGAGCAGAGGGTGATGAACCACCAGGAAATACGCTTGCCCAGATGCGCCATCGCGATGCGGTCGTACCAGGCCAGCGCCACATAGGCACCCAGGGTGGCGGCGCCAGCCATCAGCCAGTGCATCTTGCCGATGGCCAGCAGGCTGTTGCCGAGTTCGGCCAGGGAAATGGTGCGGACTTCGTGATACAGCAGGTAGCCCGATAGCAGTACCGCCACGATCCCGAACAGGGTCCAGGCGGCATCGCTTTTTTTCATCATCGCTCGGCTCCTTACTTCGCCGGTGCGGTCGGGGCGGGTCGAGCCCAGGTGGTGAGTACCCCCGGCGGGGGGCGCAGAGCATTACATGTCTTCGCCGACTTTCACCAGTACTGCTTAATCGGCAGCGGGCAGGCGCTTTTGTTCAGTGCCGCGTTCCGGATCGATGACGTACGGGCGCAGACAGGCGTACAGCGATGAGCGAAAGCTCCGGGCGGCGAGATTACTCCGCCAGCGAGCCTGCCGCCTTGATATGTATCCAGTGTTCGATCAACTCGCGCAGTTGCGACAGCTCCACCGGCTTGGCCATGTGCCCGTCCATGCCGGCCTCGCGTGCGCGCTCGCGGTGCTCGCTGAGAATATGCGCGGTGAGCGCTACCACTGGTGTGCGTGGGCGGTCGTGAGCAGCTTCCCACAGGCGCAACTGTCGGGTGGCTTCGAAGCCGTCGAGCACCGGCATCTCGCAGTCCATCAGTACCAGGTCGTAGGGCTGGGCCTGGATCGCGCGCAACGCCTCTTCGCCATTGCTGGCGGTTTCCGGCTGCAAATGCAGCTTGTTGAGCATGCCGCGGATGACCTTGGTGGAGATGCTGTTGTCCTCGGCGACGAGAATGCGGAAGTCATCCGGCACCTGCAGCGGTGCGATACCAGGCGGCGGTGTGACGACGGTATGTCGCTCGCGGCGCTGGTCGCGCTGGGCCAGTTCGTCGGCCAGGGTGGTCTTGAGCGTGTAGCCGGCCACCGGTTTAGCGAGGATGCGCTTGATTCCGGCATTGCGCGCGATGACCTTGCTCGGCGCGCTGCTCATGCCGGTCAGCATGATCAGCAGAATGTCATGGTTGAGGCTGAAGTCTTCCTTGATCCGGGTCGCGAGCTGCATGCCGGTCATGCCCGGCATGTCCTGGTCGAGCAGCACGACATCGAAGTATTCCTTCAGGTGCGTCTTGGTGCGCAGCAGCGCGAGCGCTTCCTTGCCCGAGGCCACGGCGCTGACTTCCAGTCCCCAGCTGCTGCATTGCTGGACCAGCACCTTGCGGCAGGTGTCGTTGTCGTCGACCACCAGCAGGCGCGTCCCCTGCAGCGCACTGTCGAGGACCGAATCGGCCGGCGCGAGCCCTTCGTTGGCCAGCGGCAGGCTGATCCAGAGGATGTTGCCGCGGTCGGTGCCGGTCTGCACGCCCAGCTCACCATCCATCAGCTGCACCAGCTGGCGCGCGATGATCAGGCCCAGGCGCCCGCCGTGACGCGTCGCTGCCAGAAAGTCCTGGCTGTCCAGCGCGGCGTTGAGCAGGGCATCGCGCTCGTAGGCTTCCAGCGGACGGCCGCTGTCCTGCACGGTAATGCGCAGGCGTGGTCGCTCGGCGGTTTCCTCGATGGCGGCGATCAGCAGCACCTCGCCTTCGTCGGTCTGTTTGAAGGCGTTTTCCAGCAGGTTGAGCAGGGCCTGGCGCAGGCGCGTGGGGTCGCCGGTCAGCACCGGCGGCAGTTGTGGCTGGACCAGGCTGATCAGCTCGACCTTCTGCTGTTCGGCCTTGGCGCGGTAGATGTTCAGACAATCCTCGAGCAGCGCATGGAGATCGAACTGCACGTCGTCCAGTTCGATCTGCCCCGATTCCAGCTTGGAAATGTCGAGAATCTCGTTGATCAGGTTGAGCAGCTCGTTGCCCGAGCTGTGAATCGTCTGCACGTAGTCGCGCTGCTTGGCCGACAGTGAAGTGCCCAGCAGCAGTTCGCTCATGCCGAGCACGCCATTCATCGGCGTGCGAATCTCGTGGCTGACCTTGGCGAGGAAGTCGGCCTTGGTCTTGAGCTCGGCGCTGATCACCGCCGCGGCGGTGTGTTCGGTACGGCTGTCGGCCTGCACCTGCCGCTGTCGTTCGAGCAGCGCGAAGCTGAGCATCAGCCCGCTGAGCGTGGTCAGGCTGAACAGCCCGCCGGTAAGCCAGCCCGGGTCGAGCTGATCGAAGCCCAGCAAGGCCGGAATGAAGAAGATGAAGCCGGCGTTGAACAGCAGCAGACCGCCAACCACCAGCCGGGCCGGCTGGTAACCCTGCCGCCAGTGGTAGGTTGCCACCGCCAGGGTGCTGAGCGCCGCCAGCAGGACGCAGGCGTAGATGATGCCGCTGTGCCATAGCCACTGCGTCAGCGTCACGGCGCCAGCGAGGATGAGCACCAGGTTGATCTGCATGCCGAGCAGCCAGTTGATCCAGTTACGCCGCTGGCGACTGAAGAATCCCAGGGTGAACCCCAGCAGTGCCAAGCAAGCGATCAGCGCGCACACGTCGGCGATCAGCGGCTGGCTGTAGATCAGTTGCGGCAGCCATACCGCCAGCAGACCCAAGTTGGCTACGGCGCAGCCGAGCAGCGCGGCGTGCAGCAGGCTCAGCCAGATGTGGCTGTAACTGCGGGTGTAGGCGAAACGCAGCAGGTTGTACACCGTGAGCAGTGCCAGGGCGCCGAACAGTGCGCCGAATAGATAGGCCGGCTGCGCCTGCGCCACCAGACCGGCCTCGTCGAGAATCCTGAACCAGGACATGACCGGATGGCTGGACTGCAGGCGGATATACGCTTCGCGCGGGTGATCGTCATTGGGTAGCGAGAAGACGTAGGCACGCTCGGGCAGCGGGCGCGAGGTCATCGGCCGCAGTTCGCCGGTGGCCACGTGTTGCTCCAGCACGCCATCGCGCAACAGGTAGTAGTCGAGATATTGCACCCGTGGCGCAAACAGCCACAGCCAGTGCGGCTGCGTTTGCGGTGACAGACTGACCTGCAGCCAGATGGCGTCGTCACTGGCCGGGCCGGCGTAGGCGAGTTTTTCCAGGCGTTGGAACAGCGGGCGCTGCGCGAGCACTTCGTTGAGCGTCAGGCGGCCCGACTGGTCAACCAGCAGGCGCCAGTTGGAGGGTTGCGCGGCAGAATCGACTGCCGTGGAAGGAGATGGGAGCGCGTGTGCCGAGAGCGGGGTCAGCGCAGTCAGGAGCAGGCTAAAGATGAATGCGAAGACGATCCGAAGCCGACCCACGGGTGAAGTCCCTTCATGTGTGTGACGGCGGATTATAGCCATGCCGCCGATCGGCTGTAATCGCACGGAGCGCCGAAATCCGGGCCCCGTGCGTGTTTTCCGGTAAGCGGTTGCTCAGCCTTCGCCCCGTTCACGCGCGATGGCGCGGTAGCCGATGTCATGCCGGTGGAACATGCCGTTCCAGCGGATCTTCTCCGCCAGGCGGTAGGCCTGCTGCTGGGCGTCGGATACCGTGCGGCCGATGGCCGTGGCGCACAGCACGCGACCACCGGCGGTGACCACCTGGCCCTGGGCGTTCAGCGCAGTGCCGGCGTGGAACACCTTGCCGTCCAGTTGTGCGGCATCGGCCAGACCTTCGATGACGTCGCCCTTGGCGTAGTCGCCCGGGTAGCCGCCAGCGGCCAGTACCACGCCCACCGTGGGACGCGGATCCCAGGTGGCTTCGACCTTGTTCAGCGCCTTGGCCAGTGCGGCCTCGACCAGCAGCACCAGCGAGGACTCCAGACGGACCATGATCGGCTGGGTTTCCGGGTCGCCGAAGCGGCAGTTGAATTCGATGACCTTGGGCGCACCCGATTTGTCGATCATCAGACCGGCGTAGAGGAAGCCGGTGTAGACGTTGCCTTCACTGGCCATGCCGCGCACGGTCGGGTAGATGACTTCGTCCATCACCCGCTGGTGCACTTCGGCGGTGACCACCGGGGCCGGCGAGTAGGCGCCCATGCCGCCGGTGTTGGGGCCGCTGTCGCCGTCGCCGACGCGCTTGTGGTCCTGGCTGGTGGCCATCGGCAGCACGTTTTCGCCGTCGACCATGACGATGAAGCTGGCTTCCTCGCCATCGAGGAATTCCTCGATGACCACCCGCGAACCGGCGTCACCGAAGGCATTGCCGGAGAGCATGTCGCGCACGGCGTCCTCGGCTTCTTCGAGGGTCATGGCGACGATCACGCCCTTGCCGGCGGCCAGGCCGTCGGCCTTGATGACGATCGGCGCGCCGTTCTCGCGCAGGTAGGCCAGCGCCGGTTCCACTTCGGTGAAGTTCTGGTAGTCGGCGGTGGGAATCTTGTGGCGGGCCAGGAAGTCCTTGGTGAACGCCTTGGAGCCTTCCAGCTGGGCGGCGGAGGCGGTAGGGCCGAAGATGTCCAGACCGCGGGCGCGGAACAGGTCGACCACGCCCTTCACCAGCGGCGCTTCCGGGCCGACGATGGTCAGCTGCACATTCTTCGCGGCGAAGTCGGCCAGCGCCTCGATATCCAGCACATCGATGGCGACGTTCTCGCACTTGGCCTCGGTGGCGGTGCCGGCATTGCCGGGGGCGACGAAGACCTTCTCGACGCGTGTGTCCTGCGCGACCTTCCAGGCCAGGGCGTGTTCACGACCGCCGCTGCCGATGATCAGTACGTTCATTTCTCTCTCCCGTTGGGGGCGGGCCTGTGGCCCGCGCGGTGGATAAGCAAAGCGTTATCCACCCTACGATGTCTGGCGTTCCGTGGAGGGTGGATGGCCGAAGCCATCCACCAACGGATCAATGGCGGAAGTGGCGCATGCCAGTGAAGACCATCGCGATACCGGCTTCGTCGGCCGCGGCGATGACCTCTTCGTCGCGCATCGAGCCGCCGGGCTGGATGACGGCGCTGATGCCGGCCTTGGCGGCGTTGTCGATGCCGTCGCGGAACGGGAAGAACGCATCGGAGGCCATGACCGCGCCCTGCACCTGCAGGCCCGCATGCTCGGCCTTGATCGCGGCGATGCGTGCGGAGTTGACGCGGCTCATCTGGCCGGCGCCGACGCCGACGGTCTGGCGGTTCTTGGCGTAGACGATGGCGTTGGACTTGACGAACTTGGCCACCTTCCAGGCGAACACCAGGTCGTGGATTTCCTGCTCGGTGGGTGCGCGCTTGGTGACCACTTTCAGGTCATCGGCGGTAATCATGCCGATGTCGCGGCTCTGGATCAGCAGGCCGCCATTGACGCGCTTGTAGTCCCAGCCCGGGGTGCGCTCAGCTGGCCACTGGCCGCATTCGAGCAGGCGGATGTTGGCCTTGGCAGCCACTACTTCACGGGCGGCAGCAGAGATGCTCGGGGCGATGATCACCTCGACGAACTGGCGCTCGACGATGGCGCGAGCGGTCTCACCGTCCAGCTCGCGGTTGAAGGCGATGATGCCGCCGAACGCCGATTCGCTGTCAGTGGCGTAGGCCAGATCGTAGGCCTTGCGGATGCCGCCCTCGTCTTCCGGTACCACGGCGACGCCGCACGGATTGGCATGCTTGACGATCACGCAGGCCGGCTTGACGAAGCTCTTCACGCATTCCAGCGCGGCATCGGTGTCGGCCACGTTGTTGAACGACAGTTCCTTGCCCTGCAGCTGGGTGGCGGTGGCCACGCAGGCTTCGTCCGGCTTCTCGACGTAGAAGGCGGCCTGCTGATGCGGGTTCTCGCCGTAGCGCATGTCCTGCGCCTTGATGAACTGCATGCTGTAGGTGCGCGGGAACAGGCTGCGGTTTTCGGTGCTGAGCTGTTCGCTGCTCTGGTCGATGCCGCCGAGGTAGTTGGCGATCATGCCGTCATAAGCGGCGGTGTGCTCGAAGGCCTTGAGCGCCAGGTCGAAGCGCTGGGCATAGGTCAGGCCGCCGTTCTTCAGGTTGTCGATCACCGCGGCGTAGTCGTCGGCGTTGACCACGATGGCGACGTCCTTATGGTTCTTCGCCGCGCTGCGGACCATCGTCGGGCCGCCGATGTCGATGTTCTCGATGGCATCCAGCAGCGTGCAGCCCGGCTTGGCCACGGTGGCGGCGAATGGGTAGAGATTGACCGCCACCAGGTCGATCGGCGCGATGCCGTGCTCGGCCATCACCGCGCCGTCGAGGTCGCGCCGGCCGAGGATGCCGCCGTGGATCTTCGGATGCAGGGTCTTCACCCGACCGTCCATCATTTCCGGGAAGCCGGTGTAGTCGGCGACTTCCATGGCATTGATGCCGTTTTCGCGCAGCAGCTTGAACGTGCCGCCGGTGGAGAGGATCTCGACACCGAGGGCGGCGAGTTCACGGGCGAAGTCGACGACGCCGGTCTTGTCGGACACGCTGATCAGCGCGCGGCGGACGGGAAGGCGGGTGGTCTGGTCGGTCATCTCGGATTCCATCAGGACAGAATTGAAAGAAAACGGGCGCCGGCGCGGCGCCCTTCATCCAGCGAATCGGGTTACAGCAGGTCGTACTGCTTGAGTTTCTTGCGCAGGGTGCCGCGGTTCAGGCCCAGCAGCTCGGAGGCCTTGGTCTGGTTGCCCTTGACGTAGTTCATCACGGTTTCCAGCAGCGGAGCCTCGACTTCCGAGAGCACCAGGTTGTAGACGTCCGTGACGTCGGCACCCTCGAGGCGGGCAAAATAGTTGTGCAGCGCCTTCTCCACGCTGCCGCGAAGGGTATGTCCCGCTTCGCTCGGCGTGTTGAGGTGCTGCTTCAGGTTCACGTTGTCGCTCACGGATACGGTTCCAGTTAGCAAGGTTTCGTTCAACAGCGTCATGCGGCCACCCCCTGTCCATCCCCCGAATCGGGCCTTGATCGTTGCTCGGCGAAGAACGCCCGAACGCTGGCAGCCTGTGCCGCCCTGTCTTCCAGGTGATTGAACCGGGCGCGAAATTCCCGGGCGCCCGGCAGTGTTTGCAGATACCAACCGACGTGCTTGCGGGCGATGCGTGCGCCCATGACGTCGCCGTAGAAGGCGTGCAGAGCGTCCAGATGCTGCAACACGGTGGCTTCGATGACGGCGGGCGATGGCTGGGCCAGCAGCTCTCCGGTGTCGAGGTAATGCGCGATCTCGCGGAAGATCCACGGCCGGCCCTGCGCGGCCCGGCCGATCAGCAGAGCATCGGCGCCGGTCGCCTGCAGCACCTGGCGCGCCTTGCGCGGCGAGTCGATGTCGCCATTGGCGAAAACCGGAATGGTCACCTGCTGCTTGATCGTCGCGATGGTGTCGTACTCGGCCTCGCCGGTATAGAGATCGGCGCGCGTGCGGCCATGCACGGCCAGCGCGGCGATTCCACTCTGTTCGGCGATCCGCGCGATCGTCGAACCGTTGCGGTTCTGGCGGTCCCAGCCGGTGCGGATCTTCAGGGTCACGGGGACGTCGACGGCGGCGACCACGGCGTCGAGGATCTGCCCGACCAGCCTTTCGTCGCGCATCAGCGCGGAACCGGCGGCTTTGTTGCAGACCTTCTTGGCCGGACAGCCCATGTTGATATCGATGATCTGTGCGCCCAGTTCGACGTTGCGACGTGCGGCTTCGGCAAGCATCTGCGGATCGCCGCCAGCGATCTGCACCGAGCGTGGTTCCGGTTCATCGGCATGCGGCATGCGCAGGCGCGACTTGCGGCTGTTCCACAGGCGCACGTCGCTGGTGAGCATTTCCGAGACCACCATGCCCGCGCCGAAGTGTCGGCAGAGCTGGCGGAACGGCTGATCGGTCACGCCGGCCATGGGCGCGAGAATCAGGCGATTCGATAAGGTGTAAGGGCCGATGCGTACCGCTGACATGAAGATTCCCTGCCTGGAGCCTGCTTGTTAGGTCGATCGGGACTGCAAAAAAGGGTGGGCATAATACCCGCTCCGGATGACGGGTTAAAGGTCGTTTTGAACAAATTCTGAACAGTCGCCGGCTTATCGCCAATGGTTAGAAGCCGGCGCGGGCCGCGAAATACGCTGCCCGTAGTGCTATTCCGGAGAGCGGAAGTTCAGGCTGTAGTTCACCGCTTTCGAGCCCGGGTCGAGGATATCCAATGCGATATGGATAGGGACCTGCGGGGGCATTTCCGCCTGTCCGGCGAGCTCGCCCGACAGGTATTCGCTGGGCTTGAAGCTGCGGCTGGCGATCAGTTTGCCGGTGAGATCGGCGAAGCGAATTTCCAGCAGCGGAAACGGTTGGGCGAAGGGCGCGCGGTTGTAAATGATCGCGTCCACCACCAGTGCGCCACGGAAGTCCGGATGGCTGCGCACCACCAGGTTGCTGCTGCGAATCTGGCTGACGTCGACCTTACTCGGCAGGGTGCAACCCAGCGTCGGACAGAGGCGCTCGAACCAGGGGCGATAGCGGTCCTGGCGCGCCAGTTCGTCGAAGTTGTACGCCACGTACTGGCCGGCGAGGCCGAGCAGGGCGAGAAGGTTCAGTGTGCCCCACGCCAGCCGGCGGCCCCAGCGCTTGCGCGGTTGCTGCCAGGCGAGCTGCAGCGGCTCGTCGTCGAGTTCGAACAGCGGGGCGTTTGCCAGCTCCGGCTCGTGGCGCTGACTGGCAGTGTGGTTGGCGGCCGATAGTTCCGGTGCTGGTGCGGCCGGTGCCTCGTCCGCGCTGCCGATGTCGGGCTCCACGCGTGCGGGCGTCTCGTCGTCGTGGCTTGTTGCGATCCACTCGCTGGCAGTTGCCGCCTGGCTGGGCAGCGAGGGCGCAGCCGAGGCGGGGCTGAGTGGGAGCGATGGCGTGGCTTCGGTCGGCGCGACCGATGTCGGTGCCTCGGTGGGGACGGGTGAGTCACCCTCGGGCGTCGCGCGCGGTGTATCCGGTACGGTCGTCTCATCCGGCTCGGCGCGCGGCGGAGCGACGTCTGCCGGCGGCGTACCCGCGGACTGGCTGAAGCGCTGGGCAAGCTCGCGCTCCTGCGCTTCCAGCTTGGCCAGCTCCTCGTCGAGGTCGAGGCTGTCGAGATCCAGGTCGTCGTGGATCCAGCGGCTCTCGTCTACGCTCGGCGCCGGAGGCGGCGCAGGCGGCTGAGCCGCGGGGCTGGTGATGGCGGTTGGTGGCGTCGGATGCTCCTCGGCCAGCAGCTGACGCGCGGCATTGAACACTTCAAGGCAGGCCCCGCAACGCACCGCGCCACGCGCCGCGCCGAGTTGGCTGTGACTGACACGAAAGCTGGTGCGGCAGTGGGGACATTGAGTGATGAAGCTGCTCATGCGGGGTTCCGGCGAAAATTGCTCGCAAGTCTAGTTCATGCCCGTCGCGTGGCGACAGCGGGCGCTGTTCAGCGGCGGGTTCCGCTGATGCGCACCCAGCCGTCCTTGTCGGCGGTCGGGTCGAGATCGAAGGCGCCTTCGTAGGCGCGGCGAACCTCTTCGGCCTGCTCGGCAAGAATGCCGGACAGCGCCAGTCGGCCGCCGGGCTTGACCAGCGTGCTGATCTGCGGTGCCAGTTGCACCAGCGGACCGGCCAGGATGTTGGCGACCACCACGTCGACCGCCTGCGTTGGCAGATGCTCGGGAAGGTAGACCGGGAAAGCATCGGCCGGCAGGCCGTTGCGTCCGGCATTGTCGCGCGAGGCTTCCAGCGCCTGCGGGTCGATGTCGGTGCCCAGTGCCGATTCGGCGCCGAGCAGCAGGGCGGCGATGCCGAGAATGCCCGAACCGCAGCCGAAGTCGAGCACGCGGCAGCCGGCCAGCTCCTGACCGTCCAGCCACTCCAGGCACAGCGCGGTGGTCGGGTGGGTGCCGGTGCCGAAGGCCAGTCCCGGGTCGAGCAGCAGATTGACTGCGTCCGGTTCCGGGGCCTCGTGCCAGCTCGGCACAATCCACAGGCGGCGGCCGAAGCGCATTGGCTGGAAGTTGTCCATCCAGCTGCGTTCCCAGTCCTGATCTTCAATGTGCTCGATGTGGTGCTCGGGCAGCTCGCCACCGCGCAGCAGGCGCAGGTGGGCAAGTACCGCGTCCGCATCGGTATCGGCCTCGAACAGCGCGAGCAGGTGGGTGTGGCTCCACAGCGGCGTGGTGCCGAGGTCCGGTTCGAAGATCGGCTGGTCCTCGCCATCCATGAACGTCACCGAGACGGCGCCCAGCTCGAGCAGCTGGTCCTCCAGCTCTGCGGCCTGATCGGGGGTGATGGCAAGGCGGATCTGCAACCAGGACATGGGGGCCTCTTGGGAAACGGGTGGGGCAAGGCGCGCAAGCTTACTGGAGGGCGTGGGTTGCGGCCAGTGCAGGCATCAGGCGGAGAATCGCGGTGCGGGCTTGTCCACCCTGTGCCACAAACGACAGGGGCCGCCCGAAGGCAGCCCCTGTGTCAGCGCCGAGCCGTGGCTCAGTGCTTGTCCATACCCAGTTTCTTTTCCAGGTAATGGATGTTGACGCCGCCCTTGCAGAAGCCTGCGTCGCGCACCAGGTCGCGGTGCAGCGGGGCGTTGGTCTTGATGCCGTCGACGATCAGCTCGTCCAGGGCATTGCGCATACGACCCATGGCCTCGTCGCGGTTGGCGCCGAAGGTGATCAGCTTGCCGATCAGCGAATCGTAGTGCGGCGGTA
Organism: Stutzerimonas sp. 21-1; assembly: GCF_056336065.1. NCBI lineage: Bacteria > Pseudomonadati > Pseudomonadota > Gammaproteobacteria > Pseudomonadales > Pseudomonadaceae > Stutzerimonas > Stutzerimonas sp. 21-1. Next base: position 3,117,527 of record NZ_CM150500.1, on the reverse strand, counting down.
CCGCATAACCGTCGTACAGGTGCGAATCGACGCGCACGCCGTTGCCGCCCGGGGCATGGAAGTGCTTCACCTTGCCCGGGCTGGGCATGAAGGTGCGCGGGTCTTCAGCGTTGATGCGGCACTCCACGGCGTGGCCGCGAATGACTACATCTTCCTGTTTGATCGACAGCTTCTGGCCGCCGCCGATCAGCAGCATCTCCTTGACGATATCGATGCCAGTGACCATCTCGGTGACCGGGTGTTCGACCTGCACGCGGGTGTTCATCTCGATGAAGTAGAAGTTGCCGTCTTCATAAAGGAACTCGAACGTGCCGGCGCCGCGGTAGCCGATGTCGATGCAGGCCTTGACGCAGCGAGCCTGGACCTTGCGGCGGGCTTCTTCATCGATCAGCGGGGCAGGGGCTTCCTCGATCACTTTCTGGTGGCGGCGCTGCAGCGAGCAGTCGCGGTCACCCAGGTGGATGGCATTGCCCTGGCCGTCGGCGAGTACCTGGATTTCCACGTGGCGCGGGTTGGTCAGGAATTTCTCGAGGTAGACCATCGAGTTGCCGAAGGCTGCACCGGCTTCGTTGCGGGTCAGCTTGGCCGAGGCGATCAGGTCCTCTTCCTTGTGCACCACGCGCATGCCGCGACCACCACCGCCGCCGGCGGCCTTGATGATCACCGGGTAGCCGACTTCACGGGCGATCTTCAGCGCCAGCTGTTCGTCTTCCGGCAGCGGGCCATCGGAGCCCGGTACGGTCGGCACGCCGGCTTTCTTCATGGCGTGCTTGGCCGACACCTTGTCACCCATCAGGCGGATTACGTCGGCGGTCGGGCCGATGAAGGTGAAGCCGGATTTCTCTACCTGTTCGGCGAAGTCGGCGTTCTCGGCGAGGAAGCCATAGCCGGGGTGAATGCCGTCGGCACCGGTTACCTCGGCGGCGGCGATGATCGCCGGAATGCTCAGGTAGGACTGGGCGGAGGAGGCCGGGCCGATGCACACCGACTCATCGGCGAGCGACACGTGCATCAGGTCGCGGTCGGCGGTCGAATGTACCGCCACGGTCTTGATGCCCAGTTCCTTGCAGGCACGCAGCACCCGCAGGGCGATTTCGCCGCGGTTGGCGATCAGTACTTTTTCCAACATCGCAGGCTCTCCGCGGTTCAAACGATGGTGAACAGCGGCTGGTCGTATTCGACCGGCTGACCATTCTCCACCAGGATGGATTCGATGGTGCCGCCGATTTCGGCCTCGATGTGGTTCATCATCTTCATGGCTTCGACGATGCAGAGGATGTCGCCTTTCTTGACAGTCTGACCGACTTCGACGAACGCCTTGGATTCCGGCGAGGACGCACGGTAGAAGGTGCCGACCATCGGCGAACGGACCACGTTGCCGTTCAGCTTCGGCGCGGCCGGAGCGGCGTCTGCAGCCGGAGCGGCAGCGGCGGCAGGGGCCGGCGCCGGAGCAGCAGGGGCGTGCGCGTAGATCGGTTGCTGCATCGCGACTTGCTTGCTGTGGCGGCTGATGCGTACGGACTCTTCACCCTCGTGAATCTCGAGCTCGTCGATACCGGACTCTTCCAGCAGTTCGATCAGTTTCTTGACTTTGCGAATATCCATGAAGCATTGACTCCCAGGTAAGTTCAAAGGGCATTGCTGCGCGCGTCTTCGAGGTCCGGCATGTGCACAGGCCTGTCAGGAAGCGGCGAGTTGTTCCAGGGCGGCCTCCAATGCCAGTCGGTAGCCGCTGGCGCCAAGGCCGCAGATCACTCCTACCGCTACGTCGGAGAAATAGGAGTGATGGCGGAAAGGTTCACGCTTGTGCACGTTGGACAGGTGCACTTCGATGAATGGGATGCTCACGGCCAGCAACGCGTCACGTAATGCGACGCTGGTGTGGGTGAAGGCAGCCGGATTGATCAGGATGAAGTCGACGCCTTCGTCGCGCGCGGCGTGAATGCGCTCGATCAACTCGTATTCGGCGTTCGATTGCAGATGCAGGAGGTGATGGCCGCCATCGCGCGCGCGCTGTTCCAGATCCTGATTGATCTGCGCCAGCGTCACGGCGCCGTACACGCCGGGTTCACGGGTGCCGAGCAGGTTGAGGTTGGGGCCGTGGAGCACGAGCAGCGTGGCCATTGGCGGTCCTTGTTGTTCTGGGCAAAACGGCCGCGCGCGATGCGCCGGCCGGAAAGGGGAAAAACTATGCCCGAAGCAAGGGCTGACTGTCCAGTCATGCAGCGATCGCCGGAAATGCCCGCATTATGACTGGAGATTGCCGCAACAGACCCTAGAGCGAACGTTCGGCGCGATCCAGTCGCTCGCCGAATTCCCGGGCGTCCAGTTCGCCTACGACGCGGGCATCCTTCAGCTCGTTGCCGGCGCGATCGAAGAACAGGATCGCCGGCGGGCCGAACAGCTGGTAGCGGTCGAGCAGGGCGCGCTGCTCAGCGTTGCTGTCGGTGATGTCGAAACGGATCAGCCGATAGCCAGCCAGACGCGGCGCCACCTCGGGATGGGCGAAGACCTCGCGTTCGAAGACCTTGCAGCTGACGCACCAGTCGGCGTACCAGTCCAGCATCAGCGGCTGGCCAGCGGCGCGTGCGGCGGCCAGTTGTGCATCGAGTTCGGCAGTGGTGGAGAGCGTCTGCCAGCCTTCGCCGGTCGCGTTGTCCAGCCGTACCGCGCTGGACTGGGGCAGCGGCCGCAGCGGATCGGAGTTGCCTTGCAGCGCGCCGACCCAGGCCGCCAGCGCGTACACCAGCAGGGCCAATCCCAGCAGCTGCGCGAGCTTCTGCCGCGCGGTCTTCTGGGTGAACTCCAGCGTGCCGAGAAACAGTGCCGAACCGGCGGCGAGCAGCCCCCACAGCGCCAGCGCCAGCGGGCCGGGCAGCACGCGTTCGAGCATCCATACCGCGACCGCCAGCAGCAGAACGCCGAAAGTGTTGCGCACGCCGACCATCCACGGCCCGCTTCTGGGCAGCAGCGCGCCGCCGCCGGTGGCGAACAGCACCAGCGGCGCGCCCATGCCCAGGCCCAGGGCGAACAGCTTCAGGCCGCCGCCGAGGGCATCGCCGCTGGCGCTGATGTAGAGCAGGGCGCCGGCCAGTGGTGCGGAAACACAGGGCGATACCAGCAGGCTGGAAATCGACCCGAGCAACGCCGCACCGGTGAAGGAGCCGCCGCGGGCGTTGCCGGCGACGCGATCGAGACGTGCGGACAGCGCTTGCGGCAGACGCAGTTCGAACAGGCCGAACATGGCCAGCGCGAAGGCGACGAAGAACAGCGCGAAGGGCACCAGGATCCACGGCGACTGCAGGCGCGCTTGCAGATTCAGTTCGGCACCGAATACACCCATCAGGGCGCCGAGCAGAGCGAAGCCGCCTGCCATCGGCAGAACATAGGCCAGCGACAGCAGGAAGCTGCGCATGCCGCCCGTCTGACCGCGCAGCACCACCCCGCTGAGGATCGGCAGCATCGGCAGCACGCAGGGGGTAAACGTCAGGCCCAGACCGGCGAGGAAGAACAGCCCGATCGCCCGCCAGGAAAGCTCGCGCTTTGCCTCTGGGGCATTCGGTGCGGCGGTGGGTGCGGCGCCGGAATCGCCGATCGCCAGATTTTCGGTTTCGGGCGGGTAGCACAGGCCCTTGTCGGCGCAGCCCTGGTAGCTCACCTGCAGCGTGAAGGGGCGCCGCTCGGGATTGTCGACCGGCACGTCGATATCCAGTACGCCGTAGTAGACCTCCACCTCGCCGAAGTAGTCGTCGATCTTCTGCTCGCCGGCCGGCAGTTGCGCTTCGCCGATGGTGACGCCCGGCTCCTGGGTCTTGAAGGCGAAGCGGTGGCGATAGAGGTAGTAACCCTCGGCGGCGACGAAACGCAGCTTCACCCGTGTCGGGGAACTGTCTACCAGGCTCAGGCGAAAGGCCTCGCTCACCGGCAGGAAGTCCGCGCTGTTGTTGAGCGGGGCGCCGAGCGGGGCGCCGAGTGTGGGGCTCGGCTTGCTGTCGAACAGACCGGCGCTGGCGGGCAGCACGACGAGGAACAGCAGCAGGGTCAGCAGACGACGCATGGCGATCTCACAGAAAACGTTGACGCATGATAACCAAGCCGGGCGTTCACGACTCGCGTTGTATTGTCTCGTCGTGCAACCAGATCACACCGTCACGTTCACTGCCGATCAGCGGCCGTAGCCCTTGGCCGGCGCAGGGGCCGGCGACGCATTCGCCTGACTCGATCAGAAACAGCGCGCCGTGGGTCGCGCATTGCAGCAGGCTGCCGCTGCTGTCGAGGAACTGGTCAGGCAGCCATTCCAGTGCGATTCCGCGGTGCGGGCAGCGATTTTCGTACAGGTAGGGCACGCCATCACGACGCACGGCCACCACGCGGACCAGCGGCAGTGCAAAACCGCGGCTCTGGCCTTCGATCAGTTCGTTCGACGCGCATAGACGGATCATCGGGGCTCCTCGCTCGGCCGGCGATTATTGCGCATTGGCGGGCGGCGGCACAGCGGGGCTGGCGGCGGCGGCAGCGCTCTCTATATGCTTGCCCGTTCATTCTCTGGCGGACCAACCGGATGGGGCCTGTCCTTCGCGCACGCACGCTGTTCCTGTCGCTCGGTCTGTTGCTGCCGCTGGTGCTGTGGCTGTCGCTGGCACTAGGACCGGTATCGCTGCCGCTGGGCGACACGCTGCGTGTGATTCCCGGTCTGCTCGGCCTGGTACCGGACGATCCGCAACTCGCTCAGGCTGCGTTGATCGTCGGCCAGCTCCGGCTGCCACGCGCCTTGCTGGGGCTGGCGGTGGGCGCCGTGCTGGCGCTTTCCGGAGTGGCCATGCAGGGGCTGTTTCGCAATCCGCTGGCCGATCCGGGATTGATCGGCGTGTCCAGCGGGGCGGCGCTGGGGGCGGCGTTCGCAATTGTCGGCGGCGCGTTGCTCGGCGGACTGCCGGTGGCGCTCGAGCCGTACCTGTTGTCCTTGTGCGCGTTCGGCGGAGGACTGGGCGTTACCGCGCTGGTCTATCGGCTGGCGCACCGCAGCGGCCAGGCGGAGGTCTCGACCATGCTGCTTGCCGGCATCGCGCTGACCGCGCTGGCTGGCGCGATGATCGGGCTGTTCACCTACCTGGCCGACGATGCCACGCTGCGCATGCTGACCTTCTGGAACCTCGGCAGCCTCGGCAGCGCAAGCTACGGCCGGCTGTGGCCGCTGCTGCTGGTCACCGGCATCGTCGCGTTATGGCTGCCAACCCGTGCCAACGCGCTGAATGCGCTGCTGCTGGGCGAATCCGAGGCGCGGCATCTGGGTTTCGAGGTCGAGCGGCTCAAGCGTGAGCTGGTGCTCTGTACCGCGCTGGGCGTCGGCGCCGCTGTGGCCGCTGCCGGGATGATCGGCTTCATCGGGCTGGTGGTGCCGCATCTGGTGCGGCTGCTGGCCGGTCCGGACCATCGTGTGGTACTGCCGGCGTCGGCCCTGGCCGGCGCGAGTCTGCTGTTGCTGGCCGATCTCGTCGCACGGCTGGCATTGCAGCCGGCCGAATTGCCGATCGGCATCGTCACGGCGCTGCTCGGCGCACCGTTCTTTCTTTATCTGCTGCTGCGAAGGCGTGCCTGATGCTGACTGCGACCAGAGTTGCGGTGCGGCGCGGCGCGCGGCTGGCCGTGCAGGGTATCGATCTGCAGCTGCACGCCGGAGAGCTGTTCGGGGTGCTCGGCCCCAACGGCGCCGGCAAGAGCAGCCTGCTCGGGGCGCTGAGCGGTGAGCTGCCAACCGCTGCCGGGGTGGTGTCGCTGCATGGTCGCGCCTTGGTCGACTGGCCGGCGCGCGAGCGGGCACGTCATCTCGCGGTGTTGCCACAGAGCTCGACGCTGAACTTCGCCTTCCGGGTGGACGAGGTGGTGGCGCTTGGGCGTTTGCCGCACGACAGCGGGCGCGAGGCGGATGCGCGCATTGTCACCGAAGCGCTGGAGGCGGCCGATGCCGCACATTTGCGCGCGCGCAACTATCTGGAGTTGTCCGGCGGTGAGCGTCAGCGCGTGCATCTGGCACGAGTGCTGGCGCAGCTCTGGCCGGGAGGCGAGGGGCAGGTGCTATTGCTCGACGAGCCGACCTCCATGCTCGATCCGGCGCACCAGCACAGGGTCCTGCAGGTGTTGCGGGAGGTTGCGGGCCGCGGCGCGGCCGTGCTGGTGATCCTGCATGATCTGAACCTGGCCGCGCGCTATTGCGATCGCCTGCTGCTGCTTGCCGAAGGCTGCAACCGCGCGAGCGGCACGCCGCATGAGGTTCTGCGGGCCGACCTGCTGCGCAGCGTGTTCGACCTGGAGGTGCTGGTGCAGCGTCACCCCGAGCGCGATCATCCACTCATCATTGCCCGTTGAGGAGCTCGTCTTGCGTATTTTCTTCTTGCCGTTGCTGCTGTTGTTGTCGGCTTGCCAGACGCTGCCGCCGCTGCCCGAATGGCAGAGTTCGGGGGGGCGCGATCACGTAGACCTTGGGGCGATCGTCGATCTGCGCAGTGGCGAGCGGCTGAGCGCCGCGCAGCTAGTCCGGCGGCTGGCGAAGGCGGATTACGTGCTCGTCGGCGAGCGTCACGACAATCCCGATCATCATGCGCTGCAGCTCTGGCTGCTGCAGGCGCTGGCCGAACAGCGCAGTCAGGGCAGCCTGCTACTGGAGATGCTGACGCCGGAGCAGCAGCCCGCGGTGGCTCGGGCGCAAACGCAGCTGCGTCGCGGCGAGCCGGTGGAGGATCTGCCGGCCAGCTTGGCCTGGTCGCCGGGGTGGCCGTGGCAGCTCTATGGTCCGCTGGTCAGCCATGCGCTGGCGCAGCCTTTCCCGCTGATGCCGGCGAACCTGGCGCGCGCCGAGATCGGCCAGATCTACCGTGAGGTGCCGCGCCTGCCCGATGGCGAGTCCACGCGCGCCGAAGTTGCTGACGCGTTGCGCGCGCAGATCGTCGAGTCTCACTGCGGCATGCTGCCGGACAGCCAGGTGCCGGCCATGCTGGCGGTGCAGCAGCAGCGCGACCGGCGCATGGCCGCACGCCTGTTGGCGGCGCCGAAGCCGACGCTGTTGATCGCCGGGGGCTTTCACGCGCGTCGCGATCTCGGTGCGCCCTTGCACCTGCTTGATCTGGGCGCCGCGGGCAACGCTCAGGTACTGATACTCGCTGAGGTCGGGGAGCGCGTTGCGGCGCAGCAGGCGGATTTCGTCTGGTACACGCCGGCGCAGCCGGCCAGGGATTACTGCGAAGAGATGCGCAAGCGCTGAGCAGCTGGGGCATTTTTGCCGGACAAAAAAAGACCCGACAGAGTCGGGTCTAAAAACCGTGATTAGCCTGATGAGGAGATAACCTGAAAGTCCGACTGCCTGGGCCTTCAGTTACCGGCTGATCTCGCGACCAGTTGAGATAATAGTAACAATTCTCATTAGCAAGTCAACGCTTGGAATAAAAGAATTTTCAACACCTCATGCGGGAACGGCCAGGCGTAACTGAGTGACTTCCTTGTTCAGCAGATCGATGCGTCGCGCCATGCTTTCGATGAGGCTGTGGGCGATGCGGGGATTGTTTTGTGTGAGGCTGAGGAATTGCTCCTTGGGAATCACCATGACGGTGCAGGGTTCGCTGGCGACCACAGTGGCGTTGCGCTTCTCGCGCGTGAAGACGGCCATCGCCCCGAAAATCTCGTCCTTCTGCACATCGCCGACCTTCTGCCCATCGACGAGCGCCTCCGCACGGCCGTCAACAATGATGAACACGTTGTCGGCCTCATCGCCCTGATGGATCAGTTCATCGCCGGCGGCGAAATGACGGAACCCGGTGGCCGGCCGGACGTCCGGCTGACGCAGACGTGCCAGGGCATCGCCGAGCAGCGCGGTGTGCCCGCTGAGGTACTGGATGAGCAGTTCTTGGCGGTGCGCGTCGGCCTGGATGTGCGCGAGCACGTCGCTGCGGGTGTAGGGAACCAGGCGGACAGGCTCGTCGCTGCAGTACCGGCAGGGCGGCAGTTCGCTGCCCTGATGCAGGCCGAGCAGATCACCTTCCTGCAGATAGAACAGTGGTTTGTCGTCGATTCGTGCATGCAGCAGGCCGCTGTCGACCAGGTACAGCCGTTCGGCGGCCAGTTCGCTGCCGAGGTCGTCGGTGTGCCCGTACTCGATGGGCGCGCCGCAGGGTGCCAGCCCGTCGAGCAGCTGGCCCGGAATGCCCTGCAGATGGCTGATCAGCCGATCGGCATAGGCCGGTTGCTCTCCGAGTAGATACATGTCGGTAATCCTTGAACGAACAGGCGAAATCGATGGCTGACGCGATTCGCGCACAATAGGCACGGCCTTTGGGGGAGTAAATCCTGGCCGGTGGAGGTTGTGAGCTAGCTCTTATTGTGACTTTCGTCGAGAAGCCGGTTCAGTTCGTCCTTCAGCGACGCCGGCAGCTCCTGCCAGGGGAGATCGCGCAGGGCACCTTCGATGGCATACAGGAGCACGCGTGAGGCGCCGAAACCGCGGGCTTTGACCGCCCGGTAGGAGCCTACCGCGCCGAGTCGGCGCAGGTCGGCAGCGGTATGAATGCCCGAGGCGTGCAGCCACTGTGAGGAAGTCTTGCCGAGGTTGCGCAGGGTGAGCAGTTCATCGTGCATGGCAGCTTCCTTGCGTAGCTACTGGGTGGGATAACCTGCAAGAAAATGGAGTGGCCAGCGAATGCGCCGTGATGCTTGCACATCGCCCCACGCCTCGCGCAGCGAAGCCTGTACGGCGGCAACCGGGTCGCTGCCATGCGTTTGCTGCCACTTCGTCACGGCCGACCAGGTACGCAGGTAGCCAATCAGCTGTTCGAAGCTCCAGGTCGCCTCGAGTGCGAAGGCTGGAACGGCGAGTCGCGCGAAAGGTAGATGAATGTCCCGATAGCCGGCGTCGACGCTTGCGCGGCCAGCCGGCCAGTATCCGGCGAGCGTCTTGCCGTGCAGGCGGTTGATGATGTCGTCCAGTGCTGGATCAATCTCCAGCAGGCTGTAGCACCAGGCGCAGAACAGTCCGCCCGGTTTCAGCGCCCGGCGCGCCTGCGCGAAGAAGGCTGGCGAGGCGAACCAGTGCAGCGCCTGGGCCACCACGATCAGATCCAGCTGGTTGTCCTTGAGCGGCAACTGTTCGGCATCGGCGACGAAACGCCCGACCGATTCCCAGTGCGCGCCGGCATTCAATTGCGCCGCGCTGGCGTCACAGGCGAGCACCCGGTGGAAGTGCCGCTGCAGCGGCAGGCTGGCCTGGCCGTTGCCGGCGGCGATGTCCAGCGCTATGTCGGTTCGCCGGCATTGGCCGGCCAGCCAGGTGAACAGGCCGGCCGGGTAGTGCGGGCGAAACTGCGCATAGCCGCTGGCGCGTGCCGAGAACAGTTCGACGCTGTCACGTGCGACCTGTGGTGTGGGCAGGGTGGGCGTGGAGCAGTCGGACATGTTCGATTTCCGTGCGGGGGTGCGTGTGAGTATAGAAGGGGCGCCACGATCTGCTCGCAGCGCCCCCGGCTCAGACGCCCGGCAGATGCTGGCGAATGGCTTCGACCAGACTGTCGAGACTGCCGGCATCGTGGGTGTCGATGCGCCGGCTGCGCGCTTGTTCCTGTTCGCTGAGTGGATCGCGACTGGCCTGCTGCGCGCGGATCACCTCCTGCGTGGCATCCGAAGGGTCACTACCCTCCGCCTGGCGCTGCGCCAGCCACTGCTCCAGCACCGCATCCGGCGCATGACAGTCGAGGATCAGGAAGGGTACGCCGGTAGCTTCGGCAATCTGCCAGGCCGCTTCGCGCTGCGCCTGCTTGAGATAGGTCGCATCGATGACGACCGGAAAGCCAGCGAGCAAGGCGTGCTCGGCAAGCTGGTGCAGTCGCTGGTAGGTCGCGTCGCTGGCATCCTGGCTGTAGATGCCGGCGTTGAGCTGGCCTTGCTGGTCGGCCGTCTGCACTCCGTGCAGCCGCTTGCGCTCGACATCCGAGCGCAAGCGCACGGTGCCCAGGGCTTCGACCAGACGCAGCGCCACGTGGCTCTTGCCGACGGCCGACACGCCGTGGGTGATCGCCAGAAAGCGCGACGGGATGGCGCTGTAGCTCTCCGCCAGGTTGGCGTAGCTGCGGTACTGGCGCAGGATCACCTTGCGCTCCACTGCATCCTGCTCCTGATACAGGCGGAACAGGCTGACCTTGGCGCGCACCAGGGCACGATAGGCCTTGTACAGGTTGAGCAGCTCGAGCGCGGCGTAGTCGCCAGTGTGCTCCAGCCAGCCATTGAGGAAGCGTCGTGCCTGGCATTTCAGGCCGCGGTCTTCGAGGTCCATCGCGAGGAAGGCGGCATCCGAAGCGATGTCGATCAGGCGGAACGGCTCGTTGAATTCGATGCAGTCGAACAGCACGACCTCGCCGTCGATCAGCGTGGCGTTGCCCAGGTGCAGATCGCCGTGACATTCGCGGACGAAGCCTTCCTTGCAGCGCCGCTGCAGCAGCGGCCGCAGGCGGCTGGCGCTGGTTTCGGTCCATTCCTGCAGGGCGTCGAGCTGACGCAGATCGGTGTCTTCGTTCAGCAGCGGACGGATCTGCTCGAAGTTCTGCCGCATCGGCGCGACGATCGCCTCGGGCGTGTTGAGCGGATGGTCAGCGGCTACCTGTGGGGTTTGCAGGTGGAAGGAGGCGATCTGCCGCGCCAGCGCATCGATGTGGGCGTCGGTCAGTTCGCCGCGTGCCTGGAGTTCCGCCAGCAGTTGAGATTGCGGGAACTCGCGCATCTTCAGCGCATATTCGATAGGCGCGCCCGCGCCATCCAGCTGCGGCGCCTGCTCGCTACCGGTGATCGGCAGTACCTCCAGGTACAGGCCGGCGGCCATGCGCTGGTTCAGGCGCAATTCTTCTTCGCAGAAGTGCTTGCGTGCCGCCAGCGCGGTGAAGTCGAGAAAGCCGAAGTCCACCGGCTTCTTGATCTTGTAGGCGAACTGGCCGGTGAGAATGACCCAGGAGATGTGTGTTTCGATGACCCGCAAGTCGTCGACCGGATGCGGATAGAGGGCCGGATTCTGCAGGGCGGCGATCAGTGCTTGGCTCACGGTCTTTCCTTGTTGAAGTTGTTGGAGGCGGCGTGGCGCTTCGCTGAGAAGCCCGTCACGCGGTCGAAAACCCCGGCATTATGGCGACTGAGGCCCAGGCTGCAAACCGCCGAGAGGGCGTCTGACCGTCACGACAAAGCTGCGTATAATGCGCCGCCATGACTAGATCCCGCTCTTCCCGTAGCCGCTCGAAACGCCGTGCCGGTAGTGCTCGCCCCTGGTTGGGGTGGGTGCTGAAACTCTCTATCGTCGGCCTGGTGATCCTCGCCGGGTTCGCCATTTACCTAGATGCCGTGGTGCAGGAGAAATTCTCCGGCAAGCGCTGGACCATCCCGGCCAAGGTCTACGCTCGCCCGCTCGAACTGTTCGTCGGGCAGAAGCTGGCCAAGGACGATTTCCTCACCGAACTCGACGCGCTGGGCTATCGCCGCGAGAAGGCGGTCAGCGGTCCGGGCAGTGCTTCGGTCGCCGGCAACAACGTCGAGCTGCATACCCGCGGCTTCCAGTTCTACGAGGGCGCGGAGGAGTCGCAGCGGGTGCGCGTGCGCTTTTCCGGTGACTTCGTCGCGGGGCTCAATCGTGCCAACGGCGGCCCGCTGGCGGTCGCGCGGCTCGAGCCGCTGCTGATCGGTGGGCTGTATCCGGCGCATAACGAGGATCGCATCCTGATCAAGCTTGATCAGGTACCGCCGTATCTGGTGGAGACGCTGGTGGCGGTCGAGGACCGCGAATTCTTCGACCATTTCGGCGTGTCGCCCAAGTCGATCGCCCGCGCTGTCTGGGTCAACCTGACGGCCGGTCAGGTGCGCCAGGGCGGCAGTACGCTGACCCAGCAGCTGGTCAAGAACTTCTACCTGACCAACGAGCGCAGCCTCAGCCGCAAGGCCACCGAGGCGATGATGGCGGTGCTGCTGGAGCTGCATTACGACAAACAGGAGATCCTCGAGGCCTACCTCAATGAGGTGTTCCTCGGGCAGGACGGTCGGCGCGCGATCCACGGCTTCGGCCTGGCCAGCCAGTATTTCTTCGGCCGGCCGCTGGCCGAGCTCAAGTTGCATCAGGTGGCGCTGCTGGTGGGTATGGTCAAGGGGCCGACCTATTACAACCCGCGGCGCAACCCGGAACGCGCCCTGGAGCGGCGCAACCTGATTCTCGACATGCTGGCCGAGCAGCAGGTGGTGACCGCCGAGGAGGCCGCGGCGGCCAAGCAGTTGCCGCTCGGTGTTACGCAGCGTGGCAGCATGGCGGACAGCTCCTATCCGGCGTTCCTCGATCTGGTCAAACGCCAGCTGCGCGAGGACTACCGCGAAGAAGACCTCACCGAGGAGGGGCTGCGTGTCTTCACCAGCTTCGATCCGATTCTGCAGCTCAAGGCCGAGTCGGCGATGAGCGATACGCTCAAGCGCCTCGGTAAGGGCGCGGAAGCCGTCGAGGGCGCGATGCTGGTGACCAACCCGGAAACCGGTGAGATCCAGGCTATGCTCGGCAGCCGGCAGCCGGGTTATGCGGGCTTCAACCGGGCGCTGGATGCGGTGCGGCCAATCGGCTCGCTGATCAAGCCGGCGATCTATCTCGCCGCGCTGGAGCGGCCCAGCCAGTACACCCTGACCAGCCTGCTGGAGGACGAACCGTTTTCGGTCGAGGGCGGCGACGGCAAGGTCTGGAAACCGCAGAACTATGGTCGCCAAGCCTATGGCACGGTGTACCTGTACCAAGCGCTGGCGAACTCCTACAACCTGTCGACGGCACGCCTGGGGCTCGATCTCGGTGTGCCGACCGTGCTCAAGACGCTGGCGCGCCTGGGTGCCTCACCGGACTGGCCGGCCTACCCGTCGATGCTGCTGGGCGCTGGTGGCTTGCGACCGATCGAAGTCGCGGACATGTACCAGACCCTCGCCAACGGTGGTTTCAACACACCGTTGCGTGGCATTCGCAGCGTGCTGACCGCTACCGGCGAGCCGCTCAAGCGCTACCCGTTCCAGATCGAGCAGCGTTTCGATGCCGGTGCCATCTACCTCACGCAGTACGCAATGCAGCGGGCGATGCACGAGGGCACCGGACGCTCGGCCTACAACCGCCTGCCGCGCTCGCTGAATCTGGCCGGCAAGACCGGAACCACCAACGATTCGCGAGACAGCTGGTTTGCCGGCTTCAGTCAGGATCTGCTGGCGGTGGTCTGGCTTGGTCGCGACGACAACGGCAAGACCTCGCTGACCGGCGCCACCGGGGCGCTGCAGGTCTGGACCGATTTCATGCGCCGCGCCGACCCGCTGCCGCTGAACATGCCGCTGCCGGACAATGTCGTGCAGGTTTGGGTCGATTCCGGTAGCGGCCAGGCGACCGACCAGCGCTGCCCGGGCGCGGTGCAAATGCCCTATATTCGCGGCAGTGAGCCGGCAGCCGGGCCCGGCTGCGGGCTCCAGGCGCCGGCCGAATCGGTCATGGACTGGGTACGAGGCTGGCTGCAGTGATTCGCCGGATTTGGCTATTCGCGTCTTTTAAGAGGTTTGCAGATTGAACAGGCAATGGATGATCGTACTGGCCGCCGCGGCCCTGCTTCCCGGATGCGCCACGGTTGACCGGCGCGCGATTCCGGTGGTCGATGCGGGGGCGCCGGTTTCCGAAGAAATGGCTGCGCGCCAGGCCTACCGGGCCCCGGGCATGGCGGCTGCGCCCCGGGCGCTGCCGGAGGATTCCGGCGTGACGGTAATGGTCCCGCAGGGTAGTTCGGCGCCGCTGCAGACGTACGCGGCACCGGACGGTGGCATCGTCGGCTCGATTGATCCGGCGCCGATGTCTCAGGGCGCGTGGAATGCGGCGCCGCCGTCCGCGCCCGCCATGACGGCACCCGCGCCCGCGCCGCAGCCGAGCGGCATTCCCTCATCGCGCGGCCTTTCGGCCGACGAACAGCTAGACGGCCCGGTGCTGGCGCTGTTGACCACCGCACAGCAGCTGCAGGGCAGTGGCGATCTCAACGGCGCCGCATCCAGCCTGGAGCGCGCGCAACGAATCGCTCCGCGTGAGCCGCAGGTGCTCTACCGCCTGGCACAGGTGCGACTGGCACAGGGCGATGCGGTACAGGCCGAGCAGCTTTCCCGTCGAGGTCTGAGCTACGCCAGCGGACGACCTGCACTGCAAGCCAGTCTGTGGGAGCTGATCGCTCAGGCACGGGAACGCCAGGGTGATGCTGCGGGTGCGGCCCAGGCACGCGAGCGCGCCAAGGTCAGCCTGTGATGGACGCGCGGCTGTCGGACGTGGCGCAGCAGCTGCTGCTGATCGAGCGGGAATTGCGTGTGCTTGGGTTGTGGGCATCAGCGCCGCCGTCACCCGTGGCGCTGGCCAGTGCTGAGCCATTCTGTGTCGACACGCTGGAGTTCGAAGAATGGCTGCAGTGGATTTTCCTACCGCGGATGAAGGCGATTCTGGAAGACAATCAGCCTCTGCCGGCGGTGTCCGGCATCCATTCGATGGCTGAGGTGGTCTATCGGGAGCGCCCCGTCGGGGCCTTGCTCGCTGCTCTGCTCGAATTCGACCGTCTGATCGTCAGAGAATAACGCCGCGAGTCGGCGCTGCGCGGCGGACTAGCGGCGAGGAGGGGTTACTGCTTGCAGTTCTCCTCGATCTTTTGCTTGGTTTCGGCAATGCGCGATTGGCGTTCCTCTTCTTTCAAACGGCGCACTTCGCCGTTTTCCTCGACGCGTACGCGCGGATTGTTTTGCAGTTGCGCCAGGTTGGTCTGCAGTGTCTCGCAATAGCGCTTGCGCTCGGCTTCCTGTTTGGCAACCTGTTGCTTGACCTTGTGATCGATTTTCTCCTGATCTACCAGCGACTCGCTGTTTTCACTGGCGTCTGATTCGGCGGCAACGGGCTTCGGTGGCGGGGTAACCGTATTCAGAGTCTGGGCGGCCTGACCTTGCGGCGGTTGCGCACTGAAGTGGGTGATGCCCTGTGCGTCGACCCATTTGTATACCTGCGCGGCCATTGTGCTGCTACTCAGGGCGAGCAGGAGGCTGCCGACAATAACCATCGATCGCATGTGTTTTCCTTCGTGTGAGCGGAACCAGCGGCACTATACCCAAAAGCCCGAGTGCCGCTGCTGCACCAGATCACAGCCTGAATGCACCTCAACGCAACGGCAGGCTTGACTTGCCAGCGCCGAATCCGAACAATCCGAGACTTGCTGTCCTGAGCCGCTTCGCCGCAAGTGATACCGGCTCAGCCTAGACAGACATGAGGTGCTACCCGCGCCGACCTGCATCACCCGCAACGCGTTACCTCGCGCTGGGTGGAGAGCCCGCGACAACAGGGTTTCTTCCAATACTGGCTCAGTCAGTGGCTGACGTAGTCGGCGACCACCGTCGCTCATGCCCTGCCGGCAGTAAACCTATTTCAGGTGGCTCCGCTCTTTGGAGTCGCTATCTGGCGTTTCAGAGGTGAACAACGTGGAACTCTTATCCGGCGCTGAAATGGTCGTCCGCTTCCTGCGTGACGAAGGCGTTAAGTACATCTACGGGTACCCGGGCGGTGCCGTTCTGCATATCTACGATGCGCTTTTCAAGGAAAAGTCCATCGAGCACATCCTGGTTCGTCACGAGCAGGCTGCCACCCATATGGCCGATGGCTATGCGCGTGCGACCGGCAAGGCCGGCGTGGTGCTGGTGACCTCCGGTCCTGGGGCGACCAATGCCATCACCGGTATCGCCACCGCCTTCATGGACTCGATCCCGATGGTGGTCATCTCCGGTCAGGTGCCCAGCACCATGGTCGGCACCGATGCCTTCCAGGAAACCGACATGATCGGCATCTCTCGTCCGATCGTGAAGCACAGCTTCATGATCAAGCATCCTTCGGAAATCCCCGAGGTGATGAAGAAGGCGTTCTATCTTGCCGAGTCCGGGCGTCCTGGGCCGGTGGTCATCGATATCCCGAAGGATATGACCAACCCGGCCGAAAAATTCGAATATGTCTACCCGAAGAAGGCCAAGCTGCGTTCGTACAGCCCGGCCGTGCGTGGGCATTCGGGGCAGATTCGCAAAGCGGCGGAGCTACTGCTGGGAGCCAAGCGGCCCATCATCTACGCCGGTGGCGGCGTGGTCCTGGGTGGTGCTTCGGCGCAGCTGACCGAGCTGGCGAAGATGCTCAACCTGCCGGTGACCAACACCCTGATGGGCCTGGGTTGCTATCCGGGCAGCGATCGCCAGTTCGTCGGCATGCTGGGTATGCACGGCAGCTACACCGCCAACCTGGCCATGCACCATTCCGACGTGATCCTGGCGGTGGGTGCGCGCTTCGATGACCGCGTGATCAATGGTGCGGCGAAGTTCTGCCCGAACGCCAAGATCATCCATATCGATATCGATCCGGCGTCCATTTCCAAGACCATCAAGGCCGACATCCCGATCGTCGGTCCGGTCGATAGTGTGCTGACTGAGATGGTCGCCATCGTCAAGGAAATCGGCCAGGCGCCGAATGCCGAGACGGTCGCCAGCTGGTGGAAGCAGATCGACGAGTGGCGCGGCAACCGCGGGCTGTTCCCTTATGACAAGGGCGATGGTTCGATCATCAAGCCGCAGACCGCCATCGAGGTGCTCTGCGAAGTGACCAAGGGCGAGGCCTATGTTGCCTCGGACGTCGGTCAGCACCAGATGTTCGCCTGCCAGTATTACAAGTTCGATAAGCCCAACCGCTGGCTCAACTCGGGCGGCCTCGGCACTATGGGCTTCGGTCTGCCGGCAGCCATGGGCGTGAAGCTGAACTTCCCTGACGCCGATGTCGCCTGTGTGACCGGCGAGGGCAGTATCCAGATGAATATCCAGGAGCTGTCGACCTGCCTGCAGTACGACCTGCCGGTGAAGATCATCAACCTCAACAACGGTGCGCTGGGCATGGTCCGCCAGTGGCAGGACATGGTCTACAACAGCCGTTACTCGCACTCCTACATGGAGTCGCTGCCGGACTTCGTCAAGCTGGCTGAAGCCTACGGGCACGTTGGCATGCGCATCACCGACCTGAAGGACCTCAAGCCGAAAATGGAAGAGGCCTTCGCCATGAAGGATCGCCTGGTATTCCTCGATATCGCCGTTGACACCAGCGAACACGTCTACCCGATGCAGATCAAAGACGGCGCGATGCGCGATATGTGGCTGAGCAAGACGGAGCGGACCTGATCATGAGACACATCATTTCCCTTTTGATGGAAAACGAACCGGGCGCACTGTCTCGCGTGGTCGGGCTGTTCTCGCAGCGCAACTACAACATCGAGAGCCTGACCGTGGCGCCGACCGAGGATCCGACGCTGTCGCGCCTGACCCTGACCACTATCGGCCACGAGGAGGTGATCGAGCAGATCACCAAGAACCTCAACAAGCTGGTGGAAGTCGTCAAGCTGGTCGACCTGTCCGAAAGCGCCCATATCGAGCGCGAGCTGATGCTCATCAAGGTCAAGGCCACCGGCGCCCAGCGCGCCGAGGTCAAGCGCACTACCGACATCTTCCGTGGGCAGATCGTCGATGTGACTACCAGCGTCTATACCATCCAGTTGGCCGGAACCAGCGACAAGCTGGACAGCTTCATCCAGGCCATCGGAACCGCAGCGATTCTTGAGGTTGTACGCAGTGGCGTCACCGGGATCTCCCGGGGCGACAAGGTACTGAGTATCTGACTGGTCACGCTCGCTGAGCCAGTTGGCAACGTTTTATCGAATGGCCCACGAGGCCGGCAACAGGGGTAGTTTCATGAAGGTTTCATACGATAAAGATTGCGATCTTTCGATCATCCAGGGCAAGAAAGTCGCCATCATCGGTTACGGCTCCCAGGGCCACGCGCATGCGTGCAACCTGAAGGACTCCGGCGTTGACGTCACCGTCGGCTTGCGTCCGGGCTCGTCGTCGATCGCCAAGGCCGAGGCTCATGGCCTCAAGGTCAGTGATGTGCCGGCAGCTGTCGCAGCCGCCGACCTGGTGATGATCCTGACTCCTGACGAGTTCCAGGGTCGTCTGTACAAAGACGAGATCGAGCCGAACCTGAAGAAGGGCGCAACCCTGGCCTTCGCGCACGGCTTCTCGATCCACTACAATCAGGTGGTGCCGCGCGCCGACCTGGACGTAATCATGATCGCGCCGAAAGCGCCGGGCCACACAGTGCGCTCCGAGTTCGTGCGTGGCGGCGGCATCCCCGACCTGATTGCCATCTATCAGGATGCTTCCGGCAATGCGCGCAACGTCGCGCTGTCCTACGCCTGCGGCGTGGGCGGCGGTCGTACCGGCATCATCGAAACCACCTTCAAGGACGAGACCGAAACCGACCTGTTCGGTGAGCAGGCCGTGCTTTGTGGCGGTTGCGTCGAGCTGGTCAAGGCCGGTTTTGAAACCCTCGTTGAAGCGGGTTACGCGCCGGAAATGGCCTACTTCGAGTGCCTGCACGAGCTGAAGCTGATCGTCGACCTGATGTTCGAAGGCGGCATCGCCAACATGAACTACTCGATCTCCAACAACGCCGAGTACGGCGAATACGTCACCGGTCCGGAAGTCATCAACGCCGAATCCCGTGCTGCTATGCGCAATGCTCTCAAGCGCATCCAGAATGGTGAATACGCCAAGATGTTCATCACCGAAGGTGCCACCAACTACCCGTCGATGACGGCCTATCGTCGCAACAATGCTGCACACGGCATCGAAGTCGTCGGCGAGAAGCTGCGTGCGATGATGCCTTGGATCGCCGCTAACAAGATTGTCGACAAGAGCAAGAACTGATTTCCGTTCTGCTGGAGAAACGCGGCCTCGGCCGCGTTTTTTCGTTTTGGCGTCCAGTCATCTGGTATAAAACGAGTGTTTGGCCGGACCTGAACCGCATGTCTTCAGGCTTGGTCGAATTTATCCGTACCTGTTGTGAAGGTGATAGTGCATGAATGAGCAACCTGAAGAGCCGAACAAGGCGGTTGAGGCGGAAAGCATTCTGCCGATTGACGAGCACGTCGAGGAAACTCAAGGCCCCGATGGTCGAAAGGTCCGTCATCGTGGAATTTACCTGCTGCCTAATCTGTTCACCACGGCCAACCTGTTTGCCGGATTCTTTTCCATCATCACGGCCATCAACGGCAATTTTTACGTGGCTGCGGCGACCGTGTTCGTGGCGATGGTGCTCGACAGCCTAGATGGGCGCGTGGCGCGTTTGACCAACACGCAAAGCGCGTTCGGCGCTGAGTACGACTCTCTCTCGGATATGGTGGCTTTCGGTCTGGCACCAGCGGTTTTGGCGTACGAATGGGCATTGTCCGAGCTGGGTAACGTCGGACTCACGGTTGCCTTCATTTATGTAGCTTGCGCGGCCTTGAGGTTGGCGCGATTCAATACCCAGATTGGCAAGGTCGATAAGCGCTGGTTCATCGGCTTGGCAAGTCCTGCGGCGGCCGGGGTGGTTGCAGGTTGGGTATGGGCCGTCTGGGCGTTGGACGATCAAGGCATTCGAGGTGTGGACCTACCGCTTGTGCTGGTCATGCTGTTCGCACTGATGGTTGCCGCCGCCGGTCTGCTAATGGTCAGCAATATCAAGTACTACAGCTTCAAGGACCTTGATCTAAAGGGGCGCGTGCCGTTCGTAGCGATCCTGATCGTGGTGTTGGTCTTTGCCGTGGTCTTCAGCGATCCGCCGCGAGTTCTGCTGCTTATTTTTCTTGGCTATGCCGCCTCCGGTCCCATTCAGCATTTGATGCAGATGCGGCGTCGCAAGCGCATCGAGGATTGATTGCTATCGAGCAGCGCCGCAGTCTCTGGCGGCGCTCATTTGTGTAATATGCAAATTAACGGTTGACGCCCATTTTCAGGCCCCTATAATGCGCACCACTTCTGGCGCGGTCCTCTGCTAAAAGTTCTTGTAAATCAACAAGTTGCTTTGAGATTGAGGGTTGCGCTGGTGGCGGATTCGAGTAGAATGCGCCGGGCTGACAGGGTGGTGGTTGAGTCCTGTTGGTGGCTTCGGTCGGGTTGATCGGAGGCGGTTGAAAGAGGTGGTTGACAGCGGTTTTGAACGCTGTATGATTCGCCTCCCGCTGACGAGAGATGAAGATTGATCGAAGCGGCAAGCGGTTGAGTAGAAAAGAGATTTTCGAAAAAAACAGCTTGACAGTGAGAAAGGCTGCTGTAGAATGCGCGGCCTCGGTTGAGACGAAAGGCTTGATCGAAACGCTCTTTAACAACTGAATCAAGCAATTCGTGTGGGTGCTTGTGAATGTAAGACTGAATAGTCGCAAGATTATCAGCATCACAAAGCAACACTCGTTAATTCGAGAGTTACTCTTTACTTGTAAAGAGATTTGCGATTGCTGAGCCAAGTTTAGGGTTTTCTCAAAACCCAAGCAGTATTGAACTGAAGAGTTTGATCATGGCTCAGATTGAACGCTGGCGGCAGGCCTAACACATGCAAGTCGAGCGGATGAGTGGAGCTTGCTCCATGATTCAGCGGCGGACGGGTGAGTAATGCCTAGGAATCTGCCTGGTAGTGGGGGACAACGTTTCGAAAGGAACGCTAATACCGCATACGTCCTACGGGAGAAAGTGGGGGATCTTCGGACCTCACGCTATCAGATGAGCCTAGGTCGGATTAGCTAGTTGGCGAGGTAAAGGCTCACCAAGGCGACGATCCGTAACTGGTCTGAGAGGATGATCAGTCACACTGGAACTGAGACACGGTCCAGACTCCTACGGGAGGCAGCAGTGGGGAATATTGGACAATGGGCGAAAGCCTGATCCAGCCATGCCGCGTGTGTGAAGAAGGTCTTCGGATTGTAAAGCACTTTAAGTTGGGAGGAAGGGCAGTAAGCTAATACCTTGCTGTTTTGACGTTACCGACAGAATAAGCACCGGCTAACTTCGTGCCAGCAGCCGCGGTAATACGAAGGGTGCAAGCGTTAATCGGAATTACTGGGCGTAAAGCGCGCGTAGGTGGTTCGTTAAGTTGGATGTGAAAGCCCCGGGCTCAACCTGGGAACTGCATCCAAAACTGGCGAGCTAGAGTATGGCAGAGGGTGGTGGAATTTCCTGTGTAGCGGTGAAATGCGTAGATATAGGAAGGAACACCAGTGGCGAAGGCGACCACCTGGGCTAATACTGACACTGAGGTGCGAAAGCGTGGGGAGCAAACAGGATTAGATACCCTGGTAGTCCACGCCGTAAACGATGTCGACTAGCCGTTGGGATCCTTGAGATCTTAGTGGCGCAGCTAACGCATTAAGTCGACCGCCTGGGGAGTACGGCCGCAAGGTTAAAACTCAAATGAATTGACGGGGGCCCGCACAAGCGGTGGAGCATGTGGTTTAATTCGAAGCAACGCGAAGAACCTTACCAGGCCTTGACATGCTGAGAACCTGCCAGAGATGGCGGGGTGCCTTCGGGAACTCAGACACAGGTGCTGCATGGCTGTCGTCAGCTCGTGTCGTGAGATGTTGGGTTAAGTCCCGTAACGAGCGCAACCCTTGTCCTTAGTTACCAGCACGTTATGGTGGGCACTCTAAGGAGACTGCCGGTGACAAACCGGAGGAAGGTGGGGATGACGTCAAGTCATCATGGCCCTTACGGCCTGGGCTACACACGTGCTACAATGGTCGGTACAAAGGGTTGCCAAGCCGCGAGGTGGAGCTAATCCCATAAAACCGATCGTAGTCCGGATCGCAGTCTGCAACTCGACTGCGTGAAGTCGGAATCGCTAGTAATCGTGAATCAGAATGTCACGGTGAATACGTTCCCGGGCCTTGTACACACCGCCCGTCACACCATGGGAGTGGGTTGCTCCAGAAGTAGCTAGTCTAACCTTCGGGGGGACGGTTACCACGGAGTGATTCATGACTGGGGTGAAGTCGTAACAAGGTAGCCGTAGGGGAACCTGCGGCTGGATCACCTCCTTAATCGAAGACATCAGCTTCTTCATAAGCTCCCACACGAATTGCTTGATTCATTGCGAAGACGATTGGGTCTGTAGCTCAGTTGGTTAGAGCGCACCCCTGATAAGGGTGAGGTCGGCAGTTCGAATCTGCCCAGACCCACCAATGTTATGGGGCGTAGGCTTCAAGACATTGGGGCCATAGCTCAGCTGGGAGAGCGCCTGCTTTGCACGCAGGAGGTCAGGAGTTCGATCCTCCTTGGCTCCACCACCACTCGTTAGAGTTCAGAAATGAACATTTGCAGGTTTGCTGTGAAATGTTGATTTCTGGTCTTTACCAGAATCGTTCTTTAAAAATTTGGGTATGTGATAGAAGTGACTGTTCGATCATTTTCACTGATGATCGGATAGCTCAAGGTAAAATTTGCGAATTCAAGCGCGAATTTTCGGCGAATGTCGTCTTCACGTTATAGACAGTAACCAGATTGCTTGGGGTTATATGGTCAAGTGAAGAAGCGCATACGGTGGATGCCTTGGCAGTCAGAGGCGATGAAAGACGTGGTAGCCTGCGAAAAGCTTCGGGGAGTCGGCAAACAGACTGTGATCCGGAGATATCTGAATGGGGAAACCCACTGAGCACAAGCTCAGTATCTTGCACTGAATACATAGGTGTAAGAGGCGAACCAGGGGAACTGAAACATCTAAGTACCCTGAGGAAAAGAAATCAACCGAGATTCCCTTAGTAGTGGCGAGCGAACGGGGATTAGCCCTTAAGTTGATTTGAGATTAGCGGAACGCTCTGGAAAGTGCGGCCATAGTGGGTGATAGCCCTGTACGCGAAAATCTCTTTTCAATGAAATCGAGTAGGACGGAGCACGAGAAACTTTGTCTGAATATGGGGGGACCATCCTCCAAGGCTAAATACTACTGACTGACCGATAGTGAACCAGTACCGTGAGGGAAAGGCGAAAAGAACCCCGGAGAGGGGAGTGAAATAGAACCTGAAACCGTATGCGTACAAGCAGTGGGAGCCTACTTTGTTAGGTGACTGCGTACCTTTTGTATAATGGGTCAGCGACTTATATTCAGTGGCGAGCTTAACCGAATAGGGGAGGCGTAGCGAAAGCGAGTCTTAATAGGGCGTTTAGTCGCTGGGTATAGACCCGAAACCGGGCGATCTATCCATGGGCAGGTTGAAGGTTAGGTAACACTGACTGGAGGACCGAACCGACTACCGTTGAAAAGTTAGCGGATGACCTGTGGATCGGAGTGAAAGGCTAATCAAGCTCGGAGATAGCTGGTTCTCCTCGAAAGCTATTTAGGTAGCGCCTCGTGTATCACTGCTGGGGGTAGAGCACTGTTTCGGCTAGGGGGTCATCCCGACTTACCAAACCGATGCAAACTCCGAATACCGGCAAGTGTCAGCACGGGAGACACACGGCGGGTGCTAACGTCCGTCGTGAAAAGGGAAACAACCCAGACCGTCAGCTAAGGTCCCAAAGTCATGGTTAAGTGGGAAACGATGTGGGAAGGCTTAGACAGCTAGGAGGTTGGCTTAGAAGCAGCCATCCTTTAAAGAAAGCGTAATAGCTCACTAGTCGAGTCGGCCTGCGCGGAAGATGTAACGGGGCTCAAACCATGCACCGAAGCTACGGGTTCAACGTAAGTTGAGCGGTAGAGGAGCGTTCTGTAAGCCTGTGAAGGTGAGTTGAGAAGCTTGCTGGAGGTATCAGAAGTGCGAATGCTGACATGAGTAACGACAATGCGAGTGAAAAACTCGCACGCCGAAAGACCAAGGGTTCCTGCGCAACGTTAATCGACGCAGGGTGAGTCGGTCCCTAAGGCGAGGCTGAAGAGCGTAGTCGATGGGAAACGGGTTAATATTCCCGTACTTCTAGTTACTGCGATGGGGGGACGGAGAAGGCTAGGCCAGCAAGGCGTTGGTTGTCCTTGTTTAAGGTGGTAGGCAGAGATCTTAGGTAAATCCGGGGTCTTAATGCCGAGAGCTGATGACGAGCTTTCTTTTAGAAAGCGAAGTGGTTGATGCCATGCTTCCAGGAAAAGCCTCTAAGCTTCAGGTAACTAGGAACCGTACCCCAAACCGACACAGGTGGTTGGGTAGAGAATACCAAGGCGCTTGAGAGAACTCGGGTGAAGGAACTAGGCAAAATGGCACCGTAACTTCGGGAGAAGGTGCGCCGGTGAGGGTGAATGATTTACTCAGTAAGCCCATGCCGGTCGAAGATACCAGGCCGCTGCGACTGTTTATTAAAAACACAGCACTCTGCAAACACGAAAGTGGACGTATAGGGTGTGACGCCTGCCCGGTGCCGGAAGGTTAATTGATGGGGTTAGCGCAAGCGAAGCTCTTGATCGAAGCCCCGGTAAACGGCGGCCGTAACTATAACGGTCCTAAGGTAGCGAAATTCCTTGTCGGGTAAGTTCCGACCTGCACGAATGGCGTAACGATGGCGGCGCTGTCTCCACCCGAGACTCAGTGAAATTGAAATCGCTGTGAAGATGCAGTGTATCCGCGGCTAGACGGAAAGACCCCGTGAACCTTTACTATAGCTTTGCACTGGACTTTGAATTTGCTTGTGTAGGATAGGTGGGAGGCTTTGAAGCGTGGACGCCAGTTCGCGTGGAGCCAACCTTGAAATACCACCCTGGCAACTTTGAGGTTCTAACTCTGGTCCGTTATCCGGATCGAGGACAGTGTATGGTGGGTAGTTTGACTGGGGCGGTCTCCTCCTAAAGAGTAACGGAGGAGTACGAAGGTGCGCTCAGACCGGTCGGAAATCGGTCGTAGAGTATAAAGGCAAAAGCGCGCTTGACTGCGAGACAGACACGTCGAGCAGGTACGAAAGTAGGTCTTAGTGATCCGGTGGTTCTGTATGGAAGGGCCATCGCTCAACGGATAAAAGGTACTCCGGGGATAACAGGCTGATACCGCCCAAGAGTTCATATCGACGGCGGTGTTTGGCACCTCGATGTCGGCTCATCACATCCTGGGGCTGAAGCCGGTCCCAAGGGTATGGCTGTTCGCCATTTAAAGTGGTACGCGAGCTGGGTTTAGAACGTCGTGAGACAGTTCGGTCCCTATCTGCCGTGGACGTTTGAGATTTGAGAGGGGCTGCTCCTAGTACGAGAGGACCGGAGTGGACGAACCTCTGGTGTTCCGGTTGTCACGCCAGTGGCATTGCCGGGTAGCTATGTTCGGAAGAGATAACCGCTGAAAGCATCTAAGCGGGAAACTCGCCTCAAGATGAGATCTCACTGGAGCCTTGAGCTCCCTGAAGGGCCGTCGAAGACTACGACGTTGATAGGCTGGGTGTGTAAGCGTTGTGAGGCGTTGAGCTAACCAGTACTAATTGCCCGTGAGGCTTGACCATATAACACCCAAACAATTTGGCTGTTAGACGGTAAGTCGACAAACAAACCGAAAATTTGCAAGAATTCGCGTTACCAAGATCACATACCCAATTCGCTGCAGCGGCTAAAACCGAAGCAGCAACCGAATTGCTTGACGATCATAGAGCGTTGGAACCACCTGATCCCATCCCGAACTCAGTAGTGAAACGACGCATCGCCGATGGTAGTGTGGGGTCTCCCCATGTGAGAGTAGGTCATCGTCAAGCTTCTATCCCAAACCCCCGATCTGCTTATGCGGATCGGGGGTTTGTCTTTGCGCGCAAGAAATGTCGAGTGACCGAGCGCGAGGCCGGGCAGACTGATGGGGCGATCAGCCACCGAATCAACGTACAGGGCAGCTGTCAGCACTGCACGGGTGAGCCGTTTGCGAGCAGCTCAGGGATGTTGAAATGGCAGGCAGGACTTCGCTATGTGAAGCGGGGCGGCGGCGCCTCGTTGGCTAGCCGACCGATAGCATTGGATTAGAATGACTTCTTTATCTGGATAGCGTGCATGTCCGAACCAGCCGCGGCACCAGAGCTTGCCCAGCGTCCGCTTGAACAGTTGGTAGCTTGTCCTGAATGCGATTTATTGATGGCTCGGCCCACGCTTGCGCACGGGCAGGTTGCGGAGTGCGCGCGTTGTGGCTATGAGCTGCTCCGGCTGCGTCATCGCTTCGTCGGGCCGGGGCTGGCGTTAGTGTCGGCCGCTTTGCTGCTTTATTTCCCGGCTAATTTCCTGCCAATCATGCAGTTGAACCTGCTGGGGAGAGTCACTGATGACACGGTGTGGACCGGTGTGCTCAGCCTCTACCGTAGTGATATGCAAGGAATCGCCTTTGTTGTTCTTCTGTGCAGCATGGTTGTTCCGTTGCTGAAGTTGCTGTGTCAGTTCGTCGTGTTGCTCTGTATCGCCACTCGCCGCGCAAAGTCGTTAGGGATGCTGCTTTACCGGACCTATCATCATTTGCGCGAGTGGGGGATGCTGGAGGTTTATCTGCTCGGCATTCTGGTTTCGATCATCAAACTGAGGGAGATGGCTGAGCTCAGCCTTGGAATCGGCCTGGCGTGTTTTGCTGGGCTGTTGGTCGTCCAAGTATGGCTGGAGCTGGTGATGTCGCCGCAGCAGGTCTGGGAAGCGTTGGCGGAGCCTGTCGATGCGCGCCGCTGATGCTGGGTTGATGGTCTGTCATGAGTGCCATCAGCTCAATCGCCATCAGCCAGAGTACGTGCGGCAACACTGCACACGCTGTGGAGCGCGCGTGCACATGCGGCGGCCGAACAGCATTGTTCGCACCTGGGCACTGTTGCTCAGCGCGGCATTGCTCTACCTGCCGGCCAACTTGCTACCGATCATGACGGTCCGCACGCTCGGCAACGGCACGCCGGACACCATCATGTCCGGCGTGGTGACGTTGGCACGGCACGGCATGTACCCAATCGCCGCGGTAGTATTCGTTGCCAGTATCTTGGTGCCGACCTTCAAGTTGATCGGGATCGCCATGTTGCTGATCTCTGTACAACGACATCATGCCATGTCGCCGCGCCAGCGCCTGCTGGTGTTCCGTTTCATCGAGTGGATCGGACGCTGGTCGATGCTGGATATCTTCGTCATCGCGATCCTGGTTGCCATTGTCAACTTTGGCAGCCTGGCCAGTGTGGAAGCCGGTACGGGGGCGGTGGCATTCGCGAGTGTCGTGGTCCTGACGATGCTTGCCGCCATCACCTTCGACCCCCGTCTGATCTGGGATAACACCGAATCCGGAAACAAGCATGACTGATCTGCCACAAGCGAAAACCCGCCCAGCCTCGAACTGGTCGGCGATCTGGATATTGCCGCTGATCGCGCTGGCGATCGGTGCCTGGCTGGCCTGGCAGGCCTACAGCGAGCGCGGCGTGCATATTGAAGTCGTGTTCGACAGCGCAGAAGGAATTGAGATTGGCAAGACCTCGGTCCTCTATAAAGGTATGACCATCGGCGTAGTGCGCGACCTGCGCCTCGAGGACGACGAGCGGCGGCAGGTCGTTGTCGCCGACATCGAGATGAATCAGGACGTCGATGGCTATCTGCGCAGCGGCACGCGCTTCTGGCTGGTCAAGCCCAGCGTCACACTGGCCGGGATCACCGGCCTGGAGACGCTGGTGTCGGGCAACTACATCGGTATGAGCCCTGCCGATGGCGAGCCGACCAAGCGTTTCGTCGCGCTGGCTGAAGAACCGCCGATGTCCGACAGCCGCATCGGCCTGCATTTGATCCTCAAGGCAGAGCGTCTCGGCTCGCTCAACCGCGGCAGCCCGGTCTTCTACCGGCAGATTCAGGTCGGCCAGGTGAAGAACTACGTGCTCGCCGAGGATGACAGTACCGTGGAGGTGCAGCTTTACATCCAGCCGGAGTACGCGCATCTGGTGCGCAAGCACACGCGTTTCTGGAACGCCAGCGGTGTCACGGTGGATGCCGGCCTGACCGGTGTGAAGTTCCGTACCGAGTCCCTGGCCAGCATCGTCGCCGGCGGTATCGCCTTCGCCACGCCCGCACATCGCAAGGACAGCCCGGCGACCGATCCGAGCATTCCGTTCCGTCTCTACGAAGACTTCGACGCCGCCCAGGCGGGTATCAAGGCCGTGGTATCGCTGCTGGATTTCGACGGGCTCCAGGCCGGCCGCACCCCGGTCATGTACAACGGAATGCAAGTCGGTCTGTTGAAGAAGCTGGATATCGACGCTGATCTCAAGGGCGCCCAGGCCGAGTTGTCAATCGATCCGCTGTTCGAGGATTACCTGGTCGAGGGCACCGATTTCTGGGTGGTCAAACCGTCCATCTCGCTGGGCGGAATCACCGGCCTCGAGGCGCTGGTGAAAGGCAATTTCATCGCGGTGCGGCCTGGTGAAAAGAGCGCCGCGCCCAAACGAGAGTTTGCCGCCCGCGCCAAAGCGCCACCGCTGGACGTCCGTGCCCCAGGTCAGCACTTGGTACTCACCAGCGACACTCTCGGCTCACTGGATGTCGGCAGCCCCGTGCTGTACCGCCAGGTTCGGGTGGGCTCCGTACAGAGCTATCAATTTTCCCGTGACCAGCAGAAGGTCGTCATTGGCGTGCACATCGAGCAGCCGTACGCCGAACTGGTGAACAGCTCGAGCCGGTTCTGGAACGCCAGCGGCATCTCGCTGAGCGGCGGGCTGTCCGGTATCGAGGTGCGCAGTGAGTCGCTGCAAAGCCTGCTCGCCGGCGGTATCGCCTTCGAAACGCCCAATCCGCAAGCTGCGGGGACGAAGAAGGTGCCACGCTTCGTGCTGCACAAGGACCGGGACAGCGCGATCCAACGCGGGACCACGATCGAGATCAGCCTCGCGCGGGGCGACGGTCTGAGCGCCGGCACGCCGATTCGCTACAAAGGGCTGGCGGTGGGCGAGGTGGACAGCGTCTCGCTCAGCGACGACCTACAGGGCGTCGTGCTGCGTGCACGAATCACCGCGGCAGAGTCGCGTATCGCCCGCGCCGGCACGCAGTTCTGGGTGGTGCGACCGGAGCTCGGCATCCTGCGTACGGCGAACCTGGACACGCTGGTCAGCGGTCCCTACCTCGAAGTGGCGCCGGGCAAACCGGGCGCAGCCGCGCAAACGCGCTTCACCGGCCAGGAGCGAGAGCCGCAGAAGGCCGGCGAAGGGTTGAGCCTGATCCTCAGCGCGGCACGGCTGGGCTCGCTCAAGCCGGGCAATGCAGTGACCTATCGCGAGGTGAAAGTCGGTGAGGTTGCGGGTTACGAACTGGGGCCGAATGCCGACCGCGTTTTGATCCGCGTGGTAATCGAGCCGCGCTACGCGCCCCTGGTGCACAGCGGCAGCCGCTTCTGGGAAACCAGCGGCTTCGGCGTGGATTTCAGTCTGTTCAAGGGCGCCAGCCTGCGCACCGATTCGCTGGAGTCGCTGATCGAGGGCGGCGTCGCCTTCGCCACGCCGGAGGGCGAGCAGATGGGCAATCGCGCGCTTCCCGGGCAGACCTTCGCGCTGTTCAAGGAGCCGCAGGAGGAGTGGTTCGGCTGGGCGCCGAAGATCGCGCTGGAGCCCGTCGGCGAGTAGCAACGGTCAGATCGAACAAAGGGCCCTGCGGGGCCCTTTGTCGTTACGCCGGTCAGGCCGGTTCTTCGACCTGCCGAGCCGATACGCTGGCGGGGCTGGCGACCGGTTCGCGGCGGCTGATGTATTTCCAGTCCGCCTCGTCGATGTAGATGCCGGCCGGCCCGCTGCCGCCCTCAAGGTCGATGGCGACATGGGCCGAGACCTGCGGCTTCACCGATGCAAGGATCGGCACAAAGCCCAACTGAAGGCTGGTTTCGATCAGCGCCTGCTGGTTGCGCTCGTCGATGTCTGCCGCCTCGTCGAGGTAGTAGGGCAGGCGGATGCGCCCGGCCTGCTCGCGGTCCATGAGGTGCAGCAACAGGTACATGTTGGTCAGCGCCTTGATGGTCATGGTGGTGCCGTTGGACGCCGCACCGTCGATATCGGTATGAATCACCGGCTGGCCGCCAACCTTGGTGATCTCGAACGCCAGCTCGAACAGATCCTTCAGGCCCAGCTGGTTGTTGTTCGCCGCCACCAGCCGCGCCAGATACTCCTTGGCTTCCTCGTTCCTGGCATCCTGCTCGGCGGACTGGGACAGATCGAACACCGACAGCGTCTCGCCTTCCTCGTACTGTCCGGCGCTGTGGATGATCTGGTCGATGTGCTTGAGCGCATCCTTGTTCGGCGCCAGCACGATGCGGAAGCTCGCCAGGTTGGACACCTGACGCTTGTTGATCTCGCGGTTGAACAGCGCGAGCTGGTGTTCCAGGCTCTCGTAGTCGCTGCGGATGTTGCGCAGCGTTCGGGCGATGTCGGTGACCGCAGCACGGCGGGCCTTGGCCAGGGTCAGCGCCTCGTCCTGACGGTGGGCGTAGGCGTTGACCAAGAGCTGCAGGCGACGCTCGGGATCTTCCTCGCTGTCGAACTTGGCCACGCCTTTCAGGCGCACCTGGGCATACAGCGCCTCGATCTGACCGTCGACGCGCTGCAGCGCCTGCCAGCTGTCCTGGTAGTCGTTGAGCAGCGGCAGCAGGTTGTCCAGCGAGTCGTCCACCGGATCCATGAACGGCGTGCCGAACGGCAGATCTGCCGGTAGCAGCTGGCGACGTCGCAGGGCGTCTTCCAGCGTGCGCTCCTTGGCTTCCAGATCGGCCAGCTGACGGCCGACCAGCTGCAGCTTGGCCGATAGGTGCTGCACGCGCTCGGCGAAGGCGTCGCTGGTGCGCTTGAGTTCTTCCTGGGCGGCTTCGGCCTGGGCCAGCTGCTCCAGCTTCGCCGGCTCCTCGGCGGCCAGGGTCTGGCTGCGGCGGAAGTCTTCCAGCGCTTTCTGCGCATCCAGCACGGCCTGATACAGCGCCTCGGCCTGGGCCTTGCTCGCCGCGCGGTCGACGGCCACAGCATGCTGGGTCTTTAGCTGCTTGAGTTCGCGCTCCAGGCGATCCTTCTGGTCGCGCAGGGCGGCACGGTCGGCCAGGGCCTGCAGCGCCGGTGGCTCGATATGCGAGAGGTCGATGGACAGGCCCGGCACCGAGAAGGTGTCGCCCTTGAAACGATCCAGCACCGCTTCCACGGCCTTGACCCAGTCGTCGCCCTCGGCGCTGATGCCTTTTTCACCCAGCGGCAGGCTGAAAAGCTGGCCATTGAACAGGCGCATCAGGCGATCCACATCGGCCTGGGAGAACTCCTCGCGCAAACGCGAGTAGCTGTTGTTGTCGGCATGGTCGAGCTGTTGTCGGACCGACTTCAGGCGTTTTTCCAGATCACGCAGGCGCTCGTCGAGGTCCTCGCTGGAGAACTGACGGGACTGCGCCAGCGCACCGGCCAGCTCGTCGTGGGCGTCCTTGGCGGCGAGCAGCTGCTGCTCCAGCACATGGGCGTCCTCGATCAGGGCGAAGCGGTTCTTCAGCACCGCCAGCTCGCCCAGCCAGCGCTGGATTTCGCTGATCTCGCGTTCCAGGCGCATCAGCTCGCCAGTCGAACCGCGCTGTTCGTTCTGCAGGCCGTCCTGCTCACGGCGATAATGCTCGGCCTGGATCACCAGCTCTTCCTTGCGCGCATCGGCGTAGTCGTGCCAGGTGCCGAGCAAGTTGTCGAGTAGCGGCGACAGGCGATGCAGCTTGCCGCGCAGCAGCTCGCGCTGGGCGACACCGGCTGCCAGCGCCTCGACCAGCGGGCCGGCGGCGACCAGTGCCTGGTAGTCGTGCTCCATGCGGCGCACGTCGCGGAAGGCTTCTTCGGTGGCGGCGATATAGTCGACGCTGCCCGAGCGCAGGCTGTGCTCGAAGGCATCGAGGAACAGCTGCTTTAGTTTCGCTGCGGTGATCTCGCGCATATGCAGCAGGTTGATGAACAGCGCGCGGAAGGTCTTCAGGCTCTGCTCGCTGGTCGAGCGCAGCGGGATCAGCGTCATGTCCAGCGGGATCGAGGTATGCCCGCCGACCAGCAGTCGGCGCAGCTCATCCGGCTTGGCCTCGAAGGCCTTGATGCCGGCGCGTTCGAGGTTGGCGAACAGCTCGCGCTGGCGCAGGCAGGTGCCGTTCTGCTGGTAATGGTCGAGGTCCAGCGAGCCCTGGTAGACGAAGAACTGATGACCGAAGCCGCCGCCCGGACCGCGGCCGGCCACGCCGATCACATGCGGGCCGTGGGGCAGCATGACTTCGACAAGGATGTAGCTGGTGTCCGAGGCGAAGTAGAACTTGCGCG
Source organism: Stutzerimonas sp. 21-1 (assembly GCF_056336065.1). NCBI lineage: Bacteria > Pseudomonadati > Pseudomonadota > Gammaproteobacteria > Pseudomonadales > Pseudomonadaceae > Stutzerimonas > Stutzerimonas sp. 21-1. The sequence goes on along the minus strand of NZ_CM150500.1, from coordinate 3,085,412 downwards.
ACTGCTCGAGGCTGTACTTGCCGAAGCTCATGTCCGACATGCGCGCCAGGATCGGGAACTGCAGCGCGTTGATCGACGCGGACTTGCCGAGGTTGTTGGCGCCGTAGACCGACAGCGGGTTTTCCAGCGGAAAGATGCCGAGGCTGTAGCCGGCGGTGTTCAGCAGGGCGAAGCGGCGGATGCCGTAGCGTTCCTGGCTCATGCTTCAAGCTCCTTTTCTTCGGCGATGGCGCGCGCCAAGGCTTCTTCTTCCGATTCTTCGGCTGCTTCCTCGATGAGGATGATGTCGTCCTCGCCCTCGTCCTCGGCGATCAGCTCCGGGGCGGGCAGCGGCAGGTCGCTGCTGTGCAGGCTGGCGGCCAGATCGCGGTCCTGCTGCACCGACAGGCAGACGTCGAGGAAACGGTGCATCGGCGGCAGGAAGCGGTAGACGCCGTTGCTGTCCTCGGCGAAGCCCAGCTGCGTCAGGCGGCGGATGACTTTCTCTTCCAGTTCTTCCTGGGTGGTGACTTCGGCCTGCAGGAACAGGTCGCGGTACTTGTCCAGCAACGCCGGCAGTTCATCGCGACCGAGGCTGCCACCGTCGAGCACCGCCAGCGGGTCGCGGCCCTGGTCGGCCAGGTGCTCGACGAGGATGAAGGTGAACAGCGCCAGGCGCTGGGCGGTCTTGTTCACCTGCGCGCCCATCTGCTCGGGGACGAAGTAGTAGAAGCCGCGCGGATCGCAGACCAGCTCGAAGCCGAGCGCCTTGAACAACGCGCGGTACTGGTCCTGCATGTTCGACAGCTGCGCGTAGGGTTCCGGCTCGCTGCGCGACAGGTGATAGCCCTTGAACAGCTCGCGGAAGATCGGCGCCAGCTGGGTCATTTCCTTGAGGTCGATGTTCATAAACGTGGCTCACAGGTATTCGTAGTGCGGATGGCCGCCCCGTGGAAAACGGCAACGCCTTTTCCACCGGAAAGTTCGGTGTCAGAGGTGGACAAGCAAAGCGTTGTCCACCCTACGATGGGTTTCGCGAGAGGGGCGGGCGTAGGTTGGAAAACTGCGAGGCATTTTCCACCGAGCGAGGCCAGTAGCCGGTTGAATGGGTTAGCCATTGGCATTGGCCACCAGGGCAAAGGAGCTGAGGCTGACGCGGTGTTCCCGGGTCAGGTATTCGCGACGCTCCAGGCGGTCGCGCTGGAAGCGACCGTCGCGCGACAGGCGCGAGAACCAGTAGAGCAGCTCGTCGGTGGCGCCGTCGGGTTCCTGTTCCAGCAGCCAGGCCATCAGGTCCGGCAGCGGCAGTGCCTGCTGGCAGCGCTCGACCATCTCGCGGGCGGTGCGCGGCGCGCGCGGCTGGTCGCCCTTGCGCTTGCCGCTGGCGCGGGGGAACTGCGCCGGCTTCGGCTCGAAGCGGGCCAGGGCATAGACGTAGGCCTCGACCTGGCTGGCGGTGCCGAGAAAGGTACTCTGCGGACGGGTGAACAGTGGCAGCGAGGCCTGTGGTACCGCGTCCAGCCCCTTCTTGCGGATCGCCGACAGCGCCAGCGCGGCGCCGCGGGTCACGGCATTGTGCCGACGCGCTTCCTCGCGCAGCGGCAGCAGCAGCTCGCGGGCCTTGCGCAGGGTCAGCTGGGCGGTGGTCTGCATTTCCAGGATGCGCGCGTGGGTGCGCAGCAGCAGGTCGTCGTCCACCAGCTGGCCGAGGCGCTGCTGCTCGCCGAGCAGCTTCATCAGCACCTGCTCGACGCGGTGCACGCCTTGCTCGAAAGCGCCATCGGCGGAGACCAGCTGGATCATCGGCTCGACGTACTCGTCCCAGGTCGCCAGCACCTCGGCATAGCGCTGGCGCAGCGGGATCTGCCGGTCGCTGGTCTTGGCCCGGTCGGCCACGGCGACCAGCGCCTGCTCGTCGTTGTCGAGCTTCTTCAGCACGTCGCGTACGCGCATGTCGAGCAGGCGCAGCTGGCGCGCCAGGTCGTTGCCGTCGCGAATCTCGAAGGCATCGAGGATATGCCCGGCCAGACGCTCCAGGTGACGCAGGTAGGCTTCGATCTCCAGGCACAGGCCGAGGCGGTGTTCGCGGCGCAGGTAGGCGAGGAAGTCGTGGATCTGCGCGTTCAGCTCGAAGCGGTTGGGGCTCTTGGCCACCGGCACCAGGATGTCCAGGCGGATCCACTGGTCGAGCAGGGCAGTGATATCGGTGGGCGTGCCTGCCGGCAGCTGCGCACCGAGCTGGTGACGCAGTTCGACCAGGCTCAGGGTGCCGGCGTCGCAACGCTCGCACAGCGGCTCGAGCAGGGTCCAGTGTTCGGCGAGGGCACGCAGTACGCGCTTGGGTTCGATCATCGAGGCGCTGGTTCCGGCCAGTGAAAAAAGGCGCTGATTGTACTGCATCGGCGCCCGCTGATTGGCCTACTGCTGACCGGCTGCTACCGGTACCGGGTGAGTCACCTGATCGTCATCCGCGGCGCGGTAGCCTGCCCGGCAAGGTCAGCCGACGCGTGGATGGTGACGAAATGTCTCAATGCTCTTTCGATCTGCACCAGTTGTCGGCAGAATTCGCCCTTTTGCCAAACGGGGAGCCGGCCGCTTCCTGCGGGCGACCTCATGGGCAGCGATAAATGATCAAGACGCCGTATTACCTCATCGACAAACAGAAGCTCTTGGGCAACCTGGAAAAGATCGCCTACGTGCGTGAGCAGTCCGGCGCCAAGGCGCTGCTGGCGCTCAAGTGCTTCGCTACCTGGTCGGTGTTCGACCTGATGCAGCAATACATGGACGGCACCACCTCGTCGTCGCTCTACGAGCTCAAGCTCGGCCGGCAGAAGTTCGCCGGCGAAACCCACGCCTACAGCGTGGCCTGGGCCGACGACGAGATCGAAGAGATGGTCGCCAACTGCGACAAGATCATCTTCAACTCCATCGGCCAGCTCGAGCGCTTCGCCGACGCGACCGAGGGCACCATCCGCGGCCTGCGCGTCAACCCGCAGGTGAGCAGCTCCGACTATCTGCTGGCCGACCCGGCGCGCCCGTTCAGCCGACTGGGTGAACACGATCCGGCGAAGATCGAGGCGGTGATCGGCAAGATCAGTGGCTTCATGTTCCACAACAACTGTGAGAACTCCAGCTTCGAGCTGTTCGACGAGATGCTGACCACCATCGAGGAGCGCTTCGGCCACCTGCTGGCGCAGGTCGAGTGGGTCAGCCTCGGCGGCGGCATCCATTTCACCGGCGAAGGCTATCCCGTCGATGCCTTCTGTACGCGGCTCAAAGCTTTCTCCGAGAAGCACGGCGTGCAGGTCTACCTGGAGCCCGGCGAAGCGGCGATCACCATGAGCGCCTCGCTGGAAGTGACGGTGCTCGACACTCTCTACAACGGCAAGCATCTCGCGGTGGTCGACAGCTCGATCGAGGCGCACATGCTCGACCTGCTGATCTACCGCCTCAACGCCAAGATGGCGCCCAACGACGGCGCGCACACCTACATGGTGTGCGGCAAATCCTGTCTGGCCGGCGACATCTTCGGCGAGTACCAATTCGATCGTCCGCTGGCCATCGGCGATCGGCTGTCGTTCATCGACGCGGCAGGCTACACCATGGTCAAGAAGAACTGGTTCAACGGCCTGAAAATGCCGTCCATCGTGGTAAAGCAGCTCGACGGCAGCGTCGAGGTGGTTCGTGAGTTCGACTTTAACGACTACCTGTCCAGCCTCTCCTGAGGCCGGCAGATTAAGGAGTGATCCCGGAATTGAAGAAAAACGTTCTTATCATTGGCGCAGGAGGTGTTGCCAAGGTGGTGGCCCACAAGTGCGCGCAGCACAACGACGAACTCGGTCGTATTGCTATCGCGTCGCGCAGCATCTCCAAATGTCAGGCCATCATCGACAGCGTGCAGGCCAAGGGCGGGCTGAAGCAGCCCGGCGAGATCAAGGCCTATGCGCTGGACGCCATGGACGTGGAAGCGACCAAGGCGCTGATTCGTGAAACGGAATCGCAGATCGTCATCAATGTCGGCTCTGCCTTCCTCAACATGTCCGTGCTGCGCGCCTGCATCGACACCGGCGCTGCGTATCTCGATACCGCGATCCATGAAGAGCCGGGCAAGATCTGCGAAACGCCGCCGTGGTATGGCAACTACGAGTGGAAGCACCTGGCCGAATGCCAGGAAAAGGGCATCACCGCCATCCTCGGTGCCGGCTTCGACCCGGGTGTGGTCAACGCCTACGCCGCCCTGGCGCAGCAGGAATACTTCGACAAGATCGAGTCGATCGACATCCTCGACGTCAACGCCGGCTCGCACGGCAAGTATTTCGCCACCAATTTCGACCCGGAAATCAATTTCCGCGAATTCACCGGGCAGGTATACAGCTGGCAGGACAGCCAGTGGACGACCAACCGCATGTTCGAGGTCAAGCGCACCGACGACCTGCCGGTCGTGGGCGAACAGAACCTCTACCTGACCGGTCATGACGAGGTGCACTCGCTCTCCAAGCACCTCGACGTGCCGAATATCCGTTTTTGGATGAGCTTCGGCGAGCATTACATCAACGTCTTCACCGTACTGAAGAACCTCGGCCTGCTCTCCGAGCAGCCGGTGCGCACCGCCGAAGGCCTGGAAGTGGTTCCGCTCAAGGTGGTCAAGGCCGTGCTGCCTGATCCTGCCTCGCTGGCGCCGGGCTACACCGGCAAGACCTGTATCGGCGATCTGGTCAAAGGCACGAAGGATGGTCAGCCGCGCGAGCTGTTCATCTACAACGTCGCCGACCATGAAGAAGCCTTCGCCGAGACGGACAGCCAGGGCATTTCCTACACCGCCGGCGTGCCGCCGGTCGCTGCAGCGCTGCTGATAGCCCGCGGCGAGTGGGATGCCAAGCGCATGGTCAACGTCGAAGAGCTGCCGGCCCAGCCGTTCCTCAAGCTGCTCGATGTGATGGGCCTGCCGACCCGGATCAAGGACGAGCACGGCGACCGTCCCTGGGATCAGCCGCTCTGATCGGCTGCGTGTCGGCCCTGCTGCGTTAAAAACAGGCTCGGACGGTGGCTTGCCACCGAACGGCCTTTAGGCCGGCCCGAAGGGCGAGCGGAGCGAGTCATGCTCATTTACAGCAGTAAACTCCGCTTCCTCGCCTGTTTTTGCCTTGCATGGCTCTAGCTCGCTCGATCAATACAAAGCCCGCCTAATGGCGGGCTTTGTGTTTTCTGGCGTAGGGTGGAAAACGCCGAAGGTTTTTCCACCGACGGGGTACGCTGGTGGAAAACGCTTCGCGGTTTTCCACCCTACGCGGCAACAACCCACGCCAAACGCAGCTCCGCCTTCCCGCCCCGTGCATTTCACGCGACAATCCGCCCACAACAGGCGCCCTGTCAGAGGCGCTCGGCAGCCGTGAGGACAGTCCAATGAGCAGCAACGATCGCGTCATCATCTTCGATACCACCCTGCGCGACGGCGAGCAGAGCCCCGGCGCCTCCATGACCGGTGAGGAAAAGCTGCGCATCGCCCGCGCGCTGGAGCGGCTGAAGGTGGACGTGATCGAGGCCGGCTTCGCCATCGCCAGCCCCGGCGACTTCGCCGCGGTGAAGCTGGTCGCCGACAACATCAAGGACAGCACCGTGTGCAGCCTGGCGCGCGCCGTCGATGCCGACATCGAGCGTGCCGCCGAAGCGCTGGCCGGCGCCAACTCCGGGCGCATCCACACCTTCATCGCCACCAGCCCGATCCACATGCAGTACAAGCTGCGCATGCAGCCGGACCAAGTGGTCGAGCAGGCGGTCAAGGCGGTGAAGAAGGCGCGCAGTCTGTGCGCCGACGTGGAATTTTCCTGCGAGGATGCCGGCCGCTCGGAGATCGACTTCCTCTGCCGCATCATCGAAGCCGCCATCGACGCCGGCGCGCGTACCATCAACATCCCGGACACCGTCGGCTATGCGATTCCACACCAGTACGCCGACACCATCCGCCAGCTGCTCGAGCGCATCCCCAATGCCGACAAGGCGGTGTTCTCCGTGCATTGCCACAACGACCTGGGCCTGGCCGTGGCCAACTCCCTGGCCGCGGTGGTCGCCGGTGCGCGGCAGGTTGAATGCACCATCAACGGCCTCGGCGAACGCGCCGGCAACGCCGCGCTGGAAGAGGTCGTCATGGCGATCAAGACCCGCCAGGACCTGCTCGGCGTGCACACCCGTATCGAGACCGAGCACATCCTCGCCGCCTCGCGCCTGGTCTCCGGCATCACTGGCTTCCCGGTGCAGCCGAACAAGGCCATCGTCGGCGCCAACGCCTTCGCCCACGAGTCGGGCATCCACCAGGACGGCGTGCTCAAGCACCGCGAGACCTACGAGATCATGTCCGCGCAGTCGGTCGGTTGGAACGCCAACAAGATGGTCATGGGCAAGCACTCCGGGCGCGCCGCGTTCCGTTCGCGCCTGGAAGAGCTGGGCATCGTGCTGGAAGGCGACGAGCTGAACGCCGCCTTCGGCCGCTTCAAGGAGCTGGCCGACAAGAAGCATGAAATCTTCGACGAAGACCTGCAGGCGCTGGTCTCCGACACCCTGGCCGACGAGGCGCCCGAGCACTACAAGCTGGCCAGCCTGGAGGTGACCAGCAAGACCGGCACCGTGCCTGAAGCCAAGCTGCTGGTCAGCGTGGAGGGCGCCGAACATAGCGCCCAGGCCCAAGGCTCCGGCCCGGTCGATGCCACCTTCAAGGCCATCGAGAGCATCGCCCAATCCGGCGCCACGTTGCAGCTGTATTCGGTCAACGCCATCACCCAGGGCACCGATTCCCAGGGCGAGGTGACCGTGCGGCTGGAGAAGGGCGGGCGCATCGTCAACGGCAACGGCGCCGATACCGACATCGTCGTCGCCTCGGCGAAGGCCTACCTCAACGCGCTCAACCTGATGCAGGTCGGCGCCAAGGCGCATCCGCAGGTGGAAGGGGTTTGATCACGGAAACCCGGCGTCGCGCCTACCTCGACGCCATGCAGGTAGCCGTCTGGCTGCCGCGTACCGAACTGCCCTTCGCCGCACCGTCGCGGCTGGAGCTGCTGCAGCCGCCGGTCGAGGCCGCGCCGCTGCAGCCGGACGCGGCAGTGCCGGTGGCCAGCGAGCGGGCTGTCGAACCGACGCCGGCCCGCCCGGAAAAGCCGCAGCTGCGCGTCGTCGTGCCCGAGCCGAAGCAGCCCGAAGCAGTCGCGGCCCCGCAGGCGCCCGAGGAACGGCCGAAGGCGGTCGAGCCGCCACCGCGTTTCGCCCTGCAGCTGCTGCGCGCCGGCAGCGTGCTGCTGCTGGTGGAGCTGCCGACCGGCGAGTCGTTCCAGAGTCGCGATCCGGGCTACATCCTCCTCAAGGACCTGCTGCGCGCCGCGCGCCTGCCGGACAGCCCGCAGCAGGTCGGCGATGGCGAGCCGATCCGCTGGCCGCTGCTGCACGGCGGTAGCCTCGACCAGGGTGCCGAGGCCGCGCGCGATTACGTGCAGGGCGTGCTGGCTGCAGAACTGGAAACGATGGGCTGCGACTGTATCTGGCTGGTCGGCCTGCCGGCGCTGCGCTTCGCTGGCGAAGTGGGAGCCGAGGCCTGCTGCCGCGAACTGGCCATCGACGGGCTCGGGCGCGCGCTAGCGATTCCCGGTCTGGAAACCTTGATGGAACAGCCGGCGACCAAGGCCGAGCTGTGGCAAGCCATGCGCCGCAGTCTGCCGCGTTGGCACAGGAGTTCGTGAGTAGCCATGAGTGATGCAGTCAGCTTCCGCCCGATGACCGCGGCGGATATCGATGCGGTGCTGAAGATCGAGTACGCCGCATTCAGCCACCCGTGGACGCGTGGCATCTTCACCGACGCCGTGAGTGCCTACGAATGCTGGGTGATGTTCGAGGGTGAGCAACAGGTCGGGCATGGCGTCATCAATGTGATCCTCGACGAGGCGCACCTGCTCAACATCACCGTCAAGCCGCAGAGCCAGGGCCGCGGCCTCGGCCTGCGGTTGCTGGAGCACTTGATGCAGCGTGCCCGCGAGCGCGGCGGCCGCGAGTGCTTTCTCGAGGTGCGCGCCAGCAATGCCTCGGCCTATCGGCTCTACGAGCGCTACGGTTTCAACGAAGTAGGCCGGCGCCGGGCCTATTACCCGTCGGCGGAAGGGCGTGAGGATGCCCTGGTGATGGCCTGCACCTTGCTCGACTGAGCCGCGCGATCACTGCCCGGGGCGCTTGTCCCGTCCCGAATCCAGCGGCGCGTCGCCCTCCAGCTCTTCGTCCGAAAGCACGCTGTCGTCTTCGTCCAGCAGCGCGTCGCCGTCGCTGACGCCGCTGTCCTCGTCACCGTCGGCCGGCCCGTCCCAGGGTTTGCCATCCAGCGGATGGCGCCGTGCCAGTTCTGCTTCGTCCAGCCCCGTGGCGCCACCGATCTGCTGGCCGGACACCACGCTCAGATCCTCGTCGGCCGGCCCGCCGTGACCGCGCTCGCTCGGCGAGCGGGCGCCATCCTCGGGTAGCAGGGTTTCCGGGGTGAGATCGTCCAGCGTGGTCTCGCCGTCGATCGTTTCCGCGCTGCTCAGCCCGGCTTCGGCCACGCGCTCCGGCGGAAATTCATCGCCCAGCTCGTCGGCGGGAACCTCGTCGCCGATGCGGCCCTTGCGCTCGTCCTTGCGTGCGCTGAAGTCGAGCTGCTCGATCGAGCCCATGCGATCTTCGGTGTCGTCGATTTCAGTCGGCGTGTACGGCTTGCGCTCGCTCATGGTCGTCTCCCGTAGGTGAATGGCGGGTCTTGCAAGGTGTGACCGGGCTGCGCGGTGAAGATTCACGACGGCAAAAGCCGTGAAAAAACAGGCGAACCAGCACCGCCGATCGGCAGTCCATACCCTCTATGGACGATCAACAACCTTCGGCGGCGCCTGCGCCGCAACGCTGTGCATTCTTCTTCGACGTGGACGGAACACTGGCCGAGATACAGCCGCGCCCGGAACGGGTGTTCGTGCCACCGCCGATCCTGGCGGCGTTGCAGCGGCTGCATGCCGCCGCGATTCCCGTCGCGGTGATATCCGGGCGGCCGCTGCAGCAGCTCGACAGGCTGCTCGCGCCCTTACGGTTGCCCGCTGCCGGCGTGCACGGCGCCGAGCGCCGCGCCGCCGATGGTGCGCCGCGCGACCTGGCGCTCGATCACGCCCAGCTGCAACGCATCGGAGCGGAGCTGGCGCAGGCCTGCGCCGCCCATCCCGGCCTGCTGCTGGAAAACAAGGGCATCGCCTTCGCCCTGCATTTTCGTCTCGCACCGCAGCTCGAACAGACCGCCGCCGAGCTGGCCCACGATTTCGCCCGCCGCTACGGCGAGCTGCTCAGCCTGCAGCCGGGCAAGTGCGTGTTCGAGCTGAAACCGCGCGGCGCGAGCAAGGGCGAGGTGATCCGCGCGTTCATGGCCGAGCCGCCATTTCACGGGCAGGTGCCGGTGTTCCTTGGCGACGATCTGACCGACGAGGCCGGTTTCGCCGTGGTCAACGCGCTCGGCGGCCATTCGATCAAGGTCGGCGAAGGGCCGACGCAGGCCCGCGAGCGTCTGGCTTCGGTCACCGCGGTGGGCGAGTGGCTGCAGCGACTGCTCGCCGCGCTGCCATGAGGGACGCATCCAATAACAATCAATCGAGAGCGAGAATCCGATGAGTCGACTAGTCGTGGTCTCCAACCGCGTAGCACCGATCAAGGCCGGCAAGGCCGCCGCCGGCGGGCTGGCAGTGGGGGTCTACGATGCCCTGCGCCAGTCGGGCGGCATCTGGTTCGGCTGGAACGGCGACATCAGCGCCGATCCGCCGATCAACAGCGAGCAGGTGGGCAACATCACCTACGTCACCCTCGGGCTGACCAAGCGTGACTACGATCAGTACTACCGTGGCTTTTCCAACGCGACCCTGTGGCCGATCTTCCATTACCGCATCGACCTGGCGCGCTACGACCGCGACGAGTACGAAGGCTATCGTCGGGTCAACCAGATGCTCGCGCAGAAGCTCAAGCCGCTGCTCAAGCCCGATGACATCATCTGGATCCACGATTACCACCTGATCCCCTTCGCCGAGGAATGCCGTCGCCTGGGCATCCGCAATCGCATCGGCTTCTTCCTGCACATTCCTTTTCCGCCGCCGGAAATCCTCACCGTCATCCCGCCGCACAACGAGCTGCTGAAGACGCTGTGCTACTACGACCTGATCGGCTTTCAGACCGAAACCGACCGGCTGGCATTTCAGGACTACATGACCCGTGAAGTGCGCGGCGTGATCGAAGCCGATGGCAGCCTGACCGCCTACGGGCAGAACTTTCGCAGCGGCGTCTACCCGATCGGCGTCGTGCCGGACGAGATCCAGCAGCTCGGCGAAACCTACAAGGGCCGCCGCCATCCCATGCGGCGGACCAGCGACACCGCGCGCAAGACCATCATCAGCGTCGATCGCCTCGACTATTCCAAGGGGCTGGTGGAACGCTTCAAGGCCTACGAGGCGTTCCTCGACCGCTTCCCGGAGCACCGGCGCAACGTCGAGTTCTTCCAGATCGCACCGACCTCGCGCTCGGACGTGCGCACCTACCAGAGCATCCGCCGCCAGCTGGAAAGCGAGGCCGGGCACATCAACGGGCGGCTGTCGGACCTGGACTGGACGCCGTTGCACTACCTCAACAAGAGCCACGAACGGCGCATTCTCATGGGCCTGTTCCGCTCGGCGAGCATCGGCTTCGTCACGCCGCTGCGCGATGGCATGAATCTGGTGGCCAAGGAATACGTCGCCGCGCAGAATCCCGAGGACCCGGGCGTGCTGGTGCTGTCGCGCTTCGCCGGTGCGGCGCGCGAGCTGACCTCGGCGCTGATCGTCAACCCGTACGACTGCATCGGCATGGCCGAGGCGCTGGATCGTGCACTGCGCATGCCGCTGGCCGAACGCCGTGATCGCTACGAGCACATGATGCGAGCGATCCGCGCGGCCGACCTGAGCGCCTGGCGTGACAATTTCCTGCGCGACCTGCGCTCGTTCGTCTCGCAGCCGCGCGAATAGCTCGCAGGAGGTATGCCGCAAGGGGCTGTGACGCCGCGCAGAACCGGTGTGTCATAGCGGCAGCGGTTCGCATTCGCGCGCCAGACTTCGAGGACAAGAAATGAACGATCTGGATCAGTTGTTCGAAAACAACGCCCGCTGGGCCGAAGCCATCAAGCAGGAAGACCCGACTTTCTTCGAGCAGCTGGCCAAGCAGCAGGCGCCGGAATACCTGTGGATCGGCTGCTCCGATGCGCGCGTGCCGGCCAACGAGATCGTCGGCATGCTGCCCGGCGACCTGTTCGTGCACCGCAACGTGGCCAACGTGGTGCTGCATACCGACCTCAACTGCCTGTCGGTGATCCAGTACGCGGTCGACGTGCTCAAGGTCAAACACATCCTGGTCACCGGCCACTATGGCTGCGGCGGCGTGCGGGCCTCCATGCGTGACGACCAGCTGGGCCTGATCGATGGCTGGCTGCGGACCATCCGCGACCTCTATTATGAGCACCGCGCGCACCTGGCGACCCTGCCCAGCGAAGAAGAGCGGGTCGACCGCCTGTGCGAGCTGAACGTGATCCAGCAAGTGGCCAACGTCAGCCATACCACCATCGTGCAGAACGCCTGGCACCGCGGGCAGCCGCTCTCGGTGCATGGCTGCATCTACGGCATCAAGGATGGCCTGTGGAAGAACCTCAACGTCACCGTCAGCGGCCTCGACCAGTTGCCGACCCAGTACCGCCTGCGCCCGCTCAACCCAGCGTAGCGTCCGGGCGCCACGGCCTGGCTTTCGCCGGGCTGCTGGTGGCCGTGGTCTGCTGGAGCGGCAACGCCTTGGTGGCCCGCGCCTTCCATGACGAGATCCCGCCGCTGGGCCTGTCGTTCTGGCGCTGGGTACTTGCCGCGACACTGCTGCTGCCCATCGTGGCGCGCTCGATCTGGCGCCATCGCGCCGTCCTGCGCGCCGCCGGCTGGCGCCTGCCGGTACTCGCCGCCTGTGGCATCGCCAGCTACAACTCGCTGCTGTACACAGCGGCGCAAAGCACCGAAGCGATCAACCTCACCCTGGTCAACACCTGCCTGCCGCTGGCGACCTTCATCGGCGCCGGCCTGCTGCTCGGCGAGTGGCCGCTGCGCCGCGCCTGGCTTGGCATGATCGTGGCCGCCGTCGGCTTGCTCTATCTGATCAGCCGCGGCAGCTGGCAGGTCCTGAGCAGCCTGTCATTCCAGCGTGGCGATCTGATCATGCTGGCCGCCGTTGCGGCCTGGGCGCTGTACACCCTGCTGCTGCGGCGCTGGGCCGCGCGCCTGCCGGTGCCGCCGCTGACGCTGCTCGGCGTGCTGATGGCGCTGGGCGTGCCGCTGATCCTGCCGTTCTACCTGCTTGAACTCAGCCGCGTCGGTGGCTTCCCGCCCACCGCCGGCAACCTCGCCGCGATTGGCTACACCGCGGTATTCGCCTCGCTGATCGCCTACCTCGCCTGGAACCACGGCGTAAGCGTGATCGGCGCGTCCAAAGCGGCCATGACCAGCTACCTGATGCCGGTAATCACCGCGCTGCTCGGCTGGTTGCTGCTGGACGAAGCCCTGCAGACATTCCACTGGATCGGCGGCGCGCTGATCTTCGGTGGCCTGCTGATGGCGACCCGCCCGTCGTTCCGCCAACACAGCTGAGCGAAAGCCTGGCCAGCCGCGCAACCGCTGGTCTAACCGCTTGAAAAGGATAAAAATTCACTGGCGGCAGGGTTGACAGCAAAAAAGCACCAGAGAATAATGCGCGCCACTCGGCTACATAGCTCAGTTGGTTAGAGCGCAGCATTCATAATGCTGATGTCCCAGGTTCAAGTCCCGGTGTAGCCACCATACAAATCAAGGGGTTAGCGAAAGCTAACCCCTTTTTGTTTTGGGCGTGATAAGTGACTGCCTGCCGGCACCGCTCGCCTTGGCCTGCTCGAGGTCGGCGAGAGGTGCGCATCGCGCGTCGATCCGGATTCAACGGACGCCGGGCGCGGGGCCCGGCGGGTTCAATGCAAGTCAGTCGTTGCTTACCAGAGCGGTACGCTGTAGCTGATGATCACGCGGTTCTCGTCCAGGTCGTTCTGGAAGTTGCTGCGGGTGGTGGCGTTGCGCAGTTTCAGGCCGAGGTTTTTCAGCGGGCCGCTCTGGAACACGTAGGCGATGTCGGTGTTGCGCTCCCAGGTCTTGCCTTCGCTGGCTCCCGCGCCGCGGTCGACGTTGTCGCCGGAGAGGTAGCGGGTCATGAGAGTCAGGCCGGGGATGCCGAGGGCTGCGAAGTCGTAGTCGTAGCGGACCTGCCAGGAGCGTTCGTCCTCGTTGCCGAAGTCGTTGATCTGCACCAGGTTGAGCAGTGAGTTGTCGCTGCCGGCGATGTAGGCGAAGCCGGTGTCGCCGGAGACGTGCTGGTAGCCGGCACCGAAGGCGTGGCCGCCTATGCGGTAGGTGAACATCGCGCCGAAGGTGTCGGTGTCGACGTTGCTGCCGCCGTCGTCGGTCTGGCGTACGTAGCGCAGGTCGGTCTTGAGGCTCTGGTTGTCACCGAGCGGCAGGACGTGAAGCAGGCCAAGGTTGTGTTCCTTGTAGATGCCGTCGAGCCCGCCGTAGTAGTAGGCGCTGCTCAGTTCCGGGGTCCAGGCGTAGCGGCCGCCAGCGAAGAGGAATTCGTCGCTGGTGGTCTGCCGGCCGAAGCGGATGTTGCGCAGGCCGCCGTTGAAAGCGGTCATTTCTTCATTGTCCGATGAGTTGCGCTGGTTGACCCGGTCGAGCCTGCCCACATCGAGCGTCAGGCCGTCTATTTCCTTGCTCTGCAGCCAGGCGCCGCGGAAGGTCTGTGGCAACAGGCGGCTGTCGTTGCGCATCAGGACCGGAATCAGCGGTTGCATGGTGCCGACATGCAGGGTGGTTTGCGACAGCCGGGCCTTGGCCGTGAGGCCCGCCGAGCCGTAGTCATCCTGAGCGCGGTTGGGCGCTTTGCGATCGCTCTGCAGGATGCCGGTGCCGACGCGGTCGGGGCTGGAGTCGAGCTTCACGCCGAGCAGGCCGATGGCGTCGAGGCCGAAGCCGATCGGGCCTTCGGTGTAGCCGGACTCCATTTTCAGCATGAATCCCTGGGCCCACTCCTCAGCCTTGGACTGCCCGTCGCCGGAGCGAGAGTCTCGGTTCATGTAGAAGTTGCGCAGGTCCACGCTGGCTTTGCTGTCTTCGATGAAGGCGGCGTTGGCGGGGCTTGCGGCGATCAGGACGGCGCTACCGCACAGCAGCGGGCAGACGACGGTTTGCTTGAGTCGCATGGGATTTCCTCTTGTTGTTGTTCTGCGCCGCGTTCGCGCGGCTGCCAGTCCTGAGCGAAAGCCGTGCCAGTCGGCCCGGTGTGTGCGCTGAGTCCGATGCTAGAGCGGTTGCGTGGTTTGGATTCGGGCATGCGGGCGGTGCGCAGAGCGTCCAGTTCGGCGGACATGTTCAGCGTCGGATCGATGCGGGCGGTGGGTGTCCAGCAGGGCGGACTGGGTGGCGGCAGCGCGCACGACGCTGCCGCCACCTGATCCCGGCTCAGCGGGCGTTCACGCAGACGAAGCTGGAGGCGGCATCGACGGCCCCCTTGCCGACGTACTTCGGCCAGCCCGGGTACTCGCACAGTGGGCGGGTGCGACCCGGCACGCCGACGCTGTCAGCGACGATCTGGCGGCGCGGGGCGATGCCGCGCTCGACCCAGTTCTCCAACGCGGTAAGCGAGTCCCAGGCGGCATTGAATACAGTGCTGGCGGCATGGCTGTAGCCGGGGATCTCGTAGTAGCGCATGAACTGACGCGTCCTGCCCGGTCCCATGTCGCGGCGGATGCGCTGGTAGTACTCGGCGCTGGCGCGGGTGCTGACCAGTTGATCGGAGGTGCCATGGGCCATGAGCAGCTTGCCGCCGTTGTTGGCGAAGGCGGAAAGATCGGTCTCGTTGACGTCCTGGCGCAGCGACAGCTCGCTGATGCGCGCTAGCCAGGGGCCGGGGTTCTGCGGATCGAGGGTCAGCGAGTTGAAGGTGGGGTTGCGCGTCACGAAGTGGCGCACCCATTCGTCCCAGAAGCCGGCGTGGTAAGGCGCGCCATCGGCGAAGCCGGTGCCGTGCACGGGCATCGGGTAGGTCGGTTGCAGGGTGTTGAGGCCCAGTCGGTTGACCACCAGCTGCACGCCGTCGCCCGGTCGGCCGAGATCGGTGCCCCAGGTGTTGAAGCCCGGGTAATGGGTCTCGCCGCTGGCCAGCGGGAAATCGAAGCGGATCGGCGTGTTGAATACCCGCAATGCGTGGATCTGCGCGTCCGACAGGCAGCGCGGCGAGCTGCTGGTGCCGTCCGGGCAGCGCAGGGGGCGGCCGTCGAGTTTGGCGCGGGCCGGGTCGAAACGCGCGTTGCAGGCGGCTTGATGGCTGATCACGCGGTCGCGTACGCCATCCAGTCCGTCACAGGCCTGCATCGCCGCTTCCAGCAATGCGGCGCGCTGCTCCAGGCTGGGGAAGGCGCCGGGCGCGGCGAGCGCACGGGTGATGCGGCCGAACTGCAGATCCAGCGCCAGTGCGTTGTAGGCGGGGTAGAGGGCGATCACGCCGTGGAAGTCGGTCGGCCACTGCTGCGCCACGGCCAGTGCCTCGCGCCCGCCGGTAGAGCCGCCGGCGAAGTAGCTGCGCTCGGGGGCCGTGCCGTAGCGCTGGCGGATCAGGTAGACGGCGGCATCGCGAGTCTTCTTCAGCGCGTCGTGGGCGTAGTTGGCCAGGGCCTCGTCGCTCCAGGCAAAGCCGCCGGGGCTGAGCGGATCGAAGGCGTGCCCGGAGTCGCTGCCGAACACCGCATAGCGGCGGCCGAGCGGCGTGGGCTGGTCCAGCGGGCCGGCGGGGACATTGCCGACGACGTTCGGCAGGGTGCCGTTGTAGCCGCCACCGCCGAGCATCAGCGCCTTGTGATTCCACTGCTCGGGCAGCGCCAGGCGCATGCGGATGGGCGGTGCCGCCCGGTCGATGGGGCGAATTTCGGCGCTGATGTCGCAATAGGCGCCGAAGGTCTGCGGTGCACTGCCGCCGGCCGCCACGGCGTTGGCCGCAACGACCTGCGCGCCCCGCGTGGGCAGGCCGATGGCTTCGGCCGGTATTTCGCTGCCGAGCAGCGAGGCGCAGTCGGCGGCATGCGTCGGACTGGCAAACCACAGGGCGAGCGCCAGCGGGGTGAGGCGCCGGATCGAGGCGATGACGGGATGAACGATCATGCGAGGCTTCCTTCTTGTTGTTGTCGGACGAAGCGCGCCGCAGCGGTGTCGGGCCGCTCAAGTTGGCGCTACGCCGCTCAAGCCAGCGTCATGCCAGCGCCGCGCATGGCGCGCGGCAACGCGACGGCCGGTCGCTGATGGAGCGCCAGCCGCTCTAAGTCGGGGGCAAAGGAAGAATCGGAGAAGGGCCTGCCATCAGGAAGTGGCAGGCCGGGGCAGTGGAAAATGTCCGGCGCGCTGGAAGGTGTCTGCGCCGCTGGACAGTCGCGCTAGTTGAAGCGTCCGCTGGTTCCGCCGACGCTGAAACGCCCAGCGCCGAGCAGCAGGACGGCCACCGCGCCGAACAGGAACATCGCCTGCAGTTCGAGCGCCCAGCCGCCGGTGGGGGCTAGCGTGAACAGCTCGGCCCGGTGCGCCAGCAGCAGGGCGAAGAGCATGTTGCCGGCAATCAGCAGGGCGCCGGCGCGCGTGTACAGACCGACGATCACCAGCAGCGGGCCGATCACCTCGCCCAGATAGACGCCATAGGCGATCGCGGCGGGCAGGCCGAGGCCGGTGACCATGCCGACGATGCCATCCACGCCGTTGGCCAGTTTCGACATGCCATGCAGTAGCATCAGCACGCCCAGCGCGAGGCGCAGTACCAGCTTGCCGGTGTCTTCAATCATCGTGGTCGCTCCCGAGCGGTGACGGGTATCGCCACCCTGAGAGAACGATAGATCAGGCAAGACACGCGTGCGTGACGCCGCCGCTCAGCGCTGGCTGAGGCCGTGCTGAGCGAGCTTGCTGTAGAAGCTGGCGCGGGAGATGCCCAGCTCCATGGCGGCGCGCCGGCGATTGCCCTGGCAGGCGCGCAAGGCGCTTTGCAGTGCACGGCGTTCGGCGTGGGCGAGCGTCTGCGCGAGCGGTTGCAGCGGCACGTCCTCGTCCACGCTGGCCGGCTCGCTCGGGACGGCGGGCCGACTGCTCACCACGGGAACAGCACTGCCGGCCGGGCTCGCCTGTTCGCCGAGCAGCGGCAGCAGGTGCTCGACCTCCAGTTGCGAACCGTCGGTACACAGTTGCGCGCGTTCCAGCAGGTTGCCCAGCTCACGCACGTTGCCGCGCCACGCTTGCGCGCAGAGCAGCGCCAGCGCCTGCGGGCTGAGCTCCATCGGCGGCTGCCCGGAGCGGTTGGCGATGTCGTCGAGCAGGTGTTCGATCACCGCGGGAATGTCACCGCTGCGCTCGCGCAACGGCGGCACCCGCAGCGCCAGCACATTGAGGCGGTAATACAGATCGTCGCGGAACTGCCCGGCGGCGACCTTGGCTTCCAGATCGATATGCGTGGCGGCGATCACCCGCACGTTGAGTGCCTTGACCTGGTTGGAACCCAGCGGTTCGACTTCCTGTTCCTGCAGCACGCGCAGCAGCTTGGCCTGCAGCGACAGCGGCAGGTCGCCGATCTCGTCGAGGAACAGCGTGCCGCCGTTGGCCACCTCGAACTTGCCGATGCGCGCCTTGCGGTCGGCGCCGGTGAAGGCACCGGGTGCGGTGCCGAACAGTTCGGCCTCGACCAGCGTCTCCGGGATCGCCGCGACGTTGACCGCGACGAACGGCCCGCGCGCGCGCGGCGAGAGGTTGTGGATGCCCTGGGCCAGCAGTTCCTTGCCGGTGCCGGTCTCGCCGCGCAGCAGTACGGTGGCGTCGAGCTGCGCGGCGCGCCGGGCCTGGCGCTTGATCTCGCTGGCGGCCGGGCTGTTGCCGATGAAGCCGGCGATGGTGTAGCGCGCCCGGCGGGCCTTGGCCAGTTCGTTCTGGGTGGCGAGCAGCTGCGTCTGCAGGCTGGTGTATTTGGCCATCAGCGGCTTGAGATGCCGGGCGCGGTCGAACAGCACGAAGCCCAGCGCGCCGACCAGAGTGCCGTCCTCGTCGCGCAGCGGGATGCGGGTGACGACGAAATGCTCGCCGCCGAAGGCCATCAGGTCGAGCATGCTCGGCTGGCCGCTTTCCATCACTTCGCGCAGACGGCTGGCCGGCAGCACCTGCTCGACCTCCAGGCCGAGCACGCTGGCGGGGTCGCGGATGCCGATCTTCTCGGCGTACTTGTCGTTGATCCAGACGATGCGCGCTTGCCGGTTGACCGCGATGGTGCCTTCGCACTGGGCGTTGAGGTGGTCGAACAGCAGCGGCATGGCCAGCATGCGGAAGCGTTCCGGGGATACGCCGACGATGAGGCCATGTTGATCGAGTACGTCGCGGGCAATGCTCATGGCGGATCGGTTCTCTCTGCAGCCATTATTGGAATGCCCGTCTGATGCGGGCGGCAGTCAGCGAAACTCGGCGCGGGCGTGCGGACATCACCCGGGTGCGCCACGGCAGACATGTGTCGTGGGAAAGATCGTTTGCAGATAGCGTGCCTATGCCGCTTCGCTTGGCTGCGAGCGTTAGGACCGTGCCTTTCCGGCCGAGTTGCCCAAGGGTGTCCGCAAAGCCGTACACCGGCAAGATGGACTGTCCAGTTTTCTGGAATGAGTTCTTGGATTCTGGACTGGTCGGGATGCAGGGCTGGCCGCGGCCGAACGCGTCCTCAGCCGGCCGGCTGCTTCGCCAGTGTGCTCTGCAGCGCGCTGCGGCAGCGCTCCTCGGCGGTGTCCAGCTCCAGCTGCATCTGCTGGATGTCGAGCAGTTGCTGCTCCAGCTGCTGGCGGCGCTCGGCGATCATCTGCAGCATGATGTTCAGCTGTTTCTGGTTGCCGGCCTTGGGGTCGTAGAGCTCGATCAGCGTCTTGCATTCGGCCAGCGAGAAGCCGATGCGCTTGCCGCGCAGGATCAGCTTCAGCGTGACGCGATCCTTGGGCGTGTAGATGCGCTCCTGGCCGCGGCGGGTCGGGGTGAGCATGCCCTGTTCTTCGTAGAAGCGGATGGCGCGGGTGGTGATGTCCAGCTCGTTGGCCAGGTCGGAAATGCTGTAGGTCTGTTTAGCCATGCTCGTTCTCGATGTCCGGTCGCGCTCGTCCGCACCGGTGCGCGGTGCGAACGAGGGATGACGTGCCGCTCAGGGGCGTTCGATGGCCAGCGCCACGCCCTGGCCGCCACCGATGCACAGCGTCGCCAGGCCTTTCTTCACGTCGCGGCGCTGCATCTCGTGCAGCAGGGTCACCAGGATACGGCAGCCCGAGGCACCAATCGGATGGCCGAGAGCGATGGCGCCGCCGTTGACGTTGACCTTGGCGGCATCCCAGCCCAGTTCCTTGCCGACCGACAGCGCCTGCACGGCGAAGGCTTCGTTGGCCTCGATCAGGTCCAGTTCGTCCAGCGACCAGCCGGCTTTCTCCAGGCAGCGGCGGGTGGCGGTAACCGGGCCGATGCCCATGATCGCCGGATCGACGCCGGCATTGGCGTAGCCGGCGATCTTCGCCAGCACCGGCAGGCCGAGCGCCTGGGCCTTGGCGGCGCTCATCAGCACCACCGCGGCGGCGCCGTCGTTGAGGGTCGAGGCGTTGCCGGCGGTGACGCTGCCGTCCTTCTTGAACGCGGCGCGCAGGCCGCCGAGGGATTCGGCGGTGGTGCCGGCGCGCGGCTGCTCGTCACGCGCGAAGGCGAGCGGGTCGCCCTTGCGCTGGGGAATCATGACCGGGGTGATCTCGGCATCGAAGCGGCCGCTCTCGATGGCGGCGGCGGCACGCTGCTGCGACTGTGCGGCGAAGGCGTCCTGCTGGGCGCGATCGATGCCGTACTTGTCGGCCAGGTTCTCCGCGGTGATGCCCATGTGGTAGTCGTTGAAGGCGTCCCACAGACCGTCGGTGATCATGCTGTCGATCATCTGTGCGTGGCCCATGCGCAGACCGGTGCGCGCGCCGGGCATGACGTAGGGCGCCTGGCTCATGTTCTCCATGCCGCCGGCGATGACCACCTCGGCATCGCCGCAGCGGATCGCCTGCACGGCCAGATGCAGTGCCTTGAGGCCCGAGCCGCAGACCTTGTTGAGGGTCATGGCCGGTACGGCATGCGGCAAGCCGGCCTTGATCGCGGCCTGGCGCGCGGTGTTCTGCCCGGCGCCGGCGGTCAGCACGTGGCCGAGGATGACTTCATCGACCTGGGCCGGCTCAAGCCCGGTTTTCTCCAGCAGGGCGCGGATCACGATGGCGCCCAGTTCGACCGCCGGCACATTGGCCAGCGTGCCCTGGAAACTGCCGATGGCGGTGCGGGTTGCAGCTACGATGACGACGTCTTGCATGACGAACTCCAGATCGGAAATGGCGTTGCCGCGACGCAATGCAGCGGGCGCGTTCGACGGCGAGTATACGGTCGCGCAGGTGACTGGCCAGTGCTGGCGCCAGTCCCCGGCGTGGCACGCGATGCCGGGCGGTGGGCGCCGGGCATTGCGCGCGTGCGGTTCAGCGCTGGATCGGGCAGCCGGTGGCCTGCTGCAACGCCTCGAAGCTGACGCCCTCGGCCAGCTCGACCAGCTTCAGGCTCTGCTCGGTGACGTCCAGCACGGCGAGGTCGGTGATGATCCGGTCGACCACGCCGACGCCGGTCAGCGGCAGGTCGCACGCCGGTAGGATCTTGTGCGCATCGCCCTTGGCGGTGTGCTCCATCAGCACCACCACGCGCTTGACGCCGGCCACCAGGTCCATCGCGCCACCCATGCCCTTGACCATCTTGCCGGGGATCATCCAGTTGGCCAGGTCGCCTTTTTCCGACACCTGCATGGCGCCGAGAATCGCGAGGTTGATGTGGCCGCCACGGATCATCGCGAAGCTCTGCGCGTTGTCGAAGAAGCTCGAGCCGGGCAGGGCGGTGACGGTCTGCTTGCCGGCGTTGATCAGGTCCGGGTCGATCTCTTCCTCGCTGGGGAAGGGGCCGATGCCGAGCAGGCCGTTTTCGCTCTGCAGCCAGACGTCCATGCCTTCGGGGATGTAGTTGGCGACCAGGGTCGGCAGGCCGATGCCGAGGTTGACGTAGAAGCCGTCCTGCAGCTCGGCGGCGGCGCGTTGCGCCATCTGTTCACGTGTCCAGGCCATGGTCTCAGCTCCTCACCGTGCGTTTTTCGATGCGTTTTTCCGGGTTGGGGTTGTGCACGATGCGTTGCACGTAGATACCCGGCAGGTGGATCTGGTCCGGGTCCAGCTCGCCGGTCTCGACGATCTCCTCCACCTCGACGACGCAGACCTTGCCGGCCATCGCTGCCAGCGGGTTGAAGTTGCGCGCGGTCTTGCGAAACAGCAGGTTGCCGGCCTTGTCGGCCTTCCATGCCTTGACCAGCGCGACGTCGGCGGTCAGCGATTCCTCCATCACGTACCACTCGCCGTTGAACTGGCGGGTCTCCTTGCCTTCGGCGACCAGGGTGCCGTAGCCGGTCCTGGTGTAGAACGCCGGAATGCCCGCGCCGCCGGCGCGCAGCTTCTCGGCCAGGGTGCCCTGCGGGGTGAATTCCAGCTGCAGCTCGCCGGCCAGGTACTGGCGCTCGAACTCTTTGTTCTCGCCCACGTAGGAGGAAATCATCTTGCTGATCTGCCGCGTTTCCAGCAGCAGGCCGAGGCCGAAGCCGTCGACGCCGGCGTTGTTGCTGATGGCGGTAAGGTTCTTCTTCCCGGAGTCGCGCAAGGCAGCGATCAATGCTTCGGGGATGCCGCACAGGCCAAAGCCGCCGACGGCCAGCGTCATGCCGTCCTCGACCAGGCCTTCCAGGGCGTGGGCGGCGCTGGGGTAGAGCTTGTTCATGAAATACCTCTACTTATTGTTGTGTCCGTGCCCGCGGCTGAACCGGCCACGGGGTGAATGCGTCAATGCAACAACGATGCCGATCAGCCTGCATGGCGGGCGCGTGCCACCCGCGAGCCGTTGACGCGGCCCAGCACGTGGCTGATGCGGTCGCCGGCGGCGATCAGCGCATCGAGGTCGATGCCGGTGGCTATGTCCAGCCCGTTGAACATGTACAGCACGTCCTCGCTGGCGACGTTGCCGCTGGCACCCTTGGCGTAGGGGCAGCCGCCGAGCCCGGCCACCGAGCTGTCGAACACGGCGATGCCTTCCAGCAGGCTGGCATAGATATTCGCCAGTGCCTGGCCGTAGGTGTCGTGGAAATGCCCGGCCAACCGTTCGCGCGGCAGTTCGCGGGCCACGGTATCGAACAGGGTGCGGGTCTTGCCCGGTGTGCCAGTGCCGATGGTGTCGCCCAGGGAAACCTCGTAGCAGCCCATGGCATACAGCTCGCGGGCCACTTCGGCGACCTTGGCTGGCGCCACTTCACCTTCGTAGGGGCAGCCGAGCACGCAGGACACGTAGCCGCGCACGCGGATGTCCTGATCGCGGGCAGCCTCCATCAAAGGCGCGAAGCGTGCGAGGCTCTCGGCGATGGAGCAGTTGATGTTCTTCTGCGAGAAGGCTTCGGACGCGGCGGCGAACACCGCGACTTCCCGCACCCCGGCTTCGATGGCCGCTTCCAGTCCCTTCAGGTTCGGCGTCAGAGCGGCATAGGTGACGCCGGCCTTGCGCTCGATCTGCGCGAACACCTCGGCCGAGCCGGCCATCTGCGGCACCCACTTGGGCGACACGAAGCTGCCGACCTCGATATAGGACAGGCCGGCGGCGCTCAGGTCGTTCACCAGGCGCACCTTGTCGGCCACGCTGATCGGCTGGCGCTCGTTCTGCAGACCGTCACGCGGGCCAACTTCGACCAGACGGACCTGTTTGGGCAGGCTCATATGTCCTCCAGGGGCGAGCGCGATTGGCGGGCTCGCCGGTTCATGTGTGTCAGCCGAGGCGTCCGGCTACCGGTGGAAAAGCCTGCGGCGTTTTCCACCCTACGGCCTTGCGTTCGTGCGTAGGGTGGACAACGGCGAAGCCTTGTCCACCTTTACAACCGTCAGGCCTCCTCCATCTCCAGCAGCACCGCGCCTTCGCTGACCATCTCGCCCTCGCTGCAGAACAGGCGCTTGACCACGCCGGCCTGGGCGCTGCGGATGCTGTGCTCCATCTTCATCGCCTCCAGCACGATCAGCGCGCTGCCGGCCTCGACCTGCTGCCCGGCCTCGACCAGCACGCGCACGATACTGCCGTTCATCGGCGCGGTCAGGCCGCCGTGCTGCTCGTGACTGGCCTCGGCTTCGGCGATCGGGTCGAAGGCGCGCACCGCCAGCCACTCGCCGTTCCATTGCAGATACAGCGCATCGCCCTGGCGGATCGCCCTGGGCGACCGGGCGTTCGACTGCTGCGCTGTCGGATCGACCGTCAACCGGCGGCTCTCGCCGTTGCACTGCAGGTGCAGGCTGATCCGCGCCGGCAGACCGAAGCGCAGCCCGTCGCGCCGGGACCACGGCGAATGCGCGTCGTCCTCGCGCACGCGGGCGCCGGCGTTGCGCACGAAACAGTCGGCCGCCTGCTGCCAGAAGGCCTCCGACAGCTCGCCGGCCGGGCGCAGCAGCTCGCGTTCGTGGCGCGGGATGAAGCCGGTGTCCAGCTCGGCCTCGGCGAAGGCGCGGTGGCCGACCACCCGGCGCAGGAACGCCAGGTTGGTGCGCACGCCGCCGACCGCGGTTTCGTCGAGCATGGCCAACAGGCGCAGGCGCGCCTCCTCGCGGTTCTCGCCCCAGGCGATCAGCTTGCCGAGCATCGGGTCGTAGAACGGCGACACCGTGTCGCCCTCGGCGACGCCGCTGTCCACGCGGCGGCCCGGGCCGGCGGCGGCTTCGCGGTACAGATCGAGGGTGCCGGTGGCGGGCAGGAAGTCGTTGTCCGGGTCCTCGGCGTACAGGCGCACCTCGATGGCGTGGCCGCGCAGCGGCACCTGTTCCTGGCGGATCGGCAGCGGCTCGCCCCGGGCGACGCGAATCTGCCAGGCCACCAGGTCCAGGCCGGTGATGGCCTCGGTGACCGGGTGCTCCACCTGCAGGCGGGTGTTCATTTCCGTGAAGAAGAAGTCGCCGCGCGCGTCCAGCAGGAATTCCACGGTGCCGGCGCCAACGTAGCCGATGGCCTGGGCGGCCTTCACCGCCGCTTCGCCCATGGCGCGGCGCAGCGCCGGGGTCATGCCGGGCGCCGGGGCCTCCTCGACCACCTTCTGGTGGCGACGCTGGATCGAGCAGTCGCGCTCGTTGAGGTACAGGCAGTTGCCGTGCTGGTCGGCGAATACCTGGATCTCCACGTGGCGCGGCTTGAGCACGTACTTCTCCACCAGCATGCGCGAATCGCCGAACGACGACTGCGCCTCGCGCTGCGCGGAGGCCAGCGCCTCGGCCAGGTCCGCCTCGCGCTCGACCACCTTCATGCCCTTGCCGCCGCCGCCGGCGGTGGCCTTGAGCAGCACCGGATAGCCGATCACCTCGGCGGCGGCGCGGAAGGTTTCCACGTCCTGTGCTTCGCCGTGGTAGCCCGGCACCAGCGGCACGCCGGCGGCTTCCATCAGCACCTTGGCCGCGGACTTGCTGCCCATGGCGTCGATGGCCGAGGCGGGCGGGCCGAGGAAGATCAGCCCGGCCTGCTCGATGGCGCGGGCGAACGCGGCGTTTTCCGAGAGAAAACCGTAGCCGGGGTGGATGGCCTGGGCGCCGCTGGCCTTGGCCGCCTCGATCAGCTTGTCGATGCGCAGGTAGCTGTCGGCCGGCTTGGCGCCGCCCAGGTCGATGCGGATGTCCGCCTCGCGGGCGTGCCGGGCGCTGGCGTCGACGGCGCTGTGCACGGCGACGGTGGTCAGGCCCAGGGCCTTGGCGGTGCGCATCACCCGGCAGGCGATCTCGCCACGGTTGGCCACCAGCAGGGTATCGATGGAACGGTTCATGGCTGGTTCTCCTGCCAGGCGGGGGTGCGTTTCTCCAGGAAGGCGCTCAGGCCCTCCTGGCCTTCCGGGCTGGTGCGCAGGCGGGCGATGGCCTGTTCGGTGGTCTGGCGCAGCGCGGCGTCGTAATCGCCATCGCCGACTTCCAGCAGCAGCGCCTTGCAGGCCTTGAGCGCCTGCGGGCTGTTGAGCAGCAGGTTGTCGACCCAGCGCTGGAGGGCTGCGTCCAGCTCGCCGGCCGGGTAGGTCTCGGCGAGCAGGCCGAGCTCGCGGGCGCGGGTGCCGTCGAAGCGCTCGGCGGTCAGCGCGTAGCGCCGCGCGGCGCGCTCGCCGATGGCCTTGACCACGAACGGGCTGATCACCGCCGGGGCCAGGCCGATGCGCACTTCCGACAGGCAGAACAGCGCGTCGCTGGCGCCGATGGCCATGTCGCAGCAGGCGATCAGTCCCAGCGCGCCGCCGAACGCCGCGCCCTGCACCACGGCCAGGGTCGGCTGCGGCAACTGGTGGAGACGCTCCATCAGCTCGCCGAGCTGGTGGGCGTCGTCCAGGTTGGCCTGGTAGTCGAGCCGCGCCGATTCGCGCATCCAGCCCAGGTCGGCGCCGGCGGAAAAGTGCTTGCCGCGCCCGCGCAGGATAAGGAAGCGGATGCCCGCATCGTCCTGCACCTGGGCCAGTGCTGCGTTCAGTTCGCCGATCACCTGGGCGTCGAAGGCATTGTTCTTGTCCGCGCGGTTGAGCCAGAGGGTGGCCACGCCGCGCGCGTCTTTGTTCAGTTCGATGGTCTGGAAATCGGTCATCTCGGCATCCTCGATGCGACTGCAGGCGCCGGCGCGCTCGGCTGCCGGCGGCACGGATTACATGCGGAACACGCCGAAGCGGGTCGGCTCGATCGGCGCGTTCAACGCGGCGGACAGCGCCAGCCCCAGCACCTCGCGGGTCTGCGCCGGGTCGATCACGCCGTCGTCCCACAGCCGCGCGCTGGAGTAATAGGGATGGCCCTGGCGCTCGTACTGCTCGAGGATCGGCTGCTTGATGGCCGCCACCTCGTCGTCGCCGAGGCGCTTGCCGGCGCGTTCGCTCTGCTCCTGCTTGACCTGGGCGAGCACGCCGGCGGCCTGTTCGCCACCCATCACGGCGATGCGCGCGTTGGGCCACATCCACAGGAAGCGCGGGTCGTAGGCGCGTCCGCACATGCCGTAGTTGCCGGCGCCGAAGCTGCCGCCGATCAGCACGGTGAACTTCGGCACCTGGGCGCAGGCCACCGCGGTGACCAGCTTGGCGCCATGCTTGGCAATGCCGCCGGCCTCGTACTTCTGGCCAACCATGAAGCCGGTGATGTTCTGCAGAAACAGCAGCGGCACGCCGCGCTGGCAGGCCAGTTCGATGAAGTGCGCGCCCTTCTGCGCGGCCTCGGAAAACAGGATGCCGTTGTTGGCGAGGATGGCGATCGGGTAGCCGTGCAGGTGGGCGAAGCCGCAGACCAGCGTGGTGCCGAACAGCGCCTTGAATTCATCGAATTCGCTGCCATCCACCAGCCGCGCGATCACTTCGCGCACGTCGTAGGGCTGCTTGGCCTGCGCCGGGATCACCCCGTACAGCTCCTCGGCCGCGTACAGCGGCGCGCGCGGCTCGCGGCTCTGCAGCTGGCCGAGCTTGCGCCAGTTGAGGTTGGCCACGCAGCGGCGGGCGAGGGCCAGCGCGTGCTCGTCGTTCTCGGCGTAGTGGTCGGCGACCCCGGAGGCCTTGCAGTGCACGTCGGCGCCGCCCAGTTCCTCGGCGGTCACCACCTCGCCGGTGGCGGCCTTCACCAGCGGCGGGCCGGCCAGGAAGATGGTCGCCTGGTTGCGCACCATGATGGTTTCGTCGGCCATCGCCGGCACATAGGCGCCGCCGGCGGTGCAGGAGCCCATCACCACGGCGATCTGCGGAATGCCCAGCGCGCTCAGGTTGGCCTGGTTGAAGAAGATGCGGCCGAAGTGCTCGCGGTCGGGGAACACCTCGTCCTGGCGCGGCAGGTTGGCGCCGCCGGAGTCCACCAGGTAGATGCACGGCAGGCGGTTCTCGCGGGCCACGGTCTGCGCGCGCAGGTGCTTCTTCACGGTCAGCGGGTAGTAGCTGCCGCCCTTCACGGTGGCGTCGTTGGCGATGATCATGCACTCGACGCCTTCGACGCGGCCGATGCCGGCGACCACGCCGGCGGCGGCGACGTCCTCGCCGTACACCTCATGGGCGGCCAGCGGCGCCAGTTCGAGGAAGGCCGAGCCGGTGTCGAGCAGCGTGTCGATGCGCGCGCGCACCAGCAGCTTGCAGCGCGACACATGGCGCTGCTGGGCGGTGGCGCCGCCGCCTTCGCTGACGCGGCCGAGCAGGGCGCGCAGGTCGTTCACCTGGTCGAGCATCGCCGCGCGGTTGGCGGCGAACTCCGGCGAGCGGGTATTGATCTGGGTATGCAGGATGGCCATGGTCGGCTCCGTTCATTCCGTCGTGGATGGCGCTGCGGTGGAAAACGCTTCGCGGTTTTCCACCCTACGACCGGGTAGGCTCACTTGGACTCGTTGAACAGCTCGCGGCCGATCAGCATGCGGCGTATTTCGCTGGTGCCGGCGCCGATCTCGTAGAGCTTGGCGTCGCGCAGCAGGCGGCCGGTGGGAAATTCGTTGATATAGCCGTTGCCACCGAGGATCTGGATCGCCTGCAGGGCCATCTGCGTGGCGTTTTCGGCGGTGTAGAGGATCACCCCGGCGGCGTCCTTGCGGGTGGTTTCGCCGCGGTCGCAGGCCTGGGCGACGGCATACAGGTAGGCGCGGCTGGCGTTGAGCTGGGTGTACATGTCCGCCACCTTGCCCTGGATGAACTGGAACTCGCCGATGCTCTGGCCGAACTGCTTGCGGTCGTGAATGTAGGGCACCACCACGTCGAGGCAGGCCTGCATGATCCCGGTCGGGCCGCCAGCGAGCACCACGCGCTCGTAATCCAGGCCGCTCATCAGCACCTTGACGCCGCCGTTCTCGACGCCCAGCACGTTCTCTTCCGGTACCTCGACATCATCGAAGAACAGCTCGCAGGTGTTGGAGCCGCGCATACCCAGCTTGTCGAACTTGTTGCCGCGGGAGAAACCCTTCCAGTCGCGCTCGACGATGAACGCGGTGATGCCGTGCGGACCCTTGTCCAGGTCGGTCTTGGCGTAGATCACGTAGGTGTTGGCGTCCGGACCGTTGGTGATCCAGGTCTTGCTGCCGTTGAGCACGAAGCGGTCGCCCTTGCGGTCGGCGCGCAGCTTCATGGACACCACGTCGGAACCGGCATTCGGCTCGCTCATGGCCAGTGCGCCCACGTGCTCGCCGCTGATCAGCTTGGGCAGGTACTTGGCCTTCTGCGCGGGCGTGCCGTTGCGGTTGATCTGGTTGACGCACAGGTTGGAATGCGCGCCGTAGGAGAGGGCGACCGAGGCCGAGCCGCGGCTGATCTCTTCCATCGCCACGACGTGGGCCAGGTAGCCGAGGCCGGCGCCGCCGTATTCCTCGGAGACGGTTACGCCGAGCAGGCCCATCTCGCCGAATTTCTTCCACATGTCGGCCGGGAACAGGTTGTCACGGTCGATGGCCTCGGCGCGCGGCGCCAGCTCGGCGGCGACGAAGGCCTGCACCTGCTCGCGCAGCATGTCGATGGTTTCGCCTAGGGCGAAGTTGAGGCTGGAGTAACTCATGGAGGGTACCTGTAGGTCTTGTAATTGTTCTGTTCGAGCGGCCGAAAACAGCTGCGTCAGGCTTGTTACCTTTACGTTAACGTAATGCTGTCGGGTGCCACTGTCAAATGCCACGGCCGAGCGGTTGCGCTACGGACTTGGGACGCGTCTCGGCCGTCGTTATCCGCAGCATAGCCAGTGATTTCAGAATCGATGCGCTTACGGGAAGGAGAGATGAATGAGCGCGGCTGTTGCGGGTGCGCTGAAAAGAAAAAGGCCCCGGCGAGGTGATCGCGCGGGGCCTTGCTGAGGCGGGGGAGGCGTCAGACGTTGAAGCGGAAGTGCATCACGTCGCCATCCTTGACGATGTATTCCTTGCCTTCCAGGCGCCATTTGCCCGCTTCTTTGGCACCGGCTTCGCCCTTGTACTGGATGAAGTCGTCGTAGGCGATGACTTCGGCGCGGATGAAGCCTTTCTCGAAATCGGTGTGGATCACCGCCGCGGCCTGGGGTGCGGTGGCGCCGATCTTCACGGTCCAGGCACGCACTTCCTTCACGCCGGCGGTGAAGTAGGTCTGCAGCCCGAGCATTTCATAGCCGGCACGGATGACGCGGTTCAGGCCCGGCTCTTCCAGGCCCAGCGCCTCGAGGAACATGTCCTTCTCTTCGCCGTCGTCCAGCTCGGCGATCTCCGCCTCGATCTTGTTGCAGACCGGCACCACGATGGCGCCTTCCTCCTCGGCGATGGCTTTCACCACGTCGAGGTGCGGGTTGTTCTCGAAGCCGTCCTCGGCAACGTTGGCGATGTACATCACCGGCTTGCTGGTCAGCAGGTGGAAGCCGCGGACCAGACGCTTCTCTTCGTCACCGAGGTTCTTCAGCAGCGAGCGCGCCGGCTTGCCTTCGGTGAAATGCGGGATCAGCTTCTCCAGCAGCGCCTTCTGCGCCAGGGCTTCCTTGTCGCCACCCTTGGCGTTGCGCGCCACCTTCTGCAGCTGCTTTTCGCAGCTGTCGAGGTCGGCGAAGATCAATTCGAGGTCGATGATCTCGATATCGCGCTTGGGATCAACCGAGTTGGAAACGTGGATGACGTTGTCGTCCTCGAAGCAGCGCACCACGTGGGCGATAGCGTCGGTCTCGCGGATATTGGCGAGGAACTTGTTGCCCAGGCCTTCACCTTTGGAGGCGCCCGCGACGAGGCCGGCGATGTCGACGAACTCCATCGTGGTCGGCAGCACGCGCTCGGGCTTGACGATCTCGGCCAGCGCGGCGAGACGGGCATCGGGCATCGGCACGATCCCGCTGTTCGGTTCGATGGTGCAGAACGGGAAGTTCTCCGCCGCGATGCCGGATTTGGTCAGCGCATTGAACAGAGTGGACTTGCCGACATTGGGCAGACCGACGATGCCGCAGTTGAATCCCATGATGATCTTGCCTCGGAGTTAGGTTCAGGCCTTCTGGCTGTGCAGGCGCTGCATGGCGCGGGTCCAGTCGCCATCCAGGATCTGCGGCACGACATCCAGCGCGAAGTCGATGCTGGCGTCGAGCTTCTCGCGCTCAGCTTGCGGAGCACGACCCAGTACATAGCCGCTGACCAGGCTGGCGTGGCCGGGATGGCCGATGCCCAGGCGCAGGCGATGGAAGCCGTTCTGATTACCGAGCTTGGCGATGATGTCGCGCAGCCCGTTGTGCCCGCCATGACCGCCGCCCTGCTTGAGCTTGGCGACGCCGGGGGGCATATCGAGTTCATCGTGGGCAACCAGGATGGACTCGAGGGGAATTCGGAAGAAGCCAGCCAGTGCCGCCACCGCCTGACCGCTGCGGTTCATATAGGTGGTGGGGATCAGCAGGCGGATATCTTCGCCCTGATGGCTGAACTTGCCGACCAGGCCGAAGTACTTGCGGTCAGCGCTCAGCTGGACGCCCTCGCGGGCAGCCAGGCGCTCAACGAAAAGAGCCCCCGCGTTATGCCGGGTCTGGTCGTATTCGGGGCCTGGATTTCCCAGGCCAACGATCAGTTTTACGGCGGTCACGGCGGGGGCCTCTTTTCTCAGCGGGCAGCTGCGAGTGGATTACTCGGCAGCGCCTTCTTCTTTCGAAGCGTCTTCCTTGCTCACGCGCGGGGCGTGAATGTTAACGACCGGCAGGTCGCTACCATGCTGCAGGGCAACGAAAGCAACGCCTTTCGGCAGCTTCAGGTCGCTCATGTGCAGAACCTGGCCGACTTCCATCTGGGCAATGTCGACTTCGATGAAGTCCGGCAGATCCTGCGGCAGGCAGGTCACTTCGGCATCCGGCAGGTTCAGGTAGATTTCGCCACCCTGCTGCTTGACGCCAATGGAGCTTTCCTGGTTGACCAGGTGCACCGGAACGGTGGCGATCAGCTTCTGGCCGGCAACGACGCGCTGGAAGTCAGCGTGCAGCACGAAGCCCTTGGCCGGATGGCGCTGCAGCGCCTTGATCACTACGTCCTGGCCTTTGCCGTCGACGTTCAGCTTGATGATGTTGCTGAAGGCGATTTCGTTTTCCAGCATCTTGGCCAGATCTTTGGCCAGAATGCTGATCGATTGCGGCGCAGCTTCGCCACCGTAGATCACGGCCGGCACGAGGTTGGCGTTACGACGCAGGCGGCGGCTCGCACCTTTCCCCAGGTCGGAACGCTCTTGGGCATTCAGGGTGAAGTCAGTCATTTCGTTTCTCCAGTAACAACAATACCCGTCGCGCTTGCGACCAGCGCTCGGGCTGTTGGGCAAAAAGCCCCGCGCGAGGCGGGGCACATTACGTCAGGGCGTGTTCGATAGCTTTCGCTTAGCGGAACATCGCACTGATCGATTCGGCATTGCTGATGCGGCGGACCGCTTCAGCCACCACTGGCGCGATGTCCAGTTGGCGAATTCGGCTGCACGACTGCGCAGCGGCCGACAGCGGGATGGTGTTGGTCACCACCAGCTCGTCAAGCACGGAGCCTTCGATGTTCTCGATGGCGCGGCCGGACAGGATCGGGTGCGTGCAGTAGGCGTAGACCTTGGCAGCGCCATGGTCCTTCAGCGCCTTGGCGGCGTGGCACAGGGTACCGGCGGTGTCGACCATGTCGTCGACCAGGATGCAGGTACGGCCTTCGATATCGCCGA
Source organism: Stutzerimonas sp. 21-1 (assembly GCF_056336065.1). Lineage (NCBI taxonomy): Bacteria > Pseudomonadati > Pseudomonadota > Gammaproteobacteria > Pseudomonadales > Pseudomonadaceae > Stutzerimonas > Stutzerimonas sp. 21-1. The sequence goes on along the minus strand of NZ_CM150500.1, from coordinate 3,053,582 downwards.
TGATGTGCATCACTTCGGACTGGTTGGCCTTCGGCCGACGTTTGTCGATGATCGCCAGATCAACGCCGAGGGACTTGGCCACGGCGCGAGCGCGTACCACGCCACCGATATCGGGGGAGACGATCATCAGGTTTTCGAAGCGCTGGGCCTGGATGTCATCGACCAGTACCGGCGAGCCGTAGATGTTATCCACCGGCATATCGAAGAAGCCCTGGATCTGATCGGCGTGCAGGTCGACGGTCAGGACGCGGTTGACGCCAACGACGTCGAGCATGTCGGCGACGACCTTGGCGCTGATCGGCACGCGGGCCGAACGCGGACGGCGATCCTGGCGGGCATAGCCGAAGTAGGGCACCACGGCAGTGATGCGCGTCGCCGAGGAGCGGCGGAAGGCATCGGCCATCACCACCAGCTCCATCAGGTTGTCGTTGGTCGGGGCGCAGGTCGGTTGAATCAGGAAGACGTCCTTGCCGCGGACATTTTCGTTGATCTCGACGCTAATCTCGCCGTCGGAAAACTTTCCGACATAGGCATCACCGAGGGGGATATGCAGCTGACGTACGACACGCCGGGCCAGATCGGGGTTGGCGTTCCCCGTGAAGACCATCATCTTGGACACGCGCAGTACCTGCCTGAGGGTGGGTCCGATGAATAAAAAGCTGTTCAAAAGGCAAGCTTTTGAACAGCTTCAAGTGTATGGCAGGGGCGGCTGGATTCGAACCAACGCATGCCAGGATCAAAACCTGGTGCCTTACCGCTTGGCGACGCCCCTGTAGAGTAAAAAACGCGTGCGACTCGATGCGTACGAACCTGATAGAGGTTATGGCAGGGGCGGCTGGATTCGAACCAACGCATGCCAGGATCAAAACCTGGTGCCTTACCGCTTGGCGACGCCCCTGTATCGTACCGCTCGTTTGTTACGCACTGGCTTCCTGCGCCATCTGTTTCAGGGCGCGATGCAACATCGAAACGTTACGACCGCGGGCCACGAAACTTGGCAAACTGGCTGGAAGTTGGCGGCGGACTTTATCAGCCTCGCCCTCGTTTGGGAAGCTCCCAAACACACAAGCTCCAGTGCCGGTCATGCTTGCCGGAACGAATTTGTTCAGCAAGCTCAAGGCGTTACGAACCTCTGGATAACGCCTTTCGACCACTGGCTGACAATCGTTATGACCGCCCCCAGCAAGAAGGCTGCGAACTGTAATGGCCGGGGTATTACGTGTCAACTCCGGGTCGGCAAATATTTCCGCTGTACTAACAGAGACTTGCGGCGCTAGCACGAGGAACCAGGGTTCCTCCAGATCGACTGGTTGCAGGCGCTCGCCGACGCCTTCGGCAAACGCCGCATGGCCGCGGACGAACACCGGCACATCGGCGCCGAGTGCGAGTCCCAGCTCCGCCAGGCGGTCTTCGCCGAGATCGAGCCGCCACAGGTGATCGAGGCCGACCAGCGTAGTGGCGGCATCCGAACTGCCGCCGCCGATGCCACCGCCCATCGGCAGGCGCTTGGTCAGCTCGATGTCGGCACCCAGCGTGCAGCCGCTCTCGTGCTGCAACAGGCGTGCGGCGCGGACGATCAGGTTGCTGTCGTGGCCGACTCCCGGCAGGTCGGTGTGCAGGCGAATCTGGCCGTCGTCACGCAGGCTGAAGCTCAGCTCGTCGCCGTAGTCGAGGAACTGGAACAGCGTCTGCAGCTCGTGATAGCCATCGGTGCGGCGACCGAGAATGTGCAGCATCAGGTTGAGTTTGGCCGGTGCCGGCAGGGTCAGCGTGGGCATTCAGCGTCCCAGCTGGCGCGGCTGCCAGTCCTTGACAACGAGGATGATCTGCAGCTCGTGACCTTGCAGGCGGATGCGCTCGGGCAGGCTGAAGCCGTCGTGCTCGGCGTAGGCGAGGTAGTCCACCTGCCAGCCGTCCTGCTCCAGACGCGCCAGACGGCTGTCGCTGTCCAGGCTCAAGCGGCTGCGGCTGTCCGGTGCCGGCAGACCACGCACCCACCAGAGCAGATGCGATACCGGTAGCTGCCAGCCCAGTTGGGCCTCCACCAACGCTTCCGGTGAGTCGGCCTCGAAGCGGCCCTGTCCGGCGACTTCCAGTGCCACGGCGTCCGGGCGGCCGGTGAGACGGGTGGCGCCCCGGCCAAGCGGGCCGGACAGGCGAATGTCGAAATAGTCCTGGCGCTGCAGCCAGAACAGCGTGCCGCTGCCCGACTCCTGCGGGGCGCGGATGCCGATCTTGCCGCTGATCTGCCAGCCATCTAGCTCCGCGATCTGGCGGCGATGCTCCTTCCAGGCGGTCGCGTTGCCCGGCCCTTCGACCGATTCGCGCGGACCGAGGCCGGCACAGCCGGCCAGCAGCAGGGCCAGGCAGGGGATGAGAAGTTTGTTCAGCAGCGGCATGTTCAGGGCGTCTCCGAGCCGGTCAGGCGCTTGAGCGTGCTGCGCAGGACCGCGCTGTCCGGCTCCTTCTGCAGGGCCTGCGCCCAGATCGTCCGGGCTTCACGGCGCTCGCCGCGGACCCAGAGCACTTCGCCGAGGTGGGCGGCGACTTCGTGATCGGCGAACTGCGCGTAAGCCTTGCGCAGGTGGCGTTCCGCTTCCTGCAGGTTGCCGAGGCGGAAATGCACCCAGCCCAGACTGTCCATGATGGCTGGGTCGTCGGGGTTGATCCGGTAGGCTTGCTCGATCAGCTCCAGCGCTTCCTGGTGGCGTTCGGTGCGATCGGCGAGGGTGTAGCCCAATGCGTTGATGGCCATCGCGTTGTCCGGCTCGCGCTCGATGATGAAACGCAGGTCGCGCTCCAGCTGGTCCAGATCGCCGCGCTTCTCGGCGAGCATCGCACGGGTGTAGAGCAGACTGAGATCGTCGGGGTACTGCTCCAGGGCCTGCTGGACGAGCTTCCAGGCCTGCGTGGTGCGGTTGTGCTCGGAAAGCGCTTCGATCTCGATCAGGTACAGCTGGATCGCGTAGTCGGGCTGCTCGTCGCGTGCCTTAGCCAGCACCCGGGATGCCTCTTCGTCGCGGTCGAGCGAATAGAGCAGCTGGCTCTGCATCAGCTTGGCCGGCAGGTACTCGTTGCCCGCACCGACCTGAGCGAACGCCTGCAGCGCCTTGTTCTGGTCGCCCAGCGCCTGCTGCGCACGACCGAGGTTGAACTGCGCGGCGTCGACGTGGCTGCCACGCTCGATCAGCTCCTCCAGGTAGACGATGGCCTCGCGCCAGGCTTCGGCCTCCATGCACACCAGTGCCATCGAGAAACGCAGGTCATCGTCGGTGGGGTTCTGCTGGATCAGTGTGGCGAATTCGCTCATGGCCTCGTCCAGGCGTTCATGCTTCACCAGCAAGCGCGCGTAGGTCAGCCGCAGACGCTTGTCTTCGGGATGGCGATGCAGGCCCTTTTCCAGCAGCGCGAGCGCTTCGTCGCCGCGATCAAGCGCATGCAACAGACGCGCCTGTAGCAGGAGCGACGGCACCTGCTGCTGTGCACTCGGTTGCGCTTCCAGGAGGGCCAGCGCTTCCTCGCTCTTGCCATCCTGTTGCAGCAGAACGGCCTTGCCGAAGGCCAGTTGCGGATTGTCCGGGTACTTCTTCAGCAGGCGCTCGAAACTCTGCAGCAGGCCGGCACGGGTGTCCGGGTCGGTTTCGGCGGCGGAGAGCGCGAGGAAGTCGAAATGCGTGTCGCCCTGGCCCTGCAGGACCTTCTCCATGAACTCCAGCGACTCTTCGTAGCGACCGCCGCGTGCCAGCTGTACCGCCGCGGCGCGTTGTGCGTCGAGGTTGTCCGGGGCGTTGCGCGCCCAGATCAGTGCGCTATCCAATGCCGCCTGTTCCGCCCCGAGGTATTCGGCGATGCGGAAGCTGCGTTCGGCAACGCCCGGATCCTGAGTCGCGTTGGCCTGCTGGACGTAGTTGCCCAGGGCAATGTCGAAGCGGTTGCGCTGGCCGGCAAGTTCCGCGACCAGCAGGGCATACAGGGTTTCCTGGCTGAACGAGCCACGCTCGCCGGCGTCGGCTTGTTCGGTCGCAGGCGCGACGTCCTGTACCGGCGGCACCTCGTCGGGGGTGTTCGGCACAATGGACTGGCAGCCTGCGAGAAACAGCAGGGCGACGAGGGGAGCGAGTCTGTTCATATAGAGGATACGGCTGGTCTGCGGTCGCGGCATGATGACACAAGCCGCCAGGCAAGCACATGGGGCGCGGTTTGCGCAGTGCCGGCGGGTTCCAGGGGTATCGGACAATCGTGGGCAATGGTTGTTCTGAGTCAGGCGAAGTAGGAGAATTGCGCGCTTCGTTAGTCTGATCAGCGATCCTGCATGGCTTTCCTCGCGCTTGGTATCAATCACAAGACCGCTTCGGTGGACGTCCGCGAGCGCGTGGCCTTCACTCCCGAACAGATGGTCCAGGCTCTGCAGGAGCTGTGTCGCGCCACGCCGACTCGCGAGGCGGCGATCCTCTCGACCTGCAATCGCAGCGAACTGTACCTGCAGCAGGACCAGGTCGAGGCGGATGCCGTGCTGGCGTGGCTTGCCGATTACCACGGCCTGAGCCTCGATGAACTGAAGGCCTGTGCCTACGTGCATGTCGACGACCAGGCGGTGCGGCACATGATGCGGGTCGCCTCAGGGCTTGATTCGCTGGTGCTGGGCGAGCCGCAGATTCTCGGCCAGATGAAGTCCTCCTATGCCGTGGCACGCGAGGCCGGCAGCATCGGCCCGCTGCTCGGCCGGCTGTTCCAGGCCACCTTCAGCACTGCCAAGACCGTACGCACGGATACGGCGATCGGCGAGAACCCGGTTTCGGTCGCCTTCGCCGCCGTAAGCCTGGCACGGCAGATATTCAGTGATCTGCAGCGCAGCCGGGCTTTGCTGATCGGCGCCGGCGAAACCATCACCCTGGTCGCCCGCCATCTGCACGAGCAGGGCGTGAAGAAGATCGTGGTCGCCAACCGTACTCTGGAGCGCGCCAGTGCGCTGGCGGCCGAGTTCGGTGCGCAGGCGATCCTGCTGGCTGACATCCCCGATGAGCTGCACAACAGCGACATCGTCATCAGTTCCACTGCCAGCCAGCTGCCGATCCTCGGCAAGGGCGCGGTGGAACAGGCGCTGAAGAAGCGCAAGCACAAGCCGATGTTCATGGTCGACATCGCCGTGCCGCGGGACATCGAGCCGCAGGTCGGCGACCTGGACGATGTCTACCTCTATTCGGTCGACGACCTGCACGAGGTGGTCGCGGAGAACCTCAAGAGTCGCCAGGGCGCCGCTCAGGCGGCCGAGGAGCTGGTGGCCGCCGGTACCGAAGACTTCATGCTGCGCCTGCGCGAGCTGGCTGCGGTGGATGTGCTCAAGGCCTACCGGCAGAGTGCCGAGCGAATTCGCGACGAGGAGTTGGCCAAGGCGCAGCGTCTGCTGGCCAATGGCGGCAATCCCGAGGACGTCCTCGCCCAGCTCGCCCGCGGGCTGACCAACAAGCTGCTGCATGCGCCCAGCGTGCAGCTGAAGAAGCTCTCGGCCGAAGGGCGCGTCGAAGCCCTGAGCATGGCTCAGGACCTTTTTGCCCTGCACGAGGGCACGGAAAAACCATGAAACCCTCATTGCTGAACAAGCTGGATATCCTGCAGGACCGCTTCGAGGAACTCACCGCGCTGCTCGGCGACGCCGAGATTATCAGCGACCAGAATCGCTTTCGCGCCTATTCGCGCGAATACGCCGAAGTCGAGCCGGTGATCGCCGCCTATCGCCAGCTGTGCAAGGTGCAGCAGGATCTCGAAGGTGCCCAGGCGCTGCTCAAGGACAGCGATCCCGACCTGCGCGAGATGGCTGAGGAAGAAGTCGCCGAGGCCAAGGCGCAGCTCGAGACACTGGAAGCCAATCTGCAGCGCATGCTGCTGCCCAAGGACCCCAACGACGGGCGCAACGTGTTCCTCGAAATCCGTGCCGGCACCGGCGGCGATGAGGCGGCGATCTTCGCCGGTGATCTGTTCCGCATGTATTCGCGCTACGCCGAGAAACAGGGCTGGCGCGTCGAGATACTCTCGGAAAACGAGGGCGAGCACGGTGGCTTCAAGGAGGTGATCTCCCGCGTCGAGGGCGACAACGTCTACGCCAAGCTCAAGTTCGAGTCCGGCGCCCATCGTGTGCAGCGCGTGCCGGAAACCGAATCCCAGGGCCGTATCCACACCTCGGCCTGCACCGTCGCGGTGCTGCCCGAGCCTGACGAGCAGGCGGCGATCGAGATCAATCCGGCCGACTTGCGCGTCGACACCTATCGCTCCTCGGGCGCCGGTGGCCAGCACGTCAACAAGACCGACTCGGCGATCCGCATCACCCACCTGCCCACCGGCATCGTCGTCGAGTGCCAGGAAGAGCGCTCGCAGCACAAGAATCGCGCCAAGGCGATGGCCTGGCTGGCCGCCAAGCTGCAGGACCGTCAGGACGCCGCCGCGCACAAGGAAATCTCCGAGACGCGCAAGCTGCTGGTCGGCTCCGGTGACCGCTCCGAACGCATCCGCACCTACAACTTCCCGCAGGGGCGGGTGACCGATCACCGCATCAACCTGACGCTGTATTCGCTCAACGAAGTGATTGCCGGCGCCGCGGAGCAGGTCATCGAGCCGCTGCTGCAGGAGTACCAGGCCGATCAGTTGGCGGCGCTGGGAGATTAACGACAAGGCTACCCGCCGCATGACCCACGGGGCGCCGTGGCCGTTGCAGTGCGCCGCTCGAGGCTCGAAGGTTATGCCCACCATCCAATCCCTGCTCGACACCGCCGAGCTGCCCGATTCGCCGACCGCGCGGCTGGACGCCGAGCTGCTGCTGGCGCAGGCGTTGGGCAAAACGCGCAGCTTCCTGCGCACCTGGCCAGAGCGGGAGCCGGATGCCGAAGCTTGCGCGCGTTTCGCCGAACTGCTGCGCCGGCGCCGCGCGGGCGAACCGGTGGCCTACATCCTGGGGCACCAGGGCTTCTGGAGTCTCGACCTGGAAGTGGCGCCGCATACGCTGATCCCGCGTCCAGACACCGAGCTGCTGGTGGAGACCGTGCTGGAGTGCCTGCCGGCAACACCGGCGCGACTGCTCGATTTGGGGGCTGGCACGGGCGCTATCGCGCTGGCGCTGGCGGCAGAGCGTCCCGCCTGGCAGGTGACTGGCGTGGATCGGGTCGACGAGGCGGTCGCGCTGGCCGAGCGCAATCGACTGCGCCTCGGACTGAACAACGTGCGCTTCCTCGCGAGTGACTGGTTTGCGGCGCTGGGCGGCGAGCGCTATCAGCTGATCGTCAGCAATCCACCCTACATCCCGGCCAGCGATCCCCATCTGGCGTGTGGCGACGTGCGCTTCGAGCCACACAGTGCACTGGTCGCCGGCAGCGACGGTCTGGATGACATCCGCCAGATCATCGCCGCGGCCCCTGCGCATCTCGAAACGCACGGCTGGCTGTTGCTCGAACACGGTTTCGATCAGGCCGCTGCGGTGCGCCAGTTGCTGACTCATCAAGGCTTCGTCGCGGTCGAAAGCCGCCGCGATTTGGGCGGCCACGAGCGCATCAGCCTGGGGCGCCTGCCGTGATTCCATCATCTTGCGAGGCATTTCATGCTCAGTGACGAAGAACTGCTGCGTTATAGCCGCCAGATTCTGCTCAAGCAGGTCGATGTCGAGGGCCAGCTGCGGCTCAAACAGAGTCGCGCCCTGATCGTCGGGCTTGGCGGGCTGGGCTCGCCGGTGGCGCTCTATCTGGCGGCCGCGGGTGTCGGCGAGTTGCACCTGGCGGACTTCGACACGCTGGACCTGACCAATCTGCAGCGCCAGATCGTCCATGACAGCCAGTCGCTCGGCATGCACAAGGTCGACTCGGCGATGGGGCGCCTGCATGCGCTGAATCCGCACGTCCGCCTGGTGCCGTACCGTGCGGGACTGGACGCCGATACCCTCGCGCAGGCCGTTGCCGGCGTCGATCTGGTACTCGACTGCACCGACAATTTCACGATTCGCGAAGCGGTGAACGCCGCCTGCGTCGCGGCGAAGAAGCCGTTGGTCAGCGGTGCGGCGATTCGCCTGGAAGGGCAGGTGTCGGTATTCGATCCGCGTGATGCGGCGAGTCCCTGCTACCACTGCCTCTATGGCCATGGCAGCGAGACCGAGCTGACCTGCAGCGAGGCTGGCGTGCTGGGCCCGCTGGTTGGCCTGGTGGGCACCTTGCAGGCGCTCGAGGCGCTGAAATTGCTGGCCGGCTTCGGTGAGCCGCTGGTAGGGCGGCTGTTGCTGGTCGATGGTTTCGCCACGCGCATGCGTGAGCTGCGGGTCAAGCGCGATCCGGCCTGCGCCGTCTGCGGACACCACGATGGCTGAGCGCTCGGCGCCGGTCGGCGTGTTCGATTCCGGCGTCGGCGGGCTTTCCGTACTGCGCGAAATTCGCCAGCGCCTGCCGCACGAATCGCTGCTGTATCTGGCCGACAGCGCGCACGTGCCCTACGGCGAGAAGAGCCCGGAATTCATCCGCGAACGTTGCCGTACCATCACCGATTTTCTCCTTGAGCAGGGCGCCAAGGCGCTGGTGCTGGCTTGTAACACCGCCACGGCAGCCGGCATCGCCGAGTTGCGCGAATGCCATCCGCAGTTGCCGATCATCGGCATGGAGCCTGCGGTAAAGCCTGCCGCGCGGGCGACGCGTAGTGGCGTGGTCGGCGTGCTGGCGACCACCGGCACGCTGAAAAGCGCCCGTTTCGCGGCCTTGCTCGACCGCTTCGCCAGCGATGTGCGGGTGATAACGCAGCCCTGTCCCGGGCTGGTCGAGCGTATCGAGGCCGGGGAGCTGAATGGCGCCGCGACGCGCGATCTGCTGGCGGGCTGGGTGGAACCGCTGCTGGCGGAGGGCTGCGATACGCTGATTCTCGGCTGCACTCACTATCCGTTCATCCGGCCCCTGCTAGCGCAGCTGGTCCCGTCTCACGTGCAACTCATCGATACCGGCGCGGCGGTCGCCCGGCGTCTGGAGGAGGTGCTGGCCGCGCGACAGCTGCTGGCGACCGGCGAGGCCCGGGTGCGCTTCTTCTGTAGCGGCGATCCGCTGCGAATGGAGGGTGTGCTGCCTATACTTTGGGGTGAAAAGGCGGGCGTCGAGTTCTTCGCTGGTTAGGAACTCGCGATGCGGTTGCGTTTCTCAATGAAGTACAACAACCAAAAATAGCCATCCTTGAAATAAGGAAGTTCCGATGAAAAAACTGATCCCTTTTACCGTCGCTGCGGCTCTTTGCGCAGGTCAGGTGACGGCAGCGCAGGCAATGGGCGTGACGGCGGCCGTCGGCCAGACCGGCGAGTCGACCATGACCTATCGGCTTGGTGTGCAGTTCGATTTCAACCGTAGCTGGCTGCAGAGCGATGTCGGCCGGCTGACCGGCTATTGGGATGCCGGCTACACCTATTGGGAGGGCGACGAGACTTCCGCCAACCACAGCCTGTCGTTGGCGCCGGTATTCGTCTACGAGTTCGCCGGCGAGTCGGTCAAGCCCTACATCGAGGCAGGCATCGGTATCGCCGCGTTCGAGAGCACCGAGGTCGAGGATCGCGAGCTGGGTTCCTCGTTCCAGTTCGAGGATCGTATCGGCGTCGGCCTGCGTCTGGCCGGTGGCCACGAGATTGGCATCCGCGCACTGCACTACTCCAACGCCGGGTTGAAAAATCCCAACGATGGCGTGGAAAGCTACGCGCTGCACTACCGGATGGACTTCTAGTTCCGCCGCGCGCAGCTCCGGGCCGGGGCTGCGCGACCTTTCTCAGAACTCAGCGATAGGCCGAGGCACTGCCTTGGCGTTCTTCCAGGCAGTCCGCCGAACCCAGCTCGAATTCGCGACAGATCAACGGGCGTACCGCGTAAATGGTGCAGCGCATGCTGTCGCGATCGAGCGCCGCGCACCAGCCGTCATCCAGTCGGCGCATTACCTGCGCGCCCCAGGCATCAATGTCGATGAAGCGGGCTGGCACGTCGCGCTCGCCGAACAGCAGCACCTCCAGACGGCAGCAGCAGGCGGCGCAGCTGCTGCAACTCACCGGCGCATCCTCCAGCTGCCGATGAGGAATTTCACCGGTGGCGCGGCTGTCGATCGCGTCGCGGCCTGATGTAACCCGCTTCAAACGCTGTCGTTCAGCTGCTTGTTGCGCCAGCCTTCGCCGCCCGGCAACAGCACGTTGAGCAGCAGCGCGACGAGAGCGCACAGCGAGATGCCTGACAGGCTGAATTCGCCTTGACCGAACGCCATGCCGCCGATGCCGAATACCAGCGTGACCGAGACGATGATCAGGTTGCGTGCCTCGGAGAGGTCCACCTGATGGCGGATCAGGGTGCTCAAGCCGACCACCGCAATCGAACCGAACAGCAGGCAGAGAATGCCGCCCATCACCGGCACCGGAATGCTCAGCAGGCCCGCGCCGAACTTGCCGATGAACGCCAGCACGATGGCGAAGATGGCCGCCCAGGTCATGATCTTCGGGTTGTAGTTCTTGGTCAGCATCACCGCGCCCGTTACCTCGGCATACGTGGTGTTGGGCGGGCCGCCGAACAGACCGGCGGCCGACGTGGCCAGACCATCGCCCAGCAGGGTGCGATGCAGGCCGGGCTGCTTGATGTAGTTGTTACCGGTGACGCTGCCGATTGCGACCACGCCGCCGATGTGTTCGATGGCCGGAGCCAGCGCGACCGGGACCATGAACAGGATTGCGCCCAGATGGAATTCCGGCGTGACGAAGTTAGGCATCGCCAGCCAGGGCGCGGCGACGATGGCGTTGGTATCGACCACGCCGAAGGCCAGCGACAGCCCGTAGCCGACGCTGACGCCGGCAAGGATCGGCACCAGGCGGAACAGTCCCTTGCCGAGCACGGCGACCAGCAGCGTAGTGACCAGCGCCGGCATCGAGATCATCATCGCGGTGGCATAGGGCACCAGTTGGGCGCTGCCGTCGCCGGCTTTGCCCATCGCCATGTTGGCCGCGACCGGTGACAGCGCCAGACCGATGGAGATGATCACCGGCGCGATCACCACCGGCGGCAGCAGACGGTCGATGAACGCCGGCCCTTTCAGACGCACGGCGAAGCCGAGCAGCACGTAGACCAGGCCGGCCGCTACTACGCCACCGAGTACTGCGGGCAGACCGAACTCGCCCTTGGCAGCAATGATCGGGGCGATGAAGGCGAAACTGGACGCCAGAAACACCGGCACCTGGCGTCGCGTCACCAGCTGGAACAGCAGCGTGCCGAGGCCCGCGGTGAACAGTGCGACGTTGGGATCCATTCCGGTGATCAGCGGCATCAGCACCAGCGCGCCGAACGCGACGAACAGCATCTGCGCACCGGCCAGCACCTGGCGGGCGACAGGTTCTTGCGGGTTCGTCATGCTCAGACGTCCTTCTGCTTAGTGCCGAAGATCTTGTCGCCGGCGTCACCCAGGCCGGGAACGATGTAGCCGTTCTCGTCCAGACGCTCGTCGATGGAGGCGGTGAAAATCATCACGTCGGGATGTGCACGCTCGACCGCGGCGATACCTTCCGGTGCGGCCACCAACACCAGTGCGCGAATTTCCTTGCAGCCGGCCTTCTTCAGCATGTCGATGGTGGCGACCATCGAGCCGCCCGTCGCCAGCATCGGATCAATGATGATGGCCAGGCGCTGGTTAATTTCCGGTACCAGTTTTTCCAGGTAGGTCTGCGCCTGCAGGGTCTGCTCGTTGCGCGCGATGCCGACCGCGCTCACCTTCGCGCCGGGAATCAGACTGAGCACGCCGTCGAGCATGCCGATACCGGCGCGCAGGATGGGCACCACTGTGATCTTCTTGCCGGAAATCTTCTCGACCTGCACCGGGCCGCACCAGCCGTCGATGCTGCAGTGCTCCAGCGGCAGGTCGCTGGTCGCCTCGTAGGTGAGGATCGAACCGACTTCCTGGGCCAGTTCCCGGAAGTTCTTTGTGCTGATATCGGCACGGCGCATCAGGCCGAGCTTGTGGCGGATCAGCGGATGGCGGATCTCTCGAATAGACATGGGGGCGGCTCCGGCGCTCGATTAAACCGACGTAGAGTAAAGCATCGCCGTGCCACGGGCTACGCGGGTTACGTTGATCTCACGACTTGCTGAGCCGGGGGCGGTTGAGTATCGTGCCGACCCTTCGCTTCAGGACCGCGCAGTAGTCTGAGCTGACTGACCGGTCAGGCAGATTGCATAGGCAGCGGGTCGTTTTTTTCAGGCGGTCGAGCGCCTGGCGACTTTTCAACCAGGCCCGTTCCCGCGATTCTGACTTCTCAACGCTAGCCCATCTGGAGAAATGCTCCATGTCCGTCGATCTCGTACACATCCGCCAGATCATGGCCGAAAGCGACTGCCTGTACACCGAAGCCGAAGTCGAAGCGGCCATCGACGCCGTCGCCGGGAAGATCAATGCCGAGCTGGCGGAGCGTAATCCGGTAGTGTTCTGCGTGATGAACGGCGGGCTGATCTTCGCTGGAAAGCTGATGACCAAGCTGAATTTCCCGCTGGAGCTGTCCTATCTGCACGCTTCGCGCTATCGCAACGAAACCAGCGGTGGCGAGCTGTTCTGGAAGGCCAAGCCGGAAATCTCCTTCATCGATCGCGATGTGCTGATCATCGATGACATTCTCGACGAAGGTCACACGCTGGGCGCGATCATCGATTTCTGCCGGCATGCCGGTGCTGCCGCGGTGCACACCGCAGTGCTGATCGACAAGGATCATCAGCGCAAGGCGCGCCCGGATCTCAAGGCCAACTATGTCGGCCTGCGCTGCATCGACCGGTTCATCTTCGGTTACGGCATGGATTACAAGGGCTATTGGCGCAACGCGCCGGGCATCTTCGCCGTCAAAGGACTGTGATATCCGACGCCGCTTTCGAGCGGCGTATCCGATAGCACCTGAGCCACTCTGGCGACCCGAAGTTCGGGTCGCTATGACGCTACGTCGCGGCGTCTTGTTTCGTTTCGTCTCAAACGCTCCGCGGCTGCGTAACGCAACCACACGCATCAGGCGTTTTGCGCTTGCGCGCCTTCCCTTCGCCCCGCCTTCATTTCCTGCGCCGTAGTGCTCGCGACAGCGAGACCGCTCCAGCTACACCTACGACTTTCGGATAAACGTCACAAGTTTGCGTGTCGTTTTGTCACGGCCGCTCTATTTCGGCCTTTGCCGCCCGGGGAATCATGGCTAAGCTCGATGTGCCATACCCCGGCGCGGCGCTGTGCCATCGCGCTCAAATCCAATGCTGGAACGGTCTTTCATACTTAAGGATGACAGGCTAAATCAAACCTTCGTGCGCTTAACCCCCCGCAGACCTCTGGGTAGGGTTGGCGTACATCGAACCAACCAGGAGCGCCTCATGACAAAAACAACAAGGCAAGGAATCTTCCAGCCCACATCCCTCGCTCTGGCGATTGCCCTGAGCACCGCGGCACCGGCTTACGCGGTCAACTTCAACATCGGTGAAATCGAAGGCCAGTTCGACTCATCCATGTCGATCGGCGCCAGCTGGTCGATGGCGGATCGCGACATGGACCTGGTCGGGATCAACAATGGCGGCACTGGTTACACCCAGACCGGCGATGACGGTCGGTTGAACTTCAAGAAGGGCGAGACCTTTTCCAAGATCTTCAAGGGCGTGCATGACCTCGAACTGCGCTATCGCGACAGCGGCGCGTTCGTACGCGGCAAGTACTGGTACGACTTCGAGCTGAAGGACGAGAGCCGCCTGTTCAAGGACATCAGCGACAGCAACCGCAAGGAAGCCGCCCAGTCTTCCGGCGCTGAAATCCTCGATGCGTTCCTCTACCACAACTATTACCTGGGCGAGCTGCCAGGCACCGTGCGTATCGGCCGGCAGGTGGTGAGTTGGGGTGAGAGCACCTTCATCGGCAACTCGATCAACTCGATCAACCCGCTGGACGCCGCGGCGTTCCGCCGTCCGGGCGCGGAGATCAAGGAAGGCCTGATTCCGGTCAACATGCTTTACCTCTCGCAGAGCCTGACCGACCGCCTGAGCATGGAGGCGTTCTATCAGCTGGAGTGGGACCAGACCATTGCCGACAATTGCGGTACGTTCTTCGCGGGCATGGACGTTATCCAAGATGGGTGTACTGATTTTGATGTATCAACGAATGCCATTGCAGGAACTGGGCTCGATCCAATCGCATCTCTTTTAGGACAGGGCTATACGGTTACTGGTGAGGGCATCCGAGTTCCTCGCGGCGGGGATCGGGATGCTCGTGACTCAGGTCAATTTGGCTTGGCACTTCGGTGGCTTGGCGATTCAACCGAGTACGGCGCCTATTTCATGAACTATCACAGCCGGACTCCTGCTCTTAGTACTCGAAACCCAGGGCTGGCTACTTACGGAGCGGTAGGCGGATTTGATCCGCTAACTGGTACTGGGTCGGGCATCGTCGGGGCCACAGCCGCTCAGTTGCTTCCGCTCCTTATGACTGGAGCGATTTCCCAGCAACAATTTGCGGGTTTGCTTCAAGCACAAGGGGCGGGGGTCTTGTTAGGTAACGGGCAATACTTCCTAGAATATCCGGAGGATATTCGCCTCTATGGAGCGAGCTTCTCGACTACGCTTCCGACGGGGACTGCATGGTCAGGAGAAGTGAGTTATCGGCCTAACGCTCCGGTACAAATTAATGCCACGGACCTTGTATCGAGACTCGTTAATCCGGCGTTTGCTGGTCAGGAGCACCGCGGTTATAACCGTAAAGAAATTACCCAGCTACAGACGACATTTACCCATTTCTTTGATCAGGTCTTAGGTTCGGAGCGAGTGACAGTTGTCGGCGAAATTGGTTATACCCATGTTGGGGGGTTAGAGAGCACAAGTGAGCTTCGCTATGGTCGCGATTCCATCTTTGGTCTAGATACACCTGAATACGGTAATCATGGCTTCGTCACAGCCAACTCCTGGGGCTACCGCCTGCGCGCTATCGCCGACTACAACAACGTCTTCGCCGGTATCAACCTGAAGCCGAACCTGTCCTTCTCGCACGACGTCGACGGTTACGGTCCGAATGGCTTGTTCAACGAGGACTCCAAGGCCCTCAGTATCGGTCTGGATGCCGAATACCAGAACACCTACACCGCCAGCCTGTCCTACACCGATTTCTTCGATGGCGACTACAACACGCTGGTCGACCGCGACTTCCTCGCGTTCAGCGTGGGCGTGAACTTCTAAAGGGGGCGTTCGCTGACCGGTGCGTCGGACGGCACATCCGGTCAGCGACAAGTGTTACCGATGGCCTCCGGCCAAACAGATCAGAGGAACTGGAATCGTATGAAAACAACAAGAAAACTGTTCAGTGTCTTGGCTCTTTCCCTGCTCGCCAGCAGCGTCATGGCGGCGGCATCTCCCGAAGAGGCCGCCAAGCTTGGTACGTCGCTGACGCCGCTGGGCGCGGAAAAAGCCGGTAACGCCGACGGCAGCATTCCCGAGTGGACCGGTGGTCTGACGACCGATGCCGCACCGCTGAAAAACGGCCACCTCACCGATCCCTTCAAGGGCGAGCAGCCTAAGCTCGTCATCACCGCGCAGAATGCCGAGCAGCACAAGGACAAGCTGACTGCAGGCCAGCTGGCGATGTTCAAGCGCTATCCGGAAACCTACAAGATTCGCGTGTTCCCGACGCACCGTAGCGCCGCTGTGCCGGACAAGATCTATGAAGCGGCGAAGAAAAGCGCGCAGAACGTCTCGCTGGTCGAGGGTGGAAATGGCGTCAGCGGCTTCACCGAGAGCCGCTACTACGCGTTCCCGATTCCGCAGAACGGCCTCGAGGTGATCTGGAACCACATCACCCGTTATCGCGGTGGCAACGTGCGCCGCAACATCGTCCAGGCGACTCCGCAAACAAACGGTAGCTACACCCTGGTCCACTTCGAGGACGAAGTCGCCTTCCCGAGTGACATGAGCGATCTGGACGCCGAGCGCGCCAAGAACGCGCTGCTGTTTTTCAAGCAGCGCGTGACGGCGCCGTCGCGCCTGGCGGGCAACGTGCTGCTGGTGCATGACTCGCTCGATCAGGTGAAGGACCCGCGTCAGGCCTGGATCTACAACGCCGGCCAGCGCCGTGTGCGGCGTGCGCCGCAGGTCGCCTACGACGGTCCGGGTACCGCATCGGACGGCATGCGTACCACCGACAACTTCGACATGTTCAGTGGCGCGCCGGATCGCTACGACTGGAAACTGATCGGTAAGAAGGAGCTGTACATTCCCTACAACAGCTTCGAGATTGCCTCCAGTGACCTGAAGTACGCCGACATCATCAAGGCAGGGCACGTCAATCAGGATCTCGCGCGCTACGAGCTGCACCGTGTGTGGGAAATCGAGGCGAACCTGAAGAGCGGCGAGCGCAACATCTACGCCAAGCGTCGTTTCTTTGTTGACGAGGACACCTGGACCATCGTCCAGTCGGAGCTGTACGACGGGCGTGGCCAGCTGTGGCGCGTGGGCGAAGGGCACATGCTGCAGTACTACCAGCACAAGGTGCCGGCCTACGCGTTCGAGTCGCTCTACGACATCATTTCCGGCCGCTACATCGCGATCGGCATGAGCAACGAAGAAAAACCGTTCGACTGGGGTTACAAGGCATCCGCCCGTGACTTCACGCCAGCGGCCCTGCGTAACGCTGGGGTGCGCTGAGTCTCGAGCGGGTATGCGGTGTAAAAAGGGCGGCCAGAAGGCCGCCTTTTTTGTGCGCGCAGGGATGAGAGCACGCGCAGAACTGGGTGTGATCTGCGTGCAACGGGGCTGCTGATTGCACAAGCAGGTCGACAAAACGCTGCTGATGCGTCAGGTTGCACAGGTGGAGCGGACCGCCAGCAAGGGATACGCCTGGCCAGCCGCCTGCCATTTCATGGACTGAATATACGAATAAGAGAAACGTTGCCATGTCCGTACGCCTCCTCCCCGATGCGATCAGCGCCGCGACGGCGCAGGCGCAGGTTGCGACCATTCCACGTCTGCCGCCGGCGCATGTTGCGCGGCCGCGGCTCGCCGACGCCTTGCTTGCCGCGGACTGTCGGTTGCGGCTGATCTGCGCACCTGCCGGTTTCGGCAAGACGGTGCTGATGAGCGAATGTGCCCGCCGCATGCCGGCCGATACCACGCTGGTCTGGCTGGATCTGGGTGGTCGATTCTTCTCGCCGCAGGAGCTGTATGCCCAGCTGGCTGCGGCACTGGGCTTTCCGGTTGTGGACGGCGATGTGCAACGGCGGCTGATCGCGCTGCTCGGACAGGTTCGCCAGCCTCTCTGGATCATGCTCGACGATTATCCGCGTGAGGTCTGCCCGGATCTGGACGCCTGTCTGGACATGTTGCTGGAGCAGACCGCTGATTCGGTCAGCTGGTGGGTCAACAGTCGGCGGCAGCCGGCGTGGAAGCTGCCGCGCCTGTTGCTGCAGGGGCATCTGTTCGAACTCGACGCCGCCGCCCTCGCGCTCACCGCCGAGGAGCTGGCTCAGGTTCTGCGCGCCTATCGGCTACAACTGCCCGCGGACAGTTTCCAGCAGCTGCTGGCGGGTACCGAAGGCTGGCCTGCCGGCGTTTGTCTGATGCTGCTCAACGCCGATGAACAGGCGCTGCGCGAACGTCTGCTGGCCGGCACGCCGTTGCTGC
The DNA here is from genome assembly GCF_056336065.1 of Stutzerimonas sp. 21-1. Taxonomy (NCBI): domain Bacteria; kingdom Pseudomonadati; phylum Pseudomonadota; class Gammaproteobacteria; order Pseudomonadales; family Pseudomonadaceae; genus Stutzerimonas; species Stutzerimonas sp. 21-1. The sequence goes on along the minus strand of NZ_CM150500.1, from coordinate 3,035,943 downwards.
GCGATTACATCCAGCGCGAAGTGCTGCAGGGCCAGAGCGAGGATATCCGGCGCGCGTTGTTCGCCCTCGCGCGAATGCCGCGCTTTTCCGCCGAGCTTTGCGACCACGTGCTCGATTGCACCGGCGCCGATTTGCTCGATGTGCTCAAGACCTTCCAGCTGTTCGTGCGGCAGATCGACAACTGCGGCGAATGGTTTCGCCTGTGGCGGCCGCTTGCGCTGCTGCTGCAGCGTTTTCCCGAGGCGACGTCATCGACGCAGGTGCATCTGCGTGCTTGCCAGTGGTTCGCCAGCCGCGGCGATATGCGCGAGGCAGTCGAGCATGCGCTGTGGGCCGGCCAGCCTGAGGTGGCGGCGAACTATCTGCAGCGTTACGGGCAGGAGCAGTTGCTGATCGGCGACAACGTCTCGCATTTTCTCAAGTGGCGCAGCGAGCTGCCGCAGGATCTGTTCGCCAGTACTACGCGACTGATCGTGCTGCAGGGGTGGGCGCTGATCGTGTCCGCGCGGCTCGACGAGGTCGACGACTGCCTGGCCGAACTTGCCAAGTTCTTCCCGCAGCCCGATGCTCGCCGGCAGATCCAGTTGTTGGCGCAATGGCAGGCGCTGCGCGGCTTCCTGGCCCGTTTGCGTGGTGAGCCCGAAGCGCGCGAGCACTGTCTGCAGGCGCTCGAGGTGCTTTCCGATCATGCCTGGGCGCAGCGTGTGCTGTGTCTGCAGGCGCTTACGCAGCACGCGATGGCCGAGAGCGAGCTCGAGCTCGCCCAGCACTACAACAGCGAAGGCATGAAGCTCGCGCGGCTCAAGGGCAGCGTGCTGTACGAGGTGATGCTCAGCGTTGATCGCATCCAGCTGCTGGAGCTGACCGGCGAGTTCGAGCGCGCCGTCGGCGTGCTCGACGAGGCGTTGCGTGCGCTGCGCGACACGGTTCGGCACAGCCCGATCATCGGCCGGCTGCAGCTGCTGCAAGGACATCTGCTGGCGTATCAGGGGCTGGACGAACAGGCCCGCGAGGCCTATCAGCAGGGGCGGTTGGAAACCGAAACCTGCGGCGATTCCTACGCCTTTTTCGGCTACGTCGGCCTCGCCGAACTGGCTGCGCGCAATCATGAATTTGCCGATGCGTATCACTGGTTGCGCGAGGCCGAGCGCCTCACGCAATGGCGACACGTACCGGAGGCGCGCTTTCGCGGCATCCTGCGGCTGATTACTGGCGTCGCCTGGCTGCATCAGGGTGAGCTGAAGAAGGCTCGCACGGCGCTGGAGCAGGTGCGGCAGCTATTCGAGGGCCAGCGCTTCCTGCCGCCGTCGGGGTTCTACGAGCTGCTGCCGCGCTTGCGCCGCTACCTGGCCGTCATCGACATGCTGGAGGGACAGCCGGAGGCGGCAGCCCAGGCGCTGCAAGGGCTGATCGAGCGGAATCTGCGAGCGCAGCGGCTGGGGTTGGCGTGCGAGTGCCGCTTCTCGCTGGCTGAAGCGCTGTTGGCGTGCGGCCAGCCGCTGGAGGCCGATCAGGAGCTGCGCAAGGCGCTCAGCGAGGCGGTACGCCAGCAGCTGGTCAAACCGCTTTACGAGCTGCAGCACCGCCAGCCGCAATGGCTGGCGCGCATCCTTCCGGCGGCGACCCGCGGCGAAAGCCTGCGCGACCGATTGCAGCAGTACGAGCGCGAGCCGGGCGAGGCGCCTGCCTGTGGCGATGACGTGCTGCTGAGCAATCGTGAGCTGACGGTGCTGCGGCTGATCGCGCAGGGCTGCTCAAATCAGGAGATCGCCGAGCAGTTGTTCATCTCGCTGCATACCGTCAAGACGCATGCGCGACGGATCAACACCAAGCTCGGCGTGGCGCGTCGTACCCAGGCGGTAGCCAAGGCCAAGGCGCTGGCCTGGCTCTGAAACGATGCGGGTAAGTCAGGGCTAGCGCCGGTGCCGGGGTTCAGGCGGAGCTGAGCGTGCCGGCTCGGGCGAGCGACATGAAGGGTTTCAGGATGCTTGTTGTTATTGTCGTGGCGGGAGGGCATGGCGAGCGATTTGTCGCCGGCTGAAGGATTACAGCGCGGCGACGCGGGCCCCTTCGGCGAAGCCGGATAGCGGTGGCGACTCGCCACGCTCGATCGTGAGGCTGACCCGCAGGCTGGTGATCAGTCGTTGCAGTTGCTGCGGGTCGCGCCATTGCTCGGCACTGATGAAGCGCTTCACAGCCACGCCCTTGGCGTCGGTGAGCGTCAGTAGAATGCTGCCGTCGGGCTTCTCGATGCTGAAGTTAACGCAGTAGTGCGGCTGGAATGCATCACTGATCCGCTGGAATGAATTCGTCATGCCGGAATACCTGTCTGGAAAGGCTGCGAGTCATTGACCCGGTCTGGGCCCTACAAGTTTCCGCCGCCCGGCCGCCCACGAATCGGGCTCGCTTCAGGCGTCGCGTGGCGGTAGCTCGGCAAGCGCCTCGGCGTTGTTCTTGAATGCTCGGGAGAAGACGTCGCGGTGGCGCGCCATGAAGATGCCGAGATCCTCGCTCTGCTGTTCGTTCAACGACGGCACCGCTTGTTGCAGAACGGTGGCTAGCGCTTCGGCCAGTTCCAGCATCTTGTCGTGACGGTCTGCTTCGGCTTTATCCATGAACAAACGCTCCAGGTCCCGGCTGCTGCGGTATACCACTTCGACGGCCATTAACCACCTCGGCTCAGTTGGCAGATTGATACTGTTTATTCATACAGGATAAAGGCTGAGGTGTCGGATGGGAAGGCGCGTGTTCAATCATCCCCGAAGCGGCCGCGCAGGTTCTCGGCTTGGAACTCCAGCGTGCTGGCGCGATAGCCTGCACGCAGCGGCGGCAGCGGCAGGCAGGATTGCCACTGCGCTCCACTCTGAAGATCACCAGGGCCCTGATAGATGGGGGCGTCGTAGGCGTTCTGTACCAGGTTGGTGCGGGTGCCGGGCACGTGCGCCGTCACATCCCAGCGCAGGCCGCGCAGCGCGCGTCTGCTGTTATTGCGCAGGGTGACGCGCAGCGGCTGCGCGGCTGGGCATGGCCCGGGTGCGTAGCTCAGGTGCAGTTCGAGCCTGCCGAGCAGCTGTCGCTCACGATGCTCTTGCCACAGCACCCAACCAGCTACCAGTCCCAGCATCAGCAGCGCGCCGAGCGAGATCGGCACCGCCCGCAGCGGATAACGCACCAGCAGCACCAGCCAGGTGAGGATGAGTAGGGCGCCGATCAACATGGAATTTCGCTCCTGAAGGCAGTGGCCGAAGCATTCGCTTCGCCCCTCCGAGAGTATTCGCTCGCCCGCCTGGTTGCTGCCGCGCCGGCTGCGGTTCAGTCGGGTTTGCTGCGGCTGGCCAGGCGCTCCAGCGCGGCGCGCAGCCGCGGATCGCGAATGCCTTCGGCGGTTGCGTGAATATTGTCGGCCGCACAGGCCGACAACGGCGTCGTGCGAGGCGGCTGGTGACGCGCCGGGGGCGGCGGCTGCACCTTGAAGTGGATGCGCTCGAGGCCGGCGAACTCCTCGATAGCTTGCAGCTGGCGCAGCAGACGACGTTGCTGATAACGCAGGCGCGTGGCCCAGTGACCGTCAGTCACGATCAACAGCAGGCAGCCTTCGCGCCACGACGCCACGCGGCAGTGCTCGCGGGCGGCCGGCTGTAGCTGGCTTTCCAGCAGGTGCTGCAGGCGATCAATGCGCCGCGCCTCGCCGAACAGCGCGCGCAGCGGTTTCGCTTCGCGGAGCAATGCGCCGGTGGCGCGTGCGGGCAGCGGACGAGAGGCCATGGCGGTTGCCTGAAAGATGGGGCGTTAATGGTAGCAGATGCCTGTAGCCGGCCGGTCGCGCGGCCGCCGTTGTGTCGGTGCGAACGCTGGAAAATCGCGCGTTGCCGGTCCTCCGGGCTGCGCAGTCGTGCTGCTTTCCTCATAGACGTTTCCGAGTAGAATGGCCGCTTTGCACGCTGGCGGGGTCACCCACGGTCGTGCCTCCATCCTCAGCATGGAAGTCCCTGTCGTATGTTTGCGCCTTTATTGAAGAAACTCTTTGGAAGCAAGAACGAGCGTGAAGTCAAACGCATGCTCAAGGCGGTGCAGGCCGTCAATGCACTCGAAGAACAGATGCTGTCGCTCACCGACGAGCAACTGCGCGCCAAGACCGAAGAGTTCAAGGCCCGTCTCGAGAAAGGCGAGACCCTCGATCAGATTCTGCCGGAGGCCTTCGCCGTCTGCCGCGAGGCCGGCAAGCGGGTGATGGGCATGCGTCACTTCGATGTCCAGCTGATCGGCGGCATGACGTTGCACGAAGGCAAGATCGCCGAGATGCGCACCGGTGAAGGCAAGACGCTGGTGGCGACCCTGGCGGTGTACCTCAATGCACTGGCCGGCAAGGGCGTGCACGTGGTCACGGTGAACGACTACCTGGCCCGCCGCGACGCCAACTGGATGCGTCCGCTGTACGAGTTCCTCGGTCTCTCGGTCGGCATCGTCACGCCGTTCCAGCCGCCGGAGGAGAAGCGCGCCGCCTACGCCGCCGACATCACCTACGGCACCAACAACGAATTCGGCTTCGATTACCTGCGCGACAACATGGCGTTCAGCATGCAGGAGAAGAATCAGCGCGAACTCAACTTCGCGGTCATCGACGAAGTCGACTCGATCCTCATCGACGAGGCGCGCACGCCGCTGATCATCTCCGGCCAATCCGAAGACAGCTCCAAGCTCTACCAGCAGATCAACACGCTGATTCCGCGCCTCACTCAGCACATCGAGGAGGAAGAGGGCGTCGTCACCCAGGAGGGCCACTTCAGCATCGACGAGAAGACTCGTCAGGTCGAGCTGAACGAGCAGGGGCATCAATTCATCGAGGAAATGCTGACCCAGGCAGGCTTGCTGGCCGAAGGCGAGAGCCTGTATTCGGCGCATAACCTGAGCCTGCTGACCCACGTCTATGCCGGCCTGCGCGCGCACAAGCTGTTCCATCGCAACGTCGAGTACATCGTGCAGAACAATCAGGTGCTGCTGATCGACGAGCACACCGGTCGCACCATGCCGGGGCGTCGCCTCTCCGAGGGCCTGCACCAGGCTATCGAGGCGAAGGAAGGCCTGCAGATTCAGCCCGAGAGCCAAACCCTGGCCTCGACCACGTTCCAGAACTACTTCCGCCTGTACAAGAAGCTGTCCGGCATGACCGGTACCGCCGACACCGAGGCGTTCGAGTTCATGCAGATCTACGGCCTGCCGGTCATGGTCATTCCGACCAACAAGCCGCTGGCGCGCAAGGATTTCAACGACCTGGTCTACCTGACCCAGGAAGAGAAGTTCGCCGCGATCATCGCCGACATCAAAGAATGCCAGGGGCAGGGGCGTCCGGTGCTGGTCGGCACCGCGACCATCGAGAGTTCGGAATACGTTTCCCAGCTGCTGATCAAGGAAGGCATCGAGCACCAGGTGCTCAACGCCAAGTACCACGAGAAGGAAGCGGAGATCATCGCCCAAGCCGGTCGTCCGGGTGCGGTGACCATCGCCACCAACATGGCTGGTCGCGGGACCGACATCCTCCTGGGCGGCAACTGGGAAGTGGAAGTCGCCAAGCTGGAGAACCCCACTGACGAACAGGTAGCGCAGCTCAAGGCCGAGTGGCAGAAGCGTCACCAGCAGGTGATCGAGTCAGGTGGCCTGCACGTGATCGCCTCCGAGCGTCACGAGTCGCGTCGTATCGACAACCAGCTGCGCGGTCGTGCCGGTCGCCAGGGCGATCCGGGCTCCAGCCGCTTCTACCTGTCGCTGGAAGACAACCTGATGCGCATCTTCGCCTCCGATCGGGTGAAGAACTTCATGAAGGCGCTGGGCATGGAAGCGGGCGAGGCGATCGAGCATCGCATGGTTACCAATGCGATCGAAAAGGCGCAGCGCAAGGTCGAAGGCCGCAACTTCGACATCCGCAAGCAGCTGCTCGAGTTCGACGACGTGGCCAACGAGCAGCGCAAGGTGATCTACCACATGCGCAACAGCCTGCTGGCCGCCGAGGAGATTGGCGAGACCATCAGCGAGTTCCGCGACGAAGCGCTGAATGCCGCCATCAGCCAGCACATTCCGCCGCAATCGCTGCCCGAGCAGTGGGACATCGCCGGTCTGGAAGCGGTGCTGTACAGCGATTTCGGCCTGCGTCTGCCGGTGCAGCAGTGGCTCGACGAAGACGACAAGCTCTACGAGGAAACCCTGCGTGAGCGCATCTCCCAGATGCTGGTCGAGGCCTACCGCGAGAAGGAAGAGCTTGCCGGTGCCGACGCGCTGCGCACGTTCGAGAAGCAGATCGTGCTGCGCGTGCTGGATGATCTGTGGAAGGACCACCTGTCGACGATGGATCACCTGCGCCACGGTATCCACCTGCGCGGCTACGCGCAGAAGAACCCCAAGCAGGAGTACAAGCGCGAGTCCTTTGCGTTGTTCCAGGACCTGCTCGAGTCCATCAAGCGGGACAGCATCCGTGTGCTCTCGCATGTGCAAGTGCGCCGTGAGGACCCTGCCGAGGAGGAGGCGCGCCTGCGTCGCGAGGCCGAGGAGATGGCGCAGCGCATGCAGTTCAAGCACGAGGAAGTGTCCGCCCTGCAGCAGCCAGAAGAGCCCGAACAGGGCGAGCATGTGGCGGAAATCGCGCCGATGCCGGTGCGCACCGAGCCCAAGATCGGTCGCAACGAGCTCTGCCCGTGCGGCTCGGGCAAGAAATACAAGCATTGCCACGGGCAGGTCCAGTAAGCGGTCCCTTCCTCTGTGAACCCGCGCCGCGACCGGTTTTGCCGCTCGCGGCGTTTTTCTCCCTGTTTTTCGGCCTGCGGGCCATCTATGTCTGAAGGAGCGCGCTCATGGCGGTCGGTCTTGGTCCCCTACCTACTCTGCATCCGGTTCCCGGTTTCGAACTCGGCATCGCGTCGGCCGGCATCAAGCGTCCGGGGCGCAAGGATGTCGTGGTAATGCGCTGCGCCGAAGGCTCGCGCGTCGCCGGCGTGACTACCACCAATGCGTTCTGTGCAGCTCCGGTGCTGGTCACCCGCGAGCGCATGGCGGGCGAGGTGCGCTACCTGCTGACCAACACCGGCAACGCCAACGCCGGCACCGGCGCCGATGGCCTGGCCAATGCCCGCCGTACCTGCGCCGCGCTGGCAGCGCTGACCGGCGTCGACGAGACGGCCGTGCTGCCATTCTCCACCGGGGTGATCGGCGAACCGCTGCCGGTGGCCAAGATCGAGGGCGCCCTGCAGGCTGCGCTGGACGATCTGGCCGAGAACCACTGGGCCGAGGCCGCCACCGGCATCATGACCACCGATACCCTGCCCAAGGGTGCCAGCCGCCAGTTCCAGCATGACGGCGTGACCGTCACCGTGACCGGCATCTCCAAGGGTGCCGGCATGATCCGTCCGAACATGGCGACCATGCTCGGCTACATCGCCACCGACGCTAAGGTGGCGCGCGAGGTGCTGCAGGATCTGGTGCGCGATGCGGCGAACAAGTCGTTCAACCGCATCACCATCGATGGCGACACCTCCACCAACGACTGCTGCATGCTGATCGCCACCGGCCAGGCCAAGCTGCCGGAGATCACCTCGGCCTCCGGCGAGCTGTTCGCCAAGCTCAAGCAGGCGGTGTGCGAAGTGTTCATGGAAGTCGCCCAGGCCATCGTGCGTGACGGTGAAGGCGCGACCAAGTTCGTCACCGTGCAGGTCAACGGCGGCGCCAACCATCAGGAATGCCTGGATGTGGCCTACGCCGTGGCCCATTCGCCGCTGATCAAGACCGCGCTGTTCGCTTCCGACCCCAACTGGGGCCGTATCCTCGCCGCCGTCGGCTATGCCGGCGTGCCGAATCTGGATGTCAGCCTGATCGACGTCTATCTCGGCGAAGTCTGCATCGCCAGCCAGGGCGGTCGTTCGCCCAGCTACACCGAGGAGCAGGGCGCGGCGGTGATGGCGCGCGAAGAGATCACCATCCGCATCGAGCTGGGCCGTGGTGACTGCAGCGAGACCATCTGGACCACCGATCTGTCGCACGAGTACGTGAAGATCAACGCCGAATACCGCACCTGACCGCGTAGCACGCCGCAGCCGGGCCTGCTGGCCTGGGCTGCGGTTCTGGAACTCACATGCATCGAATCCATGTCGCGGCGGCGGTCATTCGATCCGCCGACCATCGTGTCCTGATCGCCAAGCGCCCGCTGGAAAAGCATCAGGGCGGCCTGTGGGAATTTCCCGGTGGCAAGGTCGAGGCGGGCGAAACCGTCGAGGCGGCGCTGGCGCGCGAACTGCAGGAAGAGCTGGGCATCGAGGTCACGACCGCGCGCCCACTGATTCAGGTACGTCACGATTATCCTGACAAGCAGGTGCTGCTGGATGTCTGGGAAGTGCTGGCCTTCGCCGGCGAGCCGCATGGTGCCGAGGGCCAGCCGCTGGCCTGGGTCGCCCCCGCGGCGCTGCCCGAGTACGCGTTTCCGGCCGCCAACCAGCCGATCATCGCCGCGGCGCGCTTACCGCACCACTACCTGATCACCCCGGAAAACCGCTCGCCGCGCCAGCTGCTGGACGGCATCGCCGCGGCGCTGGATACCGGTATCCACCTGCTCCAGCTGCGTGCGCCTGGCCTGTCGGATGCGGCGTACCGGGCGCTGGCGATCGACGTGCTGGCGCTCTGTGCCGGCCGCGCGCAACTGATGCTCAAGGGGCCGCTGGAGTGGGCCGTGGATTTTCCGGCGGCCGGCTGGCATCTGAAGTCGGCGCAGCTGCGGCGCATGGCCGCCCAGGGCCGGCCGTTGCCGCCGGAGCGCTGGTTGGCGGCATCCTGTCACGATGCGGCGGAGCTGGCGCTGGCCACGGCAGCCGGCGTCGATTTCGTGACCCTTTCGCCGGTGCAGGCCACCGCAACGCACCCCGACGTGGCCCCATTGGGCTGGCCACGGGCCAGCGAGTTGCTGCTAGGCTTCAACCAGCCGGCCTACCTGCTGGGTGGGCTCGGACATGGCGACCTGACTCGTGCGCTGCATGCCGGTGCGCAGGGGATCGCGGGAATCCGGGCGTTCTGGCCTGACTGAACCCCTGAACGGATCGCCGGTCTTTGCGGATGTAGCATGCAATTGTGACTGCGGCTGAGCTGCGGTGATAGGTAAAGGCTATTCGGTTTATTCCCTTAATCAATTAACCGTATGCGGCTGGTTGCGCTATCGTAGGCCCCGTTAAGTTTTCTGAACCCCCCAAAGGAGTGAGCAGATGTCTCTGATCAACACCCAAGTCCAGCCGTTCAAGGTCAACGCTTTCCACAACGGCAAGTTCATCGAAGTCACCGAAGAATCCCTCAAGGGCAAGTGGTCCGTGCTGATCTTCATGCCGGCTGCCTTCACCTTCAACTGCCCGACCGAGATCGAAGACGCTGCCAACAACTACGCCGAGTTCCAGAAGGCCGGTGCCGAGGTGTACATCGTCACCACCGACACCCACTTCTCGCACAAGGTATGGCACGAGACTTCCCCGGCGGTTGGCAAGGCGCAGTTCCCGCTGATCGGCGACCCGACTCACCAGCTGACCAACGCGTTCGATGTTCACATCGCCGAGGAAGGTCTGGCGCTGCGCGGCACCTTCATCATCAACCCGGAAGGCGTCATCAAGACCCTGGAAATTCACTCCAACGAGATCGCGCGTGACGTCGGCGAGACCCTGCGCAAGCTGAAGGCCGCTCAGTACACCGCCGCTCACCCGGGCGAAGTCTGCCCGGCCAAGTGGAAGGAAGGCGAGAAGACCCTGGCTCCGTCGCTGGACCTGGTCGGCAAGATCTAAGGCATATCGCCGATCTGCCTTGCGTGCTGGCGAGGCCGTAATCCGGCCCTCGCCAACCCAACGCCTGGACGCGAACCGTCCGGGCGTTTTATTTCCTGAATTCCGAACGGGGTACCGCTGCTCATGTTGGACACCAATCTCAAGACCCAGTTAAAAGCCTACCTGGAGAAGGTCACCCAGCCCTTCGAGATCGTCGCGTCCCTCGATGACGGCGAGAAATCCCAGGAACTGCTGAGCCTGCTGCAGGACATCGTCAGCCTCAGCGACAAGATCACCCTCAAGACCGACGGCGACGATGCGCGCAAGCCGTCGTTCTCGCTCAACCGCATCGGCGGCAGCATCAGCCTGCGCTTCGCCGGCATCCCCATGGGCCACGAGTTCACCTCGCTGGTGCTGGCCCTGCTGCAGGTCGGCGGCCACCCGTCGAAGACCGCGCCGGAGGTGATCGAGCAGATCAAGGCGCTGGACGGCGACTACCACTTCGAAACCTACTTCTCGCTGTCCTGCCAGAACTGCCCGGACGTGGTCCAGGCGCTGAACCTGATGGCCGTGCTCAACCCGAACATCAAGCACGTCGCCATCGACGGCGCACTGTTCCAGGACGAGGTCGAAGCCCGGCAGATCATGTCCGTGCCGAGCATCTACCTCAACGGCGAACTGTTCACCCAGGGCCGCATGAACGAGGAAGAGATCCTCGCCAAGCTCGACACCGGCGCCGGCGCGCGTGATGCCGAGAAGCTCAAGGCCAAGGACGCCTTCGATGTGCTGGTGGTCGGCGGTGGCCCGGCTGGTGCCGCAGCGGCCATCTACGCCGCGCGCAAGGGCATCCGCACCGGTGTCGCGGCCGAGCGCTTCGGCGGCCAGGTGCTGGACACTATGGCCATCGAGAACTTCATCTCGGTGAAGGAAACCGAAGGCCCGAAACTGGCCCGCGCGCTGGAAGAGCACGTGCGCGAGTACGACGTCGACATCATGAACCTGCAGCGCGCCAGCCAGCTGATTCCGGCCGGTGACGATGGGCTGCACCGCGTGCAGTTCGAGAATGGCGGCGAGCTCAAGGCCAAGACCCTGATCCTCGCCACCGGCGCGCGCTGGCGTGAAATGAACGTGCCCGGCGAGCAGCAATACCGTGGCCGCGGCGTGGCCTACTGCCCGCACTGCGACGGCCCGCTGTTCAAGGGCAAGCGCGTGGCCGTGATCGGCGGCGGCAACTCCGGCGTCGAGGCGGCCATCGACTTGGCCGGCATCGTCGCTCACGTGACCCTGCTCGAGTTCGGCGAGGAACTGCGCGCCGACGCCGTGCTGCAGCGCAAGCTCAACAGCCTGCCCAACGTCCGCGTGCTGAAGATGGCGCAGACCACCGAGGTCAAGGGCGATGGCCAGAAGGTCACCGGCCTGGTCTACAAGGACCGCGCCAGCGAAGAGGTGCACGAGGTCGAGCTGGAAGGCATCTTCGTGCAGATCGGCCTGCTGCCCAACAGCGAATGGCTCAAGGGCACCCTGGAGCTGTCGCGCTTCGGCGAGATCATCGTCGACGCCAAGGGCCAAACCAGCATCCCCGGCGTGTTCGCCGCCGGCGACGTGACCACAGTGCCGTACAAGCAGATCGTGATCGCCGTCGGTGAAGGCGCCAAGGCCTCGCTGAGCGCCTTCGATCACCTGATCCGCACCTCCGCGCCGGCCTGATTGGCCTAGCGCGCAACGAAGAAGGGAGCCCGCCGGCTCCCTTTTTTTATGCGCGCGGAAGCGCGCGGGCACCGTGACGGATGTTGCCCGGGACGGATCGTTGCGTTCGAGCCAGGGTCTACTTCCCAACAGCCGGCCGGCGCTGCTTGGCAGCGCGGATGCATCGCCGGCGTTGCATACCTGCCCGAGCAGTCCAGGAGCTGTCCACGAAATGATCAATGCCGATACACCGAACCCGCGCCGGGTCGTGATGACCTACGCCAACCGCGCACGCGAGCCCGAGCACGAGCGCCGCGTCCATGCCGCTCTGGCCGAGCGGCTGGCCGGCTTGCTGGGGCTGAACTATGGCGGCGAGTACGAGCCGTCCCGACGTCACGAAACCCAGCCCTATCTGGTGCCGTCCGGCACGGTGACCGGCCAGCGCGAGGCGCAGGAGCTCGGTCTCGCCGCAGAAAACGATCTGTTCGGCGGTGTGGTGCCGCACGCGTTCGTCGAAACCAAGGCCATCACTCATCCGCTGGTGCGCCCTGAGGCGGCGGCACCGTTGGGCTGGTCGCGCGAGTTCGGTGCACGGGTCAGGGACAGCGTGCTGTCCGGCTACAGCGTGTTCAGCCTGGAGGATGCGCACGATGCGGGCCGCCGCCTGCTGCACGAAGGCGCGCTGCGCATCAAGCCGGTGCGCGCCACCGGCGGGCGCGGCCAGCAGCGCATCGACGATCTCGAGGCGCTCGAAAAGGCGCTGGCGGCGCTTGACGAGCGCGAGCTGACGGAATTCGGTCTGGTGCTGGAAGGCCATCTGGAGCAGGTGACCACCTTCAGCGTCGGTCAGGTGCGGGTCGGCGGTCAGCTGGCCAGTTACTACGGCACGCAACGCCTGACCGCCGACAACGGCGGCGAGGAGGTCTACGGCGGATCGGACCTGGTGGTGGTGCGTGGCGACTTCGATGCGTTGCTGGCATTGGACCTGGCCGAGGCCACCCGCCTGGCGGTTCGCCAGGCGCAGGTCTACGACGCTGCGGCCGCCGCTTGCTACCGGGGTTTCTTCGCCTCACGGCGCAATTACGACATTGCGCAGGGCGTCGACGGACGCGGCCAGCCGCGCTCCGGGGTGCTGGAGCAGTCCTGGCGGATCGGCGGTGCGAGCGGCGCCGAAGTCGCTGCGCTGCAGCGTTTTCGCGAGGACGACGCGGTCGCCGTGGTGCGCGCCTCGTCGGTGGAGCTTTACGGCGAACAGCAGGTTCCGCCCGAGGGCGCGACCGTGCTGTTTCGCGGCGACGATGCGGAAGTGGGCTTCATAACCAAATACGTGATGGTGGAGGACTATGGCAACCCATAGCGAGACGGTCGACATCCTCGTCGATGACGAACATATCGCCGGTACGTTCCTGACACCGCCGGAAAAGATGCCTGGCGTGCTGTTCGTGCACGGCTGGGGCGGTAGCCAGCAGCGCGATCTGACGCGGGCACGGGGGATCGCCGGGCTCGGCTGCATCTGCCTGTCGTTCGACCTGCGCGGGCATGCGCAGACGGCGGCGCAGCAGCAGACCGTGACCCGTGAGCAGAACCTGCGTGACCTGCTGGCCGCCTACGATCTGCTGGCGGCGCATCCCCATATCGATCCGGCCGCCATCGCCGTGGTCGGCACCAGTTACGGTGGATACCTCGCGGCGATCCTTACCGCACTGCGGCCGGTGAAATGGCTGGCGCTGCGGGTGCCGGCGCTGTACTGCGACGACGATTGGGACATGCCCAAGCGGCAGCTGGATCGCGACACGCTCAACCGTCTGCGCCGCCGTCATGTGCTGGCCGAGGAGAACCGCGCGCTGGCCGCCTGCGCGGCGTTCCGCGGTGACGTGCTGATCGTCGAGTCGGAAGACGACAGCTATGTGCCGCACGAGACGATCATGAGCTACCGCGCCGCGTTCCAGCGCACCCATTCGCTGACCCATCGCATCATCGATGGCGCCGATCACGCGCTGAGCAGCGAGCGCTGCCAGGAGGCCTACACCTCGATCCTGGTCGACTGGGCGACTGAGATGGTCATCGGCGCGCGCCTCGACGAACGCGCCCATGCCGGCTTCCGTCCGGTGGATGGCGCCTGACCGGGCGCCGGTTCACTGCGGCGGCGTGGGCGGTGGCGGTGGGCCGACGAAGCGGCTCCAGCGGCGGTCCAGCACCTGCTGCTTGAGCACTTCGATGATGTCCACCAGCACCTCTTCCAGCGCCAGATCGGTGTGCTCGTCCTGGTACAGCCAGGCCTCGAAGAATTCGTCGGCGAGATTCTGCGCCAGCGCCTGGAACTGCGGGCCGCGCAGGCCGTCGACGGCGCCCTGCAGCAGGCGGGCGACGATGTCGCGCAGGGCCTGATCGAGGCTGTCGGCCATATGACCGCCGAGCGGCAGCCGGCGCAGCTTATGCATCTGCGGATTGTCGGTGAGTGCCTGGTGCAGCAGGCCGTTCAGGTAACCCTCGATGGCGCCGCGATTGTCCCGATAGCCGACCTCCAGCATGGCTTGCAGGCGCCGCGCCAGATCGTCCAGCAGGCGCTGCTTGCGCGGTCGCACCACTTCGTCGATCAGCCGGCGGGCCAGGTCGTCGCTGGCGCCGATCTCCTGCTGCAGGCGGCCGAACAGCCGGAGCATCACCCGGTCGGCCAGCTCCTCGATCAGCAGCACGTAGTAGCGATTGAGCACGCCGTACACCGCCCAGCCGCGCATGTCGATCAGCCCCAGACGCTGCAGACGCACCAGCAGTGCGCCGATGCGCAGCACCCGCAGCCAGCGCAGGCCGGCCAGCGGAATGCAGCCAAGCACGTCGTACCAGTGGGCGAACGGGTAGTAGTACCAGCGCGCATAGCGCCGCTCGAACAGCGCCACGGTCCAGCCGAGCAGCACGTCGAGGATGAACAGGCTGACGAAGCCTAGATCGATGTACTGCAGGTTGCGATGGATGTGCTGTTCGTAGCGTTCGTGCAGCTGCGGCAGCCAGCGCGCCAGCGCCTCGTTGATCGGTTGCAGAAGGAACAGGCTGTCGAACAGCAGCAGCGCGAGGTTCACGCAGACCAGCAGGACGATGAACGCCTCCCACGCGGCGTGCAGACCCTCGCGGGTGCGCACGCGCGGGTCGAGCGGCCGTTCAGCCACGCGGTGCCTCGGCAGCCTGCCAGAGCACCTCGGCGCAACCCTGGCGCCGCGCGATCAGGCGCGCGGCGACGAACAGCAGATCGGACAGCCGATTGAGATAGCCCAGCAGCTCGCCGCGCAGGGGTTCGTCGGCATTCAGCTGCTGGCAGCGCCGCTCGGCGGTGCGCGCCATGCTGCGGCACAGGTGCGCCTGGGCGATCAGCCGCGAGCCGCCGGGCAGGATGAAGTCCTTCAGCGGGCCGAGTTCTTCGTTCCAGCGGTCGATGGCCGCCTCCAGACGGGTGATTTCCGCAGTCCCGAGGGCCTGGTAGTCCGGCATCGCCAGCTCGCCGCCGAGGTCGAACAGGCGGTGCTGGCAGGGCGCGAGCACCGCCGTCAGCTCGGCCAGCGCTGGCCATTGCGCCTGCGCATCGGCCAGCTCGGCAAGCAGCAGGCCGAGCTGGCTGTTGAGCGAATCGACCTCGCCCATCGCCTCTACGCGTGGGTGGCTCTTGGGCACGCGGCGGCCATCGCCCAGGCCGGTTTCGCCGGCATCGCCGGTACGGGTGTAGATTTTTGACAAACGATTGCCCATGCGGGATTTCCTTGCGTCAGGCATTCGCCGGTTCGACCGGCGTCGCCAGTGGCAGGCGCAGGGTGAAGGTGCTGCCGTAGCCGGGCTGGCACTGCACCTCCATCTGCCCCTGGTGATTGTTGGTGATGATGAAATACGAAACGGAAAGACCCAGGCCGGTTCCCTGACCGACCTCCTTGGTGGTGAAGAACGGCTCGAAGATGCGCTTGCGCACCGCTTCCGGAATGCCGCCGCCGTTGTCCTCGACCTGGATTTCCGCCCACGGCGGATTGAGCCGGGTGCGCAGGATGATGCGTCCGGGCTCCGCGCCGCCGTGCTGGTGGATCGCCTGGGCGGCGTTCTTCAGCAGATTGAGCAGCACCTGCTCCAGCTCGTTGCCGATGCACGGTACGCGGTCGACCTGCGGATCGAAGTCGCGGACGATCTCGATCGACTTGAAATCGAAGCCTTCGACCAGGGCGAAGTCATTGCCGGCGATCTCCAGCGCCTGGTCGATCAGCAGCGGCAACTGGCAGTCGGCCAGCTGGCGGTTGCTCATGCGGCTGAAGTTGAGCATGTGGCTGACGATCTTCGCCGCACGCGAGCCGGCCTGCTGGATGCCGTCGAGCAGCTGCGGCACCTCGCGCTTCAGTAGGTAGAGGTTGACCGCTTCGAGGCTGACGCCGGTTTCGGCGGCGGCTTCGCGATTGCGCTCCAGGTCCGCGGACAGCCGCCGGCGGATGTTCTGGGCGTTGTGCAGGATGGCGCCCAGCGGGTTGTTGATTTCGTGAGCCATGCCGGCCGCCAGTCCGCCGACCGAGAGCATCTTCTCGGACTGCACCATCATTTCTTCCATGTTGATGCGCTGGGTGATGTCGTCGATGCGGATCACCACACCGCGGCCGCCACCGCCCATCAACGGGTAGAAGGTCAGCGCGTAGTGGCGCAGCTCGTCGTTGCGGCGCCAGGTGACGCGCTCGATCTTCTGCACCTGCTGGCGCTCGGAGGTGTGGCGGATCTGCGCGAGGAACGGCTTGAGCGGCTCGAAGGCGATGAACACCGGCTGGTTCAGTGCCTCGTCCAGCGGCGTGCCGGACAGCACGCTGGCCTCCTGATTCCACTGCGTGACGTACAGCTGCTCATCCAGCGCGATGAGCGCCGAGGGCATCGAGTCGATGATGCTGTTGAGGTAGTTCTGGAAGCCGGTGAGCTTCTTCTCGATCTTGCTGCGCACCTGCACCTCCAGCTCCAGCCGGCGATTGGAGGTGCGGGTTTCCTCGGCCAGGTCGCGGGCCTGATCGAAGGCATCCTGCGCATCGTCGCGGGCGCGTTTGAGCTGCTGCTCGCGTGCCTGCATGCGCGACAGCATGGTGTTGAAGGCGTCGGCCAGGCGGCCGATCTCGTCCTGGTTCTTCGGCAGCGCGCGCAGCGAGTAGTCCTCGTCACGCGTGACCTGGCGCGACAGCGCCTCCAGCTCGCGGATCGGCCGGGTAATCAGCAGGCGAATCTGCCGCGCCACCAGCAGCCACAGCAGCAGGCTGGCCAGCAGGATGGCGACGCTGGCGGTCAGGGTGCCGGTGTAGAAGGCGCCGGGCAGCTCACTGCTGGCGACCAGCAGCAGGTGGCCGGGACGCTCGTCGGGTTGCGGCAGCTCGACCAGCAGGCTGGCGCGGATTTCCCCGGCGCGCCAGGCCGCGACATCATCGAGCCGCTCCGGCAGCCGCAGGCGCTCACCGCGCTGCAGCTGCGCCAATTGGTTGCCGGAGGCGTCGTAGATCACCGCGGCACGCAGGGGTGAGTAGCCGTCGAGCCGCCGCAGTGCTGCATCGGCTGCGTCGGTGGAGGCCAGCACCTGCGTGCTCAGCGCCTCGCTGGCGAACAGCTCGCCGATGGTGTGCATGGCCTGCGGCGCCACGCTCTGGCGCGATATCCAGTAAGCGGCGCTGATGAAGGTGAGGTTGGACACCAGCAGCACGGCGGCGAGCAGGACGAGCAGGGCGATCAGCAGCTTGCGGCCGACCGGCAGGTTTTCGAGGCGCTGGCGCAGGGTCATGGCGGCCACGGATGACGTGAAGGACCTGCGCAGGGTAGCGGTGCCTCAGTCGACGGGCAATCCGCGGCGCAGCAGTTCGGCATGCAGGCGCTGCTGCACGGCGGCGAGCGCCGGTAGCTGCAGGCCGAGCCGGGCGGCACTGGCGCAGGCATGGCCGAGCAGGTAAGCGATCTCGGTGCGCTGGCCGCGCGCCACGTCTTGGTGCATCGACGAATAGTTGGCGGCGGTCGCTTCGATCACGCGCAGCACCTCGTCCGCCAGGCCCGTGGCAGCCTCGGGCTGGCCGCAGGCGCGCAGCAGCACGGCGAGTTCGTCGCACAGCGCCAGCACCTGCGCGCGATGGGCCAGCAGCGCGCCGTTGCGGCAGTCGTACAGCACTGTCAGCGGATTGATCGCGCAGTTCAGTGCCAGCTTGCGCCACAGGCGCGCCAGGATGTCCTCGCTCCACTGGTGAGCGATTCCCGCCGCACTCAGCGTCGCCAGCCAGTCCGGCGGCGTGGGGTCCTGCGGATCGCCCAGCCAGTTCTGTCCCTGGCCGGCGAACACCACGTCGAAGTCACCCTGGCGATAGGCGCCTTCGGTGCTGGAGACGAAGATGCAGCGCGCCTGCGGCCAGCGCCGGGCGACGGCCTGCTGGCTGCCGAGGCCGTTCTGCAGCAGCAGGATGTCGCAGCGCGGTGCCAGGCGCGCCGCTACGCCGGCGACCGCGGCTTCGGCGTCGTACGCCTTGCAGGCCACCAGCAGGCGGGTGATTGGCGTCGTCGCGGCGGCCAGTTCGGCCGGAATCGCCAGCCGCTGGGCCTCGCCGCCTTCGCTCAGGCGCAGGCCGCCGGCAGCCTGGTACGCCGCCAGGCGTTCAGGGTTGCGCAGGATCAGCCGTGCCGGCGCGCCCGCGCGGGCCAGACGCGCGGCCCACAGACTGCCGAGGCTGCCTGCGCCGAGGACGTGCCAGGTAGTCATATCAGGCCGGCTGGCGCAGGCGCAGCGGGACGATGCGCCCGGTGCTGTAGGCGCTGGGCAGCAGCGCGCCGGCGCGCTCCAGCAGGGCCGGCGCTTCGAGCGGCAGACCGCGGGCGTCCAGCGTCAGCAGGCCGATGCCGGCCTTGAGCGAAATGAAGCCTTCGCTGCTCTTGAACGGCTTGAGGTTGAGCCCCTCGTGCAGACGCTTGAAGCTGCCCGGCGAGCAGCTCTCGATATCGTCTACCAGCGCCAGCACGCCGAAGTGCTGCTCATCGATGCGCACCAGCACATCCAGCGGGCGCACCAGCTGGCGCAGGCGCGCGGCCACCGCCCGCAGCAGTTCCACCTGAAAGGCCTCGCCGTAGCGCTCGTGCAGCGCTGGCATCTCGGGCAGGCCGACATGCAGGTAGCACAGCGCCGTGTCGCGGTTCGCCATCTGCCGCAGGCTGGCATCGAGGCGCTGCAGCAGGTGACGGGTATTGCCCAGACCGGTGAGCGGGTCGACCAGGCTGTTCTCTTCCAGGCTGGCGACGTTATCGGCGAGGCGGCGGTTCTCCTGCTTGAGCCGTTGCAGCGAGCCGCACAGGCGCTCGGCCGCGCGCACCCGGGGCAACAGCTGGTCATGCATCGCGGCCTTGCTGATGAAATCATCGACGCCGTGGTCGAACGCCTGGCCGAGCACATCGTCACCTTCGCGCCCGGTGAGCAGGATGATGTAGGTGTAGTGGCCGCTGGCGGCATCCTGCTGGCGCACCGCGGCGGTGAGCTGCAGCCCGTCGGTTTGCGGCATCAGCCAGTCGGCCAGCAGCACGTTGGTCGGGCGTTCGGCCATCAGCGCGAGTGCATCGTCCGCGCTGCTGGCGAAGCGGATATCGGTGTAACCAGCCTTACTGAGCGCACGGCCGATCATGACGCTGGAGAACTTGGCGTCGTCGACGACCAGAATCCCGAGGGAGGGGTTGGGCATGGGCAAGCTCAATCAATGGAGAGGGTGGACGTCCTGTCACGCTTTGCCGGGGTACCGGGCGGTATCACGTCGAACGGTTATAATGACGGCGCTTTTTTTACCGTCAAGCCAGGCGCGGGTCGGTCCGTGACCGTCGCGCTATCTATTTCTGGAGGAAGCCCCATGCCCTCGTTCGACGTGGTGTCCGAACTGGACAAGCACGAAGTCACCAACGCGATCGATAACGCGATCAAGGAGCTGGATCGTCGTTACGATCTGCGCGGCAAAGGAACGTTCGAGCAGAAGGAGCTGACCGTGCAGCTGACGGCCGACGCCGACTTCCAATTGGAGCAGATGATCGAGATCCTCAAGTTGAGCCTGGTCAAGCGCAAGATCGACATCCAGTGCTTGGAATACAAGGATCCGTATCCGTCCGGCAAGGTCGTCAAGCAGGAAATCGCACTGCGCGAAGGCATCGACAAGGAGCTGGCGAAGAAGATCGTCGCGCACATCAAGGACGCCAAGCTGAAGGTGCAGGCGGCGATCCAGGGCGAGCAGGTGCGTGTCACCGGCAAGAAGCGCGACGACCTGCAGGAGGCCATCGCTCACCTGCGCGCCAAGGATTTCGGCATGCCACTGCAGTTCAACAACTTCCGCGACTGATCCGGCGCGCCGACACGCCTGTTTCGTTTTCCGCGCCCGGCCAGTTCCGGGCGCCGTTTTTTGAGGAGTCTGTCCGATGGACATGAGTGTGGATTATCTGGTCGGGCTGTCCGAGGCGTGGCTTCCGGTCGTGCTGCAATACGGCAGCAAGGTGCTGCTGGCGCTGATCACGCTGCTGATCGGCTGGTGGCTGATCAATACGCTGACGGCACGGGTCGGCGCATTGCTGCGTCGGCGTCAGGTCGACCCGACGCTGCATGGCTTCATCGGCAGCCTGGCGGGGATCGTGTTCAAGGTGCTGCTGCTGGTCAGCGTCGCCTCGATGATCGGGGTGGAAACCACGTCGTTCATTGCCGCCATCGGTGCCGCCGGTCTGGCGATCGGCCTGGCGCTGCAGGGCAGTCTGGCGAATTTCGCCGGTGGCGTGCTGATCCTGTTGTTCCGGCCGTTCCGTGTCGGCGAGTGGATCGAGGCGCAGGGGGTGAGCGGCACCGTCCACTCCATCCAGATCTTCCACACCGTGCTCAAGACCGGCGACAACAAGACCGTGGTGGTGCCCAACGGCAGCCTGTCCAACGGCCATATCACCAACTTTTCCCGCGAGCCGCGGCGCCGTGCGGAGATCAGCGTCGGCATCGACTACAGCAGCGATATCAAGCTGGCGCGTCGCATCCTGCTGGAGATCGCCGAGGACTCACGCGTGCTGCGCGATCCCGAGCCGGTGGTGGTGGTCACTGCGCTGGGCGACAACGCCGTGACGCTGGTGCTGCGTGTGTGGGCGGCGACCGCCGATGTCGGTGCGGTGACCGCCGACTTCATGGAGCTGGCCAAGGAGCGGCTGATGGCCGCGGGTGTCGGCATTCCATTCCCGCAGCGGGTGGTGCATCTGGTGCAGGGCTGACGGAGGCTCAGGGCCGGGAAGTGGCCTCTTGGCCGGGGTCTTCGGGTTGCCGCAGCCCCCGGCGCCATTGCCAGACGATCAGCACCAGCGTCGGCACACCGAGCAGGGCGGTGACGAGGAAGAAGTCGCTGTAGCCCAGGTGTTCGACCATCACCCCCGAATAGCCGCCGAGCAGGCGCGGCAGCAGCAGCATCAGCGAGCTGAGTAGCGCGTACTGGGTGGCGGAGAACTTCAGGTTTGTCAGGCTCGACAGGTAGGCGACGAACGCCGTCGAGGCCAGTCCACCGCTGAAGTTGTCGCAGGAAATGGTGACGATCAGCATGTTCAGATTGGCGCCCATCTGCACCAGCGCCATGAACATCAGGTTGGTCGCCGCCGAGGCGACGCCGCCGATGAAGAGGATCGGCAGGATGCTGAAGCGCACGATCAGCAGCCCGCCGAATGCCGCGCCGAGCAGGGTCATGATCAGTCCGAACAGCTTGCTGACGCTGGCGATCTGGTCCTTTGAGAAGCCCTGGTCGATGTAGAACACGTTGGCCATCACGCCCATCACGGTGTCCGACATCCGGTAGGTGGCGATCAGTCCGAGCAGCAGTAGCGCCTGCCAGCGATAGCGCAGGATGAAGTCGGTGATCGGCGTCAGGACCGGCCCCATCAGGATGCGCCCGCGTGCCGACAGACAGCCCCAGCAGATCAGCAGATACATGGTGCCGCGCGGCCAGTAGCCGCCCCAGTACGACTGGAACATGCCGGTGGTCGAGACCATCAGGATGATCAGCACGATCACCGAAACCGCCTGGTGGGCGAAATCGAAGCGCGGCGGGCGTTGCTTCTGTCCGGCCTGATGGAGGATGTGGCGCACCGGGATCAGCAGCGAGCGGCCTACCGGCGAGATCGAACCGAGGATGAACAGCGCATAGAGCGTCGCGCGTGGCCAGGCCTGGGCGATCAGCGCGTTGATCATCGCGGGTACGGAAATCAGCAGCACCAGCAGCAGGCCGACGGCGGCGAGCTGGTGGTTGAAGGTGTAGCGCGCCGGTTCGTTGGGCAGCGGTGTGCCAGCATCCGGTTCGCGGATCACCAGGCTGGTGACCAGACCGGGCAGGATCAGCAACGCGAAGGCGAGATAGGTGAAGCTCCATGCCGCCTGGTTGTAATCCAGATTGCTCGAGCCCAGCCACTCGGCGAGGAACAGGGCACCGGCGCTGGCCAGCAGCATGGCGATGCGGTAACCGGTCATGTAGCTGGCCGCCAGGGTCGCCTGCAGCTTGTCCTCGGCGATTTCCAGACGGTAGGCGTCGATGGCGATGTCCTGGGTGGCGGAAGAAAACGCTACCAGTACCGCCAGGGCGATCAGCAGGGTCAGGTTGTGCTGCGGATTGCACAGCGCCATGCCGACCAGGCCGAGGGCGATCAGCGCTTGCGAGAGCACCAGCCACGAGCGTCGCCGCCCGAGGGCGCCGATCCACGGCAGGCGCCATTGGTCGAGCATCGGCGACCAGACCCACTTGAAGGCGTAGGCCAGGCTGATCCAGCTGGCGAAACCGATGGTTTCCCGTGACACGCCCGCTTCGCGCAACCACACCGAGAGTGTGGAGAACACCAGCACGGCGGGCAGTCCCGCGGCGAACCCCAGCAGCAGCAGGGCCAGGCTGGCGGGGCTGGCATAGGCGGCGAGGGCATCGCGCCAGGTTTCACGGGACATACATCGACAATCTGTGGCGGCTGGACGGAGCGCGCACTCTAACCGCTGTGCTCCGTCGAATGCCAGCCGTGGCGACGCATGTCCACGCGGTCGTTGCGGATGGTCAGGCCCTCGGCGCGCAGGCGCATGCGCTGCTCGTGCCCGGCGGGACTGCCGGCCGGCAGACTGAGGCGGCCACCGGCGGCGATGACCCGGTGCCATGGCAGGCGCGTGTCATCCGGCAGTTGCGCCATCAGCCGGCCGACCCAGCGTGCGGCGCGGCCGAGGCCGGCGATGGCGGCCAGTTCGCCGTAACTGATCACCTTGCCCGGCGGAATCTGCGCCATCACCAGATAGACGGCGGCGCGGCGTGCCTCGGCATCGGCGCCGGGCGGTAGCAGGGGCGAAGGCTCGTGCATGTGACGCTTCCTCGGGTGGCAGGCCGTCGTGTTGGAAATGAACCGGATTCCCGTTCGGCGGTCTGTGGTTGCTGGAGCAAGAAGCATAAGGATAATGCCAGCCTTTCAACCGTTTATGACCAGATTTGCTCACTTCTATGTTTTTTCGACCCCTGCTTTGCCTCTCCCTTTGCGCTTTCGCGCTGCCCACCCTGGCCGATACCGTCTGGCTGAAAAACGGTGATCGCCTGACCGGCAAGATCAGCGTGCTCGATGGCGGCAAGCTGCTGATCGAGACCAGCTACGGCGGTTCCATCCCGCTCAAGTGGAACCAGATCGCCACGCTGGAAAGCGATCAGAAACTGCTCGTCAAACAGGGCGATACGGTTGGCGAGGTGGCGAAGTCGCTGCAGGCGTCCGAGCCTGGAAAGGTCACGCTGGTCAACGGCGGCGAGCCACGTACCGTCGAGCTGGCCAGCATCTCGCAGATCATCCATCCCAAGCCGCTGATCCAGGACTTCACCTGGAAGGGCAACGTCGACGTGGCGATGGACTACAAGCGCGCCGAAACCGATACCGATGACTACGACGTGTCTTTCGATACCAAGGCGCGCCACGGTCTCTGGCGGCACAACGGCGCGGCCAGCTACAACCGCGAGTACCGCGACGGCGTCACCGTGACCGACAACTGGGACGCGGAATACGCGCTCGACCGCTTCATCGACGAGCACTGGTTCTGGCAGGGGCGGCTGAATTACAAGCGCGACCAGATCGAGGACGTGCGGCGCCAGCGCACCATCGGTACCGGTCCGGGTTACCAGTTCTGGGACAACGACCTGGGCGCGTTCTCGCTGGCCGCGCTGATTAACCGCAGCGACTACGAGTTCGCCGACGGCTCGGAGGAGGACTTCTACCTCGCCGCGCTGAAGTGGGACTACAACCGTTATCTGGTGGGCAGGACGTTCGAGCTGTTCAGCAGTGGCGAGCTGGGCAAGCCGCTGGAAAACGTCGCCGATTACGCGCTGGATGCCGAGGTGGGGCTGCGCTACAAGGTGACCGACTGGGCCTCGCTGAATATGAAGGCCGAGAAGGACATCATCAGCGGCGCCGAGGAAAGCCTCGACGAAACCCGCTACAGCATCGGCTTCGGCGTCGGCTGGTAACGCGCGCTGAACGTGCCGAAAAAGAAGGGCAGCCCACGGGCTGCCCTTCTTCGTATATAGGCTGCGTCTGACTCACAGGCGCAGACCGCCATCCAGCTCGAGGATGCGCCCGGTGTAGTAGTCGTTCTCGAAGATATAAGCCACCGAATGGGCGATCTCGGCGGGCTTGCCCATGCGCCGGAGCGGAATGCCGGCGGTCATCTTCTCCAGCGCCTCTGGTTTCATGCTGGCGACCATCTCGGTCTCGATGAAGCCCGGTGCCACGCCGGCGACGCGGATGCCGTAGCGCGCCAGCTCCTTGGCCCACACCACGGTGGCCGAGGCCACGCCGGCCTTGGCCGCGGAGTAGTTGGTCTGGCCCATGTTGCCGGCACGGGAGATCGAGGAGATGTTGACGATTGCGCCCTGGCTCTGCAGCTCGACCATCTTCGCCGCGACTTCGCGGGTGCAGAGGAAGACGCCGGTCAGGTTGACGTCGATTACTGCCTGCCACTGCGCCAGGCTCATCTTGCTGATCTCGCCGTCCTTGACCTTGAGCAGCAGGCCATCGCGCAGGATGCCGGCGTTGTTCACCAGCCCGTGCAGGCCGCCGAAGTCCGTGGCCACCTGGGTAACCATCTCGCTGACCTGCGCCTCGTCGGCGACGTTGCACAGGTAGGCGCGGGCATCGCCACCGGCGGCCTTGCAGGCGGCCACGGCTTCGGCCAGGCGTTCCGGGTTGAGATCCACCAGCGCCAGACGCGCGCCCTTGCCGGCCAGATGCTCGGCCATCGCCCGGCCTAGACCCTGGCCGCCGCCGGTAATGATGATGACCTTGTCTTGTAGCTGCATGCCCATCTCCTTCTTGTTGTCTCGCTGCGAGAACCCCGCTCGCGGGGGAAACCGTTATGCTGAACGCCCTGTCGAATCAGCCCTGTGAGGAGCCCCTGTGAGCGCTGAAGCCGCCAAGCATGCCCGACAACTTCTGCTCAAGGAATATCGCGGTGTGCTCTCCACCCACTCCCAGGCCATGCCGGGTTTTCCGTTCGGCTCGGTGGTGCCGTACTGCCTGGACGCCGAAGGCTGGCCGCTGATCCTGATCAGTCGGATCGCCCAGCACACGCGCAATCTCAAGGCCGACGGGCGCTGCTCGCTGCTGGTCGGTGAGCGCGCCGCTGCCGATGTGCAGGCCGCCGGTCGCCTTACGCTGCTGGCCGAAGCACGTCAGCTGAGCGAGGCGGCGGATATCGAGGCGGCCGCGCAGCGCTATTACCGTTATTTCCCCGAGTCGCACGATTACCATCGGGTGCACGATTTCGATTTCTGGCGCTTGGAACCGGTGCGTTGGCGCTACATCGGCGGCTTCGGCGCGATCCACTGGCTGGATCGTGTGGCGCTGGCCAATCCCTTTGCCGCCGGCGATGGCGCAGCGGAGCGGGGTATGGTCGAGCACATGAATGATGACCATGCGCCGGTCATCGCGCGCTACGTTGCCCAGGCCGGCTTGCCTGGCACCGAGCCGGCGCGAATGGCCGGTATCGACAGCGAGGGCTTTCATCTGCGCATCGGTCAGGCGCTGTATTGGCTGCCGTTCGCCGAACCCTGCGAAACACCGCTGGCGGTGCGCCAGGCGCTGGTGGCGATGGCACGAGGCTGAGCGGATTCAGCTTCGCGTCAGGCAGGCTTTCGCATAATCCGCTTACAGACTGCGTCGCGTGTGGGTTGAATTCGGCCTGCGGCGTCGTCATCTACAGGTGACTGGAAGCCTATCTTCCGCCAAGGATCATCGATGCGAATCTTCTTTCTGCTGTTCCTGTTGTTTCCGCTGGCCGAGCTGTACGTGCTGATCAAAGTCGGCAGCTCCATCGGCGCGCTGGCAACCATCCTGCTGCTGGTGCTCAGCGGCATCGCCGGCGTTCTGTTGATGCGCCTGGCCGGCTTCGCCACTGCCTGGCGCGCGCGGGAGCGACTGGCGCGCGGCGAACTGCCCGAGCGCGAGATGCTGCAGGGGCTGATGCTGGCGCTGGGCGGCGGCCTGCTGTTCCTACCGGGGTTCATCAGTGACGTGCTGGCGCTGATCGTGCTGTTTCCGCCGAGCCGCAATTTCCTCTTCCGTCTGGTCAACCGGCGAATCGAGGAGCAGGTGCGCCGCCAGCGTGCCTTTGCCGACGACCTGCAGGCGCGTTCCGGTCCGCAACGGCCGAACGTCATCGAAGGCGAATGGGAGCGCCGCGATCGCGATCAGTGAGTGTCACCTCCGGCATGTCATTCGACATGCCGGTTCTGTTTTCCTGCCACGAAAATTTCATCCGCGCCCCTTGAAATGCTCTTGAACGCCCGCATGTAGCGGACACCGCAAGGTCGCTGTCGTGTTCGACAGTCCGTCTTCTGCGGCTCGCGTAGCGGGCCGCAACCGGCACCGCCGGATTCGTCAACCCGCCGATCACTTGGATTGGCATGGAACAACTCAGTTAGGAGAGATCGACAATGAAGCTTCGTCCTCTGCATGACCGCGTCGTGATTCGTCGCAGCGAAGAAGAAACCAAGACCGCAGGCGGCATCGTCCTGCCGGGCTCCGCTGCCGAAAAGCCGAACCGTGGCGAAGTCGTCGCTGTAGGCACTGGTCGCGTTCTGGACAACGGCGAAGTCCGCGCCCTGGCCGTGAAGGTCGGTGACAAGGTGGTGTTCGGCCCGTACTCCGGCAGCAACACCGTCAAGGTCGACGGCGAAGATCTGCTGGTGATGAGCGAGAACGAAATCCTCGCCGTCGTCGAAGCCTGATCACCGCGAATCTCCATCGATAATTCAAGAATTGAGGATCAATCAACATGGCTGCTAAAGAAGTCAAATTCGGCGATTCCGCACGCAAGAAGATGCTGGTTGGCGTGAACGTCCTGGCTGACGCTGTCAAGGCGACCCTCGGCCCGAAAGGCCGCAACGTCGTGCTGGAGAAGAGCTTCGGTGCTCCGACCATCACCAAGGACGGTGTTTCCGTCGCCAAGGAAATCGAGCTGAAGGACCGCTTCGAGAACATGGGCGCTCAGCTGGTCAAGGACGTTGCGTCCAAGGCCAACGACGAGGCCGGTGACGGCACCACCACCGCTACCGTGCTGGCTCAGGCCATCGTCAACGAAGGCCTGAAGGCCGTCGCTGCCGGCATGAACCCGATGGACCTGAAGCGCGGCATCGACAAGGCCACCATCGCCATCGTCGCCGAGCTGAAGAACCTGGCCAAGCCGTGCACCGACTCCAAGGCCATCGCCCAGGTCGGCACCATCTCCGCCAACTCCGACTCCTCCATCGGTGACATCATCGCCGAAGCCATGGAGCGCGTAGGCAAGGAAGGCGTGATCACCGTCGAAGAAGGTTCGGGTCTGGAGAACGAACTGTCCGTCGTCGAAGGCATGCAGTTCGACCGCGGCTACCTGTCGCCGTACTTCATCAACAAGCCGGACACCATGGTCGCCGAGCTGGACAGCCCGCTGCTGCTGCTGGTCGACAAGAAGATCAGCAACATCCGTGAACTGCTGCCGGTGCTGGAAGCCGTTGCCAAGTCCGGTCGTCCGCTGCTGATCGTTGCCGAAGACGTCGAAGGCGAAGCCCTGGCTACCCTGGTGGTCAACAACATGCGCGGCATCGTCAAGGTTGCTGCAGTTAAGGCCCCGGGCTTCGGCGATCGCCGCAAGGCCATGCTGCAGGACATCGCCATCCTGACCGGCGGTACCGTGATTTCCGAAGAAGTCGGCCTGAGCCTGGAAACCGCTACCCTGGAGCACCTGGGTAACGCCAAGCGCGTCGTGCTGAACAAGGAAAACACCACCATCATCGACGGCGCTGGCGCCCAGGCGGACATCGAAGCCCGCGTTGCCCAGATCCGCAAGCAGGTCGAAGACACCACTTCCGACTACGACAAAGAGAAGCTGCAAGAGCGTCTGGCCAAGCTGGCCGGCGGTGTTGCCGTGATCAAGGTCGGTGCTGGCACCGAAGTCGAAATGAAAGAGAAGAAGGCCCGCGTTGAAGACGCCCTGCATGCGACCCGTGCAGCCGTCGAAGAAGGCGTGGTTCCTGGAGGTGGCGTTGCCCTGGTGCGCGCTCTGCAGGCCATCTCCGAGCTCAAGGGCGACAACGAAGACCAGAACGTCGGCATCGCGCTGCTGCGTCGCGCCGTCGAGGCTCCGCTGCGTCAGATCGTTGCCAACGCCGGTGGCGAGCCGAGCGTGGTGGTCGACAAGGTCAAGCAAGGTTCGGGTAACTACGGCTTCAACGCCGCTTCCGACACCTACGGCGACATGATCGAGATGGGTATCCTCGATCCGGCCAAGGTCACCCGTTCCGCGCTGCAGGCTGCCTCTTCCATTGGCGGCCTGATGGTCACCACCGAAGCGATGGTTGCCGAGATCGTGGAAGACAAGCCGGCCCCGGCCATGCCGGATATGGGCGGCATGGGTGGCATGGGCGGCATGATGTAAGCCGACCGGCCCCTTCGCTGTAAAAGAAAAACCCCGCCTCGTGCGGGGTTTTTTATTGCGCGGGATTTTCGGATGAGAAAAGTGGCATGCCACCGCCGCGCTGACCGTCTGTCGCAAAGCGCGATGGCTCTCCGAGGCTGTACTACGGTCAGTAGACTTCCCTCAGATCAAGGGCTTGCGCGATGAAGCTGGAAATTGCTCGAGGAGTGTTCCTCGCCAGCGCGCTGACCGTCGCCTCGTTGTGCGGCGCGGCCTGGAGCGAACCGACGGCCAACGTGATACGCAGCAGCGAGAGCCGCGACTTCTGCCCGTTGCCAGCGGCGGCAGCCCGGGCGCAACAACTGGCGTTGCAGCCGGATGGCGACCTGCTGCTGTTGCTCTACGGACTCTCGCAGAGCCTGGGTGGGCGTTGAGTGCCCGCCTGAACGGCGCCATGGCGGCGCCTTGAGTAGGCTTGCGGTCAGCCGGCTAGGCGGCGGGTGACGTCGCTCAGCTGCAGTGAGAGGCTGTGCAGGTTCTGGCTGGCCGCCTGGGTGCGCTCGACGTGCTGCTGATTGGTGGTGGCGATCGAGGTGATCTCGGTGAGGTTGCGCGAGATGTCCTCGGCCACCGCGGTCTGCTCTTCGGCCGCCGTGGCGATCTGGCGGTTCATGTCGCGGATGGCTTCGACCGCTTCGGTGATGTTCTGCAGCATCCGTCCGGCTTCGGTGACCTGCTCCACGCCCTGTTCGCTGCGCTGCTGGCCGCTTTCGATGGCGCGTACGGCGTTCACCGCACCGGTCTGGACCGAGTCGATGATCTGGTGGATCTCGGCCGTCGATTCGGCGGTGCGCTGGGCCAGCGTGCGAACCTCGTCGGCGACCACGGCGAAGCCGCGTCCGGCTTCACCCGCGCGGGCGGCTTCGATTGCCGCGTTGAGCGCCAGCAGGTTGGTCTGATCGGCGATGCCGCGAATCACTTCCAGTACCTTGCCGATGCGCTCGCTGTCGCCTTCCAGGCGGCGGACCACTTCGGCAGTGCTGGTGATTTCGCTGCGAATGGCGGTGATGCTTTGGATCGTCGACTGCATGACCGCCTCGCCCTGCTGCGCGGCGTGATCGGCGGCATCGGCGGCGTGCGCCGCATCGCCGGCGTGGCGGGCGACTTCCTGGGAAGTGGCGGACATCTCGTGCATCGCGGTGGCGACCTGATCGGTACGCGAGAACTGCTCGCTCGCGCCCTGCGCCATCAGCGTTGAGATCGCATTCAGCTCGCCGCTGGCGCTATCCAGATTGGCGGCGCTCTGCTGCAGGTTGTTGAAGGTGTCGGCGAGGAAGTCGCGCAGCGTGTTGGCGGCCACCGCCAGCCGGCCGAGTTCGTCGGCTCGTGAGGCGTCCACGCGATTGGCGAACTGGCCCTGGCTGAGGCGGGCGATGTGTTCGATCAGCGAGCGGGTCGGTTCGATGATGTTGCGATTGACCAGCCACAGGCTGAGCAGCCCTACCAGCGCACTGGCAAGCAGCATCACCAGCACGCCGGTGAGCGCGGCGGAGCCGGCGCCCTCGCGGATTTCAGTGGATTGCCGGGCGGCGGTCTGGCGCAACTGGCCGACCAGCTCGCTCATCTGCGCACTGGCGGCGCGGTCGATGCCGGCCACCGCAGCATCGCCTGCGGTCGGGTCGGCATCGGCAGCGACGAAGGCGTCAAAGCCCTTGCGATAAGCCTCGCCGAGCAGACGGTGCTCGTTCTGCAGACGCGCGATCTGGCCCGACAGCGGCGAGCTCTGCGCGCTAACACGTTGCAGCTGACCGAGCAGCTCTTGCACCTTGCGCTCCTGCGCCTGGAACTGCGCCCAGTATTTGTTGCGCTGCTCGGGATTCTTGCCGCGCAACAGGACGTTCTTCCATTCCTGCACCTGAATCTTGAATTCCAGGTTCGCCTCGTCGACCAGCTGCGATTCGCTCAGCGGTCCGTCGAGCAGATCGCCGAAATGTTCGACGTGGTGGGACAGTTGCTGAATGCAGAGCAGGGCGATCACCAGCAGCAACAGCAGGCTGCCGCCGATCAGGGCGAGAATTTGCGCGCGCAACGATTTCTTGAGCATGGAAGGGGCGTCTCGGTGGAGGGAAAAACGAGCGCCCCTTATATCGGCTGCATGCCTTGAAACTTGAGCTCAGATCGCCCGCAAATGATTGTCCCAGAGCCCTGCGGGCAGTTGCAGCGGTTCGCTGCGGATGCGTTCGCCGCGGCAATCGAGCAACCGGCAGCGACTCTGGCCTGAACTGACGACGAAGCCCCGCTCGATCGCCGCGATCCCGGCGCAGTCGGCCAGCGCGATCTCCTCGCGCAGCTGCGCGCTGTCCAGGTCCCAGACGAACACCTTGTTGCCGCGCGGCGCGGTTACCGCCAGCAGGCGCAGTTCGTCGTGAATCGCCAGGCTCGCGGTGTACTGGTTCATGCTCTGGCGCTGCGCCTCGCCCAGCGGGAAGTGTTGGAAGGGCTGGCCCGGCCGCTTGATCGCCAGCAGCGGCACGCGGTCTTGCGGGTCGCCTTCGTACTGCTGGCCGGAGACGATGGTGCCATCGGCCGCGACGGCGAGGTGGCGCACGCTGTTCATCTGCTCGGGGAGCTGCTCCTTGCTGATCAGCGTGCCATCGCGCCGCAGCAGGACCAGGCTCGGCTGCATGGCATCGAGGTTCATCTTCTCGCGGCTGTCGGCTTCGGTGCGGATGCCGCCGTTGGCGATCACCAGGGTTTCGCCGTCCGGCATCCACAGCAGCTGGTGCGGGCCGATGCCGTGCGTCGAGTGTTCGCCAACCCGCTGCAGGCGCTGCTGATCGACGCGATAGACGCCGAGCACGCCGCGCCCCGGATCGCGCGTGTCGTTCTCGGTGGTGTAGAACCATTCGCCGCTGGCGTGGAACACGCCGTGGCCATAGAAGTGGCGTTCCGGCGGCGAGGCCAGCACTTGCAGCAGGCTGCCGTCGCGGCTGTCGAGCAGGTAGCTCTCGCGGCTCGGTCGGCGGCCGACGAACACCACCAGCGGCAGGTGCGGATGCGCGTAGACGTCATGGCAACGCTCGGCGACCGGCGTGGCGAATACGCGGGTGCCATCGAGGCGATAGCCGACCGCATAGTGCCGGCCATCGGCATCGTCGCGGGCGGAGTAGAGGCGCGGGCCGTCGTCATGCCGGGCGATGGCCCAACCGCCGAGCGCGCCGGCGGCGAGCAGGGCGCTGCCGAGGCCGATGAAGGTGCGGCGCTGCATGCTCAGTCTCCGTCGTGGGCGTTGAAGCCGATCTGAATGCCCAGCGCGCGGGCCAGTTCGCTCTGATGCAGGCGATGCACCTGGTCGAGCTGCTGGTACAGCGCGTTCAGCTGCTCACGCCCTGTGCTGTCGGCGAGCAGGGTGGCGAACGGCTGATCGAGGGCGGCCAGTTGCCGGTTCAGCTCGGCGTAACCCTGGTCGATGCGCTGCGCCAGCCCGGCGTGCTCGTCGCCGAGCAGCGAACGCAGGCCGTCCGCCTTGGCGCCGCTCCACAGCTGCTCAGCGCTGGCGAGCGTGGCCGCGAAGCTGGCCAGCGTCGCACCGCTGCGCCAGGCCTCGGCCTGATAGGGCTGCGGCTGTCCCTTGGTCTGCCGGCCGAGCGGCGCACCGAGTTTCTTCTTCAGCCCGTCGAGTCCGTTGATCTGCGCGCGCAGCAGCTCGGCGATGGCCTCGCGCGATTCGGCATAGCGCTCGCTGGGAAATGTCTTGAGCTGTGCAGCCATGCCGTCCGCGTCCTGCCACTGCTGCAGCACGTCGGCGGAGAGTTGCTGCTGATGCGCGCCGATGGCAGTCAGCAGCGGGCAGTAGCGCGACTTGCCAGCGTCGTCGAGGACGATGCCGGTGTCGAACAGCAGGTATTCATAGGCACTGAGCCCCTGCACGACCACGCTGGCATTCTCCAGATCGGCCTGGGTCAGTTGCGGTTTGCTGTCGAGCAACGCGCCGACCTGCCGGGCCACGAGGTTCTTCTTGTCCGGCCAGAACTGCACCTGCCAGGCGCGGTTGCCTTCGGCCAGCGGCCCGACCATCAAAGGCTGCAGGCCGGCCCAGCTGCGTTGCGCCTCGATGAAGGCAGCGCGCGCCTCGTCCAGCGTCTGCTCGCCGGCGCAGAACGCCGTTGCGCTGGCTGCCAGGCGTCGATCGCTCTCCGCCCACTGGGTGTAGGCCGGCAGCAGCACGTTGTCGGTCAGTGCCTGGCTGGTTGCGCCGAACGGCTCGGCTGGCGCGCAGGCGCCGAGCAGCAGGCCGGTGAGCAGGGCGGCAGTCGTGCGCAGGGTGCGATGGGAGTTCATGGCGTCCTCGTGGGCAATCGGTTGCGGCTTCGGCGAGCCGGGGTACGCGGGGCGCGAAGGCATGCGGGCCGCGTTGTCAGAGTGATTCGAGAAAGCGCAGCAGCGCGGCGCGTTCCCGGGCATCGAAGGTCAGTACCGTCTGGCGTGCCGTCTCGGCTTCGCCGCCATGCCAGAGCACGGCTTCGAGCAGCGTGCGGGCACGGCCGTCGTGCAGCAGGCGCGTCACGCCGCCGACGGTAGCGGTCAGCCCAATGCCCCACAGCGGCGGCGTGCGCCATTCGCGGCCGCTGGCCTCGAACTCGGGGCGATTGTCGGCCAGGCCGTCGCCCATGTCGTGCAGCAGCAGGTCGCTGTAGGGGCGGATCAACTGATTGGCCAGCTCCGGCTCGGCGGCGTCGGCGCCGGTGGTGAACTTTGGCGTGTGGCATTTCTGGCAGCCGGCACGGTGGAACAGCGTCTTGCCGGCCAGCACCTCGGGGGCGTCCACATCGCGGCGCGCCGGCACGCCGAGGTTGCGCGTGTAGAACAGCACCTGGGCGAGGATCGGGTCGCTCACTTCCAGCTCGCCGCCATGCGGCAGGGCGAGGCATTCACGCTGTCGCTCGGTGCAGCTGCTGCCGCTGAACAGTCGACTGGTCAGGCCCATGTCGTTGAAGAAGGCGTCGGCGTTCTGCTGGTTGAGGTTCGGCTGGCCGGCCTTCCAGCCGAAACGGCCGATCACGGTCTGCCGGCTGACTTGGTCGAAGACGCGGTTGGCGCGCCCGGAGATGCCGTCGCCATCGCGGTCGCCCGGGTCGGCGTTGGCCAGCAGCGCGTCCTGCGGGATCGCCTCGAGCAGGCCGAGACCGATCATTGGAGGTGCGATCCGTACGGAAAACTGCGTTTGCGGATGCAGCACGCCGTAACCCAGTTCACTCAGGCGCAGTTCGGGCTTGCGCAGTTCCACCTCCTCGCCGTCGGCGAAGCGTACGCGCTGGGTGCTGTAATTCAGGCGAACCCGGCCTTCCGGCGCCACCCCGGGGATGGCCATGTCCTGCAGCTGGCCGCCGTAGACCGGCTCCGGGGCGATACCGCGCTCGCGCAACACCTGCGCATGCTCGGCGCCAGCGGGAATCGACAGGCGGACCAGCAGCGATACCGCGTTGTCGCTGTCGCTTTCCGGCGGATGGCCGCGGCCATCCTTGATGTGGCAGTTCTGGCAGGCGTTGGTGTTGAACAGCGGGCCGAGGCCGTCGCGTGCAGTGGTTGAGGCGGGTGCGATGACCCAGGGATTACGGAAGAAGCTGTTGCCGACGCTGAAGTCCAGGCGACGCAGCGGCGACAGGCTCGCCGACGGCTGGGAGAAAGCGTTCTGGTCGAATTTCATCACGGTCGCACTGCCAGCCGACAGCGCTTCGCCGGGTTCGGCATGCTCGAAGCGTGGCGCTTCGTCGCAGCCAGGCAGGCCGAGCATCAGCAGTGCGAGGGCGGAAATACGAAGCGAGAGGCGCATCAGGCTACCGGCGTGCAGAAAAAAGCGGGGCGCCAGCTTACCAGTCCGACCGGCTTCGAATAAGAGGTATTTTCATTTGGGTGGGAGGCGATTGCGTGATGTGCGCCGAGGCGGGAGGTGCGGACACGGCCTGATGCCGTGCCCGCGCTACACCGATCAGAACTGGTGATCGGCGGTATCCGGGTTGAGATCGCTGATCCCCAGTGTGGCGGCAGCCTGCTCGATGGCGGCGGTCTGCTTGACCAGGGCGGCGATGGCCGCACGGACTTTTTCCTGGCCGGCGTTGTTGTCCGCGGCGATCAACTGGTCGAACGCTTCGCCGTCCGCGGCACTCTGCACCAGTACCTGCAGCTTGGCTTCGGTGGTTTCCAGGTCGGTCTTCAAGGTGCTGTCGACTTGCGGATCGACCGCCTGCACCAGCGAAGCCAGGCTCGCGCCCTTGAGGGTGCTGCCATCCACGCGCTGGTACTCGCCCAGGTAGATGTTGCGGATGCCCTTGGCGTTGTAGAAGTGCGAGTTGTGGGTGTTGTCGCTGAAGCAGTCGTGCTCGTCTTCGGTGGAGTTGGCCTCCAGCGCCACCTTCATGCGTTCGCCGGCCAGCTCGCCGAGCGAGAGGCTGCCCATGCCGAACAGCATCTTGCGTACGCCGTTCTGGGCCGGCTCGGCTTCCAGGGTCGCGCGGTAGTTATCGGCGACGCCGGCCTGCCACTGCCCGACCATCTCGGCCAGATCGCTGACCAGCAGGTCGGTGACGGCCTTCAGGTAGGTGCGGCGACGGTCGCAGTTGCCGCCGGTGCAGCCTTCGCCGTTGATGAAGTCACTGGCCGGGCGCTGGCCGGCACCGGGGTTGCTGCCGTTGAGGTCCTGGCCCCAGAGCAGGAATTCGATGGCGTGGTAGCCGGTGGCGACGTTGGCTTCGGAACCGGCCAGTTCGTTCAGGCTGGCCAGTTTCTCGCCGGTGATTTCGCTGACGTCGAGCTTGTCTTCGCCGACCTGCACTTCGCGGTTAGCGATGATGTTGGCGGTCGCGCCGGGGTTGCCGAGGGCATGCTGATAATCGCCCTTGACGTAGTCGATCAGGCCCTCGTCCAGCGGCCAGGCGTTGAGCTGGCCTTCCCAGTCATCGACCACGCTGTTGCCGAAGCGGAATACTTCGGTCTGCATGTAGGGCACGCGTGCTGCCAGCCAGGCGTCCCTGGCTGCCTGCAGGGTGGCATCGCTGGGGTTGGCGAGCAGCGCGTCCACGGCCTGCTGCAGCTTGATGCCGGTGGCATGGGCGTCGCTGAACACTGCCAGGGCGAGGTCGGCGTAGTGGCTGACCACCGCTTTGGCGGCCTGTTCGTCCAGTTTCGGTGCGCTCGCGGCGGGCTGGGCCTGGCTGGTAGCCGGCGCAGTGGCGGCCTGCTCGGTGGTTTTCTGGTCCTCGCCGCAGCCGGCAAGAGAGACGGCAACGGCCAGCAAGGTCGCGGTGGCCCAGGTGGGGGTGCGTAGCATGAGCGGGTTCCTTTTTGCGTTCGAACGATGATCGATCCGGCTGGCGACGCCTGCACCGCCGTGACGGCCTTTAATAATGCGAAAGATTTGCATTTTGTGCAAAGGCAATGCGTGCGCCGGCTCTCTCTTCGAAATGGCGCTGGCCGATAGAATGCTGGCACTTTTGAATCGCCGGACTTTCATGGAGAAGCCCAGATGAACCTGACGCTCGTAGTTGTGGCAGTGCTGACGTTCCTCGTCGTCGCCTATGCGGTGACCCTCTACAACGGCCTGGTGCGCCTCAAGCACGGGGTCGGCAAGGCCTGGGCGAACATCGACGTGCTGCTGCGCCAGCGCCACGAGGAGCTGCCCAAGCTGGTTGAGGCCTGCAAGCAGTACATGCAACACGAGCGCAGCACGCTCGAGCGGGTGATCCGTGCGCGCGGCGCGGTGGCCGACGCGCGCGCACAGGGTGACATCGCCGCGCTCGGGGCGGCAGAAACGGGCCTGCGCGCCGGTCTCGGCCAGTTGTTCGCGCTCGCCGAGAACTACCCGCAGCTCAAGGCCGATGAGAGCTTTCGTCACCTGCAGCAGCGCATCAGCGGGCTGGAAAGCGGTATCGCCGATCGGCGCGAGCTGTACAACGAGGCCGTCAACCTGAACAACGTGCGCATCGAGCAGTTTCCGGACGTGCTGCTGGCACGTGCGTTCGCCTTCGGCCCGGCTGCGCTGCTGCAGTTCGACGAGGCGCAGAAGGCCGATGTCGATCTGCGTGCCCTGTTCGGCTGATTCGCGTGGATTTCGCTACGTTGCTCGCCTTCGTCGCAGCCGCTGGGCTGTGCGTGGCGGGCGGCTGGGTATGGGTGAGTCGCTGGTCGCGGATTCGCCATCTGCAGGACACGCCGACCTCGCGCATTCGTTCGGCTGCGCAGGGGTATGTGGAACTGGTCGGCGTTCTGCGTGAGAGCGGCGCGACTCCGCTGACGGCACCGTTGAGCGGCCAGCCGTGTCTGTGGTGGCGCTACCGCATCGAGGAATACGGCGGGACCGGCGAGCGGCGCAGCTGGCGGGTGATCGAGCGCGACACCAGCGAAGCCTGGCTGCGCCTGGCGGATGCCAGCGGCGAGTGCCTGATCGATCCGCGCGGCGCCGAAGTACTGCCGGCCTGGCGCCGTGTCTGGACCGGAGATCAGCGCCATCCGCGCGGGCTGCCGGCGCACGGCTGGCTGGATTGGCTGAACGGCGGTCGGCAGTACCGCTACGTCGAGGAGCGCTTGCACGCGGGTGAGCCGCTCTATGCCATCGGTGAGTTTCGTACCGTCGGTGGTGGCCGTCAGGGGCTCGACCAGGAGCAGGCGCAGGCGGAGGTGATCCGCCAGTGGAAAGGCGATTTTGCCGGCCTGCTGCAGCGTTTCGACCGCAATGGCGATGGCCAGCTCGACGAGCAGGAGTGGCGCCACGTCAGGCTGGCAGCCGGGCTGGAGGCGGAGGACCGCCACCGCACCGCGAGCAGCGCGCCGGCCACCGCTCACCTGACGCGTCCGCAGCAGGCGCAGCCGTTCGTGCTCTCCAGCCACGGCGAGGAGGTGCTCGCCCGGCGCTTCTACTGGCAGGCCGCGGCCGGCGCACTGGCCTGCCTCGGCGGTGCGCTGTGGCTGGCCGCCCAGCTGGGCGTCAGCCACTGGTAGCGTTGTTCAAGCCCTGAGCTTCTCGCAAATCCAGATAGTGTGCCGGGTGCCGCGGTTGCCGTGGGCGAATACCTGGACTTCCTCGGCCTTGAAGCCGGCCCTGGCCAGGCGTTGCGAAAAACCGCGATCGGCGCTGGCCGACCACACGGCGAGGATGCCGCCGGGGCGCAGGGCGCGGGCACAATTGGCGAGCCCGTCGGTCGAGTAGAGCCAGCTGTTGCTCTTCTGCGTGAGCCCCTCGGGGCCGTTGTCGACATCCAGCATGATGGCGTCGAAGCCTTGCGGTTGACGTTTCAGCACGCCGGCGACGTCCTCGTTGAGCACGCGCGTACGCGGGTCGCGCAGTGGGTTGCCGGCTTTCTCGCCGAGCGGGCCGCGGTTCCATTCGATGACCCCCGGAACCAATTCGGCGACGTTCACCTCGGCATCGCTGCCCAGGTGGCGGAGTGCCGACGCCAGGGTGAAGCCCATGCCCAGACCACCGATCAGCACGCGCGGCTGCTGGCGGGCCTGCAGCCGGCGGCAGGGGATTTCTGCCAGTGAGTCTTCCGAGCCGTGGGTGCGGCTGTTCATCAGCTGGTTGCCGCTGCCACCCTGGATCTTGATGACGAAGTCCTCGCCATATTCGAACAGGCACAGCGCGCCGCCGTTATCGGGGATCTCGGCAGTATCGAGCAGTACGAAGCGTTTCATCGGTGTCTCGGCAAAGGCCAGGTGGCTGGCCGGTAGATGGGCGGTGCAACGCTGGGTCACAGCGGTGCTGAGTTGACTGCCTGGCCGACGTGGCGGGATTGTTCCAGCAGCGCGGCCATTTCCCGCGCCTGCAGTGGCTTGCTGTAGTAATAACCCTGGCCTTCCTCGCAACCTTCGGCGATCAGATAGGCTTCCTGCTCCGGCGTCTCCACGCCTTCGGCGATGACCGTCATGCCCAGGCTGCGACCCAGCTGAATGACCGCGCGAACGATGGTGGCGCCCTCGTCCTGGCCGATGTCCTGAACGAAGCTCTTGTCGATCTTGATCTTGTCCAGCGGCAGGCTCCTGAGGTAGCTGAGCGAGGAATAGCCGGTGCCGAAGTCGTCGATGGCGATCAGCGCACCGGATCGCCGCAGGCTCAGCAGGTTGTGCCGGGCCGCCTGGATATCCTCCATCAGCCCGGTTTCGGTGACTTCCAGCTCCAGGGTTTCGGCCGGTAGCTGATGCCTCTGCAGCAGGTCGCTGATCATCTGCGGCAGGCCGCTGTGGTGCAGCTGGACGGTCGACAGGTTGACGGCCATGCGCAGGCCGGTGAAGCCGAGCCCACGCCATTCCTGCAGCTGGCGGCAGGCCTGGTCGAGCACCCAGGCGCCGATCGGGATGATGCTGCCGTTCTGCTCGGCCACCGGGATGAACAGGTCGGGCGGCACCAGCTTGCCCTGGTGTTTCCAGCGCAGCAGCGCTTCGACACCGGTGATGCAGTTCCGCTGGTAATCCACCTGCGGCTGGTAGACGAGGAAGAACTCGCCGTGCGCCAGCGCCTCGCCGAGGTCCTTCTCCAGCTCGCGACGCGCGCGCATTTCGCTGTCGATGCTGGCGACATAGAACTGGTAGCGGTTGCGCGAGCGGTTCTTGGCCAGCGTCATGGTCTGCTCGGCCTTCTGCAACAGCTTCTCGGTGTCGCCGCCGTCTTCCGGGTACAGCGTGACGCCGATGGTGCCGTGCAGACGGATACGCTGGCCGTCCACTTCCAGCGGCGTTTCCAGGTCATCCAGCAGGGTCTGCGCCAGTTCGGCGGCCTCGTAGGGCTGCTCGATTCCCGAGAGGACCAGCACGAACTGATCGCCGCCCAGGCGTGCCAGGGCGTCCAGCCGACCGCCCAGCGAGCGCAAACGGTCGGCCAGCGCCAGCAGCAGGTGGTCACCGGTGCGATAGCTGAACTGCTCGTTGATGCCCTTGAAGTCGTCCAGCCCGAGGCAGAGCACCGCGACGCGTCGTTGCAGGCGGCGTGCTTCCTCGAGGATGTGATCGAGCTGGCGCTGCAGCTGTTGGCGGTTGGGCAGGCCGGTGAGGGGGTCGTACTGCGTCATGTGCTGCAGGCTGCTCTCGGCCTGCTGGCGCAGTTGCATGTTGTGTTCGATGGCGGCGAGCAGACCGTTGGCGGTCTCGACCCAGAGGCCTAGTTCGTTGCGTTCGTGGCCCTTGATTAGCGGTAGTTTGTGCGCGCCGGGGCGGTCGGGATTGATGCGCGCCAGGTGCTCGATCAGCTTGGTCAGTGGGCGCGTCAGCAGCCATTCGTAGATGAGGAACAGCACCAGGCCAAGGGTCAGCGCGCGCAGGACGCCGATGATGGCGATTACCACCGAGTCGCTGATGAATTCCTGGCCATAGCGGGCGGTGTCGAGGGTGATGCGCAGGTCGCCATAGTGCTCGTTGTACGGTTCGCGGCCGATCAGCGGAATGGAGAACTGCTGATCGCGGCCGAGGATCGGATCGGTCAGCCAGCGCGATGACAGCGTCAGCAGCGGACGCGACTTGTGTGCCAGCACTTCCTCGCCGGCATGGCCGATCGAGGCTTCGCGGATGGATTCGTGCTGGAACAGGCCTTCCATCACCTGGCTGCCCATTTCCCGGTCGAGGCTGTAGATCGCCTGCGTCGAGGGGTCGCGCGTCATGCGCAGGATACGTTGCGCATCGTCGGCGATGAGATGGCGGGTCTTGTAGGCCCCGAAGATGATCTGCGCACAGCTGAGAACCAGCCCCACGGCCAGTGCGGACAGCAGAACCACTCGCAGGAGTCTTCGTGACAGGCTATTGCGCAATTCCAGCTTCAAGAGAAGATCCCTTTTCCGTGCCGGTGCTTGGTTGCGCAAGTATTGATAGTCATGGCGGTGTCGTCAAAAAACCTTGTGATCGAACTATGACGCTAAGGTCGGGCATGCCTCGCAGCGCGCACGGCATGCTCGGGCGATGCTTGCGCTACCTGTGTCACATCGGCCGGGTTCTGCCGGGCTTGAACGAAAAATGCCCGCAACTGACGAAGCGGGCATTTTTCTGGTGACTGGCCTGGCTGTCCGGCTCGCAGGCGTGCACGGACAGCCGGAGCGGCTAGATCAGCCGGCGAAGTTTTTCGCGACGAAATCCCAGTTGACCAGGTTCCAGAACGCTTCGACGAACTTCGGACGGGCGTTGCGGTAGTCGATGTAGTAGGCGTGTTCCCACACGTCGCAGGTCAGCAGCGGCTTGTCGCCTGCGGTCATCGGGTTGCCGGCGCCGATGGTGCTGGCCAGGCCCAGGCTGCCGTCGGACTTCTTCACCAGCCAGGCCCAGCCGGAGCCGAAGGTGCCGATGGCGGTCTTGGTGAACTCTTCCTTGAACTTGTCGAAGGAGCCGAAGGAGGCATTGATGGCGTCAGCCAGTGCGCCGCTCGGCTGGCCGCCGGCGTTGGGCGCCAGGCAGTTCCAGAAGAAGGTGTGGTTCCAGACTTGAGCCGCGTTGTTGAAGATGCCGCCCGAGGAGGACTTGATGATGCTTTCCAGGTCCTTGCCTTCGAACTCGGTGCCCGGAACCAGGTTGTTCAGGTTGGTCACGTAGGCAGCGTGGTGCTTGTCGTGGTGGTAGTCCAGGGTTTCGGCGGACATGTGCGGCTCGAGAGCATTCTTAGCGTACGGCAGCGGCGGCAATTCGAAAGCCATGATGTATCTCCTACTCAGGTGTCGAGGACATGATGCGGCGGGCGTGGGGCAGCTGCTGTAGGGACAGAGGCGAATGCTGTTCGCACACTGTTCGTCTCGGCTGTTCTCCCTTCGCGCACCGCGATCTTTGCGCGAACTCTGGCCGTTCACGGTCGGCCGGACTGGCGGGCTGAAGCTCAACCCGCGAACGCCGGATCATAGCACCCACCCTGCGGCAAAACCACGCGGCAACTGTGTGGGCAAACCTGCTCCGGGCCCTTGCGGCGCAGCTTTCGATGCGCGCCCGCGCGGGAGTCGCCATGCGTGGACCCCGCTGCGGCGGGGTCGTTCCTTCCGTTGACCGCGACTAGCCGTTCAGTCGGGTACGGCCAGTTGCAGCGCCACGGCGAACATCATTGCGGCGACGCCGACGTCGATCAGCCGCCAGGTCAGCGGGCGTGCCAGCCACGGCGCGAGCCAGGCGCCGCCGAGGGCGAGGGCGAGGAACCACAGCATCGACGCGCTCGCCGCGCCCAGCGTGTAGGCACCGGGTGCCGGCTGCTGCGCACCGAGCGAGCCGATCAGCAGCACCGTGTCGAGATAGACGTGCGGATTGAGCAGGGTCACCGCCAGCGCGGCGAGCAGCACCGTGCGCCGCGAGCGCCGTTCGCCGTTGCCTTGTTGCTGCAGTGCCTGCGGCCGCACGGCACGGCGTAGCGCCGCGATGCCGTACCACAGCAGGAAGGCCACGCCGCCCCAGCGGGTGATCGCCAGCAGCGTCGGATTCTGCGCCAGGATCGCCGCCAGGCCGAATACACCGAGGCTGATCAGGATCGCATCGCAGAGCACGCAGAGGGCGGCGACCGGCAGGTGATGCTCGCGGCGCAGGCTCTGCGCGAGGACGAAGGCGTTCTGCGCGCCGATGGCGACGATCAGTCCGGCGGTGACCGCCAGCCCGTTCAGGTAACTGCTCCAGAGGGTTCCCATGCTTGCCGCCTTGTCGAAGTTCAGGCTGGCAGTCTGGGGGGAGGAGGAATATAAGAGAAACGAATCTTCGTTAACCCTCATTAGGAAAACAGATGTTCGATTACAAGCTGCTCGCCGCGCTGGCTGCGGTGGTCGAGCAGGCCGGTTTCGAGCGCGCCGCCGCGGTGCTCGGCCTGTCGCAATCGGCGGTGTCGCAGCGCATCAAGCTGCTCGAAGCGCGGGTCGGCCAGCCGGTACTGCTGCGCGGCGCGCCGCCCCGGCCGACCGAGCTGGGCCAGCGGCTGCTCAACCATGTGCAGCAGGTGCGTCTGCTGGAGCGTGACCTGCAGGGCCAGGTGCCGACGCTGGATGAGAATCGTCTGCCCGAGCGACTGCGCATCGCGCTCAATGCCGACAGCCTGGCGACCTGGTGGGCCGAGGCCGTCGCGCCGTTCTGCACCGAGCATGCGGTGCTGCTCGATCATGTGGTGGAGGACCAGGCGGTCGGCTTGAAGCGCATGCGTGCGGGCGAGGTGGCCGGCTGTGTCTGCGCGGCCGAGCGACCGCTGGCCGGTGCACGCAGTCAGTATCTGGGTGCGATGCGTTACCGCGCGCTGGCCAGCCCGGCATTCCAGCGGCGCTACCTCGGCAGCCAGCCGAGCGCCGAGACGCTGGCGCGCGCGCCGGCCATCGTGTTCGGCCCCGATGACCGCCTGCAGCATCGCTACATGGCTTCCATCGGCGGTACGGACGGCTTCATCCACCATCTGTGTCCGTCGTCCGAAGGCTTCGTGCGGATGCTGCAGAGCGGGCTTGGCTGGGGGTTGGTGCCGCAGTTGCAGGTGCGCGGCGAACTTGCGCGTGGCGAACTGGTCGATGTGCTGTCCGGCCCGCCCATCGATGTGCCGCTGTACTGGCATCACTGGCGCAACGGCGGCGCGCTGCTGGATGAACTGACCCGTCACCTGTTGCGTTGTGCCGGACGCTGGTTGGTGACCGAGTGAGATCGCGCGCCTGGCAGGCTGTCGCAGAACCACCCGCAACCATCGGCTGGTTCATGCCGTTTGCGGCCGGGCGGTAGCGCGGCCGGCAGGCGAATGAAGCGAGCGGGGCTCGCCTACGGCGCGTGATCTGCGTTGTTTGCCTGGCCGGAGTGTGGGTCCGACATCCGTGTCGGCAGGCGTCGATCCGCTGGCAGGAAGGTATGAGCAAGCGGCGTACCAGCTTGCCGTTTCATCCTCATTTTTCCGCGCGACCGCACCGGCAGGCGCGTGCCATGCGGGTCGGGCTGCTGGTGAGCGCCACGTTTGGTGCACCCGTCGGGGCTGGCCCTTGCAGCCGTGCGCAGCGCCGGTGCGCGCTGCCTCGTGACGGTGCAGTGCCACCGCGCCGCCGTGCCTGCTGTGGCATGACCGAATCGTTATACTGCGCGCTGTTTTTTTGCTTCGCGCCATCCTGGAAGGTATCCCATGCGCAACGATGCTCACGACGAACTGGACCATATCCCCAGCCTCTCTGCGGCCCGGGATCGCGAAGAGCCCTATCCGGCGCCGGATCTGGAGCCGCTCCACAAGCCTGCCGTCGAGCGTGGCGAAACCGGGCGCGCGCGGCAGAAGCGTCGCGCGGGCAGTACCGCGCCGCTGTGGGTGCTGGTGGTGGTGCTCGCGGTCTGCCTCGGCGCGTTCGTCTGGTGGAGCTTCCAGCGCATGGCGGCGCTGGAGATGCAGCTAGTGGCCACTCAGGACAGCTTCGCGCGGATCAGCGAAGACGCCGCGGGCCGCCTGCGCGACATTTCCGGCAAGGTCGTGGCGACCGAGTCCAACGTCACCACGGAAAGCGAGGCGGTGAAGCTGCGCATCAAGCAGCTCGAACAACAAGTGATCGAGCTGACCCGCAAGCAGCAGGCTTTCGCCACCGAGCAGCAGAGTCTGGCCGGTAAGCAGGGCAATCAGGATCAGCGTCTCCAGGAGCAGGGTAAGCGTCTCGACGGGCTGGATGGCGAGCTGCGCACCCAGCAACAGACGGGCGCGACGCTGGCCGCGGACCTCAAGACGCTGGGCAGCGAACAGGCCGCGCTGAAAACGGCGCTGGGCACGCAGGACCAGCTGCGTAGTCGCGTCGATGCGCTGGGCAAGGATGTTGCCGCTCTGCAGCAGCGCGGCAACCCGAGCCAGGCGATCAGCCGCCTCGAACAGGACCTGCTGGTGTTGCGCAGCGAACTGGAGAACCGTCCGGCGGCCAGCTCCAACACGGCCGAATTCGATGCCTTCCGTGCTCAGGTCACCCGCAACATCACCACACTGCAGAGCCAGATCGCCAACCTGCAGGGCCAGCTCGACGCGCGCTGACGGCGAGCAGGGGCAACCGCAAGGGTTGCCCCGAACGGCTTACAGATCCCAGCTGAGCGACAGGTTCAGGCCGTGATCGCGGTTGTCGTTGCCGCGATAGTGGTAGTTGGCCCGCAGCGCCAGATCAGTGGCCAGCTGATGCGTCAGGCCGACACTGAAGCGCGTCTGGTCGCCGCTCGGCACCGCGCCGGGTAGCTCGAAGCTGTTGCCGGGCACGCTGTTGAGCGACATGCGCAGGTCTTCCGGATCCTCGTCTTCACGCTCCACTTCACGAGCCACTTCGCCGTACACGCGGGTGCGCTCGCTCAGGGCCAGATCGCCGAACAGACCGAGCGACAAGCGCAGCGAGTC
This sequence comes from Stutzerimonas sp. 21-1, assembly GCF_056336065.1. NCBI lineage: Bacteria > Pseudomonadati > Pseudomonadota > Gammaproteobacteria > Pseudomonadales > Pseudomonadaceae > Stutzerimonas > Stutzerimonas sp. 21-1. The sequence goes on along the minus strand of NZ_CM150500.1, from coordinate 2,991,263 downwards.
GCGCTCCTGATCGGCGAAGGTCATCGCGGTGGAACGCTCGCCGTGCTCGCTATAGCCGTCCACCTCCACGCGCTGGTAGTTCGCACCGATGAAGGGGCCGAACTGCATCGCATCCTGCGGCTGCATCAGGTTGAAGCCGACCTTGCTGCCGAGTGCCCAGACCTGCCCGTCGGTGGAACCCTTTTCGACGCGCTCGCTGATGCCCAGCGCAAAGCGCCGTTGCAGATCGTGGTAATCCAGATGGCCGCCGCTGAGGGTGAAATCGGCGAACAGGCGATCCTGCTCGTAACGGGCAAAGGCGGTCGCCAGGTAGCTGCGCATGTCGTAGTCGGATTCGCCAGCGCCGAGGCTGATGTCGTTCTCTCCGATCGCCAGGCTGAGGCCGGCCAGCCATTGCTCGCTTAGGCGGTGGGACAGGCTCAGCGACAGCGACTGGCTGTCGCCGTCGCCACTGCCGTAGCCGTCGAAGTCCGGGCTGCGATAGCCGCCGCCGGCCTGGATGCGCCATTCGCCGACGGGCTGCCAGCGGCCGCGCTGGGCCATCAAATCCTGATCGAGCTGTTGCAGCTGCGCGCGCAGCGCCGCCTGGCCCATCTCCGGCAGGCGCGAGATCTCCCAGGGCGCCGCGACGATCGAATACAGGTAGTCGGCGCTGATGCGATGCAGCGCGGTGGTCGGGTGCACGGCATCGTTGAACAGCAGGCGATCCGAGTCGGGGGCGCTGCCGGTGCGGCCATAGGTCGGGTCGGCCAGACAGCTGTCGCCGGAGAAGCACACGGCGTTCTGGTTGATGTCGGCGGCGAAGCCGAATTGCGCCAGGTCCGCGCGTACTTCTTCCAGCAATAGACGGCTGTTGAGCAGCACGTAGTTGGCGCCGGAGCCGCGCAGCTGTGCCTCGAGTTCGGCGTTGTACTGGTCGCTGAGCGCATTGAGCTGGACGCTGTCAGTGAAGGTGCCGAGCGGGGTGCTGCCGACGTCGGGCAGATCGGAGACGATGATGTAACGCGCACCGGCTTCGGCCAGCGCGCTGACGCCGGCCACCAGGTCGCCGGCCGCGGCAGCCATGGTGATCGGCCGGCTGCCGAGCTGGAAGATGTCGTTGGCGCCGCCGTTGAGGTAGTACAGCGCATTCGGGTCGGCCTGCGGGTTCTCGACCAGGTAGCCGGGACGCGAGCGGCTCAGGCCGCCGGTGGCTACCGTCGAGGTGCCGGTGATGGAATCGAGGATCTGGTCGGTGCGGTAGCCGCCGACGGCGTAGTTGGTGCCGTCCGGGTTGCCGGTCAACAATTGCGGCAGCAGTGGCGTGGAGGGCAGCGAAGTCAGCCCCAGACGCTCGGCCAGCAGCTGGGTGGCGACTTGACCACCGTATTCGACGTTGTTGTCGCCATAGGTCGGGCCGGTGCGGTTGGTGAAGCGCAAACCACCGGTCGGGTTGCTGCCCAGCAGCGGGCTGCCGACGTCGGGGAAGTTGCCGGCATCGCTGAGCGAGTCGCCGAAGTTGATGAACTGGCTGAACGGGCCGTCGGCGGCTGCGGCGCTGCTGGCAAGGATGGCCAGCAGCAGCGCGGCCAGCGGTCTTGTCGTCGAATGCATCGGGTGTCTCCCTTCTTGTTGTTGTTCTGCTGCGCGCTCGGGCGCCCGTTCAAGCTAGCCACGGCGGAGCGACGGCGACAGCGCACAAAAGGGCGATTCGTCGGGACCGGCTGTCGCCCGAAAGACGGACAGCGCGACAGGTGCACGAAAACCCCTCTGGTTCTTGCCCTGGCTCAATGAATCGATTCCCCGCTCCGCTAGGATCGCGCTGCTGGCCGGAAGCCATCATGCGCAACCCAGGGATTTCACAGGGTGCGGCAATGGCCGGGGCTGAACGCGTGTTCCCTGCCGTGGATAGAACAACAATGACTGCACTGATCGATCTGCTTCGCTCACGTCTGACCACGCTGCTGCCCAGCGAGCTGAAAAGCAGCGAGCTGCGCCACCTGTTGACGCCGGTCGGCCATCCCATGCTGCTCTGCCAGCGCCGCGCGATGATGATCGTCGACCGCGTGCGGCTGTTCGCCTTTCTCTTCGCCGTGCTCACGCCGCTGTGGAGCATCATCGACCTGCTGGTCTTCGACACGCCGCTGTGGGCGCGGTTGGCGGGTTTTCGCCTGTTGGCGTGTCTGGCGTTCACCTGGCTGCTGCTGTTCTACCGGCCGAGCGGCAACCTGTTCGACGCCTACCGGGCCATCGCGATCCTCTTCGCCATCCCGACGGTGTTCTACATCGCCTCGCACACGCTGCTGGGTTCCTACCAGCTGGCGCAGTTCTCGGCGGTGGTCGGTGCCGGCTATGCGTTCCTGCCGTTCGTGCTGATGGCGGGACTGACGATCTTCCCGTTGACGCTGGTGGAAAGCCTGGTGCTCGGCATGCTGTTGCTGATGGCGCAGGCGCTGGCCGGCTACCTGAGCTGGGCGACGTTGAACTGGCCGTCGTTCGCCGGTGCCTTCTGGCTGCTGATCCTGATCGCCGGCGTTGCCAGCCTGGCGGGCATGAGCCAGCTGGCCTTCATGATCGCGCTGGTGCGCCAGGCCATCCGCGATCCGCTGACCGGCATCTTCTCGCGCGGCAGCGGCGAGGAAATCCTGCGCCTGCAGTGGGACTCGGCGCAGCGCACCGGTAGCCCGCTGGCGCTGGCCTTCATCGATCTGGATCACTTCAAGGCGATCAACGACAACTACGGCCACGAGGCCGGCGATGCCGTGCTGCGCGATGCCGCGCGCAGCCTGGTGGCGACGCTGCGTGGCTCCGACAGCCTGGTGCGCTGGGGTGGCGAGGAGTTCCTGCTGATCATGCCGGACACCGACCTGCAGCAGGCGCACCGGGCGCTCGCCCGGCTCGCCGGTAACGGCCTGGGCGTACGCCCGGATGGCCAGCCGTTGACCGCCAGCATCGGTCTTTCCGAGCGCCTGGCGGACGTCGCCGAGGACTACCGCCAGCTGCTGGAGATCGCCGACCAGCGCATGTACCAGGCCAAGTCCGGCGGCCGCAACCGCCTGCACGGCCATGCCGAATACACGATGGGTCAGCCCGTGGCGGCGGTGCTGGAGGGCTAACTCCCGGCTTTGGCGGGCGAGGTGTCGGCGACCGCGAAGACATGTCGCAGGTAGCTGACGAACGCTGGGTCGCGGCACAGGGTCTTGCCCGGCGAGTCGGAAATCTTCGCCACCGGCTGGCCGTTGCATGCCGTCATCTTGATCACCATGTTGGTGGGCTCCACGCCGGCGATGTCGCAGGTCAGCCCGGTGCCGATGCCGAAGCTCGGCCGGCAGCGCCCGGCTAGCGCCCGCAGGATCGCCAGCGCCCGGGGAAAGTCCAGGCCGTCGGAAAACACCAGCTGGCGGCTGCGCGGGTCGATGCCCAGGCTTTGGTAATGGGCGATGGCTTTCTCCGCCCAGATCAGCGGGTCGCCCGAATCATGGCGCAGGCCATCGAATAGCTTGGCGAAGTACAGATCGAAGTCGCGCAGGAAGGCGTCCATGGTGATGCAGTCGGTCAGCGCGATCCCCAGTGCGCCACGATATTCACGCACCCAGCAGTCCAGTGCCGCGCGCTGGCTGTCGATCAGCCGCGGGCCGAGCTGCTGGTGCGCCATGATCCATTCGTGTGCCATCGTGCCCATCGGCCGCAGATCGAGCGTTCGCGCCAGGTGCACGTTGCTGGTACCGACGAAGTCGCCGGGGAACGTTTGTGCGAGGCGTTCGACCACCGCGGTCTGCACCGCATAGGAAAAGCGCCGGCGGGTGCCGAAATCCGCCAGCTTGAACTCGGCCAGTTCCTCGACCGTGGCTTGCTCGCGCAGCCAGGCACACTTGGCGTCCAGCCGTTCGAGCGCCTGCTCCGGCCCCACCTGCGGATAACGGACGCGATTGCGCACCTCGCTGATGATCGCCAGCAGCGGCACCTCGAAGAGGATCACGTGCAGCCACGGGCCGCGCAGGTGGATCACCAGCTCGCCCGCTTCGACCTCCAGGCGCACGTAACGCAGGTCGAAGCGAAACAGGCCGAGAAAGCGGATGAAGTCCGGCTGCATGTAGGGGACGCGTTCGAGGAAGGCCAGTTCCTCGGCGCTCATCGCCAGCTCGGCAAGCGCCTCGATCTGTTCGCGTACCGCGCCAAGATACGGGCTGAGGTCTTCCTCCGAGCGGCAGCGGAATGCCCACTCCACCTCGGCGTTGGGGTAGTGATGCAGCACGGCCTGCATCATCGTCAGTTTGTAGAAGTCGGTGTCCAGCAGACTCTGGATGATGGCGGGATTGTTCACGGTTGCGTTCCTGGCTGCGGTGCCATGCACCTTGCCGCTCGGAACGGCATCTGGCAAGAACGATGCCGGTGGAAACAAAAAGCGCTAATTAACTGGGCGATATACGGTGCAACCGGCTGTCGGCTTTTTGTTCTGTCGAAAAGTTGTGAGTTTTATGAGTAGCACTGTTGGCCGAATAATATTCGAGCGCCATCAATAAATATTGATAGTTTGGGGTGGTTAAATTGCAGGCAATAAAAAAGGCAAGAGCCGAAACTCTTGCCTTTTTTACTACCGCGGTCGGCAGCTTTGTCAGCTACTGCGGCCACCGCCGTGGCTGTTCTGGCCACCCTTGCGGCCTGCCTCGGACGCCTTCTCGCGGTCGTTGGCGAAGTTGCCGCCGCTGTTGTGCCCGCCTTTGCGGCCGGCTTCGGATGCTTTCTCTCGATCGTTGGCGAAGTTGCCCGGGTTGTTATTTGCCATGTCTTTTTCTCCTCAGTTGGATAGAGACTTTGGAAACGGCCAATGAGAGAGATTCATCAGCCTTCATGGTTTCAGAGGACCGGGCTGCGATGGAAGTTTCACTGTTTCAGGAGCGGCGGACGAATGGTTTTCCCTATATCGCTCGTGCGTATGGCGCCGTGCAATTACAACGAAACGGTAGTTGCAATTAAAAGGGATAACTTCGCCGCGTCAGGCCGCCAGGGCGAGTTGTCGCTGAGCGAGCAGGCGCATGACGTAACCGATCTTCAAGGCGGTGGGGCCGAGGATCACCAGCGCGTGGCAGGCGACCACCAGCGGCAGGCCCAGCCACTGGTCGAACAGATAGGCGCCGCTGACGCCCAGCAGCAGGAGCAGCACGCCGCCGAACATCAGCGCGTTGGCCAGATGGAGCAGGTGTTGCGGGTCCCAGGTGCGTTGAAACATGGTTCACCTCCGTCAAGGCAGGAGAGGGAGCCCGCGCATACGCGGGCTCGGTGGGTTCATTCGAGGGCGCTGGCCGGGCCGAAGAACTCGTAGCGGGTCTGCCGCTCCGGTACGCCGAGCGCTTTCAGCTGGCGCTTGACCGCCGCCATGAAGGGCTTGGGGCCGAGGAAGTAGGCGTCCACATCGCGGTCCTCCGGCAGCCACGCGGCCAGGCGGTCCTCGGTGAGCAGGCCGACGGCGTCGGGCGCGGCGGCTTCGCCTTCGTGTTCGTCATAGCAGTAGAAGTGCCGCAGCTGCGCATGCCGCTCGGCCAGGGCGTCCACGGTGTGACGAAACGCATGCACGCCGGCATTGCGCGCGCAGTGGATGAAGTGCACTGGGCGCGAGGTGGCCAGTGCCTGTTCAAGCATGGCGAGGGTCGGGGTGATGCCGACGCCACCGCTGATCAGTACCAACGGCTTGTCGCCGGGTTGCAGGGTGAAGTCGCCAGCCGGGGCGAACAGCTCCACCACCGCGCCTTCGTCCAATGCGTGCAGGGCGTTGGAGACTACGCCGCCGGGCTCGCGCTTGACGCTGATGCGGTACTCGCGGCCGTTGCTGGCTGCCGACAGCGAATAGTTGCGGCGCACTTCCTCGCCGTCGATCTGCAGGCGCAGGCCGATGTACTGGCCGGGCAGGAAGTCCATCAGCGCGCCGCCGTCCTCGGGCTGCAGGTGGAACGAGCTGATTTCTTCGCTCTCGGCGACCTTGCGGGCGATGCGGAAACGCCGCGCGCCACGCCAGCCACCGGGTGCCTCGGCCTTGGCCTGGTAGAGCTGCTCCTCGTTGCCGATGAGGATGTCAGCCAGCTGCTGATAGGCGGCGGCCCAGGCATCGATCACCGCATCGGTGGCGATCTCCGCACCGAGTACTTCGCGAATGGCGCGCAGCAGGCAGCCGCCGACAATCGGGTAATGCTCGGGCAGCACCTGCAGCGCCACGTGCTTGTTGATGATCTGGCCGACCAGCGGGCCGAGCGCCTCCAGCCGGTCGATGTGGCGGGCATACATCAGCACGCCGTTGGCCAGCGCGCGCGGCTGCTCGCCGCTGGCCTGGTGGGCCTGGTTGAACAGCGGGCGCACCTCCGGGTGCTCATTCAGCATCAGGTGGTAGAAATGCGTGGTCAGTGCCTCCCCGCCGCTTTCCAGCAGCGGCACGGTGGCTTTGATCAGGGCAATTTGTTCAGCGCAAAGCATCGAATACTCCTCTGGTGGGAAAGTCGCCGCGTCCGTTGCCTAAGGCAAAGGCGCGACGTTCTACCTAGGTTCTTTCAACAATCGTTCCAGCTCTGGAATTGACTGAAATCAAGGTTTGTAATGCCTGGAAGGTACAAAAAACCTCGGCGTTAGAGGGTTTTTATCACCATTAGGGTCGAGATAACCCTGGAGCGAACCCTCGCGCCCGGCATATGCCCTATGGAAAGAGCCCACCACCACTGCAAGGGAGATCGACATGGAGACTTACCACATCACCCGGGAAGCCAATCGCTGGCTGCTGCGCGAGGAAGGCGACCCACGCGTGCTGATCGAAACTGCCAGCCGCGAAGCGGCGCTCGAGCAGGCCCGTGACTACATGAAACTGCGCACGGCGACGGTGAAGGTCCACGGCAGCGACGGCGAAGTGGAAGAGGAGCGCCATTACCCGCAGGAGCAGAATCCGCGCGCCACCGGCGGCTGAGGCTAGGCGTTCTCGGGTTGCCGGCGAACCCGTCGCGCCGCCAGCGCCACCAGCCAGCAGGCGAGGATGAACGGCATCGTCAGCGGCGGCAGGCCCAACCGATCGAAGGCCAGTCGCGCCAGCACAGCGGCGACGATTGCCAGCAACGGCGCCCACACCGAGCGCTGCACCTGGCTTACCGCCAGCGCGGCCAGCGCCGGGTTGTAGCCGGCCAGGCCCGCGAGGATCGGTCCGTGCGCAGCGCCAAACAGCAAGCCGATGCCCAGACCGGCGGCGGAGCCGGCGAGCATCCAGCGCGCGGCGCGTCGATCAGCCAGCCAGACCGCCACCAGCACCAGCAACCCGGCCAGCGGCTGGTCGAGGAAGATCACCTGGCCGATGCCGGTGGCGATGGCGAACGCCAGCGCCTGCGCATCGATCGGCGCGACTGACGCTGGCGTGCCAGCGGGTGTCGGCAGCAGCGTCAGCACGAGCCAGCCGAACAGCACGAAGGGCAGGGTGAAACCGGGCAGCCACCGGCGCTCGCGCAGGCCGGCGAGCAGGCGCGTCTGCAGCGGGTCGATGAGCAGCGCAGCGCATGCGATCAACCCCAGCGAAAACGCCGAAAGCCCCAGCTGCAGCACGATCAGCAGGCCCAGCAGCGCGCTGTTGTAGCCGTACAGCCCGCAGTCGATATCGGCGCGCGAACGCCCCAGCGCGGCGGCGCCGAAGGTACCGGCGAGCGCCCCGGCCAGCGCGCCGGCCAGCAGCGCCGGCGTGTGCAGCGCGATGGCGAATGCGATCAGCAGTCCACAGAGCGGATGGGCCTGCAGGAAGATCTGGCTGAAGCCGTTGAGCACGGCGCTGACATGACGCGGGAGGCGGAGCATCGGAAGCCTGGCGGGGGGATTGGTGCGGGCGTGCATGCTACAGCGCCGCGGCGCCGGCCCCCAGGCCGACGCGCTGCGCCGTGTGCAGACAGGCGGTCAGGCGAGCGTTTCGATACGCAGCGAATTGGTGGTGCCCGGCTTGCCCAGCGGTACGCCGGCGGTGATCAGCACGGTATCGCCGCTGCCGGCCATGCCGCGGGCGCGGGCCAGCTCCAACGCCTGGGCGCAGACCTGCTCCATGTCGCGCAGCGGCGCCTCGACCAGCGAGTACACGCCCCAGGCGACGGTCAGCTTGCGCGCCGTGGCCAGGTTCGGCGTCAGGCTGAGGATCGGCGTCGCCGGCCGTTCGCGCGAGGCGCGCAGGCTGGAAGCGCCGGACTCGGTGTAGTTGACCAGCACCGCGACCGGCAGGATGCCGCTGATGCGGCGGATCGCGCAGCTGATCGCGTCCGACAGCGTGGCCTCGGCGCTCGGCCGGTGCACGTCGAGCTGCGCCTGGAAGTCCGGGCCGCTCTCCACCTGACGGATGATCTTGCTCATCATGCTCACCGCTTCCAGCGGGTAATCGCCGGAGGCGGTTTCCGCCGACAGCATCACCGCATCGGCGCCCTCGGCCACCGCGTTGGCCACGTCGGTGACTTCGGCACGGGTCGGCGCCGGGGCGAAACGCATGGATTCGAGCATCTGCGTGGCCACCACCACCGGGCGGCCGAGCTGGCGGCAGATGCGCACGATGTTCTTCTGGATGCGCGGCACATTCTCCGCGGGCACCTCCACGCCGAGGTCGCCACGCGCCACCATGATGGCGTCCGACAGCCGAGCGATCTCGCGCAGGTGCTGCACGGCCGAGGGCTTCTCGATCTTCGCCATGAGGAAGGCGCGTTCGCCGATCAGTTCGCGCGCCTCGTGGATGTCCTGCGGGCGCTGCACGAACGACAGCGCCACCCAGTCCACGCCCAGTTCCAGGCCGAAGGCCAGGTCGCGACGGTCCTTGGCGGTCAGCGGTGAGAGTTCCAGTACCGCCTCCGGCACATTGACGCCCTTGCGGTCGGACAGCTCGCCGCCGGCCATCACGCGGGTCTCGATGACGTCGTTGTGCTTGGACAGGACGGTCAGGCGCAGGCGGCCGTCGTCGATCAGCAGGGTCATGCCGGGTTCCAGCGCGGCGATGATTTCCGGGTGCGGCAGCATCACGCGGTGCTGGTCGCCCGGCGTCTCGTCCAGGTCCAGGCGGAATTTCTGCCCGCGCTCGAGCTGCACGCGGCCGCCGGCGAAGCGACCGACGCGCAGCTTCGGTCCCTGCAGGTCCATGAGGATGCCGATGGCCTGGTTCTGCTCGCGCTCGACCTGGCGAATCCAGTGAAAACGCTCGGCGTGGTCGGCATGCTCGCCGTGGCTGAAGTTCAGACGGAACAGGTTCACCCCGGCGTCCACCAGGGCGCGCACGTCGTCGACGCTGCGCGTGGCGGGGCCGAGGGTGGCGAGAATCTTGACCTTCTTGTCGGGCGTCATGAGCGGATACTCCCTGTGGGCCGCTAGGCAGTGGGCGGCAGAATGAGGATGGCGCGGAAATCGTTGACGTTGGTGCGCGTCGGCCCGGTGACGATCAGGCTGTCCAGCGCGGCGAAGTAGCCGTAGCCGTCGTTGTTGGCCAGCGCGTCGGCGGCGCGCAGGCCGAGGGCCTCGGCACGGGCGAAGCTGTCCGGGGTCATCAGCGCGCCGGCGTTGTCTTCCGAGCCGTCGATGCCGTCGGTGTCGCCGGCCAGCGCGTAGACGTTCGGCAGGCCCTGCAGCGCTTCGGTGAGGCCGAGCAGGAATTCCGCATTGCGTCCGCCACGGCCGTTGCCGCGCACGGTCACCGTGGTTTCCCCACCGGAGAGAATCACGCACGGCGCGGCGATCGGCTGGCCATGCAGTACCACCTGGCGGGCGATGCCGGCATGCACCTTCGCCACCTCGCGCGCTTCGCCCTCCAGATCGCCGAGGATCAGCGGGGTGATACCCGCGGCGCGGGCCACCTCGGCGGCGGCGTCGAGCGACTGCTGCGGCGTGGCGATCAGCTGGAAGTGGCTGCGCGAGAGCATCGGGTCGCCCGGCTTGAGCGTCTCCGAGCGCGGGTCCTCGAGCCAGGCGCGCACGTTGGCCGGCACCTCGATGTGGTAGCGCGCGAGGATTTCCAGCGCCTGCGCCGAGGTGGTCGGGTCGGCCACGGTCGGCCCGGAGGCGATCACCGTGGCCTCGTCGCCGGGCACGTCGGAAATCGCGTAGGTGTACACGCTGGCCGGCCAGCAGGCGCGGGCCAGGCGGCCGCCCTTGATCGCCGAGAGGTGCTTGCGTACGCAGTTCATCTCGCCGATGTGCGCGCCGGAGCGCAGCAGCGCCTTGTTGATCGCCTGCTTGTCGGCCAGCGAGATGCCTTCGGCCGGCAGCGCCAGCAGCGAGGAGCCGCCGCCGGAGAGCAGGAAGATCACCCGGTCGCTTTCCTCGAGATTGCTGACCAGCTCCAGCACGCGACGCGCGACGCGCTCGCCGGCGTCGTCCGGCACCGGGTGCGCGGCTTCCACCACCTCGATCTTGCGGCAGTTGGCGCCGTGCTCGTAGCGGGTCACCACCAGTCCGGAAATCTCGCCTTCCCAGACCTGTTCGATGGCTTCGGCCATGGCGGCGGCGGCCTTGCCGGCGCCGATGACGATGGCGCGGCCGCTGCGATCCTCGGGCAGCTGATCGGCCAGCACCTGGCGCGGATGGGCGGCGTCGATGGCACTGTCGAACAGTTGGCGCAGCAGGGTTTGCGGGTCGATAGGCATGTGCGGATTCCTTCTAATAGTTTTGTTGAAAAACTACCTGCGTAGCCATTGCGGCGTTAAAAACAGGCTCAAAATGCTCATTTACAACCTCGTAAACTGCGCTTTTTCGCCTGTTTTTGCCTTGCACTGGCTGCCTCGTCTACGTTTTTCATCTTTCTATTCAGGTCTGCGCCGATTCCAGACCTCAAGGCTCGATAAGGCAAGCACTGAGGGTTGGAATCGACCCGCCCGGCGGTCGGGCCGTGACTCCTTCTGCCGGGCGAATCGAAAGGGTTGCCGTCCGAAGACGGCGGTTGAACCGCGACTGCGCGAGGTGAGGTCGTGGGGGGACACTGTGATTCCGGCCCCGCGCCGCCGTGGTTCAACTCTCGAAGCGCCGCTGCGTCTGACGCTGCGATGGCCCACCACCCGGGGTTCTGTCTGTCCTGAAGGTGGGTACCGCATGGCCCGACGCAGCGGGCTCGGGAGCTGCTTGATTACTTGCGGATCGAGAAGTTGGCCATGTGCTCCAGCCCCTTGATCAGCGCCGAGTGGTCCCAGCCGCTGCCGCCGATGGCCGCACAGGTGCTGAACACCTGCTGGGCGTTGGCGGTGTTGGGCAGGTTCAGGCCCAGTTCACGCGCGCCGTTGAGCGCCAGGTTGAGGTCCTTCTGGTGCAGGCTGATGCGGAAGCCCGGATCGAAGGTGCCCTTGATCATGCGCTCGCCGTGCACTTCGAGAATCTTCGAGCCGGCGAACCCGCCCATCAGCGCTTCGCGCACCTTGGCCGGGTCGGCGCCGTTCTTGGCAGCGAACAGTAGTGCCTCGGCCACCGCCTGGATGTTCAGCGCGACGATGATCTGGTTGGCCACCTTGGCGGTCTGGCCGTCGCCGTTGCCGCCGACGCGGGTGATGTTCTTGCCCATCGCCTGGAACAGCGGCAGGGCGCGCTCGAAGGCATTCGGGCAGCCGCCGACCATGATCGACAGGGTAGCCGCCTTGGCGCCTACTTCACCGCCGGAGACCGGGGCGTCGAGGTAGGCGGCGCCGGTGGCCTTGATCTTCTCGGCGAACTGCTTGGTGGCGGTCGGCGAGATCGAGCTCATGTCGATCACCACCTTGCCGGCGCCGACGCCTTCGGCCACGCCGTTCTCGCGGAACAGCACGTCCTCGACATGCGGGGTGTCCGGCACCATGACGATGACGAACTCGGCTTCCTGGGCGACTTCCTTCGGGTTGGCCAGGGCGACGGCGCCGCCTTCGACCAGCGCGGCCGGAGCGGCGTCGTGGTGAGTGGAAACGAAGATGTCGTGACCGGCTTTCTGCAGGTTGAGTGCCATGGGCAGACCCATGATGCCGGTGCCGATGAATCCGATTTTAGCCATGAGAGTTCTCCTTCAATTCGTTCGGGTCAGATCGCGTTATGCGCTTTCATCCAGCCGAGGCCGGCTTCGGTGGTGGTGGCCGGCTTGTACTCGCAGCCCACCCAGCCCTGGTAGCCGATGCGGTCCAGGTGTTCGAACAGGAAGCGGTAGTTGATCTCGCCGGTGCCCGGCTCGTTGCGGCCGGGGTTGTCGGCCAGCTGTACGTGGTTGATCGCCGCCAGGTTGCTTTCCATGGTCCGGGCCAGGTCACCTTCCATGATCTGCATGTGATAGATGTCGTACTGCAGGAACAGGTTGGGGTGGCCGACCTTGTCGCGAATCTCCAGCGCCTGCGAGGTGTTGTTGAGGAAGAAACGCGGGATGTCGCGGGTGTTGATCATCTCCATCACCAGGCGGATACCGGCCTCTTCGAGCTTCTCGGCGGCGTAGCGCAGGTTCTCGATGAGGGTGATTTCCAGCTTGCCGAGGTCGGCATTCTTCGGCGCGATACCGGCCAGGCAGTTGACCTGGGTATTGCCCAGCACCTTGGCGTAGGCGATGGCCTGATCGACGCCGGCGCGGAATTCCTCGACCCGCTCCGGCAGGATGGCGATGCCGCGCTCGCCACCGGCCCAGTCGCCGGCCGGCAGGTTGAACAGCACCTGGGTCAGGCCGTTGGCGTCCAGCCGGGCCTTGATCTCATCGGCCGCATAGTCGTAGGGGAACAGGTATTCAACGCCGGGAAAACCGGCCTTGGCGGCGGCCTCGAAGCGTTCGAGAAAGTCCTGTTCGGTGAACAGCATCGACAGGTTGGCGGCAAAGCGGGGCATGGTTCTCTCTCCTGATCTGTAGGGATCAAATTCGGTTCTGCATGGCGGCGGTGTGGTGACCGCCCTGGGTGTTGCCTTGCGGTGGATATGCTTCGCGATATCCACCCTACGGTTGGTTCGGTGTAGGGTGGATAACGCCGCTTGCGGCTTATCCACCGTGGTGCATAGCTTCAGTCCAGCAATCCAACCGCCGTCGGCGCGTCCTCGCGGCCTTCGGCCAGTGGCTCGAACTCGTTGATGGCGTCGATCTCGGTGCCCATGGCGATGTTGGTCACCCGCTCGAGGATCACCTCGATCACCACCGGCACCTGATGCTCGGCCATCCAGGCCTGGGCCTGTTCGATGGCCGGGCGCAGGTCTTCCTGCTTGAACACGCGGATCGCCTTGCAACCCAGGCCCTCGACCACCGCGACGTGGTCGACGCCGTAGCCTTCCATGCCGCTCTGATCGGCATTGATGTTCTCGAAGCCCAGCTGCACGCAGTAATCCATCTCGAAACCGCGCTGCGCCTGGCGGATCAGCCCGAGGTAGGCGTTGTTCACCAGGATGTGGATGTACGGCAGCTTGAACTGCGCACCCACGGCCAGCTCCTCGATCATGAACTGGAAGTCGTAGTCACCCGAGAGCGCCACCACCTTGCGCGACGGGTCCGCGGCGACCACGCCAAGCGCCGCCGGAATGGTCCAGCCGAGCGGGCCGGCCTGGCCGCAGTTGATCCAGTGGCGCGGCTTGTAGACGTGCAGGAACTGCGCGGCGGCGATCTGCGACAGGCCGATGGTGCTGACGTAGCAGGCGTCCTTGCCGAACGCGTTGTTCATGCACTGGTACACGCGCTGCGGCTTCATCGGCACGCTGTCGAAGTGGGTCTTGCGCAGCATCGTGCGCTTGCGCTCATGGCAGTCGGCAGCCCAGCTGCTGCGATCCGGCAACTGGCCGGCGGCCTTGCGCTCTTTGGCGACCTCGACGAACAGCTTCAGCGCGGCGCCGGCATCGGAGGTGATGCCGTAGTCCGGCGAGAACACCCGGCCAATCTGCGTCGGCTCGATGTCCACGTGGACGAACTTGCGGCCCTTGGTGTAGACCTCGACCGAGCCGGTGTGGCGGTTGGCCCAGCGGTTGCCGATGCCGAGCACGAAGTCGGACGCCAGCATGTTCGCGTTGCCGTAGCGGTGGCTGGTCTGCAGGCCGCACATGCCGGCCATCAGCGGGTGGTCATCGGGGATCGAGCCCCAGCCCATCAGCGTCGGGATCACCGGCACGCCGACGGTCTCGGCGAACTCCACCAGCAGCGCTTCGGCACCGGCGTTATAGATGCCGCCACCGGCGACGATCAGCGGGCGCTCGGCGGCGCAGAGCATGTCGATGGCTTTCTCGATCTGCTTGCGGGTGGCCGCCGGCTTGTAGACGGAAAGCGGCTCGTAGGTATCGACGTCGAACTCGATCTCGGCCATCTGCACGTCGAACGGCAGGTCGATCAGCACCGGACCCGGACGGCCCGAGCGCATCACGTGGAAGGCCTGCTGGAACACGCGCGGCACCAGCGCCGGCTCGCGCACGGTCACCGCCCACTTGGTCACCGGCTTGGCGATGGACTCGATATCCACGGCTTGGAAGTCTTCTTTGTACAGGCGGGCACGCGGCGCCTGGCCGGTGATGCAGAGGATCGGGATGGAGTCGGCCCAGGCCGAGTAGAGGCCGGTGATCATGTCGGTGCCGGCCGGACCCGAGGTGCCGATGCACACGCCGATGTTGCCGGCCTTGGTGCGGGTGTAGCCCTCGGCCATGTGCGAGGCGCCTTCGACGTGGCGGGCGAGAATGTGGCGGATGCCGCCATCGGCGCGCAGGGCGGAATACAGCGGGTTGATCGCGGCGCCTGGAATGCCGAAGGCAGTGTCGATGCCTTCCTTGCGCAGTACCGCGACGGCGGCGTCGATTGCTCTCATGCGGGCCATGGTTCTTCCTCCTCGAGGGATCCGATAGTTTTTGTAGGTGGCCCAAGCATGCCGGCCTGGATTCTATGGCGGAATTGGCCGAGACTTCAGTTCTGTCGATATCAGGAGTATCGAATGGACCGATATACGAGCCTGCGCAGCTTTGTGCTGGTCGCTGACTGCGGCAGCTTCGCCGCCGCTGCGCACAAGGAAAACGTCACGCCGGTGGTGATGGGCCGGCGGCTGGATGCACTGGAGCGTCATCTGGGTGTGAAGCTCATGCACCGCTCCACGCGCGGCCTGTCGCTGACCGATCTGGGCGAGCAGTACCTGGAGCGTGCGCGCGGGCTGCTGCGGGACTTCGACGAGGTCGACGCCAGCATCAGCCATGACCGCAACTCGGTACGCGGGCATCTGGTGGTGTCGGCGCCGGCGGCGTTCGGCCGCCGGCATATCGGCCCGCACGCGCCGGCGTTCCAGGCGCGCTACCCGGACCTGCAGCTGTCGTTCAACTTCACCGACAGCGTGGTCGATCTGGTGCGCCACGGTTACGACATGGGCATCCGCATCGGCGAGGTGACCGACCCCAACTACGTGGCGGTCAAGCTGTACCCCAACCGCCGCGTGGTCTGTGGTGCGCCGTACTATTTCGATCGCCAGGGCGTGCCGCGGGTACTGGAAGACCTGACGCGACACAACTGCCTGGCCTTCAACCTGCAGGGCGGCCAACAGCGCGGCTGGACCTTCCTGCGCGACGGCAAGCAGGTGGCGATTCGGGTATCCGGCAATCTCGACTGTAACGACGGCGAACTGCTGTTCGACTGGGTCAAGCAGGGGCTGGGTATCGGCTGGCGCTCGACCTGGGAAATCCAGGCCGAGCTCAAGCGCGGCGAGCTGGTCACGGTACTCGACGAGTACGCGCTGCCGGCCTACGACATCCAGGCGGTATACCCGCAGCAGCGCTACCTGCCGGCCAAGGTGCGTTTCTTCATCGATTACCTGAAGGGCATCTACAACGCCCCCGGCTACTGGGAAACGCGCTGAATGGCTCAGTTGCCGCGGTAGGTGGAGAAGCCGTAGGGGCTCAGCAGCAGCGGGATGTGGTAGTGCTCGACGCTGCCATCGGCCTCGAAGATCACCGGAACTTCCGGGAAAAAGGTGCTGGCGTTGTGTGCGGCGAACCAGTCGCCGGTCTTGAAGGTGACGCGGTAGGTGCCCTTTTCCAGCGCCTTGCCTTCCGGGTAGAGCGCGGTGATCCGCCCCTGGGCATTGGTCTCGCCGCTGTTGAGCGCTTTCCAGGCATCGCCCTGGCGCTGCTCCAGGGTGACGCGCACATCCGGTGACGGCAGGCCGTTTTCCAGATTGAGCACATGCACGCTGAGCGGGTTGCCGGCGGCCAGAGTGAGACCGGACAGGCCGCTGAGCATCAAGCCGGCGGCGATTGAACGTAGTGCTTTCATGGTGTTTTTTCCTTTTCTTCAGTGGGAGGAGGGCAGCAGTTTTTCGATGGCGGCCACGGCGCAGGCCTCGTCGTTCTTGGCACCGCCGGCACCGGCCACGCCGATGGCACCGATCACTTCGTCGCCGACCTTCAGCGGCACACCGCCGCCGAGCAGCAGCAGTTCGTCCAGGGTGTTGAGGTTGGCGGCGTCCGGCGTAGCGGCGGCGCGCTCGGCGAACAGGCGGGTCGGCGTCTTGCTCGACAGCGCGGTGTAGGCCTTGCGCTGCGCGGCGAGGGTGTTGTGCGGGCCGACGTTGTCGTCGCGGCGCAGGGCGACGAGGTTGCCGCCGCGATCGACCACGGCGACCACCGCGGTGCGGTTCTGTGCGTGGCAGGCATCCAGGGTCTGCTGAATCAGACCGTCGGCCAGGGCCAGCGAGACGTTGTGCTGGCTGAGCGGTGCCGGCGGGGCGGCGTGGGCGCCGAAGGCCAGGGTCAGCAATGACAGGGTGGCGGCGATACGCATGGCGGGTTCCTTGGGTGGTGAGCGTCGGAGCGCATGCTGCCGCCCGGCGACCGTCAGAAACGTTGCCGACGCATTACGCTTTTGTAATGGCTCGCCCTGCGGCGACTGCCTAACCTAGCAGGCCGTTGAAGAACTACCTGCGTTGCCATCGCTTCGTTGAAAACAGGCTCAAAATGCTCATTTACCACTTGTAAACTGCGCTTTTTCGCCTGTTTCCGCCTTGCGCTGGCTGCCTCGCTGACGTTCTTCAACGACCTGCGGCGCACATTCAACGAGGCGAGCCGATGCGAATTCTGGTGGTGGAAGACGAGGCCAAGACGGCCGATTACCTCAAGCGCGGGCTGGAAGAGTCCGGCTATCGCGTGGAGGTCGCGCGCAACGGCATCGACGGCAAATACCTGATCGAGGAGGAGGCCTTCGATCTGGTCATCCTCGACGTCATGCTGCCGGGGCTCGATGGCTGGCAGCTGGTGCAGGTGGTGCGCCAGCGCTCGGCGCACACGCCGGTGCTGTTCCTCACCGCGCGCGACGCGGTGGAAGACCGGGTGCGCGGGCTGGAGCTGGGCGCCGACGACTACCTGATCAAACCCTTTTCCTACGCCGAGCTGCTGGCGCGGGTGCGCACGCTGCTGCGTCGCGGCCCGCCACGGGAAATCGAGCAGTTCCACGTCGCCGACCTGGAGCTGGACCTGCTGCGCCGCCGCGTCACCCGTCAGGGCGAGCGCATCAATCTGACCAACAAGGAGTTCGCCCTCCTGCACCTGTTGCTCAGCCGTCAGGGCGAGGTGCTGTCCCGCGCGCAGATCGCTTCGCAGGTCTGGCAGATGAACTTCGACAGCGACACCAACGTGGTCGACGTGGCGATCCGCCGCCTGCGTGCCAAGGTCGACGATCCGTACCCGCTCAAGCTGATCCACACCGTGCGCGGCATGGGTTATGTGCTGGACCCGACGCTATGAGCCGGCTGCCACGCTCGCTGAGTCTGCGCCTGGCGCTGGCCTTCGCGCTGATCGCAGGGGTGCTGCTCGGTGCCATCGGCCTGTACCTGTACCGCTCGCTGGAGCGCGAGATCGTCTGGCGCGACGACCAGGCGCTGCTCGGCCGGCTCGAACGCATGCAGGCGCTGCTCGACGACAGCGCCAGCGTCGACGCGCTGCGCCAGCGCCCGCAGCTCTACGAGAACATGCTGGGCAATCGCGACAGCCTGCTCTGGCTGCTCGACGCTCAGGGCCGCGCGCTGATCGAGATCAACCCGCCGCGGCTGGCGCTGCCGCCGCTGGCCGGTAGTGACCAGCCGTTGTTGCAGGATATCGGCGCGGCGCGGCTGGCCTGGCGCCGGCTGCCGGGTGAAGCCGGCCTGACGCTGGTGGCCGGGCGCCTGCTGGCTGAGCGCGAACAGATGCTTGCGGCCTACCGGCTGCGGCTCTGGCTGGCGCTGGGCGTCGGCGCGCTGCTGGCCTCGCTGCTCGGCTGGGCGATCAGCCGGCGTGCGCTACGTCCGGTACGCCGGCTCACCGAACAGGCGTTGCGCATCGACGTGCAGAACCTGCATCGCCGCCTCGAAGGCGATGCCATGCCGGCCGAGCTGGAGCCGCTGCGCGCAGCGCTGAACCAGATGCTGGCGCGGCTGGAGCAGGGCTTCGCACGGATGTCGCGCTTCAGCGAGGACCTCGCTCACGAGATGCGCACGCCGCTGGGTAACCTCATGGGGCAGACCCAGCAGCACCTGAGCCGACCGCGCAGCGAGGAGGCGTACCGGGCGCTGCTGGAGTCCAGCCAGGAAGAGTACGAACGGCTGGCGCGAATGATCGACAACATGCTGTTCCTCGCCCGTGCCGAGCAGCCGGCGACGGTAATCGAGCGACGCCTGCTGGCGCTGCCGGAGCTGGTCGGGCAGCTGTGCGAGTACTTCGAAGGCATCGCCGAAGAACGCGGCATCCAGCTGATCGACCAGAGCGAAGGCACGTTGATGGCCGATGCCGAGCTGGTGCGTCGCGCGTTAGCCAACCTGATCGCCAACGCGCTGCGCTATGCCGATGCCGGCAGTGCGGTGCGCATCCTCAGCGGCAACGAGGAGGGCTGGCGCTGCGTCAGCGTGGTCAATCAGGGCGCGCCGATCGCCGAGGCGCACTGGCCGCGGTTGTTCGACCGCTTCTACCGCTGCGATCCGGCACGTGCCGAACCGGGTGACTCCGGCGGGCTGGGGCTGGCCATCGTGCGTTCGATCATGCAGCTGCATGGTGGCGAGGTGCGGGTGCACAGCGACGCGCAAGCCACGCGGTTCACGCTGCGTTTTCCGGCGGCAGATGCGGGAGGGCATGACGCCTAGCGTGCGGCGCGGTCAGAGCTAAGGTGAAGACTCAACGCATGACGACGAGGCCCGCCGTGGATCAGCTGAACATCGCCACCTTCAATATCAACGGCATCCGCGCGCGGCTGCCCAACCTGCTGGAATGGCTCGCTCGCGAGCAGCCGGACGTGGTCTGCCTGCAGGAACTCAAGGCGCAGGACGCCGACTTTCCCCTCGACGACATCCGTGCTGCCGGGTATGGCGCGATCTGGCACGGGCAGAAATCCTGGAACGGCGTGGCGATCCTGGCGCGCGATTGCGAGCCGCTGGAAATCCGCCGTGGCCTGCCGGGCGATCCGGACGACAGCCACAGCCGCTACCTCGAAGCGGCGGTGCACGGCGTGATCGTCGCCTGTCTCTACCTGCCCAACGGCAACCCGCAGCCCGGGCCGAAATTCGACTACAAACTGGCCTGGTTCAAGCGGCTGATCGAGCACGCCGCCGGATTGCTCGCCAGCGGCCACCCGGTGGTGCTGGCCGGCGACTACAACGTGGTGCCGACCGACGCGGACATCTACAACCCGCGCTCCTGGCGCAAGGACGCGTTGCTGCAGCCGGAAAGCCGCGACTGCTACGCGCGGCTGCTGGCGCAAGGCTGGACCGATGCGCTACGCGCGCGCTACCCCGATGAACCGGTGTTCACCTTCTGGGACTACTTTCGCCAGCACTGGCAGAAGAACTCCGGCCTGCGCATCGACCACCTGCTGCTCAGCCCGGACCTCGTGCCGCGCTTGCGCGACGCCGGCGTGCATCGCTGGGTTCGCGGGCAGGAACACGCCAGCGACCATGCGCCCGCGTGGGTGCTGCTGGATGCCTCCGGGCGGTCCGGCTGAACCTTTTTTCCGGCCCGGCAGTCGACCCTACTGAGGCCGGGCAGCGCGCGTTCCGGCCATTTCAGTCGATCCCGAGGAGAGAGAAATGGATACGAAAGACACGATTTCGGTGCTCAACGACCTGATCGAAACCAGCAAGGACGGCGAAAAGGGCTTCATGGAGTGTGCCGAGGATCTGCGCGATCCGCAGCTCAAGAGCACCATGAGCCAGCGCGCCCGCGACTGCGCCACGGCCGCGGCGGAACTGCAGCAGATGGTGCGCTCGCTGGGCGGCGATCCGGAGACCTCTACCAGCATGGCGGCCGACATGCACCGGCGCTGGGTCGATCTCAAGTCGATGATCACCGGCAAGGACGACGAGGCGATCCTCAACGAATGCGAGCGTGGCGAGGATGTCGCGGTGAAGAGCTATCGCAAGGCGCTGGAGAAGGATCTGCCGGCCGAGGTGCGGCTGGTGGTCGAGCGCCAGTACCAGGGCGTGCTGCGCAATCACGACCAGGTCAAGGCACTGCGCGACGCCGCACGCGCGCGCAGCTAAGCGACGCGCGAGCCGGAAGCTCCAGGCGAGCTTCCGGCTTTCCCTGCCGTCACAACTCCCCTCAGAACAGCACCTTCGCCACGTCGGCGAAGCGCCGGGCGAAATGCACCGTCAGGCCTTCCTTCAGGTAGTCCGGCAGCTCCTCGAAGTCGCCGCGGTTGGCTTCCGGCAGGATCAGCTCGAAGATCTTCTGTCGCCGGGCGGCAATCACCTTCTCGCGCACACCGCCAATGGGCAGCACCAGTCCGGTCAGCGTCAGCTCGCCGGTCATCGCCACGCCTTTCATCGGCGGCTGGTTGCGCGCCAGCGACAGCAGCGCGCTGGCCATGGTGATGCCGGCGCTGGGGCCGTCCTTGGGCGTCGCGCCTTCGGGTACGTGCAGGTGCACGAAGGCCTGGTCGAAGAACGCCGGATCGCCCTTGAACTGCTTGAGGTGCGAACTGACATAGCTGTAGGCGATCTCCGCCGATTCCTTCATCACCTCGCCGAGCTGGCCGGTGAGCTTAAAACCGCGGTTGAGCGTATGGATGCGCGTCGCCTCGATGGGCAGGGTGGCGCCGCCCATGCTGGTCCAGGCCAGCCCGGTGATCACGCCGACGCCGGAAAGCACCTGCTCGCTGCGGAACACCGGCTTGCCGAGGTAATGCTCAAGGTCCTTCGGGACGATCTTCAGCGTGGCCTGCGGGTCTTCCAGCAGCTGGACCACCGCCTTGCGCACCACCTTGCCGAGCTGTTTCTCCAGCTGGCGCACGCCCGCCTCGCGCGCATAACCCTCGATCACCGCCTTGAGGGCGCTGTCGCTGATGGCCAGGCGCTCCTTCGGCACGCCGGTCTTGTCCAGTAGCTTGGGCCACAGGTGGCGCTTGGCGATCGCCAGCTTTTCCTCGGCGATGTAGCCGGACAGGCGGATCACCTCCATGCGGTCGAGCAGCGGGCCAGGGATCGAATCCAGCGTGTTGGCCGTGCAGACGAACAGCACCTTGGACAGGTCCAGGCGCAGGTCCAGATAGTGGTCGAGGAATTCGACGTTCTGCTCCGGGTCCAGCGTCTCCAGCAGCGCCGAGGCCGGATCGCCCTGGTAGCTGGCGCCGAGCTTGTCGATCTCGTCGAGCATGATCACCGGGTTCATCACCTCGACTTCCTTCAGCGCCTGTACCAGCTTGCCGGGCAGGGCGCCGATGTAGGTGCGGCGGTGGCCCTTGATCTCCGCCTCGTCGCGCATGCCGCCGACCGAGAAGCGATAGAACGGTCGCCCCAGCGACTCGGCGATGGATTTGCCGATGCTGGTCTTGCCCACGCCCGGCGGGCCGACCAGCAGCACGATGGAGCCGGCGATCTCGCCCTTGAAGGCGCCGACGGCGAGGAATTCGATGATCCGCTGCTTGATGTCGTCCATGCCGGCGTGGTGCTTGTCGAGCACCTTGCGCGCACGCTTGAGGTCGAGCTTGTCCTGGCCGTGCACGCCCCAGGGCAGGGCGGTGGCCCAGTCCAGATAGTTGCGGGTGACGGCATATTCCGGCGAGCCGGTTTCGAGAATCGACAGCTTGTTCAGCTCCTCGTCGATGCGCTTCTGCGCGGCCGGCGGCACCACCTTGCCTTCCAGGCGCGCGCGGAACTCGTCGGCGTCGGCGCTCTTGTCGTCCTTGGTGATGCCCAGCTCGCGCTGGATGATCTTCAGCTGTTCCTTGAGGAAGAACTCGCGCTGGCGTTCGCCGATCTTGCGATTCACCTCGCCGGTCAGCTCCTTCTGCAGCTTGGCCACCTCGACCTCGCGGCGTAGCAGCGGCAGCACCTTCTCCATGCGCTTGAGCACCGGCACGCAGTCGAGCACCTCCTGCAATTCCGTGCCGGGCGCGGTGGTCAGCGCGGCGGCGAAGTCGGTCAACGGCGACGGGTCGTTCGGGCTGAAGCGGTTGAGGTAGTTCTTCAGCTCCTCGCTGTACAGCGGGTTGAGTGGCAGCAGCTCCTTGATCGCGTTGATCAGCGCCATGCCGTAGGCCTTCACCTCGTCACGCGGGTCGGCGTCGCTCTTGGGGTAGTCGACCTCCACCAGATACGGCGGCTTGCGCCGCAGCCAGCCACGGATGCGTACGCGCGCCAGACCCTGGGCGACGAACTGCAGCTTGCCGCCTTCCTGGGTGGCGTGGTGCACGCGCACCATGGTGCCGTGCTCGGGCAGGCTGGCGGGGTCGAAGGTGGCCATATCCAGCACCGGCGAGTCGACGAAGAACAGCGCCACGCGCTGGTGCGGCGTCTTGGCCACGCGCGCCAGGGTTTCGGCCCAGGGGTCTTCGTTGACGATCACCGGCAGCACCTGCGCCGGGAAGAACGGCCGGTTATGCACCGGAATGATGTAGAGCTTGTCCGGCTGCTGCTGGTCCGGCAGCACCAGACCGTTGGAGGAAATGAATTCCTGCTCGAGATGATCCTGATTGACGTCGTCGTTCATGCGGCACCCGTTGCGATTACTTGCGGGATACATGGTGGCCGTCCGGCCGATTTCAATCCCGCCGGCCGGGGCTGGGCGGCGTCCGCCGGCTTCGGGTAGAGTGCCGCATGCCGTTTGCGTCACCTTGCGGTCGCGAACGAGCGCGCCGGGCGCCCGACGCAACGGCGCCCGGCGCATCGGCGCCCGCTTCAGGTACTCGTCATGCTCAACGCCCGTTTGCTTCGCCTGGATGACCAGATTCACCAGCACGCCCACGACTATCACCAGCTGGTGCTGTCGCTGGCGGGCCGCGCCGAATTCGAGGTGGATGGTTCGGGCGGCGAGGTCTGCCGGATGCGCGCCTGCCTGGTGCCGGGCGACGCCGATCACGGCTTTGCCGGCATGGGCGACAACCGCATGCTGATCATCGATCTGGACGAGCAGGACGCCTGCCTAGATGACCCCGCGTTGCTCGCCCGGCTGTTCGAGGCGCCGCGCTACCCGGCGCTGGATGCCGATTTCCAGAATCTCCTGGCTTACGCCGGTGCCGAGCTGGCGCGCTATGGCAGCGATCCGTTGCTGGCACGTGCGCTTGGCGGCGTGCTGCTGCGCGCGCTGCACCTGCGCCTGTTCGGCGAAGCGCCGCAGCGCCCGAGCGGGCCGCTGGATTTGCAGCGGCTGGATGCGCACATCCAGGACAACCTGGCGCGACGCATCACCGTGGCCGAGCTGGCGCAGGTGGCCTGCCTGAGCCCCAGCCACTTCCACGTGCAGTTCAAGGACAGCGTCGGCCTCACGCCGCACCAGTATCTGCTCAAGAGCCGTCTCGACCGCGCCGCGCGGCTGCTGCGTGAATCGCCACTGCCGCTGGTGCGCATCGCCGAGGAGTGCGGTTTTTCCAGCCAGAGCGCACTGACCACCGCGACGCGCCGCTACCTCGGCCTGACCCCGCGCAAGCTGCGCCAGACCGACGACTGATCCCCACGCCGCGCCCGCTTTGCGCCCTTGCGGCCTGGCCGCTGGCGAAGCGCGCGCCAGTGTGCGGCGCCTTCGTGACGCTGCGGTTTCAGCGCGCCGCAATCGTAGCGTTTCGTAAAACTTCCGTAGTTTCCTGCAAGAAGTCGCGCCGGCGCTGCCCCTACATTCCGTCTCCGCCCCGACCCATCGTCGTGTATCGCGCCGAGGGCCGGGCCGTGAACTACACCTAATAAGCAGACACACCCTCAGAGGAGCGGCGCGATGTTCAAGGCCGGTCACGTGCTGGATGGCGCCTTTGCCAGCCAGAAAGCCGCAGAATTCTTTCCCACCATCAGCGCCAACTACAGCGTCGACGAAGCGGGCTATCTCACCGAACTGTTGCAGCTGGCCGATCCCGGCGAGGCGGGCATCGCCGCCATTCGTGAGCGCGCGCGCACGCTGATCGAGACCGTGCGCAGCCGCGAGAATGCCGTCGACACGCTCGATGCGCTGCTGCGCCAGTACAGCCTGGATACCCAGGAAGGGCTGATGCTGATGTGCCTGGCCGAAGCGCTGCTGCGCGTGCCGGACGCTGCCACCGCCGACGCGCTGATCCGCGACAAGCTCAATGCCGCCGAGTGGGAGCGCCACCTCGGCCAGAGCGACAACGTACTGGTCAACTTCGCCGCCTGGGGGTTGGTGATGACCGGCAAGGTGGTCGATCCGGACACCGCCGACGGCCGCCCGAAAAATGTCATCGGCCGCCTGCTCAAGCGCTCCGGCGAGCCGGTGATCCGTGCCGCGATGAACCAGGCGATGAAGCTGATGGGCAAGCAGTTCGTGCTCGGCCGCACCATCGCCGAAGCGCTGAAGAACGGCCGGCCCGAGCGTGAGAAGGGCTACACCTATTCCTTCGACATGCTCGGCGAGGCGGCGCTGACCGCCGAGGACGCGGCCAAGTACATGGCCGATTACCGCCGCGCCGTGGAAACCGTCGGCGCCGAGCCGCAGGTCGGCCCCGGCCCGCGACCGTCGGTGTCGATCAAGCTGTCGGCGCTGCATCCGCGTTACGAAGTCGCCCAGCGCGAGCGCGTACTCAGCGAGCTGTTCGCCAACGTCCGTGAGCTGGCTGTACTGGCGCGCCAGCGCGACGTCGGCATCACCATCGACGCCGAGGAGGCCGACCGCCTCGAACTGTCGCTGGAACTGTACGAAAAACTCCTGCGCGATCCGGCCATCGCCGGCTGGGGTGAGTTCGGTCTGGTGATCCAGGCCTATTCCAAGCGCTGCCTGCCGGTGCTGGTGTGGCTGACCCTGCTCGGCCGCGAGCTGGGCGCGCGCATCCCGCTGCGCCTGGTCAAGGGCGCCTACTGGGACAGCGAGATCAAGCAGTGCCAGGTACAGGGCCTGGAGGGCTACCCGGTGTTCACCCGCAAGGAAGGTACCGACACCTCGTACCTCGCCTGCGCACGCTACCTGCTGTCCGAGCACACCCGCGGCGTGATCTACCCGCAGTTCGCCAGCCACAACGCACACACCGTCAGCTGCATCCTGGCGATGGCCGAGCAGACCGCCACGCCGCGCGAGTTCGAGTTCCAGCGCCTGCACGGCATGGGCGATGCGCTGTACGACACGGTGATCGAGAAGTACCGCAAGAACGTGCGCATCTATGCGCCGGTCGGTGCGCACAAGGACCTGCTGCCTTATCTGGTGCGGCGCCTGCTGGAGAACGGTGCCAACTCCTCGTTCGTCCACCAGCTGGTCGACCCGCGCGTGCCGGTGGATTCGCTGATCGATCACCCGGTGAGCCAGCTGCGCCAGTTTGCGGCGCTCGGCAACCCGCGCATTCCGCTGCCCCCGGCCCTGTATGGCAATCGCAAGAACTCCCAAGGGATCAACATGAATATCCAACAACAATGGAACGAACTCGCCAGCGCCTACCAACCCTTCCTCGACCGCCAGTGGCAGGCCATGCCGGTGATCGGCGGCCAGCGTCTGGGCGGTAGCGCCAGCGAAGTGCGTTGCCCCTACGACCTGAACAAGATCGTCGGCACGGCGCAGTTCGCCAGCGCCGAGCAGGCGCGCCAGGCCATCGACGCGCTGGCGGCCTACTGGCCGACCTGGAACGCGACGCCGGTGGACAGCCGCGCGGCGATCCTCGAACGCCTGGCCGAGCTGCTGGAGCGCAACCGCGCCGAGCTGATGGCACTGTGCACGGTGGAAGCCGGCAAGTCGCTGCAGGACGGCATCGACGAGGTGCGCGAGGCGGTGGACTTCTGCCGCTACTACGCGCAGCAGGCGCGCCTGAAACTGGGCCGCGAAGAGCTGAAAGGCCCGACTGGCGAGCGCAACGAGCTGTTCCATGAAGGCCGCGGCGTGTTCGTCTGCGTCAGCCCGTGGAACTTCCCGCTGGCCATCTACCTCGGCCAGATCAGCGCGGCGCTGGTCGCCGGCAACACCGTGCTGGCCAAGCCGGCCGAGCAGACCAGCCTGATCGCCGCGCGCGCGCTGGAGCTGATGTTCGAGGCCGGCCTGCCGAAGGACGCCATCGCGCTGCTGCCGGGCGACGGCGCCACGCTGGGCGGCGTGTTCTGCCGCGATCCGCGGGTGGTCGGCGTGTGCTTCACCGGCTCCACCGACACCGCGCGGATCATCAACCGCCAGCTGGCCGAGAAGGACGGCCCGATCGCCACGCTGATCGCCGAAACCGGCGGGCAGAACGCGATGATCGTCGACTCCACCGCGCTGCCCGAGCAGGTGATCAAGGACGCCGTCAGCTCCGCCTTCACCAGCGCCGGCCAGCGCTGCTCGGCACTGCGCGTGCTCTACGTGCAGCGCGACATCGCCGATCGCGTCATCGAGCTGCTCAAGGGTGCAATGGCCGAGCTGAAGGTCGGCCCGACCCATCTGCGCGAGAACGACATCGGCCCGGTGATCGATGAGGAGGCACGCGACGGCCTGCTGGCGCATATCCAGCAGCTCAAGAACGAAGGCCGGCTGATCGCCGAAGCGACCTTGCCAGCTGGCCTCAATGGCCATTTTGTGGCGCCGGTGGCCTTCGAGATCGAGGGCATCGAACAGCTCAAGAAAGAGCATTTCGGCCCGGTTCTGCATGTCGTGCGCTACGATGCCGCCGATCTGGAGAAGGTCGTCGCGGCGATCAACGGCACCGGCTACGGCCTGACCCTCGGCGTGCACAGCCGCAACGAGGAAACCGCCGAACGCATCGAGCAGCTGGCGCGGGTCGGCAACGTCTACGTCAACCGTAACCAGATCGGTGCGGTGGTCGGCGTACAGCCTTTCGGCGGCTGCGGGCTGTCCGGCACCGGGCCGAAGGCCGGCGGGCCGAGCTACCTGCTGCGTTTCACCAACGAGCGCACCACATCGACCAACACCACGGCGGTGGGCGGCAACGCCTCGCTGCTGTCGCTCGGCGACGACTGAGCACGGTGAGCGCATGGCAATCGCCGCCGCAAACCGCACGGCGATTTTCCATGTGGCGGGCACCAGCGGTAACCTCGGCGGCTTTGGCAGCCGGGGCACAACAATAACGGACAGATGGCGGACGCTCTTCCGCCACTGACGGGCCGGTTTCGGACCTGTCGCAGGTGATGGCGCCAGTGCCATCGCCCTCTGCCAAGGGCGCGACGCGAGCTGCTCGCGGGACGCCGGACAACAACTAACGAGGGATACACAATGAGCGCCAGTACACCCACCCTGATCACGTTCGTGGTCTACATCGCGGCGATGATTCTCATCGGTTTCGCCGCCTACCGCGCCACCAAGAACTTCGACGACTACATCCTCGGCGGCCGCAGTCTCGGCAGTTTCGTCACCGCGTTGTCGGCCGGCGCTTCTGATATGAGCGGCTGGCTGCTGATGGGCCTGCCGGGGGCGATCTTCGTCGCCGGCCTGTCGGAGAGCTGGATCGCCATCGGCCTGATCATCGGCGCCTGGCTGAACTGGCTGTTCGTCGCCGGACGCCTGCGCGTGCACACCGAGCACAACCACAATGCGCTGACCCTGCCGGACTACTTCACCCACCGCTTCGAGGACACCAGCCGCCTGCTGCGCATCTTCTCGGCGCTGGTGATCCTGGTGTTCTTCACCATCTACTGCGCCTCGGGCGTGGTGGCCGGTGCGCGACTGTTCGAGTCCACTTTTGGCGTGCCCTATGACCTGGCGCTGTGGATCGGCGCGGCGGCGACCATTCTCTATGTGTTCATCGGCGGCTTCCTCGCGGTGAGCTGGACCGACACCGTGCAGGCCACGCTGATGATCTTCGCGCTGCTGGTCACGCCGCTGTTCGTCATCCTGGCGCTGGGCGACATGGGTAGCGTGATGGCCACCATCGAGGCGCAGAATCCGGCCAACTTCGACATGTTCCGCGGGCTGTCCTTCGTTGCGATCATCTCGCTGCTGGCCTGGGGCCTGGGCTACTTCGGCCAGCCGCACATTCTGGTGCGCTTCATGGCCGCCGACTCGGTCAAGACCATCCCCAACGCCCGTCGTATCGGCATGGCCTGGATGATTCTGTGCCTGGGCGGCGCGGTGGCGGTGGGCTTCTTCGGTATCGCCTACTTCGCCGGGCACCCGGAGCTGGCCGGCCCGGTGAGCGAGAACGGCGAGCGGGTGTTCCTCGAGCTGGTGAAGATCCTGTTCAACCCGTGGGTCGCCGGCCTGATTCTCTCCGGCGTGCTGGCGGCGGTGATGAGCACTCTGAGCGCGCAGCTGCTGGTCAGCTCCAGCGCGCTGACCCAGGACTTCTACAAGGCGATGCTGCGCAAGAACGCCTCGCAGACCGAGTTGGTCTGGGTCGGCCGCGGCATGGTGCTGCTGATCGCGCTGATCGCCATCGGCATCGCCTCCAACCCCGACAGCAAGGTGCTGGGCCTGGTGTCCTACGCATGGGCCGGCTTCGGCGCGGCGTTCGGCCCGGTGGTGCTGATCTCGCTGCTGTGGAAACGCATGACCCGCAACGGCGCGCTGGTCGGCATGCTGGTCGGCGCCATCACCGTGGTGGTGTGGAAGGAATTCATCGGTCTGGGACTGTACGAAATCATCCCCGGCTTCATCCTCGCCAGCCTGGCCATCTTCGTGGTCAGCAAGATGGGCGCCGAGCCTGCGCCGAGCATCGTCAAGCGCTTCGAGGAAGCCGACGCGGATTACCGCGCCGGTTGAGCGAGCCGGTAGGGTGGATGGCCGCAGCCATCCACCTTCTGGCGCGTGCGGGTGGAAAATCGCTACGCGAGTTTTCCACCCTACGGAGAAATGGCCGCTCTTGCGCAATGCAGAGCGGCTTTGCCGTTCAGGCTTTGCAGTGCACCGAAACGCCAGCGGCGTAGGTTGCCTTCACGGCGCGGTCGTCGCCGAGCATCATCAGGGCGAAGAGCTTTTCCTCCAGCGTCTGCGCCTGTTGCAGGCGATAGTCGATCAGCGGCGTGGCCTGGTAATCGAGCACCACGAAGTCGGCGTCCTTGCCCGGCTGCAAATTGCCGATCTTGTCGTCCAGATACAGCGCCCGCGCGCCGCCCAGGGTGGCGAGATACAGCGACTTGAACGGGTCGAGCTTCTTGCCCTGCAGCTGCATCACCTTGTACGCCTCGTTCAGCGATTGCAGCTGCGAGAAGCTGGTGCCGGCGCCGACATCGGTGCCCAGGCCGACGCGCACGCCGAAGCCCTCGACCTTTTCCAGATCGAACAGGCCGCTGCCGAGGAACAGGTTGGAGGTCGGGCAGAACGCCACGGCCGAGCCGGTTTCGCCGAGGCGCCGGCATTCTTCGTCGCACAGATGCACGCCGTGGGCGAATACCGAGCGTGCGCCGATCAGGCCGTGGTGGTCATAGACGTCCAGATAGCCCTTGCGCTCGGGGAACAGCTCGCGCACCCACTCGATTTCCTTGCGGTTCTCGGAGAGGTGGGTGTGCATGTAGAGGTCCGGGAATTCCTTGAACAGCTGGCCGGCCAGCGCCAGTTGCTGCGGCGTGCTGGTCGGCGCGAAGCGCGGGGTGACGGCGTAGTGCAGGCGGCCCTTGCCGTGCCAGCGCTCGATTAGCTCGCGGCTGTCGGCGTAGCCCGACTCGGCGGTGTCGGTCAGGTAGTCCGGGGCGTTGCGGTCCATCAGCACCTTGCCGGCGATCATCCGCAGGTTGCGCTTCTCGCAGGCCGCGAAGAAGGCGTCCACCGACTGCTTGTGCACGCTGCCGAACACCAGCGCGGTGGTGGTGCCGTTGCGCAGCAGTTCGTTCAGAAAGATCTCGGCGACCTCGCCGGCGCGAGCTGGGTCGGCAAACGCGCGCTCGGTGGGGAAGGTGTAGGTGTTGAGCCAGTCCAGCAGCTGCTCGCCGTAAGAGGCGATCATGCCGGTCTGCGGGTAGTGGATGTGGGTGTCGATGAAGCCCGGGGTGATCAGCGCGTTCGGGTACTCGACGACTTCGGTGCCCGCTGGCAGCGCTGGCAGCAGTTCGCTGGCGGCGCCGATGTGCGCGACCTTGCCGTCCTCGACGACCAGCAGGCCGTCGGCGAAATATTCATGGGACGCCTCGATGCCCACCTCGCGCGGGTCGGCGAGGCAGTGGAGCAGGGCGGCACGGTAGGCTTTGGTGCGGGACATGGTGTTCTCTTCGCTGTCGTTCTTCTGCACGCGCGGCCGCGTCCTGACGTGACGGGCGCCAGCCCTGTTCACGCGCGAGTCCGCTGCCGCCGGTGGCTTGTGTGGATTCAGCCGCGGCGCGAGGCCGGGACCAGCATGGGGATGGGTTTCTCGCCGCCTTCGCGCTTCTCGCCGCTCTTTTCACCGAAGTGCGCGTTGTAGGTGGCGATCACCTCACCGGCGATGGACACGGCGATCTCCACCGGCAGCTTGCCCTTCACCTCGGCGATGCCCATCGGGCAGCGCATGCGTTGCACGGTTTCCGGCTGGAAGCCGCGGTCGCGCAGGCGATGCTCGAACTTGGCGCGCTTGCTCTGCGAGCCGATCAGCCCGTAGTAGGTGAAGTCGTTGCGTTCGAGGATGGCCGCGGTCAGTTCCAGATCGAGCTGGTGATTATGCGTCATGACGATGAAGTAGCTGCCGGCCGGCATCTCTTCGACTTCCTCGACCACGTCGTCGTTGACCACCTTTTCCACGCCGCGCGGAATCTCGGCGGGGAATTCGTTCTCGCGCGAGTCGATCCAGCGCACCTTGCACGGCAGGCTGGCCAGCAGCGGCACCAGCGCGCGACCGACATGCCCGGCACCGAACACGGCGATATGCGCCTGCGGCTTACCCATCGGCTCGAACAGCACGACCGCCGCGCCGCCGCAGCACTGGCCGAGGCTGGCGCCGAGGGCGAAGCGTTCCAGGCGCGTTTCGCGACTACGGTTTTGCAGCATCTCGCGGGCGATCTGCTGTACGCGGTATTCCAGGTGACCGCCGCCGATGGTGTCGTACAGCCGCTCGTTGGTGACCACCATCTTCGAGCCGGCATTGCGCGGCGTCGAACCGCGCTCCTCGACGATGGTCACCAGCACGCAGGGCTCGCCTTTTTGTTGCAGCTCGGCGAGTGCGTCGATCCAGACCGTGTTGCTCATGGTTCTGTCCTTCGTAGTGCGGGTGGCCGCCCCGTGGAAGACCACGGAGCGTTTTCCACCGGAACATTCGTATTGCGACCGTGGTGGACAAGTGGAGCGTTGTCCACCCTACGGGTCAGTGCGCGGCTTCCACTGCAGGCTCCGGTACGGACGCCGCCTGTTGCTTCAGCTTGCGCATCTGCTCCACGCCCCAGAGCACGCGCTCGGGGGTCGCCGGGGCATCGATCTGCGGCTGTGCGCGGTAGTCGGCCAGGCTCGCCACGGCGTCCTTGATCGCGCACCAGACCGAGATGCCGAGCATGAACGGCGGCTCGCCGACGGCCTTGGAGTGGAACACCGTGTCCTCGGGGTTCTTGCGGTTCTCCACCAGCTTGACGCGCAGGTCCAGCGGCATGTCGGCGACCGCCGGGATCTTGTAGCTGGCCGGGCCGTTGGTCATCAGCTTGCCCTTGTCGTTCCAGACCAGCTCTTCCATGGTCAGCCAGCCCATGCCCTGGACGAAGCCGCCTTCTACCTGGCCGATGTCGATGGCCGGGTTCAGCGAGGCGCCGACGTCATGCAGGATGTCGCTGCGCAGCATCTTGTACTCGCCGGTCAGCGTATCGACGATCACTTCCGAGCAGGCCGCGCCGTAGGCGAAGTAGTAGAACGGCCGGCCGCGCGCCTGGCTGCGGTCGTAATAGATCTTCGGCGTGCGGTAGAAGCCGGTGGACGACAGCGAAACCTGACCGAAGTAGGCCTGCTGGATCAGCTCCTCGAACGAGACGTACTGGTCGCGGATGCGCACCTGGCCGTTGCGGAATTCGACGTCTTCCTCGGTGACGTTCCAGTGCCGCGCGGCGAATTCGACCAGCCGCTGCTTGATGGTCAGCGCCGCGTTCTGCGCCGCCTTGCCGTTGAGGTCGGCACCGCTGGAGGCCGCCGTCGGCGAGGTGTTGGGCACCTTGTCGGTGTTGGTGGCGGTGATCTGGATGCGCTCGATGTCGACCTGGAACACCTCGGCCACCACCTGCGCGACCTTGGTGTTGAGGCCCTGGCCCATCTCGGTGCCGCCGTGGTTCAGGTGGATGCTGCCATCGGTGTAGACGTGCACCAGCGCGCCGGCCTGGTTGAGGAAGCTCGCGGTGAAGCTGATGCCGAACTTCACCGGGGTCAGCGCCAGGCCCTTCTTGAGGACCGGGCTGTTGGCGTTGAACGCGCGGATCTCCTCGCGACGGCGAGCGTACTCGCTGCTGGCCTCCAGCTCGGCGGTCATCTCCTCGAGCATGTTGTGCTCGACGGTCTGGTAGTAGGGCGTGACGTTGCGTTCGGTCTTGCCGTAGTAGTTGCGCTTGCGCACATCGAGCGGGTCCTTGCCCAGCTCGCGGGCGATGGCGTCCATGATCTCCTCGATGGCGACCATGCCCTGCGGGCCGCCGAAGCCGCGATAGGCGGTGTTGGAGGCGAGGTTGGTCTTGCAGCGGTGGCCGTGGATGGTGGCGTCGCCCAGGTAATAGGCATTGTCGGAGTGGAACATGGCGCGGTCGACGATCGAGCCGGACAGATCCGGCGAGTAGCCGCAGTTGCCGGCGAGATCGATCTGGATGCCGTGCAGCAGGCCGTCGTCGTCGAAGCCGACGTCGTATTCGACATAGAACGGGTGGCGCTTGCCGGTCATGGTCATGTCTTCCATGCGCGGCAGGCGCATCTTGGTCGGGCGGCCGGTGAGGTGGGCGATCACCGCGCACAGGCAGGCCGGCATCGAGGCCTGCGTCTCCTTGCCGCCGAAGCCGCCGCCCATGCGGCGCATGTCGATGACGATCTTGTTCATCGGCACGCCGAGCACTTCGGCCACCAGCTTCTGTACCTCGGTCGGGTTC
Organism: Stutzerimonas sp. 21-1; assembly: GCF_056336065.1. Classification (NCBI taxonomy): domain Bacteria; kingdom Pseudomonadati; phylum Pseudomonadota; class Gammaproteobacteria; order Pseudomonadales; family Pseudomonadaceae; genus Stutzerimonas; species Stutzerimonas sp. 21-1. The sequence goes on along the minus strand of NZ_CM150500.1, from coordinate 2,958,054 downwards.
TGCGTCGAGGTGTAGACGATCATGCCGCCGTCCTCGGTGGGCATCACCGAGGAAATCTGCGTTTCCAGGTAGAAGTGCTCCTGGCCGCCGATGTGCAGCGTGCCCTGCAGCCGGCGCGGTGCGCTGGCCAGGGCGCTGGCGGAGTCGCCGCGCTGGTGGGTGTGGCTATCCAGCACGAAGTGCTTCTTGCGCAGCGCCTCGACCACGTCGAGCACCGGCTCCAGGTCTTCGTACTCGATGATCGCCGCCAGCGCCGCCTTGCGCGCGATTTCCAGGCTGTCGGCGGCCACGGCGATCACCGGCTGGCCGATGTATTCCACCTTGCCGTCGGCCAGCAGCGGGTCGCCGGCAACCACCGGGCCGATGTCCAGCTGGCCGGGCACGTCCTCGGCGGTAATGGCGATGGCCACGCCGGGAAAGGCGTAGCACGGCGCAGTGTCGATGCGCACGATACGGGCATGGGCACGGTCGCTCATGCGGGCATAGACGTGCAGCTGGTTGGGGAACTCCAGGCGGTCGTCGACGTACACCGCTTCGCCGGATACGTGCTTGGGCGCGCTGTCGTGCTTGACGCTGCGACCGACGCCGGTGACCAGGTCCTGCTTGAACAGGGCGATGAGTTCTTCCTGAGTCTTGGCAAGGTTGTGGTTAGACATATGCGGTCACCCTCGTCTCGGTCTTGGACGCTTGTTGTTCGAGGAAACATTTGCGCAGCAGGTTCTGCGCCACCAGCAGGCGGTACTCGCGGCTGGCACGGAAGTCGGTCAGCGGGGTGAAGTCCTCGGCCAGTGCATCGCAGGCCGCCTCCACGGTCTGCTGGTTCCACGGTGCGCCCTTGAGCGTCGCTTCGCAGGCGGCGGCGCGTTTGGGAATCGCCGCCATGCCGCCGAAGGCGATGCGGACATCGGCGATCACGCCGTCGCTGATTTGCAGATCGAAGGCGGCGCAGACGGCGGAAATGTCGTCGTCCAGGCGCTTGGAAACCTTGTAGGCGCGGAACAGCCGCTGCGGCGTCGCGCGCGGCACCAGTACCTTCTCGATGAACTCGCCGGGCTGACGCGCGGTGACCTTGTAGTCGATGAAGAAATCCTGCAGCGGCAGGGTACGGCTGCTGGCGCCGTGGCGCAGGACGATCTCGGCGCCGAGGGCGATCAGCAGTGGCGGCGAATCGCCGATGGGCGAGGCGTTGCCGATGTTGCCGCCCAGCGTGCCCTGGTTGCGGATCTGCAGCGAGGCGAAGCGCTGCAGCAGCTCGCCGAAATCCGGGTAGTCGGCGGCCAGCGCGGCGTAGCAGTCGGTCAGCGGTGCGGCGGCGCCGATCTCGATATGGCGGTCGGTGATCACCACCTGCTTCATCTCGGCGACCTGGCCGACGTGGATCAGCAGCGGCAGCGCGCGATGGAACTGGGTGACTTCCAGCGCCAGATCGGTGCCGCCGGCGACCAGCCGGGCGTCCGGATTGGCGGCGTAGACCTCGGCCAGCTCGGCGACGGTCAGCGGCGACAGGCAACGCTTGTCGCCGTCGCTGAGTTCGGCCATTTCACGCGGGGCGATGGCCTTGAGCTGGGCGATGGTAGCGGCTTCTTCAGCGTCGAACTGATCCGCCTCGGGATGGGTGCAGGCCTGCTCGGCGGCGGCGAGGATCGGCCGGTAGCCGGTGCAGCGGCAAAGGTTGCCGGCCAGCGCTTCGTGGGTCTGGTGCGGGTCGTACTCGTTCACCGCGGCGGCATTCTTCTGCAAGGCGAACAGGCTCATGACGAAGCCCGGCGTGCAGAACCCGCACTGTGAGCCGTGGCAGTCGACCATCGCCTGCTGCACGCTGTGCAGACGGCCCTGGTGCTTGAGGTCCTCGACGCTGATCAGCTGCTTGCCGTGCAGCGCGGAGACGAAGGTCAGGCAGGAGTTGAGGGTGCGGTAGCGCAGGCGTTCACCGACCAGTTCGCCGACCACCACGGTGCAGGCGCCACAGTCGCCGGAGGCGCAGCCCTCCTTGGTACCGGTCTTGCCACGGTGCTCGCGCAGGTATTGCAGCACCGTGGTGTTGGGGTCGAGCGTGCGCTCGCTGCGCAGCTCGCGATTGAGCAGAAACTGGATCAAGGTAGACCTCCGCTTTCTTGTTCTTGGCTCTCGGATAGCGCCTGGAGCGAAAAATTAGTATTAACTGACTTTTCGGTCAAGAAAAATTGACTGAAAAGTCAATGTGACGGACGAGCGCACCTGGCGGCCAACAGCCATACAGCAGTGGACGAGCGTTACTAACAGCAAGTAAAGCCGTCTGCGCCACGTCGGTGACGGCTTTTGACGGCAGGTCCGCAACCGCGAGCGAACGCCATGCCGACGTCGTCCCGGTTGCGGAGTGCGTGGTCAGTCGGCGATCAGCTCGCGCGCCGCCTGGCGGTGATCGGCGATCAGCCCGGCGACATCCAGACCTTCGATCTGACCGTCGATCACCCGCCAGCGGCCGCCGACCATCACCCGATCGGCGCGATCGGCCGCGCACAGCAGCAGCGCGGCGATGGGATCGTGGCTGCCGGAGAAGCGCAGTTCGTCGAGCTTGAACAGCGCGAGGTCGGCCTGCTTGCCGACCGCCAGCTCGCCGATGTCGTTGCGTCCGAGCAGCCGCGCCGAACCGCGCGTCGCCCAGCCGAGCACTTTCTCGGGCGTGATCTTCGCCGCACCGTAGCGCAGGCGTCCGATGAACAGCGCCTGGCGCGCTTCGAGCATCATGTTGGAGGCGTCGTTGGAGGCCGAGCCGTCGACGCCCAGGCCGATGATGGCGCCCTTGTCCTCCAGCTCCAGCGTGTGGCAGATGCCCGAGGCCAGGCGCATGTTGGAGCTCGGGCAATGACAGATGCCGACACCGGCCGCGCCCAGGCGATGGATTTCCACCTGGTTGAAATGGATGCCATGCGCCAGCCAGGTCCGCGGGCCGAGCCAGCCGACACTCTGCAGGTAGTCCACGGTACGCATGCCGAAGCGCTGCGCGCAGAACTCCTGCTCGTCCAGCGTCTCGGCCAGGTGGGTATGCAGGCGCACATCGCGCGCCTCGGCCAGCTCGGCGCAGGCGCGCATGATGTCGGTGGTCACCGAGAACGGCGAGCAGGGTGCCAGGGCGATCTGGATTTGCGCGCCGTCGCCGCGCTCGTGGTAGCGCTCGATCAGTCGCTCGCTGTCGGCGAGGATCGTTTCGGCATCCTGCACCACGCTCTTGCACGGCAGGCCGCCGTTCTCCTTGGACAGGTTCATCGAGCCGCGCGTCAGCATGGCGCGCATGCCCAGCTCGCGCACGGCCTCGACCTGGATGTCGATCGCCTCCTCGAGCCCCGCCGGGAACAGGTAGTGGTGGTCGGCGGCGGTGGTGCAGCCCGACAGCAGCAGTTCGGCCAGCGCCACCTTGCTTGCCAGCTCCAGCGCCCGCGGCGTGAGCCGGGCCCAGACCGGGTAGAGCGTCAGCAGCCAGTTGAACAGCGGCTCGTTGACCACCGGCCCCCAGGCACGGGTGAGCGTCTGGTAGAAGTGGTGATGGGTGTTGACCAGCCCCGGCAGCACGACGTGCTCGCGGGCATCGAAGGTCTCGCTCACTGGCTGCGCCGGCGAGGCCCCGGCGGCGAGCATTTCGACGATGACGCCATTTTCGATCACCAGTCCGCCGGGGGCGTGGCTATCGTTGGCGGTGAACAGGGCGAGGGGATTCTTGATCCAGATACGGTCAGCAGGCATGGCCGGCTTTCTCCTGAAGGGTTGAGTTCAGAGTAGCCAGCTCAGTTATGCCCTGTCTGCTGATCCAGGGGGGTGTCGCCGTGGCGAGCATCCGGGGGCGAACGATAGCCGCGGTGTACGGGCTTGTCGACCGTCGGTGCCAGGGTAGGGGAGGCTGCGACCGGAGCACGCCCGGTCGCGAGCGAATCACCAGGGTAGCGGATTGCCCTGGAAGTCGAGGTAGCGATGACCGCCCTGGCCGATGGCGCGGATTACCTGCTCGGTCATGCCGCGCGTGCTGGTCTCGACATCCAGCGGCGCCTCGCTGCCGCCCATGTCGGTCTTCACCCAGCCCGGATGCATCGACAGCACCGTCAGCGTGCTTTCGCCCAGGCCGGCGACGAAGGAACGCGTCAGGTGGTTGAGTGCGGCCTTGCTGGCGCCATACAGCGGCATGCCCATGCCGGGGCCGGTTTCGACGCTGCCGAGGATGGAACTCATGAAGACGATGACGCCCTGTTTCTGCTCCACCAGCGGGAGCAGCCGCTCGGCCAGGCGCACCGGCGCGACCGCATTGGTGAAGAACAGCTGGCCGACTTCCATTTGGCTGGCCGCGGTGGCGGGTTTGTTCTGCGGACCGGCGATACCGGCATTGACGTAGAGCACATCGAGCTGCGTGCCCGTCAGGCGCTGCGCCAGTCGTTCGAGACTGTCGGCATCATCCAGCTCCAGCGCTTCGATCCGCACGCCGGCGAGCGCCTTGAGCGCATCGGCGCGTGCCGGGTCGCGCACGGTGGCGATCACCTGCCAGCCCTGACTGGAGAACTGCCGCGCCAGGCCGAGACCGAGGCCGCGCGAGGCGCCGACGATGAGAATGGTTCTGCTCATGGAATGCTCCGGGCGATTGAGGGAACTTGCAGTCTGGCGCGCCGCCGCGCCGATGGCGAGTGCCATGCGGCACCCGCCCGCCGCAGCCGACGCTCAGCAGCCTGTCAGTGTTCGCCGGCCAGCTTGCGCTGGTACTGGTAGGCCCAGCGCGTATACAGCAGCGCCGAGGTGAACAACACCAGACTGAGCAGTGCCTCCAGCCAGCCGTAGAGCATGCGATTCGGATCGATCGCTGCCAGCACACCCTGGAGGAAGTAGATATTGACGATGAAGCAGGTCCAGGCGTGCGCTCGCGGACTGCCGAGAATCATGCCCGGTGCTACCAGCAGCAGCGGGACCAGCTGAATGCCGATCACCACCCAGGTGCGCGCACCGTGCAGGTCGGCGAAGACGAGGTTCCAGGTCGTCAGCAGCACCGCGAGGGCGACAAAGCTGGCGAGACTGGCGACGCGGGCGAACTTCAGTCGTGGCGCCAGCCAATCGAGGGACGGCAAGGGCTTGCGGGCTTTAGCCACGGGCTGCCTCCAGACGCTGTGCGGTCTGCGCCAGGCGCTGGCCGAGTGCGCGGCAAAGGGCGGTTTCATGCGTATCAAGGGCCCGCTTGCCGTCGGCGCCGGCATGGTGACTGGCGCCATACGGCGTGCCGCCGCCACGGGTTTCCAGCAGGGCGTTCTCGCTGTAGGGCAGGCCCAGAACCAGCATGCCGTGATGCAGCAGCGGCAGCAGCATCGACAGCAGTGTGCTCTCCTGGCCGCCGTGCAGGCTGGCGGTGGAGGTGAATACCGCAGCGGGTTTGCCGACCAGCTCGCCGGTTAGCCACAGGCTGCTGGTGCCGTCGAGGAAGTACTTGAGCGGGGCGGCCATGTTGCCGAAACGCGTCGGACTGCCGAGCGCCACGCCGGCGCAGTGCTTCAGGTCGTCCAGCGTGGCGTAGAGCGCGCCATCCTGCGGAATGCTCGGCGCCACCGCCTCGCATTCGCTGGATACCGCCGGCACCGTGCGCAGGCGCGCCTCGAGTCCGGCCATCTCGATACCGCGGGCGATCTGCCGGGCCATCTCGGCGGTGGCGCCGTGGCGGCTGTAATAGAGCACCAGGATGTAAGACGCACTCACGGCAGGATCTCCAGCACGCGTTCCGGTGGGCGTCCGACTACCGCCTTGTCGCCGGCGATGAGGATCGGTCGCTCGATCAGCCGCGGATGAGCGACCATCGCCTCGATCAGCTGCGCATCGCTGAGGTTCGGGTCGGCCAGGCCGAGGCTCTGGTATTCCTCTTCGCCGCTGCGCAGCAGTTGCCGCGCGCTCAGTCCGAGCTTGGCCAGCAGGGCCTGCAGTTCGGTGGCGCTGGGCGGGTTTTCCAGGTAGCGCACGATGTGCGGCTCGAGTCCGCGGGCTTCGAGCAGTTCCAGCGCGCCGCGCGATTTCGAGCAGCGCGGGTTGTGATAGAGGGTAAGTTCGGTCATTTTGGGTTGCGCCTCGCCGATGAAGGCGGCCATTCTAACCCTCCCGGGGGGACGGTTCGAAACGACCGGTTGGCTAAGGAGCGGGGATGCAGCAGCGCATCGACAATCTGGTGGAGTTCTGTCGCTTTCTGGTGCAGCGTTTCCTCGCCGACCGCGGCCCGAACAGCGCGGCGGCGCTGACCTACACCACGCTGTTCGCAGTGGTGCCGATGATGACCGTCACCTTCGCCATGCTTTCGGCGATTCCGGCGTTCCAGGGCGTCGGCGAACAGATCCAGCTGTATATCTTCAAGAACTTCATCCCCTCCACCGGAGCGACGATTCAGGAGTACCTGATCGCGTTCACCAGCCAGGCACGCCAGCTGACCTGGTTCGGCGTCGGTTTCCTGATGGTCACTGCGCTGATGATGCTGCTGACCATCGAGAAGGCGTTCAACACCATCTGGCGCGTGCGCCAGCCGCGGCGCGGGGTGTCGAGCTTCCTGCTGTACTGGGCGATTCTCAGCCTCGGCCCGTTGCTGCTCGGTGCGGGGTTTGCGACCAGTACCTACCTCGCCTCGCTGACATTTATCTCCGGGCCGTATGCGTTGCTCGGCGCGGGCACGCTGCTGAAGGCGATGCCGCTGGTGCTCAGCATCCTGGCCTTCACCTTGCTCTATGCGGCAGTGCCCAATACCCGCGTGCCGCTGCGCCATGCGCTGGCGGGCGGGCTGTTCGCGGCGGTGTTGTTCGAGGCGGCCAAGCAACTGTTCGGCCTGTATGTCAGCTATTTTCCGAGTTACCAGCTGATCTACGGTGCCTTCGCGGCGGTGCCGCTGTTCCTGCTGTGGATCTATCTGTCGTGGATGATCGTGCTATTCGGCGCCGAGCTGGTTTGCGGCCTGTCCTCGTCGCAACAGTGGCGCCGTCGCCGCCTGCCGCGCCTGCTGGTGATGCTGGTGCTGCTGCGCTTGCTCTACGACCGCCAGCAGGAAGGGCGCGAGCTTGCGCTGCGTGACATGCACCGCGCCGGCTGGCACCTGCCCGAAGACGAGTGGGACGAGCTACTGGAATTCTTCGAGCGCGAACAGTTGGTCTGCCGCACAGGTTCGGGCGGTTGGGTGCTGTGTCGCGACCTCAGTCATTACAGCCTCGACCAGTTGCTGCGCCACAACCCGTGGCCGTTGTCCGGGCTGGAGCGGCTGCCCGAGACGTTATCGGAAGCCTGGTATCCGACGCTGCGGCGCTCGCTGGAACTGCTGCAGCAGGAGCAGCTCAATCTGTTCGGCGGCAGTCTGGCCGACTGGCTGAGCGTCGGTGGTGACAAAAACGGTCAGTAGCTGAGCGATTCCGCCTTCGTACCATGGCACTTTGGCATCCCGGCGGTGTTGAACGGTGCGAATGCACGGCGGTGGAGCAAGGCAGGGCCAGGCTGGCACGTTTCTAGCTGAGGCTTGCACCGAGGCGAAGGAAGGAAGAGGCCGTGAAGACCGAACGCAATACTGTCATCCATCTGCACCAACGGGCTCCGGAGGTGGCGCTGCAGTCGCTCAACCGCCTGACTGGCCTGACCTTCAGCCGCTGGCCCGAATCGCTCGTGCCCTTGTGTCAGCAGGACGAGCCCGTCGAGCGGGAGTCGCCTGCTGTGGAAAAGCTGGCGCGTTGACCCTACGCCTGTACTAGCTGTGCGGGTGCTTCGATCCGTTCGGCGGCCTGTACGAAGAGTTCCTCGACCTTCATCTGCTCGATCACCACGCCGGTGCGCAGGTACACCTGCAGATCTTCGATCCGGCTTCTGACCGTCAGGCGCGCGACGCCGGACAGCAAAATCCTGCCGTTGCTATCGGTACGCCCGTGATCCACGGCGGCTTCGCGCCGCTGTTGACCATCGCGGTATTTCATCACCAGCGAAACGCCCAATCCGGCCTGCCCATGCAGCTGCAGCCAGCTGGCGATGTTGAATTCGGCGACGCGGCCCTCGTAGGCCGTGAGCGCGAGAGGCGCCTGGTCGACGATGTGAGAGGGGACAGGGCCGATCAGTTTGTCATGGGTCTGGGACATGGCTTCGCTGCAGGCAGGGGATGATGGTAGGTGCGAAATTATAGGCAGCACCCTGGCGGCAAAACTGTGCACGTTGCCGACGCCAGGCGTGACTAGGCTCCCAGTTCGGCGAAGACGTCGGTTCGCTGGCAGCGCTCAGCTGAGCTGACATAAAGGCGGCGCACGTGGTTGCCTTGCGGCAGTTGCTTGGGTCAGGCTAGCGGCATCGAACATCTGACGGGGTACCGACGTGGGCAAGTTCAGAGGCCTGTTGTTGATGCTGCTGGGCAGCCTGCTGATCAGCGGCTGCGAGCAGGACTGGGGTGTGGATCAGCACGGGCAACTGGTGGCTGCCGAGCAATTGCAGGGACGCTGGCTGCTGATCAACTACTGGGCGGAGTGGTGCGGCCCGTGTCGTACCGAAATTCCCGAGCTGAATCGTCTGGCCGAGTCCCGTACGGATCTGCACGTGCTTGGCGTCAACTTCGACGAGCTGCGTGGTGAAGAGCTGGCGCAAGCGGCCGAGGCGCTGGGAATCCGCTTTCGCGTGCTCAGCGAGGATCCGGCCGAGCGACTGCAGCTGTCACGCAGCGCGGTACTGCCGGTGACCTATCTGGTCGACGACACCGGTAAGGTGCGCGAGCAACTGGTTGGTGAACAGACCGCTGACAAGCTGTTGGCCCGACTCGAGCAACTGCGCGACGAGTAGAGCGCTGGCGCTCAGGGGCGCACGTACCAGAAGTCCTGCCAGAAGCCGATCACTTTCGCCGGGTAGCGCTGCTGGCCGAGGCTGCCGTTGTAGCGGGCGAGCGCACGGCTGATGTCGCCCTTCTCCTTGCGCAGGTAGTAGCTGAGGATCGTGCAGCCGTAGCGCAGGTTGGTGGCGTTGTCGGTGAGGTTGTCCTGCGGGCGCCCGAGTTCGGCTTTCCAGAACGGCATCACCTGCATCATGCCCTGAGCGCCGACGCTGGAAATCGCGAAGCGATCGAAGCGGCTCTCGGCGTGGATCAGCGCCATGACCAGATCGGGACGCAGCCCGGCCTTGGTCGCCTCGCGATGTACCAGGCGCAGCAGGGTGAGGCGTTCCTCGGTGTCGGCGATGTAGCGCTTGAGACGGGTGGACATGTCGAGCAGCCAGACCTCGGCCTCGAAGCGGTCCTGAAAGCTGTCCGCCTCGTCGACCGTGCGCTGCATCAGTTCGCGCAGTTCGGGTTCCGGAGCCTGGCGGATGCTGGCCTGGAGCGGACATGCTAGGAGCAGCAGCGCCGACAGTAGCCAGCAGCGCCACGGCATGGTGTCAGTTGTCCACCGATGAGGCGGTGCGCCCGGCGTCCTGCATCAGGCGCTGGAGAAACTCCTGCTGCAGTTCGGGATCATGCCGCGTCAGCTCGATCAGGCTCTGCTCCAGCTCGCTGGCTTCTTCCTCCAGTCCCAGCTCGGACAGGCGTTTGACGCGGTGAACCCACTGCGCCACGTCGTCACCTTCGAGATCGTCGAAGATCAGATCGTGGGCTTCCAGCAGCTTGCCGCGCAGGTTGTGGCTGACCAGCAGCACGGCGTCGGCGCGCGTGCCGTCCTGCTCGTCCTCGACGCTCAGCAGCAGCTTGCCGATGGGGCCGATGTCCTGCTCGGCAAATGGTCCGTCGAGCAGATTGAGGTGCAGCACGCCGTTGCGGTCGGTGTTCAGCTCGTGAAGCTGTTCGCCTGCGCTGACCCGCACCGGGCGTTCGGCCCAGGGCAGGCTGGTGTATTCCAGGCGGGAATCGCGGCGCTGTTCGTCGAGGCTGGCGAGGTTCTGCTGCGAGCGCCCGTTGGACTCAACGTTGAGGAAAGGGTTGAGGCCGGCGAAACCGTAGCTGATCCAGCCGCGCGTTGCGCTTTCCGGCACGTTGCCCAGCAGTACGACGTTGACCACGTTGGCGCCGATGCCGGCGACCACGGCGACCGCCCCGAGCGGTATCTCGTACAGCTCGCGCCAGGCTTGGTAGGGCGTGTAGCGATCGTAACGGCGGGTGACCTCGAAATCGGTAACCTCGAAGGTCCGCTGTTCCTGGATGCGGACGCGCCGTTGCGGCAACTCCAGCACCGGCGGCTCGCCAACTTCGATGCGCAGGCTGTGGTCGAGCGGTTTGCGCTCGGTCCTGGCTTCGTGCTCACTGCGCTGCGGCAGATGGTTGGCGCAACCGCCAAGCAGCAGCGCCGCGCAAAGCGCGGCGCCAGTTGAAACTACAACACGTCGGTTGAGCATGGTTTCCGATCAGCGTGCGACACGCGAATTGATGAAAGACAGGATGTCTGCGGCAGCTACCGCCTGCGGTTCGGCATCGCGACGGTGCTTGTACTCCAGGGTGCCGTCGGCCAGACCGCGATCGCCGATGACGATACGATGCGGAATGCCGATCAGCTCCATGTCGGCGAATTTGACGCCCGGACTGGTCTTCTTGTCACGGTCGTCGAGCAGCACCTCGTAACCGGCGGCAGTCAGCTCGGCGTAGAGCTTGTCGGTCGCCTCGCGCACGGCTTCGTTCTCATACTTCATCGGCACGAGAGCGATCTGGAACGGCGCCAGGGCGTCCGGCCAGCGAATGCCGCGATCGTCGTAGTTCTGCTCGATGGCCGCAGCGACGACGCGGGACACGCCGATGCCGTAGCAGCCCATGATCAGCGTGGCCGGCTTGCCGTTCTCGCCCATCACCTGGCAGCTCATGGCCTCGCTGTACTTGGTGCCCAGCTGGAAGATGTGGCCGACCTCGATGCCGCGCTTGATCACTAGGGTGCCGTGGCCATCCGGGCTCGGGTCGCCGGCAACCACGTTGCGCAGGTCGGCGACCTCCGGCAGCGGCAGATCGCGCTCCCAGTTCAGACCGAAGTGGTGCTTGTCGTCGACGTTGGCGCCAGCGCCGAAGTCGCTCATCAGCGCGACCGAACGGTCGATGACGCACGGAATCGGCAGGTTCAGCGGGCCCAGCGAGCCGGGGCCGGCACCGATGGCGGCGCGGATCTCGGCTTCCGAGGCGAATACCAGCGGGCTGGCGACCTGCGCCAGGTTCGCGGCCTTGATCTCGTTGAGTTCGTGATCGCCACGCACGATCAGGGCGATCAGCTGGCCCTTCTCGAGACCATGCACGACCAGTGTCTTGACGGTCTTCTCGATGGCCAGGCCGAACTGCTCGACCAGCTCGGCGATGGTCTTGGCATTCGGCGTGTCGACCAGCCGCAGCTCTTCGGTGGGTGCGGCGCGCTCGCTCTCGCGCGGGATGGCCTCAGCCTTCTCGATGTTGGCGGCGTAGTCGGAGGTATCGCTGAAGGCGATATCGTCCTCGCCGGATTCGGCCAGCACGTGGAACTCGTGCGAGCCAGTGCCGCCGATGGAACCGGTATCGGCCTGCACCGGGCGGAAGTTCAGGCCCAGACGGGTGAAGATGTTGCAGTATGCCTGGTGCATACGGTCGTACGTTTCCTGCAGCGACTCCTGACTCAGGTGGAAGGAGTAGGCATCCTTCATCAGGAATTCGCGGCCACGCATCAGGCCGAAGCGTGGGCGGATTTCATCGCGGAACTTGGTCTGGATCTGGAAGAAGTTGATTGGCAGCTGCTTGTAGCTGTTCAGCTCGTTGCGCGCCAGGTCGGTAATGACTTCCTCGTGGGTCGGGCCGACGCAGAACTCGCGCCCATGACGGTCCTTCAGGCGCAGCAGCTCGGGGCCGTACTGCTCCCAGCGCCCGGATTCCTGCCACAGCTCGGCTGGCTGGATCGCCGGCATCAGCACTTCCAGGGCTCCGGCCTTGTTCATCTCGTCACGCACGATGGCCTCGGCCTTGCGCAGCGCGCGCAGACCCATCGGCATCCAGGTGTAGAGCCCAGAAGCCAGCTTGCGGATCATCCCGGCGCGCAGCATCAGCTGGTGACTGATCACCACGGCATCGGACGGGGTTTCTTTGAGGGTCGAGAGCAGGAACTGACTGGTGCGCATGTGGCCGTTATGTCCTTGCAGAGGCTGGAATTTGGCCCGGCATTGTACGGCTGCGGGAAAGAAGCGTACAGAAGCCGGCCAGCGCGAGCGGACGCGTGGGGCCGGCTGCCGAATGAAAAAGAAGAGCCCGGCCAATTGGCCGGGCTCCGGGGTGTTGCGAGTGTCGGCGGTTACAGGATGCTGATCGGATAGATGGCGTACAGGCGCCATTCGTTCACGTCGTTCCAGGCCGGGTTGTTGGTACGCAGGATGGAGTTGCGCGCGCGCAGGGTCAGGTCCTTGGCAGCACCGTTCTGGAAGGTGTAGGAAACCTGGTTGAAGATCTCACGCTCGGTCGCCTCGCCTTCACCGCCGTAATAGGCTGCGTCGATGTTATCGCCGCGCACATAGGCGGTCTTCCACTGCAGGCCGGATACGCCATAGCTGCTGAAGTCCAGCTCGTAGCTGGCTTGCCAGGAACGCTCGTCCTTGAAGTTAAAGTCGGAGAGGTAGGAGTTGGCTACCCAGATCGAGCCGCCGCCGTCGCCGGCATCGTACAGATAGCCGGTATCGCCGGAGACGCGCTGGTGCGCGAGGATGAACGCGTGGGCGCCGACTGCATACTTGGCCGACAGGCTCCAGATGGTGTTGTCATCGACTTCCGAGCCGTCTTCGCTGAAGTCTTGATTGATGTCGTCGGTCTTGTAGTAGTTGAGATCGAAGGTCAGCGATTGATCGTCCGCCAGCGGCATCACGTAGTTAACGTTGGCGTACTTCTTGTCGTAAGTGTCCTCGACATCGGAGAAGTACAGCGAGGCGCTGAGATTATCGGTGAAGGCATAGGTACCACCGAAGACGTCGAGACTCTTCAGACCGAAGTCGTCACGTGCGGGGGAGCCCATCGGGCTGTCAGCGGTGAAGTGACCGGCGTTCAGTTCAAGCCCTTCGATTTCGCTGCTGGTGATCATGGTGCCGGTGAAGGCTTCAGGCAGCAGACGGGAGTCATCGGAGGCGATGACTGGAAGATTAACGAACTGATTGCCGTACTTGAGCGTGGTATTGGAGAGACGGAATTTTACCGCTGCGCCTGCTTCGGAGAGATCGTCTTCCCAATCCTTCGGCTCTCCGGGGAACATGTCGCCCTGACCGCCATCGAGTTTGACGCCCAGCAGGCCGTAGGCATCGATGCCGACGCCGATGGTGCCTTGGGTGAAGCCGGACTCGAACGTGGTGATGAAGCCCTGCGCCCAGGTGTTGCGGTCGTCGGCGCCATCTTTGTGGTCACGGTTCCAATACGTGTTGCGCAGCAACAGATCCAGCTTGGCATCCTCGACGAAGCCCTTCGCTTCCGATTGCTGGCTGGCCAGCGCCATCTGGGATGTGCCCGCCGCAACGGCAAGGGCGATTACGCTCCACTTCATCACTTTCATCGTGATTTGCTCCATTGGTTCAAAACGGTGCTTGCTCTCGTGTCGACGCACGCAGAGATCGCTTCTTGTTATCCGAATCTGGCCCGATTTCGGCGTATTACGCTTCTTAGTATCGAGCCATTCGCAGAATGTACTGTTTAGCTGCGTCGATAGGCTAGAGCAAGTTTGCCAAGCCTGCTTTCGGCTTACGTGCAAGACTCGACCAATCCTTGTCTAGCAAGAAGCGTACTCAAGTCGTGTCGGCTCAGCGCTGCGCGCACGCGCACCAGGCCGAGCGGCAGCGTGTGCTGCATGGTGGGGCATGCTCGCTTGCCTCTGCTCCGTGAAGGCGCGGACCTGCGCGCAAGGGTATTCTTGGCGCCAGCGTGGGTTCGACCGCGCCTGACCTTGTCATACAGGAGCGCCGTTATGTTCATTCTCGATTCGCATCTGGAGCAGGACACATTGCCGATTGGCGACTTTCCGTTGTGTCGGCTACTGCTGATGAACGATGCACAATACCCGTGGTTCATCTTGGTGCCGCGGCGCGAGGCGGTCAGCGAGCTGTTTCAGCTGGACGCGGCGGATCAGCAGCAGTTGTGGCGTGAAACCACCGCGTTTGCAGAAATCGTCAAGGACAGTTTCGGCGCGGACAAGATGAATGTCGCGACGCTGGGCAACGTCGTCAGCCAGTTGCATATACACGTCATTGCCCGCTCCCGCGACGATGCGGCGTGGCCGGCGCCGGTGTGGGGCAAGCATCAGCCCAAGCCGTATACGCAGGATCAGGCGGCGGCGATCAGGGCCCGCCTCAAGACCGTGCTGGCCGATCAGTTTCGCTTTGGAGAGTGAGCTATGAATGTGGAATCGCGAATCGCCGATCTGGAGGCGCGACTGGCGTTTCAGGACGATACGATCCAGACGTTGAACGATGTACTGGTCGAGCAGCGGCGTCTGGTTGATCGAATGCAGCTGCAGTTGCAGGCATTGGCCAGGCGGCTGGAAGAAATGCAGAGCAGCATTGGGGGCGAGGAAGACGAGGCGCCGCCACCGCATTACTGACGGGTGGAGTGCAAGAGGCCGGCAGGCTTGCACACCTGCCGGCGTCGCAATTACAGCGTGACCACGTCCTCGGCCTGCAGGCCCTTGTCACGCATCATGATGGTGAATTCGACGCGCTGGCCTTCAGTCAGCACGCGATGGCCTTCGCCGCGAATCGCGCGGAAATGCACGAACACGTCGTCGCCGCTATCGCGGGAAATGAAGCCGAAGCCTTTGGATGTGTTGAACCACTTCACCGTACCGGTTTCCCGGCCGGCGCCGCCGACGCTGGCGGCGGGTGCGCGCTGCTGCCGCTGGCGTTCGCGCTGCGGTTGGCGCTGGGTGCGAGTGGTCGCCAGGTGCAGGAGTACGGCGACGAATACCAGCAGCAGGCTGGCGAGCGTGGCCGGTTGGCCGGCGATCTGCTCCAGCGGCAGCAGCAGAATGAGTGCCTGGACTGCGGCGGCCAGCACCAGCAATGCTGATACTCCGAGCAGAACGGGACGGGTGCGTGGATCGGTGTTCGCGGTAATCGACGGAATGAACTGGATATTCAGCAGGCCGATCATCAGCAGGCAGAGGGCGGCTGGTTGCAGAAGAAGCGGCAGGTCGCCGCGCAGGCTGGGGACGAATGACAGCAGCAAGGCGAGGACGCCGGTTAATACATGGACGATCTTGAGCATTCTTATGACTCGTAGTGGATACACGACAGGAAAAGGCGGCGGCAGGCGAGTGCCTGGGAAATGAGCTAGCAGACGTGCAGATGTCTGACTGGCGAGAGACTCGGCGCCGCAGCGCGGCCGTATTTAACAGCAAAGGCCGGTGGCGCTCAAATGAGCCTTTGGCCGGGCACGCGCTTGCGGCGAACCCGGGGAGGGAGCCTGCAGCCGAGGCGGGCGGCACGCGGCCGCCTCGGCGAGGATGACTCAGGCTGCCAGCAGGCTGCGCAGCATCCAGGCGGTCTTTTCGTGAATCTGCATGCGCTGGGTCAGCAGGTCGGCAGTCGGCTCGTCGCTGACCTTGTCCAGCAACGGAAAGATGCCGCGTGCGGTGCGCACGACCGCTTCCTGACCTTCGACCAGCAGCTTGATCATCTGCTCGGCAGACGGCACGCCTTCGTCTTCCTTGATCGACGACAGGCGCGCATAGGCCGCGTACGTTCCTGGCGCCGGGAAGCCGAGAGCGCGGATACGCTCGGCGATCTCGTCCACGGCGAGCGCCAGTTCGGTGTACTGGGTCTCGAACATGGTGTGCAGCGTGTTGAACATCGGCCCGGTGACGTTCCAGTGGAAGTTGTGGGTCTTCAGGTACAGCGTATAGGTGTCGGCGAGCAGACGAGACAGCCCTTCTGCGATGGCGGCACGATCCTGTTCGGCGATGCCGATATCGATTTCCATGGTTGTTCTCCTTGGTGGGTGATCCGGTTGCAGTTATGCCAGAAAAATCGCGGCTTTTGTTGCTGATGTGGCGCCGCGGCAGGCCACCTGGCTTTGGAAGGGGCTCCTCGTCGTGGGTTCCCTGCGAGCGAATGCGCAGGCTCGACTGCCGGGCGACGGCTGCGTCGTGACGATTATGTGGATATAATCCCGCGCTTGTGCCCGGCGGCTCGATAGCCAGGAAGCGGCGCCCGGCAATCGTGCGCCGGCACCGCGGCTCCAGCGACCTAACGAATCAAAGATACGAGAAGCGAACACCACCATGATGCGCAGCCACTATTGCGGCCAACTCAATGAAAGCCTGGATGGCCAGGAAATCACTCTCTGCGGCTGGGTACATCGCCGTCGCGATCATGGCGGGGTGATCTTCCTCGACATTCGTGATCGTGAAGGTCTGGCCCAGGTGGTATTCGATCCGGATCGCGCGGAAACCTTCGCCGTCGCCGACCGCGTGCGCAGCGAGTTCGTCGTCTGCATTCGCGGCAAGGTGCGCCTGCGTCCGGCCGGTGCGGTTAACCCGAACATCGCCTCCGGCGCCATAGAGGTGCTGGGCTACGAGCTGGACGTGCTGAACGAGGCGGAAACCCCGCCGTTCCCGCTTAACGAATACAGCGACGTGGGTGAGGAAACTCGTCTGCGCTATCGTTTCATCGATCTGCGTCGCCCGGAGATGGCCGAGAAGCTCAAGCTGCGCTCGCGCATCACCGCCAGCATCCGTCGCTATCTGGACGAGAACGGCTTCCTCGACGTCGAGACGCCGATCCTCGGCCGCCCGACTCCCGAGGGTGCGCGCGACTACCTCGTGCCGAGCCGCACCCATGCGGGCAACTTCTTTGCTCTGCCGCAATCGCCGCAGCTGTTCAAGCAGCTGCTGATGGTGGCCGGCTTCGATCGCTACTACCAGATCGCCAAATGCTTCCGTGACGAAGACCTGCGCGCCGACCGCCAGCCGGAATTCACCCAGATCGACATCGAGACCAGTTTCCTCGAGGAGGCGGACATCATCGCCATCACCGAGGGCATGATCCGCAAGCTGTTCAAGGAAGTACTGGACCTGGAGTTCGGCGAATTCCCGCACATGCCGTTCGAGGAAGCCATGCGCCGCTATGGCTCGGACAAGCCCGACCTGCGCATCCCGCTGGAACTGGTGGATGTTGCCGATCAGCTCAATGCTGTCGAGTTCAAGGTCTTCTCCGGCCCGGCCAACGATCCGAAGGGTCGCGTTGCTGCGCTGCGCGTTCCGGGCGCGGCGAGCATGCCGCGCAGCCAGATCGACGACTACACCAAGTTCGTCGGCATCTACGGCGCCAAGGGCCTGGCCTACATCAAGGTCAACGAGCGTGCCAAGGGTGTCGAGGGCCTGCAGTCGCCGATCGTCAAGTTCATCCCCGAAGACAACCTCAACGTCATTCTCGACCGCGTCGGTGCGCAGGATGGCGACATCGTCTTCTTCGGCGCCGACAAGGCGAAAATCGTCTCCGAAGCACTGGGTGCATTGCGCATCAAGCTCGGCCATGACCTCAAGCTGCTGACCTGCGAGTGGGCACCGCTGTGGGTCGTGGACTTCCCGATGTTCGAGGAGAACGACGACGGCTCCCTGTCGGCGCTGCACCATCCGTTCACTGCGCCCAAGTGCACCCCCGAGGAGCTGGAGGCCAATCCGGGCGCCGCGCTGTCGCGCGCCTACGACATGGTGCTCAACGGCACCGAGCTGGGTGGCGGCTCCATCCGTATTCACCGCAAGGAAATGCAGCAGGCGGTATTCCGCATCCTCGGCATCGACGAGGCCGAGCAGGAAGAGAAGTTCGGCTTCCTGCTCGACGCGCTGAAGTTCGGCGCGCCGCCGCATGGTGGTCTGGCCTTCGGCCTGGACCGGCTGGTGATGCTGATGACCGGTGCGCAGTCGATCCGCGAAGTGATCGCGTTCCCGAAAACCCAGAGCGCTGCGGACGTGATGACCCAAGCGCCGGGTGCGGTGGACAACAAGGCGCTGCGCGACCTGCACATCCGCCTGCGCGAGCAGCCCAAGGCGGAATAAGCACCATCGGAAGCCTGGTTTTGCCAGGCTTCTTCGTCTTGGCAGTAGCGGTTTGCCAGGCGATTCGGCGAAACCCGCCCGCGGGATGGGTTTCGGAACTACTGATCCAGTTGAAGAAATGGAGTGAGTTATGGCTGGTCATTCCAAATGGGCCAACATCAAGCACCGCAAGGAGCGTCAGGACGCCAAGCGGGGCAAGATCTTCACCAAGCTGATCCGCGAACTGACCGTGGCAGCCAAACACGGCGGTGGCGTACCCGCGGACAACCCGCGCCTGCGCCTGGCGGTGGACAAGGCGCTGACCGCCAACATGTCGCGCGACGTGATCGACCGTGCCATCGCCCGTGGTGCCGGCTCCAACGAAGCCGACAACATGACCGAGCTGACCTATGAGGGCTACGCACCCAGCGGCGTGGCCATCATCATCGAGGCCATGACCGACAACCGTAACCGTACTGCGGCCGAGGTGCGCCACGCCTTCAGCAAGAATGGCGGCAACCTTGGCACCGATGGTTCCGTGGCCTACATGTTCGATCGCAAGGGGCAGATCAGCTACGCGCCGGGTGTCGACGAGGACGCGCTGATGGAAGCGGCGCTGGAAGCGGGCGCCGATGACGTGGTCAGCCAGGATGATGGCTCGGTGGAAATCTACACCAGCTTTGCCGACTTCCTCTCGGTCAACGAGGCGCTGACCCAGGCTGGCTTCAAGGGTGATGAGGCTGAAGTCGCGATGATCCCCTCGATCACCGCTCCGATCGCCGATGTCGAGACCGCGCAGAAGGTGCTGCGCCTGATCGATGCGTTGGAGGATCTGGACGACGTGCAGAACGTCTACCACAACGCCGAGATCGCGGACGAGATCATGGAACAGCTCGGCTGACCGCATCTGGATCGCAGAAGGCCGGAAGATGCCCAGCGGCGCTTCCGGCTTTTTTATGCGCGCCAGTCCGAGGAAATCGCCGGGCCTGAATCGGCTCGGCGGTGGCGCGCTGGGAGGCGCAGCCGTATACTCGCGCACTGGATAAATAGACAGCGCGACCACGGCCATGACGCTGATTTTGGGAATCGACCCCGGCTCGCGAATTACCGGCTACGGGGTGGTGCGTGACACCGGGCGCGGCTGCGAATATGTGGCTTCGGGCTGCATTCGCACCGGCAGCGGCGAGCTGGCCGAGCGTCTGCGAGCGGTATTCGGTGGTGTCAGCGAGGTGATCCGGACCTACGGTCCGGTGACGATGGGCATCGAACAGGTGTTCATGGCGCGCAACGCCGATTCGGCGCTCAAGCTCGGCCAGGCGCGCGGCGCGGCAATCGTCGCCGGTGCCGAGGCCGGCCTGCAGATCGCCGAGTACACGGCGACCCAGGTCAAGCAGGCAATTGCCGGAACCGGTGGGGCGGACAAGCAGCAAGTCCAGATGATGGTCATGCATTTGCTCAAGCTGCTGGAAAAACCGCAGATCGATGCGTCCGATGCGTTGGCCATCGCGCTGTGCCATGCGCATCATCGGCAGAGCCTGATTCCGCACGGTTTGAGCGGCGCCAAGCGCCGGGGCGGACGTTTGCGCTTGTAGCCCCGCTTGGGGCGGTAGAACAGTTTTGGCAGTCGCCGGGCGAGACCGGCGATGTTGGAGGAAGCGGAATCGTGATCGGACGTTTGCGTGGCACCCTGGCGGAAAAGCAACCGCCTCATCTGCTTCTCGATGCGAACGGCGTCGGCTATGAGGTCGAGGTACCGATGACCACGCTCTATCGGCTGCCCGGCGTTGGCGAAAGCGTCACGCTGCACACCCATCTGGTGGTGCGCGAAGACGCCCAGCTGCTCTACGGTTTCTTCGAGAAGCGTGAGCGTGAGCTGTTCCGCGAACTGATTCGCCTCAATGGCGTAGGGCCGAAGCTGGCGCTGGCGCTGATGTCCGGGTTGGAAGTGGACGAGCTGGTGCGTTGCGTGCAAGCGCAGGATACATCGACCCTGGTGAAAATCCCCGGGGTCGGCAAGAAGACCGCCGAGCGCCTGCTGGTCGAACTCAAGGATCGCTTCAAGGCCTGGGAAACCATGCCCTCGATTGCCACGCTGGTGGTTGAACCTCGCGGCGCCGGGGCAGTCACAAGCGCCGAGAACGATGCGGTCAGCGCCCTCATTTCGTTGGGGTTCAAGCCGCAGGAAGCCAGTCGGGCAGTCGGCGCCATACAGGAAGACGGTTTGAGCAGTGAAGAATTGATTCGCCGTGCCCTCAAGGGCATGGTGTAACGCCATGATCGAAGCCGACCGCCTGATCACCGCCAGCAGTCGTGACCGCGACGAGCAGCTGGACCGCGCCATCCGCCCGTTACGGCTTGCCGAATACATCGGTCAGCCGGTCGTGCGCGAGCAGATGGACCTGTTCATCCGCGCCGCCAAGGGTCGCGGCGAGGCGCTGGATCACACCCTGATCTTCGGCCCGCCCGGCCTCGGCAAGACCACCCTGGCGAACATCATCGCCGAGGAGATGGGCGTCTCGATCAAGAGCACGTCCGGCCCGGTCCTCGAGCGCCCGGGCGATCTCGCCGCGTTACTGACCAATCTGGAAGCGGGCGATGTGCTGTTCGTCGATGAGATCCATCGTCTATCTCCGATCGTCGAGGAAGTGCTGTATCCGGCGATGGAGGATTTCCAGCTCGACATCATGATCGGCGAAGGCCCGGCGGCGCGCTCGATCAAGCTCGATCTGCCGCCCTTCACCCTGGTTGGCGCGACGACCCGTGCCGGGATGCTGACCAATCCGCTGCGCGATCGCTTCGGTATCGTGCAGCGCCTGGAGTTCTATTCGACCGAGGATTTGGCGACCATTGTCAGTCGTTCGGCAGGCATCCTCGGGTTGCCGACCGAGGCGGCGGGAGCCTTCGAGATCGCCCGCCGCGCGCGTGGTACCCCGCGCATCGCCAACCGGCTGCTGCGCCGTGTCCGCGATTTCGCAGAAGTGCGCGGTCGTGGTGAGATCACCCGCGAGATCGCCGACCTGGCGTTGAATATGCTGGATGTCGACGAGCGTGGCTTCGATCATCAGGATCGCCGCCTGCTGCTGGCGCTGATCGAGAAGTTCGATGGCGGGCCGGTGGGCGTCGACAGCCTGGCCGCCGCCATCAGTGAAGAGCGCCATACCATCGAGGATGTGCTCGAGCCCTACCTGATCCAGCAGGGCTACATCATGCGTACGCCACGTGGGCGCGTGGTCACGCGGCACGCCTATCTGCACTTCGGCCTGAATCTGCCGCGGCGTCTGGCCGAATCGCCCACGCCGGATCTGTTCAGCGGCGACACGGATTGATGAAAATATTGTTCACCCACCCAATTGGCATTTTTCAGGCCGGGCACTAGTATGCGCGCGCGAATCAACGCTGAGCCGTTCGTCCATCGCTGTCGGGTCTATTACGAGGACACCGACGCGGGCGGCATCGTCTACTACGTCAACTACCTCAAGTTCATGGAACGGGCTCGTACCGAACGCCTGCGCGACCTGGGTTTCGACCAGTCGCAGCTCGTCGGGGAAGACCTGCTGTTCGTTGTGCATTCGTGCGAGGCGCGTTATCACGCCCCGGCGCGACTGGATGACGAGCTGCTGGTGAGTGCCGAGGTGGTTGAAATGAAGCGTGCCAGCCTGCGTTTCAATCAGCAGGTCAAGCGTGCCGCGGATGGGCGATTACTGTGTGAAGGTCAGGTCCTGGTGGCCTGCGTGCGTGCCGAAAGTCTGAAACCCCGAGCCATTCCGGAAGCGCTGCGCGCAGCCTTCGCCGACTCGGGTCTATCCCCTGCAGGAGAGTAAGCGTGGAAGCCAACGTCGATCATATGTCCATGTGGAGCCTGATCAGCAACGCCAGCTTCGTGGTGCAGCTGGTCATGCTGATCCTTGTGGGGGCCTCGGTCACCTCATGGATCATGATTTTCCAGCGTGGCAATCTGCTGCGTGCCGCCAAGCGTTCGCTGGATGCCTTCGAAGAGCGCTTCTGGTCCGGCATCGATCTGTCCAAGCTGTACCGCCAGGCAGGTAGCAATCCCGATCCCGATTCCGGGGTCGAGCAGATCTTCCGCGCAGGTTTCAAGGAGTTTTCCCGGCTGCGCCAGCAGCAGGGCGTTGACCCCGATGCGGTCATGGATGGCGTCAACCGTGCGATGCGCGTGGCCATTTCCCGTGAGGAAGAAAAACTCGAGCAGAGCCTGCCATTTCTCGCCACCGTCGGTTCGACCAGTCCCTACATCGGCCTGTTCGGTACCGTGTGGGGCATCATGAATTCCTTCCGTGGCCTGGCCCAGGTGCAGCAGGCCACCCTGGCGACCGTTGCCCCGGGCATCGCCGAGGCGCTGATTGCCACCGCCATCGGCCTGTTCGCCGCAATTCCGGCGGTTATCGCCTATAACCGTTTCTCCGCTCGCGGCGAGATGCTGATCGGGCGCTACTACACCTTCGCCGACGAGTTCCAGGCGATTCTGCATCGCAAAGTTCACACCACCGAAGATTGAGGCCTCACGTAATGGCCAGAATTCGCAACAGACGCAAGCCCGTCGCCGAGATGAACGTGGTGCCCTACATCGACGTGATGCTGGTGCTGCTGGTGATCTTCATGGTGACCGCGCCCATGCTCAACCAGGGCGTGAAGGTCGATCTGCCCAAGGTCAGCAGCGAGGCGCTGCCGCAGGACAACAACGCCCAGGTGCTGACCATCTCGATCAAGGCCGACAAGACCTATTACTGGAACATGGGCAGCGAGGTGGACACCGATACCGTGCAGGATCGTGCGCTGACGCTCGACGAGATGACCAAGGCGGTCACGGCGATCATGAATCAGAATCGCAGCCAGGGTAAGCAGGTGCAGGTATTCGTACGCGGTGACAAGGCGGTCGATTACGGCTCGGTCATGGCCGCGATGGGTGGGCTGCAGGAAGCAGGCGTGGGCAACGTCGGCCTGATCACCGAGGCGCCCTGATGCAGCACGCTGAACGCTCTCCTGCGGAAAGCTACTTCTGGCCCGTCGTTCTGGCGGTCGGCCTGCATGTCATCATATTCGGCCTGCTTTTCGTCAGCTTCGCCATGACGCCCGATTTGCCGCCGTCCAAGCCCATCGTTCAGGCCACGCTGTATCAGCTGAAGTCGCAAAGCCAGGCCACGACCCAGACTAATCAAAAGATCGCTGGCGAAGCCAAGAAGACTGCTGCCAAGCAATACGAGACCGAGCAGATGGAACAGCGCAAGGTCGAGCAGCAGAAGCAGGCTGCGGCCAAGGCTGCGGAACAAAAGAAGGCCGAGCAGGCTCGAAAGGCCGAAGCGGAGAAAACAGCCGCTGCCAAGAAGGCTGCCGAGGCGAAGAAGGCCGAGGAAGCCAAGAAGGTCGAACAGCAGAAACAGGCCGATATCGCCAAGAAAAAGGCCGCCGAAGAGGCGAAGAAGAAGGCTGCCGAGGAAGCGAAGAAAAAGGCGGCGGCTGAGCAGGCGAAGAAGAAAGCGGCTGAAGACGCCAAGAAAAAGGCGGCAGCCGAAGCGGCGAAGAAGAAGGCTGCCGCAGAGGCTGCGCGTAAAGCGGCCGAGGATAAGAAGGCGCAGGCATTGGCCGAGCTGCTATCGGACACAACCGAGCGCCAGCAGGCGCTGGCCGACAGTCAGGGTGATCAGGTGGCGGGCAACTTCGATGACCTGATTCGTCTGCGCGCCGCTGAGGGCTGGACGCGTCCGCCTTCGGCCCGCAATAACATGTCGGTGCAGTTGCAGGTGAACATGTTGCCTGATGGCACCATCACCGGGGTCAACGTGGCGAGGTCGAGCGGTGATGTGCCATTCGACAACTCCGCGGTCGCTGCGGTGAGGAATATTGGTCGGTTGACGGAGATGCAAGGGCTCAGCCCGCAGGATTTCCAACCTTACCGATCGTTCAAAATGACGTTCACGCCAGAGGATCTAGCGTTGTGATCAATTCCCTTCGAGGTATTCTTGTCCTTCTCTGCTGCCTGCTGGGAACGGCGGTAGCGCAGGAGAAGAACATCGTCGTCACCAGCGGTACCGATCGTGCCATTCCGGTGGCGGTGGTCCCGTTCGGCTGGCAAGGCGGTACCGTATTGCCCGAGGACATGGCCGATATCATCGGCAATGACTTGCGCAATTCCGGTATTTTCCAGCCGATTCCGCGGCAGAACATGATCAGCATGCCTACCCGCGGCAGCGAGATTATCTACCGTGACTGGAAGGCACTGGGCGCCCAGTATGTGGTGGTGGGAAATATCCAGCCGGCCGGTGGGCGTCTGCAGGTGCAGTTCGGTGTGTTCAACGTGACCACCGAACAGCAGGTCATGACCGGTAGTGTCGGTGGTTCTCCCGATCAGCTGCGCGACATGGCGCACTACGTCTCCGACCAGGCGTTCGAGAAACTCACCGGCATCAAGGGTGCCTTTTCCACTCGTTTGCTGTACGTGACGGCGGAGCGCCTCGGTGGCGCAAACACCCGCTATACCCTGCAGCGCTCCGACTATGATGGCGCGCGTGCGGTGACGCTGCTGCAGTCGCGCGAACCGATCCTGTCGCCGCGCTACTCGCCGGACGGTCGGCGCATCGCCTACGTTTCGTTCGAGCAGAAGCGGCCGCGCATCTTCATCCAGCACATCGACACCGGTCGGCGCGAGCAAGTTACCGGTTTCGAGGGGCTGAACGGTGCGCCGGCATTCTCGCCGGATGGCAATCGCCTGGCATTCGTGCTGTCCAAGGACGGCAATCCGGAAATCTATGTGATGGATCTGGGCTCGCGGCAGCTGCAGCGGCTGACCAATCACTATTCCATCGACACCGAGCCGTTCTGGGGGGCTGATGGCCAGACCATCTATTTCACCTCCGACCGCGCCGGCAAGCCGCAGATCTACAAGCAGCGACTGGGCAGCGGTGCGGCCGAGCGGGTTACCTTCGTCGGCAACTACAACGCCAACCCGAAGCTGTCGGCTGACGAAAAGACGCTGGTCATGATTCATCGGCAGGATGGCTATACCAACTTCAAGGTCGCCGCTCAGGACCTTCAGCGGGGCAATCTGCGCCTGCTCTCGGAGACCACTCTGGACGAGTCGCCCACTGTTGCGCCTAATGGCACCATGCTAATCTACGCAACCCGCCAGCAGGGCCGGGGAGTCCTGATGCTCGTGTCCATCAATGGGCGAGTGAGGCTCCCGCTTCCTACTGCTCAAGGCGAAGTCCGAGAGCCATCCTGGTCCCCTTACCTGAACTGATGCGGTACCAACGCTTTTTTAACCAACAAACCAAAACCACACCTGGGGTTGTTACAGATGGAAATGCTGAAATTCGGTAAGTTCACCGCGCTGGCTCTGGCCATGGCTGTCGCTGTTGGCTGTTCCTCCAAGGGCGGCGACGATTCCGGCGAAGGCTCGGGCGCTATCGATCCTAACGCTGGCTACGGTGCGGACGCTGGTTCCGTTGACGGCAGCATGAGCGAAGAAGCTGCTCTGCGCGCCATCACCACCTTCTACTTCGAGTACGACAGCTCCGACCTCAAGCCGGAAGCCATGCGTGCCCTCGACGTACACGCCAAGGACCTGAAAGGCAACGGCGCTCGCGTCGTTCTGGAAGGCCACACCGACGAGCGCGGCACCCGTGAGTACAACATGGCTCTGGGCGAGCGCCGCTCCAAGGCCGTTCAGCGCTACCTGGTGCTGCAGGGCGTTTCCCCGGCTCAGCTGGAACTGGTTTCCTATGGTGAAGAGCGTCCGGTTGCCATGGGCAACGACGAGCAGTCCTGGGCTCAGAACCGCCGCGTCGAACTGCGTAAGTAATTCGTCATGCGCAAGTACCGCCACGCTCTGAGTTTCGCAGTATTCGGGATGCCGCTGATCGCGGCGGCCCAGGTGCCGGTAGTCGAGGGTGATTCGGGGGCCGCTTACGGCAACTCGGGTTACTCCACGGCCGCGCCGGAGAGTGGCGGTGCCTATGTCGGGGGTGGAGCCGCTGCTCCAGCCTCGGCACAGGGCATGCTCTTCCAGCAGTTGCAGCAGATGCAGGAAGAGATCGCGCAGTTGCGCGGCATGCTTGAGGAACAGCAGAACCAGATTCAACGTCTGCAACAGGAAGGTCTGGAGCGTTACCAAGATCTTGATCGTCGCTTAGCCAGTGGTGTCGCTGGTAGTGCCGCGTCAGGTCATAATTCCGTTGCCGATGCTGGCCAGAGCGCCAGCGGCGGCAGTGTTGCACCAAATGCCCCGGCGCCCTCGGGCGATCCGGCAGGCGATCCGGCGAAGGAGAAGCTGTACTACGACGCAGCCTTCGATCTGATCAAGGCCAAGGATTTCGACAAGGCCAGCCAGGCATTCGGTGCATTTTTGCGCAAGTATCCGAACAGTCAGTATGCGGGCAATGCCCAGTACTGGTTGGGCGAGGTTAATCTTGCAAAAGGCGACTTGCAGGGAGCCGGCCAGGCTTTCGCTAAGGTCAGCCAGCTTTATCCGCAGCACAACAAAGTGCCTGACTCGCTGTACAAGCTCGCCGATGTCGAGCTGCGACTGGGCAACCGTGACAAGGCGCAGGGTATTCTGCGGCAGGTCATTGCTCAGTTTCCGAACAGCTCGGCGGCCCAGCTGGCACAGCGACAGCTCAACCGCTGAGTGCTCGATCAAACGAAACCCGCCCACACGGCGGGTTTTTTCGTTAGAATCGGCGCCCCCTTTACCTGCAACGGAGGCGGATGGCCTGTTTAGCCGTCACGCCCGTGGCTGATATGCACCAGACCCTGCGAATTACCGAGATTTTCTACTCGCTGCAGGGGGAGACGCGCACCAGTGGACTGCCCACGGTGTTCGTTCGCCTGACCGGCTGTCCCCTGCGCTGTCAGTACTGCGATACCGCGTACGCCTTCAACGGTGGCGAGCTGATGACGCTCGAAGCCATCCTCGAGCGTGTCGCCGCCTACTCGCCGCGGTATGTCTGCGTCACCGGTGGCGAACCGCTGGCGCAGCCCAATTGTCTGCCACTGCTGCAGCGACTGTGCGATGCCGGTTACGGCGTCTCGCTGGAAACCAGCGGAGCGCTGGACATCGCCGGCGTAGACGAACGGGTAAGCCGCGTGCTCGACCTGAAGACGCCGGGCTCCGCCGAGGTCGGGCGCAATCGCTACGAAAACATAGCGCTGCTTACCCCGAACGATCAGGTGAAGTTCGTTATCTGCTCGCGCGAAGACTACGACTGGGCGGTGTCGAAGCTGATCGAGTACCGGTTGGAGCGGCGGGCGGGTGAGGTGCTGTTCTCGCCCAGTCATGGACAGGTCGATGTACGGGCCCTGGCGGACTGGATCGTCAACGACAACCTGCCGGTGCGCCTGCAGCTACAGCTGCACAAGATCATCTGGAACGACGCGCCCGGACATTGAGTTCCGGCGCTGCGGTCTGCGGCGGCGGACTATCAACCGTTTGAGGAAAAGCATGGGCGAGAAAAGAGCGGTCATTTTGTTATCGGGTGGCCTTGATTCGGCGACGGTCGTGGCGATCGCCCGTGACCAGGGCTACAGCTGTTACACCATGAGCTTTGACTATGGGCAGCGTCACCGTGCCGAGTTGCAGGCCGCCGAGCGAGTCGCCCGGCAGCTTGGTGTGGTCGAGCACAAGGTTATCGGGCTGAATCTCGATGGCATCGGCGGTTCGGCGCTCACCGATAACCGCATCGAAGTGCCCGAGCTTCCCGGTGAGGGGATTCCGGTTACCTACGTGCCGGCACGCAACACCGTTTTCCTTTCACTAGCGCTCGGCTGGGCGGAAGTGCTGGATGCCCATGATATCTTCATCGGGGTCAATGCGATCGATTACTCGGGTTATCCGGACTGCCGGCCAGAGTTCGTCGAGGCCTTCGAGCGGCTGGCCAATCTCGCGACCAAGGCGGGCGTCGAAGGTCACGGGTTCCGCATCCGGGCGCCATTGCAACAGTTGAGCAAGGCGCAGATCGTGCAGGAAGGAGCTCGCCTGGGCGTGGACTATGCGATGACTGTGTCCTGCTATCAGGCTGATGACGATGGGCGCGCCTGCGGCAAATGCGACAGCTGCCGTCTGCGGGCCGCGGGATTTGCCGCAGCCGGAATCGCCGACCCTACGCGTTATCGTTGAAGAAAAAATAAAAAAGTCGTTGATTTCATCAATCAAATCAGTATCATGCGCCCGCATCGGGTCGTTAGCTCAGTTGGTAGAGCAGTTGGCTTTTAACCAATTGGTCGTAGGTTCGAATCCTACACGACCCACCAGATTCTCTCCTAAGAGAGCCATGAAGCCGGAGGCCGCTAAGGTCTCCGGCTTTTTTGTTTCTGCGTGACTCGATTAGCGCTTTTGCGGTGATTGGCTGGCCGAAGCGCATGACGGGGCGCGGGGCGGCTGCGCCAGCATCTGCTCGCTTAAGTGCTTTAATGGCGCCAACTGCCGAATCCGTTCGATGCCCGGGTATACTCGGCGCTTCACGCAAATGTGCATGCAGGACCCGCAACATGACGCAAATACCCGAACGCATCCTTGTGCAGGCTCATCTCGCCGCCAAGCAGCCCAAGCCGCTGTCGCCCGAGCAGGAGGCGCAATTGCGCAGCGAGATCGCCGCCGAGCTGAAAAAGCAGAATGCGGTCCTGGTTG
Source organism: Stutzerimonas sp. 21-1 (assembly GCF_056336065.1). Taxonomy (NCBI): domain Bacteria; kingdom Pseudomonadati; phylum Pseudomonadota; class Gammaproteobacteria; order Pseudomonadales; family Pseudomonadaceae; genus Stutzerimonas; species Stutzerimonas sp. 21-1. Next base: position 2,929,491 of record NZ_CM150500.1, on the reverse strand, counting down.
CGCACTACTACACCGACCCGGTTATCCAGGCGTTGGCCGAGGAAACCGGCGGCTGTGTTTCCGACTCGCTGGAAATGGCGCGCTTCGGCAACGAGCATCCGGCGCAGACGGTGGTGGTCGCCGGTGTCAAGTTCATGGGTGAGACGGCGAAGATTCTCAATCCGGAGAAGCGCGTGCTGATGCCGACGCTGGATGCCACCTGTTCGCTCGACCTGGGTTGCCCGGTCGAGGAGTTCGCCGCCTTCTGTGATCAGCACCCAGAGCGTACCGTGGTGGTTTATGCCAATACTTCAGCCGCGGTCAAGGCGCGCGCCGACTGGGTGGTGACCTCCAGCTGCGCGCTGGAGATCGTCGAAAGCCTGATGGATAACGGCGAGAAGATCATCTGGGCGCCGGACAAGCATCTGGGGAGTTACGTGCAGCGTGAAACCGGTGCGGACATGCTGCTGTGGGACGGCGCCTGCATCGTTCACGAGGAGTTCAAGGCGCGGCAGCTGGCAGACATGAAGGCGCTATACCCGGATGCAGCGATTCTCGTGCACCCCGAGTCGCCAGAAGCGGTAATCGAGCTGGCTGATGCCGTCGGCTCCACCAGCCAGCTGATCAAGGCGGCGCAGACGCTACCGAATACGTCGTTTATCGTCGCGACCGACCGCGGCATCTTCTACAAGATGCAGCAGTTGTGTCCCGACAAGACCTTCATCGAGGCGCCCACCGCTGGTCAGGGCGCGACCTGTCGCAGCTGTGCGCACTGTCCGTGGATGGCGATGAATACCCTTGAGCGCACGCTCGATTGCCTGCGCCAAGGTAGCAACGAGATTCGCGTCGATCCGGCGCTGATTCCGCGTGCGGTGAGGCCGCTCAAGCGCATGCTCGACTTCACCCAGGCCGCGCGCCTGCGCCAGGCCGGCAACGCCTAAGCGACTGTTGCGAAGAGGGTGCGAGAGCGCGACACGGAGAAGAGGCGTATTCGTTCAGTCTGACGAATGCGCCGCGGTACTGCGTTCAGCGCAGCATATCTTCGACCATGCGTTTTTCTTCCATCAGCCGTTGCTGACGGGCATCGATGCGTGAGGCGAGCTGGAAGTTGCTGGAGCGACGCTTGGCGAAATCCAGCTGCTCGATGGCCTGGTCGTAATCGCCAACCAGCGCGAAATACTCGGCACGGGCTTCGTGGACGCCGACGATGTTGCCCGTCAGTCCGCGAATCTCGGCAACCTGATACCAGATGTCCGGATCGGCGCTGCGTTGTGCAGCCAGCTGATCAAGTTCCTTGGCTGCCTGGGTGGTCTGTCCCTGCTTGATCAGCAGATCGATGCGTGCCTGGCGCAACGGGTAGCTGCCCGGGTACTGGCGCAGCATGCGCTGAAGGTATTGCTCCGCCTGAGGCAGGCGGTTGGCGGTGACCTCCAGCTCGATCTGGGCGAGGTTGTAGATCAGTTCGTCCGGTGCCTTGTTCAGCAGCGGTGCGAGGGTGCTGCGCGCTTCATCCAGTTGCCCGCCCTTGATCTGTGCCAGCGCCAGGCCATAGCGCGCGGCGTCGAGATCGGCGTTCTCGTTGAGCTGCGCGCGAAAGCGTTTGGCGCCGAGGCCGGGTGTGGTTTCGAAACGCAGCTGCGTGCGTGCGCGGATCAGCTGGTAACGCAGGCTGTCCTCGATACCGCCGTTGGCGAGCTGTTCCGCGCGATTGGTAGTGTCGGCGATGCGCGATTCGGTAACCGGGTGCGTCAGCAGAAATTCCGGCGGCTTCTGGTCGTAGCGATACTGGCGCATCAGGCGAGCGAACATCTGCGGCATGGCGCGGGGATCGTAGCCGGCCTTCTCGAGGTTGAGGATGCCGATGCGGTCTGCTTCCTGCTCGTTCTGGCGTGAAAAGCGACGCTGCGCCTGGATCGCCGCGGCCTGGGTCGAGACGATCGCGGCGATACCGGCATCGCCGGCGCCGGCCGCGGCGGCCACTACACCGGCAAGCATGGCGGCCATCATCGGTACCTGCATGCGTTGCTGCGCTTCCAGGCCGCGAGCGAAGTGTCGCTGCGACAGGTGCGCCAGTTCGTGCGCCATCACTGAGGCGTACTCGGCCTCCGTCTGCGCATGAATGAACAGGCCGCCGTTGACGCCGATGATTCCACCCGGTGCGGCGAAGGCGTTGAGGTGCGGGCTCTCGAGCAGCACGAACTCGAGGCGGCGATCCTGCAGCTGACTGGTTTCCGTCAGGCGATAGACGCTGCTTTCCACATAATCCTTGAGCAACGGATCGGATAGCTGACGAACCTGCCCGCGCAGCAGACTGAGCCAGGCGCGGCCCAGGAGGTACTCCTGCTCCGGTGAAACGATGCTCGAGCTGGCATCGCCCAGCGACGGAAGATCGCTGGCGGGAAGCGGGGAGGCGAGCAGGCAGGCGAGCGTCAGCAGGGTCGGGCGCAGCAGATTCATCCAGGCGGGCTCATAGTAGTGGAGCGCTACTGTAGCCTTGTGTTCGGGCGGCTGGCCAGAGGGCGTCCGCGCTCGGTATCCTGCGTTCCTTTTGCGGAGACTGGACCATGATCGAGGCGGACGAACCGACTCTTGCTTTCGACGCCGAGCTGGATGCGGTAGGGCTCGCCTGTCCGATGCCGCTGCTCAAGGCCAAGCTCGAACTCAACGGCCTGCCCAGCGGTGCGGTGCTGAAGGTGATCGCCAGTGATCCTGGCTCGCAACGGGACTTTCGCAGTTTCGCCAAGCTGGCCGGGCACGCGTTGCTGCATGAGGAAGAGAAGGGCGGAATCTATCGCTACTGGCTGAGAAAGGCCTGAGAGGCGAGTCATCCGCGTGTGCGAGGGGCGAAAAATCCGCCCCGTTCGGTTCAGGCGTCGTTCAGTGCCCGGGCGGCCTGCAAGACTGCCTCGGCATGTCCCGGAACCTTGACGCCTCGCCATTGCTGACGCAGCACGCCGTTGCGATCGATCAGAAAGGTGCTGCGATCGATGCCCAGATATTCCTTGCCGTAGAGCTTCTTCAGCTTGATCACTTCGAACAGTTGGCAGAGTTGCTCGTCCTGATCGCTGATCAGTTCAAAGGGAAAGCCCTGCTTGTTCTTGAAGTTCTCGTGAGTCTTCAGGCTGTCGCGCGAGACGCCGAACACCTGCGTGTTGACCGCGCGAAAGGCATCATGGCGGTCACGAAAATCCTGTCCTTCGGTGGTGCAGCCCGGCGTGTTGTCCTTGGGATAGAAGTACAGGACGACCTGTTCGCCCTTCAGTGCGCCAAGATCGACCTGCAGGCCGCCAGTGGCCTGGGCCTGGAAGGTTGCGACGGGTTGGTCGAGTTCGACTGCCATAACGGAATTCCTTACGGGTTTTGCGGGCGCCAAGGTTCGATCAGCGCATCGAGATTCAGCGCATCGGCGAAGTCGAGAAACTGATCCCGCAACCAGCTGATCTGGGTGCCAGCGGGAAGGGTAACGGTCAGCGTCGCGTTGAGCATGGTGCCGCCGGTCTGCGGTGCCTCGTAGGTATCGCAGGTCAGATTCTCCAGCTCAACGCGGTGGTCGATAAAGAACTGGCACAGCTCGTTGAGAATATCCGGTCGGTACACGGCGCTGACATAGGCGACGTACGGCAGCGCCTGCGGACGACTTTCCAGGGCCTCGCTACGAACTACGCTGGCGGTAAAGCTGTGCTTCTTGGCCAGACTGGGCAGGGCGGTTTCCATGCGTGCGAGGGCGTCCCAGCTGCCGGTGATCTCCAGCACCAGAGCGCTGCAGGCGCCGTGGCGAGTCAGCCGTGCGCTGACGACGGCGCAACGGTTCTCGTTGCTGGCCCGGCAGAGCACATTGGTCAGCTCCATGGGACTGGCGCCCAGGGCGCTGATGACGAGGAACTGTTCGCGGGGTACTGGAGGGGTGGACATGCAACATTCCTGGCGGTGATGAATCGGGTCGGCCAGCCAAGCCGAAAACGGCTAAGAGTAGCGAAAAGCGCCGCGCGTGGGAATGTGTCGTAGGTTCGGCGGGCGTGGAAAGGTGGGCCGGTAGGTGCATCCGATCATTGCGTTCGGACTACGCGGTGTGCTCGCAAAGCGCAATGGAGCCTTGTACCATTACGCCTCTCTTTTTCCGGCAGGAGCGGTTGCATGATTGCGGGCAGTATGGTGGCGCTGGTCACCCCCATGGACGCACAGGGTGGTCTGGATTGGGATAGCCTGAGCAAACTCGTCGACTTCCATTTGCAGGAAGGTACGAATGCAATCGTTGCCGTCGGAACGACCGGTGAATCGGCGACCCTCAGTGTGGCTGAACATATCGAGGTAATACGTCGCGTCGTCGACCAGGTTGCCGGCCGCATTCCTGTCATTGCCGGCACGGGCGCCAACTCCACCAGCGAGGCCGTCGAGCTGACGGAAAACGCTCGTGACGCCGGTGCTGATGCCTGCCTGCTGGTCACGCCGTATTACAACAAGCCGACCCAGGAAGGCCTTTACCAGCATTTCAAGCACATCGCCGAAGCGGTAGCGATTCCCCAGATTCTTTACAACGTGCCGGGGCGCACCGTATGCGACATGCTGCCGGAGACGGTCGAGCGTTTGTCCAAAGTGGCGAACATCATCGGCATCAAGGAAGCGACCGGCGATCTCAAGCGCGGCCAGGAAGTGCTGGATCGGGTCGGCAAGGATTTTCTGGTGTATTCCGGCGACGATCCCACCGCCGTTGAACTGATGCTGCTCGGCGGTAAGGGCAACATCTCGGTGACAGCCAACGTGGCACCTAGGGCTATGAGCGATCTCTGTGCCGCGGCGATGGCCGGCGATGCAGTGACGGCGCGCGCCATCAACGAGCGCCTGATGCCCCTGCACCGTGCGTTGTTCCTCGAGTCGAATCCGATTCCGGTCAAGTGGGCGCTGCATGAAATGGGCCTGATGGGCAATGGCATTCGTCTGCCACTGACCTGGCTGAGTGCGAGCTACCAGGAACCGCTACGCCAGGCAATGCGCCAGACCGGCGTGCTGGCTTGAACAACAAAGGAATACGCATGAAGCGACTGGCCGGACTCTCGACCCTAGCCCTGATCATCTCTGCTACCAGCGGCTGCGGCTGGCTGTGGGGCGACGACGGATATTTCCGCGATCGCGGCAGCGATTATCTTTCAGCGCGCCAGGTCGCGCCGATGCAGGTGCCGGTAGATGGCGATATCCGCCCGCTCGATCCGCTGTTGCCGATCCCAAGCCAGGTCGCCGATTCCACGCATACAGGCGAATACGAAGTACCGCGTCCGCAGCGTCTGCAGGTGGCGGCACAGGTCAGCGCTTTCAGCATCCAGAGTTCCGAGGACTCCCGCTGGCTGGTCGCCCAGCGCGCGCCAGCCCAGGTCTGGGCGGCGACGCGGCAGTTCTTCGTCCAAAACGGCTTCGATATCGCCGATGAACGTCCACAGACCGGCGAATTCAGCACTGCCTGGCAGCGTGGCGATCAGCTCGATCCAGCCGTCGCGCGCAATCTCGGCCTGCAGGACGATGAAGCGCGGGTGCGCGTGCGTGTCGAGCCCGGCGTGCAGCGCAACACCAGCGAAGTCTACGTGCTCAGCGTGAAGCGCCCACTCGGCAGCAACGAGGAAATTACCTGGCCACAGACCGCCAGCAATCCAGAGCTGGACCGCGTGCTGCTCGACGAACTGCATGCCAAGCTCGCCAGCAGCGCGGAGCAGGCCGGCTCCGTGTCGTTGCTGGCCGAGCGCGACTTCGACGCACCCAGCCGTGTCACGCTTAGCGACGACGGTGCAGGCATTCCGGTGCTGCAGCTGGAGACCGACTTTGACCGCGCCTGGTCAAGTGTCGGTCGCGCGCTGCAGGCTGGCGACGTGCGGGTCGACGACCTGGATCGCAGCCTGGGCGTCTATTACGTCAACCTCGCCGAAGGCGCGAAGGACCCGCAAGAAAAGCCGGGCTTCTTCGGGCGGCTGTTCGGCGGAGAAGACAAGGACGAGATCGAGGCGCGTGCCGAGCGTTATCAACTGCGTCTGACTCGCGCGGGCGACAAGGTGCTGGTGACGCTGGACAAGGGCATCGACGCCGTGGCTCCAGCCGACGTGGCGCGCCGCGTACTGTCGCTGATCAAGGACAACCTGGGCTAAAGGCAGCCGGCAGCCCTGTACCGATCCCAATAGGCGAAACTCAGGTTTCGCCTGTTTCGTTTTGATGACCTGCCAACAGCGGAATTCTCCCTATGACCACTCCCTCCACCCTGAGCCTGAAGAAGATCTATTCCGGCAAGGTCCGTGATCTCTATGCGGTTGATGACAAGCGCATGCTCATGGTCGCCACCGATCGTCTCTCGGCCTTCGACGTGATTCTCGCCGAGCCGATTCCCGAAAAAGGCAAGATTCTCACGGCCATCTCCAACTTCTGGTTCGACAAGCTCAAGGATCTGGTGCCCAATCACTTCACCGGCGACCGCGTCGAGGATGTGGTTCCGCCCGCAGAGTTGCCGCTGGTGGAGGGCCGTGCGGTCGTGGCCAAGCGCTTGAAGCCGGTTGCGGTGGAAGCGATCGTGCGCGGTTATATCGCCGGCTCCGGCTGGAAGGAATACCAGAAGAGCGGCACGGTTTGCGGCATCCAGCTGCCGGCAGGCCTCAAGGAGGCGGCCAAGCTGCCGCAGCCGATCTTCACGCCCTCGACCAAGGCGGCCGTGGGCGATCATGACGAGAACATCTCCTTCGCCCGATGCGAAGCCATCATCGGCGCAGAACTGGCCGCACAGGTGCGTGACGTATCCATCGCGCTCTACAGCGCTGCGGTCGAATACGCAGCCACCCGCGGCATCATTATCGCCGACACCAAGTTCGAGTTCGGCCTCGACGAAAACGGTACGCTGACTCTGATGGACGAGGTACTGACACCCGACTCCAGCCGCTTCTGGCCAGCCGACAGTTACGCTGAAGGTAGCAATCCGCCGAGCTTCGACAAGCAGTTCGTTCGCGACTGGCTGGAGTCCACCGGTTGGAACAAAGAGCCGCCGGCGCCCGCGCTTCCTGCCGAGGTCGCGCGCAAGACCGCGGATAAATACCGCGAGGCGCTGACCCGCCTGACTGCCTGAGCGCGTGGCGAAGCGAGGTGGCGAGCGCGCAAGATGCTGAAAAATTGAAAAAAATGTCAGCAGCCGGGGTTCGCCAACGCGAACCGAGCTGCTATCATGCGCACCGCTGGAGAGATGCCGGAGTGGCCGAACGGGACGGATTCGAAATCCGTTGTACCCTCGCGGGTACCTAGGGTTCAAATCCCTATCTCTCCGCCATTACATATAACCTAAGCCCCTGAAATTCCTAGAGTTTCGGGGGCTTTTGCTTTTCTAGCCCGGCCAACTGTCGAAGAACTGTCGAAAGTCGCGTACAGGCCCGAAAGCTACTGCGTCACGCAGATGGTCCGGTGCTAGATGGGCATAGCGCATAGTCATTGCCAGCGACGCATGACCCAGGATCTTCTGCAGGGTCAGGATGTTCCCGCCATTCATGACGAAGCGACTGGCAAAGGTGTGCCGCAGCACATGCGACGATTGCCCAGCGGGCAGGGTGATACCTGATGCCGTCAGGGTCTTGTCGAAGCTATTCAGGCAGTTTGAGAACTGGCCGTGTCGCTTGAAGTGCTCGGAGATCCGCTGTTCCAGGATGGGATCAATCGGAATCGACCGGACCCGCTTACCCTTCGTGTTCACGAACGTCACCAGACCCGACCGCACCCGTTCTGGCGCCAACGCTTGAGCCTCGCCCCAACGCGCACCCGTCGCAAGGCAGATCGCAGCCACCATCGCTACGTGAGGCGTCTTGCAGCGGGCATGGATCGTCTCGAACAGCAGAGAGACTTCGGCGTCCGTCAGGTAGGCCAGTTCCTTTTCCTGAAGGCGAAGCGGGCGTACCTGGGCCAGCGGGTTCGGGTAATCGATTTCGCCGAGCTGCCGCAGCACGTTGTAAACCGAACGCAGGTAGCCGAGGCGATTGTTCAACGTCTTCGGGTTGGCCTTGTTGGCGAGGAGGGCGGCGCGGTACTCGGCGTACTGGTTGCCGGTGATTCGACGCGCTACCGGGTTGCCAAGCTGTCTCGCCATTTCATCGAGCAGGCGTCGGCGTGCTTCGCTGTCTGCCAGGGTGTGACCGTGCAACACGAACCAGCGATCGACGAGTTCCAGCAGGCGGCGCGCATCTTTCGGCTTGGGTGACCAGTCCGGTGCGTCTATCACCTTCGCGCGACACGTCGCTTCGAACCGCTGGGCTTCGCCCTTGGTCTTTAACGTCTTGCGGAAGCGCTTGCCCTTGATCGGCTCTACATCGACTTTCCAGCGGCCATCGTCGGTTTGCTGGATCGCCATCAGATAGCGCGCCCCCACCTCACATGGCGTTCCTGCAGCAGCTCCTTGATGTGCTTGTACAGATCCCGCTCGCTCATATCCTTGGCGGCGTAGTGATCGCGGATGACCGGCCAGCAATCCCATTGCTTCAGGGTCTCGAATGCTTTCTTAGCGCCCACTCGCTCCCGTGCCAGCAGGCTTACGAAGTTTCCCAGGAACAGTTCCACGTTCTTGCCCGAGAAACCCCGCGAGGTCTTGTAGTAGCGCTTGTACTCGGTTTCATCGACCAGTGAGTCGACCGGCACATCGACACGAATGTCGTCGCGAATCAGCGTCCAGATCGGGTCGAAATAGCCGGGCCGGGCGAGCAACTTGAACTGGCACAGCCCGTAGCGCCACAGGCCGTCCAGATGGGCCGAGAAGGCTGCGAAGGAGTCCGTATCAATGACTTGGCCGGTCTTCACGTCAGTCGAGCCGCTGGCGAACTGCTGGATGACCGAATGGTGGTAGCGCAGTTCGATCCGCCACACGTCCGCGTTTGGATCGTAGTTATCAGGATCGGCGGGATCGAACGAATCCCGACGACGCCAGACGCTTTCCCAAAAGTCGAGCTTATCGGTCGCGCGGGCCTGTTCAGTCTTGTTGTAGATGCAGAGCTGGACGCCACCGGCGGAGCCGAACATGGACGTTTCCCCGCGCCCGTAGACGCTGGACTTGGTCGCCCAGTTGATCTCGTTGATACCCGAGATATCCCGGTGCGTCCGCGCACGGCAGTGCAGCCGAGCTACCAGATCCACCGGAGGTTTCCAGCCCTGGAGATCCAACGCCAGATGGACGGCGCACTGGTTGCGTTCGCGGTGCGTCATGACTGCCGCCGCGTAGTAGTCCATGCGCTCTTGCAGCCGTTCCGGCGACAGCGCGTCAATGGCGTGCGGTGACACCTCGATCTTCAGGTGTGGGCCGATCTGTTCCAGCTTGGCGTTGAAGTTCTTGATCAGCAGCACGAAGCCGAGATCGGCGTTCTGCAGCTTGTACTGGTAGCCCGAGTCCCGCCCTACCCGTCCGGCATGCCAGAACTCGCCAGCGAACTCGACCATGACGCCCGGTTTCTCGAACAGCGCCATGATTTCCGGGCGGATCAGCCCGCGATACAGCTGGCGGACCGTATCGACGCCGCAACGCAGCAAACGGACCTTGGACAGATCGACGATTGCCGCCGTGCCCGGATCGACGAACAGACGTCCGTTGCGATCTTCACGGGCGAGCATATCGAGACGGAGAAAATCTTTTGGTTTGGCCATTTGGTTTCACTTCCTAATGCTGATTAATGCGGTTCTCAACCTTCGTTTATCTGACGTGTTACAGGGACGTCAGCGGGGGCGCGCGCACGCCGGCACAGGCCACGCGCCCGCTACGCTCCGCGTAGAGCTGTGCAGGCATGCGCGCGCTTTTGGCTGGCCATGCCGTAACCGCGTCGGAAAACGCTTCGGTCGGATCGTCCGGGCAGGGTTGTTCCTGGATGAAGGTCGGCAGGTAGGGCCGGTCGGGCGGCGGCGTGCCGTCCAGGGCGATGCAGAGCGCGAGGCAGGCCAGCCCGAGAAGCAGGTGCGGCAGGCAGAGATAGGCGCGGCGCGACAGGGCGAAGAACACCAAGGGCGCCGCCCTTGTCATCCCGCTCTTGCCGCCGAGGGCTCGGGAGCGTGGGGTGGAAAAGCTACCCCACACTCCCCGCGATAGGCTGGTCATAGTCGTGCAGGGTCAAGGGTGCGCTGCGCCCGTGCTTCCGTTCGACGGGACGGTGAAGCGTGTCCCGACGAGCCGGGAGCGCGGCCCCTGACCGTTCAGCATTAGGGAGGGCGACGCGGCCCAGTACGTTGCCGGAACCGTGCCGGTCGCGGTACCGCATCGCCCTGATGGTAAGAATGTCCACGAACGGGATTTCGCTTGGCGTGCGCCCGTCGTCGACGAAGCTCACCGCCATGAAGTACGGGTAATCCCAGACGCCTTCCTTCGCCAGCACCACACCGACGATGTGCACGCAGCACCAGTAAGGCGGCTCGTCTTCGTCCATGTGCAGCTCCAGCAGCACGGACTGGCCGATGTAATCCTTGGCAGCTTCAGCATCCAAGGTGACGGGCTTACGCATGGCTGTAGTCTCCTTCCTTGAACTCCTTTTTTCCTTTCTTCAGGTCGGCCCGCAGGCGCGCGAGGTTGACCATGCGGAAGTCCGCGAGACGCATCGTTGGGATGGTGCCGGTGGCCGCCCAGTCGGCGGCCTCTTCGACGGATACCCCGCTCATTTCGGCGAAGGTCTTGAGGCTGCACAGGTCGAGGCTGTCGTCTGCCTTACTCATAGCGTCCACTCCTGTTCGAGAAGCTGCTGATGCAGCAGGGCCACGTTGACCATCGTGCGCTTGCCGACCTTCTGCGACGGCAGGTAGCCACGCTCCAGCCAGGTGCGTACCACGATGGGTTCGTCGCCCATGCCGATCCACTCGGCGAACTTCGGCCACGGCATCAGGGGCGGGGCGCCGTGCAGCTTTTGCGGGTCAAAACCTTCCGTATCCATCCGCTTTACTCCACTATGTTCGGCTTTGATAACCAACCAACCAATGGGTAACAACTACCCATGGAGCGATTGTTACCCATCCAACAAGATGGAGCAATAGCTACTCAGGAATATTTTTCTGCATGCACAGCGCATCCGATAGAGCACGCGCGTTGCTCAAGCTGATCGGCCCCAAGCGGGCGAGCGAACAAGGTGGTGATTACGAGCGCTGGCGGAACGTCAGCAAGGGTGCGGTGCGCGTAAGCGCAGACGAGATAGACGTACTGGTGAAGATCTACCCCCAGTACGCCCTATGGCTGGCCAGCGGGCAGATTGCCCCGGAGATCGGACAGACCAGCCCGGCCTATGACGAGGCCAACCGAAACTTGAGCCAACCCAGCGCGGGATAGCGATCACACGGAAAGTAGCTAGGCGATGGTATGCCCGAGCGCAGGGAGCAAGTTACAACGAACGAGAGTAGCGGCTTGCAAAGCCGCAAGCTTCGATTGATTCGCAAGTCATCAACGATCTATATCGTAGAAGTAACGCTAGGCAGGAATCTGCATTAAAAAACTGTGAACATTTACACCCGCGCGATCATTAAATAGTACTTTTTCATCTCCAATTAGTTTTCGAGCGATAGCTATTGATGCTTCATTCCCCTCATCCACCACCGCCTCGACGAAAACACCATTCTCAAATTTCCCACTCATCCCGTTTACAAACTCAACCAATGCTTTAGTTGCAATTGTATTCCCAAAGCCCTGGCCCCTGTATTCCTTTATTACGGCCCAATCTATTTGCCAGACCGGGGCGCCTTCCTTTACGTTCGAATAAACAAGCGCACACCTGGCAATTACTTTGTTCTGAAGTGACGGACTAAACATTACATATGTGATTCTAGGTATTCCATTGGGCTGATCCGCATGAACATAGACATCGTCAAATACTCGCCCCTGCTCCAGATTAATGGAATTATTTTTTATTGCTGCCGCGACTTCGGCCAACCCTTGTTCGGCGAGATCAGCACCGGAGGATTCCTTATTTCTTTTCTTAAATAATCCAAACATTTTTTAAATCTACCTTATTACTTATGGCCTGGTGAGTAATTTAAGGATTGCCGGTGCGAAAACTATATTCACCCAGTCAGGGTGGCGCAGGAGCATATTGCGCTAATGATGGCATAATGAAATTATTGTTAGAAGCCTTTCCTTTGGGATGCAAGCCGTTAAGGTCGAGCCAGCGCTTGGAGTGTCGAAAAGGCGTCGAAATCACTGCTGACCAACGCGGCACAATGCAGGCATGGAAGAACGGAACGGCCCGTATTGCGGGGTTTTGCAAAGCAACGCAGAGCAAAAAATGGGGTTCAAATCCCTATCTCTCCGCCATTACATCGATACGCGAAACCCCTGATTTCTTCGAGGAATCAGGGGTTTCGTGTTTTTGCGTGCTCGATTTGCAGTGCCGGGGGGCGGAGGCCGTCGCGTTCGGTGACAGCCTCTCTCCTCGCTCCTCTCAAGCGGACAGGTATTCGTCGGTCGAGCGGATGGTGGCGTAGGCGAAGCCGAGCGCTGCCATCATCGCGGCGTGGACCTGTGCGGCCGGTACCGTTACGCCGCCGAATTCCAGATCGAGCGTCGCGCAGGCGTCGTGCAGCACGGTGACTGTGTAGCCGAGGTCCGCCGCGGCGCGCACCGCTGCATCGACGCACATGTGGCTCATGGCACCGACGACGACCAGTTCCCGTACGTTCTGCTCATCGAGCAGGCGCTGCAGCGGTGTTTCGCGGAAGGCGTTGACGTGGTTCTTGACGACGACCGGCTCACCTTCGCGCGGCGCGACCTCGGGCTGGATCAGCACGCCATCGGTGCCGGGCGTGAACGCCGGTTTTTCGCCGTGGGCAAATTCGTGGCGGACGTGGATGACTGCGATGCCCTTGGCGCGGGCATCGTCGATCACCCGTGCGGCGTTGGCGACCGCGGCCTCGATGCCCGTCAGGGGCAGCTTGCCCGCCGGGGTGTATTCGTTCTGCAGGTCGATGACGATGACGGCTCGTTTGCTCATGCGGGAATTCCTTTGCGTTTGGGTGAAAAAGGGTCTGGCTATCCTTGGCCAGCGGCGGCACGCTGCGAAGTGGCGCGATCGACAACTTGCGGGGCGATAGAGACATATGGTGCAGGAAAACAGCATCGAGATCGGAATACTGCTGTACCCCGGCGCGCAGATGGCGGCCGTGCTGGGCCTGAGCGATCTGTTCGCGATCGCTCAGCGCATCGCCGACGAGCGGCCGGTACCCGGCGCGTTGCTGCGGGTCAGTCATTGGCAGCAACAGGCCGGCGACGATGCGCCGGTGCGCATCCGCGATTCGTTGCCGGGCGGGGGCGGCGCGCCGAAGGTGCTGATCCTGCCGCCCAGCCTGGAGGAGCCGCTTTCGTCCGAGGCAGCGGCGCCTTACCGGGACTGGCTGCGGGCGCAGCATGCGGCGGGCACGACGCTGGCATCGGTGTGCGCCGGCGCGTTCCTGCTTGGCGAAACCGGCTTGCTCGCCGGCCGTACCGTTACCACCCACTGGCTCTATGCGCAGCGCCTGCTGGGCCGTTTTGCGGACGTTCAGGTGGATGTCGACCAGCTCATCGTCGATGCCGATGACATCATCACCGCCGGCGGCATCATGGCCTGGACCGACCTGGGGCTGCGGCTGGTGGATCGCTATCTGGGCGCGGCGATCATGATCGATACCGCGCGGATGTTGCTGGTCGATCCGCCGGGGCGCCAGCAGCGCTATTACAGCGCTTTCGCGCCGCGCCTGACGCATGGCGACGACGCCGTGCTCGCCGTGCAGCACTGGCTTGCCGAAACCGATGCCAAGGAGGTTGCACTCTCCGACCTGGCGCGCCGCGCCGGGCTGGAGGCGCGCACCTTTCTGCGGCGCTTCCAGAAGGCCACCGGCATGACGACCACCGAATACTGCCAGCGCCTGCGCGTCGGGCGGGCGCGGGAGATGTTGCAGGCCGGCCGCTTGCCCATCGAGCGGGTCGCCTGGGAGGTCGGTTATGGTGACCCAGGGGCGTTTCGCAAGGTCTTCACGCGCATCGTCGGGCTGACCCCGGGCGAGTATCGCCAGCGCTTCCAGGCCGGCTGATCGCCGCGTGCTGACGTAGAATCCGCCTTTGCCTGAGCGACCGAGAGAGTAATGGCGGATCTACCGCAGGGGTTCATTCTGACCCGGCACTGGCGCGACACTGCCGAGGGCTGCGAGATCAGCTTCTGGCTCGCCACCGCTGCCGGCGCGCGGCTGGTGCGCGTTCCCAGCCGGCCGGTGGTCGCCTTCATCCCGGCGCACGAGCGCGCGCGGGCCGAGGCGTTGCTGCGGCGCGAAGCCGATGTCCAGTTGAGTCCACTGGCGTTGCGCGATTTCCATCAGCGGCCGGTGCTGGGGCTGTATTGCCGGCAGTACCGGCGCCTGCTCGATTGCGCGCGGCTGCTGCGCGATGCCGGTGTGGATGTGTACGAGGCCGACATCCGCCCGCCGGAGCGCTACCTGATGGAGCGTTTCATCACCGCGCCGGTGTGCTTCAGCGGCACGTCCGCTGGCGATGAAGGCCTGATCGACGCGCAGCTCAAACCGGTCGCCGACTACCGGCCGCGGCTGCGGCTGGTCTCGCTGGACATCGAAACCAACGCCCGCGGCGATCTCTACTCCATCGCGCTGGAGGGCTGCGGCCAGCGGCAGGTCTACATGCTCGGCCCGGCGAACGGGCCGGACGCCACGGTGGATTTTCGTCTCGACTACTGTCAGAGCCGCGCCGAGCTGCTGGAGTGCCTGAACGCGTGGCTGGCGGCGCACGACCCGGATGCGATCATCGGCTGGAACCTTGTGCAGTTCGACCTGCGTGTGCTGCACGAGCACGCGCAGCGTCTGCAGATTCCGCTACGCCTGGGCCGCGGCGGGGCGCAAATGGAGTGGCGCGAGCACGGCCAGCGGCGCAACCACTTCTTCGCCGCGGCGGCGGGGCGGTTGCTCATCGACGGCATCGAGGCGCTGCGTTCGGCGACCTGGAGCTTCCCCTCGTTCAGCCTGGAGAACGTCGCCCAGAGCCTGCTCGGCGAGGGCAAGGCGATCGACAATCCGTACCAGCGCATGGCTGAGATCGACCGCATGTTCGCCGAGGACAAGCCGGCCCTGGCCCGCTACAACCTCAAGGACTGCGAGCTGGTCACGCGCATCTTCGCCCATGCCGAACTGCTGGACTTCCTGCTCGAGCGCGCGAGCGTCACCGGCCTGGCCGCCGACCGCAGCGGTGGCTCGGTGGCCGCGTTCGAGCATCTGTACCTGCCGCTGATGCATCGCCAGGGCTTCGTCGCGCCGAACCTCGGCGAGCGCGAGCCGGAAGCCAGCCCCGGCGGCTTCGTCATGGACTCGCAGCCAGGCCTGTACGAATCGGTGCTGGTGCTCGATTACAAGAGCCTGTATCCCTCGATCATCCGCACCTTCCTGATCGACCCGGTCGGACTGATCGAGGGGCTGCGCCAGCCGACCGACGAGGCCTCGGTGCCGGGCTTTCGCGGCGCGCGCTTCTCGCGCACCCGGCATTGCCTGCCGGCGATCGTCGAACGCGTCTGGCAGGGGCGCGAGGCGGCCAAGCGTGCGCGCAACAAGCCGCTGGCGCAGGCGCTGAAAATCATCATGAACGCCTTCTACGGTGTGCTTGGCTCCAGCGGCTGCCGCTTCTTCGATCCGCGTCTGGCATCGTCGATCACCCTGCGCGGCCACCAGATCATGCGGCGCACCCGCGAGCTGATCGAGGCGCAGGGGCACACGGTGATCTACGGCGACACCGACTCCACCTTCGTCTGGCTGCGTCGCGCGCATTCCGACGACGAGGCCGCGCGTATCGGCCGTGCGCTGGTGCAGCAGATCAACGACGACTGGCGCGCGCAGCTGCGCGCGGAATTCGGCCTGGAGAGCGCGCTGGAGCTGCAGTTCGAGACGCACTTCCGGCGCTTCCTGATGCCGACCATCCGCGGCGCCGAGGAGGGCAGCAAGAAGCGCTACGCCGGCCTGGTCACGCTGCCGGACGGCAGCGACGGCCTGGTCTTCAAGGGGCTGGAAACGGTGCGCACCGACTGGTCGCCGCTGGCCCAGCGCTTCCAGCAGGAGCTGTACCGGCGCATCTTCCATCGCCAGCCCTATCGGGACTTCGTGCGCGATTACGTGCAGCGTACGCTGGCGGGCGAATTCGACGAGCTGCTGATCTATCGCAAGCGTCTGCGCCGCCGGCTTGCCGACTACCAGCGCAACGTGCCGCCGCACGTGCGCGCGGCGCGCCTGGCCGACGAGTACAACGATCACCTGGGTCGGCCGCGGCAGTATCAGAACGGTGGCTGGATCCGCTACGTGATTACCGTCGCCGGCCCCGAGCCGCTGGAAGTCCGCCGTGCCGCGATCGACTACGACCACTACCTGACGCGCCAGCTGCAGCCCGTGGCAGAGGCGATTCTGCCGTTCGTAGGCGATGACTTCTCCGCGCTGATCGACGGGCAGCTCGACCTGTTCTGAGCAGCCTGCGTTGCCGACCTCAGTGGTTCACAGCAGCCACTCGATTGGCAGCCAGGACAGCAGCGTCACCGAGGCGCGCCGCCAGAAGCCCGCTTGCGGCTCGTTGTCATGGCGGACGGTGGTGCCGTCGCGGCGCTCCAGCCAGTAGAGCCGGCCGTCATCGGCCAGGCGAACCTCGTAGGCGCTAGCCGGAATCTGCTCGTCGAACATCGTTTCGATACGTGCCGCCAGCTGCGGACTGTCGATGACGAAGCCCAGTTCGGTGTTCAGGTGTGTCGAGCGTGGGTCGAAGTTGAACGAGCCGACGAAGACCCGCTCGCGGTCTACGGCGAAGGTCTTGGCGTGCAGGCTGGAGCCGGAGCTGCCGAACGGGCCGGCCTTGTCCTTCGGCTCGTTGCCCTCGGTCAGCCGGCGCAGCTCGTAGAGCACGATGCCGGCCTGCAACAGGTCCTTGCGGCGCTTGGCGTAGCTGGCATGGACGGCAGCGACGTCGGTGGCGTCCAGCGAGTTGGTCAGGATGCGCACCTTCACGCCGTTGCCCGCCAGCGCGGCGAAGGCCGCGGTACCGGTGGCGGTGGGCACGAAGTAGGGCGACACCAGTTCGACGTCACGGCGCGGCTCGCCGAGGATCTGGCCCAGTTGGTAGGTCAGCAGGCCCTCGCCGTCGGCCAGGCCGAGGCCTTTGGCCGGATCGTCGCTGACCATGCGCGTGGTCGCCCACTCGAACGGCAGGTGGCCGGCGAGCAGCTCGCGGATGAACGCGGAGTCGCGCAGCGCCTCGATGTAGCGACCGGCGGCCGGGTCGCGCTCGATGATCGATGCCTGCGCGGACAGCTCGTCCAGTGCCGTCTCGCTTGCCGCGGGCAGGATGCCGGTCACCGGGTAGGCGGAGTCGCTGGCCCAGTAGCGGTCGAAATCGCGCGAAACTTCATCGACCACCGGGCCGACCGCCAGTACGTCCAGATCGGCGAAGAGCATGCCCTCGCTGGCGGCGAAGTATTCGTCACCGATATTGCGGCCGCCGACGATGGTGGCCTGGTTGTCGCTGGTGAACGACTTGTTGTGCATGCGCCGGTTGGCGCGGGAGAAATCGCTGAGGTAGCCGATGGCCTTCGGCTGGCGCACCACGAAGGGATTGAACAGCCGCACCTCGATCAGCGGATGCGCATCGAGCGTCGCCAGCCGGTGGTCGAGGCCGCTGGTGCCGTTGTCGTCCAGCAGCAGACGAACCCTGACGCCGCGGTCGGCGGCATCGTGCAGCGCTTCGAACAACAGCGTGCCGGTGAGATCGTTGCGCCAGATGTAGTACTGCACGTCGAGCGTGCGCTCGGCGGCGTTGGCCAGCATTGCGCGCGCGGCGAACGCATCGCGCGGGTCGCTCAGCGGATGGATGCCGCTGCGCCCCGGATGTGCAGCGATCAGCGGAGCGAGTGCGCGGCCCAGTGGCGTGTCGGCGGTTTCGGCCGGGCTCGGCGCACTGGAGCGGGGGCGGCCCTCCAGCGGCGGCAACGTGCAGCCGGCCAGCAGCAGGCTGCAGGGCAGGGCGAGACGCAGGCGCAGGCTGGACGTCACCGGCACTGACGCCAGCCCCGACCGCCGACGGCTGGCCGTGGCCGACCGGTCATTTGCGAACCCAGTTGCCGCTCAGTTGGATGATCTGCCCGGGCGGGGTTTTCTCGATGGCCTTCTTGCCGGCGATGGCTTCGACGTCGCCAACGCTGACGCCGTTCTGCTTGGCCACGCGGTGGTATTCGGCCCGGCGTGCCTGGTTGATCTGGCTGGCGATCTCCTCGGCATCGCCGCGCGACTCAACCACGCCCAGATAGCCGTCGGGCTTCTCGCCGAGCAGGCCGGCGGCCTTGGCGGTGCCCAACGCCGACATGGCTTCGTTGAGCGTCATGGCGGCGGCCGGCAGCGCCAGACCGAGCGCGAGCAGCAGGCTGGCCAGTTTCAGATAGGTTTTCATGGCTTTCCTCAGAACAGTCCGCTGTCTTCGTTGATGATCGAATCGAGCTGCTTGTCGACCTTGATGTAGATCTCGTGCTCGATCTTCACGTTCAGGTTGATGTTGATCGGCTCGTTCGGCACGGCCAGCTCCACGCGGGGCGTGCAGGCACTGGCGAGCAGGACCAGCGTCAGGAGGATCGGCGGATGGTGCGCGCGCATGGCGACTTCTCCTGTGGTATCGCGGCTGCCGCGCCTCACTGGAGACGTTCGCGCACCCGCCGTTGAATGGTTTCGCTGACCCGGTCGCTCAGTTGCAGACTGGTCAGCAGCGCCGGGATGTCCTCTTCGAGGTTGATCGAGAAGTTGATCGGCCGGCCGCCTTCCAGACCCGGATTGCGGCCGTGCAGACGCAATCCGAGGTCCAGCTTGCCGTTGGCATCATAGCGGACGTCGCTGGCCAACAGATCGTAATGGAAGTCGTGCAGGGCGTCGGCGACGATCTTCATCGCCGGATTGGCCTGACCGAGGGCATCGATTTTCGGCGACCTGAAGCGCAGCACGCCACCCGGCGCCCGCGCGGCGATCTGGCCATCGTCGATCACCAGCCCCGCGGGCAGGTAGCGCAGCTGCAGGCTGCCGTCGAGGATGCCGCTGCCGCTCAGCCCTTCGGTCGGATAGGCGGCCAGCAGCGCCGGCAGTTGCAGGCCTTCCAGGCGGGCCTGTAGCGGCTGCGGCTGGCCGGCGAGGTCGAGGCTGCCGGGCTGCAGCCACAGGCGGCCATCGAACAGGCGGGTTTCCGCCGTTTGCCAGCTGAGCCGGCCCTGCGCCGGTTGCGCGAAGTCGGCCTGATAGTGGCCACGCAGGCGCAGCGGGCCGAATTCGAAGCCCGGATTGGCGCGCTGCAGCTGCAGTTCGGGAAGTTCCAGGCGCAGCTGCTGGCGCGCCAGGCTCAGGGCAAGCTGCAGGTCCAGACCGCTTAGCTCGGTACGGTCGTAGATGCCCGCCAGCCCGTTGCCACGCAGTGCCAGGCTGGCCGCAAGCGGCGCGTTGCCGGCGGGCACGGTCAGGCGGCCTTCAGCCTGCAGCCGACCGTTGTCGAGCTGCAGCAGCGCGGGCCAGTCGGCCAGGGTGCCGGCGAGCGGATTGCCGGCGCGCAGGAATACTTCCGGCAGCTTGCCGTCGATCTGCAGCGCGCCGTTCCAGGCCTGCTCCAGCTCGATGTCGAGCGCCAGCCCGGCGGCATTGCCCAGCACGCCGCTGGCGTGCAGGCGATTGGCGTCGAGGTCGAGCCGACCGTTCCATTGCCAGCCCTGGGCGACCAGCTGCGGCTGTTGCAGGCGTACCAGGCGCAGACTGGCGGGACCGTACAGAGCTAGTTGCGGGGTGGTGTCGGCAGTGGCGCCGAACCGCAGTTGCAGGCCGTCGAGTGCGGCGTCGAGCTGTTGCGCCAGCAGCGTACCGGCGGCCAGTCGCTCGATGCGCAGACGCGAGTTTGCCGCGAGGCTTAGCTCGCTGTGCGCGGCGGCGATGCGCCCGTGCAGGCGCAGGTCGGCCTGCAGGTTGCGCAGATCGAGCGCCGCCTGCGCGAGATGCGGGCTGCGCAGTTGCAGGCGCGCGTTCTCCACGGCGATGCCGGGTTCCGCTGCGCCGGTCTCGACCTGCAGTTGCGCCTGCAGGGTGGCCGGGCTGGCGCCTTCGCCTTCCAGCCGCAGCTGCAGCGTCAGCGGGGCGCCGGGCGGTGCGTTGTCAGCAGGCGTGATGGCCAGGCGCAGCAGGTCCGGTCGCAGCGTTTCCGGCAGTGTTTGCAGCAGCCGCGCGCCGGGGCGCATCTGCAGATCGGCTGTCAGCGAAGTCGGCAGCCAGAGGCCAGCGCTGGCGCGTGCGCCGAGGTCGAGCCGGCCGCGCAGCTCGCCGAGGTCGAGCAGTGGCCAGAACAATGGCAGATCGGTCGACAGCTGCAGCTCACCGCTCAGCTGGCGCCAGTCGGCCAGGGCAGCGGTCGCCGGCCGTGACAGCGCCCAGCCGGCACCGAGGCGCATGTCGCTGGGCAGCTCGCCGAGCGCTGCGGGGTCGTAGTCCAGCCAGGTGCCGAGCCATTCCAGCACCCAGGGCGCCTCGGGCAGGCCGCTCAGGGCCAGCGTGCCGCGCCAGTGCTGCTGCGTGTCGTCGCGCGTCGCCTGGCTGTCGAGACTCAGGCGTGGCTGATCGTCGAGCAGCAACCGTCCCTGCGCGCGGATCGCGGCGCCTTCGGTGGCGGCCTCGATCAGCAGCGTCGCCCGATGATCGCCACGCGACAGCGTCAGCTCGCCATTCAGCGGCAGCAGCTCGGCACCGGCGTGCTGCAGGCGCAGGCGCGCCTGTTCCTGACAGGTCCCGCTGGCGCAGGGCAGGCGCAGCTGCAGGTTGTTGATGGTCAGCGTGCGCGGCAGCCAGGCGGCCCAGCGGCGCAGTTGCGCAGCGCTCGGCGCGGCGTCCGCTGTCGTCGGTGGAGCGGATGCAGGCGCTTGCCAATCCAGCTCGAGCTGGGCGATCTCCAGCGCTCGCGGGGGCTGGCCGCGCAAGAGGCCGGCCAAACGCAGCGAAACGCCTTCGGCGCGCAGCGCGAGTCGGCCGCCGCCACTCGTCTGCTGGGCATAGGAGAGGTGCTGCAGCGACAATCCGTCGCGCGCGAGTGCCAGCCCCTGCCAATGCAGGGTTTCGATGCCCTGCGCCCGAGCCAGCTGCTGCCAGCGGTACTGGGCATAGACGAATGCCGCGCAGACCAGCAGCAGGCCCAACGACACCCAGAGCCAGCGCTTGCGCCTTGTGCTCATTGCTCCCGATCCGTGCTCATTCCGACGGCACAGCATAGCCGCAAAAAGATGTATGCAATCGTGCCGCCGGCGTTGTGCGCCGGGCGACCGGACGGGTGCGGAAAAGTTCCCGCATGGTGATCTGCCGAGGCCGCGCAAACCCTTGCGCCAAGGCTCTTGCAGCCCGTTCCGGCAGACTTGTGCACATTCGCCTAGCGGCTTTGTCAAGCGCTTATGACAAACTGTCGCAAACCCGCGTGCTAGCTGGGATTGAGCGTAACTGATTGAAATTAAAGGATAATTTTTGGTGGTGAAAAAACCGCCAGTTTAACCGCAGGCCCCGAAACACCGGGCTTGCGGAGAGTTGTTCGCCGATTGTCCACCGAGTTATCCACAGGTTCTGTGGATGAAAAACAGGACGTGATCTAGATCGTGTTTTGCCGGTTTTGGCAAGACTTCAACTCTCGGCAAAAAGGTGTAGAGTGCGCGCCCTCATCCTCTGTCGCGCCCTCGATCCATGACGATGCGTCCTACTACCGTTCCTTCCGCCGGCTCGCCGCTACCGGTGCGCATGGCCGTCTGGCTGCTCGACAGCGAGCGCCTGGGGCGCGCCGTCGGCGTCAAACGGATCGCCGGGCGGCTGCTCAAGCAGCCGGCGCGCGAAGGCGTGATCGAGGCGCAGAGCCGCCTGGGGCAGTTGCTCTGCCGGGATTGCGACAGCCAGCGCGACCGACGCATCGGTTTCGAGCTGCTGCGCCAGGCCGCTCGCGCGGGCGACTGCCAGGCTCAGCTGGAGCTGGGGCGGCTGTACTGCCAACCGCAGCACCGCGAGCCGGCCAAGGCCCGGCTCTGGCTGGAGCAGGCCGCGGCGCAGGGCTCGCAGGATGCTGCCCGCTGGCTTCAGCGCCTGTCGCAGCGCGCCTGACGGCCGCTCGCTATACTGCCCGGCATTTTGCCGGAGCCCTTCATGTCTCTCGATTCCGATTTCCTGCTGGCCGGGCTGGCGTTCGTTGGCGTCTGCGCGATGGTCACTGCGTTCTATCTGCAGCGCCGCTTGTCGGCGGCCGAGGCTGCGCGGGCTCTGCTCGACGAGCGGCTGACCCAGGCCGCGCTGGCACAGGAAGGGCTGAGCGCGCAGCTGGAAAGCGTCCGGCTGGAACAGGCCGATCTGCAGGAGATCAAGGCGGCGCAGCAGGCCGAACTCGCGGCGCTGCGGCGCGAGGCGCAGTGGCTGCAGAGCCGTCATGGCGACGACCGCGACCGCCTCGACGAGCTGCAGGCCGAGCGTGACGCCCAGCAGGCCGAGCTGCTCCGCCTGAGCGCGGCGCATGCGGCGGTTACCGCGGAGCTGCGCGAGCAGCAGGCGGCGCATCAGCAGCGCCTGCAGGACCTGCAGGCAGCGCGCGATGAGCTGCGTGCGCAATTCGCCGAGCTGGCCGGGAAAATCTTCGACGAGCGCGAGCAGCGCTTCGCCGACACCAGCCATGAGCGCCTCGGCCAGCTGCTCGATCCGCTGAAGGAGCGCATCCAGGCGTTCGAGAAGCGTGTCGAGGAGAGCTACCAGAGCGAGGCGCGCGAGCGCTTCTCGCTGGCACGCGAGCTGGAGCGGCTGCAGCAGCTCAACCAGCGCCTCGGCGACGAGGCGACCAATCTCACCCGTGCGCTGCAAGGGCAGAAGACCCAGGGCAACTGGGGCGAACTGGTGCTCGAGCGGGTGCTGGAGCATGCCGGCCTGGAGAAAGGCCGCGAATACCATACGCAGGTCAGCCTGAAGAGCGCCGATGGCGAGCGCTTCCAGCCGGACGTGCTGATCCGGCTGCCGGGCGACAAGCAGGTGGTGGTCGACGCCAAGGTCAGCCTGACCGCCTACCAGGCGCTGACCTGTGCCGAAGACGAGAACAGCCGGGCGCTGGCGCTCAAGCAGCATGTACAGTCGCTGCGCAATCACCTCAAGGGGCTTTCGCTCAAGGATTACCAGCGGCTGGAGGGCTTGCAGAGCCTGGATTTCGTGCTGCTGTTCGTGCCGATCGAAGCGGCGTTCGCTGCCGCGCTGCAGGCTGATCCCGAGTTGTTCCAGGAGGCGTTCGGGCGGCACGTGGTGATCGTCAGCCCGACCACGCTGCTGGCCACGCTGCGGGTCATCGACAGTCTCTGGCGGCAGGAGCGGCAGAATCAGAACGCGCGCGAGATCGCCGAGAAGGCCGGGGCGCTGTACGACAAGTTCACCGCCTTCCTGCAGGATCTGGACGAGGTCGGCAGCCGCCTGCAGCAGCTCGACCGGGCCTATCTTGCCGCGCGCGGCAAGCTCACCGAGGGGCGGGGCAATCTGGTCGGGCGCGCCGAACAGCTGAAGGCGCTGGGCGCCCGGGCGAGCAAGCGTTTGCCGGGCGACTGGCTGGAACGTGCCGGAGCCTTGGGCGAGACGGGCGAATAGCGCTTTTCACACCAGCATCAGCACCGCCAGACCGCAGAGCAGGCCGCCCAGCATCACCGGCACGGTGCGCAGGGCGAGTGCGCGACCGCCGACGAGGGCGATCAGCACGGCCTTGACCAGGCTGTTGCTCAGCGCCGCGAGGAAGATCCCGCGCACGGCGATATGCGCATCCAGGTCGGCCTGCGCGCTGTTGGCGAGCGACAGGGTGATCGCATCCACGTCGCTCATCCCGGAGAGCAGGGCGACCAGGTAAACGCCGACATCGCCGAGCCAGCGGCGAGCCCCTTCGACCATCACCAGAATCGCCACCAGCAGCGCGGCGAAGCGCAGAGCCGGGCCGAGCTCGAACGGGTTCTTCAGTGGCGGCTCGGTGTTGACGTCCGGCTGCTGAGCGGCGCGCAGGTAATACAGCAGCGCGCCGCCGGCATAAATGCCACCAGCCGTCAGCATCGGCGCGAGCAGCGTCGGCAGCAACGCCGCGTTGACCACGCCGACCTCCAGTAGGACGCGCGGAAACATCAGCGCCGAGGTTGCCAGCAGCCCGGCCGCCAGCGCGGAACGCAGCTTGGGCGTATCCAGCCGGGCGAGGGTCAGCGTCATCGCCGTGGACGACACCATGCCGCCGAGTATCGCCGTGACCAGCAGGCCGTGGCGGGTGCCGAGCAGACGGATCGCCACGTAGGCGGCGAAGCCGATGCCGGTGATCAGCACCACCATCAGCCAGGTGGTGTACGGATTGAGCGCCTGCCAGGGGCCATAACCCTGGTTGGGCAGCGCCGGCAGCAGCACCACGGAGATGAACAGCAGCTTCAGCGCTCCCCCCAGTTCGGCCTCGTTGAGTTGCTGCAGGGCGCCATGCAGGCGCGCCTTCAGGCTCAGCAGCAAGGCCACCACGATGGCGAACGAGGCCGCCAGCAGGCGGCTTTCGGCCACCGCCAGGCTGCCGAGCAGGAAGGTCACCAGCAGCGCGACTTCGGTGGTCATGCCGTGATCGCCGCTGCGTTGCGCGTCGATCAGGTAGCCGACGATCACCAGCAGGGCGAACATGACGAACAGGGCGATCCACACCGTCGCGCCGAAATGCGTCACGCCCAGCGCCGCCAGCCCACCGAGCAGCCCGCCGAGGCCGAAGGTGCGCAGCCCGGCAACCAGTTCGCCACCGGCCTGCTGGCGATTGGTCCAGTCGCGCTCGGTACCGATCAGCAGGCCGACACCCAGTGCGGTGGCGAGGTTGAGTAGAAGTTCGGAGTTCATGGCTACCTGGCCGTTGCAGCAAACGGCCATCAGTGTAGCCGCGGCGGGCGGCGAGAGCTGCCCGCGCGCGGCTTCAGTTGAGCGTCAGGTGACGGCTCATCAGCGCACGCAGGGCAGCGGGTTTCACCGGTTTGGCGAGGAAATCCAGGCCGCTGGCGTGGATTTCCGCCACCAGTTCGGGGCGTGCATCGGCGCTGATCACCACGCCCGGCACCGGTTCGCCGAGGCGGGTGCGCAGCCAGGCCATCAGCTCGGTGCCGGTCTGGCCGTGGTCGAGGTGATAGTCCACCAGCACCAGCTGCGGACGAACATCCTCGGCCAGCAGGCTTTCGCATTCGGCGCGGTCGCGGGCGGTCCAGACCTGGCAGCCCCAGCGCGTGAGCAGGCTGTTCATGCCGATCAGGATGCTGTCCTCGTTGTCGATGCACAGCACCTGGGTGCCGGTCAGCGCGGTGTGCTGGACGTCGCGCGGCCCCTTCACCTGGCGTGGCTTGGCGTTCTGGGCGATCGGCACGGTCACGCTGAACACGCTGCCCACGCCCGGCCAGGAGCGGACCTCCAGCGGATGGTGCAGCACCTGGCAGAGGCCGTCGGCGATCGCCAGCCCCAGGCCCAGGCCTTTCTCGGCGCGGGTCTGGTGGCTGTCCAGACGCTTGAACTCCTCGAAGATCACCTTCAGTTTGTCTTTCGGAATGCCCGGGCCGCGATCCCACACCTCCAGCCGCAGGTGCTTGCCCTGGCGGCGCACGCCGAGCACCACGCGGCCCTTGGCGTAGCGGAAGGCGTTGGTCAGAAAGTTCTGCAGCACCCGGCGCAGCAGGCGGATGTCGCTGTCGATGCGCAGCCGGCAGCCGTGCACGCGGAAATCCACGCCCTGTTCGCGCGCCAGCACCGTGAATTCGGTGGTCAGCGTGTCGAACAGCGAGGCGAGCGGGAACGCGTTACGGTCCGGCATGATGCGCCCGCCTTCCAGACGCGAGATGTCCAGCAGGTCGGTGATCAGGTCCTCGGCTGAGCGCAGCGAGCTGTCGAGGTGGCGCACCAGCTCCTGAGCCTCTTCTGGCAGGGCGTTCTGCTGGTGGGAGAGGGCGGCGGAGAACAGTCGCGCGGCGTTGAGTGGCTGCATCAGGTCGTGGCTGACCGCGGCGAGAAAACGCGTCTTCGACTGGTTGGCCGCCTCGGCGGTGCTTTTGGCCTCGATCAGTGCCTGGTTGAGCTGCGATAGCTCCTGCGTGCGCTCGCTGACGCGCTGTTCCAGACCCTCGTTGGCGTCCTTCAGCGCGCGCTCGGCCTCGCGGTAGGCGGTGATGTCCGAGAAGCTCATGACGAAGCCGCCACCGGGCATCGGGTTGCCGATCAATTCGACCACCCGGCCGTTGGGGAACAGCCGTTCGGAAGTGTGCGCACGACCCTGGCGCATCCAGTACAGGCGCTTGGCGACATGTGTGTCGGGATCGCCTGGGCCGCACAGGCCGCGCTCGGCGTTGTAGCGGATGATGTCGGCGATGGGCCGGCCGATGTACACCAGCCCGTCCGGATACTCGAACAGTTCGAGGTAGCGGTGGTTCCAGGCCACCAGCCGCAGCGACTGGTCGACCACGCTGATGCCCTGGGTGATGTTCTCGATCGCGCCCTGCAGCAGCGCGCGGTTGAACTGCAGCACTTCCGAGGCTTCGCCGACGATGCGCACCACGTCGTCGACCTGCATGTCGCGGCCTTCCAGCGCCGCCTTGACCACCGCGCGGGTGGAGGAGGCGCCGAGCACGCCGGCGAGCAGTCGCTCGGTGTGTGCGATCCACTGGCCGTCGGCCTGCTGGCGGCGCGAGAGGTCCTGGCCATGACGCCGGGCGAAGCGCTGAAAGCTGCTCTCGGCACGTTCAGCGCCGACGAAGCGCGAGGCGAGCGTCAGCAGGTCCTCGACCTGCACGGCGAGCAGGCGCCGGTTGCTGCTCGGCGAGGTGACCTCCTGGCCAATGAAGCGCCCCGCCTGCCAGTGCTCGGCGACGCGGGTCTGGGTGAGGATCGAGACCCAGAAGAACAGGGTGGCGTTACCCATCAGCGACAGCATGACGCCCAGCGTCAGCGGGCTGACGTCGAAGCCGATGGAGCCGCCGTACATCCACTCCAGCCCTGGGAACATCTCCAGCGGCCAGCCGAGCAGCGGCAGAATCAGCGTGTAGAACCAGATCGCCGCGCCCGCGGCGAGGCCGGCGAACACGCCGCGACGGTTGGCCTGCTTCCAGTACAGCGCGCCGACCATCGCCGGTGCCAGCTGGGTGATGGCCGCGAAGGCGATCTGACCGATGGTGGCGAGGCTGGCGTTGGGGCCGAGCAGGCGATAGCTGACGTAGGCCAGCAGCAGGATGGCGACGATGCTGATGCGGCGTACCGACAGCATCCAATGGCGGAAGGCCTCGAACGGCTGTTCGGTTTCCTGGCGGCGCAGCAGCCAGGGCAGCAGCATGTCGTTGGAGACCATGGTCGACAGTGCCACGCTGGCGACGATCACCATGCCGGTAGCGGCCGAGGCGCCACCGATGAACGCCAGCAGGGCGAGCCCGGGATGCGCCTCGGCCAGCGGCAGGCTGATGACGAAGGAGTCCGGCGAGATACCGGCGGGCAGCAGCACCTGTCCGGCCAGGGCGATCGGCACGACGAACACCGCCGCCAGTATCAGGTAGATGGGAAACACCCAACGCGCCAGACGAAAATCGCGCGGCTCGATGTTCTCCACCACCGCGACGTGAAACTGCCGCGGCAGGCAGACGATAGCCATCATGGCCACCGCGGTCTGCACCAGCATCGACGGCCAGTTGACCGTTTCGGCCCAGTAATCGGACAGTTCGGCCGACTCGTGGGCGTGGTTGAACAGATCGCCGAAGCCGTTGAACAGGCCGAAGGTGACGAAGACGCCGACCGCCAGGAACGCCAGCAGCTTGACCAGCGATTCGAAGGCAATCGCCAGCACCATGCCGCGGTGATGCTCGGTGACGTCCAGGTTGCGTGTGCCGAAAAGGATGGTGAACAGCGCCAAGGCGATGGAAACGATCAGCGCCGTGTCGCCGGTCCCGGTGCCGGTGGCATCGATGTTGGTGCCGATCAGCAGGTTGACGCCGAGCACGATGCCCTTGAGCTGCAGCGCGATGTACGGCACCACGCCGACCAGGCAGAACAGCGTGACCACGACGGCCAGCAGCTGCGACTTGCCGTAGCGGGCGGCGATGAAGTCGGCGATCGAGGTGATGTTCTCCTGCTTGCTGATCACGATCATCTTCTGGATCACGTGGGGAGCGAACAGCAGCAGCAGGATCGGGCCCAGGTAGATCGGCAGAAACGCCCACAGTTGTTCGGCGGCCTGGCCGACCGCGCCGAAGAAGGTCCAGCTGGTGCAGTACACCGCCAGCGAGAGGCTGTAGACCCATGCTCGCAGACGCGGCGACATCGACGACTCGCGCTTGCGATCGCCATAGAAGGCGATGGCGAACAGAATGGTCATGTAGATGAGGGCGACCAGTGCGATCAGCCCGCCAGACAGGGTCATGCCAGCTCCGAACAGTGAAGTAGCGACAGGCCAGCGGGGCGGCGACGACAAACGTGCCGAACGCTCAAGACTGGGGGCTGCCGGGTAATCAGTATGATGAATCGGCGCAGTTTCGCAGCATTCGTGCAGCCCGTGTCGCAGGGTGCGACCAAGGTCGCATGGGGTCGGCACGGCACTGGCGGCAGCATCGCCGGCGGCTCTGCGCGGTGCACTTGGCGTCGCGTCGCTGTCTGAATCTGGCTGGCATCGGCCAGCCTGTCCACTACCGGGAGATCATGCATGTTCACGCCGCGTCCGCTCATGCTCCAACGCGGAGCCTTGCGCCTGGAACCGATGGTCGAAGCCGACATCCCCCAGCTGGTGTCGCTGGCCGAAGCGAATCGCGACGAGCTGATGTACATGAACGGGCCGCTGCGCCCGGACTGGTACCGCCATGCGCTGGCCGAGCAGCGCGAAGAGCGTGCCGTGGTGTTCACCGTACGGCTGGCCGAACGCATCGTCGGCACCACGCGCTTCGCCGACTTCATGCCCAGCCTGCCGGCCGCCGAACTGGGCTGGACCTGGCTCGACCGCGCCGAGCACGGTAGCGGCCTGAATGCGTCGATCAAGGCACTGCTGCTGCGCCACGCGTTCGAGGACTGGCAGCTGGTGCGCCTGCAATTGAAGACGGCGGCGCGCAACCTGCGCTCGCAGCGCGCCATCGAGAAGCTCGGCGCGCAGCGCGAAGGGCTGCTGCGCAATCATCGGCGGCTCGCCGACGGCCGGCTCGACGACACCGTGCTGTACAGCATCACCGATCAGGAATGGCCGGCGCTCAAGGCGCAACTGACACTCGGCTGATTTGCCTTCCCGCGTGGCGCGTGCAGGCCGTCGCGCCTGCGGCGGACTTTGCGGTAAGGTTCGTCCTTTGCCGGACCGTCGCTCCGGTCATCCAACTGTCCCGACTGCCCGCTACGCTCGCCAGACCGGCGCAGCGTCGCTGCGGTCGTTGTGCCTTGTCATCGCCAGGGGATTCGATGTCGCGTTCGCAAGAGTTCCTCCACGGTTGTCGCGATATCCTGCCGCTGGTGCTCGGTGCGATCCCCTTCGGCATCATCTTCGGCACACTGTCCATTGGCGCGGGCCTGTCGTTCTGGCAGACGCTTGGCATGTCGGCGCTGGTCTTCGCCGGTTCGGCGCAGTTCATCGCCGTGACTCTGATCAGCGGCGGCGTGGGCGCAGCGGTGGTGTTGTTGACCACCTTCGTGGTCAACCTGCGCCATGCGCTCTACAGCGCGGCGCTGCAGCCGTTCGTGCGCCACCTGTCGGGCCGCTGGCGTGCGCCGCTGGCCTTCCTGCTCACCGACGAGGCGTTCGCCGTGGTGCAGCAGCGCTATGCCCGTGACGATGCCTCGCCGCACAAGCACTGGTTCTTCCTCGGCGCGGCGCTGACGATGTTCGTCAACTGGCAGCTGTCCACGCTGGTCGGTGTGCTGTTCGGCCAGGCGGTACCGGATGTGGCGAGCTGGGGACTGGATTTCGCCATGATCGCGACCTTCATCGGTATCGCCGTGCCGATGATGACCACCCGCCCGCAGGTGGCCTCGGCGGTGTGCGCCGGCATCGTCGCGCTGCTGACCTGGGAGTTGCCCTACAAGCTCGGGCTGATTGCCGCCGCGCTGGCGGGCATCATCGTCGGCGTCTGGCTGGAGCAGCGCGCCGAAGCGGCCGCGCGTGCGCGGGGAGAATTATGAATACCTGGCTGCTCATCTTCGGCATGCTCGCCATCACCTTCCTGACGCGCTATGCCTTCTTCGCCTGGCCGAACCTGCGTTTCCC
Source organism: Stutzerimonas sp. 21-1 (assembly GCF_056336065.1). Lineage (NCBI taxonomy): Bacteria > Pseudomonadati > Pseudomonadota > Gammaproteobacteria > Pseudomonadales > Pseudomonadaceae > Stutzerimonas > Stutzerimonas sp. 21-1. The sequence continues at coordinate 2,899,283 of NZ_CM150500.1, read as the reverse complement.
GCGGTTGGTGGAGCAGGGGCTGCACTATGTGCCGGTGGCGGTGCTGACGGCCATCGTGGTGCCCGGCATGCTGCTGCGCGAAGGCGAGTGGGCGTTGCACTGGCGCAACGCCTACCTGCTGGCCGGCGTGTTGGCGATCGCGATTGCGGTGCTGACGCGCAACCTGCTGGCGACCATCGCCGGCGGGCTGCTGTGCTTCTTCCTGCTGCGCTGGGCTTTCGGCCAGCTGACCCTGTGAGCCGGCGATGAGCATGCATTCGCAATTCACCCTGCTCGGCAAGCGGCGTTTCCTGCCGTTCTTCCTGACGCAACTGCTCGGCGCGTTCAACGACAACGTGTTCAAACAGGCGCTGGTTCTGGCGATTCTGTTCCGCCTCGCCGACAGCGCGGACAAGAGCCTGCTGGTCAATCTTTGCGCCTTGCTGTTCATCCTGCCGTTCTTTCTGTTCTCTGCGCTGGGCGGGCAGTTCGGCGAGAAGTTCGAGAAGGCCTGGCTGATCCGCCGCATCAAGTTCGCCGAGATTCCGATCATGCTTGCCGGCGCCTGCGGCCTTCTGCTGGGCAATCTGCCGTTGCTGCTGCTGGTGCTGTTCTGCATGGGCACGCAGTCGGCGCTGTTCGGTCCGGTGAAGTATTCGATCCTGCCGCAGCAGCTCGATGACGACGAGCTGGTGGGCGGCAATGCCCTGGTGGAGATGGGCACCTTCCTGGCGATCCTCGGCGGTACGCTCTGCGCCGGGCTGCTGATGGCCAGTGAGTATTACGTCGCCCTGGTGTCGCTCAGCGTGGTGGTGCTGGCGCTGGCGGGCTATCTCACCAGCCTCGGCATTCCGCGGACCGCGGCGGCGCTGCCGCAGTTGAAGCTCGACTGGAATGTGCTGCGCCAGTCATGGCGGGTGATGCGCCTGGGGCTCGGCCAGCAGCGCGCGGTTTCGCACGCCATGCTCGGCAATTCCTGGTTCTGGTTCCTCGGTGCGACCTATCTGACGCAGATTCCGGCCTTCGCCAAGGAGCTGCTGCACGGTGACGAAAGCGTGGTGACGCTAATTCTCACGCTGTTTTCGGTGGGCATCGCGCTGGGTTCGCTGCTGTGCGAGCGGTTGTCGCGGCATCACGTCGAGCTTGGCCTGGTGCCCTTCGGCGCGCTGGGTCTGAGCCTGTGCGGATTATTGCTGTGGTGGCACGCGGCGGCGTTTCCGGCGGTCGCTGGCACGCAGGATTGGCTGACGCTGTTGGGCGAGCCGTTGGCCTGGCTGATCCTGGCGGACATTCTCGGGTTGGGCATGTTCGGCGGGTTGTACATCGTGCCGCTGTATGCGCTGATCCAGTCGCGCAGCGTGGTTCACGAGCGCTCGCGGGTAGTGGCGGCGAACAACATCCTCAACGCGCTGTTCATGGTCGCGTCGGCGCTGGTGGCCATCGTGCTGCTGGTGCCGTTGCAACTGACGATTCCGCAGCTGTTTCTCGTCGTTTCGCTGCTGAGCCTGGTGGTGACCGGCGCGCTGTTTCTGTCGGTGCCGGAGTTCATCGAGCGGTTTCTGCTCTGGCTGCTGGGCCCGCGCCGGGGTGGTGCGTTGGCGCTGCGCTTGCGCGTGCGCCGGGACTAGCGCGGGCGGGAACTGCCGCTGTCGGCCAGCGGCGCCGCGCCCGCGCGGGGCGGTTCAGATGCCCTGCGGAATCTCTTCGCCGCCGAGTGCCTCGAACAGTGCCGGGAGGAACTCGCGGAAGGTCATCATCATCAGCAGGAAGCTGGCGTCCTGCTGGGCGAGGGCGTCGTCGCCGCCATCCTGTTCGGCCTGATCCTGCAACAGTTCCTCGAAGCGCAGGCGCTTGATCACCGTCTTGTCGTCGAGCACGAAGGACAGCTTGTCCTGCCAGGCCAGCGCCAGCTGGGTCACCTGCTTGCCGGCCTCCAGATGCTGCTGGATCTCGTCGCTGGTGAGGTCCTGACGCTTGCAGCGCACCGTGCCGCCGTCCTCGTGGGTGTCGCGCAGCTCGCATTCGTCGAGCACGAAGAAGTCATCGGCCGCCTTCTGCGCTTTTACCCATTCGGTAAGCGTGGCGCTGGGCGCGATCTTCACCGTCAGCGGCCGCACCGGCAGTGAGCCGATGGCTTCGCGCAGGGTCGACAGCAGGTCCTCGGCCTTCTTAGGGCTCGCGGAGTTCACCAGGATCAAGCCGCGCTCGGCGTCGATCGCCGCGAAGGTGCCGGACTTGCGGATGAAGGCGCGCGGCAGGAAGGCCTGGATGATCTCGTCCTTTATCTGGTCGCGCTCCTTCTTGTAGACCTTGCGCATCTGCTCGGCCTCGATTTCGTCGACCTTCTCCTTCAGCGCGTCCTTTACGACGCTGCCCGGCAGGATGCGTTCCTCCTTGCGCGTGGCGATCAACAGGAAACCTTGGCTGACATGCACCAGCGGGGCATCCTCGCCCTTGCCGAACGGCGCGACGAAGCCATAGGTACTCAGTTCCTGGCTGGCGCAGGGGCGGGCAGGCTTGGCGGCGAGTGCGGTTTCGAGTGTCTCGGGATCGAAAGGAACGTTCTGGGTGAGACGGTAGACGAGCAGGTTGCGAAACCACATGGCAGGGTGACTCTCCGGAAAGCAAAGCGCGCATTATTCCTCCCCACGGAGCGCAGGCCAACCCTGTCGGTCGGCCCGGCCGTACAAACGGGAAATACGGCAGCAAACCCGGGCTTTTCCTAAGTCTTTGGAACGCCTGCAATTTTTTTTTCATAAGGGGCTTGCCAAGGCACGGATGCCTCTCTAGAATGCGCCCCACTTCGAGAGCAAAGGGTGATTAGCTCAGCCGGGAGAGCATCTGCCTTACAAGCAGAGGGTCGGCGGTTCGATCCCGTCATCACCCACCACTCGAGGTTAAGCGCAGCGGTAGTTCAGTCGGTTAGAATACCGGCCTGTCACGCCGGGGGTCGCGGGTTCGAGTCCCGTCCGCTGCGCCATATTCGCTTCATGGGTCCACTGAACGCCCGGAAGCATTAAAAGAAGCGTCCTTGATGGACGCTTTTTTTATGCCCGTCGTTTGCTCAGCGAGCACATTCCGTCGCCGTGATCGCTTCTGCATCGCTGCTGATGCCCACGTCTCTCTTTGCACTCTCTTTACTATCCCGGCCAGGGTGCGCGGTAGCCAGTGTTTGCGCGTGCCTGCTAAGCTCGACGTCTTTTTCGGGGCCTGTCCCTGCCAGAGTAAAAAGGAAACAGCATGAGACTGAGACATCATCGTTTGGCATCAGCGGTCGCCCTGGTTGGCCTGGTATTGGCCGGCTGCGACTCGCAGACCAGTGTCAAGCTGGAAACTCCTGCGCAGAAGGCGTCCTACGGGATCGGCCTGAATATGGGCAAGAGCCTGGCGCAGGAGGGGATGGATGATCTCGACTCGCAGGCAGTGGCGCAGGGCATCGAGGACGCCATCGGCAAGCAGGAACAGAAGCTGACCGACGAGCAGCTGATGGAGGCGTTTGCCTTCCTGCAGAAGCGTTCGGAAGAGCGCATGGCTGAAATGAACGCCAAGGCGGTCGAGTCCGGCAAGAAATTCCTCGAGGAAAATGCCAAGCGCGAAGGCGTGAAGACCACCGAGTCCGGCTTGCAGTACGAAGTGATCAAGGCTGCCGAGGGCGCGCAGCCGACGGCCGACGACATCGTCACCGTGCATTACGAGGGCAGCCTGACCGACGGCACCGTGTTCGATAGCTCGATCAAGCGTGGCAGCCCGATCGATCTGCCGGTCGGCGGCGTGATTCCGGGTTGGGTCGAAGGCCTGCAGCTGATGCACGTCGGCGAGAAGTACAAGCTCTACATCCCGAGCGAGCTGGCCTACGGCGAGCAGAGCCCCAGTCCGCTGATTCCGGCCAACTCGGTACTGGTCTTCGAGCTGGAACTGCTCGGGATCAAGGGTGACGACGCGGCGCCGGCGGCCGAAGAAGCTCCCGCTGGTGCGGCGGATGCGGCCGCCAACAAAGAGTGATCGCAACAGCCATCCCTCTGGAACGCCCCCTCGTGGGGCGTTTCTGTTTGTGCCGCATACTCGCGTCGATCGAATGTCGCTCGGTTGATTGATCGATATGCAGATTCCGTGGTCTGTGTCCTGGTCGTCGCCGTTCCTGCGTTGATGCAGGATGGACGAACCGACCACAGTCTTGATCAAGAGGGCTTCCCTGTTCCATGTCGTACTTGCGTGTGTTGCCTTTTTTGATTGTGCTGGCGGTGGTGCTGGCAAGTGGGTTGCGACCAGAACCGGTGCCGCAGTTGTTTGACCAGCAGGACAAGCTGCATCACCTGCTCGGGTTTGCCGCGCTGGCCTTCACGCTGCGCCTGGCGTTTACCCGGCTTTCGTTTCTGTGGGGCTTCGGTTTCACAGTCGCCGCGGCGCTGCTGATCGAGTTGGCGCAGAGCCTGCTCCCGCATCGCATGGCATCACGCTGGGACATGCTGGCCAACGTGCTGGGCGTGTTGCTGGGGTGGGGCTGCTCGTTGCTGGTACAGAGCTGGCTGCGCTTGCGTGCTGAGCAACCGCTCACCGAGTGACGAGTGGTGCGGCGGGTGTGCGGGAGTTTGGAGGGCCGCAGCCCGTGGTGCGATTTCGGCAGGCATAAAAAAGCCCCGTTCTTACCCGAGGCTTTCGAATTTGCTCCGCGACCTGGACTCGACTGCGCCAGCAGAACGCGCTTCAGCGCGGCCCCGAAGGGGTGAGGCCGTGGGCCGAATAACCTGGGACGTAGTCCCTGGTGAGAGTCCAGCGGACACAAAAAAGCCCCGGTTTTAACCGAGGCTTTCGAATTTGGCTCCGCGACCTGGACTCGAACCAGGGACCCAATGATTAACAGTCATTTGCTCTACCGACTGAGCTATCGCGGAACAACGGTGCGTATCCTACTGTTTGGAAAGGAGAAGTCAACCCCTCCGGACCGTCTCGCAACACCGCGGGCAGGCAAGATGTGCCTGCCCGTGGCGCCCTTTACAGGACCTGGACGATGGCGTCGGTGACGATATCCAGATTGTTGCGGTTCAGTGCGGCGGCGCAGATGCGGCCGGTGCTGATGGCGTAGACGCCGAACTCGGCGCGCAGGCGTTCGACCTGCTCGGCCGTGAGTCCCGAATAGGAGAACATCCCGCGCTGAGCGGCGACGAAGCTGAAGTCGATCTTCGCGCCCTTGGCGGCCAGTTGCTTGACCATGCCGAGGCGCATCTCGCGGATACGCTCGCGCATCTCAGCCAGCTCGGCTTCCCACATGGCGCGCAGTTCCGGGCTGTTGAGCACCGAGGCGACGATGGTTGCGCCGTGGGTTGGCGGGTTGGAGTAATTGGTGCGGATCACGCGCTTGACCTGCGACAGCACGCGCGCCGACTCGTCGCGGTTCTGGGTGACCATCGACAGCGCGCCGACCCGCTCGCCATACAGCGAGAAGGATTTGGAGAACGAACTGGAGACGAAGAAGGTCATGCCTGAGGCGGCGAACAAGCGCACGGCTGCGGCATCTTCCTCGATGCTGTCTCCGAAGCCCTGATAGGCGATGTCGAGGAACGGGATGTGTCCGCGTGCCTGCAGCACGTCGAGAATCTGTTTCCAGTCCTCCAGCGTGAGGTCGACGCCGGTCGGGTTGTGGCAGCAGGCGTGCAGCACCACGATGGAGCGCGCCGGCAGATCCTGCAGGTCGGCGAGCAGACCGGCACGGTCGATACCGTGGGTGGCGGCGTCGTAGTAACGGTAGTTCTGCACCGGGAAGCCGGCGGATTCGAACAGCGCGCGATGGTTTTCCCAGCTCGGGTTGCTGATCGCCACGGTGGCGTCGGGCAGCAGTCGCTTGAGGAAGTCCGCGCCGACCTTCAGCGCGCCGGTGCCGCCCAGGGCCTGGGCTGTGACCACGCGGCCTTCGGCGAGGAGTGCCGAATCGTTGCCGAACAGCAGCTTCTGTACCGCCGAGTCATAGGCGGCGATGCCTTCGATCGGCAGATAACCGCGCGGTGCATGTGCGGCGATGCGTGCCTGTTCGGCCTCGGCAACCGCGCGCAGCAGCGGAATGCGGCCTTCTTCGTTGTAATAGACGCCGACACCGAGATTGACCTTGTTCTGCCGCGTGTCGGCATTGAAGGCTTCATTGAGGCCGAGGATGGGATCACGCGGCGCCATTTCGACAGCAGAGAACAAACTCATGGTGAGGGGGCTCGAAAGAGAAGAGTGGCGGAAACATCGACCCCCGCACTGGCGCGCAGGGGGATGCGCAAACGGGGCGGTAGTATAGCGGCCACTCCTGCAGCCTGCGATATGCTAAAGCGGTTTTCTGCCCCGCGCGGCCGGCGCTCCGACAGCCTGTTGGTGGGGTGCAAAAGCTGGGGTCCAGCATGTTTTTTCAGAGGGGCGAGATGTCCAAGTTCGAGTTGGTCACGCGATTCAAGCCGGCCGGCGATCAGCCGGAGGCCATCCGCCTGATGGTCGAGGGTCTCGAGGCAGGGTTGTCGCACCAGACGCTGCTGGGGGTGACCGGTTCCGGCAAGACCTTCAGCATCGCCAATGTCATCGCCCAGGTGCAGCGCCCGACAATGGTGCTGGCGCCGAACAAGACTCTGGCGGCCCAGCTGTATGGCGAATTCAAGACGTTCTTCCCGAACAATGCGGTGGAGTACTTCGTTTCCTATTACGACTACTACCAGCCCGAAGCCTACGTTCCGTCGTCGGACACCTTCATCGAGAAAGACGCATCGATCAACGATCACATCGAGCAGATGCGTCTGTCGGCGACCAAGGCGCTGCTGGAGCGACCGGACGCGATCATCGTCACCACGGTCTCCTGCATCTACGGCCTCGGCGATCCGCAGTCCTATCTGAAGATGGTGCTGCACGTCGATCGCGGCGATCGCCTCGATCAGCGCGAGCTGCTGCGCCGGCTGACTGGTCTGCAGTACACGCGCAACGACATGGATTTCGCCCGCGCGACCTTCCGTGTGCGTGGTGACGTGATCGACGTGTTCCCGGCTGAGTCGGAGCTCGAAGCGGTGCGCATCGAGCTGTTCGACGACGAAGTGGAGAGTCTGTCGGCGTTCGATCCGCTGACCGGCGAGGTGATCCGCAGGCTGCCGCGCTTCACCTTCTACCCCAAGAGTCACTACGTGACCCCGCGCGAGACGCTGCTCGGTGCCATCGACAAGATCAAGGACGAGCTGCGCGAGCGGCTCGACTACCTGCGCGGGCAGAACAAGCTGGTGGAGGCGCAGCGTCTGGAGCAGCGCACACGCTTCGATCTGGAAATGATCATGGAGCTGGGCTACTGCAACGGCATCGAGAACTACTCGCGCTACCTCTCCGGACGCGAGGCGGGCGAGCCGCCGCCGACGCTGTTCGACTACCTGCCACCCAATGCGCTGCTGGTGATCGACGAGTCGCACGTCTCGGTGCCGCAGGTCGGCGCGATGTACAAGGGCGACCGTTCGCGCAAGGAAACCCTGGTGGAGTACGGCTTCCGCCTGCCATCGGCGCTGGATAACCGACCGATGCGCTTCGACGAGTGGGAGGCGATCTGTCCGCAGACCATCTTCGTTTCCGCCACGCCGGGGCCATACGAGGCCGAGCATGCCGGCCGCGTGGTCGAACAGGTGGTGCGACCGACCGGTCTGGTCGATCCGCAGATCGAGGTGCGGCCGGCGCTGACCCAGGTCGACGACCTGCTGTCGGAGATCCGCAAGTGCGTGGCCAAGGAAGAGCGCGTACTGGTTACCACGCTGACCAAGCGTATGGCCGAGGACCTCACCGATTACCTTGGCGACCACGACGTGCGCGTGCGCTATCTGCATTCGGACATCGATACCGTGGAGCGCGTGGAAATCATCCGCGACCTGCGCCTGGGCACTTTCGACGTGCTGGTGGGGATCAACCTGCTGCGCGAGGGGCTGGATATGCCGGAGGTGTCGTTGGTCGCGATCCTCGATGCCGACAAGGAAGGCTTCCTGCGCTCCGAGCGTTCGCTGATCCAGACCATCGGCCGCGCCGCGCGCAACCTCAACGGTCGCGCCATTCTCTACGCCGACAACATCACCGGCTCGATGCAGCGCGCCATCGACGAGACCGAGCGGCGGCGCAACAAGCAGATCGCCTTCAACGAGGCCCACGGCATCGTGCCCAAGGGCGTGAAGAAGGATGTGCAGGACATTCTCGAAGGCGCCACCGTACCCGGCTCGCGCAGCCGCAAACGGCGCAGCGAGGCCAAGGCTGCGGAGGAGAGTGCGCGCTACGAGAACGAGCTGCGTTCGCCGAGCGAGATAACCAAGCGCATCCGTCAGCTGGAGGAAAAGATGCTGCTGCTGGCGCGCGACCTGGAGTTCGAAGCTGCTGCCGAGGCCCGCGACGAGATTCACAAGCTGCGCGAGCGCCTGCTGCAGGTCTAACGCGACAGCCGTGCTGCCCGGGGGCGAACTGGAGCAGCCGGCGCCGCGCCTGCTAACATTCGCGCCTTCGATTTTCCGTCCGTCCTTTCGTTCGAGAGCTTCCATGACCACGGTCCGCACCCGCATCGCGCCATCTCCGACCGGCGATCCCCACGTCGGCACTGCCTATATCGCGCTGTTCAACCTGTGCTTCGCGCGTCAGCACGGCGGCCAGTTCATCCTGCGCATCGAGGACACCGATCAGGTGCGTTCGACTCGCGAATCCGAGCAGCAGATCTATGACGCGCTGCGCTGGCTGGGCATCGAGTGGGACGAGGGTCCGGATGTCGGTGGGCCGCACGGTCCGTACCGGCAGAGCGAGCGGGGCGCGATCTACAAGCAGTACTCGGACGAGCTGGTCGCCAAGGGCCACGCCTTCCCGTGCTTCTGCTCCGCCGAGCGCCTGGATGCGGTGCGCGCCGAGCAGATGGCCAACAAGGAAACCCCGCGCTACGACGGCCACTGCATGCACATCGCGCCCGAGGAGGCGCAGCGCCGCGTCGCCGCCGGCGAATCGCACGTGGTGCGCATGAAGGTGCCGGAAGAGGGCACCTGCGTGGTCAAGGACATGCTGCGCGGCGAGGTGGAGATCGGCTGGGACCGCATCGACATGCAGGTGCTGATGAAGGCCGACGGCCTGCCCACTTACTTCCTCGCCAACGTGGTCGACGACCACCTGATGGGCATCACCCACGTGCTGCGCGGCGAAGAGTGGCTGCCGTCGGCACCGAAGTTGCTCAAGCTGTACGAGTACTTCGGCTGGGAAGCGCCGGTGAACTGCTACATGCCGCTGCTGCGCAACCCGGACAAGAGCAAGCTCTCCAAGCGCAAGAACCCCACCTCGATCACCTTCTACCAGCGCATGGGCTTCCTGCCGCAGGCGATGCTCAATTATCTGGGCCGCATGGGCTGGTCGATGCCGGACGAGCGCGAGAAGTTCACCCTCGACGAGATGATTGCCCACTTCGACATCACCCGCGTGTCGCTGGGCGGGCCGATCTTCGATCTGGAAAAACTCTCCTGGCTGAACGGCCAGTGGCTGCGCGAGCTGCCGGTGGAGCGCTTCGCGGAAGAAGTGCAGAAGTGGGCGTTCAACCCGGAGTATCTGATGAAGATCGCCCCGCACGTGCAGCAGCGCGTGGAGACCTTCAGTCAGATCGCACCGCTGGCCGGTTTCTTCTTTTCCGGCGCGCTGAACCTCGATAGCGGACTATTCGCGCACAAGAAACTGGACGAAGCCCAGGTACGGCAGGTGCTGCAGTTGATCCTCTGGAAGCTGGAGGCGCTGCGGCATTGGGAGAAGGAGCGCATCACCGGCTGCATCACGCAGGTCGCCGAGCACCTCGGTTTCAAGCTGCGCGATGTGATGCCATTGATGTTCGCGGCGATTACCGGGCAGGCGAGTTCGGTGTCGGTGCTCGATGCCATGGAAATCATCGGGCCGGATCTGACCCGCTTCCGGTTGCGCAATGCGTTGGAACTGCTCGGCGGCGCGTCGAAGAAAGAAGCCAAGGAGTGGGAGAAGCTGCTCGCGACGATCGGCTGATCGCCGCGCAGCTCGAGGCCGCGCCCCGTCATGTGGGCGCGGCATACGAGAGCGGCGGCATGGCGCCATTCGTCGGCGATAAGTATTTGTTCCTGTTGCCAAAAACTTCGGGGCGCGGTCGAAAATAATGTTGACACTGCCCAGGTGCGCCCCTAATATGCGCCCCGTCCTCGAGATGGGGCTATAGCTCAGCTGGGAGAGCGCTTGCATGGCATGCAAGAGGTCGACGGTTCGATCCCGTCTAGCTCCACCAATCTCGATTGCCACACCGATCATTTGATCGGTCGCCTTTGAAGGGCTTGCGTCCCCTTCGTCTAGTGGCCTAGGACACCGCCCTTTCACGGCGGTAACAGGGGTTCGAGTCCCCTAGGGGACGCCACTTTCCAGCTGCTACACCTTGTGTAGCGCACGTCGCGAGACGCTAAATCCGGGGCTATAGCTCAGCTGGGAGAGCGCTTGCATGGCATGCAAGAGGTCGACGGTTCGATCCCGTCTAGCTCCACCAATTCCACGCGTTTCGGCAAATTTGCCGGACCGTCTCGAAGGTTTCGTCCCCTTCGTCTAGTGGCCTAGGACACCGCCCTTTCACGGCGGTAACAGGGGTTCGAGTCCCCTAGGGGACGCCATTTTCTTGCCCGTCTTGGGCTTCAAGGGGTCATTCCATCATGGAGTGGCCCTTTTGTTTTTGGGGGTCGAAAAAACTCCGCCTCGTCTGTACATCATTTTTTTGCATACTTCGGCGTGCTGAATGGCAGGGCATCGCGCAGCCTTGCTATGGGGTGACAGCGTGGCCCGGCTGGGCTTTCATGCACACCGCAGCGTTAACGTAAGGGGAACATCATGGGGTGGGATCTGGCGGATGCGTTCGTCATCGAGCTGGATGTCGGCGCAGAGCATATCGACGAGCTCGGTCATGCCAACAACGCGGTCTACGTGTCCTGGCTGGAAAACTGTGCCTGGCAGCATTCGCGTAGTCTGGGGCTCGGCCTGGAAGACTATCGCCGACTGAACCGGGCGATGGCGGTGCTGCGCCATGAGATTGATTATCTGGCCGCCGCCTACGAGGGCGATCATCTTTGCCTGGCAACCTGGATCGTCGAGTCCGATCAGCGGCTGAAGATGAAGCGGCATTTCCAGCTCGTACGGCCGGCGGACGGGGTGACGCTGCTGCGCGCGCAGACCACGTTCGTGTGCATCGAGATGTCCACCGGCAAGCCGAAGCGCATGCCGGCGGAGTTCATTGAAGGCTATGGTCGCGCGTTGATCGAACCCTATCCACTCGGGCTCTGACCGAAGCAGGCTCGCCCGGTCGCGGCGTTGCTCGTATGATGCAGCGCCGACCGTGGCGGTCGCTTCCTTCGTCGGTAAATCCGCTGCCGTGAGCCAGAGCAAGTCCTGCAAGATCATCCATATCGATTGCGACTGCTTTTATGCCGCGATCGAGATGCGCGACGACCCGGCATTGGCCAATCGGCCGCTGGCGGTCGGCGGAGCCGCCGATCGGCGGGGAGTCATCGCGACCTGCAACTACGAAGCGCGCGCCTACGGTGTGCGCTCGGCAATGGCTTCGGCGCATGCGCTCAAGCTCTGCCCGGACCTGCTCATCCTGCGCCCGCGGATGGATGCCTACCGGGAAGCCTCGCGGGAAATCCATACGATCTTTCGTACCTATACCGACCTGATCGAGCCGCTGTCGCTGGACGAGGCGTATCTCGACGTATCGGCCTGCGAGCACTTCTCCGGCAGTGCCACACGCATTGCCCAGGACATCCGCCGTCGGGTCTGGCAGCAGCTGCGCATCACCGTCTCGGCCGGCGTGGCGCCGAACAAGTTCCTCGCCAAGATCGCCAGCGAGTGGAACAAGCCCGATGGGCTGTTCGTGATCACGCCGGGCGAGGTGGAGGATTTCGTCAGGGAGCTGCCGGTCAATCGCCTGCATGGCGTCGGCCGTGTGACCGCCGAAAAGCTCGCCCGGCTCGGTATCCGCAGCTGCGGCGACCTGCTTGTCTGGGACAAGCTGCAGCTGGTACGTGAGTTCGGCGCTTTCGGTGAGCGGCTGTGGAACCTCGCTCGGGGAGTCGATGAACGCCCCGTGCAGGTGGAAAGCCGACGGCAATCGGTCAGCGTCGAGCAAACCTACGATCAGGACCTGCCGGATCTCGCCGCCTGCCGCGCACAGCTGCCGGAACTGCTGGCGCAGCTCGAGCGGCGGATGGCGCGGCTGGACAGCGGTTACCGGCCGGGCAAACCGTTCGTCAAACTCAAGTTCCACGACTTCACCCAGACCACCCTGGAGCAGGCTGGCGCCGGCCTGGCGCTGGAGGATTACGCCGATCTACTCGCCGGGGCATTCGCCCGCGGTGCGCGGCCGGTTCGCCTGATCGGCGTCGGGGTGCGGCTGATCGATCTGCGCGCGGGCTTCGAACAGTTGAAACTGTTCTGACCGTCATGGCGGCCGCGGCGGCGAATCAAAGGGGGGATTGCCCGGCCTGCCTGTACCGAGGTCCCCGAAACTGTCTGAGGACGTTTTGCACGGTCTGTGCCAGCCCGTGATGAGCGGCGTGAGGCGGGAGTTCAGGGCGTTTCAGGCCGACGCGGGCGCGTTGGCGCGCGAGGGTGGTGCGCAGATCGGCTGATCTGCGCGGTTTTGGCGCATCTCAGCCTTGCTCGGGCCAGAAACGTACGGCGGTGCCGTCACTGGGCCACAGGCGCAACTGGTCGATGTTGGAGACGTCCCAGCGTTCTACGCGCGAGAGGATGTCGAGGAAGTGCTGTTCCTGCTCCATGATCTCTTCGGCGCATAGCTTGCGCGTGCTGCCCAGGTTGCTGAAGCGAATCTGCTGGCCGTCGAGTTCATAGCTGCCGAACCAGTGGTTGCAGCCGGCATTGCCGTACGCCCGGCCGTCGCTGAGCGTGAGCGAGACGGGCGTACGACCGATCACCGGGTCGTCGCCGATCCATTCGGCGATGTAGGTGACGTCCTTCTGCAACTTCAAGGGTTCGACGGCGCAGCCCGCGAGGCCTACGGCGAGCAGGGTAGCGGTCAGGGTGTGCGAAACGTTCATCTGGCCTCCTGGCAGTGCGGGCAGAAGTGGCTGCCGTCCCGTTCGCGCCAACCGAGCTCGATGATGCGCGCCTGCGCCGCCGGTGCGCGCGCCGATTCGCCGAGCGCGGCGTCCACGGCGAATTCGAAGTCGAGGCGTTTGCCGCAGCCATCGCAATCGACCTGCCAGTTGAGGATCGCCAGCTCGCGGAACACCGGGCCGTGGCAGACCGCTACCCATTGCCCGGGCGGGCTGATCAGGTGGCGGACCTTGTCCACGGTCAGGCGTTGCGACAGATCGCGGCTGCCCTTGAGCGTGACGATCAGTACGTCGCCACTGCGGATCGAGCCGCCGTTGCCGGTGACCTGGTAGCGGCCCGGCGCCAGGGCGCGGCATTCGGTGAGGGTGTGCGCGGGATTGAGCAGGGTGTAGCGGAAGTCGTGTTCGGCCATGACTCGGGATCGGCAAGAGAATCAGGCGGCCATGCTACCACGTCGCCCCGCCGCGCCGGGCGGTGGGGCGGCGGAGTCATTGCGCTGCGGCGGTTTGCGCGGGACCGAAGGTCTGCTCGAAGAAGCGCTGCATGTCCGCCCAGGAGCGTTCGTCCGCGGCCTTCTGGTAGGCCACGTCGAGGCCGTCCTTCTGGTGCGTGTCGGCTGCCGGGTTGCTGAAGCCGTGCTTGGCGCCGGGCAGGCTGACGAACTGGTAGTCCGCGCCGGCCTTGACCATCTCCACGTTCAGCGCGGCGATGTCATCGGTGCTGATCATGCTGTCCTCGCTGCCATGTTCGACCAGCACGCGCGCCTTGATGCTGCCCGGGACGGCGCGCGTCTGGGTGGCGAGCGCACCGTGGAAGCTGACCACGCCTTCCAGCGGTACGCCTTGCCGCGCCATGTCCAGCACCACCTTGCCGCCGAAGCAGTAGCCGATGGCGCCGAGCTTGGCGGTGTCGGTCTGCGGTTGTGCCTTGAGCAGGTCGAGCCCGGCGACGAAGCGGTTCCGGGCGGCGTCGGCATCCTTCAGTGCGGCCTGCATGAACGCCATCGCATCCTTGGGGTGTTCGGTGTTCTTGCCTTCGCCGTACATGTCGATGGCCAGGGCGCTGTAGCCGAGTTCGGCGAGATCGCGCGCGCGGCGCTTGGCGTAATCGTTGAGCCCCCACCATTCATGCACGACCACGATGCCCGGGCGCGGGCCGTCAATGGCGTCGTCATAGGCGAAGTAGCCCTTCATCTGCGTGCCGTCGGCGGCGGTGTAGGGGATTTCCTGGGTCTGGACCGCGGCGTTGGCGGTGAGGCTGGCGACCATGAGCAGGCCGAACAGGCAATGGCGCATCGGGGACTCCTTGACGGGCGAGCGGACGGGCAATGAGTGGTGTGTCACAAGAATAGCGGCTGTTGGACTGACTGCGGGCGCAACGGTTCGGCAGGCACCAGGCCGTAGCCTGGAACCTGCGCGCCGTGTGCTTACCAGCCCGGTACGCCGTGCATGTCCGGCAGCTTGTGGGCGATGCCCTTGTGGCAGTCGATGCAGGTGGCTTCGCCGCTGGCCAGCGCGGTGGAGTGGAACTTGGCCGCGCGCGGGCTCTGGCGGGTGAAGTCCATGTAGTCGAAGTCGTGGCAGTTGCGACACTCCAGCGAATCGTTGGCCTTCAGGCGCGCCCACTCGTGTTCGGCCAGCTCGCGGCGCTTGTCGAGGAACTTCTCGCGGGTGCTGATGGTGCCGAAGATCTTGCCCCACACCTCCTTGGAGGCCTGCATCTTGCGCGCGATCTTGTCGGTCCATTCGTGCGGGACGTGGCAGTCCGGACAGGTCGCGCGCACGCCGGAGCGGTTGCTGTAGTGAATGGTGTCCTTGATCTCCACGTAGACGTTGTCCTCCATCTCGTGACAGGAGATGCAGAAGGCCTCGGTGTTGGTGGCTTCCAGCGCGGTGTTGAAGCCGCCCCAGAACACGATGCCGGCGATGAACCCGCCCAGCACCAGCGCGCCCAGGCTGTAATGCACGCTCGGGCGGCGCAGGACGGCCCAGTAACGCTTGAGAAACGGCAGTATCGACTTCATCGGCGGGCCCTCACGGTGTGTTGCCGGGTTGCGAGGTTTCCCGGTACAGCAGTTCGTCGATGTTCTTGAACTCGTTATCCACCAGCGGCTTCACGTCCTGCTGCGGCACGTGGCACTGCGTGCAGAAGTAGCGCCGTGGTGCCACGGCGGCCAGGGTCTGGGCGTCGCGGTCGGTGTAGTGGGTGATGCTGATCATCGGCGACTGGGTGCGCGCGCTGTTCTCCCGGCTGTGGCAGGACAGGCATTTGTTGGCGTTCTTGTCGACGTGATAGCCGCGGATGGTGTGCGGGATGGTCGGTGGCTGCTCAGGGTAGTTGCGCTCGCGGCGCAGGTCCTTGTTCTCCTCGTCGTGCAGGGGCGGCGGAGTGAACTCCTGGGTCAGGGTGCCGCCGGGACGACGCCCGTCCGGCGCCGGAGCGTCCAGCGGATAGTTGGTTTCGGCGGCGATGGCCAGGCCGAACACCGCGAGCAGAGTCAGCGGCAGTAGACGAAATTTCATGGCGGCTCTCCTCAGGCGATGCTGACCACTTCGATCTTGACGGCGCATTTTTTGTAATCGGTCTGCTTGGAGATCGGGTCGGTGGCGTCGAGGGTGACTTTGTTGATCAGTTTGTTGGCGTCGAAGAACGGCACGAAGATCAGCCCCTGCGGCGGTTTGTTACGTCCGCGGGTTTCCACCCGCGCCTGCATCTCGCCGCGTCGGCTGATCACTTTCACCACGCTGCCGCGCCGCGCGTTGAGCTTGCGCGCATCCTCGGGATGCATGTAGACGAGCGCATCGGGCACCGCGCGGTGCAGTTCGTCGACCCGCTGGGTCATGCTGCCGGTGTGCCAGTGTTCCAGCACGCGGCCGGTGCTGAGCCAGAACGGATAGTCGGCGTCGGGCACCTCGGCCGGTACCTCGTAGGGCAGGGCGAAGATGATCGCCTTCTTGTCCGGGTAGCCGTAGAACTGCACGCCGCTGCCTTTCTCGACGTAGGGGTCGTGTCCCTCGCGATAGCGCCAGCGGGTTTCCTTGCCGTCGACGACCGGCCAGCGCAGGCCGCGTTCCTCGTGATAGGTGTCGAACGGCGCCAGGTCATGACCGTGGCCGCGGCCGAACTCGGCGTATTCCTCGAACAGGCCCTTCTGCAGGTAGAAGCCGAAAGCCTCGGCCTCGCGGTTGCGAAAGCCTGTGGCGATATCGGCGGCGGGGAAGCGGTCGACCTTGCCGTTCTTGAACAGCACGTCGAACAGCGTCTTGCCCTTGAGTTCCGGTGCCTTGGCCAGCAGTTCTGCGGGCCAGACCTCGTCGACGCTGAAGCGCTTGGAGAATTCCACCAGCTGCCAGAGGTCCGAGCGCGCCTCGCCGGGCGCATCGACCAGCTGATGCCAGAACTGCGTGCGGCGCTCGGCGTTGCCGTAGGCGCCTTCCTTTTCCACCCACATGGCGCTCGGCAGGATCAGGTCGGCGGCCTGCGCCGAGACGGTTGGGTAGACGTCGGAGACGATGATGAAGGTCTCGGGATTGCGCCAGCCCGGCAGGGTTTCCTGCATCAGGTTGGGGCCGGCCTGGATGTTGTTGGTGACCTGCGTCCAGTACACCTTGAGCTTGCCGTCCTTGAGCATGCGGCTTTGCTCGACGGCGTGGAAGCCGGGCTTTTCCTGGATGGTGCCGTCGGGCAGCTTCCAGATCTTCTCGGCGGTGGCGCGGTGCTTCGGGTTGGTCACCGCCATGTCCGCCGGCAGGCGATGGGAGAAGGTGCCGACCTCGCGCGCGGTGCCGCAAGCCGAAGGCTGGCCGGTGAGCGAGAAGGGGCTGTTGCCCGGCTCGCTGATTTTCCCGGTGAGCAGGTGGATGTTGTAGATCATGTTGTTCGCCCAGACACCGCGGGTGTGCTGGTTGAAACCCATGGTCCAGAACGACATGACCTTGGTCTTCGGATCGGCGTACAGCTCGGCCAGCGCGCGCAGGCGCTCGGCCGGAACGCCGGACTCCTGTGCCGCGTGTTCCAGGGTGTAGGGTTTGAGGAACTCGGCGTAGTCCTCGAAGCTGATGTCGCTCCAGGTGTTGGCGACCTTGGCGTTCTCCGCCTTCAGCTCGCGCGGGTCGGTGGGGCGCAGGCCGTAGCCGATGTTCTGTGCGCCTTTGGCGAAGCGGGTGTGCTTGTCGATGAAGTCCTTGTTCACCGCGCCGCTCTGGATGATGTGGTTGGCGATGTAGTTGAGGATCACCAGGTCCGTCTGCGGGTTGAACACCATCGGAATGTCGGCGAGCTCGAAGCTGCGATGCTCGAAGGTCGACATCACCGCCACCTTCACGTGCGGCGCGCTCAGGCGCCGATCGGTGACGCGCGTCCACAGCACCGGGTGCATCTCGGCCATGTTCGAGCCCCAGAGCACGAAGGCGTCGGCCACTTCGATGTCGTCGTAGCAGCCCATCGGTTCGTCCATGCCGAAGGTGCGCATGAAGCCGAACGCCGCCGAAGCCATGCAGTGCCGCGCGTTGGGGTCGATGTTGTTGGAACGGAAGCCTGCCTTCATCAGCTTGTTGGCCGCGTAGCCTTCCCAGATCGTCCACTGGCCGGAGCCAAACATGCCGATGGCTTCCGGGCCGCCGGCCTTGAGTGCGGCCTTGTACTTCTCTTCCATGATGTCGAACGCCTGCTCCCAGCTGATCGGCTGGAACTCGCCCTGCTTGTCGAACTTGCCATCCTTCATGCGCAGCAGGGGCTGGGTCAGGCGGTCGCTGCCGTACATGATCTTCGACAGGAAGTAGCCCTTGACGCAGTTGATGCCGCGGTTGACCTCGGCCTTGACGTCGCCGTGGGTGGCCACCACGCGGTTCTCGCGGGTCGCCACCATCACGCTGCAGCCGGTGCCGCAGAAACGGCAGGGCGCCTTGTTCCAGTTCAGGTTGGTGGCGTCCGCTTCGGTGATGAGGTTGGCCGCGCTGGTGGCGATCGGCATGCCGGCGACGGTGGCGGCGATGGCTGCCGCGTTGGCCTTGGCGAATTGACGACGGGTCATGCTCATTCAGGCTTCTCCTTCGAGGCCGAGAAGTTCTTCGTGGTAGATCAGCGCGGCGTTGAGCACGCCCGGCAGCTGCTGGATCTGGTCGATGGCGTTCAGGATGTGGCGTTCATGCTCGGCTTCGAGCACCACCACCAGCTTTCCGGTGGTGCTTTCCTGGTGCAGTTCGAGGTTCGGCAGACGGCGCAGGTTGGCCTTCACCGCCGGCAGCAATTCGGGGCGGCAATGCACCAGCAGGCTGGCGATATGCAGGGTGTTATCCATCGGTAATGTTCCGGCTGATCGAGGACTACGGGACGCGGGGCCCCGGTGAGAAACATGGATAGCGCGGCGGTTATCAGGCCGGTCCCGGCGGACCGAAGAACATTTGCGAAATCCAGACGATGAAGCCGTACCCGCTGACCAGCGCGATGCTCAGCAGGGGGAACAGGAAGACGATGAGGAAGATGAACAGGCGGGTTTCATCGCGCTTCTGCGAGGGCGACGAGTCAGGCGTATCGGGTGTTGTTGTCATTTTCGTACTCCGAACCGACGTGCAGGGCAGTCTAGTCAGTGACCTGCGGATGGCAATCGGCGTTCATCCGATTAACGTGCGTCGCACGCTCCGCCGCATGAACGGCGGTGGGCGCGCAGATTAATCCTGACAGCGCAATGTTGCGACTTTTCGACGCAGGGGCGATGGGATTCGCGAATTCGCGTGCCGCGGGGCGCCGCGGCCGCGGTTACATTCGGTAATGCATTCTCGGGCGCGACGGGCAGGGAACGGTCGCCGGAGCGGCGCTGCGCCGTTACTCGACGCGTTGCTGGCCGGTGAAGACCAGCGTCGTCCGGCAACTGCGGCAGAGGTAGCGGCGGCCCTTGCGCACCAGCGCATGGCGTTGCGCGGTGAAGGGGAAGTCGCGCTCCGTGCAGGCGCAGCGATACAGGTACAGGGTGCGCTGGCGTCGGGTGATCGCGTAGCTGTGGCAGCGCTCCGGCGGCAGTTCGTAGACGCCCTGCATGATCAGCCGCCATTCCGCACCATGTGGCTGGATGTGCGGGCCGAAGACGCGGTGGGCGATCAGGTGGGCGACTTCGTGGGCAACGGTCTGCCTGAGAAAGTGCTCGCTGTTTTCCCGATACAGCTGCGGATTGAAGCGCAGCAGGTTTTCCTGCAGGTGCGCCACGCCGGCCTTCTGCCCGCGCAGGCGGAAGCTCACCTGCGGGCGTTCGAAGCGTTGCTTGAAGAAGGCCTCGGCCTGCTGGTAGCAGGCTTCGACACGGGCGTTGAGTCGTTCGGGCATGGGGGCTCCACCGCGGGTGGGGCATTATGCCAAAGCCGGCTTCAGCGCTGCAGGCCCGGCGGCTCCTGGCGCGGACGTTCATCCTGGGTGCCGTAGCTCTGATCCTGCACCAGATCGCGCTCGTAGTTCGGGTCAAGTACCAGCATCCAGAACAGGATCATCGGAATCTTGATGTTGACCAGCACCAGCAGGCCGACGCCCCAGGCGCTGGCGGCATAGAGAAAGCTGTTGCGGCTGTCGAGGCGCATGAACGTCGGCAGCCCGACCAGCAGCAGATAGGTCGAATAGAGCCCCGCAGCAATCAGCACGACCAGCGCAATCCAGCGCGTCGGATACAGCGCGCCGAGACCGGCGAGGAAGAACGGCGTGATGACGTAGGCGGTGAAGCCGACGCACTGATTGAATGTCGGTCGTGCCTCGAACGAGCGCGACATCCAGCGCAGAAACCAGCCCATGACAAAGGTGCCGAGGATAATGCTGAGGTAGATCACCACGCTCAGTTGCAGCGCGCTGCGCGTATCCAGGCGGATGCGCTCGTCCTCGACCAGGCTCCAGCCGACGAAGCGCGTGCCGATGAACATGCAGACCGCCGGCAGCAGGGCGAACAGCAGCAGGTGCAGCAGGTAGTGGGAACTGTTACTGGCTTCGTCTCGCCGGATGTCGGTCCACGCCTTGTCGGGGCGGGTCAGCAAGGTGAACAGGTGCGGGGTCATACCGAGTCTCCATCTGCGTGCGGGAGAGGCCGGCCACCGTAGCGGGCGCGGTCGCGTTACAGATGTAGAACGGCGGATGCAGCAAGGGGTTCGCCACCAGACATGCAAGGGCCGCCCAACGGCGGCCCCTGTCGGATGCTGCTGAAGACTCAGCGCACGTAGACCGGCCCGAAGCCCATGCCCCAGGTGATCACCGAGATCGCGATGATCGCCACCAGCACCACCAGGCCGACGGCCAGGACCGAGCTGGAGAACATGAAGCCTTCGTCCTCCGGGATGTTCATGAACTTCGGCAAGCCGACGTAGAGCAGGTAGGCGGTGTAGCAGATCGCCGCGGTGCCCACCAGCATGAACAGCCAGACATGCGGGTACAGCCCCGCCAGACCGCCGATGAACAGCGGCGTTGCGGTGTAGGCAGCGAAGGCGATGCACTGGCTGAGCGTCGGGCTGGCGTCGTAGGTGCGCGCCATCCAGTGAATGAAGCCGCCCATGACCGCGACGCCCGCGAGCATGGCGAGGTAGGAGAGGATCGCCAGCTGCAGACAGCTCGCTTCGGTCAGCTTGACTGGCTCGCCGCCGCCGATGCTCCAGCCGACCTGAGTGGCGCCGATGAAGGCGGATATCGCTGGAATGGCCGCTAACAGCAGCACATGCCCCAGGTACATGCGGCCGATGGATTCATTCTCGCCGCGGATCTCACGCCATTCCTGACCGGGATGGGTGAACAGGCCCCACACGTGATTGATCATGCCAGCGTCTCCTCTGCTATGGGTCGGCCGCGGCGCCTGGCAATTCGTCCGAGCGACGGCAGCGTGCGACCTTATGCCGCAGTATAGGGAGGCGTGCCGCGGATGCAGGCTCTCGGTTAGAGCGAATCGAAGCTAGGTGGTCAGCGGTAATAGCGCTGTAGAATTTCCATCGCCAGATTGATCGATTGCAGACGCTGCGTGCTACCGCCGCGGTCGGGGTGATGTTGGCTCACCAGCTGGCGGTAGCGCTGCTTGATGATGTGCATGTCCAGCGGCCGGGCGAGACGATCCAGCTCGAACAGCTCCAGCGCCGCGCGCTTGTCCTCGCCGCCCTGCATGCGCGTCCAGAAGCTGGCCAGCAGACGCTCGACGGCGGGCTCGTCGGTGTCGCGCAGGTTGCTCAGGTCCAGATAGTAGGCGCGCAGCGGGTCCTCCTCGACCAGCGCGCAGGTGCCGGCGTCGTAGGGATGCAGCTGGATGCATAGCGCGGTGATGTGCAGATGGCCGCCGGCGTCCTGCCAAAGCTGGTCGCGCAATTGATAGAGCGCGTTGAACAGCAGGAAGTGGGTGCGGAACAGCACCAGCTTGTCGGTCAGCGGCAGGTTGGGAATGTGCGTGCAATGGCGCCGCTTGAGCTGCTGGATCAGCTCGAATTCGCTGAAGCCTTGCGGTTGCTCGCGCAGCAGGATGAGCAGTTGTGCCGGCAGGTCCATCGCGGGGGAGAGGTCGTCCATGCGCGCAGCCTAGCACAGCGCATCACCGGCCAAGGCTGCGGCGCTTCACAGCGTCGCGCCTGCCGGATGGGCTGGGGCCGCACGCGCTTTGCGCGTAAAATGCGCGGCTTTCGCATTCCTCCGGATTTCCAGCATGGGCACCCTTTCGGTCAACCAGAACAAACTGCAGAAGCGCCTGCGCCGCCTGGCCGGCGAGGCCGTCACCGACTTCAACATGATCGAGGACGGCGACAAGGTCATGGTCTGCCTGTCCGGCGGCAAGGACAGCTACACCATGCTCGACGTGCTGCTGTATCTGCAGAAGGTCGCGCCGATCAAGTTCGAGGTCGTCGCGGTGAACATGGACCAGAAGCAGCCGGGCTTCCCCGAACACGTGCTGCCCGAATACCTGAAAGGTCTCGGCATCGAGTACCACATCATCGAGAAGGACACCTACTCGGTGGTCAAGGAGAAGATCCCGGAGGGCAAGACCACCTGTTCGCTGTGTTCGCGCCTGCGTCGCGGCACGCTGTACACCTTCGCCGACGAGATCGGGGCGACCAAGATGGCGCTCGGGCATCACCGCGACGACATCCTGGAAACCTTCTTCCTCAACATGTTCTACGGCGGCACGCTCAAGGCCATGCCGCCCAAGCTGCTCTCCGATGATGGCCGCAACGTGGTGATCCGTCCGCTGGCCTACTGCAACGAGGCGGATATCGAGGCCTACTCGAAGATGAAGGAGTTCCCGATCATCCCCTGCAACCTCTGCGGCTCGCAGGAGAACCTGCAGCGCCAGGTGGTCAAGGAGATGCTGCAGGAGTGGGAGCGCAAGTCGCCGGGGCGCACCGAGATCATGTTCCGCGCGCTGCAGAACGTCGTGCCTTCGCAGCTGGCAGACCGCAACCTGTTCGACTTCAAGAGTCTGCGCATCGACGACAACGCCACGCCGCGCTTCGTTGACGTGATGAGCCTGTAACCAGCGCCGTGCCAGCCCGCGCCGGGCCGCTCAGGCGTCCGGCGCGCCGTACAGGCGCTTGCTCCAGTCTTCCACCGCGTTGACCTCCAGCCTCCGCTCCACCAGCTTGCGCCAGTTCGGCGCCAGCGGCAGCTCGGCCAGCTCCTGCAGGGCGGCGTGGTCGAGGGTGTGGCGGTAGAGCACGTCCATCACCCTGGTCAGCGACCAGCGCGGGTAGGGGCGCTGCTCCAGCATCAGGCTCTGTCCGGCCTGCAGCTCGCCAGGCTCCAGCACTTGGTAATACCAGCCGGTCATGCCGCTCTGCTGCACGCGTAGCGCCATGTCGGTGACGCCGAAACGATCGTTGAGCTTCCAGCATGGCTGGCGCGACTGCGCCACCTGCAGCAACACGTCGCCGCAGCGCAGCACGTCGCCCAGGCATAGATCGGCCTCGCTGAGCCCGCGGGTGCTGATGTTCTCGCCGAACGCACCGGGCTGATCGAGCACCGGCAGCCGGCCGAGCTGCTCGATCCAGCGTTGGTAGTGCTCGTAAGGATAGTGATGCACGGCCTTGTGGATGCCGCCATGCACGCGGCGATCGCCCTGTTCGTCGCCGGCCAGCCCCTCGACACCGACCGCCAGCGGCCCGGCCACCGGCTGCTTGGCGATGGCGCTGTGGCTGCCCGGGCGGGTATAGGGGACGGCCTTGCCGACGAGCAGGTGTTCGATTCTGGCCAGTTGCATGCGCGGCTCCTTGGCTGAGTGGAAGATCGGGCCGGCGGCCGCGGCGACGCTTGGCCTGGCCGCGGGCTCCGGCTATGGTCTGCGTTCGTCCTCAGCCTGGAGAAGTCCGGTGTCCCTGACCGCCAGTTACGACCCGCAGAACATTTTCGCCCAGATCATCCGCGGCGACGCGCCCTGCTACAAGCTCTACGAGGATGACGAAGTGCTCGCCTTCCTCGATCTGTTCCCACAATCCTTCGGCCACACGCTGGTGATCCCCAAGCGCTCGGCGGCGTGCAACATCCTCGATGTGGACAGCAATGCGCTGGCTGCGGTAATGCGCGCGGTGCAGAAGCTGACCCGCGCGATCGTCGCCGAGCTGCAGCCGGACGGCGTGCAGGTCGCGCAGTTCAACGGCGCACCGGCCGGGCAGACGGTGTTCCACATCCACATGCACATCGTCCCGCGTTACGCCGGCGAGGGGCTGGGCATCCACGCCGCGGGCAAGGCCGAGCCGGCCGAACTGGAAAAACTGCAGGCGCGTCTGCAGCAGCGTATCGCTGCGCTGGCCTGAGTCATGCGGCGAGGGTCGTGGCGCGGCGCGACCATCGCAGCAGGCAACAGGCACCAAAGTACAATTCGTGCGCCACAGGTGGCTTCGTAACCTGCGGGCATGACGCCTTCATTGCCCGTCCTCATCCGTTCCCTGTTGCGCCTGATGCTGGTGCTGCTGCCGCTGTGCGCGCAGGCGCAGGAACTGCCCGTGCTGACCCTCAGCGTGCTGCAGTTCGGCACGCCGCACTGGGAGCTGGAGCACCTCAAGCGCCAGCAACTGGACCGCGCCAATGGCTTCGAGCTGCGGGTGCGGCTGGTGGCCGATGTGCCTGCCTCGCGGCTGGCGCTGTCCAGTGGCAGTGCCGACGGTGCGGTGAGCGACCTGCTCTGGGCCCAGGCGCGTTACGAAGCCGGCTCGGCCTACCGCTACCTGCCGTTTTCCGCGCAGATCGGCGAAGTGCTGGTGCCCACCGGTAGCGCCATTCGCCAGCTGGCAGACCTGCGCGGCAAGCGCCTCGGTGTTGCCGGCGGCCCCGATGGGCTCGGCTGGCGGTTGTTGCAGCAGGCGGCCGCAAAGCAGGGCATCGACCTGGCGCGGGAGGCGCAGGTGCAGTACGCCGCGCCACCGCTGCTCGGTCAGGCACTGCGCCGTGGTCAGCTGGACGCGCTGCTGACCTTCTGGCATTTCTCCGCGCGCATGCGCGGCGAGGGCGGGGTGCAGAGTGCATTCGGCCTGGCCGATCTGTTGAAGGCGCTTGAATTCGATGCGCACTTGCCGGTACTCGGCTATCTGTTCCCCGAGCCCTGGGCGCAGAGCAACGAAGACCTGCTGCAGCGCTTCGCCCGAGCCCTGCGCCAGACCAAGGACGAACTGGCCCGCGAGCCGCAACACTGGCAGGCGCTGCGTCCGCTGATGCGCGCCGAGAACGACGCGGTGTTCGCCGCCTTGCGTGACAGCTTCGTCGAAGGCATTCCACAGCCATTGGACGCGGCGCGTCTCGCCGACCTGCAGCGACTGCTGGTGCTGACCGGTGCCGATCCGGCGAGACTGATGCCAGCCGCGGCGTTCCAGAGCGCCCCATGAACGGCTCGCGCTGGGCGTGCTGGATCGCCCTGCCGGTGCTGCTGGCGCTCTGGGCGGTGGTGGCGCTGGCGGTGCAGACGCCCTTACTGCCGAGTCCGGCGGCGGTGCTCGAAACATTCTGGCAGGCCGTGCAGAGCGGCGAGCTGCCTGAACACCTGCTGGTGACCCTGCGCCGTGTGCTGTTCAGCTTCGCCCTGGCGATGACGCTGGGCGCACTGCTCGGCGTGTGGATGGGCCGCTCGCGGCTGGCCAATGCGATGCTCGATCCGCTGCTGGTGCTGTTTCTCAACCTGCCGGCGCTGGTCACCATCATTCTGCTGTATGTCTGGTTCGGTCTGGTGGAGGCCGCGGCGGTGCTGGCGGTGGTGGTCAACAAGGTGCCGAACGTGGCGGTCACTGTGCGCGAAGGCGCGCGCAGCCTCGATCCCAAACTCGAACAGATGGCTCAGGTCTACGGCTTCAGTCGCTGGCAGCGGGTCGTCGATGTTTGGCTGCCACAGCTGTTTCCCTACCTGATGGCGGCGACGCGTGGCGGGCTGGCGCTGATCTGGAAGATCGTGCTGGTGGTGGAGCTGCTCGGGCGTTCGGATGGCATCGGCTTCCAGCTGCACATGGCTTTCCAGGTGTTCGACGTGGCCAGCGTCCTCGCCTACAGCCTGGCCTTCATCGCCGTGGTGCAGCTGATCGAGCTGGCGCTGCTGCAACCGTTGGAGCGGCGCGCCTCGGCCTGGCGCGAAGCGGGCGTGCGTCATGCTTGAACTGCGTCTGGACGGCCCCGGCGTCGACCATCCGGTGCTCGGCAAGATTGACGCGCAGGTGCGCGCTGGCGACCGCATCTGTCTGCTCGGCCCGTCCGGTGTCGGCAAGACCACGCTGCTCAACGCCATTGCCGGTCTCGATCCGCAACTCAGCTCGCAGATCCTGCGCCGGACGGGGCTGCGCGTCGGCTATCTGTTCCAGGAACATCGCCTGCTGCCCTGGCGCACGGTGCGGCAGAACCTTGCAATGGTCGGCGCGAGTGCGGCGGACAGCGAGCGGCTGCTGGCCGAGGTGGGGCTTGCCGGTGCCGGCGATTGCCTGCCGGAACAGCTGTCGCTAGGCATGGCGCGCCGCGCGGCGCTGGCGCGCAGCCTGGCAATCAAACCCGACCTGCTGCTGCTCGACGAACCCTTCGCCTCGCTGGACGCTGAGCGCGCCGGCGAGCTGCGCCAGCTGATCACGCGTCTGCTGGATCAGCATCCCGACATGGCGATGATCTGCGTGACCCACGATCCGCGCGATGCGGACGAGCTGGCCAACCGCCTATGGTACCTGAGCGGTACGCCGGCGACGCTGAGCTGCGACGAGCGTCTCGCCGGTGCAACCAGCGCCAGCCAGATCAGTGCGCGGCTGCGCAGCGCCTGAGCATCAACCGGCGACGAGCTGCGTCAGCGCATGTAGCAGCAGTCCGACCAGCCCGCCGACCAGCGTGCCGTTGATGCGGATGTACTGCAGGTCCTTGCCGACGCTCTGCTCCAGCTGCTCGACCAGCTCGCGGCTTTCCCAGTTCTCCACGCGCTCGGCGATATAGGCGCCGATCTGCCCGCGATAGCGTTCCAGCAGGCCGGGTGCGGCGGCCAGCAGTTGTTCGTTGATCCAGTTGCGCATGGCCTGGTCGGCCGCCAGACCGTCGCCCAGGCCGCGGCACAGCGCGACGATGCGCCGGCCGATGCGTGAGTCGGTACTGGCCAGGTCGCTTTCCAGCCATCGCGTCAGCTCTGTCCAGAGGTCGCGGAAATAGGCGCTGGTGGCCGGGTGGTCCAGCAGCTGCGCGAGGATGCGTTCGACTTCCAGCGCGTAATCCGGATCCTGTTCCAGGCGCTCGATGTATTCGCCGACGTGCTCGTCGAAGCGCTGGCGGATCAGATGTTCCGGGTCGGCGGCGATCTCGGCGATCAGCGCGGACAGGCCGTCGACGAACTTGTTGGCTGACCAGCCGCTGACTGGGCGGCTCAGGCCCAGATAGCGCAGCGTGCGGATCTCCCGGCTGATGGCGTCGGCAACCAGCGCGCGGGTGTCCTCGTCCTGCATGATCGAATCCAGACGCAGCAGCAGTTCGTCGAGCATCGCCTGATGCCGGCCCTGGCCGGTCAGCACGCGCAGCGCCTGCGCCAGCGGCGGGGCGAGGTCGAACTTGCGGACGCGGCCGATGACCTTGGCCTCGACGAAGGCGCGCACGCGCTCGTCATGCAGCGCGGCGAGACCGAAATGCGCGACGCCGGTGAGTTGGCGACCGACCGCT
Organism: Stutzerimonas sp. 21-1; assembly: GCF_056336065.1. NCBI lineage: Bacteria > Pseudomonadati > Pseudomonadota > Gammaproteobacteria > Pseudomonadales > Pseudomonadaceae > Stutzerimonas > Stutzerimonas sp. 21-1. The sequence continues at coordinate 2,872,127 of NZ_CM150500.1, read as the reverse complement.
TCGGCATTCGCCGGGTGGCGCAGCCAACCCGCCAAGCGGGCAGCGAGGTCCAGCTCCTGCAGCTTGGCCAGCACCAGCGGTGTGGCGAGGAAATGCGTGGTAATGAAGCCCGACAGGCTCTGCCCGATGCGCGTCTTGCTGCGCGGAATGATCGCCGTGTGCGGGATCGGTAGGCCAAGCGGGCGGCGAAACAGCGCGGTGACGGCGAACCAGTCGGCGATTGCGCCGACCATCGCCGACTCGGCGAACGAGGCGAGGTAGCCCCAGGCGGGGTGCGCGGCCTCGAAGCGGGTCGCGATGACGTAGAGCAGGGCGGCCAACAGCAGCAGAAGGCCGGCGACCAGCTTCATGCGCGAAACCGGCGATTGCCAGGCGCTGATCAACAAACGCATGGGATTCCTCGTCGTTGATGGTGGGCAGGTGTGCAATGGACAGTGAAGCAGGGATGCGCGGTCGGTATCGATAGCAGATGGGTGTGCCGGCTTAGCACGGCTCCGGTCCGCCGGCAGCGTTACGTTGCATGAGTGGGCTGAAGCCCACCCTACGGTCCGTTGTGAAACCGTAGGGTGGATGTCGCTATGTACAGCCACCGAAATGACGCGGTGCGATCAGAGCTGTTCTTCTTCCTCGCGGATCAGAACGTACTGGCCTTCGGCATCGCTCAGGCAATCCCAGACATAGAACATCGAGACTTTGCCCGGCTGCTCGATGACGGCCGCATAGTCGCCGGGCACGACGGTGAAGTAGGCGCCGGAGTCGGGCGCGGCTTCGCAGGCGATGCGAGCGACGACGAAGGCTTCTGGCGCGGTGCCGTCGAAGTAGTCGTCACGGTCCTTGGCGTCCCATTCGGCGGGGGCTTCGAAGGGGCCGCTGATGATGATGCGCGCGTCGCCAAGGTCCTGTTCTTCCGCTTCCTCGTCGTATTCGTCGGGGCGGTACAGGGTGCATTCCAGGGCGTCCGGGTTTTCGAGAATGGCCGCGCGGGATTGGGGGGTGAGTGTCTGCATGGAATCTCCGACTGCGGTTGGGTGTGAGCGGCCAGTGTGGTGGAGCCGCCAGGGCAGTGCAATCGGAAGCGTGGTCGCACGTTTCGGCGAAGCCCCGCGGCGCCGGTGCAGCCCGGCGTCACGGGTGGGTTGCCTGGTCGGCCCTCAGGCGCGGAAACGGTCGACCTGGGTGCGCAATTCGGCGGCCAGCCTGTCGAGCTCGCCGGCGGTTTCGGCCAGGTTGGCGACCACTTCGCGCTGCTCCTGATTGGTCAGGGCGATGCTTTGCAGGTTGCTGCTGAGCAGGGTGGCGGTGCTGCTCTGCTCCTGGGTGGCGGTGCTGATGGCGCTGAATTGTTCGTCGGTGCTGCGGCTCTGCTCGTCGATCACCGCCAGCACGTCGGCCACCTTGGCATTGCGTTGCAGGCCGTCATCCATCAGCCGCTGACCGCGTTCCATCGTGCTCATGGCGTTGCCGGTTTCGGCCTGGATCTGGCTGATCATGCCGGTGATGCGGTCGGTGGCTTCGCGGGTGCGCGAGGCCAGGTTGCGCACTTCGTCGGCGACCACGGCGAAGCCGCGGCCCTGCTCACCGGCGCGCGCGGCTTCGATGGCGGCATTGAGCGCGAGCAGGTTGGTCTGCTCAGCGATGGCGGTGATCACGCCGACGATGCCGCCGATTTCCTGCGAGCGCTGGTCGAGACTTTGTACCACCTCGGCTGTGCTGCTCAGTGCCGAGGCGATCTGCGCCAGCGCGTCGGAGGCTTCGTCCATGGCCGCGCGCCCAACGCGCGTCTGCTCGGCGTTGGCGCGAGCCACCTGCTGAGTGTCGCGCATGTTGTCGGCGATGTTCAGCGACGTGGCGCTGAATTCTTCCACCGCACCGGCCATGCTGGTGATCTCGCCGGACTGCTGTTCCATGCCTTCACTCGCGCCGCTGGAAAGGCCTGCGAGCAGCTGCGCGCGCTGGCTGACTTCGCCGGACGCACCGCGAATGCGCGCGACCATGCTCGACAGGGCTTCGCCCATGCGGTTGAAACTGTCGGCCAGCTGACCGATCTCGTCATCGCTGCGCACGGCCAGGCGCACGCTGAGATCGCCGGCGCCCAACGCCTGCGCCTGCTGCACCAGCGCGGCGAGCGGCTTGAGCTTGTGGCGCAGCAGCCAGATGGTGGCCGCAACGGCCAGCAGCATGGCCAGCAGACTGCCGATTGCCAGGCGGGTGCCCACGCTCCAGGTGACTTCGCGAATTTCCCTGGCTGGCATGCTGGCCAGCACGGTCCAGGGGCCGCCGTCGAATGTGGCGCCGACGCTGTAGATATCCGCGTCGCCATCCTGCCAGTACTGCCCAGTGCCGCTCTGGCGTCCCAGTTCGGCGGCCTTGGATGCGGCTTGCTCCGGCTGGTTCAGGCCAGCGGGGGCACCAGCCACTGCTGCTTTTCGTCGAGCAGCGCGAGCGAGCCGGTTTCACCGATGCGAAAGCGCGCCAGGTCCTCGAACTGCGTGTGTTGCGCGTCGGTGTAGTCGAAGCCGACGAACAGCACGGCGATCACCCGCCCCTTGGCATCGACCACTGGCGTGTACTGGGTCATGTAATGGCGGTCGAACAGGAATGCGCGGCCGATGTACTGTTTGCCGGCGAGCAGCAGCGGATAGGCCGGATGCTGACGGTCGAGCAGGGTGCCGATCGCGCGGCTGCCATCCTGCTTGGTGACCGACGTGCTGACACGCACGAAGTCATCGCCCTTGCGGGCGAACACGGTAGCCACCCCGGCCGTCATTTCCCGGAAATCGTCGACCAGCGTGAAATCGTTGTTCAGCGCGGTACCGTCGAGCATCAGCGCGGGCGTCGGCACGCCGCCGACTTCGATCTGCTCCGATTCGCTGAGTTGCAGGCCGCTGGCGAAGCGCTTTTCGAAGAGCCCGCTGAGACGCTCGGTGCTTTCTCGCAGCGTGTCGTGAAAGGTGCTCAGCTGATCGGCGAGCAGCCGCGCTTCGCTGGCCAGATGTTGCTCACGGGTATGCAGGTTGGCGGTATCCAGCGAGCGAAGCGCAAAGAGCGTGCTGCCGGTGATGACGATTGCGAGGATCAGCGCAAGGGCCAGACCGAGTTGCGAGGCGATTTGAGCGCGAGGTGACTGCAAGATGTTCTCCTGACCGAGCGATGGGAACGGAAACTCGCGCTCGATACAGCAGGGGGTATCGGTAGTCGGCTGCAGAGCTTTAGTGCGCTGTGGCGAGAGGTCGCAATTGCAGCCTTCGGACCGCCGGCAGGGAGCATGTCGAACGCCTCGGGGTTTGCCGTCTCCAATATTTAACCAAACACGCAGACCCGAGGACGCCATGAATCCCAACGACGATCAGCCGAACGAAGAGCCCGACGTGACGATGACGAACGCTGGCGAGAAAAACCCCGGTGAGGATCCGGATTTCGACGACAAGCCGTCTCCTCGGGACAAGGATGATAGAGAGCCCGAAGTGCTGCCGGACGATCCCGATATCCTCGGCAACGATGGTTCCAGCGGCCCCGGCTGATGTTGCGTGCCCGACTTCAGGTGATAGTGCGCAGAGCGGACGCGCTTTTTGCGTGCTGGCGATGAGTGCTTGGCCTAGGCTTGTCGCTTCGCTGTGTCGCCGAGGAATTGCCCATGCGCCTGCTGTCTGCCGTCTCTTGCCTGCTCATTCTGGCGGGCTGCTCGTCGTGGCAACCGCAACCGGAAGAGATCAAGCCGGTGCCCGCGGAGCGTGTCCTGGCCTTCCAGCAACCATTGGAAAATGCCGGCGAGATAGTGGTCACACGCGATTTCGGCTGGCGCGGTGGCGGTTGTTACATCGCGCTGCTGATCGACCGAGAGCTGGCGGCGCGCATTCATGTCGGTGAGCAGGTGCGTTTTCAGGTGCCGGCGGGCGCTCGTATCGTCGGTATCGGCACCGACCCGCTGGATGACAGCTTGTGCGGCAAGCTGAGTCTGCGTCGCGAGAAGCTGGCGAAGGTCGTGGCAGGGCAAACGCTGGAGTTTCGCGTTATCAGCGGCAACGACGTCGGCTTCGACATCCTGCCCGTCGCCCCTGACGCCGAACGCTAAGCCTGAGAAAAGCCCGTTAGATCGACGGGCTTTTTCATGCTGCCTGCTTACTTGATGACGGTGCGTGCGGTCTTCAGGTATTCGGTCGCGTGCTCCCGTACCTCGTCGGCCTGGCGGGCCTCCGAGCTGATGTGAATCTCCTCGAGGGTGTCAGTCAGGCCGTCCATATCCTCGTTGATCTTTTCCAGGGCGTTTTGCAGCGTGTAGGTCAGCTCGTGGATTTCCTGCAGGCGTTCCGGTGTCGGTTCCTGTGCCAGTGCTTTTTCGAGTCGCTGGTTGTATTCGGAGAAATTGGCAACGGCCTCGGTCAGCGTAGGAGATGGAACGCCGTGAACCGGTGCGGCGCCGTCGTTGGCGAAGGTGCTGGAGGCGATGGTCGTGGCGAGTGCCAGGGCGGCAGTCTGGATGAGCGTTTTCACGGCAGGTCCCTCTGGTAATAAGGCGCGCGAAAGTACCATCTGCCAATTCTGTCGCTGTGCAGTAGTGCACAGTTTTGCGCAGGCGAGCGCCCCTGCGATGTTTAGCTGCTGCTCGAGCGGTTTGGTCGCACAAGGGGCACGGCTGCTGTTGGCCTCGGGCGCGCAGAGCGATTGCCCGGCGATTTGCCGCGGAGTAGCGTGGTCATCCAACCTTGCGGAGATCAGTCATGAAGGCCCTGACCCTCATCGCCTTGCTTGCATTGGCATCACCGATTGTTCCGGCGTTGGCCAGTGAATGCCCGGCATTGCTGCAGCATGAACTGCCCAAGCTGCGCTCGAAGGAAACCATCGATCTATGCCAGCAGTTCCAGGGAAAGGCGCTGGTCGTCGTCAACACAGCCAGTCACTGCGGTTTCACGCCTCAGTTCAAGGGGCTCGAGGCGCTCTATCAGCGCTACAAAGGCCAGGGGCTGGAAGTGCTGGGCGTGCCGTCGGACGATTTCTTTCAGGAGTCCGATGACGAGGCCGAGACGGCCGAGGTGTGCTACGTGAACTACGGCGTGACCTTCGCCATGACGCAGACGCAGCCGGTACGCGGCAGCGATGCCACACCGCTGTTTCGCCAACTGGCCGAGCAGGCCGGCGTGGCGCCGCGCTGGAATTTCTACAAGTACGTCGTAGACCGCCACGGCCAGGTGGTGGCGTACTTTCCCAGCAAAGTGAAGCCGGACGATCCGCGTTTGCTGGCAGCGGTGGAGCAGGCGCTGCAGCGCTGAAATCGAAAAGCCCCGGCAGGACCGGGGCTTTTTTGCATCAGAAGCGGTAGCTCAACGACGCACCAAAACCGTGGGCGCTGTTTTCGTAGGTGGCGTTGTAGACGCCACGGGTGGGGCTGCTACGGCGAATCTTGGTGTCCTCTTCCCACAGGTAGGAGTACGCCAGATCGACGGTAACGTCGGCGGTCGGATTCCATGCCACACCGAAGCTCACCGCCGTACGGTCGCCGGATGGGATGCGTGGCGAGCGGTGGGTGTTGTTGGTCGGGCTCTGATCGAAGGCCAGGCCGCTGCGCAGGGTCCATTGCTGGTTCAGCTTGAAGGCTGCACCCAGCGCATAGGACCAGGTGTCGTGCCAGTCCTGCTCTTCGATGATCGGGTCCAGACTGCCGCCTTGCAGCGGGCCCGGAAGCGACTCGTTCTCGATGATGATCGCCTCGAAACGGCTCCAGCGCGTCCACATGGCGCCTGCGTACAGGGTCCAACGATCATTCAGCTCGTGAGTCAGGGAGACGTCGACCGATTCCGGGGTGGTCAGATCCAGGGACGCGTCGTATTTGCCGGCGAACGGACCGAAGCCTGCTCCGCTGAGCTTGGTATCGCCTTCAAGGGTGTATTCGACCTTCGAGTGGTAGGTCACGCCCATACGCGTGTGCGGCGTGAACTCATACAGCACGCCTGCATTGAAACCGACGGCGGTGTCATCGCCTTTGACCTTGACCCGGCCGCCGTTGAGTGTGGCGCTCTGCAGCTCACCATCGATGCGGTTAAGGGTCGGGCCGATGCCGAACGACAGCTTTTCGTTGAAACGGTAGCTGATGGTCGGCTGCACGGTGATTACGCGAACCTCACTGTAGTCACCGAAAAAACGCCCCTGGAAGCCGCTTTCATAATCGGTTGCCAGGCCGAACGGCACATAGACGCCGACGCCCAGCGCCCATTTGTCGTCGATCGGATTGACGTAGTAACCCATCGGCACAGCGGTCGCGGGCACCATATCGCCGTCATTGGAACCGGTGGCCGGGAAGCTGCTGGTGTCGTCGATATCTGTGTTCGCTTTGATCGCCGCTGCGCCGAAGCTGACTTCTTCGCGGGTCAGGCGGGACATGCCGGCCGGGTTGCCGAACAGGGTGGTGGCGTCGTCGGCCGAAGATGATCGGCCGGCGTAGGAGGTGCCCATGCCACTGATGCTCTGTTCGTTCAGGGCAAAACCAGCGGCCATGGTCTGGCTGGACATTGCGCCCACGGCCAGGGCTAGAGCGGTCTTCAACCATGTTGTTTTCATTGTTGTACTCCTTAGAAAAAACGCGCCGGAACCTAGCAATCTTTTCTGACGAGCCGCAAATGAAACAGTGCAATTTTTCGTAAATCACACGACGATCGGTCGTGAAAAAACACGAGTTGAGGGCGAAAACCGAATATTCCGAACCTGACTGGTCGGTCTGATGGCGCCGTCAGGCGAACGGTCGCGCGGGGTCGGTGATCCATTCGCTCCACGAGCCGGGATACAGTCGTCCCAGCGGGTAACCCGCCAAGCTCAAGGCGAACAGGTTGTGGCAGGCGGTCACGCCCGAGCCGCAGTAGGCGATCACCTCGCCGGTATGGCCTTGCAGCAGGGTTGCAAAGCGTTCGTGCAGCTGCGCCGGGCTGAGGAAGCGCCCGTCGGCCGCGAGGTTGTCGGTGAACGGCGCGCAGATCGCCCCCGGGATATGCCCGGCAACCGGGTCGATCGGCTCGACTTCGCCGCGAAAGCGCGGCAGCGCGCGAGCGTCCAGCAGCGGTTGGGCGAGCGTGTCGAGTTCAGCAAGCAGCTGCTGCGCCTCGATGATCAGACTGTTGTCGGGCGAACCGGAAAAGTTGCCGGTTCGTGCCGCGGCTGGCCATGTGTCGAGTGGCAGGTTGACCGCGCTCCACGCCTTGAAACCGCCATCAAGCACGAACACATCTTCGCGCTTGCCGAGCCAGGCCAGCAGCCACCAGGCGCGAGCGGCAAACGCGCCGGGGCCGTCGTCGTACAGCACGATCTGGCTGTCGTTATCGATTCCCCAGCTGCGCAGGCGAGTGACGAGTTCCGCGGCATCTGGCAGCGGATGGCGGCCGGTCGCGCCCTTGATCACCGGGCCGGACAGGTCCTGCTCCAGATCGACGAACTGCGCCCTCGGGATATGGCTCAGCGCATGGCTGCGTCGGCCGTACGCCGGGTCCTCCAGCGCGAAACGGCAGTCGAGAATGCGCAGTTGCGGCTGCTGCAGGCGTTCGGCCAGTTGCTGCGCGCTGATGAGTTGGGCAAGAGACATGGGTGGGCTCCGGTCGGCGATGAATGCTGCACACTAGCAGGCCAGGCACGCTCGATGAATGCCCCCGGCGCGCGCCAGCCGCGATATATACTGCGCGCCTCGTTCGGCCGCGCGCCGGTCGTCAGCCGAATCAAGGAGGGCCGTGTGGCCATCGAAACTCAATGGGTCCTGGATGATGCGCATCTGGCCCGCCTCTGCGCCGAGTGGCGGCAACTGCCCTTCGTGGCGCTCGATACCGAGTTCATGCGCGTCGATACCTTCTACCCGATCGCCGGTCTGGTGCAGATAGGCGATGGGCGATGCGCCTATCTGATCGATCCGCTGACTGTAAAGGACTGGCAGCCGTTCGCCGGGCTGTTGCAGGACACTGCCGTGGTCAAGGTGTTGCACGCCTGCGGTGAGGACCTTGAGGTGCTGTCGCGTCTGACCGGGCAACTACCGGCGCCGCTGTTCGATACCCAGCTGGCGGGCGGCTACCTCAATCTCGGCTTTTCCATGGGCTATTCGCGCCTGGTGCATGCGGTGCTGGGGCTCGATCTGCCGAAGGATGAAACCCGCTCCGACTGGCTGCAGCGTCCGTTGAGCGAGATGCAGATGCGCTACGCAGCGGAGGATGTGCAACATCTGGCCGAACTGTATGCCGCGCTGCTACCGCGCCTCAGCGAGGACAAGCGGCGCTGGGTGGTGGAGGACGGTGCCGAGCTGGTCGCCAACCTGCAGCGTGAAACCGATCCGGACGAAGCGTATCGCGAGGTCAAGCAGGCCTGGCGATTGCGGCCGCAGCAACTCGCCGTGCTCCGTGTGCTGACGGCCTGGCGCGAGCGGCAGGCGCGGGCGCGTAATCAGCCGCGCAACCGCATCCTGCGCGAGGCGAGCCTGTGGCCACTGGCGCGCACGCAGCCGAAGGACCTGGTAGCGCTGGCGCGTATCGAAGACATGCATCCGCGCACGGTGCGCCAGGATGGCGAGACGCTGCTTGAACTGATTCGTCAGGCCGCCGCGCTGCCGGCGCAGGAATGGCCTGCCGCGTTGCCCGAGCCGCTACCGCTGGAAGCTGCGTCCGTTCTGAAGAAACTGCGTGCCGTCGGCCAGCGTACGGCGAAGGAATTGGATATCGCGCCGGAGATCATGCTGCGCAAGAAGATTCTCGAGGCGCTGCTCAAGAGCGGCTATCCCAACGGACCCTACAGTCTCCCCGAATCGCTGCGCGGTTGGCGCCGCGAGCGCATGGGGCAGGCATTGCTCGACGTACTGGAAAAATCGCCATCATGAAACGCATCTGCTCCATCTATAAAAGCCTGCGCAAGAACGGGATGTACCTGTATGTCGACAAGCGCGATGCGCTCGCGCGCGTGCCCGAGGGGCTGCTCGCCGCATTCGGCACGCCGCAGCTCGCATTCGAACTGGTACTGACGCCGGAGCGCCAGCTGGCGCGCGAGGATATCGGCAAGGTGCTGGCCAATCTCGAGACGCAGGGTTATCACCTGCAGATGCCGCCGGCGGAAGACGATTACATCGAGCACTTGCCCGAAGAGCTGCTGCGCATGAACGACCCGCTGTGACAACGTTACGCAGTCGGACTTGATCGGAGTCGGGTTGCGTGCGGTTTTCAAGCCTATGCTGAAAGTCCCCTGAACAAAGGAGACGGTTCATGAACATTCAATCGTGGTTACTCGGTTCCCTGTTCGCCGGCCTGGCGCTGACGGCCCAGGCGCAAGACGCACCGGCCGCGGCCGACAATTCCGCGGCCTGGCAGCAGCACTGGCAGCAGATGCAGGAGTATCGGCAGGCCTGGCAGGCGGCGAAGACCCCGCAGGAGCGCCAGAAACTGCAGGCCGAACACTGGCAGAGCATGCAATCCGGTATGGGCATGATGGGCGGCTGCCCGATGGCTGGCGGTCCCGGCATGGGCATGAAAGGCGGCAAAGGCATGATGGGCGGGGGCATGATGGGCGCGCCGACCAAGGAGATGCTTGATCTGCGTATTCAGCACATGGAGCAGATGCTCGAGCAGATGCGCAGCCATCGTCAGATGCTCGACCAGTAACGACCCCGCGCGCGTTCGGGCCGCTCCCTGCGGCCCGAGTCGCACGCCATCCGGTCGCGCTTGGCCCGTCACGGGCCAATGGCTAGACTCACAGTTTTTCTGGAGCCTCAGTCGTAATGGCCGCCAAAGTCGAACCTTTCTGGAAGCGCAAAACTCTCGCCGAACTCGACGCCGGGGAGTGGGAGTCGCTGTGCGACGGCTGCGGTCTGTGCTGCCTGCAGAAGCTCGAAGACGAAGAAGACGGCAGCGTCTATTACACGCGCATCGCCTGCAAGCTGCTGGATCTGGATAGCTGTCGCTGCAGCGATTACCCCAATCGCCGTGCCAGCGTGCCGGACTGCATCCAGCTCAATGCCCGGGATGCCGCGCAATTCAAATGGCTGCCGCCGACCTGCTCCTACCGTCTGGTCGCCGAGGGAAAGGATCTGCCGCTCTGGCACCACCTCGTCTGTGGCGATCGCAACGCGGTGCACGTCGAACGTATATCGCAAGCCGGTCGAATGCTCGCTGAAGGCAGCGTTGCCGAAGAGGATTGGGAGGATCACCTGATCTTTCGCGCCGGATGAGTTCGGCGCTTGTCCGATGTCTACCCGCCACCCCTAGTCCCGGAGTCATAGCCCTGATGCGCGTTCATGTGCTTTCCCTGCTTGCCGTTCTGCTGCTCGGCGCGACACCGGCGTGGGCCGGACAGCGGGTCGATCTCGATTACCTCGTGCGCTTTTTCCCCGAGCAGGATCAGGCCGAAGTGCAACTGACGCTGGAAAAAGGCGAGGTGATACGCAGCCTGGATTTGAGCCTCGGTGACGAGGGTTACTACAGCGCCTTCCAGGCCGATGGCGAATGGCTGCAGCAGTCGCCTGAGCGGGGCATCTGGCGGCCGGCGAAGGGCAAGGCTCGGCTGACCTACCGCGTGCGTATCAGCCATCCTCGCGACAGCGGCCGTTTCGATGCGCGGATGACCGCGGACTGGGCGCTGTTTCGTGGCGATGATCTGGTGCCGGCAGCGCGGCTCGATGAGTTGGAGGGGACGAAACTGGTTTCGCGCCTTAGCTTCGAGCTGCCCGAGGGGTGGAAGAGCGTCGAAACCGGCTGGCCGCGTATCGGCAAGAACCGCTTCCGCATTGACAACTCCGAGCGAATCTTTGATCGCCCCACCGGCTGGATGCTCGCCGGCAAGCTGGGCAGTCGTCGCACGCGGCTAGGCGAAACCGATGTGACGGTTGCCGCGCCGGTGGGCGAGGGCGTGCGGCGCATGGACATCCTCACGCTGCTGACCTTCGTCTGGCCGGAGCTGCAGAACGTATTTCCGCGCGACCCGGATAAGCTGCTGATCGTCGGCGCCGGGGATCCGATGTGGCGTGGCGGGCTCTCCGCGCCGAATTCGCTTTATCTGCACGCCGATCGCCCCCTGGTCAGCGAGAATGGCACCAGCTCGCTGATTCACGAGCTGGTACACGTCTTCAGCCGCATCAGCGACACCGACCGCAGCGACTGGATCAGCGAAGGCCTGGCCGAGTACTACGCCATCGAACTGATGCGCCGTGCTGGCGGCATGAGCGAGGGGCGCTATCAGGCGGTGCGCGAGCACCTGACGGAGTGGAGTCGCGGAATCACCAGTCTGCGTACTGAGCGAGCTACCGGGCCGGTTACCGCACGGGCGGTGTTGCTGCTGCAGGAACTGGATCGGGAAATTCGCCAGCGCAGCAAGGGGCGGCATTCGCTGGACGATGTCAGCCGCGGGCTGATGCGCCTGGACAAGGTCAGCACCGATGACTTCATCGATATCACCGCGGCGCTGCTCGGCGGTGCCTCCAAGGTGCTTGCCACGCCGCTGTTGCGTTGAGGTCGGCGCAGCGCAAAACGTGCGTTGCGCCTGCGGTCAAATGGGTTGATTCAATCGCATTTATCCCCTATACCCGGTGCGCCGTGCCGATATAATGCGGCCCTTTGCCGATATCCGTTTGGATGGTTGCATAACGGCACCGCGGTGCTGACGCACCGCGCCGTTTTGCGGCGTTCGGCCGCAGTCCTCTGGAAGAAATCTATGAAAAGCGCAGAAATCCGTGAAGCCTTCCTGAGCTTCTTCGAAGAGAAGGGGCACACCCGTGTGGCCTCCAGTTCGTTGATTCCGGCGAACGACCCGACGCTGCTGTTCACCAACGCCGGCATGAACCAGTTCAAGGACTGCTTCCTCGGCCTGGAGAAGCGCGCCTATACCCGCGCCACTACCAGCCAGAAGTGCGTGCGTGCCGGCGGCAAGCACAACGACCTGGAAAACGTCGGCTACACCGCGCGTCACCACACCTTCTTCGAGATGCTCGGCAACTTCAGCTTCGGCGATTATTTCAAGCGCGACGCTATTACCTATGCCTGGGAATTCCTCACTTCCGAGAAGTGGCTGAACCTGCCCAAGGAAAAGCTCTGGGTGACCGTCTACGCCACCGACGACGAGGCCTACGACATCTGGACCAAGGACGTCGGCATTCCCGCCGAGCGCATGGTACGCATCGGCGACAACAAGGGCGCGCCCTACGCTTCGGACAATTTCTGGGCGATGGGCGATACCGGCCCGTGCGGCCCGTGCACCGAGATCTTCTTCGACCACGGCGAGCATATCTGGGGCGGCCCGCCCGGCTCCCCGGAAGAGGACGGTGACCGCTACATCGAAATCTGGAACAACGTGTTCATGCAGTTCAACCGCACCGCGGACGGCGTCCTGCACCCGCTGCCGGCGCCGAGCGTGGATACCGGCATGGGGCTGGAGCGCATCAGTGCCGTGCTGCAGCACGTGAACTCCAACTACGAAATCGACCTGTTCCAGAGTCTGCTCAACGCGGCAGCTGAGGCCATCGGGTGCGCCAACGAAGGCCAGGCCTCGCTCAAAGTGGTCGCTGACCACATCCGCTCCTGCGGCTTTCTGATCGCTGACGGGGTGACCCCGTCCAACGAAGGGCGCGGCTACGTGCTGCGGCGCATCATTCGCCGCGCCTGCCGCCACGGCAACAAGCTGGGTGCCAGAGGTAGCTTCTTCTATCGCATCGTTGCGGCGCTGGTTGCCGAAATGGGCGAGGCTTTCCCTGAGCTGAAACAGCAGCAGGCGCATATCGAACGCGTGCTGAAGAACGAGGAAGAACAGTTCGCCAAGACTCTCGAGCAGGGCCTGAAGATTCTCGAGCAGGACCTGGCCGAACTGTCGGGCAGCATCATTCCGGGCGATGTGGTGTTCAAGCTGTACGACACCTACGGCTTCCCGGTGGACCTGACCGCGGATATCGCCCGTGAGCGGGAGCTTACCCTCGATGAGGAAGGCTTCGAGCGCGAAATGCAGGCTCAGCGCGAGCGCGCCCGCTCGGCCAGTGCCTTCGGCATGGACTACAACAGCCTGGTCAAGGTCGAAGGCGAGACCCGTTTCACGGGCTACCAGGGTACGGTCGGTCAGGGCACGGTGTTGGCGCTGTTCAAGGAAGGCATGGCGGTGGATAGCCTGAGCGCCGGCGAGGAGGGCGTGGTGGTTCTGGACCAGACGCCGTTCTATGCCGAATCGGGCGGTCAGGTTGGAGACTGTGGCTATCTTGTGGCCGAAAATCTGCGCTTCGATGTGCGCGACACCAGCAAGGCCGGTGGGGCGTTTCTGCATCACGGCATTCTCGACAGCGGCAACCTGCGCGTCGGCGCCAGCGTCGATGCGACTGTTGACGCCTCGGTGCGCCAGGCCACCGCGCTCAATCATTCGGCCACTCACCTGCTGCATGCCGCACTGCGCGAGACGCTCGGTGAGCATGTGAGCCAGAAGGGCTCGCTGGTCGATAGCCAGCGGCTGCGTTTCGATTTCAGCCATTTCGAGGCAATCAAGCCCGCGCAACTCAAGGCCCTGGAAGACAAGGTCAACGCCGAGATCCGTCGCAACACCGCTGTGGATGTCGAGGAAACCGACATCGACACCGCCAAGGCCAAGGGCGCGATGGCGCTGTTCGGCGAGAAGTATGGCGACACCGTGCGAGTGCTGAGCATGGGTGGCGGTTTCTCGGTGGAGCTGTGCGGCGGCACCCATGTGTCGCGTACAGGTGACATCGGCCTCTTCAAGATCGTCAGCGAAGGCGGTGTAGCTGCCGGGGTACGGCGTATCGAGGCGGTGACTGGAGCCCAGGCGCTGGCATATCTGAACGATGCCGAGGAGCAGTTGAAGGAAGCGGCGAGCCTGGTCAAGGGCAGTCGGGAAAACCTGCTCGACAAGCTGGCCGGTGTGCTCGAACGCAACCGTCAGCTTGAAAAGGAGCTAGAGCAGCTCAAGGCCAAAGCGGCCAGTGCTGCTGGCGATGACCTTGCCGGTTCGGCAATCGAACTGCAGGGCGTGCGAGTGCTGGCGGCGCGCCTGGATGGGCTGGATGGCAAGGCTCTGCTCGCGCTGGTCGATCAGCTCAAGAACAAGCTCGGCAGTGCGGTGATCCTGCTCGGCGGCGTGCAAGACGACAAGGTGGTGCTGGTGGCGGGCGTGACCCAGGATCTTACGGCTCGATTCAAAGCGGGCGACCTGATGAAGCAGGCCGCGGCGGCAGTGGGCGGCAAGGGCGGCGGGCGTCCGGATATGGCTCAGGGCGGTGGTAGCGAGCCTGGGCGGCTGGATGATGCCCTCGGTCTTGCGCGCTCTTTCGTCGAGCAGGGGCTCTGAGGCGAGCTGGACGGTTTAACGACTGCCCTCGAAGGGCTTAGGCGGTAATGAAATGGCTTTGATCGTACAGAAATTTGGCGGCACTTCGGTCGGTTCCGTTGAGCGCATCGAGCAGGTGGCCGAGAAGATCAAGAAGTTCCGCGACGGCGGAGACGATATCGTCGTCGTGGTATCGGCCATGAGCGGTGAAACCAATCGGCTTATCGATCTGGCCAAACAGATCAGCGATCAGCCGGTAGCGCGCGAGCTGGATGTGATGGTCTCCACCGGCGAGCAAGTGACGATTGCCTTGCTGGCTATGGCGTTGATCAAGCGCGGTGTGCCGGCGGTTTCGTTCACCGGCAACCAGGTGCGCATTCTGACCGACAGCGCGCACACCAAGGCGCGCATCCTGCAGATTGATTCGCAGCGCATCCAGCGCGAGCTTAAGGCGGGGCGTGTGGTGGTGGTGGCCGGCTTCCAGGGTGTGGACGGAAAAGGCAATATCACCACGCTCGGTCGCGGCGGTTCGGATACGACGGGCGTGGCACTGGCCGCCGCGCTCAAGGCCGATGAGTGCCAGATTTACACGGACGTCGACGGCGTCTATACCACCGATCCACGGGTCGTCGCCAAGGCCCGGCGCCTGGACAAGATCACCTTCGAGGAAATGCTCGAAATGGCCAGTCTGGGCTCGAAAGTGCTGCAGATCCGCGCCGTCGAGTTCGCCGGTAAGTACAGCGTGCCTCTGCGCGTGCTGCATAGCTTTCAGGAGGGTCCCGGGACCCTCATCACCCTTGATGAAGAGGAATCCATGGAACAGCCGATCATCTCAGGCATCGCCTTCAATCGCGACGAAGCCAAGCTGACCATCCGTGGGGTGCCGGACACGCCCGGCGTGGCCTTCAAGATTCTCGGTCCGATCAGTGCTGCCAATGTCGAGGTCGACATGATCGTGCAGAACGTGGCGCACGATAACACCACGGACTTCACCTTCACCGTGCATCGCAACGACTACAACAGCGCATTGCAGATTCTGCAGACCATTGCGAACGAGATGGGCGCTCGGGAGGTTATCGGTGATACCGATATCGCCAAGGTGTCGATTGTCGGGGTAGGCATGCGCTCGCATGCTGGCGTTGCGAGTCGCATGTTCGAGGCGCTGGCGAAGGAGAACATCAATATCCAGATGATCTCGACTTCCGAAATCAAGGTTTCGGTGGTCATCGAGGAAAAGTATCTCGAGCTCGCCGTGCGCGCGCTGCATACTGCATTCGAACTGGATGCCCCGGCTGCGAAAACGGCCGAGTGAAGCACAGAAGGCGCGTCTAGTACGCGCCTTCTGTCGTATTGGCTGTGGCGCGAGGAACTTTACCGCCTCGCCAGAAGGTCAATAGCTGGTGCAAGCTGTACGCTAAGCGTGTCGCGGCGCATTATCCGCCTTTTATTTTGCAGACTGCTTACTGACTGAATCCGTTTTAAGGAGAAAGGAATGCTGATTCTGACTCGCCGGGTCGGAGAGACCCTGATGGTGGGTGACGATGTGACTGTCACTGTTTTGGGTGTGAAGGGGAACCAGGTACGCATCGGTGTGAATGCACCCAAGGAGGTTGCGGTGCATCGCGAAGAGATTTATCAGCGCATCCAGAAAGAGAAGGATCAAGAACCAAGCCACTAATTTTTATGTAATTTCTGGCTTTGCAAACGGGGTAAAGATGGTTATGATGCGCCCCGTGTTGCGGAGAGGTGGCCGAGTGGCCGAAGGCGCTCCCCTGCTAAGGGAGTACACCTCAAAAGGGTGTCGGGGGTTCGAATCCCCCCTTCTCCGCCATTTTGCGTTCTAGGGTTTTTGGTTTGCGGATGCCTGCTTTCAGTGGAAAGCGTCAAGGTAAAATGCTTGACCGACATGCTCAACTCCCTATAATGCGCACGCTCAGCGCACTCATAGCTCAGCTGGATAGAGTACTCGGCTACGAACCGAGCGGTCGGAGGTTCGAATCCTCCTGAGTGCGCCATTATGTAAGAAGCTTTGATTTTCATCGAAGGTTCTGCAGCCAGAAGCGAGCTGGCTTATCAAGCGCTTACGCACTCATAGCTCAGCTGGATAGAGTACTCGGCTACGAACCGAGCGGTCGGAGGTTCGAATCCTCCTGAGTGCGCCATACCAAGAAGGGCCTGCAGTAATGCAGGCCCTTTTTCGTTTCTGAGCGAATCATCGTTTGCCGGTAACGCAGCCTTTCTCATCGAAGGTTACGGTACGCGCTCGGCCTTCGCTTTTCTCGTAGCGATAGCGAGTGCGGCCATTGGTGCTGACGACGCTACTGGGGCGTCCAAGGGCGCTTTCCACGTCGGAACGAGTCATCCCGCTAAGTATCCGCTGTTTAATGATCGCCTCGCGGCGCTCTCCGCCGCTGATGAGGTTGCCGCAGCCATCGTGCCGTTCGGCGACGATGGTGAGCTGGTCGCTCGACGGCGTCGTCTTGCGCGTACTGCGCGGATTGGTCGTAGCCATTTTGACCGCCTTGCCGCTACCGGGTGTGGGGTTGTAGGCCTGCTGCTTCTGTATGTCACTGCCGCCTGGACAGCCTTGCTGAGCGTAGGTGATTCGCCCTGCCTCGTCCGTACAGCGAAATACCGTTGCTGCAGCCGGTGCTTGGCTGATCAGTATGGCGAAGGCGAATAAGGTGGCGGAAAGGGGGTAATGCATGTTCGTCCTCCATGACGAAGAAAGGGCATAAGCCTAGGCGTAAAATTCTTCTTGTGCAGCTGTGCCTTGCTGTGGCGTGAAGGCGTCGACAGATGAGCTCGCCTCGTGTTGGTGGTGTTCGGGCGACTGCACAGCTGGCGCCAAGCAGTTGTATTCGCGGTCATTTGAACAGTCTTGCCGATAGAGCGGTGGTATCATTGCGGCGTTCGCCTTCGGGCTTGTGGAATCGAACCATCCCATGGACTTACCCAGTAGTCGCTCAAGAATCCTGCTTGCCAATCACATGACTGATTGATCCTCTTGGCGTGCCCCTCGCGCTGGGGGTGGAGTGCGCCATGACAGAAGTAGAAGCAAAAAAAACGCAAGAAACGCTGCAGGATCGCCTGGCGCAGGTGATCGAACTATTGCATCGGCACCGCCTGGTCGAAGATCTCACTCATCGTCAGGAGGGCGAGCATCAGGAGCTAGTGGAGAGCCTGGTGCATCGGCAAAACCTAGCGGAATTGCAGCGCAAGCTCGATGCGCTGCATCCGGCAGACGTTGCGCATATTCTCGAAGCGCTTCCTCTCGATGACCGTCTTACCGTTTGGCAGCTGGTAAAAGCCGAACGCGACGGCGACATTCTTCTCGAAGTTTCCGACGCGGTGCGCGAGACGCTGATCGCCGACATGGATGATCACGAGCTGCTTGCCGCCGCCAAGGAAATGGATGCCGATGAGTTGGCCGACCTTGCGCCCGAACTTCCGCGGGATGTCGTGCACGAGCTGATGGAAACGCTCGATGCGCAGCAGCGAGAGCGGGTTCGCTCGGCTCTGTCCTATGAGGAAGATCAGGTCGGTGCGCTGATGGACTTCGAGATGGTGACCATCCGCGAGGATGTCAGTCTAGAGGTCGTGCTGCGCTACCTGCGTCGCCTCAAAGAGTTGCCTGGTCATACCGACAAGCTGTTCGTGGTCGATTACGACGGCGTGCTCAAAGGCGTATTGCCGATCAAGCGGCTGCTGGTTAATGACCCGGAAAAGCAGGTGGCCGAGGTCATGGCCAGCGATCCCGTCACCTTTCATCCTGACGAAGACGCCTACGAGGCGGCGCAAGCCTTTGAACGCTATGACCTGGTTTCCACGCCTGTTGTCGACAAGGGCGGAAAGCTGATCGGGCGTCTCACAATAGATGAGATGGTCGACCTGATTCGCGAAGAGAGCGAAAGCGAAGTGCTCAGCATGGCTGGTCTGCGCGAAGAGGAGGACATATTCGCGTCGGTATGGAAATCGGTTCGCAACCGTTGGGCCTGGCTCGCCGTGAATCTGGTTACCGCGTTTATTGCTTCACGTGTGATTGGTCTGTTCGACGGTTCGATCGAGAAATTGGTGGCGCTTGCAGCGCTGATGCCGATTGTTGCTGGGATCGGTGGCAACTCGGGTAACCAGACGATCACCATGATCGTGCGCGCTATGGCGCTCGATCAGGTTGGTACCGGCAATACGGCCCGCTTGTTGCGCAAGGAGCTTGGAGTGGGGTTGGCCAACGGTGTGGTTTGGGGGGGGGTAATTGGGCTTGTGGCCTACTGGTTATACGGCAGCTGGTCGCTGGGCGTGGTGATGACGGCCGCAATGACCTTGAATCTCCTGCTGGCTGCGTTGATGGGGGTACTTATTCCGATGACACTTGCCCGTCTGGGGCGCGATCCGGCAATGGGGGCCAGTGTGATGATCACGGCCATGACCGACAGCGGTGGTTTTTTCATCTTTCTAGGTTTGGCGACAGTTTTCCTTCTCTAGCCCTGGCGTGTAGCAATAAAAAATCCGATGCCCTGTGGGGTATCGGATTTTTTGGCACTCATCGAAACTGACAAGACCGGCTTGTGGCTGCTGGTGCTCAGGCTTCTTCTTTAGCCAGCTCCGCGTCCTGAGCGATCAGAGCAATCAGGGCATTCTGTTGGCGATGCGTGAGCTGGCGGAAGCGCTGTAGCAGCTCACGCTCGTGAATCGACAGTTCGGGGCTGTCCAGGCGCATGCTCAGATCGTCATCTAATGCGCCTTCCTGCAGGAGGCTCTGCTCCAGGCGCGCAATGATCTCGGAGTTCATGCTGCGGTGGTGGTTGCGCGCGACGTCGGCAATGCGCTCACGCATGCCGTCGGGCAGTCGAACCACGAATTTGTCAGCCGTTCGGCTGGAATAAACTGCCTGCTTCATAGGGCGCATAATAAACCGGTTAGTCAGGTTGGCGTGGTGGCTTATTGCCGTGAAAGGTCATTGGTCTGACAACCGCCGTCCCGCGCTGTTCCGTTTGCGTAGAAAAACTTTTGGGACGGGTTGGTGGCGCCAATTGTACGGCGGTTATGCGAAGCGGGTAAAGGCATTTTGCTATTAGTGTGCGCTGATTGTGATCGGCCGCACCCCGGACAATCGCGAGCCGGGCGCAGTCAACGCAGCACGGGATCAAACTTGATGCGTCGCCCAATCAACATGGCACCTATAAACGCCAGGCCGCAAATAACCAGTCCTGCCTGCGCGGCGATGTACCAGCCTTTGGCAACTTGTGGCTCGATGATCAGAAATGCGCCGAAGATCGCCCCAATAAGTAGACAGAAGATGGCGAAGTTGGACATTGCAGCTCCCTCTAGTTTTAGTCGGTCGCTAAATCGGATCAGAAGATCCATCGCTGTGGTTGACTGAGGCTCGTTGGGCCGGCTCCGCTCATGTTGAGAGCGCGTGCGGCAGGTGCTTCGAGGCCCGGCATGCCTGGCTGCGCTGCATTCGCTGTTCTGAAATCGGTGCTGTGTTCCGCCGGCGGGTGTGTCATGGCTGCATTGAGTGCGAGCGTCGTGCCGAGCAGGCAAATCATTTTCCACATGATGCGTATCCTTCGCTGATGGGTTATTCCAAAAGGAAGCACGCGTCATGCCAATGATTTGTTAAAAAAAATCACTTTAGAATCAATAAGATAGCGTACGTTGTGGAAGGTATCGTATTGCAGAATGCATGATTCTAAAAATCGGAATTGCATTTTGCATGCAGGCTGATGGGCGACCTGGCATGACAAAAACGGCTCGGCTCGCTAACATGCCGCGCGCACGTCCCAGTAGCTCAATTGGATAGAGCATCCCCCTCCTAAGGGGAAGGTTGTGAGTTCGAACCTCGCCTGGGACGCCAGCCTTCAAGTAGCGCTGCTTCGCTACTTTCCTGCCTTGATCGAGACTCTCGTGCCGGAGCGCTGCTGGCGTCCTGCTGGGCGGGATATCGGCTCAGTCGAGCCCATCTTCCGACTGATTACGGCGTGCTTCGCGCTGCAGTTGATAGACAAAGCGCTCGACATTTCGCTGGGTAAGACCGTTGATGCGGTAGAAGCTCAATCCGCAGAAGGTCAGGTCGAGTTTTTCGTCGTATGCGACGTGGCGAAGTTCCGCAGCAGACTGCACCGTGCCGCTCGGGAGGCGTACGGAGAGCTGTTCGTATACCTGGCCGGTCTGCAGCCGGCTTTGTACATCGCCTTTGAAACTCACCTTGCAGCCGGTGGCGGAGATGTCGAGAAGCTTGCCTTCTAGGCTGTTGCGAAGCCTGTTGCCGCCCAGCGTGGTGACAATAGGCGCGCCTTGCAGCGGCGCGCGATAGGCGTTGCGGCGCTGGTGATAGGTCAGCTCTGTGGGGATCGGAACCCAATAGCAGCGTGCGCCATCCATCTCGCTCGGATGGACCGGCTGGGAATTGCTCCAGGCTATTCTCACGCCTTCGTCGAACGCTTCCAGGTGAAAAGCTTCACCCTGAAGTAGTAGGCGCTCGCCGTCATTGGGGATCAGTTCATCTAGCGCAAGCCAGCCTTTCTCGCGGTCCAGTTCGATCAGAAAGCTCTGGTAGCGCTGGTTGCGCTCGTCGAAGCGAATCATCACCGGGCTGCGGTTATCGAGCAGCGGTTTTAGGCTCGCATGAATTTCCAGGGGCGAGGTCAGCAGCTTGGGTGGTTGTGGGCCAGCTTCTTCAATGAAAGGATTTGCCACGTTCCAAGTCTCTCAGCGCAGCTACGTCGCGAACGGTCATGCCCGCGCGTCCGTGTGGGGGGATCAGGCCTGGCTGAGAGGCCTTTGTTGAGTGGTCTTGGCCGTGCCGCCCCGGTTGTCGTACAGGTCCGGCGTCGCGTTACTGCCTTGCAGAATCTCCAGCATGCTGCCGACGGCTGCGCGATTGGCGCGAATCAGTCGGCCGTTACGCTCGTTGGCTGCGCGGCAGGCATTCAAGGCAGCCTCGAGTGAATCGGCCTGCTCAAGAATGCGGGGGCCTAGTGGGGTCTTCGCGGCGAGTTGTTGCAGGCCGGCACGATCCGAGCTCAGCCCTTGTTCGCTCAGCCACTGGCTGCGCAGGCCGCCATGCTGTCCGAGTAGTGCAAGCAGTGGTTGCGTCTGCGAGAGTATGCCTTCCAGCTTCGCCAGATCACGTTCACTTAGCGCCTGAAATTCCTGCTCGGCGAGCTCAAGTAATTGCTGGGCGATGTCGATATCGCCATTGAGTTGCTGGAGCAGGGCTTCGTCTTGCATGTCTGGCTCGGAAAAGGGCGCTGAGTCGCCTTAGCGTTGGGTTTCAAACGCCAGCAGCTTGGAGGCGACGCGCTGGCTGTCGACCTGATAGCTGCCGTCGGCGATGGCTTGCCGCAGTTTGGCCACGCGCTCCTGATCTACGGTCGGCTGTTCATTGAGCTTGTCCATGGCCTGCTGCAGGCGCTGGGCTTCGGGGCTCAGTTGTACGGATTCGCCAGCCGGAGCCGTAGTGTTGCCGCTGACTGGTGCGGTGTCGCCGCTAGCCGGCTGCGCCGTGGGGCGTTCGTTGCCTTGAACGGTGCCGCTACGCGTAGCGGTCGACCCGAGAGCGCTGTTGGGCCGGTTGAAGTCGATGACCATGATGCAAACCTCGAAGGAATCAGGACGCTTGCCCGGTTTTCGGCAACGTCCGGAAGAACTTTAGCTTTTTTATCCACCATCGTCATGGCCGTGTCTCGCACATGCAGCGGGAAGCTCCGCTACATGGCCACCTCAACCTGCCCGGGGCCAGCGACCCGAGCTTTGACGACTCGTCCCGAGCGCAGGTTCTTTACACGGATCTGCGTGCCGGGTGCACCGTCGGACAGCGCTTCACCGGGCATGCGGACGTTGATGCCTCCGCTGCGCGCGGTGATGACTACCTGATCGCCCTTGCGTACCACCTCGGCGAGCTGCAGAAGGGTAGGCGCGAGCGCCTGATCGAGTTGAACCGGGCGCGTCAGCTTGTTGCCCAACACCTGGTCGAGCGACGTCAGATAGCCCTGGTTGAGCAACGACACATCCCGTTCGGCCAGGTATACGTCGGTGGCGCTGAGGGTGCTGTCGCGCCTGAGTGGGCGTGCGGCGATGATGACATCCCGAAACAGGCGAACCTGGCCAGGAACGAACAGTGACCACGGCGAGCTGCCTTCGCAACTGACGCGAACCGTGACGCGACCGATCGGTTGCGCAGGGCTCTCGAGCTTAAAGGTGAGTGGCTTGTCGCAACTGGCCAGGCGCAGGCGAGGGTCCAGGCGATTCACTTCGATTTCGTGACGGCCCGCGATGTCGCTACGTCGCAGATAGTCCGTCGTCGCCTGCTCAAGAAACTTTCGAGTCTCGTCGATAAGCTGGTCAGGATGTGACAGAGTCGGCATCTGCTCCGCTAGAGCAGAGGCACTGAGCAGGGCCAGACACGCAAAGATGGCGAGGCGGCTGCGCGTCGTTTTGGCGGCGTGTCGAAATAATGTCGGTTGAGCATTCATGGCTCGATCCGAAGCAAGGGGCGTGCCCATCAAGCCCGTTTGGCTTTAGGCAGCGCTGCTGCTAACGCAAGAGGATGACGGCATGGCCGGAGTATTGGATTCGGTTAACCAGAGAACCCAGTTGGTGGGGCAGAACCGTCTGGAGCTGCTGTTGTTCCGCCTCGATGGCGCGCAGTTGTACGGCATCAACGTGTTCAAGGTGAAAGAAGTTCTACAGTGCCCGCGTCTGACCGTCATGCCGCGCTCGACCGCTGTCGTCCGCGGTGTCGCCAATATCCGTGGCAATACGTTGCCGATCCTCGATCTGGCGTTGGCGATCGGCAAGCCCGCGCTCGACGATCTGCAGAGCTGCTTTACCATCATCACCGAGTACAACAACCGGACTCTTGGTTTCTTGGTGCGATCAGTCGAGCGCATCGTGAACATGAACTGGGAGGAAATCCTCCCGCCGCCCAAGGGGGCCGGACGCGATCATTACCTCACGGCAGTGACGCATTTCGACGGGCAGATGGTCGAAATCATCGACGTGGAAAAGGTTCTGGCCGAAGCCGCGCCGGTTTCAGAAACGGTTTCGGCCGCTGTCATCGATGCCGATGTGCAGGCCCGTGCCGGGTCGTGTCGCGTGCTGATCGTCGACGACTCCTCCGTCGCGCGAAAGCAGATCATCCGCTGTCTGCAGAATCTGGGCGTAGAGGTGGTAGCGCTCAATGACGGGCGTCAGGCGCTGAACTATCTGAAGGCAATGGCCGATGAGGGGCGACGTCCGGCCGATGAGTTCATGATGATGATTTCCGATATTGAAATGCCGGAAATGGATGGCTATACCCTGACTACTGAGGTGCGTCACGACCCGCGTATGCAGGACATGCATATCCTTTTGCATACCTCGCTATCGGGGGTATTCAACCAGAACATGGTCAAGCGGGTTGGCGCGAACGATTTTCTTGCCAAATTCCAGCCGGACGATCTGGCCACCCGCGTGGCGGAGCGGATAAAACGTGCGGACCGAAACTGAGGCCATGACCTCTCATTACCAGGGCGGGAGCAATTAGTGTCAGGCGATCAGGATTTCGAGCAGTTCCGGGTATTTCTTGAAAAGACGTGCGGCATCCTGCTGGGCAGCAACAAGCAGTATCTGGTCTCCAGTCGACTGAACAAGCTGATGGAGCAACAGCACATCAGCTCGCTTGGTGAGTTGGTCAGAAAGATTCAGAGCATGCCGCGCTCGGGCCTGCGCGAGCAGGTCGTCGATGCCATGACGACCAACGAAACCCTGTGGTTTCGCGACACCTATCCCTTTGAGGTGCTCAAGAACCGAGTGCTGCCCGAGCTGCTCAAGAGTGGTGCGGGCCAGCGGCTGCGGATCTGGTCGGCTGCCTGCTCCTCGGGGCAGGAGCCTTATTCGCTGTCGATGAGTATCGATGAGTTCGAGCGGGCGAACCCGAGCCAGCCGCGGCTGGGTGTGCAGATCGTCGCCACCGAATTGTCCGGAACCATGCTGGCGGCCAGCAAGGCGGCCGAGTATGACGGCCTGGCCATCGCCCGCGGCTTGTCCAGCGAGCGTCTGCAGCGCTACTTCGATGTTGCCGCGCCGGGGCGTTGGGTGGTCAAACCACCTATTCGCGCACGCGTCGAGTTCCGGACACAGAACCTGCTCGACAGCTATGCCGCGCTGGGCAAGTTCGACATCGTGTTCTGCCGTAACGTACTGATCTACTTTTCCGCCGACGTGAAGAAAGACATCCTTCGCCGTATTCATGCGACGCTCAAGCCCGGCGGTTACTTGTTCCTCGGCGCTTCCGAGGCGCTCAACGGCTTGCCTGAGCTGTATCAGATGGTTCAGTGCAGCCCGGGCATCATTTATCAGGCGCGATAGCCTTTGGCGGCGGCAGAAAACCGTCATGCATCATGACGGTACGCGGCAACCCAGCGGTAAAGCCTTGCCGCTTTTGACGCCTAAACTGGCGTCGCTCGAAATAAGTCCTTATAAATCAATCTGTTGAATAGATGGCATGGGCTTTGCTCAAGTTTGCGCCAGCAGACTTGTATCCGGCAGAGGTCCAGATCCATGAGCATCAGTTTCGACAAGGCACTCGGCATTCACGAGAAGGCGCTTGGTTTTCGTGCGCAGCGTGCCGAGGTGCTGGCCAACAACATCGCCAACGCCGATACGCCCAACTATAAGGCGCGTGATCTAGACTTCGGCGCCGTTTTGGCGGCGCAGGCCGCACGCGGTGAGGGCAGCTTCGCCACGCGTACCACCGACGCCCGGCACATCGCCGCCGAAGGACTGGAGATCGCCGATCCTTCGTTGCGCTTTCGCACGCCGGCGCATGCCTCGCTCGATCAGAACACCGTCGATCTGCAGATCGAGCAATCCAACTACGCGCAGAACGCCGTCGATTTTCAGGCGAGCTTCACGTTGCTCAACAGTAAGTTCCGCGGGCTAATGAGCGCCCTGCGTGGCGAATAAGGAGTCCAGCCATGTCCCTGAGTAATGTCTTCAACATCGCTGGTAGTGGCATGAGTGCGCAAAGCACGCGCCTCAACACTATCTCCAGCAATATCGCCAACGCCGAGACGGTGTCGTCCAGCGTCGATGAGACCTACCGGGCTCGCCACCCAGTGTTCGCCACCATGCTGCAGCAGGCCAGCGGCGCGCCGAACGAGTCACTGTTCGCCGATCAGGACCAGGCCGGCGTCGGTGTGCAGGTGCTTGGTGTGGTCGAGGACCAGAGCGAGCTGCAGGCCCGTTACGAGCCCAATCACCCGGCGGCCGACGACAAGGGCTACGTCTACTACCCGAACGTCAATGTGGTGGAGGAGATGGCCGACATGATTTCCGCCAGCCGCGCGTTCCAGACCAACGCCGAGCTGATGAACACGGCCAAGACCATGCTGCAGAAAGTGCTGACACTGGGTCAGTAAGGGAGCCTTTTGATGAGCACAACAAGCGGCGTTGGCGGTACCGGCTCGATACTGGATCAGTACCAGTTCGGCAAGGACCGTGAGGTCAAGGGCGAAGAGCTCGGCAAGAACGAGTTCCTCGAACTGCTGGTCGCGCAGATGAACAACCAGAATCCGCTGGAGCCGCAGGAGAACGGCGAGTTCATCGGCCAGCTGGCGCAGTTCAGCACCGTCGAGGGCGTCGAAAAACTGAATTCCAGCATGGAGACCATCCTCTCCGGCTACCAGTCGTCGCAAGCGTTGCAGGCCTCGTCGCTGGTAGGGCGCAAGGTCATCGTGCCGACCGACAAGGCGGTGGTCGACACCAGCGAAACCTTCAAAGCCAGCCTGGTACTGCCAACGTCGAGCAGCAACGTATTCGTCAACATCTACGACAGCACCGGCGCTTCGGTCAGTCGCGTCAACCTCGGGCAGCAGCAGGCCGGCAATGTCTCCTTCATGTGGGACGGCAAGGATGCCAGCGGCAAAACCTTGCCGCCCGGCACCTACAAGTTCGAGGCGCAGGCTACCTACGACGGCGAAACCAAGGGGCTGTACACCCTGCTTCCGGCCAACGTGGACAGCGTCACGCTCGGGCAGAACGGCGGGGAGCTGATGCTCAACCTGGCCGGTATCGGCAGCATCGGGCTTTCCCAGGTCCAGGTCATCGGACAATAACCGCCGGCACTCGGCGAAAGGAGCGATTCAATGTCCTTCAATATCGGTCTTAGCGGCCTGCGTGCCGCGAGCAAGGATCTCAACGTTACCGGCAACAACATCGCCAACGCCGGAACGGTCGGCTTCAAGCAGTCGCGCGCGGAGTTTTCCGATGTGTACGCCGCGTCCGTCATGGGCACTGGCAAGAACCCGCAAGGCAGCGGGGTGCTGATGTCGAACATTTCCCAGCAGTTCAACCAGGGCAACATCAACTACACACAGAACGCGCTGGACCTGGCGATCAACGGCAACGGCTTCTTCCAGGTCAGTAACAACGGCGCCATGAGCTATACCCGCGCGGGCTACTTCGGCACCGATCGCACTGGTTTCCTGGTCGATAACTTCGGCTACAAGCTGCAGGGCTATCCGGTCGATGCGAACGGCAATCTGCAGAGCGGCGTGGTCGGCGACCTGCAGGTGCAGACCACCAACCAGGCTCCGAAGGCGACCAGCCAGATCACCACGGCGTTCAACCTGAACTCGACGCAGAAATCGCCGACAACCTGGCAGGCTGCGTACGATGCCGAAGTGCAGCCGTTCTATGACGCGGCCTATAACAACTCGCTGACCGCGGCCGGACAGGCTGCTTACGATGCCGAGTTTGCTGTGTCGGGCGATACGGCGGCAGCCGATGCCGCTCGCGCTGCAGCACTGGTTGATGCGACGAATATAGCTAATGCCCAGGCCGCGGGAGATGCCGCGAAAGCGCTGCCGGCGAACGTGACTGCGGCGTTGACCGCTGCGAATGCGACGTTCGATCCAACCGACCCCACGACCTACAACAGCTCGACTTCGCTGAACATCTACGATTCGCAGGGTAATGCGCATGTCATGACGCAGTATTTCGTCAAGACGAGTGCCAACACCTGGGACATGAAGGTGCTGATCGATGGGCGCAATCCTGCTAACCCGGCGCAGCAGCCGCCGCAGCCTTACGTCATGGGGCTGTCGTTCAATTCCTCCGGTGCGCTGACCGGCATCGATAACGGTGGCTCCGGGCTGTTCAGCGTTTCGCCGGACCTGAAGGTGACGCTGAATTCCGCCACTGGCAACCCTCCCGCTGGCGGTTGGATCCCGGCGATTTCCGACGGTGGTAGTCCAGCTACCTGGTCTGCCAACGGCGCCCTGGCCAATCCAGGCGGCATCGTCCTCGATTTCTCCAAGTCCTCGCAGTACGCCAGCACCTTTGCGGTGAACAATGTCGCGCAGGACGGTTACACCACCGGCGAGCTGGCCGGGCTGGAGATCGACGACACCGGCGTGATCTTTGCGCGCTACACCAACGGCCAGTCCAAGGTGCAGGGCCAGATTGTGCTGGCCAACTTCGCCAACGTGCAGGGCCTGACCCCGGTGGGCAAGACGCAGTGGGTGCAGTCGTTCGAATCCGGTGAGCCGGTGGTGGGAACGCCGATGTCCGGCACCCTCGGTGCGCTGCAGGCCGGTGCGCTGGAAGACTCCAACGTCGAGCTGTCCGATCAGCTGGTCAACCTGATCGTCGCCCAGCGTAACTATCAGGCGAACGCCAAGACCATCGAGACGGAAAGCGCAATCACCCAGACCATCATCAATCTGCGCTGAGGCTGAGCGGCAAGCGCCTTGCCGCCACCGGCAGGATTCCGCCGTTTCCTCGATCGAAGGCCCGCAAGGGCCTTCGTCGTTTCTGGAAAACGCTTTCGATTCAGTGGCTTGGGTGGTCTTGGGTGTGGTGGCACGCGCCTTGCTATCTCAATGCCAACAGAACGGCGAGTGTCAATCTCGCGTCTTGGAGTTTGCTGATGGACAAGATGCTCTACGTGGCCATGACCGGCGCCAGCCAGAACGCGCGGGCACAGCAGGCCCATGCGAACAACCTGGCGAACATCTCCACCACCGGATTTCGGCGGGATTTCGAGCAGGCGCGTTCGATGCAGGTGTTCGGCGACAGTTTCCCGGCGCGCGTCTACGCGATGACCGAGCGCCCGGGGACGGACTTTACCGCCGGCGCGCTGCAGGAAACCGGGCGCGACCTGGACGTCGCCATCGAAGGCGAGGGCTGGATTGCGGTGCAGGCGCCCGATGGTGGTGAAGCCTACGTGCGCACCGGCAGCCTGAGCATCGATGTGCTCGGCGTGCTGCGTACCGCCGATGGCATGCCGGTGATGGGCAACGGCGGGCCGATCGCCATTCCGCCCGAGGAAAAGGTCGACATCGGTCAGGACGGCACCATCAGTATCCGCGCGCTGGGCGAAGACCCGAACGTAGTCGTCACCGTCGATCGCCTGAAACTGGTCAATCCCGATCCGCAGCAGCTGGAGAAGGGGACGGATGGCCTGATCCGCATGAAGGACGGCCAGCCCGTGGAGGCTGACGCAGGCGTGCGCGTGACCTCGGGTTTCCTCGAGGCGAGCAACGTGAATGCGGTGGCCGAAATGACATCCATGCTGGCGCTGTCGCGCCAGTTCGAACTGCACGTGAAGATGATGCGCACCGCCGAGGATGATGCGGCTGCGATGGCTCGCGTCCTGCAAATCAGCTAACACCAGCGCGTCGCGTCCGCTCGACGTACGAGGAGAAAGCACATGCTTCCAGCACTTTGGGTCAGCAAGACCGGTTTGTCCGCCCAGGACATGAACCTGACGACCATCTCGAACAACCTGGCCAACGTCTCGACCACTGGCTTCAAGCGTGACCGTGCCGAATTCCAGGACCTGCTCTATCAGATCCGTCGCCAGCCCGGCGGTCAGTCCAGCCAGGACAGCGAACTGCCGTCCGGCCTGCAGCTGGGTACCGGGGTGCGCATCACTGGCACGCAGAAGATCTTTACCACCGGCAGCCTGCAGACCACCGAGCAGCCGCTGGACATGGCGATCAACGGGCGCGGCTTCTTCCAGGTGCTGCTGCCCGACGGCACGGTGTCCTATACCCGCGACGGCAGCTTCCACCTGAGCTCCGATGGCCAGATCGTCACCTCCAACGGTTATTCGCTGGAGCCTGCCATCGTCGTGCCGCCGGAAACCCAGACCTTCACCGTCGGCGAAGACGGCACCGTCTCGGTGACCACACTGGGCAACGCGCAGCCGCAGATCATCGGCAATATCCAGACGGCCGACTTCATCAATCCGGCCGGCCTGCAGGCGATGGGCAGCAACCTGTTCCTTGAGACCGCCGCCAGCGGCGCGCCGCAGATCAGCACGCCGGGCCTCAACGGTCTGGGTACGGTGCTGCAGAACACCCTGGAAAATTCCAACGTCAGCGTGGTGGAGGAGCTGGTCAACATGATCACCACCCAGCGCGCCTACGAGATGAACTCCAAGGTCATCTCCACCGCCGACCAGATGCTGTCGTTCGTTACCCAGCAGCTGTAAGTCGCGTTAGCCGTTGTTGCAGGGCATGGATAGCTCGCTGTGTCCGAAGTCGTTTCAGTGGCCCTGTCCGGGCTGAGGTGTGTATGAGCCGCTTGTTGACCGTTGTTGTCTCGATATCGTCCGCGCTGGCCCTGGCTGGCTGCGTGGCGCCGGCGCCCAAGCCGAACGATCCGTACTACTCGCCGGTGCTGCCGCGTACGCCGCTGCCGGCGGCGCAGAACAACGGTGCGATCTATCAGGCCGGTTTCGAGACCAACCTCTACGACGACCGCAAGGCCTTCCGGGTGGGCGACATCATCACCATCACCCTCAACGAGCGGACTCAGGCGAGCAAGAATGCCTCGTCGCAGATTTCCAAGGACAGCAGCGCGAACATCGGCCTGGGCTCGCTGTTCGGCGGTGGCGTTTCGATGGGCAATCCGCTGACCGGCACCAAGATGACGCTCGGCGCCGAATACGAGGCTGAGCGTGACACCTCCGGCTCCGGCCAGGCGGGGCAGAGCAACAGCCTGTCCGGCTCGATCACGGTGACCGTCTCCGAGGTGCTGCCCAACGGTATTCTCGCGGTGCGCGGCGAGAAGTGGATGACGCTCAACACCGGCGACGAGCTGGTGCGCATCGCCGGCCTGGTGCGTGCCGACGACATCACCACGGACAACACCGTGCCTTCGACACGGATTGCCGACGCGCGCATCACCTATTCGGGGACGGGTGCCTTCGCCGACGCGAGCCAGCCGGGGTGGCTGGATCGCTTCTTCATCAGCCCGCTGTGGCCGTTCTGACCGGAGGCTGTTCCATGATGCGCAAATTCTTCGTGCTGCTCGGCCTGCTCGGCCTGGCCATGACCGCCCAGGCCGAGCGCCTCAAGGACGTCGCCACCATCAATGGCGT
The DNA here is from genome assembly GCF_056336065.1 of Stutzerimonas sp. 21-1. Lineage (NCBI taxonomy): Bacteria > Pseudomonadati > Pseudomonadota > Gammaproteobacteria > Pseudomonadales > Pseudomonadaceae > Stutzerimonas > Stutzerimonas sp. 21-1. Next base: position 2,841,490 of record NZ_CM150500.1, on the reverse strand, counting down.
GCGCGCCAACCAGCTGGTCGGCTACGGCCTGGTGGTCGGCCTGAACGGCAGCGGCGATCAGACCACGCAGACGCCGTTCACCGTGCAGACGTTCAACAATATGCTGGCGCAGTTCGGCATCAAGGTGCCGGCCGGCGGCAACGTGCAGCTGAAAAACGTCGCGGCGGTGTCCATTCACGCCGAGTTGCCGCCATTCGCCAAGCCTGGGCAGACCATCGACATCACCGTGTCCTCGATCGGTAACGCCAAGAGCCTGCGCGGCGGCAGCCTGCTGATGGCGCCGCTCAAGGGGATCGACGGTAACGTCTACGCCATCGCCCAGGGCAACCTGGTGGTTGGTGGTTTCGATGCCAGCGGCGCCGACGGCTCGCGGGTTACCGTCAACGTACCGTCGGCCGGGCGGATTCCGGGAGGAGCGACCGTCGAACGGCAGGTGCCGAGTGCCTTCAACCAGGGCAACACGCTGACGCTCAACCTCAATCGACCGGACTTCACCACGGCGAAGAACATCGTCGACCAGATCAATGACCTGCTCGGCCCGGGCGTGGCGCAGGCGCTGGACGGCGGCTCGATCAGCGTCAGCGCGCCGCTGGACCCGAGCCAGCGCGTGGATTACCTGTCGATCCTGGAGAATCTCGAGGTCGACGTCGGCCAGGCGGTGGCCAAGGTCATCATCAATTCGCGCACCGGCACCATCGTCATCGGTCAGAACGTGCGCGTGCAGCCCGCCGCCGTTACCCACGGCAGCCTGACGGTAACCATTACCGAAGACCCGCAGGTGAGCCAGCCGGAGGCGTTCTCCGGCGGGCAGACCGCGGTGGTGCCCAACTCCCGCGTGCAGGCCGAAGAGGAGGCCAAGCCGATGTTCAAGTTCGGTCCTGGTACCACGCTGGACGAGATCGTGCGTGCGGTGAACCAGGTCGGCGCGGCGCCCAGCGACCTCATGGCGATTCTCGAGGCGCTCAAGCAGGCCGGTGCGTTGCAGGCCGATCTGATCGTGATCTAAGGGTTTAACGGATATGGATACTCGTCTGGGCGCCGGCGGGCGCGGTCTCGACAGCGGCAGCTACACCGATCTCAATCGCCTCAACCAGTTGAAGGTGGGGAAGGATCGTGATGGCGAAGAAAACGTGCGCAAGGTTGCGCAGGAATTCGAGTCGCTGTTTCTCAACGAGATGCTCAAGTCGATGCGCTCGGCCAATGCCGTGCTGGCCGAAGACAACCCGCTGAACAGCCAGGCCGCCAAGCAGTATCAGGAGATGTACGACCAGCAGCTGTCGGTCAGTCTGTCGAAAGACGGCGGCGGCATCGGCCTGGCCGACGTGCTGGTGCGCCAGCTGAGCAAGCAGACTGAAACCGCCAGCCGGCCGAATCCCTTCGCCCAGGTCGCTGCCACCGAAGGTGCGAGCTGGCCGAACAAGCCGGCCGCGGCGACCGAGGCCGTGCGTGACGACTCGCGTCTGCTCAACCAGCGCCGCCTGGCGTTGCCAGGCAAGCTCAGCGAGCGCCAGGTCGCCAATGTTTCGGCAACCAATCCTGCCGCGCCGCAGGCGCTGGTATCCGATGGCAAGCCGCTGGTCGAACTGGACTGGAAGCCCGCCACCGCCTTTGCCGCGCCGCAGGACAAGTCGCTGATCGTCAACGGGGTGCCGGCGAATGCAGCCGCAGCGCCGAGCAAGACGCGCTTCAGCTCGCGCGAGGAATTCATCACCACCATGCTGCCGATGGCCGAGAAGGCCGCCGAACGCCTGGGCGTCGAGCCGCGCTATCTGGTGGCGCAGGCCGCGCTGGAAACCGGCTGGGGCAAATCCATGATCCGTCACCGCGACGGCAGCAACAGCCACAACCTGTTCGGTATCAAGGCTACCGGCTGGCAGGGTGAGTCGGCCTCGGCGACCACCACCGAGTACGTCAATGGCAAGGCCACTCGCGAGGTGGCGGGCTTCCGTGCCTACGATTCCTTCGAGCAGAGCTTCAACGACTTCGTCAGCCTGCTGGAGAACAACGACCGTTACCGGACCGCCATTCAGGTCGCCAGCAACTCCGGTGACTCCGAGCGCTTCGTCAAAGAGTTGCAGAAGGCGGGCTACGCCACCGATCCGCAGTACGCGCGCAAGATCAGCCAGATCGCGCGCAAGATGCAGACCTATCAGACCGTCGCCGACGCAGGTTCGGCGCCCGCCATGCGGACCAGAGGCTAATTCATGGCTGACCTACTCAATATTGGCCTGTCCGGGCTTTCCGCCAGCAAGACCCAGCTGTCGATCACCGGTCACAACATCACCAACGTCAACACGCCGGGCTACACGCGCCAGGATGCGACCCAGGCGACACGGCTGGCGCAGTTCAGCGGCGCGGGCTATATCGGCTCCGGCACCACGCTGGTCGACGTGCGCCGCAGCTACAGCGAGTTCCTTACCAGCCAGTTGCGCAGCAGCACGGCGCTGAACAGCGACGTAGCGGCGTACAAGAGCCAGATCGATCAGCTCGATTCGCTGCTTGCCGGTACCACCACGGGGATCACCCCGGCGCTGCAGAGCTTCTTTTCCGCGATGCAGACGGCGGCCGAGGACCCGGCCAACATCCCGGCGCGTCAGCTGGTGCTGGCCGAGTCCGAAGGTCTGGCGCGGCGTTTCAATACCGTCTACGACCGGCTGGCCGAGCAGAACGCCTTCACCAACAAGCAGATGTCCGCGGTCACCGACCAGGTCAACCGACTGGCCGGCAGCATCGGCAGCCTGAACGAAGCCATCGCCGTCGCCGCCGCCAACGGCAAGCAGCCGAACGACCTGCTCGACGCCCGTGAAGAGGCGGTACGCGAGTTGTCCACCTACATCGGCGTGACGGTGGTGCCGCAGGACGACAGCAGCTTCAACATCTTCATCGGCAGCGGCCAGCCGCTGGTGGTGGGCAGCAGCGTGGCGCGCCTGGAAGTGGTACCGGGGCAGGGCGACCCTAACCGCCACGAGGTGCAGTTCATCAGCGGTGGCTCACGCCAGGGCATCACCTCGCAGATCACCGGTGGCGAGCTGGGTGGGTTGATTCGCTATCGCAGCGAGGTGCTGGACTCGACCATGAACTCTCTCGGCCGCCTGGCGCTGGCGGTGAGCGATCAGGTCAACAGCCAGCTGGGGCAGGGCCTGGATCTGAAGGGCAATGTGGGGTCAGCGCTGTTTGGCGATTACAACGATCCGGCGCTGGCGAAACTGCGCGTCAACGCGTTCTCCGGCAACAGCAGCAATGCGCAGCCGGCGCTTAACATCACGCAAACCAATCTGCTGACCACCAGCGACTATCTGATGGAGTATGGCGCTGGTGGCTATACGGTGCGTCGCCTGAGCGACAGTCAGCCGATGACGGTAACAACCAATGCTGACGGCAGCCTGAGCATCACCGACAAGAGCGGCCGGGATCAGGGATTCCAGATCGTACCGGGAACGCCGGCGCCCGCGGTGGGCGACAAGTTCACCCTGCAGCCCACGCGCCGCGGTGCGACCGACATCACGGCGGTGCTCGATCAGGCGGACCAGTTGGCCTTCGCCGCGCCGATGCGTGCCGAAGGTAATCTGCAAAACAGCGGAACCGGTGTCATCGGTCAGCCTGATCTGGTCAATGGTCCGTCGCCGATCGACAAGACCGTGCTCAGCGCGGCTAGCCTTTCGCTCGAGGTAACACTGAGCGCGGACGGCAAGACCTATACGCTGGGCGATCCGCTGCCGAGCGGCTGGTCGTACGTAGACGATCAGGGTAATCCGCTAGCGGCCGCTCCCAGCTTCACATCGGGCACTGCCAATACTGTGCGGGTGGCTTATACGTCCGGCACCGAGACGTATCAGCTGGCCTTTGCCATGAGCGGCCGTCCGGCGAATGGCGATGATTTCAGCATTGCCTTCAACCAGAGTGGCGTCTCCGACAACCGCAACGCACTGAAACTGGTCGACCTGCAAAGCAAGCAGAGCATCGGTGTCGATAGCAATGTCACGGGTTCCGGCTTCAGCTTCACCGACGGCTATGGCGAGCTGGTCGAGCGCGTCGGCACGCTGACCGCCCAGGCGCGGCTGGACAGCGAGGCGAACGGCGCGATCCTCAAGCAGGCCACCGACAACCGCGACTCGCTGTCGGCGGTCAACCTCGACGAGGAGGCGGCCAACCTGATCAAGTTCGAGCAGTACTACAACGCCTCGGCACAGATCATTCAAGTTGCCCGCTCGCTGTTCGATACATTGATCAGCACCTTCCGCTAACAGGCCCGACCATGCGCATCTCGACCTTGCAGGCATTCAACAACGGCGTCGCCGGGTTGCAACGCAACTACGCCAACGCGACCCGTACTCAGGAACAGATCAGCACCGGCAACCGCATTCTCACGCCGGCCGACGATCCGGTCGCGTCGGTACGCCTGCTGCAGCTGGAACAGCAGCAGAACGTGTTGAGCCAGTACAACGCCAATCTCACGGCGGCGAAGAACAGCCTGACTCAGGAAGAGGTCACGCTCAATTCGGTGAACACCGTGTTGCAGCGCGTGCGTGAGCTGGCGGTGCAGGCCGGCAACGGTGCGCTCGATCCGCAGGATCGCAAGTCCATCGCGGCCGAACTGGGCGAGCGCGAGGACGAGCTGCTGTCGCTGATGAACACCCGCAACGCGCGGGGCGAGTATCTGTTCGCCGGCTTCCAGGGCAAGACTCAGCCGTTCGTGCGTGGCGCCGATGGCAGCTACAGCTACGAAGGGGATGAGGGGCAGCGCAAGCTGCAGATCGCCAGTTCGTTGAATATTCCTATCAGTGACAACGGCAAGTCGGTCTTTGAGAACGTGACCAATGCCGGGCGCTACCAACTCAGCTTCACCGCTCAGCCCGGTTCCACGTTGAGCGTTTCGGCTCCGCTGGTGCAGGACGAGGTTGCGCTCACCGCAAATCCGGCGTTTCCCGCTGCGGGCATTGGCGTGCACTTCACTTCCGAAACCGATTACATCGTCTACGACCTGAACGCCCCGCCAGCTGACTTTGCTGATCCATTTGCCGATCCTGATCTCGTGCTCGCGTCCGGTTCTTTGGACGGAAAAACGGATACAAGCGACAAGCTCGTTTTTCGTGGTGTGGTCATGCAGTTTGACGGCGCGCCCGTTGCTGGCGATTCGGTGGAGGTTACGCTGGACGCTACTCAGCAGAAGCAGGGCATCCTCAGCACCATCGCCAATCTTCGCTCCGCATTGGAAAGCCCTACCACGGGTAATCAGGGGGTTCGCGACGCCGTTGCCGTCGGCCTGACCAACCTCGACCACGGCATGGTCAGCGTCGATGCCGCACGCGGCAATATCGGCGCCCGGCTGAACGTGATCGAAACGACGCAGACCGACAACGAGGACGTGACTCTGGTGAACAAGTCGGTACAGGCCGAGCTGAAGGAGCTGGACTATGCCGAAGCGTTGTCGCGCCTGTCGTTCCAGACCGTCATCCTCGAGGCGGCGCAGCAGAGCTATGTGAAGATCAGTGGCCTCAACCTGTTCAATGCGATGAGGTAATCGCAAGGTGACGGGGTTCGCAAATTGCACATCCCGTTTTGACTTCGATAGGGCGCTGCCTAGATTAAGCACGCTGCGGAGCAGGAAGTACCGCAGCCTTCATTACTTCATCAAGGACGTGAAAATGAGCAAAGCATTTCTTTCCGCAGTGGCTTTCGCGCTGCTGACCTCTCTGGCCGTGCCAGGCCATGCTGCCAGCAGCACCCAGCAAAGCGCCTCCGACCCCGTGCCAGCGGTGAGTGCGGAAGTTGCGGTCGTTAAGATCAACAGCGCCGACGCAGAGACCCTCACCCGCGAACTCAAAGGGGTCGGCCCGACCAAGGCGAAGGCGATCATCGATTATCGCGACAACCACGGTCCGTTCCAGTCAGTCGACGAGCTGCTGGAGGTCAAGGGCATCGGCGCGGCAACGCTCGAGAAGAATCGCAGCAAACTCAGTCTGTAACCTGCAGCCGAAGCGAGCCGCATGGGCTCGCTTCGTTGCCAGCCCCTCCTTCGGCCGAACCCTGTCGCTGCAGCCTAGTCAAAAACGCTATCGAAAAAGCGTTGACATATGACGGTTATGCACATTCCAAACGGCCAGCAGACCACTCGTCTCCATCTCCTTGTCCTCGCTTGGCGAAATGACATAAGTCATTGTTTTTCAATGACTTGAGCGGCTGCGCAAAAAAGAAACGATTTGTCTCGGAGGCCCGTGAGCAGGGCGTTTGACGCAATCATCCATAAACAATTCACAAGGTTATCCACAGCTTCTGTGGGTAACATCTCGGAGCCAGCAAGGACGCTGCCTGGAGGAGGATCTGCAATGAAAGCGCCCTGGAATTTCCTGCGATATCTGCCGGTTGCCCAGCGCCTCATCGCGCGTGGAAGAATTCCCGCGCTGCTGCTAGCGGTAGCGCGTAAGCGCTCCTCCCACGGCGGGTTGCTCAAAGGTTTGCGTGAGGATCTGTCGCTGTTTCAGGCGTTGTGTGTCGCCTGGTGGCGCGGTGAGTACCGGGCGATCAGCAAGCCGGCTCTCGTATCGGTGGTTGCAGCGCTGTTGTACTTTTTGTCGCCGCTGGATGCACTTCCGGACTGGATTCCCGGGCTCGGCTTCATCGATGACCTGGCTGTGTTGGGTTGGGTCATGCGCAAGTGGTCCGACGAGCTCGCGGCCTTTCGTGACTGGCGCGACGCCCAGCCACCGTTGCGTAAAGCGGCGCTGGAGACGTTGCCGCCAGTGCAGGAAACCGAGCAACGTTAGAGCAGATGGCTGCACCCGGAAATGCAGTGAAATGCAGCCTCATCGCGCGATGCTCCATTGCCTGCTCAGGCTGTTAAGATTCGGCCATCAAGGCAAAGAACTCAGGAAAGAGAGATGAATGTGCAGGTCATCATGCGCGATGGCGCCCCCGAATATGCTGTCCTGCCGTGGAGCGAATACGAGGCGCTGCTGAATGCGGTAGGGCGACGTCCCGAGGCACCTCAGCCTACGCCCGAAGCCGTTTGCGTACCGGCACTGCGACAGCTGCCTCAACTGCGTGAGGCAAAGGGACTGGATATCGCCGCGCTGGCCCATTCGGTAGGTATCAGCCCGGCGTATCTCGCGTTGATTGAAAGCGGCGAACGGGCCCCGGATACGGCGATCCGCCGCGCCTTGGCCCGTGCCCTTGAGGTGCCACGCTGGGAGGACGACGTTTGAGCCTGCAACGTCCTGCGGTGCGCATCAGTCGGCAGCATTGGCAAGCGTTGCTGCTGGAGCTGGGCGAGGCTCGCCGGCAGCGTCATCTGGTGACCTATCGGGCATTGGTCGAGCGCCTGCAATTGCCGGCTCCGGCCATGCAGACACTGACCGCTGCGCTGGAGCACCTGGCGGCGCTGGATGCGCGGGCGGAGCGACCTCTGCGCAGCGCTCTGGTCATCAGCCAGGGCGCCAGCCGGTTACCGCGTACGGGGTTCTTCGAGTGTGCGACGAAACTCGGGCGCTTCAGCGGCCCTTCGGACGGATTCGCTGCGGCATCCTGGCATGCTGGCGAGGTCGCGCGGGTTTTTGAATTCGATTATCCGGAGGTTCCATGATGCTCTGGAAGCTGCGCGCGAGCGCAGGCTATCTGCTAGCCCGCAAACTGATGGCTGCGCGCTGGGCGGTGCAACAGCCGAAGCTATGGCGCTGGATGGAAGGGCAGTTCTCGCGCAAGGCCAACCTGGGCGATCGTGCCGCACAGAGTTTCTACGGTCATATGCTCTATTTCCGTGGCCAGGGTCTGGGCGCGAAGCAGGAAGGCATGCGGCTGTTGCGTTTGGCTGCTCAGGCCGGTGATGCCAAAGCGGCCTATCAGCTGGGCGTGATCAGTCTCAGTGAAGATGCTTCGCGCGGCCCGGACGGACGTGAAGCGGCGCGCTGGTGGGGACAGGCGGCAACTGCCGGACATCCACTGGCGGCGATGCGGCTGGAGCAGCTTTACCGTGCCGGTGGCTATGGACTGGCAGCCGATCCGGTCGAAGCTGATCGCTATAAGGCGCTCGCCGCACAGCGCGGCGTATAAGATCTGCGCTGGAGCTGCATGAGAATGAAAAAGGCCGCCTTGTTGGCGGCCTTTTTCGTTGGAGCGGCTCAGCGGTCGATCAATGCTGTGCCATCGCTGAATCGAGACCCAGATAGTCGAGCAGAATCCGTCCACTCTCGGCGAGATAGGCGTCATCCTCCGGCTTGAGTTTCTCGGGCTCGTGAGGCGTACTCGTCTCGTCGTCCTTTTCCAGCTTGGCCAGCGGCTCTTCGCCCTTGGCCCGGCGCAGCGCATTTTCCAGCGACAGCTGGCGTTTCTCGATAGCGGCCTGCTGCGCGCGACGCTTGCTCTCGTTGAGACTTACCGTGGTTTCGTGCATCAGTTCCTGAGTCAGGGCCAGACGATCACGCGTGAACACGAAGTCCGGATTCTGCTCGGTGCGCGCTTCGTGGCGCGCCTTGAGTTCGGCGAGGAACGGCTTGAACGGGTTCATATCCGGATTGATCGCGGCGCGGATGCTGTCCCAGGGCATTGCCTCGGGCAGCGCGCTTTCGCCGATTTCCTTGGTGTCGACGTCGGCCGGATAGCTGATATCCGGAATCACCCCCTGATGCTGGGTGCTCTGCCCGGAAACCCGGTAGAACTTGGCCAGGGTCAGCTTCAGTTCGCCGTGATTGAGCGGCTGGATGGTCTGCACGGTGCCTTTGCCGAACGTCTGTCCGCCGAGGATCAGTGCGCGGTGATAGTCCTGCATGGCGCCAGCGAAAATCTCCGACGCGGAAGCGGACAGCCGATTGACCAGTACCGCCAGCGGCCCTTTATAGAACGCGCCGACGTTCTCGTCAGCCAGCACGTCGACGCGGCCGTCGGCGTTGCGCACCAGCACGGTCGGCCCCTGGTCGATGAACAGGCCGGTCAGTTCGGTGGCTTCCTGCAGCGATCCGCCGCCGTTGTTGCGCAGGTCGATCACCACGCCATCGACCTTCTCCTGCTGCAATTCGGTCAGCAGTTTCTTCACGTCGCGGGTGGTGCTCTTGTAGTTCTGGTCGCCGGCGCGCAGCGCCTTGAAGTCAAGGTAGAAAGCCGGTATCTCGATGACGCCGAGCTTGAACTGCTGGCCCTGGTGCTCGAGGTTGAGCACCGATTTCTTCGCCGCCTGTTCTTCCAGCTTCACCGCTTCGCGAGTGATCGCGACGATCTTGCTGGTCTGGTCGTTGGGTGCGTTGCTCGCCGGAATCACTTCCAGACGCACAACCGAGCCCTTCGGACCACGAATCAGCTTGACCACTTCGTCCAGTCGCCAGCCAATCACATCGACCATCTCGTCATCGCTCTGGGCGACGCCGATGATCTTGTCGGCCGGCGCCAGCTGCTTGCTTTTCTCTGCCGGGCCAGCCGGCACCAGGCGCACGATCTTGACGTGCTCGTTGTCGCTCTGCAGCACCGCACCGATGCCTTCCAGCGACAGGCTCATGTTGATATCGAAGTTCTCCGCGTTGTCCGGCGACAGATACTGCGTGTGCGGATCGTAGGACTGCGCGAAGGCGTTGATATAGGTCTGGAACACGTCTTCGCCGCGAGTTTGCTCCAGCCGCGCCAACTGATTTTTGTAGCGCTTGGTCAGTAGCTCCTCGATGGCCTTCGGCTCCTTGCCGGCTATCTTCAGGCGCAGGACTTCATCCTTCACGCGCTTGCGCCAGAGGTCATCGAGTTCTGCGCGGTCCTTCGCCCAGGCGGCCTTTTCGCGATCCACCAGCAGCGTCTCATCGACCGTGAAGTCGATCTTGTCGACGCCCTGCTGCAGCAGGCCCAGCGCATAGGTGAGGCGATCTTCCAGGCGCTCCAGGTGACGTTTGTAGATGAGGAAGCCCGGTTCCAGGTTGCCGCGCTTGAGGAAGTCGTCGAACTCGGTGCGCCAGCGGTTGAATTCGGCGAGGTCCGATTCGAGGAAATAGCTGCGCGCGGGATCGAGCATCTCGATGTAGCTGTCGAAGATCTTTGCCGAGCGTGCGTCGTTGAGCGGTGGCTTGTTGTAATGGTGGCGCTTGAGCAGCTCGACCACGTTGAGGCTGGCAATGACCTGCTCGCGGTCCGGCTGTAGGTAATCCCACTTCGGTGCGTCGCCGGGCTTGGCCAGCGCCAGCGAGGCCTGGAGGCCGAACAGCAGGGTGAAAACGGTGCAGGCAAGCGTGCGTTTCATGGTTTGAGGGCGACGTAAGGCTGAGGAATAACGCATATTAGGCCATCTAGAGTTGGCGCCGGTTCGTCAGGCGTCCGGCGGTATGAAGCACGCGCCCGCTGGTATGGCTGGGAAAGACCAGCGAGTGACGGTTGGGCGCAGGATTGGACTCACTATGGAGGCAGCATGAAGGCATTGCAAGGCGTCGAGGGGGAACTGGAGTGGGCGCAGCGACCAGCCCCGGAGTGTGGCGAGGGTGAGGTACGAATTCGCGTTGCGGCCGCTGGGTTGAACCGCGCCGACCTGTTGCAGCGTGCCGGTCATTACCCGCCGCCAGCGGGCGTGACCGATATTCTCGGTCTGGAGTGTGCCGGGGTGGTCACGGAAGTCGGTGCGGGCAGCCGCTGGCAGGTTGGCGATCGGGTTTGTACCTTGCTGGCCGGTGGCGGCATGGCGGAGGAAGTTGTGGTCGATGCCCGGCATGCGCTGCCGGTGCCGGCGGGACTGTCGCTGCACGAGGCGGCGGTGATTCCCGAGGTGTATGCCACAGCCTGGCTCAATCTGTATCGGCTGGGTGCGCTGCAGCCTGGCGAGAAGGTGCTGCTGCATGCCGGGGCCAGCGGTGTCGGTTCGGCGGCGATCCAGCTGTGCAAGGCGTTCGACAACCCTTGCTGGGTCAGTGTGGGCTCGGCCGAGCGTCTGGCCTACTGCGAAGCGCTCGGCGCACAGGGCGGCGTGTTGCGTGGAGAAGCGCTGGAGGCGCTGCGCGATTTCGCGCCATTCGACCTGATCCTCGATCCGGTCGGTGCCAAGTACGCCGCACTGAACCTTCAGCTGCTGGGCCTGGACGCGCGCTGGGTGATGATCGGCTTGATGGGCGGGCGCAAGGCCGAGCTCGACCTGGCGGGGCTGCTGGCCAAACGCATCCAGCTGATCGGCTCAACGCTGCGCAGCCGCGATGCGGACTACAAGGCCGGGTTACTCGCCGAGATGGAGGAGAAGGTTTGGCCGTTGTTCGCTGAGGGTAAATTGTCACCGCGTCTGGAGCAGGGCTTCCCGATCGGCGACGCCGAAGCGGCCTTCGCTGCACTGGCCAGCAATACCGTTTCCGGCAAGCTGGCACTGGTCATCGACGCCGATCTGCAGTGACCAACCATGCGGTGCGCCGGCCGGCGCACCCGCATCCGCTTCAGGGCAGCGTGCTGCTCGAATAGAAAGCGGTGAGTACCTTCACCAGGTGCGCCAGGTCCTGACTGCCGGCCAGTTCGCGGATCGAATGCATGGCGAAGGTCGGCAGGCCGATATCGACCGTGCGCACGCCGAGCTGACCGGCGGTGATCGGTCCGATGGTCGATCCGCAGCCGAGATCGCTGCGGGTAACGAAGCTCTGTACCGGCACCTCGTTTTCCACGCACAGATGGCGGAAGAAGCCGGCGGTTTCGCTGCTGGTGGCGTAGCGCTGGTTGCTGTTGACCTTGATCACCGGGCCGGCGTTGAGCTTCGGTCCGTGGTTGCCGTCGTGCTTGTCGGCGTAGTTGGGGTGCACGGCGTGTGCGTTGTCGGCGGAGATCAGCAGGGAGCGGTTGATGCAGCGCTGGAAACTCTCATCTTCCGGGAGCACGCGGCGCAGCACCTGCTCAAGGAACGGGCCGTCGGCGCCGCACATGGAGCAGGAGCCGACCTCCTCGTGATCGGTACAGACGAGCACGCAGGTCTCTTCCGGCGCGGCATTCAGCAGCGCCTGCAGGCCGGCGAAGCATGACAGCTGGTTGTCCAGACGGGCGCCGGCGATGAAATCGCCGTTGAGGCCGACCACCGCGGCTGACTGGGTGTCGTAGAGGCTGAGCTCGAAGTCGAGGATCACGTCGGCGATCAGATCGTGCTCGCGGCTCAGCTGTTCGGCCAGCAGCGCTCGCAGATCCGGATTCTCCTCGCCGAATACCTGGGCGATCAGCGGTGGCAGTTCGTTCTGCGCGTTGATGGCCCAGCCCTGGTTCGCTTCGCGGTTGAGGTGAATGGCCAGGCTGGGGATCACCGCGATGGGCAGGCGGAAGTCGATCAGCTGGCTCTCGATGCGGCCGTCGCGGCTGTAGGTGACGCGGCCGGCGAGCGACAGGTCGCGGTCGAACCAGGGTGCCAGCAGCGCACCGCCGTAGACTTCCACGCCGAGCTGCCAGAAGCCCTGGCGCTGCAGGTCCGGATGCGGCTTGACGCGCAGGCAAGGACTGTCGGTATGCGCACCGACCAGGCGCATGCCGTGCTCGACCATCGTTCTGCTGCCGAGCTGGAAGGCGATGAGCGACGAATCGTTGCGCGTGACGTAATAGCGCCCGCCGGGCTGCAGATGCCAGGCGTCACGTTCCACGAGCGGAGTGAAGCCGGCGGCCTGCAGGCGCTGAGCGAGACTGAGCGTGGCGTGGAACGGCGTGGGGGATGCCTGAAGGAATTCGATCAGGCTCTGGTTGAGTGCTTGCGGCATGACGGGCTCCGGACTGCAATGGCGCAAAGTCTACCGCATCGACCTCAGCCGGTCTGCGCGACTGGCCGGCGCCGTGTGTTGCCGTTCAGAAGGGTGCCGCGCAGTCGAAGCGCAGGCGTTCGCCGGTTTGCGGGTGGGTCAGCGTGAGCATGCTGGCATGCAGGCACAGACGCTCATGCGCCTGCAGGGCCTGCTCGTGCGCGTACAGGCGGTCGCCGAGCAGCGGATGGCCGATGGAGAGCATGTGCACGCGTAGCTGATGCGAGCGACCGGTGATCGGTGTCAGTTCGACGCGGCAGTGATCGCCGCAGCGTTCGAGGATGCGCCAGAACGTCAGCGCATGTTTGCCCAGCTCGTGATCGACGACGTGCCGTGGCTTGGTCGGGGGGTCGTAGCGCAGCGGCAGGTCGATACTGCCGCTGTCCTGCTCCGGCTGGCCCCAGCACAGCGCCGTGTAGGCTTTTTCGGTTTCGCGATCGTGAAACTGACGAGACAGCTCGCGGTGGCTGTCAGCATCCCGGGCGAGCACGATCAGGCCCGAGGTTTCCCAGTCCAGCCGGTGCACGATGCGCGCTTCGGGGTAGCCGTTTTCCTGCAGGCGGGTCACCAGGCAATCGCGGTTGTCCTCGGCGCGGCCGGGCACGGAGAGCAGCAGGGTAGGCTTGTTGATCACCAGCAGGGCGGCGTCCTGATGGACGATCTCGATGTTGCTTAGCGGCATGTGCTTTTCCACAAACGAAGACGGCGGCCCGAGGCCGCCGTTTCTGAAACAGCCGGGTCGCTCAGCGATCCGGCAGGGTGATGTTCAGCTCGAGGATCGAGCAGCTGCCCTGGTCCTCCAGCGCCACCTGGACCTGATCCTGATCGATGTTGACGTACTTGCGGATCACCTCCACCAGCTCCTTCTGCAGCGCAGGCAGGTAGTCCGGCTGGGTGCGTTGGCCGCGTTCATGCGCAACGATGATCTGGAGGCGCTCCTTCGCGATGGCGGCCGGCGTTTCCTTCTTCTTGCGCTCGCGAAAGAAATCGAAAAGGTTCATTCGCGGCCTCCAAAGAGTCGTTGCAGGAAGCCGGGCTTCTTCACGTCGAGGAAGCGGTGCGCCACTTCCTTGCCGAGCAGACGGTCGACGGCGTCGCTATAGGCCTGGCCGGCGTCGCTCTGGTCGTCGAGAATCACCGGGATGCCCTGGTTGGAAGCCTTGAGCACCGCCTGAGATTCCGGGATTACGCCGAGCAGGCGGATGGAAAGGATTTCCTCGACGTCTTCGACGCCGAGCATTTCGCCCTTGTTGACGCGCTCGGGGTTGTAGCGGGTCAGCAACAGATGCTCCTTGATCGGCTCCTGGCCGTTCTCGGCGCGGCGCGATTTGCTGGCCAGCAGGCCGAGCATGCGGTCGGAGTCGCGTACCGACGATACTTCCGGGTTGGTCACCACGATGGCTTCGTCGGCGTAGTACATGGCTAGGTGCGCGCCCTTTTCGATACCGGCCGGGGAGTCGCAGATCACGTACTCGAAAGTCTTGCTTAGCTCATCGATCACCTTGCCGACGCCTTCGAGCGTCAGGGCGTCCTTGTCGCGGGTCTGGCTGGCGGCGAGGACGTAGAGGTTCTCCAGGCGCTTGTCCTTGATCAGCGCCTGGCCGAGGGTCGCGTCGCCATTGATGACGTTGACGAAGTCGTAAACCACGCGACGCTCGCAGCCCATGATCAAGTCCAGATTACGCAGGCCGACGTCGAAGTCGACCACGGCGGTCTTGTGCCCGCGCAGAGCGAGGCCGGTTCCGATGGCGGCGCTGGTGGTGGTCTTGCCGACGCCACCTTTGCCGGAAGTGACTACGAGGATCTTGGCCAAGGTGCTTCACCCTAAATATGAAAAATCGGCCTCGTCGGCCTGAGCGGCGCGGGAAGCCATTTTGGTGCGGAAAATTCGCGGAAGTATCCGTTAAAGGCGGGTGATGTTCAACACGTCGCCGGCCAGCCGGATCTGCACCGCTTCGGCCCACAACGGCTCGCGGCGCAGGTCTTCGGCCACCTTGTACTGACCGGCGATCGAGACCATCTCGGCGGCCAGTTGCTGGCAGAAAATGCGCGCATTGGCGTCGCCCTTGATGCCCGCTAGCGCGCGCCCGCGCAGCGGACCGTACACATGGATGTTGCCATCGGCGAGAAGTTCCGCGCCGGGGCTGACCGCGGCCAGCACGATCAGGTCGCCGCCCTGGGCATAGACCTGCTGGCCGCCGCGGATCGGCGTGGTCACCACACGCGTCGGGCGATAGACCGGCTCGGCGGGTTTGGCCGGTGCCTTGCTCGCCAGATCGACCTTGCGCTCGCGTGCGCCGGAGGGTGGCAGCACCGGCATGTCGAGGCGCTCGGCTGCGCTGATATAGGCCGGTTGGGCGGCGCGAACCGCCAGCGTGCGCAGGCCGTGCTTGCGGCATAGCGCGATCAGCGCGGCGAGGTCGATATCCGCATCATCGGCGGGCAGCTTGTCCAGGGCCAGCACCAGCGGTGTGTTGTTGAAGAAGTCTGGTGCCTGCTCGACCTTGGCTGCCAGCTGTACGTCGAGGGCGTCGAGGTCGTTGCGCACAATCTCCAGCACGGTGATGGCGAGCATGCTGCCCTTGAGCTGGAAGACGGGGGCGTTGGGAGAGGAGTCGGCTTGGCTCATGGTCTGCCTGCGGCGGTAAATGGCGAGGACTTATAGCGGGGTGCGGCGCGGCCTGCAACAGCGGACACGGACCGCCGCCGGGGCCAATGGCTCGGTTTTGCAGCGTTTTTCCCGATAGAATGCGCGGCTTCACCCGCTTCGAGCCTGTTATGGAACGTCCTCACTTTCGCCCGTACTTCCTGCATCCGCGTTTCTGGCTGCTCTGGCTGGGGCTGGGGCTGCTCTGGCTGCTGGTGCAATTGCCGTATCCGTGGCTGTTGCGTCTGGGCCGTCTGCTCGGCCGGTTGATGTATGCCGTTGCAGGTGCGCGACGGAAAATCGCCCGGCGCAACCTGGAACTGTGCTTCCCCGAACTGAGCCAGGAGCAGCGCGAGCGGCTGCTGAAGGAAAACTTCGCCTCCACCGGCATCGCCTTTTTCGAAATGGCCATGAGCTGGTGGTGGCCGCAGGCGCGCCTGCAGCGCCTGGCGCATGTCGAGGGGCTGGAACACCTGCAGCGCGCGCAGACGGCAGGGCAGGGCGTGATTCTGATGGCGCTGCATTTCACCACGCTGGAGATCGGCGCCGCGTTGCTGGGCCAGCGCCACACCATCGACGGCATGTACCGCGAGCACAAGAACCCGCTGTTCGATTTCATCCAGCGGCGCGGGCGCGAGCGGCACAATCGCGATGCCACCGCCATCGAGCGCGAGGACGTGCGGGCGATGCTCAAGGTGCTGCGCGCCGGCCGCGCCATCTGGTACGCGCCGGATCAGGACTACGGGCGCAAGCAGAGCCTGTTCGTGCCGCTGTTCGGCATCCAGGCGGCAACCGTCACCGCCACCACCAAGTTCGCCCGCCTGGGGCGGGCTCTGGTGGTGCCGTTCACTCAGGAGCGTCTGGCCGATGGCTCGGGCTATCGGCTGGTGATCCATCCGCCGCTGGAGGATTTCCCCGGCGAGACGGAAGAGGCCGACTGCCGGCGCATCAATCAATGGGTCGAGGAAGCGGTCGGCGCGCTGCCGGAGCAATACCTCTGGGCGCATCGGCGCTTCAAGACACGCCCGGAAGGCGAGCCGAGTCTCTATGGTCGGCGAAAGCGGCGCGGCTGATTCGCCGCGCCCGATGACGCCGGCTCAGGCCAGCGTGCCGTCGCGATAATCGCGTAGCGCCTGCTCGATTTCCTCGTGGCTGTTCATCACGAACGGCCCGTACTGCACGATCGGCTCGCCCAGCGGCTTGCCGGCCAGTAGCAGTAAACGCGCGCCGTCGCGGCTGTGCAGCTGTAGCTCGCCATGCTCCGACAGCCGCGCCAGCTGGCCCTTGCCGGCGTCCTGCCCGCCAATCTGCACCATCCCCTCGAACACGTAGAGCAGTAGGCGATAGCCGTCGGCTATGCGCGGCGCCAGATCGCTGCCGGCCGGCAGCTGCAGATCGAACAACTGCGGGTCGGTGTCTGGGCGCTGCACGACGCCGGGCTGGTCGATAGCCCCGACCGCCAATCGACCGGCGATGACCTTGGCCACGACCCCGTTGGGTAGCGCCAGTTGGGGAATCTCCTGCGCTGCGAAATCACGGTAGCCGGGCGCACCAAGCTTGGCGTGGGCAGGCAGGTTAAGCCAAAGCTGGAAACCCCGTATGCTGCCTTCGCGCTGCTGCGGCATCTCGCTGTGGATGACGCCGCGCGCCGCGGTCATCCACTGCACACCGCCGCTCTCCAGCAGGCCGACGTTGCCCATGTGGTCTTCATGGCGCATCCGACCTTCCAGCATGTAGGTGATGGTTTCGAAGCCGCGGTGCGGATGCGGCGGGAAACCGGCGATGTAGTCGTCCGGATCGTGCGAGCCGAACTCGTCGAGCATCAGGAATGGATCGAAGCGCTCCGGCGCGGCACCGCCGAACACGCGGGTCAGGCTGACACCGGCGCCATCGGAAGTGGCGCGGCCGGTGCTGATGGATACGATTTCGCGCTGGGACATGAACGGCCTCCTCGGTTGCTGATGGCGAGGATAGAGCGCCTGCTTCGATCCATGGGCGCGTTTTATGGGTTGGAATAATCGGTTTTATGGATCATTCCGCAATCTGCAGATCGCGCGCGCGGCTGTAGACATAACGCACCTTTTCATACTCGAACGGCGAGTTGAGCTGGCCGTAGCGGAAGTCGGTGCTGTAGCGGATATCCACCACGCGCAGCGCCGTCAGGCCGAACTGCCCGCCGCTGGCCTCGGCGTAGCCGAAATAGTCCACCTGGCGTTCGATGGCGAAGTCGGTGACCAGTCCGGCGCTGTCGCGCAGGTTGGACGGACCGAGCGCCGGCAGGATCAGGTACGGACCGCTGGGGACGCCGTAATGCCCCAGGGTCTGGCCGAAATCCTCCGGCTGGCGAGGCAGCCCCATGCGCGTCGCCGGGTCCCACAGGCCGGCGACGCCGATTATGGTGTTGAACAGGAGGCGCGCCGTCGCGTTCATCGCCCGCTCGCCCTTGAGCTGCAGCACGCTGTTGGCCAGAGTCGGCAGTTCGCCGAGATTGCTGAAGAAGTTGCTCACTCCGGTGCGCACCAGGCGCGGGGTGACGTAAACGTAGCCGCGCACCACCGGCAGCATCACCCACTGGTCCAGCCGGTAGTTGAAGTGGTACATGTGCCGGTTGAACGACTCGAAGGGGTCATAGACGTCCAGCGCCTTGAAGGTTGCGCGCTCGAACTCGCGCTGGTCGAGACCGGGATTGAATTCGAGATCGCGCAGCGGGTGGGTGAAGCCATCCTCGTCGATGTTCGAGGTTTCGCCCCAGGCCGCGGCACTGGCGAGCAGCAGCGGCAACAACAAAGAGAACCTAGCCACGGAAGAACTCCAGCATCTGCGCGGTGTTGACGCGGTAGTTGAGGTTGCCGCAGTGCCCACCGCGCGGGTACAGCGTCAGCCGCTCGCCGAAGGTGCGCCGCAGAAAGCCGATGTCGCCGGGGCCGAGGATCAGATCATCGGCGTTGTGCATCACGGCAATCTTGTCGGCGCTGCGCAGGTAGTCCTCAAGCGCGTAGAGGCTCACCTGCTCGATCATCTGGGTGAGGCTGCCGCCGTCGTACTGCGCGCGCCACATGGGAATCAGCTGTTCGACGATGTAGCAGTCGAAGTCGCATAGCAGCGCGCGCTTGAGGAACGGTTCCAGGCTGGTGCCTTCGTCGATCGGGTAGTCGGGCGGGGTGATCAGTCCGCGACGGTTGATCAGGTCCGAGGTAAAGGCGATGTCCGCCGCAGAGAAGCGGAACACCGTGCCGATCAGCATCGCCATCTGCTCGTCGCTGAGCCGCAGTGGCGACTGCTGGAAGTCGTAGAGCATGGCTTCGTCGAGGTCGATGTAGCCCTTGTGGCGGTAGTAGCGGGTCAGCTTGTCCAGCACGACCTCGTAGAACGTGGTGTTGTTGTCGATGCCTTCGACCCGGGTCTGCACCAGCTTGTCCAGGTTGCTGATCGAGGTATAGAGGTTGACCGGCGGGTTGAGCAGCAGCACGCGCTTGAAGCCGAAGCTCTGCCGCGTCTCGTCGAGCTGGCTGACGAAGGCGGCGTGCAGCGCGCCGAGGCTGTAGCCGAGCAGGTGGAACTCGGTCACCGGCAATTTGCGCTGTTGTGCGCGCACGGCCTGCATGACCCGGTAGAGGTCCTTGGCGTCGTCCTGGCTCAGGCCCGGGGTGGCATAGCGCGAGGCGGCGGCCATGAAGTCGTAACTGGTGGGCGAGGAAAGCTGCACCACATGGAAGCCGGCGCCGTAGAACAGCCGCTTGAGCGCCTCGGTCTTGCTGTTGGCGTAATGCGCGCCCGTGCCGGAGATGATGAAGATCAAGGGCGCTGGACCCGCCTGACGTGCGAGCCGGTAGCCCAGGCGTTTAACCGGCCAGAAGTTGTCCGGCAGCGTGAATTCGCGCTCCGGGCGCAGGCGCAGGCTGTAGTCGGCCTGATCGATCTCGTCGTCGGCCGGCACCGCCGGACGCAGTTCGAGCGGGGTCGTGGCGATGGTCGCCTCGAACGGATTGTCCAGCGGAAAGCCATATTCGGCGGCACCGAGGTCGGCGGCCTGTACTGGCAGTACGCAGACGACCAGCAGGGCAATGAGCGGCAGCAGCGGCATGCGAATTCTCCATAAAGCGACCTGCGCGGCGGCAGTCATGCGGGGTCGAGCCGTGCAGCCCTTCCTGTGCGTCGTTCCGGCGTTTCGTCGTCACCGGGGCGGGCCTGGCTCAGACACGCAGCCCCGCGATTGGTTTGATCTGCGTCGCTGGACATCGTTTCGCCGGTAGCAGCAGAACGGCGTCACCGGGTCTTTGTTGGCGTATCGCGGGTACGTCGAACGTATACGCCTTTAGGCGACATGGCGTGCCGAAGAATGACTTTCGTCATGTTCAGCAAATACCGTTCCGAAACGCTGTGAGCCCCGCTAAATAAGGCCTGCAGAATGTTTCAAGGTGTTTGGCTGGCTCTAGCTCGCTGCTTTGCGCCGCTCGAAGTCAGACCAAAGTCGGGTGGAATTCAGCCGATCCGGCCCTAAAGTAGCCACCCTGTCCTCATTGGGGGGCAAATGATCGTGGAGACAGTTGCAATGCACAATAACGACAATGCTTACCAGCAGATCTATAACAACCCCCGCTTCCAGGAGCTGGTCGCCAAGCGTGGCCGTTTTGCCTGGATGCTTTCGATCATCATGCTGGCAGCCTATTTTGCCTTCATTCTGGTGATCGCTTTCGAACCCCATCTGCTGGGCGTCAAGCTCAGTGCGCAAACCGTTACCACCTGGGGAATTCCTGCCGGCCTGGGCCTGATCTTCCTGGCCATCGGCCTGACGGGAGTCTACGTGCAGCGCGCCAACGGCGAGTTCGACCGTATCAACCAGGAAATCCTCAACGAGGCCCAAAAATAATGATCGCTCGTTTGCTGTCCGCTGCCGCACTACTGGCAGCCTCCCCGATGCTGCTGGCGGGAGAAGCCCTCACCGGTGAAGTCCAGAAGCAGGCGACCAACTGGACCGCCATCATCATGTTCGTGGTGTTCATCGCCTTCACGATGGGTATCACCAAGTGGGCGGCCAAGCGCAACACCTCCACGTCCGACTACTACACCGCCGGCGGCAGCATCACCGGCTTCCAGAACGGCCTGGCGATCGCCGGCGACTACATGTCCGCGGCGTCGTTCCTGGGTATTTCCGCTCTGGTGTTCACCAGTGGCTATGACGGCCTGATCTACTCCATCGGCTTTCTGGTTGGCTGGCCGCTGATCCTGTTCCTGATGGCCGAGCGCCTGCGCAACCTGGGTAAGTTCACCTTCTCCGACGTGGCCTCCTATCGTCTCGGTCAGACCCAGATCCGCATCCTGTCGGCGATGGGTTCGCTGACCGTGGTGGCCTTCTATCTGATCGCCCAGATGGTCGGTGCCGGCAAGCTGATCCAGCTGCTGTTCGGCCTGGACTACCTGGTTGCGGTGGTTCTGGTCGGCGTACTGATGGTTTGCTACGTGCTGTTCGGCGGCATGCTGGCGACCACCTGGGTACAGATCATCAAGGCTGTACTGCTGCTGTCCGGCGCCAGCTTCATGGCCATCATGGTAATGAAGCACGTGGGCTTCGACTTCGGCACCCTGTTCTCCGAAGCCGTGAAGATCCACACCAAGGGCGAAGCCATCATGAGCCCGGGTGGTCTGGTAACCGATCCGGTTTCGGCGATCTCCCTGGGTCTGGCGCTGATGTTCGGTACCGCTGGCCTGCCGCACATCCTGATGCGCTTCTTCACCGTCTCCGACGCCAAGGAAGCCCGCAAGAGCGTGTTCTATGCCACCGGCTTCATCGGCTACTTCTACATCCTGACCTTTATCATCGGTTTCGGCGCGATCCTGCTGGTCAGCACCAATCCGGAATACAAGGATGCCACTGGCGCCATCATCGGCGGCACCAACATGGTGGCCGTGCACCTGGCCAACGCGGTTGGCGGTAACCTGTTCCTCGGCTTCATCTCCGCTGTGGCCTTCGCCACCATCCTGGCGGTGGTTGCCGGCCTGACCCTGGCAGGTGCTTCGGCCGTGTCTCACGACCTGTACGCCTGCGTGATCAAGAAGGGCAAGGCCAAGGAAGAGGACGAGATGAAGGTGACCAAGCGCACCACCCTGGCTCTGGGTGTGGTCGCGATCATCCTCGGTGTCGCCTTCGAGAAGCAGAACATCGCCTTCATGGTGGGTCTGGCCTTCTCCATCGCTGCCAGCTGCAACTTCCCGGTCCTGTTCCTCTCCATGTACTGGAAGAACCTGACCACTCGCGGTGCGCTGATCGGTGGTTCCCTGGGGCTGTTCACCGCGCTGGTGCTGACCATCCTCAGCCCGACCGTATGGGTGCAGGTGCTGGGCAACGCCGAGGCGATCTTCCCGTACTCCTACCCGGCGCTGTTCTCGGTAGCTGTGGCCTTCGCCGGTATCTGGTTCTTCTCGATTACCGACAAGTCGAAGATGGCCAGCGACGAGCGTGCACGCTTCTTCCCGCAGTTCGTGCGTTCGCAGACCGGTCTGGGTGCAACGGGTGCCGTTGCTCACTGACAATCGTTCGCGATGTAAAAAAAGAGGCAGCCTTCGGGCTGCCTTTTTCATGCCCGCCGAAAAGTGGCCCGGATGTTTTCTTCGCACGCCGCGCCAGCGATCCGCATGGCGGTTTGCCCAGGTCATTCAGCGCCCTGATGGATGCCGGGCGGCCGGATGCCTTTCGCTAGACTCGCTGCCATTGAACCGGACAACGAGGGCTGCACGATGAATCAGAACCGCATGATGGTTACCGGAGCGGGCTCCGGGCTGGGCCGCGAGATCGCCCTGCGCTGGGCGCGCGACGGCTGGCGCCTGGCGCTTTCCGACGTCAACGAGGCGGGGCTGGCGCAGACCCTGGAAATGGTTCGCGCCGCCGGCGGCGACGGCTTCGTCCAGCGTTGCGATGTGCGCGACTACAGCCAGTTGATCGCCTTCGCCCAGGCCTGCGAAGACAAGCTCGGCGGCATCGACATCGTGGTGAACAACGCCGGCGTGGCGTCGGGCGGCTTCTTCAGCGAGCTGTCGCTGGAGGATTGGGACTGGCAGATCGCGATCAACCTGATGGGCGTGGTCAAGGGTTGCAAGGCGTTCCTGCCGCTGCTGCAGAAGAGTCGCGGCAAGCTCATCAATATCGCCTCGATGGCCGCGCTCATGCAGGCGCCGGGCATGAGCAACTACAACGTCGCCAAGGCTGGTGTGGTGGCGCTGTCGGAAAGTCTGCTGGTGGAACTGCGCCAGCAGGAGATCGGCGTGCACGTGGTGTGTCCGTCGTTCTTCCAGACCAATCTGCTGGACTCCTATCGCGGCCCGACGCCGCACATGAAGGCGCAGATCGGCAAGCTGCTGGAAGCCTCGCCGATCACCGCGGCGGATATCGCCGACTACATCCATCAGCGGGTAGCCGCAGGCGAATTCATGATTCTGCCGCACGAGGAAGGGCGTATTGCCTGGCGGATCAAGCAGCAGAGTCCGCAGGCGATCTATGACGAAATGGCCGCCTTGGCCGAGAAGAAGCGCAGCAAGGTCGGAAGCTGACCGATCGGTTCAATAGGCTTGTCGTCGCCCGGGGCTGGGAGTAGGGTTGCCTCCCCGGCGCCTGCCATGACTGTTGGAACCGCTGTGAACAGACCTTCCCGCTGGGTGCTGATGGCCGCGCTGCTGCTGGCGGCCGTCAACCTGCGCCCTGGTATCACCTCCTTCGCGCCCCTGATCGAACAGATCGCCATCGAACTCGGCCTCAGCCGCAGCACCATCAGCCTGACCACCGCGCTGCCGGTGCTGCTGATGGGCCTGCTGGCGCCGCTGGCGCCACGACTGGCGCTGCGCTTCGGCCTGGAGCGCAGCGTCGGCCTGTGCCTCGGGTTGATCGCGGTAGCCTTGCTGCTACGCCTGTTCGGCGAGCAGGCCTCGCTGCTGATTCTCACCGCCGCGCTGGTCGGCGCCGGCATCGCGGTGGCGGGGCCGCTGCTGTCGGGCTTCATCAAGCGCTACTTCCTCGAGCGGATCGGCCAGGCTGCCGCCTGGTATTCGCTGGCCATGGCCGTGGGTGGCACGCTGGGTGCGGTGGTCACCGCGCCGGCGAGCGAGCTGTTCGGTCAGCAGTGGACCTGGGGCCTGGCGCTGTGGGCCTTGCCGGCATTCGCCGCGCTGGCGCTGTGGTGGCGCCTGCCGAACCAGCCGGATGCGGTACCTGAGCAGCGTACCGGGCTGCCCTGGCGCGTGCCGCGGGCTTGGCTGATCAGCCTGTACTTCGCGCTGCAGGCGGGACTGTTCTACGCGCTGGCGACCTGGCTGGTGGCGCGCTATCACGAAGTGGGCTTCAGCATGTTGCACAGCAACGGCTTCTTCAGCGCGTTCATGATGATCGGCTTGCCGAGCTCTTTTATCGCGCCCTGGCTGGCGCAGCGCTTTGGTCAGCGGCACCTGCTGATGTGTGGCTCGGGCTTGCTGGCGACGCTCTGCCTGAGTGCCATCGCGCTGGTGCCGCAGTGGCAGCCGCTGCTGGTCTGCATGCTGCTGGGCGTGGTGCTCAATGCGAGCTTCTCGCTGGCGCTGGTGCTGCCCATGTACGAAGCGAGCACGCCGCTGGCGGTCAGCCGGCTGACGGCGATGATGCTCTGCACCGGCTACAGTCTGGCCTGCCTGACCCCGGTGCTGGCCGGGCTGGGGCGCGATCTGTCCGGGGACTATCGCCTGCCGTTCCTGGTGCTGGCGGGCATGGCGGCCATCATGGCGGTGCTGGCCACGCGGCTCAAGCCGCGCCAGTCCTAGAAGGCGGCCCGCGCGGCCCGCGCGGGCTGCGTCTGGCGTGGGCGTTGTGGCACGGTTCCAACTCGCGACACGACGCGGATGACCGTCCCGCCACGCTGTGCTAGAAAGCTCACCTTTTCCTGGCCTGCCGCACCGGAGTAACCGCGTGGAGTCCGAATCCATCGTCTATGGCTGCATCCGTGACTGGCCTTCGGCCGACCCGGAGCAATGCCTGCGCCGCCGCGCCAGCAACCGCAAGGTGCTGCGCGCGCTGCCGCACGGCGAAGCCTGGCCGTTCATCGGTCGTGAGATGCTCTCCTACTGCAGCGAGGCAGAGCAGGGCCTGTACCAGACCCAGGTGATTCACTTCGGCGCCAGCTACCGCGCGGTCGAATATGAATGGGGACTGTGGGTGGAGCACTTCGAAGCGCTGCTCCGGCAACTCTACTGGAGCAGCGCTGTGGTGCACCTGGAGACCGAGCTCGCCGGCGCGCACACATTCCGCTGGGAAACCGAGACCGGCAGCCATAACCCGCAGCAGAGCGAACTGCGCCTGCGCTGTGCGTGGGAGCGCGAAAGCTCGCTATTCAGCTGAGCGACTCATTCGAGCCATTCCCGCGGGACCTCATGGCGCAGCGCCAGCTGGCATTGCTGGCTGTCGGCGTCGAACACGATCACCGCCTCGCCCTTGTCCAGCGCGCGTCGCACGCGGGCGACACGGGTTTCCAGCGGCGTCTCGTCACCGTTGTCGGTGCCGTCGCGGGTGACGAAATCTTCGATCAGGCGGGTGAGGGTGTCTGCTTCGAGCAGGTCGTGGGGAATCAGCATCGCAGATCCGATCAGCGGGGGCGGTGCGGGGATTCTACCGGTGGGATCGCGGCGTCGTGCAGGTAATCGTCCAGGCAGGCATAGAGTTGCTGGCTTTCCAGCGGCTTGCCGATGAAGTCGTTCATGCCGGCGGCAAGGCCGCGCTGGCGATGCTCGGCCAGCACATGGGCGGTGACGGCGATGATCGGCACCGCCGGCCATTGCCGTTCGGCTTCCAGCGCGCGGATCTGCCGGCTGGCCTCGTAGCCGTCGACCTCGGGCATCTCGCAATCCATCAGGATCAGGCGCACCGAACCCGGATCGCGCCGATACAACTCCACGGCCTGACGCCCGTTATCAGCCAGCCGCACCATGTAGCCACGCTTTTGCAGCATGCCGCGGACGACCATCTGGTTCACCGGATTGTCTTCGGCAACCAGAATGCACGGCGGGTTGTCGGCGACCTCGTCCGGCGCCGGTGCAGCCGGCGTCGGCAGATTGTCCGCGTAGAGCGTCTGCAGCGCTTCACGCAACGGCGCGCTCTGCAGCGGCAGCGACAGGCTGGCCATGCGCAGCCCCGCAATGGGCTTTGGCTGTTCCAGTATCGGTGGATAGAGCAGCAGGATTCGCTGGTTCGCCTCCAGATGCGCCGCGAGCTGCTCCAGCCACTGGCCCGGCGTGCCTGGCCACGGCGCCTGCAGCACCAGCAGCGGTGGGGCACTGTAGTCGCTCAGGTAGTCGAGCAGCCGTTCCGGCTCCAGGCAGCGCTCGGTGCGCATGCCCCAGCGTTGCAGCAGCTGGCTCAGCGCATCGACGCCGTTGCCGTCGAGCGAAGCCAGCAGCGCCGGGCGACCGGCCAGCAAGGCGATCATCGGATCGTCGTCCTGTGCGCTGACATGCAGCGGAATCTCGAAGCTGAAGCGGCTGCCTTCGCCCGGTGTGCTCTGCACTTCGATGCGCCCGCGCATCATCTCCACCAGCTCCTTGCTGATCGCCAGGCCCAGGCCGCTGCCGCCGTAGCGGCGGCTGGTGCTGGAATCGCCCTGGGAAAACGACTCGAACAGCGTGGCGAGCACCTCGGCGCGCATGCCGATGCCGCTGTCGCTGACGCAGAAGCGCAGGTACGGCGTGCCGTCCGTCTCATGGGTACAGGACACTTCCAGCCGCACGTAGCCCTGCTCGGTGAATTTCAGCGCGTTGCTCAGCAGGTTCATGAGGATCTGCTTGAGGCGGGTCGGATCGCCGCGGACCCGGCGCGGTACATGCGGCTCCAGGCCGACGTGCAGGCTCAGCTGCTTGTCCAGCGCCTGCGCCGTGAGCAGGCTGATGGATTCGGAAATCAGCGTTTCCAGGTCGAACTCGATGTCTTCCAGGCTGAGCTTGCCCGAACCGATGCGGGCATAGTCGAGGATGTCGTTGATCACCGTCATCAGCGAATGGCCGGAGCTGGTGATGGTGTCCAGGTAGAAGCGCTGGCTGCGGTCCAGCGGGGTTTCGCGCAGCAGCTGCAGCATGCCCAGCACCCCGTTGAGCGGGGTGCGGATCTCGTGGCTCATCTTGGCGAGGAAGCGGCTCTTGGCCTCGTTCTCGCTGTGGGCCTGCTCGGCGGCCTGGCGCGAACGGAAGCCCTCTTCCTTGAGGCGGTTGATGCGGTCGGCCAGGCCCAGCGAGAGGGTGATCAGCTCGAACGTCACCGCGGCCTTGACCACCGAGGCGCCGTACAGCCCGAGCACCTCGAAACCCAGCGATCCGGTGGTCACGATGATGAACGAGGCGAGCAGCACGCCCCAGGCGATGGTGTAGTACAGCCCGTAGCGCACGCCGTTGCGCCAGACGAAGGCGCCGGTGGCGAGCAGGCCGATGGAGGTGACGATCACCACCACGCTGGCCAGGATGCTCCAGACATGCAGGCTCAGCAGTACCCCGGAAGCCAGGCTGGCGAAGGCCGCCAGCAGCGCCACGCGCAGGCCGCGGTCCAGGTGCGGGAAGTGCTCGCGGGTATGCAGGAAATGCCGGCTGAACTGGATCGCCACCAGGCAGTGGCTGTACATCAGCAGGTAGATGCCGAAAGTTGAGATGGTGCTGTTGTCCGGCAGCCATTTGATCAGCAGGCCATCGAACGCCAGGGCGAACAGGCCGACGTTGAGGTTGTAGATCAGGTACCAGAAGTAGGCCGGCTCGCGCAGCGAGACGAACAGGAACAGGTTGTAGCAGAACATGGCGAACAGCACGCCGTAGAACGCGCCGCTCATGCCGAGCAGTTCTTCCTGGGCCACGGCGCTGGCGGTATAGCTGCTGAAATACAGCGGCACGTACAGGGTGCTGCTGGTCTTCAGGCGCAACAGCAGGGTGGTGTTGCCGGCGGGCAATTCGACCGGGAACCAGAAGTCGGCGATCTTCACCGGGCGTTGGGTGAACGGGTAATGGTCGCCGGACAACTGTCGGCTGAGGCTGCCGTCCGGGTACTGCAGGTACAGCTCGATATGGTCCAGCAGCGGGTAGTTGATCTCGATGAAGCCGCCGAGCGCGCCGGCCAGGCGATTGTCCAGCTGCACCCGCAGCCACCAGGTCGAATCGTTCTTGCCCTGGTTAACGTGGCGGCCGGTCAGATGCTGGAAACTCTCCGTCGGCAGCGCGAGCACCTGCTCGACACTCAGTTCGCCATGCGGGTCCTCGAGGAAATAGGTGTGCTCCCCGAGTGCCTGGCGCGAGTCGGCGGAATCCAGCAATGCGGGCACGAACGCCCACGCCAGTGGCGAAAGACAGTACAGCAGGATCGCCAGGCAGAGACGCGGCAACATGGTCGGATTCCGGGAACGTGCAGCAGGAAATGCTGGAAGGCGGCCAACGGAATGGGGGACTGCCGAACTGCCCCAGGCCCTGGCTCGGGCCTTCCATCATGCCGCGCGATTGCGGCGCTATCTTTGCCCAGGTGCCGCGTCGCGGCAACCCCGGCGGCACGGAAGCCGGTAGCCGGTCACGCACCGTCGTCGTTTATTGTCGGTGATCGTCGGCGTCACGGCCGACCAGCGAGTCCACCGCCGGCACGCGGGTGTCGTTCTCCATCTGTGCGTCGTGCTCCAGCTGGTGGCTGAAACGCTCCAGCGAATCCTGCGCGTGCTGGGCGTCGCTGGCGAACACCGGCGGGCTCAACATGTAGCTGCACAGCAGCCGGCTCAGCGCGCTGAGGCTGTCGATATGGGTGCGTTCGTAGCCATGGGTGGCATCGCAACCGAATGCCAGCAGCGCGGTGCGGATATCGTGGCCGGCCTCGATCGCCGACTGCGCGTCGCTGTGGTAGTAGCGGAACAGGTCACGGCGGACCGGAATATCCCGCTCGCTGGCCAGGCGGAGCAGGTGGCGCGACAGATGGAAGTCGTAGGGGCCGCCAGAATCCTGCATGGCCACGGTGACCGCGTGCTCGCTGGATTCCTGGCCCTTGGCCGCCGGCGCGATGTCGATGCCGACGAATTCGCTTACATCCCAGGGCAGCGCACCGGCGGCGCCGGAGCCGGTTTCCTCGGTGATGGTGAACAGCGGATGGCAGTCGATCGGCGGCTCCTGGCCGCTCTCGACGATGGCCTTGAGCGCGGCGAGCAGGGCGGCGACGCCGGCCTTGTCGTCCAAGTGACGGGCACTGATATAGCCGCTCTCGGTGAATTCGGGCATCGGGTCGAAGGCGACGAAATCGCCGATGTTGACCCCCAGCGCGCAGGTTTCGGCGCGGCTGTAGGTGTAGGCATCCAGGCGCAGCTCGACGTGGTCCCAGCTCACCGGTGCCTCATCCACCGCCGTGTTGAAGGCATGCCCGGACGCCAGCAATGGCAGCACGCTGCCGCGGATCACGCCGGTGTCGGTGAACACGCTGACGCGGCTGCCTTCGGCGAAGCGGCTCGACCAGCAGCCCACCGGGGCCAGACCGAGGCGTCCGCTGGGCTGGATCTCGCGGACAATCGCGCCGATGGTGTCGAGGTGCGCCGCCACCGCGCGGTCCGGGCTGTCGCGGCGACCCTTGAGCGTCGCGCGGATGGTGCCGCGGCGCGTCAGCTCGAAGGGAACGCTAAGCTCCTGCAGGCGTTCGGCGACGTAGCGCACGATGGTGTCGGTGAAGCCGGTGGGGCTGGGGATGGCGAGCATTTCCAGCAGCACGCGTTGCAGATAGTTGAGATCGGGTTCGGGTGTTCTTGCAGTCATTGAATGCTCCCGTCGGGACCGCAGGCGGCCGGATGAATGCCGGCCTCCGCACGCGAGGCGTGCGGGCCGGCGCGGGACTCAGGCGTTGTTCTGGCTGAGTGGGAAGAGCAGGTCGATGAAACGCTCGGCGGTCGGTTGCGGCTGGTGGTTGGCCAGACCGACGCGCTCGTTGGCTTCGATGAACACGTAGTCGGGCTGGTCCACGGCGGGCACCAGCAGATCGAGCCCGACCACCGGAATGTCCAGTGCGCGTGCGGCGCGCACGGCCGCCTCGATCAGCTCAGGATGCAGCAGGGCGGTGACGTCTTCCAGCGTGCCTCCGGTGTGCAGGTTGGCGGTGCGGCGCACGGCCAGGCGCTGGCCCTGCTCGAGCACGCTGTCCAGGTCGAACCCGGCGTCGCGCAGGCAGCGGCGGGTTTCCTCGTCCAGCGGGATACGGCTTTCGCCGCCGGTCGCGGCTTGGCGCCGGCGACTCTGCGCTTCGATCAGCGCGCCGATGCTGTTGCGCCCGTCACCGATGACCTCGGCGGGCCGGCGAATCGCCGCCGCCACCACTTCGTAGCCGATCACGACGATGCGCAGGTCCTGGCCGGGATGGTAGCTCTCCAGCAGCACGCGGCTGTCGAACTGGCGCGCGAGGCGGATGGCCTCCTCCATTTCCGCGACGCTGCGCAGATCGACGGCGACGCCCTGGCCCTGCTCGCCGTCCACCGGTTTGACCACCACGCTGCCGTGCTCGGCGAGAAACGCCGCATTGTCGGCAGCGCTGCCGGCCAGCTGCTGCGCCGGCAGGTGGATGCCGGCGCGGGCGAGCGTGCGGTGGGTCAGCGTCTTGTCCTGGCAGAGGGTCATGCTCACCGCCGAGGTCAGGTCCGACAGCGACTCGCGACAGCGTACCCGCCGGCCGCCCTGGGTGAGGGTGAACAACCCGGCCTCGGCGTCGTCGATGGCGATCTCGATGCCGCGCCGGCGCGCCTCGTCGACGATGATGCGCGCATACGGATTGAGCGTCGCTTCCGGGCCGGGGCCGAGAAACAGCGGCTGGTTGAAACTGTTCTTGCGCTTGACGGTGAAGGTCTGCAGGTCACGAAAGCCGAGCTTGGCGTACAGCGCCTTGGCCTGCTGGTTGTCGTGCAGCACCGACAGATCGAGATAGGCCAGCCCGCGGCCCATGAAATGCTCGATCAGGTGCCGCACCAGCACCTCGCCGACGCCAGGGCGCGGGCAGCTGGGCGATACCGCCAGGCACCAGAGGCTCGAGCCGTGCTCGGGATCGTTGAACGCCTTGTGGTGATCGATGCCCATCACGCTGCCGATGACCTGCCCGGAACTCTCGTCCTCGGCGATCCAGTACACCGGGCCGCCTTCCTCGCGCGGGGTGCAGCGTTCCGGGTCGACCGGCATCATGCCGCGCGACTGGTAGAGGCCATTGATCGCCTGCCAGTCGGCGGCGCTCTGCGCGCGGCGTACGCCGAAGCCGCGCACGCCCTTGCGCGCCGGGCGGTAATCGGTGAACCAGATGCGCAGCGTGTCGGAGGGATCGAGAAACAGCTGTTGCGGCGCGTGTGCCAGCACCTGGTGCGGTGCGGCGACATACAGGGCGATGTCACGCTCGCCGGCCTGTTCGTTGAGCAGGTCGGCAGCGAGTTCCGCCGGATCGGAGTAGGTGTGGCCGATCAGGATGCGGCCCCAGCCGCAGTTCAGCGTGACCGGTCCGCAGGGTTCGACCTGGCCGTCTTCGGCGAACCGCGCCTGCAGGCGCTGGTAGGTGGGTGCTTGCCCGCGCAACAGGCGCTGACCATAGGCTTGAGACTTCTGCATGGTGCTTTTCCTTGAGGCGTGGCCCACGTCGGCAGCTGGCGTTGCCGCCGCGCGTGCGCATTCTTAGAGGCCTTGCTCACTCAACCAAAGGTTGACCGCCGCGAGCTGCCAGAGTTTTGAGCCGCGCAGCGGCGTCAGCTGGCCATGCGGATCGGCGAGCAGCCGCTCGATGGCCTCGGGGCGGTACAGCCCGCGATCCTGGCTGGGGTCGAGCAGCAGTTCGCGGACCCAGTTGAGGGTTTCGCCCTGCAGATGCTTGAGCCCGGGCACCGGGAAGTAGCCCTTGGGGCGGTCGATCACCGCCGCCGGGATCACCTGGCGCGCCGCCTCCTTGAGCACATGCTTGCCGCCGTCGGGCAGCTTGAAGCGCGCCGGAATGCGCGCCGACAGCTCGGCGACGCGGTAGTCGAGAAACGGCGTGCGTGCTTCCAGGCCCCAGGCCATGGTCATGTTGTCCACCCGCTTGACCGGGTCGTCGACCAGCATGACCGTGCTGTCGATACGCAGCGCCTTGTCCACCGCGGCTTCGGCGCCGGGCTCGGCGAAATGGCGGCGAACGAACTCGCCGGAGAAATCGCCCTGATGCCACTGGTCCTGCATCAGCGCGCGGTACTCGTCGTAGTCGCGATCACGAAAGGCGCGCAGGTAGGCCGCCAGCGGATCGCTGGCGCCATCCACCTGCGGATACCAGTGGTAGCCGGCGAATAGCTCGTCCGCGCCCTGGCCGCTTTGCACCACCTTGCAGTGCTTGGCGACCTCGCGCGAAAGCAGATAGAAGGCGATGCAGTCATGGCTGACCATCGGCTCGCTCATGGCCTGGAAGGCCGCCGGCAGCTGTTCGAGTATCTCCCGTTCCTGGATGCGCAGCTGATGGTGGCGGGTGCCGTAGTGCTCTGCGACCAGATCGGAATACTTGAATTCATCGCCGCGCTCGCCGCCGGCATCTTCGAAGCCGATGGAGAAGGTCAGCAGGTTGTCGGCGACACCTGCCTCGCGTAGCAGGCCGACCAGCAGGCTGGAATCGACGCCGCCGGACAGCAGCACGCCGACATCCACCGCGGCGCGCTGCCGGATCGCCACCGCTTCGCGCAGGCTGTCGAGGGTGCGGCTTTGCCAGTCCTCGAAGCTGTAGTGCTGCTCGTCCTCGCGGGCGCCGTACTCCAGCGTCCACCAGCGCTGGGTGGTGGTCGTGCCGTCGACGCCGACGCGCATCCAGCTGGCCGGCGGCAGTTTCTCGATGCCGGCGATCAGCGTGTCCGGCGCCGGCACCACCGCGTGGAAGCTCATGTAGTGATTGAGCGCCACCGGATTGAGCTGGCCGGCAATGTCGCCGCCCTTGAGCAGGGCCGGCAGCGTCGAGGCGAAGCGCAGGCGTTGCCCGGTGCGCGACAGGTACAGCGGTTTCACGCCGAGGCGGTCGCGGGCGATGAACAGCTGTCCGCTGTCACGCTCCCAGATGGCGAAGGCGAACATGCCGTTCAGGCGCGGCAGCAGCGCCTCGCCCCAGGCGTGGAAACCCTTGAGCAGGACCTCGGTATCGCCTTCGGAGAAGAAGCGGTAGCCCAGCGCTTCCAGCTCGGCGCGCAGTTCCGGGTAGTTGTAGATGGCGCCGTTGAAGACCATCGCCAGGCCGAGCTGCGGATCGATCATCGGCTGGCCGGAGGCCTCGCACAGATCCATGATCTTCAGCCGGCGATGGCCGAGAGCCAGCGGGCCCTGGCTATGGAAGCCGCACGCGTCGGGGCCGCGCGCGGTGAGGTGTTGGGTGATGCGTTCAACCGCGGCCAGATCGGCCGGTTGGTTGTCGAAACGAAGTTCTCCAGCTATGCCACACATAGTTCCTTCCCGGTTGGTGCCGTTGGGGAGTGTGACTGACGGGTTTCCGCCGAAGTTCAGCTTTTCTGCCCGCGCGCCCGGCTTGCTACAGGCGGAAACCCTCGACGATGTACTCGGCCAGCGCCTCGCTCACCGGCGACTGGCTGCGCGGATTGCGCAGCAGCACGATGCTGCATTGCGGCAACGCTGGCAGGCCTTCGGCCTCGCCGAGAATGCGCAGCTGCGGCGGGATCAGGCTGCGCAGTTGTGCGGTCACCGCCAGCCCGGCGCCGACCAGTGCCATCAGCGCCGCCAGGCTCGGGCTGGTGTAGGCGATGCGGTAGTCGATCTCGGCCGCGTCCAGCGCATTGCAGACCCAGGCACGGCAGAAGCAGCCGCTGTTGAACATCGCCAGCGGGATCGGCCGCTGCTGGTGCAGGTCGTAGCCGGTGGCCTCGGCCCAGACGAAGCGCTCCTGGCGCAACAGCTGGCCGATCTCGGTTCCCGGCTCGCGAGTGACGATGGTCAGGTCCATGTCCTGCCGCTGCAGCAACTGGTAGGACGGCTCGCAATGCAGCTCGACCTGCACCAGCGGATAGGCCTGGGCGAACTGGGCGAGGATGCCGGGCAGAAAGCGCATCACGTAATCGTCCGGCGTGCCGATGCGCACCGCGCCAACCATGTGCGGCTCGCGCAGCGTGGTCATCACCTCGCCATGCAGCTTGAGGATGCGCCGCGCATAGCCGAGCAGCACCTGGCCCTCGGCGGTGAGGCTGACCTGCCGACCGCTGCGCTCGAACAGCGGACGCTGCAGCACGTCCTCCTCCAGCCGCTTCATCTGCATGCTGATCGCCGACTGCGTGCGGTGTACCGCCTCCGCCGCGCGGGTGAATCCACCGTGGTCGGCGATGGCGACGAAGCTGCGCAGCAGTTCGGTATCGATGCCCGGGTAGTTGGCCACTCATCAATCTCCAAGATGGGTCGCATCAAGAGTATTCGTTGGATTGATCGTAGCCACGGCAAGAGACTGGCGCCATCCCGATTGGAGGGCCAGAGCATGAAAACTCATGACAACGCATCGATCCTGCGGCATCTGCCGACGCCGCGCCGTCTCGCCTGGGGCACCTTGCTGCGCGACGGCTGGCGGCAATTGCACCGCTGGCAGGAACTGGCGCGCCAGCGTCGGCAGCTGGCGTCGATGAGCGACGCGATGCTCAAGGACATCGGTTACAGCCGGGCCGATATCGAGCAGGAAGTCAGCCGGCCATTTTGGGACGACCCGCTGCGGCGCTAGTGCCCGAGCAGCAGTTTCTGCACGCCCAGCGACAGGCTGACCGCCACCAGCATCAGGGCGAAGATCCGCTGCAGTACGCTGCTGTTGAGATAGTTCGCCAGCCGGTTGCCGGCCAGCACGCCGCACGCGCCGCCGGCTGCCAGCCCGCCGAGCAGGGCCAGCGGCGGCTGGGCGTCGCTGAGGTAGAGGAGGAAACCGCCGCCGCTGACCAGCGCTATCACCGCCATCGAGGTGGCCATCGCGCTGAGCAGTGTCAGCGGCGTGAACCAGAGCAGCGCCGGGACGACCAGAAAGCCGCCGCCGACGCCCATCAGCCCGGACAGCAGACCGACGCCCAGGCCGATGGCGATCAGCGCGCCGTGACGTATCGAGCCGTTTTCCCGCGCCGGCAGACTCGCTCCGCGCCACATGCGCCACGCCGACCACATCACCAGCAGGCAGAAGGCGATGATCAGCGCCTTCTCGGCGATGAACTGGCCGAGCCACTGCCCGGCGGCGTTGCCTGGCAGGCCGCACAGCGCCAGCAACGCCACCGGCTTCCAGGCCACCTGGCCCTGCCAGGCGCGGGGAATCGCGCCAATCAGCGCCGACATGGCGACCGCGCCGAGGCTGACACCGATGGCATCGCGCAGCGGCAGATGCAGGCTGAGCAGCAGCGGCAGCGCGACCAGCGAACCGCCGGCGCCGGTCAGCCCCAGCAGCAGGCCGAGCAGCAGGCCGATGCCGAGG
Source organism: Stutzerimonas sp. 21-1 (assembly GCF_056336065.1). Classification (NCBI taxonomy): domain Bacteria; kingdom Pseudomonadati; phylum Pseudomonadota; class Gammaproteobacteria; order Pseudomonadales; family Pseudomonadaceae; genus Stutzerimonas; species Stutzerimonas sp. 21-1. The sequence goes on along the minus strand of NZ_CM150500.1, from coordinate 2,806,719 downwards.
GCTTCGAGCAGCAGCGTCTCCATCAGCGAGCGTCCGCTGCGCGTGCCGGTATGCGTGGGTCACACATCGAGTAGTCCTCGGGTCGCAGACAAAGGGCGATGCTAGCTGATCCCGTCGCTCAGCGGTCCAGCGGGCGGCGCAGGCTGAAGGCGCCGCGCAGATCGCCTTCCTTGAAACCGCGCGCCTGATCCTGCGGATAGTGCTGGTCGAGCAGGGTCAGCAGTTCCGGCTTGATGTTGCTGCCGTGGCAGCCCAGGCAGGCTTCGGCGGTGCCGATGGCCTGCAGGTAGCGGTACTCACCGTTGACCACTTCGCCGTGGCGCAGCTGCTCCAGCGGTTCACCGGCGGCGGCACGCTGGGCGAACTGCTCGAGCACCTGGCGTTCCCTGGCGTCCGGCGCGTTGTCCGGGTTGCGCACCTTCAGCGCGGTACGGCCGACCTGCCAGGGCGCCTTGCTGTGCTGCGCGGCGATACCCGGCGCGAGCAGGTTGCAGGCTTCGACGGCCTTGGCCGGCCCGCCTTCGGCAACGGCCTGCTTGACGGTGGCGAGCAGCTGCTGCTGGAACGGCGGAATCAGCGCCTGCGCCTCGCTTTGCAACTGGGTGGTGTCGACCGCCGGAGCGGCGTGCAGGCCGAGCGGAAGCAGGCTCAGGAGCATCAGGTAGCGGCGTTTCATCGGAGTCTCCGACAAGTCGTTTGGATAGAGGGGGGAGTATCATGCGACGGCTGTGCGAGCGCAAGATGCGCGGCATTGCCGCAGGCGGTACGGTCGCGCTGTGGCGCCGCGACCGGGGCCGCGGCGGCGCATCGGTCAGCTGCCGCGAATCAGCTTGCGCAGCAGGAAGCGGTTGGGGTGGCAGGCTTCGGCGACTTCGCGCGGCAGCGGCAACGGCTCGCCTTCGATCCACGCAGCCAGCAGCTCGCCCGAGAGCAGCGTGGTGATCATCCCGCGCGAGCCGTGCGCGGTGTTCACGTACAGGCCGTCGAGCCAGGGGCAGGGCGCGTCTGGCGTTTGTCGGGCGTTCTTGCTCAGCGCAGCGAAGGCTTCGGCGAAGCCTTCGGCGTCGGCCAGCGGGCCGATCAGCGGCAGGTAGTCGGGGCTGGTGCAGCGCATCGCCACCCGTCCTTCGAGGCGACCGACCTGGGCCGGGTCAGCGTGCAGGCGCCGGTAGAGATCCTCGGACACCCCGGCCAGCTGTTCCAGATTGGACAGGTGCTCGGCCTCGCTCGGCGCCGGATCAGTCTGCTGGAAGTTGAAGCTCGCCCCCAGCGTGTGCACGCCGTCGCGTGCCGGGGCGACGTAGCCCTTGGCGCAGAGCACGGTGCGCAGCGCAGCGCTGTCGGCGGTTGCCGGCAGGCAGGTGATCTGCCCGCGAATGCGTTTGAGCGGTAGCCAGGCGCTCTGGCTAAAGCGCGCCGCTTCGGCGGCGCCGGCGAGCACCACCAGCGGTGCCTCGACCAGCACCTCGCCGTTGCACACCGCCTGCCACTGTTCGCCGTCGCGGCGCAGTTCGAGCACCTCGCGGTGGCGCAGCAGTTCGATGTTCGGTTGCGCCAGCAGCCAGCGACAGACCGCTGGCGGATGCGCCCAGCCGGCCTCTGGATAGAACAGCCCGCCGTCTGGCAGCGCCACGCCGGCCAGCTGTTCGGCCTCGGCCCGCGGCAGCGGATGGACCAGATCGGCGGGGAATGCCGACGCCAGCTCCGCCTGGCGCGCACGCTCCTCGTCGTCATAGGCGATCTGCAGCACGCCGCAGGCGTCCCAGTCCTGACCCTGCTGCAGATGGCGCAGCAGCCGGCGGGTGTAGCCGAAGCCGGCGACCACCAGCCGCGACAGCGCCGTGCCATGCGCCGACAGCTTGAGATAGAGCACTCCCTGCGGATTGCCGGAGCCTTCCTCGGCGGGGCTGGCGTGGCGCTCCAGCACGCTGACGTGCCAGCCGCGCGCGGCCAGGCTGGCGGCGCTGGCACAGCCGGCCAGACCCGCGCCGATCACCAGCGCACGACGCTGGCGCGGCTGGAAGGCGGGGCGCGCGTACCAGGGCTTGGCCGTCGCCGTGGCACTGCCGACGAAGTGCCCGCGGAGGATTTCGCGCTTGTGGCCGAAACCGGGTACGCGCTGCATGTCGAAGCCGGCTTCGCCGAGACCGCGACGGACGAAGCCGGCGCTGGTGAAGGTGCCCAGCGTCGCACCGGGCGCCGACAGCCGCGCCAGCTCGGCGAACAGCGCCGGCTGCCACATTTCCGGGTTCTTCGCCGGCGCGAAGCCGTCGAGGAACCAGGCATCGACCCGCGCATCCAGGCTCGGCAGCGCTTCGAGCACATCACCGATCAGCAGCGTCAGCACCACCCGGCCGCCGCCGAATACCAGTTGCTGGAAGCCCGGATGAATCGCCAGGTATTGCTCCAGCAGCGGCTGCGCCTGCGTCTGCAGCTGTGGCCAGAGCGCCAGCGCACGCGCGAGATCGGCGTGGGTCAGTGGGTGCTTCTCGACGCTGACGAAGTGCAGGCGCGCCCCGGTTGGCGCGACCTCATCGAACAGCTGCCAGGCGCAGAGGAAGTTGAGCCCGGTGCCGAAGCCGGTTTCGCCGATCACCAGGTGCTGCCCGGCGGTGAGTGCGGCGAAGCGCCGGGCGAGGTCGTTCTGGGCGAGAAAAACGTGGCGGGTTTCTTCCAGCCCCGAGGCGCGCGAAAAGTACACGTCGCCATAGTGGCGCGATTGGGGCTGGCCGCTCGCGTCCCAGTCGAGTTCGGCGGGCTGGAAGGCGGGCGTTGCGGGGCGATCTGGCATGGGAAAATCCGGCTCGGATGAAGGGGTCAGCTGGCGACGTGGGCGGCGTGCCCCAGCCGTTCGATGGCGGCGTCCAGCTCGTCGAGGGCGGCCTCGGCAGCCGGGCTGTTCTGCTTGAGCAGCGTCTCGCTCTGCAGGCAGGCGTTGCGCAGCTGCGGCACGCCGCAGTAACGGGTGGCGCCGTGCAGGCGATGCACGCGCTCAATCTGCCGCTGGCGGTCGCCGGCCTGGCGCGCCTGGCGGATCGCCACGCGGTCGGCGTCCAGCGAGCCGAGCAGCATGCTCAGCAACTCGCCGGCGAGATCGGCCTTGCCGGCGGCCAGGCGCAGGCCTTCCTCCTCGTCGAGTACCGGGAACACCTGCTCCGGCAGCGTTGCCGGGATATCGGCCGGCACGGCGCGCGGCGGACTCGGCGGCTGCGCCTGAGGCTGGCTGCGCAGGGTCAGGCCGGTCCACTTGAGCACCACCTGCGCCAGCTGGCGCTCGCTGATCGGCTTGGTCAGGTAGTCGTCCAGCCCGGCTTGCAGCAGGGCGCGCTTTTCGTTGGCCAGCGCATGCGCGGTGAGGGCGACGATCGGTAGCGGCAGCGCACCGGTATCGTTTTCCCACTGGCGGATCGCCTCGGTGGTCTGCCGGCCGTCCATTCCCGGCATTTGCACGTCCATCAGGACCAGGTCGAAGCTGTGCCGCTTGACTGCCTCCAGCGCTTCGGGGCCGTTGTCCACGGCGACTACCGCGGCGCCGAGATCGCTCAGCAGCGTTTCCACCAGCAGCAGGTTGGCCGGGTTGTCATCGACGCAGAGCAGTTGCGGCACCCGCCCATTGGCCGGCTGGACGGACGGCGCCATCGCCTGCGCCGGGCGCAGCAGCTCCAGCAACACGCGCTGCAGTTTGCGCGTGCGTGCCGGTTTGCCCTGGAGCTGGGCGTGGCTGTGATGATCCGGCAACGTGTCGCTGAACAACGGTTGTTCGGTGGTCGGGCAGAGCACCACGCACTTGCAGTCCAGTGTGTCGAATTCGTAGAGCAACTGGCCCAGCTGCGCCGGTGCCAGTTCGCGGGTGGTGATGCCGAGTACGGCCAGGTCGATCGGTACGTTGCTGTCACGCTGACTGGCGACGCTGCGCTGCAGCTGCTCCAGGTTGTCGAAGTTCTGCACGCTCAATCCGCAGCTTTCCAGCTGGTGCTGCAGCGCCTGGCGCGCCAGCGGATGCTGTTCGAGCAGCGCCACGCGGCGCCCGAGCAGCGCGGCCGGCGGCTGGTCCTCAATGTCGTCGCGCGCTTTGGGCAGGCTCAGGGTGATCCAGAATTCCGAGCCCTCATCCGGAATGCTGTCGACGCCGATCTCGCCGCCCATCTGCTCGATCAGGCGCTTGGAGATCACCAACCCCAGGCCGGTGCCGCCGGGCTGGCGCGACAGCGAGTTGTCGGCCTGGCTGAAGGCCTGGAACAGCGCCCGCAGGTCCTGATCGGTGAGGCCGATGCCGGTGTCCTGCACGCTGATGCGCAGCTGTGCGCGCTCGGCGCTTTCTTCCTCGATCATCGCGCGTACGGCGATGGTGCCTTCGTTGGTGAACTTGATGGCATTGCTGACCAGATTGGTCAGCACCTGCTTGAGCCGCTGCGGGTCGCCGACCAGCGACAGCGGGGTGTCGCGGTAGACCAGGCTGACCAGCTCGAGCTGCTTGGTGTGCGCGGCCGGTGCGAGGATGGTCAGGGTGTCTTCGATCAGGTCGCGCAGGTTGAACGGCACGCTGTCGAGCACCAGCTTGCCGGCCTCGATCTTCGAGAAATCGAGAATCTCGTTGATGATGCCGAGCAGGTTGTCGGCGGACTTCTCGATGGTCGACAGGTAGTCCTGCTGGCGCGGGGTAAGGTCGCTCTTCTGCAGCAGGTGGGTGAAGCCGAGGATGCCGTTGAGCGGGGTGCGGATCTCGTGGCTCATGTTGGCGAGGAACTCGGACTTGATCCGGCTGGCTTCCAGCGCCTCCTTGCGCGCCAGGTCCAGCTCGATGTTCTGGATCTCGATGGTTTCCAGATTCTGCTGCACGTCGGCGGTGGCCTGGTCGATGCTCTGCTGCAGTTCCTCACGGGCGCTGAGCAGCGCCTCGGCCATGCGGTTGATGCCCGAGGCCAGCTCGTCCATCTCGTGGCTGCCCAGGGCTGGCAGACGCGTTTCCAGATGGCCGTCCTTGAGCTGGGTGACGGCCAGCTGCACGCGCTGCAGCGGCTGGCTGATGGTGCGGCTCATGCGCAGCGCCAGCAGGGCGGTGACGATCAGGCCGGCGCCGACCAGCAGCAGGCTGGTGAACAGGCTGCGATAGCCGCGCAGCAGCGTGCCGTGGTGCGACAGCTCCAGCTCCAGCCAGCCGATCAGTGCATTGCCGTTGCCGCGCGCCTCCTCACCGAGATTGAGGTGCTCCTGCAACACCGGCATGAGGATGCGCGTGTAGTCCAGGCTGCTGACCCGGGTCAGGCCCTCCGGGTCGCCGGGCGGCGAGGGGGTGAGCATTCGCGGGCCAACGTGTGCGCGTGCGTTGCGTTCGGCGTCGAGGATGGTCACCGCGCGGACGTCGTTCTGGTCGAGCACCTGCGCGAGGATCCGCTGCAGGCGTTTGTCGTAGCCCAGGTTCATAGCTGGAGCGGCCAGCGGCGCGAGCTGTTCGGCGATCAGTACGCCGCGTTCGTCGAGCTGGTGACGCATCTCGGAGAGCTGCATCCAGGTGAAGTAGGCGCCCAGCGCGATGGCGAGCAGGGTGCTCGGCAGCAGCGTGAGTACCAGTACGCGGCCTCGGATTCCTACGTCTTTGAGCACAGTCCATTCCCCTGGGTTGCCAGCCCGCTAGTGTAGCGATTTGCCGGGGACGAATCTGTACGCAGGTCAAGCCGGCGAGCGCCGGCGCGGCGGCTCAATCGAGGCCGCGAATCTCCTTGCCGTTGAAGTCCGGCAGGCGCCAGCGGAAGGTCATCGCCAGCACGCGGAACAGGAAACCGCTGCCCAGCGCGATCAGCGTGGCGAGCGCGGTGTTCATTTCCAGCCACAGCAGGCCGACGTAGAGCACGCCGGTGAACAGCGCGACGGTGGCGTACAGCTCGCGCTGCAGCACCATCGGCACCTCGTTGCACAGCACGTCGCGCATCAGGCCCCCGAAGATGCCGGTGATGACGCCGGCAAAGACCACGATCGACGGATGCGCGCCCATGCCCATCGCCACGTCGCAGCCGATCACCGTGAACGCCACCAGGCCCAGGCCGTCCACCAGCAGGAAGACCTGGCGCAGGCGATGCAGGTAGCGTGCGATGAAGCCGGTGACGATCGCCGCGCCGATGGTGAAGGACAGGTATTCCGGGTGCGCGATCCAGCCGATCGGGTAATGGCCGAGCAGGATGTCGCGGGCGGTGCCGCCACCCAGGGCGGTCACCGTGCCGAGCAGGCAGATGCCGAACAGGTCCATGCCGCGTCGCATGCCCATGATGGCCCCGGACATGGCTTCGGCGGTGATCGCGATCAGGTAGATGGTATGCAGCAGTTCCACGACAGACCTCCAGGTGCCCGCTGCACCAGACGACGGGCAGCGCCAAAGGGGCGCGATTATGGAGCACGCGCGGGTTCCGCGCCATTCGGGGCGGTTACCGGACAGGCGACGAAGCGGCCGGCGCGACGGCGCTCGGAGTCTGCCCGTGACCGGCGGTTGCCGGTATCATGTGCGCCTTTTTTCCCGCCGTGTGGTTCATGACGTCATGACAATCCACTACCCGACCATTGCCGACTGCATCGGCAACACGCCGCTGGTTCGCCTGCAACGCCTGCCCGGCAACACCAGCAACACGATTCTGGTCAAGCTCGAAGGCAACAACCCGGCCGGCTCGGTCAAGGACCGCCCCGCATTGTCGATGATCAACCGTGCCGAGCTGCGCGGCGATATCCAGCCCGGCGACACGCTGATCGAGGCTACGTCGGGCAACACCGGTATCGCCCTGGCGATGGCGGCGGCGATCAAGGGTTACCGGATGATTCTGATCATGCCGGACAACTCCAGCGCCGAGCGCAAGTCGGCGATGACCGCCTACGGTGCCGAACTGATCCTGGTGACCCGTGAGCAGGGCATGGAAGGCGCACGCGACCTGGCGCTGCAGATGCAGGCCGAGGGCCGCGGCAAGGTGCTCGACCAGTTCGCCAACGACGACAACCCCGAGGCGCACTACGGCAGCACAGGCCCGGAAATCTGGCGACAGACCCACGGCAGCATCACCCACTTCGTCAGCTCGATGGGCACCACCGGCACCATCATGGGCGTGTCGCGCTACCTCAAGGAGCAGAACCCGGCGGTACAGATCGTCGGCCTGCAGCCGATGGAAGGCGCGGCGATTCCCGGCATCCGTCGCTGGCCGCAGGAATACCTGCCGAGGATCTTCCAGGCCGAGCGCGTCGACCGCGTCGTCGACATGTCGCAGGACGAGGCCGAGACGGTGATGCGCCGCCTGGCCCGCGAAGAAGGCATCTTCTGCGGCGTGTCCTCGGGCGGTGCGGTAGCGGCGGCGCTGCGCCTGTCGCGCGAGGTCGAGAACGCGGTGATCGTGGCCATCGTCTGCGACCGTGGCGATCGTTACCTGTCCACCGGCGTGTATGACGCTCCCAATTGAACTCATCGCCGCCTGCTGCCATCCGGCGGCAGCGTGGCGCCTTGCCGTTCCCTTGAAGCAGGTTCCAGCCCATGGCCAAACGTAGCGGCGCCTTGCGCTTTCAGCCCAGCGGTGGCGAGCGCAAGCCGCAAGTGCCGGTCGGCAAGAAGCAGACGCTGGTCATCGAGCGGCTGGCGCACGATGGGCGCGGTATCGCCTTCGTTGACGGTCGTACCTGGTTCGTCAGCGGTGCACTGCCGGGCGAGCGGGTCGAGGCGCGCGTGCTCGGTGCGCGCGCGCAAATCGTCGAGTCGCGCTGTGAGCGGGTCCTCGAGGCCAGCCCGCAGCGCCGCCACGAACCCTGCCCGCATGCACGCCTGTGCGGCGGCTGCACCTTGCAGCATGCGGCGGCGGCCGATCAGCTGGAACTCAAGCAGCGCACCCTCGGTGAGCAGCTGGCGCGCGTCGCCGGCCTCGAGCCGCAGACCTGGGTCGCACCGCTGAGCGGCCCGGAGTTCGGCTATCGGCGCCGCGCCCGACTTGCCGTGCGCTGGGATGCCAAGGCCGCGCGACTGGCGGTGGGCTTTCGCGCCGCGGCCAGCCAGCAGATCGTCCCGATCGAACAATGCCCCGTGCTGGTACAGCCTTTGCAGACGCTGTTGCCGCATCTGTTGGCGGTGTTGCACAAATTGACCCGACCCCAGGCCATCGGCCACATCGAGCTGTTCAGCGGTACCGCCGAGGCCGTGCTGGTGCGCCACACGGCCGCGCTGGCGGTGGACGACCTGGCGCAGCTGCAGGCATTCGCGCACCAGCAGGGTGCGCAGCTGTGGCTGCAAGGTGAGGGTGAGCCGGCGCCGCTCGAAGCGGCACCGCTGGGTTATCGCCTGGAGCCATGGAAGCTGGAGCTGGAGTGGCGACCGGGCGATTTCGTCCAGGTCAATGCCGCGGTCAACGAGGCGATGATCGCTCAGGCGCTGGACTGGCTGGCGCCGGCTCCCGGCGAGCGGGTGCTGGACCTGTTCTGCGGGCTAGGCAATTTCGCCCTGGCGCTGGCGCGCAGCGGCGCGCAGGTAACCGGCGTAGAGGGCGTCGAGGCGATGGTCGAGCGGGCACGCGGCAATTCGTTGCGCAACGGCCTGGACGGCTTGCACTTTTATCGTGCAGACCTGTCGAAGCCGCTGGCCGATGCACCCTGGGCGCGCAGCGGTTTCGACGCGGTGCTGCTGGACCCCCCGCGCGACGGCGCGTTGGAGGTTGTTCGACAAATGTCGGAGTTCGGTGCGCGCCGCCTCGTCTATGTTTCATGCAATCCTGCAACGCTCGCCCGCGACGCGGCCGAGCTGGCCCGTCAGGGCTACCGGCTGTCCCGGGCCGGTGTGATCGACATGTTCCCGCAGACGGCACATGTCGAGGCGATGGCGCTGTTCGAAATGACGGACCGCGCCGCCCGGTGATTTCTTGGCAGGCAACCGGCCTGCGATTCAACCGACCGGCACGCAGAATGCCGGCGTGCGGCGCAGTCACTGCGCAGAGGGAAGGTTTAGATGGTACAGGTCAGAGCGCTTCAGCCGGTCAACACCGACGGCAGCATCAACCTCGATGGCTGGCTCGACCACGTGCTGGGCATGGACCCGGCGCTGGATCGCGCGGCACTCAAGGAGGCCTGCGAGTTCGCTCGCGAGGCCGAGCAGCAAGCCAACGCCGCGCAGAATCTGTGGAGCGAAGGCACCTCCAGCTACCAGACCGGCCTGGAGATCGCCGAAATTCTCGCCGATCTCAAGCTCGACCAGGACAGCCTGGTGGCCGCGGTGATCTACCGTGGCGTGCGCGAAGGCAAGATTCAGCTGGCCGAGGTGCACCAGCGCTTCGGCCCGGTGGTCGCCAAGCTGATCGAGGGCGTGCTGCGCATGGCGGCGATCAGCGCCAGCCTCAACCCGCGTGAGTCGCTGGTGCTGGGTTCGCAGGCGCAGGTGGAGAACCTGCGCAAGATGCTGGTGGCCATGGTCGACGACGTGCGCGTGGCGCTGATCAAGCTGGCCGAGCGTACCTGCGCCATCCGCGCGGTGAAGAACGCAAGCGAGGACAAGCGCCAGCGCGTGGCGCGCGAGGTGTTCGACATCTACGCGCCGCTGGCGCATCGCCTCGGCATTGGCCATATCAAGTGGGAGCTGGAAGATCTGTCGTTCCGCTATCTGGAGCCGGAGCAGTACAAACAGATCGCCCAGCTGCTGCATGAGCGCCGGCTCGATCGTGAACAGTACATCGCCAACGTGGTGCAGCAGCTCAAGGACGAACTGACCGCTGCCGGCATCCAGCCGGAGATCGACGGTCGCGCCAAGCACATCTACTCGATCTGGCGGAAGATGCAGAAGAAAGGCCTGCAGTTCAGCCAGATCTACGATGTGCGCGCCGTGCGCGTACTGGTGCCGGAGGTGCGCGACTGCTACACCGCGCTCGGCATCGTGCACACGCTGTGGCGGCACATTCCCAAGGAGTTCGACGACTACATCGCCAACCCCAAGGAGAACGGCTACCGCTCGCTGCACACCGCGGTGATCGGCCCGGAAGGCAAGGTGCTGGAGGTGCAGATCCGCACCCAGGCCATGCACGAGGAGGCCGAGCTGGGCGTTTGCGCGCACTGGCGCTACAAGGGCACCGACGTCAATTCCGGCTCCGATCATTACGAGGAGAAGATCGCCTGGCTGCGCCAGGTGCTCGAATGGCATGAAGAGCTGGGCGACATCGGCGGGCTGGCTGATCAGCTGCGGGTCGACATCGAGCCGGACCGCGTCTACGTGTTCACCCCGGATGGCCACGCCATCGACCTGCCCAAGGGCGCCACGCCGCTGGACTTCGCCTACCGGGTGCACACCGAGATTGGCCACAACTGCCGCGGCGCCAAGGTCAACGGGCGCATCGTGCCGCTCAACTACAGCCTGCAGACCGGCGAGCAGGTGGAGATCATCACCAGCAAGCAGGGGTCGCCGAGCCGTGACTGGCTGAACCCCAACCTGGGCTACATCACCACCTCGCGCTCGCGGGCGAAGATCGTCCACTGGTTCAAGTTGCAGGCGCGCGACCAGAACGTCGCCGCCGGCAAGACGCTGCTGGAGCGCGAACTGAACCGCCTCGACCTGCCGCCGGTGGATTTCGACAAGGTCGCGGAGAAGGCCAATCTCAAGACCGCCGAAGACATGTTCGCCGCGCTCGGCGCCGGCGACCTGCGCCTGGCCCATCTGGTCAACCTGGCGCAGCAGCTGGTCGAACCGGAGCGCGGCTACGACCAGCTGGAGCTGATTCCGCGCCGCTCGACGCCGTACAAGCCGGGCAAGCGCGGCGATGTGCAGATCCAGGGCGTGGGCAACCTGCTGACGCAGATGGCCGGTTGCTGCCAGCCGCTGCCGGGCGATCCCATCGTCGGCTACATCACCCAGGGCCGTGGCGTCAGCATCCACCGCCAGGACTGCCCGTCGGTGCTGCAACTGGCCGGCCGCGAGCCGGAGCGGATCATCCAGGTCAGCTGGGGCCCGGTGCCGGAGAAGACCTATCCGGTGGAAATCTTCATCCGCGCCTACGACCGTTCCGGGCTGCTGCGCGACATCTCGCAGATGCTGCTCAACGAGCGCATCAACGTGCTGTCGATGAACACCCGCTCGAACAAGGAAGACAGCACCGCGCAGATGACGTTGACCATCGAGATTCCGGGGCTGAATGCCTTGGGTCGCTTGCTCAGCCGCATCTCTCAGCTACCCAACATCATCGAGGCCAAGCGCCAGCGGGCCACGTAAGACGCAAGGCCGGCGGCGCCGCCGGCCGCGTCACGGTGGATGGGTGAAGCGTCATCCACCCTACGATGCAATACGGTTTTGGGCGTTTGGCCCGCGACCGAACCGTAGGGTGGATGTCGTTTTTTACATTCACCGTGATGCCATCAGCGTCCCTCACCAGCCCTCGTTTCGCTGAGGAATCCCATGTACCAACTCCCCGACCTGCTGCACCTCATGGCCCGCCTGCGCGACCCGCAGCACGGCTGCCCCTGGGACCTGCAGCAGAACTACGCCAGCATCGTGCCGCATACGCTGGAAGAGGCCTACGAAGTGGCCGATGCCATCGAGAGTGGCGATTTCGACCATCTGCCCGGCGAGCTGGGCGATCTGCTGTTCCAGGTCGTCTACTACAGCCAGCTGGCCAAGGAAGAAGGGCGCTTCGAGTTCGCCACGGTGGTCGATGCGATCACCCGCAAGCTGGTGCGCCGCCATCCGCATGTGTTTCCCGACGGCGATCTGTACGGTTCGCCCGAGCTGCCGCGCCTCGATGAAGCCGCGATCAAGCAGCGCTGGGAGGAGATCAAGGCCGAGGAGCGCGCCGAGAAAGCCGCCGCGCCCGAACAGCTGTCGCTGCTCGACGACGTGCCCGCCGCATTGCCGGCGCTGAGCCGCGCGGCCAAGCTGCAGAAGCGCGCCGCGCAGGTCGGTTTCGACTGGCCGGAAGCGCTGCCGGTGGTCGACAAGGTGCGCGAAGAACTCGACGAAGTGCTGGTGGCGATGAGCGAGAACGACGCCGACGCCATCGCCGAGGAGCTGGGCGATCTGTTGTTCGTCGTCGTCAACCTGGCGCGCCACCTCAAGGTGGACCCGGAAAATGCCCTGCGTGGTGCCAACGGCAAGTTTGAGCGGCGTTTCCGCTTCATCGAGCAGGCCTTGCGGCAGGCGGGGCGACCCATCGAGAATTGCACCCTCGAAGAGCTGGATGCGCTCTGGGATGCAGCCAAGCGGGCCGAGCAGTCGCCTGTCTGCGGCTGATGACGGTGCGCACGGTGGATTCGCGTTCACATCCATCACAATTCCGCGCGGCGGATCGCCCTCGAGCGACCCGCCCGCCCCATTGAATGACCACAGACGAGCCGAAACATGAGTCTTTCCCTTCGCGACCAGCTGCTCAAAGCCGGGCTGGTCAACGAAAAGCAGGCCAAGCAGGCCGTCAAGCAGAAGCAGAAGCAGCAGCGCCTGGAGAAGAAGGGCCAGATCGAGAAGGACGATTCCCAGCGCCAGGCGGCCCTGCAGGCGCAGGCCGAGAAGCTCGCCCGCGATCAGGAACTCAACCGCCAGCAGCAGGAGAAGGCCGAGCAGAAGGCCCGTATCGCGCAGGTCAAGCAGCTGATCGAGACCAGCCGCCTGCCGAAGCTGACCACCGAGGACTACTACAACTTCGTCGACGACAAGAAGGTCAAGCGCCTGTCGGTCAACAAGCTGATGCGCGAGAAGCTGGCCAGCGGCTCGCTGGCGATCGTCCGCCACGGCGGCGGCTACGAAGTGATTCCGCGCGAGGCCGCGTTGAAAATCCAGGAGCGCGACCCGCGGCGGATCGTGCAGCTCAACGTGCAGACCGAAGCGCCGGACGCCGACGATCCCTACGCGGCCTACCAGATTCCCGACGACCTGATGTGGTAAGTCCACGGTTCCGACCGGTGGCGGGATAGAACCGCTGCGCCCGGCCTCTACAGTCCGGGTGCACCCAATTCCGGGTGCCCGCGTTGTGGAGGGCAGCGGCATGACTGGCGCAACGATTCGGACCATGGGCAACGGTGAGGCGCAATACTGGCGGGCCGGCGGTGTGCCGGGCGATCCCGAGGAGCCTGGGGTGCCGGTGCAACCGGGCGAGCCGGGCGAACCGACCATTCCCGATCAGCCGCCACCCGCACCGGTCGCCTGAGCGCGCCGGGCGCGCGTTTTTTACTCGCCGAACGGATAGGTATCCGGCACCGCCGCGTCGTCGAAACGGCGCGGACCGATCGGCGTCACCGCGCGGGTCTGCTCGAACCAGACCAGCGCATCGAACTGCTCGGCGAGCACCGCGCGGAAATAGTGGCTCTGCCGCTCGGTCCGCGGCCGGTAGATCACCCCGATGGCGCGCTCCAGGCGCGGCTGGGCCAACGCCTGGCGCAGTTCGTCGTGTGCTTCGCTACGCCACTCGGTGAGCGAAGCACCGTGCCCGGCACGGAGAAACAGCTGTTCCCAACTGTCCGGCCGCGACGGTAGCACCTGTTTGATCTGCATCGGCTCATCCCAGTTGTCTGCGGCGGCCACGCTGCCGCGATCGGTCGCCATGCCGATCAGCACCGCATCGCGGCCGAACGCGGTGCGACACAGCTCGCCGATGTTGAACTCGCCGTCCCAACCCATCGACGTCGCCGCCGCGTTGCCGATGTGCGAGTTGTGCGCCCAGACCACCGCACGGGCCTGCGCCCCGCGATGCTCCAGCAGCGCGCGCAGGGTGTCGAACATGTGCCGGTCGCGCAGGTTCCAGGATTCGCTGGAGCGGCGGTACATGGCGCGGTAGTACTGCTCGGCGGCGAGCACGACATGGGCATTGCGCGCTGCATCGAAGAAACGTTCGCCGTCGCTTGCGGTGTACTGCAGGCGGCGTTCCAGCAACGTACGCAGCTGCTCGACCACCGCGTCCTCGCAGGACGGTTCACCCAGCAGCACCTGATGGCCGTAGGCGGCCGGTTCGTCGTGCCACGGACTCAGGCAGCCGGTGCCGCGCCGGCGGCGGGCGGGTCGACCTGGTCGAGATAGCGCAACACCTCGGCAATCGAGGTGCCCAGGCTGTACACGTCCAGGCCGCGAAACTCCACGCGCTGCTCGGCCGGCAGGCCGTCGTTGTGCTGGCGCAGCCAGCGGGTGAACGCCGCCACCTCGCGATTGCGCCACATCCAGGTGGGAAAGCGCTTGAAGGCGTCCTCCACCCAGGCGGCCGGCTGCTGCTGGCGCACGTGGCGATCGATCCAGGCGGCATCCGGCCAGTCGGCTTCGACGGCGACGACGGAGAAACCGTGGCGCTCGATCAGCCGGCGGGTGATGGCCGCCCGCGCGCGGTAGAACTCGGAGGTGCCGTGGCTGGCTTCGCCGATCAGCACCACACGGGCATCGGCGAAACGCTCGAAGGCGTCGGCGAAGGCGGGGTCGTCGAGGTCCGGCAACGGTTGCGCGTGCCGGCGCAGCAGCTCGACCAGCTGCTCTTCGTCGTAGTCGGCGGCGCGGGTAAGGGAGGCGCGCATGGGTGGCTCCTGCGGGGGGATGCTCACCGACAGACTAGCCCGCGTGAGCGCCCGTGCCAGGGCACCCGGTCGGAGCGGCCTCCATGTCTGGAGCGAACTTGCCCGGCGGCTTTCGCCTCTAAGGCATACACTGGGATTGGTGGCGTCTGCTGCCGGCCCGGCTTTGAACTAGAACGAGGGGCTGCCAAATGACAACCTGGATCATTGCCTACAACAAAGATGGCAACACATCGACACTGAAGGTCGACTCCGCGCACCAACCGGACATCGACGAGGCCGTCGAGCTGGTGACGCGCAAGGCCGAGCAGGAATTTGCCGGCGAGGATATCGAGCACGAGCATGACCCGGACATGGAAAGCACGCCGGCCACGCGGCTCGCCGAGCGTTACGGCATAACCGTCACGGGTATTTCCGAGGCCTGATCAGGCCAGCGGCCAGACTTCCCCATCCCCGACCAGAAACAGGCGCCGGCCCGCTTCGGCGCCGATCTCGGTCGCACCGGTGAAACTGCCGAAGGCCGGCAGCAGGCTGACCCGTTCACCGAGGCAGAAGCACGGCAGGCGCACCCGCTGGCGACCGCGGCCGCGCAGGACGAATGCCGGATGCAGGTGGCCGGCGAGCACGTGATGGGTGGGATGCGGCGTCGGCTCGTGCTGCAGCGCGAACGGCCCGAGCAGCAGCGGTTCGCCCACCACCTCGATGCACAGCTCGGGCGGCGGATCGCCGGCGCGACGGTCGTGGTTGCCGCGGATCAGCGTCATGCCCAGCTGCGCGTGGCGCGCGCGCCATTCGGCCAGTCGGGCGAGAGTGGCGGGCGCGTGCGATTCGGGCGCATGGAGGAAGTCGCCGAGGAAGATCAGCTGGCGGCAGGCGTAGTGCGCCAGCAGCCTGTCGAGCGTCTGCAGGTTGGTGGCGGTGGTGCCGCGTGGCACCGGCTGGCCGAGCCGGCGGTAGGCGGCGGCCTTGCCGAAATGCACATCGGCGATCAGCAGCGCCTGCCGCGCCGGCCAGTAGATGGCTTTTTCCGCCAGCAGCCAGAGCGTGCTGCCGGCCAGTTCGATGGGCAGGCAGGCGCTCATCGGCGCTGCGCCTCACGGATCATGGCGCGCGCCGACTCCGGTTGGGCGTGCCGTCCTTGCGCGCGCGTGGCGTGCGCGGCCGTGACATTTCGCGCTCCACGACCGGCATGACCGCCGCATCGGCCTGGTAGCCGCCGGGGCCGGCAGCCTGGTCCAGCTCGGTGACCATGCGGCGGATGCGGTCGGCGAGCTTCTCCGAACTCATGCTTTCGCGGAAACGCTCCACCAGCAGCGGGAAGGCCAGCGGCGTCGGCCGCTGCAGTTGGCGCAGGTCCAGACGGCGCGCCTGCAGGCGGCGCAGCGTCTGCTCCAGCCGCTCGACGTCCAGCTCCTGGCGCAGCACTTCCTCCTCGGCCTGGCCGAGCAGCAGATTGTCCGGGTCGTACTGGCGGAACACGTCGAAGAACAGGCCACTGGAGGCCTGCAGCTGGCGGGCGCTCTTCTGCGCGCCGGGATAGCCGGAAAACACCAGCCCGGCGATCCGCGCGATCTCGCGAAAGCGCCGCCGTGCCAGCTCGCCGGCATTGAGGCTGGCGAGCACGTCGTGCAGCAGGTCGCGGCTGTCGAACAGCTGCGGCGTCAACCGGCTCGGCCAGTGCGGTTCGCTGGCCGAGAGCAGTTCCAGCCCGTAGTCATTCACCGCGATGGAAAAGGTCAGCGGCTGGTGGCGGGCCATGCGCCAGGCGAGCAGGCTGGCCAGCCCCAGATGCACGTGGCGCCCGGCGAACGGGTAGAGGAACAGGTGCCAGCCCTCGCGCGAGTGCAGCACTTCGGCCAGCAGCGTTTCGCTGCGTGGCAGCGCCGACCAGGCCGTCTGCACCTGTAACAGCGGCTGCAGCAAGCGCATCTCGGCGCCATCGAACACGCCGCGTGCGGCGGCATCCAGCTGCTCGACCACCGCGTCGGCCAGCTCGCTGGAAAGCGGCATGCGCCCGCCGTTCCAGCGTGGCACGGCGGCCTTTCTGCCGGTGGCGCGGCTGACATAGACGGTCATGTTCTCCACCCGCACCAATTCCAGCAGGCGCCCGGCGAAGAGGAAGCAGTCGCCGGGGCGCAGGCGGGCGATGAAGCCTTCCTCGATGTTGCCCAGCGAGCGGCCGCTGCCGCCTCTGGCCCAGAACTTCACAGTCAGGCTGGCGTCGCTGACGATGGTGCCGATGCTCATCCGATGGCGCAGTGCAACGCGCCGGCTCGGCACCTTCCACAGGCCCGAATCATCCGGCTCGACGCGCTGGTAATCGGGGTAGGCGGTCAGCGAATGGCCGCCATGCCGCACGAAGGCCAGCGCCCAGTGCCAGTGCGCCTCGTCCAGCTCGCGGTAGGACCAGGTCTGGCGGACTTCAGCGAACAGCTCCTCGGGCCGGAAGCCGCCGGCCAGCGCCATGCTGACCAGATGCTGCACCAGCACGTCGAGCGGTCGCTGCGGCGCGCTGCGGGCCTCGATACGGCGTTCGGCAATCGCCTGCCGCGCGGCGGCGGCTTCGAGCACTTCCAGGCTGTGGGTCGGCACCAGCGTCACCCGCGACGTGCGACCGGGCGCGTGACCGGAGCGCCCGGCGCGCTGCAGCAGGCGCGCCACGCCTTTCGGCGAGCCGATCTGCAACACCCGTTCGACCGGCAGGAAGTCAACGCCCAGGTCCAGGCTGGAGGTGCACACCACGGCTTTCAGCGCGCCCTGCTTGAGACCCTGTTCGACCCAGTCGCGCACCTCGCGCGCCAGCGAGCCGTGGTGCAGGGCGATCAGCCCGGCCCAGTCCGGGCGGGCGTCGAGCAGCGCCTGATACCAGCGCTCGGCCTGCGAGCGGGTGTTGGTGAACACCAGGGTGGTGGACGCCGCCTCGATCTCTCCGACCACCTGCGCGAGCATGCGCAGGCCCAGATGCCCAGCCCAGGGGAAGCGCTCGATGCTCTCGGGCAACAGGCTGTCGACCAGCAACGGCTTGTCGACGCGTCCCTGGACCAGCCTGCCGCTGCCAGGATGCAGCAGGACCTGCAGCGCCTCGGGCAGATTGCCCAGCGTCGCCGACAGGCCCCAGACGATCAGCCGCGGATGCCATCGGCGCAGGCGTGCCAGCGCCAGTTGCAGCTGCACGCCGCGCTTGTTGCCGAGCAGCTCGTGCCATTCGTCGACGACCACCATCTGCAGCCCGGCAAAGGCCTGGCGGGCATCGGCGCGGGTCAGCAGCAGGGTCAGACTTTCCGGCGTGGTGACCAGCGCGCTCGGCAGCCGTCGGCCCTGGCGCGCGCGTTCGGCGCTGCCGGTGTCGCCGGTGCGCAGGCCGATGCTCCAGGCGATGCCGAGTTCGTCGAGCGGCGCTTGCAGCGCGCGGGCGGTATCGGCCGCCAACGCGCGCATGGGAGTGATCCACAGCAGGCTGAGTGGAGCCGGCTGGGCTGAGCGGGGCGTCTGCTGAGCGAAGCGCTCCAGCGCGGCCAGCCACACCGCGTAGGTCTTGCCCGAACCGGTGGTCGCGTGCAGCAGCCCGGAGTCGCCGTCGCGCACCGCCTGCCAGACCTCGCGCTGGAAGGCGAAGGGCTGCCAGCCGCGCGCGGTGAACCAGCGCTCGGCCAGACTCATGCGTGCGCCTCGTGCGGCCCGCGCCTGTGATCGGGTGTCGGCACGCTCATGGCAGCAGGGCCTGCAGCGTCGCCAGGGTATCGGCCTCGTCCACCGGTTTGTCGTGGCGCCAGCGCAGCATGCGCGGGAAGCGCACGGCGAGGCCGCTCTTGTGCCGGCTGCTGGAGGCGATGCCCTCGAAGCCCAGCTCGAACACCAGCGTCGGCGTCACCGAGCGTACCGGGCCGAATTTTTCCACCGTGGTCAGCCGCACGATGGCGTCGACCTGGCGCATCTCTTCGTCGGTCAGCCCGGAGTAGGCCTTGGCGAAGGGCACCAGCTTGCGCTTGGGGTCGCCCGGCTCGCCATCCCAGACGGCGAAGGTGAAGTCGGTGTAGAGACTGGCGCGCCGGCCGTGGCCGCGTTGGGCGTAGATCAGCACGGCGTCGACCGCATAGGGGTCGATCTTCCACTTCCACCACAAGCCGACATCCCGCGTGCGGCCGACGCCGTATTGCCCGGCGCGGGCCTTGAGCATCATGCCCTCGACGCCGAGCGCGCGGGAGCGCTCGCGTTGGCGGGCGATGGTCGGCCAGTCCGCGCCGCGTACCCGCGGTGAGGCCAGCAGTGCGGGATGACGGCACTGTTCGAGCAGCGTTTCGAGTTGCTGGCGGCGCTCGGCGTGCGGTCGCTGGCGCCAGTCCATGCCTTGCCATTCGAGCAGGTCGTAGGCCAGCACGACCACCGGCGCGGCGTCGAGCACCTTGGCGGTGAGGTTCTTGCGGCCGATGCGCTGTTGCAGCAGGGCGAACGGCTGCACGCCGAACGTGGTCGGCTCGGGTGCCGCATCGAGTGGCGCGTGAGCCGGGGCGTCGTCCGATTTCCAGACGACGATCTCGCCATCGAGCACCGTGCCGTCCGGCAGGCAGCCGGCCAGCGCGCAGAGTTCCGGGAAGCGCTCGCTGACCAGTTCTTCGCCGCGCGACCAGATCCAGATCAGCCCGTCGCGCTTGACCAGCTGGGCGCGGATGCCGTCCCACTTCCACTCGATGTGCCAGTGCTCCGGCGGCCCGAGCAGTTCGTCGAAGCGCGCGACATCCACCTGCAGCGGGTGAGCAAGGAAGAACGGGTAGGGTTGCCCGCCGCGCTGCGCGTGCTCGTCGTCGGACTCGGCCGCAATCAGCGCGCGGTAGCGCGCGGCGCTGGGGTGGTGCGACAGGTCGGTGTAGCCCACCAGCCGCTGCGCCACCCGTTTGGGGTCGAGGTCGGCGAGCGACGCCAGCGCGCGGGTGACCAGCAGTTTCGACACGCCGACGCGAAAGGCGCCGGTGATCAGCTTGATGCAGACCAGCAGGCTGCGCCGGTCCAGCTGCGCCCAGAGCATCGGCAGCCGCGCGGCCAGTTCCTCCGGCGGCAGTCCGCGCAGCGGCAGCAGACGCTCCCGCATCCATTGCGCCAGGCCGGCATCGCTGCGGTGCTCGGTCTCGGGCAACAGCAGCGAGATGGTTTCGGCCAGGTCGCCGACCGCCTGATAGCTTTCCTCGAACAGCCATTCCGGCAGCCCGGCGGTGCGCATCGCCGTCTCGCGCAGCAGGCGCGTCGGCACCAGCTGCCGCGGACGGCCGCCGGCGAGGAAATACACCGCCCACGCCGCGTCCTCGGCCGGCGCTTCGCGAAAGTAGTCGCGCATCGCCGCCAGTTTGGCATTGCTCGAGGTGGTGGCGTCGAGGCGGGTGTAGAGATCGGCGAAGGCTTTCATTCGGCCTCCGGCAGCGTGGCGTCGTCCTCTTCGCCGTACTCGGTATCGAAGGCCTGGGCGTCCAGGCCGCGTTCCTCGCGCAGGTAGCGCACCAGCGTAGCGACCGAGCCGTGGGTGACCATCACCCGCTCCGCGCCGCTCTGCTCGATGGCCCAGAGCAGGCCCGGCCAGTCGGCGTGGTCGGACAGCACGAAGCCGCGATCCACGCCGCGCCGCCGGCGGGTGCCGCGCAGCGTCATCCAGCCGCTGGCGAAGGCGTCGGCGTAGTCGCCAAAACGGCGCATCCAGGTGCTGCCGCCGGCCGATGGCGGGGCGATGACGATGGCTTGCTTCAGGCGCGGATCGCCTTTGTCCAGGTCACCGGCGTAGAGCGTTTCCGGCAGCGCGACACCGGCCTGGCGGTAGACCCGGTTGAGCGGCTCGACCGCGCCGTGCACGACGATCGGGCCGATACCGGCGTCCAGCCCGTGCAGGATGCGCTGGGCCTTGCCGAAGGCGTAGCAGAACAGCACCGAGGTGCGGCCAAAGGCGGCATTGGCGCGCCACCAGTCGTTGATCTCGCTGAACACCTGCGCCTGTGCCGGCCAGCGGTAGATCGGCAGGCCGAAGGTCGATTCGCTGATGAAGGTGTGGCAGCGCACCGGCCCGAAGGCGGCGCAGGTGGCGTCGGGTTCGACCTTGTAGTCGCCGGAGGCGACCCAGACCTCGCCGCGATACTCCAGGCGGATCTGCGCCGAACCGAGCACGTGACCGGCTGGATGCAGACTCAGCCGGACGCCGTGGTGCTCGATCGATTCGCTGTAGGCGAGGGTCTGCAGCGGCATGTCGGCGCCGATGCGCGAGCGCAGGATGCCTGCGCTGTCGTGACTGGCCAGGTAGTGGCCCATGCCCCAGCGAGCGTGGTCGCCATGCGCGTGGGTGATGACGGCGCGTTCGACCGGGCGCCACGGATCGATATAAAAATCGCCGGGCGGGCAGTACAGGCCTTCGGGACGGGCAACGACAAGGTCCATGACGACGTCTGGCTGGAGGGCTTGCAGTGTTGGAACCCGGTGCGGCGTCGCGAGTTCGCTTGCCAGGCGAAGGGTTTCGGCGGAGCAGGGCGGCGTCCGGTCCGCCCCGGTCGGTCAGTCCAGCAGCTTCAGGTGCGAGGTGTCCGGTGGCGGCACATCGCTGGCGCGGCGGCGCTCGCTCATGTCGCTGCCAACCGGCGCCAGGCTGAACTGTGACAGGTCCACGCGCGGTGGCATCGGTTCCGGCTGGGCGTCCTGCAGGTCGACGCCGACCGGGGCGATACCGAAGTCGGGCGCCTCGACGTCGGTGAACGCGGCCATGTACTCATCGCGCGGCACCACCTTGAGCGGGCCGGGCGCGCGACTTGGGGCATCGGCCACCGGCGCCGGCGCGGCGGATGCGGCGTTGGCCGGCGGCGGTGCCAGTTCGATTTCCTCGACATCCACCGGCATCGGTTTGACTTCGACCTGCGCGCCGGCGCGTTCCATCGCCAGGCGGTACTTCTCCACGGCGTCGAAATCCAGGTTCTGCTTGATGACGATGCGGCGTCCGGAAAACAGCAGAGCGATGCGCTGGGCATCGGCCTGGAACAGCCGGGTCAGGTTGGCTTCGACCTGTTCGAGGCGTGCGCCGGGAAGCAGCTGGCCGGAAAAGGCGATCTCGTAGAGGCTCATCGGAAGGTCCTTGTGCGATGCGAGGGCGAGCGCGTGGATAGCCGGGCAAGCTTGGACGAAAAGCCCGCCGCCATCCAGTGAGCACGTCCCATTGGCGAGTGTGGGTGTTCAGCCCGGCAGCGGCGCCAGCAGCGCATCGATATCGCTCTGCTGCAGGCGCCAGTCGTCCGTTGCGCCGCTGTCCAGCACGCCGCTGGCAAGCTCCGCCTTGCGCGCCTGCAGCTGCTGGATCTTCTCTTCGACGCTGCCACGGGTGATCAGCTTGTAGACGAACACCGGCTTGTCCTGACCGATGCGGTAGGCGCGGTCTGTGGCCTGGTTTTCCGCGGCCGGGTTCCACCACGGGTCGTAGTGGATGACGGTGTCGGCGGCGGTGAGGTTCAGGCCGGTGCCGCCAGCCTTGAGGCTGATCAGGAACAGCGGCACCTCGCCGTTCTGGAACTGCCGCACCGGCGTGCGCCGGTCACGGGTGTCGCCGGTGATGATCACGTAGGGCATGTCGCGCTGGCGCAGTTCGTCCTCGATCAGCGCGAGCATCGAGGTGAACTGCGAGAACAGCAGTACCCGCCGGCCTTCGGCCAGCAGCTCGTCGAGCATCTGCATCAGGCTGTCGAGCTTGGCGGAATGGCCGCTGCGCGCCACCCGGGCGCTGTCGGCCTTGACCAGGCGCAGGTCGCAGCAGACCTGGCGCAGCTTGAGCAGCGCTTCGAGGATGACTATCTGGCTGCGCGCCAGGCCTTTGCGGTCGATCTCCTCGCGCACCTTGCGGTCCATCGCCAGGCGGACCGTCTCGTAGAGGTCGCGCTGCGCCGGGCTGAGGTCGACCCAGTGGACGATCTCGGTCTTCGGCGGCAACTCGCGGGCCACGTCTTCCTTGCGCCGACGCAGCAGGAACGGGCGGATGCGCGCGACCAGATGCTGCAGGCGGTCTTGGTCGCCATGTTTCTCGATCGGCGTGCGGTAGCTGCGGGTAAAGCTGCGCGCATCGCCAAGCCAGCCGGGCATGAGGAAGTGGAACAGCGACCACAGCTCGCCGAGGTGGTTTTCCAGCGGCGTGCCGGTCAGGCACAGGCGCTGTCGGGCGACCAGCCGGCCGGCGGCCTGCGCGGCCTTGCTGCTGGCATTCTTGATGTTCTGCGCCTCGTCCAGCACCAGCAGGTGCAGCGGCTGTGCGACGAGCTGTTCGATGTCGCGCGGCAGCAGGGCGTAGGTGGTCAGCAGCAGGTCGTACTCGCCGAGCTGCGCAAAGTGCCGCTGGCGATCACTGCCGTGCAGGGTGAGCACGCGCAGCTGCGGGGTGAAGCGCGCCGCTTCGTCCTGCCAGTTGGGAATCAGGCTGGTGGGCATGACCACCAGGCTCGGGCGGTCGAGACGGCCGGCCTGCTTTTCCAGCAGCAGGTGGGCGAGGGTCTGCAGCGTCTTGCCCAGGCCCATGTCGTCGCCGAGGATGCCGCCGACATCCAGCGCGCGTAGTGCCTGCATCCAGCTCAGGCCATCGAGCTGGTAGGGGCGCAGCGTGGCGCGCAGGCCCGACGGCGCGGCGACGGGCTGCTGGCTGTAATCGCGCAGGCGCCGGGCGAAGTCGAGCAGCTGCTCGCCGCCGCTCCAGGCGAACGGCAGCGCGTCGAGCTGGCCGAGGCGGGCCGCATCGAGGCGTGACAGGCGCAGGCTGTCGCCGGTCGGCTGGTCGCGCAGGTACAGCTCGCCCAGCGTGGCGAGAATCGGTTTCAACCGGCCGAATGGCAGCAGCACCTGCAACGGCCGGTCGTCCAGCGCGCTGCGCCGACCCAGCGCGACCCGGAGCGTTTCGTCGTCGGCGCGCTGGGCCAGGTTCTGCGGCGAGAGCAGGGCGGGATTGCGGCGGATGACGCTGAGCAGCACCGGCAGCAGGCTGATGCGCTCGCCTTCGACGAGGATGCCCAGCTGCAGGTCGAACCAGCTGTGCTCCGGGGATTCGTCCAGCTCGGCGTACCACTGCTCGACGGGCGCCAGGTCGTAGGCGAAACCGGGCTGCATGACGATCTGCCAACCCTGCTGGCGCAGCAGCGGCAGTTGGGTTTCGGCGAAGTGCTGCCAGGCGCTCTCGCTGGGCAGCTCGAACATTTCCGCCGAATCCTTCGGCAGCGCCGGGCTCTGGCGCAGTGCCGGGCGAAAACCCAGCTGCTGCAGTTGCTGGCGCAGCGCCTGCTCGGCCGCCGGCTGGCGGGCGATGCTGAGCACACGCTCGCCCTCGGGCTGGCGCAGACGCTGCTCGCCCTTGAGCTTGCCGTGCGTGGCGAGGCTGCCGTAGACGAAGCTCAGGCCGGCGCGGTGCTGCTGCTCGTTGACCATCCGCCCGCTGGCTGGCTGCCAGTTCATGGCCTGATGGCTGCCGAGCATCAGGCGGGCGATGGGCTGCAAGTCGTCGATGCGCTGCTCTTCGGCCCGAGTCGGCACCGGTAGCTGCGGGGCGATCTCGCTGAGCGAGAGGCTGAACAGCCCGGCCTGGTTCGGCGACACCGCGGGCGCTTCGAGCAGGTGGCGCGCCAGGGGTGCCGACAGGCCGTGCTCGAGCAGACCGACCTCGTTGGCCGCGTCGTCGCGGTAGTACAGCGGGTCCACGGCGGTCAGCGGCTCGGCGCCGCCCTCGACCTCCAGCACCGGACGCAGGGCACCTTCGTACTGCTGCCAGGCAAAGCGGGCCGGGCGACGATGGCCCGGCTGCAATGCCGGCGCATTCCAGTCGAGGAACGCGCGACCGCTTTCCAGCAGCAGACGCAGGGCCTCGGCACCATTCTCTCCGGTCAGGGCGAAGCGGTTGCTGGCGATCGGTGCGAGCGCCAGCAGGGCGGCGATATGCAGGTCGAGCGGCTGCATGAAGCGCGGCTGGCGGAACGTGGCCTCGCGCACTGCCGGGTACGGCTCGCGCGCGGCGACCGATCCGTCCTGTCGCAGGCGCACCTTGTTCACTTCCACGTAGAGGTCCGGCAGCAACCGGTAGTGCAGGCAGTGCGCGGGCGCGTCCTGGCCGGTGTCTTCGCCGAGCGCGCGTGGCAGCTGCGCCAGCCAGTGCCGCAGGGCGTCGGGCAGCTCGCCATCCGGCGCTGCGTCGGCGCCAGGTGGCGCGTGCTCAGCCAACCGCTGCAGGTGATGGATGACGGCCGCGGCATGCTTGCAGGCCAGCCCCACCGGGCAGCTGCAGACGCAGCTGAGCCCGCCGCGCTTGTCGAGCAGCAGCGACTGCCGGTAGCGCTTGCCGCCGGTGCCGCGACAACTGGCCTCGATCAGCCCGTCGTCCTCGCGCAGCAGGGTGACGCGATCCTCCTCGGCGTACTGCTTGCCGCGCGCCAGCGCGTTGTCCGAGAAGCCCAGCGCCCAGGTCGGTGGCAGCCGGGTGAGAAAATCCCTGGCCATGGGTCAGTAACTTGCCCGGATCAGCGCACCGAGGCTGCCGTGGTCGATATAGCGCAGCTCGCCGGGGCGCAACTGCACGCGCTGCTGCAGCTGCTCACTGGCGAGCAGGCGGCCATATTCGCCGAAGCGATTGACCCAGAACCGCGCATCGACTTCCAGACCTTGGCGGAGGCGCAGGGCGATCACGCCCTGCACGGGAAAATGCTCCAGATGCCGCGCGCCCTCGACCACGGCGACCCGCTCGTCGAGGCGCTGCCGCCAGGTCTGGCGCAGCAGCACGCGATAGCCGTCGCCGCTGTCCAGTCGCGCCGCCAGCGCCTCGAAGTCCGCCGGCTGCGCGTCGCTGTTTGCGAGCAGGCGGGCATTGCGCGCCCAGTCATAGGGCGCGCGACGACTGGCCTCCAGCGGCTCGGCATGGCGGAACAGGATCAGCTCGATGCGATACAGCGCATCGGCGCACGCGGGCGGTGCGCACAGCACGAGCAACAGCAACAGGCGACGTAGCGGCGACATCCGGAATCCTTATGCGCTGGGCGCGAGCCGTTCGAGCAGCGCTTCGAGGGTGTTGAAGCGCTCTTCCGGGCGTTCCATCGGTACCTGGAACTTGAACATCGTCGCGCCTTCGAACTTGTAGCGGTTGGGCTGGCTCTGGATCAGCTTGATCAGCACCAGCGGATCGACCGAGGTATCGGCGGAGAATTCGATGCGTCCGCCCTGCGGACCGGCGTCGATCTTGACGATACCGAGCTTCTCCGCCTGCAGCTTGAGCAGCGTCAGGCGCACCAGGTTCTTGGTCGGCTCGGGCAGCAGGCCGAAGCGGTCGATCATCTCGACCTGCAGCTCCTTCAGGCCGTCCTCGTCGGCGGCGTTGGCGATGCGCTTGTAGAGGATCAGCCGCGCGTGCACGTCCGGCAGGTAGTCGTCGGGGATCAGCGCCGGCAGGCGCAGGTTGATCTCCGGGCCGCCGCCCAGCGGTTGCTCGAGGTTCGGCTGCTCGCCCTTGCGGATCGCCTTGACCGCGCGCTCGAGCATTTCCATGTAGAGGGTGAAGCCGACCGCCTGGATCTGCCCGCTCTGGCCTTCGCCGAGCAGTTCGCCAGCGCCGCGAATCTCCAGATCGTGGGTCGCCAGCACGAAGCCGGCGCCCAGATCCTGGGCGTTGGCAATGGCCTCCAGGCGCTTCTGCGCGTCGTCGGTCATCTGCTTGCGCGGCGGCGTCAGCAGGTAGGCGTAGGCCTGGTGGTGGCTGCGTCCGACGCGGCCGCGCAGCTGGTGCAGCTGCGCCAGGCCGAACTTGTCGGCGCGCTCGATGATGATGGTGTTGGCGCTCGGCACGTCGATGCCGGTCTCGATGATGGTCGAGGCCACCAGCACGTTGAAGCGCTTGTGGTAGAAGTCGCTCATCACCTGTTCGAGATCGCGCTCGCGCATCTGTCCGTGGCCGATGGCGATGCGCGCCTCCGGCACCAGCTCGGCGAGGTCGGCGGCGCACTTCTCGATGGTTTTCACGTCGTTGTGCAGGTAGTAGACCTGGCCACCGCGCAGCAGCTCGCGCAGCAGGGCTTCCTTGATGGTCGGGTTGTTGGCTTCCATGACGAAGGTGCGCACCGACAGCCGGCGCGCCGGCGGCGTGGCGATGATCGACAGGTCGCGCATGCCGGCGATGGACATGTTCAGCGTGCGCGGAATCGGTGTGGCGGTCAGGGTGAGGATGTCCACCTCGCTGCGCAGCGCCTTGAGCTGCTCCTTCTGGCGCACGCCGAAGCGGTGCTCCTCGTCGATGATGACCAGGCCCAGGTTGCTGAACTTGACGTCATCCTGCAGCAGCTTGTGGGTGCCGATGAGGATGTCGATCTTGCCTTCGGCCAGTTCGGCGATGGCGCTCTGCACTTCCTTGGCCGACTTGAAGCGGCTCATCACCTCGACGCGCACCGGCCAGTCGGCGAAGCGGTCGCGGAAGCTGTTGTAGTGTTGCTGGGCGAGCAGGGTAGTCGGCACCAGCACCGCGACCTGCTTGCCGCCGTGCACGGCGATGAAGGCGGCGCGCATGGCGACTTCGGTCTTGCCGAAGCCGACGTCGCCGCAGACCAGGCGATCCATCGGCTTGGCCGAGAGCAGGTCCTCGCGTACCGCGTCGATGGCGGCCTGCTGGTCCGGCGTTTCCTCGAAGGGGAAGCCGGCGGCGAAGGTTTCGTAGTCGACCTGCGGGTCCTTGAAGGCATAGCCCTGACGGGCGGCGCGGCGGGCGTAGATGTCGAGCAGTTCGGCGGCGACGTCGCGCACCTGTTCGGCGGCCTTGCGCTTGGCCTTCTGCCAGGTTTCCGAACCGAGGCGGTGCAGCGGCGCCAGAGCGTCGTCGCTGCCGGTGTAGCGGGCGATCAGGTGCAGGCTGGCGACCGGCACATAGAGCTTGGCTTCGTCGGCGTACTGCAGCAGGAGAAATTCCTGCGCCTGGCCTTCGATCTCCAGCGTGACCAGCCCCTGGTAGCGGCCGACGCCATGGTCGATGTGCACCACCGGCGAACCTTCGCGCAGCTCGGTGAGGTTCTTGATCACGTTGTCGCCGGCGTCGCGGCCCTTTTCGCGGCGCCGGCGCTGCATCACGCGCTGGCCGAACAGCGGGCTTTCGGCAATCAGCGCAAGCTCGTCGAGCAGCAAGCCTTCGTCGAGCGGGGCGATGGTGATCGCCAGGCGCTCGCCGCTGTCGAGGAAACCGGACCAGCCTTCGACTTCCTGCGGGCGCAGTTTCAGTCGGGCGAGCAGTTCCAGCAGCACCTCGCGGCGGCCGGCGGATTCGGCGGTGAACAACACGCGGCCCGGATAGCTTTCGAGAAAGTGGCGCAGCTTGCCCAATGGCTCGCCGGCCTTGGCCTCGATCGCCAGGTCCGGCAACGCCTGCGCCGGATAGCGCTCGCGACCTATGCCGGGTTCGACGTCTTCCTGGCTGGCCACCACGCGCGGCCATTGCTTGAGGCGGGCAAAGCAGTCTTCCACCGGCACGAACAGTTCGGCGGGCGGTAGCAACGGACGCTGCGGATCGACGCGGCGCTCCTCGTAGCGATTGCGCACATCAGTCCAGAACTGTTCGGCGGCCTGTTCGATCCCGGGCAGCGAGAACACCTGGCTGTCCTCGGGCAGATAGTCGAAGAGGGTGGCAGTTTCTTCGTAGAACAGCGGCAGGTAGTACTCGATGCCTGCCGGGGTGATGCCGGTAGAAAGATCCTGATAGATCGGGCAGCGGCGGAAGTCGACGTCGAAGCGTTCGCGAAAGCGTGCGCGAAAGCCGGTGACCGCTTCCTTCTTCAGCGGGAACTCGCGCGCCGGCAGCAGGCGGATCGACTCGACCTTGTCGATCGAACGCTGGTTCTCCGGGTCGAAGGTACGCAGCGTCTCGATCTCGTCATCGAACAGGTCGATGCGGTAGGGCAGGGCGCTGCCCATCGGGAAAATGTCGATCAGCGCGCCGCGCACGGCGAACTCGCCGTGTTCGTAGACGGTATCCACACAGCGGTAGCCCGCGGCTTCCAGGCGCAGACGCATCTGCTCCACGTCGAGCTTCTGGCCCACATCCAGCACCAGGCTCGAACCCAGCAGGAAACGCTTGGGCGCCAGCCGGTGTAGGGCAGTGGTGATCGGCACTACCAGCACGCCGTGGCTCAGCTCCGGCAGTTGGTAGAGCGTGGCGATGCGCTGGGAAATGATGTCCTGGTGCGGCGAGAACAGGTCATAGGGCAGCGTTTCCCAATCGGGGAAATGCAGCACGGACAGCTCGGGCGCGAAGAAGGCGAGCTCTTCCTGCAGGCGCTCGGCGCTCTGGCTGTCGGCGGTAAGCAGGAGGGTGAAGCGTTTGGCGTTGCTGGCGGCTTCGGCAATGGCCAGGCTCAGCGCGGCTCCGGGAAGGTTGCCCCAGTGTTGCTTGCCGCTGGCGGCAGGCAGGGGCGCAAGGCGCAGGACGGACACGAGTGGGCGTGGCTCCGATCGAAAAATAGGCCGCCGGGATTGTAACTATCGCGGTGCGGGGCTGTCAGTGTTTCGTCCGCTGCAGATTGCCGGCGCTAGGGTGCGCCGTCATAATGTAGCCCCTTTTCTCAGCCCCTACATGTTGGAAGGAACTGCCCGTGACTCAGAAGCCCGACCAGTGTCTTGGTGAATGGATTGACCGCGAAGCGCTCGCCGAAGCGATGATTCCGCTGATTGGTCAGCTGTACCGCAACAACAACGTGGTGACTTCGATCTACGGGCGCGGCCTGATCAATCGCTCGGTGATCGCCATTCTCAAGGCGCACCGCTTCGCGCGTCACCGGATCGCCGACGAGGCCGAGCTGTCGGTGCATGACACCTTCCAGGTCCTCAAGACCATGAGCGAGATGAACCTGGGCGCTGCTTCGGTTGACCTTGGCAAGCTGGTCGCCAAGTTCAAGCAGGCTGGCGAAGGCCGCACTCTCGAGCAGTTCGTGCGTCAGGAACTGGCGGAAGTGGCTGACAAGCGTCATACCGCAACTGGCCGCAAGGGCACCGACGTGGTGCTGTATGGTTTCGGCCGCATCGGCCGCCTGCTGGCCCGTATCCTGATCGAGAAGACCGGCGGCGGCGACGGCCTGCGCCTGCGCGCCATCGTCGTGCGCAAGGGCGCCGACAACGATCTGGTCAAGCGCGCCAGCCTGCTGCGTCGCGACTCGGTGCACGGTCCGTTCGATGGCACCATCACCATCGACGAAGCCAATAACACCATCACCGCCAACGGCAACCTGATCCAAGTGATCTATTCCAACGATCCGGCCTCGGTGGACTACACCCAGTACGGCATCGAGAACGCGTTGCTGGTCGATAACACCGGCAAGTGGCGTGACGCCGAAGGCCTCGGCCAGCACCTCAAGTGCCCGGGCGTTGCCCGCGTGGTGCTGACCGCACCGGGCAAGGGTGAGCTGAAGAACATCGTGCATGGCATCAACCATGCCGACATCACCGCTGACGACAAGATCATTTCCGCCGCATCCTGCACCACCAACGCTATCGTGCCGGTGCTCAAGGCCGTGAATGATCAGTACGGCATCGTCAACGGTCACGTCGAAACCGTTCACTCGTACACCAACGACCAGAACCTGATCGACAACTTCCACAAGGGCAGTCGTCGTGGTCGCAGCGCTGCGCTGAACATGGTGATTACCGAGACCGGTGCTGCCACCGCCGCCGCCAAGGCGCTGCCGGTGCTGAAGGGCAAGCTGACCGGCAACGCGATCCGCGTACCGACGCCGAACGTGTCCATGGCCATTCTCAACCTGAATCTGGAAAAGGCCACCAGCCGCGACGAGATCAACGAGTACCTGCGCCAGATGGCCATGCACTCGGATCTGCAGAAGCAGATCGACTTCGTCAACTCGCAGGAAGTTGTATCAACAGATTTCGTCGGCTCGCGTCATGCCGGCGTGGTGGACGCCGAGGCCACCATCTGCAATGACAACCGTGTCGTGCTGTACGTCTGGTACGACAACGAGTTCGGCTACAGCTGCCAGGTGGTTCGCGTGATGGAAGACATGGCCGGCGTCAACCCGCCTGCCTTTCCCCGCTAAGCGCAGCGCCAGCTGAAACGAAACGGGAGCCTGTGGCTCCCGTTTCGCGTTTCTGGGGTAACGAAAAACGACCGAGCATCGCCGGGCTGTGGTGCGCGCACTGACGTTTTTTTACGCAAGCGCGCTGCCGCTATGCGGCGAAGGTGTAGATAAAAACGCTCGGTACCGGGTGGTCAGTCGGCGCGCCCCCCCCCTATAATCGGGCGGATTTTTCACTTGGGGCCGTGACATGGCGTCGCGCTGATGAGCTATCGGCGCGAGCGGTGTGGCGTTTTTTTGCTATCAGTCGCTTGGCTGAAAAAGCTTTCAGAATAAGTGGTTAAGCAAACCGATGATCAATATAAAACGAGGGCTGGACTTGCCCGTAGCCGGCGCGCCAGCGCAGCGTATCGAGGCTGCGAGGCCGGTGCGCAGCGTGGCCGTGATTGGCTTCGACTACCCGACCATGAAGCCGACCATGAACGTGCAGGTCGGGGATCGGGTCAAGCTGGGGCAGTTGCTGTTTTCCGACAAGAAATCTCCAGGCGTCAACTTCACCGCGCCCGGCGCCGGTGTCGTCAGCGCCATTCACCGCGGCGAGAAACGTGTCCTGCAGTCGGTTGTGATCGACCTCGAGGGTGATGACGAGCTGACCTTTGCCGCCTATAGCAGCGCTCAGCTGGATGGTCTGACAAGCGATCAGGTTCGCGAGAATCTGCAGCAGTCCGGCCTGTGGACCGCGCTGCGTACGCGTCCCTACAGCAAGGTGCCGGCGGTCGATGCCGTGCCGAGTTCGATCTTCGTGACCGCGATCGATACCCATCCGTTGGCGGCCGATCCGGCGCTGATCATCGCTGAACGGGCCGACGCCTTCGAGGCCGGTCTCAAGACTCTCGCCCGGCTCGCCAAGGTGTTCCTGTGCAAGGCGCCGAGCGCGACGCTGCCCGGCGAAGGCCTGACCAACGTGCAGGTCGAGGCATTCAGCGGTCCGCATCCGGCAGGTCTGGCCGGCACGCACATCCATTTCCTGGATCCGGTCAGCGCCAGCAAGAGTGTCTGGAGCATTGGCTATCAGGACGTGATCGCCATCGGCCTGCTGTTCACCAGCGGGCGCCTGTCGGTCGAGCGTGTCGTTGCGTTGGCCGGTCCGGTAGTGACTGCGCCGCGCCTGCTGCGCACGCGTCTGGGCGCCAATCTGGACGAGCTGACTGCGGGCGAACTACAGCCCGGCGGCAATCGCGTGGTTTCCGGTTCCCTGCTCGGTGGACGTACCGCGCATGGGGCATTCGCCTACCTCGGCCGTTATCACCAGCAGGTTTCCTGCCTGCGAGAGGGCAAGGAGCGCGAGATGCTGCATTATCTGCGCGCCGGTGCGGAGAAGCATTCGATCCTCAACATCTATATCTCCAAGTTGATGGCAGGCAAGAAGTTCGCCTTCTCCACCTCCACCAACGGCAGCCCGCGGGCCATGGTGCCGGTCGGCAATTATGAGGAAGTGATGCCGCTCGATGTACTGCCGACCCAGCTGCTGCGTTCGCTGATCGTCGGCGATACCGAGATGGCACAGAAGCTCGGCTGCCTCGAACTCGACGAGGAAGACCTGGCGCTGTGCAGCTATGTCTGCGCTGGCAAATACGAATATGGCCCGATCCTGCGGGACAACCTGACCCGCATCGAGAAGGAGGGCTAAGGCATGGGCATTCGCGCATTCCTCGACAAGATCGAGCACCATTTCGAGAAAGGCGGGCGTTACGAGAAGTGGTACGCGCTCTATGAAGCGGCGGACACGTTCCTCTATCGCCCCGGCAGCGTCACCAAGACCACGGCACATGTGCGCGACGGCATCGATCTCAAGCGGATGATGATCACCGTCTGGCTGTGCACCTTCCCGGCCATGTTCTTCGGCATGTGGAACGCCGGCTACCAGGCCAACCTGATCTACGCGGCCAATCCGGAGTTGCTGCAGTCGCAGTCGGACTGGCAGTTCGCGCTGACCGGGCTGCTGGCCGGGTTCGATCCGGGCAGTCTGTGGGATAACGTCATCCAGGGCGCGGCGTATTTCCTGCCGATCTATGCGGTGACCTTCATCGTTGGTGGCTTTTGGGAGGTGCTGTTCGCCTCCATTCGCAAGCACGAAGTGAACGAAGGCTTCTTCGTCACTTCCGTGCTGTTCGCCTTGACCCTACCGCCGAGCATTCCGCTGTGGCAGGTCGCGCTGGGTATCAGCTTCGGCGTTGTGATCGGTAAGGAAGTGTTTGGCGGCACTGGCAAGAACTTCCTCAACCCGGCACTGACCGGCCGCGCGTTCCTGTTCTTTGCCTATCCGGCGCAGATATCCGGCGACCAGGTCTGGACCGCGGTCGACGGCTATGCCGGCGCTACTGCGCTGAGCCTGGGCTACGCAGGCGGCATCGAAAACGTGATCGACCACGGCATCAGCTGGATGGATGCCTTCGTCGGCACGATCCACGGCTCGATCGGTGAAACCAGCACGTTAGCGATCTTCATTGGCGGGGCAGTTCTGCTACTGACCAAGATCGCGTCCTGGCGCATCGTATCCGGTGTGATGCTGGGCATGATCGGCCTGAGCTCCCTGTTCAACCTGATCGGCTCGGACAGCAATCCGCTGTTCGCCATGCCCTGGTATTGGCACATGGTGGTCGGCGGCTTCGCCTTCGGCATGATCTTCATGGCCACCGATCCTGTCTCGGCCTCGATGACCAATACCGGCAAATGGATCTTCGGCGTGCTCATCGGCGTGATGGTGGTACTGATTCGCGTGGTCAACCCTGCGTTCCCCGAAGGCATGATGCTGGCGATCCTGTTCGCCAACCTTTGTGCACCGCTGATCGACCACTTCGTCATCCAGGCCAATATCAAGCGGAGGCTGGCGCGCAATGTCTAGTAAAAAAGAATCCACCGCGCGCACGCTGACGGTGGCCCTGCTGGTCTGCCTGGTCTGCTCGGTGTTCGTCGCGGGCGCCGCGGTCGCACTGCGGCCGACGCAACAGCAGAACGCGCTGCTGGACAAGCAGCGCAGCATCCTTGCCATCGCCGGTCTCGGTCAGGCCAACATGTCCGCCAAAGAGATTCGGGCCCTGTACGGCGAGCGCATCGTGGCCCGACTGGTCGATCTGCAAACCGGCAAGTTCAGCGATGAGTTCGACGCGCAGGACTTCGACCCGCTGGCTGCTGCCAAGGATCCGGCGTTGTCCGCATCCCTGCCGGGGGAGCAGGACATCGCCTCGATCAAGCGCCGCGAGCACTACAGCATCGTCTATATGGTGGAGAAGGACGGCCAGCTGGATACGCTGATCCTGCCAGTCCGCGGCTATGGGCTGTGGTCGACGCTCTATGGCTTCATGGCGGTCAAGGGTGACCTGAATACCGTCGCCGGTCTGGGCTTTTATCAGCATGGCGAAACCCCGGGTCTGGGCGGCGAGGTCGACAATCCGAAATGGCGTGGCCTGTGGCCAGGCAAGGAGCTGTTCGACGATGGCAAGCTGGCTGTCCAGATCATCAAGGGCAGCGTCGATCCGCAGAGTCCGAAGGCCGATCACCAAGTGGACGGCCTGGCCGGGGCAACCCTGACCAGCAACGGGGTAAACAACCTATTGCATTTCTGGCTGGGCGAGAACGGATTCGGTCCTTTTATCGCTAACCTGCGCGCCGGGGAGGCTTGAGCATGTCGCAACCTACAGTCAAAGAAGTTCTGATCAACCCGATCATCGCCAATAACCCGATCGGCCTGCAGATCCTCGGCATCTGTTCGGCGCTGGCGGTCACTTCGAACCTCAAGACCGCCGTGGTGATGTCCATCGCCCTGACGCTGGTGACGGCGTTTTCCAGCATGTTCATCTCGATGATTCGCACGCAGATTCCGGGCAGCATCCGCATGATCGTGCAGATGGTGATCATCGCTTCCCTGGTGATCGTGGTGGACCAGATCCTCAAGGCCTATGCCTTCAGTCTGTCCAAGCAGTTGTCGGTGTTCGTCGGTCTGATCATCACCAACTGCATCGTGATGGGACGCGCCGAGGCGTTCGCCATGCAGAACCCACCGGTGCTGTCGTTCTTCGACGGCATCGGCAACGGCCTGGGCTACAGCGCGATGCTGCTGGTGCTCGGCGTGATCCGCGAGCTGTTCGGTGCCGGCAAGCTGATGGGTTACACCATCATTCCGGTGGTCAACGATGGCGGCTGGTATCAGCCCAACGGACTGTTGCTGCTGCCGCCCTCGGCGTTCT
The DNA here is from genome assembly GCF_056336065.1 of Stutzerimonas sp. 21-1. Classification (NCBI taxonomy): domain Bacteria; kingdom Pseudomonadati; phylum Pseudomonadota; class Gammaproteobacteria; order Pseudomonadales; family Pseudomonadaceae; genus Stutzerimonas; species Stutzerimonas sp. 21-1. The sequence continues at coordinate 2,771,972 of NZ_CM150500.1, read as the reverse complement.
TCCTGATCGGCCTGATCATCTGGGGCATCCGTAGCTGGCGCACCGAGCAGGTCGAGAAGCCGACCTACCGGATGGCGCCGCAAGTCTCGAACAAGGAGGCTTACTAATGGAGCACTACATCAGCCTGTTCGTGCGCGCCGTGTTCATCGAGAACATGGCGCTGGCGTTCTTCCTCGGCATGTGTACCTTCATCGCGATTTCCAAGAAGGTGGAAACCGCCATCGGCCTGGGCATCGCGGTGGTCGTGGTGCAGGCTATTACCGTACCGGCCAACAACCTGATCTACACCTACCTGCTCAAGGCCGGAGCCCTGTCCTGGGCCGGACTGCCGGACGTGGATCTGAGCTTTCTCGGCCTGCTGAGCTACATCGGCGTGATCGCCGCGATCGTGCAGATCCTCGAGATGCTGCTCGATAAGTACGTGCCCAGCCTGTACAACGCGCTGGGCGTGTTCCTGCCGCTGATTACGGTGAACTGCGCGATCATGGCCGGCTCGCTGTTCATGGTCGAGCGTGACTACAACCTGGCGGAAAGTACCGTCTACGGGGTCGGCTCAGGTCTGTCCTGGGCGCTGGCCATCGCTCTGCTGGCGGGCATTCGCGAGAAGCTCAAGTACAGCGACGTACCGGATGGCCTGCAGGGTCTGGGAATCACCTTCATCACCATCGGGCTGATGTCGCTGGGCTTCATGTCATTCTCTGGCGTACAGCTCTAAGGACGGGATGCAGATGAGTTACGAAATTTTCCTCGCCATCGGCATGTTTACCGCCATCGTGCTCGCGCTGGTGGTGATGATCCTGGCGGCACGCGCCAAGCTGGTTTCCAGCGGTGATGTCAGCATTGAGATCAACGGCGAGCGCACCATCACTGTGCCTGCCGGCGGCAAGCTGCTGCAGACGCTGGCGTCCAACAACATCTTCCTGTCGTCGGCCTGTGGCGGCGGCGGTACCTGTGCGCAGTGCAAGTGCATCGTCGAGAGCGGTGGCGGCGAGATGCTGCCCACCGAGGAGTCGCACTTCACCCGGCGCGAAGCTGGCGAGGGCTGGCGTTTGTCCTGCCAGACGCCAGTCAAGGCGGACATGAAGATCGAAGTGCCGGAGGAGGTCTTCGGCGTGAAGAAGTGGGAATGTACGGTCGAGTCGAACCCGAACGTCGCCACCTTCATCAAGGAGCTCACGCTCAAGCTTCCCGAAGGCGAGAACGTGGACTTCCGCGCTGGTGGTTATGTGCAGCTGGAATGTCCGCCGCACACCGTGCGCTACAAGGATTTCGACATTCAGCCGGAGTTTCGCGCCGATTGGGACAAGTTCGATCTATGGCGCTATGTCTCCAAGGTCGACGAGACCACTATCCGCGCTTATTCGATGGCCAACTACCCGGAAGAACGGGGCCTGGTCAAATTCAACATCCGGGTAGCGTCGCCACCGCCGGGACGTGACGATATCCCGCCGGGCAAGATGTCCTCCTGGGTGTTCAGCCTCAAGCCCGGCGACAAGGTGACCGTGTACGGTCCGTTTGGTGAATTCTTCGCCAAGGATACCGATGCCGAGATGGTCTTCATTGGTGGTGGCGCGGGCATGGCGCCAATGCGTTCGCACATCTTCGATCAGCTCAAGCGCCTGAAGTCCAAGCGCAAGATGAGCTTCTGGTATGGCGCGCGCTCGATGCGCGAGGCCTTCTATGTTGAGGAATACGACCAGCTACAGGCGGACAATCCGAACTTCCAGTGGCACCTGGCACTGTCCGATCCGCTGCCCGAAGACAACTGGCAGGGGCCGACCGGCTTCATCCACAACGTGCTGTTCGAGAATTACCTCAAGGATCATCCGGCACCGGAAGACTGCGAGTTCTACATGTGCGGCCCGCCGATGATGAACGCCTCGGTGATCAAGATGCTCACCGAGCTGGGAGTCGAACCGGAGAATATCTTGCTCGACGACTTCGGCGGCTAGCGCATGATCCGAGCGATACTGCAGCCCGTCATCGTTGTCGCCTTGGCGGCGACGATGACGGGCTGCCTGTTTCAGGACACGATTGAGTCCTTCGACGGCCCGACTATGGGCAGTACCTTTTCGGTCAAATACGTACGTAGCAGTGGCGTGGCGGACAAGCAGACACTGCAGCAGGAAACCTCGAACATCCTGGCGGAACTCGATCGGCAACTCTCCACCTACCGTGCCGATTCCGACATCGAGCGTTTCAATGCACTGCCGGCGGGGCGCTGCGAAGTAATGCCACCCGCGGTGCGCTTGCTGGTCGAGGCTGGCGAACAACTGTCACTGCAAACGGATGACGCCTTCGATCTCACCCTCGAACCGCTGCTGAACCTGTGGGGATTCGGTCCGCAGGGGCGTGTCGAGCAGACCCCTGGCGAGGCACAGATCGCCGAGGTGATGCAGCGAGTCGGTCACAAACACCTGCGTATCGAGGGTGAGCAGCTATGCAAGAGCGCCGCCGTGGAGGTGGACTTCAACAGCATCGCTGCCGGTTATGCCGTGGATCGCGTAGCGCAGCGCCTGCAGGAGCTGGGCGTGAGCAGCTACCTGGTGGAGATCACCGGCGAACTCAAGGCCCAGGGGCGCAAGCCCGATGGCTCACCCTGGCGGATCGCTATCGAGGCGCCGCGTGACGATCAGCGCGTCGCCCAGCAGGTCATTGAGCTGGACGGCCTGGCGGTTTCCACCTCGGGTGACTATCGCAACTACTTCGAGCGCGCCGGCAGGCGTTATTCGCATACGCTCGACCCGCACACAGGCCGTCCGGTCGAGCATAAGCTGGCGTCGGTGACGGTACTCGACGGGTCGGCCTTGCAGGCCGATGGCCTGTCGACCGCATTGATGGTGCTGGGACCCGAGCGTGGCTTCGAGTTCGCCCGCCAGCATCGGATCGCCGCGTTCTTCGTGATTCGCGAAGGGCAGGGTTTCATAACCAAGAGCACCGATGGCTTCGAGCAAGTTATCGGTGCGGGAGCAAAGCAATGACCTGGCTACTGGTATTTCTGTTCATGCTGCTCGTGGTATTCGGCATGGCCATCGGTGTGATCATGGGCCGCAAGCCGATTGCCGGTTCCTGCGGTGGCATCGCCAATCTGGGCATCGAGAAGGAATGCTCGATCTGTGGCGGCAGTCGCGAGAAATGTGAAGAAGTGAACGAGGCGAGCAAGAGTCGCGGCGACAACGCGGCACTGGCCTACGACGCAGTCAAGCGCTGATTGCGCTTGCGGGCGCTGCCAGGCAGATCGCCCGTAAAGGATGCCCTGGCTACTGCGCCTATGCGTGGGATTGCCTCTGCCTGGCGTGCAGCGAATTTGTTGACAGCGGCGCTGGTTCGCCGCGTTCTCAGGAGTGTATATGGCTGTCTATAACTACGATGTGGTGGTGTTGGGTTCCGGTCCGGCTGGGGAAGGCGCGGCGATGAATGCCGTGAAGGCGGGGCGCAAGGTCGCCGTGGTGGACAATCGCCCGCTGGTGGGTGGTAACTGCACGCACCTGGGCACCATCCCGTCCAAGGCGCTACGTCACTCCGTTCGCCAGATCATGCAGTACAACACCAACCCGTTGTTCCGTCAGATCGGCGAGCCGCGCTGGTTCTCGTTTCCCGATGTGCTGAAGAGCGCCGAGAAGGTGATCAGCAAGCAGGTTACCTCGCGCACCGGCTACTACGCGCGCAACCGCATCGACACCTTCTTCGGCACCGCGAGCTTCGCCGATGAGCAGAGCGTCGAGGTGGTGTGCCTCAATGGCATGGTGGAAAAACTGGTCGCGAACCAGATCGTCATCGCCACCGGCTCGCGTCCGTATCGCCCGGCGGACATCGACTTCAACCACCCGCGTGTCTACGACAGCGACACCATCCTGAACCTCAGCCACACGCCGCGCCGGATGATTATTTACGGAGCTGGGGTGATCGGCTGTGAATATGCCTCGATCTTCAGCGGCCTTGGCGTGCTGGTCGACCTGATCGATAACCGCGACCAGCTGCTCAGCTTCCTCGACGACGAAATCTCCGATGCGCTGAGCTATCACCTGCGCAACAACAACGTGCTGATTCGCCACAACGAGGAATACGAGCGGGTCGAAGGCCTCGACAACGGCGTGATCCTGCATCTCAAGTCCGGCAAGAAGATCAAGGCCGATGCGTTCCTCTGGTGCAACGGCCGAACCGGCAACACCGACAAGCTGGGGCTGGAGAACATCGGTCTGAAGGCCAATAGCCGTGGGCAGGTACAGGTGGACGAGTTCTATCGCACCGCGGTCGGCAATATTTACGCGGCTGGCGATGTGATCGGCTGGCCCTCACTGGCCAGTGCGGCCTATGACCAGGGGCGCTCGGCGGCCGGCAGCATCGTCGACAACGACACTTGGCGCTTCGTCGACGACGTGCCGACCGGCATCTACACGATTCCGGAAATCAGCTCGATCGGTAAGAACGAGCGCGAGCTGACCCAGGCCAAGATTCCCTATGAAGTCGGCAAGGCGTTCTTCAAGAGCATGGCGCGTGCGCAGATCTCCTACGAGCCGGTCGGCATGCTGAAGATCCTCTTCCATCGCGAAACGCTGGAAGTGCTGGGCGTGCATTGCTTCGGCTATCAGGCCTCGGAGATCGTGCATATCGGCCAGGCGATCATGAACCAGAAGGGCGAGGCGAATACCATCAAGTATTTCGTCAACACCACCTTCAACTACCCGACGATGGCCGAGGCCTATCGCGTTGCCGCGTTCGATGGGCTCAACCGGCTTTTTTGAGCGGCTCCGACCGGTGGCCTGAGCCGGTCGGAGACACCAGCGATTCCCGCGAGTGGCGTTGGCCGAACCGGGAAAGCCTGTGATCAGGTAGCGAAACGGTGCGGTTTCAGCCCGAATGCTCGGGCTGATCACCGTAGCCAGTCTGACCTGCTAGACGTTGCAGCCGCTGTGGCCCAGCGTTTCCACAGCCAGGCCGGGAAAATCGGTGATCAGGCTGTCGACGCCGAAATCGGCAAGCCGGCGCATCAACGCCGGTTCGTTGACCGTCCAGACCGACACGTGCAGCCCTTGCTGCTGGGCCTTCGCCAAGCGCTCCGGCGTGCACAGCGTCCACTTCAGCGCGAGCAGTCCGCAGCCATGATGACGGGCGACCTTGAGTGGATCGAGCCAGGCGTATTCGGCAACCAGTCCGCGGGAAATCTCCGGAGTCAGGCGCTTGAGCGCATGCAGCACTTCGCGCGAACCTGAGGTGACGGTGATGCGTTCGAGCACCCCATGGCGCTCGGCCAGTGCGCGGATCGCCAGTACCGTGCGCGCCGCACGTTCGCGCGAAGCGCTCTTGACCTCCAGTTGCCAGTGCTCGAAGTCGCACTTCTCGAACAGCTCGCTTAAGCGCGGGATCGGGCAGGGTTGTTTCCAGCCCGGTCCACCCAGGCGCGCGTCGTAACCGGTCAGTTCCTCGGCGGTGTGCTGGAGCACTTTGCCGCGCCGACCGGTGGTGCGCTTGAGGGTAGGGTCATGGATGACCATCAGTTGGCCATCGCCGGACAGATGCAGGTCCAGCTCGCAGCGGCGGACGCCATGCTCCAGGCAGCGCTGAAAGCTGGCCAGGGTGTTTTCCGGCGCCTCGCCTTTGGCGCCACGGTGGCCGTAGATCAGGGTCACGGTAGGGACTGTTCCTGTGCAGGGTGAGTGGGCTGATGATGAAGCACGCTGTTGATGACCCGGTCGTTTTCGAAATACACCGAGAACTCGCGGTAATCCCAGCGGAGAATTGGTGGCCTGCCGACTGCGGGATGCTCCTCGTCGGCGAGGCCGAAGCGTTCGAGAACCTGATGCTTGTGCTCGCCCCGCGCGGGCACGCCGATGTTCGACGGGCCTTGCTGACCCAGCGGTATGCGGATTTCCTCGGCCACGGCGGGACCGCCGGCGAGCAGGAGCAGCAGGTACGACAGACGCAGCATGAAGTCAGCTTCCTGTTAGAGGATCACGGGCCAGACGCCGTTGCAGCGCCTGTTTCTGCAGAATATGCCTGGCCAGCAGTTGCCGCTGTGCATCCGTCAGCGCTTCGAACTCGGTACCCAGCTGAAAGCCGCCGTCGGCGTCAGCCGCGCAGTGGGTCACACGGGCCGGTAATCTCAGCCCCAGCCCCTGTGGCAGCAGGACCAGCTTGAGGGTGAGCAGGGTGCCGGCTGCGAAGGCTGTGTCATGGTGGAAGCTGACGCCGCCTTCGGAGAGCACCACCGTGCGTGCCGGGCCGATGTCCTTGAGCAGGTCTTGGGTCAGCGCCTGGCCGATCAGTTCGATGCGCTTGTTCTGTACCTTCAAGTAGCTGGCCAGCGTGCGGTTGCCTTCGGCGATCTGGCGCAGCAAGTGCTGGGCTTCGAAGTCCAGCTGATGCAGCTCGCCGAGCAGGTCGAAGAGCTGCTGACGCTCGTCGTCCGAAGCGGTCGGCTGCTGGGTATCGGGGATGATTTCCAGTGCGATCCGATCCTCGATACGGTAGTATTCCCGGCGTTCTTCAGTGTCTTGTGTCGGCATGGCGATACCCAGGCAGCGTGATGGCCAGAGTGTATCAGGCCTTAGGACAATCCCTGTCGCATGCTCGTTTCTTCCCCCGCCAGCGAACCCGTCGATCTATGTTCAGACCGCTGTCCGTTTATATCGGAGCGCGTTATACCCGCGCCAAACGCCGCAGCCTCTTCGTTTCCTTCATCTCGCTGACTTCCATGATCGGGCTGGCACTCGGCGTGCTGGTGATGATCGTCGTGCTGTCGGTGATGAACGGCTTCGATCACGAGATGCGCACCCGGGTGCTCGGCATGGTGCCGCACGCCACCATCGAAAGCCCCGTACCGGTGGACGACTGGCAGCAGCTCGGTGAACGCCTCTCCCAGCACCCGCAGGTGGTCGCGGTAGCGCCGTTCATCCAGATGCAGGGCCTGCTGACGCACGAGGGAAAGGTCAGCAAGATCCTGATCAATGCGGTCGACCCGCAGATCGAGCCGCAGGTTTCGATCATCGATCGCTTCTTCCGCGAGGGCGAGCTGGCCGCGCTCGCGCCCGGTGAGTTCGGCATCGTGATCGGTGACAAGGCGGCGCAGAAACTCGGCGTGGGCGTTGGCGACAAGCTCACCTTCGTCGCGCCTGAAGTGACGGTGACGCCAGCCGGCATGTTTCCGCGCATGAAACGCTTCACCGTAGTCGGCATCTTCCACGTCGGCGCCGGCGAGATCGACGGTTACGTAGCGCTGGCCAACATCGCCGATCTGGCCCGCCTGCACCGCTGGAAACCTGATCAGGTCCAGGGGCTGCGCCTGCGTTTCGCCGATCTGTTCCAGGCGCCGCGGATTGCCTGGGAGCTGGCTGGTCAGCTGGACGGCGACTTCTATTCCCGCGACTGGACGCGCACTCACGGCAACCTCTACCAGGCGATTCGCATGGAAAAGGCGATAATCGGCCTGTTGCTGTTGCTGATCGTCGCCGTGGCGGCGTTCAACATCATTTCGACACTGGTCATGGTGGTCACCGACAAGCGCGGCGACATCGCCATCCTGCGCACGTTGGGCGCGACGCCGCGGCAGATCATGGCGATCTTCATGGTGCAGGGCACGGTGATCGGTGTGGTTGGTACGACGGTCGGCGGCGCTCTCGGCATGCTGGCGGCGCTGAATATCAGCAGCTGGATCGCCGCGCTGGAACGGCTGATCGGCCACAAATTCCTCAGTGCCGACGTGTATTTCATCGATTACCTGCCGTCGCGGCTGATGGCCGCCGATGTCGTGCAGGTGTGCGTCGCGGCGCTGCTGCTGAGCTTTCTCGCCACCCTGTATCCGGCTTGGCGTGCCGCGCGCACCCAGCCGGCGGAGGCGCTTCGTTATGAGTGAACCCGTTATGCATGAGCTGTCTTCCCAAGATCGCGCGGTGCTCAGCTGCCGCAACCTGGGCAAGCGTTACGAACAGGGACCGGAGTCGGTCGATGTGCTGCGCGGCCTGCAGCTGGAGCTGTTTCCCGGCCAGCGCGTGGCGATCGTCGGCAGTTCCGGCTCAGGCAAGAGCACCCTGCTGAATCTGCTGGGCGGGCTCGATACGCCGAGCGAGGGCAGCGTCTGGCTGGCCGGCGAGGAGTTGTCCGCGCTGAACGAGAAGGAGCGCGGCCTGCTGCGCAATCGTGCGCTGGGCTTCGTCTATCAGTTTCACCATCTGCTGCCGGAATTCACCGCGCTGGAGAACGTCTGCATGCCGTTGCTGATCGGCAAGGTTGCGATCCCGGAGGCGCGCCAGCGCGCCGGCGAGTTGCTGGCCCGCGTGGGGCTCGGTCATCGCCTGGAGCACAAGCCGGCCGAGCTGTCCGGTGGCGAGCGCCAGCGGGTGGCGATTGCCCGAGCGCTGGTCAACCGGCCGGCGCTGGTATTGCTCGACGAGCCGACCGGCAACCTGGACCACCACACCGCGCAGGGCATTCAGGACCTCATGCTGGAGCTGAGCACCTCGCTGCGTACTGCGTTCCTGGTGGTTACTCACGATCGCCAGCTGGCGGCGCAGATGGATCAGGTTTTGCGCCTGGAAGACGGCCGGCTGGTGGCTGAATAATGTTCCGCCCGCTGAGCGTCTTCATCGGCAGTCGCTATACCCGTGCCAAGCGGCGCAATCACTACATCTCGTTCATTTCCCTGACCTCGCTGATCGGGCTGTCGCTGGGCGTGCTGGCGATGATTCTGGTGCTGTCGGTGATGAACGGCTTTCAGCGCGAGATGAGTGCACGGATTCTCGGCATGGTGCCGCACGCCACGATCGACGGCGTCCAGCCACTCGACGACTGGCAGGCGCTGGCGCAGCGGCTGCGGACGCACCCCGAGGTGCAGGCCGCGGCGCCGCTGACCCAGCTCGAGGGCATGCTCTCGTTCAAGGGCAGCATGCAGCCGATCCAGGTCAGCGGTATCGAGCCGCAGGTCGAGGGAGATGTCTCGATCGTCGCTTCACGCATGGTCGCCGGTAGCCTCGATGACCTGCGACCGGGCGAGTTCGGCGTGATCATCGGCATGATCACGGCTCGGCGCTTCGGCCTTTCGGTGGGCGACAAGCTGACCCTCATCGTGCCGGAAGTCAGCGCAACCCCCGGTGGTATCACCCCGCGCATGCAGCGTTTGAACGTGGTTGGCGTGTTCAAGGTCGGCGCCGATCTGGATGGCAGCCTGGCGCTGATCCATCGCGCCGATGCCGCGCAGATCCGCCGCTGGCAGCCGGAGCAGGTGCAGGGCGTTCGGGTCAAGCTGAACGACCTCTATCGCGCACCGCAGGTGGCTGGGCAATTGCTGGCCAACTTGGGCGAAGGCTACCGTGCCGAGGATTGGTCGCACACGCAGGGCAGCCTGTTCAGCGCGATGAAGATGGAGAAGACCATGATCGGCGTGCTGTTGATGCTGATCGTGGCAGTCGCGGCATTCAACATCATCGCCACGCTGATCATGGTGGTGGCCGATAAACGTGCGGACATCGCCATCCTGCGTACGCTGGGCGCAACGCCGCGGCAGATCATGGCGATCTTCATGGTGCAGGGCAGTCTGATCGGCATCAGCGGTACGCTGATCGGCATCGTGCTTGGCGTGCTCGGCGCGTTGAACGTGAGCGAGCTGGTGGGTTGGCTGGAGCGAGTGACTGGCCAGCATATCTTCAGCTCCGACGTGTACTTCATCAGCACGTTGCCATCGGAGTTGCGCTGGGAGGATGTCGCGATCGTCGCCGTGGCGGCGCTGAGCCTGAGCTTCCTGGCAACGCTGTATCCAGCCTGGCGCGCGGCGCAGACGCAGCCGGCGGAGGCGCTGCGTTACGAATGAGGAGAACGGCGTTCAGCGCCGGCCGTTCTGCCGCCGGCGCCAGCTCCGTCCGACCCACCAGCGCCAGTAGGCCTGCGTGCCTACATAGCCGAGCACGGCAAAACCGATTGCCGCGACCAGCGAGCCGAGGTACAGCGGTTGCCAGTTGTTCTGCAGCAGCTGCGTCACCCAGGCCAGGGTGAGTTCTTCCGGCATGCTCAGGGCGGGCGCATCCATCAGCCAGGCACCGAGCTTGTAGGTGCAGTAGAACACCGGCGGCATCGTCAATGGATTGGTCAGCCAGACCAGGCCGATGGCGATCGGCAGGTTGGCTCTGGCTGGCAGGGCGCAGCTCGCTGCAGCGAGCATCTGCATGGGCATGGGAATCAGCGCCCAGAACAGGCCGATGGCCATCGCCCGGGACACCGAGTGGCGGTTGAGATGCCAGAGGTTGGGATCGTGAATCAGCGCGCCGAGAAATCGCAGCGACTTGTTAGTCTTGATGCGGTCGGGATGCGGCATGTAGCGTTTGAAGAAGCGACGCGGCATGGAGATTCTCGGGCGGACGGAGCTCGGCGAATTATGCGCCGTTTACCGCGCAGGATCGGCAGCGGTTTTGTCACATAAGGTCTCCTGTCCGGCATGGCCGGCAGGCACGGTAATACTTCCGGGGAATGGATTCCGAGGAGGGTAGGAACATGCGGGCAGGGATGCTGGCATTGGCCATGGGTTTGTTGTTGCCGCGCTTTCTGCCGGGGTTGCCTGCGGCCTGGGTATTGATTGTGCTGGGCTTGCTGGGGCTGCTGTGCCTGTTGCGGCAAGCGTCCCGGCCGTTGTCCTGGCTGTGTTTCGGCCTGCTCTGGGCGTGTCTGCAGATGCAGGCGGCGTTGGACGAACGGCTCGCCAGCGAACTCGATGGCCGCACGTTCTGGCTCGAAGGTCAAGTGCTCGGTTTGCCGGCCGTACAGGGCGGTGTGGTGCGCTTCGAGCTCGGCGATATCAGCTCGCGGCACGCCGGCTTGCCGCCGCGCCTGCGCCTGGCCTGGTATGGCGCTCCGCAGCTGCGCGCCGGTGAGCGTTGGCGGCTGGCAGCGCGGCTGAAACGCCCGCACGGACTGGTTAACCCGCATTCGTTCGATCATGAGGCCTGGCTGCTGGCGCGCCACATCGGCGCTACCGGAACGGTCAAGATCGGCGAGCGCATGCAGGAGGCAGTTGGTGCCGGTGGCTGGCGTGATCGCTTGCGTGCCCGGCTGTTGGCCGTCGAGGCGCAGGGACGGCAGGGTGCGATCGCGGCGCTGGTGGTCGGCGATAGCTCGGGCCTGTCACCAATGGATTGGCGTGTCCTGCAGGACACCGGCACGGTGCATCTGATGGTCATCTCCGGCCAGCATGTCGGCTTGCTGGCCGGCCTGCTGTACGGGCTGGTGGCGCTGCTGGCGAGCATCGGTTGGTGGCCGCGACACCTACCGTGGCTGCACTGTGCCTGTACGGCGGCATTCGCCGGTGCACTCGGTTACGGCTGGCTGGCCGGATTCGAGGTGCCGGTCCAGCGGGCCTGCGTGATGGTGGCGGTGGTGCTGCTCTGGCGCCTGCGCTTTCGTCAGTTGGGCGTCTGGCTACCGCTGCTGGTCGCCCTCGACGGTGTCCTGCTGTTCGATCCGCTGGCCAGTCTGCAGCCGGGGTTCTGGCTGTCGTTCGGTGCCGTCGCCTTGCTTGCCCTGGTGTTCTCCGGGCGACTGGGTGCCTGGCGCTGGTGGCTGACACTGCCGCGTGCGCAGTGGGCGATGGTGGTGGGGTTGCTGCCCTTGATGCTGGCGCTGGGGTTGCCGATCAGCGCCAGCGGGCCATTGGCGAATCTGCTGGCGGTGCCCTGGGTTGGCCTGACGGTGCCCGTGGCGCTGCTCGGCACGGTGTTGCTGCCGTTGCCGGGCATCGGTGAAGGTTTGCTGCTGCTGGCGGGCTGGTCGCTGGCATGGCTGTTCCAGTTGCTGGAGTTGCTCGCCGACTGGCAGGCAGCCTGGATAGTGGAAAGTCTGCCGCTCTGGGCCTGGTCGCTGGCGACTGTGGGAGCGCTGGTATTGCTGCTGCCCGCCGGCGTGCCGTTCCGTGCGCTGGGCGCGATGCTCCTGCTGCCACTGCTGTATCCGTCGACGCCGCTGCCGCTTGCCGGCAAAGCCGACGTCTGGGTGTTCGACGTGGGGCAAGGCCTCTCGGTGCTGGTGCGCACCCGCACCCATGCGTTGCTTTACGATGCCGGTCCGCGGCATGGCGATTTCGACACGGGCGAGCGAATCGTCTTCCCGTCGCTGCGGCGGCTGGGAGTAGAGCGGCTGGACCTGCTGCTGATCAGTCATGCCGACAGCGATCATGCCGGCGGCGCGGTGGCCATGCAGCGCCTGCTGCCGCCGCGGCGAGTGTTCAGCGGCGAGCCGGCGCGGCTGCCGGCGATGTTGCAGGCCCAATCCTGCGATAACCAGAGCTGGCAGTGGGACGGCGTGCACTTCGCCCTCTGGCGCTGGGCGCAGGCGGCGGACGGCAATCAGTCTTCCTGCGTGCTGATGATCGAGGCCGAAGGCGAACGCCTGCTACTGAGCGGCGATATCGATGCGCGGGCGGAACAGGCGCTGGTGCAGAGCGACTGGCCGCTGGCGGCGCACTGGCTGCTGTTACCGCATCACGGCAGCAACAGTTCCTCTTCGCCGGCCTTTCTCGCGGCGGTACGGCCGCAGAGCGCGCTGATCTCGCGCAGCCGTCACAACGCGTTTGGCCATCCGCACCCTGCGGTCGTTGGGCGCCTGCGGGACGTGGGCGTGCGGCTGTACGACACCGCCGAGTCAGGCGCGCTGAAGGTTGAACTGGGGGCGTTTCGCGACGCGCGCGGTTTGCGCGAGCAGCGGCGATTCTGGCGGGAAAAATGAGAACGGCGGCGGTCGGCGGGTTGCGGACCCTATGCTAGAGTGGCGCCACTTTTTCGAGGGGGATTCGTCTCGTGTGGGAGCTGGTCAAAGCGGGCGGCTGGATAATGCTGCCGATCATTCTATGTTCAATCGTCGCCGCCGCGATCATCGCCGAGCGGCTGTGGACGCTGCGTCCGAGCCGTGTCACGCCGCCGCATCTGCTCGGTCAGGTGTGGAAGTGGATCAAGGAAAAGAAACTCAGCAACCAGCAGCTCAAGGAGCTGCGCGCCGATTCTCCGCTGGGCGAGATCCTCGCCGCCGGGCTGGCCAATTCCAAGCGCGGCCGCGAGATCATGAAAGAGTGCATCGAGGAAGCTGCGGCCCGTGTGGTGCATGACCTGGAGCGCTATCTCAATGCGCTCGGCACGATCGCCGGCATCGCGCCATTGCTCGGCCTGCTGGGTACCGTGCTGGGTATGATCGAGATATTCAGCGCCTTCATGGGTTCGGGCATGGCCAATGCGCCACAACTCGCCGGCGGTATCGCCAAGGCGCTGATCACCACCGCGGCCGGCCTAATCGTGGCGATTCCGGCGCTGTTCTTCCATCGCTTCCTGCTGCGTCGCGTCGATGAGCTGGTGGTCGGCATGGAACAGGAGGCGATCAAGCTGGTCGAGGTGGTCCAGGGCGATCGCGATGTCGATCTGGACGAGGGCAAGGCGTGAAATTCCGGCGCAAACCGCGGGAGAACGTCGAGATCGGCCTGGCGCCGCTGATCGACGTGGTCTTCATCCTGCTGCTGTTCTTCGTGGTCACCACTACCTTCACCCGTGAGACGCAACTGCAGGTGGATCTGCCGGAAGCGGCCAGTGGCACGCCGCCGGAGCAGACCGAGGTCAAGCAGCTGGAAGTCGTCATCGATGTCGACGGCAACTATTCGCTCAACGGCAAGGCACTGCTCAAGAGCGACCTGAGCTCGCTGATGGCCGCGCTGAGCAAGGAGGCTGAGGGCGACAACAGCCTGCCGATGATCATCAGCGCGGATGGCAAGACGCCACACCAGGCGGTCATCACCGCGATGGATGCGGCCGGCAAGCTGGGCTTCGCGCATCTGCGCATCACCACCGTCGAGGCGCAGGCGGCGCCTTGATGTCGTTCGCCGAGCGGCTGCAGCGCGCCTGGTATCGCGGGCATCCCGCACTGCGCCTGCTGGCGCCGCTGGAGACGCTCTATCGGGTGGTCGTCGAACGCAAGCGCCGGCGCTTCCTGGCCGGGCAGGGCGACAGCTACCGGGCGCCGGTGCCGGTCATCGTGGTCGGCAACATCACCGTCGGCGGTACCGGCAAGACCCCGCTGATCCTCTGGTTGATCGAGCATTGTCGTGCGCACGGCCTGCGAGTCGGGGTGGTCAGTCGCGGCTACGGCGCGACCCCGCCGGCGCTGCCGTGGCGAGTGCGGGCGGAACAGGCGGCGCGCGAGGCGGGCGACGAACCCCTGCTGATCGTGCAGCGAACCGCCGTGCCCCTGATGATCGATCCTGACCGCACCCGCGCTGTTCGTGCGTTGCTGGCGAGTGAGCCGCTGGATCTGATCCTGTCCGACGACGGCCTGCAGCACTATCGCCTGGCGCGCGATTTGGAGCTAGTGCTGATCGATGCCGCGCGCGGGCTCGGCAATCACCGCTGCCTGCCGGTCGGGCCGCTGCGTGAGCCGGCCGAGCGCCTGCTGACGGTGGATGCTGTGTTGTGCAACGGCGCGCAGGCGGACACTCCGGAGGGCTATGCCTTCCGCCTGCAGCCGTCTGCGCTGATCGAGCTGCACAGTGGAGAGCGCTGGCCACTCGATCATTTTCCGCCAGGGCAGAGCCTTCACGCCGTCGCGGGTATCGGCAATCCGCAGCGTTTCTTCTCCACGCTCGAGGCGCTACACTGGCGCCCGATTCCGCACGCCTTCGCCGATCATGCCGCCTACAGCGCGCAGCAGCTGCAGTTCGCTCCCGAGCTGCCGCTGGTGATGACCGAGAAGGATGCGGTGAAATGCCGGGCGTTCGCGCCCCCGGGCTGGTCCTATCTGCAGGTCGAGGCAGCGCCCTCGGCGGCGTTCGTGGCCTGGTTTGACGAGCAACTGGCCCGATTGCTGCCCGATCACTCATAAGCCGCCCGATCTGCCGGTGCAGTCGGCTGCTTTCCAAGGACTGCGCATGGACACCAAACTCCTCGATATTCTGGCCTGCCCGCTGTGCAAGGGGCCGCTGAAGTTGGCCGACGACAAATCCGAATTGATCTGCAAGGCCGATGGCCTGGCGTTCCCTGTGCGTGACGGCATTCCGGTGATGCTGGAAGGAGAAGCCCGTACCCTCGACGTGGACGAGCGTCTGGACAAATGAGCACCTCCTACACCGTGGTGATTCCGGCTCGCTACGCCTCTAGCCGCCTGCCGGGCAAGCCGCTGCAGGACATCGCCGGCAAGCCGATGATCCAGCACGTCTGGGAGCAGGCCAGCCGTAGCGCAGCGCAGCGGGTAGTGGTGGCGACTGATGACGAGCGGATTCTCAGCGCTTGCTGCGCCTTCGGTGCCGAGGCGGTGCTGACGCGCGTCGAGCACAATTCCGGGACCGACCGTCTGGCCGAGGTGGCCGGCCTGCTCGGCCTGGATGCCGAGGCCATCGTCGTCAACGTGCAGGGCGATGAACCGCTGATCCCTCCGGCGGTCATCGACCAGGTTGCGGCGAATCTGGCGGCTCATCCTGAGGCAGCGATCGCGACCCTGGCCGAGCCGATCACCGATGCGGCGACGCTGTTCAATCCAAACGCGGTGAAGGTGCTGGCGGATGTCAACGGCCTCGCCCTGACCTTCAGCCGCGCGCCGCTGCCGTGGGCGCGCGATGCCTTTGCGCAGAATCGCGAGGCATTGCCGCAAGGCGTGCCGTACCGCCGGCACATCGGTATCTACGCCTATCGCGCGGGGTTCCTGGCCAACTTCGTGGCCTGGGGGCCTTGCTGGCTGGAGAATACCGAATGCCTTGAGCAGCTGCGGGCACTCTGGCATGGCCAGCGTATCCACGTCGCCGATGCCATCGAGGCGCCGCCGGCGGGCGTGGATACGCTCGAGGACCTCGAGCGGGTCCGGCGTCTGCTGGGACATTGAGCATGAAAGTGCTGTTCGTCTGCATGGGCAACATCTGCCGCTCGCCGACTGCCGAGGGCGTGTTTCGTCATCATGTGCAATTGGCTGGTTTGCAGAATCGGATCGAGATCGATTCGGCCGGTACTGACGACTGGCATGTCGGCAAGTTGCCGGACAGCCGGACGCGCCAGGCGGCGCAGCGTCGTGGCTATGACCTCGACACGCTGCGTGCGCGCCAGGTGGAGGTCGAGGACTTCCGTCGCTTCGACCTGATCCTGACCATGGATCACGACAATCTGGCGCGTCTGCAAGCGCTGCGTCCGGCGGATGCGACCGCCGAGCTCGACTTGTTCTTGCGTCGCTACGGTGTGGCAGGCGATGTGGTGCCCGACCCCTACTACGGGGGTGCGGATGGATTCGAGCAGGTGCTCGACCTGATCGAACAGGGCTCGCAGGCGTTGCTCGCAGAAGTTCGGGAGCGCCTGTGAACCTGCGGGTCGACGAGTGGCGCTCGCTCAAGCCGTTCAATACCTTTGCTGTGAAGCAGCGTGCCCGCCTGTTCGCCGAGGCGCATGACGATGCCGAGGTTCGTCAGGCGCTGACGCTCTCGAAGCGACACGGCCTGCCCCTGCTGGTACTCGGTGGTGGCAGCAACCTGCTGCTGACACGCGATGTCGAGGCGCTGGTGCTGCGTATGGCCAGTCAAGGCAAGCGCATCGTTGCGGAGCAGGACGGCAGCGTGCTGGTCGAGGCCGAAGCGGGCGAGCCGTGGCATCCCTTCGTGCTCTGGACACTGCAGCAGGGGCTGGCAGGACTGGAAAATCTCAGTCTGATTCCCGGCACCGTAGGGGCGGCGCCAATCCAGAACATCGGCGCCTACGGCGTGGAGATCGGCGATCTGCTGGCGGGCATCACTGCGCTGGATTGCGAGACGGGCGCGCTGCGCGACTTCAGTCCGGCCGAGTGTGCGCTCGGCTACCGCGATAGCCTGTTCAAGCAGCAACCGGGTCGCTACCTGATCCTGCGCGTGCGCGTGCGGCTGCATCGGCAGGCTGCTCTGCATCTGGAGTACGGGCCGATCCGGCAGCGTTTGGCGGAGCAGGGCATCATCGCGCCGACGCCGCAGGATGTCAGTCATGCGGTCTGTGCCATTCGCCGCGAGAAGCTGCCGGACCCGCGCGAGCTGGGCAATGCCGGCAGTTTCTTCAAGAATCCGCTGGTGTCGGTGGAGCTGGCCGAGCGGCTGCGTGCCGCCCATCCGGGGCTGGTTGCCTATCCGCAGCCGGATGGTCAGGTCAAGCTCGCCGCCGGTTGGCTGATCGAGCGGGCCGGCTGGAAGGGCTACCGCGAAGGCGACGCGGGCGTGCATCGTTTGCAGGCGCTGGTGCTGGTCAACTATGGCCAGTCCACGGGCGCGCAGCTGCTGCAGTTGGCGCAGCGTATCCAGAGCGATATCGCCAGCCGCTTCGGGGTGGCGCTGGAGATCGAGCCGAACGTCATCTGAGTCGCTCGCGTCACGCGATTTTCGGCTCGAAGCTATCCGCCTGCGCCATTCGCCACATCCGCGGATAGAAGTCGCCCTGCAGGTTTTCGGCCAGCAGTTCCCCGGGGGCGAGGAAAGTGTGTAGCTGAGAGAAGAGCTTGATCTCGGTGGCTGACATCCGGCGCACCAGATGCTTGGCCTCCAGTTCGCTCGGATGCGACAGCCCGGCCGCGGCGAGCATCTCGGCTAGCGCCTTGAGCGTATTGCGATGGAAGTTGTGCACTCGCTCCGCCTTGTCCGGCACCACCAGTGCGCGCTGGCGCAGCGGGTCCTGGGTGGCCACGCCGGTGGGGCACTTGTTGGTGTGGCACGACTGCGATTGGATGCAGCCGATGGCGAACATGAAACCACGCGCCGAGTTGGCCCAGTCGGCACCGATGGCCAGCACGCTGGCGATATCGAAGGCACTGACGATCTTGCCGCTGGCGCCCAGCTTGATGTGTTCGCGCAGATTCAGGCCGACGAGCGTGTTGTGCACGAACAGCAGGCCTTCGCGAAGCGGTACGCCGATGTGATTGGTGAACTCCAGCGGTGCCGCACCAGTGCCGCCTTCCTTGCCATCGATTACGATGAAATCCGGCAGGATGCCGGACTTGAGCATGGCCTTGGCGATTGCCATGAACTCCCACGGGTGGCCGAGGCACAGCTTGAAGCCCACCGGCTTGCCGCCACTCAGCTCGCGCAACTGGGCGATGAATGCCAGCAGCTCCAGCGGCGTGCTGAAGCAGCTGTGGCTGGCTGGCGATACGCAGTCCTGGTCCATCGGCACGCCACGTGTCGCGGCGATCTCCGCGGTGATCTTGTGTCGCGGCAGAATGCCGCCGTGGCCCGGCTTGGCGCCCTGGCTCAGTTTCACCTCGATCATCTTCACCTGCGGATCCACCGCCTGCTGGGCGAAGCGTTGCGGATCGAAGCGCCCCTGTTCGTCGCGGCAACCGAAGTAACCGCTGCCCAGTTCCCAGATCAGGTCACCGCCGTACTCGCGGTGATAACGGCTGATGCTGCCTTCGCCGGTATCGTGGGCGAAGTTGCCGAGCTTGGCGCCACGATTGAGCGCGCGAATCGCGTTGGCGCTGAGAGAGCCGAAACTCATCGCGGATATGTTGAAGATCGACGCGCTGTAAGGCTGGCGGCATTGCGGACCGCCGATGCTGACGCGAAAGCTTGATGGATCGCTATGCGGCGCCGTGCGGATCGAATGACCGATGAACTCGAAGCCGGCGCCGTAGACGTCAGAGAGGGTACCGAAGGGCTTGTCGGCCACTTCGTTCTTCGCGCGGGCGTACACCAGCGAGCGCTGTGCCCGGGAAAAGGGCAGGGGATCGCTGTCGTTCTCCAGCAGGTACTGGCGGATTTCCGGGCGGATGGTCTCGATCAGGTAGCGCAAGTTACCGAGGATCGGGTAGTTGCGTCGCACGGCCTGCCGGGGTTGCAGCAGGTCCAGCGTGCCGATGGCACTTAGCAATGCCGTGACCAGCGTCAGCCCCCAGACATGTTCGAGCCACGGCAGGCTGAGCAGCGTTAATAGCAGGCAGAACGCGTAGAAGGCGTAACGGTTCATCAGCGACAGATTCATCGGCATCCTCGGGTTTGCGGGAATCGCACGGCGCGTGGATGGTGCGCTGCTGGCGAAATGCCGGCTATTGCGCTTTGGTCGGCTGGGCCATGCTCGATCGCCTCCTGTGAATGAAAAAAGGGATGCCGAAGCATCCCTTTTCTCGTCTTGGCATGGATCAGGCCTGAGGCTTGTCCTTGTCGTCCTGCTCGCCTTCTTCAGGCAGCGGCGCCTGCTCGACTTCCGGCTCCGGCGCAGGCTCCGCGGCACCGTCTGGCTCGTAGGCCGACACAGTCTGCTCCGGTTCGCTCGGGGCTGCTTGCGATTCAGGCTGTTCCGATGCCTGCACCTCTGCCTGCGTCTCGGTTTGCGGTGCGGCAACCTCTGGCTCGCTCACGGCGATCTCTGCGGCGGCCAGCGGCTGCTGCGCGAGGCTCGGAGCTTCCTGCTCGGGTTGCTCCTGCGCCGCGACGGCCAGTGCCGCAAGACGCTCGGCTTCACGCTGACGGCGGCGAACCTCACGCGGATCGTTGGGTGCACGACCACTCGGCGCGACTACCGGTGCTGCTTGCTCGACGCTCGGCTCGACCGGCGCAGGCACTTCCGCTGCCGGCTCGATGACCGCAGTTTGCGGCGTTTCCGTAATGGTTTCAGCTGCGACGACCGGCTGCTCTTCAACAGTTGCCGTCGGGTATTCGATCGCTGCTTGCGGCAGTGCTTCCTCCGCGACAGGCGCGCTCTCGACGACCGCTTCGGCCTCTTCGGCAGTGGCGACTTCCGCTGCCGGCGAGACTTCGTTCTGCGGCTCCGCTTCGGCGCTCGCAACGATGGCGGCGGCCGTGGCAGCGACCGCGATGTCCTCGCTCTTCACCGGTGCATTGTCTTCGCCAGCTTCGGCGATTTCGTTGCCATCGGCATCACGCTGGCGCTCGCGGCGATTGCTGCGGCGGCGCTGACCGCGGGAGCGGCGACGGGGACGCTCGCCGTCGGCGGTTTCCTGGTCCTCCTCGACGCTTTCCTCGTTCTGCTGCAGCTCTTCCTCGTTGGGTACCTGCTCGGCGCGCGGCTTGCGCTCCTCGCGCGGTGGTCGAGGCTTGCGTTCGGTCAGCTCTTCGCTCGGGGTCTCCAGTGCGCTGGCTTCATCCAGCGGCGCGCGCAGTTCGCGCTTGCGCTCTTCGCGCGGCTGGCGTTCCTCACGCGGGCCGCGTTCACGGCGCGGTTGGGCCTCGGCAGTTTCTACCTGCTCGCGGGGCTTGCGCTCGTCGCGCGGCGGTCGCGGCTGGCGTTCTTCGCGCGGTTGACGCTCCTCCCGTGGCTGGCGCTCTTCACGGGGCTTGCGCTCCTCACGCGGCGCGCGTTCCTCGTCGCGACCACGGCCGTCACGGCGGCGGTTCTGCTGACGCCCGCTGCGGCGCTCTTCATTGCGCGGCGTGCGGTTGCCGGCCGGCTTGGTCTCAGTGGTGACGGCAGCCTTCGGCTCTTCCTGCTTGCCAGCGAACAAGCCGACCAGCGATTTGATCAGGCCCTTGAACAGGCTCGGTTCGGGAGCGGCGACAGGGGCTGGCGTCTCGACGGGCGTTGCTTCAGTGGTGACCGGCGCGGGGGTGCTGCGCTGCGGCGCAGTCTTGACCGCGGCCTCCTGGCGCACCAGCGTACGGGTCGAGCTGACCGGCTGGATTTCCTCGGCTTCGCTGTGGCTCATCTCGTAGCTGGCGTGGCCAGCGGCGATTTCCGGGCTGTCGTCACGCAGGCGCTGGACTTCGAAGTGCGGCGTTTCCAGGTGATCGTCCGGCAGGATGAAGATGCGCGCGCGGGTGCGCAGTTCGATCTTGGTGATGGCGTTGCGCTTCTCGTTGAGCAGGAAGGCGGCGACCTGGAACGGCACGCGGGCGCGAACCTCGGCGGTGCGGTCCTTCAGTGCTTCTTCCTCGATCAGGCGCAGAATCGCCAGCGAGAGGGATTCGACGTCGCGGATGATGCCCTGGCCGTTGCAGCGCGGGCAGACGATGCCGCTGGTCTCGCCGAGCGACGGACGCAGGCGCTGACGGGACATTTCCAGCAGGCCGAAACGCGAGATGCGGCCGACCTGGATGCGCGCGCGGTCGGCTTCCAGCGCTTCGCGCATCTTCTCTTCGACGGCGCGCTGGTTTTTCGCCGGGGTCATGTCGATGAAGTCGATGACGATCAGGCCGCCGATGTCGCGCAGGCGCAGCTGGCGGGCGATTTCTTCGGCTGCTTCCAGGTTGGTCTGCAGCGCAGTTTCCTCGATGTCGCCGCCCTTGGTGGCGCGCGCCGAGTTGATGTCGATGGACACCAGGGCTTCGGTTGGGTCTATGACGATGGAGCCGCCGGACGGCAGTTTCACTTCGCGCTGGAAGGCGGTCTCGATCTGGCTTTCGATCTGGAAGCGGTTGAACAGCGGCACGGAGTCTTCGTACAGCTTGATCTTGCTGGCGTACTGCGGCATGACCTGCTGGATGAAGGAAAGCGCTTCGTCCTGTGCCTCGACGCTGTCGATCAGCACTTCGCCGATGTCCTGGCGCAGGTAGTCGCGGATGGCACGGATGATGACGTTGGATTCCTGGTAGATCAGGAACGGCGCGGCGCGGCCCTGCGAGGCGTCCTTGACGGCGGTCCACAGTTGCAGCAGGTAGTCCAGGTCCCACTGCAGCTCTTCGCTGGAGCGGCCCAGGCCGGCGGTACGAACGATCAGACCCATGTCGGCCGGCACGTTGATGCCGTTGAGCGCTTCACGCAGTTCGTTACGCTCTTCGCCTTCGATACGGCGGGAGATACCACCCGCGCGCGGGTTGTTAGGCATCAGTACCAGATAGCGGCCGGCGAGGCTGATGAAGGTGGTCAGTGCTGCGCCCTTGTTGCCGCGCTCTTCCTTTTCGACCTGGACGATGACTTCCTGACCTTCCTTCAGTACTTCCTTGATGTTGACGCGGCCTTCGGGGGCTTTGGAGAAGTACTCGCGGGAGATTTCCTTGAGTGGGAGGAAGCCGTGGCGCTCGGCGCCGAAATCGACGAAGGCAGCTTCCAGGCTGGGTTCTACGCGGGTGATTTTGCCCTTGTAGATGTTGGCTTTTTTCTGTTCGCGTGCACCGGACTCGATGTCCAGGTCGAACAGCCGTTGGCCATCAACCAGTGCGACACGCAACTCTTCGGGCTGAGTTGCGTTAATTAGCATTCTTTTCATGTAGTACCGTCGGTTTCCGTGGCGTCAGGAAACGGCGTTCGGCACACACGACTCTCGCGGTCGGTGTCAGGTGAGTCAGGAATGGTTGTAAGGCACTCCAGTGTCCAGCGATGAGCGGCCAGATGGGCCGGCGTCGCGACGACGTCTCCTGCTTTGCTGTCGGAACAGCAGCAAATGCTTGGGGAGGAGGAATCAGACATCGGTAGCGGACGATTGATGAAGCGTCTGTGAAAGCCCTTGCTACGCAAATCCGATGCTGTGCATCTCCACCCAACACGCATACTTCGAAAATCGGGTGCCGCTCGCAGAATCCGGGGAGCGGGTTGTCGATTGTCGCGATTCCCCAACCTGGGGGCACGCATCATGTCTTCAAGGCTTGTTTCGTATCCTCACCATATTGGGAAGATGCGCCGGACAGCCTCACGTCCTCGAACATTTTTTCCGATCAAGGTTGGCGATATCGCTGCATTCCATGATCTGGCCGCTTTTGGCGGCGTTCGCGACTATAGCAGCAATGTTTAAGTGCTTCAATTCCATGAAAATTGATATGATCTCGCGATGACCAATACCCCCTCCCAGACCTCCGGCGTGCAAATGCTCGAGGTCGCGCCGGAACTTGCCGGCCAGCGCATCGACAATTTTCTCCGCACCCAGCTAAGAGGCGTTCCCAAGACGCTGATCTACCGCATCCTGCGCAAAGGCGAGGTGCGGGTGAACAAGGGGCGGGTCAAACCCGAATACAAGCTGCAGGCGGGCGATCTGGTGCGCGTCCCGCCGCTGCGCCTGGCCGAACGCGACGAGCCCGAGCCGTTGGCACAGGGCCTGCTCGAGCGGCTCGAGGCGGCAATCGTCTATGAGGATAAAGCGCTCATCGTGCTGAACAAGCCGGCCGGCATCGCGGTGCATGGCGGCAGCGGACTCAGTTACGGCGTGATCGAGGCCTTGCGCCAGTTGCGACCGGATGCCAAGGAGCTCGAGCTGGTGCATCGTCTGGATCGTGATACCTCCGGGCTGCTGATGATCGCGAAGAAGCGCAGCATGCTGCGCCATCTGCATCAGGCGCTGCGCGGCGATGGTGTGGACAAACGCTACATGGCACTGGTGCGTGGTCGATGGGAAACCTCCAAGAAGCAGGTGAACGCGCCGCTGCTGAAGAATACGTTGCGCTCTGGCGAGCGCATGGTCGAGGTGACCGAGGATGGCAAGGAGGCGCTGACGCTGTTCCGCGTGCTGCGTCGCTTTGGTGACTTCGCGACGCTCGTCGAGGCCCGGCCGGTGACTGGGCGCACCCATCAGATCCGCGTGCATGCCAGGCACGCCGGGCATAGCATCGCCGGTGACAGCAAGTACGGCGATGAAGAGTTCACCCGCGAGATTCGTGAACTTGGCGGCAAGCGGCTGTTTTTGCATGCCTATGCGCTGCGGGTGCCGTTGCCGGATGGCGGCGAGCTGGCGCTGGAAGCGCCTGTGGACGAAGTCTGGACGCGGACGCTGGAGAGGCTCGGTGAGTAGATACGAGCTGCTGATCTTCGATTGGGATGGCACGCTGGTCGACTCCATCGGGCGTATCGTCGAGTCGGTGCGGGTGGCTGCGCGTGCTTTCGATCTGCCGCCACGCGACGATGTTTCCATCAAGGCCATCATCGGCCTTGCGCTGGCGGA
Source organism: Stutzerimonas sp. 21-1 (assembly GCF_056336065.1). Lineage (NCBI taxonomy): Bacteria > Pseudomonadati > Pseudomonadota > Gammaproteobacteria > Pseudomonadales > Pseudomonadaceae > Stutzerimonas > Stutzerimonas sp. 21-1. Next base: position 2,748,203 of record NZ_CM150500.1, on the reverse strand, counting down.
TGCGATTTCCACGTTGTATCCGCATATCGATGATCCCGTTCTGATCGACGAATTTCGTCGACGCTACAGCGAGCATTATCTGGCCCTCGAGGCGCAGCCTTCGACCCTCTATCCCGGGGTTGCAAACGCGTTGCAGGAATTTCGCAAGCGCGGGCACCTGTTGGCTGTCGCCACGGGCAAGGGGCGTAAGGGGCTGGACCGAGTGCTGGCCGGGCAGGGCTGGACGGAATTTTTCGATGTCACGCGCTGCGCCGACGAGACGGCGGGTAAGCCTGATCCACTGATGATCGAGGAGATTCTTGCGCATTGCGGCATGCGCCCGGAGCAGGCGCTGATGATCGGTGACTCGGTGTTCGACCTGCAGATGGCGCAGCGCGCCGGGGTCGATAGCGTGGCGGTCGCTTACGGTGCGCAGCCGGTGGAGAAGCTTCAGACGCACGGTCCGCGGCTGGTGATCAATCGTTTTGCAGAGCTGGTCACCTGGTTGGGTGAGCAACAAAGTACAGAGGTGAATGAGCATGTCGGATGAATGGAAGGCGCCGATGAACGAGGGGCGTGACGAGCGCAGTAGCTGGAAGCTGCTGGAAAAAACGTTGCAGGCAGGTATTCAGGAGCAGCGGCGCGCCAGGCGCTGGGGCATCTTCTTCAAACTGCTGACCTTCATTTATCTGTTCGGCGCGCTGATGGTGTTTTCGCCGGCGTGGCAGTTCGGCAAGGATAAGGCTGCGCGCGAAAGCCATACCGCGGTCATCAATGTGCGCGGCATGATTGCCGACGAGGAGTCCGCTAGCGCTGACAATATCGTTGGTGCTTTGCGTGCTGCGTTCGAGGATACGAATACCAAGGGCATCGTTCTGCGTATCAATAGTCCAGGCGGTAGCCCGGTACAGTCGGGGTACGTTTACGACGAGATTCGCCGGTTGCGTGGCGAGTACCCGGCCATCAAGGTTTATGCGGTGATTACCGATCTGGGAGCGTCCGGCGCTTACTACATCGCCAGCGCAGCGGACGAGATCTATGCGGACAAGTCGAGTCTGGTTGGTTCTATTGGCGTGACGGCGGCGACTTTCGGTTTCGTCGAGGTCATGCAGAAGCTGGGCGTGGAGCGGCGCGTCTACACCTCGGGCGAGCACAAGGCATTCCTCGATCCGTTCCAGCCGCAGAAACCGGAGGAAACTGAGTTCTGGCGTGAGGTGCTGGCGACTACGCACCGACAGTTTATCGATAGCGTCAAGCGTGGGCGCGGTGATCGCCTGCAGGTGGCTGAGCATCCCGAGCTGTTCTCGGGCTTGGTCTGGTCGGGCGAGCAGGCGCTGGAGCTTGGTCTGATCGATGGCCTGGGTAGTACGGCGCATGTGGCGCGTGACGTGATCGGCGAGCCAGAGTTGGTCGACTTCACGGTGAAGGAATCGCCGATTGACCGTTTCACCAAGAAGCTTGGCGCGGGCGTTGCCGAGCGGCTCGCGCTGCTGGTCGGTCTGCAGGGGCCTGCGTTGCGCTAGGTGGCCGCGCGTCAGGGTACTTCCACGCCCTCGGCCAGAAGCATGTCCACCAGGCGAATCAGGGGTAGGCCTACGAGGCTGGTAACGTCAGCACCCTCGGTGGCGCGGAACAGGCTGATGCCCAGGCCCTCGGCCTTGAAGCTGCCGGCGCAATCGTAGGGTTGCTCGATCTGCAGATATCGCTTGATGCGAGCGTCGTCCAGTTCGCGGAAGTGTACGGTGAATGGAACGCAGTCGATCTGAATACGCCCGCTGCGGCTATTGAGTAGGGCCAGACCGGTGAGAAAGCGCACAGTGGCGCCGCTGGCGGCCTGCAGCTGAAGTCTGGCTCTTTCGAATGTGTGGGGTTTGCCGAGGATGCTGTCGCCCAGTGTTGCTACCTGATCGGAGCCGATGATCAGATGATCGGGGTGGGTTTCGGCGAGTGCTTGTGCCTTTTGCGCGGCCAGGCGACACACCAGTTGTTCGGCTGATTCGCCAAGATGTGGGGTTTCGTCAATGGCTGGGGCGCAGCTTGTGAAAGGTAGCCGCAGGCGTGAAAGCAGTTCCTGCCGGTATCTGGAGCTCGAAGCAAGCAGTAGTCGGCGCATGTGTCCCTCCTTTTATATGGGTGCGCAATTCTATGTGCCCGGTGCGGCCAGCGGGCTGAATTCCTTTGACAGTCATGGGGCGCATCCATAGAATGCCGCGCTTATGTTGAAAGGACCGATACCTCCGCACATTGATCCGCGCAAGCTTGCTGATCGGGCGGCTAGCCTGCAGGGCGAGCTGAGCCTATCGCAGCTTCAGCGACTCGCTGAGTCTCTTGAAGACGATCAGGGTGTGGTGCGTGCCAGTTTTGCATTCGGGCGCGACGAGCAGCGTACTGTGGTTATCCATAGCCAGCTCGATGTTGACGTCAAGATGATTTGCCAGCGTTGTCTGGAGCCGGTTGTTTTGCCCATTCACAGCGAATGCGACTACGCCGTTGTCAATGAGGGGGCGAGCAGCCAGCACCTGCCCAAGGGCTATGACGTGCTGGAAGTGGGAGAAGATCCGTTGGATCTGCTGGCGCTGGTCGAAGACGAGCTGTTGCTCGCTCTGCCGATTGTTCCACTCCATGACCCTGAAATTTGCCAGCCGCCGGTTGGGCCAGACGAGCCTGAGCCGAGTGAGGACGAGGTAACGCGGTCCAACCCGTTCAGCGTACTGGCGCAGTTAAAGCGTGACCCAAACGTTTAGGAGTTGATCCAAATGGCTGTTCAGCAGAACAAAAAATCCCGTTCCGCTCGCGACATGCGTCGTTCCCACGATGCTCTGCAGGCGAACGCTCTGTCCGTGGAAAAGAGCACTGGTGAAGTTCACCTGCGTCACCACGTTTCTCCGGACGGTTTCTACCGTGGTCGCAAGGTGATCGACAAGGGCGCTGACGAGTAATCCTTGTCCGCTCCGGTCATCGCGATCGACGCAATGGGCGGGGACTTCGGTCCCCGTTGCATTGTTCCGGCCAGTCTGTCCTGTCTGGCTGACTCCCCCTCGCTGCATCTGGCTCTTGTCGGCCAATCTTCACTCTTGGAACGCCTCATCGCCGAGCACTCATCGGTCGATCACGCACGTCTGCAGATCGTCGACGCCGAGGACGTTATCGGCATGGCCGAGCGTCCGGCGCAGGTCCTGCGTGGCAGATCGCAATCATCAATGCATGTTGCGCTGGAGCTCGTGCGCGACGGGCAGGCGCAGGCCTGTGTCAGTGCTGGCAATACCGGTGCGCTGATGGCCTTGGCGCGGCAGGTGCTGAAAACTCTGCCGGGCATCGATCGCCCCGCGATGGTTACTGCCATCCCGACGTGCGCAAATCCCTGTTTACTGCTTGATCTTGGGGCAAACGTCGATTGCACTGCCGAGCAGTTGCAGCAGTTTGCGCTCATGGGGTCAGTTGCTGCACAGGCTTTGGGTATCGATCGACCCCGCGTCGCCCTGCTGAACATCGGGGTCGAAGAGATCAAGGGTAACCAGCAGGTCAAGCTTGCTGCCACGTTGTTGAGACAGACGCAGGGGCTCAACTTCATCGGCTTCATCGAAGGTGATGGTCTGTACCGCGGCGAAGCGGATGTCGTGGTGTGCGACGGCTTCGTCGGCAATGTTTTGCTCAAGTCCAGTGAGGGACTGGCGGAGATGGTGATCGCCAGGGTGGAGGCGCTTTTCCGGCGGTCGCTAGCGGCGCGCATCATTGGCGGGCTGGCTCTGCCGATGCTGCGTCAGTTGCGCACGGAGCTGCGGCCATCACGCTACAACGGCGCCAGTTTCCTAGGCCTTCAGGGGGTTGTGGTAAAGAGTCATGGCAGCGCGGGGGAGGCTGGCTTCAGGTCGGCTATCCTGCGTGCGGCGGAAGATATCCAGCATGATCTGCCTGGACATTTGCGCGAGCGCTTGGCGCAGGGGCTGGGGCCGGACAATGTGACTGCGTCCGGTAGTCGACCATCCAACTGAGATTCGCGACGCCTGCCCACAGGTGCGCGTATCAGACGAACAGAACCATAAGAGAGCTGCTTCATGTCCGCATCATTCGCTTTCGTCTTTCCTGGTCAGGGCTCGCAGTCGCTCGGCATGCTCGCCGAGTTGGGCGCCCAGCAGAGCCTTGTCATCGACACGTTCGCTGAGGCCTCGGCGGCGCTCGGCTATGACATCTGGGCATTGATCCAGCAGGGTCCGGAAGAGCAACTGAATCAGACCGACAAGACCCAGCCGGCCATCCTGGCTGCATCGGTGGCGCTGTGGCGTCTGTGGCTGGCCGAGGGCGGCGCACGTCCCGCCTTCGTCGCTGGGCACAGCCTCGGTGAGTATTCCGCGTTGGTCGCCGCGGGTAGTTTGCCGTTCGCCGAAGCGGTGAAACTGGTCGAACTGCGTGGCCAGTTGATGCAGCAGGCGGTGCCGGCTGGTATGGGTGGAATGGCGGCGATTCTGGGGCTCGAAGACGCCGACGTGCTGGCGGCCTGTGCCGAGGCGGCGCAGGGCGAAATCGTCAGTGCAGTGAACTTCAACGCTCCCGGGCAGGTTGTGATCGCCGGCAATGCGGCCGCCGTCGAACGCGCCATCGAGGCCTGCAAGGCACGTGGCGCCAAGCGTGCGATGGCGCTGCCCGTGAGTGTGCCTTCGCATTGTGAGTTGATGCGGCCCGCGGCCGAGCGCTTCGCAGATGCGGTTGCCGCTGTGGCCTGGCAGGCGCCGCAGATTCCGCTGGTCCAGAATGTCAGCGCAGCGGTCGTCGCCGATCTGCAAACGCTTCAGCGCGATCTCCTGGCTCAGCTCTACAGTCCGGTGCGCTGGGTCGAGTCGATGGTTGCGCTCAGCGAGCGCGGCGTGGCGGATCTGGTCGAGTGCGGCCCCGGCAAGGTGCTGTCCGGGCTGAATAAGCGCTGCGTGAAGGGCATCAACACCTACAACCTCGACACCCCAGAAGCCTTCGCCGCCACCCGCGCTGCGCTGGCCTGATCAAGGAGAATGCTATGAATCTGCAAGGCAAGGTGGCGCTGGTCACTGGCGCTAGCCGTGGTATCGGCCAGGCCATCGCCCTGGAGCTGGGGCGCCAGGGCGCCATCGTTATCGGCACGGCCACCACACCGTCAGGTGCCGAGCGCATCGCCGAAACCCTGAAGGCGAATGGCATCGAAGGCGCCGGCCTGGTGCTCGACGTCGGCAATGACGAATCAGTCGCCAGTACACTTGAACACATTCAGCAACATCTTGGGCAGCCGGCCATTCTGGTCAATAACGCCGGGATCACACGCGACAATCTGATGCTGCGGATGAAGGATGATGAGTGGTTCGACGTCATCAACACCAACCTCAACAGCTTGTACCGTCTTAGCAAGGCCGTGCTGCGCGGCATGACCAAGGCGCGTTGGGGGCGCATCATCAACATCGGTTCGGTGGTGGGTGCAATGGGTAACGCGGGGCAGGTAAACTACGCCGCCGCCAAAGCCGGCCTCGAAGGATTCAGTCGTGCCCTGGCGCGTGAGGTGGGATCGCGGGGCATTACGGTCAACTCCGTGGCGCCGGGCTTCATCGATACCGATATGACGCGTGAGTTGCCGGAGGCCCAGCGTGACGCCTTGCTGGGACAGATCCCGCTGGGTCGTCTCGGTCAGGCTGAGGAAATCGCCAAGGTCGTTGCCTTTCTGGCTTCGGATGGCGCTGCCTATGTCACCGGTGCCACGGTTCCGGTGAACGGCGGCATGTACATGAGTTGAATGTGACGCCGGGCGTGACTCGGCAGTCATAATGGCTGTTTTAATCGCTATAAGCTGCGAAACGTTTATAGACAGATGGTTGGAAGTGGGTTCATGCTTGCCCGCTTTCAGCTTGAAATGCGGAAAACGCTTTCTATACACTACCGCGCAGACCAGCTGCCTGCTTTTTCCATAGGAGTGAAAACAAGGTATGAGCACCATCGAAGAACGCGTCAAGAAAATCGTTGCCGAGCAACTTGGCGTTAAAGAAGAGGAAGTTACCAACAGCGCTTCCTTCGTCGAAGACCTGGGTGCCGACTCTCTTGACACCGTCGAGCTGGTGATGGCTCTGGAAGAGGAATTCGAGACCGAGATTCCGGACGAGCAAGCTGAGAAGATCACCACCGTTCAGGAAGCCATCGATTACATCAACGCGCACGCGCAGTAAGTTGTAATCCTGCTTCGGAACTAGGAAAGCCGCACTGCCTTGCACGAGGTAGTGCGGCTTTTCTTTGAGAGTCGATTCGCGGTGCAGCGATGCATGTTCGCTGCAGCCGTGAGTGTTCCCGCGCTCATCGGATTACCGGCGGGAGCTGAGCCAAACGTCAAGGTATAGGAGAATTGCTGTGTCGCGTAGACGCGTCGTGGTTACCGGTATGGGCATGCTATCGCCGCTGGGCAACGATGTGCCGAGCAGCTGGCAGGGTATCCTGGCCGGCCGCAGCGGCATCGGCCTGCTTGAGCACATGGATCTTTCCGCCTATTCCACGCGTTTTGGCGGTTCGATCAAGGGCTTCGAGGTTGAGCAGTACCTGCCGGCCAAGGAGGCACGCAAGCTCGACCTGTTCATCCAGTACGGCCTTGCAGCCAGCTTCCAGGCCGTTCGTGATTCCGGTCTGGAAATTACCGACGCCAACCGCGAGCGTATCGGCGTCGTCATGGGCTCCGGCATTGGCGGGCTGACCAATATCGAGAACAGCTGCAAAGCGCTGATCGAGCAGGGGCCGCGGCGTATCTCGCCGTTTTTCGTTCCCGGCTCGATCATCAACATGGTGTCCGGTTTCCTGTCCATCCACCTGGGGTTGCAGGGGCCGAACTACGCGATTGCTACGGCGTGCACTACGGGCACTCACTGCATCGGCATGGCGGCGCGCAACATCGCCTACGGTGAAGCGGATGTAATGGTTGCCGGCGGTTCCGAGATGGCGGCTAGCGGTCTGGGCATTGGCGGGTTTGCCGCGGCGCGCGCGCTGTCGACGCGTAACGATGATCCTGCCGCCGCCAGCCGCCCATGGGATCGGCAGCGTGATGGCTTCGTGCTGTCCGATGGTGCCGGCGCGCTGGTGCTCGAGGAGCTGGAGCATGCCAAAGCGCGCGGTGCGCACATCTATGCGGAGCTGATCGGTTTCGGCATGAGCGCTGACGCGTTCCACATGACCTCGCCGCCGGACGACGGCGCTGGTGCGGCACGCTGTATCCGCAATGCATTGAACGATGCCCGGCTCAACGCCGCCGAGGTGCAGTACATCAACGCTCATGGCACCTCTACTCCGGCAGGAGACAAGGCCGAGGCAGCGGCGATACGCAGCGTGTTCGGCGATCATGCATACAAGCTGTCCGTGAGCTCGACCAAATCGATGGTTGGTCACCTGTTGGGGGCGGCTGGCGCGGTCGAGGCGATTTTCAGTGTGCTGGCGATTCGTGATCAGGTGGCGCCGCCGACCATCAATCTGGATGAGCCGGACGAGGGCTGTGATCTGGACTTCGTGCCACACCAGGCGAAGCCGATGCCCATCGATGTGACGATTTCCAACTCGTTCGGTTTTGGCGGCACCAACGGCTCGCTGGTGTTCCGCCGGTTCGCTGAGTGAAACCCTGCTGGATCGACGGACAGCCTGCTACCGGGCTGCCCGTCGATGATCGCGGCCTGGCCTATGGCGACGGCCTGTTCGAAACGATCAAGGTCGTGCGCGGCAAGCCGCAGTTGCTCGAACGTCATCTGCAGCGGCTGGACGAGGGTTGTCGGCGGCTGGCTATCCCTCTCGATCTGCCGCTTGTCAGAGCAGAGCTACTGGCATTCTGCGGTGAACTCGACACTGGAGTGGCCAAACTTACGGTCACCCGTGGTGCCGGCCGCCGCGGCTATGCACCTCCGCATCCCTGCTCTCCGCGGCGCCTGCTGCTCGCCTCGTCACTGCCGGCCTATCCGGTACAGAACGGGCAGACAGGCGTACGTCTGTTTCCCTGCGCGACGCGGCTTGCCGAGCAACCGCTGCTGGCGGGGCTCAAGCACCTCAATCGTCTGGAGCAGGTTCTGGCCCGGGCCGAGTGGCAGGATTCGGCCCATGCCGAGGGGTTGATGCGCGATAGCTCGGGACGGGTGATCGAGGGTGTCTTCAGCAATCTGTTTATCGTGCGTGACGGTGTATTGCTCACCGCAGCGTTGCAGCGCTGTGGTGTCGCTGGAGTGATGCGTGCGGAACTCATCGAACGCGCGCAGCAACTAGGAGTTGCGGTGGTAATGCGCGACCTGACGTACGAGGAGCTGCTGGCGGCCGATGAGGTGTTACTTTGCAATAGTCTCTACGGCATCTGGCCGGTGGTGGCGCTGGCCGGGCATACCTGGCCGGTGGGTGTTCTGACCCGTAAACTGCAAGCGGCCATAGCCGACCTGTCGAGTGTCTCGTGATTCGTAAACTTCTCATTTCGCTTGGGCTGGTCGCGTTGCTGGCGCTCGCCGGCCTCGGACTGTTTGCCTGGAAGCAGTACTCCGCGCTGGAACAGCCGTTGGCGCTGGAGGAGCTGCAGTTGCTCGACGTCCAGCCCGGCGACACGCCCAGTGGCGTATTCCAGCGGTTGGAGACGCAGGGCTTGTTGCGTGATTCGTTCTGGCTGCGTGTTTACTGGCGGTTAAACCTGTCCGGTCAAAGCCTGCACAGCGGCGAATACAGGCTGACGCCCGGCATGAGCGCGCGCGACCTGATCGGGCTCTGGCAGCGCGGCGAGGTGGAGCAGTACAGCCTCACCCTGGTAGAGGGCTGGAATTTCCGTCAGCTGCGCGCTGCCCTCCAGGCGCAGCCGAAACTGCAGCAGACCCTGCAAGGGCTTGCGGATGCAGAGGTCATGGCGCGTCTGGGGCAGCCCGACCTGCATCCTGAGGGACGCTTCTTTCCCGATACCTATCGTTTTACCCGGGGTACCAGCGACCTCGACTTGCTGAAACAAGCCTACACGCGCCTGGAGCAGGTGCTCGCGGAAGAATGGCAGCAGCGCGCGCAAGGACTGCCTTACCAGGACGCCTATCAGGCGTTGATCATGGCCTCGATCATCGAGAAGGAAACCGGAGTGCCGCAGGAGCGCGGCGAAATCGCCGGCGTATTCGTGCGTCGCCTCGCACGCGGCATGCTGCTGCAGACCGATCCCACGGTGATCTATGGCATGGGCGAGAGCTATCGCGGACGCATCAGCCGCAACGACCTGCGCCGGCCGACGCCTTACAACACGTATACCACCGCCGGTCTGCCGCCGACGCCGATTGCGATGGTCGGGCGCGAGGCGATTCACGCCGCGCTGCATCCGAAGGAGGGGCGCAGTCTCTACTTCGTCGCGCGCGGCGATGGTAGCCACGTCTTTAGCGACACCCTCGACGAGCACAATCGCGCGGTACGTCAGTATCAACTCAACCGGCGTGCCGACTATCGGTCCAGCCCGGCACCTCAACCGGCCCCGAGCACCAGCGAGCAAGCACAGTGACAGGACTTTTCATCACCCTGGAAGGGCCGGAAGGCGCCGGCAAGAGCACCAATCGCGAATATCTGGCCGAGCGGCTGCGCGCTCGCGGGCTGGATGTGGTGCTTACCCGCGAACCCGGTGGTACGCCGCTGGCGGAGCGGATTCGTGAGCTGCTGCTGACGCCGGCCGATGAGCCGATGGCAGACGATACCGAGCTGTTGCTGGTCTTCGCTGCGCGCGCCCAGCATCTGGCACAAGTGATCCGCCCTGCGTTACAGCGTGGCGCCGTGGTGCTCTGCGACCGCTTCACGGATGCGACCTATGCCTATCAGGGGGGCGGCCGTGGCTTATCGGTGGAGCGGATTGCCCAACTCGAGAACTTCGTCCAGGGCGATCTGCGACCGGATTTGACGCTGATCTTCGATCTGCCGGTCGAGATCGGGCTCAGCCGCGCCGCTGCGCGTGGCCGACTGGATCGCTTCGAGCAGGAAGGGCTGCGATTCTTCGAGGCGGTGCGCCAGGCTTATCTTGCGCGCGCGCATGCCAGCCCAGCGCGCTATCGCGTGATCGATGCGGCGCAGCCTCTGATCCGAGTGCAGCAGGCCATCGATCTTCTCGTCCCCGAATTGCTGGGGCGCTTCGATGGGTGAGGTTCTGGCCTGGCAACGTGGGCTCTGGCAACAACTGGCGGGGCGCGCGCAACACGCTCATGCCTACCTGCTGCACGGTCCGCGCGGCATTGGCAAGCGGATGCTCGCCGAACAGTTCGCGGCGTCTCTGCTCTGCCAGAACCCCTCCGCGGCGGGCGCCTGCGGCCGTTGCAAGGCCTGTCTGTTGCTGGCGGCACATACGCATCCGGATTACTACGTGCTCGAGCCGGAAGAAGTCGACAAGGCGATCCGTGTCGATCAGGTGCGCGATCTGGTCGGTTTCGTTACGCAGACGGCGCAGCTCGGCGGGCGCAAGATAGTGCTGCTCGAGCCCGTCGAGGCGATGAATCTGAACGCCGCCAACGCCTTGCTCAAAAGTCTGGAAGAACCCTCGGGCGAGACGATTCTGCTGCTGGTCAGCCACCAGCCAAGTCGCCTGTTACCGACCATCAAGAGTCGTTGCGTGCAACAGGCCTGTCCACTGCCATCCCACCAGCAAAGCCTCGAATGGCTGGCGAGTCAGCTGCCCGAACTGGCCGCCGAACTGCGCGAGGAGTTGCTTGCGCTTGCCGGTGGCTCTCCGCTGCTGGCAGCGAAGCTGCACGGGCAATCGGTGCTGGAGCTGCGGGCGCAGGTGGTCGAGGGTGTGAAGAAGCTGCACAAGGCGCAGCAGTCGCCGAGCCAGCTGGCGGAAAGCTGGAATGCCTTGCCGTTGGGGCTGCTATTCGACTGGTTTTGCGAATGGGCACACCTGATTCTTCGCTATCAGATGACCGGTGATGAAGCCGCGCTCGGCGCTGCCGATATGAACAAGGTCTTGCAGTACCTCGGCCAGAAAGCTTCGCGCGAAAACGTCATGGCGTTGCAGGACTGGTTGCTGGCACAGCGGCACAAGGTGCTCGGCAAGGCCAACCTCAATCGTGTCCTGCTTCTCGAAGCATTGCTGGTGCAATGGGCAAGCCTGCCAGCGGCACGCTAGAATCCACCGGACGCGGCTTGCGCCGGAGCGTCAACAATCCTAGGAAATCGCATGAGCCTGCCAGCAAACCTCGGTCCGCGTAACGGCATTCTGTCCCTGACCATCAAGGACAAGTCCGTGCTGTATGCGGCCTTCATGCCCTTCATCAAGAACGGCGGATTGTTCATTCCAACGAACAAGAGCTACAAGCTCGGCGACGAGGTCTTCATGCTGCTCAATCTGATGGATGAGCCGGAGAAGATCCCGGTCGCCGGCAAGGTCGTGTGGATCACTCCCAAAGGCGCGCAGAGCAACCGTGCGGCGGGGGTCGGCGTGCAGTTCAATGACGGCGACGCCACGGCCCGCAACAAGATCGAGACCTACCTGGCCGGCGCGCTGAAATCCGATCGTCCGACCCATACCATGTGACCGGCGGGCGCTGAGCGACCCCAAGCCTGCACGCGTTTACCTTACAATCGCCGCCTTTCCCAACCAGGCGATAAGCGATTTCCCATGCTGGTAGATTCCCACTGTCATCTGGACCGACTCGATCTCGCCGCTCATGGCGGTTCGCTCGATGCGGCGCTGGACGCGGCACGTGCGTGCGGTGTCGGACATTTTCTCTGCATTGGCGTCAGTGCGGACAATGCGGCCGCGGTCAAGGCCATCGCCGAGCGGCATGCCGACGTCGATTGCTCGATTGGCGTGCATCCGCTGGATCTGGAACCGGGAGCGCAGCCGGCGCTGGATTGGCTGCTCGCTGAGCTGGCTCATCCGCGGGTGGCCGCCATTGGCGAAACCGGCCTCGATTACCACTACGAGCCGCAGGCTGCCGAGCGCCAGCGCGAGTCATTCCGTCTGCATCTGCAGGCTGCGCAGATCACGGGCAAGCCGGTCATCGTGCATACCCGCGAAGCGCGTGCCGATACCCTGGTGCTGCTGCGCGAGGCCGCGTTGCCGCAGGCCGGTGTGCTGCACTGCTTCACCGAGGACTGGGACATGGCCAGAGCGGCCCTCGATCTGGGGTTCTACATTTCGCTGTCCGGAATCGTCACGTTTCGCAATGCGGACGCGCTACGCGACGTGGCGCGGCGGATACCGGCCGACCGCTTGCTGGTGGAAACCGATGCGCCGTACCTGGCACCGGTGCCTCATCGCGGCCAGCCCAACCTGCCGCAGTACGTGCGTGAGGTCGCGGAATTTCTCGCGCACTGGCGTGACGTACCCTTCGAGCGTTTTGCCGAACAGACCACGGCCAACTTCCGCCGCCTGTTCCCGCTGGCGCACGTCGCGCCTTGATTGCAGAGGGCTGCGTGGGCGTTCGGGCGTGTACAATGCGCGCCGCTTGTGCTCATGGCTCTGCGCCATCGAGCGTAATCCGATGCGTTGGCTACATGCTCGGAGTTTCGTCGCTGCCGACAGCGTGTCGGCGGCCCCACAACCGTCACAGAAGGTGACGCAATGACTCGCGACACACTGCATACCGGCCCGCTCCAGCGTGGCCTGAAGAATCGCCATATCCAGCTCATCGCGCTCGGTGGCGCCATCGGTACCGGCCTGTTCCTGGGATCGGCCGGGGTGCTGCGTAGCGCCGGTCCGTCGATGATCCTGGGCTACGCCATTGGCGGCCTGATTGCTTTCCTGATCATGCGTCAGCTCGGCGAGATGATCGTCGAGGAACCGGTCGCCGGCTCGTTCAGCCATTTCGCCCATCAATACTGGGGGCCGTTCGCCGGCTTCATGTCGGGTTGGAACTACTGGGTGCTCTACGTTCTGGTAGGCATGGCCGAGCTGACGGCAGTCGGCAAATACGTGCAGTTCTGGTGGCCGGAAATACCCACCTGGGCGACGGCGGCAGCCTTCTTCGTACTGATCAACCTGATCAACCTGACCAACGTGAAGGCGTTCGGCGAGGCCGAGTTCTGGTTTGCGATCATCAAGGTCGCGGCGATCATCGGCATGATCATGCTCGGACTGTTCCTGCTGTTCAGCGGACAGGGCGGCGAGCAGGCGAGCATCAGCAACCTGTGGAGTCACGGCGGGTTCTTCCCCAACGGCATCCATGGTCTGGTCATGGCGCTGGCCATCATCATGTTCTCCTTCGGCGGACTGGAATTGGTGGGGATCACCGCTGCGGAGGCAGCCGACCCGAAAACGGTGATCCCGAAGGCGATCAACCAGGTCGTCTATCGGATTCTGATCTTCTACATCGGCGCGCTTACCGTGCTGCTGACGCTTTATCCGTGGGACAGTCTGCTGGAAACCCTGGGTTCGGCGGCCGACCCCTACAGCGGCAGCCCGTTCGTGCAGATCTTCTCGCTGATCGGCAGCGATACCGCCGCCCATCTGCTCAATTTCGTCGTGCTGACCGCCGCGTTGTCGGTTTACAACAGCGGCGTGTACTGCAACAGCCGCATGCTCTACGGCCTGGCCGAGCAGGGGGATGCTCCCCGCGCCTTGCTCAAGGTCAACCGACGTGGCGTACCCGTGCTGGCGATTGGCGTCTCGGCGGCGGTTACGCTGCTGTGTGTGCTGGTCAACTATCTGGCACCGCAGAATGCGCTCGAACTGCTGATGTCGCTGGTGGTGGCCTCACTGGTAATCAACTGGGCCATGATCAGCCTGGCGCACCTGAAATTCCGCAAGGCGATGCAGCAGCGCGGCGTCGAGCCGAGTTTCAAGGCATTCTGGTTCCCGTTCAGCAATTACCTGTGCCTGGCGTTCGTGGTCGGCATCCTGACGATCATGCTGTTCATCCCGGGTATCCGGTTGTCGGTGTACGCCATTCCGTTCTGGGTGGCCTTCCTCGGTCTGTGCTTTCAGATACGCCGCAGGCGTATCGCCCGGACGGCCTAAAAAAACCCGGCTTCCCTGAACGGAGAGCCGGGTCAAGACCATTAGGAGTATGAGAGCGTGTTCCTCACGCTCTCAGCTGGTCAGGCAGTGGGGGGAATGCCTCACCAGTGCTCTCAAGTATTAGTCTGTTCGAAAGATTTCGCCGCCAATAGCGGCGATTTTGTTAAATCTATTTGGAATACATCCGCTGGCGATTCATCGCTCAAGCGCGTGCTAGGCGGGCGACCACCGCCAGGGTTTCATCGATGATCCGCGCCTCGGTGTAGAAGTGCGGTGAAAAGCGCACGCCGCCACCGCGCAGCGCGCACACGATCTGTTCGGCTTTCAGTTGCTCGAAAAGCGTTTGATTCGAGCCGCTGTCCAGGCGGAAGGTGACGATGCCGGAGCGACGTTCCCGAGTCCCGGGACTCAGAAGCTCGATGCCGTCGATGCCTTTCAGACCCTGGTGTAGCCAGTCGATACGCTCGGCCAGTCCGTTGGCAACCTGTGGCATGCCGATCTCCTCGAGCAGCGACAGGCTGGCATCCAGCGCCATCGCGCCAAGCATGTTCGGGCTGCCGCACTCAAAGCGCCGGGCGCTGTGGGCGGGCTCCCATTCGCTGCGCTCGTAGTCGCCGGCATGCTCGAGCATGTGCCAGCCGAATTCGTGCAGTGTGAGGCGCTCGCGCAGATCGCCACGGCAATAGAACACGCCAAGCCCCTCCGGTCCCAGCATCCACTTGTGTCCATCCGCCATCGCAAACGCGCAGCGGCTTTGTTGCACGTCGAAGGGCAGGGCGCCGATCTGCTGAATCGCATCGATACACAGCAGCACGCCCCGCTGCTCACAGCCTTCTCCCAGGCGCTGGAGGTCAAGACGCAGGCCGCTGGCATATTGCACGGCGCTGATGGCCATCAGACGTACCCGCGGGCCGCAGGCGGCGAGCAGGTCGGCTTCCGGATCGGCACCCTTGAGACTGACCTGGATGACCTCCACGCCTTGCGGGCGTAGCGCCTCCCAGACCACTCGGTTGGACGGAAACTCCTCATCGCTGATGATGATCTGGTCGCCGTGTTGCCAATCCAGGCCGAATGCCACGAACGACAGGGCTTCCGAGGTGTTCTTGACCAGCGCGATGTCCGCGCTGCCGGGCGCATTGAGCAGGCGCGCGAGGCGCTCGCGCAGGCGCTGTTCGGTTTCCAGCCATTGTGGATAGTCGCGGGCGCCGATGGTCATGTTCTGCTCGGCGAAGCGCGAGACGGCCTGCGCTGCCCGCCGAGGCCAAGGTGCGACGGCAGCATGGTTCAGGTATCTCAATCCGACCGGATGAGGAAATTCGTCACTGAATTGAATCATTGTTGGATGCCTCGTGCATTCGATGACTGGATAGGCATAATGGCTACCTCGTTTTTCACGCCAGCAGCCCTCCATGCAGACAGAATCCCGGAAGGTTCGCGAGTTTCGTCGCCGCGAACAGGAAATACTCGACATTGCCCTGCAGCTGTTTCTCGATCAGGGCGAAGACAGCGTCACGGTCGAGATGATTGCCGATGCCGTCGGAATCGGCAAAGGCACCATCTACAAGCACTTCAAGTCCAAGGCCGAAATCTACCTGCGGCTGATGCTCGATTATGAGCGTGACCTGAACGCGCTGCTTCATTCCGAAGATGTCGACCGTGACAAGGAAGCATTGTCACGGGCCTATTTCGAGTTCCGCATGCGCGATCCGCAGCGCTACCGCCTGTTCGACCGGCTGGAAGAGAAAGTCGTGAAGGGCAATCAGGTGCCGGAGCTGGTGGAAGAGCTGCATCGCATTCGCGCCTCCAACTTCCAGCGTCTGACTCAGCTGATCGAAGGCCGCATCGCCGAAGGCAAGCTCGAAGACGTGCCGCCGTATTTCCACTATTGCGCGGCCTGGGCGCTGGTGCATGGCGCGGTCGCGCTGTATCACTCGCCGTTCTGGAGCAATGTGCTAGAGGATCAGGAAGGGTTCTTCCAGTTTCTCATGGACATCGGCGTGCGCATGGGCAACAAGCGCAAGCGTGATTGAGGGATACCGGCGGGTGGTATGGCGTGGATGCTGCATTCAGGCAGCGACGTGCCGGCTTCCCGTCGCCGGCTGGAGAATATGCAGATGCGATTGCTCTACGTAGTGCTGGGCGCCCTGACCCTGGCCGGCTGCATGAAGGTCAGCGACATGGCCGAAGGCACCCGCTATCACCTGCGCGACGCCGGCATCCTCGACCACAGCCAGACGCGCCGTGCCAGCCCGTGGCGTTTGCAGGCCGATTCCTTCATCTATATTGCGCAGGGGCCTTTCACCCCGCCGGGTAATGGCTATCCGCGTCCCAATGTGGTCGCCGAGGAGGCGTTCGCCGGATTCGTCGAGTATTTCCCGATGGTGCGTCGTGCGGCGCAGCCGGTCGGCTTCGAAGAAGCGATGGCGCAGGCAACGACCGTCGGCGCGCACTACGTGCTCTATACGCGTTTCGCCGCGGCGGATGACCGTATTGGCAGTTTCGATGAGCTGAACGAACAGCGTGCCGTCGATCGTCTGGGGGTCGACAGTGGCGTCGTGCAGCTGATGCTGGTCGAGACCGGTACGCGCTATCTGGTCGATACTGCGCGCATCCGCGCCCGCGGCGGGCTACTCAATCTGTACGATGCCAAGCCTGACGAGCTGCTCGGCCCGCCGTTGCGAGATTATGCGCGGCGTCTGCTGGGGCTCAGCGACTGAGTGTCGACTGGTGACGCGGAGGACCATACCAATGAGCGAATCTACGAAAGCCACAGAACTGCTTGGGCAGATCCCGAAGGCCGAGGGGCGTGCACTGCCGCCGGTGCATCTCTGGAATCCGCCATTCTGTGGCGACATCGATATGCGCATTGCCCGCGATGGCAGCTGGTATTACCTCGGTACGCCGATCACCCGGCCGGCGATGGTGCGTCTGTTCTCCACCGTGTTGCGGCGTGATGGCGAGGGGTACTTTCTGGTTACGCCGGTCGAGAAGGTCGGGATACGCGTTGATGACGCACCGTTCGTGGCGGTGCGCCTGGAGGTGACGGGGCAGGGTGAAGCCCAGCAGCTGCGCATGATCACCAACGTCGAGGATGAGGTCCTGGTTGGCGGCGAGCATCCGCTGCGCGTCGAACTGGATCCGCAAACCGGCCAGCCTTCTCCCTATGTGCATGTGCGTGCGAATCTGGAGGCGCTGGTTCATCGCAACGTGTTTTACGAACTGGTGGAGCTGGCGGTGCCACGTCTGCTCGACGGAGAGAGCTGGCTGGGTGTCTGGAGTGGCGGCGAGTTCTTCCCGCTCGGGCGGGCGACGGAGTAGCGCCGTGCGACGGCTCGGCAAGAATGTCACCTCGACGAAAAAGGCTCCCGAAGGAGCCTTTTTTCGTTGACGCTTTATTTACATGTTGGGGTAGTTTGGGCCACCAGTGCCTTCCGGCGCCACCCAGGTGATGTTCTGCGCCGGGTCCTTGATGTCGCAAGTCTTGCAGTGCACGCAGTTCTGCGCGTTGATCTGGAAGCGCTTGCTGCCGTCGTCGTTGCTGACGACTTCGTACACGCCCGCCGGGCAGTAGCGTTGTGCTGGCTCATCGTACAGCGGCAGATTCTTCTCGATCGGAATGTTCGGATCGGTCAGCCGCAGGTGGATCGGCTGGTCTTCCTCGTGGTTGGTGTTGGAGAGGAATACCGAAGAGAGCTTGTCGAAGCTCAGTTTGCCGTCTGGCTTCTGATAGTCGATCTTCTTCGCCTCGGCTGCCGGCTTCAGGCAGGCATGGTCCGGCTTGCTGTCGTGCAGGGTGAAGGGGATCTTGCCACCGAAGATGTTCTGGTCGATGAAGTTGAATGCGCCGCCCATGATTGCGCCCCATTTGTGGATGGCGGCGCCGAAATTGCGGCTCTTGTACAACTCATCGTACAGCCAGCTATTTTTGAAGCCTTCCTGATAGGCGGTCAGTTCATCGCCGCCCTCGCGCCCGGCCAGCAGCGCATCGGCAGCCGCTTCGGCGGCAAGCATGCCGGACTTCATTGCCGTATGGCTGCCCTTGATCTTGGCGAAGTTCAGGGTGCCGGCGTCGCAGCCGATCAGCGCGCCGCCGTTGAAGACCATTTTCGGCAGGCAGTTCAGGCCGCCCTTGGCGATGGCGCGGGCACCGTAGGACACACGCTTGCCGCCCTCGAGGTACTGCTTGATCACCGGATGATGCTTGTAGCGCTGGAATTCATCGAACGGCGACAGGTGCGGGTTGCTGTAGGACAGATCGACGATCAGACCTACGACCACCTGGTTGTTCTCCAGGTGATAGAGGAAGGAGCCGCCCGTGTTGTCGTCATCCAGTGGCCAGCCGGCGGTGTGTACGACCAGACCCTGTTCGTGCTTGGCCGGGTCGATGTCCCACAGCTCCTTGATGCCGATGCCGTAGTGCTGCGGATCGACGTTGGCGTTGAGCTGGAAACGATTGATCAGTTGCTTGCCGATATGGCCGCGGCATCCCTCGGCGAACAGCGTGTATTTCGCGCGCAGTTCCATGCCCGGCGTGTACATGCCGTCCTTCGGATTGCCTTCGCGATCGACGCCCAGATCACCGGTGATGATGCCACGTACCACGCCTTGCTCGTCGATCAGCGCTTCCTGAGCGGCGAAGCCCGGATAGATTTCCACGCCGAGATTCTCGGCCTGCTGTGCCAGCCAGCGGCACAGATTGCCGAGCGAAATGATGTAGTTGCCCTCGTTGTGCATGGTCTTGGGAACCAGGGCGTTGGGCAGTTTGCTGGCGGCGTCGGCGTTCTTGAGCAGATAGATGTCGTCGCGCTTGACCGGAGTGTTCAGCGGGGCGCCAAGTTCTTTCCAGTTGGGGAACAGTTCGTCCAGCGCGCGCGGCTCGAAGACCGCGCCGGAGAGAATGTGGGCGCCTACTTCGGAACCCTTTTCGACGACGCATACACTGATTTCCTGACCGGCATCGGCGGCTTTCTGCTTCAGGCGGCAGGCTGCGGACAGGCCTGCAGGGCCGGCGCCGACGATGACAACGTCGAATTCCATGTATTCGCGTTCCATTGGGCTTTCTCCTAGTCAAGGCTTGTTTGTTATGTGAGTGGCAAAGGCACAATCGTTCCCTGATCGAACCGGCCGGCGCATTATATATAGACGCTCGAACCGGTCCAATACAAACGTTTGTTTGAATTTTTCCGAAGCCTGTTAGAATCGCCCGCACCGCATGGTTATGACGGGGCATATGCGTTGTTGACCCCATCCGCGGCCTGCGGTCAAGATACGAACGGTTTGCGCTCGCCGCACAGGCAAATGACTGACGATCCCAGAGCCTTCGCGCCGGGTTCGGTTCGCCTCGGCGAAATTCTATTCACCGGAGAGTAACGAGGAATCCATGAAGGTTCTTGTAGCTGTCAAACGAGTGGTCGACTACAACGTCAAGGTTCGCGTCAAGGCGGACAACTCCGGCGTCGACCTCGCCAACGTCAAGATGTCGATGAACCCCTTCTGCGAAATCGCTGTGGAAGAAGCCGTGCGCCTGAAAGAGAAGGGCGTGGCGAGTGAGATCGTTGTCGTCACCATCGGTCCGGCCGCTGCTCAGGAGCAGCTGCGCACCGCGCTGGCACTGGGCGCCGACCGCGCCGTGCTGGTTGAGTCTGCGGATGAACTGAGCTCCCTGGCCGTCGCCAAGCTGCTCAAGGCAGTGGTCGACAAGGAACAGCCGCAGCTGGTGATCCTCGGCAAGCAGGCCATCGACAGCGACAACAACCAGACCGGCCAGATGCTGGCCGCGCTGACCGGGTACGCCCAGGGCACCTTCGCCTCCAAGGTGGAAGTGGCTGGCGACAAGGTCAACGTCACCCGTGAGATCGACGGCGGCCTGCAGACCGTCGCGCTGAGCCTGCCGGCAATCGTGACCACCGACCTGCGCCTGAACGAGCCGCGCTACGCGTCGCTGCCGAACATCATGAAGGCCAAGAAGAAGCCGCTGGAAACCCTGACCCCGGATGCGCTGGGCGTCGCCACCGGCTCCACCGTGAAGACCCTGAAGGTCGAAGCGCCGGCTGCCCGCAGCGCCGGCATCAAGGTCAAGTCCGTGGCAGAACTGGTCGAGAAACTGAAGAACGAGGCGAAGGTAATCTAAATGACTATCCTGGTTATCGCTGAACACAACAACGCCGTCCTCGCGGCCGCAACCCTGAACACCGTGGCGGCAGCCGCGAAAATCGGTGGCGACATCCATGTGCTGGTCGCTGGCTCCGGCTGTGGCGCCATTGGCGAGGCAGCTGCCAAGATCGCTGGCGTTTCCAAGGTGCTGGTTGCCGACGATGCCGCTTATGCCCATCAGCTGCCGGAAAACGTTGCGCCGCTGATCGCCGATCTGGCGAAGAATTACAGTCACGTGTTGGCCGCAGCCACCACCAACGGCAAGAACTTCCTGCCGCGCGTCGCTGCGCTGCTGGATGTCGACCAGATCTCCGAGATCACGTCGGTCGAAAGCGCTGACACCTTCAAGCGTCCGATCTACGCCGGCAACGCCATCGCCACCGTACAGTCCACCGCACCGATCAAGGTGATCACCGTGCGTACCACAGGCTTCGACGCGGTCAGCGGCGAAGGTGGTTCGGCTGCCATCGAGCAGATCTCCGGCAGTGGTGACGCGGGCAAATCCTCCTTCGTCGGCGAGGAGCTGGCCAAGTCCGACCGTCCCGAGCTGACCGCCGCCAAGATCGTCATTTCCGGCGGTCGCGGCATGCAGAACGGCGAGAACTTCAAGCACCTGTATTCGCTGGCCGACAAGCTCGGCGCGGCGGTAGGCGCCTCGCGTGCCGCGGTCGACGCCGGTTTCGTGCCCAACGACATGCAGGTCGGCCAGACCGGCAAGATCGTCGCACCGCAGCTGTACATTGCCGTTGGTATTTCCGGTGCCATTCAGCACCTGGCCGGCATGAAGGATTCCAAGGTGATCGTTGCGATCAACAAGGACGAGGAAGCACCGATCTTCCAGGTTGCCGATTACGGTCTGGTCGGCGATCTGTTCGAGATCGTGCCGGAGCTGGAAAAGCTGGTCTGATTCGTCAGCCGCCCAAAAAACCCGCTTTCGAGCGGGTTTTTTTATGCGCGAACGGCAGGGCGGCCAATGCTAAGATCACGCCGCGTCGCGTTCGTGTGCTCCTTCAAAAGGTGTCGTTCATGGGGTTTGGCCTTCTGCTGAGATCGGTTCTGGTTGCGCTGCTGGTGGTGCCCTCGCTGGCGTTCGCAGTGGGGAAATGCGAGCGACTGGTTGCCACCGGGGCGGCGGACAACCCACCGTTTCTCTGGCGCGACCCGCAGAATCCGCAACGGCTGCTGGGCGCCAATGCCGAGCTGCTGAAGCAGATCGGCAAGTCCCTCGGGGTGAAGGTCGAATTGCTCTACAGTGGCGACGCCAGCAAGGCGCTCGACGAAGTGCGCAGCGGTCGGGTCGATATCCTGGCCGATGCCCGGCTGGTGACGCAGCGCCTGGACGAGATGGATTTCGTTCATCCGTCCATCGCGTCGCTGCAGACAGTGGCCTGGGTGCGCAACGAGCCGGGGTTCTTCTATGCCACGCGCGACGACCTCGCCGGGCATGATGGACGTTTCGTCAGCACCAGTCGATTTGGTCGCGAGTTCGATGCTTTTGCCAGGCAACGCCTGACGCTGCAGCCGGTTGCCTCGTTGTCACAGGCAATGGGGCAGCTGCTGACCGGCAAGACCGACTACGTCCTGCACGAGCGCTACAGCGCGCTTGCCGACATGGGCGCGCTGGGGATGCTGGACAAGGTGCAGCGGCTGGAGCCGCCGGTGCTCAGCCATGAGATGCATCTGGCCATTTCCCACAACTCCGCCTGCAACGACGCCTGGCTGCGGGGACAACTGGCGCTGAAGATGACAGAATTGCGCGCCGCCGGGATACCCGAGCAGCTGCTGGCCAGCAATCTGGAACGCTGGAAACTGCAGCAGGTCGGAACGGCGAAGGCGTTGCCACAGTAGGACATCGTTGTGAAGAAACTCTCCTGTCTCTTATTCGTGCTGGCGCTGGCCGTCCTCGGTGGTTGCGCCAGTGATCCGGCGCCGCTCGAACAGATGCGTCTGACCGAAAAGGCCATGCAGCAGGCACGGGCAGTCGGTGCCGACGAGCATACGGCCGAGCTGATGCTCGCTGAGCTGAAGCTGGCCGCTGCCCGTGCGGCCATGAACGACGAGGACTTCCGGCAGGCGCGCCTGCTGAGCGAGCAGGCTGAGCTGGATGCGCGTCTGGCCGAAGCGCGGGTGCTGAATGCCAAGAGTGCCAGCCAGATTGCCGAGCTGAACCGCAGCATCGAGCGCCTGCGCCAACAACTGGGCGATCTGCGGTGAGCCGGTTTCGTCGACAGGGGCTGATCTGCCTCCTGCTGGGCGGGCTGGCCGGTTGCGCCAATCCCGACCTCGAACAGCAGCTTTCCCAGGCAGCAGAGAGCTACACCAAGGTCAGCAGCGACACGCGGATCCAGCGTGGAGCGCCGAAGGACGTCGTGCGCGCCGGCGAATCGCTGGCGCGGGCGCAGCGCTTTGCCGAGTTCTGGGGCGGCGCCGAGGATGCCCAGCATTATTCCTACCTGAGCCTCAGCTACAGCGAGATCGCCCGGCAGCACGGTACGCTGCTCGACAATCAGCAGCGCATCGTGCAACTGCAGATGGAGCGCCAGCGCCTGCGCGACATGCTGCGCGATGCCCGCCTGTTGAGTGCGCAGCAACCGGGGCGCTGGGGTGATGACCAGATCATCAGCATGGCGGCGACCGAGACCGATCGCGGGTTGGTGATGACGCTCGGCGATGTGTTGTTCCGTGCCGACAGCGACGAGCTGGGCCGCGAGGCCAATCGGACGCTGCTCAAGCTGGCGCATTTCCTCGAACTCAACCCGCAGCGGCGGGTACGCATCGAGGGCTATACCGACAGTCGCGGTGACGCCGACCGCAACCTTGCGCTGTCGAAGGCGCGCGCTGAGGCCGTCGCCGAGGTGCTGACCGATCTGGGCATCGCTTCGCAGCGCATCGAGATACGCGGTTACGGTGAAGCCTTCCCGGTTGCGGAAAACGCTTCGGCGCGCGGTCGTGCGCAGAATCGGCGCGTGGAAATCCTCTTTTCCGATGCGCAAGGCGAGCTGGGGCCTGATCGCTGAAACATCTGTTTCGCCCACTCGCGATGTAACTGTATTGGTTTCATTCTTCGTTGCTGAGCTACTGTTACGGTTCAGTTCGCGGGGATCGGCAAAAATGACCAATCTGTTGCTCTATCAGCGCATCGCTCAACAGCTGGCCGAGGATATCCGGCGCGGCGTCTATCGCCCGGGTGAGCGCGTGCCCTCGGTGCGCAAGATGAGCCAGCAGCTCAACGTCAGCCACGCGACGGTGCTGCAGGCCTACGCCAACCTGGAAGACCAGGGCATGATCCGCGCCCGTCCGCAGTCGGGCTTCTACGTGCACCAGACGCTGATGTTGACTGCGCCGACGCCCGACATTGCGCAGGTCGAGCGGCCCACGCTGGTCACCCGCAGCAGCATCATCAACCAGGTGCTCAACGAGTCGCGCCGCGAGGGCCTGATTCCGCTGGGCGCTGCCGTTCCGCACGTCGACTACCTGCCGGTGCGCGCGCTGCACCAGCAGCTGGCCAAGGTGACCCGCTTCCACAGTCCGCGGGCGTTCAGCTACATGTTCAGTCCGGGTTACGAACCGCTGCGTCGGCAGGTGGCGATCCGCATGCGCGACGCCGGGGTGCTGGTCGATCCGGCCGAAGTGGTGATCACCCACGGTTGTGTCGACGCGCTGCAGATGTCGTTGCGCGTACTGACCCGGCCCGGCGACCTGATTGCCGCCGAGTCGCCGACCTATTACGGCCTGCTGCAACTGGCGGACCTGCTGGGGCTGAAGGTGATCGAGATCCCCAGCGACCCGGACACCGGCATGAGCCTCGAGGCGCTGCAGCTGGCCGCCAGCCAGTGGCCGATCAAGGCGCTGGTGCTGACCGCGCGACTGAGCAACCCGCTGGGCGTGAGTATGCCCGACAGCCGGCAGAAGCAGCTGCTCAACCTGGCGTCACGCTTCGACATCCAGATCGTCGAGGACGATATCTATGGCGAGCTGATGTTCGAGCAGGGTCAGTACAAGGCGCTCAAGTCCAATGACCGCGAAGGCCGGGTGATCTATTGCTCGAGCTTCTCCAAGACCCTGTCGCCGGGCGTACGCATCGGCTGGATCATCGCCGGCCGGCACCAGGCCGAGGTGCAGCGGCTGCAGACGTTCAGCACGCACTCGGCGTGCAGCGTGACGCAGATGGGCGTGGCCGCTTATCTGGAGAATGGTGGCTATGACCGCCACCTGCGCTTCATCCGGCAGGAGTACCGCAAGAACCTGTCGGCGTTCCAGCTGGCGGTGCAGCGTTACTTTCCCGAAGGCACGCAGATGACCCGGCCCAAGGGCAATTTCATTCTCTGGGTCAGCCTGCCGGCACGGGTCAACACCAAGGACCTGCAGGTGCGTGCGCTGGCGCAGGGTATCAGCATCGCGCCGGGGCTGATCTTCAGTAACACCGAGCAGTTCAATCACTGCATCCGGTTGAACTGCGGCCTGCCCTGGAACCGCGAGACAGAGCGGGCGCTGAGTACGCTCGGCGCGCTGGCCGTCGAGCTTTGCCGAGAGGCACAATAGCGCCGCGCCCGGTATGCGCGAACGAGAGGAGCGGCGCTGCGATGATCAAACCCCTGTGGCTGGCAGGTGCGCTGCTCGCGCTGACAGCCTGCGATAAGGAGCCGTCCACGCCGCCGGCGCCAGAGAAGACCGCGCCACCCGCGCTGCAGACACCGGCCGCACCGCAGCAGGCTGCCGAAGCGCCGCCGGATCTGAAGATCGAGGTCGCGCCCGCAACTGAACAGGCCGACGAAACGAAGCCGCCCGTGCAGATCAGCGTACCGAAGCCGTCACCCGCGGCGCCGGTGCACAAGGTCGCGACTCCCGAGAAGCTTGAGAAGATCGAAGAGATCGAGTTGACCACCCCCCGGCTCGACCTGAGTCTGCCGGAAGACTGGGCCAAGGAGTTCGAGCACGACGAGTCCGCGCCGGCGATGAGCCTGCTGCCGCCGCTGTTCAGTGAGCCGACGCAGTCGGTACAGATGAGCGGGCGGCTGATCACCGGCGACGAGGAAGACGATCCGCTGATCGAAGGCGCGGAAATTCAGTTCGAGTTCAAGCGCTGAGCGCGGCCGGACGAACCGCGCCGCTCACGGCGCCCGGCGTGCCAGTAGCGTCAGTAGTGCGTCGGCCGCCAGCGGCCGGCTCATGTGGAAGCCCTGTACCTCGGTGCAGCCGTCGGCCTGCAGCAGGCGCAATTGCTCGGCGGTTTCCACGCCTTCGGCGGTGACCTGCAGATTCAGCCCACGGCCGAGATCGATCAGTGCGCGGACGATCGAGTGATCTTCGGCATTCTCCTGCATGCCGCCGACGAAGCTGGTGTCGATCTTGATTACGTCGAACGGGTAGGTGCGCAGGTTGCTGAGCGACGAATAGCCCGTGCCGAAATCATCCATCGCCAGTCGCACGCCCAGCGCCTTGAGGCTGCTGAGCAGCGCCAGGGTGCCGGCGTTTTCCTGCAGCAGGGCGCTCTCGGTGATTTCCAGCTCCAGCCGGCTGGCGGGCAGGCCGCTTTCGGCCAGCGCGGCCTTTACCTCATCCAGCAATTGTTCATGGCGCAGTTGCAGCGGAGAAAGATTGACCGAGACCACCAGACCGTCCGGCCAGGCTACGGCGTCGCGGCAGGCCTGGCGTAAGACCCAGTTGCCCAGCGTGGCGATCAGTCCGGTCTCTTCGGCGAGCGGGATGAACGACTCGGGCAGCAGCAGCCCGCGCTCTGCATGCGGCCAGCGCAGCAGGGCCTCGGCGCCGATGATGTGCAAGCCCGCGCTGCGGTAGCGCGGCTGGTAATGAATTTCGAAACGTTCGTCGGCAATCGCCTGGCGCAGCTCGTCTTCCTGCCGGTGGCGATCGTTGGCGCGGTTGTCCAGTTCCCGCGTGTACGGATGCCAGATGCCGCGGCCATTGGCCTTGGCCTGGTACAGCGCGATGTCGGCGCAGCGCAGCAGCTCGCTGGCCAGCAGGCCGTCGCCGGGCGCCACCGCGACGCCGATACTGGCGCCGACGTAGATCTTGTGTCCCTCGTAGAAGAACGGCTCGCTGATGGCGGCGATCACCCGCTCGCAAAGCCGCGCGATGTCCTCCGGCGCGCCCAGGCGGCCGAGCACCATGACGAACTCGTCGCCTCCCAGGCGGGCCACCAGATCGTCGTCGCGTGTGCATTGCTTGAGGCGCTGGGCGACCCCGATCAGCACCTCGTCGCCCGCGGCGTGGCCGAGTGTGTCGTTGACCGGCTTGAAGCGATCCAGATCGAGATAGAGCACTGCCAGCCGGGAGGTGCCGCGCAGGGCCGCCAATCGGCCTTCCAGGTGGTCGCGCAGGCGGGCGCGATTGGGCAGCCCGGTCAGTGCGTCATGTTGCGACAGATACTGGACGCGTGCCTGAGCGCGGGTTTCCTCGGTGATGTCGCTCGCGGTGCCGCGATAGCCGCGCAACTGCCCGTCATCGCGGATCGCCCGCGCGGCCAGCCGGCAATGCCGTTCGCGGCCATCTGCGGCGCGGTAACTGCATTTCAGCGCGCTTGCCTGTGGCGCCTGCAGCCACTCCTGCAGGGCGGCGTGATCGCTGATCAGCAGGTCGATCAGCGGACGGCCGATCCAGTCAGCTGAAGCGTGGCCGGTGATTTCTTCGAAACGACTGGAGAGATAGGTCAGCTGCGCCTGTGCATCGGTTTCCCAGATCCAGTCGGAGGCCGCCTCGGCGACATCGCGAAAACGTGCCTCGCTGGCGCGCAGCTCGCGACTCTTGCTGGCCAGGCGGGCGTAGTTGGTGTCCATCATCTGCACCGTACGCAGCGCCAGACGCCCCAGCACCCAGATCAGCCCGCCCAGCGCCAGCGCCGCCAGCGCGAGCGTCGGCAGCGCTACCCAGAGCATCCGTCGTCCTGGCTGCGCGGGTTTCCAGGTCAAGGTCTGGGCGGTGCCGTCTTCCAGCGTCAGCGTCAGCGGCAGCTGTGGCGCCGTGCGCGGGGTGTCGGCATCCGCTACGCGCAGCGCGTCGACGGCGTAGTCCTGGCCGAGCTCGGCCAGGCGTGCGGCATCCAGCACATCGACGAACAGCACGATCGAGGCCGGCGTCGCGGCAGCCTTGACCTTGCTGTCGCCTGGCGAGAGCACGGCCGCAGCCACCATCGCCGGCGTGCCATCCACTGATAGCAGGCCGACCACGCCCTGCTCGTGGTCGAACGCCAGGCGTGCGCGCGCCAGCAGCGGCTCCAGGCCGCCCTGCAACCACCGGTAGGCGTCGACCGAGCGCAGCTCGCCGTCAATCACCGCATAGGGCGTTTCGCCTTGCGGTGTCACCAGCAGCACGCCTTCATAGCCGAAGTCTTCGTACAGCGAGGCGCCGAAGTTGGCTTGCGTATAGGCCCAGTCGATGCTCACCGGGCCGTTGAGATGCGCATAGGCATCACCCCAGAAGGCGTAGTCGACCACCGAGCGGCCCATCCACTCGCGCTGCCCCTCGATGGCCTTGCCGGTGAGGAAGCGGCTTTGCGTAACGGCGTCTTCATCAATGCTCGTAGCGATCCGGCTGACCGCGACGCTGGCGCCGAGCAGCGCGCAAAGCAGCACGCTAACTGCGCCGGGCAGTATGCGACGGGTAAAAATGGCGCGGGCATGGAGGCGGTTTTCTTCGATATCGGGCAGGGCTGCTGGCATGCACATTCATCTGGAGGGAAAGGAAAAATCGGCGCGGCGATCCGGACGGGCGCTGCCACCGATGAGCGTGTCGTGCTTCCTTTCACTTGCCGAACGTGCGGCGATTGCGATGCTGCAGCCGCAGCGGCGACCGGGTTCAGCGGTCGCGTGCGTCCTGTGCGTCTGCTGCGGCATTGCGCTCGGCAATGCGCTTCTTCTGTTCTTCGCTGAGGGGAATCTTGCGCGCCGTCGAGCGCAACATGAGCAGGCTGCCGACGATGGAGCCGAGCGCTACGGCCAGAATCAGCCAGAAGTACCAGGGCATGGCGTACCTCCACAGACGAAATAGACGAACCCGCAGACCTGATTTGCGGACAGCGTCACTTTACGCTGCGCCGTAGTATGGGTCACGTGCGATCCGGTTTGTCGGCGCAAGCGGCGGGGGCTTTAGTTCGACCGCAGATTTTCTGCGACAATGCGCGCCGAATTTTGCCGAGGACCCCGTCATGACTTGCCAGACTCCGATCATCGTTGCGCTCGACTTCCCTTCGCAGGACGCCGCCCTGGCGCTGGCGCAGCAGCTCGATCCCGCGTTGTGCCGGGTCAAGGTCGGCAAGGAGCTGTTCACCCGCTGCGGCCCGGCGGTGGTCGAGGCGCTGCGCGTGCGCGGCTTCGAGGTGTTCCTCGACCTGAAATTCCATGACATTCCGAACACCACGGCGATGGCGGTCAAGGCAGCCGCTGAGCTGGGCGTATGGATGGTCAACGTGCACTGCTCGGGTGGCCTGCGCATGATGGCAACCTGCCGCGAGACGCTGGACAAGATCGGCGGGCCGGCGCCGCTGCTGATTGGCGTGACCGTGCTGACCAGCATGGAGCAGGCCGATCTGGCTGATCTCGGCCTGGACATCGCGCCGCAGGAGCAGGTGCTGCGCCTGGCCGGTCTGGCCGCGCGAGCCGGTCTCGACGGCCTGGTCTGCTCGGCACAGGAAGCGCAGCCGTTGAAGGCGCAGTACCCGCAGCTGCAGCTGGTGACGCCCGGCATTCGCCCGGCCGGCAGCGCCCAGGACGACCAGCGGCGCATCCTCACGCCGGCGCAGGCGATGGCCGCCGGTTCGGACTATCTGGTCATCGGTCGGCCGATCGCCCAGGCCGCCGATCCCGCGCAGGCGCTGGCCGCGGTCGTCGCCGAGCTGGGTTGAGCGCTCAGCCGACCTTGAGCACCAGCTTGCCGAAGTTCTCGCCGCTGAAGAGTTTCAACAGGGTTTCGGGGAAGGTTTCCAGACCCTCGACGATGTCCTCCTTGCTCTTCAGCTGGCCGCCGGCCAGCCAGCCGGCCATCTCGCGCATCGCCTCCGGGTAGCGCGCCATATAGTCGGTCACCACCATGCCTTCCATGCGCGCACGGTTGACCAGTAGCGACAGGTAGTTCGTCGGTCCCTTGACCGCCTCCTTGTTGTTGTACTGGCTGATCGCGCCGCACAGCACCACCCGCGCGCCGACGTTGATGCGGGTGAGCACGGTGTCGAGGATGTCACCGCCGACGTTGTCGAAATAGACGTCCACGCCCTGCGGACATTCGCGCTTCAGGCCCGCGGCCAGGTCCTCGTGCTTGTAGTCGATGGCGCCGTCGAAGCCCAGTTCCTCGGTGAGGAAGCGACACTTGTCGGCGCCGCCGGCGATACCCACTACTTTGCAGCCTTTGATTTTGGCGATCTGCCCGGCCACGCTGCCCACCGCGCCGGCAGCGCCGGACAGCACCACGGTATCGCCGGCCTTCGGCTGGCCGACGGCGAGCAGGGCGAAGTAGGCGGTCATGCCGGTCATGCCCAGCGCCGACAGGTAGCGCGGCAGCGGCGCCTGCTGCGGGTCGACCTTGTAGAAGCCTTTCGGCTCGCCGCGAAAGTACTTCTGCACACCCAGCGGACCATTCACGTAGTCGCCGACGGCGAAGCCCGGATGCTGCGAGGCGATCACCTTGCCGACGCCGAGCGCGCGCATCACCTCGCCGAGGCCCACCGGCGCGATGTACGACTTGCCCTCGTTCATCCAGCCGCGCATGGCCGGATCGATGGACAGGTATTCGACCTGCACCAGAATTTCGTTGGGGCCGGGCTCACCGGTTTCCGCCTCGGCAAAGCGGAAGGTGTCGCGCGTCGGCGCGCCGATGGGGCGCTGGGCCAGCAGGTACTGTTGATTGAGCATGTCGAACAAGCCTTCGTTGAGCGAAAAGCTTGGTTTAGCCGCCGCCGGGCGTGACCGCAACATGCATCCGTCGGCGCGTATGCACTGGCATCCAGAGCGGTGATATCGGCGTCGCGGGTTTCGCGGAGCGGTATAACGGTGACCGCTTATGGTCTCGCGGTCACGTCAGGACCCGGCGCCAGGTTCAATCTCTCGTTCAGGATCTTCAGCATGAGCATGAAATTCTCCGGTCAGGTCGCCCTCGTCACCGGTGCAGCGGCGGGCATCGGCCGCGCCACTGCGCAGGCCTTCGCCGAGCAGGGCCTCAAGGTCGTTCTCGCCGATCTCGATGACACCGCTGGCGAGGCGGCCGCCGCGGCGATTCGGGAAAACGGCGGTGAGGCGTTGTTCGTCCGTTGCGACGTCACCCGTGACGAACAGGTCAGGGCCTTGCTGGAGCAGGTCGTGGGGCGTTTCGGCCGGCTCGACTATGCCTTCAACAACGCCGGTATCGAGATCGAGCAAGGCCGGCTGGCCGAAGGCAGCGAGGCGGAGTTCGACGCGATCATGGGCGTCAACGTCAAGGGCGTGTGGCTGTGCATGAAGCACCAGTTGCCGCTGATGCTGGCGCAGGGCGGCGGCGCCATCGTCAACACCGCCTCGGTGGCCGGCCTGGGTGCGGCGCCGAAGATGAGCATCTACTCGGCATCCAAGCATGCGGTGATCGGCCTGACCAAGTCGGCGGCCATCGAGTATGCGAAGAAGGGCATCCGGGTGAATGCGGTGTGTCCGGCGGTGATCGACACCGACATGTTCCGCCGTGCCTATGAGGCCGATCCGCGCAAGGCGGAGTTCGCTGCTGCGATGCATCCGGTTGGGCGCATCGGCAAGGTCGAGGAGATCGCGGCGGCGGTGCTCTATCTGTGCAGCGATGGCGCGGCGTTTACCACAGGCCATGCGCTGGCGGTGGATGGTGGAGCGACGGCGGTTTAGCGTTCTGGGTGCGGGGAGCTGGGCGATCCGCGAGTGCCTCGGGTTTCGCCCCGCCGGTCAGCGTGCCTGCTGCCGGGCCGCCCCGGAGCGGCGCGGAAAACCAGGCGCGCTCAGTCTCGCTTGCTTAGCACCAGCAACGTCACCACCCCCGCAATCAAGCCCCACAGCGCGGCCCCGATGCCGAACAGCGTCAGTCCCGATGCCGTGACCATGAAGGTAATCAGCGCCGCCTCGCGCTCATGCGGTTGCTGCATGGCCTGGGTCAGCCCCGCACCGATCGAGCCGAGCAGCGCGAGCGCCGCGATCGACAGCACCAGCGCCGCCGGAAACGCCGCGAACAGCGCTGCCAGGGTCGCGCCGAAGATGCCGGCGATGCCATAAAACACCCCGCACCACACCGCCGCCGTGTAGCGCTTGCGCGGGTCGGGATGCGCCTCGGGGCCGGCGCAGATCGCCATGGTGATCGCCGCCAGATGGATGCCGTGCGAGCCGAACGGCGCCAGTAGTACCGAGGCGATGCCGGTCACCGAGATCAGTGGCGAGGCCGGTACGTCATAACCCTCGGCACGCAGCACTGCCAGCCCCGGCATGTTTTGCGACGCCATCGCGATGACGAACAGCGGGATGCCGATGCTGAGAATTGCGGCAAACGACAGCGCCGGCGTGGTCCATACCGGCACCGCCAGTTCCAGACGCAAGCCGCGGAAATCCAGCAGCCCCTGCATGGCCGCCAACACGCAGCCGACCACCAGCGCACCCGGCACCGCATAGCGCGGCAGCAGCCGTTTGCCCAGCAGGTAGGTGAAGAACATGCCCAGCACCAGCAACGGCTGGGCCGGCACGGCGCGGAAAATCTCGCTGCCGATATTGAACAGCACGCCGGCCAGCAGCGCCGCGGCGAGCGAGGCGGGGACGCGGCGCATCAACCGTTCGAAGCTGCCGGTCAGCCCGCACAGCACGATCAGCGCCGAGGCGAAGATGTAGGCGCCGATCGCCTCGGCATACGGTACGCCGGGCAGACTGGCGATCAGCAGGGCGGCGCCGGGCGTCGACCAGGCGACCACCACCGGCGTGCGGTAACGCAGCGACAGACCGACGCTGCAGATCGCCATGCCGATCGACAGCGCCCAGATCCACGAGGAAATCTGCCCGGCGCTCAGACCGGCTGCCTGGCCGGCCTGGAACATCAGTACCAGCGAGCTGGTGTAGCCGGTCAGCATGGCGATGAAACCGGCGACGATTGTCGAGGGCGAGCTGTCGCTGAGGGGGCGCAGTCCAAGGCGGACGGATTCGGTCATGGTGCTTGTTCTTGTGGGGCCGACGGGACGCCGCCGGTCGGGCCGGGACGCATCTGCAGGCTAGCCTACCGGCACGGTGCGTGCGCCATGCAGTACAGCCGGCGCCGGGTTCGGCGGAACAGTGTCGGTGTTCGCAGTCGGACGAAGGGAGGAGCCGGCGGCAGGGCATGTCACAGTTTCTGGCACCCTTGTTGCTATCTACTCACTGCATGCCACGTAGCGTCAAAAAACCGTGGCTGTTGGAGGAAGTAGATGAGTCAGGGTGTCCAATTCAATCGCTTGATGCTGGAAATGCGGGCCATGCAGACCGATGCCATGGCACGCACCAAGCCCGAGGCGCCGGTACAGGAAGCCGGTGCGCCGAGCTTCTCCGACATGCTCGGCCAGGCGGTGAACAAGGTGCACGAAACCCAGCAGGTTTCCAGTCAGATGTCCTCCGCCTTCGAGATGGGGCAGGGCGGCGTCGACCTGACCGAAGTTATGATCGCCTCACAGAAGGCCAGCGTTTCTTTCCAGGCCCTGACCCAAGTGCGTAACAAGCTGGTCCAGGCCTATCAAGACATCATGCAGATGCCGGTGTGAGGCGGATTGAATTATGGCTGATGCGGTGAGCAACGTTCCGGTGCAGAGCGGCGCGGTAGAGGCGAAGAAGCCGCTGCTGGGGCTGTCGTTCCTGGAAAATCTCTCCGAGATGTCGATGCTGCGCCAGATCGGCCTGCTGGTCGGGCTGGCGGCGAGCGTCGCCATCGGTTTCGCCGTGGTGCTCTGGTCGCAGCAGCCGGACTACCGCCCGCTGCTCGGCAGCCTGGCTGGTATGGACGCCAATCAGGTGATGGAGACGCTCGCCGCGGCGGATATCGCCTACACCGTCGAACCCAATTCCGGCGCGCTGCTGGTCAAGGCCGACGACCTGGCGCGCGCCCGGCTGAAGCTCGCCGGTGCCGGCATTGCGCCCGCCGACAGCAATATCGGCTTTGAAATTCTCGACAAGGAGCAGGGCCTGGGCACCAGCCAGTTCATGGAGGCGACCCGTTATCGCCGCGGCCTGGAAGGCGAACTGGCGCGTACCGTATCCAGCCTGAACAACGTCAAGGGTGCCCGCGTGCACCTGGCAATCCCCAAGAGTTCGGTGTTCGTCCGTGACGAACGCAAGCCCAGCGCCTCGGTGCTGGTCGAGCTGTACCCAGGCCGCTCGCTGGAGCCGAGCCAGGTGATGGCGATCATCAACCTGGTCGCCACCAGCGTGCCGGAGCTGAGCAAGTCGCAGATCACCGTGGTGGACCAGAAGGGCAACCTGCTGTCCGACCAGCAGGAGCTGTCCGAGCTGACCATGGCCGGCAAGCAGTTCGACTACAGCCGGCGCATGGAAGGGCTCTACACCCAGCGCGTGCACAACATCCTGCAGCCGGTGCTGGGCAGCGGCCGCTACAAGGCGGAAGTTTCGGCGGACGTCGATTTCAGTGCGGTGGAGTCCACCTCGGAAACCTTCAACCCTGACCAGCCGGCACTGCGCAGCGAGCAGAGCGTCAACGAGCAGCGTCAAAGTAGCCTGCCGCCGCAGGGCGTGCCCGGTGCGCTGAGCAATCAGCCGCCCGGCCCGGCTTCCGCGCCGGAGCAGGCCAGGCAGCAGGCCGCCGCTGCGGGCGCCGTGGCGCCCGGCCAGCCGCTGCTGGATGCCAACGGTCAGCAGATCATGGATCCGGCGACCGGTCAGCCGATGCTGGCACCGTATCCCTCGGACAAGCGCGAGCAGGCCACCCGGAACTACGAGCTGGACCGCTCCATCAGCTACACCAAGCAGCAGCAGGGGCGTCTGCGCCGGCTGTCGGTGGCGGTGGTGGTCGACGACCAGGTCATGACCAATGCCGCCGGAGAAGTCACCCGTACGCCGTGGACGGCCGACGACCTGGCGCGCTTCACCCGTCTGGTGCAGGACGCCGTGGGCTTCGATGCCAGCCGTGGCGACAGCGTCAGCGTGATCAACACCGCCTTCGTCGCGGATTCCTTCGACGATGCGGTGATCGATATCCCGTTCTACTCGCAGCCGTGGTTCTGGGATGTGGTCAAGCAGGTGCTGGGCGTGCTGTTCATCCTGGTGCTGGTGTTCGGCGTGCTGCGTCCGGTGCTGAACAACCTGACCCATGCCGGCAAGGGCAAGGAACTGCAGAACATTGGCGACGGCGATGTCGAACTGGGAGACATGGGCGGCGTCGACGCTGCGCTGGCCAACGACCGCGTCAGCCTCAGCGGTCCGCAGAACATCATGTTGCCGAGTCCGAGCGAGGGATACGAAGCCCAGCTCAACGCGATCAAGAACCTGGTGGCCGAAGATCCGGGAAGGGTCGCCCAGGTGGTGAAAGAGTGGATCAACGCCGATGAGTGAGAACCGGGTTCAAACCAAGCTCAACAAGGTCGACAAGGCCGCCATCCTGCTGCTGTCGCTGGGCGAAACCGATGCCGCGCAGGTGCTGCGTCACCTCGGTCCGAAAGAGGTGCAGCGGGTCGGCACGGCGATGGCGCAGATGCGCAACATCCACCGCGAGCAGGTCGAGCGGGTGATGAGCGAATTCGTCGAAATCGTCGGCGACCAGACCAGCCTCGGCGTCGGCTCCGACGGCTACATCCGCAAGATGCTTACGCAGGCGCTGGGCGAGGACAAGGCCGGCGGCCTGATCGACCGCATCCTGCTGGGCGGCAACACCAGCGGCCTGGACAGCCTGAAATGGATGGAGCCGCGCGCCGTGGCGGACGTGATCCGCTACGAACACCCGCAGATCCAGGCCATCGTGGTGGCCTATCTGGACCCCGATCAGGCCGGCGAGGTGCTGTCGCACTTCGACCACAAGGTGCGCCTGGACATCGTGCTGCGCGTATCGTCGCTCAACACCGTGCAGCCGGCGGCGCTGAAGGAACTCAACCTGATCCTCGAGAAGCAGTTCTCCGGCAACACCAACACCAGCCGCGCCAGCCTCGGCGGCGTGAAGCGTGCCGCCGACATCATGAACTACCTCGACAGCTCCATCGAAGGCCAGCTGATGGATGCCATCCGCGAGGTCGACGAGGACCTGTCGACGCAGATCGAGGACCTGATGTTCGTCTTCGACAACCTGGCCGACGTCGACGACCGCGGCATCCAGATCCTGCTGCGCGAGGTGTCCTCCGACGTGCTGGTGCTGGCGCTCAAGGGCGCCGACGAAGCGATCAAGGAAAAGGTCTTCAAGAACATGTCCAAGCGCGCCGGCGAACTGCTGCGCGACGACCTGGAGGCCAAGGGCCCGGTGCGCGTCAGCGAGGTCGAGAACGCGCAGAAGGAAATCCTCACCATCGCCCGCCGCATGGCCGAAGCCGGGGAGATCGTCCTGGGCGCCAAGGGCGGCGAGGAAATGGTCTAAGCCGTGGCCAAGGAAAATCCCAGCGATGTGATCCGTGCTCAGGACGTGCGGCTGTTCGACCGCTGGGCGCTGCCCAGCTTCGACGCCGAGGGTGCGGCAGCCGAAGAGTCCGTCGAAGCGGAACTGATCGTCGAAGAGCTGGCGCACAGCGAAGAGGTGCCGGTCGAGGAAGTCAAACCCTTGACACTCGACGAGCTGGAAGCGATTCGCCAGGAGGCCTACAACGAAGGCTTCGCCACCGGCGAGAAGGACGGCTTCCATGCCGGCCAGCTGAAGGCCCGCCAGGAGGCCGAGACGGCGCTGGCCGCACGCCTGCAGAGCCTCGAGCAGCTGATGACGCAGCTGCTCGATCCGATTGCCGAGCAGGATCGCAATCTCGAGCACGCGCTGGTCACGCTGGTCAGCCACCTGTCGCGCGAGGTGATCCAGCGCGATCTGCTGATCGATTCCAGCCAGATCCGCCAGGTGCTGCGCGAGGCGCTCAAGCTGCTACCGATGGGCGCGCAGAACGTGCATGTTCACGTCAATCCACAGGATTTCGAACTGATCAAGGCGCTGCGCGAGCGCCACGAAGAGAGCTGGCGGATTCTCGAAGACGCCAGCCTGCTGCCCGGCGGCTGCCTCATCGAGACCGAACACAGCCGCATCGACGCCAGCGTCGAGACGCGCCTGAGTCAGGCGATCAAGCAGTTGTTCGAGCAGCAGCGCGAGAACGCCACGCATCCGCCGGCGGCCGATCTGCATCTCGATCTGGACCACCCCGATGCGCCTTGACCGGGTCAGTTTCGCCCGGCGCCTGGCCTGCTACACCGAGGCGGTCAAGCTGCCTAGTCAGCCGATTCTCGAAGGCCGCCTGCTGCGCATGGTTGGCCTGACGCTGGAAGCCGAGGGCCTGCGCGCCGCGGTCGGCAGCCGCTGCCGGGTGATCAACGACGACAGCTACCACCCGACCGAGGTCGAGGCCGAGGTCATGGGTTTCTCCAGCGGCAAGCTCTACCTGATGCCAGTCGGCAGCCTCGCCGGTATCGCGCCCGGTGCGAGGGTGGTGCCGCTGCCCAATACCGGTCGCCTGCCGATGGGTATGTCCATGCTTGGCCGCGTGCTCGACGGCGCCGGCCGCGCGCTGGACGGCAAGGGCGGCATGCGCGCCGAAGACTGGGTGCCGATGGACGGCCCGGTGATCAACCCGCTCAAGCGCCACCCGATCAGCGAGCCGCTGGACGTCGGCATCCGCAGCATCAACGGCCTGCTCACCGTCGGCCGCGGCCAGCGCCTGGGCCTGTTCGCCGGTACTGGCGTCGGTAAGTCGGTGCTGCTGGGCATGATGACCAAGTTCACCGAGGCGGACATCATCGTCGTCGGCCTGATCGGCGAGCGCGGGCGCGAGGTCAAGGAATTCATCGAACACATCCTCGGCGAGGAGAGCCTCAAGCGCTCGGTGGTGGTTGCTTCGCCCGCCGACGAGGCGCCGCTGATGCGTCTGCGCGCCGCGCAGTACTGCACGCGCATCGCCGAGTATTTCCGCGACAAGGGCAAGAACGTGCTGCTGCTGATGGATTCGCTGACCCGCTACGCCCAGGCCCAGCGCGAAATCGCCCTGGCCATCGGTGAGCCGCCGGCGACCAAGGGCTATCCGCCATCGGTGTTCGCCAAGCTGCCGAGTCTGGTCGAGCGCGCCGGTAACGCCGAGCAGGGCGGCGGTTCGATCACCGCGTTCTACACGGTACTCTCCGAAGGCGACGACCAGCAGGACCCGATCGCCGATGCCGCGCGCGGCGTGCTCGACGGCCACATCGTGCTGTCGCGGCGGCTGGCCGAGGAGGGCCACTACCCGGCCATCGATATCGAAGCGTCGATCAGCCGGGTCATGCCGCAAGTGGTCGATGCCGAGCATGTGCGCGCCTCGCAGCGTTTTAAGCAGCTGTGGTCGCGTTACCAGCAGAGTCGCGACCTGATCAGCGTCGGTGCCTATGTGCCCGGCGGCGACCCGGACACCGACCTCGCCATCGCCCGCCAGGCCGAGATGGTTCGCTATCTGCGCCAGGGGCTGAACGAAAGCGAGCGGCTGGAGGAAAGCGCGGCACAGCTGGCCGCGGTATTCGCACCGCGTCAGGGCGCGTAATCCGTGGCAACCAGTCGTGCCGACCGGTTGGCGCCGGTGATCGAGATGGCGCAGAAGGCCGAGCGCGACGCCGCGCGTATGCTCGGCCAGGGGCAGATGCAGCTGTCGCAGGCCGAGGCCAAGCTCGGCGAACTCGAACAGTATTTCAGCGATTACCAGCAGCAGTGGCTGCGCCAGGGCAGCCAGGGCGTTTCCGGCCAGTGGCTGATGAACTATCAGCGTTTTCTGTCCCAGCTCGAATCGGCCATCGGCCAGCAGCAGCGCAGCGTGGCCTGGCATCGCGACAACCTGGCCAAGCTGCGAAGCCAGTGGCAGCAGCGGCACGCGCGGCTCGAAGGGCTGAGCAAGCTGGTGGAGGGTTACTTGCGCGAGGCGCGCGTCGCGGCCGACAAGCGCGAGCAGAAACTGCTCGACGAGTTCTCGCAGCGGCTGGTAGGACGACCGCGGCAGGATTGAGCTTGCCGCTGTAGGGTCTGAATGCTAAATCTTCTCGGGTATCATCGCAGCAGCCCGCGACAGATCGCTGGTACGCGCCCATTCAGCGCCGTGCAGCCTTGCCCGGTTTGCCGGCAGGCACAGTCGTTTTCACGTGGCGCATGGCGGTCTGGCAAGACCCCGTTTCGGATCAGGGAGTGCTACATGACCATTACTTCTCAACCATCGGCCGATGGGCGCGAACTGACGATCGCTATCAGCGGACGCTTCGATTTCAACGCCCACCAGGCATTCCGCGATGCGTATCAGCGTCAGGACGTCACGCCCGAGCGCTATGTCGTCGATCTGCAGGGCGCGACCTATCTCGACAGCTCGGCGCTCGGCATGCTGTTGCTGCTGCGCGACCATGCCGGCGGCGATGAAGCCGACGTCCGGCTGCTCAATTGCAATGCCGACGTGCGCAAGATCCTTTCGGTGTCCAACTTCGAACAACTGTTCGTGATCGCCTGAGGTGCCGATGCGCCTGACCGTCCTGATCGCCGAGGACAGCCCGGTCGATCGGATGCTGCTGTCGACCATCATCGCCCGCCAGGGCCACCATGTGCTGACCGCCGGCGACGGCCTGGAAGCCGTAGCGCTCTACGAACGCGAGCGTCCGCAGCTGGTGCTGATGGATGCGCTGATGCCGTTGATGGACGGCTTCGAGGCGGCGCGGCGGATCAAGAGTCTGGCCGGCGACGAGCTGGTGCCGATCATCTTCCTCACCTCGCTCAGCGAGAACCAGGCGCTGGTGCGCTGTCTGGAAGCCGGTGGCGACGACTTCATCGTCAAGCCGTACAACCCGGTGATTCTCGAAGCCAAGATCAAGGCCATGCATCGGCTGCGTCGACTGCAGGCGACGGTGGTCGAGCAACGCGACCTGATCGCCCGGCGCAACCAGCAGCTGCTCGACGAGCAGCGGGCGGCCAAGGCGATCTTCGACAAGGTGGCGCATGCCGGTTGCCTGGGCGCGCCGAACATCCGCTACCGGCAATCGCCGCGAGCGCTGTTCAACGGCGACCTGCTGCTGGCGGCGCAGTCGCCGACCGGGCAGATGTTCGTGCTGCTGGGCGACTTCACCGGCCACGGCCTGCCGGCGGCGATCGGCGCCATGCCGCTGGCCGAGACCTTCTACGGCATGACCGCCAAGGGCTACGCGGCCAAGGACATCCTTCGTGAGCTGAATGCCAAGCTCAAGCAGATCCTGCCGGTGGAGATGTTCTGCTGCGCCACACTGCTGGACATCAACCTCACCCAGGGCGTGCTGAATGTCTGGAACGGCGGGCTGCCGGACGGCTACCTGATTCGCCCCGACGGTGAGCGCGTGGCACTGGTGTCGCGTCATCTGCCGCTGGGCGTGCTGGCGCCGGGCGCGTTCGATGCGCACTTCGAGAGCCACCCGCTGAAACTCGGCGACCGCCTGCTGCTGCTGTCCGACGGCGTGGTGGAGAGCAGCAATGCGCGCGACGAGTTGTTCGGCGAGCAACGCCTGCTGGCCGTTCTCGATGCCAACCACGATGCGAAGCGGCTGTTCGACGAGATTGAGGAGGCGCTGCTGGCGTTTCACGGCCAGCTGCGCGACGACCTCAGCCTGGTCGAGGTCGATCTGAGCGAGAAGATGGTGGCGCTGCAGCTGCCGTTGTCGTTCGGTGCGCCGAAGGAAGGCCGGCCGGCCGACTGGTCCGGGCGCTTCGAGTTGCGTGCGGCCAGCCTGCGCGCCGGCAATCCCTTGCCGCTGTTGCTGCAGGTGCTGCTGCAGGTCCATCAGCTGCGGCCTCGCGCCGGCGCCGTTTATGCGGTACTGGTCGAGCTGTATTCCAACGCGCTGGAGCACGGCGTGCTCGGCCTGGATTCGGCGCTCAAGCGCGATGCCGCCGGCTTCGCCCGCTATTACGAGGCGCGTAGCGAGCGTCTGGCCGCGCTGGTGGACGGCTACATCCGTCTCGAGCTGGATATTCAGTGCGACGCAGTGGGTGGTCGCCTGCGCATCGGCATTCAGGACAGCGGCACGGGCTTCGACGTCGAGCGCGCGCTGGGCGAGGCGCGCGGCGTGGAATGTCTGCGTGGGCGGGGATTGCAGTTGATCCGTCAGCTCAGTGACGGTTTCGCCTGGCAGGCCGACGGGCGCGGACTGAGCGTGGAGTTCCGTTGGTCGGCTCAGGCATAATTCAGCGCCTTTCTCCCAGGAGCGGATCGGTGTCCATTCCTCATCTCGACAGTGCCGTACTCGTCACGCTGCAAGCGGTCATGGAAGGCGAGTACCCACTTCTGCTGGACACCTTCCTGGCCGACTCCGAGGAGCGCCTGCGCCTGCTGCGCCAAGCCTTCCAGGCCGGTGAGGGCGAGACTCTGCGGCGTGCGGCACACAGCTTCAAGGGCAGCTGCAGCAACCTGGGCGCCGCCGCGCTGGCCGATCTGTGCTGCCAGCTGGAGACCCTGGCCCGCGAGCAGCGGCTGGTCGAGGCGCCGGCGATGATCGAGCGGATCGAGCGCGAGTTCGCCATCGTCGGCATCCTGTTTCGTGCCGAGCGTCAGCGCTACGGCTGAACGGACGGCTCTCTGACGGTTTTGCTGGCCCGGAACTTGCTCAAGGTTCTGCACGAACCACACTGAGCGGAATGTTTCATGGCCGTTTCCCCCGATCTGTTGCTCAAGTCCCCGACTCTCGAAGTGCGTCCCAAGGCCGCCGCCGCGCAACCGTCGCCGGCGCCCGAGGCGAGCGATGGCAAGCGTTCCAGCTTCTCCGAGGTGTATGCGCGCGAGCGCCAGACCAAGCCTGTCGAGCGCAAGGACGATGCTTCTGCATCGTCGCGCGAGAAAGTCGACGAGGAGCAGAGCGCCGGCGAGCCGACGGCAACCGCTGACGCCGAGAAGCCGACGGTTGCCGAGAGCGGCAATTCCTTGCCTGGCGAGGAAGCGAGCGATGAGCCGCTGCCGGAGGGCGAACTCGATCCGCTGCTGCTGTTCGGCCTGAATGGCCAGTTGCCGGCGCCCGAGCCGGCCGCCGCTCAGACCGAGGCCCTGACGCTGTTGCCAGGGCTGGGCCAGACGCAGCTGACACCGCCGCTCGCTGATGCCGAGACGCAAGTGTCGGAAGATGTTTCCGGCGAGTCGGCGACCACCGTCGCGGCACCGGCCCTGACGCTGAAGGCCGCGCCCACCGCCGTTTCGCCAGCCGCTGCGAGCGAGACCGCGGCACCCGCCGAGGACGACTTCGCCAGTCTGCTGCAAGCCAGCAGCGAGCCCGAGCCGGAAGTCGAGCTGGAGGTTGCGCTGAGTGAAGTCTCGAAGGGCCTGGATGCGCCGCAGGACAGCCGTCAGCCGGCCGATCCGGCGCTCGGCCGTGCCAGCCCGCTGAGCCAGGCGATCACCCAACAGATTCAGCAGGCGCAGCGCACGCCGCTGGTACCGGGGCAGCCGGTGGCGATGCAGCAGGCCGGCTGGAGCGAGGCGGTGGTGGATCGGGTGATGTGGCTGTCCAGCCAGAACCTCAAATCGGCGGAGATCCAGCTCGATCCGGCTGAACTGGGGCGGATGGAGGTGCGCATCGAGATGAACCGCGAGCAGGCGCAGATCACCTTCCTCAGCCCGCATGCCGGCGTGCGCGATGCGCTCGAAGGGCAGATGCAGCGCTTGCGCGAGATGTTCGACCAGCAAGGCATGAGCATGAACGTCAACGTTTCCGATCAGTCCCTGGCGCGTGGCTGGCAGGGCCGCGGCGAAGGCGAAGCGGGGCGCGGTGGCGCGTCGCCTGCCGCGACGGCGGGCGACGACGAGCAGCTGCAAGGCGTCAGCGAAGTCGCCAGCAATCGTGCCGTGGGCAACCGCGGGCTGGTGGATTACTACGCCTGACCGGCCGCCGCCGGTTTCCCGTCGCTCTGGCGCGCAGGCCCGTCTCGCGCCGGAGCGTCATCTATCTTCCTTCGGGCGTGCCGGGCGGCGCCTTCAGGGATGCCGTATCCTCTGCGGCCTAACGCGCAGCGCGTCGCTGACATTGGCACAGCAGTTGCTCCAACGATGCCTCAGTGAGCGGTCGCGCGCAGAATGACGGATATTTGGCATGGCGAAGAAACAGGTACCCCCCGGACCACCGATTGCCGACGCGCAGGACGCGGGCAAAGGTCGGTTGAAAATCATCATCGCGATCGCGGTGGCCTTCCTGCTGGCCATCGGGTTGTCCATCGGCGGCACGCTGTTCTTCCTCGACAAGGGTGGGGACGAGGCGGCTGAGCAACCGGCCGAGGCCGGGCAGACGGCGACCGGCAAGCCGGCGGCGATCTACGAGGTGCTGATGCCGGCCTTCGTGGTCAACTTCAATCACAAGGGGCGCCAGCGCTACATGCAGGTGAGCGTGGCACTGATGTCGCGCGATCAATTGGCGCTCGATGCGCTCAAAGGACATATGCCGTTGCTGCGCAATCATCTGGTGATGCTGTTCTCCAGCCAGGATTTCGCGGCGCTGATGACCCCGGTGGGCAAGGAAATGCTGCGTCAGCAGGCGACCTCCAGCGTGCAGGAACTGGCGCAGAAGGAAGTCGGCAAGCTGGCGGTCGAGCAAGTACTGTTCACCAACTTCGTACTGCAATAGAAGGTTCCGCCGATGGCTGTTCAAGACCTGCTTTCGCAAGACGAGATCGATGCGCTGCTGCATGGCGTCGATGACGGTCTGGTCGATACCGAAAG
Organism: Stutzerimonas sp. 21-1; assembly: GCF_056336065.1. NCBI lineage: Bacteria > Pseudomonadati > Pseudomonadota > Gammaproteobacteria > Pseudomonadales > Pseudomonadaceae > Stutzerimonas > Stutzerimonas sp. 21-1. Next base: position 2,705,340 of record NZ_CM150500.1, on the reverse strand, counting down.
CGATTCCGAACCGGGCGCGATCAAGAGCTACGACCTCACCAGCCAGGACCGCATCGTCCGCGGGCGCATGCCGACGCTGGAAATGATCAATGAACGCTTCGCGCGCTACACCCGCATCAGCATGTTCAACCTGCTGCGCCGCTCGGCAGACGTCTCGGTGGGCGGTGTGCAGGTCATGAAGTTCGGCGAGTACGTACATTCGCTGTACGTGCCGACCAGCCTCAATCTGGTAAAGATGAAGCCGCTGCGTGGCACCGCGCTGTTCATCCTCGACGCCAAGCTGGTGTTCAAGCTGGTGGACAACTTCTTCGGCGGCGACGGCCGCCACGCCAAGATCGAGGGCCGCGAATTCACCCCCACCGAACTGCGTGTGGTGCGCATGGTGCTCGATCAGGCCTTCACCGACCTCAAGGAAGCCTGGCATGCGGTGCTGGACGTCAACTTCGAGTACATCAACTCGGAGGTGAATCCGGCGCTGGCCAACATCGTCAGCCCCAGCGAAGTGGTGGTGGTGTCGACCTTCCATATCGAGCTGGACAGCGGCGGCGGCGACCTGCACGTGACCATGCCCTATTCGATGATCGAGCCGATCCGCGAAATGCTCGACGCCGGCTTCCAGTCCGACGTCAGCGATCAGGACGAGCGCTGGATCAAGGCGCTGCGCGAGGACATCCTCGACGTCAACGTGCCGCTCGGCGCGACGGTGGTGCGTCGCCAGCTGAAACTGCGCGACATTCTCAACATGCAGCCGGGCGACGTGATTCCAGTGGAAATGCCCGAGGACATGATCATGCGCGCCAACGGCATGCCGGCCTTCAAGGTCAAGCTGGGCGCACACAAGGGCAATCTGGCCCTGCAGGTGCTGGAGCCGGTGGTGCGTACCCGGTGACTCACTTTTCTACTCAATTCGAGCCGGTCGAGGACTAGCGATGGCAGACGATCAGAACACTTCCCCCGAAGAGCAGGCGCTGGCCGACGAATGGGCCGCGGCGCTGGCCGAGGCCGGCGATGCCAGCCAGGACGACATCGACGCGCTGCTCAACCAGGGACCGGCGGCGGCACCGGCTGCTCCGCGTGCCCCGCTGGAGGATTTCGCCAGCGCACCCAAGGGCGGTGGCGGCGTGCCGCTGGGGCTGGAAGGGCCGAATCTGGATGTGATTCTGGATATTCCGGTGTCCATCTCGATGGAAGTCGGCAGCACCGAGATCAGCATCCGCAACCTGCTGCAGCTCAATCAGGGCTCGGTGGTGGAGCTCGACCGGCTGGCCGGCGAGCCGCTGGACGTGCTGGTCAACGGCACGCTGATCGCCCATGGCGAGGTGGTGGTGGTCAACGAGAAGTTCGGCATTCGCCTGACGGACGTGATCAGCCCCACCGAACGCATCAAGAAGCTGCGCTGACATGCGCGCGCTAGCCTTTCTCGCGCTGCTGGTGGCGCTGCCGGCACTGGCTGCCGAACCGGCTGCCAGCATGAGTAGCACCGACATGGGGGCGCAGCTGAGCAAGCTGCTGCTCGGCCTGCTGTTGGTGGTCGGGCTGATCTTTCTGCTGGCCTGGCTGCTGCGCCGTGTCCAGCAGATGAACCCTCGCGGTACCCAGGTGATCAAGCTGGTTTCCAGCCAGGCACTCGGCCCGCGCGAACGGCTGGTGCTGGTGCAGGTCGGCAGCGAGCAAGTGCTGATCGGCCTCTCCGCCGGGCGCATCACGCCGCTGCACGTGCTCAAGGAGCCGGTGCATCTGCCCGATTCTGAACCGGCCAACCCGGAGTTCGCCCAGCGCCTGATGGAGCTGTTGGGCAAGGATCACAAGGACAAGCCCTGATGTTGCGAATTCTGCTGGCGTTGCTGCTGGCCGTGGTCGCCCCGCTGGCTCTCGGCCAGGAGGCGGGCGGACTGCTGACCCGTGGCGACAATCCGCTGTCGATCCCGGCGATCACCCTGAGCACCGACGCCCAGGGCCAGCAGGAGTATTCGGTCAGCCTGCAGATTCTGCTGATCATGACGGCGCTGAGCTTCATCCCGGCGTTCGTCATGCTGATGACCAGCTTCACGCGGATCATCATCGTGTTTTCCATCCTGCGTCAGGCGCTGGGCCTGCAGCAGACGCCATCGAACCAGATTCTCATCGGTCTGACGCTGTTCCTCACGCTGTTCATCATGGCCCCGGTGTTCGAGCGGATAAACCAGGAAGCGCTGCAGCCGTACCTCGCCGAGCAGATTCCGGCGCAGGAGGCGATCACTCGCGCCGAAGGCCCGCTCAAGGCGTTCATGCTGGCGCAGACTCGCGAGAGCGATCTCGATCTGTTCATGCGGCTGTCGCGGCGTACCGACATCGCCAGTCCGGAGGCGGCGCCGCTGACCATCCTGGTGCCGGCCTTCGTCACCTCGGAGCTGAAGACGGCGTTCCAGATCGGTTTCATGATCTTCATTCCGTTCCTGATCATCGACATGGTGGTGGCTAGCGTGCTGATGGCGATGGGCATGATGATGCTCTCGCCACTGATCATCTCGCTGCCGTTCAAGATCATGCTGTTCGTGCTGGTCGACGGCTGGGGCCTGATCATCGGCACCCTGGCCGGCAGCTTCGGCACGCTCTAGGAGGCTCGTCATGACGCCCGAAGTCGCGGTGGACCTGTTTCGCGAAGGCCTGTGGATGACCGCGATGATCGTCGGTGTGCTGGTGATGCCGAGCCTGCTGGTCGGCCTGGTGGTGGCGATGTTCCAGGCCGCCACGCAGATCAACGAACAGACCCTGAGCTTCCTGCCGCGCCTCTTGGTGATGCTGCTGACGCTGATCTGGGCCGGACCGTGGCTGGTGCGCGAGCTGATGGAGTACACCCAGGGCCTGATCGCCAACATTCCGCTGATCATCGGCTGAACCATGCTGGAACTGAGCAATGCGCAGATCGGCAGCTGGGTGGCGCAGTTTCTGCTCCCGCTGTTTCGTATCGCCGCGTTGCTGATGAGCATGCCGATCATCGGCACGCAGCTGGTGCCACCGCGGGTGCGACTGTATCTGGCGCTGGCCATCACCCTGGTGCTGGCACCGACGCTCGGGCCGATGCCGCTGGTCGAGGCGCTGAGCCTGCGGGCACTGCTGCTGATCGCCGAGCAGATTCTGATCGGCGTGATGCTCGGTTTCGTCCTGCAGCTGTTTTTCCAGGTGTTCATCGTTTCCGGGCAGCTGCTGGCGATGCAGATGGGCCTGGGCTTCGCCTCGATGGTCGATCCGGCCAACGGCGTGTCGGTGCCGGTGCTCGGCCAGTTCTTCAACATGCTGGTGATCCTGCTGTTCCTGGCGATGAACGGCCATCTGGTGGTGCTGGAAATCCTCACCGAGAGCTTCGTGACCCTGCCGGTGGGCGGCGGGCTGTCGACCAATCATCTGTGGGAGGTGGCGAGCAAGCTCGGCTGGGTGCTCGGCGCCGGCCTGCTGCTGGTGCTGCCGGCGATCACCGCGCTGCTGGTGGTCAACCTGGCGTTCGGCTTGATGACTCGTGCCGCACCGCAGCTGAACATCTTTTCCATCGGCTTTCCGCTGACGCTGGTGCTGGGCTTGGTCATCGTCTGGATCGGCATGGCCGACATCCTGGCGCAGTACCAGATCTTCGTCGGCGAGGCGCTGGCCATGCTGCGCGAGCTGGTGGGGCTGCGCTGATGAATACGCTGATGCACAACGCGGAGGCCGTCGATGGCTGAAAGCGAAAGCGGTGCCGACAAAAGCGAGGAACCCACAGAGAAACGGCTCCGGGAATCTCGCGAGAAAGGCCAGATCGCGCGCTCGCGCGAGCTGAACACGGTGGCCGTGACCATCGGTGGCATTGGCGGCCTGCTGGCGTCCGGCAGCGGGCTGGCGCAGGCGCTGATGGCGATGATGCAGGGCAGTTTCGAGCTGAGCCGCGAAACCCTGCTGGACGAGAGCAACATGGCGATGCTGCTGGCGGCCAGCGGCAGGATCGCGCTGGAGGCGACCCTGCCGTTGCTGATCGCACTGCTGATCGCGTCCATCGCCGGGCCGATCGCGCTGGGCGGCTGGCTGTTCTCCGCCAAGGCAATGGCGCCCAACTTCGGCCGGATGAATCCTGCTGCCGGGCTCAAGCGCATGTTCTCGACCAAGGCGCTGGTGGAGCTGCTCAAGGCCCTCGGTAAGTTCTTGGTGGTGCTGCTGGCGGCGTTGATGGTGCTGTCCTCCTACGAGGACGATCTGCTCTCCATCGCCAAGCAGCCGCTGGACCTGGCGATCATGCACAGCGCCGAGGTAGTCGGCTGGTGCGCGCTGTGGATGGCCTGCGGGCTGATCCTGATCGCCGCGGTGGATGTGCCGTTCCAGCTCTGGGACAACAAGCAGAAGCTGATGATGACCAAGCAGGAGGTCAAGGACGAGTACAAGGACTCCGAGGGCAAGCCGGAGGTCAAGTCGCGCATCCGTCAGCTGCAGCGCGAGGCGGCGCAGCGGCGCATGATGCAGGCCGTGCCCGAAGCCGATGTGGTGATTACCAACCCGACGCACTTTGCCGTGGCGCTGAAATACGACGGCGACAAGGGTGGCGCGCCTCGGCTGGTGGCCAAGGGCGGCGACTTCGTGGCGCTGAAGATTCGCGAGATCGCCCAGGAGCACAACGTGACGGTGCTTGAATCGCCGGCGCTGGCGCGAGCGGTGTACTACTCGACCGAACTGGAGCAGGAAATTCCTGCCGGCCTCTACCTGGCCGTGGCGCAGGTGCTGGCTTACGTCTATCAGTTGCGCCAGTACCGCGCCGGCAAGGGCCGTCGACCCGATCCGCTGAACGACCTGCCGATTCCGCCAGATCTGCGGCGCGACGAATAGCTTCGGGCTGCAAGCGTGTCGCTTGCAGCCCGAAGCCCGTCGCTGCCGTTACTCGATGACGCCGCAGGCCACCCGGGCACCGCCACCGCCGAGCGGCTGCGGATGGTCGGCATGGTTGTCGCCGCCCTGATGCACCATCAGCGCCAGGCCCTTGATGTCGCCCAGGCTCTTCAGGCGTGGGGCCAGCACCGGCTGGCTGGCCTTGCCATCCTTGTCGACATAGAGCGCGGGCAGGTCGCCCAGGTGGCCGTCGCCCCAGGGTTCGCCGTGCTTGCCGCTGTTCTTCGGATCCCAGTGGCCGCCGGCAGCGCCCGCCGGCGTGACCTTGCCGTCGATCTCGGCGCTCTCGCAATTGCCCTTGGCGTGCACGTGGAAGCCGTGAATGCCGGGCTCCAGCCCCGACAATTCGGGGCGCAGGAGCAGGCCGTATTCGCTGCTCTCGATCTTCACGCTGCCGACGGCGGCGCCGATGCCCTGGGCGCTGACGGCCTTGAGCGGAACGCTGAGCGTCTCCGCCTGGACAGTCAGCGCGGTGCAGCCGGCCAATGCGGCGATGATCCACTGTTTCATCGATTGTCTCCTTGCAGGTTGGGCCGGGCGGAGCGGTTCCGCCGGTCGAAGGTCTGACTGCGCGACACCGGTCGGGTTCGCCCGCAGGCGGCGAGACGTCCCGTAGCGCCTGCTTCAGTTGAGTTCAACTGGCCCGCGTCCGCCAGTCCGCCGCTGCGCCGCCAAGTTGGACCCCTTCTTGCTATAGCCCACGGCAGGGCGCATCGGGCGTCAAAAAACTTTCTGCTGGGGGCCACGTTGGATCGCACGCAACTCATCAACATGCGCAACAACCTGACGAGTGTCGGCCGCGGCAACCTCGGGGTGCCGCTGCTGTTGCTGGTGATGCTGGGCATGATGATGCTGCCCGTGCCGCCGTTCCTGCTCGACGTGCTGTTCACCTTCAACATCGCACTGTCGATCGTCGTGCTGCTGGTCAGTGTCTACGCGCTGCGGCCGCTGGATTTCGCGGTGTTCCCGACCATCCTGCTGGTGGCGACCTTGCTGCGTCTGGCGTTGAACGTCGCATCCACCCGGGTGGTGCTGATTCACGGCCACGAAGGCGGCGCGTCGGCCGGTCACGTGATCGAAGCCTTCGGCAACGTGGTGATCGGCGGCAACTACGTGGTCGGTATCGTGGTGTTCGCGATCCTGATGATCATCAACTTCGTGGTGGTCACCAAGGGCGCCGGGCGGATTTCCGAGGTGAGCGCGCGCTTCACCCTCGACGCGATGCCCGGCAAGCAGATGGCGATCGATGCCGACCTCAACGCGGGGCTGATCGATCAGTCCGAGGCGAAAAAGCGCCGGGTCGAGGTGGCTTCCGAAGCGGACTTCTACGGCTCGATGGACGGTGCCAGCAAGTTCGTGCGCGGCGACGCCATCGCCGGTCTGCTGATCCTCTTCATCAACCTGCTCGGCGGCATGGGCATCGGCATGGCGCAGCACGGCCTGAGCTTCGCCGAAGCCGGCAAGGTCTACGCGCTGCTGACCATCGGTGACGGTCTGGTGGCGCAGATCCCCTCGCTGCTGCTGTCCACCGCGGCGGCGATCATGGTGACGCGGGTCACCAGCTCCGAGGACATGGGCCAGCAGGTCAACCGGCAGATGTTCGCCTCGCCCAAGGCGCTGGCGGTATCGGCCGCGATCATGATCGCGATGGGCCTGGTGCCGGGCATGCCGCACCTGTCATTCCTCGGCCTCGGTGCGCTCGCCGCCGGTGGCGCCTACTGGATCTGGTACCGGCAGAAGCGCGTCAAGCAGCAGGCCGAGCAGGAAGTGCAGAAGCAGCAGGAGCTGCTGCCAGCGCAGCGCGCGGCGGAAACCAAGGAGCTGGGCTGGGATGATGTCACGCCGGTGGACATGGTCGGTCTGGAGGTCGGCTACCGGCTGATTCCGCTGGTCGATCGCAACCAGGGCGGCCAGCTGCTGGCGCGGATCAAGGGCGTGCGCAAAAAGCTGTCGCAGGACCTGGGCTTCCTCATGCCGTCGGTGCATATCCGCGACAACCTCGATCTGCTCCCCAATGCCTATCGCCTGACGCTGATGGGCGTCAGCCTGGCCGAGGCGGAGGTCTACCCGGACCGCGAGCTGGCGATCAACCCGGGCCAGGTGTTCGGGCCGCTCAACGGCATCGCGGCCAAGGACCCGGCGTTCGGGCTGGATGCGGTGTGGATCGAGGGTAGCCAGCGCGACCAGGCGCAGTCGCTCGGCTATACCGTGGTGGATGCCAGTACCGTGGTTGCCACCCACCTCAATCAGGTGTTGTACAAGCACGCGCATGAACTGCTTGGCCATGAGGAGGTCCAGCAGTTGCTGCAATTGCTCGCGCGCAGCTCGCCCAAGCTGGCCGAGGAGCTGGTGCCGGGCATGCTGTCGCTGTCCACGCTGCTCAAGGTGTTGCAGGCGCTGCTGCAGGAGCAGGTACCGGTGCGTGACATCCGCACCATCGCCGAAGCCATCGCCAATGTCGCCACTAAGAGTCAAGATCCCGCCGCGATGGTGGCGGCAGTGCGCGTCGCGCTTTCTCGCGCAATCGTGCAGAACGTTGTGGGACTAGAGCCGGAGCTGCCTGTGATCACGCTGGAACCGCGATTGGAACAGATCTTGCTCAATAGCCTGCAGAAGGCCGGACAGGGTGCCGAAGATGGCATCCTGCTGGAGCCGGGAATGGCAGAGAAGTTGCAACGGTCGCTGGTAGAAGCGGCGCAGCGCCAGGAAATGCTCGGTAAGCCGGCGATCCTCCTGGTGGCCGGACCGGTTCGCGCGATGTTGTCCCGCTTCGCCCGGCTGGCCGTACAGAACATGCATGTACTGGCCTACCAGGAAATTCCGGACAACAAGCAGGTCACCATCGTTGCGACGGTGGGTCAGAATTAATCGAGGGTGCAGGCCATGCAGGTCAAACGTTTCTTCGCCGCCGATATGCGCATCGCCATGAAGATGGTGCGTGATGAGCTGGGCGCCGATGCCGTGATCATCGGCAATCGCCGGGTCGCCGGCGGTGTCGAGCTGACTGCCGTGCTCGATTACCCGATGCAGGCCGCGCCGGAAGCGAACAAGCCCAACCCCGTGCTGGAAGCCGAGCTGCGCAAGACGCAGGCGCGCATCGCCTCGGCACATGCCGAACTGAGCGCGCCGAGCCGCGTGAAGGCGGGCCAGGACCGTCAACTGCTTGACGAGCAGCCGGCCGCCGCGCCGCAGCCCGCTGCCAGTGCGCCGGTCGATACGCGTGCCTTCGAGAGCATGTGCACCGAACTGCAAGGTCTGCGTGAGCTGATCGAAGTGCAGCTCGGCTCCATCGCCTGGGGCCAGGAGCAGAGCCGGCGGCCGCAGCAGGCCGGGCTCTGGCGCCGCCTGCAGCGTCTCGGCCTGCCGGCAGAGCTGTCGCGCAGCCTGCTGGAAAAGGTCGCCACCATCGCTGATCAACGTCAGGCCTGGCGCATGTTGCTGGCGCACTTGGCGCAGGCGATCAAGGTCACCAAGCACGAACCGCTGGAAGAGGGCGGGGTAATCGCCTTGGTGGGACCGGCCGGTGTCGGCAAGACCACCACGCTGGCCAAGCTGGCGGCCCGTTACGTATTGAAGTACGGCGCGCAGAACATCGCGCTGGCGAGCATGGATAACTACCGCATCGGCGCGCAGGAGCAGCTGAAGACGCTCGGTCGTATTCTCGATGTGCCGGTGGTGCAGATCGACCCGTCGCAGCCGCTGGGCAAGACGCTGGCGCCGCTGGCGCGCAAGCGCGTGATCCTGATAGACACGGCCGGTCTGCCGGCGAGCGATCCGACACTGCGCATGCAGCTGGAAGCGCTGTCCGATCGTGGCGTGAAATCGAAGAACTACCTGGTGCTGGCCGCCACCAGCCAGAGCCAGGTGCTCAAGGCGGCGTGGCACAACTATCGTCGCTGCGGCCTGGCCGGTTGCATCCTGACCAAGCTCGACGAGGCCGGCTCGCTCGGCGACGTGCTCGGACTAACGATCAGCCAGCACCTGCCGATAGCCTACCTCGCCGACGGGCCGCGTATTCCCGATGACCTGCACCTGCCGCGCAGTCATCAGCTGGTCAGTCGGGCGGTGAGCCTGCAATCTGGCGAGGAGCCGAGCGAGGAAACGATGGCCGATATGTTCGCCGGCCTGTACAACGAATCATCGCGGCGAGCGGGCTGAAGCGGCAGTGCGTTACTCGGATAAACCTGATGCATTCGAGCTGAATGCATCGCCGGCCTTGCAGGCCGAGCAACATATAGGCGTTTGAACATGGGTATGCATCCCGTACAGGTGATTGCGGTGACCGGCGGCAAGGGTGGCGTCGGCAAGACCAACGTGTCGGTCAATCTGGCACTGGCGCTGGCCGAACTCGGGCGGCGGGTGGTGTTGCTCGACGCCGACCTCGGGCTGGCCAATGTCGACGTGCTGCTGGGGCTGACCACCAAGCGCACGCTTGCCGACGTGATCGCCGGTGAATGCGACCTGCGCGACGTGCTCATCCAGGGGCCGGGCGGCATTCGCATCGTGCCGGCTGCATCCGGCACGCAGAGCATGGTGCAGCTGTCCTCGCTGCAGCACGCCGGCCTGATTCAGGCGTTCAGCGAGATCGAGGATCTCGACGTACTGATCATCGACACCGCCGCCGGTATCGGCGAGGCGGTGGTCAGCTTCGTGCGCGCCGCACATGAGGTATTGCTGGTGGTTACCGACGAGCCGACCTCGATCACCGATGCCTATGCGCTGATCAAGCTGCTCAACCGCGACTACGGCATCAACCGCTTTCGCGTGCTGGCCAACATGGCGCACGCCCCGCAGGAAGGGCGCAACCTGTTCGCCAAGCTGACCAAGGTCACCGAGCGCTTCCTCGACGTCGCGCTGCAGTACGTCGGTGCGATTCCCTACGACGAAGCCGTGCGCAAGGCCGTACAGAAGCAGCGTGCAGTCTACGAGGCCTATCCGCGGTCGAAATGCGCATTGGCTTTCAAGGCCATCGCGCAGAAGGTCGACACCTGGCCGCTGCCGGCCACGCCGCGCGGGCATCTTGAATTCTTCGTCGAGCGCCTGATCAGGCCGGCGAACGACACTCACGAATGACGGCTGCTGGATTCGCTATGTATTACAGCAAGGCTCAGGCGAAGGATGCCCAGCATCGTTTGATCGACCAGTATGCGCCGCTGGTCAAGCGCATTGCCTACCACCTGCTCGCACGCCTGCCGGCCAGCGTCCAGGTCGACGACCTGATCCAGGCCGGGATGATCGGCCTGCTGGAGGCAGCGAAGAAGTACGACGCCGGCAAGGGCGCCAGCTTCGAAACCTACGCCGGTATCCGCATCCGCGGCACCATGCTCGACGAGGTGCGCAAGGGTGACTGGGCGCCACGCTCGGTGCATCGCAACTCGCGCATGGTCAGCGAGGCGATTCGCGCCATCGAAGCGAAAACCGGACGTGACGCTAAAGATCACGAGGTTGCGGCCGAACTTAAGCTCAGCCTCGATGAGTACTACGGCATTCTCGGCGATACCCTGGGCAGCCGCCTGTTCAGCTTCGACGACCTGTTGCAGGACGGCGAACATGGCGAGTTGCACGACGATGCCGCCAGCACTCATTCCGAGCCGTTTCGCGATCTTGAGGACGAGCGTTTCCAGCAGGCGCTGGCTGATGCCATCACCAACCTGCCCGAACGCGAAAAGCTGGTGCTGTCGCTGTACTACGACGAAGAGTTGAATTTGAAGGAAATCGGTCAGGTGCTCGGGGTCAGCGAGTCGCGGGTCAGTCAGCTGCATAGCCAGTGCGCCGCCCGTCTGCGTGCCCGCCTCGGCGAATGGCGGGCGAGCTGACTGGTACCCTCACTGCGAGACGTGCTCGGTTGCCGAGATTTTGGGATTTACGGAGGTCGACTTGGACAAGAACATGAAAATCCTCATCGTCGATGACTTCTCGACGATGAGACGAATCATCAAGAACCTCCTGCGAGACCTGGGGTTCACCAATACCGCCGAGGCCGACGACGGCACCACTGCGTTGCCGATGCTCAAGAGCGGCAGCTTCGATTTCCTCGTCACCGACTGGAACATGCCGGGCATGAGCGGCATCGACCTGCTGCGCCACGTACGTGCGGACGAGCGCCTCAAGCACCTGCCGGTGCTGATGGTGACGGCCGAAGCCAAGCGCGATCAGATCATCGAAGCGGCTCAGGCCGGCGTTAACGGTTACGTCGTCAAGCCTTTCACTGCCCAGGTGCTCAAGGAGAAGATCGAAAAGATCTTCGAGCGCGTCAACGGCTGAAGCAGTAACGCCGCGAGGGCACTATGACGCAAGCAGACCAACGCCTGGCGGAGTTCGAAGCGACTCTGCAGGCCAATGCACCGCAGCTGATTGAAAGCCTGCAGCAGGGCCGCTTCGATGAGGCGGCGCAAATGTTCAACGAGCTCAACCAGGCCCGTAATCAGGGACTCTATCAAGAGGTTGGCAAGCTCACCCGCGAACTGCACAACGCGATCGTCAAGCTCGAGATGGACACCTGCGCCACAGGCGGGGATCCGTCGCCGATCACCGATGCGACCGACCGGCTTTCCTACGTGGTGGCGATGACCGAGAAGGCCGCCAACCGCACCATGGATCTGGTCGAGGAGTCGGCGCCGCTGGTGAACTACGTCAGCTACGAAGCCCAGAGCCTGACCGCCGACTGGCAGCGCTTCATGCGCCGCGAGATGAACGCCGAGCAGTTCCGCGAGTTGGTCCGGCGCATCGACCAGTACCTGCAGCGCTCGATGAACGATGGCAGTCAGCTGTCGCAGAACCTCAGCGAAATCATGCTGGCACAGGACTTCCAGGACCTGACCGGGCAGGTGATCAAGCGCGTCACGCGGCTCATCACCGAGCTGGAAAGCAATCTGGTCAACTTGGTGGCAATGGCCGGGCAGGTCGATCGCGTGGCCGGCATCCAGCACGACCGCGACGCGATGCGTGCCGAGCAGGAAAAGAAAAAACAAGAGAAAGAGCCTTCCAACGGTGAAGGTCCGCAGATGCATGCCGATATACGTGAGGACGTCGTATCTGGACAGGACGACGTGGACGATCTGCTTTCGAGCCTGGGCTTTTAGGGGAATTGCAATATGAGCTTCGACGCCGATGAAGAAATCCTCCAGGATTTCCTGGTAGAGGCCGGCGAGATTCTCGAACTGTTGTCAGAGCAGTTGGTGGAGCTGGAAAGCAGCCCCGACGACATGGCGTTGCTCAATGCAATTTTTCGCGGGTTCCATACGGTCAAGGGCGGGGCGGGCTTCCTGCAGCTGAACGAGCTGGTGGAATGCTGCCACATCGCCGAGAACGTCTTCGACATTCTGCGCAAGGGCGAGCGCCGGGTGGATTCCGAGCTGATGGACGTGGTGCTGCAGGCGCTGGACGCCGTGAATGCCATGTTCAGTCAGGTTCGCGAGCGCGTCGAGCCGACCCCGGCAACCCCTGAGCTGCTGGCGGCGCTGGCGCGCCTGGCCGAGCCGGCGTCGGCGGATGCTCCCAGCGTGGCGGCAGAAGTCGCGGCGCCGGTAGCGGCGGACGACGAGTTCGAGCAGATGCTGCAGGCCATCGACACGGCGGCTGCGGTCGAATCCGCAGCGGCGGCGAGCGATGAAATCACCGACGATGAATTCGAGTCGCTGCTCGACCAGCTGCACGGCAAGGGCCAGTTCAGTGCCGCACCTGCCGAAGCGGAGACGCCAGCAGAGCCGGTAGCGGCCGCGGGCGACGAGATCACCGACGAAGAATTCGAGGCGCTGCTCGACCAACTGCACGGCAAAGGGCAGTTCAACGAGCCTGCCGCCACGCCTGCGTCAGCACCCGCGGTAGCCGAGACCGGCGCCCCGGCGGCCGGCGACAATATCACCGACGACGAATTCGAAGCGCTGCTCGATCAGCTGCACGGCAAGGGCAAGTTCGAGCCCGAGAGCGTGGCGCCGGTCGCTGCAGTAGCGGCAGCGGCTCAGCCCGCAGCAGTGGCCAAGAGCGCGCCGCGCCAGCCCGCTGCCGCGCCGAGCAAGGCAGAGGCGGCGCCGCGCGCAGCGGCTCCGGCCGAGAAGCCGGCCAGCGACGCGGAAACCACCGTACGGGTCGATACCGCCCGGCTCGACGAGATCATGAATATGGTCGGCGAGCTGGTGCTGGTGCGTAACCGTCTGGTGCGCCTGGGCGCCAACAGCGGCGACGAGGCCATGTCCAAGGCGGTGTCCAACCTCGACGTGGTCACCGCCGATCTGCAGAGCGCGGTGATGAAGACGCGCATGCAGCCGATCAAGAAAGTCTTCGGCCGCTTCCCGCGGCTGGTTCGCGATCTGGCGCGCAACCTGAAGAAAGAGATCAACCTGGAGCTGGTGGGCGAAGAGACCGATCTCGACAAGAACCTCGTCGAGGCGCTGGCCGATCCGCTGGTGCACCTGGTGCGCAATGCCGTCGATCACGGCATCGAGTCGCCGGAGGACCGCGAGGCCGCCGGCAAACCGCGCGTCGGACGCGTGGTGCTCTCTGCCGAGCAGGAGGGCGACCACATCCTGCTGATGATCACCGACGACGGCAAAGGGATGGACGCCAACATCCTGCGCGCCAAGGCGGTCGAGAAGGGCATGCTGGACAAGGATGCCGCCGAGCGCCTGAGTGATCTGGAGTGCTACAACCTGATCTTCGCGCCCGGTTTCTCGACCAAGACCGAGATTTCCGACGTGTCCGGCCGTGGTGTCGGCATGGACGTGGTCAAGACCAAGATTTCCCAGCTCAACGGTACGGTCAACGTGTTCTCCACCAAGGGCCAGGGCTCGCGGGTGGTGATCAAGGTGCCGCTGACCCTGGCGATCATGCCGACGCTGATGGTCATGCTCGGCAACCAGGCGTTCGCTTTCCCGCTGGTCAACGTCAACGAGATCTTCCACCTCGACCTGTCACGCACCAACGTGGTGGACGGCCAGGAAGTGGTCATCGTCCGCGACAAGGCGCTGCCGCTGTTCTACCTCAAGCGCTGGCTGGTGCAGGGCGCCGAGCAGGACGAACAGCGCGAGGGGCACGTGGTGATCCTCAGCGTCGGCAATCAGAGCATCGGCTTCGTCGTCGACCAGCTGGTGGGTCAGGAAGAGGTGGTGATCAAGCCGCTCGGCAAGATGCTGCAAGGTACGCCCGGCATGTCCGGTGCGACCATTACCGGCGATGGCCGCATCGCCCTGATCCTCGATGTTCCCAGCATGCTCAAGCGCTACGCGCGTCGAGTGTGACAGACCGGCAGGGGTCGTGACGGGCCGCTGCCGCTAGGAGTGTTTTATGGCAGTCAAGGTCCTGGTGGTCGACGATTCGGGGTTCTTCCGCCGGCGTGTCTCGGAAATCCTCGCGTCGGATCCCGCTATCCAGGTGGTCGGCACCGCCACCAACGGTCGCGAGGCCATCGATCAGGTACTGGCGCTCAAGCCGGACGTCGTCACCATGGACTATGAAATGCCCATGATGGACGGCATTACCGCGGTGCGGCAGATCATGCAGCGCTGTCCCACGCCGGTGCTGATGTTCTCTTCGCTGACTCACGAAGGCGCGCGGGTCACGCTCGATGCGCTCGACGCCGGCGCGGTCGACTATCTGCCGAAGAACTTCGAGGACGTCTCGCGCAACCCGGAGAAGGTCAAGCAACTGCTGTGCGAGAAGATCCATACCGTCTCGCGCAGTAACCGGCGCTACGGCAGCTGGAGCGGTGCGGCAGCGCCCGCGCCGACCCCGCTCGCGCGCAGCACGCCGCTGACAACCGGGACAGTGGCACCGCGTGCCAGCACCTCTCCGGCCCCCGTCGCCGCGGCACCCAAGCGCAAGGCTTACAAGCTGGTTGCTATCGGCACCTCGACCGGCGGCCCGGTGGCGCTGCAGCGCGTGCTGACGCAACTGCCAGCCAGTTTTCCGGCGCCGATCGTGCTGATCCAGCACATGCCGGCGGCGTTCACCAAAGCCTTCGCCGAGCGTCTCGACAAACTCTGCAAGATTCGCGTGAAAGAGGCCGAGGACGGCGACCTGCTGCGCCCCGGACTGGCGCTGCTGGCCCCCGGCGGCAAGCAGATGATGGTCGACGGACGCGGGGCGGTGCGCATCCTGCCCGGCGACGAGCGGCTGAACTACAAGCCGTGCGTGGACATCACCTTCGGCTCGGCGGCCAAGTCGTTCCATGACAAGGTCCTGGCGGTGGTACTCACCGGCATGGGCGCCGATGGCCGCGAGGGTGCGCGCCTGCTCAAGCAGAGCGGCAGTCAGGTGTGGGCGCAGGACGAGGCCAGCTGCGTGATCTATGGCATGCCGATGGCGGTGGTCAAGGCGAACCTCAGCGATGCGGTCTACAGCCTGGGTGATATCGGTCGCCACCTCAGTGAGGCGTGCATCTAGATGGATGTTCTCAGCC
Source organism: Stutzerimonas sp. 21-1 (assembly GCF_056336065.1). NCBI lineage: Bacteria > Pseudomonadati > Pseudomonadota > Gammaproteobacteria > Pseudomonadales > Pseudomonadaceae > Stutzerimonas > Stutzerimonas sp. 21-1. Next base: position 2,690,057 of record NZ_CM150500.1, on the reverse strand, counting down.
TGATCGGGCTGGTGCTGGCCTTCGTCGCCATCGTCGGCGGCAATTTCCTCGAAGGCGGGCACATTTCCTCGTTGCTCAACGGGCCGGCTGCTCTCATCGTGCTGGGCGGTACCCTGGGCGCGGTGCTGTTGCAGACGCCGATCGCGGTGTTCATGCGGGCGGTGTCCATCGCGCGCTGGATCTTCTTCCCGCCGCGCATCGATATGAACGGCGGCATTCAACTGGTCACCGGCTGGAGCAACACCGCGCGCAAGGAGGGTCTGCTGGGCCTGGAGCCGGCGGCTGAAACCGAGCCCGATCCTTATGCTCGCAAGGGCTTGCAGCTGCTGGTCGATGGCGCCGAGCCGGAAGTCATTCGCAGCATCCTCGAGGTCGACCTGTACACCCAGGAGAGTCGCGATCTGCGCGCGGCCAAGGTCTACGAGAGCATGGGCGGCTACGCGCCGACCGTTGGCATCATCGGCGCGGTGATGGGCCTGATTCACGTGATGGGCAACCTCGCCGATCCCAGCCAGCTGGGCAACGGCATCGCCGTGGCATTCGTCGCGACTATCTACGGCGTCGGTGTGGCCAACCTGCTGGTGCTGCCGATCGGCAACAAGCTCAAGAGCGTGGTGCAGCGGCAGACCGCGTACCGCGAGATGCTGCTCGAAGGCGTGCTGTCGATCGCCGAGGGTGAGAACCCGCGTTCCATCGAAATGAAGCTGCAGGGCTTCATCGACTGAGGCCGCCGCGATGGCACGACGCAGACACGCCGAAGAGCATGAGAATCACGAGCGCTGGATGGTGTCCTACGCGGACTTCATCACCTTGCTGTTCGCCTTCTTCGTGGTGATGTACTCGATCTCGTCGGTGAACGAGGGCAAGTACAAGATTCTCTCCGATTCGCTGGTCGGCGTGTTCAACCAGGTGGATCGCGCGGTCAAGCCGATCCCCATCGGCGAGGAGCGGCCACGCACCACCAGCCCGGCGCTGTCTGAGGTCGATGAGCCGACCGGGCAGTCGCTGTTGGAGCAGAGCGTCGCCGACCCGCTGTACAGCATTGCGCAGAGCATGCGTGAGACCTTCGGCGAGCTGATTGCCGACGGCCAGCTGACGGTACGCGGCAACGAGCTGTGGATTGAGATCGAACTCAATTCCAGCCTGCTGTTCCCCAGCGGCGATGCCATTCCCAACGATCTGGCCTTCGATCTGATCGCCCGGGTGGCGGCGATCCTCGCGCCGTTCGACAACCCGATCCATGTCGAAGGGTTTACCGACAACCTGCCGATCAGCACCGCCAAGTTTCCGACCAACTGGGAGCTTTCCGCAGCGCGCGCCGGCAGCGTGGTGCGCATGCTGGCCGCCGATGGCGTCGATCCGGCGCGCATGGCGGCGGTGGGCTACGGGGAGTTCCAGCCAGTGGCGGACAATGCGACCCCCGAAGGCCGCGCGCGCAACCGCCGTGTGGTGCTGGTGGTGTCGCGCAATCTCGACGTGCGCCGCAGCGTTACCGGCACCGGTAGCAGCAACGCGCGGGCGGATGCAGCGCTGCAACGAGCTGGCACACAAACTGCACCGGTCAGCGGCAATTCGGCGCACTAGGGCGCCTTCGTCAAATCACCGTCGTCGCGGGGCCTGGCAGCGGCCGGCCCGCTCGGATTCGGATGGAATGTGCGCAATGAGAGTCTGGGCAGTAGCCAATCAAAAGGGCGGGGTGGGCAAGACCACCACATCGATCGCACTGGCAGGCTTGCTCGCTGATGCAGGCAAGCGGGTGGTAGTGCTCGATCTTGACCCGCATGGGTCGATGACCAGCTATTTCGGCCATGATCCGGATAACCTCGAGCACAGCGTCTTCGATCTGTTCCAGCACAATGGCACCGTGCCCGAGGGCTTGCCGTGGCAGTTGCTACTGTCGACCAGTCATGAGCGCATCTCGCTGTTGCCGTCCAGTACCGTGCTCGCCACGCTGGAGCGGCAGTCGCCCGGGCAGAACGGACTGGGTCTGGTCATCGCCAAGAGTCTGTCGCAGCTCTGGCAGGACTTCGATTACGCGATCATCGACAGCCCGCCGCTGCTCGGCGTGCTGATGGTCAATGCGCTGGCGGCCAGCCAGCAGCTGGTGATTCCGGTGCAGACCGAGTTCCTGGCGATGAAGGGCCTGGAGCGGATGGTCGGCACGCTGGCGATGATCAATCGTTCGCGCAAGCAGCCGCTGCCCTACGTCATTGTGCCGACCCTGTTCGACCGCCGGACGCAGGCGTCGATGAATACCCTCAAGGTGTTGCGTGCCGGTTACCCGGACAGCCTGTGGCCAGCGTTCATCCCGATCGATACGCGCCTGCGCGACGCCAGCCGGGCGGGGCTGACGCCGTCGCAGTTCGATTCGGGCAGCCGGGCGGTGCTGGCGTACCGCGCGCTGCTCAAGCATCTGCTGTCACTGCAGACCTCGCCCGAGGCGGCCTGACATGCTGACGAAGTGTCGGATGACCGGCTCAAGTTCGCCTTGGCACTGGCCGATAGCCTGTCTGAATTTTCAACAGAAGTGGGTCCCATGAGCCGCGTCGTTCTCACCGAAACTCGCTCCCAGCTCGCGCTGCAGTCGTATCTCGATGCGCTGCTGCAGGACGCCACGGTCGAGCTGGCGGAGTCGGTCAGCCTGGACGAGTTCCAGGCCGCCGTGCTGGAAGAGCAGCAGCGCGACAGCCTGCGCCCGGTCGAGATCGTTACCGAGTTGCCGGTTGAAAGCCCGCCGGCGGCCACGGTGGTCGCCGAGATTGCCGTGCCGGCTGCGGTAGTCGAGCCGGTCGTGGAGCTGAGCGTGGCGGCGGCAGCAGCGGCCGAACCGCCGGCACTCGACCCGCACCAGCCGCCCCAGTGGGGCGAGCAGCCGTTCGAGTGCCTGTTGTTCGACGTCGCCGGGCTTACCCTGGCCGTGCCGTTGGTCTGTCTCGGTTCCATCTACCCGCTGACGGGGCAGGAGCTGACGCCGCTGTTCGGTCAGCCGGACTGGTTTCTCGGCATACTGCCGAGCCACGCCGGCAACCTGAAGGTGCTGGATACCGCGCGCTGGGTCATGCCCGACCGCTATCGCGATGACTTCCGCGAGGGGCTGCAGTACGTGATTTCCGTGCAAGGCTATGAATGGGGGCTGGCGGTGCATCAGGTCAGCCGTTCGATTCGCCTGGACCCGCGCGAGGTGAAGTGGCGCACGCAGCGCAACCAGCGCCCGTGGCTGGCCGGCACGGTGATCGAACACATGTGCGCGCTGGTGGATGTCACCGCGCTCGCCGAGCTGATCGCCAGTGGCGCGGTCAGGCAGCTGCACCCGGCATCGACAAAGAGACATTGAGATTGATACGCACCGGACACCTCTGTCGGCTCCGGTGCAACCGACAAATCGACCGCTGCGGCGGTATCTGAAAAAGGGTGGGACTATGAAGATGACGTCTGCGCAGGGTTCCGATGATCCTGTCCTGCAATGGGTAACCTTCCGTCTGGACAACGAGACCTACGGCATCAATGTGATGCAGGTGCAGGAAGTGTTGCGCTATACCGAAATTGCGCCGGTCCCGGGTGCGCCGAGCTACGTGCTGGGCATCATCAACCTGCGCGGTAACGTGGTTACGGTGATCGACACGCGCCAGCGCTTCGGTCTGGCACCGGCGCCGGTTTCCGACAACACGCGCATCGTGATCATCGAGGCCGACCGTCAGGTCATCGGCATCATGGTCGACAGCGTCGCCGAGGTGGTCTATCTGCGTCAGTCGGAGATCGAGACCGCGCCGAACGTGGGTAACGACGAATCGGCCAAGTTCATCCAGGGTGTGTGCAACAAGAACGGCGAGCTGCTGATTCTGGTCGAACTGGACAAGATGATGACGGAAGAAGAATGGGCGGAACTTGAGAGCATCTGATCCATGCTGATCGTGTCGCTGGTCGCGTCGGTCGTCGCCCTGGCCCTCGGTTGTCTGGGGTTGCTGGGCTTCTGCGTGTGGCTGCTGCGCCAGCAGCGGCGGCAGGCAGAGGAGCAGGCCAAGCGCGACGCTGTCCGCGACCGACGCATCAAGGATCTGGTCCAGCAACTGGACGTCTACGCCGAAGGCAGTGCGCGCATGGGTGATCGGCTCGAGGAGCTGGCCCGCCTGGTGGCGCCGCTGCCGGACAAGCTGGTGCAGCTCGAGCAGCGCGATCCCAACAATTTCTCGTTCAGCCAGGCCGCCAAACTGGTCGGCATGGGCGCCAGCGTGGATGACCTCACGCATTCCTGCGGCCTCTCGCAGTCCGAGGCCGAGCTGATGAGCAAGCTGCACAAGGCGCGCAAGCCCTGATAGCACGCCGCGCGTCGCCCGCTGACGCGTCGAGTGGAACCTCGCTTCGCCGTAATTCTCCAAATCTTCACGAGCTTTGCTGCGTTCGCGGTGTTTCGCCGTGCAGGCCGAGGAGGCGTGGGCGATGGTGCGCGTACTGATTCTGCTGTTGTGCATGGCGCCGCTGAGCGGGCTGGCGCAGGAGGCGCCGCAGGCGGTGCATGGCGCGCTGACGGTGAATGCCCACCAGGCCAAACGCCTGCATGAGCTGGGCGCGATGTTCGTCGATATCCGTCCCATGCGCGAATGGACCTGGGGGCACGTGCAGGGAGCGCTGCACCTCGATCTGGACACGGGCTTCGGCATCCTCGCCAGCCAGAACATGCCGCGCAGGGTGCCGCTGGTGATCTATTGCGACAGCGAAATATGCCCCGGTAGCGCGCAGGCTGCGCGGATGGCGGTGGCGTGGGGATATCGCCAGGTCTTCTATTTCCGCGACGGCTATTTCGCCTGGCAGCTGGAGGATTTCCCGCAGGAGAAGGGCAGCGACGACGCCTATGCGGCACTTAGCGCTCTGGTGCGTTGAGCAGCGGCGGCAACGCGGCGGGCGTAGGTTGCGGGTCGAAGCCAGCAGGGCGCTTGCCCTTGAGATACCAGGCGAAGGCGATGATCTCGGCGATCACGCGATACAGCTCCGGCGGGATCTCGTCGCCCAGCTCCAGACGCGCGAGCAGTTTGACCAGTTCGGCGTTTTCGTAGATCGGTACTTCGTGTTCGCGGGCGATCGCCAGGATCATCTCCGCCAGCTCGTCGTCGCCCTTGGCGGTCAGGGTCGGTGTGTGCCGGCCATCGTAACTGAGGGCAATCGCCTGGCGCGGTTGCTGATCATTCATGCGGTTTCATCCACGAAGCGCTGATCCAGGGAGGTGCGCGGCCCCTGCGGTGGCACGCCTTGCCGACAGGCCAGCTCGCCGACGTTGAGGCCGGCGGCCTGCAGGCGTTCGCGCAGATGTTCGAGTTCGCCGGCGATCAGTTCGGCGGTTTCGCCGCGCTCGGCCCATAGCTGGCTGGACAGGCTGCCACGCAGCAGCTGTGCCTGGACCTGCAGGGGCCCCAGAGGTTGGATGTCGAACGCCAGTTCGATCTTCCAGAGGGTGTCCGGTTGTTCCTTGTCGCCCTGGCGTTGGCTTTCCTCGCGCTGCACTTTGATCTGCAGGGGCACGATGTCACGCTGGTCACGCATCGGCACCTCCAGCTGCCAGGTAGTCAGCTGGATTCCATCAGGTAGCGTTTGCGTCTGCGCCAGGCTCGACAGTTGATGCGTCTGCAGACGTGAGACCGCGGCCGCCGCGAGCTTGAGCAGCAGCTCCAGATCGGCCTGTTCGTCCTGGCCATCCGGCAGCTTGCCGCCCAGCGGGCTACCGCCGAGGGGAAAGCCCAACGCCAGCTGGCGTGCATTGTTCTGGCCGAGTGCCCCTAGGGCGCTACGGGCAAATGCCGGCAACCCCTGGCCGGTTGCCGCGCTCAGCTGTGCCGCCGCCAGCGGAGTGCTGCCCGGCAGGTTGGGCAGCTGCGCCATCAGCCGCAGCAGTGCGGCCTTGAGATCGCCGGCGACCCCGGCGGTCTGGCCGCTCAGCAAGTGCGCTTCGAGAAACGCCCCGCTGGCGGCGAGTGCCCGGGCCACGCCTTGCGGATCGCTCATTTGCTGGACGCCGGGCAGCAGGCCGAGGAGTTTGCCGGCGGCGTCGCGCAGGCCGTCGGGCAGCGTATCGCCGAGCGCTGCCAAGGCCTGGAAAACACCACTCAGCGGTGCCTGCCGACCGTGCTGGGCAGCCAGCTGCTGGCCGAGCAGCAGCCGGTCGAACAGGCCGCTCAGTGGCACGAAGCTCAATGCCTGGCTGCCCTGGACCTGGGCCGTCAGCAAGCTGCCGAGGGCCAGCGGGGTGCTGGTCTCGATCTGCAGTTTCTGCCCTGCCAGCGGGGAGTTGAGCAGGCTGAGCACGACCTGGAATGTGGGGCGGCCATCGCCGCCAGTCTGCTGGCCGGTGGCGATCACCTTGCCTTGCAGGATGCTGCCGGCCGGCAGCAGTGCCAGGTCGATGCTCTGTAGCGGCTGGTTGCGCCCCGGTTGCGGCTGCGCCAGCAGCCGGCTATCCGACAGCGCCGCTACTGCGTAGCTGGCGCCGGGCAGCACCGGGCGTGGACTCTGGGCTTCGACGGTGGCCTGGCGGCCGTTCTCCAGCGTCAGGCGCAACACCAGCTGGAAGCTCTGCGCGGTTTCCTTGACGGAGACGACCTCGGCCTGCGCGCTCTCGCCCGCTCCGAGCAGGCCCTGCATCGGCTGCAGCAACCTGAGCGCCACATCGAGCGCGGCAGTACTGGCGCGCGGGGTGGTGGACGGCGGGACGGGAGAGGCGCTCTTGATCTCGGTCATTTTTCCTCAAATGCTCTTACAACCTTTCGCTTCCGCAGCCTTTGGTGCAAGGGGTTGCCATGTATAATTCCGACCGCCCTCGGGTGGCCGCCTGAATTATAGCGGCCACGCTCTTTTCATCTTGAGGTATCGCCGGCGTGTCAAATCCCTTTCTCGAAGCTGTGGCGCTCGCCTGTGAGCGGGATTGGCGCTTGCTGTTCGAGCAGCTTGAATTGCGCCTGGAGAAAGGCCAGATGCTGCAGATATCCGGCCCCAACGGCAGCGGCAAGACCAGCCTGCTGCGTCTGCTCTGCGGACTGATGCAGCCGACCGCCGGGCAAATCCTGCTCCAGGGCCAGCCTCTGGAGTCCCAGCGTAGCGAACTGGCGCGCAACCTGCTGTGGATCGGCCATGCTGCCGGCATCAAGGGGCTGCTCACGCCGGAGGAGAATCTCGCCTGGCTCTGCGCCTTGCACCAGCCGGCCGACCGCGAGGCGATCTGGCAGGCGCTGGCGCAGGTCGGTCTGCGCGGCTTCGAGGACGTGCCCTGTCACACGCTTTCTGCCGGACAGCAGCGCCGCGTCGCTCTGGCGCGGCTGTATCTGGCGCCGCCGCCGCTGTGGATTCTCGACGAACCGTTCACCGCGCTCGACAAGCACGGCGTGGCCCAGCTGGAAGGCCATCTGGCGCGCCACTGCGAGCAGGGCGGCCTGGTGGTGCTTACCACGCATCACACGCTGACGGAAAAACCGGCCGGCTACCGTGAACTGGATCTGGGGCAGCGGGCCGCATGAGCAGCGTCTTCACTCTTCTGTTGGCTCGCGAGGCGCGCCTGCTGTTTCGCCGCCCGGCCGAGCTGGCCAATCCGCTGGTGTTCTTCGCCATCGTCATTGCGCTGTTTCCGCTGGCGGTCGGCCCAGAGTCGCAATTGTTGCAGACGATTTCGCCCGGGCTGGTATGGGTCGCGGCGCTGCTGGCCGTGCTGCTCTCGCTGGACGGGCTGTTTCGCAGCGATTTCGAGGACGGTTCACTCGAGCAGTGGGTCGTTTCGCCGCACCCGCTGGCGCTTCTGGTGCTCGCCAAGGTGCTGGCACACTGGCTGTTCTCGGGGCTGGCGTTGGTCTTGCTGGCTCCCTTGCTCGGGCTGATGCTCGGCCTGCCGATGAGCGCGATGCCGGTGTTGCTGCTGTCGCTGCTGCTGGGGACGCCGATCCTCAGTCTGCTCGGCGCGGTCGGCGCGGCGCTGACCGTTGGCCTCAAGCGTGGTGGCCTGTTGCTCGCGCTGTTGATTCTGCCCTTGTACATCCCGGTGCTGATTCTTGGCAGCGGGGCTCTGCAGGCGGCCTTGCAGGGACTGCCCGCCGCCGGCCATCTGTTATGGCTGGCCAGCCTGACCGCCCTGGCGGTTACTCTGACCCCCTTTGCGATTGCCGCCGGGCTGAAGATCAGCGTCGGCGAGTAGCGGTACATAACGCCGGCCGGAGTCGCTAAGCTCATCCGGCCGCTGAAACGGATTGTCGAGGCCGGGTTGTCGGTCTCTAACCACGATGAGTCATTCGATGAACTGGACATGGTTTCACAAGCTGGGTTCGCCCAAGTGGTTCTACGAGATCAGCGGTCGCTGGCTGCCGTGGCTGGGCTGGAGCGCGGCTATCCTCATCGTCGTGGGAACGATCTGGGCGCTGGCGTTCGCGCCCGAGGATTACCAGCAGGGCAACAGTTTTCGCATCATCTATATCCACGTTCCGGCGGCGTTCCTCGCCCAGTCGGTCTACGTGATGCTGGCCGTGGCGGGTGTGGTCGGTCTGGTCTGGAAGATGAAACTCGCCGACGTGGCGCTGCAGCAGGCCGCGCCCATCGGGGCCTGGATGACCTTCATCGCACTGCTGACCGGCGCGGTCTGGGGCAAGCCCACCTGGGGCGCCTGGTGGGTGTGGGATGCGCGCCTGACGTCGATGCTGATCCTGCTGTTCCTCTATTTTGGCGTGATCGCGCTCGGTCAGGCGATCAGCAATCGTGACAGCGCCGCCAAGGCCTGCGCGGTGCTGGCGATCGTCGGTGTGGTGAATATCCCGATCATCAAATACTCGGTCGAGTGGTGGAATACCCTGCACCAGCCGGCCACGTTCAAGGTCACCGAGAAACCGGCGATGCCCGTCGAGATGTGGCTACCTCTGCTGGTCATGGTGCTGGGCTTCTACTGTTTCTTCGCCGCCGTGCTGCTGATGCGCATGCGCCTGGAAGTGCTGCGCCGCGAGTCGCGTAGCAGCTGGGCGAAGACCGAAGTCACCGCTCTGGTGGGGAAAATGTCGTGAATTTTTCGTCCTTCGCCGATTTCATCGCCATGGGCAACCACGGCCTGTACGTCTGGACCTCCTATGGCATCAGCCTGGCGGTACTGATCCTGAACGCGGCGCTGCCGATGCTGGCGCGTCGCCGTTACCTGCAAGACGAGGCGCGCCGTTTGCGCCGGGAGGAAGTGAAGTGAATCCGGTGCGCAAGAAACGCCTGTTCATCGTGCTGGCGATCCTCGCTGGCGTCGGTATCGCCGTCGCCTTGGCCCTGTCGGCGCTGCAGCAGAACATCAACCTGTTCTACACGCCGACGCAGATCGCCAACGGTGAAGCGCCCGAGGGCACGCGAATTCGCGCCGGCGGGTTGGTGGAAACCGGCTCGGTGCAGCGCTCCAGCGATTCGCTGAGCGTGTCCTTCCGCGTGACCGACGGTGTGGAGACGGTGACGATCAACTATCAGGGCATCCTGCCGGATCTGTTCCGCGAAGGGCAGGGCATCGTCGCGCTGGGGCGGGTGAACGCCGATGGCGTGCTGGTCGCCGACGAAGTGCTGGCCAAGCATGATGAAAACTACATGCCGCCGGAGGTTTCGCAGGCGCTCGAGAAGAGCGGCATGATGAAACATTACGAGGGCGGCAAGCAGGAGTATGCGAAATGATTCCTGAGCTTGGCCATCTGGCGATGATCCTCGCGCTGTGCCTGGCCTGCGTGCAGGGTACGTTGCCGCTGATCGGCGCCTGGCGCGGTGACCGGCAGTGGATGAGTCTGGCGCAGCCGGCGGCCTGGGGGCAGTTCGCGTTCCTCGCCTTCGCCTTCGCCTGCCTCACCTATGCGTTCATGGTCGACGACTTCTCCGTTTCCTACGTGGCGCAGAACTCCAACAGCGCGCTGCCCTGGTACTACAAGTTCAGTGCGGTATGGGGCGCACACGAGGGCTCGCTGTTGCTCTGGGCGTTCATTCTGTCGGCCTGGACCTTCGCCGTCTCGGTGTTCTCGCGGCAACTGCCGGAAGAAATGCTGGCGCGCGTGCTGGGGGTGATGGGGCTGATCAGCATCGGTTTTCTGCTGTTCCTCATCGTCACTTCCAACCCGTTCGACCGTCTGCTGCCGCAGTCGCCGATGGATGGCCGCGATCTCAATCCGCTGCTGCAGGACTTCGGCCTGGTGGTGCACCCGCCGATGCTCTACATGGGTTACGTCGGGTTCTCCGTGGCCTTCGCCTTTGCCATTGCGGCACTGCTCGGCGGACGCCTGGATGCCGCGTGGGCGCGCTGGTCGCGTCCCTGGACGCTGGTGGCCTGGGCGTTTCTCGGCATCGGTATCGCGCTGGGCTCCTGGTGGGCTTATTACGAGCTGGGCTGGGGTGGCTGGTGGTTCTGGGACCCGGTGGAAAACGCCTCGTTCATGCCCTGGCTGGTCGGCACGGCGCTGATCCATTCGCTGGCGGTCACCGAGAAGCGCGGTGTGTTCAAGAGCTGGACGGTACTGCTGGCGATCGCCGCATTCTCGCTCAGTCTGTTGGGCACCTTCCTGGTGCGTTCCGGCGTGCTGACCTCGGTACATGCATTCGCCACGGACCCTGAGCGCGGCGTGTTCATCCTGGTCTTCCTGCTGGTGGTAGTGGGCGGCTCGCTGACGCTGTTCGCCCTGCGTGCGCCAGTGGTCAAGAGTCAGGTCGGCTTCGGGCTGTGGTCACGCGAAACGCTGCTACTGATCAACAACCTGCTGCTGGTGGTCGCCACGGCGATGATCCTGCTCGGTACGCTGTATCCGCTGCTGCTCGATGCGCTGTCGGGAGCCAAGCTGTCGGTAGGACCACCCTACTTCAACGCCATGTTCGTACCGCTGATGGCAGCGCTGTTGCTGGCTCTGGCGGTTGGCATTCTGGTGCGTTGGAAGGACACGCCATTGCGCTGGCTGCTGGGCATGCTGACACCGGTGCTGATTGTCAGTGCAGTGCTCGGCGGGTTGGGCGCGCTCGCCTTCGGTGACTTCCACTGGGCAGTGCTGGCAGTCAGCTTCTTGGCGGCCTGGGTGGTACTGGCGAGCGTGCGTGACCTGCTCGACAAGACCCGACACAAAGGCCTGCTGAACGGCGTACGCAGCCTCGCGCCGAGCTACTGGGGCATGCATCTGGCGCATATCGGCTTGGTGATGTGCGCGCTGGGCGTCGTGCTCACCAGCCAGCAGAGTGCCGAGCGCGACCTGCGTCTGGCTCCGGGCGAGTCGCTGGAGCTGGGTGGCTATCAGTTCGTCTTCGAAGGCGCGCAGCATCACGAAGGGCCGAACTACACCTCCGATCGGGCCACCATTCGCGTACTCGACGGTGATCGCCAGATCGCCGTTCTGCACCCGGAGAAACGCCTTTACACCGTGCAGCAGATGCCGATGACCGAGGCAGGCATCGACGCAGGCTTTACCCGCGACCTCTACGTCGCACTGGGCGAGCCGCTGGGCGATGGCGCCTGGGCCGTACGCGTGCATATCAAACCCTTCGTGCGCTGGATCTGGCTCGGTGGGCTGATGATGGCCTTTGGCGGCATGCTGGCGGCGAGTGACCGGCGGTATCGGGTCAAGGTGAAAACCCGGGTGCGTGAGGCACTGGGGCTGGCTGGACAAGGAGCCTGATGTGAAACGAGTGCTGATGTTGCTGCCGCTGGCGATCTTCCTGGTGGTGGCGGTATTTCTGTATCGCGGGCTGTTCCTCGATCCAACCGAGTTGCCTTCGGCGCTGATCGGCAAGCCGTTTCCAGCGTTCGAGTTGCCGGCAGTGGAGGGCGACCGGCAGGTTCGCCGCGAGGACTTGCTGGGCAAGCCAGCGCTGGTGAACGTCTGGGCGACCTGGTGTCCGACCTGCAAGGCCGAGCACGCCATGCTCAATCGCCTGGCCGAGCAGGGCGTCGTGATTCACGGCATCAACTACAAGGACGAGAACGCCAAGGCACAGCAGTGGCTCAAGGATTTCCTCGACCCCTACCAGCTCAACGTCAGTGATCCGGATGGCAAGCTGGGATTGGACCTGGGCGTCTACGGCGCACCGGAAACCTTCCTGATCGACAAGAACGGCATCATTCGTCACAAGTACGTTGGCGCGATCGACGAGCGAGTCTGGCGCGAGCAGCTGGCGGCGCTCTATCAGGAGCTGGTGGACGAATGAAATCAATGATCCGCGCGCTTTTGCTGGGTTTGGCCGTCAGCGCTACGGCACATGCTGCCATCGACACCTATGACTTCAAGGACGAAGCCGAGCGCGAGCGCTACCGCACGCTCACCGAAGAACTGCGCTGTCCAAAATGCCAGAACCAGAACATCGCCGACTCCAATGCGCCGATCGCAATGGACCTGCGCGAAGAGATCTTCCGCATGCTGGAGGAAGGCAAGAGCAACGATGAGATCGTCGCCTATCTGGTCGATCGCTATGGCGATTTCGTGCGCTACAACCCGCCGGTAAACACCACCACGCTGCTGCTCTGGTACGGCCCAGCGGGCCTGCTGATCCTTGGTTTCGGTGTGCTGACGGTAATTCTGGTCCGCCGCCGCCGAGCGGATACCGCACCTGCGGCAAGAACCCTTTCCGATGCCGAGCGCGAACGCCTCGCCACGCTGCTGGATAAAAAAGACTCATGATCGATTTCTGGATTGCTGCCAGCGTACTGCTGCTGGCGGCTCTGGCCTTTCTGCTGCTACCGATCCTGCGCGGGCGCAAGGCCCAGGCCGAGGAAGACCGCACTGCACTGAATGTCGCCCTGTATCAGGAGCGTCTCGCTGAACTTGCTGCCCAGCGCGCCGCTGGCACCCTTACCGAGGAGCAACTGGAAGCGGGGCGTGCCGATGCCGCACGCGAGCTGCTGGATGATACCGAGGGCAGCGACGACGCGCGCAGCGCGCGGCTGGGGCGTGCAGTGCCGCTGCTGGCGGCGCTGCTTGTGCCTCTGCTCGGCTACGGCCTGTACCTGCACTGGGGCGCCAGCGATAAGGTCGAGCTGGCCCGCCAGTTCGGCGAGCAACCGCGTTCTCTCGAGGAAATGACGGTGCGCCTGGAGCGAGCTGTCGAAGCGCAGCCCGATTCCGCCGAGGGCTGGTATTTCCTCGGGCGTACTTACATGAATCAGGAACGTCCGGCCGATGCCGCCAAGGCGTTTGCCCGAGTGATCGAGCTGGCCGGACGGCAGCCCGAGCTGCTTGGGCAGTGGGCGCAGGCGCAGTATTTCGCCGGCAATCGGCAGTGGACTAAGGAACTGCAGGCGCTGACCGACGAAGCCTTGCGCGCCGATCCGCAGGAGGTGACCAGTCTTGGTCTGCTGGGGATCGCGGCGTACGAAGAAAGCCGCTTTCAGGATGCGATTGGCTTCTGGGAGCGTCTGGTGGCCACTCTGCCGGAAGAGGACCCATCCCGTGAGGCGATCAAGGGCGGTATCGCTCGCGCGCGCGAACAGCTTGGCGAGACAGCACCTGCGCCTGCGGCCGCCAGCGAATCGGCGGCGGTTCGGCTTCAGATCGAGGTAACCCTGGACCCGTCGCTGCAGGACGATGTGCGTCCGGATGACAGCGTATTCGTGTTCGCCCGTGCCGTATCGGGGCCGGCGATCCCGTTGGCGGCCAAGCGCCTGCGCGTTGCCGATCTGCCGGCCAACATCAGTCTGGGCGACGCGGATGCGATGATGCCGCAGCTGAAGATGTCCAATTACCCTGAGGTGAAGCTGGTGGCGCGCGTTTCGCGTGAGGGTAATGCAACCAAAGGCGAGTGGGCGGGTCAGAGCGAAGCGTTGAAAACCGCAGGTGGCGACAAAACGATTCGCCTGATGATCGACAAGCCCGACGCTCCTTGACGCGCCGGCAGGGAGCGGAGGGATGAAGATGGTGCGCGTTGGCGATATTTCGTTGGGGCGGCACGCGCAGCGGATCGTAGCGCTAGGCGCGACGCTGCTTCTGGCAGCGTGTGCGGGAACGCCCTACGAGGCCGAACGGCCGGTGCCGCCTGCCAAGCCTGTGCCGCAGGCACCGGCTCCACGCGGTCCGGTTATCGCTCCGCCACCCATCCAGACCCCACCGGCGCCGCGGGCACCATCGGTGCAGCGCAGCCATCCGCGCTATGCGCCGCCGCCGCATGCGGCAGCGCACTGGGATAATCGTTTGGGCGTGTATGTGGTGGAAGGCACCGAGCTGTTCTACCGCGAACGCCTTTACTACCGCTGGGATGGCGAGTGGTACTGCTCCGGACGCCCGGATGGCCCGTGGGATCCAGTGGCGCCGCCCAGCGTTCCGCCAGGGCTGCGTAATCGCTACTGATCGAGGTCGGCTTGCACGGCGAGTCTTTTCGTCGGCTCTGCTAAAGCCGGCTGGCGGTGTGCCGATAAGCAGGAAGCAGCTAGCGGCTGCATGATGAGCCTGCCCGGAGTCGATCCATGAATATGTCCGTCAAACGTCTCGAAGAAACCGGTAGCGCCTTGCGCAATGCACTGGCGCAACAGGACTGGGCGGCTATCAGTGTGCTTGATCGTCAGTGCCGGCAGGCAGTCGACGAAGCCATGAGCGAGCCTGAGCGCGACGAAGTTCAGATACGCCACGGCATGCAGCAACTGCTGATCCTCTACGGCGAGCTGGTTGGCGCATGCCAGACGGAGCGGCAACGTATCGCCGGCGAGTTGCGACAACTCAACCAGGCACGCGAGAGCGCCAAGGTCTACCAGCTGTTCGGATAGTCGAAGTCTTGCTGGTGCGACATAGCGTCAATCTGCCACAGCTGGCTGTGTCGCCTGTGAGGCATCGCTCGCCGGGACGCTCGTGTAATCGTTCCTTCCAACTTCCCGGAAAAGCCGGCATCTTCCTGCTGGTGCTGTCAATTAGCTATCAAAATTAAGGTTTGATAGATTTTTGACTCTGTCGACGCTACGCCTTTACCCCTTAGATATTCCTATCCGGCGGCACGGGAAGTGTGTGCTAGCGCCGATTAACGGTATTTCCGGCGCTGCCTTTGGTCGACAATTCACGTCATAAATTTGACTCCGTTCATTTTTTTTAATTAACTACCGGCCAATTGCCTCTGGTGTGGCCGCGTTTCCCCATGGATGCGAAAACTCCGGCGCTTCTTCCCTGCAAGCCAAGAGCCCTATAAACAAGATGTGGCGTGATACCAAGATTTTGTTGATAGACGATGATCGTGACCGTTGTCGTGACTTGACTGTGATCCTGAATTTCCTCAGCGAGGATCATCTGGCGTGTTCCAGCCACGATTGGCGCGACGCCGTGGAGGGCCTGGAGTCGCGGAGCGTCATTGGCGTCCTGCTGGGCGAGGTCACCAGCAAGGGCGGGGCGGTCGAGCTGTTCAAGCAGATGAGTCAGTGGGACGAGAACGTGCCGGTGATCCTGATTGGCGAGCCGGTGCCGACGGATTGGCCGGAAGAGCTGCGCCGCCGCGTGCTCACCAGCCTAGAGATGCCGCCCAGCTATAACAAGCTGCTCGATTCGCTGCACCGCGCGCAGATTTACCGGGAAATGTACGATCAGGCCAAGGGGCGCGGGCGTCAGCGCGAGCCGAATCTGTTTCGCAGCCTGGTCGGCACCAGCCGTGCCGTGCAGCATGTTCGCGAAATGATGCAGCAGGTCGCCGACACCGAGGCCAGCGTGCTGATACTCGGTGAATCCGGGACGGGCAAGGAAGTTGTCGCGCGCAACCTGCACTACCACTCCAAGCGACGCCAGGCACCGTTCGTGCCGGTGAACTGCGGCGCGATTCCGGCGGAACTGCTGGAGAGTGAACTGTTTGGTCATGAGAAAGGCGCCTTCACCGGTGCGATCACGGCACGCGCCGGGCGTTTCGAGCTAGCAGAGGGCGGCACCCTGTTCCTCGACGAGATCGGCGACATGCCGCTGCCGATGCAGGTCAAGCTGCTGCGCGTGTTGCAGGAGCGCACCTTCGAGCGCGTGGGCAGCAACCGCACGCAGGTCGCCGACGTGCGCATCATTGCTGCGACGCATAAGGATCTGGAGAAGATGATCGAGGCGGGCACCTTCCGCGAAGATCTCTATTACCGCCTGAATGTCTTCCCGATCGAGATGGCGCCGCTGCGCGAGCGCGTTGAAGACATACCGCTGCTGATGAATGAACTGATCTCGCGTATGGAGCACGAGAAGCGCGGTTCGATTCGCTTCAACTCGGCAGCCATCATGTCGCTCTGCCGGCACGATTGGCCGGGCAACATTCGCGAGCTGGCTAATCTGGTCGAGCGAATGGCCATCATGCACCCGTATGGGGTAATCGGCGTCATGGAGCTGCCGAAGAAGTTTCGCCATGTCGATGACGACGACGAGCAGTATGCCGTCAGCCTGCATGATGAGATGGAAGAGCGCGCAGCGATCAGTGCGCCGATGGCGGTTCCCGAAGCACATGCCATGCTGCCGATCGAGGGGCTAGATCTCAAGGAATACCTCGGCAACCTCGAACAGGGTCTGATCCATCAGGCGCTGGAAGATGCCGGCGGCGTTGTGGCGCGGGCTGCAGAGCGCCTGCGCATTCGGCGCACGACGTTGGTGGAGAAAATGCGCAAGTACGGCATGAACCGCCGCGACGACGACAACGGCGAGCTGGCAGCAGCCGAAGACTGATTGTCTGGCGGGCGTAGCCGTATCGGTTGTTGCCGGTACGGCTCGTTCATGTCCATCCCTCTCCACGCTCAGCGTGCCTCAGGCACGAACCTTGCTCCCGCCAGTGACAGGTCTTTTTTTTGACAGTCACGAGTGGAACAGTGAGCGCCGCCTCTAGCCCAACCCCCGCCGAACGTCCGTGCTCGCCATCGCTCGATGGGCTGGCCCAATTGCAAACGCAGCTGGACGCCACTCAGCAGCGGATGGCCGCACGCGTGGCCTCGCTCGAAGGTCAGTTGGACGCCGCCAGCGCGCTACGTCTGCGCGAGCTGGATGAAAAAGAGCGGCTGGCCCAGCGGTTGCGCAGCCTGCTCGATCTGCTTCCCGGTGGCGTGGTGGTGCTCGACGGGCATGGCGTCGTGCGCGAAGCCAATCCGGTTGCCGTTGAGCTCCTGGGCGAGCCGCTGGAGAACCAGTTGTGGCGCAACGTAATCGCACGCTGCTTCGCCCCGCGGCGCGACGACGGCCATGAGATATCGCTCGCCAACGGGCGGCGGGTTGCGCTTGCCACCCGCTCGCTGAGCGGCGAGCCGGGGCAGCTGGTATTGCTCACCGACATGACCGAGACCCGCCGGCTGCAAGATCAGCTAGCGCGTCATCAGCGCTTGTCCTCACTAGGGCGGATGGTCGCCTCGCTGGCGCATCAGATTCGCACGCCGCTGAGCTCTGCCTTGCTCTACGCCAGCCACCTGGAAGAGGGTGGGCTGAGCACGGAACAGCAAACGCGTTTCGCCGGACGCCTGAAGAGCCGGCTGCACGAACTGGAGCATCAGGTTCGCGACATGCTGGTGTTCGCCCGCGGCGATCTGCCTCTGCAGGATCGCATTATTGCGGCCGAGCTGTTCGGTGCGCTACGCGCGGCGGCCGAGCCGCGCTTGCAGAATATCCCCCTGCGCTGGCAGTGCGATGCGCCGCAAGGGCTGCTGTTGTGCAACCGTGACACGCTGGTCGGCGCATTGCTCAATCTGATCGAAAATGCCGTGCAGGCTGCAGGCGCTGATGTGCGGCTCAAGATTCATCTCTACGCACGCGGCGACAGGTTGCGCCTGTGCGTCAGCGACAACGGGCCGGGCATCGAGCCGGCGCTGCTGGCGCGGCTGGGTGAGCCTTTTCTCACCACCAAGGCGACCGGTACCGGGCTTGGGTTGGCGGTGGTCAAGGCTGTTGCGCGCGCCCATCACGGTGAGCTGCAGCTGCTTTCCCGCCCTGGACGAGGCACCTGCGCGCGGCTGGTGATTCCCCTGCTTCCAGCAGGCCCGCAGGAGATTTGCGAATGACCGGCAGAATTCTTCTGGTTGAGGACGATCACGCATTGCGTGAAGCGCTGGGCGACACCCTGGAGGTTGGCGGTTATGCCTATCACGCCGTGGCGAGCGCCGAGGCGGCATTGCAGGCGCTGCGCGAAGAGGCGTTCAGTCTGGTGGTCAGTGACGTCAATATGCCGGGTATGGATGGCCACGAACTGTTGAGCGTTATCCGCCAACGTTATCTGCAGGTGCCGGTGCTGCTGATGACCGCTTTCGGCGCCATCGAACGCGCGGTGCAGGCCATGCGTCAGGGCGCGGTGGATTACCTGCTCAAGCCATTCGAACCGAAGGCTCTGCTGAACCTGATCGCGCAACACGCCTGCGGTCGCTTGGATGATGCCGAGCAGGGGCCGGTCGCTCATGCACCGGCCAGTCGGCATTTACTCGAGCTGGCCGCACGAGTGGCGCAGAGCGATTCCACGGTGCTCATCTCCGGTGAGTCGGGGACCGGCAAGGAAGTGCTGGCGCGTTACATCCATCAGCAGTCGCCGCGGGTGAATGGACCGTTCATTGCAATCAACTGTGCGGCCATTCCCGACAACATGCTCGAGGCCACGTTGTTCGGTCATGAGAAGGGCGCCTTTACCGGAGCGATCGCCGCACAGCCGGGCAAGTTCGAACTGGCCGATGGCGGTACGCTGCTGCTCGACGAGATATCCGAGATGGCGCTGCCGTTGCAGGCCAAGCTGCTGCGGGTGCTGCAAGAGCGTGAAGTGGAGCGGGTCGGCGCGCGCAAGCCGATCACGCTCGATATCCGCGTGCTCGCCACGACCAACCGTAATCTGCAGGGCGAAGTGGCGGCGGGGCGTTTTCGCGAGGATCTGTACTATCGGCTGTCGGTCTTTCCTTTGGCCTGGGCGCCACTGCGTGAGCGGACTGCGGATATCGTGCCGCTGGCCGAGCGGCTGTTGGCCAAGCATGGGCAGAAGATGCGACAGGCACCGGCGCGGTTGTCCGAGGCCGCGCGGCGCTGCCTGCAGGCCCATGCCTGGCCGGGGAACGTGCGCGAGTTGGACAACGCCATTCAGCGCGCGCTGATTCTTCAGCGCGGCGGCGTGATCGAGCCGGCCGACCTCTGCCTGGACGGTGTTGAGCTGATGCTCGCGAGCCAGGCGCCAGGGTCCAACGACGTCGCGGCGAAACCCGCCGCGGCGCTGGGAGAGGATCTGCGGCAGCACGAATTCCAGCTGATCATCGAAACCTTGCGCAGCGAACGCGGACGCCGCAAGGAGGCGGCGGATCGCCTCGGTATCAGTCCGCGTACGCTGCGCTACAAGCTGGCGCAGATGCGTGATGCCGGCTTCGATGTCGAGGCTGCGCTCTACGCCGAATGATCGGCTTCGCCTGTAAGGCGCTCTGCTAAGCTGCCGTCTTCATCGGAAGGAGGTTCGCGGATGCACGGAGACTTCTGGCTGCAGCGCTGGGCGCGCAATGAAATCGGTTTTCACCTTGGCATGGTGCATCCCGGGCTGCGGCGCCACTGGCCGCGGCTTGGGCTTGCGCCGGGTGCGCAGGTGCTGGTGCCGCTGTGCGGCAAGAGCGTCGATCTCGCCTGGCTGGTCGAACAGGGGTATCGGGTGCTGGGCGTCGAGCTGAGCGAGAAAGCGGTCGAAGCGTTCTTCGCTGAACAGCAGCTCGACGCCGCGGTCTCTCAAGCCGGGCCTTTCAAGATTTTCCGCGCAGGCGCGCTGGAGATCCGCTGCGGTGATATTTTCGCGCTCGCGGCGCAGGATGTTGCCGACTGCCAGGCTCTATACGATCGTGCCGCGCTGATTGCCCTGCCGCCGTCGATGCGCCAGCGCTATGCAGCACATCTTTCGGCAATCCTGCCGAATGCCTGTCAGCAGTTGCTGATTACCCTCGATTACGAGCAGTCGCAGATGGACGGGCCGCCCTTCGCCGTCGATACCGCCGAGGTCACTGCGCTTTATGCGGCCGACTGGCACGTCGAACTGCTCGAGGCGAAGGAAGTGCTGGAGCGCAATCCGCGCATGCGTGAGTGCGGCCTGGGGCGCCTGGAGGAACGTTTCTATCACCTGCGGCGCCACGCCTGAGGCATCCCAGCGCGTGCAATGCCGCCACAGCGAGCGGGCGGGGCGCTCAGCTTCCCGCCTGCAGACGGCGGATGAAACTGTCCGCCTCGTCGATGGCGCGCTGCATGTCCGCCATCAGCTGGTCGACGTTGCTCTGCAGCGTCCGGTATTCGCTCTGCAGTGCGCCAATGGCGCGAGCGTTGAGGTTGTGCTTGAGAAACAGCGCTTGGTCGCGCAGCACGGCAAGCACTGGCGCAATGCGCTTCTCGGCAGCCTTCATGCGCTGCAGCAGTGTGCGGTATTCGCTGCGCGTGCGGCTCAGCTCACGTGCACTGGCGCTCTTCAGGCTGGCGTTGCTGTACTGCTGTAGTTCGTCTTCCCATTCGTCGAACAATGCCTCGGCGACATCTTCGACAGCCTCGATGCGTGCGCGCACGTCATTGGCTGCGGTGACGCTGGCTTCATATTCCCGGTTCAGCGCCTCGTAGCGCTGTTCCAGATCGCCGCCGTTGACTTTGACGACGCTGCGGTAGCGCTCCAGCGCATCCTTAAACTGCTGCTTGGCGTCTTGCTGCGAGTCGCGGGCATCCTCGACGCGATCAACCAGAATGTCGCGTTTATGGATGCCTGCCTTTTCCATCGCGGAGTAATAGGCGCTCTGGCAACCGCTGAGCGTGAGCATGACGCAGCAGGTGAGTAGAAGTCGGCGCATGAGGGTTCCTTTGTGCGCGGGAGGAAGAAGATAGACAAACAAAAAGGGCGACTTGCGTCGCCCCTTTTTCATCCGAACATGCTCAGCCGCGCTGACGCAGCGCCTCGATGCGATCGTCCAGCGACGGGTGGGTCATGAACAGCCCGGCCATGCCATGTTTCAGCGCGCCGTTGATGCCGAACGCCTTGAGCGTATCCGGCATCTGGACCGGCACGCCTTGTTCGGCCTGCAGGCGGCGCAGCGCGCCGATCATGGCCTGGGTGCCGGCGAGCTGAGCGCCGGCTTCATCGGCGCGGTATTCGCGTTTGCGCGAGAACCACATGACGATGATGCTGGCCAGCAGACCCAACACCAGTTCGGCGAAGATGGTCGCGATGAAGTAGCCGATGCCCTGGCCTTCCTCGTTCTTGAGGATCGCTTTGTCGACGAAATTGCCGAAGATCCGTGCGAAGAACATCACGAAGGTGTTCACCACGCCTTGGACCAGCGCGAGTGTGACCATGTCGCCGTTGGCCACGTGGCCGATCTCATGGGCCAGTACGGCCTTGACCTCGTCCGGCGAGAAGCGCTCCAGAAGACCCTGGCTGACGGCCACCAGGGCATCGTTCTTGTTCCAGCCGGTGGCGAAGGCGTTGGCCTCGTAGGCCGGGAAGATACCGACTTCTGGCATCTTGATACCGGCTTCGCGCGACAGTTGCTCGACGGTCTGCAGCAGCCACTGCTCATGGCGCGTACGAGGCTGGCTGATGATTTCGGTGCGGGTGCTCATCTTCGCCATCCACTTGGAGATGAACAGCGAAACCAGCGAGCCGGCGAAGCCGAAGACCGCGCAGAAGGCCAGCAAGCTGCCATAGTTCTGGCCGGTGTAGCGGTCGACCCCGAGCACCTTGAGCGTGATGCTGGCGATCAGCAGTACCGCGAGGTTGGTGGCCACGAACAGAAAAATGCGCATCATGGTTGCGACTGACTCCGGGAGTACGAGAAAGAACGTAGGCTATATAAGGTGCGCCCCTGGGCTATTCAACCGGGCGACTATTTCAAGCTATGTCGCGTCGTGCTGGCAGCGGGCCGCTTTCGAAGAGCAGGCGGGCCAATCTGGCGAGACGCTCGCTGTTTCCGCTTTTCAGCGCTTCGCGTAGCTGATGGGCGAGGCTGGCATGAACGCGTTGCACGCTCGAAGGCAGGGT
This sequence comes from Stutzerimonas sp. 21-1, assembly GCF_056336065.1. Lineage (NCBI taxonomy): Bacteria > Pseudomonadati > Pseudomonadota > Gammaproteobacteria > Pseudomonadales > Pseudomonadaceae > Stutzerimonas > Stutzerimonas sp. 21-1. The sequence continues at coordinate 2,668,175 of NZ_CM150500.1, read as the reverse complement.
TTCCGTTGCGGCGGGCAGATCGGGAACGCTGCGAGTCAGGCGCAGGAACGCCTTTTCGGTGAGTGCCGCCTGATCCAGCGCCTGATACTGAATGGTGCTGTCGAAGCGCAGGTAGCCTTCTTCGGCGAGCCATAGCAGCGCACCAAGGCAGCCCTGGTGGCGCTTGCTCGGTAGGCCGAACTCGTCCGGCTCTTCGTGACCGATCAGATCCTCGACGTACAGCGCGACCTTGCGCGGAAAGGCCTGATAGAGCATCAGCAGGCCTGCCGCGGCGTCCCGGTAGAAGTCGTCGATGTGCAGATCCATGCCGTTACTGGTGATAGGTCTTGAGGAAGTTGCCTATGCGACCAATCGCCTGCTCCAGATCGTCGACGCGCGGCAGGGTGACCACGCGGAAATGATCCGGCCACGGCCAGTTGAACGCCGTGCCCTGGACGATCAGCAGCTTCTCGGCCAACAACAGGTCGAGTACGAACTTTTCGTCGTTGTGAATCGGGCAAACCTTCGGGTCGATCCGCGGGAAGGCGTAGAGCGCACCCATCGGCTTGACGCAGCTGATGCCCGGAATGTCGTTGAGCAGCTCCCAGGTGCGGTTGCGTTGCTCGATCAGGCGGCCCGGCGGCAATATCAGGTCGTTGATGCTCTGATAGCCGCCCAGGGCGGTCTGGATCGCATGCTGGGCCGGCACGTTGGCGCACAGGCGCATGTTGGCGAGGATATCCAGACCTTCGATGTAGCTCTGCGCCTTGTGCTTGGGACCGGAAATTGCGACCCAGCCCGAGCGGAAGCCTGCCACTCGGTAGGATTTGGACAGGCCGTTGAAGGTCAGGCAGAGCACGTCCGGCGCCAGCGAAGCGGTGGAAATGTGCACGGCGTCGTCGTAGAGAATCTTGTCGTAGATCTCGTCGGAGAAGAGCACGAGTTTGTGCTGGCGCGCCAGCTCCACCATGCCTTCCAGCACTTCCTTGGGGTAGACCGCACCGGTCGGGTTGTTCGGGTTGATCAGCACCAGCGCCTTGGTGTTCGGCGTGATCTTGGCCTTGATATCGGCCAGGTCCGGCCACCAGTTGGCCTGCTCGTCGCACAGATAATGCACCGGCTTGCCACCGGCCAGGCTAACGGCTGCGGTCCACAGCGGATAGTCCGGCGCCGGGATCAGTACTTCGTCACCGTTGTTCAGCAGGGCCTGCATGGACATGACGATCAGCTCGGACACGCCGTTGCCGAGGTAGATGTCCTCGATGCCGACGCCTTCGACCTGCTTCTGCTGGTAGTACTGCATGATCGCCTTGCGGGCGCTGAACAGACCTTTGGAGTCGCTGTAGCCCTGGGCGGTTGGCAGATTGCGGATCACGTCCTGGAGGATTTCCTCCGGGGCCTCGAAACCGAACGGCGCCGGGTTGCCGATGTTCAGCTTGAGGATGCGATGGCCTTCCTCTTCCAGGCGTTTGGCGTGCCGTAGCACCGGCCCGCGAATGTCGTAGCAGACATTGGCGAGCTTGTTCGATTTGCTGACCTGCATGATCCTGAGTGTCCCGAAGTGAAAACGCGCCAGCTCCGGAGTGGCTGGCCACGCTTGGCATGAACCCGGGCGCCTTGGCAGTCGGAAACCCCGCTGCCAGACTAGGCGTCGAAGAGCCACGCATGATACGTGCGGCCCGATCACCGGAAAAGGTACAGATCGGCCTTTTTTAAGCTGTGGAGGTGTACCGATGGATAAGCTGGAAAAACCGCTCGAAGTCTGGCGCGAAGAGCTTTCCGACGAGCAGTTCCAGATCTGCCGCCTCGGTGCCACTGAGCGTCCGTTCAGCGGCAAGTACAACGACAGCAAGACCCCGGGTACCTACCGTTGCGTCTGTTGCGGTGCGCCGCTGTTCGATTCGGCTGCCAAGTTCGATTCCGGTTGCGGCTGGCCCAGTTACTTCCAGCCGGTCAGTGACACGGCGATTGCCAGTCTGGATGATTTCAGCCACGGGATGCATCGCATCGAGGTGCGTTGCGCGCGCTGCGATGCACACCTCGGCCACGTGTTCCCCGACGGACCGCGACCAACCGGCTTGCGTTATTGCATTAATTCCGCGTCTCTCGATCTGGAGCCGCACGACGCCTGAGTCTCCCCGCCGCGGAGGACGCTGCAAACGCCCGCTGCGTCGATGGGGTAGTGGGTGGAGCGCGCGCCGCTCAAGTCTATGAATCACATCTGGAGTCGTTCGATGGATGTCGAACTGAAAGCATTTCTGCGGCGTGCCGAGGCGCTGCTGACGCGTGTCGAGCCGTTGTTGCCGATACCGCATGAGCCCATCGACTGGGGTGTGACCATTGCCGCGCGCTGGCAGCGAGATGCGCGTGGGGGCTGGCTGGCGCCTTTGCGCGTGAATCTTGATCTGTCTCTGGACGACCTGATCGGCATCGACCGCCAGCGCGATCTGCTGGCGGCCAATACCCGCCAGTTCGTTTCCGGAATGCCGGCCAACCATGTGCTGCTTTGGGGCGCGCGTGGCACCGGCAAGTCGTCGCTGATTCGCGCCCTGCTGGCTGAATATGCCGCGGCCGGACTACGTCTGATCGAAATCGAGCGCGACCACCTTGCCGATCTGCCGCGCCTGGTGGAGGCGCTTGCCGGCGAGCAACGGGCGTTCGTAGTATTCTGCGATGACCTGTCCTTCGAGGCCGGCGAGGGGGATTACCGGGTGCTCAAGAGCGTGCTCGACGGTTCACTGGAACGGGCGCCGGAAAACGTGCTGCTTTACGCCACCTCCAATCGCCGCCATCTCGTGCCGGAACGGCAGAGCGATAACGAGCACTGGCAAATGGTCGATGGCGAGTTGCATCCCAACGAGGCGGTGGAGGACAAGATCGCCTTGTCCGACCGGTTCGGCCTGTGGCTGTCGTTCTACCCGTTCAGTCAGGAGCACTACCTGAGCGTCGTTCGCCACTGGATCGGCTCGCTGGCAGATCGGGCCGGGCTGGACTGGTTCTGGAGCGAGGCGCTGGAGAGAGAGGCGATTCGCTGGGCAACCGGACGCGGTAACCGCAATGGACGATGCGCGTATCAATATGCGCGTCAGTGGGTCGGTCAGCGTTTGCTCGAACGTCGCGATTGAAGAGTTGCAGCGCCTCGGACGGGCGCTGCGTCCGTTTAGGCTCAGCGTGCCGCTGCTTTGGCCATTTCCTTGAGTTTGTCGTTCATGCGCTGCTCGCTGGGCAGCAGGCCGGCAAGCGACGGCAGGGTAAGCATGCGGGCGTAATGAGCGCTCAATGCGGGCCAGCGGGCGGTATCCAGCGATTCACCGCCGTGGGCCAGGTTGATGAACTGGCTGGCAATGGCGAGATCGGCTAGAGACAGGCACCCGCCAACGAAATAGTCCTGCTGCCCCAGTTGCTGCTCAAGGTAGTCGAGATGTCGCGGTAGCTTCTCGTGCAGCGCCGACTGTACGGCTTGCTCGTCGCAGGTGCCCCCCGAGCTCGGTTTGAGTATGCGGTTGGCAAAGATGCAGAAGGTTGTCAGCGGCGCGAGTTCGTAGTCGGCGTATTTCTCCAGCCAGCGAATCCTTGCTCGGCTTGCGGCGTCATCGCCGTACAGGCGGTGCGTACCGGCATAGGCGTCTTCGAGGTACTGGCAGATCACGCTCGAGTCGGCCAGCGTAAGGTCGCCGTCGCGCAGCGCCGGAATGCGACCGAGAGGGTTGAGTTGCAGATACCAGTCCGGCGGATTGAACGGCATCACCATTTCCAGCTGATAGTCGAGCGCTTTTTCCAACAGGCAGAGCCTGACCTTGCGTACGAAAGGCGAAAGCGGGGCTCCGTAAACCGTCAGTGTCATTGTTGTTCTCTCTGTAGGGCCTAGTAGACGTTGTTCTTCTTCCACAGATCTTCGTCGTCGAACGCCTTCATGCCTTCGGCCAGCTCGCTCGGCTCATCCGCGGCGGGACGCACCTGATTCGACACCAATGCATTGGCGTGATCGAGAAGATTCTGCAATTGCTTGAGTTGCGCCGAGTACTCGACTGTAGACGGCTGTTTGCGAATGTGCTGGATCGCACGCTCGAAGGCCAGGCGCGCGCGTTGTGGCAGGTTCTGTTGCAGCGCCTGGCGACCGAGACCGGCAAAGTATTCGATGTGCAGTACGGCGAGCAGGCGCTGGATTTCCTGAACCCAGCGGCGACCTTCCTCCTGGCTCAGCTGACGCTCCTTGGCTGCTCGAACGATCTGCGCATGGAGATCTTCGAGCATGAAGCGCACCTCCTTGGCCTGGGCTTCGCTGACGATCTGCCGTGGCGGATTGCGAACCGGGATGGCGTCGCCTTCGGCGATTTCGGCGCGCAGGCTCTGGATTCGGCTGGTCAGCTGATCGTTGCCGCGCTCGAGCGGCAGCAGCCGTTCACTGAGGTTCAGTTCGAGACGGGTGAGTACCTGCTTCAGGGCCGGTGTCATCATCTGCCCGGGTAGCGCTTCGCTGAGGTTGCTGCAGCGGCGTCGGCGATCGTTCAGGTCTGCCCGTAGCCGGGCTTTCTCCAGGTTCTTCCTCTCGACGAGTTGGTTGATATAGCCGATAGCAACCAGCAGAACCACGCCGGCAACGACCAGGCCGGTGATCATTAAAGGAGACACATCAGGCACTCCGTGCGGCTGAGTTTGCGCCTGAGTGTAGTGGCTGGGGTGGCAAGCTGATAGCGTCGAAGGCGATGTCGATTTTTTTTGGTTTGCAGGGTTGACGGGCTATCGGTGCCTCCATAAAATGCGCGCCACTTGCAGCGTGAAGCACCAAACGAAGCGCGGCAAGCCGGAATCAGGCTGTAGTTTCCGGGGTGTGTCCCCTTCGTCTAGTGGCCTAGGACACCGCCCTTTCACGGCGGTAACAGGGGTTCGAGTCCCCTAGGGGACGCCAAGTTTGCGGGAATAGCTCAGTTGGTAGAGCACGACCTTGCCAAGGTCGGGGTCGCGAGTTCGAGTCTCGTTTCCCGCTCCAAATTCACTTCAGGTGTCGAAACCGACATTTGAAGCTAAAAAAGCGACCTCAGGGTCGCTTTTTTTATGCCTGCAATTTCTCACCGCTCATTTCCTACACGGCATCGCTACGCGGCAGGCGCGTCGATCGCTCAGGTGTACTTGGTGAAGATGCTGCGCACACGCTCCAGTGCAGCCGCCGTGTCCTGTTTCTGATCGTGTAGCGCCTCCTCGAGCAGGCAGGTCAGCATCAGCCTATAGGCCTTATCCAGTGCGCTACGGGCTGCCGAGAACTGCTGAGCGATGGCTTCGCATTCCTCGCCGCGCTTGATCATCGCCTGAATGCCGCGAATCTGGCCTTCGACCCGGGCCAGCCGCTTGAGCATGGCCTGCTGCTGGTCCTGCATGTCGATCGACGTTATTGCCTGGTCTTCCATCAATCACCTCGGCGGGAAGAAACGAACAGAGCGCCCGGCGCGAGTACGTTTTGCGTGGGTCGGTCATATACCGGTAGGGGCATCCTAGCGACGGCAACGAGCGTTGACTACCGCTGTATTGACAAGCGGGTCGCCAAACAATATACATATAAATATATTGTTTTTTTTGAGGGTGTTGCCTGTGACACTTGCTTCCGCTGAATTGGATATCCAACGCCTGCGTGACAGCGCGGCGGCGGCAGGGCAGCTGCTGCGAACGCTCGCGAATCCGGACCGACTGTTGCTGCTGTGTCAGTTGAGCCAGGGCGAGCGCAATGTCAGCGACATGGAGCAGTTGCTGGGCATCCAGCAGCCGACGCTGTCGCAACAGCTCGCGGTGCTGCGGCGCGAGGGGTTGGTGGAAACCCGTCGTGATGGCAAACAGATCTTCTACCGCATCAGCAGTCCCGAGGCGCTGGCGGTCATCGCCACCCTCTACCAACTTTTCTGCGGGAGCGAGCAATGACTATCGATTGGGTCAATTTCACCCCTTGGTCGGCCTTGGCCGGCGGCGCGCTGATCGGGCTGGCAGCTGCTCTGTTCGTCATGCTGAACGGCCGCATTGCCGGCATCAGCGGCCTGCTCGCCAGCCTGCTGGAGCGCAACGCGGAGGGGCGGGGCGAGAAGGCGCTGTTCCTGCTCGGTATCCTGCTGGCGCCGTTGCTGTGGTTGATAGCCGGCGAATGGCCGCAGATGGAATTCCAGACCAATTGGCTTGGCCTGCTGATCGCCGGCGTGCTGGTAGGTGTAGGGACGCGCTATGGCGCGGGCTGCACCAGCGGTCACGGCGTTTGCGGTATTTCACGCCTCTCGGCGCGTTCTATCGTCGCGACCCTGGCCTTCATGGCCGCAGGATTCGCGACCGTTTTCGTCATTCGCCACCTTGTCGGAGCTTGAACATGCGCAAGCTGACTGCATTTGCCGCGGGTCTGCTGTTCGGTATCGGTCTGCTGCTTTCGGGCATGGCCAATCCGGCCAAGGTGATCGGTTTTCTCGACCTGGCGGGCGTCTGGGATCCCTCACTGGCGCTGGTGATGGCCGGTGCCATCGCAGTGGCGCTGTTGCCGTTCGGCTGGGCGCGACGCCGCCATGTCTCGCTGCTCGATGCACCGATGCGCTTGCCGGAAAAGCGCGAGCTGGATCGGCGCCTGATCGGCGGCAGCCTTCTGTTCGGCATTGGCTGGGGTATCGCCGGCATCTGTCCCGGTCCGGCGCTGGCGATGCTGCTGTCCGGACGCTGGCAGGTCGCGCTGTTCGTCGTGGCGATGCTCGGCGGAATGTTGCTCTTCACTGCGCTGGAAAGCCGGCGCACGCACTGACCTTGGAGGTCATCATGAAAGCCAATGTGGGAACAATCGATCGTACGGTGCGGATAGTCGTCGGGCTGTTACTGATCGGCCTGACGCTGGGCGGCGTGATCGGCATGTGGGGCTGGATCGGCCTGCTACCGCTCGCGACCGGCATCTTCCGCTTCTGCCCGGCATACGGTCTGCTGGGCATCAAGACCTGCAAGCTGCGCCATTGAGGCCACACTCGCCGCTGGTCGGCAATCGACCGGCGGCGACTGCCATCGCCATGCTCAGTAGCGCATGTCGATAATGATGGTCGTGCTCTGCTCGGCGACGACGTCGAAGGCGCTGTCGTCGAAGGCCGGCGGGCCCATCACCTTGGGGTTGTTGGACAGACCGTAGCCTTCGGCTGGGAACATGCCGAAGCGGCGGTCGAGTTCGCCGTTGGCGTTCTCGTCATGGTAGGCCATGACCGCATAACACCCCGGCGGAATATCACCGAAAGTCAGCGTCACGTCGCCGGTTGCCGCGGGGGCCTGCTTGGTGGCGAATGCCTTGGCCTCCTTGCGGAAGGTCTTCGGATCAGCGTACAGCCCCACCCGCACGTTGCCCCGGTCATGCTCGACGCCCGCCAGGGTGATCTTCAGCTCCTGAGCCTGCGCCCACTGGCTCGCGCCGATGCCGATGCACAGCAGCAGCACCCATGTCCCTCGCTTCATCGTCTTCATCTCCGCTGGTCATTGCGTGGCGACCACTGCGACCGCCGCGTTGCGTGCAGGAAGTCTAGCGTGATTGCGCAATGCCACCCGATGGTTTGTCTGTCGCTTGAGCCGGAGCTCAACTGAAATCGGGCAGGCTCGGAGTCGTTTGCGGCTGGCCGGCCGCGCACCAGGCATCGAAGCCGCCTTCGATGGACCTGACCTGCAGATAGCCCATCTCCCGCAGCGCTGCGGCAGCGAGCGCGGCGCGCCCGCCGGTCTTGCAGTAGAGCACGATCGCCAGGTCGCGCGAATCGAACTCGGGCATGCCGCTGAGCTTGAACTCCAGCACGCCACGCGGAATGTTCACGGCACCGGGAATGTGCGCGGCGTGATATTCGTCGCCTTCGCGCACATCGATCAGTACGTCCGCTTCGCGAATCGCTGCTTCGGCATCGGCAATCGGAACTTCCTGGATGCGGGTCTTGGCCTCGACGACCAGGTCATGGGCGGTTTTCATGTCTATCTCCCGTGAGGCAAAGGTTCGTTGTCTGGCGGTCAGAGCCTGTCCAGAGGTATTTTCAGGTAGCGCGTGCCGTTGCTCTCCGCTGGAGGCAGTTCGCCGCCGCGCATGTTGATCTGCACTGCAGGCAGGATCAGCGCTGGCAGCCCGAGCGTGGCATCGCGCGCGGTACGCATGGTCACGAACTCCTCCTCGGTGATGCCGGCGTGGATATGAACGTTGTGCACGCGCTCGGCGCCGATGCTGGTTTCGTGGAAGAACGTCTCGCGGCCTGGCGCCTTGTAGTCATGGCAGAGGAACACGCGGGTGCTGTCGGGCAAGGCGAACAGTTTCTGGATCGAGCGGTACAGCGTGCGCGCGTCGCCGCCGGGAAAGTCACAGCGGGCGGTGCCGTAGTCGGGCATGAACAGCGTATCGCCGACGAATGCGGCGTCGCCGATCAGGTAGGTCAGGCAGGCGGGCGTGTGGCCTGGCGTATGCAGTGCCTGTGCATCGAGGTTGCCGATCTGGAACCGTTCGCCGTCACGAAACAGTTGATCGAACTGCCGACCATCGGTGGCGAAATCGGCGCCGGCGTTGAACAGTTCGGCAAAGGTACGTTGCACTTCGGTGATGCGCTCGCCAATGGCGAGCCGGCCGCCCAGGTGCTGCTTGAGATAGTGAGCGGCGCTCAGGTGATCGGCATGCACGTGGGTTTCCAGCAGCCATTGGACCTGCAGCTCGTGCGTGCGGATGTAGTCGATGATGCGGTCAGCGGCCTGATGCGATGTGCGTCCGGAGGCGGCGTCATAGTCGAGCACGGAGTCGATCACCGCGCACTGGCGCGTCTGCGGATCGCTGACAACGTAGCTGTAGGTGAAGGTGTCGGGGTCGAAGAAGGCTTCAATCCGGGCGCTCATGTCGCAACTCCTTTCAACGTATTAATACCCCATGGGGTATGCAAGCCTGTCGATAGTAGCGCGTTTTTTGTGGTTGCGTTTCCACGGGCCGACGACTAGTTCGGCGGTGGCGTTTACCCATCGAGCGGCGAATTCAACGCGTCGCTGACGATCTGTCCGTCGACGAGCTGCACGGTGCGTGCGCAGTTGGCCGCCAGGCGGGGATCGTGGGTGACCACCAGCACCGCACAGCCGAACTGCGCATTGATGCGGTGGAACAGCTCGAACACGCTCTGTGCGGTACGTGTGTCGAGATTGCCGGTCGGCTCGTCGGCCAGCAGCAGCGGTGGGCGGGTCACCAGCGCACGGGCGATGGCGACCCGCTGCTGCTGGCCACCGGAAATCTGCGTGGGCTTCTTGTCGGCGTACGCGGCGAGGCCGACCTCGTCGAGCAGGCTGCGCGCCAGGTCGATCTCCGTCGCCGACGGCTTGCCATGGCGGATCATCAGCGGCATCAGCACGTTATCCAGCACGCTGAACGCCGAGATCAGGTGATGGAACTGGAAGACGAAGCCGATCGCCTCGTTGCGCAGGCGCGTGCGCGTCTCGTCATCGACCATCCGTGTCGGCCGGCCGAGCAGGTACAGCTCGCCGGCGCTCGGCGGGTCGAGCAGGCCGATGACGTTCAGCAGCGTGCTCTTTCCCGAGCCGGACGGGCCGATAAGGGCGGTCAGCTCGCCGGCACGCAAGCGCAGATCGATGCCGTGCAGCACCTCGCTTTCCAGTGGCGTGCCGAGGTTGAAGCTCTTGCGCACGCCTTCCAGGCGCAGCACTTCGCGCGGGTCAGGCATGGTCGGCTCAGACATAGCGAATGGCCACCGCCGGGTCGTAGTGTGCCGCGCGGCGGGCGGGCAGGGCGGCCGCCAGGACGCCGGTCACGGTTGCCACGAGCATGGCCAGCGGCACCAGCGTCGGGTCGACCGGGATGTAGAACAGCCGTGGCCCCAGCAGGTTGAACACCTGCACCAACCCCCAGCCGACGCCGCCGCCGCAGGCCGAACCGAGCAGGCCGAGCAGGCCGCCCTGGATCAGGAATACCCGCAGAATCTGCTGGCGCGGGCTGCCCATCGCCCGCAGGATGCCAATCTCCCGCGTGCGCTGAACGACGCTGACGGCGAGCACGCTGGCGATGCCGAAGGCCACCGAGATGCCGACGAACACGCGAATCATCTCGGTGGTCATGCTCTGCGAGCTGAGCGCGTTGAGCAGCTGGCCGTTGGTATCCATCCAGCTTTCGGCACGCAGCCCGGTCAACCGGGCGAGGCGGCGGGCGATCCGGTCGGCCTCGAAGATCTGCGCCACGGTGGTGTCGATCACCGTCACGCCGCCGGGCAGGTCGAGCAGGGTCTGTGCCTGCTTGAGATCCAGATAGACGTAGCGCTCGTCCAGCTCGCGCACGCCCAGCTCGAAGATTCCAGCGATATCGACGACCGACTCGCGCCCCTCGCCGGCGTCCAGGCGCAGCTTGTCGCCGACGCCAAGGCCCAGGTCGCGCGCCAGTTCGGTGCCGATCACCGCGTCGCCGGCACCGACGCGCAGTTCGCCCGCAACCAGTTCCTCGGCCAACGGAATGATGCGCTGGTAGCGCTGTGGATCGATGCCGACCAGCGCCACCGAAGCCCGCGCGACGCCGCGGCGCGCCAGCGCCGGACCGCTGATGACCGGCGATACGGCGAGCACCTGGGCGTCCTGATCGAGCACGTCGCGCACATCCTGCCAATTACTGATCGAACGCAGACGCTGAGCGCGCGGGCTTTCCAGCAGCAGCGTCAGCGCGCCGTCGGCTGCCGGCAGCACGCGATTGACCTCGTCCGGCGGCAGGATACGAATGTGCGACTGGGTGCCGAGTGTGCGCTCGATCACGTTGGCCTGCAGGCCGGTGATCAACGCGGTGATGAAGACGATCACTGCCGAGCCCACGGCGATGCCGAAGACGATCAGCAGCGTCTGCAAGCGGTTGTCGAGCAGAAAGCGCAGGGCGATTTTCCACTCGGTCCACAGCGAGTCGAGCAGGCGCATCGGTGGTCAGTCCTGCACGCCGGTGGGAATCGGCTGCTCGCGCAGGCGTACCCGCCGGCCTTCTTCGGCTTCGGCGGCGAGCACGCGGTCGCCGGCCTGCAGACCATCGAGTACCTCGCTCAAGGCCGTGCCGAGCAGGCCGAGACGTACGTCCACCCGTTCGACCTTGCCGTCACGCACCCGCAGCACCCGCGCATGCTCGCCGTCGCGGCTGCGCAGCGCGTCGTTGGGCAGTACCAGCGCCTGCTCACGGCGCCCGGTCTCGATGTTCACCGACACCGTCATGCCCTGGCGCAGCAGTTCGGCGGGCTCTTCCAGGTCCAGATGCACGTCGATGGTGCCGCGCGCAGTGTCGACGCTGGGCGCGATGAAACTCACGCGGGCGGCGAACGCGCGCAGCGGATAGGCATCGGCGATCACCTGCGCCGCCTGGCCGATCGCCACGGGCGCGAGGTTCTTTTCGTCCAGCGGCAGGATGATTTCGCGTCGGCCGGCGCGGGCGATTTCCAGCAGCATGCGTCCCGGCTGGACCAAGTCGCCCGGCTCTACGGCGCGGGTCTGCACGATGCCATCGACCTCGGCGTGGATGCGCGTCTTGGCGAGGTTGGCGCGTGCAGCCTCCAGGCGCTGGCGCAGTACCTGTTCCTCGCTACCACCGGGCGCCTGCGCGGCAGCGGCGAGGCGGGCGCGATCACGTATCACCCGCGCCGCCAGCTCGGCGCGACGCGCCTGCTCCAGCGCCTCGGAAGCCAGCAGCTTGCGTTCGAAGAGGGTTTCGCGGCGCTCACGTTCGCGCACCAGCTGCTGCAGGTTGCTCTGCGCATCGCGCAGCGTGGCCTGGGCTTGCGGCCGGCTGCTGTCGATCAGCTGGCGCAGCGCAGCTTCGGCCTCGCGCAGGCGCGCCAATTGTTCGTCGTTACGCAGCTCCAGCAGCAGGTCGCCCGCTTTCACCGGATCGCCTTCGCGCACGTGGCGGGCGGCGATCACACCGGTGATCTCGCTGCCGATCTGGGCGACCGACTGGTTGTCCACCTCGCCGCTGGCAACCACCCGCTGCACCAGCGGGCGCGGCTCCAGGCGGTAGCCTGGCAGCTCCGGCCCTTGCCAGTGCTGCCAGAGCAGCCAGCCGGCGATCAGGACGGCCGGCAGGATCACTACGAGCGAGCGGCGAGAAGGCATTGCGAGCAAGTTGAGCACTCCCCAGAGTATGTCGCCGCAGCTTACGGCCAATCCATTCGTCGAGCCATCCTCGCGCGGTGCGGGCGCGCGTCTATCGCGGTCATAGCAGGAACCGCCAGAAGGCGCGGCGCTACAATGAAGGCCCGCTCCAAGGATCCGACGACATGGATACGACGCAAAGCTCCGCTGCGACACTGCGCTCCGCCTGGATTGCCCAGGCGCAGGCCAATCCGTGGATTGCGACCGGGCTTGGCGCCGCCTTGCTGGCGGTGCTGGCGCTGCTGCTGGCGAGCGGCTACAGCGCGTTGCACAACGGCGACCAGAACAACCTGCGCCTCGCCATGCTGGGCGGCAGCGCGGGGTTCTCCGCCACGGCGCTCGGTGCTCTGCTGGCCATCGGTCTGCGCGAGATTTCCAGCCGCACCCAGGACAGCATGCTCGGCTTCGCCGCCGGCATGATGCTCGCTGCCGCTTCGTTTTCACTGATCCTGCCGGGGCTTGCTGCCGGCCGGGAAATTTTCGACAGCGGCTCGGCGGCGGCGCTGATGGTGGTCGTCGGGCTCGGCTTGGGGGCGCTGCTGATGCTTGGGCTCGATTACTTCACCCCGCACGAGCACGAAAGCACGGGGCCCTGCGGGCCGGATTGCGAGCGGTTGAATCGCGTCTGGTTGTTCGTGCTGGCCATCGCCCTGCACAACATTCCCGAGGGCATGGCGATTGGCGTGAGTTTCGCCAATGGCGACCTCGGCGTGGGCGTGCCGCTGACCACGGCGATTTCCATCCAGGACATCCCCGAAGGCTTGGCCGTGGCGCTGGCGCTGCGTACCACCGGCCTGTCCGCGCTGGCCTCGGCGCTGGTCGCCGCGGCTTCCGGCCTGATGGAGCCGCTCGGTGCGCTGGTCGGTCTGGGCCTGTCCAGCGGTTTCGCCGTTGCCTATCCGGTCAGCATGGGGCTGGCGGCCGGCGCGATGATCTTCGTGGTGTCCCACGAGGTGATCCCCGAGACACACCGTAACGGCCACCAGACGCCGGCGACCATCGGCCTGATGATCGGCTTTGCGGTGATGATGTTCCTCGACACGGCGCTCGGCTGAGCGCCGCGCTCAGGGTGCGGACGGCTGGGTCTGCATCACCAGTTCGACCCGTCGGTTGCCGGCGCGGCCCTGGTCGCTGGTGTTGTCGCGTAGCGGGCGGGTTTCGGCGTAGCCGGTCGCACTCATCCGGCTGGCGGCGATGCCGCTGAACTGCAGGTAGCGCACCACGCTGCTCGCGCGGCTGGCGGACAATTCCCAGTTGGACGGAAAGCGCGTCGTCTGGATCGGCAGGTCGTCGGTGTGGCCTTCGACGATGATCCGGTGCGAGGTGGCGGCGAGTGTCGGGATCAGCCGGTCGAGCACGGCAAACCCGGCCTCCTCGAGTTCGGCCTGGCCGGAGCCGAACAGGATTTCGCTGCTGATGCGAAAGCTGATGCTGCCCTCGTTGACGATCACTTCGATGTCCTCGCCCAGGTCCGGCAGCGTCGGTGCCGGTTCGCGCGTCTGCTCCGGCAACGGCGGCGCGGGGGCAATCGCGGCAATCGCCTGCACTCCATCAGATGGCTGCGGCGTGCCGATAACGAGCGGTGCCTGCCCATCGGCAGCCTGTGCTGCGCTGGATTGCTGCGTCGCGCCGTCGCCCTGGCCGGCGAAGGCGAGCATCACCACCAGCATCACCAGCAGCAGGGTGATCATGTCCAGGTAGGTGAGCAGCCAGCCTTCCTGTTCTTCTTCGCCGCGAGGCTCGACGTGCCACCTGGCGAAGCGGCCGTTGCGTTGTGCGGAACCGTTCATTTCAGACGTCCGGCTGCGCGGCGCGTGGTTTGCGCGGGTTGCCGTCGCGAATCTCGTCGTCGTGATGGGCAATGAAGGACTTCAGCGTCTCGCGCATGTAGGCCGGGCTGCGCTTGTTGCACATCATCGCGATGCCCTGCATCACCAGGTTCATCAGCGCGACGCGCTGCTCGGTGCGCCGCTCCAGCTTCACCGCGACCGGCTTGAGCAGCAGGTTGGCCAGTAGCACGCCATAGAAGGTGGTCATCAGCGCGACCGCCAGGCTGCGGCCGATCTGCTGCATGTCGCCGCTGCCGAGCAGGAACATCAGGTTGATCAGCCCGACCAGCGTGCCGATCATGCCGAACGCCGGCGCGTAGCTGGCCATCGTGCGGAACAGCTGCGCCTCGGCGTTCTCGCGTGCGCGCAGCCGGGCGATGCGCCACTGCAGCAGGTCGATGATGTCTTCTTCGGGGGTGTTGTCGATCACCAGTTGCACGCCGGTGCGCAGGAACGGGTTCTTCACCTGCTCGACGGCCCGTTCCACGGCCGGCAGCTCGCCTGCGATCCACAGCCGGGAGATCTGCACCAGCTCTTCCAGGTCCTGGCGGGTGTACAGCCGTTCGTTGCGCAGCACCGTGCCGATCAGGCCGAACACACGCATTACCTCGCGCAGCGGGTAACTGATGAAGGTCGCGGCCAGCGTACCCACCAGCACGATGCCCAGACTGGGCAGGTCGAGATACAGCGCGGGATCGTGCGCGGCGAACAGCATGACCACCGCAAGCAGCGCGATGCTCGCGACGATACCGATCAGGGTTGAGGGGTTCATCGAAACTCCCGAGAGACAAAGACGTGCCGACCAAGGCGCGGCGTTCAATCGGGAGATTCGGCCGTTGCCGGCGCAACTTTAGCGAGCCGCGTGCCGACTCGCGCAGTCGTCGCTACAGATGCTCGAGCAGACGTCGGGCCGCTTCCTGACCGCTGAGCCAGGCGCCTTCGACCCGCCCGGAGAGACACCAGTCGCCACAGGCGTACAAACCCAGCCCCGCATCGGCGAGCGCGCCCCATTCATGCGGCTGCGCCGGGCGTGCGTATAGCCAGCGATGCGCCAGAGTGAACTCGGGAGCTGGCACGACACAGTCGATCAGCTCGGCGAACGCACCGAGCAACTGCTCGCTGACGGCCTCCTTGGACAGATCGAGGTGCTGGCGACTCCAGCTGTTGGTGGCATGCAGCACCCAGGTGTCCAGGTGTCCGTTGCGCCCGGGTTTGCTGCGCTCGCGTGCCAGCCAATCGAGGGCGTCGTCCTGTACGAAGCAACCTTCCACCTGGGTGGGCAGCGGCGTGGCGAAGCCCAGGGCGACGGCCCAGGTCGGTTCCATTGCGACGCTGGCGGCGACGGCCGCGAGCTTCGGTGCGGCAGCCAGCAGTGCACTGGCTTGCGGCGCCGGGGTGGCGACGATCACGTGGCTGAAGGGGCCATGACTGGCGCCGTCGGCATCCACCAGGGTCCAGAGTTCCTCGCCGCGAAACGCTTCGGTGATGCGGCAGCTGAACGTCACCGGCAGATCGCCGAGCAACGCCCGGGCGATCGACGCCATCTGCGGTGTGCCGACCCAGCGCGCCTGTTCGTCGGTCGATGGTTCCAGCTGGCCGGCGCGGGAAAGGTAGAGGTTGGGCGACCAGGGTGCGGCCCAGCCTTCCTCCTGCCAGTGCTGCAGTGCTTCGCGAAAGCGCCGATCGCGCGCGGTGAAATACTGGGCGCCGAGATCGAACGAGCCACTCTCGATCTGCTTGCTGGCCGTGCGCCCGCCGCAGCGGCGGCTCTTGTCGAACAGCTGGACGGCCTGACCCGCCGTGTGCAATGCCTGAGCCGCGGACAGCCCGGCGATACCGGTACCGATGATGGCGATGGGAGCCTTGCTCATGATTACCTCATTGCTGTTGCCATCCGCCGCGCCGCTATGAAGGGTTTCGCCGGCGCAGCATGTTTGCGTGACAGGCGTTCTACTCCAGCCGCGCACTTTCATCCTCGAACAGACGACCGGCTTTGGCTAGGGGCAATTCGTGCCATGCGGCTAACGGATGGCGCGCCTGATCCCTTGACTGACCGACGGTAGCGGCTGGCGTTCGCCACAGATGCGATCTTCTGCCCTGGCACCGCAGCTAGACAGCGGTTGTAACTTGTCGATAAGCCGGTACAATGGCGCCGCTCGCCGCCAGGCGGGTTCGTCATGGTGGGCTCTGTCGGTCCCCCCGCAACGATCAGCCGTGAACCCGGTCAGGCCCGGAAGGGAGCAGCCGCAGCGGTGACATTGTGTGCCGGGGTGTGGCTGGCAGGGCTCACCTCCATGACGCCTTCTCGCAGTTTCCTCCTTTGCCTTCCTGTCTGATTACGGCCTTTGTGTCGGGCATCCGCGTGCGTGGCGTTAGCCTCAGCGATAGATCAGCGACCGATTTGCAGGGCCGCCAATGATCCGTATCCTGCCCCGATTGGTTTGCGATGGGCGCCATGCACGGTGGCCAGCCTGCGTTCGAAGGAGTTCGGTTTGTCAGTGAAAGTTGCCTGGGACATCTTCTGTGTCGTGGTGGACAACTACGGCGATATCGGCGTGACCTGGCGCCTGGCGCGCCAGCTGGCCGCCGAGCATGGCCAGCGAGTGCGGCTCTGGGTCGACGATCTCGAGACGTTCGCCCGCCTGTGTCCCGGCACCAGCGCGAGCGCGGCGCAGCAGTGGCACGAGGGTGTCGACGTGCGCCATTGGTCGCGCGAGTGGGGCGGCGCCGAGCCGGCCGATGTGGTCATCGAGGCGTTCGCCTGCGAGCTGCCACCTGCCTATATAAATGCAATGGCCGCGAGCAGCCGGCGCATTCTTTGGCTGAACCTGGAATACCTCAGTGCCGAGGATTGGATCGTCGGCTGCCATGCGTTGCCGTCGCTGCAGTCCAGCGGGCTGCAGAAGTACTTTTTCTTCCCCGGTTTCGAGGCGAAAACCGGCGGGCTGATTCGCGAGGCGGACCTCGTTTCGCGCCGCGAAGCGTTCCAGGCCGATCCGGCACGCCGCGAGGATTTCCTTGCCAGTCTGGGTGTGGTGTTGCAACCCGGCGCGCGGCTGCTGTCGTTGTTTGCCTACGAGAATGCCGCCGTAGCTGGCTGGCTCGATGCGCTGGCCGCCGATACCCGGCCGAACCAGCTGCTGGTGCCTGAAGGTCGCGTGCTGGCGGATGTTGCAGCATGGCTCGGCGTACCGTCGCTGCAGCCGAGCGAACGCCATCAGCGAGGCGCGCTGCAGATCGCCGTGGTGCCGTTCATGACGCAGGACGAGTACGACCTGCTGCTGTGGAGCTGCGATTTCAACGCGGTGCGCGGCGAGGAATCGTTCATTCGCGCGCAGTGGGCGGGGCGTCCGCTGGTGTGGCACATCTATCCGCAGGAAGACGATGCGCACTGGGACAAACTGCATGCCTTCCTCGATCTGTACAGCCACGATCTGGCACCAGCCGCACGCGGCGCGCTGCAGGACTTCTGGCGGGCATGGAATGCCGGGGAGGGCGCCGGGCCCGCCTGGAGCGCGCTGCTGGATGAATATCCGGCGCTGCTGGCGCATGCCGAGGCCTGGCTGCACAAACAGGTGGCGAATGGCGATCTGGCTGGAAAGCTGGTGTTTTTTTACACAGATTGGCTATGATACGCCGCCTGTTTTTTGTCTCTAATTCCTATCGGATGTTCGTATGAAAACCGCACAAGAGTTCCGTGCCGGCCAGGTGGCCATCATCAACGGCGCACCCTGGGTCATCCAGAAAGCCGAGTTCAACAAGTCCGGCCGCAACAGTGCCGTGGTCAAGATGAAGCTGAAGAACCTGCTCAACGGTTCGGCGACCGAGACCGTATACAAGGCCGATGACAAGCTGGAGCCGGTAATTCTCGAGCGCAAGGAAGTGACCTACTCCTACTTCGCCGATCCGCTGTATGTCTTCATGGACGACGAATTCAACCAGTACGAGATCGAGAAGGCCGACCTCGAAGGCGTCATGACCTTCATCGAAGACGGCATGACCGACGTCTGCGAAGCCGTGTTCTACAACGACAAGGTGATCTCGGTCGAACTGCCGACCACCATCGTTCGTGAAATCGTCTACACCGAGCCGTCGGTTCGTGGCGATACCTCCGGCAAGGTGATGAAGACTGCCCGTCTGAAGAACGGTGCCGAGCTGCAGGTTTCCGCCTTCTGCGAAATCGGCGACTCGATCGAGATCGATACCCGCACCGGCGAGTACAAGTCCCGCGTCAAGGCCTGATCGCCTCCTCGCAGACTCGCAACGAAAAGCCCGGCCAAGTGCCGGGCTTTGTCGTTTCTGCGGTCTGTCGAACGACCGATCGTGTTCGCGCGCTCAGTTCTGACGCAGCTGTTTCAGCGTCTCGGCGATCATGAACGCCATCTCCAGCGACTGGTCGGCATTCAGGCGTGGGTCGCAGTGAGTGTGGTAGCGGTCGCTGAGCCCGGCTTCGGTGATCGCGCGCGAGCCGCCGATGCACTCGGTGACGTTCTGCCCGGTCATCTCGATGTGGATACCGCCCGGGTAGCTGCCCTCGGCCCGATGCACGTCGAAGAATTGCCGAACCTCGGCCAATACCCGCTCGAAATCGCGGGTCTTGTAGCCGCTTGAGGCCTTCATGGTGTTGCCGTGCATGGGGTCGCAGCTCCACAGCACCTGGCGTCCCTCCTGTTGCACCGCGCGGATCAGACGCGGCAGGCCGGCTTCGACCTTGTCGGCGCCCATGCGCACGATGAGGTTGAGGCGGCCGGGATCGTTCTGCGGGTTGAGGAGATCGATCAGACGGATCAGCTCTTCGCTGTCCATGCTCGGCCCGACCTTGACGCCGATCGGGTTGCCGACACCGCGCAGAAACTCCACATGCGCGCCGTCGAGCTGGCGGGTGCGGTCGCCGATCCACAGCATGTGCGCCGAGCAGTCGTACCAGCCGCCGGTGAGGCTGTCCTGACGCACGAAGGCTTCCTCGTAGTTCAGCAGCAGCGCCTCGTGAGCGGTGAAGAAGCTGGTTTCGCGCAGCTGCGGGGCGTCGCTCAGGCCGCAGGCACGCATGAAGCGCAGCGTTTCATCGATGCGCGCCCCAAGCTGGTGATACTTCTCGGCTAGCAGCGAGTTGGCGATGAAGTCCAGATTCCACTGGTGCACCTGGTGCAGGTCGGCAAAACCACCCTGGGCGAAGGCGCGCAGCAGGTTGAGGCTGGCAGTGGACTGGTGGTACGCCTGCAGCAGGCGCTCCGGGTCCGGCACGCGGCTCTTTTCGTCGAAGCCGATGCCGTTGACGATGTCGCCGCGGTAGGCCGGCAGCGTCACGCCGTCGATGGTTTCGTCGCCGGCCGAGCGTGGCTTGGCGAACTGCCCGGCCATGCGACCGACTTTCACTACCGGGCAACCGGCGGCGAAGGTCATGACGATGGCCATCTGCAGCAGCACCTTGAAGGTGTCGCGAATCTTGGTGGCGGAGAACTCGGCGAAGCTCTCGGCACAATCGCCGCCCTGCAGCAGGAACGCACGGCCCTGGGTGACTTCGGCGAACTGGCGCCGCAGTTCGCGCGCCTCGCCGGCGAACACCAGTGGCGGAAGGCCGGCCAGGGTACGCTCGACGCGGCCAAGGTGGTCGGCATCGGGGTATTCGGGTTGCTGCTGAATCGGTTTGCTACGCCAGCTCGACGGGCTCCAGGCGGTGGTCATGAGTGGGTATTCCATTCGCGAAAAAGTGCGGCGATGTTACCGCAAGCGCTGGCCGATGACTGATAGCGAGCGTCAATCGGCTGGTAAGATGCGCGCCTTCCGCGGGAGGGCGCAATGCAAGACGAAGAACGGCTGCTGGCCGAGGTGCAAGATGAGTTCGGTCTGATCCGGGTGTACGAGGTTGGCGACTATCGCTTCCTCGAATTCGGTGCGGCGGTGGAGCAGAGCTGTGTCTTCACGCCCGCTCCGAGCTGGCTGGAGTACGACTACACGCGTGCCATGCTGATTGGCGCGCTGTGCCATCCGGCACCGGAAACCGCGTTGTTCCTCGGACTGGGCGCGGGGACGCTGACCCAGGCCTGCCTGGAGTTCCTGCCGCTGGAGGATGTCGAGGCCATCGAGCTGCGCCCCGCGGTACCCGAGCTGGCGATGCGCTACCTGGGCCTGCAGAACGATGTGCGTCTGTACATTCGCATCGGCGATGCCGTGGAGCTGCTGGAGTCGGCGGAGTCGGCCGATCTGGTGTTCGTCGACCTGTATACCGATGTCGGTCCGGCGGCGGCGCACCTGGCCTGGAATTTCCTGAAGCGCTGTCAGGAGAAGCTCAATCCCGGTGGCTGGCTGGTCATCAATCAGTGGGGGACCGACGAGGGCAAGCCGTTGGGCGCGGCATTGTTGCGTGGATTGTTCCACCGCCATTACTGGGAGTGCTCGGTGAAGGAGGGTAACGTGGTGTTGCTGGTGCCGGCGGATCTCGACCAGGAGCTGGATTTCGACGGTCTGCGCCAGCGCGCCGAAACGCTGGCGCCACGTCTGGGCTATTCGCTCGACTACCTGATCGCGGCACTGCGTCCGGCGAGCTGATGGCGGTAGCCGTCGATCCGACGAGCCCCGGCGGTAAACCTTAATATGCAAAATTCACGCACAGCGGCCGTTATTCCGGTATAGTACGCGCCGGCTGAAACCCAGCCTGCGTTCAGGTACCGCAACACACGAAGCGCTGCTTCGGCTGCTGTCCGCTTCGAGCGGACTATCCTTGACGATTCATCATTCATACGTTTTCGCAACCCCGCCGACCAGGCTGCCAGGGTGACCTTCGGGTTTTGCACGGCATGCGCAGCTTCGGAACATGGGTCTTGCGGAGCATCAGAGACAAGACCCATGACCCAGGAAATCGGCGGCTTTGCCGCACTCGGTATTCATTCCGCTGTTCTGGCTGCCATCAGCGCAGTCGGCTACGAAGAACCTTCTCCCATTCAGGCCCAGGCGATCCCGGTGATCCTCGGTGGCCACGACATGATTGGCCAGGCGCAGACCGGCACCGGCAAGACCGCGGCCTTCGCGCTGCCGATCCTGTCCAAGATCGACCCGGCCAAGCGCGAGCCGCAGGCGCTGATCCTCGCGCCGACCCGCGAGCTGGCCCTGCAGGTCGCCACCGCGTTCGAGACCTACTCCAAGCAGATGCCGGGCGTCAGCGTCGTCGCAGTTTACGGCGGTGCGCCGATGGGCCCGCAGCTCAAGGCCATCCGCCAGGGCGCGCAGGTCATCGTCGCTACCCCGGGCCGCCTGGTCGACCACCTGAGCCGCAACAGCGAGCTGCTGTCGACCATCCGCTTCCTGGTTCTCGACGAAGCGGATGAGATGCTCAAGCTCGGCTTCATGGACGACCTCGAAGTGATCTTCGAGGCCATGCCGGAAAGCCGTCAGAGCGTGCTGTTCTCCGCCACGCTGCCGCACTCGATTCGCGCCATCGCCGAGAAGCACCTGCGCGAACCGCAACACATCAAGATCGCTGCCAAGACCCAGACCGTCGCTCGCATCGAGCAGGCGCACCTGATGGTCCACGCGGACCAGAAGATTCAGGCCGTGCTGCGTCTGCTCGAAGTCGAAGACTTCGACGCGCTGATCGCCTTCGTGCGCACCAAGCAGGCCACGCTGGATCTGGCCGCTGCGCTGGAAGCCAAGGGCTACAAGGCCGCTGCGCTGAACGGTGACATCGCCCAGAACCAGCGTGAGCGCGTCATCGAATCGCTCAAGGATGGCCGGCTGGACATCGTCGTGGCGACCGACGTCGCCGCCCGCGGTCTCGATGTGGCGCGTATCACCCACGTGTTCAACGTGGACATGCCCTACGATCCGGAATCCTACGTGCACCGCATCGGTCGTACCGGCCGTGCCGGCCGCGAAGGCCGTGCGCTGCTGCTGGTCACCCCGCGTGAGCGCCGCATGCTGCAGGTCATCGAGCGCGTGACCAACCAGAAGGTCGCCGAGGCGCGTCTGCCCAACGCCCAGCAGGTGCTGGATGCGCGCATCAAGAAGCTCACCAACAGCCTCGCGCCGCTGGTCGCCGATGCCGAAGCCACGCATGGCGATCTGCTCGACAAGCTGGTCGCCGACATCGGCTGCAGCCCGCGCGCCCTGGCCGCTGCGCTGCTGCGCAAGGCCACCAATGGCCAGGCGCTGACCCTGGCCGAAGTGGAAAAAGAGCAGCCGCTGGTGCCGGGCAGCGGCCCGCGCGAGCGTTCGGAGCGCCCCGACCGTCCGGAGCGTAGCGGTGACCGCGAGCGTCGTGCGCCGATCCCGCTGGCCGAAGGCCGTGCCCGCTGCCGCACGCCGCTGGGTGCGCGCGACGGCATCGCTGCGCGCAACCTGCTCGGCGCGATCCTCAACGAGGGTGGCCTGGCCCGCGAAGCCATCGGTCGCATCCAGGTGCGCGACAGTTTCAGTCTGGTCGAACTGCCGGAAGAAGGCCTCGAGCGTCTGCTTGGTAAGCTCAAGGACACCCGCGTGGGTGGCAAGCAGCTCAAGCTGCGTCGCTATCGCGAAGACTGAGCAGCAGAAATGCGCACAGGGGCGTAAACCGCCCCGAAGCCTCGATCAGAGCCAGCCGCAAGGCTGGCTTTTTCGTTTCAGGCAGCGCGGGCTTGGAGTCGGCTGGCGCGTTCAGAGCAGCGGTAGCGTCACCGGTTCCAGATGGTTGTCTTCCACGCGCACGTCCAGCTCACCTTCGCCCAGTTTCGCCTTCAGGCGTTGGCCGGCGTGTGTCTGGCTGGCGCTGCGAATCGCCTGGCCGCGCTCGTCCAGCAGGATGCTGTAGCCGCGGCCGAGGGTGGCCAGCGGGCTGACGATCTGTAGCGTCTGCGCCAACCCCTGCAGCTGCTGGCGTCGGCCCTTCATGGTTGCCTGCATGGCGCGCGGCAGGCGGCCGGACAGGTGTTCGAGGCGCTGGCGCAGCAGGTGCAGCGTGCGCCCGGGATGCTGCGCGGCGAGGTGGGCTTCCAGGCGCGCCAGGCGTTCCTGGCCGCCGCACAGGCGACGGTCGATCGCGCGCAGCAGGCGCTGTTCGAGGTCGTCGATGCGCTGTGCCTGCTGCTGCAGGCGTTCGCCCGGATGGCGCAGGCGCCGAGTCAGGCTCTCCAGGCGCATGGCGTCGCGGTGCAGGCGGTCGCGCATGCGCAGCAACAGTCGCTGATGCAGACCGCTCAGGCGCTGCTGCAGGTCGGCACTGCTCGGCGCCAGCAGCTCGGCCGCTGCCGAAGGCGTGGGGGCGCGCACGTCGGCGACGAAATCGGCGATCGATACGTCGGTTTCATGCCCCACGGCGCTGACGATTGGCGTGACACAGGCGTCCACCGCGCGCGCCACGGCTTCTTCGTTGAAGCACCAGAGGTCTTCCAGCGAGCCGCCGCCACGGGCGAGGATCAGCGCGTCGAAACCTTGCGCGTCGGCAAGCTGCAGTGCACGGACGATCTGCGCGGTGGCTTCGCGCCCCTGCACAGCGGTCGGAATCAGCGTCAGCTCGACCTGCGGTGCGCGGCGTTTGAAGACCGAGATGATGTCGCGGATCACTGCGCCGGTCGGCGAGCTGACGATGCCGATGCGCCGCGGATGGGCGGGCAGGGCGGCCTTGCGCTCGGCAGCGAACAAGCCTTCGCCGGCGAGTTTTTCCTTCAGTGCCTCGAAGGCCAGACGCAGTGCGCCATCGCCGGCCGGCTCCAGCGTGTCGAGGATCAGCTGATAGTCGCCGCGGCCTTCGAACAGCGACACCTTGCCTCGCACGCGCACCGCCAGACCATCGCGCAAGGACTGGCGTACCCGTGCGGCGTTCTGCCGGAACAGCGCGCAACGCACCTGGGCGTTCTTGTCCTTGAGGGTGAAATAGATGTGGCCGGAAGCCGGGCGGGCGAGGTTGGATATCTCGCCTTCGACCCAGACTTGCGCGAACACGTCCTCCAGCAGCAGCCGGGCACGGCCGTTGAGCTGGCTGACGGTGAGCACTTCGCGATCGAGATTGAGGCGTTCGAAGGGATCTTTGAGCATGGCGGCGATGATACGGGAAAACGCCCGGAGCAGCCGCCCTGCGACCAGTCGCGATTGACCTGAGCGATCCGCGCATTAAGCTGCCCGGCCGCCCATCGCCTTCCGACCGAGCCTTCCATGAGTCACAGCCAAGCCATCGTCGTGCCGCGCATTTCCACCTTTCCCGCGCATGAGGCCCGCGCGCGGATGATCCTGCGCTGGTTGGCCGAGCGGCGCATCGTCGAGGCGCTGCCGACCACCTGCGGTCGCGGTGCCCGTGGAATGGCCTATGCGATTGCGCCGGGTGCTCGCCGCGTCGTGCAGTACCCGGAGCGGCTGCCGTTCGGTGAGGCCGTCAACGGCCTGGAGGTGGTGACCAAGCGCTGCATCTATACGCCGACCCGTGACTTCGCCGAGGAGGCCGGCTGTCCCGAATGCCGTCGGGAGATCGGCGAGGCGCTGTTCGAGAGTCTGGATGAGTGGATGCCCGGACAGACCGACAATTTCACCTGCCCCGAATGCGGCTTCGAGGACGACATCAACGGTTTCCTGTTCATTCCGGCGTGTGGGTTCTCCAACCTGGGATTCATCTTCAACGGCTGGGGCGAGGCGGGGTTTCGTCAGGGCTTCCTCGAAGAGTTCGGCGAGCGGCTGGGGTTGAAGGTAGCGCTGGTCATCGATCAGGCGTGACCGTGCGGTCACTTCGTCGATGCGGCGCGCCGGAACGTGCGCAGCGGACCGCACAACCACGTTGAGCGCGAGAGGGTGCGTGGGTATAATGCCGCGCTTCCTTTTTCCCGCCTGGGAGCCCCGCCATGCTGCGTATCAGCCAAGAAGCCCTGACTTTCGATGATGTTCTCCTGATCCCGGGATATTCCGAGGTTCTGCCGAAGGATGTCAGCCTGAAGACCCGTCTGACCCGCGAAATCGAGCTGAACATCCCGCTGGTTTCCGCAGCGATGGATACCGTCACCGAGGCCCGCCTGGCCATCGCGATGGCGCAGGAAGGCGGCATCGGCATCATCCACAAGAACATGAGCATCGAGCAGCAGGCTGCCGAGGTGCGCAAGGTCAAGCGCCACGAGACGGCCATCGTGCATGACCCGGTCACCGTGACGCCGGAAACCAAGATCAGCGAGCTGCAGCGCAAGGCGCACGAGCTGGGCTTCTCCGGCTTTCCGGTAGTGTCGGGCAAGGAGCTGGTGGGCATCGTCACCGGGCGCGACCTGCGCTTCACGCCGAACGCTGGTGATTCCGTCGCCGCGATCATGACTCCCAAGGACAAGCTGGTCACCGTGCTCGAAGGCACCGGTCTGGAAGTGATCAAGACCAAGCTCTACGAGCATCGCATCGAGAAAATGCTGGTGGTCGACGGCAACTTCAACCTGCGTGGCCTGGTGACCTTCCGTGACATCGAGAAGGCCAAGACCTACCCGCTGGCGTCCAAGGACGGCCAGGGCCGTCTGCGCGTCGGCGCAGCCGTCGGCACCGGCTCTGACACCGCAGAGCGTGTCGAAGCACTGGCCGCCGCAGGTGTCGACGTCGTCGTGGTGGATACCGCACACGGACACTCCAAGGGTGTGCTCGACCGCGTGCGCTGGGTGAAGGACAACTTCCCGCAGGTGCAGGTGATCGGCGGCAACATCGCCACCGCCGAAGCGGCGCTTGATCTGGTCAAGGCCGGTGCCGATGCGGTCAAGGTCGGTATCGGCCCGGGCTCGATCTGCACCACGCGCATCGTCGCCGGCGTCGGTGTGCCGCAGATTTCCGCGATTGCCAATGTCTCCGCCGCGCTGCGAGGCACCGGCGTGCCGATGATCGCCGACGGCGGCATCCGCTTCTCCGGTGACTTGTCCAAGGCCATCGTCGCCGGCGCCAACGCGGTGATGATGGGCTCGATGTTCGCCGGTACCGAAGAGGCGCCGGGCGAGGTCGAGTTGTTCCAGGGCCGCTCCTACAAGGCCTACCGCGGCATGGGCTCGCTGGGCGCCATGGCGCAGGCGCAGGGTTCCTCGGATCGTTACTTCCAGGACTCCTCCGCCGGCGCCGAAAAGCTCGTGCCCGAAGGCATCGAAGGCCGCGTGCCGTACAAGGGTGCTTTGGCCGCGATCATCCATCAGCTGATGGGTGGCCTGCGCGCCTCCATGGGCTACACCGGCAGCGCCACAATCGACGACATGCGCAGCAAGCCGCAGTTCGTCCGCATCACCGGCGCCGGCATGGCCGAGTCGCACGTGCATGATGTGCAGATCACCAAGGAAGCGCCGAACTACCGCGTCGGTTAATCGAACTCTTCGCTGGAGGCTGGCGGCTGCAGGTTGAACGGATTGCGTTCGGCCTGCGGCCTTCAGCCTTCAGCCATTTCTCCAGGTGAAGAAAATGGCTCAACCTGATATCCACGCCCACCGCATTCTCATCCTCGACTTCGGCTCCCAGTACACCCAGCTGATCGCCCGCAACGTGCGCGAGATCGGCGTCTACTGCGAACTGCACCCGTGGGACATGAGCGAAGACGACATCCGCGCCTTCGCGCCACGCGGCATCATCCTTGCCGGTGGTCCCGAGTCCGTACACGAGGAAGGCAGCCCGCGTGCGCCGCAAGCGGTGTTCGATCTCGGCGTGCCGCTGTTCGGCATCTGCTACGGCATGCAGACCATGTCCGAGCAGCTCGGCGGCAAGGTGCAGGGCTCGGACGTGCGTGAGTTCGGCTATGCGCGTGTCGATCTGGTCGGCAAGTCGCAGCTGTTCGATGGCATCGAAGACCACATGGATGACGACGGCGTGTTCGGCCTCGACGTCTGGATGAGCCACGGTGACAAGGTCACCGAGATTCCGGCCGGCTTCCACATCATTGCCAGCACGCCGAGCTGCCCGATCGCCGCCATCGGTGACGAGACCCGTCATTACTACGGCGTGCAGTTCCATCCGGAAGTGACCCATACCCGTCAGGGCGGTCGCATCCTGTCGCGCTTCATCCTGGAGATCTGCGGCTGCGAAGCGCTGTGGACGCCGTCCAACATCGTCGAAGATGCCATCGCCCAGGTGCGTGCGCAGGTCGGCAATGCCAACGTGCTGCTCGGCCTGTCCGGCGGCGTCGATTCCTCGGTGGTTGCTGCGCTGCTGCATCGGGCCATCGGCGACCAGCTGACCTGCGTGTTCGTCGACAACGGCCTGCTGCGCCTGCACGAGGGCGATCAGGTGATGGCCATGTTCGCCGAGAACATGGGCGTCAAGGTGATCCGTGCCGACGCCGAAGCGCAGTTCCTGACCAACCTCGAAGGCGAGGCGGACCCGGAGAAGAAGCGCAAGATCATCGGCCGCACCTTCATCGACGTGTTCGATGCCGAGGCCAGCAAGCTGGATAACATCCAGTTCCTCGCCCAAGGCACCATCTACCCGGACGTGATCGAGTCGGCCGGCGCCAAGAGTGGCAAGGCCCATGTGATCAAGTCGCACCACAACGTCGGTGGTCTGCCGGAAGAGATGAACCTCAAGCTGGTCGAGCCGCTGCGCGAGCTGTTCAAGGACGAGGTGCGCAAGATCGGTCTCGAACTCGGCCTGCCGTACGACATGGTCTACCGTCACCCCTTCCCGGGCCCGGGCCTGGGTGTGCGCATCCTCGGCGAGGTGAAGAAGGAATACGCCGACCTGCTGCGTCGCGCCGACCACATCTTCATCGAGGAGCTGCGCAACTTCGACTGGTACCACAAGACCAGCCAGGCCTTCGTGGTGTTTCAGCCGGTGAAGTCCGTGGGCGTGGTCGGTGACGGCCGCCGCTATGCCTGGGTCGTCGCCCTGCGCGCGGTGGAAACCATCGACTTCATGACCGCGCGTTGGGCGCATTTGCCCTATGAGCTGCTGGAGAAGGTTTCCAACCGCATCATCAACGAAATCGAAGGCATCTCCCGCGTCACTTACGACGTGTCGAGCAAGCCACCGGCGACGATCGAGTGGGAATGATCGGGCGTCCGGCATCGACCGAGACCGACTGACAGCAAAGCCCGAAAGCCCGCGTAACTGCGGGCTTTCGGTTTTCTGACGCGGGCAAATCAATTCGACCGCTGGGGTTGGCTGTCCGGGGGCAGGGCGTCAGATGTCGTTCTGCTGCAGGAACCAGTCGCGGAAGCGGGGCCGGGCACGCTGGTGAGGGAAGTCGGCAAGCGGTGCGACATCCACAGCTGTCTCCGGGGCGGTGACGAGTGCCTGCCGGTCGGCGCGGCGACGGCGAAGACGCAGCTGCCGCGGTCGCACAATCACCGGCGTTAATGAGAAACTATGCCGTTTTCATCGCAAGGGAGTCCGGGCTCATGCTGTTCACCCGCAGACAGGTACTCACCGGCCTGGTCGGACTGGGCGTCGCCGGTGCCGGTATTGGCGGCGTGCGTTATTGGCTCGGACGGCCTGCCGATGTCACCACGCACGATTACGAGCTGATCGCCGCGCCGCTGGATGTCGAGCTGGTGCCTGGGCATGCCACGCCCGCCTGGGCCTATGGTGGCCAGGCGCCGGGCCTGGAGCTACGCGGGCGGCAGGGCGACTGGCTGCGGGTGCGCTTCATCAACCACCTGCCGCAGCCCACCACCATCCACTGGCACGGCATTCGCCTGCCGCTGGAGATGGACGGCGTGCCTTACGTCTCACAGTTGCCGGTGTTGCCCGGCGAGTTCTTCGACTACCGCTTCCCGCTGCACGATGCCGGCAGCTTCTGGTATCACCCGCACACCGCGAGCAGCGAGCAACTGGGACGTGGATTGGTCGGCCCGCTGATCGTCGATGAGCGTGAACCGAGCGGTTTCCGCCACGAGCGCACGCTGAGTCTGAAGAGCTGGCACGTCGACAAGCAGGGAGCATTCACCGCCTTCAGCGTGCCGCGCGAGGCGGCCCGCGGCGGTACGCCTGGCGTGCTGTCGACGGTGAACGGCCAGCACGCTCCGGTACTCGATCTGCCGGCCGGCCAGGTCGTGCGGCTGCGCGTGCTGAACCTCGACAATACGCTGACCTATCGGCTGAACCTGCCGGACGGCGAGGCGCGCATCTATGCGCTGGACGGCCATCCGATCGCGCCTCGACCGCTGGGCAAGGAATACTGGCTCGGCCCTGGCATGCGCATCGATCTGGCGCTGCGTGTACCAGCGGCGGGTACGCAGCTGTCGCTGCGCAACGGCCCCCTGCGTCTGGCGACGTTGCGCGCGGTCGCGCATGCCGGGGCGAGCGGCGACTGGCCACCGGCGCTGCCGGCCAATCCGGTGTTGGAGCCGGATCTGCAACGGGCTGAGACGCTGCGCTTCAACTTCGAGTGGGCTGGCAACCTGTCGGCCGATGTTGAGCAGGGTGGTGCCTATACGTTCTGGCAGATCAATGGCCAGGCATGGGACATCAATGACAAGAGCTGCGCCGAGCGCCCGATCGCGACGCTCAAGCGCAACGGTCACTACATCTTCGAGCTGCGCAACCTCAGCCAGTACCAGCATCCGATTCATCTGCACGGGATGGCCTTCAAGGTGCTTTCCTCGAACCGCCGGAAAATCGAGCCCTGGTTCACCGACACGTTCCTGCTGGGCCGCAACGAAACGGCGCGTATCGCGCTGGTGGCGGATAATCCGGGCGTGTGGATGTTCCACTGCCATGTCATCGACCACATGGAGACCGGGCTGATGGCGGCGATCGAAGTGGTCTAGTTCTGTGCACGGTTCCTATCTCATGAAGAAAACGCCAATCATCGATCGCAGCCAGGACGAGCATTTCATGCGCGAGGCGCTGGCGCTGGCAGAACAGGGCGCGGCGCTCGGCGAAGTGCCGGTGGGCGCCGTGCTGGTGCAGGATGGGCAGATCGTCGGGCGCGGCTTCAACTGCCCGATCTCCCGCCACGACCCCAGCGCCCACGCTGAGATGGTCGCCATCCGCGATGCCGCGCAGACCGTGGCGAACTACCGGCTGCCGGGCAGCACGCTGTACGTGACGCTGGAGCCGTGCAGTATGTGCGCCGGGCTCATCGTGCACTCGCGCATTCAGCGCGTGGTGTACGGCGCCACCGAGCCGAAGGCTGGCGTGGTGGTCAGCCGCGGGCAATTCTTCGCGCAGGAATTTCTCAACCACCGGGTGCTGGTCGAGGGCGGCGTGCTGGCGCAGGAGTGTGGTGAGGTGCTGCGCGAGTTCTTTCGCCTGCGCCGGCAGAAGTGAGGCCCGGCGGTCGCGCGGAACCTCAACGCCGATTTCTCAGGTGTCGCGGGCTACTGTAGGTCCCGTCTAGAGCGGCGCTGCGGCGAACGGCAGAGTCTGGCGGGCATCGATGCTGCCCTGGGCAGGAAACACCACCAGATGGTCGGCGGCGATGGCGATGCCGACTTCCTGGCCGGTGAGGTAGTCGTCGTGACTGGCGAAGATGGTCACCAGCTGGTTGCCGGTCGGCAGCTGCAGGCGATAGAGCGTCGAGGCACCAAGGAACGTCTTGCCGATAATCAGCGCGCGCAGCGGGCTGTCCGGGCTGTAGACGATGTCGTCCGGGCGCAGCAGGACGTCCACCGAGCTGCCGGCCGGCCAGGTATAGGCACGGTTGCCGTGAATCACGCCGAGCTCGGTCTGCACCGTTTCGGGGTCGATCAGCTGACCGCGAATGAAATACCCCTGGCCGATGAAGCTGGCGACGAACGGCGTCAGCGGCTCGTGATAGAGGTTGAACGGGGTGTCCCACTGCTCCAGGCGACCGTCATGGAAGACGCCGACCTGATCGCTGACGGCGAACGCTTCTTCCTGATCGTGGGTTACGAGGATGGCGCTGGTGCCGCGTGCCTTGAGGATGTCGCGCACTTCATGGCTGAGGCGGCGGCGCAGCTCGACATCGAGGTTGGAAAACGGCTCGTCGAGCAGCAGCAGTTCGGGTTCCGGTGCCAGTGCACGGGCCAGGGCGACGCGTTGCTGCTGACCGCCGGAGAGTTCGTGCGGATAGCGCCGGCCAAGCGCGGCAAGGTGCACCAGCTCGAGCATTTCCTCGACGATGCGCTGGCGCTCCGGGTGTTTGCGGATGCCAAAGGCGATGTTCTCGGCGACCGTCAGGTGCGGGAACAGCGCATAGTCCTGGAAGACCATGCCGATCCGACGCTTTTCCGGGGCGAGGGTGAAGTCGGCGCGGGAGATGACCGTCTCGCCCAGTCGGATCTCACCCTGATGGACCGGCTCGAAACCGGCGATGGCACGCAGGGTGGTGGTCTTGCCGCAGCCGGACGGACCAAGCAGGCAGCCGATGTCGCCGCGATTCAGGTGCAGGTTGAGGTTCTGCACGACGCGCTGCGCGCCGTAGCCGCAAGCCAGGTCGCGCAGGAGCAGCAGCGGCTCGTGCCTCATGCGTGGCGATAGGCCGGTTCGACGAGGAATTCGAGCAGGGCCTTCTGCGCGTGCAGGCGGTTTTCTGCCTGATCCCAGGCGACCGAGCGCGGATCGTCGAGCAGGTCTTGGCTGATTTCTTCGCCACGGTGTGCCGGCAGGCAGTGCATGAACAGCACATCCGCCGCCGCGCAGTCGAGCAGGGCGCGATCGACCTGGTAGGGACGGAAGGTGGCGAGGCGGGCTTCAGCCTCGTCTTCCTGGCCCATCGAGGCCCAGACGTCGGTGCTGATCAGGTGCGCACCGGCTGCCGCTTCGCGCGGGTCGCGGGTGATGCGTACGCGCTCGCCGGCCTGCGCAAGCAACGTCGCATCGGGCTCGTAACCCTGCGGGCAGGCGATGTTGAGCTGGAAGTCGAACTGGATCGCCGCTTCTATATAGGTGTTGCACATGTTGTTGCCGTCACCGATCCAGGCTGCCGTCTTGCCGGCGATGCTGCCGCGGTGCTCATGGAAGGTCTGCATGTCCGCCAGCAGCTGGCACGGATGCAGATCGTCGGACAGGCCGTTGATGACCGGGACGCGCGAGTGTGCGGCGAAATCGGTCAGGGTCGAGTGAGCGAAGGTGCGGATCATCACGGCGTCGAGCATGCGCGACATGACGATTGCCGAGTCGCCGATCGGCTCGCCGCGGCCGAGCTGGGTATCGCGCGGGGAGAGGAAAATCGCCTGACCGCCGAGCTGGATCATGCCTGCCTCGAACGACAACCGGGTGCGGGTGGAGGCCTTCTCGAAGATCATGCCCAGCACGCGGTTCTTCAATGGTTCGAACAGCACGCCGCGTTCGCGCAGTTCCTTCAGCTCGATGCCGCGGCGTACCAGGCTGTTCAGCTCCTGGGGCGTGCAGTCCATCAACGAGAGAAAGTGCCGTGCGCTCATATCAACTACCTTGCATGTCGCAGACCGTGAACCGTGGCTTTTTCCAAGGAAAACAGGGACCGGCGACAGGAGTCGCACGGTGACGCGACGAAACGGGGAAGGCGCGATCTTATCCACAAATCGCGGACTGGCGCAAATTCGCCGCCAGGCGGCTGGAGCGCTGCCCGGCCTGCTGGAGCGGCCTGCTAAAAGCCGAGTTGGCCACTCGGCTTTCGCGATGCAGTTCCGGTACAATGCGCGGCAACCGTCTAGCCGAGGTACCCCATGGACATCATCGAAACCATCAAAGAGCAGATCGCCAACAACCCGGTGCTGCTGTACATGAAAGGCTCCCCCAACGCTCCGCAGTGTGGCTTCTCTGCCCGCGCTACCCAGGCGGTGATGGGCTGTGGCGAAAAGTTCGCCTACGTCGACATCCTGCAGAACCCAGAAATCCGCGCCAACCTGCCGAAGTACGCCAACTGGCCGACTTTCCCGCAGCTGTGGGTCAACGGTGAGCTGGTCGGTGGCAGCGACATCATTCTGGAAATGTTCGAGAAGGGCGAGCTGCAGACGCTGATCAAGTCGGCTGTCGGCAAGAGCGAAGCCTGAGCGATCGGCTGAAAGACGGGCATCTCCAGCAGGTGTCCGCTTTCGGGAACCGATAAAGAAAAACGCCATGTCCCGGTCGGGGCATGGCGTTTTTTGTTGCGACTGCGGTGCGGTCGGGTCAGTCGTCCATCTGCGACTGCAGGTAGTTTTCCAAGCCCACCTTGTCGATCAGCCCCAGCTGGGTTTCCAGCCAGTCGATGTGCTCTTCCTCCGATTCGAGGATGTCTTCCAGCAGTTCGCGGCTTCCGTAGTCGCCGACGCTCTCGCAGTAGGCGATGGCCTCCTTGAGGTCCTGCAGGCCGCCCTGTTCCAGCTTGAGATCGCATTCGAGCATCTCGCGGGTGTTCTCGCCGATCAGCAGCTTGCCCAGATCCTGCAGGTTCGGCAGACCTTCGAGGAAGAGGATGCGCTTGATCAGCTTGTCGGCATGCTTCATCTCGTCGATGGATTCTTCGTACTCGTGCTTGCCGAGTTTCTCCAGCCCCCAGTCCTCGTACATGCGCGCATGCAGAAAGTACTGGTTGATGGCGACCAGTTCGTTGCCGAGAAGCTTGTTGAGGTGCTGGATGACTAGCTTGTCGCCTTTCATGTTCTAGCCCTGCCTGAGAATGTGAGTCGTTGCGGCAGTCTGGCCACGATGCCGGGGGCTGTCAAACCTAAGCCCTTGAATGCAAAAGGCTAAACCTGAATGCGAATGCTTTCATCGCGCATCGCGTTAGTAATGTATTGATTTGCAGGCATAAAAAAGCCGGGCAATGGCCCGGCTTGGAGGATTGGGTGCCGTTCAGGCGGGGGCGAAACTGGCCGGGTAGGCGAGGGCGGCCTGGGCGGTCTGGAGCTCGCCGAGGGTTTCGCGCACGACTTGCTTGGCCACGCAGGCGCACTTGCCGCACTGACTGGCGACGCCGGTGGCCTCGCGTACTTCTCGGTAGCTGCAGCAGCCTTCGTAGATGGCTTCGCGAAGCTGGCCGTCGGTGACACCCTGGCAAAGGCAAACGTACATGAGCAATACCCGTTGAGCCTGTTTGATGGCGCGATGCTAAACAGAATGAGAATGATTGTCAAAGTCCATCTGTCCGGTAGCTTCAACCTTCATTCACTATCGGGACCGGCGCGACCTCTACGGGCTTTGCGATAAACTGCGCGCCTTTTTTCCAACCGGAGGCCGCTCATGGCCCTGCAAGCCACGCCGTACAAGGTGGAACTGAATCTCACCGATCTGGATCGCGGGGTGTACGAGAACCTGCGTTTCACGGTCGCCCGGCATCCCTCGGAAACCGAGGAGCGCCTCGGCGTGCGCCTGATCGCCTACGCGCTCTGGTACAGCGAGCAGCTGGCGTTCGGTCGTGGCCTGTCCGATGTGGACGAGCCGGCGCTCTGGGAGAAGAGTCTCGACGGTCGCGTATTGCACTGGATCGAGGTCGGACAACCGGATGCCGAGCGTCTGACCTGGTGCTCGCGCCGTGCCGAGCGCACCAGCCTGGTGGCCTACGGCAACCTGCGCGTGTGGCAGGGCAAGGTGGTGGACGCCGTGCGCAACCTGAAGAACCTGTCCATCGTTGCCGTGGATTCCGAATCGCTTGCCGCACTGGTCAAGGATCTGCCGCGCAGTCTGCAATGGGGCGTGATGATCAGCGACGGCACCCTGTTCATCACCGACGAGCGTGGCCAGTTCGAGGTGTCGCTGGAGTGGCTGCTGGGCGAGCGTTGAACGGCACCGGTCGGCTGAATCGCGATTGGCGGCCTGCTGACGGTGCATTGCTGTATGCTTTTGCGCCGATTTTCTCCGGCGCCCGTGCCGAAGAGCCGTGACCGGAAAGCCAGCCGATGCGTATCGAACCCCGCCCTTTACCTGAAATCCTGCCCGAACTCGGCGATTTGCCGCCGCTGCTGACTCGTCTATATGCGGCGCGCGGCGTGCGCTCGGCCAGCGAGCTGGACAAGGCGCTGGCGCGGCTGATTCCCTACAACCAGCTCAAGGGCATCGACCGCGCAGTCGAGTTGCTGGTCGAGGCGCTGGATAAGCGCCAGCGCATCCTCTTCGTCGGTGATTTCGATGCCGATGGCGCCACCGCGAGCA
Organism: Stutzerimonas sp. 21-1; assembly: GCF_056336065.1. Lineage (NCBI taxonomy): Bacteria > Pseudomonadati > Pseudomonadota > Gammaproteobacteria > Pseudomonadales > Pseudomonadaceae > Stutzerimonas > Stutzerimonas sp. 21-1. The sequence goes on along the minus strand of NZ_CM150500.1, from coordinate 2,633,325 downwards.
CCGTCGGCGTGCTCGGCCTGCGCCAGCTGGGTGCGGCGCATGTCGACTATCTGGTGCCCAATCGCTTCGAGTATGGCTACGGCCTTACCCCGGAAATCGTGGCCGTGGCGCTGCAGCGCGAGCCCGATCTGCTGGTGACCGTGGACAACGGCATCTCCAGCGTCGACGGCGTCGCGGCGGCCAAGGCGGCCGGGCTCCGGGTGCTGGTGACCGATCACCACCTGCCGGGTCACGAGCTGCCGGCGGCGGATGCGATCGTCAATCCGAACCAGCCCGAATGCGCCTTCCCGAGCAAATGCATGGCCGGTGTGGGGGTGATCTTCTATGTGCTGCTGGCACTGCGCGCGCGGCTGCGCGAACTGGACTGGTTCTCGCGCAACGGCTGGAACGAGCCGAATCTGGCCGAGCTGCTCGATCTGGTGGCGCTGGGCAGCGTCGCCGACGTGGTACCGCTGGACGCCAACAACCGCATCCTTGTGCATCAGGGGCTGGCGCGGATTCGTGCCGGGCGGGCGCGGCCGGGGTTGCGGGCAATTCTCGAAGTCGCCGGGCGCGATCATCGGCGCATCACTTCGACCGATCTGGGCTTCATCCTCGGCCCGCGCTTGAACGCCGCGGGGCGGCTAGATGACATGAGTCTGGGCATCGAGTGCCTGCTTTGCGAGGACGAGGCGCTGGCGCGCGACATGGCGACCCAGCTCGATCAGCTCAATCAGGACCGCAAAAGCATCGAGCAGGGCATGCAGCGCGAGGCGCTGGCGCAGCTCAAGGATCTGCCGCTGGAGGATCTGCCGTTCGGCCTGTGCCTGTTCGAGCCGGACTGGCATCAGGGCGTGATCGGCATTCTCGCGTCGCGGCTGAAGGAGCGTTATCACCGGCCGACCATCGCCTTCGCCGATGCGGGCGACGGCCAGCTCAAGGGCTCGGCACGCTCGGTGCCGGGCTTTCATATCCGCGACGCGCTGGATGCGGTAGCGGCGCGACATCCGGGGCTGATCAGCAAATTCGGCGGCCACGCGATGGCGGCCGGACTGTCGCTGCCGCAGGAAAATTTCGGCGCCTTCGCCGCTGCGTTCGACGCCGAAGTGCGCCGCCAGCTGAACGAGGACGATCTGACCGGTCGGCTGCTGACCGACGGCCAGCTCAGCATCGAGGAGTTCCATCTGGAGCTGGCGCGGGCGCTGCGCAACGCCGGCCCCTGGGGCCAGCATTTCCCCGAGCCGATGTTTCACGGCGTGTTCCAGCTGGTGCAGCAGCGCATCGTCGGCGAGCGTCACCTCAAGCTGGTGCTCAAAAGCGAGTGCGGTGCGCTGACCCTGGACGGCATCGCCTTCAACATCGACCGCGAACTCTGGCCGAACCCGACGGTGCGCTGGGCGGAGCTGGCCTACAAGCTGGACGTCAACGAGTACCGCGGCCAGGAAAGCGTGCAGCTGCTGGTCGCGCACATCGCCGCGCGCTGACCGTCCGGTCGTCGCCGATTGGCCGGCTGAATCCAGCGCCATTTCTCCGCAGACGTTCGATTGTTGCCCGTCCTGCCCGCGCCTACAGTGGCGGGACAACAACAGCGTCATGCGGGAAACCGAAATGAGCGAGACGACCGTCCATCACCGTGCCTGCCACCTGTGCGAAGCCATCTGTGGCCTGACCATCCAGACCGAGGGCGAGCGCATCCTCTCGATCAAGGGCGATCCGCTCGATCCGTTCAGCCGGGGCCATATCTGTCCCAAGGCGGTGGCCCTGCAGGATATCCAGAACGATCCCGACCGCCTGCGCCGGCCGATGCGCCGGCATGGCTCGCAGTGGCAGGCGATCGAGTGGGATGAGGCGTTCGCGCTGGTTGCCGAACGGCTCGCCGAGATTCGCGAACGTCATGGCAGCAACGCGGTGGCCGTCTACCAGGGCAACCCGAGCGTGCACAACTACGGGCTGATGACCCACAGCAACTACTTCCTCGGTCTGCTGAAGACGCGCAACCGCTTCTCCGCGACCTCGGTCGATCAGCTGCCGCACCACCTGACCAGCTACCTGATGTACGGCCACGGCCTGCTGTTGCCGGTGCCGGATATCGATCACACCGACTTCATGCTGATCCTCGGCGGCAATCCGCTGGCCTCCAACGGCAGCATCATGACCGTGCCGGACGTGGAAAAGCGCCTCAAGGCGCTGCGCGCGCGGGGCGGCACGCTGGTGGTGGTCGATCCGCGCCGCAGCGAGACCGCGGCGATCGCCGACCGTCATCTGTTCGTACGCCCGGGACAGGACGCGGCGCTGCTGTTCGGTCTGCTCAACACGCTGTTCGAGGAAGGGCTGACACGCGCCACACCGCTCCCGGTGGACGGTCTCGACGAAGTGCGCGCGGCCATCGCGCCTTTCGACGCCGAGGCGATGAGCGCGCGCTGCGGCGTGCCTGCCGAGACGATCCGCCAATTGGCGCGGGATTTCGCCGCCGCGGACAAGGCGGTCTGCTACGGCCGCATGGGCGTCTCGACCCAGGCCTTCGGCAGCCTGTGCCAGTGGCTGGTGCAGCTGATCAATCTGGTCACCGGCAATCTCGATCGGGTCGGTGGCGCCTTGTGCACCGAGCCCGCGGTGGACCTGGTCGAAACCACCACCGGCGGACACTTCGCGGCCTGGCGCAGCCGGGTTTCGCAGCTGCCGGAGTACGGCGGCGAACTGCCGGTGGCGGCGCTGGCCGAGGAGATGCTCGAGCCGGGAGAAGGGCAGGTGCGTGCGCTGATCACAGTGGCAGGCAATCCGGTGCTCTCCACGCCCAACGGGCGCAAGCTGGAGCAGGCGCTCGACGGCCTGGAATTCATGCTCAGCGTCGACTTCTACATCAACGAAACCACGCGCTACGCCGATCTCATCCTGCCGCCGACCGCGCCGCTGGAACACGATCACTACGACAGCACCTTCAACCTGCTCGCGGTGCGCAATGTCACGCGCTTCAACCGGCCGGTGCTGGCCAAACCGGACGGCGCGCTGGACGACTGGGAAATCTTCGTCGGGCTGGCCAAGGCCTATGCGGCGCGTACCGGCGTCGAGCTGAAACCGACGCTGGCGCCGCAGCAGATGATCGATCTGGCGTTGCGTCACGGCCCCTACGGCGATCGCTCCGAGCGCAGGCTGAGCCTGGCGGCGCTCGAGGATTACCCGCATGGGCTTGATCTAGGGCCGCTGCGACCGAACCTCGCGCGTCGCCTGAAGACGGCGAACCAGCGCATCCAGGCGGCGCCGCTGCTGCTTGTGGAAGACCTGCAGCGCTTCGCCCGGCAGCCGCAGGCGCCCGCCGATGCGTTGCTGCTGATCGGCCGTCGCCATGTGCGCAGCAACAATTCCTGGATGCACAACTATCCGCGACTGGTGAAGGGCAAGCCGCGTCACCAGTTGCTGATGCATCCGGCCGACATGGCGGCACGCCAGCTGCGCGATGGCCAGCGCGTGCGGGTTCGCTCGCGGGTCGGCGCGATCGAAGTGGAGGTGCTCGGCAGCGACGAGATGATGCCCGGCGTGGTCAGCCTGCCGCACGGCTGGGGGCACGCCCGCGCGGGTGTGCAGCTAGCGGTCGCCGCACAGCAGCCGGGTGTTAGCAGCAACGACCTGACTGACGAACAGGCGCTGGATGTCTCCGGCAACGCGGCGCTCAATGGCGTGCCGGTGCAGGTGAGCGCGGTCTGATCGGCGGCGCATTCTTGCTGTTGGGCTGGGCAGGGGCGCGGAAACAGTCTCTACTGAACACTGTCCAAACCGAAATTTCGACAGTCGAGGCCGCCATGTCCCAGCTATTCCAGCCGCTTACCCTGCGCCAGCTGACGTTGCCCAACCGGATCGCCGTTTCGCCGATGTGCCAGTACTCGGCCGAGGGCGGCATGGCCAATGACTGGCACCTCGTGCATCTCGGCAGTCGCGCCGTCGGCGGCGCCGGACTGGTGATCATCGAGGCGACGGCGGTGACGCCCGACGGGCGCATCTCCCCCGAAGACCTGGGCATCTGGTCCGACGAGCACGTCGAGCCGCTGCGCCGTATCACCCGTTTCATCGAGGCGCAGGGCTCGGTCGCTGGCGTGCAGCTGGCGCACGCCGGGCGCAAGGCGAGTACCTGGCGGCCCTGGCTCGGCAAGCACGGCAGCGTGCCGGTCGCCGAGGGTGGCTGGATTCCGGTGGGGCCGTCGACCATCGCCTTCTCGCCGGAGCACGCGGTACCTACCGCGCTGGACGAGGCTGCCATCGCCGCGGTGGTGCAGGCGTTCGTCGCTGGCGCCGAGCGCGCGCTGGCGGCCGGCTTCAAGATCGCCGAGGTCCATGCTGCGCACGGCTATCTGCTGCATCAGTTCCTCTCGCCGCTATCCAATCAGCGTCAGGACCGCTATGGCGGTTCGTTCGAGAATCGTATCCGCCTGTTGCTGGAGGTCACCGCTGCGGTGCGCGAGGTCTGGCCGCAAGAGCTGCCGCTGTTCGTGCGGCTTTCGGCGACCGACTGGGTGGAGGATGGCTGGAACCCGGATGAAACCGTGAAGCTGGCACTGCGGCTTAAGGAGGTGGGCGTCGACCTGATCGATGTTTCGTCCGGCGGCACTGCGGCCAATGCGGAGATTCCGGTCGGCCCGGGCTATCAGACCCAGTTCGCTGAGCGCGTGCGCAAGGAGGCGGATATCGCCACCGGTACCGTGGGCATGATCACCGAAGCGGTACAGGCCGAGCACATTCTGCGTACCGGCCAGGCCGATCTGATCCTGCTGGCCCGCGAGCTGCTGCGCGACCCGTACTGGCCGCTGCATGCCGCCGAGTATCTGGGCGATCGCGCGGTGCCCTGGCCGGCGCAATACGTGCGTGCTGCCCATCGCGACACGCCGATCCGCCAGTTGCCCGACACGCTCGATTGAGCGATCGTCCGCCGCATCCATCTTTCCCATTCAAAGGTATGTCGATGAAAACCAGTGGCCTTCTCGATCAACTGCTCAAGGCAGGGCAGGACCTGCTGAACAAGCCGCAAACCCCGGTGGCCGGCGGCAAGCCCGCTGCCGGCGGCCTGGGAGATCTGCTCGGCGGCAGCGCCGGCGGTTCGCTCGGTAACGTGCTGTCCGGCGCGGGTGGTGGCGCTCTCGCGGCCGGTGCGATCGGTCTGCTGCTGGGTAACAAGAAGGCCCGCAAGTTCGGCGGCAAGGCCGTGACCTATGGCGGCCTGGCCGCGCTCGGCGTGCTGGCCTACAAGGCCTACAGCAACTGGCAGGTGCAACAGGCCGGCGCACCGCAACAGCCGCCGCAGACCGTCGACCGTCTGCCGCCAGCGCAGGTCGAGGAGCACAGTCAGGCGATCCTCAAGGCGCTGGTGGCCGCGGCAAAGTCCGACGGGCATATCGACGCCCGCGAGCGCCAGCTGATCGATGCCGAAGTCGCCAAGCTGACCGATGATGGCGAGCTGCAGCGCTGGCTGGATGCCGAGCTGAACAAGCCGCTCGACCCGGCCGAGGTCGCCGCCGCGGCGAAGACGCCGGAAATGGCTGCCGAGATGTATCTGGCCAGCGTGCTGATGGTCGACGAAGAACACTTCATGGAGCGCGCCTACCTCGAGGAACTGGCGCGGCAGCTCAAGCTCGCTCCGCAACTGAAGGCGGAGCTGGAAAGCCAGGTACGCGCCGTCGCCGGGTGAGTCGGCGGCGCGCGCGGGCCAGCGGCAATTGTCTCGCATCCGGTTCGTCCCGGCGGGCTGTCAGCGCACGCCTGCTGGGTTTATAATCGCCGGCTTTTCGAACCGTCCGATTGCGAGTGCTGCCCACCATGGAAATCAACCCGATCCTCAACAGCATCAAGGACCTGTCCGACCGCACCCAGACCATTCGGGGGTATCTTTGACTACGATCAGAAGCATGATCGTCTCGTCGAAGTAAACCGCGAACTCGAAGATCCGAACGTCTGGAACAACCCCGAATACGCGCAGAATCTGGGCCGTGAGCGCGCCACCCTGGCGCAGATCGTCGAGACCATCGACGACCTCACCGGCAGCCTGACCGACTCGCGCGACCTGCTCGACATGGCCGTCGAAGAAGACGACCAGGGCGCGGTGGATGACGTCGCCGCCGAGCTGGAACGCCTGCGCGAAATTCTCGAGAAGCTCGAGTTCCGCCGCATGTTCAGCCACGAGATGGACCCGAACAACTGCTACCTCGATATCCAGGCTGGCTCCGGCGGTACCGAGGCGCAGGACTGGGCCAACATCCTGCTGCGTATGTACCTGCGCTGGGCCGACAAGCGTGGCTTCAATGCCGAGATCGTCGAACTGTCCGAGGGCGAAGTCGCCGGCATCAAGGGCGCCACCGTGCATATCAAGGGCGAATACGCCTTCGGCTGGCTGCGCACCGAGATCGGCGTGCACCGCCTGGTGCGCAAGAGCCCGTTCGACTCCGGCGCCCGTCGCCACACCTCGTTCTCGGCGGTATTCGTATCGCCCGAGATCGACGACAGGGTGGAGATCGAGATCAACCCGGCCGACCTGCGCATCGACACCTACCGCTCCTCCGGCGCTGGTGGTCAGCACGTCAACACCACCGACTCGGCGGTGCGTATCACCCACGTGCCAACCAATACCGTGGTGGCCTGCCAGAACGAACGTTCCCAGCACGCCAACAAGGACACCGCCATGAAGATGCTGCGGGCCAAGTTGTACGAGCTGGAAATGCAGAAGCGCAACGCCGCCTCTCAGGCGCTGGAAGACAGCAAGTCGGACATTGGCTGGGGCCACCAGATTCGTTCCTACGTGCTCGACGACTCGCGCATCAAGGATCTGCGTACTGGCGTGGAGCGCAGCGATTGCCAGAAGGTGCTCGACGGCGACCTCGACGGGTACCTCGAAGCTAGCCTGAAACAGGGGCTCTGAGAGCAGCTGCAAGCCTCAAGCCGCAAGCACCCCATTGAAACGATTTGACCGGGACGACCCGCAATGAGCGAACAACCGCTGAACCAGCACGCCATCCAAGAGGAAGAAAACAAGCTGATTGCCCTGCGCAAGGAAAAGCTTGCTGCCGTGCGCGAGCAGGGCAATGCCTTCCCCAATGACTTCCGTCGCGACAGCTATGCAGGCGACCTGCAGAAACAGTACGCCGAGAAGACCAAGGAGGAGCTGGAAGCGGCCGCCATTCCGGTCAAGGTCGCGGGGCGCATCATGCTCAATCGTGGCGCGTTCATGGTCCTGCAGGACATGAGCGGGCGCATCCAGGTCTACGTCGATCGCAAGACGCTGCCGGCCGAGCAGGTCGAGGCGGTCAAGCACTTCGACCTGGGCGACATCATCGCCGCCGAAGGCACCCTGGCGCGTTCCGGCAAGGGTGACCTGTACGTCTACATGAACAGCGTGCGTCTGCTGACCAAGTCGCTGCGCCCGCTGCCGGACAAGTTCCACGGCCTGACCGACACCGAGCAGCGCTATCGCCAGCGCTACGTCGACCTGATCATGAACGACGAGGTGCGCGAGACCTTCCGCGTGCGCTCGCAGGTGATTGCGCACATCCGCCAGTTCCTGCGCGAGCGCGACTTCCTCGAAGTGGAAACGCCGATGCTGCAGACCATTCCCGGCGGCGCCGCGGCCAAGCCGTTCGAGACGCACCACAACGCGCTGGACATGCCGATGTTCCTGCGCATCGCGCCGGAGCTGTACCTGAAGCGCCTGGTGGTCGGTGGCTTCGAGCGTGTGTTCGAGATCAACCGCAACTTCCGTAACGAAGGCGTTTCGACCCGGCACAACCCCGAGTTCACCATGCTCGAGTTCTACCAGGCCTACGCCGACTACGAAGACAACATGGACCTGACCGAGGAGCTGTTCCGCGAGCTGGCCCAGGCCGTACTCGGCACCACCGACGTGCCGTATGGCGACAAGGTGTTCCATTTCGGTGAGCCGTTCGCGCGGCTGTCGGTGTTCGACTCGATCCTCCAGTTCAACCCGGAAATCAGCGCCGACGACCTCAACGATCTGGAAAAGGCCCGCGCCATCGCCAAGAAGGCCGGCGCCAAGCTGCTCGGCCACGAGGGCCTGGGCAAGCTGCAGGTGATGATTTTCGAGGAGCTGGTCGAGCACAAGCTGGAGCAGCCGACCTTCATCACCGAGTACCCATTCGAGGTTTCGCCGCTGGCGCGCCGCAACGACCGCAATCCGAACGTTACCGACCGCTTCGAGCTGTTCATCGGTGGTCGCGAGATTGCCAACGCCTACTCCGAGCTTAACGATGCCGAGGACCAGGCCGAGCGTTTCCACGCCCAGGTAGCGGACAAGGACGCCGGTGACGACGAGGCCATGCACTTCGACGCCGACTTCGTCCGCGCGCTGGAATACGGCATGCCGCCGACCGCCGGCGAGGGCATCGGTATTGACCGTCTGGTGATGCTGCTGACCAATTCGCCGTCGATCCGCGACGTGATCCTCTTTCCGCACATGCGTCCGGAAGTCTGATCCGGACGGCACTCCCGCTGATGCCGGCGGGAGTGCTACGTCGTGCGGTGCGGTGCTGCGCCACCCGCAGCACCGGCGCGCGTCTAACCTGAACGCTACGATCCTTCGCTGGCGAGGTCTGGATGAATAACCGCAACACTCTCGATGAATATCAGACGATCGTGCGCGCGTTGTCCGATCGGCTCGTCGATGCGCAGACTCCGGTGCGCGTGCTCGATGCGGTGAAGTGGGACGACAGTATTCGTCAGGCATTTTTCGCGGCCGGCGGGCGCGAGCTGCCGCCGGTGGACCGCGCTTATTACGAGGCGCGACCGCTGGCCTACGACTCCGGCGCGAAGAAGCAGGAATTCCAGGATATCGAGCGCGACATCACGCGTCAGCTTGGCCAGTTCAATCCGGTCGGGCAGATCATGCGGCGCATGTGTCGCGAATACCGCATGGTCATCCGCATGCTCGAGGCGCGTGGCACGCCGGACTTCGGCATGATCTCGCAGGAACTCTACGGCGCCGCATCCGATGCCTTCCACGCCGGTGACCCGACGCTCGCCGACCTCGGGCTGATGCTCTCCGATTACCTGAACAACATCGCCGATCGCAGCGACCTGAAGGACGAACCCAAGACGCTGGACGCCAAGCAGGCGGTCGCCCTGCTGCAGAAGCGCCTCGATGCGGTGTTCGGCGAGGGCGAGGGCGTGATCCGCGTGTTCGAGTCCGATGGCATCCTCGCCGACGCCGCGGCCGGCGCCGACTACATCAAGATCCGCAGCGATGCGCTGTTCAACGAGCGCGACGTGCGCGCTCTGGAAGTCCACGAGGGGCTGGTGCACGTGGGCACCACGCTCAATGGGCTCAATCAGCCGATCTGTACCTTCCTCGCCAAGGGGCCGCCGTCTTCCACCGTGACTCAGGAAGGTTTGGCGATCCTGATGGAGGTGATCGCCTTTGCCTCCTATCCGACCCGTCTGCGCAAACTCACCAACCGCACGCGAGCCATTCACATGGCCGAGGAGGGCGCCGACTTTCTCGATGTGTTCGCCTTCTTCCGCGAGCAGGGTTATGCCGACGACGAGTGCTACAGCAATGCCAGTCGCGTGTTTCGCGGCTCGACGCCCGATGGCCTGCCTTTCACCAAGGACCTGTCCTACCTGAAGGGCTTCATCATGATCTACAACTACATCCAGCTCGCGGTGCGCAAAGGCCAGCTGGAGCAGATCCCGCTGCTGTTCTGCGGCAAGACCACGCTGGAGGACATGCGCACCCTGCGCCAGCTGGTGGACGAGGGCATGGTGGTGCCGCCGCGCTACCTGCCGCAGCAGTTCCAGGACCTCAACGCGCTGTCGGCGTGGATGTGCTTCTCCAACTTCCTCAACCACCTGAGCCTGGATCGCATCGAGGCGGACTACGCCAACATCCTCTGACGCAGCAAGCGCTTCCCTCCGCCAGCGCGGTGGGTCGGTGCAGTCCGATCCACCCGGCGCAACCCACCGAAGGTACTTCCATGCCCAGCCACCAGCTCGAATACGACATCCTCGGTCAGTCCGCACAGAGCGTGGAGATCATTCTCGACCCTGGTGAGACGGTGATCGCCGAGGCCGGCGCGATGAATTACATGACCGAGGGCGTGCGTTTCGAGACGCGCATGGGCGACGGTTCGGCCAGCGGTGTGCTCGGCAAGTTGTGGGGCATGGGCAAGCGCATGCTCACCGGCGAGTCGCTGTTCCTTACTCACTTCACCAATAGCGGCAAGGGCAAGGCACGGGTGGCATTTGCTGCGCCCTATCCCGGCACGGTAGTGCCGGTGGACCTCGCCGCGCTCGGCGGCCGACTGACCTGCCAGAAGGACAGCTTTCTCTGCGCGGCCTACGGCACCCGGGTCGGCATCGCCCTGAGCAAGCGCATCGGCGCCGGTTTCTTCGGTGGTGAGGGCTTCATCCTCCAGCGCCTGGAAGGCGACGGACTGGCGTTCCTGCATGCCGGCGGCACGGTGATTCGCAAGGAGCTGAAAGACGAAACCCTGCGCCTGGACACCGGTTGCCTGGTCGCTTTCAGCGATGGCATTGATTACGACATCCAGCTTGCCGGCGGCCTGAAAAGCATGCTGTTCGGTGGGGAGGGGCTGCTGCTGACCACCCTCAAGGGCACCGGCAGCGTCTGGATCCAGAGCCTGCCGTTCTCACGGCTGGCCGAGCGTGTCTACGCGGCGACCTGGCAGGCGCGCGGCGAAACGCGGGCCGGCGGCGACTGATCCGCGCCGCCGTCCGGCGAATTTGCCACAATGCACTCCTTTTGTTTCGACGAGGCCGAGATGTCCGAACGCAATGTCATTCCGCTGATTCTCACCGCCATCGGTAGCGTGGCCGGCACCGTTGCGGTGCTGTCCTTTTACGGCTATGTACACGTCGCCAAGCCGGAAGACGCGCTGCTGCTGGCCGACTACACCATGCTCAAGACCGTTCCCGGCGAGGACTACCGTGTATCGCTGAAGCCCGCGACCCAGGTCGCGCAGTGCATCGACGGTGTGCTGGTGCTGTTCGATACCGAGCAGAAGGGCCTGACCGGTGTGCTGGTGGATAACAAGAAGCGTGCGGTGCGCTGCATGGACGCACCGCCGCCGGCTGGCGCAGCGCAGTGACGCTCCGCGCCTGGCGCGGCGATATCACCGCACTGGCGGTGGACGCCGTCGTCAACGCCGCCAACAGCTCGCTGCTGGGTGGCGGCGGCGTGGATGGCGCGATCCATCGGGCTGCGGGCCCGCAGTTGCGCGAATACTGCAGCAAACTGGGCGGCTGTGCGGTCGGTGAGGCGCGGCTGTCGCCGGGCTTTGGCCTGCCGGCGCGCTACATCATCCATACCGTGGGGCCGATCTGGCGGGGCGGTGCGCAGGGCGAACCCGAGCAGTTGGCCGCGTGCTACCGCAACAGCCTTGCGCTGGCCGAGCAGCATCGTCTGCAAAGCCTCGCCTTTCCGGCAATCAGTTGTGGGATCTACGGGTATCCGCTGGAGGCGGCGGCGCGAATCGCCGTAAGTGAGCTGCGCAGCGGGCTGGATGCTGCGGCGCATGTGCGGGAGGTGCTGCTGGTGGCGTTTTCCGCCGAGCAGGACGAGCTCTATCGGCGCCTGCTGGGCGCCTGAAGACCGCAGCCATCGCGGCTGCGGTCGGCTGGTTGCGGCGTTCAGCGCATCGAGGAACGCGGCGCAACCGGACGGTCGTCGTCGGAGATGGTCACCTCGACGCGACGGTTCATGGCGCGCCCGGACGAGGTGCTGTTGCTCGCCACCGGATAGTCCTCGCCGTAGCCGTGGCTGACGACGCGCTGCGGATCAACGCCCATCTGCACCAGCGCCATGCGCACGGCGTTGGCGCGCCGCTCCGACAGGCTCAGGTTGTAAGCATCCGAGCCGTTGCTGTCGGTGTAGCCTTCGACGATCACCTTGCGCTCGGGGTTTTCATTGAGGAAGTCGGCCAGCTTCTGCACGCTGCGCATGCCGCCGGGCTTGAGTTCGGCGCGGTCGTAGTCGAACAGCACATCGCCGAAGGTCACCAGGGTGCCGCGCTCGGTCTGCTTGGCCTGCAGGCTCTCCTGCAACTTGCGGATTTCCGCTTCGCGCGATTCCAGGCGGGCTTCGGCACGCCGCGCCGAGGCTTTTTCCAGATCCGCCTCGGCGGTGCGCAGGGCGATGGTCTGTTCGGCCACTTCGATGCGGCGCTGGGCGAGGTAGGCGAGCTGATCGACCTGTTTCTCGTCGGCGTCGTCGAGGTACGCCTTGTTGGCCTGATCGAGGGCCTTGCCGGCATCCTGGGTTTCCAGGGCGGCGAGCTTGGAGGCGCGGGCGTCGGCCTGCAGCGACGAGAAGCTGCTACGGGCTTTCTCCAGCTGCGGATTGGGTTGGTTGGCGCAGGCCACCAGGCCGATGCTCAGCGCCAGCAGGGTCGGAAGGGTAACGAGCTTGTGCATGATGGTTTCATCCTTTTGCTGAGAATGGGGCGACGGTCATGACCGGAATCACTGGACGTTGCGCATACCTTCTTCGCGCAGCTCGTTGATTCCCTGCTCGGCGTCCTCGACGGCTTTCTGCGCCTTGGCCGCCTCGGCCTTGCGCTCGGCCACGCGGGCGTCCCACTCGGCCTGCTCGGCGAGGATGCGGGCGCGCTCGAAGTCCTCCTTCTGCATGGCCAGCTCAGCTTCCTTCCACTTCTCCTGCGCGGCGCGCATTTCCACTGCGGCATACTCCGGGCCGCCAGCGCTGACGGCGCTGCGCACGGCCGATTCAGTCACTGCGAATTGCTCCTTCGGCGGATTGCCGGCACAGGCCGTGAGCAGCAGGCTACCCAGCGCGACGGCGGCAAGCTTGGGCAGATGAATGCGCGAAGCGGGCATTGAGGTTTCTGTCTTCATGGGCTCTCTCCAATGGAATCGCCTGACACGTGCGAATGGTTCATCACCCGGCGGGCACGCCTCGTGGGCCATGACTGCTGACTGCCGGGTATGTTTTTGTGAGGCCCGCTAGCGCTAATCGTTCCGTCGGAATGCGATGCCAGAGCGTGCGGCGGCCGCGATTGGCCGCCTGGGAGAGGGGTACGGCGATGCGAAATCAGTTCGCCGGCGACGACTGCTCGGCCTGCATCCGTTGCAGATGCTTGCGCGACAGGGCGAGGAAGCGCGGCGTCGGTCCGACGTCCTCGTAGACCGGGTCGCCCTGCTCGTCGGTGGCGATCACCTGGTTGCCGCGCACATACGGCAGGCTGCTTTCCACCGCTTCCAGCGCGGCGCCGACCAGCTCGCCGAGCAGAGCCTCGGTGCTGCGCCTGGGATACATCTCCGCGAGCGCCGCCAGCCGCGCAGCGCTTTCGATATCCAGCGGGATGCTGTACTGCACCGAACTCAGTGCGCCCTTGGCGTCCTTCTCCCAGTGATTGACCAGTTCCGAGATCTTCATGGTGGTACCTCGCGCCGATGTGTCGAACAGCCTGGCGCCGCACGCCTTGTCAGCAGCGGGGGCGCTAGGCACTCTGGTTGCGGATATCTTGAGCGTAGCTGCTCGATCGTCGATGCACAGGCTGGCGCCGTCGACCGCCGGCGCCAGCCCGGCCCCCAATCAGGAGAACCGCTCATGGCGAAAATCGATGCGCGTCTGCGCGAGAACGTCCACCTGCTCGGCGAGCTGCTTGGCGACACCGTGCGTGAGGAGTTGGGCACTGCGTTTTTCGACAAGATCGAACGCATCCGCAAGGGCGCCAAGGCGGCCCGGCGCGGCTCGGCCGAAGGCGCGCAGCAGCTCGCCGAGACGCTGGACAGCCTGGACGAGAGCGAACTGCTGCCGATGACCCGCGCGTTCAACCAGTTCCTCAACCTCGCCAATATCGCCGAGCAGTACCACGCCGTGCGGCGTCGGCAGGAAGGCGAGCCGGCGCCGTGCGAAAGCGGCGTGCTGCCCGAACTGCTCGAACGCCTGCAACATGCCGGGCACGCACCCGAGGCGTTGGCGCGGCAGGTCAGCGAACTGGAAATCGAGCTGGTGCTGACCGCCCACCCGACCGAGGTGTCGCGCCGCACGCTGATCCAGAAGTACGACGCCATCGCCGCGCAGCTGGCCGCCCGCGATCACACCGACCTGACCACCGCCGAGCAGGCCGGCATTCAGCTGCGCCTGCAGCGGCTGATCGCCGAGATCTGGTACACCGAGGAAATCCGCCGCAACCGCCCGACGCCGGTCGAAGAAGCCAAGTGGGGCTTCGCCGCCATCGAGCATTCGCTCTGGCAGGCGCTGCCCAACGTGCTGCGCCAGACTGACGCGGCGCTGCGCGCCAGCACCGGGCGGCCACTGCCGCTGGAGGCCGCGCCGATTCGCTTCGCCTCCTGGATGGGTGGCGATCGCGATGGCAATCCGAACGTCACCGCACCGGTGAGCCGGGAAGTGCTGCTGCTGGCGCGCGCGATGGCCGCCGACCTTTACCTGCGCGATGTCGAGGCGCTGATCACCGCGCTGTCGATGCAGACAGCCAGCGATGAACTGCTGAGCCAGTCCGGCGATACCTCGGAACCCTATCGCGTGTTGCTCAAGCGCCTGCGCGAGCGTTTGCAGGCAACGCGTGACTGGGCAAACACGGCGCTGGAACACGGCCAAGCCGCGCCGCCGGCGGTGCTGCAGGACGTCGCCGAACTGCGCGCGCCGCTGGAGCTGTGCTACCGCTCGCTGCACGCCTGTGGCATGGGCGTGATCGCCGATGGCGCGCTGCTCGACTGCCTGCGCCGGGTGGCGGCGTTCGGTCTGCACCTGGTGCGCCTGGACATTCGCCAGGATGCCGCCCGGCATGCCGCGGCGCTCGCCGAGATCACCGAGTACCTTGGCCTGGGGCGCTACGACCAGTGGGATGAAACGCAGCGGCTGGACTTCCTGCAGCAGGAGCCGGACAACCGTCGGCCGCTGCTTTCAGTGCATTTCCGGCCGTCGCCGGACACTGCCGAGGTGCTGGCCACCTGCGCGGTGATCGCGGCGGCTCCGGCGGCGTCGCTCGGTTCCTACGTCATCTCCATGGCCCATGGCGCATCCGACGTGCTGGCGGTGCAACTGCTGCTCAAGGAGTCCGGCCTACGGCGGGCCATGCGCGTGGTACCGCTGTTCGAGACGCTGGAGGATCTGGACAACGCGGCGCCAGCCATCGACCGCCTGCTGAGCCTGCCGGGCTATCGCAGCCGGTTGCAGGGGCCGCAGGAGGTGATGATCGGCTATTCCGATTCGGCCAAGGATGCCGGCACCACTGCCGCCGCGTGGGCCCAGTACCGCGCGCAGGAAAGTCTGGTAGAAGTTTGTCGTGCCCACGGCGTCGAGCTGCTGCTGTTCCATGGCCGCGGCGGCACGGTCGGCCGCGGTGGTGGCCCGGCGCATGCGGCGATTCTCTCGCAGCCGCCGGGTTCGGTTTCCGGGCGTTTCCGCACCACCGAGCAGGGCGAGATGATTCGCTTCAAGTTCGGGCTGCCGGATATCGCCGAGCAGAACCTCAACCTCTATCTGGCCGCGGTGCTCGAAGCGACGCTGCTGCCGCCGCCGATGCCCGAGCCGGGCTGGCGCGAACTGATGGACCGGCTGGCCGCCGACGGCGTGGCGGCCTATCGCAGCGTGGTGCGCGACCACCCGCAGTTCGTTGCCTATTTCCGCCAGGCGACACCCGAACTGGAGCTGGGTCGCCTGCCGCTGGGCAGCCGGCCGGCCAAGCGTCGCGAAGGCGGCGTCGAGAGCCTGCGGGCGATTCCGTGGATTTTCGCCTGGACCCAGACGCGGCTCATGCTGCCGGCCTGGCTCGGGTGGGAGGCGGCGCTCGATGGTGCGCTGGCGCGCGGCGAGGGCGAGCAGCTGGCGCAGATGCGCGCGCGCTGGCCGTTCTTCAGCACCCGTATCGATATGCTGGAGATGGTGCTGGCGAAGACCGACGCCGACATCGCCGGACGTTACGACGAGCGTCTGGTCGAGCCGCAGCTGCTCGCCCTTGGCACAGATTTACGTGACCGATTGTCGCAGGTGGTGGCCGCCGTCAAGCGGTTGACCGGTCAGTCCGAGCTGCTGGCGCACAGCCCGCAGACCCAGGAGGCGTTCAGTCTGCGCAACACCTATCTGGACCCGCTGCACCTGATGCAGATCGAACTGCTGGCGCGCTCACGACAGCAGCAGAACCCGCCGGAAAGCCCTCTGGAACAGGCTCTGCTGGTCAGTGTCGCGGGCATCGCCGCGGGCCTGCGCAATACCGGCTGAGCCTGTTTTAAGGGGCGTCACGTGGTCCGTCCAACGGTCTTTTCAGGCTGTTCGGCGTGCCCGGTGGTGGCTCGTTCGGCACGCGGGATGGCGCGCGGGGGGATATCTTGTGCCCTCCCGGTGTGCTGTGTATCGTGTTCCACCTTTTGTCGCATGGCGGCAAACCAGAATTTTTGATTCGTCGGCGAACAAGGTGCGAGCGACCGGTCGGCGAAGTCCCCTTCCAAGAAAGTCGAGGATTCATCCATGCGCGTGATTCTGCTGGGAGCACCCGGTGCCGGCAAAGGCACTCAGGCCGGTTTCATTACCAAAAAATTCGGTATTCCGCAGATCGCCACCGGCGATATGCTGCGCGCAGCGGTCAAGGCCGGCACCGAGCTGGGCCTGAAAGCCAAGAGCGTGATGGATGCGGGCGGTCTGGTCTCCGACGACCTGATCATCAACCTGGTCAAGGAGCGCATCGCTCAGCCGGACTGCGCCAACGGTTTCCTGTTCGACGGTTTCCCGCGCACTATTCCGCAGGCTGAAGCGCTGAAGGAAGCCGGCGTGCGTATCGACAACGTGGTCGAGATCGCCGTCGACGACGAAGAAATCGTCGGCCGCATCGCCGGTCGCCGCGTGCACCCGGCATCCGGCCGGGTCTACCACACCGAGCACAATCCGCCGAAGGTCGCCGGCAAGGACGACGAGACTGGCGAAGAACTGATCCAGCGCGAAGACGACAAGGAAGAGACCGTGCGTCATCGCCTGTCCGTCTACCATTCGCAGACCAAGCCGCTGGTGGACTTCTACCAGAGCCTGGCCGCTGCCGAAGGCACGCCGAAGTACAGCCGTATCGAGGGTGTCGGCTCGGTGGAAGAAATCACCGCCAAGGTGCTCGCCGCGCTGAGCTGAGCGCCGTATCACCACGCTGGCTGATGAAGGGCTCGTATCGCAGATACGGGCCTTTTTCATTTTCGAGGCTGTGGCCGCGAGTCGGCGCGTCTGTCCGCGCCCGCAACCCGGCCCGCCGAATAGGCTAGAATCGGCGCCTTTTTGATCGACCGGAACCGCCACGATGACCACTCTGCTGGCCCTGGATACTGCCACCGAAGCCTGCTCTGTCGCCCTGCTGCATGATGGCCGGGTGCTGAGTCACTACGAGGTCATTCCGCGCCTGCACGCCCAGCGCATTCTGCCGATGATCCAGACCCTGCTCGCCGAGGCTGGCATCGCGTTGTCGGCGCTGGATGCCATCGCTTTCGGTCGCGGCCCGGGCGCCTTCACCGGGGTACGCATTGCGGTCGGCGTGGTGCAGGGCCTGGCATTCGCGCTGGAGCGACCGGTGCTGCCGGTTTCCACCCTGGCGACCATTGCCCAGCGCGCCTGGCGCGAACACGGTGCCACGCAGGTGGCGGCAGCCATCGACGCACGGATGGATGAGGTCTACTGGGGCTGCTACCGCGAGCATGCGGGCGAGATGCAGCTGTGCGGTAGCGAGGCCGTGCTGCCGCCGGAACAGGCTGGTTTGCCGCGCGATGCGGCCGGCTCGTGGTTTGGCGCGGGCACCGGCTGGGGCTACGCCGCGCGCATTCCGGTCACGGTGGGCCACATGGATGCGCAGCTGTTGCCGCATGCCGAAGACCTGCTGCGGCTGGCGACATTCGCCTGGCAGCGCGGCGAGGCGGTCGAGGCCGACCAGGCGCAGCCGGTCTACCTGCGCGACAACGTGGCGACGCCCAAAGCTGGCGTCTGATGGCGGCCCGGCCCGCACGCGTATAGCCGGGCATTGCCAAAGCCCCGGTCGGTCGCTAGAGTCGGCCGGCTTTCTTTCAGGTTGAATCATGCGCGTCAACGGTCTCTCCCCGTCTCCATACCCTCTGGATCGTACTGTCCGTCCTGGCAGTGCGCCGGTGCCGTATCGCGACAGCCAGCGCGCCGCCGAGCGCCCGCGTGAGATCGACGTCAGCCCGGCCAGCGAGCATTTTCAGCAGCGCACCGGCCGCGCGCAGCAGAGCACCAGTGAGTCCGTCGCCCTCGAGAACTACCGGCCGATCCGCTACAGCGAGGCGCAGGCCGAACGTCCGCTGTCCAGTCGCGTCGCCCAGGCGCTGGCCAGCTACACCAGCACCGCGAGCTTTCGCAGCGATCCCGATGCCGCCGAAGTGCTCGGCCTCGATCTCTACGCCTGAGGCCGGCCGGCCCCGGTGAGCATTCCCTATTTCCTCGGTTGTCCGTCCTGGAGCGAAAGCGCCTGGCTGGGCTCGTTGTATCCGCCGGGAACACCTCCCGCGCAATTTCTTGCGCAGTACTGTTCGGTGTTCAACAGCGTCGAGGGCAATACCACGCTGTATGCCTGGCCGGCGGGGCAGACGATCCGCCGCTGGGCGCTGCAGATGCCCGAGGACTTTCGCTTCTGCGCCAAGCTGCCGCGGGAGATCAGCCAGGCCGACGATTTGCGCGCGGCGCTGGAGCTGGCGCAGTCGTTCAAAACGCTGCTGGCGCCGCTTGGGCGGCGGGTCACGCCGTTCTGGCTGCAGCTGCCGGCCAGTTTCGGGCCGGCGCGGCTCGCTGAACTGGCGACGCTGATCGAGGATTTCGCCGCGCCGTTGGCGGTGGAAGTGCGCCATCCGGCGTTCTTCGACAAGGGCGCGGGCGAGCGCGCGCTGAATCGCCTGCTGCGCGATCACGCCGTGGAACGCATCTGTCTGGATGCGCGGGCACTGTTCAGCTGCCGCTCGCGCGAGCCGGCGCTGCTGCACGCGCAGAGCAAGAAGCCACGGGTGCCGGTGCGGCCGGCCGCGTTCAGCGCATCGCCGCAGCTGCGCTTCATCGGCCATCCGCAGCTGGAGGCAAACGACGTCTTCATGCAGCCGTGGCTGGAACGGGTCGCTGCCTGGATCGAGGCCGGCAAGTCGCCACACGTCTACTTGCATACACCGGACAATCACCGCGCACCGGAGCTGGCGTTGCGCTTTCACACGCAGCTGCGCGAGCGTCTGCCAGGGCTGCCGGCCTTGCGTCCGCTGTATCGCGCGCCACAGCTATCGCTGCTGGACGAATAGCGGCGTCGTACTTTCGCTGAAAATTGCACTCAACTTCGGGCCGCGGCCGTTGCCTGATAGGCATGACCTTCGGCCGAATTCTGCTTCTCGTACTGGTGCTGCTGGCCGCTCTGGCATTCGCCGTTCGCCAGCAGTGGATAGAGGTTCCGCCGTCCTGGAATCCCTGGGCGCCGCTGGATGTGCGCGAACCGCCGAACCTGCTGACTCCGTTCAAGCTGCGTCGCTTGCAGGATGACCGCGCGCTGTGCGAGCAAGCGCTGGCGAGTGCGCCGCTGCGTTATGTCGCCGTGCCCGACACGACGCCGGAACCTGGCTGTCCGGTGACAAATAGCGTGCGCGTGCAGGGCTCTGCAGTGCGTTTCACTGGCCCGTTTCTGGCGACCTGCCCGTTGGCGGCGGCCTATGCGCTGTTCGAGCTGCACGGCCTGCAGCCGGCGGCACAGCGCGTGTTCGGTCAGCCGGTGGTTCGTGTCGAGCATTTCGGCAGCTTCGCCTGTCGCAACATTGCCCGCAGCAACCGACGCAGTCAGCATGCCAGCGCCAATGCGCTGGACCTCGCCGGCTTCGGCTTGCGGGACGGCACGCGCATCACCGTGGCGCGCGATTGGGCAGGCGAGGGCGACAAGGCGCGTTTCCTGCGCGAAGTGCGCGATGCGGCCTGTGAGGTGTTCAACGTCACGCTGGGGCCGCAGTACAACGCGGCGCACCATGACCACTTGCACGTCGACATGGGTGGTTTCGGCATGTGTCGCTGAGCCGTCAGCATGGGCGCCTCGCCGACGCTCTGGCACAATGCGCCGCCTTTTCGTATCGCCCAGCGAGTCCGCCATGTCTGATCATCCCCGTGTTCGTGTCGAACCGCTCGCGCCCTCGTTTGCGGCGGCGGCGCATGACTGGGCCCTCCGTCTGGACCTGCCTGAGCACGACGAGGCTGCCGGGTTCGCCCTGCAGCTCGGTGAGACGGGATTGCAGTTGCAGGTGCTCGAAGCCCAGGCGCCCGGCCCGGTGCGGGTGGATTTCGTCGAGGGCGCGGCGGCGCATCGCCGGCAGTTCGGCGGCGGCAGTGGGCAGATGATCGCCAAGGCGGTCGGCGTGCAGCCGGGCGTGCGACCGCGCGTGCTGGATGCGACCGCGGGCCTTGGGCGCGATGCCTTCGTGCTGGCGACACTGGGTTGCACGGTGGAACTGATCGAACGCCAGCCGCTGATTGCCGCGCTGCTCGAGGATGGCCTCGCGCGCGCCGCGCAGGACGGCGAAGTCGCGCCGATCGCTGCGCGGATGACCCTGCGTCAGGGCAATGCCATCGAGCTGATGCGGCAATGGACGGGCGAGCCGCCGCAGGTCATCTATCTCGATCCGATGTTCCCGCATCGCGACAAGAGTGCGCTGGTGAAGAAGGAGATGCGGCTGTTCCGCCCCTTCGTCGGCGACGATCTCGATGCTCCGGCGCTGCTGGCGGCCGCGCTGGAACTGGCCAGCCATCGGGTGGTGGTCAAGCGCCCGCGCAAGGCGCCGATCATTGACGGCGCCAAGCCGGGCTACAGCCTGGAAGGCAAGTCCAGCCGCTACGACATCTACCCGAAGAAGAAACTGCAGGGCTGAGCGTCAGCGACCGTACGCGCGCAGGAACGTCGCGACCACGTCGCGCACATGCGCCTCGTCCGACCCTGCATCGGTATCGGTGGCTTCGACGTAGCCGATCAGCAGGCGGAAGTGCCGGGCGCCCTTGATCAGCGAGCAGAAGTGTTCGGCCGCGCGCAGCGGTTCGGCGATCGTCAGCAGACCGCGCGCGTCGACCTCGGCGAACATCCGTTGCAGATCGCTCAACAGCTGCTGCGGACCGGCGTCGAAGAACATCCGCACCAGCGCCGGATTCTGCGTGGCCATTCCCACCATCACCCGATGCAGACCGATCGACTCCGGGCTGTTGACCAGCGCGTTGAAGGCCAAGCCGATAGCCAGCAGCACTGCCTCGATCCGGCAGTCGTCGGCTAGCTGGAACAGGCGGCGCGGCAGCCGGGTTTCGCAGGTTGCCTTCACGGCCGCGCAGAACAGCGCCTCCTTGTCCTTGAAGTGGCTGTACAGCGTGAGCTTGGAAACGCCGGCCTCGTTGGCGATGGCGTCCATGCTGCTGCCCTCGTAACCCTTGGCGAGAAACAGCACCTGCGCCGCGGCGAGAATCGCCTCGCGCTTGGCCGGGTCCTTTGGTCGGCCGGGGCCGGGAGAGGGGGAATGGCTGTCTATCATGATCGCTTTTAATAGTGGACTGACTGGTTCGCTATTTTTACTATACCCGGCAGTTTAGTATTCCTGCCCGCCTCGTGACAGAGGGAGTCTGCATCGTGTTCCGACAAGCCATCTCCATCGCCTCCCTGGGGAGCGTTCTGCTGCTGGCCGCCTGCGGCAACGGCGAGCCCGAGCCGCCACCGCCGCGCCCGGTGCTGGTGGTGCAGCCGCAACCGGCCAGCGCGATGCGCGAAAGCTACCCCGGCGAGGTGCATGCGCGCTACGAGCCGGAGCTGGCGTTCCGTATCGATGGCAAGGTCAGCGAGCGGCTGGTCGAGGCGGGCGACCGTGTGCGCAAGGACCAGCCGCTGGCGCGGCTCGATCCGCAGGACGTGCGCCTGCAGCTGGACGGCATGCGCGCCCAGGTCACGGCCGCCGAGGCCAACCTGCGGGTCGCCAAGGCGGAGTACGACCGCTACCGGGCGCTGCTCGGTCGCCAGCTGGTCAGCCAGTCGCAGTTCGATAGCGCCGACAATGCCTACCGCTCCGCCGCGGCGCGTCTGCAGCAGGCGCAGGCGCAGTTCGACGTGGCCAGCAACCAGGTCGATTACGCGGTGCTGCGCGCCTCGCGCGATGGCGTCATCGCGCGCCGCAGCATCGAGGTCGGCCAGGTGGTGGCGGCCGGTCAGACGGCATTCGTCCTCGCCGCAGACGGTGAGCGCGAGGTGGCGATCAACCTGCCCGAGCAAGCGCTGGAGCGTTACCGCATCGGCCAGGAAGTCGAGGTTGAACTCTGGTCGCAACCGGGGCGGCGCTATGCCGGCCAGATTCGCGAGCTGTCGCCGGCGGCCGACCCGAACACCCGGACCTATTCGGCGCGGGTCGCCTTCAGCGATCAGGATGTCCCGGCCGACCTAGGCCAGAGCGCGCTGGTGACCGTGCGCCGCGCGGCGAAAGTGCCGCTGGCCGTGCCGCTGTCGGCGATCAGCGCCGAACGCGAGCAGGCCTTCGTCTGGCGTGTGCGCAACGACTCGACGTTGCAGCGGGTGGCGGTGCGCACCGGCCCCTATGGCGAGCGGCTGGTGCCGGTACTCGAAGGGCTGCAGGCCGATGACTGGATCGTCATGGCCGGCGTGCAGCTGCTCAGCGAAGGGCAGCCGGTGCGTCCGGTCGATCGCGACAACCGCCCGGTCGAGCTGGCCCCGCAGGAGTAGCCACGATGCGCTTCAACCTTTCCGCCTGGGCGTTGCACAACCGCCAGGTCGTGGTCTACCTGATGTTGCTGGTCGCCGTCGTCGGCGTGCTGTCCTACGGCAAGCTGGGGCAGAGCGAAGACCCGCCGTTCACCTTCAAGGCGATGGTGATCCAGACGCAGTGGCCGGGCGCCACCGCCGAGGAAGTGTCGCGCCAGGTCACCGAGCGCATCGAGAAGAAGCTGATGGAGACCGGCGAGTACGAGCGCATCGTGTCGTTCTCGCGCCCCGGCGAATCCAACGTCACCTTCATGGCGCGCGACTCGCTGCGCTCCAAGGACATTCCCGAGCTCTGGTACCAGATTCGCAAGAAGATCGGCGATATCCGCCACACCTTGCCGCCGGGCATTCAGGGACCGTTCTTCAACGACGAGTTCGGCACCACTTTCGGCAATATCTACGCGCTGACCGGCAAGGGCTTCGACTACGCCGTGCTCAAGGATTACGCCGACCGCATCCAGCTGCAGCTGCAGCGGGTCAAGAGCGTCGGCAAGGTCGAGCTGATCGGCCTGCAGGACGAGAAGATCTGGATCGAGCTGTCCAACGTCAAGCTGGCGACCCTCGGCGTCCCGCTGGAAGCGGTGCATCAGGCGTTGCAGGCGCAGAACGCGGTGAGCGCGGCGGGCTTCGTCGAAACGCCGAGCGAGCGCGTGCAGCTGCGCGTCAGCGGCAATTTCACCACCGCCGAGCAGATTCGCGATTTCCCCATCCGCTTCGAGGGCCGCACCTTCCGTCTTGGCGACGTGGCTGAGGTTCGCCGCGGCTTCAACGAGCCGCCGGCGCCGCGCATGCGGTTCATGGGCGAACCGGCGCTGGGGCTGGCGGTGTCGATGAAGGCGGGCGGCGACATCCTCATGCTCGGCGAGGCGCTGGAGCAGGAGTTCGCCCGGCTGCAGCAGGAGCTGCCGGTGGGCATGCAGCTGCGCAAGGTCTCCGACCAGCCGGCAGCGGTGAAGACCGGCGTCGGCGAATTCGTCCGGGTGCTGATCGAGGCGCTGGCGATCGTCCTGCTGGTGAGCTTCTTCTCGCTCGGCATGCGCACTGGGCTGGTGGTGGCGTTGTCGATTCCGCTGGTGCTGGCGATGACTTTCGCCACCATGCATTACCTGGACATCGGCCTGCACAAGATTTCCCTCGGCGCCCTGGTGCTGGCGTTGGGGCTGCTGGTAGACGACGCGATCATTGCCGTGGAGATGATGGCGATCAAGATGGAGCAGGGCTACGACCGGCTCAAGGCCGCGAGCTTCGCCTGGACCAGTACGGCGTTCCCGATGCTGACCGGCACGCTGATCACCGCCGCCGGCTTCCTGCCGATCGCCACCGCCAATTCCAGCACCGGCGAATACACCCGCTCGATCTTCCAGGTGGTGACCATCGCACTGGTCGCCTCCTGGATTGCAGCGGTGACCTTCGTCCCGCTGCTCGGCGACAAACTGCTGCCGGATCTCGCCGCGCGAGCCGCCCGCAAGCACGGCGCTGGCAGCGGCGGCCACGACCCGTATTCGACAGCCTTCTACCAGCGTGTGCGGCGCGTGGTGGCGCTGTGCGTGCGCCGGCGCAAGACGGTGATCGTGCTGACGCTGGCGGCGTTCGTCGCGGCGGTGGCGCTGTTCCGGCTGGTGCCGCAGCAGTTCTTTCCGGCGTCCGGGCGGCTGGAGCTGATGGTCGACCTCAAGCTCGCCGAGGGCGCGTCGCTGAAGGCCACCGAGGCGGAGGTCCGGCGGCTGGAGGCGATGCTCAAGGATCGTGCGGGAATCGACAACTACGTGGCCTACGTCGGCACCGGCTCGCCGCGCTTCTACCTGCCGCTCGACCAGCAACTGCCGGCGACCAGCTTTGCCCAGTTCGTCGTGCTGGCGCAGAGCATCGAGGCGCGCGAGGAGCTGCGCGGCTGGCTGATCGAGCGCCTGCGCGAGGATTTCAGCGCGCTGCGTGGGCGGGTGACGCGGCTGGAAAACGGCCCGCCGGTGGGCTATCCGGTGCAGTTTCGCGTAACCGGCGAACACATCGATGTAGTGCGCGCCCACGCCCGGCAGGTCGCGGCGAAGGTCGCGGAGAATCCGCACGTCGCCAACGTGCATCTGGACTGGCAGGAGCCGAGCAAGAAGGTGTTGCTCGACGTCGATCAGGACCGCGCCCGCGCGCTGGGTGTCAGCACCGCCGAGCTGTCGGAATTCCTGCGGCGCACCTTCATCGGCAGCAGCGTCAGCCAGTTCCGCGAGGACAACGAGCTGATAGAGATCCTGCTGCGTGGCACCGAGCGCGAGCGCCTCGAGCTGTCGATGCTGCCCAGCCTGGCCATTCCCACCGCCAGCGGCCGCAGCGTACCGCTGGCGCAGGTGGCAACGCTGGAGTACGGCTTCGAGGAGGGCGTGATCTGGCACCGCAACCGCCTGCCGACGGTCACGGTGCGTGCCGACGTGTATGGCGATCAGCAGCCGGCCTCGCTGGTGCGGCAGATCGAGCCGACGCTGGCGGACATCCGCGCGCAGTTGCCCAGCGGCTATCTGCTGGAGGTCGGTGGTACCGTCGAGGATTCCGAGCGCGGGCAGCGTTCGGTGAACGCCGGCCTGCCGCTGTTCGTGCTGGTGGTGGTGACGCTGCTGATGGTGCAGCTCAGGAGCTTCTCGCGCTCGGCGATGGTGTTCCTCACCGCGCCGCTGGGCATCATCGGCGTCACGCTGTTCCTGTTGCTGTTCCGTCAGCCGTTCGGCTTCGTCGCGATGCTCGGCACCATCGCGCTGTCGGGGATGATCATGCGCAACTCGGTGATCCTGGTGGACCAGATCGAGCAGGACATCGGCGCCGGGCACGACCGCTTCAACGCGATCATCGATGCCACCGTGCGGCGTTTCCGGCCGATCGTGCTGACCGCGCTGGCCTCGGTGCTGGCGATGATTCCGCTGTCGCGCAGCATCTTCTTCGGGCCGATGGCCGTGGCGATCATGGGTGGGTTGATCGTCGCCACGGCGCTGACGCTGCTGTTCCTGCCGGCGCTCTACGCGGCGTGGTTCCGCGTGCGCGAGACGGAAGCCAAACCCGCCTGATTCAGTCGGATGCGCGGATGCCGGCGGCTGCGAGCAGCTGCTCGGCCGCCACCCGGGCGTCCCGGGCCTGTTCGCCCGGCCCTTCGATGTGCGCCATGCTCAGCGCGCCTTCGAGCAGGTATTGCAGCTGGCGTGCAAGCTGCGCGGGCGCCGGTGCATCGAGGCGCTCCAGCAGCTCGCGCAGGTAGGTCTGCAGCTCGGCCTTGTAGGCGGCCGAGCGGCGGTGAATGGGGTGATCGCGGTCGTGATACTCCGCGGCGGCGTTGACGAACAGGCAGCCGCAGAAGCGCCCGTCGCCGTGGATCATGCCGTGCAGGCCATCGAATATTCCCAGCAGCGCCGCGCGCGGCGGCAGCTTCGCGGCCCTTTCCCGCAGGCGCGCGAGCATCGTCTCGTGGCGTGCGTCGAGCACGGCGACAATCAGCTCATCCTTCGATTTGAAGTGCTTGTACAGGGTCATCTTGGCCACGCCGGATTCGGCCAGAATCCGGTCGATGCCCGTGGCGTGATAGCCGTCGCGATAGAACAGGTCTTCGGCGGTGCTGAGCAGCTGGTCGCGCTTGTTCGATGCCATGAGTGCCTCCTTCGGAACGGCCATTATGCGCGAGCGTTCGCTGCGCGCTCCAGTTGCCATCCGTTGGTCATCTTTGTGCTTGAAGTGTACAGACAGGTCTGTCTATTATCCAGTGCACAACAACCGAGAGGGCATGACCATGAAACTCCACGACATGACGCTGTCCGGCAATTGCCACAAGGTGCGCCTGTTCCTCAGCCTGATCGGCCAGCCTGTCGAACTGATCCCGGTCGATCTGCTGAAGGGCGAGCAGAAGCAGCCGGCGTTTCGCACAATCAATCCGCGCGGGCAGGTGCCTGCGTTGGAAGATGGCGAGTTCCGCCTGGGCGATGCGCAGGCAATCCTGGTCTACCTGGCACGGCGCTATGCCGATGAGCGCTGGTACCCGCTGGATGCCGAGGCGCAGGGCAGGATCGCCGGCTGGCTGAGCTTCGCCGCCAATGAAACGCAGCACGGCCCGGCCACGGTGCGGGTGGGCAAGCTGTTCGGCATGCCGATCGATGCGGAGCTGGCGCAGGCCCGCGCGCTGAGCGCGTTGCGCGTCCTCGAACGGCATTTGGCCGTGCATAACTGGCTCGCGGAAACGGCGCAGTCGACCATCGCCGACATCGCTGTGTATCCCAACGTTGCGCTGGGCGGCGACGGCGGTCTGGACCTCAGCCAGTATCCGGCGCTGCAAGCCTGGTTCGCCCGCATCCGCGCGCTGCCCGGCTATGTCGGCATGCCTGGGTTGTAAGGCCGTGTTCGCGCGAAACGGCCGGGCGCCTGCCAAGCGCTACCGCTTGCCAACCGGGGCGGCACGGCTACTGGGGCTGCTTGCGGTGCTGATGTTCGGCCTGGTGGGCAGCGCGGCGGCTGCCGACGGGTTGCGCTTCAGCCTGGTCAAGACGGCGCAGAGCGACACCCGAAGCGAGTACTCCTGGCGTCGTGGCGGCTGGCAGCAGCCGCCGCCGGTCAACCACTTGGCGATCCTCATTGAGCATGGCCAGACTCGCTTGCTGTTCGGCACCGGGCTGGGGCGCCAGATCGACGCCCAGGTGGACGCCGAGGTGCCGTGGCGCAGCAAGCATTACGGCGAGGTGCACGCGGTACGCGATCAGCTCGAGCGCGACGGCCTGACGGTCGATCGCATTCTGCTCGGCTGCGTGCGCTGGGAGCACGCGTCCGGGCTGGCCGATTATCCGGAGGTGCCCGTCGCGGCCAGCGCCGACAGTCTGCGCTATCTGCGTGCGGCGACACCGCCTGCGGTGTTGCCGAGCCAGTTCCGTCACGCGGTTCGCTGGCAGACGCTGCAGTTCGAGTCCGGACCGTATCTTGGCTATGCGCAGAGCCTTGACCTGTTCGGTGATGGTGCGCTGGTGCTGGTGCCGCTGGAAGGGCACGGCGCGCTCGGGGTGTTCCTGACGTTGGCCGACGGTCGCCGGTTCTTCTTCCGGGGCGACGGCGAACCCGCGCAGCGACCTGAGGCGGCAGCGGCCGTTGCAGCGCTGGCGGACGGTCCTGCGCAGGCCGCACTGGGCTTCTATCCACGCTGGATCGAGTGAGGGCGGGGCACCATAAAAGAACCGCGCGAACAGCTTCCATTTAGGCAATGCGTTGCCCGGCGGATTAAGCCATGATGTGCCAAACGTGAAGACTGCGTCACAGTCTGATTGGCCAATCGTGCCGAAGAGCCGAAGCAGGTCTGCCGCGATGAAAACGGAAAACTACGAGCCGCTGGCGAGTGTCATCGATCTGTTGCTCGACGCCATCTGCGTCGTCGATGCGCAGGGCAATTTCGTTTTCGTCAGTGCGGCCTGCGAGCGCATCTTCGGCTATACGCCGGCGGAGATGCTTGGCAAGCGGATGATCGAGATGGTCTATCCCGAGGACCGGGCGCGTACCCTGGCCGCGGCGGAAGAGGTGATGGTCGGCCAGCCGCTGCTGCATTTCGAGAACCGCTACGTGCGCAAGGACGGCACGGTCGTGCACATTATGTGGTCGGCCTGCTGGTCGACCGACAACAAGCTGCGCATCGGCGTGGCGCGCGACATCACCCGGCGCAAGCAGTCCGAAGCGATGCAGGCGGCGCTCTATTCGATCTCCGAAGCGGCGCACGCGGCCAAGGACCTTGCCGCGCTGTATCAGCAGATTCACCTGACCGTGGCTCAGCTGCTGCCGGTCGACGATTTCATCGTCGCCATTCGTGATTCCGTCAGCGGCGAGCTGGGCTATCCCTATCAGGCGCTCGCCCCCGATTCGCTGGCCACACCGTCGGAGCCGGCGGCTTCCCTGTGTTTTTCCGTGCTGCACGGCGGCCAGCCGCTGCGCTTCAATGCGCAATCGGTGCCAATGCTGGTGCTGCCGTTGAACAGCGCCGATGCGGCCTGCTGGCTGGGCGTGCCACTCAACTCGAGCGAAGGCGTGATCGGCGTGCTGCTGCTGAAGAGCAAAGGCGTACCGTACACCGAGAAAGACCAGGAGCTGCTGCAGTTCGTGTCCACCCAGGTGGTCACCGCCATCGAGCGCAAGCAGCTGTACGCACGTCTGCAGCGCATGGCCCAGTACGACGAACTGACCGGCGTGCCGAATCGTGCCTGCTTCGCCGACCGCCTGGGCTCGGCGCTGGCACGGGTGCGGCGCAACGGTGGACGGTTCGCCTTGCTCTACATCGATCTGGATCGCTTCAAGCAGGTCAACGACAGCTTCGGCCACAGTGCCGGCGACCATCTGCTGCGGGCGGTCGCCGAACGCCTGGTGCACTGCGTGCGCGACAGCGATACGGTCGCCCGGCTGGGTGGGGACGAATTCGTGGTGTTGCTGGAAAGCATCGCGCATCCGGCGGATGCCGAGCGGGTCGTCGACAAGATTCGCGCCGCGTTCGAGCAGCCGGTTGACCTTGTCAGCCACCAGCTGGTTGCCGGTCTAAGCATCGGCATCGCGCATTACCCCGAGGACGGCGAGGCCGAGGCGCAACTGCTCAAGCAGGCCGACGACCGCATGTACCTGATAAAGGCGCGCCGTCGCCAGCAGCCGCTGGATTGCGCCTGACTCAATCGTCGCGGGTCAGCACTTCCAGCAGTTCGATCTCGAAGTGCAGATTCGAATTCGGCTTGATATGCGCGCCGACCTGGCGCTCGCCATAGGCCAGATGCGCCGGCACGAACAGCTTGCGCTTGCCGCCGACCTTCATGCCCAGCAGGCCGATATCCCAGCCCTTGATCACGCGACCGCTGCCGATCACGCACTGGAACGGCTTGCCGCGTTCGTAGGAGGAATCGAAGACGGTGCCGTCCTCCAGCGTGCCGCGGTATTGGGTGGTGATCAGCGCGCCCTTGACCACGGCCTTGCCATCGCCGGGCTGGATATCCTCGATCAGCAGCTCGTCGCTCATCGTCGTCTCGCAAACGTTGGGAAAGGGGCGGCTTTTTCGCAGGAATCGCGCGCTCTGGCAAGCGTGTCCGGGCGTTCAGAACGACTTGAGCATCCGCCCCAGCAGCGCCATTGCGTCTTCGCTGCGGGCGTCCCACGGGTGCCCGTGGTTCAGCCGCGCGCAGTTGCGAAAGCGCCGGGTCGCCGAGAAGATCGGCCCTGGTGCCAGGCTGATGCCCTGGGCTAGCGCCAGTTGCAGCAGCTGCAGCGAATCCACCTGCTCGGGAAACTCGAACCAGAGGAAATAGCCGCCGCTGGGCCGCGTGACCCGCGTGCTGGCCGGGAAATGCCGGGCGGCGGAGGCGAGCATTGCGCCCTGCTGCATTTCCAGCGCATGGCGCAGCTTGCGCAGATGGCGGTCGTAGCCGCCGTGCTGCAGGTAGTCGGCGATGGCCGCCTGCGCCGGCACCGAAGGCGAGATGGTGGTCATCAGCTTGAGCCGGGCGATCTGCTCGGCATAGCGCCCGCCGGCGACCCAGCCGACGCGGTAGCCGGGCGCCAAGCTCTTGGAGAACGAGCCGCAGTGCATCACCAGTCCGTCGCGGTCGTGGCTCTTTACCGGCCGCGGCGGCTCGCGGGTGAAGTACAGCTCGGCGTAGACGTCGTCCTCGATCAGCGGCACCTGATGGCGCTGCAGCAGCTCGTAGAGCTGCTGCTTCTTCGCCTCGCCCATGCTCGCGCCGAGCGGGTTCTGCAGGCTGCTCATGAACCAGCAGGCCTTGATCGGCAGGTGCGCCAGGCGGTCGGCGAGCACGTCCAGATCGATGCCTTCGCGCGGATGCACGGGAATTTCCACCGCCTTGAGCTTGAGCCGTTCCAGCACCTGGAGCGTGGCGTAG
Organism: Stutzerimonas sp. 21-1; assembly: GCF_056336065.1. Taxonomy (NCBI): domain Bacteria; kingdom Pseudomonadati; phylum Pseudomonadota; class Gammaproteobacteria; order Pseudomonadales; family Pseudomonadaceae; genus Stutzerimonas; species Stutzerimonas sp. 21-1. The sequence continues at coordinate 2,602,739 of NZ_CM150500.1, read as the reverse complement.
AAGGCCGGCGCCTCGATGGCCACCAGATCGCCCGGCTCGGTCACCACCTGCAGGCAGAGGTTCAGCGCCTCCATGGCGCCGGTGGTGATCACCAGCTCGTCCATCGGCAGCATCACGCCGCTGACCATGTAGCGCAGGGCGATCTGTCGGCGCAGATCGGGATTGCCGGCAGTCATCTCGGCGATCACCTCACGCGCCGGCATGTCGCGCACGCTCTGCGCCATCGAGCGCGCCAGGCGTGGCAGCGGAAACAGTTCGGGGCTGGGAAAGGCCGAACCGAACGGCACTGTGGCCGGGTCGCGCAGCGAGGCGAGTACCGAAAACACCAGTTCGCTGACGTCCACATCGGTGGTTTCCGCCGGGCGCGCGCCGATCTCCGGCTCATGCAGCGGCCGCTTGGCGTGTTCGCGGACGAAATAGCCCGAACGCGCCCGCGCCTGAATCAGCCCGCGATCCTCCAGCAGGTAGTAGGCCTGAAATACCGTGGACGGGCTGACACCGTAGGTGCGGCTGGCATGCCGCACCGAGGGCACCTTCTGTCCGGGGGCGAGCACGCCGCTGCGGATCAGTTCGGCAATCTCGTCGGCGAATTTTTCGTAGCGCTTCATCGGGGCCCTGACGGTGGCGGGTAGAGCGGCCAGTCTACTGGCGCAGCGCGGCGAGGGGAGCGACGAAGGTGCTCGGCGTGCGCACCCGGCTGGCCGGCTCGGCCAGGTCGTGGACCTCGAAGTGCAGTTCACGGCTGAATTCGCGCGTGCCGTCGAGCAGCGCGACGCTGACCGGCAGATCGGCGATCTCGCCCGCTGCCAGGCTGACTTCGTTCGGGCCGTGCAGGGCGAACGGACCATCCGTCAGCGTCAGTGCATAGCGGCGCGGCTGCTGCGTCTTGTTGATCAGCTTGAGGCGATACATGTTCTCGATCTGCCCCTGCATGTTCTCGCGGTACAGCGTACGGTCGCGGGTGACGTCCAGCTGCAGTTGCGGCCGCGCATCCAGCGCCCAGACGAAGGCACCGATCATCGCCATCAGCGCCACGGCATAGCCGACCAGGCGCGGCCGGAAGAAGCGCGTTGCGCCGCCGTTGAGCGCGCGTTCGGAGGTGTAGCGCAGCAGGCCACGCGCATAGCCCATCCGATCCATGACGCTGTCGCAAACGTCGATACAGGCGCCGCAGCTGATGCAGTCCAGCTGCAGGCCGTCGCGGATGTCGATCCCGGTGGGGCAAACCTGTACGCACAGCGTGCAGTCGATGCAGTCGCCCAGATTCTGCGCGCGCGGGTCGCTGTCCTTGCGCCGGGCGCCGCGGGCTTCGCCACGCGCGGCATCGTAGGAGACCAGCAGGGTGTCGGCGTCGAACATCACGCTCTGGAAGCGCGAGTACGGACACATGTGCAGGCACACCTGTTCGCGCAGCCAGCCGGCGTTGAGGTAGGTGGCGGCGGTGAAGAACAGCAGCCAGAAGGCGCTGGTGAGGCCGATATCCAGGCGTGTGAGGTCACCTACCAGTTCGCGCACAGGCGTGAAGTAGCCGACGAAGGTCAGCGCCGTGGCTAGGCTGATCGCCAGCCACAGCGCGTGTTTGGCGCTGCGGCGCAGCAGCTTGCCGGGCGACCAGGGCGCGGCGTCGAGCTTGATGCGTTGCAGGCGGTCGCCTTCGGTGACTTTCTCCGCCCACATGAACATCCAGGTCCAGCTGCTCTGCGGGCAGGCGTAACCGCACCAGACGCGACCGGCCAGTACGGTGATGAAGAACAGGCCGAACGCCGCGATGATCAGGAGCGCCGAGAGCAGGATGAAATCCTGCGGCCAGAAGGTCGCGCCGAAGATGTGGAACTGCTGCTGGCCGAGATCCCACAGCACCGCTTGGCGACCGTCCCAGTTCAGCCAGACGGTGCCGAAGTAGAGCAGCATGAGCAGGCCGCCGCCCAACAGGCGCAGGTTACGGAAATAGCCGCTGAAGCTGCGGGTGTGAATCGGCCCGCCACTCTGCGCGGGCGTGAGGCGGATCGGCATGCTCGCGTCGACGGTCTCGATGAGCTGTGCGGGGATGCGGTCGTTCATTTGGTGCTCGCCTCATGGGCAGTTCGGGCGAGCGGATGATCGGTGGCGCGACAGCTGCATAACAGACTCAGATGAAACGCATAAATGCGGATCAGATGGAGCTCAAGCGCGGTGGCCGGACCGTGCTGGCGCGCGCCTTTGACCTGTATCAGTACCCTGGTTTGTATACAGCTGATCCGCTTTTTTTGCGTGCATCTGATCCTGTTGCACGACGGTCGCTGCGTCCATAGTCGGAGCCTTTTGCATCGAGGAGGACGCCGGCAATGAACCAGCAACCGCGGCACGGGGAGGGCGCACGATGATTCTTCAGGGGTTGATTTGGCTGGTGCTGCTGCAGCTGCTTGGCCATGTGCTGAATCTCGTGCTGCTGCCGGCGTTGCCGGGACCGATTCTCGGCATGCTGTTGCTGTTCGTCCTGCTGCTGGCCCGGCGAGGGATTCCGCAGTCGCTGGAAAAGACCGCCGCGCTGCTGCTGCAGTACCTGCCGCTGCTATTGATCGTGCCGGCCGCCGGGATCATGACCAGCGGCTCGGCACTGCTCAATGACCTGCCGGCGATCGCCGCGGGGCTGGTGCTTTCGCTGCTGATTACCGTGCCGTTCTGCGGCTGGCTGATGCAGCGGCTGATCCGCCGTCAAGAGCGACGCGCGGAGGATCAGGTATGAGCGTGCTCGACTGGCGTCTGGCCTGGAATGACGTGCTGGCGCATTCGCTGTTTGCCGTGGTGCTTACGCTGATTGCCTTCCAGCTGGCGCTGATGCTGTACCGGCGCAGCGGCTGGTTGGTGTTGCAGCCGGTGATGATCGGCATGCTGCTGGTGGTCGCGACGCTGACGCTGGTCGGCGTGGAGTATCCGCGCTATCGCGAGGGCGCCGCGCCGATCGCCATGCTGCTGGGGCCAGCCACCGTGGCGCTCGCGGTGCCGCTGTACCGTCACCTGCGGCGCATTCGCCAGTTGTTCTGGCCGATCGTCATCACGCTGGTAGTCGGTGGGCTGCTCTGTGTGGCGCTCACCCTGGCCATCGCCTGGCTGCTGGGTGCCGAACTGCCGGTGCTGATGAGCCTGGCGCCGAAGTCCGCGACCATGCCGATCGCCATGCTGGTAGCCGAGGAGCTGGGCGGTCTGGCTTCGCTGGCGGCGGTGTTCGTCATGCTCACCGGCGTCATCGGTACCGCGCTGGGGCCGCTGCTGCTGCGCTGGGCCGGCGTCGAGCATCCGGCGGCGCGTGGCCTGAGCTACGGCATCAACGCCCACGCCATCGGCACCGCCAGGGCGCTGGAGGAGGGCGACGAGTGCGGCGCCTTCGCGGCGCTGGGCATGAGTCTGCTGGGCATTCTGATCGCGCTGCTGCTGCCGTTCGCGCTGGGGTGAGGAATGCCGAGCGGGGTGGGCGCATTTGTGGCGATAATTCACGCCCCGTCCGACCCCGCAAAGGAATCCGTCATGGTGGTTTTCGAGATCCAACCGATGAGCGCCGAGCGTTATCGGCAGCAGACGCGGCGCAGCACGATGGTAGTCATCGCGATCTTCGCCGTGCTGGCAATGGGGTTTGCCGCCGTGGCGGTGGCGTTGTTCGGCGAGCCGGGCGGCGACAATCTGCGCTGGAACATCGGTGGCGTGCTGGCTGGCCTGCTGCTCACCGTGACGCTGGTGCGTGCGCTTTTCTGGCAGCAACCCTGGATGGCGGCCGCCGCCTATGGCTGGCGGCTCAAGCGCAGCCTGATGAGCATCACCAACCTGATGCATCAGGTGCAGGCCGGCGTCGCTGCACGTGATCCGCAGGCCATGCAGCTGCTGCGTTTCTACCATCTGGGGCTTACCCAGATGCACCAGCTGGACGGTAACAGCGTCGCGCTCAGCGATGCGACGCGCGAGATCGACCAGCACCGCGAACTGATGGAGTCGCTGGGCATGGATATCGATCAGCGGCAGCTCGATAGCGCCTGGCTAGAAACGGTCAAACGCTTCCCGGCGGCGAAGAAGTAACGACTGCAAGGTGGTATTGATCGCCTATCTATCTATTTAATCGATATTTAGCGCGCGAAAATTGCACTCATTACTTCATTGAATCAATACATCATGGCTCCACATTCGCTGCGCCGGTCCTGTCGGGCAGCCTAGAGGAGATTGCCATGATCGAACTGCGTCCCCATGCCGGCCTCGGCCATGCCCATCACGGCTGGCTGAATGCCCGTCACCATTTTTCCTTCGCCGACTATCACGACCCGGCACGCATGCACTGGGGCCGGTTGCGGGTCTGGAACGACGACACCATCGCGCCGCAGTCGGGTTTCCCGGCACATCCGCACCGCGACATGGAAATCATCACCTACGTGCGCCAGGGTGCCATCACTCACGAGGACAGCCTGGGCAATCGCGGCCGCACGGTCGCCGGTGATGTGCAGGTCATGAGTGCCGGCACCGGCATCGTCCACAGCGAGTACAACCTGGAGGACGAGGAGACCCGCATCTTCCAGATCTGGATCTTCCCCGAGCGCTCCGGCCTGGCGCCGTCCTGGGGTACCCGGCCGTTTCCCCGCGGCGAGCGCGCCGGCGCGTTCGTCACGCTGGCCAGCGGTATGCCGGACGACAGCGAGGCGCTGCCGATCCGTGCCAATGCACGATTGGTGGCGGCGACGCTGGCGGCCGGGCAAAGCGCGGACTATTCCATAGGGAACGGCCGCAAGGTCTATCTGGTGCCCGCCAGTGGGCGCATCGAAGTCAACGGCGTGCAGGCCGCGACCGGCGACGGCGTGGCGGTGCGCGATGAAGCGCAGCTGACCGTCACGGCGTTGGAAGACAGCGAGATCGTGCTGGTTGACGTGACCTGAGCCGGATTGGCGGCTCGTTGTACCTGTTTCACCGGGTTGCCGGAACGATGGGCAACCCACGCTTTCAGAAACCCCGAACCCTCCCAGGAGATAGCAAGATGGCGAAGATTCTCGTGCTGTATCACTCGATGTACGGCCATATCGAAACGATGGCCAATGCCGTGGCCGAGGGCGCGCGCCGCGTCGCCGGTGCCGAGGTGACCATCAAGCGCGTGCCGGAAACCATGCCGGCTGAAGTATTCAAGAATGCCGGCGGCAAGACCGATCAGGCGGCGCCCGTGGCGAGCCCGGCCGAACTGCCCGATTACGACGCGATCATCTTCGGTACGCCGACCCGCTTCGGCAACATGTCCGGGCAGATGCGCAATTTCCTCGACCAGACCGGCGGCCTGTGGGCCAAGGGCGCGCTGCACGGCAAGGTCGCCAGCGTGTTCAGCTCGACCGGCACCGGCGGCGGCCAGGAGATGACCATCACCTCGACCTGGACCACCCTGGCGCACCACGGAATGATCATCGTGCCGATCGGCTATGGCACCAGCGAGCTGTTCGACATCTCCGAAACCAATGGCGGCACGCCCTACGGCGCCACCACCATCGCCGGCGGCGACGGCTCCCGCCAGCCGTCGCAGAAGGAGCTGAACATCGCCCGCTTCCAGGGCGAGCACGTCGCCAAACTGACCATGAAGCTCAAGGGCTGAAGCTGCGCCGCAGTTTCAATGCCGCGCGCCTGCGCGGCATTGCTGTACCCGCCGCGCCGGCTGCCCGCTGGTGCGGCGTTCCTTCCTGCTGAAAGCCGGGCGGGCGTCTGGCCGTTCGGTCCTTCTCCTGATTGGCGACGCCCCTCTGGTTTGTCCGGGGTCCGGCGCGTCATACTTCTGCGCCGAGCGCTCGGTGTGGTCGCATGCATCCTGCGGCGCCGAGGCCTCGCATAGCGGCCGTAGCGGTCGTACCTTCCCGCAGCAACGAGATTCCCGATGAAACCCCAACTGCCGTTGGTGAAAAGACTCCCTGTGTTCGGTCTGCTCGCCGGATTTTTCATGCACGCCGCCCTTGCCGCCGAGCCGCCCGCGCTGGACGACAAGCAGGCGTTCATCGACAGCCTGATCGAGCGCATGACCCTCGAGGAGAAGATCGGCCAGCTGCGGCTGATCAGCATCGGCGCCGACATGCCGCAGCCGAAGATTCTCGAGGAACTGCAGGCGGGCCACATCGGCGGCACCTTCAATAGCGTCACCCGCCATGACAACCGCCCCATGCAGGAAGCCGCGCTGCGCAGCCGCCTGGGAGTCCCGATCTTCTTCGCCTACGACGTGGTGCATGGGCACCGCACGATCTTCCCGATCGGTCTCGGCCTGGCGTCGAGCTGGAATCTGCCGACCATCGCCCGCAGCGGTCGTGTGGCGGCCATCGAAGCCAGTGCCGACGGCCTGGACATGACCTTCGCGCCGACCGTCGATATTTCCCGCGACCCGCGCTGGGGACGTACCTCCGAAGGCTTCGGCGAGGACCCGTACCTGGTGTCGGAAATCGCCCGCACGATGGTCAAGGCCTATCAGGGCGAATCCGTCGCGGCGCCGGACAGCATCATGGCGAGCGTCAAGCATTTTGCGCTGTACGGCGCGGTCGAGGGCGGGCGCGACTACAACGTGGTCGACATGAGTCCGATGCGCATGCACCAGGACTTCCTGCCACCGTACCGCGCGGCGGTGGAGGCGGGCGCCGGTGGTGTAATGGTCGCGCTGAACGCCATCAACGGCGTGCCGGCCAGCGCCAACAGCTGGCTGCTGCGCGACCTGTTGCGCCGCGACTGGGGCTTTCGCGGGATGACCGTCAGCGACCACGGCGCGATCAGCGAGCTACTGCGCCACGGCGTCGCGCAGGACGGTCGCCAGGCGGCGCGGCTTGCGCTCAAGGCGGGCATCGACATGAGCATGGCCGACTCGCTGTACCGCGACGAACTGCCCGGGCTGGTGCGCGATGGCGAAATCGAGATCGGCGAGATCAATGCCGCGGTGCGCGAGGTGCTGGGCGCCAAGTACGACATGGGCCTGTTCCACGATCCGCTGCGCCGCATCGGTGCAGCCGCCGACGATCCGCAGGACGTCAATGCCGAGAGTCGCCTGCACCGGGCGGAGGCGCGTGCGGTGGCGCGCGAATCGCTGGTGCTGCTGGAAAACCGCGCGCAGACGCTGCCGCTGAAGAAAAGCGGCACCATCGCGCTGGTTGGTCCGCTGGCCGATTCGCCGCTCGACATGCTCGGCAGCTGGTCGGCCGCCGGTGTTGCCGCGCAGGCTGTGACGCTGCGTCAGGGGCTGACCGCGGCACTGGCCGGCAAGGCGACGCTGCTGCATGCCCGCGGCGCCAATATCACCGACGATCCGCACCTCGTCGAATACCTGAACTTCCTCAACTGGGACACGCCCGAAGTGGTGCAGGACCCGCGCCCGGCCGCGCAAATGATCGCCGAAGCGGTCGCTGCCGCCGAACGCGCCGATGTGGTGATTGCCGCCGTGGGTGAATCGCGCGGCATGTCCCACGAGAGTTCGAGCCGCACCAGTCTGCAGATTCCAGCCAGCCAGCAGGCGCTGCTACGTGCGCTCAAGGCAACCGGCAAGCCGCTGGTGCTGGTACTGATGAATGGCCGGCCGCTGGAGCTTGGCTGGGCCAAGGCCAACGCCGATGCGATCCTGGAAACCTGGTTCAGCGGCACCGAAGGCGGTCACGCCATCGCCGATGTGCTGCTCGGCGACTACAACCCTTCCGGCAAGCTGCCAATCTCCTTTCCGCGCTCGGTGGGGCAGATTCCCACCTACTACAATCACCTGCGCGTCGGGCGTCCCTACGTCGAGGGCAAACCGGGCAACTACACCTCGCAGTACTTCGAGGAACCCACCGGCCCGCTGTACCCGTTCGGCTACGGCCTGAGCTATACCGATTTCGAGCTGTCGCACGTGTCGCTGTCGAGTGTCGAGCTGCGCCTGCCCGGCACCTTGCAGGCGAGCGTGAAGGTGAAGAACAGCGGTTCGCGTGACGGTGCTGCGGTGGTCCAGCTGTACATCCGCGATCAGGTCGCTTCGGTGATTCGCCCGGTCAAAGAACTCAAGGCGTTTCGCAAGGTCATGCTCAAGGCCGGCGAGGAACGTGAGGTTCGCTTCGATATCGGTGAAAAGGATCTGCAGTTCTTCAATGCCCAGCTGCGGCAGGTCGCCGAGCCTGGTGAATTCGAGGTGCAGATCGGGCTCGATTCGCAGCAGGTACACAGCGCGGCATTCACCTTGCGCTGAGTGACGGTGACGCCCGCCTGCCGCCGCTTCGCCGATGCGGCAGGCGCGGCGGAAGTGATGCGGCAGCTGGCCGCAGGTAAGGTGCGCGACCATCTATCCGGCCTGTGTCCGGCGTGGGATGATGCGCCGCCTCGATTGACCCGGCGCGGGAATCATTTAACCCGACGGCAGACCAACAGACAGACCGGCGCCGATCGATGGCCGGCATCATCGTGAAAATCAGGAGGGGATGTGTCACGAAACATTGGTTTCAGGGCAGGCACGCGTAGCGGACGCCTGCTGGGCATGGCGCTGGGCCTGTCCATCAGTCTGTTTGCCGGAAACGGCTGGGCATTCGACCTCGACGACGTGGCAAAGAAGGCCGAGGAGCTGGCGGCTGCCAACTACGCCGCGCCGCAGAGCAACCTGCCGGAAGTGTTCCGCAGCATGGCGTTCGCTGACTACCAGCAACTGCGTTTCCGTCCCGACAAAGCACTCTGGCACGACGCGAAGACTCCGTTCGAGGTGCAGTTCTACCACCAGGGCATGCATTTCAACGTGCCGGTGAAGATCAACGAGATCACCAGCAAGGGCGTCAAGGAAGTCCGCTACGACCCGCAGATGTTCGACTTCGGCCAGGTACAGATCGAACCTGCCGCTCTGGAGAACCTCGGTTTCGCCGGCTTCAAGGTGCTCTATCCGCTGAACGAGCCAAAAAAGGCCGATGAGCTGATCACCCTGCTCGGCGCCAGCTATTTCCGCGTCATCGGCAAGGGTCAGGTTTACGGCCTCTCGGCGCGTGGATTGGCCATCGACACCGCCTTGCCGAGCGGCGAGGAGTTTCCGAGCTTCCGTGAATTCTGGATCGAGCGGCCGCAGGCCGACCGGCGCAATCTGGTGATCTACGCGCTGCTGGATTCGCCGCGGGCCACCGGTGCCTATCGCATGGTGGTAACGCCGGGCAAGGACAGCACCGTCGACGTACAGGCGCGGGTCTACCTGCGCGAGCCGGTGGAAAAGCTCGGCCTCGGCGCGCTCACCAGCATGTACCTGTTCGGCGCCAACCAGCCGAGCGTGCAGCGTAACTATCGTCCGCAGCTGCACGATTCCGAAGGCCTGGCGATTCATGCCGGCAACGGCGAGTGGATCTGGCGACCGCTGAACAACCCTAAGCGCCTGAACATCAGCAGCTACAGCGTGGAGAACCCGCGTGGTTTCGGTCTGTTGCAGCGCACCCGCGATTTCGGCCGCTACGAGGATCTGGACGACCGCTACGAGCTGCGCCCAAGCGGCTGGGTCGAACCGACCGGCGACTGGGGCAAGGGGCACGTCGAGCTGATCGAAATCCCCACGCCGGACGAAACCAACGACAACATCGTCGCCTTCTGGGTACCCGAGCAGCGCCCGGAGCCCGGCAAGTCGCTGGACTTCGCCTACCGCCTGCATTTCACGATGGATGAACCGGCGCTGCACGATCCGGCACTCGCCTGGGTCAGCCAGACGCGTCTGTCCACCGGCGACGTCAAGCAGTCGAACCTGATCCGCCAGCCTGACGGCAGCATCGCGCTGATCGTCGATTTCGTCGGCCCCAACCTTGCGGCGCTGCCGGCCGATGCGCCGGTGAGCACCCGGGTGAGTACAGACGACAACGCCGAACTGGTGGAGAACAGCCTGCGCTATAACCCGGTGAGCAAGGGCTGGCGCCTGACGCTGCGGCTGAAAGTGCGCGACGCGGCACGCCCGGTCGAGCTGCGCGCCGCACTGGTGGAAGGCGAGAAGACGCTTTCCGAAACCTGGAGCTACCAGATTCCAATCCATGAATAACCTGGCGTCAGCGTCCCTCGGCGGACACTATCTCGATCAATTGCCGCTGGCCGACGCCGAACGCCAGGTGCTGGCCGATGAGGTCGCGCGCGAGGGCGGCACGCTCGACGACCTGCATCGCGTCCTCGCCCAGCAGACCCCGGATACTGCGCCCGGCGTGCCGCCTTCGGCCGGTGCGCTGGGCTCGGTCGCCGCGCGGCTGAAGCTTGGCTGGGGCGATACCTTCGAGCGTGGGCGTGCGCTGATGCGCGATCACCAGGCGCGCGTCTGCATCCGCTCGACGCCGCCGATCGTGCGTACCCGCATGGTGCCCGAGCCGTGGCACACCAACGTGCTGCGCCTGAGTTGGTGGCGCCTGCTGCGCAAGAAGAACCGCGCCGTGGAGGTGCCGCCGCCGGTCGAGCGCGACTCGCGCTGGCGCCAGGTGGTTGCCCTGCGCCGCACGTTGCTGCTGACGCTGATGCTGGTGCAGACCGTGATCGCCACCTGGCACATGAAATCCGTGCTGCCCTATCAGGGCTGGGCATTGGTCGATCTGCAGGAAGTCTTCCAGCAGCCGTGGCAGGAATCCGCGCGGCAGATCCTGCCTTACGTGGTGCAGACCAGCATCCTGCTGCTGTTCGCCTTGCTGTTCTGCTGGGTGTCGGTGGGCTTCTGGACGGCACTGATGGGCTTCTTCCAGCTGCTCAAGGGTCGCGACCGCTACAACATTTCCGCCAGCACGCTGGGCAACGAGCCGATCCCGCGCGAAGCGCGTACCGCGCTGGTGATGCCCATTGCCAACGAAGACGTGCCGCGGGTGTTCGCCGGTCTGCGCGCGACCTACGAGTCGCTGCTGGCCACCGGGCAGATCGAGCACTTCGACATCTTCGTGCTCAGCGACAGCAACGATCCCGACATCTGCGTAGCCGAGCAGAAAGCCTGGCTGGAGCTGTGTCGCGAGGTCGACGGCTTCGGCCATATCTTCTACCGCCGGCGCCGGCGTCGGGTGAAGCGCAAGAGCGGCAACATCGACGACTTCTGCCGGCGCTGGGGCAGCAGTTACCGCTACATGGTGGTGCTCGACGCCGACAGCGTGATGAGCGGCGATTGCCTGACCAACCTGGTGCGGCTGATGGAGGCCAATCCGTCCGCCGGCATCATCCAGACGGCGCCCACGGCGTCCGGCATGGACACCCTCTATGCGCGCATGCAGCAGTTCGCCACGCGGGTCTACGGCCCGCTGTTCACCGCCGGACTTAACTTCTGGCAGCTGGGCGAATCGCATTACTGGGGCCACAACGCAATCATCCGGGTCAAGCCGTTCATCGAGCACTGCGCGTTGGCGCCGTTGCCCGGCAAGGGCTCGTTCGCCGGTGCCATCCTCTCTCACGACTTCGTCGAGGCCGCGTTGATGCGCCGCGCCGGCTGGGGGGTGTGGATCGCCTATGACCTGCCGGGCAGCTACGAGGAACTGCCGCCCAACCTGCTCGACGAACTCAAGCGCGACCGCCGCTGGTGCCACGGCAACCTGATGAACTTCCGTCTGTTCCTGGTCAAGGGCATGCACACGGTGCACCGTTTCGTGTTCCTCACCGGTGTGATGTCCTACCTGTCGGCGCCGCTGTGGTTCATCTTCCTGGTGCTGTCCACCGGCCTGCTGGCGATTCACACCCTGATGGTGCCGGAGTACTTCCTGCAGCCTAACCAGCTCTATCCGTTGTGGCCGCAGTGGCATCCGGAAGAGGCCATCATGCTGTTCTCGGCCACGTTGACGCTGCTGTTCCTGCCCAAGCTGCTGAGCGTGCTGCTCATCTGGATCAAGGGCGCGAACGAGTACGGCGGACGGCTGCGGCTGCTGTTGTCGATGCTGCTGGAGTCGCTGTTCTCGATGCTGGCAGCACCGGTGCGCATGCTGTTTCATACGGTATTCGTCACCGCCGCGTTCCTCGGCTGGTCGGTGCAGTGGCAGTCGCCGCAGCGCGCCGACAACGCGACCCCGTGGAGCGAGGCCCTGCGCCGGCATGGTCCGCAGATTTTGCTCGGCGTGCTCTGGACGGCGCTGGTGGGCTGGCTCGACCCGGCGTTCCTGTGGTGGCTGGCGCCGATCGTCGGCTCGCTGATCCTCTCGGCGCCGGTGTCGGTGATCACCAGCCGTACCGGGTTGGGGCTGGCGGCGCTGCGGCGCAAGCTGTTCCTGATTCCCGAGGAATTCAACCCGCCGCAGGAGCTGGCTGCGACCGATCGCTACGCCCGCGAGAATCACGACAACGCCCTGCACGACGGCTTCATCGCCGCGACGGTGGACCCGTTGTACAACGCCCTGGTCTGCGGGATGGCGCGTGCGCGTCACGCCAAGGTGGTACCGGCCGCCGAGCAGTTGCGCGAGCAGCGCATGCAGCAGATTCTCGAAGCCGGCCCCGATGGTGCCGCTGAGGCGGCGCGCTGGCGTCTGCTCAACGACCCCAACGGCATGGCGCGCCTGCATCAGCGCATCTGGCAGGATCCGCGCTATCAGGCCTGGCACGACGCCTACCAGCGCTCCAGAGCATCGTCCGCCGGTTCCTGAAACCGCAACTGGTCACGTTGCCCGACAACGTGGCCAGTGTCTCCCGCGAACCCGCGCGCAACGGGTTCGCTTCGAAGAGTCAGGATGAGCTGGCTCGTCTTCTCGACCTTCTATTCAGTGCAGGTGCTGGCTGCCGTCGGCGTGCTGGTGCACGTTGCGCTGGACGGTGGTATCGGGTTCGTCAGCGACCGGGTGATGTGGGCTCTCGGCCGGTGCGTCGTGGCCGGAATGCTGGCTGCTGTGGTCGTGCATGTCGGGTTCGCCGCCGCCATGCTGGTGGCCTTCGCTCTGCGCGACCAGCGCGCGGTACTGCGCCGCGTCGAGTTGGGGCAGGCGTTCGAGAAACGCCACCATGCCCCAGATGTACGGGTCGCCCATGCTCTTGCCCCAGGCCGGCATGCCACTGGCCTTGATGCCGTGCTTGATGATCCAGAAGGCGCGCGCGGGGTCGCCGCCGGTGCCGAATTGACCAAGCTGGCGCGGCGCGGGGTAGAGGCTCGCGCTCAGCTCCGTGTCGCTCATGCCGGGTGCCAGATGGCAGCCGATGCACATGGCGTGGTAGTTGCCCGCACCGGAGCGGATCAGCGCCGCGTCGTTCAGATCAGGCACGTCGATGCTCCGGCTGCGCACGGCGATCGAGCGCTCACGAGCCATCTCCAGCAGTCGCTCGACCGGCTGCGAGTGCGGTGCATCGGCGGCGACGTTGATCGCGCCGGAATAGACGACGCCGGCAGCGACGACGGTCAACACGGCGCCGGTCAGCGCCAGAGTCTTGATTGTTGTTTTCATCGGGCGGGCTTTTGCTCAAAACCAGAATCGTATGCCGGCGACCAGGCGGGTGTCGCTGACATCCTCGTCTTCGTCACGCAGCAGGTCGGCGGTGTTGCCATAGGCGCGATTCCAGGTAACGCCGATGTAGGGCGCGAACTGGCGATTGATCTCATAGCGCAGACGCAACCCGAAGCCCGCATCGCTGAGTCCTGAACCGACGCCGCGGGCCTCGTCGTTGCGCCCGTGCAGGTTGAGTTCGGCGGTGGGTTGCAGCACCCAGCGCTGGCTCAGCAGGATGTCGTATTCGGCCTCCAGACGCAGCGCGCTCTGGCCACCTTCGCCAAGGAAAGCGGTGGCTTCGGTTTCCAGGCCGAACAGCGGCATGCCCTGCACGCCGAAGGCCGCCCAGGTCTGCGGCGAACCGGGCTTGAAGTCCTGGCGCACGCCGGCAACGGTTTCCCACCAGGGGCCGATGGCGTGGCTCCAGAGCAGCTGCAGCTCGGCTTCTTCGGTATGACCGTCCGTGCGCTCGCCTTCGGAACGGAAGGCCAGGCGGTCGATGTCACCGCCGTACCAGCCGGAAATATCCCAGGCCAGGGCGCTGCCGTCGTCGGCGTCCTGCCACTCTAGTTGATCGGCGAGGAACAGGAAGTTGCTTCCGCCCTGGTGCATGGCATGTGGCGGCAGGTCTGGGAAGGCGGCGGCGCGATCGGCATCACTGAGCGGCGGCACCGATGCAGCCGGTGACGGGGCGGTGACGGGCGGATGCGTCATCGAGCCGTGATCCATGCCGTCATGTTGCATCGGGCTGTGTTGTGCCGCGCCGGCAGGGGGGCCATGCGCGGAATGATCCATGCCCTGCTGCGCCTGTGCCGTCGCCGCCACCGCGCCGGTGGTCAGGGCGAGGACCAGCCTCGCCCCGGCAGCGCTGGCGATAGTCAGTCGTCGCTCAGCGGTCACGCGGCTTGTCCTTGGAGTTCCCCTTGGACGGGTTCTTGTCACGCTGGCTGTTCTCCATGTTGCGATGCTCCATGCCCTGACCCTGATTGACGTCACGGTGCTGCATGCTCTGGCCCATGTTGTCGTGGTCCATCATCTGGCCCTTGCCCATGTGCTCGTCGTGCATCTGCATCATGTTGCCCTGATCCATGCCTTGCTTGGCTGCGCCGCGTTGCGGCTTGACCTGGTTGGCTTGCGAGCTGGCCGGCGTTTTCTCCGGATGGTGGCCGTCGTGCTGGTTCTGCTGTGCCTGCACGGCGGTCAGCTGCAGGGCGGCAGCCAGGCCGCAGGCGATCAGGATGTTTTGCTTGAGCGTGTTCATAGGTTTCTCCTTCACTCTTCTACGCGGACTTCGCGGAACATCCCGAGGTCCATGTGCATCAGCATATGGCAGTGGTAAGCCCAGCGCCCGAGGGCGTCGGCGGTGACACGGTAACTGCGTTTCGCGCCCGGTGGCATGTCGATGGTGTGCTTGCGCACGAGAAAATTACCGTGTTCGTCCTCCAGGTCGCTCCACAGCCCGTGCAGGTGGATGGGGTGGTGCATCATGGTGTCGTTGACCAGCACGATGCGTACCCGCTCGCCGTACTTGAGGCGGATCGGCTCGGCATCGGCGAATGGGATGCCGTCGAACGACCAGGAGAAGCGCTCCATGTGGCCGGTCAGGTGCAGCTCGAGGGTGCGGCTCGGCTCGCGGCCGTCCGGATCGGCGAAGGTGCTGCGCAGGTCGGCATAGGTCAGCACGCGGCGGCCGTTGTCGCGCAGACCGATGCCCGGATCGTCCAGCTTGGGCACGGGCATCATGGTTTGCATGTCCACCAGCGGGTTGTTCGCCTCGCTGGCCGGGTGCGTCTGCATCACGGTTTCGGCGCTCGCACCGTGCCCCATGTCGGCGTGGTTCATCTGGCCGTGATCCATGCCGCCATGCTCCACGTCGCTGCCCGTGGAGGCGGCGCCATGCGCGGCGTGATCGCCGTGGCCCATGTCCTCCATGCTCAGTTCGGGGCGCGGATCGGGCTCGGGCACCGGTGCCTGCAGGCCTTGACGCACCGCCAGGGTGCCGCGAGAAAAGCCCGAGCGGTCCATCGCCTGGGCGAACAGCGTGTAGGCGTCCTGGCTGCCGTCCGGCTCGACGATCACGTCGAGCGTTTCGGCCACCGCCAGGCGCACTTCGTCGACGGTCACCGGTTCGACGTACTGGCCGTCGGCGGCGACCACGGTGAGCTTGAGGCTGGGGATGCTGAAGTCGAAATAGGTCATCGCCGAACCGTTGATCAGCCGCAGGCGAATGCGCTCGCCCGGCTGGAACAGCCCGGTCCAGTTGCCGTCCGGCGCCTGGCCATTGAGCAGGTAGGTGTAGGTGGCGCCGCTGATGTCGGCGAGATCGGTCGGCGACATGTTCATCTTCGCCCAGGCCCAGCGCTCGCTGAAGCTCTCGCGCCAGCCGTTGTCGGCGACATCGTCGATGAAATCGCCGAGGGTGCGGCGGCCCTGGTTGTAGTAGTCCGAACGCTTCTTCAGCTTGGCCAGCACCCGCGCCGGGCTCTCGTCGGTCCAGTCCGAGAGGAACACCACGTAGTCGCGCTCGTAGGCGAACGGCTCTGGCTCGAGGGGATCGATCACCAGCGGGCCATAGACCCCGAGCTGCTCCTGGAGCGCGGAATGGCTGTGGTACCAGTAGGTGCCGCTCTGCTTCACCTTGAAGCGGTACTCGTACATGCCGTCCGGCGCGATGCCGGCGAAGCTAAAGCCCGGTACGCCGTCCATGTTGGCCGGCAGCAGGATGCCGTGCCAGTGAATCGAAGTGTCGTGGGGCAGGCGGTTGCGCACGCGCAGGGTCACGCTGTCGCCCTCGCGCCAGCGCAGCAGCGGGCCGGGGATGCTGCCGTTGATGGCCATGGCGGTGCGGCGGCTGCCGGTGAAATCCACCGTCATCGAGTCGATGGTCAGATCGAACTCGGTGCCGCTGAGTGCCGTTGGCTCACCGGGGCTGGTCAGCGCCCAGACGGGCTGGCGCCACAGCCCGAGCCCGGCGAAGGCGCTGCCGGCGGCAAGGGTTTTGACGAAGGTGCGCCGCGAGCTGTTCGAGTGCATGCAGGTCCTGTTCGATGGTGGCTGTACGCGCTGCTCCAGTGGGCGCGCGAGGCAAACATGTCTGGTCATCATAACGGCGCTCAGCTGACCCGCAGCTGAGCTGCAGATTACCGTTCTGTCAGCTTGATGTGGCCCGCTTGCGGCGCTACAGCAGCTCGATGCCGAAGCGTCGCAGCACGAGCGCCAGCGCACCGAAGCAGATGACGGTCAGCACCGCGCACGCTAGCAGCGTCGGCCAGAAGCCGAGGCGTGGCAGCAGGCGGGGGAATACGAGAAACATCGGCAACGTCGGCAGCACGTACCAGAAGGTGTACCAGGCGTGGTTGGCGATCTTCTCGGTCGGCTGGCGCTCGATGTACAGCCAGATCAGGCTGAGCAGGGTGATCAATGGCAGCGCGGCCAGAAAGCCGCCCAGCTTGTCGCTGCGCTTGGCGGCTTCCGAAACCAGCACCACCACGGCGGCGGTCAGCAGGAACTTGGTGACGATCCAGGCCATGGGCCTCCCGACGACGCGCTGCCGCGAAACTCAGCGTACCGGCTGGCTGCCGAGATAATCGCCCATCACCACGTCACGGCCTTGTTCGGTCAGGCCAATCACTTGGTAGCGCTCATGCGGCTGGCCGTAATCCATGCCCGGCGAGCCGGCCGGCATGCCCGGCACCGCGACGCCGGCGAGATCGTCGCGCTGCTGCAGCTCACGGATCGCCGCGACCGGCACATGGCCTTCGACGAACTTGCCGTCGATCACCCCGGTGTGGCACGAGCCCAGGCGCGGCGCCACGCCCGCGCGCTGCTTGACTGCCGACATGTTGGCCTCGACGTGGTCGCGCACCTCGAAACCGTTGGCTTCCAGATACTTGATCCAGTCCTTGCAGCAGCCGCAGTTGGCGTCGCGATGTACGTCGATCACATCGGCGGCGTGTGCCGCACCGGAGATCAGCAGGGCGGCGAGGGCGGTGAGATAAGGCTTCATGTACGTCTCCAGATCAGGGTTCAGCGACAGCCGCAGCCACCGTTGCCGCCGCAGCCAGTCTGCGCGGCGGGGGTGGATGCGGCGGTGTTGATGGCGGCAGGATAGCCGGCTTCGTCGAGCGCGGCGATCAGCGCCGGACTGTCGGCCTGGCCGGCGACACGGGCGAGCCCGGCGGCCAGGTCGACCTCGACGGCGGTGACGCCGGACACGGCCTGCAGCGCTTCGCTGACATGCTTGACGCAATGGCCGCAGGTCATGCCGGTTACCTTGAGTTCGATGCTGTTCATGTGCGTCTCCCAGGATGGTTGCGTGAACGTGGTTGGATGTTCATCCCTGACATTGTGGCAAGGTCAAGCGCTGTCACCGTCGATGGCGGCGTTGCGCAGGCGCAGCGCGTTGAAGACCACCGAGGCGGAACTGACGCTCATCGCCAGCGCGGCGATCATCGGCGACAGCAGGTGACCGGTCAGCGGGTAGAACAGGCCGGCGGCCAGAGGTATGCCCAGGCTGTTGTAGAGGAAGGCGAAGGTCAGGTTCTGGTGCATGTTGCGCACCGTCGCCACCGACAGGCTGCGCGCACGCAGGATGCCCAGCAGGTCGCCCTTGACCAGGGTGACCTGGGCGCTGTTCATCGCCACGTCGGTGCCGGTGCCCATGGCGATGCCGACGTCGGCGCGCGCCAGCGCCGGCGCGTCGTTGATGCCGTCACCGGCCATCGCCACGCGGTGCCCGGCCTGCTGCAGGGTGGCGGCCAGGCGCTCCTTGTCCTGCGGCTTGACCTCGCCGTGCACCTCCTCGATGCCCAGCTCGCGGGCCACCGCGCGCGCGGTGGTCAGCCCGTCGCCGGTGGCCATGACCACCCGGACGCCATCGGCCTGCAGTCGCTCGACGGCCAGGCGCGAGGTCGGCTTGATCGGGTCGGCCACCGCCAGCAGCCCGGCCAGCGCGCCGTCGACCGCCAGGTACATGATGCTCACGCCATCGGCGCGCAGCGCTTCGGAGCGCTGGCGCAGCGCGCCGCTGTCGACGCCGCCTTCATCCAGCAGCGCGGTGTTGCCGAGCAGCAGCTGGCGGCCGGCGACACGCCCGCGCACGCCGATGCCCGAAGCCGACTCGAAGTGCTCGACCGGGCTCAGCTGCACGCCAGTCCCGCGGGCCCGTTCGACGATGGCGTGGGCCAGCGGGTGCTCGCTGCCCTGGTCGAGGCTGGCGGCCAGTTGCAGCACCTCGTCCTCGCCGAAGCCGGGTGCGGCGACCACGCTGTGGAAGGCCGGGCGGCCCTCGGTGAGGGTGCCGGTCTTGTCGACGATCAGCGTGTCGATCTTGCGCAGGTTCTCGATGGCGCTGGCGTCGCGGAACAGCACGCCGCTGCCGGCGGCCTTGCCGGTGGCGACCATCACCGACATCGGCGTGGCCAGGCCCAGCGCGCAGGGGCAGGCGATGATCAGCACCGCGACTGCGTTGATCAGGCCGAACACCCAGCTCGGCTCCGGGCCCCACAGGCCCCAGCCGAAGAAGGTCAGCATGGCGATGGCGATCACCACCAGCACGAACCAGCCGGCGATAAGGTCGGCCAGGCGCTGCATCGGTGCGCGGCTGCGCTGGGCCTGGGCGACCATCTGCACGATTTGCGCGAGCATGGTCGCCGCGCCGACCTTCTGCGCTTCCATCACCAGGCTGCCGTGGGTGTTCAGCGTGGCGCCGATCAGTGTGTCGCCTACGCGCTTGGTCACCGGCAGCGGCTCGCCGGTGAGCATCGACTCGTCCACTGCGCTTTCGCCCTCGAGCACGCGACCGTCCACCGGAACCTTCTCGCCGGGGCGCACGCGCAGGCGGTCGCCGAGGTGCACGTGGGTCAGGGCGATGTCCTCCTCGCTGCCGTCGGCGTTGATTCGCCGCGCGGTCTTCGGCGCCAGGCCGAGCAGCGATTTGATCGCCGCCGAGGTCTGCGAGCGCGCGCGCAGCTCGAGCATCTGGCCGAGCAGGGTCAGCGAGATGATCACCGCCGCCGCCTCGTAGTAGACGCCGATGCGCCCGTCCTCCAGGAAAGTCGCCGGGAACAGCTGTGGCGCCAGTGTCGCTGCCACGCTGTAGACATAGGCCGCGGCGGTACCCAGGCCGATCAGCGTCCACATGTTCGGGCTGCGCTGGCGGATCGACTGCACCCCGCGCACGAAAAACGGCCAGCCAGCCCAGAGCACCACCGGCGTCGCCAGCAGCAGTTCCACCCAGTTCTGCGTGGCGCCGTGGAACAGCGCCAGCGAATGCCCGGCCATCGCCAGCAGGGTGACGATCACCGTCAGCGGCAGGGTCCACCAGAAGCGCCGGGAAAAATCGCGCAGCTCGGGGTTTTCCTGTTCCTCCAGTTCGGGGATCACCGGCTCCAGCGCCATGCCGCACTTGGGGCAGGTGCCGGGGCCGATCTGGCGAATCTCCGGGTGCATGGGGCAGGTGTATTCGGCGCCCGCGTCGGCTTCGACCGGCGCCGCCGCAGCGGGCTCGGTGCCGGCATAGCGCTGCGGCTCGCTGATGAAACGGTCCAGGCAGCGCTGGCTGCAGAAGTGGTAATCGTGCCCGCCGTGGCTGGCATGCAGCGCACTGTCGCTGGCCACCGGCATGCCGCACACCGGGTCGTGCTCGGTCGCGGCTTCGGCGGCGTGCGCTGGGTGCGGGTGATTGTGGGCGGGGTGGTGATGCGCGTGGGAGTGGTTGCCGGGCTGGTCAGCGGTCGCCATCGTGGCCTCCGTGTCTGTGGCCGAACAGGTGCAGTAGCGGGCAGAGCAGCAGGATCAGGTAAGGCAGTGCTTCGGCGGTATGCGTCAGATGTTCGCGCACCAGGTAGAACAGCGCGATCGACGCCAGCATCAGCAGGGCGATGCCGGCGGGGCTGCGGCAGAAAGGCTGGGGAGTTCCGCTGCGTTGCATGGCCGGCCTCCGGAATGGGATGGTTTCACCATAGTCCTCGCCGCCTTACGCCGCGCTGATAGAAAGATTACGTTTCTGTCAGCTGATGGCGCGGCGGCCGTTGCGGCTGCCACACTTCGCCCATCGCCGAGCCGAGGAACGGGACATGAAACTGCTGGTCGCCGAAGACGAACCGAAAACCGGCACCTACCTGCAGCAGGGGCTGAGCGAGGCGGGTTTCACCGTCGACCGCGTCACCACCGGCACCGATGCTCTGCAGCACGCGCTGAGCTCGCCCTACGATCTGCTGATCCTTGATGTGATGATGCCGGGCCTGGACGGCTGGGACGTGCTGCGCCTGGTGCGCGCCTCGGGCAACGAGGTACCGGTGCTGTTCCTCACCGCGCGCGACCGCGTCGAGGACCGAGTCAAGGGGCTGGAACTGGGCGCCGACGACTACCTGGTCAAACCGTTCGCCTTTTCCGAGTTGCTGGCGCGGGTGCGCACGCTGCTGCGCCGCGGCAATGCGGCGACGCTGCAAACCCAACTCAGGATCGCCGATCTCGAGGTCGACTTGCTCAAGCGCCGCGCCACGCGCGCCGGCCAGCGTATTGACCTGACCGCCAAGGAATTCGCCCTGCTGGAGCTCTTGCTGCGCCGGCGTGGCGAAGTGCTGCCCAAGTCGCTGATCGCCTCGCAGGTGTGGGATATGAACTTCGACAGCGACACCAACGTCATCGAGGTGGCGATCCGCCGGCTGCGGGCGAAGATCGACGACGGCTTCGAACCCAAGCTGATCCACACCGCGCGCGGCATGGGCTACATGCTCGACGAGCCGGACGCACCATGACGCGGCTGTCGCTGACCGCGCGGCTGAGCCTGATGTTCATGCTCGCCGTCACCGGCGTACTGGCGGCGGCCGGCTACTTCTTCGGCCAGCTAAGCCGGCACCATTTCGACGAACTCGACCGCCACTCCCTGCACGAGAAGCTTGAGGCCGGGCGCCGCCTGCTCAGCGGGCTGGACGATCTGCAGGATTTCGAGCGGGTTCGCCCGCAGCTGCAGGCGCTGCTCGGCGGGCACAGCGAAATGCGTGGCTTCGTCTTCGATGAGACGGGCGCGCAGCTGTATCCCGAAGCGCGGCGCGCGTTGGCCGAACCACGGCTGCTGGAGCTGGTCGGGCAGCGGGCCGGCGAGCTGCAGCTGGATGGGCGCGTCTGGCGCGGCGAGGCGGGGCATGTGCTGATCGGCTCGCAGCGCCTGACCTTGCTGGTATTGCTGGATGTCACCGTGCACAAGGCGTTCTTCCATACCTTCAGCGGCTGGCTGTGGGGTGCGTTGGTGCTCTGCGCGGCGCTCAGCGGGTTGCTCGGCTGGCTGCTGGTGCGCCGCGGGCTGCAACCGCTGCGCGAGGTGACCCAGGTGGCCGCCTCGGTGTCGGCCCGCTCGCTGCGCGAGCGCATCCCCGATGAGTCGATCCCGGCAGAACTGCAGCAGCTGGTGCAGGCCTTCAACGCCATGCTGGCGCGGCTGGAGGATGCCTTCGTGCGGCTGTCGAACTTCTCCGCCGACATCGCCCACGAGCTGCGCACGCCGCTGAGCAACCTGATGACCCACACCGAGGTGGCGCTGACCCGCGCGCGCACGCTCGATCAGTACCAGGACAACCTGCATTCCAACCTCGAGGAGCTGCAGCGCATGTCGCGGATGATCGACGACATGCTGTTCCTGGCCAAGGCCGACAACGGCCTGATCGTCCCCGATGCGCAGCCGGTGGCGCTGGAAGCGCTGTGCGCGCAGCTGCTGGATTTCTACCAGCTCTCGGCAGACGAGCGCGGCATCCGCTTCGAGTTGAGCGGCGACGGCACCGTTCAGGGCGACTTGTCGATGCTGCGCCGGGCACTGTCCAACCTGCTGTCCAATGCGCTGCGCTACACGCCGGATGCCGGGGTGATTCGCGTGACCATCGAGCGCAGCGCCGATTGCGTGGTGCTTGAGGTGAGCAATCCCGGCACGACCATCGCGCCCGAGCATCTGGAGCGCCTGTTCGACCGCTTCTACCGGGTCGACCCGGCACGCCGCGAGGGCAGCCCGCGCAATGCCGGCCTGGGGCTGGCGATCACCCGCTCAATCGTGCAGGCCCATCGCGGTCGTATCCACTGCCGCTCCGAGCAGGGTTGGACGACTTTTCGCCTGGAGTTCCCCAGCTGATCAGCGCTGCAACGGCACCGTCAGCGATACGCGCAGGCCCTCGGCCTGGCTGTCGAAGGCGAGGGTGCAGTCGCAGCGCTGGGCGATCGCCTGGACGATGGCCAGGCCCAGGCCGCTGCCACTGCTGGCGGCGTGGCGCCAGAAGCGTCGGGTCAGGTGATCGCGATGTTCGGCGGCGATGCCTGGTCCCTGGTCGCGAACTTCGAAGCGCACGCGCGCGGCTTCAGCGTGCAGGGTCAGCGTGACGGCAGTGCCCGGCGCGGTGTGGCGCTGGGCGTTCTCCAGCAGGTTGCGCAGCGCGGCGATAGCCAGCAGCGGCGGCATCGCCAGCGGCGTGTCCGGCAGTTCTGCCGGGAGTTGCAACAGGATTGGCGCGCCGTCACCGCCACTGGCGTCCTGAATCGCCAGCCGCGCGACCTTGGCAGCCGAGCATTGCAGGCCATCGTCGAAATCCAGACTGCCTTCCACCCGGGCCAGCAACAGCAGCTGTTCCAGCGTGCGCTGCAGGCGATCGGCGCCCGCCTCGGCGTTGGCCAGTGCCTGTTCGGCGGCGGCGCCGTCGGTCATGCGCGCCACCTGCAGGTGGGTCTTGATCGCCGTTAGCGGGCTGCGCAGCTCGTGGGCGGCGTCGCCGGTCAGCCGGCGTTCGCGTTCGATTGCCTGGGCGATGCGCTGGAACAGCTGGTTCTGCGTCTGCACCAGCGGCAGCAACTCTGGCGGCAGGCCATCGACCGGCAAGGGTTCGAGGGAGTCGGCGCTACGTCGGGTCAGTGCCTCGCGAATCCGCCGCACGGGCGCCAGCCCACGGCCGAGGCCAAGCCAGAGCAGACCCAGGCTGCCGAGCAGAGCGACTGCCACCGGCAGCGCCGCCGCCAGCAACACCGAGCGCTTCAGCGCGGCACGCTCATCCAGGCGGTCGGCCGTGGTGATGCGCAGCTCGCCTTGCACCAGGGTGAAGCTGCGCCAGGGCACGCCGTCGATCAACTGGTCGCGAAAGCCGTTCTGCTCGGCATCCAGCTGCTGGTCGGGCGCAGTGTGGCTGCGCGCTAGGACTTCGCCACGCAGCGAGCTGACCTGGCAGGCCAGGCCATTGGGAATGCCCAGCTGTTCGGCGCTCAGACGTTGCGTCGGCCCGTCGCCGGGCAGCGGTTGCGGCAACTGCACCAGCAGGCCGGCGACCATGCGCGCCGAGGCGGCCAGGCGCTGGTCGAGCGAGAGCATCATCTGGCTGCGCAGATCGACCAGCATCCAGGTCGCGGCCAGCACCCAGAGCAGCACGAAGGCCGAGCCGAGCATCAAGGTCAGGCGCAGACGCAGGCTCATGGCGCCTCCTCGTCGTCTGCGAGGCCGAGGCGGTAGCCGAGGCCCCGCACGGTTTCGACGATGCCGCTGCCGAGCTTGCGGCGCAGGTGGTGGATGTGCACGTTGAGCGCGTTGCTCTCGACGTCGTCGGCAAAACCGTAGACCGCGTCCTTGAGCTGCTCGCTGCTGAGCACCCGGCCCTGATTGTTGAACAGCGCCTGCAGCAGTGCCTGTTCACGGCGCGACAGGTCGACCGGCTGGCCGTCCAGGCGCGCTTCGCAGCGGCTCGGGTCGTAGCTCAACCGGCCATGTTCGATGAGGTTGACGCTGCGCCCGGACATGCGCCGCATCAGCGTGTGCAGGCGCGCGGCCAGTTCGCGCAAGTCGAAGGGCTTGAGCAGGTAATCGTCGGCACCCGCCTGCAGGCCGGTGACCCGGTCGCTGACCGAATCGCGCGCGGTGAGCACCAGCACCGGCAGCTCCAGGCCCTGCTGGCGCAGGCGCTGCAACAGGGCGAGGCCGTCTTCGTCGGGCAGGCCGAGGTCGAGGATCAGCACATCGAAGTGCGCCGCACGCAGCAGGGCTTGGGCATTCGCCGCGGTCGCGGCATGGTCGACGGTCAGACCCTGGGCATTGAGCCCGGCGACGATGCCGCTGGCGATCAGCGCGTCGTCTTCGGCAAGCAGCACGTGCATGGGTAGGTTCCGGCGAAATAGCTCAAGGATGGACCTTAGCGATTAAGGCAGCGTTATGCAGCTCCGTGCGGCGGCGTTAATGGCGCGTTAATCCCGCGTCGGCATGCTGCCCGGCAGTCATTTATTGGTCAGGACTCGCATGCGCATATTGGTTCTTCTGCTGTTTCTGTTGGCGCCCGGCCTGGCGCCGTCGGCCGGTGGCCTGTTCGGCGGTGGTTCGCAGGGTGATTTTCTGCCGGTGGACGAGGCCTTCGCGCTGACGGTCAGCTCGCAGGAGAACGGCGCGACGCTGCTGCACTGGCGAATCGCGCCGGGCTACTACCTCTATCAACAGCGCCTGCAGTTCGACGGCCTGCCGCCCGAGCGTCGGCCGCCGCTGCCCGAAGGCGAGCCGTACAGCGACGAGTTCTTCGGCGATTCGCAGATTTACCGCGACAGCCTCGAACTGCTGATCCCGCCGGGCGCGGAAAAGAGTGTGCGTCTCGGCTGGCAGGGCTGCGCCGATGCCGGGCTCTGCTATCCGCCGCAGACTCGTGAGGTTTCGCTGAGCGGTACCGGCACCGCCTCGGTAGCCTCCGCGCAGGCCGAAGATCAGGCGCTGGTCAGCGGCCTTGAAACCCAGACGCTGGTCTGGAGCCTGCTGGTGTTCTTCGGTCTTGGTCTGTTGCTGGCCTTCACCCCCTGTTCGCTGCCGATGCTGCCGATCCTGGCGGGCATCGTGGTCGGCAGTGGCGCCACCTCGCGCCGTGGTTTCGCCCTGGCGGCGACCTATGTAGTCAGCATGGCGCTGGTCTATGCCGGGCTCGGCGTGCTCGCCGCGCTGCTCGGCGCCAACCTGCAGGCGGCGCTGCAGCAGCCCTGGTTGCTGACTAGTTTCGCCGTGCTGTTCGTGCTGCTGGCGCTGCCGATGTTCGGTTTGTTCGAGCTGCAATTGCCGGCGGTGTTGCGTGATCGTCTGCAGCGTGCCGGTGACCGCCAACGTGGGGGCAGCCTCGCCGGTGCTGGCGCGCTGGGCGTGCTCTCCGGCCTGCTGGTCGGCCCGTGCATGACCGCGCCACTGGCCGCCGCGCTACTGTTCATCGCACAGAGCGGCAGTGCGCTGCAGGGCGGTCTGGTGCTGTTCACGCTGGGGCTGGGCATCGGCACGCCACTGCTGTTGCTGGTGACGGTCGGCCAGCGCTTTCTGCCCAAGCCGGGCGCCTGGATGGACCGGGTCAAGGTGGTGTTCGGTTTCCTCTTTCTCGCAGCGGCGCTGTTCGTCGCGCGGCCGTTGCTGGCCGACTGGCTGTGGCTGGGCCTGTGGGGCGCGCTGCTGGTGGTCCTCGCCACCGCCCTGCTGCATGTGGCGCAGGCAGTGCAGCGCCAGCGCGTGCTCTGTCAGGCCAGCGGCGTTCTGCTGGGGCTGTGGGGCGCAGCGATGTTGCTGGGTGCCGCCGGCGGAGCGGACGATCCGCGTCGGCCGCTGGCGATCTATGCCGGCGGCGTGGCGACGGCCGCGGCTGTCGAAGCCCACGCGCTTGGTTTCAGTGATCCGGCGGTGCTGGATCGCGAGCTGGCGGCAGCCAAGGCGCAGGGCCAGTGGGTGCTGGTCGATTACTACGCCGACTGGTGCGTCTCCTGTAAGGTCATGGAGAAGGAAGTCTTCGGCAACGCCGAGGTGCAGGCGAGCCTGGACGGCGTGCGCGTGCTGCGCCCCGACGTGACCCGCAGCGACGCCGCCAGCCGCGAGCTGCTGGCGCGCTATCAGGTGCTCGGCCCGCCGACATTGCTGTGGATCGGCCCGGATGGCGAGGAGCGCCGTGAACGACGCATCACCGGCGAGGTCGGTGCCAGGGACTTTCTGCAGAACTGGAACCAGACCCGGGAGCGAGGTTGATGCTGACTGTGAATATCGGGCCGCTGGCCCTGGCGGTGCCCCATGTATTGCTGCTGGGCAGCCTGCTGCTGGCGACCCTGACCGGCTGGTGGATCGGCCGCCGCAGCGAGCGCAACCCGGAGCGCCAGCTGTTTCGCCTGCTGCTGGTGGCGCTGCTGGTGGCTCGCCTGGCCTTTGTCGCGCTGTACTGGGCGTACTACCGGGATGACTGGCTGAGCGTCATCGATATCCGTGACGGTGGCTTCATCGCCTGGCCGGGACTGTTCGCCGCGCTGGCGCTGGGCGTCTGGTGGAGCTGGCGCGACCGGGAGCTGCGCAAGCCGCTGGGCATCGCGCTGACGGTGGGCGTCCTCAGCTGGGGCTTCAGTAACCTGGCCTGGCATTCCCTTGAGCAGGGCACGCGCCTACCGGAAATGGCCCTGCGTGACAGCCAGGGCCGTTCGGTGGCGCTGGAGGATTACGCCGGACAGCCGCTGGTGGTCAATCTCTGGGCGACCTGGTGCCCACCGTGCCGACGCGAAATGCCGGTGCTCGCCGAGGCGCAGGCGCGCGAAAGCGACACGCTGTTCCTCTTCGTCAACCAGGGCGAAGGCGAGGGCGAGATCGGCCGCTTCCTGGAAACCGCAGGGCTGGCGCTGGACAACGTCCTGCTCGACAGCGGCGGGCGTCTGGGTCAGCACGTCGGCTCCACGGCGTTGCCCACCACGCTGTTCTACAACGCCGATGGCCGCCAGATCGGCAGCCATCTCGGCGAACTCTCGCACGCCAGCCTGGCGCGCGCGCTGGAAAAACTGAAAGAGGATGCTGCGCAGTGATTCGATTCAAGCCGTTACCTTACCTGCTGGCTGGCGTCAGCCTGCTGGCCCTGTCCGTGGCTCAGGCCGAGGAACTGCCGGAGGCGATCAAGGCCGTCGAGGCGCGTGGTGCCGAGGTCGTCGGCACCTTCGATGCGCCGGGCGGCATGAAAGGCTATGCCGCACGCTACAACGGCCAGGGTATGGCGCTGTATCTCACCCCGGATGGCGAGCACGTGTTGATCGGTAGCCTGCTCGATGCGAAGGG
Organism: Stutzerimonas sp. 21-1; assembly: GCF_056336065.1. Lineage (NCBI taxonomy): Bacteria > Pseudomonadati > Pseudomonadota > Gammaproteobacteria > Pseudomonadales > Pseudomonadaceae > Stutzerimonas > Stutzerimonas sp. 21-1. Next base: position 2,575,325 of record NZ_CM150500.1, on the reverse strand, counting down.
CGAGGACCTGACCCGCGCGCACCTGGAGAAGCTGGTTTACGAACCGCTCGCCAAGGAAATGTGGACGCGCATGGAGAACAGCACCTGGATCACCGACGGCAAGGCCGATGCGCCGCGCATCGTCTACATGTTCAGCGATCCGAACTGCCCCTACTGCAACATGTTCTGGAAGCAGGCGCGGCCCTGGGTCGAGTCAGGCAAGGTGCAGCTGCGGCACATCATGGTCGGCATGTTGCGCGCCGACAGCGCCGGCAAGTCCGCCGCGCTGCTCAGCGCCAGCAAGCCCGCGGCCGCGCTCAACGAGCACGAGGCGGCCGGCAAGGCGAGCAAGCTGAAGCCGTTGGAGAAAATCCCGGCAGCGCTGGAAAAACAGCTCACCGACAACCTGATGCTGATGAGCGAGCTGGGCGCCCAGGCCACGCCGGCGATCTTCTACCTCGACGCCAACGGCCGGCTGCAACAGCACCAGGGCGCGCCGCAGCCGGATGTACTGGAAACGATCATGGGGCCGCGCTGAGGCGGCGCTAGGGGATGCGTGGAAAAGCGCTGCGCGCGTTTTCCACCCTACGGGCGGGGTGATGAAGGTAGGGTGGATGGCCGAAGCCATCCACGCGGTAGGCGATTCGGAAGGACGAATCAAAGAACGCCGAACACCTTCTTCGCCAGGCTGGTGGCCGCCGCCGCCGGATTCTTGCGGATGCTCGCTTCCTGCTCGGCGATCACCGTGAACAGACCGTCCAGCGCCTGCTCGGTCACGTAGCTTTCGATATTGGCGTAACCGCCGGACAGGCCGGTCGGCACCTTCGCCGCCACTGCGTTGTATTGCTGCGCCAGGCCGACCTGATCGGTGGCCTGCTTGACGATGGGCAGGAACTTGGCGCGAATCTGCTCGCGGCTGGATTTGTTCAGGTATTGGGTAGCCGAGTCGTCACCGCCGGCGAGAATCGCCTTGGCATCCTGCACGGTCATCTTGCGTACGGCATCCAGCAGCAGTTGCTGGGCTTCCGGCACCGCCTTCTCGGCGGCGAGGTTCATGCTGTTTTCCAGCTGTTCGACCTGCGCGCCCATGCCGAGCATCTTCAGCATGCGCGAGGCCTTGCCGATGTTGCCCGGCAATTCGATGCGCACATCCGGGTCGCTGCTGAAGCCGCCTGGGCGGCCGAGCTGCTGCACCGCGACCTTGGCGCCCTGGCTGAGGGCATCCTTGAGGCCGGCGCTGGCGTCGCTCTGGGTCAGGTCCGAGAGCGACAGGGCAAAGGCGCCGGCAGACAGCAGCAGGCCGGCGGCAAAGGTGGCGATGCGAAGCATGGGTGGTTCCTCCGAATGGGTGACGGCGATCTTAACAGCTGCCGTGGCGCTTCGAGAGCGTTCAGCTGACGTCGAAGTTGCCCTTGCGCCACAGCTGCGGTGCCATCCCGCTCCAGCGCTTGAATGCGCGGGAGAACGCCGTTTCGTCAGCGTAGCCCAGGTGCAGCGCGAGATCGGTGATCGACTGGGCGGACAGCCGCAGCTGGTGGCGTGCCTCGGCATAGCGCACCTGGTCGAGCAGCCCGCGAAAGCTGTGCCCGTCGCGCTGCAAGGCAATCTGCAGGCTGCGCGGATGCTGACCGAGCAGGCGCGCGACCACCTCCAGCCGCGCCTCGCCGGTGGAGAGGATCGACTGCAACACGTAGCGAATCTGCTCGGCGAGGTCGGCCGGCAGGTGCCGGTTGTGATGGTACTGCTCGATCAAATGCGACTTGAGCTGATGCCGCTGCTCCAGCGGACGCAGGTCGAAGATGCTGCTGTCGGTGACGAAGCCGCTGCTGCGCTGCTCGAACCGCACCGGACAGGGAAATACCCGCGCGTAGTCGGCTGGCTCGCCCAGCGCCGCATGGCCGACCAGCAGCTCGCGTGGTTGCCAGCCGGCGCCGAACAGGCCGGTCATGGTTCGTTGCATCACCCCCAGGCCCAGCTCGCGCAGCTGGCGCAGGTCCACGGCGTCCTGCAGGTGCAGGCGGTATTCCACGTGCAGGCGCTCGCCTTCGCTGTGCAGATGCAGGGCGATGCCCTGGGCATGCAAATGCACGTATTGCTGGGTGAGCTTGAGCACCTCGGCGAAGCTCTCGGCCTGCGCCAGCAGCAGGCCGAACGGGCCGAACACCAGATAGTCGTGATACTCGCTCAACTGCAGGCCGAAGCTGGGCGCCGGTCCCTCGGCGGCGGCCAGATTGAGCGCGCAGGCGAAGCTGGCGTAAGGCACGTACAGGTCCGGCCGGCGCAGCACCAGTGGGTCGAGATCGCAGCGGCGCAGCAGCTCGTGCGGGTTCAGGTCGTAGCGCCGGCACAGGCTGTCGAAGCCGATGAACACGGCGCTGCGGGCGATCTGGGTCATGCTCGGCATCCGTTGGGCGACGGGTGCATTGCGGGCGTTGATTCGCAATATGTCAACCAGGCGTTCGTGAAAAGTCAGGCTGCCAGCACGGCGCTTGCCTAGGCTGGGGGCATTGAATCGCACTTCTGCCAGGAGGCCGGACATGCAGCCTACGCATCATCGTTGTGAAACCCTGGTGATCGGCGCGGGGCTGGCAGGCATCAGCACGGCGCTGGAGCTGCTCGAGCGCGGCCGCCAAGTGCTGCTGCTGGACGCCGCTCCGCGCAGCCAGTGCGGCGGTCAGGCCAACGATGCGTTCGGTGGCATGTTGCTCTGCGGCACGCCGGAACAACGACGCAACAAGGTGCACGACTCGCCCGAGCTGCTGCTGGAAGATTGGCTGCGGGTCGCCGCCTTCGACGCCGACGACCACTGGGGCCGGCGCTGGGCCGAGCACTATGCCGAGCGCAACAAGGCCGACATCTACGACTGGCTGCGCCAGCGCGGCGTGAGCTTCTTCCCGGCGGTGCAGTGGGTCGAGCGCGGCAACTTCGGCGACGGCAACGCGCTGCCGCGCTATCACGTGGCCTGGGGCTGCGGCCGCGGCGTGGCGCAGACGCTGGCGCGGCGGATGTTCGAGCATGCCGGCCTGAGCTGCCTGTTCGAGCATCGTGTGCTGGGCCTGGAGACGCGTAACGGCGCCGTGGTGGGCTGCCACGGCCGCAGCGGCGCGGGCGAGTTTCGCATCGACGCCGAGCACGTCGTGGTGTGCAGCGGCGGCATCAATGGTGACCTGGCCAAGGTGCGTCAGCGCTGGGACCCGTTGTACGGCCCATATCCCGAGAACATCCTCAACGGCACCGACCCGCGCGCCGACGGCGAACTGCATGGGCAGGTGCAGGCCGCCGGCGGCCAGGTGGTCAAGCTCGGACGCATGTGGAACTACGCCGCCGGCATCGCCCATCCCGAACCGCAGTATCCGCAGCATGGCCTGAGCCTGATTCCCTCGCGTTCGGCGCTCTGGCTCGATGCCAGCGGCCGGCGTATCGGCCCGCAGCCGCTGGTAGGCGGCTTCGACACTCATGACCAGTGCAAACGCATCGGCCACCTGCCCGGTCAGTACGGCTGGCAGCTGCTCAACTGGCGCATCGCGATCAAGGAGCTGGCGATTTCCGGCACCGACAGCAATCCGCATTTTCGCGACCGCAAACTGTTGCCGCTGCTCTGGCAGCTCGCCACCGGCAACCGCGACCTGGTGCGCTGGATGATCGAGCGTTGCCCGGATGTGCTGGCGGCCGACACGCTGCCGGAACTGGCTGAAAAGATGGCCGCGCTGACCGCCGATGGCCGTCTCGACCCTGACCTGCTGGCCGCAACGCTGGAACGCTACGACGCCGGAATCCGCCGTGGTCCGGCGTTGTACAACGACGAACAGCTGCGCCGCCTGCAGCAACTGCGGCAGTGGCGCGGCGACCGGGCGCGCACCTGCGCGCCGCGGCCGATCCTCGCAGCCGGCAGCGGGCCGCTGATCGCCATCCGTACCCGCTTGATCAGCCGCAAGAGCATGGGCGGGATGCTCACCGACCTGCATTCGCGGGTACTCGACGCCCACGGCGAGCCGCTGCCGGGCCTGTATGCGGCTGGCGAGGCGGCCGGCTTCGGCGGCGGCGGCATCAGCGGCATCCGCTCGCTGGAAGGCACTTTTCTCTCCAACTGCATCCTCAACGGTCGCCGCGCCGCGCAGACCATCGCCGGCGACGCCTGACCCTCAAGAACAAGCATAAGAACAAGGAGAACCACGATGAAGAAGACCGGCGCCGCACTCGCACGCTTCGCCCTGGAACAGCTGGGCGTCAGCCACACCTTCGGCATTCCCGGCGTGCACAACACCGAGCTGTACGACGAGCTGAACGCTTCGTCCAGCATCCAGCCGGTGCTGGTGACGCACGAATGCGGCGCGGCCTTCATGGCCGATGCGTTCAGCCGCACCGGCTCGAGCATCGGCACGCTGGTGATCGTGCCGGCCGCCGGCGTCACCCACGCCGCCAGCGGCATCGGCGAGGCGGGGCTGGATGGCATTCCCATGCTGATTCTTTCCGGCGGCATCCACAGCGAAAGCGGCCGGCAGTTCCAGTTGCACGACATCGACCAGCACGCGCTGCTGGCGCCGATCACCAAGGCGAGCTTTCGCATCCTCAGTCACGCCGAGGTGATTCCCACGCTGTATGAGGCCTATCGCATCGCCACCACTGGCGAGCCGGGCCCGGTGTTCGTCGAGCTGCCGTACAACATCGGCAACTTCCTCGGCGAGGTGGAGGAGATGCCGGCCTTCACCGCCGAACCACCGGCCCCGCAGCTCGATCCGGCGCTGCTGCGCCAGGCCGCGCGATTGCTGGTCGACGCGCGTCAGCCCGGGCTGTTTCTCGGCTGGGGCGCGATGGGCGCGCAGGCCGAGCTGATCCAGCTGGCCGAACTGCTCGCCGCGCCGGTGTGCACCACCCTGCAGGGGCTCAGCGCCTTCCCGGCCACGCATCCGCTGCATGTCGGCATGGGCTTCGGCGATTACGCGGTGCCGGCCGCGGCCAATGCCTTCGCCGATTGCGACTGCCTGCTGGCGGTGGGCACGCGCTTCGCGGAAATCCCCACCGGCAGCTACAGCATGCCGGTGCCGGCGAAGTTGATTCACCTGGACATCAACCCGCAGGTGTTCGGCGCCAACTACCCCACGCGCGTCGCCCTGGCCGGCGCGGCCGAGCAGCTGATTCCAGCGCTGCTGGCCGAGGTCCGCGCCATACGCAGCGCGCCGCCGCGCAACGAGCTGGCGCAGCGGATCGCCATCGACAAGGCCGCGTATGTGAAGGAGTGGCTGCAGCACGACAGCCACGGGCGGGTGAATCCGGCGGTGTTCTGCCAGGCACTGCGTGCGCAGCTCAGCGACCAGGCGATCGTGGTCGCCGACGACGGCAATCACACCTTCCTGCTGGCCGAGCTGATGCCGATCCACGCGGCGCGCGGTTTCATCTCGCCCAGCGACTTCAATGCGATGGGTTACTGCGTGCCAGGCATGATCGGTGCCAAGCTGGCCAATCCGCAGCGTCAGGTGGTCGGCGTGGTCGGCGACGGCGCGCTGCGCATGACCGGCCTCGAGCTGGTGACCGCCAGCAGTCTGGGGCTCGATCTGGTGCTGTTCGTGTTCAACGATGGCGAGCTGTCGCAGATCGCCCAGGCGCAGGAGATTCCCTACAACCGCAAGACCTGCACCGTGCTGCGGCCGCTCAACCTGGCCGCGCTGGCCGAAACCACCGGCGCGGCGTTCGTCGCCATCGAGAGCAACGAGCAGTGTGCCGACGGCATCACCCGGGCGATGACGCTGGCCGGCGAGGGCCGGCCGGTGCTGGTGGATGTGCGCATCGACTACAGCAAGCGCACGCGCTTCACCGAGGGCGTGGTCAAGGCCACGCTCAAGCGCTTCACCCCGCGCGACAAGCTGCGCGTGGTGAGCCGGGCGCTGTGGCGACGGGTGACCGGTTGAGGAGCACGCCATGAATCTTGCGTCCTACCGCCTGGCCGCCAGCTGCACCGACTACCGGCGCCTGGCCCGGCAGCGCCTGCCGCGCTTTCTGTTCGATTACATCGACGGCGGCGCGAACGACGAGCAGACCCTGCGCGCCAACTGCGAGGATATGCAGCGCCTCAACCTGCGTCAGCGCGTACTGCGCGACGTGGACAACCTCGACACCCGCTGCGAACTGCTCGGTCAGGCCGCCAGCATGCCGCTGGCGCTGGCCCCGCTGGGCATGGCCGGCCTCTATGCGCGCCGCGGCGAGGTGCAGGCGGCGCGGGCAGCGGCGGCGGTCGGCGTGCCGTTCAGTCTGTCCACGGTGGGGATCTGCTCGCTGGCCGAGGTGCACGCGGCAACTGCGCAGAAGTGCTGGTTCCAGCTTTACATGCTGCGTGACCGCGATGCGGTGCAGGGGTTGTTGCAGCAGGCGCGTCGCAACGGCTGCGACACGCTGCTGTTCACCGTCGACCTGCCGGTCGCCGGCATCCGCCGGCGCGACATACGCAACGGCATGCTCGACGCCAGCTGGCGCGGTCGGCTCGCCAAGGCCACGCAACTGGCGCAGCGTCCCGGCTGGCTGCTCGACGTGGGGATTCGCGGCAAGCCGCATCACTTCGGCAACCTCAGCGACCGCGTGGCCGATCCCAGCGACCTGCGCGCCTTCAAGGTCTGGCTGGATGCGCAATTCGACCCGCGCGTGAGCTGGGACGACATCCGCTGGCTGCGCGCGCAATGGTCGGGGCGGCTGGTGCTCAAGGGCATCATGGAAGCGGACGACGCCTTGCGCGCGCTCGATTGCGGCGTCGATGCCATCGTCGTCTCCAACCACGGCGGCCGTCAGCTGGACGGCGTGGCCTCGACCATCCGGCAGCTGCCGGCGGTCGCCGCGGCGCTCGGCGGGCAGCTGCCGATCCTGCTCGATGGCGGCATTCGCAGCGGCGTGGATGTGCTCCGGGCGCGCGCCCTGGGTGCGCAGGGCGTGCTGATCGGCCGCCCCTGGGCCTGGGCGCTGGCGGCCGGCGGCGAGGCGGCGGTGGTGCGGCTGCTGACCAGCCTGCGGGCCGAACTGGCCACGGCGATGGCGCTGTGCGGCGTCAATCGCCAGGAACAGATCGACGCCGGTCTGCTGGAGCGCCGCGACTGAGCTAGTCACGCTGATCGGCATCCGGCTGCGGCGTCACCTCGTCCTCGTGGCGCTCCAGCGCCACCTGGCGGATCGACAGGCGCAGCTCCGCCGGCAGCACGCGCTTGGCCACGCCTTCGGCCACCTCGCCGAGGTCGTCGTGGTAGCCGAGCTTGCCGTTGGCATCGGCGCTCAGCACGTTCTGCTCCAGCAGGCCCTGGATGAAATGGCGGAACAGGCTCTTGTCGAAGAACTCCGGCGCGTTCAGCCCGTGCAGGATCGACAGGCGCTGGGCCATGACCGTGCAGAGGTTTTCCAGCTCCTCGGCAGTCAGGCTGTGCTGGCCGCTGTTGAGCAGCAGCGAGGTGGCCATGTAGAAGCGCTGCAGCGTCTGCACGATCACCCGCGAGAGCAGCGTGAGCAGGACGAACTGCCGCGAACTCGGCGCCGGCCGCACATAGCTTTCGCCGTCCACCTTGAGCAGCCCCTGCTCGACGAACGCCGCCAGCCACTGGTCGATCACCGCTGCGAGTTCGTCCACTTCCCAGCGCATGAACAGCTCGGCGCGCAGGTAGGGGTAGAGCGCCTCGCTGTAGCTCAGGATCTGCGCGCGGCTGATGCGCGAACTGCTCTGGAAGAAGCTCGCCAGCAGCGCCGGCAGGGCGAAGATATGCATCACGTTGTTGCGGTAGTAGGTCATCAGCACCGCGTTCTGCTCGTCCAGATAGAGGATGTCGCCCAGCGCATCCTTCTGTTCGGCGATCAGGTCGAGGCTTTTCACATAGTCGATCAACGCGGCGCCATCGCCTTCCGGCAGCGTGGTATGCGGCGAGTAGGGCACGGCGCGCAGCAGCCGCTGGTAGAGATCGAGAATCCGTGCCAGCGAACGGCGATCCAGCGCCTGGCGGCTGGTGGAGAGCATGGCCAGCGCCACCAGATTCACCGGATTGACCGCTGCCGCCTCGTTCAGGCGCTGGGCGATGCGTTCGGCCAGACGGTTGGTCGTCGCGTTGAGCCAGTCGGGGCGAAACTCCGGCGCATGGTTCTGCTGGCGCCAGCCCGGTTGTTCCTGATCGAGAAACTCGTTGAGCTTGAGCGGTTCACCAAAATTGACCCAGACCTGGCCGAAGCGCTGCCGGAGCGCACCGATGACCTTGAAGATGTCGAAGATCGATTCCTTCTTCTTCGCCGCCCCGCGCAGCTCGCCCAGGTAGGTGCGGCCCTCCAGCACGCGCTCGTAGCCGACATACACCGGCACGAAGAGAATCGGCAGGCGCGAGGAGCGCAGGTAGCTGCGCAGGGTCAGCGCCAGCATGCCGGTCTTCGGCCGCAGCATGCGCCCGGTGCGCGAGCGCCCGCCCTCGACGAAGTACTCCACTGGAAAGCCGCGGCTGAACAGCGTGTGCAGGTATTCGTTGAACACCGCGGTGTACAGCGGGTTGCCTTTGAACGAACGGCGCATGAAGAACGCGCCGCCGCGGCGCAGCAGGCCGCCGATGACCGGCATGTTGAGGTTGATGCCGGCGGCGATGTGCGGCGGCGTCAGGCCGTTGCGGAACAGCAGGTAGGACAGCAGCAGATAGTCGATGTGGCTGCGATGGCAGGGCACATAGATCACCTCGTAGCCGCGCACGGCGTCCTGCAGCGGCTCGATATGGCTGACGCGGATGCCGTCGTAGATCTTGTTCCAGAACCAGGACAGCACCACCTCAAGAAAGCGCACGGCGGTGTAGGCATAGTCCGAGGCGATCTCGTTGGCGTAGCGCAGCGCGCGGGCTTCGGCCTTGTCGACGGCGATATTCTCGCGCGCGGCTTCCTCTCGGATCGCCTCGCGCACCTGCGGGCCGTGTACCAGTCCCTTCACCAAGTTGCGCCGGTGCGACAGGTCCGGGCCGATCACCGCAGTCTTCTGATTGCGGAAGTGCACGCGCAACATGCGGTGCACCATGCGCAGCGTGCGTTCGTGGCCCTTGTTCAGCGCCACCAGTTCGTTGAGCTGGATCGGCGCGGAGAACTGCACGCGCGTCTTGCGCCCCAGCACCAGGATGCTGAGCAGCTTGCGCAGCCGCCCGGTGACCGCCCAGCTGTCGGCGAACAGCAGCTTCCAGGCGCTGGTTTCGCGGTTCGGCGACTGACCCCAGAACACGCTGACCGGGATGATCTGGGCATTCTCCACCGCGTTGTGCTCCAGCGCGCCGACCAGCCGCACCAGGGGCGGCGGGGCGACCAGCCGGGCACGCCGGCCGAACCAGCTGGCCGCCGGATTGAGAAAGAAGAACGCCGCCGGCTCGACATGATCGCCCACCGCTACATCGGCCACCGGGCGCGGCAGTCCGGCCTTGGCACACTCCACATCGAGCACCGCCAGATCGCTCAGCGACGCCTGTTGCAGCACGTAGAACACCGGCTTGCTGCGATCGAGCTTGAGGGTGAAGGCGGACTGGTTGATGGTTTCCGAACGCACCCAGAGGTACAGCAAGCGGCGCAGCGCGGAGAAGATCAGACGGCGAACGGGGGAGCGGGTCATGCGTTGGATTCGACTGTGGAAAGGGGCCAGGCCCTCGAAGGGCGCAAGTGTGACGCATGCGGTGATGGCGGGCAAAACGTCGTCGAATCCGCGCGACCCGGAAGCGAACCGGCGGGATCGGTCCGGCGTCGGTGGTGGGGCGCTTGCGTTCGGCGCCGGCCCTACGACAACCTACCGCGAAGAACCCGTAAGGACTCACCTTCCCATCGCCTCGGAACTTCCACCGCCCGCGGATGGTTTATGGTTGTCGGAATCCTCAATTCGCAACGGGAGTAAGGCATGCATCCACGAGTTCAGCAGGTCACCGAGCGCCTGGTGGAGCGCAGTCGCAAGACCCGCGAGCGCTACCTGGCGATGATGGCCGCGGCGGCCAGCGAAGGTCCGCAGCGCGGCAAGCTGCAGTGCGCCAACTTCGCCCACGGCGTCGCCGGTTGCGCTTCGAGCGAAGACAAGCAGCGCCTGCGCCTGATGAACGAGGCCAACGTCGCGATCGTCTCGGCCTACAACGACATGCTCTCCGCGCATCAGCCCTACGAGCATTTTCCCGAGCTGATCAAGCAGGCACTGCGCGAGATCGGTTCGGTCGGCCAGTTCGCCGGTGGCGTGCCGGCGATGTGCGATGGCGTGACCCAGGGCGAGGCGGGCATGGAGATGAGCCTCGCCAGCCGCGAAGTGATTGCCATGAGCACGGCGGTGGCGCTGTCGCACAACATGTTCGATGCCGCGCTGCTGCTCGGCATCTGCGACAAGATCGTGCCTGGCTTGATGATCGGTGCGCTGCGCTTCGGCCACCTGCCGACCATTTTCGTACCCGGTGGGCCGATGCCGTCGGGTATTCCCAACAAGGAAAAGGCCGAGGTGCGCCAGCGCTACGCCGAGGGCAAGGCCAGTCGCGAGGAGCTGCTGGAGTCGGAGATGAAGTCCTACCACAGCCCCGGCACCTGCACCTTCTACGGCACCGCCAACACCAATCAGGTGGTGATGGAGATCATGGGCCTGCACCTGCCGGGCTCGTCGTTCGTCAATCCGTACACACCGCTGCGCGATGCGTTGACCCGCGAAGCGGCGCGGCAGGTCGTCCGCCTGACCCACCAGGGCGGCAGCTACACGCCGCTGTGCCAGATCGTCGACGAGAAGGCCATCGTCAACTCGGTGGTTGCGCTCAACGCCACCGGTGGCTCGACCAATCACACCCTGCACATCCCGGCATTCGCCCGCGCCGCCGGTATCCAGCTGACCTGGCAGGACATGGCCGAACTCTCCGAGGTGGTGCCGACGCTGGCCAAGGTCTACCCCAACGGCCAGGCTGACGTGAACCATTTCCATGCCTGTGGCGGGGTGCCGTTCATGGTGCGCACGCTGCTCGACGCCGGGCTGCTGCACGAGGACGTGCACACCGTGGTCGGCAAGGGCCTGCGCCGCTACATCCAGGAGCCGTTCCTCGACGGCGAGCAGCTGGTCTGGCGCGACGGCCCGGAGCAGAGCCTGGACGAAAATATCTTGCGCCCGGCAGAGCGGCCCTTTTCGCCAGAAGGCGGCTTGCGCGTGCTGGAGGGCAACCTCGGGCGCGGCGTGACGAAGATTTCCGCCGTGGCACCGGAGCATCGCGTGGTTGAGGCGCCGGCGCGGGTGTTCATCGATCAGAGCGAACTGGCCGCGGCATTCAAGGCCGGCGAGCTGGAGCGCGACTTCGTCGCCGTGGTGCGCTTCCAGGGGCCGAAGGCCAACGGCATGCCGGAACTGCACAAGCTGACGCCGTTTCTTGGTGTGCTGCAGGACCGCGGCTATAAGGTCGCGCTGGTCACCGACGGGCGCATGTCTGGAGCTTCGGGCAAGGTGCCGGCGGCCATTCATGTCTGCCCCGAGGCGCTGGACGGCGGGCCGCTGGCGCGGGTGCGCGATGGCGACATCATCCGCGTCGATGGCGAAACCGGCGCGCTGCGTGTGCTGGTCGAGCCGCTCGAATGGGCGGCGCGCAGGCCGGCCACGCGCCCGGAAGATCTGGGCATCGGCTGCGGTCGCGAGCTGTTCGGCTTCATGCGCGCGGCGTTCAGCAGCGCGGAGCAGGGCGCCAGCGCCTTCACCAGCGGGCTGGAGGCGTTGCAGTGAAGACGGCACTGGTCGGCGATATCGGCGGTACCAATGCGCGCTTCGCGCTCTGGCGCGATCAGCGCGTCGAGCAGATCCGCGTGCTGCCCACGGCGGATTACGCCTGTCCCGAGCTGGCGATCCGCGCCTACCTGGCGGCGGTCGACCAGCCGCTGGAAACGCTCGAGGCGGTCTGCCTGGCATGCGCCGGGCCGGTGGGCGGCGATGTATTCCGTTTCACCAACAACCATTGGCAGCTCAGGCGCGCGGCATTCTGTGCGGATCTCGGGCTTGCGCAGCTGCTGCTGATCAACGACTTCACCGCCATGGCGCTGGGCATGACGCGCCTGCATGAGGGCGAACGCATCACGCTTTGCCCAGGCGAGCCCGAACCCGGCCGGCCACGTCTGGTCATAGGGCCTGGCACGGGCCTGGGTGTCGCCACGCTGTTGCCGCTGCAGGGCGGCGGCTGGCGGGCGCTGCCGGGCGAGGGCGGGCACATCTGCCTGCCGGTGGGCAGCGAGCGCGAGGCCGCGATCTGGGCCCATCTGCACCGCCAGCTCGGTCACGTGAATGCCGAAGCGGTGCTCAGCGGGCCGGGGCTGCTGGCGCTGTACCGCGCCAGCTGCGGGCTGGACGGTCGCGCGGTGACGGTCGATTCGCCGGCTGCGGTCACCGCCGCTGCACTGGCGGGCGAGCCCTATGCGGTCGAGGTGCTGCAGCAGTTCTGCCGCTGGCTCGGGCGTGTGGCCGGCGACAACGTGCTGACCCTGGGCGCGCGGGGCGGGGTGTACATCGTCGGTGGGGTGGTGCCACGCTTCGCCGAGTTCTTCCTCGCCAGCGATTTCCAGCAGAGCCTGCGTGACAAGGGGCGCATGAGCGGCTATTTCGATCAGCTGCCGGTGTGGCTGGTGACAGCGCCGTATCCGGGGCTGGAAGGTGCCGGCGTCGCCCTGCAACCATTGTTGGAGGGCGCCTGAGGCGCGGCACCAGGGACGCAACCGGGTGACCGGATAACAACAAGAAAAGGGATGCGATGTGAGTCAGACGGGAAAACAGCTGCTGCTGGTCGACGACGATCAGGAAATTCGCGAGCTTCTGCAGGCCTACCTCAGCCGCTCCGGCTTCCAGGTGCGTACCGTGGCCGATGGCGCGGCGTTCCGCCAGGCGCTGTGCGAGCAGCCGGCGGATCTGGTGATCCTCGACGTGATGCTGCCCGACGAGGACGGCTTCAGCCTCTGTCGCTGGGTGCGCGAACACGAACGCCTGGCCTCGATGCCGATCATCATGCTCACCGCCAGTTCCGACGAAGCCGATCGGGTGATCGGCCTGGAGCTCGGCGCCGACGACTATCTCGGCAAACCCTTCAGCCCGCGTGAACTGCTGGCGCGGATCAAGGCGCTGCTGCGCCGGGTGAGTTTCGCTCAGGAGCGCGGCAGCGATGTGCTGGCCTTCGATGACTGGCGGCTCGACATGGTCAGCCATCGCCTGTTCCACGCCGATGGCGAGGAGGTGTTCCTCTCCGGCGCCGACTTCGCCCTGCTCAAACTGTTTCTCGACCACCCGCAGCAGATTCTCGACCGCGACACCATCGCCAACGCCACCCGCGGCCGCGAGGTGATGCCGCTGGAGCGCATCGTCGACATGGCGGTCAGTCGCCTGCGCCAGCGCCTGCGCGATACCGGCAAGTCGCCGCGGCTGATCCGCACCGTGCGTGGCTGCGGCTATCTGCTGGCGGCCCAGGTGACGTCGCAATCATGAATTTGCGGACCGGGCGGCGCCGGTTGTTGCCGGTGCCGCGCTCGCTGCTGGGACGCATGCTGGCACTGACCCTGCTGGCGGTATTGCTCGCCCAGGGACTGTCGAGTCTGATCTGGCTGTCACAACTGCGCGCCAGCCAGACCGAAGGGCTGACCACCACCGCGCGCAGCCTGGCGCAGTCGATGGCCGCCAGCGTCGGCTACTTCCGTTCGCTGCCGTTGGGGTATCGGCCGCTGGTGCTCGATCAGCTGCGCAGCATGGGCGGCACGCGTTTCTTCGTCTCGCTCAACGACCGGCCGTTGCAAATGCAGATCCTGCCCGAAACGCCGCGCAAGCGGTTGGTGCTCGGTGAAGTCGATCGGGTGCTGCGTCAGCGCCTCGGCAGCGCGGTGGACCTGACGGTCGAGTTCGTCAGCCCGGAAGATCTGCGCATCTTCAACAGCGGCATCGCGCTCGACGAGCTGCCGCGTTCCTGGGCGCACTATGCGCTGAGTTTCGAACCGCTGGCACCGCCGGTGCTGGTGACGCAAATCCAGATCGCGCCCGGTGAGTGGCTGTACCTCGCCACACTGATGCCGGCGCCGTACGTCAGCCTGGAAGACGAGGGGCTGCCGGTGCAGCAGCTGTGGTTCATCGTGCTCACCACGGTGTTTCTGCTGTCGTTCATCGGCCTGCTGGTGCGCTGGCAGAGCCGTCCGCTCAAGCGTCTGGCCAAGGCCGCGCGAGACATGGCGGTGGGCGGGGAGATGCGTCCGCTCGCCGAGGTGGGAGCCAGCGAGGTGGTGGAGGTCAGTCGCGCTTTCAACAGCATGCGCGAACGCATCAACCGCTACCTGAGCGAACGGGGCCAGCTGTTCAGCGCGATTTCCCATGACCTGCGCACGCCCATCACCCGCTTGCGTCTGCGCGTCGAACTGCTCGACGACGAAGCCGTGCAGGCCAAGTTCAGCCGCGACCTCGACGAGCTGGAGCTGCTGGTCAAAGGCGCCTTGCAGTGCGTGAAGGACACCGACATCCACGAGAACATCGAGGCGGTCGATCTGAACGTGCTGCTCGAACATATCGTCGAGCCCTATCAGGCCAGTGACCCTGACTGCGTGACGCTCGCCGGCCGCGCGCTGCGGCCCTATCCGGGCAAGCCGCTGGCGCTCAAGCGCTGCATCGGCAACCTGCTGGATAACGCGCTCAAGTACGGCGGGCGTGCCCATCTGCGTCTGGAGGACAGCGCCGAGCTGCTGGTGCTGCATGTCGACGACGAGGGCCCGGGCGTGCCGGAACAGCGCCTGGAGCAGGTATTCGAGCCGCACGTGCGGCTGTCCGGGCAGCAGCAGGGCTACGGCCTGGGGCTGGGTATCGCACGCAACATCGCCCACGCCCACGGTGGCGAGCTGGGCATGCGCAACCTGCCGGAAGGGGGCCTGCGGGTCACCCTTACGCTGCCGCGCCAGGCCTCCAGCGATGACTGAAACGCGCCGTTTCCGTGGTGCGTGACATTTCACCGAGGTTTGTAACCGGACGGTGACCATTGCCTATCCCTTCGTTACCCAGCGCCCCTTGCGGCGCGCATAGACTCGGATCAACGCAAGCGACCACGCCTTGCCCGATAAAAACAAGAAGGTGCCCAGACATGAAAGCGTTCCATCACCTCGCTCTTTCCATTTCCCTTGCCCTGCCGCTCGCCGCCCATGCCGGCGAGGTCGAGGTGCTGCACTGGTGGACGTCCGGTGGCGAAAAGCGCGCCGCCGACACGCTGCAGAAACTGGTAGAGAAGAAAGGCCACAGCTGGCGTGATTTCGCCGTGGCCGGTGGCGGCGGCGAGGCGGCCATGACGGTTCTGAAAACCCGTGCCGTGTCCGGCAATCCGCCGGCGGCTGCGCAGATCAAGGGGCCGGACATTCAGGAATGGGGTGAGCTGGGCCTGTTGGCCAACCTCGACGAAACCGCCAAGGCGGACAAGTGGGAAGAGCTGCTGCCCAAGCAGGTGACCAAGATCATGCAGTACGACGGCTCCTACGTCGCCGTGCCGGTCAACGTGCACCGGGTCAACTGGCTGTGGATCAACCCCGAGGTGTTCGAGAAGGCCGGCGCCACGCCGCCGAAAACCCTAGACGAATTCTTCGCCGCCGCCGACAAGCTCAAAGCCGCGGGTTTCATCCCGGTCGCCCACGGCGGCCAGCCCTGGCAGGACGGCACCGTATTCGAGGACTTCGTGCTGAGCATTCTCGGCCCGGAGGATTACCACAAGGCCTTCGTCGAGCTGGATGAGGACACGCTCACCGGCGAGAAGATGGTCCAGGCGTTCGCCGCCCTGAAGAAGCTGCGCGACTACATCGATGCCGATGCCGCGGGCCGCGAATGGAACCGCGCCACCGGCATGGTCATCGACGGCAAGGCCGGCATGCAGATCATGGGCGACTGGGCTAAGAGCGAGTTCACCGCTGCCAACCAGGTGGCCGGCAAGGACTACCAGTGCCTGCCGTTCCCCGGCACCCAGGGCAGCTTCGCCTACAACATCGACTCGCTGGCGATGTTCAAGCTCAGCGACGAGGAAAACCGCAAGGCCCAGGTCGATCTGGCGCGCACGGTGCTGGAGCCGGAGTTCCAGACGTTCTTCAACCAGAACAAGGGCTCGATCCCGGTTCGCCAGGACATGGACATGAGCGAGTTCGACGCCTGCGCGCAGCAGTCGATGAAGGACTTCAAGGCGGCCGCACAGGACAGCGGTCTGCAGCCCAGCCTGGCCCACGGCATGGCGGCGTCGAGCTACGTGCAGGGCGCGGTGTTCGACGTTGTGACCAACTTCTTCAACGACCCCAAGGCCGACCCGCAAAAGGCGGCCAAGCAACTGGCGGCGGCGATCCAGGCCGTGCAGTAACGCTACGGGCGGATAGCGCCGCCCGATTCCCGAAACGTGCGTCCCCGGTACATGCCTTGGCATGTGCCGCGGGCGACGACATCCCGGATTTCCATGAGGGATCACACCCATGAGCTCCATCGCGCTTCAAGCTAGGCCCGCCAAGGCTTCGCCGCTCGACGCCCTGCAGCGCTGGCTGCCGAAACTGGTGCTGGCGCCGAGCATGCTGATCGTGCTGGTCGGCTTCTACGCCTACATCGGCTGGACCTTCCTGCTGTCGTTCACCAATTCGCGCTTCATGCCCAGCTACAAATGGGCCGGCCTGCAACAGTACGAGCGCCTGTGGGACAACGACCGCTGGTGGGTCGCCAGCCAGAATCTGCTGGTGTTCGGCGGCCTGTTCATCGCCATCAGTCTGCTGATCGGCGTAGTGCTAGCCGTGCTGCTGGACCAGCGCATCCGCCGCGAGGGGCTGATCCGCACCATCTACCTGTACCCGATGGCGCTGTCGATGATCGTCACCGGCACCGCCTGGCAGTGGCTGCTCAACCCCGGCCTGGGCCTGGACAAGCTGCTGCGCGACTGGGGCTGGGAGGGCTTTCGCTTCGACTGGCTGGTGGACCCCGACCGGGTCATCTACTGCCTGGTGATCGCCGCCGTGTGGCAGGCCTCGGGCTTCGTCATGGCACTGTTTCTCGCCGGTCTGCGCAGTGTCGACCAGTCGATCATCCGCGCCGCCCAGGTGGACGGTGCCAGCCTGCCGACCATCTACCTGCGCATCGTGCTGCCGAGCCTGCGCCCGGTGTTCTTCAGTGCGCTGATGATCCTCGCCCACATCGCGATCAAGAGCTTCGACCTGGTGGCGGCGATGACCGCCGGCGGGCCGGGCTACTCCAGCGATCTGCCGGCGATGTTCATGTACGCCCACACCTTCACCCGCGGCCAGATGGGCCTGGGCGCGGCGAGCGCCATGCTGATGCTCGGCGCGGTGATGGCGATCATCGTGCCGTACCTGTATTCCGAGCTGAGGACCAAGCGCCATGTCTGACTTCGCGCAACCGCGCCTGACCCTCGGGCGCCTGACCATCCACGCCACGCTGCTGCTGGCCTGCGCCGTCTACCTGATACCGCTGATCGTGATGCTGCTGACCAGCTTCAAGACGCCGGACGACATCCGTACCGGCAACCTGCTGAGCTGGCCGGACGCGTTCACCGCCATGGGCTGGCTGACCGCCTGGGACAGCATCGGCGGCTACTTCTGGAACTCGGTGAAGATCGTCATTCCGGCGGTGCTGATTTCCACTGCGCTCGGCGCCATCAATGGCTACGTGCTGTCGATGTGGCGCTTCCGCGGCTCGCAGCTGTTCTTCGGGCTGCTGCTGTTCGGCTGCTTTCTGCCGTTCCAGGTGATCCTGCTGCCGGCGTCGTTCACCCTCGGCAAGCTCGGTCTGGCCAATACCACCGCCGGCCTGGTGCTGGTGCACGTGGTCTACGGGCTGGCCTTCACCACGCTGTTCTTCCGCAACTTCTACGTCAGCGTGCCGGATGCGCTGGTGCGGGCGGCGCGGCTCGATGGCGCCGGCTTCTTCACCATCTTCGGGCGCATCCTGCTGCCGATGTCGGTGCCGATCATCATGGTCTGCCTGATCTGGCAGTTCACCCAGATCTGGAACGACTTCCTCTTCGGTGTGGTGTTCGCCAGTGGCGACACCCAGCCGGTCACCGTGGCGCTGAACAACCTGGTGAACACCAGCACCGGCGCCAAGCAATACAACGTCGACATGGCCGCCGCGATGATCGCCGGCCTGCCCACGCTGGTGGTCTACGTGATCGCCGGCAAGTACTTCCTGCGCGGGCTGACTGCCGGCGCCGTCAAGGGTTGAGGAGAAAAACAACATGGCATCCCTGGAACTGCGCAACGTCCAGAAAACCTACGGCAACGCCAAGGTCGAAACGCTGAAGAACATCGCGCTGAAGATCGACGCAGGAGAGTTCCTGATCTTGGTCGGGCCGTCGGGCTGCGGCAAATCCACCCTGATGAACTGCATCGCCGGGCTGGAAAACATCACCGGCGGCGAGATTCTGGTCGACGGCGAGGACATCAGCCAGGCCAGCCCGAAGGATCGCGACATCGCCATGGTGTTCCAGTCCTACGCGCTGTACCCGACCATGAGCGTGCGCGACAACATCGCCTTCGGCCTGAAGATGCGCAAGGTGCCGGCCGCACAGATCGAGGAGGAGGTGGCGCGGGTCGCCAAGCTGCTGCAGATCGAGGCGCTGCTCGAGCGCAAGCCGTCGCAGCTCTCCGGCGGCCAGCAGCAGCGCGTCGCCATGGGGCGGGCGCTGGCGCGGCGGCCGAAGATCTACCTGTTCGATGAACCGCTGTCGAACCTCGACGCCAAGCTGCGCGTGGAGATGCGCACCGAAATCAAGCTGATGCATCAGCGCCTGAAGACCACCACCGTTTATGTCACCCACGACCAGATCGAGGCGATGACCCTCGGCGACAAGGTCGCGGTGATGAAGGACGGCGTCGTCCAGCAGTTCGGCACCCCGCACGAGATCTACAACGACCCGGCCAACCAGTTCGTGGCCAGCTTCATCGGCTCGCCGCCGATGAACTTCGTCCCCGTGCGCCTGCGCCAGCAGAGCGGGCGTTGGGTCGCCGTGCTCAACAGCGATCAGGCGAGCTGTGAAATTCCGCTGGCGTTGCCGGCCGATGCGCAGTGGCACGCGCGTGACGTGATTCTCGGCATCCGCCCGGAGCAGATCGGCCTGGCCGACGGCGCGGGCAACGACTGCTCGCTGCGCTGCCAGATCGAGGTGATCGAGCCCACCGGGCCGGACACCCTGGTGTTCTTCAGCCTGAACGAGGTCAAGGCGTCGTGCCGTCTGGCGCCGGACCAGGCCCCGCGCGCCGGTGAAACCCTCGAGCTGCAGTTCGATCCGCACAAGGTGCTGCTGTTCGATGCGCACACCGGCGAGCGGCTGGACCACCAGGCTGCCCGCCCGGCGGGCGGCGGGCGGCTCGGTGTGGTCGAGACCTTGCCGAACGGCCGCACGCCTGGCGAACGAGGCGTGCCTTACAGCGGGCGTGAGCGCAGCGGTAGCGCCCGCTAGGGCGCGCGCAGCGGCCCGACCCAGGCAGCGCTTGTCGCCGTGCTGACCTGCAGATAACGAATAACAACAACAGCGAACGGAGTGGACATGAAAACAACAATATCCGCAGGAATGAGTCTGGCTGCCGCCGTGGCGTGCGCCGTGCTGCCGCTGAGCGGTCAGGCGCTGGAGTTTTCCGGCTACCTGCGCAGCGGCGTCGGCGACTCGGTAGAGGGCGGGACGCAATCCTGCTTCCAGTTGCCCGGCGCGCCGAGCAAGTACCGTCTCGGCAACGAGTGCGAGCAGTACGCCGAGCTCGATCTGCGTCAGGATCTCTACACCTTTGCCGATGGCTCGGTGCTCAGCCTGGAAGGCATGGCGGCGCTGTACAACCAGTACGGCCACACCCCGGAATTCACCGGCGATCACGGCTGGGCGCGGATGGTGCAGGCCTATGCCGAGTGGAGCAAGGTGCCGGCGCTGTACAACGGCTCGCTGTGGGCCGGGCGGCGCTTCTACAAGCGTAACGACATCCATATCTCCGACTTCTACTACTGGAACCAGAGCGCCACCGGTGCCGGCGTGGAAGATATGGAGATCGGCGGCCTGAAGTACAGCTACGCCTTTTCACGCAAGGACGGAGTGTTCCAGAAGGACTACATCAATCGCCACGACTTCAACGTCGGCGGCTTCGACAGCAATCCTGGCGGCGAGCTGGAATTCGGCGTGAGTTACATCGACAAGCCCGACAGCGAGGACGCCCACAGCGGCTGGGCGGTGACCGCACAGCACAAGCAGGACGGCTTTCTCGGCGGCAGCAACACCCTGGCACTGCAGTACGGCGAAGGCCCGGGGACCGGTCTGGGCTACACCGGCGATGTCACGCTGGACGACAGTGCCCGCAGCTGGCGCGTGGTCGAGTATTTCGACTGGCAGCTGACGCCCCGTTTCGGCGGGCAGTTCCAGGTGGTCTACCAGAAGGACAAACGTGTCGACGGCGGCGACCAGGATTGGTGGTCGGTCGGGGTACGTCCGACCTATGCCTTCACCGAGCAGTTCAAGCTGGTCACCGAGCTCGGTCACGATCAGATCGACGCCGCCGACGGTACGCGCAAGCTGAGCAAATTCACCGTTGCGCCGACCTGGTCGCCGGCCGGCCCGGCGTTCTGGGTGCGGCCGGAAGTACGCCTGTATTACACCTATGCGCAGTGGAACGACGCCGCGCAGCGGGCCGCGAATCTGATGGCTGCCGGCTCGGCACTCTCGGACAGCGGGGCCTTCGGTGATGCCCAGCACGGTTCCAACTTCGGCGTGCAGGTGGAGTACTGGTGGAAATGATCGGTTGAGCGCGCAACACTGACGCCGGCCGGCCTTGCGCAACGCGAGGCCGACCGGCGCGTCGGAGGTGTCGTGGGCGGCAAGGTAGACAATCCCTGCGTGGATCTGTGCAAGCTCAAGGACGACATCTGCGTCAGCTGCGGTCGTAGCCGCGACGAGATCAAACGCTGGAAGAAACTCAAGAACAAGGAACGCAAGGTCGTCAGGCAACAGGCGGCCGAGCGTCTCGCCAACCTCGGCAAGGCGAACAAGCGCAAACCGTGATGGCGCGGCCGTCCAGCACCGTGCATCGTCGGGACAGAATTTTTTCCGATTCGCGCGAGTCTTTTGCAACGATCTCTGTCTGTTGCTGAAGGGGCGCCGTGCCGCGCAGCACGGAATGACCGCGAGCCGGTGCCCGGCCATTCGAGCGGCGCCGAAGCCCACACTGCACTGACCACGAGCGTTTATGCCTGCGATCAACGTTGAACCCAATACCTTTGCCCTGTTCGGCGCGCTGGGCGATCTGGCGCTGCGCAAGCTGTTTCCCGCGCTTTATCAGCTCGACCGCGCCGCCCTGTTGCACGCCGATACGCGGCTGCTGGCACTGTCACGCGAGGGCGGCGAGCCGGACGAGCAGATGGCGCGGATCGATCAGGCCCTGCGCCGCTACATCCCGCCGCACGAGCTGGACGATGCCGTGCTGCAGCGCTTTCTGGCGCGTCTGTGCTGTCTGCGCATGGATTTTCGCCGCGGCGAGGATTACGCCGTGCTGGCACAGAACGTCAGCGCCGAGCTGCCGCTGATCGCCTATTTCGCCACGCCCGCCGCGGTATACGGTGCGATCTGCGAACACCTGGCAGGCGCCGGGCTGGCCGCGCAGGCGCGGGTGGTGCTGGAGAAACCCATCGGCCATGACCTGGCGTCGTCGCGGGTGATCAACGATGCGGTCGCGCAGTATTTCGCCGAGAGCCAGATCTATCGGATCGATCATTACCTGGGTAAGGAAACCGTCCAGAACCTGATTGCCCTGCGTTTCGCCAACAGCCTGTTCGAGACGCAGTGGAACCAGCACCACATCTCGCATGTGGAGATCACCGTGGCCGAAACCGTCGGCATCGAGGGGCGCTGGGGTTACTTCGACCAGGCTGGCCAGTTGCGCGACATGATCCAGAACCACCTGCTGCAGCTGCTCTGCCTGATCGCCATGGACCCGCCGAGCAACCTCACCGCCGACAGCATCCGCGATGAGAAGGTAAAAGTGCTCAAGGCGCTGGCGCCGATCACGCCGGACATCCTCAGCCAGCGCGTGGTGCGCGGCCAGTATTCGGCCGGGATCGCCGGCGGCAAGCCGGTGCCGGGCTATCTGGAGGAAGAGAACTCCAATGCCACCAGCAGCACGGAAACCTTCGTCGCCCTGCGCGCCGACATTTGTAACTGGCGCTGGTCCGGCGTGCCGTTCTACCTGCGCACCGGCAAGCGCATGGCGCAGAAGCTGTCGCAGATCGTCATCCACTTCAAGGAACCGCCGTTCTACATCTTTGCGCCCGAGCAGCGCTCGCTGATCAGCAACCGGCTGATCATCCGCCTGCAGCCGGACGAGGGCATTTCCCTGCAGGTGATGACCAAGGAGCAGGGGCTGGACAAGGGCATGCACCTGCGCAGCGGGCCGCTGCAGCTGAATTTTTCCGAGACCTACAAGAGCGCGCGCATCCCCGATGCCTACGAGCGGCTGCTGCTGGAGGTGATGCAGGGCAATCAAAACCTGTTCGTGCGCCGCGACGAAGTCGAATACGCCTGGCAATGGTGCGATCAGCTGGTCGACGGCTGGACCCGTATTGGCGACAGTCTCAAACTCTATCCTGCCGGCTCCTGGGGGCCGGTGGCTTCGATTGCCTTGATTACTCGTGACGGGAGGTCCTGGTATGGCGATTTCTGAACTCGACCTGCCTACCGGCGTGGTTGCCCACAGTCTGGCCGACGCCGCTGGGCAGGCGCGGCTGATGGCTGACGACGCGGCCAAGGTGCTGAACTACGCGGTGCGCACCCACGGCGTGGCCAGCCTGGTGGTATCCGGCGGGCGCAGCCCGGTGCCGTTCTTCGAGGAACTGTCGCGCCGCGAGCTGGATTGGTCCAGGGTGCAGATCAGCCTGGCGGACGAGCGCTGGGTGCCGCCAAGCGATGCGGCCAGCAACGAGGGGCTGGTGCGTCGTCATCTGTTGCAGAACGCCGCGGCCGTGGCGCAGTTCATCGGTTTGTATCATCCGGCGGCCACCCTGGAGGAAGCCGCGCAACTGGCGGACCGACGTCTGGCCGAACTCGGTCAGCCGATCGATGTGCTGGTGCTGGGCATGGGCGACGATGGCCACACCGCGTCGTTGTTTCCCGACAGTGCGCGTCTGGACCATGCACTGCGGGCCGATTGCCCGGATCGCTGCGTGGCGATGTGCGCGCCGACCGAGCCGCGCGAGCGCCTGAGCATGACCTATCCGCTGCTGGCCTCGGCGCGCATGCAGTGTCTGGCGATCCAGGGCATGACCAAACTGGAGACTCTGCGCCAGGCCTTGAACGCCGATGCGTTGCGGATGCCGATTCGCGCGTTCATTCACTCTCCGCTGGAAATCTACTGGTGTCCCTGACGCCCTGAGGATTGCCCATGACCATGCAACTGAAGAACGACCTGATCGAGCAGCTGTGCGTGAATGCGCGCATCCTGCCGGTGATCACCATCGGTAGCGAGGAGCAGATCCTGCCGCTGGCCGACGCCCTGGCGGCGGGCGGCCTGCGCACGCTGGAAATCACCCTGCGTTCGGCGCATGGGCTGACGGCGATCCGCCGGCTGCGCGAGGAGCGTCCCGAGCTGTGCATCGGCGCCGGCACCGTGCTCGACCACCGCATGATGGATCAGGTGGAAGCGGCCGGGGCGCAGTTCGTGGTCACCCCCGGCGCCAGTCGGGAAGTGCTGGAAGCCGGCGTGCAATGTGCGGTGCCGGTGCTGCCGGGCATCGCCACGGCAACGGAAATCATGGAGGGCTATGCGCTGGGCTATCGCCGCTTCAAGTTGTTCCCGGCCGAAGTCTGCGGGGGCATCGCCGCGCTCAAGGCGTTCGGCGGACCGTTCGCGGACGTGCGCTTCTGCCCGACCGGCGGCGTCAACGCCGGCAACGCCGCGCAATACCTGGCGCTCGGCAACGTGATGTGCGTCGGCGGAACCTGGATGATCGATGCGGCCAGCCTCGCCAGTGGCGACTGGGCGCGTATCCGGCAGGCCACCGCCAATGCGCTCGCCGCTCTCGGCTGAGCGGTCGGTGCATCCGTGCGCAAACGGTGCGTGCGGACGTCGATGCGCGTATGATTCGCGCCCTTTCAATCGGAACTGACACACCGGGAGGTGCCCAGAATGACCGAGCATGACGATTCCACCCCTCACGTCGCCCATGGCGAAAAACTGCAGAAGGTCCTGGCCCGCATGGGGCTGGCTTCGCGACGTGATATCGAACAATGGATCAGCGAAGGCCGGGTCAAGGTCAACGGCGCGGTGGCCAGCCTCGGCCAGCGCGTGGA
This sequence comes from Stutzerimonas sp. 21-1, assembly GCF_056336065.1. NCBI lineage: Bacteria > Pseudomonadati > Pseudomonadota > Gammaproteobacteria > Pseudomonadales > Pseudomonadaceae > Stutzerimonas > Stutzerimonas sp. 21-1. Next base: position 2,551,077 of record NZ_CM150500.1, on the reverse strand, counting down.
CCGGCTCGACGCCATCGCCGTCGACGGCCGCCTGATCAAGCGCGAAGAAGCCGCCGTGGTGCGGCGCGTGCTGATCTACAACAAGCCCGACGGCGAAATCTGTACCCGCAACGATCCGGAAGGTCGTCCGACCGTATTCGACCGCCTGCCGCGGCCGAAGGAAGGCCGCTGGATCAACATCGGCCGGCTGGACATCAACACCACCGGCCTGCTGCTGTTCACCACCGATGGCGAACTGGCCAACCGGCTGATGCATCCGTCCTACGAGATGGACCGCGAATACGCGGTGCGCGTGCGCGGCGAAGTCGACGACGAGATGATCGAGCGCCTGAAGACCGGCGTCATGCTGGAAGACGGCCCGGCGCGCTTCACCGACATTCAGGAAGCGCCCGGCGGCGAAGGTTTCAACCACTGGTATCACTGCGTGGTGATGGAAGGCCGCAACCGTGAGGTGCGCCGCCTGTGGGAATCCCAGGGGCTGGTGGTCAGCCGGCTGAAGCGGGTGCGTTTCGGTCCGGTGTTCATGACCTCCGATCTGCCGATGGGCCGCTGGCGCGAGATGTCGCAGGCCGAGGTGGACATCCTCAGTCAGGAGGTCGGCCTGACGCCGGTCGCGCTGCCGGAGATGAAGGCCCGCGCCAAGGAGAAGATCGACCGTCTGCAGCGCAAGGTGGCCAAGCCGCTGGCGCGTGGCGAGCGCCGCCCGCGTGTGCTGCGTCCGGCCGGTGAAGCCGACCTGCCGCGCATCGGCGACAAGCCGCGTGGCGAGCAGCCGGCGCGCAAGCCGCGTCCGGCCGAGCAGGGCCGTGGTACGCCGGTTGCCGAGCGTCCGAGCGATGTGAATCGCAAGCGTGGTAAGCGCCCCGAAGGCGCCGGCGGCGACAAGCCGGCTCCGGCCAAGCGGCGCGGCCCGCCGGCGGGTGAAGGGCAGCGCCCCGGCTTCGGCCGTAGTGATCGCCCCAAGCGGCCCTGACCGCAGCGAGCGCCGGTAACGAAAAAGGCTGCCACCGTCATGCGGGGCAGCCTTTTTTATTGGCCGGCATTCGCCGGCGTCAGTGCAGCAGCTCCGGCGGCACATTGCCGCCGTGAGTGGCGAGCTTTTGCATGATGGCCTTGTGCAGCCAGATGTTCATGGTGCCGGAGTCGGTCATCTTGTCCTGCGGGCAGTGCAGTTCGTTGGCCAGCTCCTTGCGCGCGTCCAGACTGCTATCGAGACCGAGCAGCTTGAGCAGATCGACGATGGACGTGCGCCAGTTGAGCTGCTCGTGGTGACTGGCGGCCATGGCGTCGAGCTTCGTCGCGATGTCGACCTGCGACATCGCCGGGGCGTCGGTGTGGGTGGTCGCATTGGCGGTAGCGGTGGGGCGGCCGGAATCCAGCGTGACGCCTTCGGCGCTGGTACTGGCGGCATCCGCCGGTGGGGTGGAAACCGGTTTCTGCGCCTCATTGGAGGCATCGCCGAAGCCGAGTTTTTCCTTGATTCTGTCGAACAGTCCCATGGCACATACCTCTTGATTTGGTCGTGCCGTATTGGACCGCCGCTTGGCGGAAACCATCCGCGATGGTGGAAAAAATACTGCGTCCCCACGCCGAAGCGTGGGGCGGGCAGGATCAGTCTTCGCGGCTGGTGACTTCCAGCAGGTGATAGCCGAACTGGGTCTTCACCGGACCCTCCACGACGTTGAGCGGCGCGCTGAAAACGACGGTGTCGAATTCACGCACCATCTGTCCCGGGCCGAAGGAGCCGAGGTTGCCGCCGTCACGGCTGGACGGGCAGCTCGAGTTCTCGCGGGCGACCTGGGCGAAATCGGCGCCGCCTTCGATGGCAGCCTTCAGTTCGTTGCACTTGGCTTCGCTGGAAACCAGGATGTGGCGGGCGGTGGCGCGGGCCATGGGTGACTCCTGTGATGCGTTTGGATGGGCTGCCGAGGCTACCGCAATCGTCTTTGCTTTGGCGACCGCCAGTCGTGGCAATGCGCTCGCCAATGCAGGCCCCCCGCCAGCAGCGCTTTTGCTATCCTCGCGCGCCTTTTCACCGGCTCCGGATACCTCTCATGCTTGAAACCGCTCTCGTCCAGCTCGAACGCGTCATCGCCGACCTGCTGCAGCAGAATCAGTCCCTGCGCGAAACCGCCGCGCTGCTCGAACAGCAGCTGCAGCAGGCCCACGAGGAGAACGACAACCTGCAGCTGGCCGCGCTGGAGCAGGAGGAAAAGCAGGGCGCGACGCTGGCCCGGTTGCAAGCGCTGATCGAGCGCGCCGCTGCCGGCAGTGCCGCATGAGTGCCGCCGACATTCAGGTGCTGAACATTCTCGGGCGCGAGTATTCGATTCGCGCCGGCGAAGGACAGGCGGCGCTGTTGTCCGACGCGGCGGCGCTGCTGCAGGAGCATCTGGCGACCAGCCGCCGTCAGTTCCCCGATGCCAGCGCCGACAAGCTGCTGGTACTGACCGCGCTCAACCTCTGCGCGCCGTTGCTGCAGCAGGGCGAGCAGCTGCGCGCGGCCGAGCAGCGCCTCAATTCCAGCCTGGAGCGCGTCACTAGCCAGCTGCGCGGCTAGCCAGGGGCGGCACGGCGGCCTCGTCGAGTTCCGTGTCGCTGTCCAGATAGCGCTGCAGGCGTTCCTTCTCCTGCGCGGTGAAGCTCAATCCGAGCTTGGTGCGACGCCAGAGAATGTCGTCCGCCTCGCATGCCCATTCGTGATCGCGCAGATAGTCCACCTCACGGCTGTAGAGCTGCGCAGCGAGTGGCTGGCCAAGCTGCTGCAGCGTGTGGGCATCGCCGAGCATCTGCCACACACGGCTGCCGTAGGTGCTGGCCCAGCGTTGCGCCAGCGCCGGTTCGATGCCTTCGATGCGCGCCTCGATGTCCCGGGCCAGCTGCTGCGGCGAATCCATCTCCTCGCCACCGGGGAGCGCGGCGCTGGCCGTCCAGCTCGGCCCCAGTGCGGGAAAGAACGGCGCCAGCAGCGTCATCGCCGACTCGGCGAGCTTGCGGTAGGTGGTCAGCTTGCCGCCGAAGACCGAGAGCAGCGGCGCCTGTTGCGGGTCCGCCGCCAGCGCGAGGGTGTAATCGCGGGTGACGGCAGCGGGGTTGTCCGATTCGTCATCGCACAGCGGCCGCACGCCGGCAAAGCTGTGCAGGATGTCGCTTGGCGCCAGCTGCCGGCGGAAGTGCGCATTGGCCACGCCGAGCAGGTAGCCGGTCTCCTCCTCGCTGATGCGCACCTGCGCCGGGTCGCCCTGGTACTCGCGGTCGGTGGTGCCGATCATCGTGTAGCGCCCGAGGTAGGGGATGGCGAACACGATGCGGCGATCCTCGTTCTGCAGGATGAACGCCTGCTCGCCGTCGTACAGCCTGGGCACGATGATGTGGCTGCCCTGGATCAGGCGGATGCCGTAGGGCGAGCGTTGCTGCAGCCCCTCGCCGATGAACTGCGCCACCCACGGCCCGGCGGCATTGACCAGCGCCTTGGCGCGCAAGGAAAAGCGGCTGCTGTCCTGGCGCTGTAGCTCGACATGCCAGATGCTGCCGGCGCGCTTGGCGCTCAGGCATTGGGTGCGGGTGTGGATATGCGCGCCTTTCTCGCGTGCCGCCATGGCGTTGAGCACCACCAGCCGCGCGTCGTCCACCCAGCAATCGGAGTACTCGAAACCACGGCGGATATGCGCCTTGAGCGGACTTTCGGCCGAAAAGCGCAAGCCGCGCGAACCCGGTAGCTTCTCGCGCTTGCCGAGGTGGTCGTAGAGGAACAGCCCGGCGCGGATCATCCACGCCGGACGCAGATGCGGGCGATGAGGCAGCACGAAGCGCATCGGTTTGACGATGTGCGGAGCCTTCGCCAGCAGCACTTCGCGCTCGGCCAGCCCCTCGCGAACCAGGCGGAATTCGTAGTGTTCCAGATAGCGCAGCCCGCCATGGATCAGCTTGCTGCTGGCTGATGAGGTGTGGCTGGCGAGGTCGTCGCGTTCGCAAAGGAACACCGACAGGCCGCGGCCGGCGGCATCGGCCGCGATACCGACGCCGTTGATACCGCCGCCGATCACGGCAACGTCATAGAGCTCGGAGACGGGCTGGACGGAATGGGGCACGGGCTTCTCCTCGAAAACGAAAGATCATGTTCGGTTTTGAACATGCTATGCGCAGAAGAATCCATGCGAAAGCAAAAATGTTCGAAATCAGATAAAAGGGAACATTTTCGAAAAAGACGTTGCTGAAATCGCATCCGCAGTTGGCTGGCGGCGCGCGAGAAGCCGTTATTCGGCGATCTCCACCTGCACCTTGTGGCGCGCAAGCAGTTCGGCGAAGACCTCGGACGGCGGCGCATCGGTGAACAGGTAGTCGATCTGCTCCAGCGAGCCCAGGCGCGTCATGGCGCTGCGGCCGAACTTGCTCGAATCGGCTGCCATGAAAACCTTGCGGGCGTTATGGATGATCGCCTGCGAGACGCGCACTTCTTGATAGTCGAAGTCGAGCAGGGTGCCGTCCTCGTCGACGCCGCTGATGCCGATCAGCGCGAAGTCCACCTTGAACTGGCTGATGAAATCGGCGGTGGCCTGGCCGACGATGCCACCGTCGCTGCGCACGCTGCCGCCGGCGATCAGCACCTCGAAATCCTCCTTGGTACTGAGAATGCTCGCCACGTGCAGGTCGTTGGTGATGATCTTCAGGTCGCGGTGGTTCAGCAGCGCCTGCGCGATGGCTTCGGTGGTTGTGCCGATGTTGATGAACAGCGAGGCCTGATCGGGAATCCGAGCGGCCACGGCGGCGGCGATACGCAGCTTCTCGTCGCGCATTTGCCGCGCGCGCTGGCTGTAGGCGGTGTTCTGCACGCTGGAATCATAGGCGGCGCCGCCGTGATAGCGGCGCAGCAGCCCGGCTTCGCCCAGCTGATTGATATCCCGGCGGATGGTCTGCGGCGTGACCGCGAAATGCCGGGCCAGCTCGTCGATGCTGACGTAGCCGCGCTCGCGCACGAGATCCAGGATGTTCTGCTGTCGGGGCGCCAGGCTCATGGGGCTTCCTTATGGGCTGTTTGCCCCGAAGCATGCCGCAGTCTGGCGTTCGATTAAAGCGCGGAGCGTTCGGATTCGCACATGCCGCGCCTGCTTGCGAACGCTCGCTGGGCAGGCGCGGCAGCGTTCGATCAGTCCTCGGCCCAGTTGCGCGTGCGGTCGACCGCCTTCTGCCAGCCACGATAGAGCGCTTCGCGCTGTTCGCTTCCGCACGCCGGTTCGAACACGCGCTCGATACTGCTCTTGCTGCGCAGTTCGTCGAGATCGCTCCAGAACCCGGTCGCCAGTCCGGCCAGATAGGCGGCGCCGAGGGCAGTGGTTTCCTTCATCTGCGGCCGTTCCACCCGGGTGCCGAGCAGGTCCGCCTGGAACTGCATGAGGAAGTTGTTGGCCACCGCGCCGCCGTCCACCCGCAGGGCACGCAGGCGCTCGCCGGCGTCCTGCTGCATGGCGTCGAGCACGTCGCGGGTCTGGTAGGCGATGGATTCCAGCGCTGCGCGGATCAGGTGGTCGACTTTCACGCCGCGGGTCAGACCGAACAAGGCGCCACGGGCGCGCGGGTCCCAGTAGGGCGCGCCGAGGCCGGTGAAGGCCGGCACCAGATAGATGCCGTTGCTGTCCGGTACCTTGGTGGCGAAGTACTCGGAATCCAGCGATTCATTCAGCACCTTCAGCTCGTCGCGCAGCCATTGCACGGTGGAGCCGCCATTGAAGATGGCGCCTTCCAGCGCGTAGTTCACCTCGCCGCGCGGGCCGCAGGCGATGGTGGTCAGCAGGCCATGTTCGGACTGCACCGCCTTGGTGCCGGTGTTCATCAGCAGGAAGCAGCCGGTGCCATAGGTGTTCTTCGCCTGGCCCGGCTCGACGCACATCTGGCCGAACAGCGCGGCCTGCTGGTCGCCGGCGATACCGGCGATCGGAATGCCGGTGCTTTGGCCGGAGCCGATGTAGGCGTGGCCGTAGACCTCTGACGAGGAGCGCACTTCCGGCAGCATCTCGCGCGGGATATCCAGCGCTTCGAGCATCACCGGGTCCCAGTCCAGCTTGTGAATGTCATAGAGCATGGTGCGCGAGGCGTTGGTGTAGTCGGTGACGTGGGCCTTGCCCTGGGTCATCTTCCAGATCAGCCAGCAGTCGACGGTGCCGAACAGCAGCTCGCCTCGGCGGGCGCGCTCGCGGCTGCCTTCGACGTGATCGAGAATCCACTTGATCTTGGTGCCGGAGAAATAGGGGTCGATCACCAGGCCGGTGGTCTTGCGGATGTGATCGTTCATGCCGTCACGCTTGAGCTGGTCGCAGATCGGCGTGCTCTGGCGGCTCTGCCAGACGATGGCGTTGTAGATCGGCCGGCCGGTGACCTTGTCCCAGACGATGGCGGTTTCGCGCTGGTTGGTGATGCCGATCGCCGCCACCTGCTCGTTGGTGATGCCGGCCTGAGCCAGGGCCTCGACGAACACGCCGCTCTGGGTTGCCCAGATTTCCATGGGGTCATGCTCAACCCAGCTCGGCTGCGGGTAGATCTGCGCGAACTCGCGCTGGGCGATGGTCACCACGTTGGCGTTGCGATCCAGCACGATGGCGCGCGAGCTGGTGGTGCCCTGATCGAGGGCGACGATGAATTGCTTGTTCTGGTTGCTCATGGCGTCGTTTCCTTAGCGAACTTTGCTGATGTCGGGCTGGGCGGAGCCCATTTCGGCAGAGGCCATTTCCTTGGGTTTCGGTGCATCGCAGGCGGCCGAGCCTACCCCTGGCAGGTGCCGGCAGATCAGCGCCTTGTATCCGGCGGCACCCAGGCAGGCGCCAAGGATCGGCGCGAAGATCGGCACCAGGAAATACGGAATGTCCCGCCCGCCGGAAAAGGCGACATCACCCCAGCCGGCGAAGAAGGTCATCAGCTTGGGCCCGAAGTCCCGTGCCGGATTCATTGCAAAGCCGGTCAGCGGTCCCATCGCACCGCCGATCACGGCGATCAACAGGCCGATCAGCAGCGGCGCCAGCGGGCCGCTGGGCAGGCCGTTACCGTCATCGGTGATAGCCATGATCATCGCCAGCAGGATTGCAGTGATCACCACTTCCACCAGGAACGCCTGGCCGAACGACAGCGACGCGTGCGGGTAGGTGGAGAACACCGAGGCCAGCTGCAGGCTTTCGACGCTGCCACGGACCATGTGGTTCGCCTGCTCGAAATCGATGAACAGGCTGCTGTACAGCCCATACACCAGCGCGGCGGCACAGAAGGCGCCGGCGACCTGGGCAAGGATGTACGCCGGTACGCGATGCCGCTCGAAGGTGCCGAACAGCCACAGCGCGATGGTGACGGCCGGGTTCAGGTGCGCACCGGATACGCCGGCGGCCAGATAGACCGCCATCGACACACCGATGCCCCAGATGATGCTGATTTCCCATAACCCGAGATTGGCGCCGCCCAGCTTGAGCGCGGCGACGCAGCCGGTGCCGAAGAAGATCAGAAGGGCGGTGCCGAGGAACTCGGCGATGCATTGTCCCTTGAGCGTCGGGACGGTTGGAGTACTCATGCGCGGGAGCCTCATGCGGATTGTTATTGTTCGAGCCGACTGCGGAATGGTTCGTAAATGTTCGGAATCGAAAGCTATGAGCAAAAAGTCACGCTGTCAAAGTAAATAATTGAACATTCGGACGAAGGGTAGGCGAACGTTTTTAACGCCGAATTGTCGCGTGGCAGCGGCGCACGAACCTGCGCAGCATGTAAAGGCGAAGGCGTAGATGCAGGACGCGCGAGGACGCGCGCAAGAAAGGCGGGGGTGACGGAAGCGCGCTCAGCGTTTGCGTCGCCAGAGCGTCCAGCTCAGATGCAGGTCGTCCCACATCGGCACCAGCGCGAAGAACAGCAGCGCGCCGGCCAGCGGTACGGTGGCGAGAAAGCCGAAATACTTGAAGCCGAAGGCGCCACTCACGCCGCCGATGAAGAAGCAGCAGACCAGCAGGCTGTTGATCAGCAGACGCTCGCGATTGGCGCGCACCGGCTTCTCTCCCGGCCGTTGCAGGCGGTTGATGTAGATCAGCTTGCCCAGCTCGATACCGATATCGGTCACCGTTCCGGTGACGTGCGTGGTGCGCACCTCGGAGTTCGAGAGCTTGGTCACCATGGCGTTCTGCAGGCCCATGATGAAGCACAGCAGCATCACCGTGAGCGGCACGAATAGCCCGGGAACGGCCATCATCTGCGCGCCCAGCACGCCGAAGCACAGCAACAGCACAGCCTCCAGCGCCAGCGGCAGCGCGTACTGGCTGTGCATGTGCCGGCGCCGCGAGATGTTGATCATGATGGTCGAGCACATCGCCCCGAAGAGGAACGACAGCAGCGCGCCGAGCCCGCCGAGGGCGAGGTCGGTGGCGCCCAGTACCAGGTTGTCGGCCATCGAGGAGACGATGCCGGTCATGTGCGAGGTGTATTGCTGCACCGCGAGGAAGCCGCCGGCATTCGCCGCGCCGGCATTGAATGCAAGCCACAGGCCCAGTTGGCGATTGCCATGGCGGGTACGCCGGCGACCGGTCAGATTGCGTGCATATTCGAAAGGCATGACGCCGGCAAACTCCCGTGCGGGGCGCGTGACAGGGGGCGATTATAGGGCGCGGCGGGCAGCCTGCGGGCGATCACCACGCAATCGTGACGACAGATTGCCGTCATGCCCTGCGCGTCGGCTCCGGTGCGGCGGTCATCGACGTATCGGCGTCAGCTGCGTTCGCGCGCTCGTCGAGCCGGCCTCGTTGCAGTTCGGCGCGCAGGCTCTGCACCTCCTGGCTGAGGCTGTCCACCTGCGCCAGCAGCCGGTGCATCAGCTCGCGGTCGTCGGCGTCGCGCTTTTCTTCTTCCTCGTTCTGGTCGGCGACGAACAGCGAGCCGATATAGGCCGCGAAGCTACCGAACAGGCCCACGCCCGACACCATCAGCAACACCGCGACGACGCGCCCGGCGGTGGTCACCGGATAGAAATCGCCATAACCGACCGTGGTGACAGTGACGAAGGCCCACCACAGCGCCTCTTCCGGCGTGTTGATCGAACTCTGCGGATTCGGCGCCTCCACCAGCAACATGGTGATCGCGCCGAAGGCCACCAGCAGCAGGGTTGCCGTTGCTGCCGAGACGACGATGCCTTCCGCGCGGTTGCGAAACAGCACGCGCCAGATCAGTTGCAGCGATTTCAGCGCGCGCAGGATGCGCAGGATCTGGAACGCACGCACCAGCTTGGCTGCCTGCAGGCCGCTGGCCGGCACGCTGGCGAGCAGATCGATCCAGCCCCAGCGCATGAAGCGCCACTTGTTCTCGGCCTGCTGAAAACGCATGCAGAAGTCGAGGAAGAAAAAGAAGCAGACGATGGTGTCCAGATAGCCCAGCAGGGTCGAGATATCGGGCGGCAGCTTGAAGAACAGATCGGCTACCAGCGCACCCAGCACGTAGAACGACAGCACGAGGATGAAGATCTGAAAGGGCGTTACGGCGCGTTGCTTCATGGAAAGTCCGGGCAGCGAGGGGATTCGCCGGGTAGTGCAGAAGAAGGGCGCAAGTTTAAAGCATGCGATGGCACAGGCGTTCGCCAATCCGCTTATCGCACTGAGCCTGATCCGGCAGAGCATCGGCGCCGGATAGCCTAAGCTCAGCGTCCGCTGCTTGACCGGTGTGTTTGTCGAATGGAGGAACAAGGTGAAGGTACTGACACGGCGACAGTTTTCCTTGCTGGGTGGTGCGCTACTGCTCGGCGGCGCGCTGGTGCGGGGCGACCGGGCGTGGGCCGGCGAGCGGCGCGGCGAAGGCCTGACGCAGCGCTTCGCCGAGCTGGAAAAACAGCTGGATGCGCGTCTGGGCGTGGCGATCATCGACAGCCAGTCCGGCCGGCAATGGCTGCACCGTGCCGATGAACGCTTTCCATTGTGCAGCACCTTCAAGCTGCTGGCGGGCGCGGCGGTATTGCGGCGGGTCGATGCCGGCGCGGATTCGCTGCAGACACGCATCCGCTATAGCGCGGATGATCTGGTGACCTACTCGCCCGTCACCGAGCGGCATGTGAACGATGGCATGACGCTCGCCGCGCTCTGCGAAGCGGCCATCACCCTCAGCGACAACACGGCGGGCAACCTGCTGCTGCGTCACCTCGGCGGCCCGGGCGCGATCGGCGATTTCACACGCACGCTCGGTGATCGTCATACCCGTTTGGATCGCTGGGAAACCGAGCTGAACGAGGCAAGTCCCGGCGATCCGCGCGATACCACCACGCCGGCGGCGATGGCGGCGAATCTGCAGCGTCTGGTGTTGGGGGACAGCCTGTCGGCGGCCTCGCGTGATCAACTCATCGGCTGGATGCTCGCCAGCCAGACCGGTGCGGCCAAGCTGCGTGCCGGTCTGCCACAAGGCTGGCGCATCGGCGACAAGACCGGCTCGGGCGAGCGCGGCACGACCAACGAGATCGCGGTGATCTGGCCGCCGCAGCGCAAACCGCTGATTGCCTGCGTCTACCTCACGCAGACGCAGGCCAGCGCCGACGCGCGCAACGCCGCGCTGGCGGCGATCGGTCGGGCGCTGGCCGAGGCGCTGACGGCCTGAGGTCGCGCGTCAGGCCTGCGGCTTGGCTTTGATGGTCTTGAGCAGGTCTTCCGGGCTGATCTGTCCGACGATGCTCGCCGCGCTGCCCGGCAACGGCAGGTCGAGGATGTGGCCCTTCATCTTGCCGATCACGTGCATTTCGCAAGGCTTGCAGTCGAACTTCAGCGTCAGCACCTCGTCGCCGTGCACCAGCTGCATCGGCGCGACCTTAGTGCGCACCCCGGTGACGCCCTTGGCCTGCTTCGGGCAGAGGTTGAAGGAGAAGCGCAGGCAGTGCTTGGTGATCATCACCGGCACTTCGCCGGTTTCCTCATGGGCCTCGTAGGCCGCATCGATCAGCTGCACGCCGTAGCGGTGGTAGAAGGCGCGCGCCTTCTCGTTGTAGACGTTGTAGAGGAACGACAGGTGCGACTCCGGATAGACCGGCGGCGGCACGCTGACCGGCTTGCGGCTGCCATGCGGACGGATCGCTTCGCGGGCTTCGCTCAGCGCTTCGATGGCTTCGCGGCGTAGCGCCTTGAGCTGCGAGTTGGGGATGAAGAACGCCTGCGGCGCAACCACGTCGACCTCTTCGGCGTGGTAAATCGTGGTGCCTAGCTGACTCAGCAGATCGGCAATCTGCCCGGGCACCTGCTCGGGCTTCTTCGCTTCGCCGAAGGGGCCGGGCAGGGTGGCCGTGGCATAGGCGCCTTCCTCGCTGGTGACGTGCAGCTCCAGCGAGTCGGCACGCAGCTTGGCCAGCCAGCGCACACCGACGCGGCGCTCGGCAGAGGTTTTCAGCAGCGCGTTCTGCCAGTTGTGGTCCAGATTGCGATTGAGCGGATGGTTCGGTCGTACTTGACGCAGCGCGGCGGGCATTTCGTTGGGTTCGACGCGGTATTCGTAGCGCGACTGACCGTCTTCGTCGAACTGCTTCAGCGGCTCGACCACGCTGGCGCGGAAGCCCACTACCTCGCGTTTGATCAGCACATTGAGGCCGTCGCCGTTGGACAGTGGCTCACGGGTCCGCACGGTCAGATCATGCTTGCCCACCTTGAGCACTTCGCCGACCGCAAGGCCGGTGAAGGTCGGCGAATCGAAGGCGCCGATGTCGATCTTGCGGTCGGTGACGAAGTAGTCGGTGCTGCCGCGGTGGAAGGTCTTGTCCGGGTCCGGCACGAAGAAGTGATCGGTGCGGCCGCTGGAGGCACGGGCCAGATCCGGGCGTTCGGCGAGGATGCCGTCGAGGCGCTGGCGGTAGTAAGCGGTGATGTTCTTCACGTAGCTCACATCCTTGTAGCGCCCCTCGATCTTGAACGAGCGCACGCCGGCGTCGACCAGCGCGCTCAGGTTCGCGCTCTGGTTGTTGTCCTTCATCGACAACAGGTGCTTCTCGAAGGCCACCACGCGGCCCTGATCGTCCTTCAGCGTGTAGGGCAGGCGGCAGGCCTGCGAGCAGTCGCCGCGGTTGGCGCTGCGTCCGGTCTGCGCGTGACTGATGTTGCACTGGCCGGAAAATGCCACGCACAGCGCACCGTGGATGAAGAATTCCAGGGTCGAATCCACTTCATCGTAAATCGCACGGATTTCCTGCAGGTTCAGCTCGCGCGCGAGGACCAGCTGCGAGAAACCGGCCTTGTCGAGGAACTTGGCCCGTTCCAGTGTGCGGATGTCGGTCTGGGTGCTGGCATGGATCTCGATGGGCGGAATATCCAGCTCCATGATGCCCATGTCCTGCACGATCAACGCATCGACGCCGATCTCGTAGAGCTGATGGATCAGCGTGCGCGCGGCTTCCAGCTCGTCGTCGTGCAGGATGGTGTTGAGGGTGACGAACACCCGCGCATGAAACAGGTGGGCGAATTTCACCAGCTCAGCAATGTCCGCCACGCTGTTCTCGGCATTGTGCCGCGCACCGAAACTGGGGCCGCCGATGTACACGGCGTCGGCGCCATGCAGGATGGCCTCGCGGGCGATGGTGACGTCGCGCGCGGGGGCGAGCAGTTCGAGGTGGTGTTTGGGAAGCGACATGAGCACGGACCGGCAATGAAACGAAGGCGCGCATTGTAATGGCTTGCCGGCAGTTTGGGTTTGGCCGCTGGGCGAGTGGGCGTCAATGGAATACTGGCGTACCCGCCGGCCGTTTCTACGCTGCGAGTTTAGAGGCCACCCAACAGATCGTGCGCATCGAGCAGGCGCCAGGCAATTTCCGGGCGCTGTTGCAGGGCGCGGCGAATGGCAGCGGCGATGGCCGGGCGGGTCTTGCGGCACAGGCCGGGTTGGTCGGCGAAGTCGATGGCGATGCCGCGCATGCTGCGCACCTCGTTGTGCCCGGGGGCGATATCCATGCGGATACCCAGCTGCTCGAACATGCGTTGCTGCAGATGCTCAAGGTCGTCCAGGCTCTGCACCTTCTCCAAGCGCTCGAGCAGGCGACGCTCCTCATGCAGGGTCAGGCGCAGGATGCGCGTATCGGCGCGCGGGGTTTGCAGCAACGCATCGCGGCTGCAGGTGCAGGTACCGGGCGGGCAGGGCTGGCGGAGTGGCGGCGGGCTGTTCATGGCTTTCGATCATAGCCAAGCCGGCGTAACCCGCACACCCGGCGAGCTGCGGGATGACAAGCGCGGCGACGTCGCGCACCATGACGTTCGCTTGCGCCATGGGCGTACCGTTTCGTCAGGGTTTTGCCGGAGAGCTGCCATGCGTGTCCTTTCAACTGTTCTGCTGTTCGCCACGCTGCTGTTCACCGGCTGGGCGGCTGCCGAGGAAGCGCAGCTGGTCGAGGCGATCAATGCCTACCGCAGCGAGGTGCAGCGCTGCGGCAGCAAGGCCAGCGAGGAACTGCCGCCACTCACCGCCGACGCGCGCCTGAATCTGCCAGCCATCGGCGCGGGCGATCTGCAGCAGGAACTGGCGCGTGCGGCCTACCCGATGATGACGGTGCAAGCCATCAGCCTGTCCGGACCGCGTGATGCGCCGGCGGCGATGCAGGCGCTGCACGAGAGCTTCTGCCAGGTGCTGCTCGATCCGCAGTTCGTCGATATCGGCGTCAGCCGCGAGGGCCGCGACTGGCGCATCGTGCTGGCGCGGCCGTTGCTCGACGGGCGTCTGGGCGACTGGCAGGCCGAAGGCCAGAAGCTGCTGGAACTGATCAATACCGCGCGTGCGCAGCCACGCCAGTGCGGCTCGCAGTCCTTTGCCGCGGCAGCCCCGCTTGGCTGGAACGCGACCCTCGGCGGTACGGCCGAGGCCCATAGCCGGGCGATGGCCAATCGCAATTTCTTCAGCCACCTGAGCGAGGACGGCCGCACGCCGGGCGACCGCGCCGAGCTGGCGGGTTATACCGGCGGCGTGGTGGGCGAGAACATCGCCGCCGCACTGCCGACTCCGCGCCGGGTGCTCGACGGCTGGCTGGCCAGCCCCGGTCATTGCGCAAATCTGATGAACCCGCAGTACAGCGAATTCGGCGCGGCCTATGCGGTCGATCCGCAGAGCGACGCGACGATCTACTGGACGGCGCTGTTCGGCGCGCCGTAAGCCCCGACACCTAGCTGCTTGGCGCGTAATTCGGCACGGACGCGGCGCGTGATCTGCACTACCGCGCAGATGGCCGGTATCGTCGCGACCGCCGGTGCCAGTTGGCTGCAGCGAATCGCCAGTCGAGAGGGCCGCATCATCGAAACTCTGACGGCACCGGGCGAATCGGGGTGGCTGACATGACGCTGCCGCAACCATCGTGCCGCTCGCTGGACAATTCGCGCCGTGCGGCTTAAAAGGGCGCGCGGCGGCGTTTGGCGTCAGCCGTATCTTTATTCAGAGTCAGGTGAACCGTGAGAAAGAAAAAGCCCGTGGACCCCGTGCGGCAAGCCGAAAAGAACCGTGCACACCGGATTGGCTGGCTGATCGCCCTTGCCGGCATCGTAGTGGGTTTCATTCTGGTGGCGCTGAAGCAGGCGTGATCGTGCGTCGTAGCCAGTAATTCTTCACCGCTCGGCCAAGTCCGGCGCGATAGCCGTACGACATTGAACTGGCCGTTTTGCGGAGTGCTCAGGGCAAGGGCCCGGCACTGCGTGGCCTTGGCTTACGTCCGCGCGGCCATCACACCGACTCGGCGATCTGCCGGCGCAGCCATTCATGGGCGGGATCCCGGTGGGAGCGTTCGTGCCAGAGCATGGACATCTCGAAGCCCGGCACCTCCACCGGCGCATCGACCACCTGCAGGGCGTCCTGATCGCGCACCAGTCGCTGCGGCAGCATCGCCACCAGATCAGTACTTTCCAGCACCGCACGCAGAAACAGAAAGTGCGGCACGGACAACACCACGCGACGCTGCGCGTCGTGCATTGCCAGCACCTCATCGGTGGCGCCGTGAAAGCCGCCGCCATCCGGCGAAACGATGACCTGATCGAGCGCGCAGAATTGCGCCAGTGTCGGGCGCTCCTTCAGCCGAGGATGACCCGCGCGGCCCGCCAGCACGTAACGTTCGGTGAACAGCGTCCGCCGTCGCAGGTTGACGGGCGAGCCTTCGCTGGTATGCAGGGCCAGATCGATAGCCCCCTGTTCCGCTTGCCTGGCAATACGCGACGGCGCCATCTCGACCACGGCCAGGCGGCTGGCGGGTGATGCGGCGCGCAGTGCCGGCAGTGCCGGGAGCACGATCGCGGACTCGCCATAGTCGGTCGCGGCGATGCGCCAGGTATGTGCAGCCGCTGCCGGATCGAACGGTGCGGCGGGCGCGACGGCACGTTCCAGCGCGGCCAGCGCCAGGCGCAGCGGTTCGCGCAGCTCCTCCGCTCGGGCGGTAGGACGCATGCCGCGCGGCCCCGGGAGCAGCAGCGGATCGGCGAATATCTCCCGCAACTTGGCCAGGTGAACGCTCACCGAGGGTTGAGAGAGGTTCAGACGCTCGGCGGTGCGGGTCACGTTGTGTTCGGCGAGCAGCGTATCGAGGGTGACCAGGAGGTTGAGATCCAGACGTCTGAGATTATTCATGCCTATACCTGGAATTCCGAACATTCATTTCAACTATACAGTCGAGCGCCGCATTCTGCGTCCGTGTTCAACGGAGGTGCCCAATATGAATGTCTTGCTCGTCTATGCCCATCCAGAACAACGCTCGCTGAACGGCGCGCTGCGTGATTTCGTCGTCCAGCGCCTGGACGAAGCCGGCCACCATGTCCGGGTTTCCGATCTGTATGCGATGGGGTGGAAGGCGACCGTCGATGCCGACGACAATCTCGATCACGAGCCTGGGGCGCGGTTCGATCCGTCGCAGGATTCGAAATGGGCTTTCGCCAATGGTCGGCAACTTGCCGATATCGCCCAGGAGCAGGAAAAACTGCTGTGGGCGGATGCCTTGATCATGCAGTTTCCCCTGTGGTGGTTCAGCATGCCGGCGATCCTCAAGGGTTGGGTCGACCGCGTCTACGCCTATGGTTTTGCCTACGGCGTGGGGGAGCACTCCGATGCACGGTGGGGCAATCGCTACGGCGAAGGTGCGATGGCGGGCAAGCGCGCCATGCTGATCGTCACGACCGGCGGCTGGGCCTCGCATTACAGCCCGCGGGGTATCAATGGCCCCATCGACGACCTGCTGTTCCCCATCCAGCACGGCATGCTGTTTTACCCGGGTTTCGACGTGTTGCCGCCGTATCTCGTGCATCGCACCAGCCGTGTCGATCAGGCTCGATTCGAGACGATTCGCGACGAGTTGGGACAGCGCCTCGACGACCTCTGGCAGACGACGCCGATTGCCTATCGCCGACAGAATGCCGGGGATTACGAGATACCGGCGCTGACGCTACGACCGGAGCTGGCGCCGGGGCAGGCAGGCCTGGGGGTTCATGTGGTGGACTGCGATGGCTGAGCTTGGAACCAGAGGCCGTTCGCCCTGTCTCGAAAACGACAGGCGTGACGGCCTGCGGTAGAAGGTGCCCCACGCCGATGCGTGGGGCAATCGGATCAGATCAGATCCTTCTTCGCCGCCGCTTCGAGATTGCTCTTGGCCAGCTCGGTGAGGATTACGTCACTTGAGCCGTTGAAGGGCAGGGCGAAGACGAGGAACAAGTGCATCCAAGTCGTCAGTGTTTCTTGCTTCTGTACCCGACCCAGCTTCTTGCCTTCGCCATCGCGGAACATCATGTCCATGATCAGCGTGTTGTCGAAGGTGCCGGGAACGAGGAAGAACGTCGCGCCAGTAATCACCGCCAGCCCGAGATTGCCGGTTTCCTGGTTGCGCAGCGTTACGGTGACGTAGAGGTCAGATGCTTCCTGCTCGGTGCTCACGCGGGCAAAGCGTCCGCTATCGACGAACTCTTTCTTGATCAGCTCTTCCAGCTTGGCAATGTTCGGGTTACTCGCCGTCGGTGTGCCGTTCACCGAATACTCGGTTTGCACCTTGATGTATGCGGTTGGTTTCGTCTGTGTCGACTCAACGAGCGGCCACTGCCCTATCTCTGGTAACGATTTGTGTGAGTAGGTCATGCATCCCGGCAGGCTCACCGACACCAGTACGGCGAATGCAGCGATCAGCTTTTTCATGGTTAACGTCCTTGTCAGTGAGCGAGTTGCTGAGTGCCATCGGTCAGCAGCTGTTCGACCAGTTGGGTGAGCTGCCTTGAGCCCAGTGAGGTGTTGAAATAATCCACATCCCATAAGCCGGTGTTCTGATCCAGCACCAGGGTTTTCCGGGTATGCGCCAGCTGCTTGCCGTCGGCGTCGGCTATGGTCAACTCGGCGCCGAGATCGTATTTGTCCACGTAGATCGGACCGTTTACCCAGATCCACATGGTCAGCGTCAGCAGCGCACCCGGGAAGTAGCCGGGGTGCGTTGTGCGTTTGCCCTTGAGCGAGGTGAAGTTGAAACGCAGCTCGACGTCCCGTTCGTCCAGCTTGGTAGGGAAACTGATCATGCGCTCGAAGTACTCGCCGCGATCGATGTGCTGCTCAATCTGCGTAGTCAGAACGTTGCTGATGTTGCGCCGTTGGGTGTCATTCAGCCGCGGATCGCTAACCTCGACGTCCTTGAGCATCGCCCCAGCCGGGACGGATTGCTCGACAACCTGGGAAGGCAGGCCAATGGGACCGGTGGGAGTGAACGAGACACAGCCGGTCAGCGCCAGGCTAAGCAAGCCGGCTGCCAGATACTTGAAGGGGCTCATGGATACTTCCTTGGTGTTCTATAGATAAGCGTGGCTGCCGTGGACAGCAGAGACGCTCTCACAGAGCACTGATTTCGCCGTCCTTGGGCGTCGCGGATATTAGCGGCAAATTGCCATTATTCGTACAGGCGTTGTATTTTTTTCGATACTGGTTCTCGTTGGCCAGCATGGATAGAAGAAGCACAGTACGTACTTGCTCGTACAATCGCGCCGTGCGCCGCTCGTTCAGCATGCGGGCGCTTACGACTCCGCCGTAGCGCAACCCAGGGAGGAATAACCATGCCGACTTATGACTATCGCTGCGAAGCCAATGGCCAGGTTTACGAGGTTCGCCATGCGATGGCGCTGCGCCCCAAGACCTAGGGTGAATTGCGAGAGGCCTGTGCGCTGGCCGAAGATGCGTCGATTCCGGACGATGCGCCGGTGACCAAGCTGATGAGTGCCGCCGGGGTGGTGAATAGCCAGGTGTTGAAGAACCCCGAGGCACCGGCCTGCGCACGCGGGGGCTGCGCCGGCAACTGCCGTTGAGGTCGGCGTTCAGAGCACGGCGTGCGTCGAGCGCGCTGTCGCGTGGAAAGCGGCGAGGCCTTTACATTTGCCGTCCGGCTGCCGAGCCGCGACTCGCCACCTCGTGAATCAGAACTGCGGTCCCGAGCGGGTATTGTTGCCTTTGGCCAGACGGTCGTAGAGCACCACATTGACCGTGGCCGCGAGGTTCATGCAGCCATTGGTCGGGATGTAGACCACGTCTTCGCACCAGTCGCGGATCTCCTTGCTCAGTGAACCGTCCTCGGCGCCGAAGATGTACAGCGCGCGATCCGGATGGGTGTATTGGGGGAGGGCACGGGCGCCGTCGACCAGCTCCACGGCCACTGGCACGCAGCCGAGCGGGAGGATCTTGCGCAGGTCGTCGATGTTGATCAGCGGAATGTCCTGATGGACTTTCTTGGTGTCGGTGACGAAGTCCTTGGCCCGGTCGTAACGGGTGCCGGTGTAGAACACCGAGGCCGCGCCATAGCAGCCCGCCGCACGCATGATTGCGCCCACGTTGGACGGTGATTTCGGGTTGCTCAGGCCGATGCAGGCATAGCGTTTGTTGCTCACAGAAGGGACTCGCGCGAAAAACCGCGAGTATACGGGGCGTCTGGCGTAGGCCGGTTGAAAAACGCCAGCTCGTTAGCGCGTGATTGCCGGGTGATTTCCCTGTCGCCGGGATATGATGCGCGCCCCTCACGCTCCCGCAAAACTCATCAGGTCACCATGCCCGGCGATGCTCTCTATACCGACTTGTCGGGTTACTACGATCTCATGTGCGCGGATATCGACTACGGCGCACAAAGCCACTGCGTCCATCGTCTGCAGCAGCTGTTCGGCAATGCCGGCAACCGGCATCTGGATCTGGCCTGCGGAACCGGGCCGCACGTGCGCCATTTCATCGATGCGGGCTATGAAAGCAGCGGCCTCGACATCAACCAGCCCATGCTCGACAGAGCGGCCATTCGCTGCCCGGAAGCCCGGTTTTCGTTGCAGGACATGTGCGGCTTTGCAGTCGAGAAGCCTGCCGACCTGATCACCTGCTTCCTGTATTCCATCCACTACAGCGGCACAATCGAGCGGCTGAAGAGCTGTATCGCCAGCGCGCATGGCGCCCTTGCGGCAGGCGGGCTGTTCTGCTTCAACGCGGTGGACAAGCGTCGGATCGACAACGCTTCATTCGTCTCCCACAGCGCTAGCCACGCGAACGGCCTGTTCAGCTTCAGCTCGGGCTGGAACTACCCGGGTGCCGGCGCGCACCAAGCGCTGCGGCTGCGCATCGAGAGAACCGTCGAAGGAAAAAGCCAGGTCTGGCACGACGAGCATGCGATGGTGGCCGTGAGCTTCGCCGAGCTGATCGAACTGCTGCAGCCGTACTTTGAAGTGCATGTGCTCGAGCATGACTACGAGAAGATCGTTCCCTGGGACCAGGCATCCGGGAACGCGATATTTGTCTGCGTGAAGATTTGAGTCAGGCTGGCGCCGCCGTCGATGTGCCGTGTTGCCGGGCAGCGATGGCGATCAGTGCAGACGCCGGGCTGAGGTGAACGTCTCGATCAGGTGGTTGGCCTGCTCGGCCAGCTGATCCAGCAGTCGATCCCGCTGCTTCTCCGCGTTACTCATGGCTTTTTCACCGTGCTGTTTCACCAGATAGCTGTGAATCTGCCGCACTTCCTTGGACTGAAAGATCGGTGCCAGGTCCTGCACCGCCACCACGCCGTGGGATGCCGGGCTGCGGGTGTTCATCACCACCTGCGGGCCACGCGCCGCCAACGGCAGGAAGCCCAGCGCCTCGAAGTACGGCACCTTGCCGGCCACGCAGGCCACCTCGGCGTGGGGATAGCGCGTCATCATCGCTGCGACCATGGCCTGGCCGATGCCCTGCCGACGATGCTCGGCCTGCACGGCCAGATAAACCAGCGCACAGGCCTCGGGATCGTCCATATACGGCAGGTACAGCGCGAAACCGAGCAGGGTTGCCGGGTCGTCGGCATCCAGCGCCATGATCAGCTCGGGCTTGCCCGCCTGGGCGCCGTCCATGCTGTCCAGATACCGATGCACCTCGAAACCCACCACGTATTGATACAGCTGATACAGCGGGTTGCTCGGCGTGAGCGAGACGGGGCTGATGTCGCCGAGGTAGTCCACCACCATCTGCAGCAGCTGGCTTTTCAGCGATTCCGGCGGCGGAGTGTCGAGATGGGCGAGGGTGAACATGGCGGTGCTCCGGGCGGTACGGAAAATGGCGGCATTGTACCGGGCGGTGTACCACGGGCGAGGGCAGGGGAGATGAAGAGCCTGCCCTGTTGGAAACTCATGTCGCCGCGTCTGACTTCTTCTTCCTCGGTTTGCGCGGCGCCGGCACCGGCATGAGCCGCGCCGTTTCGATCACCAGACGGCGTAGTTCGTCGGCATCGTCCAGCAGTTCGTCGGCCACCGGATAATTCTTGGCGCCGGGATACGGCGGGGCTTGCGGCAGATCCGGCGCAAGCGTCGCGGCCGCCGGCGAAGGCTTGATGAACAGGCTGTTGTCGCAGACGAAGGCAACGACCTTTTCATCCAGATAAAGGGCGTACTCGCCGAACATCTTCCGGTACGTCAGCCGGCTTCCCAGGCCTATCTGCTCCGCCACGTACAGCATGAAGTCTCTATCGGTGGCCATGCTCGCTCCGCTGTCTCGCCCGGGTATCAGGTCATGGAGGGTAGCGTGGAAAACCCGGCGTTTTCCACGCCAGGCCTGCATCACACCGGATCGGGCTCGGCCTGCCTCCGCTGCGTGCGGGGAGTGGGTGCCGCCACAGTCGCCTGCAGCCGCGCCACCAGCGCATCCACCTGACGCAGCGCTTCGGCCACCGAATTGGCCAGCAGCTCGCCACCGATTTCCTGGCCTTCGATGGCGATTTGATGGAGGCGGGTGATCCCAATAAAACCGAGCGCCGTGGCCAGGTTCGGCTCCAGGTGGTTCATGTGCGCCATCGCCTCGCCCGGGTTGAAACCGATGCCGCCACGGGCGGTAAGGATGACCGCGTGCCGCTCCCGATCCGCCAGCATGGGCACGTAGGGATCGAGCGGGTTGCTCTCGTCCATGCCGACCGTGCGGTTCAGGCGCACCACCTGATCGACCCAGGCCTTGAGCGCCGCCGGCATGCCGAAGTTGTAGAGCGGCGTGCCGATGACCAGCACATCGGCGGCCAGCAGTTCGTCCACCAGCCTGTCGCTTTCGGCCAGGGCACCCTTCATCCAGGGTTGTTGACGCTCCTCTGGCGTGAAGGCCGACGCGATCCAGTCGTGGCTGACGAAAGAGGGCGGATTCTGGCCGATGTCCCGGTAGGTCACGCCATCCTGCGGGCGACGCTCCAACCATTGACTGATGAAGCGCTGGCTGAGGTTGCGGCTGTGAGAACCGTGTTCGTCCTTGCCGGCAAGGCCGGGGCGGGCGCTGGCGTCGAGGTGCAGAAGGTGGGTCATGGCGAATCTCCTCTGTGAAAGAATTCATCTGTCATTCGCGGCAGAGTCAGCCTAGGGGCAGGCTCTACAGGCGACAAACGACGATTTCTTTCGAATACAGATGAGGAAAACTCAGCCATGGCGCACCGTTGGTTGCCCTCGCTCTCCGCCTTGCGTGCCTTCGAAGCGGCCGCCCGCCACGAAAGTGCCAAGCAGGCCGCGGAAGAGCTGTCCGTCACCGCCACGGCGATCAGCCACCAGATTCGTTCGCTGGAGGAATCCCTTGGCGTGGCTCTGTTTCTCCGCAAACCCCGCAAGCTGGAACTGACCGCGCAAGGGCGGGAGCTGCAACAGACGTTGGAAACGGCATTCGACAGCATCAGCGCTACGGTCGAACGCCTGAGCGCGAAGCCCTGCCGCCAGGCGATCACTCTCAGCACCACACCGGCCATCGCGGTGCGCTGGCTGGTGCCCTGGGTCTGCCTGCTACGCGATTCGCATCCAGATATTGATCTGCGCTTCCACACCTCCCACGAGCCGGTCGCGCTGGATGGTGTCACGGCAGATATCGCTATCCGCTACGGCGACGGACGCTGGCCGGGGCTGGTGGCGGAGAAGCTGTTCGACAACACCTTCGTCCCGGTCTGCAGTCCGCTGCTTGGTTTGCATTCTGCGGCGGACCTGCCCAAGCACTCGTTGATTCACTTTCGCGCGCAAGGCGCCGTTTCGTCTCCGCGCGATTGGGCGGCGTGGCAGAAGCTCGCCAACGTGCCGGGACTGGACGTCAGCGCCGGGCTGGTCTTCTCCGACGAGACCCACGCTATCTCCGCGGCCATCGGCGCGCAGGGTGTGGCGCTGATGAGCCGCCAGCTGATCGAGGACGAGCTGAGGGAAGGGCGGCTGGTACAGCCATTCGGGCCGGAGATGGAGGGCAAGCCGTTTCATCTCGTGTACCCGGAGAGCCGTCGGGATGACCCGACGGTTCGGGCGGTGAGGGAGTGGGTGATAGCTGTGCCGGGTGGGTTGTGTGAGTTGTAGCTTCGCGGATGCTTTTTGCGTCCGTGCCGCTGCTGTTTTACGGGCTGCTTGATGCATTGGTTCCGCCCTGCCGGGCGGGTCACTTTTGTCAGTCGCGACAAAAGTAACCAAAAACGCTTGCCCCTACATCCGGCCCTGCGCTTCGCTCCGGGTTCGTTTGCTCCATCGCCATTCCAGGGGCACGCCGCGAAGGGCCATCCCTGGCCCATCGCGGCTCTCGCGGCATCCATGCCGCTCAACCCCTTCCACGGCGATTCCGCTCACCCTCCTGAAAGGGGCGGTTGGTGTCGCCTGCCGGTTTATACAGAAGAAATAAATAATCCAAAGGACTCTCGGGCGACTCGGACTCCGTTCCCCGTCAGGAGGCCGAGTGGAGGTGTTGCGTAGGGGACGAGCCGCATGGATGCGGCGAGAGGCTTAAAGGGCCAAGGATGGCCCTTGTAAGCCGACCCCGGAGCAGCGCCGGAGCGAGGGAAGTCTGGCCACAGGCCAGACCCGGATGCCGGGGTGGCCTTCTCTTTGGTTACTTTCTCTTGGCCAGACAAGAGAAAGTGACTCGCCGTGCAAGGCGAAACCTGTCGGTGGGACCAAGGAACGCGTGGCGGGGGCGCGGAACGGCGAGCCAGCGGCAGAAAATAAATCTGTCCCCCTTTTTTCATGTCCCCTTTTTCATTTTTCCGGTTACTCGCTGCAGGTATTTCGGAAGATCAAGCCTTTGCTTTTATCAGGACAACGACAGAATTGGTGAAAGTTTCAGTATGTATTTGATCTCTGTCTAGGCCGCCTGGGGTAAGTTCGTCGATAGCTTTGCAAGCTTTGTTTAGGTTTTCTGTGAATATTTTATCGTCCCACAGGCTGTCAATGAACTTTTCTGTAACCTTAAGCATTTCCTTTGAGTTCATTTGAGAGGGGAAGCTGCCTACCATAAATAGTCTGGTTGCCATCAGAAGAAGAAATCTAGCTGGTTTGTACTTGGCATCAATTATTTGATTTCTAAAAGCGTAATCAATCTTGTAGTGCGCATATGCGCTTGCGTAGTAAGGTTCAAGTATATGATCCTTCCCGAAAATTTCTTTGCCTATGGATGATATTAATGTTGCATATCCTCTTTGGGTTCGGTGCGGCTTTTCTAGGTAAGTTGATGAGAATGCTCTAATAAGTGCTGTTTTGTTTATTATTCTGACTTTTTCGATGTCATCTACATGGTTGTATTGGCGAGTTCTTCTCTCGTAGAAGAGTTTTTTCTTTCCGTCGTAAGAAGAAAAAAGTGTCTCCAGTTTTTTCTGAAAGTCAGACACTGCGAGGAGTTCTTCTTCGGTAACTTGGGTTTGGCGATTTGTTGCCTTTGTTATAGCTGCGCTGATTTCATCATTTGTAGTTGAGACTAGTCGTAACGGGATGTAAGTTTTTTCTGTGATTTTATCTTTGAACAGATGGAGTACATGGCTTGTCTGGCAGCCGTTAACTATTTGATAGTCTTCGATGTGAAATTTATCACCTATGCGCTGAAGATATTTTGCAATTACGGTGACGCCGTTGTTCAAGATTGCAAATCTGGCATTTGGGTCAGGGTTTTCCAAGGTTTTACCAATTTCTTCATTGACAATATTAAGGTCTTGCCAGTCGCGTACATTATCGTTGAATACAGACTTTATTATCCCGCCGTTTTCATCTTCGATTAGCTTTAAGAATTCGTTTGCAGGAAGTGCCCCGATATATGCTTCGGTTACTCCAGGCATTTCAGGCATTGTAGCGTAGCGCTCGAATAAGATTTCCCTTTTTATAGTATTTTTTGTGCTGTTATAAAGGGAGTGGAGTTTGTCAGCATCTATGCACTCTATCTCAACTTTTCTAAATACGCCTAGCTTTGAGAGTTCTGTTTCAATTTTTTTTATTTTGATTTCGAAGGGTTTTTCGTTCTGATATTTTCCGGTGGTGGCGTAGTAGAGAAAACACTGCGGTTTTCCTCTTTTGAAAGATGAGCTTAGCTCAAATATTTTCTCAACAATTGCATGGGTCTTTTTTACGGATCCGCTATTCTCTTGGAATTCCGCATCGTTAAAGAAATCACGTGCACAGTCACCAAAGTGGCCTAATTTCTTTAAGTCGAATCCTTGAGATGTTTCCGATTGAACTAGTATGAAGGAGGCGTCAAGATACCCATTTATTTTCCTTAGCTCATCTATTTCTTCATGTGAGTTTACAAGTGATCCGTTAACTATTATGGCAATACCGTCTATGCCAATTTCACCTGATCCCCCTACTACGATATCTTGAGTGTCAATATTTTCATCGTAATGTTGTGATGTTAGGATGTAGGAGCAAAAATGCTCAAATGCTTTACTTTGATCAAGCTTTTGAAGGGAGTTGGCTTCTGTGAATTCTTTTAGTAGTGCCTTGGTGATTCTGTCCAATTGTGGTTCCTTGTTTTAAAAATAAAAGCCCCGCAATGCGGGGCTTTTTTAGTTTATTTGCTACCCCAACATCCATGTAAGGCACAGCTTTAAGTAGTAGCGTTCCCAGGATTCAATCCCAACTCAAAGCCCCACCCGTCTGATACTCAATAACCCGCGTCTCGAAGAAGTTCTTCTCCTTCTTCAGATCCATGATTTCGCTCATCCACGGGAACGGGTTAGTGGTGCCCGGATACTCTTCCTTCAACCCAATCTGCGTCAGACGACGGTTGGCGATGAACTTGAGGTAGTCCTCCATCATCGCGGCGTTCATACCGAGGACGCCACGGGGCATGGTGTCGCGGGCGTATTCGATTTCCAGTTGGGTGCCCTGGAGGATCATCTGGGTCGCTTCGTCCTTCATCTCGGCGTCCCACAGGTGCGGGTTCTCGATCTTGATCTGGTTGATCATGTCGATGCCGAAGTTCAGGTGCATGGACTCGTCACGCAGAATGTACTGGAACTGCTCGGCGGTGCCGGTCATCTTGTTGCGGCGGCCCATGGAGAGGATCTGGGTGAAGCCGCAGTAGAAGAAGATGCCTTCGAGTACGCAGTAGTAGGCGATGAGGTTGCGCAGGAACTGCTTGTCGGTCTCCGGGGTGCCGGTCTGGAAGGTCGGGTCGGAGATGGAACGGGTGTACTTGAGACCCCAGCTGGCCTTTTTCGCGACGCTCGGGATCTCGTGGTACATGTTGAAGATCTCGCCTTCATCCATGCCCAGCGATTCGATGCAGTACTGGTAGGCGTGGGTGTGGATCGCCTCTTCGAAGGCCTGGCGCAGGATGTATTGGCGGCACTCGGGGTTGGTGATCAGGCGGTAGGTGGCCAGCACGAGGTTGTTGGCGACCAGGCTGTCGGCGGTGGAGAAGAAGCCGAGGTTGCGCTTGACGATGCGGCGCTCGTCTTCGGAAAGGCCGTCCTTGCTCTTCCACAGGGCAATGTCGGCATTCATGTTCACTTCCTGCGGCATCCAGTGGTTGGCGCAACCATCCAGATACTTCTGCCAGGCCCAGTCGTACTTGAAGGGGACGAGCTGGTTGAGGTCGGCGCGGGCGTTGATCATGCGCTTTTCGTCGACGCGCACGCGGGCCGATTCGCCTTCCAGTTCGTTGAGGCCTTCGCGCACGTCCAGTTCGTCTAGCGCGCGCTTGGCGCGGGCCACGGCGTCGGAGTCATCAGCGGCAACGGCGCGGGCTTCTTCCACGGAACCGACGGCTTCGTTGTCCAGCTTGGCGGCGGTCTGGCTTGCAGGCTGCGCGGCAGCGGTGGCCGGCGCGGCGGTGGTGGTTTCTTCTTCGTCGAATTCGTCCCAGCTCAGCATGTGCGATTGCTCCTGATCGGGGACCGGGGCTTGGCCGGTCGGATGTATGGGTGGCTTTTGGTTTGCACGCAAAAGCGCGGAATCTGGTTTGGTGTTGCGCGCCATCGAGTGGGTAACGGTGGATGTGGAAAGCGACATCCACCCTACGAATCAGGCCACAACTCCCACTCGGTGTAAGGGCGGAGCTGGGCGAGTGAGCGCAAGGCGCCTGTCGAGTCGGAACCCCTGAGCGTACAGCTGTACGTGATGGGGTCCGGCTCGGCAGGCAACGCGGCGATCGCCGTCCAGATGCGTCCGCCTCCCTTTTGTTACTGGCAGGCTTCGCAGTCGGGGTTATCGATCGAACACGCCTGCGGCACCGGTGCCGGCTTCGGCTCAGCGCTGAGGCTCTCGTCGATCACCGAACTCACGGCATTCAGCTTGCCGGTGTTGATGGTGGACTTCTCGGTGCTGGTCGCGGCCAGGGCACGGAGGTAGTAGGTGGTCTTCAGACCGCGGTACCAGGCCATGCGGTAGGTCACGTCGAGCTTCTTGCCCGAGGCGCCGGCGATGTAGAGGTTCAGCGACTGGGCCTGGTCGATCCACTTCTGGCGGCGGCTGGCGGCGTCGACGATCCAGCGGGTTTCCACTTCGAAGGCGGTGGCGTACAGGTCTTTCAGATCCTGCGGGATGCGCTCGATCTGCTGCACGGAGCCGTCGTAGTACTTGAGGTCGTTGACCATCACCGGGTCCCACAGGCCGCGGGCCTTGAGGTCGTGGACCAGGTACGGGTTGATCACGGTGAATTCGCCGGACAGGTTCGATTTGACGTACAGGTTCTGGTACGTCGGCTCGATGGACTGCGACACGCCAACGATGTTGGAGATGGTCGCGGTCGGCGCGATGGCCATGATGTTGGAGTTGCGGATGCCTTTCTTCACGCGCTCGCGGATCGGTGCCCAGTCGAGGGATTCGGTCAGGTCGACGTCGATGTACTTCTGGCCACGGGCCTCGATGAGGATCTGCTGCGAATCCAGCGGCAGGATGCCCTTGGACCACAGCGAGCCGTCGAAGCTGGAGTAGGCGCCGCGCTCGTCGGCCAGGTCACAGGAGGCCTGGATGGCGAAGTAGCTGATGGCTTCCATGGACTTGTCGGCGAAGTCGATGGCGGCGTCGGAGCCGTAGGCGATGTGCTGCAGGTACAGCGCGTCCTGGAAGCCCATGATGCCCAGGCCCACCGGGCGGTGCTTGAAGTTGGCGTTCTGCGCCTGCGGCACGCTGTAGTAGTTGATGTCGATGACGTTATCGAGCATGCGCACGGCGGTGCGCACGGTGCGCTCCAGCTTGGCCGAATCCAGCTTGCCGTCGACGATGTGGTTGACCAGGTTGATCGAGCCCAGGTTGCAGACGGCGATCTCGTCCTTGTTGGTGTTCAGGGTGATCTCGGTGCACAGGTTCGAGCTGTGCACCACGCCGACGTGCTGCTGCGGGCTGCGCAGGTTGCACGGGTCCTTGAAGGTCAGCCACGGGTGGCCGGTCTCGAACAGCATCGAGAGCATTTTGCGCCACAGGTCCTTGGCCGGCAGGGTCTTGAACAGCTTGATCTTGCCGTACTTGGTCAGCTCCTCGTAGTACTCGTAACGCTCCTCGAAGGCGCGGCCGGTGAGGTCGTGCAGGTCCGGTACGTCGGAGGGGGAGAACAGGGTCCACTGGCCGTCGTCGAAGACGCGCTTCATGAACAGGTCCGGAATCCAGTTGGCGGTGTTCATGTCGTGGGTACGGCGACGGTCGTCACCGGTGTTCTTGCGCAGCTCGAGGAATTCCTCGATGTCCAGGTGCCAGGTTTCCAGGTAGGCGCAGACCGCGCCCTTGCGCTTGCCGCCCTGGTTGACCGCCACCGCGGTGTCGTTCACCACTTTCAGGAAGGGCACGACGCCCTGGGATTTGCCGTTGGTGCCCTTGATGTAGGCACCCAACGCGCGCACCGGGGTCCAGTCGTTGCCCAGGCCGCCGGCGAACTTGGAGAGCAGGGCGTTATCGCGGATGGCGTCGTAGATGCCGCCCAGGTCGTCCGGCACGGTGGTCAGGTAGCAGGAGGACAGCTGCGGACGCAGGGTGCCGGCGTTGAACAGGGTCGGCGTCGAGGCCATGTAGTCGAAGGACGACAGCAGGTTGTAGAACTCGATGGCGCGGGCTTCTTTCTGCTCTTCCTCGATGGCCAGGCCCATGGCCACGCGCATGAAGAAGATCTGCGGCAGTTCGAAGCGAATGTCGTTCTTGTGGATGAAGTAGCGGTCGTACAGGGTCTGCAGACCCAGGTAGGTGAACTGCTGGTCGCGCTCGTGGTTCAGTGCCGCGCCCAGCTTGGCCAGGTCGTAGCTCTTCAGCTTGGAATCGAGCAGTTCGAACTCGACGCCTTTCTCGATGTAGGCCGGCAGGGCCTTGGCGTAGAGGTCGGCCATCTCGTGATGGGTGGCGCTTTCGGCAACGCCGAGGAAGCCCAGGGCTTCGGCACGCAGGGTGTCCATCAGCAGGCGTGCGGTGACCTGGCTGTAGTTCGGCTCGCGCTCGACCAGGGTGCGGGCGGTCATCACCAGGGCGGTGTTGACGTCTTTCTCGGCCACGCCGTCGTAGAGGTTCTTCAGCGTCTCGCGCTCGATCAGTGCGCCATCGACTTCGGCCAGGCCTTCGCAGGCTTCGGCGATGATGGTTTGCAGGCGGCCCATGTCCAGCGGCTGCTGGCTGCCATCGGTACGGGTGACACGAATGCTTGGATGCGGCTGGGCGATGTCGCTGCCGGCGGCGGCGCTGGCGCTCTTGCGCTCCTGGGCGCGGGCTTCGCGGTAGATCACGTAGTCGCGGGCGACTTTCTGCTCGCCGGCGCGCATCAGGGCCAGTTCGACCTGGTCCTGGATTTCTTCGATATGGATGGTGCCGCCGGAGGGCATGCGGCGCTTGAAAGTGGCTGTGACTTGTTCGGTCAGGCGTGCGACGGTGTCATGGATGCGCGAGGAAGCGGAGGCGGAGCTGCCTTCCACGGCGAGAAAGGCCTTGGTGATGGCGACGGTGATCTTGTCGTCGGTGTAGGGCACGACGGTACCGTTGCGCTTGATCACGCGCAGCTGGCCCGGGGCGGTGGCCGCCAGATCCGGTGCATCGGCTGACAGCGGGTTCTCGCGAGTGGATGGGTTCTGCATGGGGGCTCCGGGTCTCTCTTGGTCGCGGTAATGGGGCTGGTTGGGCTTGTGCCCGCAAGGTTGGTTCGGGTCGAGCGTTGCTGTTCGGTTGGCGCCAATGACGTCGGTCAAGGGCGCAAGAATGTCGGGAAGAATAGCGTCGTGAAAAACACTGTCAACACAATATCTAGTGTCTGTTGATCTGGTCGGTACTATCGGTGCGAGCGGTCGGGGATGGCAGGCTGTCGCGCAGAGCCTGGCATCTCAGCGGCGCATGCGGCTCTGCTCAAGCGCCCGTTGGCGAGTTGCAGGCCGAAGGAAGGTGACAAGTGGCGTCGCCAAGCGATTTGTGTCTCTGGTTGAGTTAAACCCCAAGATATGGGGTTCTGGCTGCGAGGGGGCGACACCTTAATGCCGCTGGCGCGCCTTTGCAACCGGCCTTCTCTGAACAAGCTGTGGATAAGATGTGGGTGTTTTGTGGGTTAAAAAGCACTCCGCCAGGCAAACCCCCGTGCCATCGAAGCTAGCCCCGGAGGCGGAAAAAAGACGGGTCGACCGCGCCACTCGTCGTGCCGACGCGAAAAGCGGCCATCACTATATGTTGTGTTTGTGACAGGCGGGTTCTGCAGGCTCTTTCCCCGACGCGGTTGGGTACAATGCGCCGGCGTTCGGATCGGTCTGGCAGTGTCGGCGGAGGCATCAATGGAGCAGGAAACGTGGCGAATCCTCATCGTCGAGGATGATCGGCGGCTGGCGGAGTTGACTCAGGAATACCTGCAGGGCGATGGCGCGTTCGAGGTGTCCATCGAGGCCGATGGCGCGCGCGCGGTCGAGCGCATCGTCAGCGAGCGTCCCGATCTGGTGGTGCTCGACCTGATGCTGCCCGGCGAGGACGGCATGTCCATCTGCCGGCGCGCGCGTGAACAGTATGACGGGCCGATTCTCATGCTCACCGCACGGGCCGATGACCTGGACCAGGTGCTGGGCCTGGAAACCGGCGCCGACGACTATGTCTGCAAGCCGGTGCGCCCGCGCCTGTTGCTGGCGCGCATCCGCGCGTTGCTGCGGCGGCGCGAAACGCCGGAAGCGGCGGGCAGCGCCAAGCGCCTGCAGTTCGGCCCGCTGGTGGTCGACAGCGCGTTGCGCGAGGCCTGGCTGCGTGAAAAGCAGATCGAGCTGACCGGAGCCGAATTCGACCTGCTCTGGCTGCTGACCTCCAACGCCGGCCGCATCCTCTCGCGCGAGGAAATCTTCGCCCAGCTGCGCGGCATCGAATACGACGGCCAGGACCGCTCCATCGACGTGCGCATCTCCCGCATCCGGCCGAAGATCGGTGACGACCCGGAGCATCCGCGTCTGATCAAGACCGTGCGCGGCAAGGGCTATCTGTTCGTCTCCGAAGCCGCCGAGGCGCTGGCCTGACGTGCGGCGCCCGCAGAGCGCTGTCTGAATGAATTCGATCTTCCTGCGCATCTATGGCGGCGTGCTGGCGGTGCTGGTGCTGGTGGCGCTGCTTGGCGCCGGCGGCCTGCAGCTGCTCAACGAGGTGCGTGCCGATGCGCACCGCGAGCGTCTGGCCGGCGGCACTTTCCGTTTGATGGCGCACAACATGAGCAGCATGACCCCGGTTGAGCGGCGCCAGGCGGCCAACCTCTGGGGGCGCCTGCTGGGCATTCCGTTGCGGGTGCGCACGCTGGATGACGTCGATCTCGAAGACCGTCTGGAAGCCCGCCTGCTGCGTGGCCAAGTGCTGGTCGAACAGCTGCGCCCGCAGAGCACCACGGTGTTCAGCCTGGTCAGCGCCCGCGACGGGCTGGTACTCACCGGCGAGGTCGAGCAGGTCAGCGAACAGCTGGCACGGGCGACCATCTACCTGCTGATCGACGAGCTGATCCGCTTTCCCGAGAACGAGCAGCCGCGGCATCTGGCCGAACTCAAGGAAGCGCGCGGCTTCGGCTATCCGCTGCAACTGCTAACGCGCGACAGTGCCAACCTCGACGACGATCAGCGCCGGCGCCTCGACGAGGGCGACACGGTGATGGCGCTGGATCAGGGCGGCGGCGCCATCCGCGTGTTCGCCGCCGTCGCCGGTACGTCGTGGATCATGCAGCTCGGCCCGCTGTATCCGCTGGATGCCTATCCGCCGCATCTGCTGCTGCTGATCGGCCTGCTCGGCCTGTCGCTGATCGGTCTGACCGTCTACCTGCTGGTGCGCCAGCTGGAGCAGCGCCTCAGCGTGCTGGAGGCGGCGGCCACGCGCATCGCCAGCGGCAACCTGAGCGCGCACGTGCCCGATGCCGGCAGCGACTCGGTGGGGCGTCTGGCAACCGCGTTCAACCTCATGGCCAGGCAGCTGCAGCGCCTGCTGGCGGTGCAGCGCGAGATGGTCAGCGCGGTCGCGCATGAACTGCGCACGCCGGTGGCGCGCCTGCGCTTCGGCCTGGAAATGAGCGCCGACGCGCAGAGCGACGAGGCGCGGCGCAAGCATCTGGCCGGCATGGATGCCGATATCGACGATCTCGACCGGCTGGTGGACGAGATGCTGGTGTACACCCGCCTGGAGCAGGGACTGCCGACGCTGAAGTTCGCGCCGGTGGACCTGGAGGCGCTGGTCGATCAGGTCATCGGCGAGCTGGCGCCGCTGCGTCCGGCGATTCGCATCGAGCGTGGCCGTTGCGTGCCGGCGGCGGACGGCAGCAGCCGCGCCGACGCCGAGCTGCAATACCTGCGCCGGGCGCTGAGCAACCTGATCAGCAACGCGGCCCGCCATGCCGAAACCCAGGTGCGGGTGAGCTACGCCTTCGACGCCGGGCAGGTCTGGCTGCGCGTCGAGGACGACGGCCCCGGCGTGCCGGAGGCGGACTGGGAGCGCGTGTTCACTCCCTTCCTGCGCCTGGACGACAGCCGTACGCGGGCTTCCGGCGGGCACGGGCTGGGGCTTTCCATCGTGCGGCGGATCATCTACTGGCACGGCGGCCGCGCGCTGATCGGCCGCAGCGAACTGGGTGGCGCCTGTTTCAGCCTGCGCTGGCCCAGTCGCCACCCGCCGCGGGTGGGCGAGGCCTGAGCGCGTCGGTCAGGCGGGAATGCTCACCAGCGTCAGCAGATGGTCGTCGAATGCACTGAACTGGCCTTCCAGCTCGGCGCCGTGGCGCCATTGCGCCGACAGTTCGGTGAGCAGGCGCAGGCGCGCGAAGCCGCTGGCGTCGCAGGCGACCAGCTCGGCGTCGTGGAAATAGAAGCGCCGCTTGACCAGCGGGTAGAGCGCCTTGAACAGGCTTTCCTTCAGCGAGAACGTCAGCGTCACCCGTTGCGCGCGCTGCGCGGCGGGTAGCGCGGCGTAGCCCTGCAATTCGTCTGCGGTGAGGATCTCGCTGGCCAGCCGGTCGGCCCGTTCGGGCTCCAGTTGATGTTCGACATCCAGCCCCAGGCCGCGCCAGGTCTGCTGGTGCGCGACCACCACGCCGGCCCAGCCGGCACCGTGGGTGATCGAGCCGACCACACCGGCTGGCCAGCATGGCGAGCGATCCGCCGCGACCGCCGGCACCGCTGGCGCGCCGGTCAGTCGTTGCAGCGCCTGGCGGGCGCACAGCCGACCGGCGAGGAATTCCGCCTGGCGCTTGCTCACGCCTCGCGGTGTCGGGATGTCCCAGCGCGGAAAGTCTTTGGGATCGAGCAACGCCGGATCGAAGCGCGTGCTCAGCAGATGCACGCCGGCCAACGCGCGGGGCAGCGGCCAGCGGTCATCCAGGGCAGTGCAGCAGCGGGGCAGGGGTGGGTGCGCGTTCATGCCGCGCATTGTGCCTCAAGCACGCCGCTCGCGCGCGCGGCTGCCGGCCTGCTAGGGTGAACGGCATTGCCAGACAGGGAGAAAGCGATGTTCGAATCCGCCGAGATTGGCCACGCGGTCGACAAGGCCACCTACGACGCCGAAGTACCGGTGCTGCGCGAAGCGCTGCTGCAGGCGCAGTACCGGCTGCGCGAGCAGGCGCGCTTTCCGGTGCTGATTCTGATCAACGGTATCGAAGGCGCCGGTAAGGGCGAGACGGTCAAGCTGCTCAACGAGTGGATGGACCCGCGGCTGATCACCGTCGAGAGCTTCGAGGTGCCCAGCGACGAAGAGCTGTCGCATCCGCCAGCCTGGCGTTACTGGCGGCGCCTGCCGCCGAAGGGGCACACCGGCATCTTCTTCGGCGACTGGTACAGCAAGATGCTCGAAGACCGCGTGCACGGGCGCCTCGACAAGGCCGAGCTGGAGCTGGCCATCGCCCGCGCGCAACGGCTGGAGCGCCTGCTCTGCGACGAAGGCACGCTGATCTTCAAGTTCTGGTTCCACCTGTCCAAGACGCAGATGAAGGCGCGCCTGGATTCGCTCAAGGACGACCCGCTGCACAGCTGGCGCATCAGCCCGCTGGACTGGCAGCAATCGAAGACCTACGACAAGTTCGTGCGTTACGGCGAGCAGGTGCTGCGCCGCAGCAGCCGCGACTTCGCGCCCTGGTACGTGATCGAGGGCGTCGACGAGCGTTACCGCAGCCTGGCGGTCGGTCGCCTGCTGCTCGAGGGTTTGCAGGCCGCGCTGGCAGCGGCGGAGCAGCCCGTTAATGGCATCTCGCATCCCCATTCAGCGCCGCTCGCGCTGGACCTCGACCGCCTGACGCTGCTCGGCAGCCTCGACCTCAGCCAGAAGCTCGACAAGGAGAGCTATCAGCTGCAGCTCGCCGAGGAACAGGCGCGCCTGTCGCGGCTGCTGCGCGATCGACGCATACGCAAGCGTGGCGTGCTGGCGCTGTTCGAGGGCCACGATGCGGCCGGCAAGGGTAGCGCCATCCGCCGCGTCACCGGGGCGCTCGATCCGCGTCTGTACCGTACCGTGCAGATCGCCGCGCCGAGCGAGGACGAGCGCGCCCAGCCGTGGCTGTGGCGCTTCTGGCGCAGCGTGCCGGAACGCGGCAAGTTCACCATCTTCGACCGCTCCTGGTATGGCCGCGTGCTGGTCGAGCGCGTCGAGGACTTCTGCACGCCGGACGAGTGGTTGCGCGCCTACAGCGAGATCAACGACTTCGAGGAACAGCTGGTGGACGCCGGCGTGGTGCTGGTGAAGTTCTGGCTGTCGATCGATCAGGACACCCAGCTCGAACGCTTCAAGGAGCGCGAAGAAACGCCCTTCAAGCGCTTCAAGATCACCGAGGAAGACTGGCGCAACCGCGAGAAGTGGGACGCCTACGCCGGCGCCGTGGCCGACATGGTCGACCGTACCAGCACCGAGATCGCGCCCTGGACGCTGGTCGAGGCCAACGACAAGCGCTTCGCCCGGGTCAAGGTGCTGCGCACACTCAACGAGGCGCTGGAGGCCGCCATCGCCCGGTAACGGCAGCGCACGATGGTCATGCATAGGCGGGCTGAATGGTCATCGTCAGCGCCGCGCGGCCACCTCTATGCTCGGCTCAACGCCAACAACAAGATCACCGAGGTGAGCCATGCGTGAAGTGGTAATCGTCGACAGCGTGCGGACCGGCCTGGCCAAGTCCTTCCGCGGCAAATTCAACATGACCCGTCCCGACGACATGGCGGCGCATTGTGTCGATGCGCTGCTTGCGCGCAACGGCCTCGATCCGCGGCTGGTCGAGGACTGCATCGTCGGCGCCGGCTCCAACGAGGGCGCGCAGGGCTACAACATCGGCCGCAACGTCGCGGTGCTGTCGGGGTTGGGCATCGACTGCCCAGGCATGACGCTCAACCGTTACTGCTCGTCGGGCCTGCAGGCCATCGCCATCGCCGCCAACCAGATCGCCTCCGGCTGCAGCGACGTGATCGTCGCCGGCGGGGTTGAGTCGATCACCCTCACGGCCAAGAGCCGCAACACCGACCACCTCTACAACCCTGTCATTCAGGAGCGGGTGCCGGGCATCTACCACAGCATGGGGCAGACCGCCGAACTGGTCGCCCGTCGCTACAACGTCACCCGTGAGCAGCAGGACCGCTACGCACTGCAGAGCCAGCAGCGCACGGCGCGTGCGCAGGCCGAGGGCCTGTTCGTTGACGAGATCGTGCCGATGCAGGTGCGCTATTTCACCGAGGACAAGGCCACCGGCGAGCGGACCGAGCACGACGGCGTGGTCGATCGCGACGACTGCAACCGCCCGGATACCAGCTACGAGAGCCTGGCGGGACTCAAGCCGGCATTCGCCGACGATGGTTCAGTGACCGCCGGCAACGCCTCGCAGCTCTCCGATGGCGCCTCGATGACCCTGGTGATGAGCCTGCAGAAGGCCATCGAACTGGGCCTCAAGCCGCGTGCGTTCTTCCGTGGTTTCACCGTCGCTGGCTGCGAGCCGGAGGAGATGGGCATCGGTCCGGTGTATTCGGTGCCGCGTCTGCTCAAGGCCAATGGGCTGAAGATCGACGATATCGACCTCTGGGAACTCAACGAAGCCTTCGCCTCGCAGTGCCTGTATTGCCGCGACAAGCTGGAAATCGACAACGAGAAGTTCAACGTCAACGGCGGTTCGATTTCCATCGGCCACCCGTTCGGCATGACCGGCTCGCGTACCGCCGGCCACCTGATCCGCGAACTGCAACGACGCAACCTGCGTTACGGCGTGGTGACCATGTGCGTCGGCGGCGGCATGGGCGCTTCCGGGCTGTTCGAAGCGGTGCGCTGAGGGAGAGGCGTTCTGGCAAATCGGTGGATGGCTGCGGCCATCCACCCTACGCGCCGACCGGATTCCGTAGGGTGGATAACCGCGCAGCGTTATCCACCGGCGGAGACGCCGGCCGCATCAGGCAAGCCTGCTCAGCCCTGCTTGCCGGCTTCCAGCATGCTCTCCGGGCGCACCCACTGGTCGAACTCCTCGTCGGTCAGGTAGCGCAGCTCCAGCGCCGCCTCGCGCAGCGTCTTGTTCTCGGCGTAGGCCTTCTTGGCGATTTCCGCGGCCTTGTCGTAGCCGATGTGTGGGTTCAGCGCGGTGACCAGCATCAGCCCGCGCTCCAGGTGCTCGGCCATGCGCGTCGCGTCCGGCTCCAGCCCCACCACGCAGTGCGTGTTGAAGTTGCGGCAGCCATCGGCCAGCAGGCGGATCGATTGCAGCAGGTTGTGGATGATCACTGGCTTGAACACGTTGAGTTGCAGATGGCCCTGGCTGGCGGCGAAACCGATGGTCACGTCGTTGCCCATGACCTGGCAGGCGAGCATCGACAGCGCCTCGCACTGGGTCGGGTTGACCTTGCCGGGCATGATCGAACTGCCAGGCTCGTTGGCCGGTAGCCGCACTTCGGCGAAGCCGCCACGCGGGCCGGAGCCGAGCAGGCGCAGGTCGTTGGCGATTTTCATCAACGCCACGGCGAGGGTTTTCAGCGCGCCGGACAGCGCCACCAGCGGTTCGTGGCCCGCCAGTGCGGCGAACTTGTTCGGCGCCGAGACGAAGGGTAGCCCCGACAGCGCCGCCAGTTCCGCCGCAATGGCCTCGGCGAAGCCGTGCGGCGCATTCAGCCCGGTACCCACTGCGGTGCCGCCCTGGGCCAGCTCGTAGACCGCCGGCAAGGTTTGGCGAATCGCGCGCTCGGCGATATCCAACTGGGCGACGAAGGCCGACAGCTCCTGGCCGAACGTAATCGGCGTGGCGTCCATCATGTGCGTGCGACCGGTCTTGACCAGCTTGCCGTAGCGCGCGGCCTGCTCGGCGAGTCCGCCGGACAGCTCGGCGATGGCCGGCAGCAGCTGGTCATGGATCGCCTTCGCGGTGGCGATGTGCATCGCCGTGGGGAAGCAGTCGTTGGAACTCTGCGCACGGTTGACGTGATCGTTGGGGTGCACCGGGCTCTTGCCGCCGCGAGTGCCGCCGGCCAACTCGTTGGCGCGCCCGGCGATCACCTCGTTGACGTTCATGTTGCTCTGCGTGCCGCTGCCGGTCTGCCAGACCACCAGCGGGAACTGGTCATCATGCTGGCCGTGCAGCACTTCGTCGGCAGCCTGCTCGATCAGTCGGGCGACGTCAGGCGGCAGGTCGCCGATGCGGTTATTGACGCGCGCGGCGGCCTTCTTGATCAGCGCCAGCGCGTGCAGCACGGCCAACGGCATGCGCTGGTCGCCAATGGCGAAGTTGATCAGCGAGCGCTGCGTCTGCGCCCCCCAGTAGGCCTGCTCGGGTACCTCGATCGGGCCCAGACTGTCGGTTTCAGTGCGTGTCATGCCGTGCTCCTGATAAGTGATCGAAGGTTAGGCTGCCGGGCGGCACGACGGGTTCCGTGCGGCGGGGCCGGTTCTTGAGGCATTGGAACTCCCGGCGCAGAATGTGTCCATTGAGGGCTACCTATCGCCCACTCAGGAAAAATCCAATGTCCATGTTGCGTATTTTCAGCGTCTGCACTGCCCTCATGCTTTCCCTTGCCAGCGTCGCGGTTAACGCCGATCAGGCCAGCCATGCGCGCAATGCCGAGCGCTTCCTGCAGCTGGCCAACGCCGATCGGCTCGCCGTGCCGGTGTATGCCCAGGTGCAGCAGATGTTTGCCCAGCGCTTCGCCGAAACCCAGGCGCCGGAGAACAAGAAGGCGTTGCTCGAGCGCTATCAGGCCAAAGCCGATACGGCGCTGGACAAGGCCATCGGCTGGAAGAAGCTCGAACCCGAGCTGGTCAACCTCTACACCTCGCAGTTCACCGAGCAGGAGCTGGTCGGGCTGATCGAATTCTACGAATCGCCGCTGGGCAAGAAGATGCTCGACAAGCTGCCGGAGCTCAACGCGCGTTCGGCCCAGCTGACGCAGAAGAAGCTCGAAGCCGCCGTGCCGGAAGTGAACAAGCTGTTGGCCGAGATGACGGCCGAACTCGATACCCAGAAGCCCTGATGGAGCCAGAATGTCCAAGCTCGAACTGATCCAGAACGCCCTGCAGGCGCTCGAACCGCAGCACCTCGAAGTGTTCGACGAGAGCCACATGCACAGCCGCGGTCGTGAAACCCACTACAAGGCGGTGATCGTCAGCCCGCAGTTCGCCGGGCTGAATTCGGTCAAGCGTCATCAGAAGGCCTACGCCGCCATGGGCGAGCTGATGCCGCAGGTGCACGCGCTAGCGCTGCACACCTATACCCCCGAGGAGTGGGCACAGCAGAACGCCGTGCCGGCCTCGCCGGTGTGCGCCGGCGGGCACAAGTAACCTCGCCGAGGTCGTTCGGCGCCTGCGAGCGCGCCAGCGGCGACTTGTTTGCTAGAATCCGCACCCCGCGCCGGCTCACGCCGGCGCTTTCGTTTCGCTGTCCCGTCCGCCCTTTGCGAGGGCGACCACCGGAGGAAATCGGCATGACTGCGAAGATCGTCGTCGCGGCGCTGTACAAATTCGTCGCCCTGCCGGACTACGTCGCGCTGCGCCAGCCGCTGCTCGACACGCTCACCGCCCACGGCATTCGCGGCACGCTGCTGCTGGCCGAGGAGGGTATCAATGGCACCGTTTCCGGCAGCCGCGCGGCGATCGATGCGCTGCTCGCCTGGTTCGCCCGCGACCCACGGCTGGCCGATATCGACCACAAGGAGTCGTACTGCGACGAGCAGCCGTTCTACCGCACCAAGGTCAAGCTGAAGAAGGAAATCGTCACCCTCGGCGTGCCCGGGGTCGATCCCAACCAGCGCGTCGGCACCTACGTCGAACCGAAAGACTGGAACGCGCTGGTCGACGATCCCGAGGTGCTGCTGATCGACACGCGCAACGACTACGAAGTCGCCATCGGTACCTTCGCGGGTGCGGTCGATCCCAAGACCGCCTCCTTCCGCGAGTTTCCCGAGTACATCAAGGCGCATTACGACCCGGCCCGGCACAAGAAGGTGGCGATGTTCTGCACCGGCGGCATCCGCTGCGAGAAGGCGTCGAGCTACATGCTCGGCGAGGGCTTCGAGGAGGTCTATCACCTCAAGGGCGGCATCCTCAAATACCTGGAAGAGGTGC
This sequence comes from Stutzerimonas sp. 21-1, assembly GCF_056336065.1. Classification (NCBI taxonomy): domain Bacteria; kingdom Pseudomonadati; phylum Pseudomonadota; class Gammaproteobacteria; order Pseudomonadales; family Pseudomonadaceae; genus Stutzerimonas; species Stutzerimonas sp. 21-1. Next base: position 2,511,463 of record NZ_CM150500.1, on the reverse strand, counting down.
CCGAAGCCGAGAGCCGCTGGCGTGGCGACTGCTTCGTGTTCGACAACCGCGTGACCGTGCGGCATGACCTGTCGGCCGGCGATTTCGACCTGTGCCACGCCTGCCGTCAGCCGATCTCCGTGGAAGACCGCCAGTCCCCGCACTACGCTGCCGGTATCAGCTGCCCGCACTGCTGGGACAGCCTGAGCGAGAAGACCCGCGCCAGCGCCCGCGAACGGCAGAAGCAGATCGAACTGGCGCGTCAGCGCAACCAGCCGTCGCCCATCGGCCGCGACCCGCGGCAACCGGACGCATGACCACCGCGGCGATGGCGGCCTAGTCTGCGCGCCGCCATCCGACCGACATCGACCACCATCCCGGAGAAACCATGAGCGCTCGACTGATCTACGTGATGGACCCGATGTGTTCCTGGTGCTGGGGCTTCGCGCCGGTGCTGCAGGGACTGGCCGAACAGGCGCAGGCGTGCGACGTGCCGCTGACGCTGGTGGTCGGCGGCCTGCGACGCGAGCGCGCGGCGATGGATCAGGCCGGTCGGACACGCACCTTGTCGTACTGGCAGGCGGTGCACGACGCCACCGGCCAGCCGTTCAATTTCGACGCCGGCCTGCCCGAAGGGCTGGTCTACGACACCGAGCCGGCCTGTCGCGCGCTGGTGGCGGCGCGCAGCCTGGAACCGGAGCGCGTCTGGCCGCTGGCGCAACTGATCCAGCAGGCCTTCTACGCCGAGGGCCGCGATGTGACCCTGCCGGCGCAGTTGGTCGAACTGGCCGAAGCTGCCGGCATCCCGCGCATCGAGTTCGCCGAGCGCTTCGATTCGCCGGACAGCCGTGCCGCCACCGAAGGCGACTTCAGTTGGGCACAGAACCTCGGCATCGCCGGCTTCCCGACCCTGCTCGCCGAGCGCTACGGCCAGCTGGCGTTGCTGACCAACGGCTATCAACCGCTGGAACAGCTCGCGCCGCTGCTGGCGCGCTGGCTGGAGCGCAACGCCCATGCCTGACCGGCTCAGCTGGGCGGAAATTCGCCGCCTCGCCCTGCGTCACCGCAAGGCGCTGATCTTCGCCAACCTGGTCGCCGTGCTGGCGACGCTGTGCAGCGTGCCGATCCCGCTGCTATTGCCGCTGCTGGTCGATGAAGTGCTGCTGGGGCAGGGCGACAGCGCGTTGCGGGTCATGGACCGGCTGCTGCCGGCGGACTGGCAGACGGCAGCCGGCTACATCGGCCTGATGCTGGGCGTGACCTTGCTGCTGCGCAGTTCGGCGCTGGTGTTCAACGTTCTGCAGGCGCGATTGTTCGCGCGACTGTCGAAGGACATCGTCTACCGCATTCGCGTGCGGCTGATCGAACGGCTCAAGCGCATCGCCCTGGCCGAGTACGAAAGCCTCGGCGGTGGCACCGTGGCGGCGCATCTGGTCACCGATCTGGAGACCATCGACAAATTCATCGGTGAGACCCTCAGCCGCCTGCTGGTGGCGCTGTTGTCGATCGTCGGCACCGCGGCCATTCTGGTGTGGATGCACTGGCAGCTGGCACTGCTGATCCTGCTGTTCAACCCGTTGGTGATCTACGCCACGGTGCAGCTGGGCAAGCGCGTCAAGCACCTGAAGAAGCTGGAGAACGACAGCACCGCCGGCTTCACCCAGGCGCTGACCGAAACCCTCGACGCGATCCAGGAAGTGCGCGCCGGTAATCGACAGGGTTTCTTCCTCGGTCGGTTGGGGCTGAAGGCGCGCGAGGTGCGCGATTACGCGGTCGCCTCGCAATGGAAGACCGACGCCTCCAACCGCGCCAGCGGCCTGCTGTTCCAGTTCGGCATCGACGTGTTCCGCGCCGCGGCGATGCTCACCGTGCTGTTCTCCGACCTGTCCATCGGCCAGATGCTCGCGGTGTTCAGCTACCTGTGGTTCATGATCGGGCCGGTCGAGCAGCTGCTCAGCCTGCAATACGCCTACTACGCCGCCGGCGGCGCGCTGACGCGCATCAACCAGCTGCTGGCGCGCGCCGACGAGCCGCAATACGCCGGTGGCCAGGACCCGTTCGCCGGGCACGACACGGTGGCCATCGAGGTGCGCGGGCTGCAGTTTTCCTATCAGGACGAGCCGGTGCTGGAAGGGCTGGACCTGACCATCGCCGCCGGCGAGAAGGTGGCTATCGTCGGCGCCAGCGGTGGCGGCAAGAGCACACTGGTGCAGTTGCTGCTGGGGCTGTATCAGCCGCAGGCCGGGGAAATCCGCTTCGGCGGCGTGCCGCTGCAGGACATCGGCCTGAACACGGTGCGCGACAACGTCGCGGTGGTGCTGCAGCACCCGGCGCTGTTCAACGACAGCGTGCGCGCCAACCTGTGCATGGGCCGCGAGCGTGACGACGCCAGTTGCTGGCGCGCGCTGGAAATCGCCCAGCTGGCCGAGACCGTGCGCCAGCTGCCGCAGGGGCTGGATAGCATCGTCGGACGCTCCGGCGTGCGCCTGTCCGGCGGGCAACGTCAGCGCCTGGCGGTAGCACGGATGGTGCTGGCCGAGCCCAAGGTGGTGATCCTCGACGAAGCCACCTCGGCGCTGGATGCGGCCACCGAATATGCGCTGCATCAGCAACTGGCGCGTTTCCTCGAAGGCCGCACCACGCTGATCATCGCTCACCGCCTGTCGGCGGTTAAGCAAGCCGACCGCGTGCTGGTGTTCGATGGTGGACGCATCGCCGAACAGGGCGAGCATCGTCAGCTGATCGCCGAGGGCGGGCTCTACGCCAGGCTCTACGGCGATCTGCAGCACTGACGGGTACGCCCGCAGCGGCTGCCTTGGCCGCCAGTCGCCCGGCGCCAAAAAAATCTAACTATTTACTCAACTATTAGTAATCTCGGCCGACTTGCACTCCGTGCCTGACCAAACGGAAGTTCTCTGATGCGATCGCTTACCCAACTCTTCACTCATCTGTCCGTCGGTAAGAAGCTGGCTCTTGGTTTCGGCATGGTGCTGCTGCTGACCCTCGCCGTGGCCGCCACCGGCTTCGTCGCGGTAGACGCCACCGTGGCGCGCTCGCAGCAGATCAGCCAGGTGGCGCAGATCAACGCTGATATCCTCGACGCCCGCGGACTGGAGCGCGATTACGCGCTGACCCGCCAGGAGCAGTCCGCCACCGCGCTCGGCGAGGTGCTGGCAAAACTGACTGGCGAGCTGGATGCCCTGGCGGCGAACGCCAGCGCGGCCGAGCAGGCCAACCTGCAGCAGATTCGCCAGGCCGCGCAGGAGTACGGCCGACTGTTCGGTCAGTATCGCCAGCTCATCACCCGTGGTGCCGAGCTGCGCGTGCGCATGGGCACAGCGGCACAGACCAGCCGCGAAGAGTTCGAATTCATCGAGCTGGACATGTACGACGCCGTGCGCGCGCTGCGGCTGGAAGGCGATCGCCTGAAGGGCAGCGACCCGCTGACCATCGCCGAGGCCACCTCGGGGCTGACCAAGAACATCCTCGACCTGCGTACCCAGGAAAACGCCTACGTCGCCACCAGCGCCGAGGAGAATGCCAGCAACTGGCAATCGCTCCACACCGATGTCGTCACCATCGGCAGCAACCTGAAGATCTGGCTGAACGACGAGCAGAAAACCTCGATGGACACCGCGCTGGCCGAGCTGGAGGCCTATCGCCAGGCGTTCGACGAGTTCCGCGCGAATCGCGGCAAGCGCCTCGACGTGGAGCAGCAGATGGCCGAGCAGTCGCGCGTGGTGATCGCCGCCGCCGAGCAGACATTGACCGCTGCCACCGAGCAGATGCACGCGCAGCGCTCGAGCACCTACCTGCTGCTGGCGGTGATCGGAGCGCTGGCGATTCTCATCGGCCTGCTCGCCGCGGCTGGCATCTCGCGGATGATCGTCGTGCCGCTGCGCCACACCGTGCAGCAGGCGCAGCGGGTGGCTTCTGGCGACCTCACCCAATCGCAGGCCAGCCAGCGCGGCGACGAGCTGGGCCAGCTGCAGAACGCCATGCACGACATGACCGACAGCCTGCGTACGCTGATCGGCCGCATCGGCGGCGGCGTCAGCCAGATCGCGGCGGCTGCCGAACAGCTGTCGGCCGTCACCGCGCAGACCAGCGCCGGGGTGGAGCGCCAGCGCGAGGAAACCGATCAGGTCGCCACCGCCATGAACGAAATGGCCGCCACCGTGCAGGAAGTGGCGCAGAACGCCGAGCAGGCCTCGTTCGCCGCGCAGCAGGCCGACCAGCAGTCGCGCCAGGGCGACCAGGTGGTGCGCAGCGCCATCGACGGCATCGGCAACCTGTCTACCGAGGTCGAGCAGTCGGCGCGTGCCATCGAGGAGCTGAACAGCGAGAGCGGGCGCATCGGCAGCGTGCTGGAGGTGATCCGCGCGGTAGCCGAGCAGACCAACCTGCTGGCGCTCAACGCTGCCATCGAGGCTGCGCGTGCCGGCGAGCAGGGGCGCGGCTTCGCCGTGGTCGCCGACGAGGTGCGCGCGCTGGCGCGGCGCACGCATGATTCCACCGAGGAGATCGAGGGGCTGATCGGTAACCTGCAGCGCGTCGCGCGCCAGGCGGTCGAGCAGATGGAAACCAGCCGCGGCCTGACCCAGAGCACCGTCGAGCTGGCCAACGAGGCGGGCGCGGCGCTGGGCCGGATTACCGAGTCGGTGTCGACCATCGAGCAGATGAATCAGCAGATCGCCGCCGCCGCCGAGCAGCAAAGCGCGGTCGCGGAGAACATTTCCGAGAGCGTTACCCGTGTGCGCGACATCGGCGAGCAGAGCGCCAGCGCCAGCGAACAGACCGCCGCCGCCAGCGCCGAGCTGGCGCGCCTGGGGGGCGAGTTGCAGGCGCTGGTCCGGCAGTTCCGTATCTGACACCTGGCCGCCCAGCCACAACGACCCCGGCCTCGCGCCGGGGTTTTTATTCCGGGTCGCTCAGCGCTGGCCGAGGTCGGCCGCCCAGGCCTGCAGCGGTACTTCCGGATGCTGCTGCCAGATCCGTCGCCAGAGCACTTCCAGCCGCGCCAGGTCGCCACGCTCGGCAGGTAGCCGCGCGGCCTCATGCAGCAGCGTCCAGCCGCTGCCGTTGCGTTCGGCCAGGGGGAAGCGGAAGGGGTGGTAGCCGGTCATGCCCAGGCGCAGGTCGGTGACCAGCAACTGACCGTCTTCCTCGTCGTAGCGCAGAAAACCGCCGCTGAACCATTGCAGGCGCGCGTGCTGCGGCGAATCGGCCAGCACCTGCGCGAGCGCCGCGCCGCGCGGCAGGCTCACGAACTGCGGCGGCGCGTCATCGAACCAGCCGACCAGCGCCTCGTGGTACTGCGCGCCGTCAATCAGGATCACCCGCCAGAGCAGACTGTTGAACGGCGTGGGCGTGCTGAACAGCCGTTCGGCCTGGATGCCCGCGTGTGCCATCGCAGCCTCGACCCGTTGCTCGGCCATCTGCTTGCCGGCGACGGTGAAGCCCAGGTACAGCGACGACAGCAGCAGCGCCGCCGCCGGCCAGCGCGCGGTACGCCCGCGCAGACCGAACAGGCCACCGACCAGCACCGCCAGCAGCAGTGGCACGCTGTACAGCGGATCGATGATGAACACGCTCGACCAGGCGATCGGCGGCGTCGGCAACGGCCACAGCAGTTGCGTGCCATAGCTGGTGAACGCGTCGAGCAGCACATGGGTGAGCAGCACCAGCCACAGCGTGAGCAGCAGGCGCGTGCCGGAGTAGCCGGCATCCGGTCGCCAGCGGCGGATCAGTGCCGTCAGCAGCAGGGCGACGGCGCTGACCACGAACAGCGAATGGCTGAAGCCGCGGTGATAGGTCATGTTCGCCACCGCATCGCCGTAGTCGATGACCACGTCGAGATCCGGCAGCGTGCCGAGCGCGGCGCCGTACAGCAGCGCCTTGCGGCCCTGCCAGCGACCGAGCAGGGCGGCCTGCACGCTGGCGCCGAGTACCGCCTGGGTGATGGAATCCATGGAAAGTCCCTGTACGCGAGGTGGATTACGTTAGCCGAAAGCCCGGCGCGTTTTGCCGGCCAATTGTGTTCAAACCTGTCCGTGGCGGCGTGCGCGTAGGACAATCGCCGCGAATCCCGAGTGCGCGAAGGTCCCATGCTGGAAATTTCCAACGCCGTGCAGCTGCCGGATGCTGAGATCGAGTTCACCGCCATTCGCGCCCAGGGCGCTGGCGGGCAGAACGTCAACAAGGTGTCCAGTGCGCTGCATCTGCGCTTCGACATCAGGGCGTCGTCGCTGCCGGCGTTCTATCAGGAACGCCTGCTGGCGCTGCGCGACAGCCGCATCACCGCCGACGGTGTGATCGTCATCAAGGCCCAGCGCTACCGCACGCAGGAGCAGAACCGTGCCGATGCGCTCGAACGCCTCGTCGAGCTGATTCGTAGCGTCGCCAAGGTCGAGAAGGCGCGCCGGCCGACGCGGCCCACGCTGGGCTCGAAGACGCGCCGGCTGGAGGGCAAGAGCAAGCGCGGGGTGATCAAGGCCGGGCGCGGCAAGGTGGATTACTGAGGCGCCATCAGGTGCCGGTGCGTTGCTCCAGCGGCGGCTCTTCGGGCGGCAGATCGTCCAGGTGCTCCTCGTTGAGCGGTTCGGCAGGCACGGTTTCCGGCGCATCGGGCATCAGCTCCATCACCGTGGGGCTGGTGCGCAGCATCGGCGTGAAGTGGCCGTGCGGCTCGGTGACCAGATCGATGACCTTGCGCGGGCGATAGAAGGCGTAGAACGCCAGCACACCCAGCGACACCGTGTAGAACAGCGGCAGCGCCACCGGGCCGGCCAGGTGCATCAGGCCGCCGGCGATCACCGGGCCGAGCGCCGCGCCGAAGCCGTTGACCAGCAGCAGGCCGCTGGAACCGGAGAGAATCTCGTCGGGGTTGAGGTGGTCGACCATCTGCGCGACGGCGATGGAATAGATCGAGAACGCCAGCCCGCCCCAGACGAACATCACCCCCAGCAACACCGGGCCGGCTTCAAGCAGCGCCAGGCCGAGCGGCAGCGCTGCGGCCAGCGTGACTACCCAGAGCAGCACGCTGCGTCGCTCGAAGCGGTCGGACAGCAGTCCTATCGGCCATTGCAGCAGCGCGCCGCCGAGAATGGTCACGCTCATCATCAGGCCGATGCCGGCGTCATCGAAGCCCACTTGCCCGGCGTAGACCGGCGCCAGACCCCAGAACCCGCCCAGACAGAAGCCCGAGATGCCGGCCGCCATCAGCGGCAGCGGGGCGATGCGCGCCAGTTGCAGCAGGTCGGTCGGCGGTACGTCCGGCAGCGCCGGTTGCGGCTGACGGGTGAGGGTGATCGGCATCATCGCCGCGCCGATGAGGATGGTCGCCACGGCGAACAGGGTGAATTCCATCGGGCTGTCGAGCCCCAGCAGCTGCTGCGCCGCCGCCAGCGAACCGAGGTTGACTGCCATGTACACCGCGAACACCTGGCCGCGCTTTTCGCCGCTGACCTGTGCGTTCAGCCAGCTCTCGATGACCATGTACAGCGTCACCAGCGCGACCCCGTACATCACCCGCAGCACCAGCCATACCCAGGGATTGACGATCAGCACGTGCAGCAACACGGCGGTCGCCGCCAGCGCGGCGTAGAAGGAAAACGTGCGGATGTGGCCGATACGCCGGATCAGCGAAGGCGCGAGCCAGGTGCCGATCAGGAAACCGCCGAAATAGCCGGACATCAGCAGGCCGACCATGCCGGTCGAATAGCCCTCGGCGATGCCGCGCAGGGTCAGCAGGGTGTTGAGCAGACCGTGGCCGAGCAGCAGCAGCGCGACTCCGGCGAGCAGTGAACTGATGGGGGCGATTAAAGACTTCATGGGCACACCCTAGGCAGCGAAACAGGCGAAGGCAAGTTTCGGTACGCCGGCCCAGGGCCTGCGAAACCTCGTAACCTGCTGATTGGAAAGTAGAAAATCGATTGGGGTGGGGTGGCTCATCGCAACACACCGCTCCCCTGTGTTGCTGTTGGGCAGCAGCAAACGCTCAGGATTCCCGCAGCAGCGCGCGCGACAGCGGCTCGGCATGACGTACCGCCTGGTTCAGTGACTGCACCGCCTCGGCCATCGCCTGGCGATCCAGCGCGCCGGACAGGGTGATCGATGCCTGTTCGACGACCGCTTCGGCGTGGCGCAGCAGGACACGCTCGGTGGCGCTGTTGCCGGCGGCGTACAGCAGATTCTTGCAGGCCTGCAGCAGCGTCATCAGTACCTGCAGGTCGTTGCTGCCGTAGCGGCGCAGGGGGCCGAACGCCAGCTGCAGCATGGCGTCCAGCTCCAGCTCGCGGATGAACAGGCGCGGCTGGCCCTCGATCGGGGCGACTTCGTGGTTGGGCAGGCGCATGCGCTCGGCCAAGAGCACACCAAGCATGTCGATCGCCTTGATCGCCGTGCCCGGGTCGTTGATGCCCGGGCTCAAGGCGCGGATGGCGATCTCGACGATCTGCTTGAAGCCGAAGAAGAAGTGTCGGTGGGCGTACTCTTCGACATAGAAGTCGAAGCAGTCCAGCAGCCGGCTCACGCAGTCTTCGTCCAGCTCGCGGTCCAGGCGGATCAGCGGGTGGCCCGGCATGACGAAAAAGCCGTAATGCACCTGGATCGTCATGTGCGCGTTCTGCTCTTCCAGCAGCGCCTGCGCCGCAGAGACGTTCAGCGCCTTGAAGTAGCCCGAACGTCGCGCGCGGATCGTCGTCCAGTGGCTGTCGTCGGGCCAGGGAATCACGTCGCGGTCGTCAAGCTGGCGGCGTCTGGCGTGGAGCTGGCCGAGGGTCTGCTTGTAGACCCGGTTGAGGATGTAGTCGACCTGGATTGACAGCGAAATCGAGCGGATGAAGTAGATGAACAGGCACAGGCAGATCACGCCCAGAAAGAGCGCCAGAAAGACGCCCAGACTCGGCACGTTGATGTCGTCGCCTTCCTGAATGGTGGAAATGAGCATCAGCGAACCGATGATCGTGCCGAGATAGACGCCGAGCACCAGCTGATGACTGCGGCTGCTGATCAGCCCGGGAATGACCCGCGGCGACAGTGAGGAGGCGGCCGAATTGAGCACCACCATGACCATGGAGAAGCTGAACACCATCAGCGAGATGATCCCGCCGACCAGGGTGCCGAGTATCAGCCGGGCGTTCTCGGCGTTCTTCACCACGCCAAGTTCGAGCTGTTCCTTGTAGGGCTGCAGCCAGGTCAGTTCCAGCACGATGGTGATCAGGCACAGGCAGGCCAGGCCCAGGGCGATAAGCGTCGGGTAGAAGGCGATGCTGCCGATGACTCGGTGATACAGGCGAAACAGCCTGTTGGTCAGTGCGGACATGTCAGCTCCCTGCAGAGGTTCGGCGATGCGTGCCTAACCGCCGTTCGGCAGCAAAGGCCGGGCAACGTTCGTTTCGGCGGCTACATTGGGCGCCAGGGTAGCGATCAGGGCCCGTACCGAACCGGGCAGGGCGTCCAGCTCGCGCACCAGGATGCTGCGTTCGCGCACCGCCCAAGGCTCGTCGAGCTGCACCAGCGCCAGCTGCATGGTGCGGCTGTGCCGACGCGCGGCGGACTCGGGAATGATGCCGATGCCGACACCGGCCTCGATCATCCGACACACCGCCTCGAAGCTCGACACCTGGATGCGCAACGACAGCTGACCGCCGAGCTTTTCCACCTGATCGCGCAGGAAGGTCAGCAGCGTGCTGCCTTCGTGCAGGCCGATGTGCTGGTAGGCCAGGGTCTGGCGCAGAGTCAGGTTCGACTCGCCGGCCAGCGGGTGGCCGACCGGCACCGCCAGCAGCAGGCGGTCGGTGCTGAAATGCAGCACCTGCAAGCCTTCGGCGCGTACCGGGCCGGCGATGATGCCCATGTCGGTGCTGCCATCGAGCACGCCGCGGACGATGTCGCGGCTCAGGCGCTCCTGCAGATCGACCGTCACCCCCGGACGTTGCGCGAGGAAACCCGCCAGCACCTCGGGGAGGAATTCGGTCACCGCCGTGGTGTTGGCGAAGATACGGATGTGGCCGGCCGAATCGGTGCCGTATTCGGTGAACTCGCTTTTCAGGTAATCCACCTGGCGCATGATCAGCCGCGCGTGCTGCAGCAGCTTCTGCCCGGCGGGCGTCAGCTCCACACCACGGCTGTCGCGATACAGCAGGCGGCTGTCGAGCTGGCTTTCCAACGCCTTGATCCGCGCGCTGGCCGCCGCCGGCGAGAGGTGGGCGCGGCGGGCGCCCTGAGTCAGGCTGGGCGATTCGGCGATATGGATGAACAGGCGCAGATCGGCCAGATCGAAATGCATGGACGAGCCTCGTACGGTGATTGGCGTTCAGCTTAGCCGAACGCGGGTGTCGAAAAATACAAATTCCCGGAACGCCGGCTCCGTTGCATCCTCGATTCAAACAAGACAACAACCGGTAACCGCAATGACCGATATTTCTGCCTGGATTGGCCGCACCGAAGAAGTCCACGACCAGCTCAGCCGCAACCTGCTGATGCGCATTGCCGCCACGCTCGGCGACAAGACGCCGGCGCACGGCGAGCCACTGCCACCGCTGTGGCAATGGTGTTTCTTCCAGGAGCCGGTGTTCGAGAACGGTCTCGGCGAAGACGGCCATCCGGCGCGCGGCGGCTTCCTGCCACCAGCCGACAACCGCAACCGCATGTGGGCCGGCGGCCGTGTCGAATTCTTCCGGCCGCTGGAGGCCGGCGGCGAGGCACGGCGGGTTTCCACCATCAAGCACATCGAGGAAAAGCACGGCCGCACGGGTGCGCTGCTGTTCGTCACCGTGCAGCACGACTATCTGCAGGACGGCCGCTTGGCGATCCGCGAGGAGCAGGACATCGTCTACCGTGAACCCACTCCGCCCAAGGCCAGCAACGGCGAGCCGATGGTCGCCGGTGACTGGCGCGAAGCGGTGACGCCGACGCCGACGCTGCTGTTCCGCTATTCGGCGGTCACCTTCAACGGCCACCGCATCCATTACGACTGGCCCTACGTTACCGAGACCGAAGGCTATGCCGGGCTGGTGGTGCACGGCCCGCTGATCGCCACCCTCAACCTGCGCGCGTTCTGCCGCGCCAACCCCGAGGTCCGTCTGCGGCGCTTCGCCTATCGCGGCGTGCGGCCGCTTATCGCGCCGCAGCCGTTCGAGGTGGGCGGGCGCATCGTCGCGCCGGGCCAGGCCGAACTCTGGGCCGGGGACCACAACGGCCTGGCGCAGAAAGCCGAAGTGGAATTCGACTGAACCCCGAATCGTAGAGTGGATAGCGGCGCAGCCTTATCCACCGAAAGCCCGGCGGTGGGACGCCACCCGGTGGATCGCCACCCGGTGGAACGCCACCCGGTGGATCGATGAAGCGCGATCCACCCTACGCCTGCCGCGACAACCAGAAGTGGTGAGAACCGAGATGACCCCGAACAAGACCGAAGAACTGAACTTCATCCGCGAAGGCGTGCGCGCCCTGTGTGCCGACTTCCCCGCCGAATACTGGCGCAAGCTCGACGAGGAAAAGGGCTTCCCCGAGGCCTTCGTCGCCGCCATGACCGAAGCCGGCTGGCTGTCGGCGATGATTCCCGAGGAATACGGCGGCTCGGGCCTGGGCCTGGCTGAAGCCTCGGTGATTCTTGAGGAGGTGAACCATTGCGGTGGCAACTCCGGGACCATCCACGGCCAGATGTACAACATGTTCACCCTGCTCAGAAACGGCAGCGAGGAACAGAAACGCTACTACCTGCCCAAACTCGCCAGCGGCGAGCTGCGCCTGCAGTCGATGGGCGTGACCGAGCCGACCACCGGCACCGACACCACCAAGATCAAGACCACGGCGGTAAAGAAGGGCGACAAGTACGTCATCAACGGGCAGAAGGTGTGGATCTCGCGCATCCAGCACTCGGACCTGATGATCCTGCTGGCGCGCACCACGCCGCTGGCCGAGGTGCAGCGCAAGGCCGACGGCATGTCGATCTTCCTCGTCGATCTGCGCGAAGCCATCGGCAACGGCCTGACCGTGCAGCCGATCGCCAACATGGTCAACCACGAGACCAACGAGCTGTTCTTCGACAATCTGGAAATCCCGGCCAGCAGCCTGATCGGCGAGGAGGGCAAGGGTTTCCGCTACATCCTCGACGGCCTCAATGCCGAGCGCACGCTGATCGCCGCCGAGTGCATCGGTGATGGCCGTTGGTTCGTCGAGAAGTCCGCGCAGTACGCCCGCGACCGCGTGGTGTTCGGCCGGCCCATCGGGCAGAACCAGGGCGTGCAGTTCCCCATCGCCGAGGCGCACATCGAGCTGGAAGCGGCCGACCTGATGCGCTGGCGCGCCTGCGAGGAATACGACGCCGGGCGTAACGCCGGTGCCGCGGCGAACATGGCCAAGTACCTGGCGGCCAAGGCCAGCTGGGAGGCGGCCAACGCCTGCCTGCAGACCCACGGCGGCTTCGGCTTCGCCAACGAATACGACGTCGAGCGCAAGTTCCGCGAGACGCGGCTGTACCAGGTCGCGCCGATCTCCACCAACCTGATCCTGTCCTATGTGGCCGAACACCTGCTCGAGCTGCCGCGCAGTTTCTGACGGTAGGGTGGAAAACGACCGCAGGTCTTTTCCACGCGCCTCCAGCAGGCGATGCAACTGAGCGGATTCGGACAGACGCGTGGAAAAGGCTTCGCCGTTTTCCACCCTACGACGGCGGGTTTGTAGGGTGGATGTCGCGAAGCACATCCACGCGGGCATTGATCAAGGAGGCAACCATGCAAATCGACCACCTCGACCACCTGGTCCTCACCGTCGCCGACATCGAGACGACGGTGGACTTCTACACCCGCGTGCTCGGCATGCAGGCGGTGACCTTCGGCGAAGGGCGCAAGGCGCTCGTGTTCGGCCAGCAGAAGATCAACCTGCACCAGGCCGGCCGCGAGTTCGAGCCCAAGGCCGAACGGCCCACGCCCGGTTCGGCGGACCTGTGCTTCATCGTCGCCACACCGCTTGCCGAGGTGATCGCGCACCTGCAGGCGCAGGGCGTGGCCATCGTCGAAGGCCCGGTGCAGCGCACCGGCGCCACCGGGCCGATCCGCTCGGTGTACGTCCGCGATCCCGATTTCAATCTGATTGAACTATCCAACCCCCTGGAGCCGAGCGCATGAGCCAGCACACCCGCGCCCTGACCGAATTTCTCGCCGGACTCGCTTACGAGCAGATTCCCGACGCGGTGCTCGCCCGCACCGAAGACCTGTTTCTCGACTGGCTCGGCTCCGCGCTGGCCAGCGCGGGTTCGCACCCGATTCCGCTGTTCGAGCGCTACGCGCAGAAGATGGGCCCGGCCGATGGTCCGGCGCGCATCCTGGTCAACGGCCAGAGCAGCAGCGCCTATTTCGCCGCGCTGGTGAACGCCGCCAGCTCGCATCTGGTGGAACAGGACGATCTACACAACAGCTCCGTGCTGCACCCGGCCACCGTGGTCTTCCCGGCCGCGCTGGCGGCGGCGCAGGATCTGGGCAAGTCCGGCCGTGAGTTGCTGGTGGCCTCCGTGGCCGGCTACGAGGCGGGCATTCGTATCGGCGAATTCCTCGGCCGCTCGCATTACCGCATCTTCCATACCACCGCGACGGTCGGCACGCTGGCCGCAGCGGTGGCAGTCGGCAAGCTGATGAATTTCGACCAGCAGCAGTTCACCCATCTGCTCGGCAGCGCCGGTACGCAAGCGGCGGGGCTGTGGGAATTCCTCCGCGATGCGGCGGATTCCAAGCAGCTGCACACCGCCAAGGCGGCGGCTGATGGCCTGCTCGGGGCGTACCTCACGGCCGATGGCCTGACCGGCGCGCAGAACATCCTCGAAGGCGAGCAGGGCATGGCCGCGGGCATGTCGAAGGACGCCAATCCGAGCGCGCTGTCGGATCGCCTCGGCAGCCGCTGGGCGCTGGCGGAAACCTCGTTCAAGTTCCACGCCTCCTGCCGCCACACCCACCCGGCCGCCGATGCACTGCTGGCGCTGATGCAGCGCGAGGGGTTGCAGGCGGATGACATCGCCAGCGTGACCACCCGCGTGCACCAGGGCGCCATCGATGTGCTCGGCCGCGTGACGGTGCCGCAGACTGTGCATCAGGCCAAGTTCAGCATGGGTACCGTGCTCGGGCTGATCGCCCTGTACGGCAAGGCCGGGCTGACCGAATTCCATACGCATGCACTCAGCGATCCGCGCGTCGGGCAGTTCCGCGAGAAGGTTTCGATGACCCTCGATTCCGAGGTGGACGGTGCCTACCCGGCGCGCTGGCTCGGCCGCGTCGAAGTGATCACCACCGACGGCCGCACGCTGCGCGGCGCCATCGACGAGCCGAAGGGCGACCCAGGCAATACCCTCAGCCGCGCCGAGCTGGAGGACAAGTTCCGCCGCTTGCTGCAGTTCTCCGGCGCACGCAGTGAAGGCGAGGCGAGCGCGCTGATCGACACGGTCTGGCGGCTGCGCGAGCTACAGCGGCTGGACGCGCTGGCCTGAACGTAGGGTGGAAAACGACCGCAGGTCTTTTCCACCGATGGGCACGCTGCCCGGCGCAGATGCCGCAAGGACTTGAACAAACGCGTGGAAATGGCTTCGCCGATTTCCACCCTACGCCGAACTTGCAGGAACCGAACATGAACGACACCACTGCCAAACCCCGCCCGCTCGACGGCATCACCGTGGTCAGTCTCGAGCACGCCATTGCCGCGCCGTTCTGCACGCGCCAGCTGGCGGACCTCGGTGCGCGGGTGATCAAGGTCGAGCGGCCCGGTGCTGGCGATTTCGCCCGCGGCTACGACGAGCGTGTCGACGGCCTGGCTTCGCATTTCGTCTGGACCAACCGCTCCAAGGAAAGCCTGACCCTCGACGTGAAACAGGACGCCGCCACGCAGGTGCTCGACCAGCTCTTGGCCAAGGCCGACGTGCTGGTGCAGAACCTCGCGCCCGGTGCCGCGGCGCGCATGGGACTGTCGTTCGAAGCGCTGCACGAACGCTTCCCGCGGCTGATCGTCTGCGACATCTCCGGCTACGGTGAAGGCGGCCCGTACGAACAGAAGAAGGCCTATGACCTGCTGATCCAGGGCGAGGGCGGCTTCCTCTCCGTCACCGGCGGGCCGGGCGAAACCGAGATGGTCAAGGCCGGCTGTTCCATCGCCGATATTGCCGCCGGCATGTACGCCTACACCGGCGTGCTCTCGGCGCTGATGCTGCGCGACAAGACGGGCGAGGGCAGCCGCGTCGACGTTTCCATGCTCGAAAGTCTGGTGGAGTGGATGGGCTACCCGCTGTACTACGCCTACAACGGCGCGACGCCGCCGCCGCGTGCTGGCGCCGCGCACGCCACCATCTATCCGTATGGACCGTTCCCGACGGGGGATGGCGGCACGGTGATGCTCGGCTTGCAGAACGAGCGGGAGTGGCTGCTGTTCTGTGACAAGGTCCTGCTGCAGCCCGCACTCGCCGGCGATGAGCGCTTCTCCAGCAACTCGCTGCGTTCGGACAATCGCGAGGCACTGCGCGCGATCATCGTCGACGCGTTCGGCAAGCTGACTGCCGACGAAGTGATCGCCCGGCTGGATGCCGCGCCCATCGCCAATGCCCACGTAAACGACATGGCTGGTGTCTGGGCGCATCCGCAGCTGGAGGCGCGCCAGCGCTGGAGCGAGGTGGACAGCCCGGCCGGGCGCCTGCCTGCGCTGCTGCCGCCGGGACGCAACAGCGCCTTTTCCCCGCGCATGGATCCGATTCCCGCGCTGGGCCAGCACACCGACGCGCTGCTGAGCGAACTCGGCTACGCGCCGGGCGATATCCAGCGCCTGCACGAGCAGGGTGCGGTCTGACCGCGCCAAGGAGCCAGCCATGAATCCATCCATCATCCGCAGTGCGCTGTTCGTTCCGGCAACCCGTCCGGAGCGCATCCCCAAGGCGCTGGCGAGCGGCGCCGACGCGGTCATCGTCGACCTCGAGGACGCCGTTGCGGAAAGTCTCAAGGCCGAAGCGCGCGACAATCTCGAAAACTTCCTCGCCACCACTCCGGACGCCCGCGTGCTGGTGCGCATCAACGCGCCGACGCATCCCGAGCAGGCCGCCGACCTGGTGCTGTGCGCCCGCCATCCCGGCGTCGTCGGCGTATTGCTGCCGAAGGTGGAAAGCGCGGTGCAAGTGGCGCTGGCGGCCGGTTGCGGCAAGCCAGTGTGGCCGATCATCGAGAGCGCCCGCGGGCTGGCGCATCTGGCGGAAATCGCCCAGGCCCACGGGGTCGAGCGGCTGTCGTTCGGCTCGCTGGACCTCGGGCTGGACCTCGGCCTGGCCAGCGGCAGCGCGGCGGCCGAGCGCATTCTCGATCAGGCGCGCTACGCGTTGCTGCTGCAGTCGCGTCTGGCCGGGCTGGCCGCACCGCTGGACAGCGTCTTCCCCGATATCAAGAACCTGCACGGTCTCGCCCAGGCGGTAGCCGATGCCCGCGACATGGGCTTCGGCGGGCTGCTGTGCATCCACCCCGGCCAGGTCGCCGTGGTGCATGAAACGCTGATGCCCAGCGCCGCCGAACTCGACTGGGCACAACGCATCCTCGCCGCCGGTGCCAGTGGTGACGGGGTCTTCGTAGTGGACGGACAGATGGTCGATGCGCCCGTCATCGGCCGCGCCCGTCGCTTGCTGCAACGTGCCGGGCAAGCGGTTCCCTGACCGCGCCCATCAAGGCAAACGTACCAACCGACAAAAACAAAAGGGGTACCACCATGCTGAAAACCACCCTCAAGGCGCTTGCGTGCGCTTTGTCCCTGAGCGCTGCTGGCCTCGTGCAGGCTGCCGAGACGGCGTCCGCTCCCGTAACCATCAAGTTCGCCCATGTGGTGGCGGACAACACACCGAAGGGGCAGGGCGCCCTGTTGTTCAAGAAGCTCGCCGAGGAACGCCTGCCGGGCAAGGTGAAGGTCGAGGTCTACCCGAACTCCTCACTGTTCGGCGACGGCAAGGAAATGGAGGCCCTGCTGCTCGGTGACGTGCACATGCTGGCGCCGTCGCTGGCCAAGTTCGAGCATTACGCCAAGGCCATCCAGATCTATGACCTGCCGTTCCTGTTCGATGACCTGGCGGCTGCCGATCGTTTCCAGAGCGGCCCGCAGGGCAAGGCGCTGTTGCGCGCGATGGAAGACAAGAACATCACCGGCCTGGCCTATTGGCACAACGGCATGAAGCAGCTTTCGGCGAACAAGCCGCTGCGCGAGCCGAAGGATGCCCGCGGGCTGAAGTTCCGCGTGCAGGCTTCCGCCGTGCTCGACGAGCAGTTCAAGGCCGTACGCGCTAACCCGCGCAAAATGAGCTTCGCCGAGGTCTATCAGGGCCTGCAGACCGGCGTGGTCAACGGTACCGAGAACACCTGGTCGAACTACGAAAGCCAGAAGGTGCACGAGGTACAGCCCTACATGACCGCCTCCGACCACGGCCTGATCGACTACATGGTGATCACCAACACCCAGTTCTGGAACGGTCTGCCGGAAGACGTGCGCGGCGAGCTGGAAACGATCATGGAAGAGGTCACCGCCGAGGTGAACCGCCAGGCCGACGACCTCAACCAGCAGGCGCGCCAGGCCATCGTCGCCTCCGGCAAGACCGAGATCATCGAACTGTCCCCCGAGCAGCGCGCCAAATGGCGCGAGGCGATGAAGCCGGTGTGGAAGAAGTTCGAGGGTGATATCGGTGCCGAGCTGATCGAAGCGGCGCAGTCAGCCAACCGCTCCTGAGCCATGGGTGGCGCCAAAGCGCCGGAAAACAAACGGGCCTGTCGAATTCGACCGGCCCGTTTTTCATGTCTGGCTGGCTTATGCTGGCCGGCAAACGCGCAAGGAGACGCCTGCATGAGTCGTTACGCCATGGTCAGCACACCAGTGCTGGATATCGCTTATCTCGAATGGAATCCTCGTGGCCAGCAGGTCGCGGTGCTGGTACATGGCTGGCCGGATTGCCCGGAAGGCTGGACGCCCGTGGCCGAGCGCCTGGCCGCGGCCGGCTACCGCGTGCTGTGCCCGACCCTGCGCGGTTTCGGGCAGACGCGTTTCATCGATCCGCTGGCGCCGCGCAGCGGTCAGCTGGCGGCGCTCGGCCGCGATCTGCTCGATTTCATCGATGCGCTGTGCCTCGATCAGCCAGTGCTGGTCGGCCACGACTGGGGCGCCCGCGCCGTGGCCAACGCCTGCGGGCTGCGCCATCACGCCGCCGCACGGCTGGTAATGCTCGCGGTGGGCTACGGCACCAACGACCCGAACCAGCAGATCTCGCTGAGCCAGGCGCGTAACTACTGGTACCACTGGTACATGGCGACATCGCGCGGCGAGCGCACGGTAGTCGAGGATCGCGCGGCCTTCGCCCGCCTGCTGTGGGACACCTGGTCACCGGCCGGCTGGTACAGCGAGGCGGATTTCATCCAGGCCCTGGAGGCTTTTGACAACCCAGACTGGGCTGCCGTGGTACTGCATTCCTACCGCCACCGCTGGGGCTTCGTCGACGGTGATCCGGCCTATGCGTCGGACGAGGCGCTGCTGCAACCGACCCCGGTACTCGCTGTGCCGACGTTGGTCCTGCACGGCGAGGCCGATACCTGCAATGCACCGGAAACTTCGGCCGGGCGCGAGGCCATGTTCAGCGGCCGTTACCACCGTCAGCTGTTGCCAAGCGTTGGCCACTTCCCCCAGCGCGAGGCGCCGCAGGCGGTGGCGGAGGCGATTCTGCGGTTCTGTCAGGGAAATTGAGTCCGTTGCTAAATGCTGCGGACTAAGAGACTTGAGCTTCTCTTTCAGGCAGCAATAGCTGTCGTCGGCTTTGCTTGGGCTGCCGCTTGCGCATATCAGTTTTATCTCTGTGGTAAACGGTCAGGGAGCCCGGCAATTATCTACGCGGCAATGGTAGAAAGTGCGCGGAAGGTCGCAGGCGGGGCAATATTGGTGGCACCAATTTCATGCCTCGTTGGGCTGGTGTATAAACACGCTTCGATCCTAAGAGGCCCGAGTTAGAGGCTCGGAGAGAAAGGCGAACGGAATTTTATAAACCCAGCCCGCTGGGCGTCTTATGCATCACTTGGTGTCTAATTATAGGTAGGCTAAAAGGAATACGCATGACAGAGCAGTTGCTTCTAGCCAAAAGGTTATTTTTAATTGGTTCAGGGTATGCTGAGAAAGATGATCCAGTCTCGGCAGGGGTTTCAATCTCGCTATTTCAGGACTCGATAGAGATATTCATCTGGTCACTATTGAAAACCCTTGATGCCGAGGCAAATGACAAAACCCCGTTCACTGCTTTTTTTGATCTTGTAAAGCACGCTAAAGGAAATGCAAATAACTCATCGCTTCCTTTCAAAGCTAAAATACTAGAACTAAACAAGGCGCGAGTTAACTTCAAGCATTACGGAAATTTACCCGATATTTCTGAAGCAAAAAAATTTAAAGCATACACCGAAGAGTTTCTAGCTATCAGCTTTTATGAGTTTTACTCAATAGAATTTTCATCGCTATCACTCGCTGAGTTAATTCCGTACCCACATATTCGCGCTCAGATAAAAAGCGCAGAAACAATGCTAGAAAGCAAAAAGTACGAGCAAGCCATAGGTGAGCTATCAATCGCAAAAGCTATGCTATTCGAAAAAGTCTCTGACTACTTACCAAAACCAGACAGAATACTTACCGATGGTGATAACTTTTTGAGAAAGATATCCGGCATACAAAGTGTAAGATTGTTTGGGCCGCTCACGCAGTACCTAGAAAAATCAAATGAAATTAATATTATCGCATTGCTTGGAATTCAGATAAGCGACTATTTCGTACTGCAAAGATATTTCCCTGCAGCACTAAAAATGGCTGATGGGAATTGGGTGTTGCAATACCACAATAGGCTTAATCCTGATGAAAAAATCACAAAAAATGCAATTAACATAATTACATCCGCAGCAATTCGCGCTAAAGAAGTAATCGGAGTGTAGTTGACTACCAAATTGCCGCACCAACAAGTGCTTCAATCCCTTCGCTACGCTCACTGGGACGGGCAGTGTAGAGTAAAGAATAAATGAACTGAATGGTTATACAGCATATTAGCCTTAACTACTTGTATGAGTTCTCTCCGCAATTAGTGAGGAATAGTTTTCGAAGACGCTCCGCACACGTTTAAACGCCGGCTTCCTGCATCCACTTCGGTCTCGGATAACGGCGATCGGCCTTGCCGGCCTTGAGTACCGCGCCCGGCACGTCGTGGCCGACCAGTTGGGGCAGGTCGGCGGCGCACTGCAGCAGACCGTCGAGATCGACGCCGGTGTTCAGGCCCATGCGCTGGAACATGTGCACCAGGTCTTCGGTGCAGATATTGCCGCTGGCACCCGGCGCGTAAGGGCAACCGCCGAGTCCGCCGAGAGAGGCGTCGAAGCGGTCGATGCCGGCGTTAAGCGCTGCCAGCGCGTTGGCCAGGCCCATGCCGCGGGTGTTGTGGAAATGCGCGGTGAATACGGCTTCCGGCCAGCTGTGCAGCGCTTCACGGCAGATGCGCTCGACCTGCGCCGGATCGGCCATGCCGGTGGTGTCGCAGAGGGTGATGCCCTGCACGCCGATCTCCAGCAGGCGTTGCACCAGCTCATGGACGCGCCGCTCGGACACTTCGCCCTCGAAGGGGCAGCCGAAGGTGGTCGACAGCGAGGCGTTGATGAACACGCCGTTGCCGCGGGTGACTTCGATGATCTCGCGGAACTGCGCCAGCGACTGTTCGGGCGTCATGCGCAGGTTGGCCAGGCCGTGGGTGTCGCTGGCTGACATCACCAGGTTGATCTCGTCCACCTCGCAGGCCAGCGCGCGCTCGCAGCCCTTCACGTTGGGTACCAGCACGGTGTACTCGACGCCCTCCACGCGACGGATGCCGCGCATCACGTCCTCGGCGTCGCGCAGGTTGGGGATGGCCTTGGGCGAGGTGAAGGAGGTGACTTCGATCTTTGCCAGCCCGGTTTGCGAGAGACGGTCGATCAGGGCGATCTTGGCGTCGGTCGGCACGAAGTTCGCTTCGATCTGGAAGCCGTCGCGGGTGGCGACTTCCTGGATGTACAGGCGCTTTTTCATAAGTGAATCCTGGGTTTCGTAGGGTGGATGACGCTTCATCCATCCACCGTTTCGGCTGGCTCGGAGGTGGACAAGCTTCGCGTTGTCCACCCTACGTATGGGCGTAGGGTGGATAACGCTCCACCCATCCACCGTTGCGGAGGTGGCGGATGAAAACAGCGTCATCCATCCAACGGGCAGTGTCAGATGATCCCGCGTTCGCGCAGGCCCTGGCGTTGTTCATCGGTGAGGCCAAGGCCGGCCAGCACGTCGTCGGTGTGCTCGCCCAGTTGCGGGCCGCCTTCGCCGATGCGTCCCGGCGTGCGTGACAGCTTGGGCAGCACGCCCGGCACCTTGAGTGGGCCGGCGAAGGTCTGCACCTGCTCGATCATCTGCCGCGCCAGGTAGTGCGGGTCCTTGACGATATCGGCGGCGGTGTAGGGATAGCCGGCCGGCACGCGGGCGCCCTTGAGTGCTTCGATCACCTCGTCGCGGCTGTGCTGGAGGGTCCATTCGCCGATGGCGGCATCGATCAGCTCGGCGTGCTGGGCGCGGCCGTCGTTGTGGGCGAAGCGCGGGTCATCGGCAAGGTCCTGGCGGCCCATCAGGGTCATCAGGCGCTTGTAGATGCTATCGCCGTTGCCGGCGATCAGCACGTAGGCGCCGTCGTTACACAGGTAGGAATTGGACGGGGTGATGCCGGGCAGGGCGCTGCCAGCCGGCTCGCGTATGTAGCCGAAGGCGTCGTATTCGGGCACGAGGCTTTCCATCATGGCGAACACCGACTCGTACAGCGCGACGTCGATTTCCTGGCCTTGGCCGCTGCGGTTGCGCTCCTGCAGGGCGAGCAATACGCCGATCACGCCATACAGCGAGGACAGCGAATCGCCGATGCTGACGCCGACCCGTACCGGCGGCTGACCGGGATAGCCGGAGAGGTGACGCAGGCCGCCCATGGCTTCGCCGATCACGCCGAAGCCCGGCAGGTCACGGTAGGGCCCGGTCTGGCCGTAGCCGGAAATGCGCAGCATGATCAGGCGAGGGTTCAGCTTCGACAGCTCATTCCATCCCAGGCCCCATTCTTCCAGCGTGCCGGGGCGGAAGTTCTCCACCAGAATGTCGGCTTCGGCGACCAGCTGGCGGACGATCGCCTGGCCTTCGGCGGCCTTGAGATCGAGCGTCACCGAGCGCTTGTTGCGCGACTGCACATGCCACCAGAGCGAGGTGCCGTCCTTGAGCTTGCGCCACTTGCGCAACGGGTCGCCGACCTTGGGCGGCTCGATCTTGATGACATCGGCGCCGAATTCGCCGAGCAGTTTGCTGGCGAAAGGGCCGGCGATCAGCTGGCCCATCTCGATCACCTTGAGGCCCTGCAGCGGCAGGTTCTTGTCTGTCTGTTCGCTCATCACGACACCTGTGCCGGTTGATTCATGGTGCCGAGCATGACCGAGGACCCATCGGCGGACAATTGGCCGTTGGCCAAGCATGGCTTCGTGTTTCACGAAACCTAAGACGAAAGGAGCTTTGAACGGCTGGGTTGCGCGATGCATGCTTCGTCTACCGCGAATACGGGAATCCAATATGCGCCGCATCGATTTCGTCACCCTGCGCCTGTTCGTCGCCATCGCCGAGACCCGCAGCCTGACCCGTGCCGCCGAGCGTGAGCATCTGGCGCTGGCCGCGGTGAGCAAGCGCGTCAGCGATCTGGAAGGGCAGCTTGGTGTCAGCCTGCTCTATCGTCAGCCCAAGGGCGTCGAGCTGACCCCGGCGGGACACGCGCTGCTGCACCACGCGCGCAACCTGCTGGACAACCTGCAACAGCTGGACGCCGACCTCAGCGAGTTCAGCCAAGGCGTGAAGGGCCATGTGCGCATCCACGCCAACACCTCGGCGGTGATCGAGTTCCTGCCCGAAGACCTGAGCGCCTTCGCCCGCCAGCATCCGGAAGTAAAGATCGACCTGGAGGAGCGCGTCAGCAGTGATACCCTGCGCGCGCTGAGCGAGGGGCTGACCGATATCGGCATCTTCGCCGGGCACCTGCCGGCCGATGACCTGCAGGTGTTTCCCTACCGCGAGGATCGGCTGGTGCTGGTCACGCCACGCGAGCATGTGCTGGCCGAACGTGCAGAAATCGCCCTGCGCGATGCCGCCGGCTTCGACTTCATCGGCCTGCAGCAGGACGCCTCGCTGCACGCGCTGCTGCAGCAATCGGCACAGCAGATGGGCACGCCGTTGCGCCTGCGCATCCAGGTGCGCAGCTTCGAGGCGATCTGCCGGATGATCCACACCGGCATGGGCATCGGCGTGCTGCCCGAACAGGTGGTGCGCAACTACCTGCCGGCGCTGGACGTGGCCATCGTGCCGCTGAGCGATCCCTGGGCACGGCGCGAACTGAAGCTGGGCGTGCGCAATCTGGAAAGCCTGTCGGTGACTGCCCGGCAGATGCTCGAGCACCTCACCGCTCGCGAAGGCAATGGCTGAAGAAGCGCGTCGGAACGTGTGATTCCGCTGCTGCCTTCGCCAAGCACGAAGTCGCGCTTGGCCAAATAGCAATTCAGCGCGTGGCGGTGCCGGGGTAGAGTCGGGCCAGCGATATGGCTCACACAACTACAAAACGGAGCTCCCCATGGCACGACTCACCCGTGGCATTACCCGTCTGCTCGCCGCTTCGGCGCTGTTCACCGTGCTCGGCGCCCAGGCCGATCCGATCCTGATCAAGTTCTCCCACATCACTGCCGACAGCACGCCGAAGGGCCAGGGCGCGCTGATGTTCAAGAAGCTCGTCGAAGAGCGCCTGCCCGGCCAGGTGGAGGTGCAGGTGTTCGCCAACTCCTCGCTGTATGGCGATGGCAAGGAGATGGAGGCGCTGCTGATGAACGAGGTGCAGCTGCTGGCGCCGGCACCGTCGAAGCTCGAGCAGTACACCAAGCAGCTGCAGCTGTTCGACCTGATGTTCCTGTTCGACGACATGGCCGCCGCACAGCGCTTCCAGCAGTCGGACAAGGGCCGCGCCATGCTCAAGTCGATGGAGGACAAGGGCATCACCGGACTGGCCTACTGGCTCAACGGCATGCGCCACTTCACCGCCAACAAGCCGCTGCGCGAGCCGGCCGACGCCCGCGGGCTGAAATTCCGCGTGCAACCGTCGGACCTGCAGGCGGCACAGTACACCGCGCTGCGGGCGGTGCCGCGCAAGATGGCCTTCGCCGAGATCTACCAGGGGCTGCAGACCGGCGTGGTCAATGCCCAGGACAATCCCTGGTCGAACATCTACAGCCAGAAGTACCACGAGGTGCAGAAGTACATCACCGAGTCCGGCCACGGCATCGGCAACTACCTGCTGATCACCAATACGAAGTTCTGGAATGGCCTGCCGGCCGACGTACGTGGCGAGCTGGAAACCATCATCGACGAGGTCACCGTCGAGGTGAACCGTCAGGCCGAGGCGCTGAACGAGAAGGCCAAGCAGGGCGTCATCGACTCGGGCAAGAGCGAGATTCTGGTGCTGACCGACGAGCAGCGCGCCAAGTGGCGCGAAGCGGTACAGCCGGCCTGGAAGAAGTATGAGGAAGAGATCGGCAAGGACTTGATCGAAGCGGCCCGCGCGGCGAACCGCGAGAGCTGAAGCAGAGCGTGACGATGGTCTGTTAGACCAACGTGCAGTGTCCGCTGCCCCGGCGGCGCCGCACAATGGCCGGCATCGAATCTGCGTGATCCGATATTAAGTGTGTGCTAACCGGTTAACTGGTTGGACGGGCGGTCCTGAATGGGGTCGCCCTTTTTTTTTGCCTCGCCAAAAACTGCCTCGTCGCCGGCTGTACCGACAGGCGCCGCAACTGCCCACGCACCCCACGCCGCCGCGTGCGCCGGGATGGTTGCACCTGCCGGCGGCATTCTCCCGTCGCGCGCAGGGAAATGCGCGGCCGATCCACTGTCTATCCTCTAGTCATCCGCCACCGTGTGCGGTCGGTGTGCGGCGAACATGTCGTCAGGCGTTTGGTTGTCGGCTGGCCAGGATTGCGTACGCGCAGTCCCGCCAGTCACTCGGGTTCGTAGGGTTCGCCTGTAGGACAGGGTTTGCACAACTTGATGAGCGTTACCGGACCGACATGAGGTAATTCCCCATGAATGCTGCGTCACTCTATCCCGTACGGCCCGAGGCGGCCGCCCATACGCTGACCGACGAAGCCACCTACAAGGCGCTGTATCAGCAGTCGGTCATCAATCCCGACGGCTTCTGGCGCGAGCAGGCCGCGCGGCTGGACTGGATCAAACCGTTCACCGAGGTCAAACGCACCTCCTTCGACGATCACCACGTGGACATCAAGTGGTTCGCCGACGGCACGCTGAACGTCGCGGCCAACTGCCTGGATCGCCACCTGGACGAGCGGGGCGATCAGGTGGCGATCATCTGGGAGGGCGATGACCCCTCCGAGCACCGTGAGATCACCTACCGCGAGCTGCACCGCGAGGTCAGCAAGTTTGCCAATGCGTTGCGCGGCCAGGATGTCCATCGTGGCGATGTGGTGACGATCTACATGCCGATGATTCCCGAGGCCGCGGTGGCGATGCTGGCCTGCGCGCGCATCGGCGCGATCCACTCGGTGGTGTTCGGTGGCTTTTCGCCGGAGGCGCTGGCGGGGCGCATCATCGACGGCCAGTCGAAGGTGGTGATCACCGCCGACGAAGGTTTGCGCGGTGGCAAGACTGTGCCCCTGAAGGAAAACGTCGACGAGGCGCTGACCAACCCGCAGACTGGCTGCGTGCAGAAGATCATCGTGGTACGCCGCACCGGCGCCGATATCCGCTGGCACAAGCACCGCGACATCAGTTACGACGATCTGATGCGGGTGGCCGGCGAAGTCTGCGCGCCGAAGGAGATGGGCGCCGAGGAGCCACTGTTCATCCTCTACACCTCCGGTTCCACCGGTAAACCCAAGGGCGTGCTGCACACCTGCGGCGGCTACCTGCTGTACGCCGCGCTGACCCACGAACGGGTCTTCGACTACCGCCCTGGCGAAATCTACTGGTGCACCGCCGATATCGGCTGGATCACCGGGCACAGCTACCTGATCTACGGCCCGCTGGCCAACGGCGCCACCACGCTGATGTACGAGGGCGTGCCGAACTACCCGGACGTCACCCGCATCGCGCAGATCATCGACAAGCACAAGGTCAACATCCTCTACACGGCGCCGACGGCGATCCGCGCGATGATGGCCGAGGGCGATGCGGCGGTGCAGGGCGCCGACGGTTCCAGCCTGCGTCTGCTCGGCAGCGTCGGCGAGCCGATCAACCCCGAGGCCTGGCACTGGTACTACGAGACGGTTGGCCAGTCGCGCTGCCCGATCGTCGATACCTGGTGGCAGACCGAGACCGGCGGCATCCTCATAAGCCCGTTGCCGGGCGCCACCGCGCTCAAGCCGGGCTCGGCGACGCGGCCGTTCTTCGGCGTGGTGGCGGGGCTGGTGGACAACCTCGGCAACCTGCTGGAGGGGCCGGCGGAGGGCAATCTGGTGATCCTCGATTCGTGGCCCGGGCAGATGCGCACCATCTACAAGGACCACGACCGTTTCGTCGACACCTACTTCAAGACCTTCCGCGGCATGTACTTCACCGGCGACGGCGCGCGGCGCGACGAGGATGGCTACTACTGGATCACCGGGCGGGTGGACGACGTGCTCAACGTCTCCGGCCATCGCATGGGCACCGCGGAGATCGAGAGCGCGCTGGTCGCCCACCCGAACGTCGCCGAGGCGGCGGTGGTCGGAGTGCCGCACGCGCTGAAGGGGCAGGGCATCTACGTCTACGTGACCTTGCTGGCGGGCGTCGAGCCGAGCGACCGGCTGCGTCAGGAGCTGCAGCAGTGGGTGCGCCGGCAGATCGGCCCGATTGCGGTGCCGGATACCATCCAGTGGGCGCCCGGGCTGCCGAAGACGCGCTCGGGCAAGATCATGCGTCGCCTGCTGCGCAAGATCGCCACGCAGGACTACGACGGCCTGGGCGACACCTCGACGCTGGCCGATCCGGCGGTGGTGCAGCAGCTGGTGGATGCGCACCGGGCGATGCACCGCGGCTGAGCCGCCGGCATCAGCGACCGGGCGCCAGCCGCGGCCCGGCCTGCTCGCGCGCCGGGCTTGCGTCCGCTTGCCCGGCTGCGAGCCCGGCGACGCTCAGTTCCGGGAAGCTGCCGCCAATGAATTCGATCCGGCGGGTCGGGTGGGCGAAGTCCACTTCCAGCTCCTTCAGACCGTCGATGAGCGCGAGATTGATCTCCTGCTGCACGTCCATGTACTGGTTGTAGTCGGACGTCTGCATGATGTAGACGACCTCGAAGGTCAGCTGGCTTTCGTCGAATGAGAGAAAGTGCGCACGATCGAACTTGACCGCCTCCAGCCCTTCGATGATGCGCCGCACCAGCGCGCTCACCTCGCGCACCTTGGCCGACGGCGTGCGGTAGGAAATGCCGAACTTGAAGACGATGCGCCGGGTGTTCATGCGCTTGTAGTTGTGCAGGATCTGCTTGAGCAGGTCGGCATTGGCGCATACCACCTGCTCGCCGCTCAGGCTGCGGATGCGCGTGGTCTTCAGGCCGATGTGCTCGATGGTGCCGGCCACCTCGCCGAACACCACGAAGTCGCCGATCTCGAACGGCTTGTCGATGCCGATCGACAGCGAGGCAAAGATATCGCTGAGCAGCGTCTGTACCGCCAGCGCGATGGCGATGCCGCCGACGCCGAGGCTGGCGACCATCGCCGTGATGTTCACGCCCAGGTTGGCCAGGATCGACAGCAGCATCATGGTCCACACCACCAGGCGCAGCATGATGCCGATGATGGTGGTGGTCACCGGATTGCGCGCCTTGCCGTCGCGGGTCAGGCTGTCCATCCACAGGCGCACCGCGGTGTCCAGCCACAGGGCGATCTGGAACGCGAGGGCGACAAACCAGCCGTGGGACATCGCCGATTCCCAACGCTCGGGCAGCTCCACCACCTTCAGACCGATCAGCAGCGAGAAGGCGAGAATCAGCAGACTGCTGGTGTTCTCCAGCATCTGCGCGGCGATCCCGGCAAAGCCGCTGCGCGAACCATTGAGCATGTGCTTCAGGCGGTTGGTGACCAGTTTCAGGATGGCGCGTAGCAGCACGTAGCTGCCCCCGGTGATGGCAGCGACGATGGCGATGTTGATCCACAGGGTTTCGTCCAGCAGAACGTCCCACTTCATTGATTCGAATCCTCCACGGCGACGGCGCGCGCCGGGTGGCGCGCGGGCAAAGGGCTACGGTTTTCAGTAGCCCCTGTCGCCGAGAAGTTCCCCTGGGCGTGGGAGGCGAGTGCGGCGGACGGGCGCCGCGTGGCGAATCAGTCGAGCGGTAGCAGAGGCAGCAATTCTTCGTAGCCGCCGCCATTGATGACGTTGCGATAGCCCAGCGCCTGCAGCTCGTCCTGCGCTACCGACGAGCGCCGCCCGGTGCGGCAGTAGAGCACCACGGTGGCGTCCTTGTCGGGCGCGACCTCGGCGATGCTGCCGGCCAGCGCGGATTCCTCGATGTTGATGGCGCCCGGAATCGAGCCTTCGGCGAATTCTTCGCTGCTGCGCACGTCGATCAACAGCGTGTCCGGCATCTGCAGCGCCTGGACTGCGGCCGGGCGGTCGATTTCGCCGGCCACGACCGGCAGGCTCAGCGAAAGGGTGAGAAGGAGGGGTAACAGGCGCATGGCGGAGTCCTCGTGCTGACTTCCCGCCGCGTACCTCAACCGAACAGCCGGGTGAGGTTGGGCAGGATCAATATCACCGCAGTGGCGACGAGGATCAGTGTGGCCTGCCGGAACTTTTTCTGCTTGAACATCGTGTGGCCTTCTTCTTGTTCTGAATGCGCCGCGGCGTGCTCGACATGCTCCAGCCGGCGCGAAGCGCAGGCGGCTGGCAGGTCTTTAGAGGCAATCATCGTGGCGTCATTTCCTCTGTGCGATGCGCGGTCAGCATGTGCGAACGTCACGGTTCGCAACATCGACTCCGGTTGGCAGGGTCGCAGCAAGTTCCGTACCGCGCGCGTCCGGCGAACGGTGCAGCGGGCGACGTTTGCCTGTTGTCCAAGGGGAACAGCACAGCCGCCCGTGGAGGCATCCTCATGAAGATTCATCCGCTTTCGCTGTTCCTGCTGAGCGTCGTGGCGATACCGCCGGCGCTGGCTCAAAACGCCCCAACCCTGGAGGAACAACGCCAGCGCAGCGGCATGGAAATGCGCGAAGAGCGCCAGCGCAGCGGGGTGGAGATGCAGCGGCAGCGCCAGCAGCTCGACCAGGTCATCGACTCCTCTGGCGCGCCGGCCGGCGATGCCACCGCGCCGGATCGTCCCGCCAGCGATGTGCGCCGCGCGCCGCGCGTGCCGCGACTCGACGATTCGGCCAGTGGCGATCCACGCGACGAACGGCCCCTCGCGCCGGACCGACCGGCCACCACGCCAACACCCGTTCCGCCCGCCAACGGCGCTGCGGGTGAAATGGGAACAGGTGGCGGTAACGGCGCGACCCAAGGCGGGCCGACCGGCGGTGGCGCGGCGCGACCGTAACTGCCTGGCGGGCTTGGAAGGGCTTGAGTGATTGCAATTTGCCATCTTGTCATCAGATTGCAACGTAGGAGGCATGGAATACGCTGCGCCGTCATGCGCGGCGTCTTCCAGGCCAACGAGAACCTCCATGACCGTCACCGAGCAGTTGGGCACACTCAACCGCATTCTTGCCCACGGCGACATCACCACGCTGTTTCAGCCCATCGTGTCGCTGTCCGAACGCCGCGTACTGGGCTACGAAGCCCTGAGCCGCGGGCCGTCCAACAGCGCCCTGCATTCGCCGATCAACCTGTTGGCTGCGGCCCGTCACGCCGGGCGCCTGGACGCGCTGGAGGTGAGCTTCCGGCAGAACGCCTGCCGGCGTTTCCGCGAGGGCGCACTGCCGGGCAAGCTGTTCCTCAATGCCTCGCCGGACTCGCTGCTCGACCATGACCACCGCGCCGGCCGCACGCTGGCGCTGCTGCAGACCTACGGCATTCCCGCCAGCCAGGTGGTCATCGAGCTCACCGAGCAGTCGCCCACCGAGGATTTCGAGGTTCTGCACGCTGCCCTGCACCACTATCGGGCGATGGGCTTTCTGATTGCGCTGGACGATCTCGGCGCGGGTTATTCGAGTCTGCGCCTGTGGTCGGAACTGCGTCCCGACTACGTGAAGATTGATCGTTACTTCATCGATGGCATCCACCAGGACCGGCTCAAGCGCGAGTTCGTCGAGTCGATCCTGCGTATCGCCCGTGCCTCGAAGGCGGAGGTGATTGCCGAAGGCATCGAGCTGCCCGAAGAGCTGGCCGTATTGACGGAAATGGGCGTCGATCTGGTGCAGGGCTATCTGCTGGGACGTCCGCAGGAGCGGCCGTTGCTCGATGCCGAGGAGGTCCTGCCCTCGGCGATTGCCGCGGCCGCCGAGTCGCAGGAGAACGCCTCGCCGCTGGCGCCGCTGTTGATCGAGCAGCAGGCAATTGGCGCCGAACGGCAGATCGCCGAGCTGCTGGAAATCTTCCGCCTGCAGCCGAGCCTCGGCTCGCTCGCCGTGCTGGACGATGCACAGCGCCCGGTCGGTATCGTGCATCGGCATCTGATTTCCGATGCGCTGCTCAAACCGTTCGCCACCGAGCTGCTGGAGCGCAAGCCGGTCAGCCGTCTGATGAGTACCGATTACCTGTCGGTGGAAATCAGCCAGTCGCTGCAGCAGGTCAGCCGCCTGCTGACCAGCCGCGCCCGCCAGCGCGTAGACGAGGATTTCATCATCACTCTCGACGGCCGCTACCAGGGCCTCGGGCGCGTGATGGACCTGCTCAAGCTGATCACCGAAATGAAGATCCAGCAGGCGCGGCATGCCAACCCACTGACGCTGCTTCCGGGCAACGTGCCGATCCAGCAGAGTCTGTCGCGCCTGTTGCAGCAGCACTGCGAGGCGGCGATCTGCTACGTGGACGTCGACAACTTCAAGCCCTTCAACGACCTCTACGG
Organism: Stutzerimonas sp. 21-1; assembly: GCF_056336065.1. Taxonomy (NCBI): domain Bacteria; kingdom Pseudomonadati; phylum Pseudomonadota; class Gammaproteobacteria; order Pseudomonadales; family Pseudomonadaceae; genus Stutzerimonas; species Stutzerimonas sp. 21-1. Next base: position 2,480,388 of record NZ_CM150500.1, on the reverse strand, counting down.
CTATGCCAAGGGCGACGAGGTGCTGCTGTGCCTGGCGCAGTGCCTCAACGATGCGATCGACCCGGTCAGCGAGTTCATCGGGCATATCGGCGGTGACGATTTCATGCTGGTGCTGCGCTGCGACGACTGGCATGCGCGGCTCGAACGCCTGTTCGCTCATTTCGAGCAGCGGGTGCGCCAGTTCTACCGTGCCGATCACCTGGCCGAAGGTTGCTTCGTCGCCGAGGATCGGGCGGGCCAGCCGGAGCGCTATCCGCTGCTGTCGCTGTCGATCGGCGTGGTGCTGCTGGACGGCGAGCAACCGCACGGGCTGGACGCCGGCAGTCTTGCCGCGCTGGCCTCGGACGCCAAGCGCGCGGCGAAGAAGCAGGCCGGCTACAGCCTGCATCGCCTTGCCCCGCAGGCGGTGCGGGCCGCTGGCGCGGCGGCGATGGTTTCGTAGGCGGCGGGTGCGGCGCTCAGGCCGGTGAGAGCCGCAGCGTCTTGACCAGCAAGTCATGCAGGCTGTCCACGGCCTTGGCGCCGTGCGAGGCCCGGCTGCGGTAAACCGCGACTTCCATCGGCTCCAGCGGCCCCAGGCCTTCGTCGCTGCCGAGTATCCGCAGGTGTGCCGGCGCGCTGCACTGGGTCAGTACCGCGACGGCCAGTCCGCTCTCGACGGCAGCGATCTGCCCGGCCAGGCTGGAACTGTTGTACACGACCTTATAGCGACGGCCTTGCAACGCCAGGGAGTGGATGGCGCTGCGCCTGGCCAGGCTGGCGTCTTCGTAGACGGCGATGGGCAGCGGGTCGCGTCGCCAGAGCTGGAACGAGTCGGCGCCGACCCACACCATCGGCTCATGAAACAGCAGCGTGCCGTGCCGCGGATGATCCCGCGAGACCAGCGCCAGATCGAGGTCGCCGCGCTCGACGCGCGGAATCAGTGCGGTCGACTGCTCGCAGATCAGCTCGATTTCCACCGCGCCGTGATGCGGCGCAAAACGCCTGAGCACGGGCGTCAGGTAGCGCGCGGCATAGTCATCCGGCACGCCCAGACGGATGCGTCCGGTCAGCTCTTCGCCATGAAAGGCCGCCTGCGCCTGGCCGTGCACGTCGAGCATGCGGCGCGCGTAGCCCAGCAGCAATTGCCCCTGCGGCGTGAGCTGGTGCTGCCGCGGCCCACGCAGCAGCAGTTGGCAATCCAGCGCCGCTTCCAGCTTCTTGAGCTGCATGCTGATTGCCGACTGGGAACGGTGCACCTGCGGCGCGGCAGCCGATAGCGAGCCGGCATCCACTACAGCCACGAAGCACTTCAGCCAGTCGATCTGCAGATCCTGATGATTCATCGGTACGCCCAGCTATTTGAAAAGCGAATGGTTTATAGCTGAAGTATGCGGTTTTTTCGCCAGGCCGCCGAATGCATAGTGATCGCTATCTCTGGGCGCCAGCGCAGAGCAACGGGAGACTGCGTGATGTTCGAAGCCGATACCAATCTGCATGAGTTCGACCGGCGAATGGTCTGGACCGGTTTCCGCCAGCTCGTGCCGCTGGCGTTATTCGTCACCTTGTTCGGGGCCGCCTTCGGGCTCGCTGCGGTGCAGGCGGGGCTGGCGGATTCGATCATCATCGCCATGAGCACGCTGGTGTTCGCTGGTGCTTCGCAGTTCGCCACGCTGGAACTGTGGGGCCCGCAGGTGCCGCTGTTCACGCTGGTGATCACGGTGTTCGCGATCAATGCCCGCCACCTACTGATGGGGGCGACGCTTTATCCGTGGCTGCGCCAGCTGCCACCGGGCAAGCGCTACGCGGTGATGCTGGTGGCGTCCGATGCCAACTGGGCGATGTCGCTGCAGGCATTCAACCGGGGCAAGCCCGGTATCGGCCTGCTGCTGGGTGGCGGCATCGCGTTGTGGTCATTTTGGGTGGTGGGTACCTGGTTGGGCGTGCAGTTCGGTGGCGCCATCCAGGAGCCCAGACAGCTGGGGCTGGACATGGTGATGGGCTGCTTCCTGCTGGCGATGGTGGTGGGTGGCGAGAAGAACCTGCGCACCCTGGCGATCTGGAGCGTCGCCGCGTGCGCATCGTTGCTGGCCTATCGGTACCTGCCGGAGAACACGCATGTCGTCGTGGGGGCGCTGGCGGGCGGCGGTGCCGGGCTGTTGTGGGCGGAGAAAACCAATGAGCGTTGAAACCACCGGGCTTGGCGCGCTGATTCTGGTGCTGGTCATGGCCGGCGTAACCCTGGCGACCCGCTGGGGCGGCGTGTACGTGATGTCGTTCGTGCCGTTGGGTGCGCGGGTTCGGCGCTTCATCAGTGCCATGTCCGGCTCGGTGCTGGTGGCGCTGCTGGCACCGCTGGCGCTGGAAGGTGATCTCGGCGCACGGCTGGCCTTGCTCGCGACCGCGGCAGTCATGCTGGTGGTGAAGAAACCGCTGCCGGCGATCGCCGTCGGCATTCTGGTCGCGGCGCTGGTCCGACAGTTCGGAAATGGCGCGATTTAGCGCCGGTAGCGGAGGGTAAAAAGCAAAAAGCCCCGAAAAATATTATTTTTCAGGGCTTTAGCTTTATGGTCTGGCGGTGAGGGAGGGATTCGAACCCTCGATACGATTTCTCGTATACACACTTTCCAGGCGTGCTCCTTCAACCGCTCGGACACCTCACCGGATCTCGACGAGCATGCTGTCCGTCGAGGCGCGCTAATTTAGCCGAACAGTATTCAGATGGCAAAAACTTTTTTCAGTTTTTTCATGTGTTTAAGCAGCAACTTCGGTGTCGGGAAAGTTGCCATGGAGCGGTGCCGGCCGTCTGGTTTACTGTCGCCCTCGCTGCGTTTCAGCTATGTCAGGGGTGGGATGCGGGGGAGCCAGGAGTGGTCAGGTGAAGTTTTTCGAGAACAAGCGCAGGCATCGCGATGCCGTCCATGTGCCCACCCGGCGGCAGCTGCCGGTCGGCCAGCTGGAGTTGGGCATGTATGTCTGCGAGCTTGATCGCCCGTGGCGCGAGACGGATTTCCTGTTCCAGGGCTTTGCCCTGCGTGACGTCGAACAGCTTCGCCTGTTGCGTGAGCGCTGCGAGCACGTCTATGTCGACGATACCCGCTACGTGCCGCTGGATGACGGTGGCCGGGGCGGGCTATCCGCTGCGCCTGGGCGAGTGCAGCGCAGCGCAGCGAGCACACCGCTTTCGCAGGAGGTCGAGCGCGCCCACGAGGCCTTCCATGCCGGTGCGCAACTGATCGATCAGGTACTGGCCAGCGTGCAGCTGGGGCGCCCGATCGACACCAAGGCCTGTCATGCGGTGGTCCGGCGCAACCTGGAAAGCATGCTGCGCAACGAGAGTGCGATGCTCTGGCTGACGCGCTTGAAGACGCAGGATTTGTACACCAGTCTGCATTGCCTGTCGGTGTCCATTCTGGCGATGGGATTCGGCAAGCACCTCGGGCTGCCGGATGCCAAGATCGAGCTGCTCGGCATGGCCGGGCTGCTGCACGATGTCGGCAAGATGAAGATCGATCCGCAGGTGCTGAACAAGCCGGGGAAGCTCACGGCCGAGGAGTTCGAGCACATCAAGCAGCACCCGTCGTTCGGCTATCAGGCACTGTGCGCCCAATCGGACATTCCGGGGGCGGCCTTGCAGGCGGCCCACGGTCACCACGAGCGGCTGGATGGCGGCGGCTACCCCCAGGGGCTCGATCGCAGCCAGATTCCCTTCATCACTCGCGTGGTGACCATCGTCGACACCTTCGATGCGATCACCAGCCACCGGGTTTATGACCACGCCCGGCCGATCCAGGCCGCCTACGATGTGCTGCGCGGCGGCAGCGACCGGCATTTCGATGACCGTCTGGTGGATGAATTCATTCGCTGGCTGGGGGTTTTCCCGGTCGGCTCGCTGGTGGAGCTGCACACCGGCGAGGTCGCGCTGGTGCTGGAGCGGCACGTGCAACTGCAGCTGCGGCCGAAGATCGTAGTGCTGCGTGATGCGCAGAAGAATCCCTGCGCGCCGCGCTACCTGGACCTGGCGCGCATCACCGTGGATGCCGAGGGCACGCCTTACCGGATCGGCAATGGCCTGGCCGACGGCGCGTACGGTGTGTTCATCGCCGATGCACAGGTGCAAGCCATCTTGCATCCCGAATCGCTAGCCGAACTTGAGGTCGGATAGCAGCAGATTGGTGACCGTTCGGTCAGTCTTGGCGCTTTACCGGGGCGGTGGCGGTGGGTAACGTCTGCGCACTTCAAGAACAAGGAATTCGCCATGAGTGAGCTGATTTCGTACCAGATCGAAGACGGCATCGCGACGCTGACCCTCGCCAACGGCAAGGTTAACGCGCTGTCTCCCGCCATGTTCGATGAGCTGAATGCTGCACTGGACCGCGCCGAGCAGGATCGCGCCGTGGTGATTCTGACCGGGCAGCCGGGCATCCTTTCCGGCGGCTACGACCTCAAGGTGATGACTTCCGGGCCGCAGAACGCGATGGCGCTGGTCGCCACCGGATCGCGCTTCACCCGCCGGATGCTGGCTCACCCGTTCCCAATCATCGTCGCCTGTCCGGGGCATGCCATCGCCAAGGGGGCGTTTCTGCTGCTGGCGGCCGATTATCGTATCGGCGCCGAGGGGGCCTTCAATATCGGGCTCAACGAGGTGCAGATCGGCATGACCATGCACCATGCCGGTATCGAGCTGGCGCGCGACCGGCTGGACAAGGCGGCATTCCAGCGTTCAGTGGTCAACGGTGAGCTGTTCGACCCACAGGGCGCCGTGCAGGCTGGCTTCCTCGACCGTGTGGTGCCGGTGGGCGAAGTCATGGCGGTGGCCAAGGCGGCTGCGCTGCAACTGAAGAAGATCAACATGGTTGCGCACCGCAATACCAAGCTGAAGGTCCGCCAGGCGCTACTCGAAGCGCTCGATCAGGCAATCGAGCTGGACCAGCAGCATTTCGCCTTGTAAGCGGCTGCGTTGCGGCGCGAGAAATTTTCTCGCGACCGCGCAATCACGGTGATCCTGCGTTTACACTGCGCCGGTAACGCCCCGCCGCTGGCGGGGCGTTTTCATTTCCTATCCGTGTCGCCTCGCAGGAGAGCCCCGATGTCCGCCCCGCATACCCCGGTAGAACGCGCCGATTTCGACCAGGTCATTGTTCCCACCTTCGCCCCCGCGGCCTTCGTGCCGGTCCGCGGTCTGGGTTCGCGAGTGTGGGATCAGAACGGTCGAGAACTGGTGGACTTCGCCGGTGGCATCGCGGTCAACGCGCTGGGCCATGCGCATCCGGCCCTGGTGGCGGCGCTGACCGAGCAAGCCGGCAAGCTCTGGCATGTCTCCAACATCTATACCAACGAACCGGCGCTGCGCCTGGCCAAGAAGCTGGTTGCCGCGACCTTCGCCGACCGCGCATTCTTCTGCAATTCCGGCGCCGAGGCCAACGAGGCCGCGTTCAAGCTGGCGCGCCGCTACGCTCATGATGTTTACGGTCCGCAGAAGTTCGAGATCATCTCGGCGGTCAACAGTTTCCACGGGCGTACGCTGTTCACCGTCACCGTGGGCGGCCAGGCGAAATATTCCGATGGCTTCGGACCGAAGATCGAGGGCATCACCCATGTGCCCTACAACGACCTCGCCGCGCTGAAGGCAGCGATCTCCGACAAGACCTGCGCCGTGGTACTGGAGCCGATTCAGGGCGAGAGCGGCATTCTGCCGGCCGAGCAGGCCTATCTGGAAGGCGCGCGCCAGCTGTGCGACGAGCACAACGCGCTGCTGATCTTCGACGAAGTGCAGACCGGCATGGGCCGCACCGGCAAACTGTTCGACTACATGCACTACGGCGTCACGCCGGATGTGCTGACCAATGCCAAGAGCCTGGGCGGCGGCTTCCCGATCGGCGTCATGCTGACCACCAACGAGGCGGCGGCGCACCTGAGCGTCGGCACCCACGGCACCACCTACGGCGGCAACCCGCTGGCCTGCGCCGTGGCGGAAACGGTGGTGGACATCGTCAACACGCCAGAAGTGCTCGGCGGGGTCAAAGCGCGGCACGAGCGCTTCAAGGCCCGGCTGCTGCAGCTCGGCGAGCGCTACGGTGTGTTCAGCCAGGTGCGTGGCCGCGGTCTGCTGATCGGCTGTGTATTGAGCGAGGCGTGGAAGGGCAAGGCGGGAGCCTTCTGCGCGGCGGCGGAAAAGCAGGCCCTGATGGTGCTGCAGGCCGGCCCGGACGTGGTACGCCTGGCGCCGAGCCTGGTGATCGAGGATGCCGATATCGACGAAGGGCTGGAGCGGTTCGAGCGCGCGATCGCCGCGCTGGTCCAGGCCTGAGCGATTTCTGGATGCAGGCAGCGTGAAAGGTGCCTGGCGCTTTTCACTGCCGGTCCGCTGGATCGGGGCCTGCCGTCATCAGCTGAACGCCGGCAGCGATGCCGGCGATTTTTTTCAACGAACGAGAGTATTTGCAAATGAGCGATAGCCTGCGACTGGTTCTGGAAGATGTCGACGGAACCCAGCTGGAAACATCCTGCACCCGCTTTGCGGTGATCTGGCAAGGCCGTGAGGTGTGGATTCAACAGGTCGGCAACAACCAGCTAATGATCGGGGTGGACGTGGAGGAGGGCGATACCGAGTACGCCAATCTGCTGCTGCGTCCGCTGGCGACCAATCTGGTCAGCCTGGAGCTGGAGATGGAGCCGATCGAGGAAGGTGACGAAGGGCACGTCCACGGTCCTGACTGCAATCACTGAGCCGCATGCCTGCGTGCGCCGCGTAAGTAACTACAGCCACTTCGCAAGGAAGTGGCTGACGCGGCAGCAGGCCCGGCGTGTCGACAGCGCCGGGCGGTATGCATGCGTGGTCTCGCGATCTAGCCGAGGCCGGTTGAACCGCCTGCCGGCGTTTCCAGCCCCGTATTGCCGGTTACCGTCGCGGTCGCCGTGGCCGCCCGGGCATTGCTGCGCAGGCGCTGGCGATCGGATTCGCTCGGCTCCAGCGGCAGGTGGCGGGATGTTCCTTCGGCCATACCGGCCTGTTCATCGATCTCGTTGAAGATGCGCTTGGCTTCGCAGTGCCCGGTTATGCCGCGTGTCAGCGCCATGCCGCCCATGGCCAGCTGCAACAGGCCACCCAGTCCGCCGCGGCGCAGGCCCTTGCCGAGCAGGTAAAGGCCGCCGGCAAGCGAGGCGGCGCGCTCCCAGCCGTGCACGTTTTGGCTGGATCGGTTCGAGGAGGTTGAGTTCATGGTGAAAGCTCCGAGGACGTTCTCAATGACTGACTCGAACCGATGCGCGCCGTTCGCGGTACTGGACCGACGGACTCACAAATGACGTTCGCCTAGAGCAACTGGCTGACCAGGCGGGTGCCATGCGCCAGGTTGTCGGCCACCGGGCAGCGCCGTTCGATCAGCTCGAGCAGAGCCTGCTTTTCTGCCCGGCTCAGGTCGGCGTCGATGTCGACCTTCACGCGTAGCTCCTGGAAGCCCGGACGTACATCGGGATCGCGGCCGAGCAGTCCGGCCGGATCGTAGTCGGCCTCGAGTTCGAAACGCATGCCGCGCAGTTCGATCTTCTGCTGATGGGCGACGAAGCGGCCAATGGTGCCGAAGCAACCGGCAACCGCAGCGAGGATGGCTTCCAGTGGCGTCGGCCCGAGGTCCTGTCCGGCGGCATGCTTGGGCTGGTCCATCACCAGACGATGATGTCCGCATTCCACAGCGATGCTCATGCCAGCCTGCATCTGTCCGCGTGCACTGATGGTTTTCATGGCCATGCTTGGATTCCTTCGGAGCGAGGTTGCGAATGCTGGCGACACCCTTGCCGCGCAGCGATTCGCTGATCCTAGCGAGGGCGAACGCTGGTGCGTTTGATATCGGTCAAATACTGGTGGGGGTATTTGGTGCGGCTGTATTCTCGTTTGTGGTCGCCTTGCGGGGCCCGGTGAAGCCACTCGTCAAGCCGAACGGTCAGCAGGCGTCATGGTCTACCAGGCTGGTTGCCTGGAGGACCTGAGTTGTCGATCGTACGTTTCTGCTTCATCACCTGCTGCCTATTCGGCCTGGCCTGCACCGCGCAGGCGCGTGACTATCGCTACAGCGATGCCCATCTGCACTACGTCGACTTCTTCCAGGAGAGCGATGGCATGCCCAAACTGCTCGCGGCGATGGACGCGGGGGGCATCGATCACGTGATGATCAGCGGCATCCCGGTGGCGAAGAAGTGGCACGAGAACGAACCGAAGCGCCCGCGCTATTACGCCGGTGACGACGCGCCAGTGTACTGGTACAGCGCCACCGACGTGCTGGTCGCCGCGGCGCTGGAGGAGCTGGATCCCGCGCAGCGCAAGCGTTTTCATCCATTCCTTTCGGGGTTCAACCCCAACGACAAGAATGCCGATGCGCACATCCGCCGCATGCTCGAGCTGCATCCGGGCATCTGGCAGGGCATCGGCGAAATATTCACCCGTCATGATGACGTCACCGCGCTGACCGAGGGCGACACGCCGCGCGCCAACAACGAGGCGCTGGCGCGGGTCTATCACCTGGCGGCCGAGTTCGATCTGCCGGTGCTGCTGCATTCCAACATCACCTCCAAGCGCGAGCGCAATCCGCTCTACCTGCAGGAGCTGGAAGAGCCGTTGCGCAACCATCCGCATACGCGCTTCATCTGGGCGCATGCCGGCACCAGCATGGAGCTGCATCGGCATCAGGAGAAACTGGAGTTTCTCTTGCCGACGGTGAAGCGGCTACTCGACGACTATCCCAATCTCTACATCGATCTGTCCTGGACGATGCTCGAACCCTATCTGCTCGATGGCGACGGCAAGCCTGACGCGCAATGGGTGGCGCTGGTCGAACGGCACCCGACGCGCTTCGTGCTGGGCTCGGATGTGGTCGGGCACTTCGACAACCTGGGCACAGGGATGGCGGCGTTTGCGCCGTTTCTCGATGCGTTGAAGGAGAAGACCGCGCGCCGGGTGGCGCGGGACAATTTCCTCGCGCTGCTGCCTCCCGCCGGCGCGGGCGACGAGGGCGTGTCACGTCGCTGAAATGATCGCGTCATATTCTCCAGCCTCTCCATACGAATCAGAGGCTGGATATGCGACTGAAATCTGTGATCTGCCTGAGTGCCGCTTTGCTGTTTGGCGGTAGTGCCGTGGCTGAGGTGCGCCTGAACGGCGATGTCGAATACGGTGTATTCGAAAGTCCGCAGAGCGAACTGGAGGCAGGGCAGCGCATCCTGCGCACCGGCAAGCAGCCGATCGAGCGCACCACCGTTGTGCCGGCAAAGCTGGGCACCAAGTTCGGCTTGCGCTACAGCCTGGCCGGCAAACGCGAAGGCGATACGCCGCTGACGCTGCTCTATTTCACGCCGGGCCTGGTTACCCCGGACGGCGAACGCCACGACAAGCTGGAAGTAGTGCAGGCGCTGGTTCCGGGTGCGGCAGATGACGTGATGGCGTTCGAATTCACCGAACACCACGAGCTGGTGCGCGGCGAATGGCATTTCATGGTGTTCCAAGGTGATCGCAAGCTCGTGGAGCAGCGTTTCGACGTGCGTTGACCACTCGACCTTTGGTCGCAAAATGTTGGTTTCTTGACGTCAATTATTCAAGGTTCGTAACAGTCGCTCCGATAATGTGACCGAGTTGGCAGTCTGCCTGCCAGAAACATTCGTCATGGAGCGAGGACGTCCCATGTTTATCCGCAATATGAATATCTCCAGGCGCTCGGCCCTGGGGTTCGGCCTGATCGGGCTTATCGTGCTGCTGCTGGGCGTCTTCGCCCTGCGGCAGATGACCATGATTCGCGATGAGGCGGCGAAGGTCAGCAATCAGTGGCTGCCGAGCATCACCGCACTGGGTGAGCTCAATCAACATACGCTGCGCATCCGCATCCACACGCTGCGTCTGTTGATCGACCGCTCGCGCCTCGAGGCCAACCGGGCGGCCGTCAGCAAATTCCGCAGCGAGCTGAAGCCGCTGGAAGATGCCTATGCGAAAACCATTTTCATGTCTGAGGAAAAGGCGCTCTTCGACGGCTACGTGAACGCGCGCCAGCGTTTCGATGGCGTACTCGATGAGGTGCAGCGGCTGGAGAGCAGCGGGCAGCTGGAAGCTGCGGTAGAGGTGGTCGGCTCCCAGCTCAACGAGACGGCTTCGGCGATGAGCGAGGCGGTGCGCGAGTTGGTGAGGTTCAACGACACCCAGGCTCAGCTTTCTGCCAGAAGTGCGCAAGACTATTTCACCCAGGCGCGCGCCTGGATGATCACAATGCTGGTGGTTGCCGGGCTGCTGACCTGGCTGCTGGCCTGGCTCTTTACCCGCAGCATCGTGCAGCCGCTTGGACAGGCGGTGAAGGTTGCTGAGGTCGTTGCCGGGGGCGATCTGTCCCAGTCGATCGAGATTGCCGGCAGCGATGAGCCGGCGCGGCTGCTGATGTCGCTGAAGGCGATGCAGGGCAGCCTGCGCGAGACGATCCAGCGGATTTCCGATTCGTCGAATCAGCTCGCCTCGGCGGCCGAGGAACTGAATGTGGTGACCGAGGATTCCACCCGCGGCCTGCACCAGCAGAACACCGAGATCGAGCAGGCTGCCACCGCTGTCAACGAGATGACCACGGCGGTTGACGAGGTGGCGCGCAATGCCGTGGCTACTTCCGAAGCTTCGCGCGAATCCGACGAGACGGCGCAGCAGGGGCGCCAGCAGGTGATTCGAACCGTCGATTCCATCGGCCTGCTGGCGAACGACGTCACTCACACCGCCACGGTGGTCGAGCAGCTGGCCGGGCGTGTGCGTGAGATCAGCAAGGTACTGGATGTGATCCGTGCGATCGCTGAGCAGACCAATCTGCTGGCGCTCAACGCAGCCATCGAGGCGGCGCGGGCGGGGGATGCAGGGCGCGGGTTCGCCGTGGTCGCCGACGAGGTACGCGCGCTGGCGCACCGCACGCAGCAGTCGACCCAGGAAATCGAGCAGATGATCGGCGATGTTTCCCAGGGTACCGACCAGGCCGTACAGGCGATGCAGGCGAGCAACCAGCGCGCCCGCACCACGCTGGAAGTGGCGCAGGCCGCCGGCGCCGCGCTGGACGCCATCGCTCTGGCGATCGGTCAGATCAGCGAGCGCAACCTGGTGATCGCCAGCGCCTCGGAAGAGCAGGCGCAGGTTGCGCGCGAGGTGGATCGCAATCTGGTCAATATTCGAGACCTGTCGCTGCAGACGTCCGCGGGCGCCAATCAGACCAGTGCCGCCAGTCAGGAACTGGCACGCCTGGCGGTCGATCTGAATGGGCTGGTGACGCGCTTTCGGGTCTGAAAATCCGGTTTTGTGAGCGGTGCTTATGCTGTGCCGGTCAGGTGTTCCCACGAATATCCGGCCGGCGACTGCTACGCTTCAGCGGGGCGGTGCGCAATGGCAAGGCTGGGCTTGCACGCGCGAGCGGCGTAGTATCCGGCGCTTTCCGGGCGGCAAACGGCTCTCGGCCTGCAGGTCGCAGCGATCGGCGTGGGCCGGTGCAAGCTGTCCGGCCCCGTCAATTTCGAGAGCAGTATCATGTCTGACCTGCCAAACCGTTTCTTCCGATTCATCAACCGTACCAGTCTGGTCGCTCAGATTGTCGTCGGGCTCGTGCTGGGCTGCCTGCTGGCCTTACTGTGGCCGTCGGCGGCACAGTCGGTGGGGCTGCTGGGCGACCTGTTCGTGGCTGCGCTGAAGGCGGTCGCGCCGGTGCTGGTGTTCGTCCTGGTCACCGCTTCGCTCGCGAGCCACCAGCACGGCCAGCCGACGCATATTCGTCCGATCATCATGCTTTACGCGATCGGTACGCTGGCCGCGGCGTTGGTCGGAGTGACCGCGAGCTTCCTGTTTCCCACCGAACTGGTGCTGGTGCGCCAGGCTGCCGACGTGGTGCCGCCAGCCGGTGTGAGCGCCGTGCTGCGCACGCTGCTGTTCAATGTGGTGGACAATCCGGTAAATGCGCTGATCGAAGGCAACTACATCGGCATCCTGGCCTGGGCCATTGGTCTGGGCTTCGCGTTTCGCCATGCCGGTGAGAGTACTCGCCAACTGGTCAGCGATCTGTCGAGCGCGGTCTCACTGATCGTCAAGGTGGTAATCCGGACGGCTCCGCTGGGGGTGTTCGGGCTGGTCGCCAATACGCTGGCTGCTTCCGGTTTCGAGACGCTGCTGAGCTATATGCAGCTGTTGCTGGTGCTGGTTGGCAGCATGCTGTTCACCGCGCTGGTGGTCAATCCGCTGATCGTGTTCTGGCAGATTCGCCGCAACCCGTATCCGCTGGTGCTTACCTGCCTGCGCGAGAGCGGCATCACGGCCTTCTTCACGCGCAGCTCGGCGGCGAACATCCCGGTCAACCTGCAGCTCTGCCAGCGTCTGGGGCTGCACAAGGACACCTACTCGGTTTCGATTCCGCTGGGCGCCACCATCAACATGGGCGGCGCGGCAATCACCATCAGCGTGCTGACGCTGGCTGCGGTGCATACGCTGGGTATCCCGGTCGATCTGCCAACGGCGGTGCTGCTGAGCTTGCTGGCGTCGGTCTGTGCCTGCGGTGCGTCGGGGGTGGCCGGAGGCTCGCTGCTGCTGATTCCGCTGGCGTGCGGTCTGTTCGGCATCTCCAGCGACCTGGCGATGCAGGTGGTTGCGGTTGGATTCATCATCGGCGTGGTGCAGGATTCCGCCGAGACTGCGCTGAATTCTTCCACTGACGTGCTGTTCACCGCGGCATCCTGCATTGCCCACGACGACAGCATCGAAGTGGACGACCAGCCGCTGAGCTGATCGGCCATTGCAGCGTCGGCGGAGCGCTCCGTCGACGCGAGGTGATATAGCCGTACAAACGAAAACGCCCCGAAGATCGGGGCGTTTTTATGTGTTGCAGACGCTGGTCGAATCAGCCTTTCCAGCGCTTGAGCACCAGCGTGGCGTTGGTGCCGCCAAAGCCGAAGCTATTGCTCATCACGGTGTCGAGCTGCACGTTCTCGCGGGTTTCACGCAGGATCGGCATGTCGGCGACTTCCGGGTCCAGCTCGTCGATGTTGGCCGAGCCTGCAATGAAGTTGCCTTCCATCATCAGCATCGAGTAGATCGCTTCGTGCACGCCTGCGGCGCCCAGCGAGTGGCCGGACAGGCTCTTGGTCGAGCTGATGGCTGGGATCTTGTCGCCGAACATGTTGCGCACGGCGCGGATTTCGGCTACATCGCCCACCGGAGTGGAGGTGCCGTGGGTGTTGAGGTAGTCGATCGGGCCGTCGACAGTGGACATTGCCTGCTGCATGCAGCGCAGTGCGCCTTCGCCGCTCGGTGCGACCATGTCGTAGCCGTCGGAGGTCGCGCCGTAGCCGACGATCTCGGCATAGATGCGCGCGCCGCGCTTGAGCGCGTGCTCCAGTTCCTCGACCACCACCATGCCGCCACCGCCGGCGATGACGAAGCCGTCACGCTTGGCGTCGTAGGCGCGGGAGGCCTTTTCCGGGGTCTCGTTGTACTGGCTGGACAGCGCACCCATGGCGTCGAACAGGCAGCTCTGGCTCCAATGCTCTTCTTCACCGCCGCCGGCGAAGACCACGTCCTGCTTGCCCATCTGGATCTGCTCCATCGCGTGGCCGATGCAGTGCGCGCTGGTGGCGCAGGCCGAGGCGATGGAGTAGTTGATGCCCTTGATGCGGAACGGTGTGGCCAGGCAGGCCGACACGGTGCTGCTCATGGTGCGCGGCACGCGGTATGGGCCGATGCGCTTGACGCCCTTGTCGCGCAGGATATCGATGGCTTCCATCTGGTTGATGGTCGACGCACCACCCGAACCGGCCACCAGGCCGATGCGCGGGTTGGAAATGTCATCGAGGCTGAAGCCGGCGTCCTTCACTGCCTGCTCCATGGCCAGGTAGGCGTAGGCGGCAGCGTCGCCCATGAAGCGCAGGACCTTACGGTCGATCAGCTCTTCGAGGTTCAGATTGACGGAGCCGGAAACCTGGCTGCGCAGACCCATGTCTGCATAGGACTGATTGAAGCGGATGCCGGGGCGACCGGCGCGCAGGTTGCCGGAGACGGTCTCTTTGTCATTGCCCAGGCAGGAAACGATACCCAGGCCAGTGATCACGACGCGACGCATGCGGATGTCCTTCAGAAGCTGTCTGTAGAAGTGAACAGGCCGACGCGCAAACCTTCGGCACTGTAGATCTCGCGGCCATCGACGCTGACAGTACCGTCGGCGATGCCGAGGATCAGCGAGCGGTTGATGGTGCGCTTGATATGGATGTTATAGGTGACCTTCTTGGCGGTCGGCAGGACCTGGCCGAAGAATTTCACTTCGCCCGAGCCGAGAGCGCGGCCGCGGCCGGGGTTACCCTGCCAGCCGAGGTAGAAGCCAACCAGCTGCCACATGGCGTCCAGGCCCAGGCAACCGGGCATGACCGGATCGCCTTCGAAGTGGCAGGCAAAGAACCAGAGATCAGGGTTGATATCCAGTTCGGCGACCAGCTCGCCCTTGCCATACTTGCCGCCGACTTCGCTGATGTGAACGATACGGTCGACCATCAGCATGTTCGGTGCGGGCAGTTGCGCATTACCGGGACCGAAGAGCTCGCCGCGGCTGCAACGAAGCAGGTCTTCCCGAGTAAAGGCGTGTTGTTTGGTCATGCGTATTCCTCAATGGGCCCTTCTATGCAGGGCTTTTCGCTGCTCACTGACCGGCGCCGGCAAGCGGAGCCTGGTTATAAAGACTAGTCATAGACTGTCGCGTTGTGGCTAAAGTCACAGCGTGGACAGTCGGTCATCGCTTCTCCAGCCCGCCGCTGCAGCAAAAGTGAGGACGGAGATGGCGGGCTACTTTAACACTCCTTGCCACATCACGAGGATTTTGCAGCGGCTTCGTGTCATAGACCAATGTTCAACGCAGGAATGCGGTGACCTCGCCAATGCGCCGCGAAGTGCCGCTGCCTGGCCCGGTTGGGCGGTGGCTGCGTGCGATGTGCAACGTATAATGTCCAGCTATTGCCATCGCGAATGGCTCATTACGGTAACCACATGACAGCTAAGCAACCCATCGCCGTGCTCGGCGGCGGCAGTTTCGGTACTGCGATCGCCAATCTGCTGGCGGAGAACGGGCACGATGTCCGGCTCTGGATGCGCGACCCCGAGCAGGCTGAGAGCATTCGCAGTCAGCGGCAGAACCCGCGCTATCTCAAGGGTGTGACCATCCTGCCGCAGGTGCAGCCGACCACCGATCTGGCGCAGACCCTGGATGCGTGCGAACTGATCTTCGTCGCACTGCCGTCCAGCGCGTTGCGCCAGGCGCTGCAGCCGTTTTCCGCACAGTTGGCGGGCAAGCAGCTAGTCAGCACGACCAAAGGTATCGAGGCACACGGCTTCAAGCTGATGAGCCAGATCCTCGAAGAAATCGCACCCCAGGCACGCATCGGTGTGCTGTCCGGGCCGAATCTGGCGCGCGAAGTTGCCGAGCATGCGCTCACCGCCACCGTGGTGGCCAGCGCCGATGAGGCACTATGTCGCAACGTGCAGGCAGTCCTGCATGGGCGCACGTTTCGCGTCTACGCCAGCGCCGACCGCTTCGGCGTCGAGCTGGGGGGGGCGCTGAAGAACGTCTACGCGATCATGGCGGGGATGGCGGCGGCGCTGGGCATGGGCGAGAACACCCGCAGCATGCTGATCACCCGCGCACTCGCCGAGATGACGCGCTTCGCGGTCAAGCTCGGCGCCAATCCGATGACTTTTCTCGGTCTGGCCGGGGTCGGCGACCTGATCGTCACCTGCACCTCGCCCAAGAGTCGCAACTTCCAGGTCGGCCATGCACTGGGAGAGGGGCTGAGTCTCGAGGAAGCGGTGTCGCGCCTGGGCGAAGTCGCCGAGGGCGTCAACACCATCAAGGTGCTCAAGACCAAGGCCGAGGAGATGCAGGTCTATATGCCGCTGGTCGCGGGGCTGCATGCGGTGCTTTTCGAGGGGCGTACGCTCGATCAGGTGATCGGCGCGCTGATGCGTGGCGAACCGAAGACCGATATCGACTTCATTTCCACCGACGGCTTTTGAACAGGACAAGAGAAAACCATGAACCAATCCAATCACGGCGCCGAGCGTGAGTCGCTGATTCTGCGGATCGTCTGGATGCTGCTGTTCTTTCTCGTCTGGCAGCTGGCCGAGCTGGTGCTGCTGGTCGTCGTGCTGCTGCAGCTGGTCCTGCGTGTACTCAAGGGTCAGCCGGACCCGAGTCTGCAGGGGTTTGGCGACAGCCTGAGCCAGTACATCGCGCAAATCGGCCGTTTCGGCACCTTCAATACCGAGCAAAAGCCCTGGCCGTTGTCGGACTGGCCGGCCCCGCGTGCCGCCGACCTGCCGAGCGCGCCGACAGCGCCGTCGACGCCCTCCACGCCACAAGAGCCAACGCCATGAAACTCTGGCTATTACGTCACGGCGAGGCCGAGCCGCGGGCGCGTACGGACGCCGAGCGCAATCTGACCGAGCAGGGGCGGCTCGATGTGCGGGCGATTGCCGTGCATCTGCGCAACCAGCCGTTGCAGACGATTCTGGTAAGCCCCTATCAGCGCGCCCAGCAGACGGCGGAAATCGTTCGTCAGGAGTTGGGTTTCAGCGGTGCGTTCGAGACCGTGCCCTGGGCGACGCCCGATTCGGACCTGCGCGAAGCCATGCTGTATCTGGACCGACGCACTGAACAGCATCTGCTGCTGGTGACGCATCAGCCTTTCGTCGGTACGCTCGGTGGCTGGCTGGTGCATGGCCAGCGTGATGAGTCGTTGCCGATGGCGACCTCCAGCCTCGCCGAACTGGAAGGCGAAGCGCTGGCCGCCGGCCTGATGCGCCTGGTCTCGCTGCGCCACGCACGCTGAGCGTCGGACCAAGCCTGCCGGCAGCCGGCAAACGTGCCATTCGATAACAACAACATGGAAATGGAGTGCGTGCCCTTGAGTATCTGGAAGCGTCAGCCCGATCTGGACAGCCTGCACAGCAACCGCAAGAACACCATCAGCGAATTGCTGGATATTCGCTTCGAGTCCTTCGACGACCAGTCCATCACCGCGAGCATGCCGGTCGATGCGCGTACCCATCAGCCGTACGGCCTGCTGCACGGCGGGGCGTCGGTGGTGTTGGCCGAGACCCTCGGGTCGATGGCCAGCTATCACTGCATCGACACCAGCCGCTTCTATTGCGTCGGGCTCGAAGTCAACGCCAACCACCTGCGCGCGCTGCGCAGCGGGCGAGTCACCGGCGTGTGCCGCCCGGTGCATCTGGGGCGCTCGACGCATGTCTGGGACATTCGTCTGCATGGCGAAGATGGCAAGCCCAGTTGCATCTCGCGGCTGACGGTGGCGATAGTGCCGCTCGCCGAATAACGCAGGCGACCCGCCCCGGTCCGTTGTTTGGCATGAATGCCGCTCACGCGGGCGCGTCGGCGCGATTGTCCGGCAGGGGTGGCCGTCTACAATGGCCTGACCTTTATCGTCGGCCGTGTCCATGTCGCAACGCATCTTCTTCGCCCATGCCAACGGCTTCCCGTCGGCCACCTACCGCAAGTTGTTCGCCGCGCTGGCGCCGGAATACCGTGTGGTGCACATGGACCGGCACGGCCACGATCCGCGCTTTCCAGTGGACGACAACTGGCACAACCTGCTGCAGGAACTGTTCGAGCAGCTGGAGCGGCTGGGCGAGCCGGTCTGGGGCGTTGGTCATTCCTTCGGCGGCATGCTGCATTACCGTGCGGCGCTGCTGCGCCCGGAGCTGTATCACGGCGTGGTGATGCTCGATTCGCCGCTGCCGACCTGGTTCGACCAGACGCTGATCTGGGCCGCCAAGCGGCTTGGCTTCATCGATCAGCTGACGCCGGCAGGGCGCACGCTGGGCCGTCGCGAGCAGTTCGGCAGCGCTGAGGAAGCGCATGCCTACTTCGCCGGCAAGACGTTGTTTAGCAGCTTCGACCCCGACTGCCTGGCCGCCTATATCGAGCATGGCCTTGAACCCGCCGGGCAGGGGATGCGCCTGCGTTTCGACCCGCAGACCGAAATCGACATCTACCGCAGCGTGCCGCATGTCACGCCCGGCTGGCCGCCGGCGTTGAAGCTTCCGCTGGCGATGGTGCGCGGCCGCGACAGCCGCGTGGTGCTGCCGCATCACGCCTATCTGCTGCGCCTGATGGCGCGCGGCGAGGCGCATCGGCTGCCCGGCGGGCACATGTTCCCGCTGGAGCGTCCGACGGAAACCGCCGATCTGCTGCGACGCCTGCTGACTCGCTGGGCTCCGGCGACCACGAACCGGGGTGCCGCATGAGCGTGGCGTTCGAGGAAGTCCGCCTGACCCTGCCGCATACCGAGGTGGCGGCGCACCTCTACGGGCCGCAGGACGGCCGCCCGGTGATCGCGCTGCACGGCTGGCTGGACAACGCGGCGAGCTTCAGCCGGCTGGCGCCGCGCCTGCCGGGGCTGCGTATCGTCGCGCTGGATCTGCCGGGACACGGCCATTCGGCGCATCGTCCGCTGGGCGCGGGCTACAACATCTGGGACTACGTGCTCGATGTGTTGCAGGTGGCCGAACAGTTCGGCTGGCAGCGTTTTTCCCTGCTCGGTCACTCGATGGGCGCGATCGTCGCGGTGCTGCTGGCTGGTGCGCTGCCGCAGCGGGTCGAGCGGCTGGCGCTGATCGACGGGGTGATTCCCTACACCGGCGAGGCGGACGAGGCACCGCAGCGGCTGGGTGCCGCGCTCGATGCGCTGCTGGCGGTCGACGACAAGCGCAAGCCGGTCTATGCGACCTTCGAACGGGCCGTCGCCGCGCGCATGAAAGGTGTCGGTGCGGTCAGCCGCGAAGCCGCCGAGCGTCTGGCCGAACGCGGCCTGATGCCGGTGCCGGGTGGCTACACCTGGCGTACCGACGCACGGCTCATGCTGCCGTCGCCGTTGCGGCTGACCCGCGCGCACGCGCTGGCGTTCGTCGCGCAGGTTACCTGTCCAACCACCCTCGTACTGGCCGAGCAGGGACTGATGACCGAACCGCAACTGCGTGAACTGACCGCGCAACTGCCGTTCGACAAACACTACCTGCCCGGTGGGCATCACCTGCATCTGGACGACGATGCCGGCGCCGCTGCGGTCGCCGCGTGCTTCGAACCCTTCTTTCGATAGCGTGTCGTCACGCAAGATGCTGTGGCAATCGCCTGCTTGACTTGCTTTTGGCAACTGGCGAGGCTGACCGGCAGTCGGCCCGTGGCCGTCTCCGCCGGCGGCAGTCAGAAGCCGGATGAAATTCGTGCAAGCAAGGGTGATGCGTTGAAAAGAGCGATGCGATGGACAGGCCTGCTGGGATTGTTGCTGACGGGCGCGCCGCTGCTGGCGGCGGACGTCGCCGGTAGCGCCGATCTCGCGGTTCTGGCGCGCTACCCGCAGGCAGAGATCGTCGATTACCGGCAGGCGCCGGTGAGCGAGCGGATCTATCCGCAGGACTCGCTCCGCCGTATCAGCGGCAAGTTGCGCATGGCCAGCCAGGTCAGCGCAGCCGGCCAGTTGACCGTCGTTACCTATCAGCTTCCCGACACCCACAGTGGCATCGAAGCCTTCACCCAGTCCCGGCGCGCCGTGCTCGATGATGGAGCAGAGCTGTTGTTCTGGTGCGAAGGCCGTGAGTGCGGCTCCAGCAGCCTGTGGGCCAACGCGGTGTTCGGCAAGGCCAAGCTCTACGGGCCGGAGGGGCAGCAGGCCTACTTGCTAGCGCGCCTGCCGCAGGCCGGTGACAGCCTGCTCGCGCTCTATGGCGTCACCCGAGGCAATGGCCGCTCCTATCTTCATGTCGAGCAGCTGGAGCCGAGCGCGCCGCTCGGTGAACTGTTGCCGAACGCGGCGACCCTGCTGCGCCAGTTGCGCGACAGTGGCGAGCTGCGCCTGCCACGCCTGCCGGATGAACCGTCGGCCGAGTGGAGCGCGCTGCTTGCCGAACTCATGCGGCTGGACAGCACCCTTCGCGTCAGCCTGGCCGGGCGTACCGGCGCCGCCTGGCGCGAAGCCCTGATCGCCGAGCGGATCGGCGCCCGACGGCTCGAGCTAGACGACTCGACCGACGCCGGGCTGCTCATCAGGCTATTGCGCTAAGACGCTTCGTCGGGCTGCAATAGCCGTCCTTTCCAGAGAGTAACCGCGCATGCTCAACAACGACCGTCTGCTGGTGCAGATCCTGCTTCTGGTCCTGCTCGGTGCCTGCCTCTGGGTACTGGCGCCATTCGCTTCGGCGCTGTTCTGGGCGGCAGTGCTGGCGTTTGCCAGCTGGCCGCTGATGCGCCTGCTGACCCGTCAGCTGAACGGCAACGCAAGCCTGGCGGCGGGATTGCTGACCTTTTGCTGGATGGTGCTGGTGGCCGTGCCGCTGGTCTGGCTGGGCTTCAACATCGCCGACCAGATTCGCGAAGCCAACGCCCTGCTGCACGACCTGCAGGTCGACGGCCTGCCAGCGCCGCCGACCTGGCTCGGCGAACTGCCACTGATCGGCGAAAGCCTGGTCACGCTGTGGAGCACGGTCCATGAGCAGGGCACGGCGCTGCTGGCCAGCGCCCGCCCGTACATCGGCCAGGTCGGCAACTGGCTGCTGGTGCGCAGCGCGCGCATCGGTGGCGGCATGCTCGAGCTGGCTCTGAGCCTGGTGCTGGTGTTCTTCTTCTATCGCGACGGGCCGCGCCTGGCGGCGTTCGTCCACAGCCTGCTGGACCGGCTGATCGGTGGCGAGCGTGCCGACCACTATCTGGAGCTGGTGGCCGGCACGGTGCAGCGCGTGGTCAACGGTGTCATCGGTACCGCAGCGGCGCAGGCGGTACTGGCCTATGTGGGCTTCAGCATCGCCGGGGTGCCGGCGGCGCTGGTGCTCGGCCTGCTCACCTTCGCATTCAGTTTCGTGATGGTGCCGCCGCTGGTCTGGGGGCCGGCGGTCGCCTGGCTGGTATGGCAGGGCGACTACGGCATGGCGGTGTTTCTCGGTATCTGGGGCATGTTCATCATCAGCGGGGTGGACAACATCCTCAAACCCTACCTGATCAGCCGCGGCGGCAACCTGCCGCTGGTCGTGGTGCTGCTCGGCGTGTTCGGCGGGGTACTGGCCTTCGGCTTCATGGGGCTGTTCCTCGGGCCGACGCTGCTGGCGGTGGCCTTCAGCCTGCTGGGCGACTGGCTGATCAAGGAAGTCCCGCAAACCACCGAGAAGGACAGCACCGGCGAGCCGATCGACAAGCCGCAGTGCTAAGGGCCCGCGGGCGGCGCTACAGCTCCAGCTCGTAGCGCGCCAGGGCGTCGTGGGCGACGATGCGTCCCAGTTCGATCAGCTCCGGCGCCTTGTCGAATTCGTAGAAGCGACAGGCGCGTTTGGGAATGTTCACCAGCACGTTCGGTGGATAGCCGGCGATCTTGTACTGCGCCAGCGACGACTGCATGACGTCGAAGCTCTGGTTGATCAGCTCCAGCAACGAGGCGGGGCCGCCGACATCCACGACGGTCGAACCGGCGGCCGACTTCGGTGCCGTCTCGCTGGACGGCGCCGCGGGCGGCTGGTCGCCGCGCAGCAGCTCGCCGGCGCGGATGTCGGCAATGTGTTGCGGTGAAAGACCGCCACCGTCCTTGCGCCAGAACGGGATGTGCGAGCTGATCGACGTCAGCATCGAATCGAAGCGCCCCGGCCGTTCGATTTCCGGCAGCGAATATTGCTTGTGGTTGTTGGCGTTGAGGTTGACCGCGATGATCAGATCGCAGTGGCTCGACACCACCGGCACGATCGGCAGCGGGTTGAGCAGGCCGCCGTCGACCAGCACGCGGTTGTCTTGCACCACCGGCGTGAACAGGCTGGGAATCGCCGCCGACGCACGCATTGCCAGCTCCAGACTGCCTTCCTGGAACCAGATCTCCTGCTGGTTGGTGAGGTCGGTGGCCACCGCCGTGAAGGGGATCGGCAGATCCTCGATGTTCACCTCGCCGAGCATTTCGCGCACCCGGCCGAAGACCTTCTCGCCGCGAATCGCACCGAGGCTGAAGCTAGGATCGACCAGGCGCAGCAGGTCGAGATAATCCAGCCCCTCGATCCAGGCGCGGTACTCGCGGAGCTTGCCGGCCGCGTAGATGCCGCCGACCACGGCGCCCATCGAGCAGCCGGCGATGCAGTCGATGGTGTAGCCACGTGCCAGGATTTCATCGATGACGCCGATGTGCGCATACCCACGCGCGCCTCCCGAGCCCAATACCAGCGCTACTTTCTTGCTCATGCGGCTTTCCCCCCGTTCTGTGTCGTTAGCTTCTCGCCGCGCACGGGTACGCCGCAAGGGGCGCTATACCAAAGCAGGCCGTCCACCACCCCGTTTGCCGCCGCTCGTCGAAGGCTTTGCTACAATCGCGGCCCGTTTTGCATGCAGCACGAGAGAGTCCGATGAGCGAACCGATCCGCCTCACCCAGTACAGCCATGGCGCCGGTTGCGGCTGCAAGATCTCGCCCAGAGTGCTGGACGTGATTCTTGCCGGCAGCGGCGCGCAGAACCTCGACCCGCGGCTGTGGGTCGGCAATGCTTCGCGCGACGATGCGGCGGTCTACGGCATCGACGAAGAGCGTGGCGTCGTCTCGACCACCGACTTCTTCATGCCGATCGTTGACGATCCCTTCGATTTCGGCCGTATCGCAGCGACCAACGCGATCAGCGATATCTATGCGATGGGCGGCGACCCGCTGATGGCCATCGCCATCCTCGGCTGGCCGGTCAACGTACTGCCGCCGGAAGTGGCGCGCGAGGTCATCGCCGGTGGTCGCGCGGTGTGCGACGCCGCCGGCATTCCGCTGGCCGGTGGACATTCGATCGATGCGCCCGAGCCGATCTTCGGTCTGGCCGTCACCGGCCTGGTGAACAAGCGCCAGATGAAGCGCAACGACACCGCCACCGCCGGTTGCAAGCTCTACCTGACCAAGCCGCTGGGCATCGGCATCCTCACCACTGCCGAGAAGAAGGCCAAGCTGCGTGCCGAAGATGTGGGCCTGGCGCGCGACTGGATGTGCACGCTCAACACCGCCGGCAGCCGCTTCGGCAAGCTCGAAGGCGTGCGTGCGATGACCGATGTCACCGGCTTCGGCCTGCTCGGCCACCTGGTGGAAATGGCCGACGGCAGCGGCGTGACGGCCGAGATCGAGTACGCGCGCGTGCCACGTCTGCCGGGTGTGGAGTACTACCTCGAACAGGGCTGCGTGCCCGGCGGTACCCAGCGCAATTTCGACAGTTACGGCGAGCGTATCGCCGCGCTCGACGAGGCGCACAAGCAGCTGCTGTGTGATCCGCAGACCAGCGGCGGGCTGCTGGTGGCGGTGGCGCCGGAAGGCGAGGCAGAGTTCCTGGCCGTTGCCGGCGAGCTGGGCCTGACGCTGGAGCCGATCGGCCGGTTGGTCGACGCGCGCAGCCATGCGGTCGAGGTGCGCTGATGCGTGGCGATACTGCTGACTACCGCGCGCTGTTCCTCAACGACATTCCGATGATGGATGCCCGCGCGCCGGTGGAGTTTGCCAAGGGCGCGTTTCCCGGCGTGGTCAACCTGCCGCTGATGAACGACAGCGAGCGGCAGAAGGTCGGCACCTGCTACAAGCAGCATGGGCAGAAGGCGGCGCTCGATCTGGGCCACCAGCTCGTCTCCGGCAAGGTCAAGGCCGAGCGGATGCAGGCCTGGGCCGATTTCGCCCGCGCGCACCCCGATGGCTACCTGTACTGCTTCCGCGGCGGGCTGCGCTCGCAGATCGTCCAGCAATGGCTGCGCGACGAGGCGGGCATCGACTATCCGCGGGTGGTCGGCGGCTACAAGGCGCTGCGCCATTTCCTGCTCGAAACCCTCGAACAGGCGGTGCAACAGTGCGACTTCGTGCTGGTCGGCGGCATGACCGGCACCGGCAAAACCGAAGTGCTGGCGCGGCTGGAAAACAGCGTGGACCTGGAGGCGCTGGCCAATCATCGCGGCTCCAGCTTCGGCAAGCGCGCCACGCCGCAGCCCGGCCAGATCGATTTCGAAAACCTGCTGGCGATCCGGCTGCTGAAGCTGCGCGCCGCCGGTGTCGAACGCTTCGCGCTGGAAGACGAGGCGCGGCTGGTGGGCCGCTGTTCGATTCCGCTGCCGCTGTTCAACGGCATGCAGCAGTTCCCGCTGGTGTGGCTGCAAGACAGCCTCGAGGGCCGTGTCGAACGGATTCTCAAGGACTACGTGATTGACCTCTGCGCCGAGTTCATCGCCGAGCAGGGCGAGCCCGGTTTCGCCGCGTTCGCCGAGCGTTTGCAGCAAAGCCTGGTCAATATCCAGAAGCGCCTGGGCGGTGAGCGCTATCAGCGTCTGGCGCTGCTGATGGACCAGGCGCTGGCCGAGCAGGCGCGCAGTGGTGCGGTGGATCTGCACCGCGGCTGGATCGAAGGATTGCTCGGCGAGTACTACGATCCGATGTACGCCTACCAGCGCGAGAGCAAGGCCGAGCGTATCGAGTTCGCCGGCGAGCAGCAGGCGGTCGTCGAATACCTGCAGCAGCGCGCTCGCACGGCCGTGTCGCATTGATTGGAAAACAACGGAGGGATGAACGATGAAAGTCTGGCTATCCGTACCCCTGCTGGCGCTGCTGCTGGTCGGCTGCGCCGGCAAGACCGCCTACCGTGACAGCTGCGCCGCCGAGCTGGACGCTGCGTGGGAGGAGCAGAGCCTGGCTGAAGCCGAAGGGTTCGCCGGCACCGTGAGCTATTCCAAGGCCATGGCCCTGCTTACCGGCGCCAAGACCCAGCAGCAGTTCGAGGCATTTCACGGCTGCGTGGAAAAGGCGCAAAAGGCGCGCTTCTACCTGAGAGAGTCGCGCGCCGGTCGCTGAACGGCAGCCTGCGCAGCGTACCTCTGCAGGACGGGTGCCGGTCAGCCGCAGGCAAAGCCGGCACCACGCTGAACACTGCGGTCCCGGCGCCGGGACCGCTCACAGTTGCCGGCCACGGCGTCGGCGCCACCACTTGTCCAGCTCCACCACCGCCAGCAGCGTGCCCCCGGCCAGCGCGCAGATGGCCCACGCCTGCGGGCTGAGCGCGGCGGTCTGGAACAACCGCTGCAGCGGCGACCAGTGGGTAAACGCCACCTGCAGCACCAGTAGCAGCGCGACCATGCTCCAGACCATCGGATTGCCGCGCAAACCGAAGTGCGCCGGTGCGTTGATCTGGCGGCTGGCAAACAGGTAGGCGATCTCGCAGAACACCAGCGTGTTGACCCCCAGCGTGCGACTGACCTCCAGGCTCCAACCCTGCCGCTGGGCAAAGAGGAACACCGCGATGCAGGCCGCCGTCATCAGCAGCGAGACCAGCATCACGCGCCAGAGCAGCTGCGCCCCCAGCAGCGGCGCGCTCGGATCGCGGGGCGGGCGGCGCATCAGGTCGGCCTCGCCGGGTTCGAAGGCCAGCGCCAGCGCCAGCGTCACCGCGGTGATCATGTTCAGCCAGAGAATCTGCAGCGGCGTGATCGGCAGCGTCAGCCCCAGCGCAATGGCGACCAGCAACACCAGCGCCTCGCCGACGTTGGTAGGCAGGATGAATACGATGGATTTCCTCAGGTTGTCGTAGACCGTGCGGCCTTCCTCCACCGCATAGGCGATGGTGGCGAAATTATCGTCGGCCAGCACCATCTGTGCCGCCTCCTTGGCCGCCTCGGTGCCCTTGATGCCCATCGCCACGCCGATATCGGCGCGCTTGAGCGCCGGCGCGTCGTTGACGCCATCGCCGGTCATCGCCACCCGTGCGCCGCAGGCCTGCAGGCGCTGCACCAGGCGCAGCTTGTGCGCCGGGCTAGTGCGGGCGAATACCGCGGTCTGCGCCAGGCGTGCGTCCAGCTCCGCATCGCTGAGCCGATCCAGCTCCGCGCCGGTGAGCGGCGGTTGCTCGCCGAGCCCGAGGCGCTGGGCGATGGCGGCGGCGGTCGCGGCATGGTCGCCGGTGATCATCTTCACGGCGATGCCGGCGCGCTGGCATTCGGCGATGGCAGCGATGGCCTCCTCGCGCGGCGGGTCGAGCATGCCGACCAGCCCGAGCAGCACGAAGTCGCCTTCGAGATCCTCGTAGGCCAGCTCATGCTGCGGCGTGCCCAGTGCGCGCATCGCCAGGCCGAGCATGCGCAGGCCCTGGCGGGCACCGTCGTCGAGCACGGCGTGCCAGTGGGTCGGGTCCAGCGGCTCGGTACTGCCGGCGGCGAACTGGTGGTTGCACACTTCGAGCAGCCGCTCCGGCGCGCCGACCAGATAGATCAGCCCGTGGCCGGCGTGGTCGTGATGCAGGCTGGCCATACAGCGCCGCTCCGAGCTGAACGGGATGCCGTCGACCCGCGGCACGTTGGCTTGCTCGTGCGGTGCCTGCAGCCCGAGCTTGCCGGCCAGGGTGAGCAGCGCCACCTCGGTCGGGTCGCCGGTGATGCACCAGCCATCGCCTTCGCGCAGCAGGCTGGCGCTGTTGCACAGCAGCCCGGCGCGGGCCAGCTCCAGCAGGTCGCTGGCCTGTTCCGGCTCACAGGGCTGGCCGTCGCCGGTGCAGACCGCGCCCGTCGGTGCGTAGCCGACGCCCTGGATGTGATAGCGGTGCTCGGCGGTGAAGACCTGCTGCACGGTCATTTCGTTGCGCGTCAGGGTGCCGGTCTTGTCCGAGCAGATCACCGTCACCGCACCGAGGCTCTCGACCGCCGGCAGCCGGCGGATGATCGCCCGCCGTCGTGCCATGCGCTGCACGCCGAGCGCCAGGGCGATGGTCAGCACGGCGGGCAGACCCTCGGGAATCGCCGCGACCGCCAGGCCAACGGCCGCCAGCAGCATCTCGCTGGAGGAGTAATCGCGCAGCGTGACGCCAAACACATAGGTGCCGAGCGCCAGCGCCAGGATGATCACGGTGAGGACCTTGGCGAAGCGCGCGACGTCGCTCAGCAGCGGCGTCTGCAGGCTGACCACTTCGCCGAGCATGTGGCTGATCCGGCCTAGCTCGGTCTGCCCGGCGGTTGCCACCACCACGCCGTAACCGTTGCCGGCGCTGACCAGCGTGCCGGAGTAGGCCATGCTGCGGCGATCGCCGAGGCTGGCGTCATGACTGACCGGCTCCACCTGCTTGCTGCTGGGCAGCGATTCGCCGGTCAGCGCGGCCTCTTCGATACGCAGGTCGCGGCATTCGAGCAGGCGCAGGTCGGCCGGGACCCGGTCGCCGGGTTCCAGCAGCACCAGATCGCCCGGTACCAGTTCCTCGGCCGGCACGCTGAGCGTGTGTCCGGCGCGGCGCACGCGGCTGTCGAGCGTCAGCAGCTTCTGGATGGCGCGCATGGCCTGTTCCGCCTTGCCTTCCTGAATGAAGCCGACCAGCGCGTTGATCACCACCACGGCGACGATCACCGCGCTGTCGAGCCATTCGCCGAGTGCCAGAGTGACCAGCGCCGAGAGCAGCAGTACATAGATCAGCAGGTTGTGGAACTGCAGCAGCAGGCGCTTGAACGCACCGTTGCCGCCGCGCTGCGGCAACCGGTTGGGGCCGAACTGCTGCAGGCGCTGCTGCACCTGTTCGGCGCTCAGGCCGCTGTGGGTGCTGTCCAGTTGCTGCAGGATCTGCTCGGCGGGTTGCGCGTGCCAGCTGTCTGGTTCGGCCATCGAAGCCTCCGGTCGACTAGAGAGACGTCAAGCCTAGGCGGGTCGGCGAACCGCTGCATGGTTCTGGATCAAGCGTCGGGTCACAAACTCGTTACCCGGCATGTCCAACGCTTTGCCTGCCCGTCGTCGATCAGTAGCATCGGCCGGACCTACAGAGGAGAGTCGCATGCGCACCCGATTGGACGCCTGTCTGCGCGCGGTCAATGAAGTACTGCTCGGCAAGGAAGCACAGGTGCGACTGGCACTGGCCTGCCTGCTGGCACGGGGTCACCTGCTGGTCGAGGACATGCCCGGCATGGGCAAGACCACCCTCAGCCATGCGCTGGCCAAGGTGCTCGGGCTGGAGTTCCAGCGCATACAGTTCACCTCCGATCTGCTGCCCGGCGACATCCTCGGCACGTCGGTGTTCGACAAGGACAGCGGCCAGTTCGTCTTCCATCCCGGGCCGATCTTCGCCGAGCTGATCCTCGCCGACGAGATCAACCGTGCCACGCCCAAGAGCCAGAGCGCGCTGCTCGAAGCCATGGAAGAGGGCCAGGTCACCATCGAGGGGGCTACCCGTGCGCTGCCGGAACCGTTCTTCGTCATTGCCACACAGAACCCGGTGAGTTCCGGCGGCACCTTCGCGCTGCCGGAATCCCAGCTTGATCGTTTCCTCATGCGCGTCTCGCTGGGATATCCGGCCCGCGCCGCGGAAAAGGCGCTGCTGCTCGGCGAGTCGCGGCGCGACCTGCTGGCGCGGCTTGCGCCGCTGCTCGAACGCGCCGAGCTGTTGGCGCTGCAGGATGCCGTGGCCGGCGTGCGGGTCAGCGATGCGCTGGTCGACTACGTGCTGCGTCTGGTGGAAGCCACCCGTACCCAGCCGCAGTTCGCCTGGGGCCTGTCGCCGCGCGGCAGCCTGGCGCTGCTGGCGGCGGCGCGCGCCTGGGCGTTTCTCGACGGGCGCGATTACGCGATTCCCGAGGATGTGCAGGCGGTGCTGCCGACGGTGGTCGGCCATCGCCTGCGCGAACGTGCCGATGCTTCCGGCCACGGCGGTGGCGCGCTGGTGCAGTGGCTGCTGCGCGAAGTGCCGGCGCTCTGACGGTGCTGACGATGACGCCACGGCTGGACGGGCGCAGCGCGTGAGGCTGCTGCCACGTCTGCGCGAGCGCTGGCTGCTGCGGCGGATTCCGCCGGCGCCGAGCATGCGGCTCGATCAGCGCCGCATCTTCATCATGCCTACCCGCGTCGGGCTGGCCTTCCTCGCGGCGCTGGGGTTGATGCTGCTGACGGCGATCAACTACCAGAACAGCCTTGCCTACGGCCTGACCTTCCTGCTCGGCGCGCTGTATCTGGTCACCATCCTGCACACCTGGCGCAATCTCGCCGGGCTGGTGCTGCACAGCGGCGGCGCCAGTGCCGCTTTCGTCGGCGAGCAGGCGCGGTTGCGTGTGCGTCTGGAAAGCCAGGGTCGCGCCTACCAGGCCGTGGCCGTCGGCTGGCCGGCCAGCGGTCTGCAGCTGGTGGATGTACCGGCCGGCGGCGTGGTGGAAGTCGAGCTGAACCTGCCGGCGCAGCGCCGTGGCTGGCTGCGTCCCGGCCGCGTGCGGGTGGAGAGTCGCTTCCCGCTGGGATTACTGGTGGCCTGGAGCTGGATCGACCTGGAGCTGGCGGCATTGATCTATCCGCAGCCCCTGGCGGGTGAGCTGGCGCAGCAGGGCGAGGCGGCGCAGGACGAGGAGGGCGGCGCGCGGGCGCAAGGGGCAGGCGTCGACGATTATCAGGGGCTGAAGGCCTGGCAACCCGGTGATTCGCGCCGTCGCCTGCACTGGAAGGCTTATTCGCGCGGCCAGGGCCTGCTGGTGAAGGAGTTCGCCAGCCTGCTCGGCAACGAACCGCTGCTGGATTTCGATGCGCTGACGGGCGACAGCGAGGAGCGCCTCTCGCGGCTGTGTCACTGGGTCGTGGAACTCAGCGCCGCGCACCAGCCGTTCGCCTTGCGCCTGCCGGCCGTGACACTCGGCCCGGATAGCGGTCAGGCCCACCGTGACGCCTGCCTGCGTGCGCTGGCGCTGCACGGTATCGGTACGGAGCAGGGTGCATGAGCGCGAAACCCGGTATTCCGCGCAATGCGCTGATCTGGCTGCTGGTGGCTCAGGTGCTGGTGATCCTGCCGCATCTGACGCACCTGCCGCTGTGGATCACCGGCCTCTGGCTGGGCTGTGCGGCCTGGCGTGTGCAGATATTCCGCATGCGCCTGCGATTTCCCAACAGCTGGGCCAAGGCGGCGTTGATGATCGGCGCCGGCTTCGGCGTGTACTTCTCGCGCGGCAGTCTGGTCGGGCTGGAGGCCGGCGTGGTGCTGCTGATTGCGGCGTTCATCCTCAAGCTGGTGGAGATGCGCACCGCGCGCGATGCGCTGGTGCTGATCTTCCTCGGCTTCTTCGCGGTGGTGACCAGCTACCTGTTCGAGGACGGCCTGCTGGCCGGGCTGTACAGCCTGTTGCCGGTGACGGCGCTGCTGGCGGCGCTGATCGGCCTGCAGCAGGGCGCGCGGATGACGCAGCCGTGGCCGACGCTGCGGCTGGCCGGCAGCCTGCTGTTGCAGGCGGTGCCGTTGATGATCCTGCTGTTCCTGTTCTTCCCGCGGCTGGCGCCGCTGTGGACGCTGCCACAGCCGGGGCCGCGTGGACTCACCGGGCTGGCCGACCACATGGCGCCGGGCGACATTGCCCGGCTCGGCCAGTCCGCCGAGCTGGCGTTTCGCGTCAGCTTCGAGGGCGAGATTCCGCCGCGCGACCAGCTGTACTGGCGCGCCGTGACCTTCGAGCAGTTCGATGGCCGGCGCTGGTCGCAGTCCTTCGCTGCGCAGGTGCCGCAGGAGCCGCACTGGCAGCCGACCGGCGAGCCGCTGCGCTACAGCATCGTCATGCAGCCCAGCGGCCAGCCCTGGCTGTTCGCCCTCGACGTGCCGCGCATGGCTGCCGACGATGCGCAGCTGATGGCCGACTTCCACCTGCAGCGCCGGCAGCCGGTGAACCAGCCGCTGCTCTATCGCGTGACCTCCTGGCCCGAAGCGCGGCGCGAGGCCGAGCGCGCGCCGTCGAGCCTCGGCCGCGCGCTGCAGCTGCCGGCGCAGGGCAATCCGCGCAGCCATGCCTGGGCCGGCGAGCTACGCCGCACGCTGCAGGAGCCCGAGGCGGTGGTGCAGGCATTGCTGCGCCACTTCAACCGCGAGCCTTACCACTACACGCTGAAGCCGCCGGCAGTCGGTGCGGACATCGTCGACGATTTCCTTTTCAGCACCCGCAGCGGCTTCTGCGCGCACTACGCCGGGGCGATGACCTTCGTGCTACGCGCCGCCGGCATCCCCGCGCGGGTGGTGGCCGGCTATCAGGGCGGTGAGGTCAATCCGGCCGGCAACTATCTCTCGGTACGCCAGCTGGATGCGCACGCCTGGGTGGAGTACTGGACTGCCGAGCGCGGCTGGGTCAGCGTCGATCCGACCTTCCAGGTGGCGCCGGAGCGGGTCGAGCAAGGGCTGGAACAGGCGCTGGCCGGTCAGGAAGGCTTTCTCGAGGACTCGCCGATGTCGCTGCTGCGGTACCGCGATATCGGCTGGCTGAACCAGCTGCGGCTGCGCTGGGACGAACTCAACTACGGCTGGCAGCGCTGGGTGCTCGATTACCAGAGCGAGCGCCAGCTACAGCTGTTGCAGCGCTGGTTCGGCAAGGTCGACGCCACCGCGCTCGGCATCGGCCTGGTGAGCGCGCTCGCCGCGGTGCTCGGCCTGCTCGCGCTGTGGCTGTTCAAGCCCTGGCGACGCGAGCGCGACGTGCAGCAGCGGTTGTTCCTCGCCTTCGAGCGGACGCTGGCGCGCCACGGCCTGCGACGCGAGCCGGGCGAGGGCGCGCGGACCTTCGCCGTGCGCGCGGCGCGCCAGTTACCGGCCCAGGCCGAGGCGATTCATGCCTTCCTGCGCTCCTACGAGCAGCAGCGCTACGCCGCCGCGGATGCCGCGCCCACCGAGTTGCGCCAGGCGCTGCGCGTGCTGCGCCGCCAGTTGCCCTGGCGGCGTGCCCGGCGCTGAGCCGACTGTTCATGATTGCCGCCCGCGATGGCGTGGCATTTCCAGGGGCGCCTACGGCGCTTGCGTCCTCGCGTGCCGGCAAGCGCCGGCCTTACCATCGGCCCCCAACAAAACAATGAAAAGAGGTGCACATGACCCTTTCCGAATTGCTGCGCGGCGTGCGCGAGCATCCACAGCAGCTGACCATTCCCGCCACCTGGGGGCAGGGCCGGGCCGGTTTCGGCGGACTGGTGGCGGCGCTGGTGTACGAGGCGATGCGCGCCAAGGTGCCGCCGGAGCGCGCGCTGCGTTCACTGGCGATCACCTTCGTCGCGCCACTGACGCTGGACAAGCCGGCCAGCTTCGAGGCCGAGGTGCTGCGCGAGGGCAAGGCGGTGAGCCAGATGCTTGGCCGGGCGGTACAGGATGGCCAGGTGGTGACCATCGTCCAGGGCAGCTTCGGCGCCGCGCGCGAGTCCGCGGTGGTCGTCGCTGCCGAGGCGGCGCCGGCCATGCCGCCGGTCGAAGCCTGCCAGACGCTGCCCTTCGTGCCGGGTGCCACGCCGGAATTCACCCGCTATCTGGAGATGCGTTGGGGCGTCGGTGGCCTGCCGTTCTCCGGCAACACCTCCCGCGAGATGGGTGGCTGGGTGCGCCAGCGCGGCGAGGTCGAGCGCGAACCGATGAGCGAGGCGCACCTGCTGGCGCTGATCGACGCCTGGCCGCCAGCGGTGCTGTCGCACCTCAAGGGCTTCGCGCCGGGCAGTTCGCTGACCTGGACCGTCGAGTTCGTGCAGCCGTTGCCCGCTCTGGATACGCATGACTGGTGCCAGTACCGCGCGGTGATCGAGCACGCACGCGACGGCTACGGGCATTGCGCGGCGGCGCTGTGGACGCCGACCGGCGAACTGGTGGCGCTGAGCCGACAGACGGTTACGGTGTTCGGCTAGCCGGGACGGGGCGCCGCCCCGCATTTTCCTGGCAGGTGGTTAGAGCTTGAGCTGGCCGATGGCCCGGCTCAGCTCGCCCGACAGCGCGGCCAGCTGCGAGCTGGTGCTGGCGGAGTCGACCGTCTGCTGCACGGTCTGCTCGGTGACGTCGCGGATGCCGGTCACCGAACGGTTGAGTTCCTCGGCCACCTCGCTCTGCTGCGCGGCGGCGACGGCGATCTGCGTATTGCTCTCGCGCATCTGCGCCACTGCAGTGGTGATCGACTCCAGCGCCTGCGCCGCCTCGCGCGCCTCGCGCACGCAATCGTCGGCCTTGAACGAGCTTTCCTGCATGAACTCGACGGCATCGCGCGTCATCGCCTGCAGGTTGCCGATCATGCCGGTGATCTCGTCGGTGGAGTCCTGCACGCGCCTGGCGAGGTTGCGTACCTCATCGGCAACCACCGCGAAGCCACGGCCCGCCTCGCCGGCGCGTGCGGCTTCGATGGCGGCGTTGAGCGCGAGCAGGTTGGTCTGCTCGGCGATGCTGTGGATGACGCTGACCACGCCGTTGATCTTCTGGCTGTCGGCGGCTAGCTGCTCGATGGTTTCGGCGGTCTGCTGCACGCCGACCGAAAGGTTGGCGATCGACTGTTCCACCCGTGCGACCACGCGCTGGCCGTCGCTGGCCAGCTGGTCGGCGTGCTGCGAGCGGTCGCGGGTGTCGCTGGCGTGCTCGGCGATGTGGAACACCGTGGCACTCATTTCGTTGATCGCGGTGGCGGCCTGGTCGGTCTCGCTCTGCTGACCGAGCATGCCCTGACGCACGTCGCTCATGCTGGCGGCGAGGCGCCCGGCGCCGTCATCCAGGCGCGCGGCCGCCTGCGCCACGGTGCCGACGATGCGTTGGTAACCGCCCTGCATCGCATTGAAGGCGCTGGCCATCTGGCCGACCTCGTCGCCGCTTTCGAGTGGCACGCGCGCGCTGAGATCGCCGGAGCGCTCGACGTGCAGCATGACGTCCTTGAGCGTGTTGAGGTGGCTGAGCAGAAAGCTGATCAGCAGCTGCGAGGCGCCGAGCAGACCGAGCATGAGCACCGCCACGGCGCCGGCGTAGCTGAAGAAGTGTTCACCCAAGACCTGAAACACACTGGGGGTTCGCGCTAGCACGGCAAGCGTCTGGCCGTCGGCGCGGGTGACGCTCTGCGCGCCGATCAGCGGGTCGCGGGCGAACAGGCGATCATGCGCCAGTGCCGTCCAGCCAGCGTTCTGCGCCAGCGTCTGACCCTGGATCTGCATCCGCTCGCCGGCGGCGAAGCGGACCACCTCCGGCCTGGCGGGCAGCTGGGCGGTGGCAGGCCAGGCCGCCAGCAGTTCGGCGGTGCTCTGCGCGCTGCGCTGGGCATCGGCGCTGCGCGACTGCTGTTCCACATGCACGGCGTAGAGCACCAGCAACAGGCTGATGACGAAGGCGACCATGTTGAGCGCCCAGAATTTGTATTTCAGTGACAGATCGCGGACCCAGACGAACATGACGGCTCTCTTCCGTTTTGTTGTCGGCTTAACGGCCGTTAAGGCGTGAGCTTGAGCACATTTTCACGGCTTTGCGTCAGGCACCGGCAGGTCGAAGAAACGTCGGGCGCAGAGCGTGGTGTGGGCAGCCAGCTCGGCTTCGCTTTCACCGCGATGGCGCGCCACCTCGCGCAGCACCTCGGGCAGGTAGGCCGGTTCGTTGTGACCGGATTTCGGCTTGGGTCGCAGCGTGCGCGGTAGCAGGTAGGGCGCGTCGCTTTCCAGCATCAGCCGGCCGCGCGGTATCTCGCGCACCAGCGGATGCAGGTGGGTGCCGCGGCGCTCGTCGCAGATCCAGCCGGTGATGCCGATGTGCAGATCGAGATCGAGATAGGCGTACAGCGCGCGTTTCTCGCCGGTGAAGCAATGCACCACCGCGGCGCCGAGGCGGTCGCGCAACGGTCGCAGAATCTCCACCAGGCGCTGGTCGGCCTCGCGTTCGTGGAGGAACACCGGCAGTTGCAGCGCCACCGCCAGCTCCAGCTGTTCTTCCAGCACACGTTCCTGCTGTGGCCGCGGTGAAAAATCGCGGTTGAAGTCCAGCCCGCATTCGCCCACGGCGCGCACTTGCGGTTCGCGCAGCAGATCGCGCAGCTGCGCCGCGCTGTCCGCGTTCCACTGGCTTGCGTCGTGCGGGTGGACGCCGGCGGTGCAGAACAGCCGCTGGTGACTGTCGTCCAGCGCGCGACACAGTCCCAGCGCGGCTTCGCTTTCGGCGAGGCTGGTGCCAGTCAGCACGCATTGCGCGACGCCTGCCGCGCGGGCGTGTTCGAGCACTTCGTTGGCCTGCCTGGCCAGACTGGGATGGGTCAGGTTGACGCCGATATCGACAAGCTCCATCGAGACTCCTACTAAGGTTATTCACTTGAAAATCAACGCGATACGCATGACCAGCAAACCGTTGATCATGCCTGAATTGGCAGATCGGACCCGGCTGTGAGAGGCTTCGCTACTTTTTTCGCCGCCGTTGCCCGGTTCGAGCCTGGTATGTACGAGTCATGTTTCGCCTGCTGCTGATCCTCTGTCTGCTGGCGCTCGCGCCCTGGCCGGCGGCTGCGCGGGTGATGGGGCCGGAGGCGTGGAAGGCGCCGGCCACAGTGCGCGATCTGGCCGAGATACGCCGCAGCGGCGTGCTGCGGGTGCTGGTCAACCAGAGCCGCAACAGCTCCGGCGAGGTCAAGGGCGAAGCCATCGGCGTGGAGTATGCACGGCTGCGCGCCTTCGAGCGTTACCTGAACCGAAAGTCCGAGCGCGACATCCGCCTGAAGATCATCCCCAAGGCCAAGGATCAGCTGCTGGCTGCGCTGCAGCGCGGCGAGGGTGATCTGGTGGCACCCGGCGAACTGCTCGATCTCAAGGGCATGCGCGGCGTGAGCCGTACCCGGCCGGTGGTCAGTGATGTTGCGCTGGTGCTGGTTGGCCGCCAGGGTGGGCCGCGCTACGCCAGCCTGGAGCGCCTGTCCGGGCGCAGCCTGGCGCTGCCGGCGGGCAGCGCCGCCGGTGCCGCAGTCGCCCGGCTCAACGAACAGCTGATGAAACGCAATCGTGCGCCGGTAGTGGTCGAGTGGGTCGATCCGACGCTGGCGGTCGAGGACGTGCTGGAAATGGTGCAGGCCGGCATCTATCCGGTCACGGCGGTCGAGCAGACCATTGCCGAGCGCTGGGCGCGGGTGATGCCCAAGCTGCGCATCGAGCGCCAGGTGGCGCTGGCCGACGAGGCTGACATGCACTGGTTCGTACGCAAGGAGGCCAGCATGCTGCGCGCCAGTGCCGACGGTTTTCTCAAGGACTACCGCGCACCGCAGAATC
This sequence comes from Stutzerimonas sp. 21-1, assembly GCF_056336065.1. Taxonomy (NCBI): domain Bacteria; kingdom Pseudomonadati; phylum Pseudomonadota; class Gammaproteobacteria; order Pseudomonadales; family Pseudomonadaceae; genus Stutzerimonas; species Stutzerimonas sp. 21-1. Next base: position 2,444,405 of record NZ_CM150500.1, on the reverse strand, counting down.
AGGATGCGGCCTTCGAGCGTGTCTACCGACGCCTGTATAAGGTGCATTACCCGCTCGACCGTACCGGCCGGCAGCGCCTGGAGAAGGTGCGACCGGTGCTGCAGCGCTACGCCGAGCAGATCGACCTGGATTGGCTCAACCTCGCCGCGCTGGCCTTCAAGGAATCCACCCTCAACCCGGCGGCGCGCGGTGCCGGCGGCGCCACCGGGCTGATGCAGGTGACGCCCGCGACCGCGCGCAGCGTGGGTGTGGGCAATATCCAGCAGCTGGACAACAACGTGCAGGCCAGTGCCAAGTACCTGGCCAGGATCCGCCGCAAGTTCTTCGCCAGCCCGCGGCTCAACGAGCGCGAGCGCATGGCCTTCGTGCTGGCGGCCTACAACCTGGGGCCGCAGCGGGTGCAGAGCATGCGCGCCGAAGCGCGGCGGCGCGGGCTGAATCCGGACCAGTGGTTCTTCCAGGTCGAGCGTATCGCCCTGGAAACCGTGGGCATGGGCGTGGTGGGCTACGTCAATAGCGTCAACAAGTACTATCTCGCCTTTCATCGCGAGCGTTATCTGCTGGAAGCCGAGCCCGCACGTCGTAGCGCCTCGCGCTAGCAGGCCGTTGAAAACTACCTGCGTAGCCATTGCGGCGTTAAGAACAGGCTCAAAAATGCTCATTTACAGCGCGTAAACTGCGCTTTTTTTGCCTGTTCTCGCTGCCCTGGCTGCCTCGCCTACGTTTTCAACGACCTGCTAGCTTTCCCGACGGGCCTGCAGGCGCAGGCGTTCGCTGCTGTCGAAGCGCTGCTCGGCGAGCCGCTCGATGGCGGCCTGCTTGTCGGCCTCGCCGAGGCCCTGGCTACGCTCGATACGACTCTTCTCCTGTTCGAATTCTGCGAGCCGTCGTTGCCAGGCCTGCCGCTGGCGATCCAGCGCCTCCAGGCGCTCGGTCGCCGTATTGCCGACCAGCTGCTGGCGCAACTGACGCAGCTGCGTGGCATCGCCACCACGCGCCTGCAGCGCGGCTGTCTGCTGGCGCAGCTGGGTCTGCAACTGCGGCACCAGGGCGTCCTGCAATTCGGCTGGGAGCGCCGCGTGCAAGCGGTCGAGTGCGGCACCCTTGGCATTCGCATCGAGGCCCGGCTCCAGCTGGATGGCCAGGCGTTCGAGGGTGAAACGGTCATAGGCCTCTTCGTTGGCGAAGAACGCCTGGTGCGCGGTCTGGCTGAAGATTCGCGCGCGCAATGCCTGTACCGCGGCAAGACGCTCGCGCAGTGCTGGCAGGCTGTGGGGGCGGGCCGCCGAGTCCAGCGCCAGCAGCTCGCGCTTGTAGTCCAGGTACTGATCCAGCAGGTTCTGCGCCTGAGTCTGCGCAGGCTCAGGCAACTGCGCGTCGATGTACTGGCGCAGGCGCTGCACGCTGTGGGTCAGCGGCTCGGCGCCGATGGCGCTGAGGAAGTAGTCGAACAGCCGGCGGACGTCGCCATCGAAGATCAGGTTGCCGGCGGTGTCCTGTTGCAGACGGCCGTCAATCCGCGTGCCGTTGAACGAACGCGGCAGCTCGCCGAGCCGCGCCGGCTGTTGCACGGTCGCGTCGCTGACGGCGGTGAGCGGCGCGGGCGCCGGTGGTTGGGCTGCATGCGCCGGTGCCGTTGCCGCGCTGGAGGCGGGCGGCGGTTCATCCGCGGGCGGCGTGAGCAGCACGACCAGGCTGAATGCCAGCGAAGCGAGGAAAAGGCCGAGAAGTGTCTTCATGGTTCTGCCTTGCAGGAGGAGGCGGGACGCGACCGTCCCGCCGCTGGTTCAGAGGCCGGCGTTTTTCAGCCGGTTGGCGTGCTGGCGATACACGGTGACCGGATCGGTCTCGAACAGGCTGGTGAGGCCGAGCACCTGGTTCACCTCGTCGAGATGGTTCATCCGGTAGTCGTCGCGGATGACCATGCCCAGATGCGAGCTGCAGCGTCCCACCAGTCCGTCGTTCGGCTCATCGAAGGCGAGGGCGCCGGCACCCATCATCGCGTCGCTGATATCCAGTGGATTGGTCAGCGGGCTGGTGCCGCTCCACGAGTAGTAGCGCACGCCGTTGACCACGTAGGCGCCTTCGCCGCAGGCGGTCGTCGGGATGCCCTGCGGAAACTTCGCATTGAAGCGCGCCGCCCCCTCGCTGTTGAGCGATTCGAGCGAACCGAGCGAGTTCTGCGGCGCGGAGCTGCTGCTGCCGGAGAGGAAGTTGATCAGCGCGCCCATCGCGTTCACCAGCCCGGCGACGATGGCCTCGCCGGCGGAGCCTTCGGGAATGTTGCGAATCAGATCGGCCACGTCCGAGCCCTTGTGCGGTGCGCCGACGCTGGTGACCGAGGCCACCAGGTCCGGTCGCACGGCGGCGACGTAGCGCACGGTCGGCCCGCCGTGGCTATGGCCGATCAGATTGACCTTGGGTTTGCCGCTGAGCGCGACGATTTCCTCTACCTGTGCCAGCAGTTCCTCGCCGCGCAGCTCGGAGGTGTTGAGCTGGCTCACTTCGGTGACGTACACCTGCGCGCCATCGCGGCGCAGTGCTGCCGGAATGCCATACCAGTAGTCGACGCCCAGCAGGCTGTCGAAACCGAGCATGCCGTGACCGAGCACAATGGGGTAGCGGGTCTGGGTATAGCCCGTGGAGGCATGGGCCTGGCCGGCCAAGGCCAGTGCGCTGATACAGAGGGCAAGCAGTGTCTTGTTGTTATTCATGACGCACTCTCGAAAAAGGGGTGGGCAAGCGGGCATTCCATTGCCGTTCACCGCGCCGGGCGCGTACTGCGTCGTTTCGATGGCAGCAATCGTGCCAGGCGCCAGTTAATTGTCATGAAAGTACAGCCTAGAGCGGCTGCTACCCACCGGTGCTGGCCAAAGGCCGCTGCAATCGAGATGTGTGCGCTGTTACCGGGGGGAACGGCTGTTTCCGCTTTGAGTTGTTACCCGGCGAGATGGCAGAACTTAATCGCGTAATCGCGGCAATTTTCGACTGTTTGGTCGATCCGAAACCGTTTGGTCACGGATACTCGATTGCCACCACGTACCACAACTTGGGGCCGGTCGGCGTCTGCACCTGCACTTCGGCATCCAGCGCCTTGCCGACCAGGGCGCGGGCCAGCGGCGAGTCGATGCTGATCAGGCCCTGCTTGAGGTCCAGTTCGTCGGGGCCGACGATGCGGTAGCGGGCTTCGTTGCCGTCTTCGTCCTCCAGCGTCACCCAGGCGCCGAAGTACACCTTGTCCGGATCGCTCGGCCGCTCGCTGACCACCTTGAGTTTTTCCAGGCGCTTGGTGAGAAAGCGCACCCGGCTGTCGATCTCGCGCAGCATCTTCTTGCCGTAGGTGTACTCGGCATTCTCGGAGCGATCGCCCTGGGCAGCCGCTTCGCTCACCGATTGCGTCACCTGTGGGCGTTTGACATGCCACAGTTCGTGCAGCTCGGCGCGCAGGTGCGCTTCGCCTTCCGGGGTGATCAGCGGGGTTCCGGCGGGACGTGGCGGACGATAGCGGCTCATGGTCGATCCGTGTGGCGAAAGGGCCGCAAAGTGTAGGACGAACCGGGCGCCGAGGGCGAGTCGTCAGCCCTCGCGCAGCACGCCGAGCGGGCTGGCATCGAGCGCGCGGCGGGTGCCGAGCACACCCGCGCCACCAACCAGCAGCGCGCCAAGAGGCGGCAGCAATAACAGCCAGGGATGCGGCTGCCAGGGCAGCTCGAAGGCGAAGCGATAGAGCAGCGCGCTGACCAGCTCGCAACCCAGCGCGGCGAGCACGCCGCTGGCCGCGCCGAGCATGCCGAATTCGGCGCGACGCACCCTGAGCAGCAGACTGCGCTCGGCACCCAGCGCGCGCAGCAGCGCACCCTGGCGGATGCGCTCGTCCAGCGTGGCCTGCAGGCCGGCGAACAGCACGGCGAGCCCGGCCGCGAGGACAAACAGCAGCACGTACTCCACCGCCAGCGACACCTGGGTGAGGATGCTGCGCAACTGTGCGAGCAGCGCTTCGACCTGCAGCAGCGTGGTGGCGGGGAAGGCGCGCGCCAGCTCGACCAGCTCGCGCTCCTTGCCGGGTGGCAGATAGAAGCTGGTCATGTAGGTGACGGGCATGTCCTGCAGGGTGCCGGGCTCGAAGATCATGTAGAAGTTGGGCTGAAAGCTGTCCCAGTTGACTTCGCGCAGGCTGGTTACCTGGGCATCGCGGCTGAGGCCGCCGACGCTGAAGGTCAGGCGATCACCCACTTGCACGCCGAGGCTCTCGGCCAGTTCGGCTTCGACCGACACGCCGGGGAGTTGCTGCGCGGCCTGGGGTTGCCACCAGGTTCCGGCGGTCAGGTGGTTGTCGGCTGGCAGTTCGGCCGACCAGGTCAGGCTGAGGTCACGGCGCACAGCGCGGTCGCCCTGCGAATCCTTGCTCACCAGCTGGCGCACCGGTTCGTCATTGATCGCCACCAGCCGCCCGGGAACGACCGGATACAGCGGTGCCGCCACCGTCGACAGGCTGGCGATGCGCGCGGCGAAGGCATCCTTTTCCGCCGGCAGCACGTTGAGTGCGAAATGGTTGGGGGCGTCCTGCGGTAGCTGATCCTGCCAGGTATCGAGCAGCTCACCGCGCAACAGAGCGATCAGCGCCATCGCCAGCAGGATCAGGCCGAACGCCAGGGATTGCCCGGCCGCCGCCAACGGATGTCGCAACAACTGGCCCAGGCCCAGCCGCCAGGACAGCGCCGCGCCTGCCAGCAACCGGCGCAGGCCGCGCAGACCGAGCAGCAGCAGGCCGCCCAGCAGCAGCGTGGCCAGCAGCCCGCCGCCAAGCAGGGCGAGGGTGATCTTCAGGTCCAGGCTCAGCCGCCACATGATCAGACCGAGCGCGAGAATCGCCGTGCCGTACACCAGCCAGCTGCTCGGCGGCACTGGCAGCAGATCGCGCCGCAGTACCCGCAGCGGCGGGACACGGCCGAGCGCCGCCAGCGGCGGCAGGGCGAAGCCGGCGAGGGCGACCAGACCGGTGGCGATGCCGGCCAGCACCGGCCACAGGGTGGCGGGCGGAATTTCCTGCGCCAGCACGTCGCGCAGCAGATAGAACAGCCCATGTTGGGCGCCCCAGCCGAGCAGGGCGCCGACGACGCTGGCCAGCGCGCCGAGCAGCCCGAGTTGCAGGGCGTACAGCAGCAGCGTTTCCCGTCGCGAGAGCCCCAGGCATCGCAACAGCGCGCTGGCATCGAAGCGGCGCGCGGCGAAGCGCGCGGCCGACAGCGCCACGGCAACGCCGGCCAGCAGGATCGCGGCAAGGCTCGCCAGATTCAGATAACGCTCGGCGCGCCCCAGCGCGCCACCGATCTGCCGGTTGCTGTCGCCGGCCGTCTCGATGCGCTGATGAGCCAGCAGCCCCGGTTCGAGCTGTTGCCGGTAGGTGGCGAGCGTTTCGGCCGGCCCACGCCACAGCTCGCGGTAACGCACTCGACTGCCCGGCTGCACCACGCCGGTGGCGGCCAGGTCGTCCATGTGCATCAGCACACGCGGGGTCAGGCTGTAGAAGTCGCCGACGCGATCCGGCTCGTAGGTCAGCACGCGGGTCAGGCGCAGCGACTTGTCGCCGACCTCAATCAGATCACCGATTTCCAACTCAAGGGCGGTGAGCAGGCGGGACTCGGCCCAGGCTTCGCCCGGTCGCGGTCCTGGCCCCGGTGTCTCCTGTTCGTAGGGTGCGGCGGCACTGCGCAGCTCGCCGCGCAACGGGTAGGCGCTGTCGGCGGCCTTGACGCTGGTGAGCTGCAGCTTGTCGTCGGTGGCGACCACGCTGGAGAATTCGACCACGCGCGCGTGCGTCAGTCCCAGTTGTCGGCCAGCCTCGATCTGCTGGGGCTGGGCTTCGGCGCTGCCTTGCAGCACCAGGTCGGCGCCGAGGAATTCGCTGGCACGCAGTTGCATGGCGTCGTTCAGCCGCGCACCGAAATAGCCGATTGCAGTGCTCGCCGCGACGGCGATCAGCAGGGCGAAGAACAGCACGCGCAGCTCGCCGGCGCGGGCATCACGCAGCAGCTGCCGGAACGCCAGCGCCGCGAGACGGCGGATCGGCACACGCCTCATGCGGCAGGCCCGTTGTCGACGCGGCGACCGCCTTCCAGACGCAGCAGATGGCGACAGCGGCGGGCCAGGCGCTCATCGTGCGTCACCAGTACCAGGGTGGTGCCGCGCTCGCGATTGAGCTCGAACAGCAGGTCGCTGATGTGCGCGCCGGTATGGCTATCGAGGTTGCCGGTCGGCTCGTCGGCGAACAGGACGTCGGGCTCCGCGGCGAACGCGCGTGCCAGCGCCACACGCTGCTGCTCGCCACCGGACAGCTGGCGTGGATAGTGATGCAGGCGCGTACCAAGGCCAACACGCTCGAGCAACTGCCGGGCGCGTTGGGCGGCGTCGCGACGGCCTTCGAGTTCCAGCGGCAGCATGACGTTCTCCAGCGCATCGAGGCTGTCGAGCAGCTGGAAGGACTGGAAAACGAAACCGACATGCTCGGCCCGAATCCGCGCGCGCTGATCCTCGTCCAGTGTGCCGAGCGAGTGGCCGGCCAGTTGTACTTCGCCAGCGCTGGGCAGGTCGAGCCCGGCGAGCAGGCCGAGCAGGGTGGATTTGCCCGAGCCGGAAGTACCCACGATGGCCAGGCTGTCGCCCTTCGCCAGCTCCAGAGAGAGGTCGCTGAGGATATGCAGCTCGCCTTCCGCGCTGGGAACCACTTTGTTAAGGTGCCGGGCGATGAGAATGCTGGCGCTCATGGAGAATCCGATGCGAAGTTGGCTGAAAGGCGGGGTCCTGCTGCTGGTGGTGTGGGCGCAGGGCGCGCTGGCGGGAACCGTCTTGGTGGTCGGCGATAGTATCAGCGCCGCTTTCGGCCTGGAAACCAGCCAAGGCTGGGTGCATCTGCTGCAACAGCGCCTCGCCGAGCAGGCCCGACCGCGCTCCGTGGTGAACGCCTCGATCAGCGGCGACACCAGTGCTGGCGGGCTCGCCAGGCTGCCAACGCTACTCGCGGAGCACCGGCCGGAAGTGGTGATTCTCGAGCTGGGCGGCAACGATGGCTTGCGTGGTCAATCGCCCGCGCAATTGAAACAGAATCTTGCGGCGATGATTGAACAGTCGCAGCAGGCCGATGCCAAGGTGCTGCTGTTGGGCATGCGTCTGCCGCCGAACTACGGGCGCCGCTATACCGAGGCCTTCGCCCGGGTGTACCACGAGCTGGCGGATGAGCGCGACGTGGCGCTGGTTCCGTTCGTGCTCGAAGGGGTCGCCGGAGAGCCCGGCATGATGCAGGGCGACGGCGTGCATCCGACCGCGTCGGCGCAGGCGCAGCTTCTTGAGAACGTCTGGCCGGCGCTTGCGCCATTGCTCGCCCCGCAGCGCTGAACGCCGGTCTGCCCGAGGCCCCCGAGCCCCTTGCGTTGATGCGAGCGCGCAGCTACTGTCGCGCCCCTCGAACGGGAGCACTCGATGCCGCGCTCAGCCAAGACCCTGTATGCCTATCGACTCATCGTGCCGGACGAGCAGTTTGACCTGTTCGCCTGCCGCGAGAATCGTCTGCATCTGGCGCTGCGCCAGCTGGAGCTGAGTGGTAACGCGGATCGCACGCTGTGCGGTGGCCTGCTGCCGGCGCAGCCGCGCTGGCAGGACCTGCAGCGCGAGACACTGAAGGACCGGCGCCTGTGTCCAGCCTGCCTGCAGTTGCTGGATGCGCGCAGCAAGGGCCTTCCGTCCGCGGTAAGTGCCTGGTAGGCGCCGGCAACGCCGGCTTCGAGTACAATCGCCGTCAATTCGATCAATCAGCCAAGGGTTTTCCGTAATGCTTTCGCGTGCGTCTGCTGTCGCCTCCTGTTTGTCCCTTGCGGCTTTGCTGGCGGCCGGCCAGAGCGTCGCGCTGGAGCTGCCTTTGCCGCCTGAGGGCGAAGATGTAGTCGGACAGATCCGCGTGATCAAGGCGAAGTACGAAGACACCTTCGCCGCGATCGCCGAAACCAACGATCTGGGCTACTCCGAGCTGGTGGCCGCCAATCCGGGCGTGGATCCGTGGCTGCCGGGCGAGGGGACCGACATCATCCTGCCGACGCGCTTCATTCTGCCGCCAGGGCCGCGTGAGGGCATCGTGATCAACATCGCCGAGTACCGCCTGTATTACTACCCGGCCGGTGGCAGCGTGGTCCACACCTATCCGCTGGGTATCGGGCGCGAAGGTTGGGGTTCGCCAGTAGGCAGCACACGTATTTCCGCCATGACCGCCAACCCGGCATGGTATCCGCCCAAGTCCATTCGCGAAGAGCACGCGGCGGACGGCGATCCGTTGCCGACGGTGGTGCCGCCGGGACCGGATAACCCGCTGGGCCCGTACAAGATGAGTCTGGCCATCCCGGGCTACCTGATTCATGGCTCGAACAAGAAGTTCGGCATCGGCATGCGCGTCAGCCACGGCTGTTTCCGTATGCTCAACAACAACGTCCTCGAGCTGTCCCGCATGGTCAAGGTGGGAACGCCGGTGCGCATCATCGACGAGCCGTACAAGTTTGGCGTGAGCGACGGCAAGGTTTACCTGGAGGCCCATGCGCCGCTGGAAGACGAAGAGAAGAAACTGACGCTGATGGACAAGCACGCCGTAGTCGTCAATACACTGCTCAAGCGCGACGAGCAGATGCGCACTCTGCATCTGGATTGGGAGATGATCCGGGATATCGTCGCTGGCGAAGACGGTTTGCCGATCGAGATTGCCGATCAGCAATCGGTATCCATAGCCAGTCATGAAGAGCAAGTTTTTTGAACTTTAAGCCCCGTGGCGTTGTCCGCGGGGCGCATTGCGGCAAATAAAAAAGCCGACCTTGTAGGTCGGCTTTTTTTGTTGCCTTGAAGCTTACTTGCGGCTGGCGCGATCCAGCATACGCAGAGCGCGCTCGTTAGCTTCGTCAGCGGTCTGCTGAGCCTTCTGAGCAGCAGCCAGAGCTTCGTCAGCCTTGCTGTAGGCTTCGTCGGCACGAGCCTGAGCGCGGGCAGCGGCGTCTTCGGTAGCAGTCAGACGGGCTTCGCTTTCTTTGGTCATGCTGTTGCTGCAACCGGTAGCCAGAACTGCGGCCAGAGCCAGAGCAGAGAATTTCAGAACGTTGTTCATCGTGTTCCCCTTAAGGTGGAAATCCATAAGCAACTTCCGTTATGGAAAGTTTGCGCGCACATACTACCTGTAACTTCATTTAAGTAAACCGAGTCGACGAGCTGCATGAGCGTTTTTTTGGAAAACTCCGGCAGCCCCTCGGCTCCTCGACTGTAAGTTGGATAAAAAACATCCAGTACAGGTCTGTTTACTTGACGCAGTGTAGTGAACGCCATCGGCTTGTGCTGAATGTTGGCAAAGGCCGTGCGCTTTTCCTGCGGCCGGAATTGACGCCAACACTGGTCGAAATCGACAGAAGCGGGTAGAAAAGAACGCTGGTTCTCAGGCAGCCCGAGTGCCCATGCATGCAACCGGGCGAACAATAACAAGATTGGCTGATCCTGCTGAGGAGTCGAAATGAGCGACACACTTACCGTGCACCATGATCGGAGCGGACATCGGTTCGAGGTCAACGTCGAGGGCCATTGCGCTTATCTGGCTTACATGGACCTCGGCAAGCAGACGCTGGACATCTATCGCACCTTCGTTCCGGATGCACTGCGTGGTCGCGGCATCGCGGCGGTGCTGGCACAGCACGCGCTGGAGTTCGCCGAGCAGGAGGGTTACAGCGTCATCCCGTCCTGCTCCTATGTGGAGCGTTACATTGAGCGGCAGAACTCGCCAGGCGGACAGCAAGACGAGCAGGAATGAAAAACGCCGGCAAGGGCCGGCGTTCTGTTGAATCCTGTCAGCCGCGTCGGCGGCTGGGCAGGATTTCGCGCAGCTTGGCGTGCATCCCGAGTATGGCTTTCTCGGTGGTCTCCCAGTCGATGCAGGCATCGGTGACCGAGACGCCGTAGGTCAGTTCCGCCAGATCCTTGGGGATCGGCTGATTACCCCAGCCCAGGTGGCTCTCCACCATCAGGCCGACGATCGAAGCGTTGCCTTCTAGAATCTGGTTGGCGACGTTGTCCATCACCAGTGGCTGTAGCGCCGGATCCTTGTTGGAGTTGGCGTGGCTGCAGTCGATCATGATGTTCGGACGGATGCCGGCTTTGGTCAGCTCCTGCTCGCAAACCGTCACGCTGACCGAATCGTAGTTGGGCTTGCCGTTGCCGCCGCGTAGCACGACGTGTCCGTAGTTGTTGCCCTTGGTGGTAACGATGGATACGCCACCGGCCTGGTTGATGCCGAGGAAACGATGCGGGCTGGAGACCGATTGCAGGGCATTGATCGCGACGGTCAGGCTGCCGTCGGTGCCGTTCTTGAAGCCGACCGCCGATGACAGGCCGGACGCCATTTCACGGTGGGTCTGCGATTCGGTGGTGCGTGCGCCGATGGCCGACCAGCTGATCAGGTCCTGCAGATACTGCGGGGAGATGGGGTCCAGCGCCTCGGTGGCCGTCGGCAGGCCCATTTCCGCGAGATCGAGCAGCAACTTGCGGCCGATATGCAAGCCGTCCTGAATCTTGAACGAGTCATCCATGTAGGGATCGTTGATCAGACCTTTCCAGCCCACCGTGGTGCGCGGCTTCTCGAAGTACACCCGCATGATCAGGAACAGGCTGTCGGATACCTGCTCGGCAAGCACCTTGAGACGTTCGGCGTACTCGTGCGCGGCCTTCAGGTCGTGGATCGAGCAGGGGCCGACCACGATGAACAGGCGATGGTCCTTGCCGTCGAGGATGTCCCGCACGACCTGGCGCCCATGAGCGACGGTGCGCAAGGCGGAGTCGGTCAAGGGGAGTTCCTGCTTGAGCTGTTCCGGGGTGATCAGGGTGACGTTGGAGGCGACGTTAAGGTCGTTGATGGGTAAATCGGCCATGTGTTACTCGTCAGGTCTCGGGTGCCGTCCGCCAGCCATCCCGGTGCGGCGGAACAGGCATGGGGCGCAGCGGGGGAGACGGAACCTTAGCGCTAAACATGCGGCCTCGACAACGACATTCAGTGCCGTCGCCGATGCGCCAGCAGCTGACCAGTAGGCGCTGCCAGCGGCTGTGGGGTGGAGCTGTGCCGCTCCGACGCCGACTGCTATCGTGCCGCATCGCCTTCTTTATATCGGAGTTCCTGGATGTTTGAATCTCGCCCGCGCATTGCAATCATTGGTACCGGCGCCATCGGTGGCTACTACGGCATGCAGCTGGCACTGGCCGGGCACGACGTGCACTTTCTGCTGCGCAGTGAGTATGAGGCGGTGCGGGAGCACGGCTTGCGGGTGAACAGCGCGGTACTCGGCAGCCAGCATCTGGCGAATGTGCAGGCTTATCACAGCGCCGATCAGATGCCGGCTTGCGACTGGCTGTTCGTCGCGACCAAGAGCACCGCCACAGCGGCTCTGCTGCCCGCCATCGCGCAGGTCGCGGCGCCTGGGGCGAAAGTAGTGCTGTTGCAGAACGGCCTGGCGGTCGAAGACGAGATCCGCCCGTTGCTGCCGGCCGGAGTGCATCTGCTGGGCGGGCTGTGCGCCATCTATGCCCATCGCAGCGCGCCCGGTGTGGTCGAGCATCAGGCGCTGGGTAACATCAACCTCGGTTATCACTCAGGACCGGCCGAGGGTGACGAGGCGCGCCAGGCCATGGTCGCTGCGGGTGCCGCGATGCTCAAGGCTGCCGGTGTGGGGTCGGTCGCCATGTCCAGCCTGGAGCAGGCGCGCTGGATCAAGCTGGTCTGGAACGTACCGTTCAACGGTCTCTCGGTGCTGCTCAATGCCGGCACGGCGGCGCTGCTGGCGGATACCGACAGCCGTGCGCTGATCCGCTCGATCATGGATGAGGTGGTTGCTGCGGCGGCGGCCTGTGGCTTCACCCTGCCGTCCGGCCTGGCGGACAAGTTGATCGAAGGCACCACGCAGCTGCCGGACTATCTGCCGAGCATGTATCACGATCATGCGCACCGGCGACCGTTGGAATTGACGGCCCTTTATGCCGCGCCGCTGGCCGCAGCCGAGCAGGCCGGTTGTGCCATGCCGCGCACGCAGGCGCTGTACCGGGCATTGTCGTTCCTTGCGCGCCATGCGACGGATCGTCGCTGACGGCCGCCCGCCGCACAGGCTTCGCATGCGAAATATCCCGGGCCCGGCGCTGGCCCCCCGGCTGACGCGGCTCCGGTGCCTTCAGGCTGCTACGCTCAACATGAAGCCGTGCTTTCCGTAAGGGCTTGCGCGACGAAGGTCGCGCAGTAGAAAGCCGTCGATAGATATATCATCTAATAAAAAAATGCTAATTCGGTTATAAGAATGACGGATTAGCATCCAGCGTGGCGTCTTGTCTTTGAGGGTTATCTATGAAGCTCCAGCAACTGCGTTACATCTGGGAAGTGGCGCACCATGACCTCAATGTTTCGGCGACTGCACAAAGCCTGTTCACTTCACAACCTGGTATCAGCAAACAGATCCGCCTGCTCGAAGACGAGTTGGGCGTCGAGGTTTTCGCCCGCAGCGGCAAGCATCTGACCCGAGTCACGCCCGCTGGTGAGCGCATCATCACCACGGCTGGCGAAATTCTGCGCAAGTGCGAAAGCATCAAGCAGATCGCGCAGGAGTTCTCCAACGAAAAGAAGGGCACGCTGAGCATCGCTACCACGCACACTCAGGCGCGCTATGCCCTGCCGCGGGTCATCAGCACGTTCATCAAGCAGTACCCGGATGTGTCGCTGCACATGCATCAGGGATCGCCCACGCAAATTGCCGAGATGGCCGCGGACGGGACTGTCGATTTCGCCATCGCTACCGAAGGTCTGGAGCTGTTCGGCGACCTGATCATGATGCCGTGCTACCGCTGGAATCGCTGCGTGATCGTTCCGCAAGGGCACCCCCTGGCCAAGCTGGAGAAACTCACCCTCGAAGCGCTGGCCGAGCATCCGATCGTCACCTACGTATTCGGCTTCACTGGTCGCTCCAAGCTCGACGAGGCCTTCAGCCATCATGGCCTGTCGCCCAAGGTGGTGTTCACCGCGGCGGACGCCGACGTGATCAAGACCTACGTCCGACTGGGACTGGGGGTAGGGATCGTCGCGCGGATGGCGGTCGACGCCAGACTCGACGCCGACCTGGTGGTGCTCGACGCCAGCGAACTGTTCGAATCCAGCGTGACCAAGATCGGCTTTCGCCGTGGCACGTTCCTGCGCGGATTCATGTGCGACTTCATCGAGCAGTTCGCCCCGCATCTCGATCGGACGATGCTCGACAAGGCCATCCAGTGCCGCAACAAGGTCGAACTGGATGAGTTGTTCGAGGGCGTGGAGCTGCCCGTCTACTAGTAGGGGGGCGCTGGCAGGCGGCACGCGGCCGCCTTGCCGTGCCGCGTTATTGCTTGGCGATGAGATTGCCGGCGTGCAGCCCGCATTCCTTGTGGGTGGCTTCTTCCCACCACCAACGGCCTTCGCGTTCGTGCTGATTCGGTAGCACCGGCCGAGTGCACGGCTCACAGCCGATGCTGATGAATCCGCGTTCATGCAGGCTGTTGTATGGGATTTCCAGCATGCGGATATAGCCCCAGACTTCCTCGCTGGTCATCTGCGCCAAGGGATTGAACTTGTACAGCGTGCGCTCCGCGGTCGAGAAGGCGCTGTCGATTTCCAGCACGGCGACCTGACTGCGTGTGCCGGGGCTTTGATCGCGACGCTGGCCAGTCGCCCAGGCACGCACACCGGCGAGCTTGCGCCGCAGCGGTTCGATCTTGCGGATACCGCAGCACTCGCTGTGACCGTCGCGATAGAAGCTGAACAGTCCCTTTTCCTTTACCAGCGGCTCGAGCAGCGCTGGGTCCGGCGTCATGATCTCGATGGCGATCCCGTAGTGATCGCGGACCTGCTCGATGAAACGATAGGTTTCGCTGTGCAGGCGCCCGGTATCCAGACTGAATACCTTGACGTTCTTGTTGAGTTTCCAGGCCATGTCGACCAGCACCACGTCCTCGGCGCCGCTGAAGGAAATCCACAGCTCATCGCCGAACAGGTCGAAGGCGAGCTTGAGGATGTCCTGCGGCGATTTGGTGGCATAGGCGGCGGCCAGTTCGGCGACGTCGATAGATGGGCTCATCGGGCGGCTTTCCTTTGATCGGCGCTGGGCGCTCTGTGGCCGCGGATGGTAGCAAAGAGCGTTTATGTCACTAAATAACCTTTGTGTGTAGGTATCGTGCGTTTCGGCTATAAGTGCCGCGTTGCGCCGCCTCTGCGTTGCCGATAGAGTGCCGCCTTTCTTTTCTACCTGAATGAGGAGTGGCCCGTGGAAATAGCCTGTCTCGACCTGGAGGGCGTACTGGTTCCGGAAATCTGGATTGCCTTTGCCGAGGCCACCGGAATCGAGTCGCTGCGGGCGACCACGCGGGACATTCCCGACTATGACGTGCTGATGAAGCAGCGCCTGCGTATTCTCGACGAACACGGTCTCAAGCTCTCCGACATTCAGCAGGTGATCGCCACGCTCAAGCCGCTTGAAGGTGCAGAGGAATTCGTAGACTGGCTGCGCGAGCGTTTCCAGGTGGTGATCCTGTCGGACACCTTCTACGAGTTCTCGCAGCCGCTGATGCGCCAGCTGGGCTTCCCGACGCTGCTGTGCCACCGTCTGATCACCGATGACACCGACCGCGTGGTGGACTACCAGCTGCGTCAGAAGGATCCCAAGCGCCAGTCGGTCATCGCGCTGAAGAGCCTGTATTACCGGGTGATCGCCGCGGGCGATTCCTACAACGACACCACCATGCTCAGCGAAGCGCATGCAGGCATCCTGTTCCACGCGCCGGACAACGTGATCGCCGAATTCCCGCAGTTCCCGGCGGTGCATAGCTACGCCGATCTGAAGCAGGAATTCCTCAAGGCCTCGAATCGCAAACTGGCGCTCTGACAGGCTTTTGGGCTCGTCGACCGGCTCCGGCCGGTCGCTTGCAGCCTAGTGCTACAGGCCCTCCAGGGTTTCCAGCAGCACCTTCACCTTGTCGATCGACTCCTGATATTCCGCCTCCCACTGCGAATCGGCGACGATGCCGCCGCCACCCCAGCAACATGCCTGGCTGTTGCGCAGCGACAGGGTGCGGATGGTGATCGAGCTGTCCATCCTTCCGCGAACATCCACATACAGCAGCGAACCGCAGTAGATCGAGCGGCGGGTTGGCTCCAGCTCGTCGATGATCTGCATCGCACGGATCTTCGGGGCGCCGGTGATCGAGCCACCCGGAAAGCTGCCGGTCAGCAAGTCGAAGGCATCCTTGCCGGCGGCCAGTGTGCCGCGCACGGCACTGACCAGGTGATGCACGTTGGGGTAGCTTTCCAGCGCGAACAGTTCGGGCACATGCACGCTGCCGATCTCGCAGCTGCGGCCAAGGTCGTTACGCAGCAGGTCGACGATCATCAGGTTCTCGGCACGGTCCTTTTCGCTGGCGAGCAGCTCCTCGGCCAGCGCCTGATCCTCGGCCGGATCCGCCTGACGGCGGCGTGTGCCCTTGATCGGGCGGGTTTCCACCGTGCCGTCGCTCAGTTGCAGAAAGCGCTCGGGGGACAGGCTGGCGATGGCGCCATCTTCCAGTGCGACAAACCCGGCGAACGGGGTGGGGCAGGCCGCGCGCAACGCGCAATAGGCAAGCCAGGGGGTGCCTTGGTAGGTGGCGCGAAAGCGTTGCGTGAAGTTCACCTGATAACAGTCGCCGGCGCGGATGTAATCCTGGATGCGCTCGAAGGCCCGGCGATAGCGCTCTCTGTCGAGATCACCAGCGAATCGTGACCGCAGGCTGAATGGCTGAATACTGGCTGCAGCGGCAGGCTGCTGGAACAGGCTCAGCAAGCGCGCGCGCTCGTCCTGCACGAGCGCGGGGTGGAACAGCAGGTGCGCCGTGCGCCGCTGGTGGTCAGTGATCAAGGCCCATGCATAGAGCCCGAAGCGCGCGACCGGCAGGGTGAGATCGTCCACCGCCGTTTGCGGCAGCTTTTCCAGGCGGGTACCGAAGTCGTAAGCAAGCAGGCCGATCAGGCCGCCAAGGAAGGGCAGCTCGCAATCGTCGGGGGCCTCCGCCGGGCCGACGCGGGCCAGCGCCACACGCAGGCGCTGGAAGAACGCTGCACCGCATTCATCGGCCGCCGGGGTGAGAATCTGCTCCGGCCAGGCGCTGATGATGTCGTAGCGGCCACGTGACGCCTGCGGCCGGCCGGAATCCAGCAGCACCGCGCCAGGGGCGTCGTGGATGCGTTCGAACCAGTGACCGGGATCGGCGTGATAGGGCAGCGGGTGGAGCGTGCAGGTGGGCATGGCAGTCGTCTTGGCGAGTCGGGCCCGGCCAAAGACCGGGCGACTCGATGCGCGGCGTCAGCTGTGGGCCGGAACGTGGCCGAACAGCTCCTGGGAGAATTTGACGCGCTCTTCCGGGGTTTCCTGAATGCCCTTTTCCTTGAGTTCGGCCAGCCGGGTTTCCACAGCGTGCGCTCGGTGGGTCAGGCCGCAGTCATTGGCGATCTGGATGTTCAGGCCGGGACGCGCGTTGAGTTCCAGAATCAGCGGGCCCTTGTCGACGTCCAGCACCATGTCGACGCCGATGTAGCCCAGCCCGCACAGCTCGTAACAGCCGGCGGCCAGCTTCATAAAACCATCCCAGTTGGGCAGTTGCACGCCGTCCACGGCATTGCCAGTGTCCGGATGCTTGGTGATCTTGTTGTTTAGCCAGGTACCGCGCAGCGTAATGCCGGTCGCCAGGTCGACACCGACACCGATAGCGCCCTGATGCAGGTTCGCCTTGCCGCCGGACTGGCGGGTCGGCAGGCGCAGCATGGCCATGATCGGATAACCCATCAGCACGATGATGCGGATGTCCGGCACCCCCTCGTAGCTGATGCTCTTGAAGATCGGGTCGGGTGTGACGCGGTATTCGATCAACGCGCGGTCGCGGTGGCCGCCGAGCGAGTAAAGACCGGTGAGGATGTTGGAGATCTGATGCTCGATCTCGTCGTGGCTAAGCATCTTCCCCGACACGGTCTTGTAGCGACCCTCGAAGCGGTCGGCGATCACCAGGATGCCGTCACCGCCGGCACCTTGCGCCGGCTTGACGACGAAGTCGTGGTGGTCGCGGACGATGTCCTTGAGCTTCTCGATGTCTTTCTCGGTCTCGATCACCCCGTACATTTCCGGCACGTGGATGCCCGCCTCGATGGCGCGCTGCTTGGTGATGATCTTGTCGTCGACGATCGGATACAGATGCCGCTTGTTGTACTTGAGCACGTAGTCCGCATTACGCCGGTTGATGCCCATGATGCCTTTGGCTTCAAGGGCCTTCCACGTCTTGATCAGGCCGAACATGGTCTTAGTCCTTGAGGAAGGCTTTGAAACGGAACAGTTCGGTCAGGCGGTAGCCGCGGTAGCGACCCATCGCCAGCATGAAGCCCACCATGATCAGTAGCACCGCCGGGAAGGTGAAGATGAAGTAGGTCAGCTGCGGAATGCTCATGAGCAGGTGCGCCAGGGTGGCGGCCACCAGGGTGCCGATGGCGACCTTGAAGGCGTGGGTGCCACCGCGTTCTTCCCAGGTGATCGACAGGCGTTCGATGGTCATGGTCAGAATCACCATCGGGAACAGCGCCACCGACAGTCCGCGTTCCAGGCCAAGCTTGTGGCTGAACAGGCTGATGACCGCAATCAGCACCACCACGAAGGTCAGCACCACCGACAGGCGCGGCAGCATCTGCAACTTGAGGTGCTCCAAATAGGAGCGCAGCGACAGGCCGAGCGCGGTGATCACGGTGAACAGCGCGATACCGAAGCCCAGTTGCGTCTCGCGGAAGGCCAAGGCGATCAGCACCGGGGTGAAGGTGCCAAGCGTCTGCAGACCGCCGAGGTTGCGCAGGATCAGGATCACCAGCACGCCGATCGGGATCATGATCATGATCTGATAAGTCTGCTGGGTCTGCAGTGGCAGGCCGTAGAGCGAGTATTCGAGGAAATCGGCGTCGGTGTTCTCGTCGGTCAGTTTGGCCAGGCGAATCGCGTTCATCTCGCTGTTGTTCAGCGTGAACGAGACCTGCGGGCTGCGCCCGCCTTCGAGGTTGATCAGCGGCTGGTCACCGGTCCACCAGACCAGGCGGTCTTTCGGCAGACCCTGTTCGCCGGTTTCCGGGTTGAAGTAGAGCCATTTGTCGCCATTGAAGCTGCGCAGCCAGAGTTCCGGCGTCTGCTGCTGTTCGGCCAGCAGGCGCACGGTGTGCACGCGCTCCATCGGTACGTGAGCGATGGACAGCAGCAGTTCGATCACGTGGGCCTTGTTGGCAGGCGAGGCGTCGCCGCCGAGCAGCAGTTTGACGTTGTCGTCCTCGACATTATTGGCGCGCTTGATCGCTTCGCTAATGAACGTCTCGACGTCGGCCGAGTGCTGGCGGATCGGCGACAGCAGCGCTTCGGCGGCGATCTTCTCGGCGCCTTCGACCGGAATGCTGTCACGGAAGATCGGTCCGGTGACCTTCGGCTGCTCGCCACTGTAGCGCTTGGTCAGAACCAACCGGTAATAGAGCGTTTGCTTGCCGCTGGCGCGGCGAGCCGACCAGGTGACACGGCGGTTGCCGTCGGCGCGATTGATGCTGACGCCGTAATTGTTGGAGATGAAGCTCTCGTTGAGGCTGACAAACTCCTGGTTCAGCGGCGGCACGTACATCTGGAGTTTCACCGGCTCGCGTGGGCTGGCGAGGAATTCGACCTTGGCGTCGATATTCCATAGGTCGTCGGTTTCGTCCTCGGTCACCGGGATGCCGAGAACGAAGATCTGGTACGCCGTAATGGATATGCCCAGGGCGACGAGCACAAAGATCAGGACTTTCAGATGCAGGGTCAGTGCGCGCATGGGTATTACTCGTCAGCGTCGGTTTTGTTGGTGCAGCCGGGCTTGCCGGCGACGTAGGTACGGCTTGGGTCGACCAGGGCGTCGAAGCGGGTGAGCGCGTCGGAGCCAATCAAAAGCGGATATTGGAAAGCGCTGCGGTCGGTCAGGTTCACTTCTATGCTGCGTTTGGTCTTGCCCATGCACAGATCGAGTTCGATGACCGGGCGGGCGGTGTACGTCTTGTCTTCCTGTGGATCGAAATCCCCGGCGCGGCGCTTGATCTTGCTGATACGTGCCAGCGGGCGCTCGATCGGGTGCGCATGTGCGCTGTCGACCGCCAGATAGAAGCGCACCCAGGTTTCGCCGTTGCGCTTGAAGCGGGAAATGTCGCGCGCACTCAGCGAGGCGGTCTGCGCGCCGGTATCCAGTTTGGCCGACAACTCGAGGTTGAACTCCGGGATCGCGATGTGCTCGTTCAGACCATAGATGGTTTTTTCGGCGCCGTGGCCAATACCGGGAACGAGTAGCAGGCAGAGTGATAGGGCGTAGGCGTTGACTCTCATATATCCCGAGTACGTTTAAAGGAAAGACAGGGAGGACGAGGACTGCTGAGCGCAGCGCCTCGCAGCGAGGCGAGGTGGCCGCGGCGCGCCGCGAAGGGCTCGCATTCTAGCATGGCGTTTTGGGGGTCGCGACAAGTGGTCATAACCTGTCAGCCACGCGTGTTCGCTAAAGATTGCGGCATTCGACTTTAGTTCGATTGTTGACAATCCATGGTTGCGAGGATTGACCGCTGCGGGTTGCTGGCGTAATTTTCCTCGGGCCTTAACTTCAAGTGTCGACAATATGCTGGATTCGTTAGATGCACCTGCCGGTGCTCAGGTCGATAGCGGAACGCTCTCCGAGCATGTTTTCCGTCATATCCAGGCGGCAATCGTGAAAGGGGAGATCGCGCCGGGCAGCAAGATCTCCGAGCCGGAGCTGGCGCGTACCTACGGCATCAGCCGTGGCCCGCTGCGTGAAGCGATGCATCGGCTGGAGGGGCAGAAGCTGCTGGTCCGCGTGCCGCATGTGGGCGCCCGGGTGGTTTCGCTCAGCCATGCGGAGCTGATCGAGCTCTATGAGATCCGCGAATCCCTCGAAGGCATGGCCTGTCGCCTGGCTGCCGAACGCATGAGCGAGGCTGAGATCGACGAGCTGCGCCGGGTGCTGGGCACGCATGAGCGCGACGAGGCGTTCCAGGCCGGAGTCGGCTACTACCAGCAGGAAGGCGATTTCGATTTCCACTACCGGATCATCCAGGGCAGTGGCAATCGCACCCTGGCCAAGCTGCTGTGCGACGAGCTTTATCAGCTGGTGCGCATGTACCGCATCCAGTTCTCCACCACGCCGAACCGACCGCATCAGGCGTTCGCCGAACATCACCGTATCCTCGATGCCATCGCCGACCGCGATGGCGAACTGGCGGAGCTGCTGATGCGCCGCCATATCGCCGCTTCCAAGCGCAATGTCGAGCGCCATTTCAAGGGCGCTCTTGAACAAACACCACACAAAAGGGGCAATGCATGACTCTTACTACTGCCGGTCAGCGTTTCCGTGACGCCGTGGCCAGTGAACATCCGCTGCAGGTCGTCGGCACGATCAATGCCAACCATGCGCTACTGGCCAAGCGCGCGGGCTTCAAGGCCATCTATCTGTCCGGCGGTGGTGTTGCGGCCGGCTCGCTGGGGCTGCCGGACCTCGGCATCACCGGTCTGGACGATGTGCTCACCGACGTGCGCCGCATCACCGATGTCTGCGATCTGCCGCTGCTGGTGGACGTGGACACCGGCTTCGGCAGCTCGGCGTTCAATGTGGCGCGTACCGTCAAGTCGATGATCAAGTTCGGCGCGGCAGCGATTCACATCGAGGACCAGGTCGGCGCCAAGCGCTGCGGTCACCGTCCGAACAAGGAAATCGTGACCCAGCAGGAAATGGTCGACCGCATCAAGGCGGCGGTGGACGCGCGCAGCGACGACAGCTTCGTGATCATGGCGCGCACCGATGCGCTGGCCGTCGAAGGCCTGAACGCCGCGCTGGACCGTGCCGCCGCCTGCATTGAGGCCGGTGCCGACATGATCTTCCCGGAAGCCATCACCGAACTGGCCATGTACAAGACCTTCGCCGACCGCGTGAAGGCGCCGATCCTGGCCAACATCACCGAATTCGGTGCCACTCCGCTGTACACCACCGAAGAGCTGGCCAGCGTCGACGTGTCGCTGGTGCTCTACCCGCTGTCGGCGTTCCGCGCGATGAACAAGGCGGCGGAGAACGTCTATACCGCGCTGCGTCGCGACGGCACGCAGAAGAACGTGATCGACACCATGCAGACCCGCATGGAGCTTTACGATCGCATCAACTACCACGCGTTCGAGCAGCACCTCGACGCGTTGTTCGCCCAGAAAAAGAGCTGAGTCTGCGGCTCCGCCTGCTTCGGCGGAGCCTTCCACTGACGTGATTTAGCGGTATCCAGAACAAATCCAAGAAGGAGATAGCAATGGCTGAAGCAAAAGTACTGAGTGGAGCAGGGTTGCGCGGTCAGATCGCCGGCCAGACGTCCCTGTCCACCGTCGGCAAGGAAGGCGCCGGTCTGACCTATCGCGGCTACGATGTCCGCGATCTGGCCGACCAGGTGCTGTTCGAGGAAGTGGCTTACCTGCTTCTGTACGGCGAGCTGCCGAACAAGGCGCAGCTGCAGGCTTATGTGACCAAGCTCAAGGGCCAGCGCGACCTGCCGCAGGCGCTCAAGGAAGTGCTCGAGCGTATTCCGGCCAATGCTCACCCGATGGATGTGATGCGCACTGGCTGCTCCATGCTCGGCAACCTGGAGCCGGAGGAGAGTTTCGAGCAGCAGCGCGACAAGGCTGACCGCCTGCTCGCGGCATTCCCGGCGATCATGGTCTATTGGTATCGCTTCACTCATGAAGGCGTCCGCATCGATTGCACCTCCGACGAGGACACCCTGGGCGGTCATTTCCTCGCGCTGCTGCACGGCAAGAAGCCGAGCGAGCTGCACGTGAAGGTGATGAACGTCTCGCTGATCCTCTACGCCGAGCACGAGTTCAACGCCTCGACCTTCACCGCACGGGTGTGCGCATCCACGCTGTCCGACATCTTCTCGTGCGTCACCGGCGCCATCGGTTCGCTGCGTGGTCCGCTGCATGGCGGTGCCAACGAGGCGGCGATGGACATGATCGAGCGCTGGAAGTCGCCGGAAGAAGCCCGCGCCGGCATCCTCGGCATGCTGGAGCGCAAGGACAAGATCATGGGCTTCGGCCACGCGATCTACAGCGTTTCCGATCCGCGCAACGAGGTCATCAAGGTCTGGGCCAAGCAGCTCGCCGAGGAAGTGGGCGACACCGTGCTGTACCCGGTTTCCGTCGCCGTCGACGAAACCATGTGGGAGCAGAAGAAGCTGTTCCCCAACGCCGACTTCTATCACGCGTCGGCGTATCACTTCATGGGCATCCCGACCAAGCTGTTCACCCCGATCTTCGTCTGTTCGCGAGTGACCGGCTGGACCGCCCATGTGTTCGAGCAGCGCGCCAACAATCGCATCATCCGCCCGAGTGCCGAATACGTCGGCGTCGAGCAGCGCAAGGTGGTGCCGCTCGCTCAGCGTTGAGAGCGCGGGGGGGCGCCTTGTCGGCGTCCCTCCTTTATTAGTTGTTTCCGAACTTACCGATCGAGTCCATACGGCATGAACACCGACTATCGCAAACACCTGCCAGGCACCCAGCTGGATTACTTCGACGTCCGTGCGGCGATCGAGGACATCAAGCCGGGCGCCTACGACACGCTGCCCTACACCTCGCGCGTACTGGCCGAACAGCTGGTGCGTCGCTGCGATCCGGCCATGCTGACCGACTCGCTCAAGCAGATCATCGAGCGCAAGCGTGACCTGGACTTCCCCTGGTACCCGGCCCGCGTGGTCTGCCATGACATCCTCGGCCAGACCGCACTGGTCGATCTCGCCGGCCTGCGCGATGCGATCGCCGAGCAGGGTGGCGATCCGGCCAAGGTCAATCCAGTGGTACCGACCCAGCTGATCGTCGACCACTCGCTGGCTGTCGAAGCGCCCGGGTTCGATCCCGATGCGTTCGACAAGAACCGCGCCATCGAAGATCGCCGCAACGAAGACCGTTTCCACTTCATCGAGTGGACCAAGACCGCGTTCAAGAACGTCGACGTGATCCCGGCCGGTAACGGCATCATGCACCAGATCAACCTGGAGAAGATGTCACCGGTCATTCAGGCGCGCGACGGCGTGGCCTTCCCCGATACCTGCGTGGGCACCGACTCGCACACGCCGCACGTCGATGCCCTCGGTGTGATCGCCGTCGGCGTTGGCGGTCTGGAGGCCGAGACCGTGATGCTCGGCCATCCGTCAATGATGCGTCTGCCCGACATCGTCGGCGTCAAGCTGACCGGCAAGCGCAAGCCCGGCATCACCGCCACCGACATCGTCCTGGCGATCACCGAATTCCTGCGCAAGGAGCGCGTGGTGGGTGCCTACGTCGAGTTCTTCGGCGAGGGCGCCGACAGCCTGTCGATCGGCGACCGAGCCACCATCTCCAACATGTGCCCGGAATACGGCGCCACCGCGGCGATGTTCTACATCGACGGTCAGACCATCGATTACCTCAAGCTGACCGGCCGCGAGCCGGAGCAGGTCGCGCTGGTCGAGCAGTACGCCAAGGAAACCGGCCTGTGGGCCAGTGCGCTGACCGGCGCCGAATACGAGCGCGTGCTCGAGTTCGACCTGTCCGGCGTAGTACGCAACATGGCGGGTCCGAGCAACCCGCATCGCCGTCTGCCGACGTCCGCCCTGCACGAGCGTGGCATCGCCGACGAGGCCAAGCTGGCTGCCGCCAAGGCCGAGGAGGCCAAAGGCCTGCTGCCGGACGGCGCGGTGATCATCGCTGCCATCACCAGCTGCACCAACACCTCCAACCCGCGCAACGTGGTCGCCGCCGGTCTGCTGGCGAAGAAGGCCAACGCGTTGGGGCTGGTCCGCAAGCCGTGGGTCAAGACCTCCTTTGCCCCGGGCTCGAAGGTCGCCAAGCTGTACCTGGAAGACGCCGGCCTGCTGCCGGAACTGGAGAAGCTGGGCTTCGGCATCGTCGGCTACGCCTGCACCACCTGCAACGGCATGTCCGGTGCGCTGGATCCGAAGATCCAGCAGGAAATCATCGACCGCGATCTGTACGCCACTGCCGTATTGAGCGGCAACCGCAACTTCGACGGCCGTATCCATCCGTACGCCAAGCAGGCTTTCCTGGCTTCGCCGCCGCTGGTGGTGGCTTACGCCCTCGCCGGTACCGTGCGCTTCGACATCGAGCATGACGTACTGGGCCATGACAAGGATGGCAACGCCATCACCCTGAAGGACCTGTGGCCGTCCGACGAGGAAATCGACGCCATCGTCGCCGCCTCGGTCAAGCCGGAGCAGTTCAAGCAGGTGTACATCCCGATGTTCGATCTGGGCAGCATCGAGGAAGCCAAGAGCCCGCTGTATGACTGGCGTCCGATGTCCACCTACATTCGCCGTCCGCCGTACTGGGAAGGCGCGCTGGCTGGCGAACGCACGCTCAAGGGCATGCGTCCGCTGGCGATCCTGCCGGACAACATCACCACCGATCACCTGTCGCCGTCCAACGCGATCCTGGCCAGCTCCGCGGCTGGCGAGTACCTGGCCAAGATGGGCCTGCCGGAGGAGGACTTCAACTCCTACGCCACCCACCGCGGCGACCACCTGACCGCCCAGCGTGCCACCTTCGCCAACCCGCAGCTGGTGAACGAGATGGTTGTGATCGACGGCAAGGTGCAGAAGGGATCGCTGGCGCGCGTCGAGCCGGAAGGCCAGGTCATGCGCATGTGGGAAGCCATCGAAACCTACATGAACCGCAAGCAGAACCTGATCATCGTCGCCGGCGCTGACTACGGTCAGGGCTCCTCGCGTGACTGGGCGGCCAAGGGCGTGCGCCTGGCCGGTGTGGAAGTGATCGTCGCCGAAGGCTTCGAGCGCATCCACCGTACCAACCTGGTCGGCATGGGCGTACTGCCGGTCGAGTTCAAGCCGGGCACCACCCGTCTGACCCTCGGCCTTGACGGCACCGAGACCTACGACATCGAAGGCGAACTGTCGCCGCGCTGCGATCTGACGCTAGTTGTTCACCGCAAGAGCGGTGAAACCATCCGTGTGCCGGTGACCTGCCGCCTGGATACCGCCGCCGATGTTCATGTGTACCAGGCCGGCGGCGTGCTGCAGCGCTTCGCCCAGGATTTCCTGAAAGGCTCGGCCGCCTGATTTCGTAGGGTGGATGGCGTTTCTCCATCCACCGTTCCGGTCCCTCGATGGCTCGGCGAGGCGCGATCCACCCTACGATCCATTCATTCTCCAGCCAGGACGCTCTCATGGCTCATCAACCTCAGATCAAGATTCCCGCCACCTACATGCGTGGCGGCACCAGCAAGGGTGTGTTCTTTCGCCTGCAGGATCTGCCCGAGCGCTGTCAGGTGCCGGGTGAGGCCCGCGACAGGCTGTTCATGCGGGTGATCGGCAGTCCCGATCCCTATGCCGCGCATATCGATGGCATGGGCGGGGCGACATCCAGCACCAGCAAGTGCGTGATCCTCTCGAAGAGCAGTCAGCCCGATCACGACGTCGATTACCTCTATGGGCAGGTTTCCATCGACAAGCCGTTCCTCGACTGGAGCGGTAACTGCGGCAACCTTTCTACCGGCGCGGGCGCGTTCGCGATCCAGGCCGGGCTGGTCGATCCGGCACGTATTCCGCAAGACGGCACCTGCGTGGTGCGCATCTGGCAGGCCAATATCCAGAAAACGATCATCGCCCATGTGCCGATCAGCAACGGGCAGGTGCAGGAAACCGGTGACTTCGAGCTGGACGGCGTAACGTTCCCGGCAGCGGAGATCGTGCTGGAGTTTCTCGACCCATCCGACGATGGCGAGGAGGGCGGCTCGATGTTCCCCACCGGCAACCTGATCGATGATCTGGAAGTCCCCGGCATCGGCACGCTCAAGGCCACCATGATCAGCGCCGGCATCCCCACCGTGTTCGTCAATGCCGAGGACATCGGTTACCACGGCACCGAGCTGCGGGAAGACATCAACGGCGACGCCGAAGCGCTGGCGCGTTTCGAAGCCATTCGTGTCGCTGGCGCGCTGCGCATGGGCTTGATCAAGACGGCGGACGAAGCGTTGACCCGTCAGCACACCCCGAAGGTCGCCTTCGTCAGCAAACCCAAGAGTTACAAGGCCTCCAGTGGCAAGACCATCGATGCGGGCGAGGTCGACTTGCTGGTGCGGGCGCTGTCGATGGGCAAGCTGCACCACGCCATGATGGGTACCTGTGCGGTCGCCATCGGGACTGCAGCAGCCGTGCCGGGCACGCTGGTGAACCTCGCCGCCGGTGGCGGTGAGCGTCAGGCGGTACGCTTCGGCCATCCGTCCGGCACCTTGCGAGTCGGCGCCGAGGCGAAGCAGGTCGGCGGCCAGTGGACAGTGACCAAGGCCATCATGAGCCGCAGTGCGCGCATCCTGATGGAAGGTTGGGTCCGTGTACCGGGCGACGCGTTTTGAGTTGAGAATGCGCAGTGGTTTTCTGCGCGGCAAATGCAAAAAGTCCGCACCAAGCGGACTTTTTGTTGTCTAGCGAAGCGGCACTTATTTGAGCCGACGCTCCACGCCTTTTTCCACGAGGATCTTGGCGGAGATTTCCTCGACGGAGAAATGCGTCGAGTTGATGTAGTTGATGTTCTCGCGGCGGAACAGGTTTTCCACCTCGCGAACTTCGAATTCGCACTGAGCGAAGCTGGCGTAACGGCTGTTGGGCTTGCGTTCGTTACGGATGGCGGCCAGGCGGTCGGAGTCGATGGTCAGGCCGAACAGCTTGTCCTTGTACGGCTTGAGCGAGGAGGGCAGTTGCAGTCGCTCCATGTCGTCCTCGGTCAGCGGGTAGTTTGCGGCGCGGATGCCATACTGCATGGCCATGTACAGACAGGTTGGCGTTTTGCCGCAGCGTGAAACGCCGACGAGAATCAGGTCGGCCTTGTCGTAATGACGAGTGCGTGCGCCGTCATCGTTGTCGAGGGCAAAGTTGACCGCGTCGATCCGCTCCATGTAGTTGGTGTTGTGGCTGATGGAGTGGGATTTGCCAACGGAGTACGAGGAACGCGACATGAGTTCGTGTTCCAGTGGAGCCAGGAACGAGGAAAAGATGTCGATCATGAAGCCGTTGGATTCGGCGAGGATGTCGCGGATTTCCTGGTTGACCAGAGTGTCGAAGATGATCGGGCGGGCACCGTCCCTGTCCGCGGCATTGTTGATTTGCTGTACCATTGCCCGGGCTTTTTCCGCGCTGTCGATGTACGGGCGGGTGAGCTTGGTGAAAGAGATGTTCTCGAATTGCGCCAGGAGGCTTTGGCCCAGGGTTTCCGCCGTGATCCCGGTGCCATCGGAAATGAAGAAAGCGGTTCGTTTCATGTACCTTCGGCCTTAAGTCGAGAACGGTTCCCAGCTATAGTAGGCCCTTCGCCGAGCCCGATTGGCGGGCATTGTTACTTATTTTGCAGGGTCAGGCCACAGCCATGCGGCAGGGCTCCGGTTGAGTTCCAACACCTAACGGAGAGTTCACCTTGGTAGAGTACGTAGTTTCCCTCGATAAGCTCGGCAACCACGATGTTGAGCGTGTAGGGGGCAAGAACGCCTCCCTGGGCGAGATGATCAGCAACCTCGCCGGTGCCGGTGTTTCCGTACCGGGCGGTTTCGCCACCACGGCTCAGGCCTATCGCGATTTTCTCGAGCTGAGCGGTCTGAACGATCAGATCCATGCGCTGCTCGATGCACTCGATGTCGACGATGTCAACGCGCTGGCCAAAGCCGGTGCACAGATTCGCCAGTGGGTGATGGACGCCGAGTTCCCGCCGCAGCTGGATGCCGACATTCGCAAGGCGTTCGCCGAGATGTCCGGTGGTAATGACAACATGGCCGTCGCAGTGCGTTCCTCGGCGACTGCCGAAGATTTGCCGGATGCATCCTTTGCCGGCCAGCAGGAAACCTTCCTGAACATTCGCGGTGTGGACAACGTGATCCGCGCGGCCAAGGAAGTCTTCGCTTCGCTGTTCAACGACCGCGCCATTGCCTACCGCGTGCACCAGGGCTTTGACCACAAGCTGGTCGCCCTGTCTGCCGGCGTGCAGCGCATGGTTCGCTCGGAAACCGGCACCGCCGGCGTCATGTTTACCCTCGATACCGAATCCGGCTTCCGCGACGTGGTGTTCATCACCGGCGCCTATGGTCTGGGCGAGACTGTCGTGCAGGGCGCGGTCAACCCTGACGAGTTCTACGTGCACAAGCAGACGCTGGAGGCCGGGCGCCCGGCGATCCTGCGCCGCAACCTGGGCAGCAAGGCGATCAAGATGGTCTACGGCGACGAAGCCAAGGCCGGCAAGTCGGTCAAGACCGTCGAAGTCGATGCAGTCGATCGCGCACGCTTCTGCCTGACCGACGAAGAGGTGACCAATCTCGCCAAGCAGGCTCTGATCATCGAGAAGCACTATGGTCGCCCGATGGATATCGAGTGGGCCAAGGATGGTGACGACGGCAAGCTGTACATCGTCCAGGCGCGTCCGGAAACCGTGAAGAGCCGCAGCAGCGCCAACGTCATGGAACGTTACCTGCTGAAAGAAAAAGGCACCGTACTGGTCGAAGGTCGTGCCATCGGCCAGCGCATCGGCGCCGGCCCGGTCAAGGTCATCCACGACGTCAGCGAGATGGACAAGGTCCAGCCGGGCGACGTGCTGGTATCCGACATGACCGACCCGGACTGGGAACCGGTGATGAAGCGCGCCAGCGCCATCGTCACCAACCGCGGCGGGCGTACCTGCCACGCGGCGATCATCGCCCGCGAACTGGGCATTCCGGCGGTCGTCGGCTGCGGTAACGCCACCGAACTGCTGCAGGACGGCCAGCGCGTGACCGTGTCCTGCGCCGAGGGCGACACCGGCCTGATCTTCGATGGCGAGCTAGGCTTCGACATCCGCCAGAACTCCATCGATGCGATGCCTGAACTGCCGTTCAAGATCATGATGAACGTCGGCAACCCGGACCGCGCCTTCGATTTCGCCCACCTGCCCAACGAAGGCGTCGGCCTGGCGCGTCTCGAATTCATCATCAACCGGATGATCGGCGTGCATCCCAAGGCACTGCTCAATTTTGACGGTCTGCCGGCTGACGTGAAGAGCAGCGTCGAGAAGCGCATCGCCGGCTACGACGATCCGGTCAACTTCTACGTCGAGAAGATCGTCGAAGGTGTCAGCACGCTGGCCGCAGCGTTCTGGCCGAAAAAGGTCATCGTGCGTCTGTCGGACTTCAAGTCCAACGAATACGCCAACCTGATCGGCGGCAAGCTCTACGAGCCGGAAGAAGAGAACCCGATGCTCGGCTTCCGCGGCGCGTCGCGCTATATCAGCGATTCGTTCCGCGATTGCTTCGAGCTGGAATGCCGCGCCATGCGCAAGGTGCGCGACGTTATGGGGCTGACCAACGTCGAGCTGATGGTGCCCTTCGTGCGTACGCTTGGCGAGGCCTCGCAGGTGATCGACCTGTTGGCCCAGTACGGCCTCAAGCGTGGCGAGAATGGTCTGCGTGTCATCATGATGTGTGAGCTGCCGTCCAACGCGCTGCTGGCCGACGAGTTCCTCGAGTACTTCGATGGCTTCTCGATTGGCTCCAACGATATGACCCAGCTGACGCTCGGCCTGGACCGTGATTCGGGCATCATCGCGCACCTGTTCGACGAGCGTAATCCGGCAGTCAAGAAGCTCCTGGCCAATGCCATTCAGGCGTGCAACAAGGCTGGCAAGTACATCGGCATTTGCGGCCAGGGGCCTTCGGATCATCCGGACCTGGCGCGCTGGCTGATGGAGCAGGGCATCGAGAGCGTATCGCTGAATCCGGACTCGGTACTCGATACCTGGTTCTTCCTGGCTGACGCGCAGGTCTGAACTGCGGTTTGAAGCATGACGACAGGGCGGAATTTCCGCCCTGTCGCGTTTTCGGCTTCCGTGGCTTCGGCTCGGCATTTCGTTGATCGCGCCCTGCGGCTAACATGACGCGGCGCGCATCGATACCAGCCGATTGGCGGAGTGGGCGAAACGGCTAGGCGATGTCCACGAATTCCCAAGCAAAGGAGCTTTCCATGCAATACGTCACTCCCGATCTGTGCGACGCGTACCCGGAGCTGGTACAGGTGGTCGAGCCGATTTTCAGCAATTTCGGCGGCCGCGATTCCTTCGGTGGTCAGATCGTCACCGTCAAGTGCTTTGAGGACAACTCTCTGGTCAAGGATCAGGTCGATACGGATGGCCGTGGCAAGGTGTTGGTTGTCGATGGCGGCGGCTCGCTGCGCCGCGCGCTGCTCGGTGACATGCTGGCTGAGAAAGCGTCGCGCAACGGCTGGGAAGGGATTGTTGTCTATGGTTGCGTGCGCGATGTCGATGTGATCGCGCAGACCGATCTCGGCGTCCAGGCGCTAGCCAGTCATCCGATGAAAACCGACAAGCGTGGCATCGGCGATCTCAATGTGCCGGTGACCTTCTGCGGTGTCACGTTCCGCCCCGGCGAATATGTCTACGCGGACAATAACGGCATCATCGTCTCGCCTGAGGCGCTGAAGATGCCGGAGTGATCCATCGCGCTCGCGTTGGCACCGTAATACCAAGCCCGGCGATGCCGGGCTTTTCATATCAGGGAGACGTTCATGCAGCTGAGTGACACGCAGCAGTGGGGGCTGGTTCATGCTTTCGTTCTGGATGGGCGGGGTGGCGCGCGCGCCATCGCCTACGCGGACCTGCGCGATCTGCAGCTGAGTGACTCACAAAGCCTGTGGCTGCATTGGGATCGCAGCCATCCGGCGGCCCAGGCCTGGCTGCGCAGTCAGAGCGGTCTCAACGACTTTGCGTGCGACGTGCTGTTGGAAGAAAACACGCGGCCACGTGTACTGGCGCTGCCGAACGAGGAGCTTCTGCTTTTCCTTCGAGGCGTGAACCTCAATCCCGATTCTGCCCCGGAAGACATGATTTCGCTGCGCGTGTTTGCCGATGCGCGACGTGTCATCTCGTTGCGTTTGCGACCCTTGCGTTCGACCGAGGCAGTCATTCGCCTGCTTATGGAAGGCAAGGGTCCGAAGACGGCGTCGGAGGTACTGGTCTATCTGGCTGATTCGATGACCGATCGGGTAGATGACCTCGTGGTGCAGCTGACCGAATGCGTCGATCAGGAAGAGGAGCGTCTGGAGCTCGACGAGCGCTACGGCCCGGAGCACGACAGTATGCTTTCGCTGCGCCGCCGGGCGGCAAGTCTGAGACGGTTCCTGCTGCCCCAGCGTGAAATTTACGCCCAGCTCACTCGTAATCGCCTGAGCTGGTTCGTAGAGGACGACGCTGACTACTGGAACGAACTGAGCAACCGACTGATCCGCTATCTTGAGGAGCTGGATCTGGTGCGTGAGCGAATCGATCTCGTGCTTGAGTCCGAGCGGCGCCGGCTCAGTGAGCGAATGAACCGCACCATGTACATTTTCGGTATCATTACCGGCTTTTTCCTGCCGATGACGTTTCTGACTGGCCTTTTGGGCGTCAACGTCGGTGGGATTCCGGGCGCACAAAGCCCGTACGGTTTTGCCATCGCCTGTCTGCTGATCGGCCTCATCGCATTGTTTCAGTGGTGGATCTTTCGCCGTCTGCGTTGGATCTGAATGTGACTCGGAGTCAACCACAGGCCGTCTAGCGGACATGTTCCAGCGAGGTATACATGCGCGATCCCTTTGAAGAATCATTGCGTGACCTGCTCAACAAGCCATCGGCACAGGATGAGGCTGAGCGCCTCGGCCGGGTGCTCAAGACCGCGAACCGCCAGGTTGGCGTTGGGGACCTTTTCGGTCTCATGGGGCATTGGCTGCAGGGCTTGCTGATAGCAGTCAACAGTGGAGCGGGTCACGTGGCACCTGTTTCCCGTCGTCGTTCATCCAACCGTTCGTTCGATAAGGCCGATTGATCATGGAATTCGATCCCTGGACTCAGAGTTTGCTGTCCGCGATGAGCTCGCTCTGGGCTTCCGTAGCGGCATTCATTCCGCGCCTGTTTGGCGCGCTGGTAGTCGTGCTGCTTGGCTTCGTGGTGGCCAAGCTGCTCGATACCTTGCTGTCGAAGGTGCTTGCGAAGCTGGGGCTGGATCGGCTGATGGCCGGCACCGGGCTGACGAAGTTGCTGGGGCGTGCCGGAATTCGGGTTCCCGTCTCGGTGCTGATCGGCAAGGTGGTCTATTGGTTCGTCCTACTGATTTTCCTCGTCTCGGCAGCCGAGTCCCTTGGGTTGGAGCGGGTGTCGGCCACGCTGGACGTCTTGGCGCTCTACGTTCCCAAGGTGTTCGGCGCAGCGCTGATTCTCGTGGCTGGTGTGCTTTTGGCTCAGCTGTTCAGTGGCGTGGTCCGGGGCGCAGCAGAGAGCGTTGGTATTGATTACGCCAACGGGCTGGCTCGCATTGCGCAGGGGCTGGTGATCATCATCGCCATTTCCGTGTCCATCGGGCAGCTGGAAATCAAAACCGAACTGTTGAACTACGTCATCGCTATCGTGCTGATCTCGGTAGGACTGGCAGTGGCTTTGGCATTCGGGCTCGGTAGTCGTGAGCTTGTCAGCCAGATCCTTGCCGGGATCTACGTGCGCGAGCTTTATGAGGTGGGACAGCATGTCACCCTCGAAGATATCGAAGGGCAGATCGAGGAAATCGGCACTGTCAAAACGCTGCTGTTGTGCAGTGATGGCGAGCTCGTCTCCGTAGCCAATCGGGTTTTGCTGGAACGGCGGGTAGGCAGCCGCTGACGGCGGTTTTCTGGTAGAATGCGGCGCCTTTTTTCGGTTTCCCTGACAGGCGGCCGCGACCTGATTGCTGGCTCGAAGCGTCTTGACTAAAACCCAATCGACCATCCCGCGCTACGATCCTCGCCAACTCAGCGATGAAGAGTTGGTGCAATATGCCCGCGTCGAGTTGTTTCATATAACTCGAGCATATGAGGAGTTGATGCGTCGCTATCAGCGTACCCTGTTCAATGTCTGCGCGCGTTATTTGGGCAACGATCGGGACGCCGACGATGTTTGTCAGGAGGTCATGCTCAAGGTTTTGTATGGCCTGAAGAACTTTGAAGGAAAATCGAAGTTCAAGACCTGGCTATATAGCATTACCTATAATGAGTGCATTACCCAATATCGCAAGGAGCGGCGCAAGCGTCGCCTGCTCGATGCGCTTAGCCTAGACCCGCTTGAAGAAGCCTCCGAAGAGAAAGCGCCTCGCGTCGAGGAGAAGGGCGGACTTGATCGATGGCTAGTGCATGTCAATCCTATTGATCGGGAAATCCTGGTGCTGCGATTTGTCGCAGAACTGGAGTTTCAGGAAATCGCCGACATAATGCATATGGGATTAAGTGCAACGAAGATGCGCTACAAGCGTGCATTGGATAAACTAAGAGAAAATTTTTCCGAACCAATCGAAACTTAACGGGAAATGGTTGTCTCATGCGTAGCGAACAGCTTGGGCACAAGACAGCCGGTCTCCTTAGATTGTTCTGACTCTAACCACCAGATGGGGATTTACGGATGAAACTTAAGAA
Organism: Stutzerimonas sp. 21-1; assembly: GCF_056336065.1. Taxonomy (NCBI): domain Bacteria; kingdom Pseudomonadati; phylum Pseudomonadota; class Gammaproteobacteria; order Pseudomonadales; family Pseudomonadaceae; genus Stutzerimonas; species Stutzerimonas sp. 21-1. The sequence goes on along the minus strand of NZ_CM150500.1, from coordinate 2,410,771 downwards.
TACCTTGGGCGTTGTCATTGGCTCGATGGTAGCCGCTACTTCGTTCGGCGCGCTGGCCCAGGGCCAGGGGGCTGTCGAGGTCGAAGCATTCGGTAAGCACTATTTCTCCGATAGCTCGCGCGGCTTCGAAGACGAGGGCGAACTGTACGGCGCGGGCGCCAGCTATTTCCTGACCGACGACGTCTCGCTGGGTCTGTCGTATGGTGAATACCACGACGTCACCTCCGACGATCCGGTTAACGGCAGCCACAAAAACATCAAGGGCAGCCTGACCTCGCTGGACGCGGCTTACCACTTCGGCGCGCCGGGCGTTGGTCTGCGCCCGTACGTGTCCGCTGGTGTGGCCCACCAGAGCATCGGTCAGGCTGCTCGCAGCGGACGTGATCACAGCACCTACGCCAATATCGGTGCTGGCCTGAAGTACTACTTCACCGAGAACCTGTTCGCCAAGGCGAGCGTGGACGGCATGCACAACATCGACCGCGGCGACTCTGAGTGGATGGCTGGCGTGGGTGTCGGTCTGAACTTCGGTGGCGGTGCGCGTCAGGTTGCGGCAGTCGAGCCGACTCCGGAACCGGCGCCGGCTCCGATCGTCGACACCGAGCCGGAACCGGCTCCGGAAGTGGTGCGTGTTGAGCTGGACGTGAAGTTCGACTTCGACAAGTCGCGCGTTCGTGAAGAAAGCTATGGCGATATCAAGAACCTGGCTGACTTCATGCAGCAGTACCCGCAGACCAGCACCACCGTTGAAGGTCACACCGACTCCGTTGGTACCGACCAGTACAACCAGCGCCTGTCCGAGCGTCGCGCCGAAGCGGTTCGTGATGTTCTGGTCAACCAGTACGGCGTTGAAGGTGGTCGTGTGAATTCGGTGGGTTATGGTGAGTCTCGTCCGGTTGCAGACAACGCTACCGATGCGGGCCGTCAGATCAACCGTCGTGTTGAAGCTGAAGTGGAAGCTCAGGTTAAGTAATCTGAGTATTCTGGTGAGGCCGACTCTGGGGTAGCTTCTCTGCTCTGTCGGCTTTAGCCCAAAAAACCGATGCCAGATTTCTGGCATCGGTTTTTTTGTGCTTGATTTCTATAGCGGTAAGCTCAGCAGAGGTTTGGCGAGGTGATCTTTGGTGATCGGTGCCGGGTCTTTCGTTCTTACATGTTCGCTGAGCATAAAAAACCCCGCCGAAGCGGGGTTTTTCTATTTCACGACGTCAGACTTCGACGACTTGGATCTTCGCTTTTTCCGCAGCCTCACGGAACTCGGCGATCTGGTCGAAGCTCAGGTAGCGGTAGACGTCGGCAGCCATGCTGTCGATGTCCTTCGCGTAGGCCATGTATTCCTCGACGGTCGGTAGCTTGCCGATGATCGAAGCGACCGCTGCCAGTTCGGCGGAGGCCAGGAATACGTCGGTGGCGTCGCCCAGACGGTTCGGGAAGTTACGGGTAGAGGTAGAGACCACGGTCGAGCCGGTCTGTACGCGGGCCTGGTTACCCATGCACAGGGAGCAGCCCGGCATTTCCATGCGCGCGCCAGCCTTGCCATAGATGCCGTAGTAGCCTTCCTCGGTCAGCTGGTGGGCGTCCATCTTGGTCGGCGGAGCCAGCCAGAGACGGGTCGGAATGCCGCCCTTGACCTTGTCCAGCAGCTTGCCGGCGGCGCGGAAGTGACCGATGTTGGTCATGCAGGAGCCGATGAACACTTCATCGATCTTGCGGCCTTGAACGGTGGACAGCAGACGGGCGTCGTCCGGGTCGTTCGGGGCACACAGGACCGGCTCCTTGATGTCGGCCAGATCGATCTCGATAACGGCCGCGTATTCGGCGTCCTTGTCGGCTTCCAGCAGTTCCGGCTTGGCCAGCCAGGCTTCCATCGCCTGGGCGCGACGCTCCAGGGTGCGGGCATCACCGTAGCCTTCGCCGATCATCCAGCGCAGCAGGGTGATGTTGGACTTCAGGTACTCGGCGATCGAGTCTTCCGGCAGCTTGATGGTGCAACCGGCAGCCGAACGCTCGGCAGAGGCGTCGGACAGCTCGAAGGCTTGTTCGACGGTTAGACCGGTCAGGCCTTCGATTTCCAGGATGCGTCCGGAGAAGATGTTCTTCTTGCCCTTCTTCTCGACAGTCAGCAGGCCAGCCTGAATGGCGTAGTAGGGGATGGCATGCACCAGGTCACGCAGGGTGATACCGGGCTGCATCTTGCCCTTGAAACGCACCAGCACGGATTCCGGCATGTCCAGCGGCATGACGCCGGTGGCGGCGGCGAAGGCCACCAGGCCGGAACCGGCCGGGAAGCTGATGCCGATCGGGAAGCGGGTGTGCGAGTCGCCACCAGTGCCGACGGTGTCGGGCAGCAGCATGCGGTTCAGCCAGCTGTGGATGATGCCGTCACCCGGGCGTAGGGACACACCGCCACGGTTCATGATGAAGTCCGGCAGGGTGTGGTGGGTGTTGACGTCGATGGGCTTCGGATAGGCGGCGGTGTGGCAGAAGGACTGCATCACCAGGTCAGCGGAGAAGCCCAGGCAAGCCAGGTCCTTCAGCTCGTCGCGGGTCATCGGGCCGGTGGTGTCCTGGGAACCGACGGTGGTCATCTTCGGTTCGCAGTAGGTACCCGGACGCACGCCCTGGCCTTCCGGCAGACCGCAGGCGCGGCCGACCATCTTCTGGGCGAGGGTGAAGCCCTTGCCGCTGTCAGCCGGCGCTTCCGGCTTCTTGAACAGGGTGGACGGAGCCAGACCCAGCTCGGCGCGGGCCTTCTCGGTCAGGCCGCGGCCGATGATCAGCGGGATACGGCCGCCGGCGCGGACTTCGTCCAGCAACACGTCGGTCTTCAGCTGGAAGGTGGTGACCAGCTCGTCGCTATCGTGACGGCGCACTTCGCCCTTGTACGGGTACACGTCGATGACGTCACCCATGGCCAGGTTGGTGCAGTCGAATTCGATCGGCAGGGCGCCGGCGTCTTCCATGGTGTTGTAGAAGATCGGGGCGATCTTGGTGCCGAAGCAGAAACCACCGGCGCGCTTGTTCGGCACGTTCGGGATGTCGTCACCGAAGAACCACAGCACGGAGTTGGTGGCGGACTTGCGGGAAGAACCGGTACCGACCACGTCGCCGACGTAGGCAACCGGGAAACCCTTGGCCTTCAGTGCTTCCATCTGCTTGATGGGGCCGACCGAGCCGGGAGCGTCCGGGTTGATGCCGTCGCGAGCCATCTTCAGCATGGCCAGGGCGTGCAGCGGGATGTCCGGGCGCGACCAGGCATCCGGAGCTGGGGACAGGTCGTCGGTGTTGGTTTCGCCGGTGACCTTGAACACGGACAGGGTGATCTTTTCAGCCAGCGCCGGGCGGTTCTGGAACCACTCGCCTTCGGCCCAGGACTTCAGTACGGCCTGAGCGGCGGCGTTGCCCTTCTTGGCGCGCTCGGCAACGTCGTGGAAGGCGTCGAACATCAGCAGGGTGTGTTTCAGCTGTTCGGCGGTGACGTTGGCCAGTTCGGGGCTGTCCAGCAGCTCGACCAGGGTGGCGATGTTGTAACCGCCCTGCATGGTGCCCAGCAGCTCGACTGCGCGCTGCTTGCCGATCAGCGGGGAAGTGGCTTCACCCTTGGCGATGGCGGAGAGGAAGCCGGCCTTAACGTAGGCGGCTTCGTCGACGCCCGCGGGAACGCGGTTGGTGATCAGGTCAAGCAGGAATTCTTCTTCGCCAGCCGGCGGGTTCTTCAGCAGCTCGATCAGGCCTGCGGTCTGCTCGGCGTTCAGCGGCTGGGGCACGACGCCCTGGGCGGCACGCTCTTCTACGTGTTTGCGATAGGCTTCAAGCACAGTTTTACCCTCATCATTGGTCCCTTGGGAGTTTCGGGACGCGCGTCCGGAAGCTGTTTTCAAAGTTTTACGCCGGCTGAGGTGGCCGGGTTGGCAGTAATGAGGGTCTGCCCACCCGGCGTGTGACCGGACCAACTGTGCTCGTGACGCTTTGAAAACAGCTTCGTGTGGAGTAGGCGCCGAAAACGGCGGGCCAATACTACTGGAACGGGCCTGTAAAGTTAAGTCGAATGCCGCGCGCCGCTTGGCTTCTGGCGTCCGGACATATGCTGGCCGCGATGCTCTCGAGCGCGCGGTGCGTGGGCTTGCGAGCGGGTTTGCAGTCTTGACGTTGATCATCCCGGATGACCACGGTTGGACAAAAGTCTAAGATGCGCGGCCGATTTGTCGCTGGGTGGCGCCATGTCCAATCAACGTATCCAGACTCCTTGCGTGGGCCTTTGCTCTACGGTTTACGGCGATCTCGTCTGTCGTGGGTGCAAACGCTTTCACCAAGAAGTGGTGAATTGGAATGCCTATCGGGTCGAAGAGAAACGGGCGGTCTGGAGGAGGCTGGAAACCCTGCTGGCGCAGGTGATGGCGGCGAAGGTGGATGTGTTCGATGCGGACCTGCTGCGCCGGCAACTGGAGTCACGCCAGATTCGTTTCGTGGCCGAACAATCTCCTTACTGTTGGGCGTATCAGCTTATTGCGCGCGGCTCGCGTGTCATTCAGCAGATCGAGGCCTATGGCGTGGTGGTGTTGCCCGAGTTTCGTCAGTGGTCATTGCCGCAGTTGCGCGATGCCATCGACCGTGAGTTCTTCCTGCTTTCCGAGGCGCATTACGAGCGTTACATGGCTCCGCGCTTTCTCGCTCCACGCGCCGATCGGTTTGCCTAGTGCCGGCCGCTACGGGCGGCCGGCACGGAGGTCAATGGCGGACCAACTCTTCCAGGTGGTCGATGATTTCATCGGGCTTGAGTACGAGGACATCGCTTTCCAGTGTGTCGAGCACGACTTCGGCGGTGTTGCCCATCAGTGCGCCGGAAAAGCCGGTTCGCGCCACTGTGCCGATGACGGTCACTGCTGCCTGCAACTGGTGGCAGATACGCGGAATCAGCGCATCGGCAGGGCCTTCTTCGATGTGCAGCTGCGTGTCGGGGATGTCGTAGTCGGCCTGGAAACGCTTGCAGGCCTCACGGTAACGCGCCTCGATGGTTTCCTTCAGTTGGAATGCCGGATCGGCGGCCGACAGCATGGCTGACGGGTGTGCGCTGATGACGTGCAGTTGCCCGTCGGCGAGGCCGGCTATCTCGTAACCGTGACTGACGATGGTCGCATGCAGCGTACGGTGCTCGAGATCGGCATTGCCGACGTCGACGGCAGCCAAGATGTTGCGGCCTTTCCAGGGCGTATCGGTTTTCACCATGAGCACGGGGCAGGGGCAATAGCGCAGCAGCTTCCAGTCTTCGGGGGTAAGCAGTGCGCGTTTGAGCGGGCTGTCCGGAACATGCTGCTTGATCACCAGGCCGCAGCCTTCGGCTTGCTGCACGGTGATGATGGTCTGGTGAAGATTCTCGTGCCACGCCTGCTGGACGCTGACTTGATGGCCTTCGCTTGTCAGTCGCTCGCGCAGCGATTCGAGATAAGCGCCGTGATCGTGCTTGTTGTCGCAGACCAGCAGATGCAAACGTGACTGACTGACGCTGGAGATCAGGTGGGCGCGCTTGAGTGCCAGCGAATCTGGATGGTTAGGGTCAATTACCACGAGAATGCAGCGAATGGCCAACATGTTCGGCTCCGTTTCCTGGATGCGGTTGCTCAACTATAGACAAGCCGGCGGCGTTGGCGCTGATGTAAATCAAGCGGAGCTGGCCGGGCCGCGGGGCATTCGTATAATGCACGCCGCCAAACGGCCCGGACGCATTACGGCTGCCGGTTTCGGGCGTGAATATCGGTTATGACACCGAAACAATCAGACATCACGACGAGGAGGGCGGCTGTGCTGCCTGAAATACACGAATTCCTGGGCTGTCGGACGCCTGACGCATGGGTCGCTTCTGCCCTGGATCAGCAGGATGTGATGCTGCTCGATCACAAGAACTGCGAATTCAAGGCCGCCTCCACCGCGCTGAGCCTGATTGCCCGTTACGGCCAGCACTTGGATCTGATCAACTACATGTCCCGTCTGGCGCGCGAAGAGCTGGTGCATCACGAGCAGGTGCTGAGGCTTCTCAAGCGCCGCAAGATCGCTCTGCGTCCCGTCTCGGCCAGTCGCTACGCGTCCGGGCTTCGCGCCGTCGTGCGTACTCATGAGCCGCACAAGCTGACGGATACGCTGGTGGTCGGGGCTTTCATCGAGGCGCGTTCATGCGAACGCTTCGAGGCGATGGTGCCGCACCTGGATGAGGAGCTGGGCCGGTTCTATTTTGGCCTGCTGAAGTCGGAGGCGCGGCACTTCCAGAATTACCTGCGCTTCGCCTACCAGTACGGGGAGGCCGCCGATGTCGATCGCTCGATCGAACGGGTGCGCTTGGTTGAGCGGGAATTGATCGAGAGCCCGGACAGCGAATTCCGCTTTCACAGCGGAGTGCCGCTCGCGGCCTGAGGCGTCAGGCCAGTTCGAATGGGGCTTGGTTGAAGCCCTGCTCGTCGATCTGTAGCGCCCAGCCTTGCCGATCCCAATCCCCCAGCACGATGCGTTGCGCTGGCTGGCCATCGAGCTCCAGCGCGTGGATGGCGGGGCGATGTGTATGGCCATGAATCAGGCGGCGCGCCCGATGTTCGCGCATGGCTCGCACGACTTCCTCGGGTGTCACGTCGATGATGTCGCTGGCCTTCATGCGGGTTTGCGTACGGCTTTCGTTGCGCAACTTGCGCGCCAGCTTCTGGCGCGTGGCCAGTGGCAGGTTGCGCAGGATGACCAGGGTGAGCGGGTTACGCAGCAGGCGCCGCAAGCGCATGTAACCCTCATCTCGGGTGCACAGACTGTCGCCGTGCATCAGCAGGGTGCGCTCGCCTTGTAGGCTCACCACCGTGGGGTCAGCCAGCAGTTCGCAGCCGGCCGCCTGGCAAAAATGTTTGCCGAGCATGAAATCGCGATTGCCGTGCATCAGATAGATGCGGGTGCCGCGTTCGCTCAGCGCGCGCAGGGCCTGCGCGATCGATCGCTGAAACGGCGTCATGGCATCGTCGCCGATCCACACCTCGAAGAAATCGCCGAGGATGTACAGCGCTTCGGCCTGAGGCGCGCGCGTCTGGAGAAAATGCAGAAACGCCCGGGTGATATCCGGGCGTTCCTCTTCGAGATGCAGATCGGAGATCAGCAGGATCACTCGACGTTACTCGACGATTTCTGCCTTCTCGATCACCACGTCGTCCACCGGGACGTCCTGATGACCGGACTTCATGGTAGTAGCGACGCCCTTGATCTTCTCGACCACATCCATGCCCTCGGTCACTTCGCCGAACACGGCGTAACCCCAGCCCTGCACCGTCGGTGCGCTGTGATCGAGGAAGTCGTTGTCCTTGACGTTGATGAAAAACTGCGCAGAAGCCGAATGCGGCTCCATCGTGCGGGCCATCGCCAAGGTGCCGGTCTTGTTGGACAGGCCGTTGTTGGCCTCGTTCTTGATCGGCGCGCGGGTGGCTTTCTGCTTCATGCCCGGCTCGAAACCGCCGCCCTGGATCATGAAGTTGCCGATCACGCGATGGAAGATGGTGCCGTCGTAATGGCCGCTCTTCACGTATTCCTTGAAATTGGCCGTGGTTTCCGGCGCTTTGTCTTCGAACAGCTTGACGGTGATGACGCCGTAGTTGGTATGCAGTTTGATCATGTGCAGAGTTCCGTTTCGATGGCGGGCAAAGAAGATGCGGCGGGCCACATCGAGGATGGTTCGCCGCCCCGCATGGCAGACGTACGCGAGGCGCTTTGCTCTGTCAGGGGGTTGACGGGTTCGCTATCATAAGCGCTTTGTTTTGGTCGGCCTACCCTGAGCCGCATCGCTGATCGCTAAGGACACCATGAGCAAGCCAATCGTCGAAAAAGCCGCCAATTTCCTGCGCCCGATCGTTCAGGCTGACCTGGAAGCCGGCAAGCACGCCAAGATCATCACCCGCTTCCCACCGGAGCCCAACGGCTACCTGCATATCGGCCACGCCAAGTCGATCTGCCTGAACTTCGGCCTGGCCGAGGAGTTCGGTGGTCAGTGCAACCTGCGCTTCGACGACACCAACCCGGCCAAGGAAGACCAGGAATACATCGATGCGATCAAGGCGGACGTCGAGTGGCTGGGCTTCAAGTGGGCCGGCGAAGAGCACTATGCCTCCGACTATTTCGACCAGCTGCACGAGTGGGCGATTTATCTGATCCAGGCCGGCAAGGCCTTCGTCTGCGACCTCAATGCCGAGGAAATGCGCGCCTACCGCGGCAGCCTGACCGAGCCGGGCAAGAACAGCCCGTTCCGCGAGCGCAGTGTCGAGGAAAACCTCGACCTGTTCGCGCGCATGAAGGCCGGCGAGTTCCCCGACGGCGCCCGCTCGCTGCGCGCCAAGATCGACATGGCCTCGCCGAACATCAATCTGCGTGACCCGATCCTCTACCGCATCCGCCACGCCCATCACCACCAGACCGGTGACAAGTGGTGTATCTACCCAAGCTACGACTTCACCCACGGCCAGTCGGACGCTATCGAAGGCATCACCCATTCGATCTGCACCCTAGAGTTCGAGGATCACCGCCCGCTGTACGAGTGGTTCCTGGACAACCTGCCGGTGCCGGCCAAGCCGCGCCAGTACGAATTCGCCCGCCTCAACCTGAACTACACCATCACCAGCAAGCGCAAGCTCAAGCAGCTGGTCGATGAGGGCCACGTGAATGGTTGGGACGATCCGCGCATGTCCACGCTGTCCGGCTTCCGCCGTCGCGGCTATACCCCCACGTCGATCCGCAGCTTCTGCGACATGATCGGCGTCAACCGCGCCGGTGGCGTGGTGGACATGAGCATGCTGGAATTCGCCATCCGCGAGGACCTGGACGCCAACGCCGCGCGCGCCATGTGCGTGCTCAAGCCGCTCAAGGTAGTGATCACTAACTACCCCGAGGGCCAGGTCGAGAACCTCGAACTGCCGCGCCATCCCAAGCAGGACATGGGCGTGCGCGTGCTGCCGTTCTCCCGCGAGATTTACATCGACGCCAGTGACTTCGAGGAAGTCCCGCCGGCCGGCTACAAGCGCCTGATCCCTGGCGGCGAAGTACGCCTGCGCGGCAGCTACGTGATCCGCGCCGACGAGGCAATCAAGGATGCCGAGGGCAACATCGTCGAGCTGCGCTGCAGCTACGACGAGAACACTCTGGGCAAGAACCCGGAAGGCCGCAAGGTCAAGGGTGTGATCCACTGGGTGCCGGCTGCCGAGAGTGTCGAGTGCGAGGTGCGCCTGTACGACCGTCTGTTCAAGGCCGCCAACCCGGAGAAGACCGACGAGGAGGGCGGCAGCTTCCTCGACAACATCAACCCGGAATCGCTGGTGGTGCTCGAGGGCTGCCGCGCCGAACCGTCGCTGGCCAATGCTGCGCCGGAAGAGCGCTTCCAGTTCGAGCGCGAAGGCTATTTCTGCGCCGACCTGAAGGACTCGAAGCCGGGCGCCCCGGTGTTCAACCGCACCGTCACCCTGCGCGACTCCTGGGGGCAGTGATGACGCTTTCCATCTACAGCACGCTGTCCAAGAGCAAGGACGCGTTCAAGCCGCTGGAAGGCAACAAGGTGCGCATGTACGTGTGCGGCATGACCGTCTATGACTTCTGCCACATCGGCCATGCGCGGGTGATGGTGGCGTTCGACGTGGTCGCCCGCTGGCTGCGCCATCGCGGCTATGAGCTGACCTACGTGCGCAACATCACCGACATCGACGACAAGATCATCAAACGTGCCAACGAGAACGGCGAGTCGTTCCAGGACCTGGTCGCGCGCATGATCGCCGCGATGCACGAGGACGAGGCACGCCTCAATGTGCTGCGCCCGGACATCGAGCCGCGCGCCACCGACCACATCGCCGGCATGCACGCGATGATCCAGACCCTGATCGACAAGGGCTTCGCCTACGCCCCGGGCAACGGCGACGTCTACTACCGCGTCGGCAAGTTCGCGGGCTACGGCAAGCTGTCGCGGCGCAAGATCGAGGACCTGAAGATCGGCGCGCGCATCGAGGTCGACGAGGCCAAGGAAGACCCGCTCGACTTCGTCCTGTGGAAGGGCGCCAAGCCGGGCGAGCCGAGCTGGGAATCGCCCTGGGGCCCCGGCCGTCCAGGCTGGCACATCGAGTGTTCGGTGATGTCCACCTGCTGCCTTGGCGAAACCTTCGACATCCACGGCGGCGGCCCGGACCTGGTGTTCCCGCACCACGAGAATGAGATCGCGCAGAGCGAGGCGGCCACCGGCAAGCTGTACGCCAACGCCTGGATGCACGCCGGTGCGGTGCGCGTCGACGGCGAGAAGATGTCCAAGAGCCTGGGCAACTTCTTCACCATCCGCGAGGTGCTGGAGAAGTACCACCCCGAGGTGGTGCGCTACCTGCTGGTGTCCAGCCACTACCGCAGCCCGATCAACTACTCCGAAGACAGCCTGCGCGAGGCCAAGGGCGCGCTGGAGCGCTTCTACAACGGCCTCAAGGGCCTGCCGGAGGCGGCGCCTGCTGGTGGCGAGGCGCTCGTCGAGCGCTTCGGCGCGGCGATGGACGACGACTTCAACTCGCCGGAAGCCTGCGCGGTGCTGTTCGAGATGATCCGCGAGGTCAACCGCCTGCGTGACAGCGACCTGAACGCCGCTGCCGCGCTGGCCGCGCGCCTCAAGGAACTGGCCGGTGTGCTCGGTGTGCTGCAGCTTGATCCGGAGGCCTTCCTGCAGGCCGGTGCGGCTGGCAAGGTCGATGCCGCCGAGGTCGAGGCGCTGATCGGCGCGCGCCTGGCCGCGCGCGCCGAGAAGAACTGGGCCGAATCCGATCGCATCCGCGACCAGCTCACCGCCATGGGCGTGGTGCTGGAGGACGGCAAGGGCGGAACGACCTGGCGTTTGGCTGAGTGATTACCAAGCCATAAAAAACGGCGCCATAGGGCGCCGTTTTTGTTGGTCGATCGTGACCTAGCGATGCAGATGCTCGGCGGCGTGCAGGGTGTTCTCCAGCAGGCAAGCGCGCGTCATCGGGCCGACTCCGCCCGGCACCGGAGTGATCCAGGCGGCACGTTCGCTGGCGGGCTCGAATTCCACGTCACCGAGAAGGCGGCCATCAGCCTGGCGGTTGATGCCGACATCGATGACGATCGCGCCTGGCTTGATCCAATCGCCTTTGACCAGGCCGGTGATGCCGGTGGCGACGACCACGAGGTCCGCGCGTCCGACGTGCTCGGCGAGGTTGTGGGTGAAGCGGTGCGTCACCGTGGTGGTGCAGCCGGCCAGCAGCAACTCCAGCGCCATCGGGCGGCCGACGATGTTCGAGGCGCCTACAACCACGGCATCCAGGCCGTGCAGGTCGATGCCGGTGCTTTCCAGCAGGGTCATGATGCCTTTCGGTGTGCACGGACGTAGCAGTGGCATGCGTTGCGCGAGACGACCGACGTTATAGGGATGAAAGCCATCCACATCCTTGTCCGGGCGGATCCGCTCGAGCAGTTGCGAGGCATCCAGGTGCTTAGGCAGAGGCAGCTGGACGAGTATGCCGTCGATGGAAGCGTCGTCATTGAGCTGGTCGATAAGCGCCAGCAGATCCTCCTGGCGAGTATCGGCCGGAAGATCGTGGGCGATGGAGTTGAAGCCCACTTCCTCGCAATCCTTGCGCTTGTGCGCCACGTACACCTGGGAAGCGGGATCGTTGCCCACCAGAATCACTGCCAGACCTGGCGCGCGAAGTCCCTGCGCACGACGTTCGGCAACACGACCGGAGATCTGTTGGCGAATGTTGGCTGCAATCGTTTTACCGTCGATCAGTTGTGCGGTCATGACGCTTGGTTAACCACCGGAAAGAACTTGGAAAGGGCGCGCATTCTCTCACGCCGAGACGATGTGGCAAAGGCGGAGGGGCCGCAGCCACGTGTAACCCCTTTATCTAGCTGAAATTTTTTTTCAGCTTTGCTGTTGACGACTATCGGGAGCCTCTATAACATTCGCCCCGCTTGTCGAGCACAGCCTGCTGCTGGGTAAGATGGCTTACGAAGAAAACCACTTCTTCTACAGCCGGAGCTTCAAGTCTGCGCTCCGAACAGAATGCAGATAAAAGCGCCCGTAGCTCAGCTGGATAGAGCATCCGCCTTCTAAGCGGATGGTCGCAGGTTCGAGTCCTGCCGGGTGCGCCATGTCGGGCTTCTGGCACAAGCAAATGCAATATGGTGGGCGTAGCTCAGTTGGTAGAGCACAGGATTGTGGCTCCTGGTGTCGAGGGTTCGATCCCCTTCGTCCACCCCATATTCCAGAAAACGCCAGGCAATGCCTGGCGTTTTCGTTTCAAGCCCGCTTGGCGGACGTGGTGAAATTGGTAGACACACCAGATTTAGGTTCTGGCGCCGCAAGGTGTGAGAGTTCGAGTCTCTCCGTCCGCACCACTACATAGTTTCGAGGAGTCAACGATTCCCGAAACACTCTCAAAGCCCCGTCATCGGGGCTTTTTTGTGCCCGAATGGATACCGCTTCCGGCTGCGGCCCGGCCCCTGCCGTGGCTTGCGAACATTGCGTTGGCGAGTTGGCTCCCGCCGTTTCTGTCTGCGCCGCTTTGCGGTGCTACCCGAACAGTCGCCGTAAACCGCTCGGCACCATGCCGGTCCAGCGCTTGAAGGAACGGCGAAAGTTGGTGGTGTCGGTGAAGCGCAGGTAAGCCGCGACCTCGTCGTTGCCATAGCCTCTGACCTGATACAGATACAGCGCCACGTGCTTGCGCGCCAGGTCGAGCTGCTCCTGAAAGTGCGTGTCGTGTTTCTGCAGCTTGCGCTTGAGCGTTGCCGGACTCATCCCGAAAGCCAGGGCGACCCGTTCGAGGTTCAACGGCGTGCGGATGTTGGCCTGCAGGTACTCGTATAGCTGATCGAGAAAGCTGCACTGCCAACCCAGGCTCGCCAGCTGCGTCTGGCTGGCCAGCTCGGCGACCTGGCCGGCCGTCGCCGAGGCATCCGGCCAGGGGCGATGCAGATACTCGCGTGGCAGGCTCATCATCGTCAGCTGACTGTCGAAGGTCAGCTCCTCGCCCAGATGGACCCAGTACTGCTCGATGTAGCGAGGTTTGGCGTAGCTGAAATGGAAACGCCAGGGCAGGCGCTCTGCCGAGAGCCGGCGGCTCATGGCGACAACAGCAGTCATGCAGGCTTCGGCCAGAAAGATCCGTGAATGTCCGGTGCCGCAACTGTCGAGCCAGTAGAGGTACGCCTGCTTGTCGTCGAGCAGCAAGCGGGGCGTGAGCAGCGGGCTGAGCAGCGCGCGAAAGCACTGCAGTCGCTCCAATGCCTGGTGCAGTGTGCAGGCGTGTTCCAGCGTATGGCTGGCCTCGCCGTAATGCCCGGGTAGCAACCGCTGGCCGAACAGAAAGCTGCTGTCGTCTGCATCCAGTAGACGCTGGGCGTTGCCGATCAGTGTGACGAACTGCTCCGGGCTGAGCTTGGCGCGGCCCTCCGCGATATCGGCATAGAACAGCCCTGTGCCGCGCAGCAGCCGATGGCTGTCGATCCCTCGTGATAACGCCAGGTCGATCAACAGCGCCGGCTGATGATGTGCGGGGATGAAGCGGGTATCGCATTCGTAGCCGATCGCCATCGTCCCGTCCTCACGCGCAACGCGGCAGCTGCTGCTTGGCCTTGGCCAGACCGAGGTTGAGGCGCCTGAGCAACTGCTCCGGATCATCGTCCAGCGCCATGACGGCTGCGGCACTGGCGCGCAGCACAAGGCGTTCGCCATGTTGCGCGGTCCGGTGCGCCAGGCTGGCGACCGCCTGCTGCAACTCGTCGGCGATCATCCGCGCCTGAGCTTCGCCGGTGTTGTGCAGCACCGCGACGAAGCGATCCCCCGCCAGGCGGCACAGCAGATCCTGCCGGCGCAAATTGAGCATCAGCAGCTGCGCGATGGCCTGCAGCACGGCATCGCCCTCGTTCTGACCAAAACGCCGGTTTATGGCGTCGAAGTTGTCCAGGTCCACGGCGACAAGTGACAGCGGCTGCTCGTTCTCGCGGGCCTCCGCCAGCGCATGCTGGATTTGCCGGCGCAAGTATTCGGCGGCACCCAGCGGCGTCACCTTGTCGAACAGGCGATGTTCGCGAAACAGTTTCTCGCGTTTGCTCATCTGTTGGCTGATGGCGCGCTGTTCCTGGTTGAGGTGGTAGATGCCGAGCGTGAGCAGCAACAGGCCGATAGGCATCGGTGCCGTTTCGAGCCAGTTGTCCCAGGCGACCTGCTGCGGCATCTGGACGAACTCGTCCAGCGTGTCCATCCACCAGGCGAAGAAGATGCAGGCGAGTCCGAGCGTCAGCAGCCGAGTCACCCGGCCCGCCGGTCGGCTGCGCAGCAGCATGATCAGCCAGACCAGCGCCAGCACGGCCGAACCGCCTTCGCCGGCGACGTCCATCCAGTCGATTTGCGCCCATTCCTTCAGCTCCCCGGTGGCGAGGTAGAGCTGTAGGCCGAGATTGGCGGCGATGGCGAGACACACCAGGGGCCAGGTGTGCAGTCTGAGAAAGGATTTCATCGGCTCTGGCCCGTCGGTAGTGGTTGAACCGGCACCTAAGCAGATCGCTGTGACAGACGGATTACGCACCCCAGGGGTCAATTCGGCTCAGCTCAATTGCGCGTCGCGGGGGCGATCGAGGGCATTTAGTTTGCTGGCAGTCGCGCTCAACGCCGTGGCGGCCCGTGACGCCGCTCGTGATCGTCGGCCAGACAGGTCAATTCGGCTCAAAAGCGGGCAGAAACAGCCTAAACGCCGCTGATTCGCGCTTATCGCACCCGCGCTGTCACAGAACTGCCACGGTGCCTGCCTACCGTCCGCTGCAGTTCCGGGATCGGCCCGGATGGGTTCCGGAGAGGGGACGGGATGAGCGCTCATTGCTACCAACAGCGAAAACAGCGATTCAGGATCAGTGCACTGGCGCTGGCGGTTGCCGCCAGCTCGGCAGCGCTGGCGCAGGAGCCGAGTGTCGAGCACGTCGAGGTGGTCGGCCAGGCGGTGAGCATCGACAAGGCGCTCAAGGAACAGCGCAGTTCCGACAGCGTGAAGAGCGTGGCGCATGCCGATGGCATCGGCCAGTTGCCGGACGACAATGCCGCCGAGGCGCTGCAGCGTATTCCGGGGCTGTCGGTGGAGCGCGATCAGGGCGAGGGCCGCTTCGTCAGCGTGCGCGGTATTGCGCCGGACCTGAACAGCGTGACCATCAACGGCACCCTGGTGCCCTCGCCGGAGGGCGACCGGCGGGCCGTGGCGCTGGATGTACTGCCATCGGAATTGGTGCAGTCGCTGTCGGTGGTCAAGACGCTTACCCCGGACATGGACGCCAACTCCCTGGGCGGCACCATCGAAGTGGAAAGCCTGTCGGCCTTCGATCATGACGGTCTGTTCTACAGCATCAGCGCCGAGGGCAGCCATGACGAGAACGTCGGCAAGCAGAGCCCGAAGTTCTCCGGCGCCTTCAGCAACCGTTTCAGCCTGGGCGATGGTATCGACAACTTCGGCGTGGCCGCGGCGCTGAGCTGGCAGGAGCGCGACTTCGGTTCGGACAACGTCGAAACCGGCGGCAAATGGGATTTCGAGGACGGCGCGCGGCTCGAAGAGCTGGAACAGCGCGATTACGAGATCACCCGCGAGCGCACCGGCTTCGGCCTCAACTTCGACTACAAACCGGATGATCTCAGCAGCTACTACCTGCGCACGCTCTACAGCCGCTTCAAGGACACCGAGACGCGCAACGCCGCCGGCGTCGCCTTCGAGGATGCGCAGCAGGCCGGCGAGCGCGGTGACGCCGAGGGCTGGCGCGAACTCAAATCGCGCGAGGACACCCAGACCATCCAATCCTATGTGTTCGGCGGTGAACGCCTGTTTGGCCTGTGGACGCTGAGCGGCCAGACCGGCTACAGCGAGTCGCGCGAGCGCAACCCCGGCGGTATCGCCGGTGCCGTGTTCGAGGGCGACTTCAGCGATGCGGGCTTTTCCAGCACGCGCAAGCCGCGGCTGGCCGTCGAATCGGGTTTCTACGATCCGTCCCGCTTCGAGCTTGACGAGGTGGAGTGGGAGAAGAGCGATGCCCGCGACCGCGAGAAAAACATCCGCCTGGACCTGGCGCGCGATTACGACCTTATGGGCTACGCGGCGCAGCTCAAGTTCGGCGGCAAGCTCAGCCGCCGCGACAAGTCAAACGACAGCGAGATCTGGGTCTACGACCATTTCGATGACCTGACCTTGGCCGATTTCCAGGCTGGACGCGTCGATTACGGACTCGGCCGCTTCGGTCCGGGTATCAGTGCATCGGGCATCAAGGGCCTGATCGGTGGGTTCGACGCCAGCGAGTTCTATGACGAGGAACAGTCGCGCATCAACGACTTCGACATGCGCGAGGACATCGATGCCGCCTATGTGATGAACACCCTGGATCTGGACCGCTGGCGCTTCATCGCGGGCATGCGCTACGAGGGCACCGACTTCAGTGCCAAGGGTACGGGTGTGCGTGACGGGGTTTTCGAGACGATATCCAGCGGCCGACGCTACGAGCACTGGCTGCCGGGGTTGCACGCCCGCTACCAGCTGAGCCCCAGCACGCAGTTGCGTGCGGCCTGGACCAACAGCGTGGTGCGACCGACGTTCGGCCAGCTGGCGCCCGGATTCGTCATCGAGGACGACGAGGCGGAGTTCGGCAATCCGAACCTCAAACCGCTGGAGTCGGTGAACTACGATCTGGGCATCGAGCACTACATGGGCCGGGCCGGCGCCGTCTCGGCGTTCCTGTTCTACAAGGACATCGACAACTTCATCTACAACACCGACCTGGCCGGAACCGGCCAGTGGGCGGACTTCGCCGAGGCGCTGAGTTACGAGAACGGCAGTGGCGCCACGCTCTATGGCATCGAGCTGGCCTATTCGCAGAAATTCGACTGGCTGCCGGCCCCTTGGAACGGCCTGCTGTTGGGCGCCAACGCCACGTTCAGTCGCTCCGATGCGGATATCGAAGGACAGGGCGCCAAGCGCAGCATCGACCTGCCGAATCACTCCGATACCGTTGGCAACCTCATGATTGGCTGGGAGAACGAGCGCTTCAACACGCGCCTGGCCGCCAACTACAAGTCCGAGTACCTGGCCGAGGTTTCCGGCGTTGACGATGCCGCGCATGACCTGTATGCGAACGGCCAGCTGTTCGTCGATTTCAAGGCCGGCTACTTCATCACGCCCAGCCTGCAGCTGACCTTCGAGGCGCTGAATCTGACCGACGAAGCCTATTTCGTCTACACCGGCCGCCAGCGCTACAACGCCCAGTACGAAGAGTACGGCCCGACCTACAAGCTCGGCCTGACGCTCACCCATTTCTGACCCTTGCCGTCCCGTTACCCACTCGGGTGACGGCGGGCGGCTGCCTGACTGGAACACTTCATGTACGTACATCTGCAACGAAAACTCCTGCTGGCCACCTGCATCGCGCTGGCCGCCTGCCAAAGCACGGGTGAGCGCGCGGCGGCTACCTTGTCCGTCGCCGCGGCCGCACCCGCTGCGATCGAGGCCGCACGGCTGCTGGGCACGGACGGGTTCGACCGTGTCGAACTGGACGGCCAGGGCCTGCGACTGCTCGACCCACAGGGGCAGGTGCGGGCCAACCTCCCTGGACGTTTCGAGGGACTCGATCAGCGCGAGAGTGACGCGGGGCTGCTGCTGGCGACCGTCGAGCGCAAACGCCAGCAGGCGATGCTCGTCGGGCTGACTCGCGGCGGGCAGTGGAGCGCACCGCTGTTTCTGCCCAAGACGACTTTCGCCATCGAAGGGCTGTGCCTGTTCCGCGATGCCGGTCGCAACGACTTTCTGTTCCTCGTCGGTGAGGAAGGCGTCGGCGAGCAATGGCTGGTGGGCGCGGACGGCCAACTGCTGGGCGAGGCCCGTCGTGTGCGCGGCCTGAGCCTGCCGCCGGGCAGCAGTCATTGTCAGGTCGACGATGCGGCCGGGCGGCTGTTCGTCAACGAGGAAGCGATCGGCCTCTGGGCCTATCCCGCCAACGCCGAGGCGCCGCTGGAACGGGTGCCGGTGGACCTGCGCGCTCCCTTCGGCGGGCTTGCAGATGGCGCCGCAGGCTTGGCTCTGGTGCCCGGTGGCGTGCTGCTGCTGGATGCCGAAGCCGCGGCGCTGCACCTTTATCAGGAGCAGGCCGATGGCTGGCAGGCCCGTCAGGTATTGGCGCTGAGGGGCTTCGACGAGCCTGAGCAGATCAGCGCACGAGCGACCCCCGAGGGCCTGGCGCTGCTGCTGGTGGATGATCGCGGTAGCCGCCAGGCTGCTCTCGATTGGACGCCACGGCCGGTCGCGCGCAAGCCGCCGTTGCCCTTGCTGCCGGCCGAGGTCGAGAGCGGCCCGGTACCGAGCCTGGGCGATGCGGCTGACGACCCGGCCATCTGGGTCAACCGCAGCGAACCGGTCGCAAGCCGGGTGCTGGGCACCGACAAGAAGGGCGGGCTGGTGGTGTATGACCTGCAGGGCCGCCAGGTGCAGAGCCTGCCAGTAGGGCGGCTGAACAACGTCGATGTACGCGACGGCTTCCGTCTCGGTCAGCGCCAGGTCGATCTGGCGGTGGCGAGCAATCGTGATCGCAACAGCCTGCATCTGTTCGCCATCGATCCGGCCAACGGCCGGCTGGAGAACATCGGCCAGATCGCCACGCCGCTCGCGGACATCTACGGACTTTGCCTGTTCAAGGATCGTCAGGGCGCCATCCATGCCTTCGCCAACGACAAGGACGGCACCTTCCTGCAGTACCGCCTCGATGGGCGCAGTGGCAAGCCCCGGGGTGAGCTGGTACGGCGCTTCAAGGTCGACAGCCAGCCGGAAGGCTGTGTGGCGGACGACCGCCGTGAGCGACTGTTCATCGGCGAGGAAGACGTTGCTGTGTGGACGCTGGGTGCCGCGGCCAACGCGCCGACCACTCTGGAGAAGGTCATCGGCGTGGGCGAGAGCGTGCACGACGATATCGAAGGGCTGGCGCTGTACCACGGCCAGCGCGCCGATTATCTGGTGATCTCCAGCCAGGGCAACGACAGCTACGTGGTGCTGGATGCCACGGCGCCCTATGCCGTGCGTGGTGCGTTCCGCATCGGCCTCAACGCCGCGCGCGGCATCGACGGCGCCTCGGAAACCGATGGTCTGGAAGTCACCTCGGCCAACCTCGGCGGGCCGTGGAGCCAGGGGCTGTTGGTGGTGCAGGACGGGCGCAAGCGGATGCCCGAGGGTACGCAGAACTACAAGTACCTGCCGTGGACCGCGGTGGCCGATGCCCTGGGCCTGGAATAGTCATCTTCCGGTAACGCGGCCGTCATTCACTTACAGCTGCCCGGCCGGGCAGGAGGAAACAGCGATGCAACATGCAGTCGAACAGATGTCGATCTGGGGGCTGGTCAGCGAGGCCAGCGTGGTGGTTCAGGCCGTCATGGCGATTCTGGTGCTGGCGTCGGTGGCCAGCTGGTATCTGATCATCCAGCGCAGCGTGGTGCTTAGGCGCAGTGAGCGCCTGCTGCGCGAGTTCCTGCGTCAGTTCCGCCAGAGCGCTGATCTGGCCCAGCTGCAGCGCGACGTCGAGCACCAGGCACGGTTGCCGGAGGCTGCGCTGCAGCGCATCTTCCGCGATGGTCTGCAGATGTTCAGCCAGCTGCAGCGCCAGCCCGGCCTTGCTCCGCAGACGCTCGGCGAAGCGGTGGATCGTAGCCTCTATGTGGCCGTCGCCGAGCAGGAGGAGCGTCTGGACCATGGCTTGCAGGCACTCGCCACCATCGGCTCGGTGAGTCCGTACATCGGGTTGTTTGGCACCGTGTGGGGGATCATGAATGCCTTTATCGGGCTTTCCCAGGTACAGCAGGTCACCCTTGCCACCGTGGCGCCCGGCATTGCCGAAGCGCTGATCGCCACGGCGATCGGCCTGTTCGCGGCAATTCCGGCGGTGATCGCCTACAACCGCTTCGCCGCCCGCGGTCAAGCGCTCGCCGGCCGCTACTACGCCTTCGCCAACGAACTGCAAGCACGCCTGTTGCCGCGACTGCATGCCGGCGCGCCGAGCTTCGCCGCCGCCGCGGCCTGAGGAGAACGCCCATGCTAGTCAGGCCTCAGCGCAAGCACGGTCCGAAGGCGGAAATGAACGTGGTGCCCTACATCGACGTCATGCTGGTGTTGCTGGTGATCTTCATGGTCACCGCACCGATGCTGGTGCAGGGCGTGAACATCGAACTGCCCAAGGTCGCCGCCGAGGCGCTGCCGACGGAGAACGAGCGCAAGTTGCTCACCCTCTCGGTCAAGGCGGACGGCAGCTTCTACTGGAACCTGGGCAGCGAGATCGACATCGAGCAGCAGGCGGATACGGCCGTGGAACTGGCGGAGATGCGCGCCAAGGTGGCATCGCTCATCGCCGTGCACGGCGATGCCCAGGTCTATGTCCGGGCCGACGATGCCGCGGACTACGGGCGCGTGGTCGCCGCCATCGCCGAGTTGCAGCGCGGCGGGGTGGTCAACCTCGGGCTGATCACTGAAGCGCCGGATACGCTGGCGCCGGGAGCTGGACAGCCATGAATCCGGCGCTGATGGACGCGGCGATGCTGCGCGAACCTGCGCCGTTCCACGCCTCGCAAGGGCTGGCGCTACTCGGGGCGATCGGCCTGCATGTGGGGTTGGGTGCAGCAGTCTTGCTGAACAGCTGGACGCCGACATTCGAGGCACCGAGCAATGCGCAAATCCTGCGTACCCAGCTGGTGAGCCTGCCGCTGCCGGTCGAGCCGCAAGCTCTGCCCGAAGCGCCGGTCGAGTCGCCCGCAGCCGCCGCACCGGAGCCGGCGGCCGAGCCCGCGGCACCGACCGAAGCCGAGCTGGCATTCAGGCGGACCGAGCAGAAGCGGGTCGCCGAAGCGGCCCGCCAACAGCAGTTGCGCCAGCAGCGCGAGATCGCCGAGCGCGAGCGGCAGGCCCGCGAGCGTGAACAGCAGCGTCTGGCTCAGGAGGCCGAACGCACTGCCGAGGCCCGGCGCCGAATCGAAGCCGAGCGAGCCCGTGTCGCGGCGGCCGAACAGGCGCGGCGCGAGGCCGCCGCCGCGACGGACCGGCAATACCTGCCCATCGCCAAGGCGCCGCCGGTGTATCCGCAGCGCGCGCTGGACTCGGGCGTGCAGGGCGAATGCACGGTCAGTTACGACGTCGATCCGAACGGTCGCGTGGTGTCGCCGCAAGTCGCGGGACAGTGCCATCCGCTGTTCATCCGCCCCTCGCTCGAGGCGGCCAAGCGTTTCCGCTACCGCCCGCGCATCGTCGACGGCCAGGCCGTGACGGTGCGTGGCGTACAGAACACCTTTCACTACCGCATCGAATGATGCGTTCAGGATGCAATCGATATGAAACAGGATTTTCGCGACTTTCACGCCGCCCTCGCGGCGCTCGACGATCAGTCGATCAATCCGGGCCACCAGCCGAGCCTGAGCGATCTGGTCGACCACAGCCGGCGCGGGCTGCTCAAGGGCAGCCTGGGCCTGGCGGGCATGGCCTTTCTCGGCGGCGGGCTGTCCGCCTGTGGAGCGGTTGCGGCACGCAGCCGGCTGCTGGGTTTCGAGTCCGTTCCGCCGCAGCTGGATCCGACCTTCGACAGCGTGCAGGTACCGCCGGGCTATCGTGCGCGGGTGTTCTTTTCCTGGGGCGACCCGGTGGAGGCCGACGCACCGCAATGGCAAGCCGATGCCAGCGACGACTGGCAGGCACAGCTGCTGCAGGCCGGGGACAACCACGACGGCATGCACTTTTTCCCGTTCGCAGATGCGCCGACCGAGCACGGTTTGCTGGCGATCAACCATGAGTACGTCAATCCGCCGCTGCATCCCGACGGCATGAGCCTGGTGGATGGCCGCCGGCCGCTGGCAGAAGTGCGCAAGGAGCAGGCGGCGCATGGCGTCAGCATCATCGAGGTGCGCAAGGATGCCGCGGGCGAGTGGCAACGGGTCCATCCGTCGCGCTACAACCGGCGCATCAGCACGCTGACGCCGCTGGCCGTCGGCGGCCCGCTGGCCGGGCACGAACTGCTCCGAACCGCCGCCGATCCGAGCGGCACCCGCATCATTGGCACGCTGAACAACTGTTCCAGCGGCTTCACGCCGTGGGGCACCTACCTGACCTGCGAGGAAAACTGGCACAACTACTTTCTCAATCGCGATGCCGAGGACCTGGCCGCACGTACCGCGCACGCCCGTTACGGCGTTGCCAGCGGTGAGCGCAGCAAGCTCTACGGCTGGGAAAGTGCCGACGAGCGCTTCGATGCCACACCCGATGCCAGCCTGCCGCACGGCGGCTATGTCAACGAACCGAACCGTTTCGGCTGGGTGGTGGAGATCGATCCCTTCGATCCGCAGGCGCAGCCGGTCAAACGCACCGCATTCGGTCGCTACTGCCGCGAATGCGCGGTGTTGTCGCTGGGGGAGGACGGGCGCATGGCGTTCTATTCCGGCGACGACTCGCGCGGCGAGTACGTCTACAAGTTCGTCCCCAGCGGCCGCTATGTACCCGGCGCGGATCAGCAGAATCGCCAGCTGCTCGATGACGGCACGCTCTACGTCGCGCGTTTCGACGCCGATGGCAGCGGTCGCTGGCTGGCGCTGGTTCACGGGCAGAACGGCCTGACCGCCGAGCATGGATTCCCCAGCCAGGCCGAGGTGCTGCTCAATGCGCGCGCCGCGGCCGACCGGCTCGGCGCAACGCCCATGGACCGCCCGGAATGGGTCGCGGTGCATCCTCGTACGCGCGAGGTCTACGTCACCCTGACCAACAACGATCAACGCGGCGACAAGGTGGCGGTCGACAAGGCGAACCCGCGCCCGCAGAACCTGCACGGGCAGATCCTGCGCTGGCGCGAGGCGGGAGGCGACCCTGCGGCGACGCGCTTCGAGTGGGAAATTTTCCTGCTCGCTGGCGAGCGGAAGGGCGCGCGCGGTGCGGACGGCAAACCCGTGCCTGCACATCTGACCGGCACCATCGAGGGCGATGTGTTCTCCTCGCCGGATGGTCTGGCCTTCGATGCCGATGGCCGGCTGTGGATACAGACCGACTACGGCGACGACGAACCGGCGATGCAGGTCATGGGGACCAACCAGCTGCTGTGCGCCGATCCCGGCACGCGCGAGGTGCGTCGCTTTCTGGTAGGGCCGCGTGGCTGCGAGATCACCGGCATCACCTGGAGCCCGGACTACCGCGCGATGTGGATCAACGTGCAGCACCCCGAGCTGAGCTTTCCGGCCAGTGATGGTCAGTCGCGGCCGCGCTCTTCGACGGTGCTGATTACGCGGGACGATGGTGGCGTGATCGGCACCTGAGGCTGTTGTGGCGTGGCCTGCGCGATATGGCTAGAGGCTTGTAACGGTTTCGTTGGCCCGAGATCGCCGTCAGGCGGCCGTCCAGAAGAGCGGCAGCACCATCATCCAGACGATGACGGCTGCGCCGAACGCCGTCTGGGTGATGGCGGCCGCCTCCAGGCGGTCGTCCACCCGGCACAGCGAACAGGTGCCCTGGTAGAGCAGGACGCAGCACGAGGCCAGCGCGCTGAGCGGTAGCACCGTGTTCAGAAACGGGTTGTTCACCAGCAGGCCGAGAGAGGACAGCCATAGCGGCACGCAGGCGATAGTGGCTACCAGATAAGCTTCGGCATAGGTCACGTCGTGGCTGCAGGCGTGGGCGACGTGTTTGATCAGCCAGCCCATCACGAACACCGAGAATATTTCGCCACCGAAGAACAGGCCGGCCGTGCCCGTCGAGGGCTGGATCTGGAAGATGGGCAGGTAGGCGCTCAGCGGTGCGTCCAGCAGGGCAATCATCGTCGGTGGCAACAGCGACAGCGGCACGATGAATGCCCAGAGCCGGATTCGAGGCGGCAGTTGATCGCTCGTCCAGTCGGAAGGGGCGAGTGCACTGCACAACAGCATGCGCATGAGGACAAGGAGATTCATGACGTTCCTTTCTGGGGCGGACGGAATCGGCTGGGCGGTTCCGGTGAAATATATATCGTGGCGTGATATATATCGTGCACAATGCTGCGAAAAGGTCAACGAGGAAATCATCTCTTGGAAAAATCCGATTACCAGCGGCTGGCGCATTTCCGTCATCGCCTGCGCCGATTCCTGCGCAACAGCGAGTTGCTGTGCCTGGAAAACGGTGCGACGGCGCTGCAGTACCAGCTGCTGCTCCAGATTCGTGGCGCTTCGGCGCGTGATTGGGCGACGGTTGGCGAGCTCGCCGAACAGCTGCAATCGAAACATAACAGCGTCGTGGCGCTGATCGACCGCTGCGAAAAAATGGGCTTGGTCGAGCGAAAGGCGGGGCGGGAAGACCGGCGTCAGGTTGAGGTTCACCTGCTGCCTGCCGGCGAGGAGCTGCTGGCGCGCATCGCCGAATTGCATCAGGAAGAAGTGCAACTGCTGCGTGCGGAGTTCAGCCTGCCGGGTTGGGACAGGGCTGAATAATTCATCACCACCGAGGCGGTCCCGATTATCGAGAGGTCCGCAAGAGGAGTTGCTATGGAGAATAAATCAGCCGATTGGGATCCGAGATCCGAGACGGTACTCAAGGACCAGATGGCCACCTACGACGACATGCGCCGTCGTTGCCCGGTGGCAACCAGTCGTTACGGCTACACCTCGCTGTTCCGACACGCGGATGTCATGCACGTATTGATGGACCACGAGACCTACAGCAACGCCGTCTCGCGTTTCCCCTCCGTGCCCAACGGCATGGACCCGCCGGAGCATACGGCGTACCGGCGGCTCATCGAGCCTTACTTCGAGCCGCAGCAGATGGAAGCCTTCGCCCCGGTGTGCCGGGAGGTTGCGGTACGGCTGGTGCAGGCCTTGCCGGAGCAGGCGAGTGTCGAGCTGATGACGGACTTTGCGCAGATTTTTGCCTTGCAGATTCAGTGCGCCTGGCTGGGTTGGCCGGTGGAGCTGCACGAGCCGCTGCGCCTGTGGACGCTGAAGAACCAGGCGGCCACGTTGGCCAGGGACGAAGCGGCGATGAGCGCGGTTGCGCTGGAATTCGACGGCTACATCAAGGATCTGCTCACGGCGCGCCGCAACGCCGGTAGCGCGGCGCCAGACGACGTGACCACCCGTCTGCTGCGCGATCAGGCCTTGGGCAGACCGCTGACCGACGATGAAATCGTCAGCATCCTGCGTAACTGGACGGTCGGCGAGCTGGGCACCATTGCCGCCTCGATCGGCATCCTCGTGCATTACCTCGCCGGCCATGGCGCGTTGCAGCAGCAGTTGCGCGAGCAGCTGGCGCTGCTGCCGGCCGCCATCGACGAGATACTGCGCATCCACGCGCCGCTCGTCATGAACCGGCGGGTCACCACCAGAGAGGTCACGCTGGGTGAGCGCACGCTGGCGGCCGGCACGCGTCTGGCGCTCATCTGGGCGTCGGCCAATCGCGACGAAGCGGTGTTCGGAGATCCTGAAGAGTTTCGTCTCGACCGCGAGCCGCAGCTGAATCTGCTGTATGGCGCCGGCATCCATGTCTGTCCCGGAGCCCCGCTTGCCAGGCTGGAGCTGCGCGTCGTGATGGAGGAGCTGCTGGGGCGCACCCGCCGAATCGCGCTGCTGGCGGATCAGCAAGCGGTGAAGGCGTTCTTTCCCGCCAGCGGGTTTTCTTCGCTTCCCCTGCATATCGAGAAGGCCGCCAACGCTACCCCGCACGGCTGAGCGACGAGCGCACCTCGCGCAGTGCCTGAGGTTGGAGTCCGAAAACAGAAACGCCCCGAGTAATCGGGGCGTTTCATTATCTGGTGCTGTGCTCAGAGCGTAGCGAAGATCGCATGCTGAGCCAGTTCCAGCAGTGGCTGCGGGTAGACACCGAGGAGGAAGGCGAGGGCGGCGACGGCCAGCAGCATGATGCCACCGGCTTGTTGACCCCAGTTGAGCGGTGCGTCGTGACGGCGTATGCCGGGCTCGACCAGATACAGCGTCACCATCACGCGCAGGTAGTAGTACAGGCCGATGGCGCTGCCGATGATCAAGCTGCCCAGCAACCACCACTGCTGCGATTGCACGCCAGCGGCGATCACGTAGAACTTGCCGATGAAACCCGCCGTCATCGGAATGCCGGCCAGCGACAGCATCATCACGGTGAGCACCGCAGTCAGGTACGGCCGGCGCCAGAACAGGCCGCGGTACTCGTACAGGGCATCGGCATCGCGGCCCTGGAATGGGCTGGACATCAGCGTGATCACACCGAAGGCACCGAGGCTGGTCAGCACGTAGGTCGCCAGGTAAACGCCGACTGCCTCGACAGCAAGGCCTTCGCTGGCGATCAGCGCCACCAGCAGGTAGCCGAAGTGGGCGATGGACGAATAACCAAGCAGGCGCTTGAGGTTGCTCTGATTCAGCGCCAGCAGGTTGCCGATCAGGATCGACGCGATTGCGATCAGCGTCAGACCATCGTTCAGCCAGCCGCCACTGGTCGCCGGCGACAGCTGGTAGAGGCGCAGCAGCACGGCGAACACGGCGAGTTTGCTGGCAGTGGCGAGGAATGCGGAAACCGGTGCCGGAGCGCCCTCGTAGACATCCGGCGTCCACAGATGGAAGGGCACCAGCGAAAGCTTGAAACCCAGCCCGACCAGCATCATGCCAATGCCGGCCTGCACCAGAACGGTCGACTGCTGCGCCGCCAGGCTGGCGCCGATGCCGGCGAAGCTCAGGCTACCGGACTCGGCGTACAGCAGCGCCATGCCGAACAGCAGGAACGCGCTGCCGGCGGCCGACAGCACCATGTACTTGATTCCGGCTTCCAGCGAACGCCTGTTGAAGAAGGCGTAGGCGACCAACCCGTAGACCGGCACCGAAAGCAGCTCCAGGCCGATGAACAGGCCGGCCAGATGCTGACTGGACACGAGCACCTGACCGCCGAGGGCCGACAGCACCATCAGCAGATAGAGTTCCTCGCGATTGCCCGGGAAGCCCTGGCCGCCGGGCTTCTCGCCCAGATAGGCATGCGCCAGGGTGACGCAGGCCAGCGTGGCCAGCAGCAGCAGCGCCATGTGGAAGTAGGCGAAGCGGTCCAGCTGCAGTAGCTGGGTAACCTCCAGCGGCGCTACCTGCAACGCTGGCGCAATCGACAGCAGCGCAAGAACCAACCCGGCAGCGGTAAGCATGTAGGTCAGGCCGTGGTTGCGACGCCACGCAATCGCCAGCATCACCACCACGGCGGTGACACTGACGACGAGCAACGGCAGCAGGGCGATGAAGTGTTGTTGAGTGAATTCCATAGCGCGACTACCGGACCGAAGCGAGTTGGGAGAAAGCGGTACTGAACCACTGCTGTACGCCACTCATGGTGGCCAGCGAGGTGTCGAGTACCGGCTGCGGATAGACCCCGAGCAGCACCAGCAGCGCTGCCAGCAGCAGGATCATGCCGACCTCGCGCGCGTCCAGCCCACGCAGGCTGCCCTCGGTCTTGACCGGACCGAAATGCGCGCGATGGATCATCGCCAGCGAATACACCGAGGAGAGCACCAGACCGAAGGTGGCGATCACCACGATCCACGGCCACTGGCCGAAAGCACCGAACAGCACCACGAACTCGCCGACGAAGTTGCCGGTACCGGGCAGGCCCAGCGAGGCGGCAGCGAAGAACAGGCTCAGCGCCGGCAGCCATGGCAGATGCGACCACAGACCGCCCATCTCGCGCATGTCACGGGTATGCAGGCGCTCATAGAGCTGGCCACAGAGGATGAACAGCGCAGCAGCCGACAGGCCATGGGCGATCATCAACACCACCGCGCCCTGCAGCGCCAGCTCGCTGCCCGAGTAGATGCCGATAAGCACGAAACCCATGTGCGAGATGCTGGAGTAGGCAACCAGACGCTTGATGTCGGTCTGGCCGAACGACAGCAGAGCGCCGTAGAAGATGCCAATCAGGCCGAGCGTCATGGCGATCGGCGCGAAGTCCGCCGAAGCCTCGGGGAACAGTGGCAGGGCGAAGCGGATCATGCCGTAGGCGGCAGTCTTCAGCAGGATGCCAGCCAGGTCCACGGAACCTGCGGTGGGTGCCTGGGCATGGGCAGCCGGCAACCAGGCGTGCAGCGGCACGATCGGGAACTTCACCGCGAAGGCGATGAAGAAACCGAGCATTAACAGGAATTCGATCTTCGGATCGAGCTCGGCGTTGAGCAGCAGGGCGTAATCGAAGGTCAGTACACCGGTGTTGTGGTAATTCACCAGCACCAGCCCGAGGATCGCCACCAGCATGATCAGGCCGCTGGCCTGGGTATAGATGAAGAATTTGGTCGCCGCGTTGATCCGCGAACGCTTGCCTTCGGAGCTGTGACCCCAGAGCGCGATGAGGAAGTACATCGGCACCAGCATCATTTCCCAGAAGAAGAAGAATAGGAATAAGTCCAGCGAGAGGAACACGCCGACCACGCCGCCGAGGATCCACATCAGGTTGAGGTGGAAGAAACCTACGTGGCGCTGGATCTCCTTCCACGAGCAGAGCACCGACAGCACACCGAGCAGGCCGGTGAGCAGCACCATCAGCAACGACAGACCATCGAGTGCAAGGTGCAGGTTGATGCCGAAGCGCTCGATCCAGACGTGCTTGAACTCCAGCGCCCAGGTCGAGCCGGCTTCAGGCGTCGGCGCCAGGCTGTAATCGCCGTTGCTCCAGAGCCAAAGGCCCAGACCGAACAGCAGCGTCATGGTGAACAGGGCGATCCAGCGTGGCAGGGTTTGGTCGAAGCGTTCGACCAGCCAGCAGAGCAAGCCGCCGATGAAGGGAATCAGGATTAGCCAGGGCAGAATCACGATTTCGAGTCCTTGGGCAATTCAGAGCAGGATGATGCCGAGCAGCAGCACGGCTCCGCCGACGATGGACAGGGCATACCAGCGCAACTGGCCGGTTTCGCTGCGGCTCAGGGCGGTGTGGCTGCCACGGGCGGTGCGCGGCACCAGACCGATGGTGGCGTCGATGGGGTCACGGGCGAGCAGGCGGCACAGCCACAGATAGGGCTGCACGAAAAGCTTGTCGTAGATCCAGTCGAAGCCCCACGCGGCGAACCACCAGGCGCTCAGCAGGCGTCCGGGTGCGCTCTGGGCGATGGACGTGACCAACCCGCGCTTGCCGAGGAACAGCGCTGCGGCGAGCAGGATGCCGGCGATCGCAACGGCGCCGGACAGCAGCTCTAGGCTGTGCTTGGCCTCGCCACCGGCATGGCCGACGCTCTCAGGCAGCACGCCGGCCAGCGGCGGGGTGATCAGCGCACCGACCACCGTGGAAAGCACGATCAGCACCGCCAGCGGCAGGTTGTGGGCGAGGCCACTTCCGGCATGCGCCTCGGTCTGCGGCTTGCCGTGGAAGGCAATGAAGATCAGTCGGAAGGTATACAGCGAAGTCAGGAAAGCGCCTGCCAGACCGGCATAGAGCAGCCCGTTGTGCCCGCTGGCAAACGCTTCCCAGAGGATTTCGTCCTTGGAGTAGAAGCCCGCGGTGATCAGCGGCAGCGCGGCCAGCGCGGCGCCGCCGACGATGAAACTGGCGTATGCCAGCGGCAGCTTCTTCCATAGGCCACCCATGCGGAAGATGTTCTGCTCGTGGTGGCAGGCGTGGATAACCGAGCCGGACGCGAGGAACAGCAGGGCCTTGAAGAAGGCGTGCGTCATCAGGTGGAAGATCGCTGCGTCCCACGCACCGACGCCAAGGGCAAGGAACATGTAGCCGATCTGGCTCATGGTCGAGTAGGCCAGGATGCGCTTGATGTCGGTCTGTACCAGCGCGGCGAAACCGGCCAGCACCAGCGTCACGCCGCCGACGATGCCGACCAGCTCGTGCACGTCAGGCGCCAGCAGGAACAGACCATGGGTACGGGCGATCAGGTAGACGCCGGCGGTGACCATGGTGGCGGCGTGGATCAGCGCGGACACCGGCGTCGGGCCCGCCATCGCATCGGCCAGCCAGGTCTGCAGCGGCAGTTGTGCCGACTTGCCCACTGCGCCGCCGAGCAGCGCCAGGGTGGCCAGGGTGATCCACAGATCGCCCTCGGCGAACTTCTGCGGCGCCAGCGCCAGCAGTTCCTGGATGTTCAGCGTGCCGAGCTGGACGAACAGAATGAACAGGCCGAAGGCCATGAACACGTCGCCGACACGGGTGACGATGAACGCCTTCAGTGCAGCATTGCCGTTCTTGCGCTCCTTGAAATAGAAGCCAATCAGCAGGTACGAGCAGAGCCCGACGCCTTCCCAGCCGAAGTACAGCAGCAGCAGGTTATCGCCCAGCACCAGCAGCAACATGCTGAAGATGAACAGGTTGGTGTAGGCGAAGAAGCGCGAGTAGCCCTCTTCACCGCGCATGTACCAGCTGGCGAACAGGTGGATCAGGAAGCCCACGCCGGTGACTACGCCGAGCATGGTCAGCGACAGGCCGTCCAGATGCAGGCCGAAGGACGCCTGTAGGTTGGCGACGTCCAGCCACTGCCATAGCTGCAGGGTGAAGACCCCTTCGGCCGGCGGCGTGGTCTTGAACTGCCAGATGATCCAGGCGCTGGTCAGCGCGCTGAGGCCCACCGAGCCGACGCCGATGGTCGCAGCAAGGTTCTCGGAAATCCGTCCGCGGGAAAATGCGAGCAGGAAGTAGCCGAGCAGCGGAAAAACGAAGGTCAGGAATAGAAGATTCATCCGTGCATCTCGCTTGCGGCATCGACATCGAGGGTATTGAAGCGGCGGTACAGCTGCAGCAGGATCGCCAGGCCGATGGCGGCTTCGGCTGCCGCCAGGGTGATCACCAGGATGAACATGATCTGCCCGTCCGCCTGTGCCCAGCGGCTACCGGCGACGACGAAGGCCAGACCTGCCGCGTTCATCATGATTTCCAGGCTCATCAGCATGAACAGGATGTTGCGCCGAACCATCAGACCGACCAGCCCGAGGCAGAAGAGGATCGCGGCGACCGCCAGCCCGTGTTCGAGAGGAATGCTTTGCATGAATTACTCCTTCGCCTCGTGACGGCCCAGGTGATAGGCCGCGATCAGCGCCGCGAGCAGCAGCAGCGAGGCCAGTTCGACCGCCAGCAGGTAGGGCCCGAACAGCGATACGCCGACTTCCTTGGGACCAACGCTGGTCAGCGCCAGCGGTGCGTTGCTCGGTTCGGCGAACAGCGCCCAAAGCAGCTGCAGCAGCAGCACACCAGCCAGCAGCGATGGGCCGATCCAGATCCGTGGTGTCAGCCAGGCCCGCTCCTGCTGGGCAATGGCTGGGCCGAGGTTGAGCATCATCACCACGAAGACGAACAGCACCATGATCGCGCCAGCGTAGACAATGATTTCCAGCGCACCGGCAAACGGCGCGCCGAGGCTGAAGAAGCA
Source organism: Stutzerimonas sp. 21-1 (assembly GCF_056336065.1). NCBI lineage: Bacteria > Pseudomonadati > Pseudomonadota > Gammaproteobacteria > Pseudomonadales > Pseudomonadaceae > Stutzerimonas > Stutzerimonas sp. 21-1. The sequence continues at coordinate 2,379,409 of NZ_CM150500.1, read as the reverse complement.
CATGGCCACCGCCAGCAGCGAGACGACCAGGTAGAGCAGGGCGTGAACCGGATTCGTGCCGGTGACCACCCGCAGGGTGGACACCACCGCGACACCAGCGGAGAAATAGAACGCGAATTCCATGACGTCAGGTCCTCGAAACTGTGGCGTCGCTCGCCCATGAGGCGAGCGGGCGGAAGGAGCGGGGGCGCGGCGATACAGTCACGGCAGCAACCCCTTGACGTTGATCGGTTCGGCTTCGCACTGCGCGGCGCCTTTTGGCTTGCCGGCGATGGCCAGGCCGGAAACGCGGTAGAAGTTGTAATCCGGGTTCTTGCCGGGCCCGGAGATCAGCAGGTCTTCCTTCTCGTAGACCAGGTCCTGGCGCTTGTACTCGCCCATCTCGAAATCCGGAGTGAGCTGGATTGCGGTGGTCGGGCAGGCCTCCTCGCACAGGCCGCAGAAAATGCAGCGCGAGAAGTTGATGCGGAAGAATTCCGGATACCAGCGGCCATCCTCGGTCTCGGCCTTCTGCAGCGAGATGCAGCCTACCGGGCAGGCCACCGCGCAGAGGTTGCAGGCCACGCAGCGTTCTTCGCCGTCGGGGTCGCGGGTAAGCACGATGCGGCCGCGATAGCGCGGCGGCAGGTAGACCGGCTCTTCGGGGTATTGCAGGGTGTCGCGCTTGCGGAAGGCATGGCTGAACACCATCACCAGGCTGCGCAACTGGGTGTAGGTGCCGTGGAGCACCTCGCCGATGTACTTGAACATGAATTTTTCTCCTTACTGCGCGGCCAGCACGAGCGCGCCGGTCACCAGCAGGTTGAGCAGCGTCAGCGGCAGGCAGAACTTCCAGCCGAAAGCCATTACCTGGTCGTAGCGTGGCCGGGGCAGGGACGCTCGCAGCAGGATGAAGAGCATGATGAAGAAGCCGGTCTTGAGCGCGAACCAGAAGAACGACAGCCACGGCAGGGTATCGAGGAACGGCCCGTGCCAGCCGCCGAAGAACAGCGTGGTCAGCAGCGCCGAGATGGTCACGATGCCGATGTACTCACCGACGAAAAACATGCCCCATTTCATGCCCGCATATTCGACGTGATAGCCGTCGGCCAATTCCTGCTCGGCTTCCGGCTGGTCGAACGGGTGACGGTGGGTGACCGCGACACCGGCGATGAAGAAGGTCGCGAAGCCGAGAATCTGCGGGATGACGAACCACAGGTTCTCCTGCTGGTACTCGACGATGTCGCGCATGTTGAATGAGCCGACCTGGGCGACGATGCCCATCAGCGACAGGCCCAGAAACACTTCGTAGGACACCGTCTGCGCCGATGCGCGCAGGGCGCCGAGCAGGGCGAACTTGTTGTTGCTGGCCCAGCCGGCGAACAGCACCGCATAGACGGTGAGGCCCGCCATCGCTAAGAAGAACAGCAGACCGATGTTCAGGTCGGCCACGCCCCAGGTTGGTGTCACCGGCACGATGGCGAAGGCGATCAGCAGCGAGCCCATCGCCACCACCGGCGCCAGGGTGAAGATCGGTTTGTCGACGAACGGCGGCGTCCAGTCCTCCTTGAAGAACATCTTCAACATGTCGGCGGCGAGCTGGAACAGGCCGTAGGGGCCGACCCGGTTCGGACCGTAGCGATCCTGCCAGAGACCGAGCAGACGGCGCTCGACGAAGCTCAGCAGCGCACCGGCCACCACCACCACCAGCATGATGACGAGGGACTTGAGCACCTGGATGATCACGTCGATGATTTCGGGAGTCAGCCAGCTCATTGCGCAGCCTCCTGCAGGTTGCTGACGATCGCGCCCGCGAACGCTGCCGGCACGCCGGGCAGGCCGACCGGCAGACCGACCAGCCCGACCGCCAGGTCTTCGACGATACGCAGCGGCAGGTGCAGCTCATGTCCGTTGACCAGCAGGGCCAGACGTACACCGTCGTTGACGCCCAGACGCGCGGCCTCGGCTTCGTTCAGCGCCACATACGGTTGCGGAATACGTGTCTGGATCGGCGCGGCCAGTGCCGAGGTTTCGTCGCTGCCGAACAGGTGATACAGCGGCACGGCCTGCCAATGCCCCGGTTGCGGAGCGAAGGCAGCGGTCGGCGCGAACCAGGGCAGCGTAGCGCCGCGCGATTCGAGCAGGCGTACGCCCGGATCGCCGGCGCGCAGATGGCCGCCGACCTCGTCCTGGAACTTGTTCCAGGCCTGCGGCGAATTCCAGCCCGGCGACCAGGCGAACGGGATCTGCTGACGTGCCTCGGCCGAGCCGGAATAGCCTTCCATGGAGAAGGCGAACGGCGAGTCGATGTCTTGTGGCTGGCGCGGCTCGTGCACGCTGATGTCGGCACGCATCGCCGTGCGACCGCTGTAGCGAAGGGGCTCGCGGGCCATTTTCAGACCCTTGATGCGAAATTCGGCCTTCGGCGCCGCATCACGAATCGCGGCCAGCAGCGGATGACTGGAGGCACAGGCTTCGGTCGCCTGATCGAGGCGGGTCCAGTCCACCGGGCGATGCTCGCGGGTCGACTGCAGTGCATGCAGCCAACGCCAGCCTTCGCGGATCAGGATGCTGCTGTCGTAGTAGCTCGGCTCGAACACCTGGAAGAAGCGCTGGGCACGGCCTTCCTGGCTGACCAGGGTGCCGTCGCCCTCGGCGAAACTGGCGGCCGGGAGCAACAGATCGGCGCGCGCGGCGGTCTCGGTGTGCTGGTGATCGGCGACGATCAGCACGTGCGCGGCATCCAGCGCAGCGTCGACGTCGGCGCGTGCGGCGCGGCGGTACAGGTCGTTTTCCAGCACCAGTACGGCATCGGCATGGCCACTACGCAATGCCTGCAGCGCGGCGTCCACCGACTTGTCGGCGCGCTCGTCGGCCAGCAGCAGGGCCATGCCCAGGCTGTTGGCTTCGGCAGCCACCAGACTGATCGAGGCGTTCTTCTCGCGATTCTTCAGCGCCTGGGCGATGTTCGCTGCGGCCTTGAGCACGGCTTCGGAGCCGAGCGACGCGCCGGAGACGATCAGCGGGCGCTTGCCTGCGAGCAGGGCGTCGGCAATGCGTTGCGCCAGTTGCACCGCGTCGGCTTCCAGTCCGGTAACCGCTGGTGCGCTGGGGTCGATGGCGTGTGCGACGGCGAAGCCCAGTCGGGCCAGGTCGTCGGGCGCGGCCTGCACGCTTTCGGCGGCGACGTCGTCCAGGCGAGTCTCGCTGACGCAGGCGATGAACAGCGGGCTCAGTGCGCGCTGGGCAACGTTCTGCACGGCGGCCTGATGCCACTCGGGAATCTTCGCCGCGGCGGCGATTTCGGTGGCCTTGCCCTTGACGGCTTGGCGCAGTGACAGCGCCAGACGCGGAGCAGTCTGGGTCAGGTCCTCGCCGAGGACGAAGACGGCGTCGTGTTCTTCGATCTCGCGCATCGACGGCGTTGGCAGCGGGCCGTTCTGCAACAGCTCACGGATCAGCTGTAGGTTGTGCAGTTCCTGGGCGGCGATGCCGGAATAGAAGTTGTCCGCGCCGACCAGTTCGCGCAGCGCATGGTTGCTTTCCAGGCTGGCGCGCGGCGAGCCGATGCCGATCAGCCGACGACCGGCAAGCAGCGCGGCGGCCTTGTCCAGTGCGGCGTCGACGCCCAGCTGGACCTGTCCGGCACGCAGCAGCGGTTGGCGCGGACGATCCTTGCGGTTCACGTAGCCGTAGCCGAAGCGGCCGCGATCGCAGAGGAAGTAGTGGTTGACTGCACCGTTGAAGCGGTTCTCGATGCGGCGAATCTCGCCGTAGCGCTCACCGGGGCTGATGTTGCAACCGGCCGAGCACTGCTGGCAGATGCTCGGGGCGAACTGCATGTCCCACTTGCGGTTGTAGCGTTCGGAGTGGGTCTTGTCGGTGAACACGCCGGTCGGGCAGACCTCTACCAGGTTGCCGGAGAATTCGCTCTCAAGCACGCCGTCCTCGACGCGACCGAAATAGACGTTGTCATGCGCGCCGAACACGCCGAGGTCTTCACCGCCGGCATAGTCCTTGTAATAGCGCACGCAGCGATAGCAGGCGATGCAACGATTCATCTCGTGCGCGATGAACGGGCCGAGTTCCTGGTTCTGGTGGGTGCGCTTGGTGAAGCGGTAGCGGCGCTTGTTATGGCCGGTCATCACCGTCATGTCCTGCAGATGGCAGTGACCGCCTTCCTCGCACACCGGGCAGTCGTGCGGGTGGTTAATCATCAGCCACTCCACCACGCTGGCGCGGAAGGCTTTGGCTTCCTGGTCGTCGATGGAGATCCAGGTCTTGTCGGTGGCCGGGGTCATGCAGGACATCACCAGGCGGCCGCGGGTATCGTTTTCGTCGCTGTACTGCTTGACCGCGCATTGGCGGCAGGCACCGACGCTGCCCAGCGCCGGGTGCCAGCAGAAGTAGGGAATGTCGAGTCCGAGGGAGAGACAGGCCTGCAACAGGTTGTCCGCACCGTCGACCTCGTAGGCTTTGCCGTCTACGTGGATCGTGGCCATTTCTAGGTCTTCTCATCCGCTTGCGCGGGTCAGGCTAATAGGAAATCTGCTTCTGAGGCGGAGCGCTGAGGCTGACGGGCTGAATGCGCCTCGCGTCGAGCCTTTCGTGCTCCGCGTCGTTCAATTCTCTATGCCGGCTGCGTAGGCGCCTTCGCCTCTTGCGCGACGCCCGCTTCGAACTCGTGTCGGAAATACTTCACCGCGCTGCCCAACGGCTCCACCGCGCCTGGCGCGTGGGCGCAGAAGGTGCGGCCCGGTCCGAGGAAGTCGACCAGTTGCAGCAGCGTATCGATGTCCTGCCGGCTCCCCTGGCCGCGTTCGAGCGCGCGCAGGATCTTCACGCTCCACGGCAGGCCGTCGCGGCATGGCGTGCACCAGCCGCAGGATTCGCGGGCGAAGAACTCTTCCATGTTGCGCAGCAGCGAGACCATGTTGATGGTGTCGTCAACGGCCAATGCCAGGCCGGTGCCCATGCGCGTGCCGACCTTGGCGATGCCGCCGGCATACATCTGCGCCTCGAGGTGCTCGGGCAGCAGGAAGCCGGTGCCGGCGCCGCCGGGCTGCCAGCACTTGAGGCGGTAACCGTCGCGCATGCCGCCGGCGTAGTCTTCGAACAGCTCGCGGGCGCTGATGCCGAACGGCAATTCCCAGATGCCGGGATGCTTGACCTTGCCGGAGAAGCCCATGAGCTTGCTGCCCATGTCTTCGCTGCCCGGCCGCGCCAGGCCTTTGTACCAGTCCACGCCGTTGCCGATGATTGCCGGCACGTTGCACAGGGTTTCGACGTTGTTCACGCAGGTCGGCTTGCCCCAGACGCCGACGGCGGCAGGGAAGGGCGGTTTGGCGCGCGGGTTGGCGCGGCGGCCTTCGAGGGAGTTGATCAGTGCGGTTTCTTCACCGCAGATGTAGCGTCCGGCACCGGTGTGTACGAACAGCTCGAAATCGAAGCCGGAACCGAGGATGTTCTTGCCGAGCAGGCCGGCGGCCTTGGCTTCCTCGATGGCGCGGTTGAGGTTGTGCGCCGCATCGACGTATTCGCCGCGCAGGAAGATGTAACCGCGATAGGCCTTGAGCGCCCGGGCGCTGATCAGCATGCCCTCGACCAGAAGGTGCGGCAGCTGCTCCATGAGCAAGCGGTCCTTCCAGGTATTGGGTTCCATCTCGTCGGCATTGCACAGCAGGTAGCGGATGTTCTGTGCTTCGTCTGCTGGCATCAGGCCCCACTTGACGCCGGTGGGGAAGCCGGCGCCGCCGCGACCCTTGAGTCCGGAATCCTTCACCGTCTGCACGATGTCGGCCTGGGCCATTTCGGCCAGCGCCTTGCGCGCGGCAGCGTAGCCGTTCTTCTGCTGGTATTCGTCGAGCCAGACCGGCTGACCGTCGTCGCGCAGGCGCCAGGTCAGCGGGTGGGTTTCCTCGTTGCGCGCCACGCGGTTGGCCGGGCCGAGGGAGGCGAGCATTTTCGTCGTGCTGCGCGTCATGGGTAGGCCTCCAGCAGGGCGGCGACGCCTTCGCTGCGCACGTCGCCGAAGGTGTCATCGTCGATCATCAGTGCCGGGGCCTTGTCGCAGTTGCCCAGACAGCACACCGGGATGAGGGTAAAGCGGCCGTCGGCGGTGGTCTGACCCGGTGCGATGCCCAGCTGACGCTGCAGTGCCTCGAGGATCGATTCGTGGCCGCCGATGAAGCAGGTCATGCTGTCGCAGACGCGGATGATGTGGCGACCCACCGGTTGACGGAAGATCTGGCTGTAGAAGGTAGCCACGCCCTCGACATCGCTGGCGGGAATGCCGAGCAGCTCGCCGATCGCATCGGCGGCACCGTCCGGCACCCAGCCGCGGGCCTTCTGCACGATCTTCAGGGCTTCGATGGAAGCCGCGCGCGGGTCTTCGTAGTGGTGCATCTCATGCTCGATGGCCGAGCGTTCGGCTGCGCTGAGGGCGAAACGGTCAGTCTGGATAAGCGTGCTCATATCAGCGGTCCACGTCGGCCATGACGAAATCGATACTGCCCAGATAGGCGATGAGGTCCGCGACCATGCTGCCGCGGATCACGGCCGGGATCTGCTGCAGGTGCGGGAAGCTCGGCGTGCGAATGCGCGTGCGATAGCTCATGGTGCTGCCGTCGCTGGTCAAGTAATAGCTGTTGATGCCCTTGGTGGCCTCGATCATCTGGAAGCTCTCGTTGGCCGGCATCACCGGCCCCCACGATACCTGCAGGAAGTGCGTGATCATGGTTTCGATGTGCTGCAGCGTGCGTTCCTTCGGCGGCGGCGTAGTCAGCGGGTGATCGGCTTTGTAAGGACCTTCGGGCATGTGTTTCAGGCACTGCTCGATGATGCGCAGGCTTTCGCGCATCTCCCCCATCTTCACCAGGCAGCGGTCGTAGGCATCGCCATTAACCGCCAGCGGAACCTCGAACTCGAAATGCTGGTAGCCCGAGTAGGGACGTGCCTTGCGGATGTCGAAGTCGCAGCCTGTAGCGCGCAGGCCAGCACCGGTGGTGCCCCACTCCAGGGCCTCCTTCGTGTTGTAGGCAGCCACGCCTTTGGTGCGGCCGATCAGGATGCTGTTCTTCAGCGCGGCCTTTTCATATTCGACCAAGCGTTTGGGCATCCAGTCGAGGAATTCGCGTACCAGGCGGTCCCAACCGCGCGGCAAGTCATGCGCCACACCGCCGATGCGGTACCAGGCCGGGTGCATACGGAAACCGGTGATGGCCTCGATTACCTGGTAGGCGCGCTGGCGGTCGGTGAAGGTAAAGAACACCGGCGTCATGGCGCCAACGTCCTGAATATAGGTGCCCAGGTACAGCAGATGGTTCTGGATGCGGAAGAACTCCGCCATCATCACGCGGATGAAGTCGACGCGGTCCGGCACCTTGATGCCGGCGAGTTTTTCCACGGCCAGCACGTAGGGCAGGTTGTTCATCACCCCGCCGAGGTAGTCGATACGGTCCGTATAGGGAATGAAGCTGTGCCAGCTCTGGCGCTCGGCCATCTTCTCGGCGCCGCGATGGTGGTAACCGATCTCCGGTACGCAATCGATGATTTCCTCGCCATCGAGTTGCAGGATGATGCGGAAAGCGCCGTGCGCCGAGGGGTGGTTCGGGCCGAGGTTGAGGAACATGTAGTCCTCATGAGGGCCGCTGCGCTTCATGCCCCAGTCCTCGGGCTTGAAGCGTAGGGCCTCCTGCTCCAGGTCCTGCTTGGCGGCGGTCAGGCTGTAGGGATCGAACTCGGTCGCGCGTGCCGGGTAGTCCTTGCGCAGCGGATGCCCTTCCCAGGTCGGCGGCATGAGCATGCGCGCAAGACGAGGATGTCCGGTGAAGTCGATGCCGTACATGTCCCAGACTTCGCGCTCGTACCAGTTGGCGTTCGGCCAGACACCGGTAGCAGTCGGCAGGCTGAGATCCTTCTCCGACAGTGCGACCTTGATCATCACGTCGCTGTTACGCTCCAGCGACATCAGATGATAGAAGACGCTGAAGTCCGCGGCGGGCAGCCCCTGGCGCTGGGTGCGCAGGCGCTCGTCGACACCGTGCAGGTCGTAGAGCATCACGTAGGGTTTGTGTACCTGGCGCAGGAAGCCCAGCACCTCGATCAGGCGCTCGCGTGGCACCCAGAGGACCGGCATGCCAGTGCGGGTGGGCTGCACGGTAAAGAGGTCGGCGCCAAAGCGCGCATTCAGTTCGACGACGATATCCTGGTCGTCAGCCTTGTAGGGCGGGATGTACAGAGCGCTGTCTGCAGTCATGATCTCGGTCGCTTTCGGTCAACGTTGGGGTGCGAGCAGACCTTCCCGCGAGGGAAGGCGGAAGCTGGATCACACGTCGTCGGGGCTGCGCAGGTTGGTTACCTGGATACGCTGTTCGCGTCGCTGTTCTTTCTGCGAAGGCATTTCGGCACGGTAGATGCCTTGGTCGCCAACGACCCAGGACAGCGGGCGGCGCTCCTTGCCTATGGAGTCCTGCAGCAGTTGCAAGCCTTGCAGGAACGCCTCGGGGCGGGGCGGGCAGCCGGGTATGTAGACGTCCACGGGGAGGAACTTGTCGACCCCCTGAACGACCGAGTAGATGTCGTACATACCACCGGAGTTGGCGCACGAACCCATGGAAATGACCCACTTGGGCTCGAGCATTTGTTCGTAGAGACGCTGGATGATCGGCGCCATCTTGATGAAGCAGGTGCCGGCGACCACCATGAAATCGGCCTGGCGCGGCGAGGCTCGGATTACCTCGGCACCGAAGCGGGCGATGTCATGTGGTGCGGTGAAGGCAGTCGTCATCTCCACGTAGCAGCAGGACAGGCCGAAGTTGTACGGCCACAGGGAGTTCTTGCGCCCCCAGTTGACCGCATTGCTCAGCACGTCTTCCAGCTTGCCCATGTAGATGTTGCGATGGACTTGTCCTTCTAGCGGGTCGGCAACAGTCTCCTGCTGGCCGATCGGATAACGGTCGATGACCGCATCCGGATCGATCCGGGTAAGTTTGTATTGCATGTGAAGAGCCTCATTGTTTTAGCTTCGCCTGTCGCTCGCGACGGCTTGCAGGCGCCCAATCGAGCGCCCCAACCCGCCAAAGGTAGACAAGACCCGCCAACAGAATTGCTATGAATACGGTAGCTTCAATGAGGCCCGCCCAGCCGCTTTCGCGCACTGATACGGCCCAGGCAAAGAGATAAAGGGCTTCAACGTCGAAGATCACGAAGAGCATCGCGACCAGATAGAATTTTGCGGAGAGTCGCAGGCGGGCGCTGCCAGTGGGGACGATGCCGGATTCGAAGGGTTCGTTCTTGGCACGGCCCCAGGCTTTGCTGCCCAGCAGGCTGGAGGCGCCGAGCATGAAAGCGCAAAGGGCGATGACACCAAGAAGAAATACTGCGAAGCCCCAATTGTGGGACAGAGCTACATCAGGCATGCCGGGCCCCTTTAACGGAACGGCTTGAATAAGTCCAGCTTGCGACAGCGACCATGCGTCGCAACTCCTAATGGCCGGGCATTCTATGCGTCTGCAAAAATTAAGTACATGTTTCTGTATGAAACTTATTGAGGTTTTCTCTAGCTTTAATTGATTTCATCAATGCTCGCAGCTTAGTTCGACATCATCCGCACCAAGCCGTCTGGGGCGCGTGCCAGCTTCGAATTACGATGGTGGTCGGCGCGAGAAAAAGCGCTGTCGCTACTTCTTGCTGCGACTTCGCCGATCACGAGAATCGCAGGACTCTTCAGCTTGAAGGTCAAGGCGTCGCGGCACATGTCGGCGAGGCTGGAGCGGCATTCGCGTTGCTGCGGTAGTGAAGCGTTCTCGATCATCGCCACTGGTGTACCGGCGGAAAGTCCGCCCTCCAACAGCCCGGCCTGCACCTGTTCCAGCTTGCTCACACCCATGTACACCACCAGCGTGGTGCCGCTTTTCGCCAGCGCCTGCCATTCCGGACTGCTGTCGTCGAGCGTGTGCGCTGTTACCAGGGTGACGCCGCGGGCGACGCCGCGCTGGGTCAGCGAGATGCCGCACTGGGTGGCTCCGGCCAGGCCGGCGGTGATGCCGTTGACCAGCTCGACCTCTATGCCGCGTGCCGCCAGCCATTCGGCTTCTTCGCCACCGCGACCGAAGATGCATGGATCGCCACCCTTGAGGCGCACCACACACTTGCCCTGACGGGCGTAGCGCAGCATCAGCCGGTGAATGAAGGCCTGCGGCGTCGAGCGGCAGCCGCCGCGCTTGCCCACCGGGATGATGCGAGCGTTGGGGCAGTGTTCAAGCACGGCGGGGTTGACCAGGTCATCGATCATCACTACCTGTGCTTCGCCCAGTGCGCGTACGGCCTTGAGGGTCAGCAGCTCCGGGTCGCCAGGGCCGGCGCCTACCAGCCAGACTTTTGCGCTCATAGGGTAATCCTCGTCTTGGTTGGTATCAGAGAAGTGCGCGTTCCGGCTGGCTGGCCAGCAGACGCTTGATTTCGGGCACGCAGGAGCCACAGCTGGTGCCGCAGCCGAGCTCCTGCTTGAGGCCGGTCAGATCGAGACCGCGCTCGATGCCTGCACGGACCTTGTTCTGGCTGACGTTCATGCAGTTGCACAGAGTACGGTCGGTGCTGATGGTCGCGCCGCCAGGTGGCGCGCTGAGTGGAGCCAGCAGCCAGCGACGCAGTTCGGCGTCGGCGCTGCCGCTTTCCCAGAGTCCGCGCAGCCACTGCCGGGCGACGGTCTCGCCGGCCAGGCGCAACGCGACGATACGGCCTTCCTCGATGCGTACGCGCTTGCCGACCGCGCGACGCGGGTCGTCATAGGCCAGCACCGGGCCTTCGTCGAGGCCGAGCAGGCTGTCGATGGCGTCCAGCTCGGCAGCCGTTGGCGCCGCATTCCGGGCGGCGCGGATCAGCAGTGCCGAGCGTTCGCGCCCGCCGAGGCTGAAGCTGGCGTAGTCGAAGGTTTCGAACAATGGCCGCAGCGCCTCGAAGCGTCGCTGCACATCGCCTTCAACCAGCGCAAAGAACTGCCAGGGCAATTCGACCTGTTCGACTTCGATGCCGGCGTGCTTGAGTTCCGGCTGCTTCGACAGCGGATCGACGCTGGCCAGAGTCAGTACGTTGCTGCCCAGCCCCTTGAGAAAGCGGTCGCCCCAGTGCATCGGCAGGAAGGCCTGGCCGGCACGCAGGCTGTCGTCCTTCTGCACCGGCAGGATCAGGCTGCCGCGACGGCTTTTCACCGTCACCAACTGGCCGTCCAGCAGACGCCGGCGACGCATGTCATCGGCGTTCATGCCGAGCAGTGCTTCCTCGACATGGCCGAACAGCCGCGCGGCGGTGCCGGTGCGGCTCATGCCGTGCCATTGATCACGCAGCCGGCCGGTATTGAGCGTCAGCGGATAGCGCGCCTCGCGCTTTTCCTTCGGCGCCTGGTAGTGCTCGGCGATGAAGCGCGCACGACCAGTGGCAGTGGGAAACACACCGTCACCATACAGCCGCGCGGTGCCCTGTTGGCTGCCCGGCGGGAATGGCCACTGCTGCGGACCGAGGGTGTCGATCAGTGCGTAGCTCAGGCCGCTGTAGTCCAGATCGCGGGCCGCGGTAAGCGGCTTGTACTCCTCGAACAGCGCCTCGGCATTCTCGAACGCGAACAGGCTCGGCTCGCCGGGGCGCAGGCGACGTTCCAGACGTCGGGCGAAATCGCAGGTGATCGCCCAGTCCGCACGGGCTTCGCCGGGCGCCGGCACAGCGCGACGCACATGGCTGATGCGGCGCTCGGAGTTGGTCACGGTGCCTTCCTTCTCGCCCCAGCTCGCGGCCGGCAGCAGAAGGTCGGCGTAGCGGCAGGTTTCGGTCGTGAAGAAGGCTTCCTGCACCACGACAAAGGGGCAGGCGGCCAGGGCCTCGTGGACGTTCTGCTGGTCCGGCAGCGACTGCGCCGGGTTGGTGCAGGCGATCCACAGCGCCTTGATCTTGCCGGCGCGCACCGCCTCGAACAGCTCGATGGCGGACAGTCCAGGCTGCTTGGGCAGCTGCTCGACACCCCAATAGCCCGCCACTTCGGCACGGTGTTCGGCATTGGTCGCGTCGCGGTGTCCGGGCAGCAGATTGGACAGGCTGCCGGTTTCGCGGCCGCCCATGGCATTCGGCTGGCCGGTGAGCGAGAAAGGCCCGGCACCCGGCTTGCCGATCTGTCCGGTGGCCAGGTGCAGGTTGATCAGCGCGCTGTTCTTGGCGCTGCCGGCGGTTGACTGATTCAGCCCCATGCACCAGAGAGAGAGAAAAGCTGGAGCGCTTCCAATCAGCCGTGCACAGGTTTGCAGATCATCTACCGAGATGCCGCAGAGGTCGGCGACCATCGCCGGGGTGTAGTCGCGCACCAGGCTTTTCAGCGCATCGAAGCCTTCGGTATGGGCATCGATGAAGCGGCGGTCGATCCAGCCTTCCCACATGAGGATATGCAGCAGGCCGTGGAACAGCGCGACATCGGTGCCGGGCAGGATCGGCAGGTGCAGGTCGGCCAGCTCGCTGGTGTCGGTGCGCCGCGGGTCGATGACGATGAGGGTCATCTCCGGCCGCTTCGCCTTGGCTTCTTCCAGGCGGCGGAACAGCACCGGATGGGCGTAGGCCATGTTGCTGCCGGTGATCAGCAGGCAGTCGGCCTGCTCGATGTCCTCGTAGGAGCAGGGCGGGGCGTCGGCGCCCAGGCTGCGCTTGTAGCCGACCACCGCCGAGGACATGCACAGCCGCGAGTTGGAATCCAGGTTGTTGGTGCCGACCAGCGAGCGGGCCAGCTTGTTGAAGGCGTAGTAGTCCTCGGTGAGCAACTGGCCGGAGACGTAGAAGGCGACGCTGTCCGGGCCGTGCTCGCGGATGGTCTCGGCGAATACGCTAGCCGCGTGCTCCAGCGCGCTGTCCCAGTCGGTGCGGCTGCGCGCCAGGCTCTTGCCCAGGCGCAGCTCGGGGTAGAGCGCGCGAGCGTCCAGATCGCCGGTCAGGTGCAACGTCGAGCCCTTGCTGCACAGCTTGCCGAGGTTGGCCGGATGGCTGGGGTCGCCAGCCACGTCGAGGATGCGCTCGCCGTCGTGCTCGATCAGCACGCCACAGCCGACTCCGCAGTAGCAGCAGGTCGAGGCGGTTGTCATACGCATGGCGTCGTCTCCTGGAAAAAGGTGCTGGTCAATTGCGCGTGTTCAGGCCGCGCATTCCTTGCGTGGGTTCAGCGAAAGCTGTACACGCCCGTTCTCGACGCGCGCCGCGTGACGATGGGCGCAGCCGACGTCCGGGGCCAAGGCCTCGCCGCTGGCCAGATCGATCTGCCAGTTGTGCAGCGGGCAGGCGACCTGCTTGCCGTAGATGATCCCCTGCGACAGTGGCCCGCCCTTGTGCGGGCAGCGATCGTCGAGGGCGAAGACCTGATCGTCCGCGGTGCGGAATATCGCAATGTCACCCTTGGGGCTGGCGACGATGCGCGAGCCGAGCGGGTTGATTTCATCCAGTGCGCAGATATCGAGCCAGTTCATGCGGTGTCTCTCCAGATCAGGTGCTCAGGCGTTTTCCAGCTGCTTGACGGCGATGCGGTCGAATTCCTTCTTTAGCTGCGGCTTGGAGAGCTGCTCGTGCCACGGGTCCTGCTCGAAGGAGAGCGAGAACAGCAGCCGCTGATGCAACGCCTTGCGTCGCTCGGCGTCGTCCAGCACGGCCTTCTTGATGTGGTCCATGCCGACGCGCTGCATGTAGTGCACGGTGCGCTCAAGGTAGAAGGCTTCTTCGCGGTAGAGCTGGAGGAACGCCAGGCTGTATTCCATGACGTCTTCGGCGCTCTTCACCTTGACGAAGAACTCGCCGGCCTCGGTCTTGATGCCGCCGTTGCCGCCGATGTACAGCTCCCAGCCGGAGTCCACGCCGATGATGCCGACGTCCTTGATGCCGGATTCGGCGCAGTTGCGCGGGCAGCCGGAGACGGCCAGCTTGACCTTGTGCGGCGACCACATGTTGAAAAGGGCGTGTTCCAGGTCAATGCCCATCTGCGTGCTGTTCTGCGTACCGAAGCGGCAGAACTCGCTGCCGACGCAGGTCTTCACTGTGCGGATGGATTTGCCGTAGGCGTGGCCGGAAGGCATATCCAGGTCTTTCCAGACACCCGGCAGGTCTTCCTTCCTGATGCCCAGCAGGTCGATGCGCTGGCCGCCGGTGACCTTGACCATCGGCACCTGATACTTGTCCGCCACATCGGCGATGCGCCGCAGCTCGGCGGCATTGGTGACGCCGCCCCACATCCGCGGGATGACCGAGTAGGTGCCGTCCTTCTGGATGTTGGCGTGGGCGCGCTCGTTGATGAAGCGCGATTGCGGGTCGTCCTTGGCTTCGCCCGGCCAGGTGGAGATCAGGTAGTAGTTCAACGCCGGCCGGCAGGTGGCGCAGCCGTTTGGCGTGCGCCAATCCATGAAGGCCATGGCCGCCGGGATGCTGGTCAAGTGGTGCTCGCGAATGGCCTTGCGCACCTGACCGTGGTTGAGGTCGCTGCAGCCGCAGATGGCCTTCTCGCTCTTCGGCTTGACGTCGGCGGCGCCGCCCACGGTATTGATCAGAATCTGCTCGACCAGCCCGGCACAGGAGCCGCAAGAGCTGGCGGCCTTGGTGTGTTTTTTCACCTCGTCCACCGAGAACAGCCCGTGTTCCTGGATCGCCTTGACGATGGTGCCCTTGCACACACCGTTGCAGCCGCACACTTCCATATCGTCGGGCATGGACATGGCCTTGCTCTGGCCCTGGTGACCAGCGTCGCCGATGGCGCCTTCGCCTGAGCCGGCCGCACCGAACATCAGATGGTCGCGGATCTGCGCGACGTTCTGGCCCTCGCGGACCTGGCGGAAGTACCAGCCGCCATCGGCGGTGTCGCCGTAGAGGCAGGCGCCGACCAGTACGTCGTCCTTGATCACCAGCTTCTTGTAGACGCCGCCGATGGGGTCGGAGAGGGTGATGGTCTCGGTGCCGTCGCCGCCGATGAAATCGCCGGCCGAGAACAGATCGATGCCGGTGACCTTGAGCTTGGTCGAGGTCACCGAGCCCAGATAGCGGGAGAAGCCGAGCATGGCCAAGTGATTGGCGCAGACCTTGGCCTGTTCGAACAGCGGCGCGACCAGGCCATAGGCGATGCCGCGATGGTTGGCGCATTCGCCGACAGCGTAGATGCGCGGGTCGTAGGTCTGCAGGGTGTCGTTGACCAGAATGCCGCGATTGCACGGGATGCCGGCCTGTTCGGCCAGTTCGCTGTTGGGGCGGATGCCGGCGGCCATCACCACCAAGTCGGCGGGGATCACTTCACCGTCCTTGAACTTGACCGCGCAGACCCGGCGTTCGCCGTTGTCGAGCAGTTCGGCGGTGTGCTTCGGCAGGAGAAACTTCAGGCCACGGCTTTCCAGCGCGCTCTGCAGCAGGGTGCCGGCGGTCTTGTCGAGCTGGCGTTCCATCAGCCAGTCACCGATGTGCACCACGGTGACGTCCATGCCCCGCAGCTTGAGGCCGTTCGCCGCTTCCAGGCCGAGCAGGCCGCCGCCGATGACCACCGCGTGTTTGTGGGTTTTGGCTGTTTCCATCATCACCTGGGTGTCGGCAATGTCGCGGTAGCCGATTACGCCCTGCAGGTCCTTGCCGGGAATCGGCAGGATGAACGGGCTGGAGCCGGTGGCGATGAGCAAGCGGTCGTATTCCGCCTCGCTGCCGTCATCGGCGATGACCCGGCGTCTGACGCGGTCGATCTTCACCACCTTGCGGTTGAGCATCAGGCGGATGTCGTTCTCGGCGTACCAGTTCAGGTCGTTGAGCACGATCTCTTCGAACTGTTGTTCGCCGGCCAGCACGGGCGAGAGTAGGATGCGGTTGTAGTTGGGATGCGGCTCGGCGCCGAACACCGTGATGTCGTAGAGGTCGCGGGTGAGCTTGAGCAGCTCCTCCAGGGTTCGTACGCCGGCCATGCCGTTGCCGATCATCACCAGTTTGAGTTTCTTCATGCCCGTTCTCCGTGCCAGCTGCCGTCCGGCCTGCTCGAAATTTTTCAACAACAAAAAAGGCGTCCCACCGGTTATCCGGTGAGGACGCCTTTGTCCGTGTCCCGCTCGATCGGGAAGCCAGGCTCTCGTCGTTGAGGGGCTGGCGCTATGTTCGCTGGTGATTGGTATAGCAGATGCCATGCCAATTCGTCGCGAGCCGTAAATGCCGGTGAAGGCGGGCGCGAGAGGGATCTGTGCAGCTGCCGGACGCACCACGGCGAGGCCTTATGCGCGCTGCTGGTGCGCCCTTGTTGTAGCGGAGCGCCGATTGACAGGCGCGCGGCCGCTTGCATAAAGTCGTGCCCATGCGCCGATTTAGTCAGCTACTTGCGGGGCGCCGGGAACCGAGAGGTTTCGAAATACCGCTAAAGCGCTGGTTCCGGTGAAGCCTCCCACCGCTGCCCAGCGGAACTCGTGAGGCGGAATCTCCAAAGCATGAACGCAACGCACGCACAGCTACGCCTGGCCCCGATCACCAGCGGCCTGATCCGTTCCAATCCCAAGGTTCTTCTTGGCGGCGCTCACCAGCCGTCCCTGTTGCGCTACCTCGATGGCTGGCCGCGGCGCAACAGTCGCTCGCGTGCGCTGCTGGTGCAGTTCGCCGGTGCCGATGAGTCGCTGGCGCGCTTCGCCGACGACAGTTTCGACCTCGCGGTGATCCAGTCGCCTTCGCCGGACAATCTCGACGAATGCATCTGCGAACTGACCCGCGTGGCGCGGCAGGGCTTGATCACCCGTCGCTGAGCAGCACCAGCCACAACAGCAGATTCGCCAGCAACGAGAGCAGCGCCAGGCCACGCCAGACTTTCAGCGGTTCGCGCTCCAGCCAGGGGCGCGGGCGCTCCGGCGTAGCCAGACATTCCCCCTGTTCGAGGCGCAGCAGCCATTGCTCGGCGGTTTCGAAGCGCTGTTGCGGATCGGCGGCGACCGCCTGCGCCAGCATTGCTTCCAGCCATGTCGGCAGGTCCGGGCGATAGCGGCCGAGCGGCGTCGGCACGCCGAAGCGGCGGTGCTGAAAGGGTTCGATTTCACCGTACGGAAACTGTCCGCTGAGCAGGTAATAGAGGGTGACGCCGACGGCATAGAGATCCTGGGCCACGCTCGGCGCGGCGCCGGCAAACGCCTCGGGGGCGAGAAAACTCGGTGTGCCGGGCAGGCTGCCGGGTGCATGGCGTGACAGCCCCGGGCAGAACGCCAGGCCGAAATCGAGGATGCGCAGCTCGCCGTCGTCGCCGATGTGCAGGTTCTCCGGTTTGATGTCGCGATGCAGGATGTTGCGTCGATGCAGCAGGCCCACCGCGCGGATCAGTTGCGTGGCCAGCGGCAGCCACTCGTCCAGATTCAGCGGACCGGCTTGCTGCACGCGCTCGGCCAGCGTCTGGCCGGCGTATTCACGCTGCACGTAGTACAGCTGCTGGCGTTGTGGCAGCGGGTGCAACTGGGCGACGCTGCGTGCGGCGGCGCGACGCATGAACCACTCCTCCTGCAGCAGCGCCGTCGCCGCCTCGGGGTCGTCCCGCCGAGTCGCCGGCAGGGTTTTCAGCAGCCAGGCCTGGGCCTGCTCGTCGCGCACGCGATACAGCAGCGACTGGCGCGACGTGTGCAGCAGGCTTTCCACCCGCCAGCCTTCGAACAGCTGGCCGGTGCGTAGCGGCGGCGGCAACGGCCAGTGCGGCAGCTGCGCGAGGGCGTCGGCCAGCACTGCGTCGGGCAGGGCGTCGATGCGCAGCAGCAGGGCGCTGGCGTTGTCCTGGCTGCCGTTGCGATGGGCCTGCTGAATCAACGTGCGAGCCGCCACGTTGAGATCCGGCTGTTCGCCCAGCAGTCGCGCGATGGTGCGCTCGTCGACGCTCGCCCAGACGCCATCGCTGAGCAGCACGAAGCAGTCGCCGACGTGCAGCTCGCCGTCCAGATAGTCCATCCGCAGATGCTGATCCAGCCCCAACGCGCGCTTGAGCACGTGCTGCATGCCGGCCTGTTCCCACACGTGGTCTTCGGTCAGCCGCTGCAGCTGCCCGCCCTGCCAGCGATAGGCGCGGCAGTCGCCGATATGCGCGAGGGTAAAGCGCCGGCCGCGCAGCACCAGCGCGGTGAGTGTCGTCAGCAACGGCTGGCCGCCGCCACTGGCCTGCAGCCAGCGGTTGTGCGCGACCAGCACGCGGTCCAGCGCCTGGGCCACTGCCCAGGTTTCCGGGGTGGCGTAGTAATCCAGCGCCAGCGCCTGCAGCGTCGCCCGCGCGGCCAGCCCACCGTCGGTGCACTGGCTGACGCCGTCGGCCAGGGCAAACAGGCAGCCCTTGCTGGCAGCCAACCCGGGCAGCGGGGTCGCCACGCGGATGGCGTCCTGGTTCTCTTCACGCGGGCCGGTGGCGCTGGCTTCGCCGAAAGACAGTTGTAAAGACACGGCAACCTCCGGCCGCGCTAGACCCGCGCGGCGGTTACGGCCGCCGAGCCCCAGGTGGTGCGCCAGCGGCGCTTGACGCCCTGCAGGCCGAACCAGGCCACCACACCGAGACTGGCGAACAGCCACAGGCCGAGCTGGTAATCGCCGGTGGACTGCTTGACCGCGCCGAGCCCGGCGGTGAGCAGGAAACCACCGATACCGCCGGCCATGCCGACCAGCCCGGTCATCACACCGATCTCCTTGTGAAAACGCTGCGGCACCAGCTGGAACACCGCACCGTTGCCGGCGCCGAGGCTGAGCATGGCGACCACGAACAGCGCCAGCGCAGCCGTGGCACTGGGCAGGTTGAAGCCCACCGCGGCGATACAGATCGACGCCACGGTGTACATCACCAGCAGTGCGCGGATGCCGCCGATGCGGTCGGCCAGGGCACCGCCGAGCGGGCGCAGCAGGCTGCCAGCGAACACACAGGCGGCGGTGTAGTAACCGGCCTTCACCGGGTCGAAGGCGTACTGGTCGTGAAAGTAGCCGGGGAGGGTGCTGGCCAGGCCGAGGAAGCCGCCGAAGGTCACGCTGTAGAAGAACATGAACCACCAACTGTCGCGGTCGCCCAGCGCCTTCAGGTAGTCGGCGACGGATTTCGCTTTGGGCCGGTTGGGCGCGTTTTTCGCCACGCTGGCAAAGATACCGAGCGTCAGCACCAGCGGGATCAGCGCCAGGCCGAACACATTGTTCCAACCGAACATCGACGCCAGCACCGGCGCGAACAGCGCCGCCAGCACGGTGCCCGAGTTGCCTGCGCCGGCGATGCCCATCGCCTTGCCCTGGTGTTGCGGCGGATACCACTGCGAGGCCAGCGGCAGCGCCACGGCGAACGAAGCGCCGGCCATGCCGAGGAACAGACCGAGCAGCAAAGCCTGCTCGTAGCTGCGGATGCCTTGCAGCCAGGCCACTAGCAGTGCGCCGATCACCACGATCTGGCCCAGCAGGCCGGCGCTCTTGGGCGAGGTGCGGTCGGCCAGCATGCCGAGCATCAGGCGCAGCACCGCGCCGGAAAGAATCGGCGTGGCGACCATGAAGGCACGTTGCTGGGTGGTCAGGCCCAGGTCCGCGGCGATCTGCACGCCGAGCGGGCCCAGCACGTACCAGACCATAAAGCTCAGGTCGAAGTAGAGGAAGGCGGCAAACAGGGTCGGCGCATGGCCGGCTTTCCAGAAACTCGTGTTCATCGTTCGGCTCCAGTTCGGAAGGCGCGGCGGCGCTGCCGTCGCGCATGAGGCGGTTGCTTCGTGGCCCCGACAGCGGGGCGGAAACGACAAAGGCGCCGCAGCACACCTGCCGGAACAGGGTGATGCGACGCCTTTGTCGGGGTCGGTAGCCGCCGTTGGTTACCGTTGCAGAGCGTTGAGCAGAAAGCGTGCCAAGCGCTGGAGCGTGCTGTGGCGCGGCGTGCGGGCAACGCTGGTGGCCGGTTTGCGTGGCCGACGCGCGCTTATGGCGCATGCTGGGTGCAAATCGGGGCGCTGACGCACGGTGCCGGGCTGCTGGTAGGCTTGCCGCAAAGCGACTGCAAGCCGCAAGGAGTGAACGATGACGCGTATCGCCACGCTGACCCTCAACCCGGCGATGGACCTGGCTGTCAGCACGGCACGGGTGCTGCCCACCGAGAAGCTGCGCTGCGCGCATCCGCGTCACGACCCCGGTGGCGGCGGCATCAACGTGGCGCGGGTGGTGCGCATCCTCGGGGGCGACTCGCTGGCCGTCTATCCCGCCGGCGGCCCGTTCGGCGATCTGCTGCGCCGCGCGCTGGACGACATCGGCCTGGCGCATCTGCCGGTGGCGATCGCCGGCGACACCCGCGAGAGCTTCACCGTCGACGAGCAGGAAACCGGGCTGCAGTACCGCTTCGTGCTGCCCGGCCCGGTGCTCGGCGAGCAGGAGCGCCTGGGCTGCCTGGCCGCGTTGCGCGGGCTGCATCCTGCGCCGGGCTATCTGGTGGTCAGCGGCAGCTTCACGCCTGGCATCGAGCCGGCGTTCTTCGATGAACTGCTGGCGCTGGCGCGGCAGATCGGCGCGCGGCTGGTGATCGATCTGTCCGGCGAGCCGCTGGCCTACGCCGCGCGGCGCGGTGGCGCTTACCTGATCAAGCCGAGCCTGAACGAACTCGCCGGTCTCATGGGCCGGCCGCTGGAAAGCGAGGCGGCGCAGGCGGCGGCGCTGCGTGAGCTGATCCAGCGTGGTGCCGCCGAGATCATCGTGCTGTCGCTGGGGGCGCAGGGCGCGTTGTTCGCCTGTGGCGACCGGCTCGAACGCCTGCCTTCACCGGCGGTGCCGGTGGTCAGCGCGGTAGGTGCTGGCGACAGCATGCTGGGCGCCATCGTGCATGCCCTGGCGCAAGGCTATGAGCTGGGTGCGGCCGTGCGTTTCGGCGCGGCGGCCGGCGCGGCGACGGTGATGCGTCCGGGCACCCAGCTCTGCCTGCGCACGGATGTCGAGCGGCTGTTCGCCGGGCGGCCGGTCGACGCCAGCGCGTGAGCCCGCCGCCTGCCGCTCAGTGGCCGAGCAGTTCGTTCATCGCGATGATCTGTTCGGCCACCTGGATCAGCTTCTGCTGGCGGCTCATGGCCTGGCGCCGCATCAGCGTGTAGGCCTCCTCCTCGTTGCATTCGCGCAGCTTCATCAGCAAGCCCTTGGCCAGCTCGATGCGCTTGCGCTCGGCCAGCTGCTGATCGCGGGCATGCAGCTGGGCGCGCAGCGCCTGGTCACTCTCGAAGCGCGCCATCGCCACGTCGAGAATTGGCTTCAGTCGCCGCGCGTGGATGCCCTCGACGATATAGGCGCTGACCCCGGCACCGATGGCCTGGCGCATGGCATTTGGGTCGTCGTCGTCGGTGAACAGCACGATCGGCCGCGGGCGATCGCGGCTGACCAGCACCACCTGTTCCATCACGTCGCGGCCGGGGGAGTCGGTATCGATCAGCACCACGTCCGGGCGCACGGCCTCGACGCGTTCGGGCAGGTCGATGATCGAGCTGCAGGCGTCGATGACCTCGAAGCCGGCGTCGACCAGCGCACTGCGCAAGCGCCCGACCTTCTTCGGCGTATCGTCGACCAGCAGGATGCGCAGTACTTCGCTCTGCATCAGCGGCTACCTCCCGAAGTATCGTCGGCCAGCGCATGCAGGGCGAAGCTGCGGGCATAGGCGGCCGGATCGCTGCCGTCCCAATGGCTGTCGCCCAGCAGCAGGCTACTGCGATTCGACGTAGCAGGAACGGCAACACCCAACGCACCGGCGGCGTCCCGATACAGCGCGGTCTGCTGCACGGCGCAGGCCACGGCGTGGTAATCCGGGTCATGCCGCAGCAGGCCCCAGCGGCGCAGCTGGGTCATGAACCAGACCCCGTCGGAATGAAACGGCATGTTCACTGCGCCGTCGGCGAAGAAGCGCAGCGGATGCGCGTCCTGCCAGGCGTTGCCGAGGCCGTCGCAGTAATGCCCGAGAAAGCGCGGCGCGATGGCCGTCAGCGGTGCGTCGACATAGTCGCGGGCGGCGATCAGCTGCGCGGTGCTGCGGCGATTCTCGTCGTTGCGCTCGATGAAACGGCTGGCGGCGAGTACCGCCATGATCAGCGCGCGGGCGGTATTGGGGTATTGCTCGACGAACGCACGGGTGCAGCCGAGGACCTTTTCCGGGTGATCCGCCCAGATCGACTGGCTGGTTGCGAGGGTGAACCCGGTCTGTTCGGCCACAGCCTGCGCGCCCCAGGGTTCGCCCGCGCAGAAGCCGTCGATGCGACCGTGGCGCAGGTAGCCCACCATCTGGGCCGGCGGAACCACCAGGGTGCGCACGTCGCGCAGCGGATGGATGCCGTGGGCGGCGAGCCAGTAATACAGCCACAACGCGTGGGTGCCGGTGGGGAAGGTCTGGGCGAAGGTCAGGCGTGCACCGCTTTGGCGCACGCAGCGGTGCAGCGCTTCGGCATCGGTCACGCCGGCTTCCTTGAGCGGCATCGACAGACTGATGCTCTGGCCGTTCTGCGCCAGCCCCATGAGCACAGCCATGTCCACCGGCGCACTGCCACCGATGCCCAGATGCACGGCGTAGATCAGGCCGTAGAGGCCGTGGGCGGCATCCAGCTCGCCGTCGAGCAGCTTGTCGCGCAGTCCGGCCCAGGAATGCTGGCGGCGCAGGTTGAGTGTCAGCCCGAACGGCTGGGCGAAGCCCTGGGTGGCAGCGACGATCAGCGAGGCGGCATCGGTCAGCGCCATGAAGCCGAGGTTGATGCTGCTTTTCTCCGGAGCATCGCTTCCGGCGACCCAGGCGAGGGCGTCATGGCGCGGTGGGCGGGGCGTTGCGGGCATGCGGGCGACCTTGTCGGTACGGGCCGGCACGCAGTTCGCACCGGCTTCGGTCAGCTCCGTAGCAAGCGATATGCCAGGGCCGCTGCGGCCAGGCACACCGGCGGGGAGGTCAGCGCGGGTACAGAGGCGGCAGCACGCCGGGTTCCTGCTCGGCGGCGGGTGTCTGCGCCGGC
Organism: Stutzerimonas sp. 21-1; assembly: GCF_056336065.1. Lineage (NCBI taxonomy): Bacteria > Pseudomonadati > Pseudomonadota > Gammaproteobacteria > Pseudomonadales > Pseudomonadaceae > Stutzerimonas > Stutzerimonas sp. 21-1. The sequence continues at coordinate 2,356,469 of NZ_CM150500.1, read as the reverse complement.
GGCAGGGTCTGGATCGCCTGCCAGAGCGCGTCGCCTTGCCAGCGCTGGCCGGTTTCGCTGTACAGGGCGCCATTGAGGCCGTCGAGCGCATCGGACAGCGGCACGAAGCGCGCCGCCATATCGGCGAGGGTTTCCGGTTGCTGCCGCGCCCAGGCGTCCAGCGCCTGGCGGGTGGCCTGGGTGTCGTTGGCCTGGCAGGCCCGACGCAGGTCATCCAGCAGGCTGCGGGGGGTGGGCCCGGGCTGCAGGGTGCGTACGGCCGGCTGGCGCCGTGCACGCCACCACAGCGCGAAGCCGAGTGCGGTGGTGAGCGCGAACAGCGCGGTACTCAGTTGCCACGGCCAGAGCAGTGCGCGCGGACGGGTGCGTGTGCCGGCCGGCCGCGGTTCCAGCGGCGGTTGGTCGAGGTTGGCGTTGGGCGCGACCTGCAGGGTGCGCGCGGCGAGCGTGGTGCGTTCGAGACGGTCCTCCAGGGTGTTCCACCAGACCACTTCGATGGCTGGCAGCCGCAGCTCGCCGCTGCCGGTCGGAACCAGCGCCTCGCGTTCCTCGCGGCTGCCGATCAGGCCGTTGCTGTCGACCTCGTCGGCGAGGTTGGGCTGGTCCGGATAGCGGCGCAGGCCGGCGATACGCGCGGTACCGACGGACGGCAGCTGCGCGCCGGACAGACCTTCGGCCTTGAGCAGCAGGCTGCGGGTCAGGGCTTCGCCATGCATGGCCTGATCCGGCTCCGGGCTCCAGGCTTCCACCAGGGTTACACGGGTGGCCGGCAGCCAGGGGGCGTCAGCCGGATAGCTGGCGGGCCTGGGCTTGACGTGCAGCGGGATGCTCGGCGACTTGACCTGGGTGGCCTTGCCCGGACGCGGGCCGAGCAGGGAACTGCCGCTGGCGACGGTGGTGGCGCTGAACAGCTGGCTGGGAATCAGCAGATCGCCGCTTTGCTGCGGGAACAGCGCATAACGGATCTCGATCACGCCGTGGCGCAGGCCGTTGATGGTCTTCTCGTAGGTGCGTGGCTCGCCGAGGCGCTCCACCCGCGCGTTCGGCATCTGCAAGGGCGACAGGTTGCTGTCGTCGTACAGCGACACGGAGTGGAAGATGCGCAGGGTGAGGATCACCTGCGCCTGCACGTAGACGCTGTCGCGGTCGAGGCTGGCGTCGATGAAGATCGGTGCCAGCTGGTCGCCGTCATCCGTGTTGCCCGAATCCTTTACCAACAGCGTGATCGGCTGGCTGCGTAGCTCGCCCAGTTGCAGCGGCGGGATGACCAGCTGGCCGCTGCGCCGGGGGCGCAGGGTGGTGAGCCAGCGGGTGGTCGAGCGGGTTTCGCCCTGAACGTTGGACAGGCTGTTGAGCTGGCGGGTATCGAAAACCTCGAACAGCTCGTCCAGCGGCTGCAGGTCGGGCTTGCCGAAGACCGTGGCGTTGCGCACCTCGAGGGTCAGTTCGAGGGTTTCATCGAGGCTCAGCTGCGTGCGATCGACACTGGCGTGCAGGTCCGCGGCGTGGCTCGGGACAGCCAGGAGAGCGAGCAGTACAAAGGCCATCAGGCGGATCATCGATTCAGTTCCTGGCGCTTGCGTTGTTCGTAAAGGAATTTGCGGCGCAGCAGCTCGCCCGGATTGTCCGGAATCTGCCGTAGCCACTGCTCCATCGCCTGCTGGCGCTCACGGGCCGGTAGGTCTTCGAGCGGCGTTGCGGGGGCCTCGGTATCCGCCTCGGCTGGCGGCGGTTCGCTGGCCTGCGACGCGTTGGCGGGTGCTTCGCTGGCGCCCGGTTCGGCGTTGGGCGACGGCGTTGCCGGCTGCGTGGTGTCCGGCGTGGTGGGGCTGGTCTGCGCGGTGGGCGGCGGCGGTGTTGTGGCACCGGGTTGCTCGCCGGCTTGCGGCTGCTCGGGTGCTGACTCCTGCTGGCGCTGGCGCAACAGTTCTTCGACCAGCGCCTTGTTGCGCTGTGCCGGCGCCAGGTCGGGTTGCCGCTCCAGCGCCTGTTCGTAGGCTTCGAGGGCGGCCTCCAGCTGCTCGCTGCGTGCCAGCGCATTGCCGCGGTTGTAGTGATCGCTGGCGCTGTCACCAGTGGCGAAGCGTTCGGCGGCTGCCGCGTAGTCACCGGCGCGGTAGAGCGCGATGCCCTGCCAGCGCGGGTCCTCGAAGCGTTCGGCGGCCTCGGCCGGTCGCTGCGCCTGCAGCAGACGCTGGCCCTGCTGATCCGGGCGCAGCCAGAGGTCGGTGAACTCCAGGGCACTGGCCGGCTGCGGCTGCAGCAGCAGGAGCGGCAGGCAGAACAGCCAGCCGCGGCGCCCTGCGCAGGCGGCGAGCAGCAGCAGCGGCAGCAGCAGCCAGTAGCCCTGGTCGAGCCAGGCATCCAGGCGGGTGGTTTCGTCCTGCTTGAGCATGCCGCCGCTGGCCTCCAGCAGGCCGAGGTTGTGCAGGTCGGCATCGTCCAGGCGCGCCTGCTGGTAGCGGGCCCCCAGTTCGGCGGCGAAGCGGCGCAGGCCGGCGTTGTCCAGCCGCGGGATGAGGATGGCGCCGTGTTCGTCCTTGAGGAAACTGCCGTCCTCGCCGGCGATCGGCGCGCCCTGTTCGCTGCCGATGCCGAGGATCGCCAGGCGCTCGCCGCGCCCGCCCAGCAGTTCGGCGATGTGTTGCTGCGCCGCATCGTCGATCGCGCTGGTCATCAGCAGCAGTCGCCCGCGGCCCTGGGCGCCCTGTTCGAGCAGTGCCAGGCCTTGTGCCACGGCCAGATCGGCGCGTCGTCCAGGTTCGGGCATCAATGCAGGGCTCAGCACGTTCAGCAGGTTGGTGGTGGTGGCCAGATCGTCGGACAGCGGCACCAGCGTGTGTGCGCTGCCGGCATAGACGACCACGGCCGTCTGCGCGTCGGGGCGGCTTTCGATCAGGTCGAGCAGCTTGCGTTTGGCCTGTTCCAGGCGTGATGGCGGGCTGTCGGCGGCGAGCATGGCGGGCGTCGTTTCGAGCAGCACCACCAGCGGATCGGCGCGTTTCAGGCTGGGTTGCTCCAGGCGCTGCCAGCTCGGCCCGAGCAGGGCCAGGCAGGCCAGCAGCCAGGCCAGCCCGAGGGCGACCCAGGGCAGGCGGCTGTTGCGCAGGCGACCGCGGGTCAGCAGCGCGGCGTGGAACGCCTCGGGAAGCAGGCGCTGCCAGCGGCCGATCTGCCGCTGGCGGTGCCAGAGCCGCCACAGCAGCCAGATCAGCAGCGGTACGATCAGCAGCCAGAAAGGCCTTAGCAGATGCGGCCAGAACGCGCTCATCGACGTCGCTCCAGAGCCGCGGCGAGGCGTTGCAGCGGCGCCTGCCAGAGATCGGCGGCGACCAGGAGCAGGCTGATCAACAGCGCTGCGCTGAGCGGCCAGGCGTACAGCGGCTGGGCGATGCGGGCGCGGGCCGGCTGCTGCGCCGCTGGTTCGAGATGATCGAGGGTATCGCCGATGACTTGCAGCTCGGCGCTCGAACGCGCACGGAAATAGCGACCTCCGGTGCGCTCGGCGATGGCCTGCAGGGTCGCTTCGTCCAGCTCCAGTCCGGGATTGAAGCCGAAGCGACTGAGCACGCCGCCTTCCTCGGCGTCGGCACCGATACCGATGGTGTGAATCTTCACCTGCTCATCGGCAGCCAGCTGTGCCGCGATCAATGGCGCGATCTCGCCGCCGTTGTTGGCGCCATCGGTGATCAGCACCAGTACCCGGCTGTGCGCGGGGCGCTCGCGCAGGCGCTTGACGGCCAGGCCGATGGCGTCGCCGATGGCGGTGTTGCTGCCGGCGATGCCGACCACCGCTTCGTCCAGCCAGGTGCGCACGGTGCGTCGGTCGAAGGTCAGCGGCGATTGCAGATAGGCCTTGCTGCCGAACAGGATCAGCCCGACGCGATCACCGTGGCGGGCCTCGATGAAGTCGCCGAGCAGCAGCTTGACCAGCTCCAGACGGCTGATTTGCTCGTCCTGCCATTGCATGTCGGGGTAATCCATCGAGCCGGAAACGTCCACTGCCAGCAGCAGGTCGCGCCCGCTGGTGGGCAGCGGCAGCGGCTCACCGAGCCATTGCGGGCGGGCGGCGGCGAACAGCAGCAGCAGCCAGATCGTCAGGTAGGGCAGCTGCTGACGCCACGCCGGCAGCGCGACCCGTGCGCGGCGGCCGGACAGGGTTTCCAGCTCGGCGAGAAAACTCACCTTGAGCGCCGCTTCGCCGCTGTCGGCCGCGGGCAGCAGCCAGCGCAGCAGCCAGGGCAGCGGCAACAGCAGCAGCATCCACGGCCAGGCCAGCTCAAACATGCTTGCGAATCCAGATCTCGACGGCTTGTTCCAGCCCGTCGATGGCCTTGTCGTCGAGCCGGCATTCGGCGCGGTAGGAGCCTTCGACCAGCACCATCCAGCGGGTCAGGCCGGCGGCCGGGCAGCGGCTGTCGAGAAACGCCAGCCAGGCGCGGCCGCTGAGCGTATGTGGGTGGTTGTCCGGGTAGCGCGTGCGGCACAGCCGCTTGAGCAGGGCGTTGAGCTGTTGCAGCCAGTGGCTGGCGGGCTGCCCGCCGTAGGGCTTGATGAGCTTGGCCAGTTCGAGCAGCGCGGCCTGGCGCTGCGGGTCCAGCGGCGCTTCGGCGGGTGCGCGGCGCGGGCGCACCCGCTGCAACAGACGGTAGCGCTGGTGCCACAGACCGGCAAAAGTGCCGATCAACAGCAGCGCCAGCAGCCACCAGCCCGGTGCCGGCGGCCACCAAGAAATCGCCGCCGGCAGGATCGGCGGTGCGAGTGGATCGAGCGGGTTCATGCGTGTGCCCCGGCGTGCTGCACGCTGAGGTGCTCGCGCAGTTGTTCGACCGGGTCGCGCTGCGTGTCGAGCGGCATCAGCGGTACGCGCAGCCGGTCGGCCAGGCGCTGCCAGCGAGCGCCGCGCGCCTCACCCAGCTGACGATAGGTCTGGCGCAGCGTGGCGTCGTGGGTGTCCAGCTCCAGTCGCGCGCCGCGCTCGGCGAAGCGCAGCAGGCCGGCGGCGGGGAGGGCATGGTCGAGCGGATCGAAGACCGGCAGCAGCAGCAGATCGACGTGCCGCGCCAGCAGGCTGAGCTGCTGCTCGGCGGTGTCGGTCAGGGTGCGTTCGTCGCACAGGATTACCGCCAGGCTGCCCGGACGCAGCACCTCCCGCGCGCGGCGCAGGGCCAGGCCGAAGGCATCCGCTTCGATGGGCGTATCGCTGTCGAGCCGGCCGTTGGCGCGGGCCAGGCGGTCGAGCAGTTGCAGCAGGCTCTGCTTGTTGCGCCGCGGTTTGATCTCGTGGTGCTCGGCGTTACCGAACACCAGCCCGCCAACCCGGTCGTTGTGCAGCAGCGCGGCCCAGCCGATCAGGCTGGCGGCCTCGGCGGCAAGCACCGACTTGAACACCCGCGCGCTACCGAAGAACAGCCGGCGGCTCTGTTCGACCAACAGGTAGATGGGCCGCTCGCGCTCCTCGTGGAACAGCTTGGTGTGGGGCTCCTGGGTGCGCGCGGTGACGCGCCAGTCGATGGTGCGCACGTCGTCGCCGGCCTGGTAGACGCGCACCTGATCGAAGTCCACGCCGCGCCCGCGCAGCTTGGAGTGATGCAGGCCGACCAGCGGGCTGCGCCGGTGCGGCGTAGAGAACAGCGGCACCTCGCGCACGCGATGGCGCAGGTCGATAAGGGCTTTCAGGCTGGTGCGCACGCCGGTTTCGGCCGGCGGCGCGGAGGGCTGCGCGGCCGGGTGCATTTCAGGCGACCGCGACCACGTCGAGAATGCGTTGCAGCACGCGGTCCTGGTCGATGCCGGCGGCTTCGGCCTCGAACGAGAGGATCAGGCGGTGGCGCAACACATCGAAGAGCATGGCCTGGATGTCTTCCGGGCTGACGAAATCGCGTCCGGCCAGCCAGGCATGCGCCCGCGCGCAACGGTCGAGCGAGATCGAGCCGCGCGGGCTGGCGCCGTAGGCGATCCATTCGGCCAGCTCGGCGTCGTACTTGGCCGGGGTGCGCGTGGCCATGATCAGCTGCACCAGGTATTCCTCCACCGCGTCGGCCATGTACAGCCCGAGAATTTCCTTGCGCGCGGCGAAGATCGCCTGCTGGCTGACGCGATGCTCCGGCGCGGTTTCGCCATTGATGGCCTCGCCGCGCGCCTGTTGCAGGATACGGCGCTCCACCGAGGCGTCGGGAAAGCCGATCTTGACGTGCAGCAGGAAGCGGTCGAGTTGCGCCTCGGGCAGCGGGTAGGTGCCTTCCTGCTCGATGGGGTTCTGCGTGGCCATTACCAGAAACAGCGGCGGCAGGTCGTAGGTGCTGCGGCCGATGCTGACCTGGCGCTCGGCCATCGCTTCGAGCAGCGCCGACTGCACCTTGGCCGGAGCGCGGTTGATCTCGTCGGCCAGCACCAGGTTGTGGAAGATCGGCCCCTGCTGGAAGACGAAACTGCCGGTTTCCGGGCGGTAGATTTCGGTGCCGGTGATGTCCGCCGGGAGCAGGTCGGGGGTGAACTGGATACGGTGGAATTCGGCTTCCAGGCCTTCGGCCAGCTCCTTGATCGCGCGGGTCTTGGCCAGGCCGGGGGCGCCTTCGACCAGCATGTGACCATCGGCGAGCAGGGCGATCAGCAGACGCTCGATCAGGCGGTCCTGCCCGAGGATCTGGGTGGAAAGGAACTGTCGCAGCGCGATTATCGATTCACGATGATCCATCGTTTCAAGGCTTCCGGTGGGGAGGAAACGCCGGCGTGCCCGGCTGCTGGCGTGCGGCCCCGCGCCGCGCCGACGAGCGCGCACTTTACTGCATTTGCGGGCATCTGGACTAACGTTGAACCATGAGCCTGTGGCCTCGGTCACTACCGACGGTCCCCCTTTCTGCAAGTCAGATGGAGCATTTCATGGCGTTCTTCACCGCTGCCAGCAAAGCCGATTTCCAGCAGCAGTTGCAATCGGCCCTGGCGCAACACGTAGACGGACAGCTGCTTGCCCAGCTGGCGCTGTTCGCCGAGCAGTTCTTCGGCATCGTTGCGCTGGCCGAACTCACCGAGCGACGCATGAGCGACCTGGTCGGCTCGACCCTGGCCTCCTGGCGCCTGCTGGAGCGCTTCGAGCCGGAGCATCCGCAGGTGCGGGTATTCAATCCGGACTACGAGAAGCACGGCTGGCAGTCGACCCACAGCGTGGTCGAGGTGCTGCACCCGGACATGCCGTTTCTGGTCGACTCGGTGCGCATGGAGCTGACGCGCCGCGGCTACAGCATCCACACCCTGCAGAACAGCGTGCTACAGGTGCGCCGCGCGGCCGACGGCAGCCTGCTCAAGCTGTTGGCGGCGGATGCGGTCGCTGACGACAGCTCGGTCGAGTCGCTGATCTTCATCGAGATCGACCGCTGCGCGAGCCCGGCCGATCTGCGCGAGCTTGAGCAAGCGCTGCTCGGCGTGCTGGCCGATGTGCGGCTGGCGGTTGGCGATTTCCATGCGATGAAGAACAAGGTGGCGGAGGTGCGTACCCTGGTGCAGGCGGGCGATCTGGCCCAGCGCATCGATGGCGAGGAGCTGGCGGAAATCGAGGATTTCCTCGACTGGCTGGCCGATGACCATTTCACCTTCCTCGGCTACGAGGAATTCACCGTCAGCGACTCCCCGGAAGGCGGCTGCATCGTCTACGACGAGACCTCGCTGCTCGGACTGTCACGCAAGCTGCGGGTCGATCTGAGCGCTGAGGAGCGCTCGCTGTTGCCGTCGTCGCGGGCCTATCTGCGCGAGCCGCTGCTGCTGTCGTTCGCCAAGTCGTCGACGCCCTGTCGCGTGCATCGTCCGGCCTATCCGGATTTCGTCTCGATACGGGAGTTCGATGCCCACGGCCAGGTCGTGCGCGAGTGCCGTTTCATGGGGCTGTTCACCACTTCGGTGTATACCCAGAGCGTGCGGCGCATCCCCTACATCCGACGCAAGGTCGATGCGGTGGTACGCCGCTCCGACTTCGGCGGTTCGACGCATCTGGCCAAGGAGCTGGTGCAGGTGTTGGAGATGTTGCCGCGCGACGAGCTGTTCCAGGCTTCCGAGCAGGAGCTGTACGAGAACGCCGTGGCCATCGTGCAGATTCAGGAGCGCGCGCGGTTGCGCCTGTTCCTGCGCTTCGACCCGTACCGGCGCTTCTGCTATTGCCTGGTCTACGTACCGCGCGACAGCTATTCGACCGAGTCGCGCATGCGCATGCAGCAGGTCCTGCTGGAACGCTTGCAGGCCAGTGATTGCGAGTTCTCCACCTACTTTTCCGAGTCGGTGCTGATCCGCGTGCAGTTCATCCTGCGGCTGGACCCGAGCCGGCTGCCGGAAGTCGATCCGCAACGGCTGGAGCAGGAAGTCCTGCAGGCCTGCCGCAGCTGGCAGGACGAGTACGCCGGGCTGGTGGTCGAGCGCTTCGGCGAAGCGCAGGGCATCAACCTGCTCGGCGACTATCCCAAGGGCTTCCCGGCGGGCTACCGCGAGCGTTTCTCGGCGCAGTCGGCGGTGGTGGACATGCAGCATGTGCTCAGCCTGAGCGACGAGCGCCCACTGGTGATGAGCTTCTACCAGCCGATCACTGCCGAGGAGAATCGCCTCCATTGCAAGCTCTACCATATTGATACGCCGCTGCCGCTGTCGGACGTGCTGCCGATCATGGAGAACCTCGGCCTGCGCGTGCTGGGCGAATTTCCGTTCCGCCTGCAGCACAAAAGCGGGCGCGAGTGCTGGATTCACGATTTCGCCTTTACCTATGGGGCAGGGCTGGAAATCGACCTGCTGGAGATCAACGAGCCGCTGCAGGATGCCTTCGTCAACATCAACAACGGCGCGGCGGAGAACGATGCCTTCAACCGCCTGGTGCTGACTGCCGGTCTGACCTGGCGCGAGGTGGCGCTGCTGCGCGCGTATGCGCGTTACCTCAAGCAGATTCGCATGGGCTTCGATCTGGGCTACATCGCCAGCACGCTGCTCAACCACACCGATATCGCTCGCGAGCTGGTGCGCCTGTTCAAGATGCGTTTCTACCTGGCGCGCAAGCTCGGCGAGGACGACCTGGCCGACAAGCAGCAGCGGCTGGAGCAGGCCATCCTGACCGCGCTGGACGAGGTCGCGGTGCTCAATGAGGACCGCATCCTGCGGCGCTACCTGGCGCTGATCAAGGCGACCCTGCGGACCAACTTCTACCAGCCGGACGCGAATGGCCGGGCCAAGGAATACTTCAGCTTCAAGTTCGATCCGCGCGCGATCCCGGAAATGCCGCGGCCGATCCCGATGTTCGAGATATTCGTCTATTCGCCGCGCGTCGAGGGCGTGCACCTGCGGGCCGGCAAGGTGGCGCGCGGCGGTCTGCGCTGGTCCGATCGCGAGGAGGACTACCGCACCGAGGTGCTCGGCCTGGTCAAGGCGCAGCAGGTGAAGAACGCCGTGATCGTGCCGGGGGGGGCCAAGGGTGGCTTCATCCCGCGCCGCCTGCCGGCCGGCGGTTCGCGCGACGAAATCCAGGCCGAGGCGATTGCCTGCTACCGCATCTTTATCAGCGGTCTGCTGGATCTCACCGACAATCTCAAGGACGGCCAGGTGGTGGCGCCGGCCGGCGTGCTGCGCTATGACGCGGACGATCCGTATCTGGTGGTGGCCGCGGACAAGGGCACGGCGAGCTTCTCCGATATCGCCAATGGCATCGCCGCCGACTACGACTTCTGGCTCGGCGACGCCTTCGCCTCCGGCGGCTCGGCCGGGTATGACCACAAGAAGATGGGCATCACGGCGCGTGGCGCCTGGGTCTCGGTACAACGGCACTTTCGCGAGCGCGGGATCGATGTGCAGCGCGATGCCATCAGCGTGATCGGCATCGGCGACATGGCCGGCGACGTGTTCGGTAACGGCCTACTGATGTCGCCTGCCGTGCAGCTGGTGGCGGCGTTCAACCACCTGCACATCTTCGTCGACCCCGATCCGGACCCGGCACGCAGCTTTGCCGAGCGCCGGCGGCTGTTCGAGTTGCCGCGTTCGGCCTGGACCGATTATGACAGCACGCTGATCTCGTCCGGCGGCGGCGTGTTCTCCCGTTCGGCCAAGCGCATCGTCATCACCGCGCAGATGCGCGAACGCTTTGCCATCGATGCCGAGCAACTGACGCCGAACGAGCTGATCAATGCATTGCTCAAGGCGCCGGTCGATCTGCTGTGGAACGGCGGCATCGGCACCTACGTCAAGAGCAGCACGGAAACCCACGCCGACGTGGGCGACAAGGCCAACGACGCGGTGCGCGTGGACGGCAACGAGCTGCGCGCCAAGGTGGTAGGCGAGGGCGGCAACCTCGGCATGACCCAGCTGGGGCGCGTGGAGTACGCGCTGCACGGTGGCAGCAGCAACACCGATTTCATCGACAATGCCGGCGGCGTGGACTGCTCCGACCACGAGGTGAACATCAAGATTCTGCTCAACGAGCTGCTGGCCGCCGGCGACATGACCGGCAAGCAGCGTGATCAGTTGCTGCACGAGATGACCGACGCGGTTGCCGAGCTGGTGCTGTACGACAACTACAAGCAAACCCAGGCGCTGTCACAGGCACAGTACCGCTCGCGTGAGCGCGCCGGTGAATACGTGCGGTTGATCGCGGCGTTGGAAAGCGAAGGGCTGCTTGATCGCAAGCTCGAGTTCCTGCCCAGTGACGACGCGCTCGCCGAACGGGCGGCGCTAGGCAAGGGGTTGACCCGCCCGGAGCTGTCGGTACTGATCTCCTACAGCAAGATCGAGCTGAAGGAGGCGCTGCTCAAATCACGCGTGCCGGACGACGATTACCTTGCCCGCGAAATGGAGAGTGCATTTCCGCAGCTGCTCGGCGAGCGCTACCGCGACGTCATGCTGCGCCATCGCCTGCGGCGCGAGATCGTCAGCACGCAGATCGCCAACGATCTGGTCAACCACATGGGCATCACCTTCGTTCAGCGGCTCAGCGAGGCTACCGGCATGAGTGCGGCCAATGTTGCCGGTGCCTATGTGATCGTGCGCGACATCTTCCATCTGCCGCACTGGTTCCGGCAGATCGAGGCGCTGGACTACAAGGTGCCGGCCGAGTTGCAGCTGCGGCTGATGGACGAGCTGGTCCGGCTCGGCCGACGGGCAACCCGCTGGTTCCTGCGCAACCGCCGCAGCGAGCTGGACGCCGCTCGCGACGTTGCGCATTTCGGCCCGCGTGTCGCCGCGCTGGGGCTTAAGCTCGACGGTTTGCTCGAAGGTTCGACGCGCGAACTCTGGCAGTCGCGCTACCAGCGCTACACCGCGGCGGGTGTTCCGGAATTGCTCGCGCGAATGGTCGCCGGCACCAGTCACCTGTATACGCTGCTGCCGATTCTCGAAGCGGCAGACGAAACCGGGCAGCCGCCGATCAAGGTCGCGTCGACCTATTTCGCCGTCGGCGGTGCGCTGGAGTTGCCCTGGTATCTGCAGCAACTCACCAGCCTGCCGGTGGAGAGCACCTGGCAGGCACTGGCACGCGAGGGCTTTCGTGACGATCTCGACAGCCAGCAGCGCGCTATCACCGTGTCGATTCTGCAGATGGAGAGTGGCGCACAGCAGCCGGCCGCCTGCGTCATGGAATGGCTGGAGCAGCGTGGCTATCACGTCGATCGCTGGCGCGGCATGCTGGCCGAGCTGCGCGCCACCAACACGCCCGACTGCGCAATGTACGTCGTAGCCAGCCGCGAGCTGCAGGATCTGGCGCAGGCGCCAGTGAGGCATGGTGAATAAATGGCGAGGGTGGCGGCTGAGGATAGCCGCCACTGCGGACTGTTTTACGAGTCTTGCGGCTGGCCGAGCTTGAATCGCGTGATCTGCGGCAGGTTGCGCAGATAGCGCACCATGTCCGGCGCGCCGGCGCGTTTCAGCCCTTCGCCGATAGCGCTGGCGGTAGGGTGGTGTTTCTCCAGCAGCAGCAATTCCGAGTTGCTGGCGTTACGTAGCACGGTCAGGCGCGCATACGGCACCTGCGTGTCGAGCAGCAGCGCCATGAACTCCGCATCGCTCCAGGCCTGGGCGGGCATTGCAATGGCGTGGTACTGCTCGTCCAGCGCACGCAGCCCGGCTCGGTCGAGGCGGTAGACGACAAGCTCGGCAGGCATCAGCAGTTCAAGGCCGCGCAGGCGCGCATAGGCCACCGCACTGGCGAATGCCTCGACGTGGTGCTCTCCGGCCCAGTACAGGCGTTCACCCAGCCAGCCGGCCTGGCGCAGCTCGATGGGCTCATCCTGCGCATGGCCGGGCAGGGCGATGCCGAGGGTACGCAGGAAGTCCTTGTAGCTGATGATGCGGGTGCGCCGGCAGGCCTCGGTGGCGGCGAATGCTTCGATGCTCGGATAGGCGATGCCGTCGGGACTCTGGCCGCCGAGACCGTCGATCTGGCGCAGGTCGATGCTGGCCAGCGACTGACTGTCTTTCTGAATCAACCGGCTCAGCGCAGCGTGCGCGCGCGCCTTGTCTTCCTGTACCGGACCCGAAAGTGCACCGCGCGGCAGCTCCAGCAGGCGCTGCAGGCAGGGGCCGTCATTCCAAAAAATGCTCGGCTCCGGCTCGTAAAGCGGCGCGAAAGGCAGGTTCAGCCGACTCGCACGCTCTAGCGTCTGATGGCCGGGTTGTGCGCGTAGCCCCAGCCGCTGGGCCAGGCGGGTGATGTGAGTGGACAATGAAGGCATGGACTCGGGCAGGCTCGTCACGATGCTTGAGCTCGGAAAGTACTCTGGGGAGTGTGGCAGACCGAGCCGCGAAGCGCACCTGCCTTGCGCGCTTCATGCGCCGGGCAGCAGCGGACCGATTGGCTATGGCGGCCGGAACGGCGCGCCGATGTGCGAGGATTGCTGCAATTGAACACGAGGAGCCTCCATGCCTAGCCTGGTGCTGGATATTGCACTGCCTGCCGAGCGCCTGCTGGCTGCCTATCAAGGGCACGCCAACCGGGTTCTGCTGCGCAGCCGCGACGGCAGACGAATCAGCCTACCGGTGCATCATCTGCGGCCCTTTGTGACTCGCGAAGGGGTATTTGGTTCCTTCGAGCTGGAATTTGCCGAGCAAGGCCAGCTGATCGGCCTGCACCGCTTGCGCTGAAGCGCCTTCGGAGCAGCCGTGCAGGCGGCTGAAATACCGCGTCGCCTGCTATACTCCGCGGCCATCACTTCCCGAGATTCTAGGCTGCGTATGTATAACCTGGCCCGCCAGATGCTGTTCAAGCTGTCCCCGGAAACGTCTCACGAGCTGTCGCTCGATCTCATCGGCGCCGGCGGCCGCCTGGGTATCAATCGGTTGCTGAGCAAGTCGCCGGCAAGCCTGCCGGTGCGCGTCATGGGCATCGATTTCCCGAACCCGGTCGGGCTCGCCGCAGGCCTGGACAAGAACGGCGAGGCCATTTGCGGGTTGTCGCAGCTGGGCTTCGGTTTCATCGAAGTCGGCACCGTCACGCCACGCCCGCAGCCGGGCAATCCGAAGCCGCGCATTTTCCGTCTGCCGGAAGCCGAGGCGATCATCAACCGCATGGGCTTCAACAACCATGGCGTCGATGCGCTGCTTGCGCGGGTGGACGCCGCGCGCTTCAAGGGCGTGCTGGGAATCAACATCGGCAAGAATTTCGATACGCCAGTGGAGCGTGCCGACGAGGATTACCTGCTGTGCCTGGACAAGGTTTACCACCATGCCAGCTATGTGACCGTCAATGTGAGCTCCCCCAATACGCCGGGGCTGCGCAGCCTGCAGTTCGGCGACTCGCTCAAGCGTCTGCTCGAAGCGCTGCGCCTGCGCCGCGAGGATCTGGAGATCGAGCATGGCAAGCGCGTGCCGCTGGCGATCAAGATCGCCCCGGACATGACCGACGAGGAAACCGTGCTGGTGGCCGAGGCGGTTCTGCAGGCTGGGATGGACGCGATCATCGCGACCAATACTACGCTGAGCCGTGAGGGTGTCGCGGGGCTGGCGCACGCCGACGAAGCAGGGGGATTGTCGGGCGCTCCGGTGCGCGAGAAATCCACCCACACCGTGCGCGTGTTGGCGCAAACCCTCAGTGGCCGGCTGCCAATCATCGCCGTGGGCGGGATCACCGAGGGGCGCCACGCCGCCGAGAAGATCGCCGCCGGAGCGAGCCTGGTTCAGCTGTATTCGGGATTCATCTACAAGGGGCCGGCGCTGATTCGCGAGGCGGTGGATGCGATTGCCGAGTTGCGCGCGAAGGCGCAGTGACTAAGAGGTCGGAATCGAGATCGGAATCGGCCCGATGCGGGGCTCCGGATCGGAGCCCCTGGGCTTCTAGCCCGCCGCCCGGATGGGGCGTGCGATGAAGAGTCGGTCAGGTCGGGGAATCAGCCGACCGCGTGGAGTTCGTTCAGTCGATGCAGACCGGCGGTGCCGGTCAGACCATCCCAGTTGTCGCCGCGACCCTCCCGCCAGCCGTTGATCCAGGCTTGGCGCACAGTGGGATGGGTGAAAGGACACAGGTCGCGAGATTTGCCATGTATGCCGTGTTGATAACCGCGCAGGAATGCTCGTTCCATCGGATCACGCTTGAGTCTTCTCATTGGGTATTGCCCTCAGTGGTTGACTGGTGTTCCTGGTGGCCTCATGGCGAGACCGGGCAGACAGGCTGCCGTTGGGTCCGCTGCCGGCGTGGCGGACGCCATCGACCTCATTGCGATGGTCGATTGGGACGAGTTCTAACCCAATGGCCGAGAGGCTGGAATGATCGTTTTGTCATAAGTAGGTAACCAAACTATGGTTCAGCCCATAAGCAGTGTGTACTGCCGGGCCTAGAGCCACCCGCCCGCAACCGCGCGACAGCGCCGGCGCGCGTCTGTGTGACGCAGGGCAATTTTTTTGCTGGGCCATTCCGACGAAGGGTCGGATCGTTCCGCTTCGAACACTCACTGGAAGCATCCATGACCGACCGTCACGAACTCATTCTCACCTGTCCCAAGGGACTCGAAGGCTTGTTGCTGGAGGAAGCCCGGCAATTGGGGCTGGAGGACGCGCGTGAGCAGACCGCGGCAATCCGCGGTTTCGGCGCCCTGGAAGTCGCGTATCGTCTGTGTCTCTGGTCGCGCCTGGCCAATCGCGTGCTGCTGGTGATCAGCCGCTTTCCGACCACGACCGCTGAGACCCTTTACGAAGGCGTGCGCAGCGTGGACTGGGCCGAGCATCTGGAACCTGGCGGCAGCCTGGCAGTCGAGTTCAGCGGGCGCGGGTCGGGTATCGACAACACTCATTTCGGCGCGCTCAAGGTCAAGGATGGCATCGTCGACCGTCTGCGCACCGCCAGCGGCGAGCGACCCACGGTCGACAAGCTCAACCCTGATCTGCGCGTGCACCTGCGCCTGGACAAGGGCGAGGCGGTGCTGTCGCTCGATCTGTCCGGGCACAGCCTGCATCAGCGCGGTTATCGCCTACAGCAGGGCGCTGCGCCTCTCAAGGAAAACCTGGCGGCGGCGGTGCTGATCCGCGCCGGCTGGCCGCGCATTGCGGCGGAAGGCGGCGCGCTGACCGATCCGATGTGCGGCGTGGGTACTTTCCTCATCGAGGGCGCCATGATCGCCGCGGACATCGCGCCCAACCTCAAGCGCGAGCGCTGGGGCTTTAGCGCCTGGCTCGGACATGTGCCGGCGCTATGGCACCGCTTGCATGATGAGGCCGAGGCTCGCGCTGCGGCCGGTCTGGCGCGTCCGCCATTGTGGATTCGGGGCTACGAGGCCGATCCGCGCCTGATCCAGCCAGGACGCAACAATATCGAGCGTGCCGGGCTGGGGAGCTGGATTCGCATCTATCAGGGTGATGTGGCGACGTTCGAGCCGCGTCCCGACCAGAACCAGAAGGGACTGGTGATCTGCAACCCGCCCTATGGCGAGCGCCTGGGCGATGAGGCAAGCCTGCTGTATCTCTACCAGAACCTCGGCGAGCGTCTGCGTCAGGCCTGTCTCGGCTGGAAGGCGGGGATCTTCACCGCGGCGCCCGACCTGGGTAAGCGCATGGGTATTCGCAGCCACAAGCAGTACGCCTTCTGGAACGGTGCGCTGCCGTGCAAGCTGCTGCTGATCAAGGTCGAGCTCGACCAGTTCGTGACCGGCAATCGCACCGCGGCACCTCAGGCGAACGCCGCGCCGGCGCCGGTTGAGGTCGCGCGGCTGAGCGAAGGCGGGCAGATGTTTGCCAATCGCCTGCAGAAGAACCTGCGCCAGTTGGGCAAATGGGCGCGCCGCGAGGGCATCGAGTGCTACCGGCTGTACGACGCCGACATGCCCGAATACGCCGTGGCGGTGGACCTGTATCGTGACTGGGTACATGTGCAGGAGTACGCGCCGCCGCGCTCGATCGACCCGGACAAGGCCCAGGCGCGCCTGCTCGATGCCCTGGCGGCCATTCCGCAGGCGCTGGGTGTGCCGCGCGAGAAGGTCGTGGTCAAGCGCCGCGAGCGGCAAAGCGGGACGCGCCAGTACGAGCGGCAGGCGGCACAGGGGCAGTTCCTGGAGGTCGCCGAAGGCGGCGTGAAGCTGCTGGTCAACCTCACCGACTACCTCGATACCGGGCTGTTCCTCGATCACCGACCACTGCGCTTGCGCATCCAGCGCGAAGCGGCGGGTAAGCGCTTTCTCAACCTGTTCTGCTACACCGCGACCGCCACGGTACACGCGGCCAAGGGCGGCGCGCGCAGTACCACCAGCGTGGACCTGTCGCGGACCTATCTGGACTGGGCCCGACGCAATCTTTCGCTCAACGGTTTCTCTGATCGTCAGCGGTTGGAGCAGGCCGATGTCATGGAATGGCTGGCGGCCGATCGCGGCGAATACGATCTGATCTTCATCGATCCGCCGACCTTCTCCAACTCCAAGCGGATGGAAGGGGTGTTCGATGTGCAGCGTGACCATGCGGTCCTGCTGGACCTGACTATGGCGCGGCTGGCGGCTGGCGGCACGCTGTATTTTTCCAACAACTTCCGTAAGTTCGAACTCGACCCGAGTATCGCCGAGCGCTACGCGGTGGAAGAGATCAGCGCCGCTACGCTGGACGAGGATTTCCGGCGCAACCCGAAGATCCACCGGGCTTGGCGACTGCAGGCTCGCTGACGGCGGGCATCGCTAGAATGCATGGCTAGAAATGCATGAGGGCGGCCCGAAGGCCGCCCTCATGGCAATCAGCGCTGGGCTGTGTCCGCGTGTCGCTGGTTGTGCAGGCTGACCAGCACCTGATCGAGGATGGATGACGCACCCCACGGGCGTGGATGGTTGAGAATCGCCACCACCGCCCAGGTATTGCCGTCGCCGTCGCGGCTGTAGCCGGCAATCGCGCGCACGGTGTTGAGCGTACCGGTCTTGATATGTGCCTTGCCGGCGACTTCGGTGTTGCGCAGGCGCTTGCGCATGGTGCCATCCACCGCAGCCAGCGGCATCGAGGAGATGAACTCCGCTGCATAGGGGCTGCGCCACGCGGCCTGCAACAGACTGGCCAGTTCGCGTGCGCTCACGCGTTCAGCGCGCGAAAGGCCGGAGCCGTTCTCGATGACCAGATGCGGGGAAATCAGGCCCTTCTTCGCCAGCCACTGCCGAATGACTCGCTGCGCGGCCTTGGAGTCGTCGCCATCCGCTTCGTTGCGAAACTCCGCGCCGAGGCTGAGGAACAGCTGCCGGGCCATCGTGTTGTTACTGTACTTGTTGATATCGCGGATGATCTCTACCAAGTCCGGCGAGAACGCCCGCGCCAGCAGGCGCGCATCGTCCGGCACCTGGGCGACGCGATCCTGGCCGAGAATGCTACCGCCCAGTTCCTGCCAGATTGCGCGCACTGCGCCTGCGGCGTAGTTGGGATGGTCAAGCAGAGAGAGGTAGGTCTGGGACCGGCAGCCGGCGGCCAGCTTGCCGCTGACCACCACTGTCACGCCGTCGGCATCGCGGACCGGGTTGAACAGCACGTCCGGCCAGCCCGGGCATTTGGCGGCTGGCAGCGGCTTGACGCGGTTGTCGATCTTCACGTTGGCTATCGGCGGTTCGACGGCCACGCTCACCTTGCCTGCATCGTTGCGCACGATGAAGCGCAACGCCTTTAGGTTGACCAGCAGCGAGTCGGGGCCGACCAGAAAGGGCTTGTTCTGGTCGCCGCCATCGTCATTGAAAATTGGCAGTTCGGGCTGGACGAAATGGCTGCGATCGAGCACCAGATCACCGGTGACCTTGCGCACGCCATTAGCCCGCAGATCACGCAGCAGCAGCCAGAGCTTCTCCATGTTCAGCTTCGGATCGCCGCCACCCTTGAGATAGAGGTTGCCATTGAGCGTGCCGTCGACCAGCGGACCGTCGGCATAGAATTCGGTCTTCCACTGGTGGCTGGGGCCGAGCAGTTCCAGCGCGGCGTAGGTCGTCACCAGTTTCATCGTGGATGCGGGGTTGACCGAGACGTCGGCGTTGACGAAGGTCGGTGCGCCTTTGGCGTTGAGCGGCAGCATTACCACCGACAGGGCATTAGTCTCGATTTTATTGGCCTTGAGCGCCTTGACTACCTGCGGCGGCAGGTTCTGGTTGACCGGCGCAGCGTGCGCGGGCCAGGCCAGCGGCGCCGCCAGTGCGGCGATGGCCATGCAGCGGAGAAATTTATTCATCTGACGGCGCCTCTGAAAAACGGGCACGAATTGCTGGTCGCGGCATACGGATCCCCACTGCTTCAAGGGAAAAGGTGCGGGCATTATGCCTGCGCACCGGAGGCACGGTGCCCCACTCCGATAAGCGTAGCCGGGCAGGCCATCATCCTGCAAAAGGGCAGTGCGATGAATATTGGCGGCCAGTGCTGCGGGCAGGGTGGTTTCGTCGCCTAAGCGCGGCGTAGCTGGTACAGTGCGCGCCGTTATCAAACTAGAAAAGGATCACTCCAGATGGCTACCAACCGCTCGCGTCGCCTGCGCAAGAAGCTCTGTGTCGACGAATTCCAGGAACTCGGCTTCGAGATCAACCTGACCTATCGCGAAGGCGTGGACGCCAAGGCCGTGGACGATTTCCTCGAGGCGTTCGTTACCGAAGCGATGGAAGCCAAGGGTCTCGGCTATATCGGTGGCGAGGATTATGGTTTCGTTTGCCTCGCTAGTCGCGGTTCGGTCAGCGAAGAGCAGCGTGCGCAAGTGGATGCCTGGCTGAAGGGGCGTGCCGAGCTGGCCGAATACTCCGTCAGCCCGCTGATGGATGTCTGGTACCCGGAAAACCCGATCAGGACCGAGGCGTAGTCACGTCTCGCGCCTGCTCATCTTGAGCCGTCGCCTGCGGTCGTTTCGACGACCGCCTGGTGATGAGGCGGCGCAGCAGGTACATGACCAGCGTTGCGCCGAGGGCGATCCCGACGCCGATGGTCGCATTGATCAACCGCATTTGCGGCAGGTTCCAGTCCTGCGCCAGGGTTTCGGCCAGCAGCAGGAAGCCGAGCGTCGCCTGCAGGACGAACAGCCCGTAGTGATGCGCCTGGAACGCCCGTCCGAAAAAGATCAGCGGCAGCAGGATCATCACCATCAACGGTGGATCCGCCAGGCTGTGCCCCATGTAAATCAGGATTACCGCCGCGCCGAGAACGCCCAGGCAAGCCTGTAGCGCCCGCATCAGACTACGTTCCATATCCAGTTGCAGCATGGTGAATACCGCCAGCGTCAGCCAGTAGCCGCGTGGCAGGTCCGCCAGTTCGACGATTGCGCCGCCGAGTGCACAGGCCAGCACATAGGTCAGCGCATGTTGCCTCCACTGACGGATCGGCGTACGCCGTGCATGGCGTCGCAGCACGCGCAGCAGGCTCATCAGACGCGGCATGTAAGGCCACATGCGCAAGCCGTGTACGCCGCGCATGCCGAACGCGAGCAGCGTCACCCACAGCCCACCGAGCGCAAACAATATTGCGATCGCATAAGGGTTGTTGAAATCGGCGATGCCGTACTGGCCCTGCCCCAGGCACAGGCAGATCGCCAGGCCGATGCCGAGCTTGCCGGCTTCGTTGCCATAACGCTGCAGCCAAGCCAGCAGCAGGCCGTAGAGAGCAAACAGGCCGAGGCTGATCAGCGGATGAGTGGCGGACCAGAAGCCCAGTCCGGCACTGCAGGCGCCCAGTGCGATTAGCAGCAACATGCGTAGCATGCCGAAGCGATGCAGCGGGTTGGCCTTGGCTGCCTGAAATGCCCCCACTGTCGCCCATAGAAACCCCGGATGCCCGCTGAACAGGCCGAGCAGCAAGGGCAGGGCGCAGCCCAGCGTGGCAACCGCGGCCGCACCCCAGGCGGGGCGCCCGGGGTGCCAGCGCAGGCTTTCGGTCAGCAGATGCCTCATGAGTTACACCGGGCTGGAACGGCCAGTCATCTCGCTGGCCATTTCCGTTGCATAGCTGTCGGTCATGCCGGCGATGAAATCGATCACTCGCAGGAAGGAGTGATACAGCGGCGCGTTCGGATTAGGTGCATTACGGCCCAGCAGATCGAGAATGCGCTGATTCTTGAACGAGAGGCTGCGCCCGCGATGCTGTTCCAGTGCGGCACCGCAGAACGCGTTAAGGAGAATTTCGAGCGTGGTGTAGGCGCCGATCTCGTGGAGCGTCTTGCGCTTGTCCTGGAAAATCTTCTCGCGCGCCAGGGCCTTGGCCTGCAGCACGCACTCCTTGGCGGGGCCGTGCATGTGCTCGACCAGATCGCCCGGCAATTGTCCTCGCAGCAAATTGTGCTGCTGCGCGACGAAAGCGCGAGCAGCGGCGTTGGTGAGGTGCTCGATCGCCTTGCCCCGCAGGATTGCCAGCTTGCGCCGCCGGGAGTCCTTCGGACCGAGCTGGCGATAGGTTTCCGGCAGATCGTCGCCAACCAGGCCGAGCAGTAGGGCTTCGACCTCCGGGTAGTCGAGCAACTCCATTTCCAGGCCGTCTTCAAGGTCGATCAGCCCGTAACAGATGTCATCTGCCGCTTCCATCAGGTAGACCAGCGGATGACGACCCCAGCGCTGATCCTCCACCAATGGCAGGCCGAGCTTCAGCGCAATCTGTTCGAGCAGCGGTCGCTCGTTCTGATAGCAGCCGAACTTGTGCTTCTTGTAGCCCAGCGCCTCGGCATGCCGCGAGGTCCATGGATACTTGAGGTAAGTCCCCAGCGTGGCGTAGGTGAGTCGTGTGCCACCGTCGAACTGGTGGTACTCCAATTGCGTAAGCACCCGAAAGCCTTGGGCGTTGCCTTCGAAGTTAAGGAAGTCCGAACGCTGGAAATCGCTCATGTCATCCAGCCAGCCGCGATCCGCAGCTTGCTGGAACCAGTGACGGATTGCGTCTTCGCCGGAGTGGCCGAAGGGCGGGTTGCCGATGTCGTGGGCGAGGCAAGCGGACTGTACGATCATTCCCAGATCGGCGGGGGAGCACCATTCGGGCAGTTCGTCGCGCAGCACTTCACCGACCCGCATGCCGAGCGAGCGACCGACGCAGCTGACCTCCAGCGAATGGGTCAGGCGTGTGTGGATGTGATCGTTGCTGGAAACTGGGTGCACCTGGGTCTTGCGGCCCAGACGGCGAAACGCGCCGGAGAAGATGATGCGATCATGATCCTTGTGAAACGGACTCCGCCCCAGCTCTTCGCTGCTGTGGCTGGATTTGCCGAGTCGTTCACGGGTAAGCAGGGTATGCCAGTCCAAGGACTATCTCCATATGGCCTCCAGCGGGCGCGACTAAGCTAGCACAGTAATCGCCATCCACCGATGCGGCTAAGGTCCCGTCGCATCGGTGCAGGTTTTACGGTGCTTTTCCATGTGTCCACGTGAAGCACAACTCCTAGCGCAATTTGCTGCGCAACTTCTGCTGCCCTTTGATCAGCGGATAAAGCGTGATAGCGACGCGAGCAAGCGTACCGATTCTGCCCAGCCGACGACCAAACAGCGCCAGGACCACGGTCGCGGCCATCATTAGCGGTTTCTTCCCTGTGCCTCCGTCCACACTTTCGCGACGTCTGGCCAGCATGCTTCGCGCCTGTTCGAATGGATGGCTCAACGGCTGCGCATGGTAGAGCAACTGCTGGCGGTGCATTTCCATCCGCAGGCGAACCAGCTCTTTGCGCATATCCAGATCGGTGGCGGTGCTCAGTTGCTGACTCATGGCAATAGGCGCTCCCGGTCGCGGGTGAGTTCCTCAATCGTGGCCTGAAAGGGTGAGGCGCACGCTTTGGCAAGCTTCAGCGCACGACCGATACACATCGCCATGCCCACAGCATAAATAGCGCAAAGCACTAGGATTGCGGTGATTCGGTAGCTGTCCCAGAAGACGATCACCAATGCTGCGGAAAGGCCGATCAGTACCAGCAGCCCCAGGATCAGGCTGACTCCGGCGAGGAGAAAAAGCCGCACAGTCCTGGCTTTTTCCTCCTGCAATTCGATGCCGAGCAGTTCCAGATGCCCCTGCAGCAGGCCGACAAACGCCCCGCTCAGTTTCTTCAGCGAAGGCTTTGGTGCCTCTTCGCCGGGTTCGACCTCCATTGACTACCTCGACTTAGCGACGTGAAGAAAGCAGGCCCAGCAGGAAGCCGACACCAGCAGCAATGCCTACCGATTGCCAGGGGTGGCTCTGGACATAGTCTTCGGTGCACTGAATTGCGGCTTGGCTCTGCTCGCGCATGGAGGCTTCGCGATCCTTCAGTAGTGTTTTTGCCCGAGCTAGATTCTCATTGATCTTGCCGCGTAGCTCTTCGCTCTGTAGGCCAGCCGTTTCCTGAGTGTGCTTGAGCAGGCGCTCGGTATCCCCTATCAGCGTGTGAAATTCGTCAATCAGGGCGTTTTGCGCATTGTGCAGATTGCGCCGATGAGCCGACTTGTCGAGCAGCGGCGCACGTTGATCATGAGGCGTATCGGGAATTGGGGTTTCGTCGGTAGTGCCGAAGGTAGACTCGGTAGACATGGGCGGCTCCTCGAGATTGTGCCGGAACGATGCGTTCCGGTGCTGTAAGTTTCGAGCATAGCCGGCAGGTAAGGTTCCCGCTTCGTTTCGAGGATAGCGCGGTGGAGTTGCTGGATTTAAATTTTTCACTAGATAAAAAGAAACCCGCCGAGGCGGGTTTCTTTTTATCTGCTGCAGCAATACAGCAAGACGCGATTACATCAGCGGGATAGTATAGCTAACGATCAGGCGGTTTTCGTCGATATCGTTCGCTGCACCATTGCTGCGGAAAGTGGCATTACGCCATTTGAGCCCCAGGTTCTTGAGTGCGCCATCCTGAATAACGTAACCGATGTCGGTATCTCGCTCCCATTCCTTACCCTCCGAGACACCGGCACGCTCGAAGTTGTCACCAGTGACATAGCGAGTCATGAAGGTCAGGCCAGGAATGCCGATGGCAGCGAAATTATAGTCGTAACGAGCTTGCCACGATTTCTCGTCAGTCTGTGCGAAATCGCCGATCTGTACATAGTTGACCAGATAGGGGTCTACGCCACCGCCGACATAGGCGAAGCCGGTATCACCGGACATCTTCTGATAACCAAGGCCGAAGCTGTGGCCGCTGATGGAGTAGGTGACCATTGCGCCGAACGCCTTGTTATCGACGTTTGTATTGCCGTCATCCTTCGAACGCTGATAACGCAGATCGGTCTTCAACGACTGACCATCTGCGATCGGCAGCACGTGAACGAGGTTCAATGCATGCTGCTTATAGTTATCTTCAAGATTGCTGTAATAATAGGACGCACTCAGGTCCTTGGTGAGCTTGTAAGTACCGCCGAGGTAAACAAACTCATCAGATTCCGTAGCGCCGGTAATACCTTTGCCGGAGGTATTAATGGTGATGTCCTGATCGTTGGTGGAGTTACGATCATTGAACTGGTCGAAATACGCGACATCCAGAGTAAGGTTGTCAATTTCGTTGGAAACAAGCTGAGCACCACGCATTGTGGCCGGCAGCAGACGACTATCGCTGGTAGCAATAGCCATATTCTTGGGTTGCAGCGTACCGACTTTCAGAATGCTCTTGGAAACTCTGGCCTTAGCAGTCAGCCCCAATTGGGAATAGTCATCCGGTGCTCCTGAGTCACCGACCGGCAGCAGGCCGGTGCCGGTACGATCAGGACTAGAGTCCAGTTTGACGCCGAGCAAGCCAAGGGCGTCAACACCGAAACCTACGGTGCCTTCCGTATAACCAGACTCAACGCGCAGCAGGAAACCCTGTGCCCATTCGTCGGCTTTGGATTGGCCAGCGCCGTCTTGGCGCCAGTCGCGATTGAAATAGAAATTACGCAGTTCAAGGCCAGCCTTGGTGTCTTCGATAAAGGCAGCTTGAGCCATGGACGGGATAGCCAGTGTTGCTCCCAGAGTGGCCAGGGCCACGCCCCGGGCGATGGGGGTCTTGAGCATTTCTTATTTCTCCTCGTTGGATGATGCTCTGAAAGTCGCTCTTTACGGCGTCCTGCAATAAAACATTACAGGACAATTTCAACCTTTAGACTTTAGTCTTCAGGAGCACACAGTCAACGTGCTAGACGGCGCCGTCTGTATGTTCCCCGCATCGACT
Organism: Stutzerimonas sp. 21-1; assembly: GCF_056336065.1. Taxonomy (NCBI): domain Bacteria; kingdom Pseudomonadati; phylum Pseudomonadota; class Gammaproteobacteria; order Pseudomonadales; family Pseudomonadaceae; genus Stutzerimonas; species Stutzerimonas sp. 21-1. The sequence goes on along the minus strand of NZ_CM150500.1, from coordinate 2,331,967 downwards.
GCTCCAGTGATATTGCACCTGACTGTCAAAACGGCATCTGTTGGATGTGAATTACCCTGCAATCTGTCCGTTGCTTCGGGTTGCGGCATCCTAGCGTTTCGGTGCGCGAGAGTCGAATTTTGCGGTTAATCAAGCCGAGCGATGCGTGGAGCTTCACAAAACCATGCTGGGGAGGGAGGTGGCTACCGATAGCAGCCAATCGTGAAGCGACTGCTAGAATGCGTTCATAGCTGGAAATATGAATGAGTCGCTTATGCTGCCTGAGTGTCAGCTTTTCGGAACCCTTGGTTGCCACTTGTGTGAGCAGGCCGAGGAGATATTGATGCCGCTGGTTGAGCATGGCCTGCTGGTGGAGCTACTGGATATTGCTGAAAGGCCGGAGTGGGTTGATGATTACGGTCTGCGCATTCCGGTGTTGCGTCGAGTTGATACCGGAGCGGAATTGGATTGGCCGTTCGAGGCTGAGCAGATAGTGGGTTTTCTGCAGGTCTGAGGCACCGTGCCTACTGTATGGCGACATGTTTCGCGGAAACGAAAAAAGCCGACTTAAAAGTCGGCTTTTTTAATTCTTGCATTGGGTCGTGCAAGAGATTCGGGAATTGGTCGGAGCGACTGGATTCGAACCAGCGACCTTCTCGTCCCGAACGAGACGCGCTACCAAGCTGCGCTACGCTCCGAAGATGGCGCGCATTCTACAGAAAAAGTTTTGTCGCACAAGGGCTTAGTAAGGATTTTTTTGAGGGGCGCTTGGCTGCGGTCGATCAGGCGCGGGGCCTGGCGAAGAGCCGAGGGTTGGCTGAAGGGGGCGCCAACCCATCGGGCGGATACTCAGAGCTCGCGGACGGTCCGAACCTGATCCTTGTTGACCTTGCCGGGATTGCCGTCGAGCTGTTCGTACTCGTAGAAGCCGGATTCATCGTCGTACTCGGGGTGGTCGAGCGTCTGGATTTCTCGGCCATCGTTGAGGGTGATAACGCTCGGATTGGCGCATCCGGTCAGTGCCCCCAGCCCGACGATGACAAGCAATGCAGGAATGATGCGTGAGGTCATGGTCCTTGCCTCCTTGGTTATGATGCAAGTGGGACGGGCGTCAGCCAGGCTAAGTTCCCGAAACCTCAGCGTTCGAGTAGTTCCGGGGTGTTGAGGTTGGCCAGGCGTGGATCGTCCTCGGCTAGATCCAATGCTCGTGATCCTAGCGCCAGCAGTACCTGGCGAGGGCTGCGAGCGCCGGCCTGCCAAGCTGCTTCGAGACGCGCAGCCAGGTGTGTTGGAATCATGCTGAACAACGGCTCCCACTGCGCTGAGCGGCGCACCATCAAGGGATGCAGAGGATCCTGCGTGGCAATTGCGTGGAGGCTCCGCAGCAGCAGCGCATCGATCATCGGAGCGTCGCAGGGCAAGACCATCAGCCAATCATGATGTGCAGCGGCAAGCCCCGCCCGAATCCCGGCCAATGGACCGGGATAATCGGGTTCTTCATCTGAGAGCAGGCGATCCGCGTAAGGTGCATAGGCGGTCTGGTTGCGGTTGCATGACAGCAACAGATCGTCGGTTAGTGCGCGAACGGTCTCGTGCACCCAGGCAATCAGCGGTCGTCCATGCCACTCGATCAATCCCTTGTCCCTGCCACCCATGCGCTGGCCTCGACCGCCGGCAAGCAACAGGATGGAGCACGCAGGAAGAAGGCGGTCGCTCATGGCAGGCTCCGAGAAAAAAGGCAGTGATATACACCCGGTCTGTTTGCATCACAACTGGGCGCATCAGGTCGTGATCGATCGTTTCGATGACGCTTTCGCGTCGCCCATTTACGTGACTTCTCCGCGGTAACGCGCTGTAGTGCTTGGTGGATCAGGCGTTTCGCATGCCTCTGACGTCGATTATTCATTTGGTGAGCGTGGCTGAGTGTTATGGCTGCTTGCCGCTGGAGGCTGTCCTTTTGCCGAGGCGCAAACAAATCCTCGAAAGCATTGTCTATCTGCAGCATCCGCTCTCAAGCGCAGGCTGAGCGCCGGCTTTCCGATGCCTTCACAACAAGGAGAACGATGATGATGCAGGAGAGAAATGTCTGGGTCGATTATGCCAAGGCGATAGGGATCATCCTGGTCGTTTATGGGCACGTCGCGCGCGGGGTGTTCAACGCGGGCCTGCCTATGGATGAAGCCAATTACGTACTGGTGGACAGCATTATCTACAGCTTCCACATGCCATTGTTCTTCTTTCTGTCGGGGCTTTTCTTCTTCGACTCGCTGCAAAAACGTGGCAAGGGCGGGTTGATCATCAACAAGGTCGATACCATCGTTTACCCGTTTATCGTCTGGTCGCTGTTGCAGGGGCTGATCGAGGTTGTGCTTTCCAACTACACCAATGGTCAGGTAACACTGGTCGAAGTGTTCTCCCTGTTGTGGATGCCGCGAGCCCAGTTCTGGTTCCTGTATGCGCTGTTCTTGGTGTTCTTGCTCTGCTCCTTTCTATACGCGCGAGCTGATCGTCGTTACTTCTTGCCGATGGTGGTTCTGTTTGGCGTGCTTTTCATATTCAAGGACGCGCTCACGGTCAATACGGCGACCAGGTTCATCCTCGGTAATACCGTTTTCTTTGCACTAGGCATTTGGTTCAACGAGGTTAAGCAGTTCTTTCTGGCGCGCTGTATACAGCTGACGCTGTTCTTCGGGGCTCTTTTTGTGGTCGGGCAGTACCTGTTCCACATAACGTTCGGGATGAACTATGTGGATGGTGGTTTGCCTGTGCTAGCGCTGGCGACCATTTCGATCTTCTTTATGGTCGCGCTCTCCATGTGGCTGGGGCAGTTCCGGGTGGGCTGGTTGCTGTTCCTCGGTGCGTCGTCAATGACGATCTATCTGATGCACATCCTGGCAGGCAGTGGCGTGCGCGTAATTCTTGCCAGCTTCCTGGGTATCGATTCGATACCGGTGCATCTGGTGCTGGGAACGCTGGTTGGTATCGCGGCGCCGCTGCTTGCCCAGATCGTGATCAATCGCTACCGGCTTGGTTTTCTTCTCACACCGCCCAAGCCCGTTTCAGCATCCAATCTCCGCGTGCGCAGGGCGATGGCGCAGTAACTGCGGCGTAGCCGAAGGTTCAGGGCGCGGTCAGCTGCCGGTGGGCGCGTTCTTAACCGCATGTTAGTCGTTGGATCTTCAGATTCTTGTCGGTGTGGATGTTCAGTCGCCGTGAATCGTACTCCAGGGTAACGACCTGATCCGGGCGCAACAGGCGTGCGGATTGAGCTCCGGCCAGTTCGCGTGCCTGCTCGAGCAATTGTGGGGTGGCGATTCGGCCCAGCAGGTGCTGCACGTGCTGCGAGTCGCACATATTGCCGGCGGCTTCGGTGGTTGCAGGATGCCACTGGCAGCCTGCAAGAAATGACGCGACGAATAGCAACACTACGCAAAGCGGTTTGGACATGTGCTTTTCCCATTTAGGCTGATTGAATTCGATCTACTACGATCAACGTTAGTGACGGACAAGCAAAAGGTAAAATGCCGGCCAACCAAAGTCCGTCACGAAATACCTGACAAGCGGGAACCGAAGCGGCTGTCGTTCGTCTTACTGGTGATGGCCTTTTGCAGTTGCACAGGCCGATCTCGAAAAAGGAGTAGCACCATGTTCAGCTCATCCCTGCTCAAGCGTGTCGCTGCCGTTGTGGCGGCTTTGCATTTCATGCTGGTTGCGCAGATTCCGATGGCACAGGCGGCGATGATCGGTACGCCCGAAGTGATTGCCGAGCAGCAACAGCAAGTCGATCGCCAACAGCTGCTTACGATGTTGGACGATCAGGACGTGCAGAAGAAACTCGAGTCGATGGGAGTCGATCGGACTCAGGTAGAAAAGCGTATTAACAGCCTGACCCCCGCAGAACTGGCGCAGTTCAACCAGCAGCTCGACCAGGCCCCGGCCGGTGCCGGTGTGGTTGGGATAATCGTGCTGTTTCTAGTGATCTTCATCATCACGGATATGCTTTGTGCAACCAACATTTTCAATTTCGTCAATTGCATCAACCGTTGACCCGACGCCTTGGTTGGCCAGTATTGCTGGTCATCGTTCTGCTCGGCGGCTGTGCACAGAAACCGCTGAACATCGGTAGTGCTCGGCTGCCGGGGCAGATCGAACTTGTCGATACACCATTCTTCGCGCAGGAGGATTTTCAGTGCGGACCTGCGGCGCTGGCGACAATGCTGGTGCATGGCGGACGGCCAGTCACTCCTGAACAGTTGGTCGATCAGGTCTATATCCCGCAGCGCCGTGGAAGCCTGCAGGTAGAGATGGTGGCCGCTGCGCGTGCGAACGGGATGTTGGTGTATCCGTTGCGCCCGCGGCTGGAAACGCTCTTGGAGGAAGTGGCCGCGGGTAATCCGGTTCTGGTTTTGCAGAACCTGGCCTTCGATCGCTGGCCGCAGTGGCATTTCGCTGTGGTGATCGGCTACGACCTGGGCGAGCAGGAGATCATTCTGCGCTCCGGGACCACTCGGCGTTGGGTCGGCAGTTTTCATCAGTTCGAGCGCAGCTGGGCAAAGGGGGATCGCTGGGCAATCGTGACGGTTAGGCCGGATCGATTGCCAGCGACGGCCGAGGAGGCGGTCTGGCTGCGGGCAGCGAGTGACCTTGAGCAGGTGGGGCTGGTGGATTCAGCGCAAGTGGCCTATCGCGTGGCCGGCGAGCGCTGGCCTGGCGGCATGCCGTGGTTTGCGCTAGCTAACAGCGAATATGCACTGGGTGATCGGCAGGCTGCAGAGCAGGCGCTGCGCATCAGCGTGAGCCGCGACGCCGGATTCGCTCCCGGCTGGTTCAACCTTTCGCATGTATTGGCAGAAAAAGGATGCTTCAACGAAGCGCAGCAGGCGCGCACTTGCGCGGCGAGTATCTCGCCGCAGGACACGCGCTTTGCCGAGCCTCTGCCGTTGCCCGTCGCTGGTGCGCGACAGGCTTGCCAGGCGATTCCTGCCTGTCGCTAATCTAATCAGATGCCCAATCTATCGCGCAGACTGTAGTACAGCGCCCCAAGCGCGCTCAGCGGCACGCGTAGCTGATGGCCGCCAGGGAAGGGATGGTGCGGCAGGCTAGCGAAAGCGTCGAAACGTTCCGCCTGGCCGCGCAAGGCTTCGGCGATGATCTTGCCGGCCAGGTGGGTGTAGGTGACGCCGTGGCCGCTGCAGCCCTGCGAGTAGTAAATGTTGTCTCCCAAGCGTCCGACCTGCGGTAACCGCGACAGCGTAAGCAGGAAATTGCCGGTCCAGCTGTATTCGATCTTGACGTCTTGGAGTTGTGGAAAGGTCTTTAGCATCTTGGGACGAATGATCGATTCGATATCGGCCGGGTCACGCGCGCCATATGCCACGCCACCGCCGTAGATGAGGCGTTTGTCGGCAGAGAGTCGGTAATAGTCGAGTAGGTAGTTGCAGTCTTCGACGCAGTAGTCCTGCGGCAGTAGACGGTGGGCGAGATCACCGTCCAGCGGTTCGGTTGCAATTACCTGGGTTCCACATGGCATCGATTTGGCGGCGAGCTCAGGCACTAGTCCACTAAGGTACGCGTTGCCGGCAATTACCAAGAATTTTGCATGTACCGAGCCTTGTGCGGTGTGCACCACTGGCGCAGGACCGCGATCGATACGGATTGCCTGGCTTTGCTCATAAATGATCCCGCCCAGCGACTCCAGCGCCGCAGCCTCGCCCAGCGCAAGGTTAAGTGGGTGGATGTGGCCGCCCAGCTTGTCCAGGGTTCCGCCGATATAGCGATCGCAGGCGACGATCTGGCGAATGGCATCTTGATCGAGCACTGCCAACTGGTCGTAGCCATAGCGCTCCCAGAGCGCTTTCTGCTGCTCGAGGTGGTGTATTTGTTTGTGCGTGAAGGCTGCAAAAACGCCGCCGTTCTTGAGGTCGCACTGGATGCCGTAACGCGCGATGCGTTCACGAATGATCCTTCCGCCTTCAAACGCCATCGCGCCGATCAGGCGCGCTTCGTCGACGCTAACACTGCGCTCCACGCTGTCGAGATCCCGACTGTAGCTGTTGACGATCTGGCCGCCGTTGCGCCCAGAGGCGCCGAAGCCTACTTGGGCCGCCTCCAGGACCACCACCTGATAGCCTTGTTCGGCGAGAAACAGGCCGGCGGAAAGGCCGGTATAGCCGGCGCCGATGACGCAGACATCGGCGTGCTTGCTTTCACGTAATGGCGGCCGTTCCGGTGCTGGATTCGCTGAAGCAGCATAGAAAGACGGGGGGTAGGGTGTGTGCGGCATTTCGATATACCTGTTGTATATATTTGACGCGATGCTAGCGCGAGCGCTGGTGCTCCGCCAGCGCTGCCGTTCCATCCGCTCGCGTCCCGGTAAATTTTTCAGATATCAGCGGCTTAGCTGAAAAAAAGCTTGACTCTCGCGGGGCTGGCTATAGAATGCGCCCCCATCGAAGGCACATAGCTCAGTTGGTTAGAGCACCACCTTGACATGGTGGGGGTCGTTGGTTCGAATCCAATTGTGCCTACCAATTCGAAAAGGGTCGCGAAAGCGACCCTTTTTTTTGGCTTGCTTGTCAGGATGCGTGGCTTTCTGAAAGCATGTCTGTTTCATTCTTCCAGTGACTTCGGTTTGTGCGGCTCGAGCCTACCGGCATCTGCCACTGTGCGGCAGGAGATTCGCTGAATCGCTTTCCTGGCTCATCCCAACCCATGTGGCCTTTGGTAGGGGTCACCACTAGGAGAGGAGGCGCCATGCCCATCATTACTCTTCCTGACGGCAGTCAGCGTTCGTTCGATCATGCGGTGTCCGTTGCGGAGGTTGCGCAGTCCATCGGTGCGGGACTAGCCAAGGCGACGCTCGCCGGCAAGGTAGATGGCCGGCTGGTCGATGCGTGTGATCTGATCGAGCGCGATGCCAGCGTGCAGATCATCACGCCGAAGGATGACGAGGGGCTGGAAATCATCCGTCACTCGTGTGCGCACTTGATCGGGCATGCGGTGAAGCAGTTGTATCCGACGGCGCGGATGGTGATCGGGCCCGTGATCGACGAGGGCTTCTATTACGACATTGCCTACGAGCGTCCCTTTACGCCGGATGACGTCGCCGCGATCGAAGCGCGAATGCGCGATCTCATCGACAAGGATTACGATGTCGTCAAGAAGGTCACTCCGCGCCAGGAAGTGATTGATGTCTTCAGTTCGCGTGGCGAGGAATACAAGCTGCGCTTGATCGAGGACATGCCGGACGAGCAGGCGATGGGGTTGTACTACCACGAGGAATACGTGGACATGTGCCGTGGTCCGCACGTCCCTAATACCCGCTTTCTTAAGGCTTTCAAGCTGACCAAGCTGTCGGGCGCGTACTGGCGTGGCGATGCCAAGAACGAGCAGCTGCAGCGTATCTACGGTACGGCCTGGGCGGACAAGAAGCAGCTGGCGGCCTACATCCAGCGCATCGAGGAGGCAGAGAAGCGCGATCACCGCAAGATTGGCAAGCGCCTTGATCTGTTTCATACGCAGGAAGAAGCGCCGGGCATGGTTTTCTGGCATCCGAACGGCTGGACGCTCTACCAAGTGCTTGAGCAGTATATGCGTGCCGTGCAGCGCGATAACGGCTATCTGGAGATCAAGACGCCCCAGGTGGTGGATCGGGTTCTCTGGGAAAAGTCGGGACATTGGGCGAACTACGCCGAGAACATGTTCACCACCGAGTCGGAGAGTCGTGATTACGCGATCAAGCCGATGAACTGCCCGTGCCACGTGCAGGTCTACAACCAGGGGCTCAAGAGCTACCGCGAGCTGCCGTTGCGGCTGGCTGAGTTCGGTGCCTGCCACCGCAATGAGCCGTCCGGCGCGTTGCATGGGATTATGCGGGTGCGCGGCTTCACTCAGGATGACGCGCATATCTTCTGTACCGAAGAGCAAATGCAGTCCGAGTCCGCGGCATTCATCAAGCTGACTCAGGCGGTGTATGCTGATTTCGGTTTCGACGATATCCAGCTCAAGCTGTCGACTCGCCCGGAAAAGCGCGTGGGTTCCGATGAGCTGTGGGATCGGGCTGAGGCGGCTCTGGCTGCGGCGCTCGACAGCGCTGGGCTGGCATACGATCTGCAACCGGGTGAAGGTGCATTCTACGGACCCAAGATCGAATTCTCGCTGAAAGATTGCCTCGGCCGGGTCTGGCAATGCGGTACGTTGCAGCTGGACTTCAATCTGCCTATTCGTCTGGGTGCTGAATACGTCAGTGAGAACAATGACCGCCAGCATCCGGTGATGTTGCATCGCGCAATTCTCGGTTCATTCGAGCGCTTCATCGGTATCCTGATCGAGCACTACGAAGGAGCCTTCCCGGCTTGGCTGGCACCGACTCAGGCGGTGGTGATGAATATCACCGACAAGCAGGCCGAATTTGCTCTCGAAGTTGAAAGAACCTTGAGTCAAAGCGGGTTTCGTGCCAAGTCCGACTTGAGAAACGAGAAGATCGGCTTTAAAATCCGCGAGCATACTTTGCTCAAGACTCCTTATCTCTTGGTTATCGGGGATCGGGAGGTTGAGACTCGCTCCGTTGCTGTGCGCACCCGCGAAGGCGTCGATCTGGGCTCCATGCCCCTCGAGCAATTCGCGCAGCTGCTGGCGCAGGCGGTTTCCCGGCGTGGTCGCCAAGATTTGGAGTAATAGCTATTAAGCGTGAAATGAGACAAGACAAACGAACCGCACCCAAGGCCCCGATCAACGAGAATATCTCGGCTCGTGAGGTCCGTTTGATTGGTGCTGACGGCGAGCAGATTGGCATCGTCTCGATTGATGAAGCGCTTCGAGTAGCAGAAGAAGCAAAACTGGATCTGGTGGAAATTTCCGCTGATGCCGTTCCGCCGGTTTGCCGGATCATGGATTACGGCAAGCATCTCTTCGAGAAGAAGAAGCAGGTCGCAGCGGCGAAGAAAAACCAGAAGCAGATCCAGGTAAAAGAAATCAAGTTTCGTCCAGGGACGGAAGAGGGAGACTATCAGGTCAAGCTGCGCAACCTGATTCGTTTCCTTAGCGAGGGAGACAGGGCCAAGGTTTCGTTGAGATTCCGTGGTCGTGAGATGGCCCATCAGGAGCTGGGAATGGAGTTGTTGAAGCGGGTCGAAACCGATCTGGCTGAATACGGTTCCGTCGAACAGCATCCGAAGATGGAAGGACGCCAGCTGATCATGGTCATCGCTCCCAAGAAGAAAAAGTAACCACCAGGGCACTGGCAGGCCTTGCGGTTATTTGTAATCACCCACACTGTGGAGATCGAACATGCCAAAGATGAAGACTAAAAGTGGTGCTGCGAAGCGCTTCAAGAAGACTGCTAACGGCTTCAAGCACAAGCACGCTTTCAAGAGCCACATCCTGACCAAGATGACCACTAAGCGTAAGCGTCAGCTGCGCGGTTGCTCGCAAGTGCATCCGTCCGACGTTGCAAAAGTGGAGCGCATGCTGCGCGTTCGTTAATCCGGTCAAGACTCAGAGGAATAACTCATGGCTCGTGTTAAGCGTGGCGTCGTTGCCCGTCGCCGTCACAAGAAAATCCTGAAACTCGCCAAAGGCTACTACGGTGCGCGTTCGCGCGTGTTCCGCGTCGCCAAGCAGGCGGTAATCAAGGCTGGCCAATATGCCTACCGCGACCGCCGTCAGCGCAAGCGTCAGTTCCGCGCTCTGTGGATCGCTCGTATCAATGCCGGTGCGCGTGTTAACGGTCTGTCCTACAGCCGTTTCATCGCTGGCCTGAAAAAAGCGGCCATCGAGATCGACCGTAAGGTTCTGGCCGATCTGGCAGTGAATGAGAAAGCGGCGTTTGCTGCGATTGTCGAAAAAGCGAAAGCTTCTCTGGCTTAAGCCCCGGCAATCACAGGCTTTCTAGCCTGCTGCAACGTCATCAATAGGGGAAGAGTCTCATGCTCTTCCCCTATTTTGTATTTGCGAGGGGCTTTTGCAAAAGTGCGCGTGGCACCGATCTGCGCCTCGATCGGCGGCCAGTGCGGTTCTGCAAGAACCTCTGGAGGTTGTGTACATGGAAAACCTGGAGGCACTGGTCTCGCAAGCGCTCGAGGCTGTGCAACGAAGCGAAGACGTCAACGCCTTGGAGCAGATTCGGGTCCAGTACCTGGGAAAGAAGGGCGAGCTGACGCTGGTGATGCAAACATTGGGGAAGCTTTCGCCGGAGGAGCGACCCAAGGCAGGCGCGTTGATCAACGCGGCCAAATCCCAGGTTCAAGACGTTCTCAACGCCCGCAAGGCTGAGCTTGAGCAGGTGGCGCTGGGCGCTCAGCTGGCAGCTGAGCGCATTGACGTTTCCCTGCCTGGGCGTGGCCAGGTCTCGGGCGGCCTGCATCCAGTGACCCGTACGCTCGAGCGCATCGAACAGTTCTTCAGCCACATCGGATACAGCGTTGCCGAAGGGCCTGAAGTTGAGGATGACTATCACAACTTCGAGGCCCTCAACATCCCGGGCCATCACCCGGCGCGGGCGATGCACGATACCTTCTACTTCAACGCCAATATGCTGTTGCGGACCCATACATCTCCGGTTCAGGTACGAACTATGGAGTCCCGCCAGCCGCCAATCCGGATCGTTTGCCCGGGGCGAGTCTATCGCTGCGATTCTGATATCACTCATTCGCCGATGTTCCATCAAGTAGAGGGCTTGCTGATCGACGAGGGCATCAGCTTCGCCGACCTAAAAGGCACCATCGAGGAATTTCTGCGGGTGTTCTTTGAAAAACCGCTCGGTGTGCGCTTTCGACCTTCCTTCTTTCCGTTCACCGAGCCTTCGGCCGAAGTGGACATGCAGTGCGTGATGTGCAGCGGTAAGGGCTGCCGGGTATGCAAGCAGACTGGTTGGCTTGAAGTCATGGGCTGCGGCATGGTGCATCCGAACGTATTGCGGATGTCCGGCATCGACCCGGAGAAATACCAGGGGTTTGCCTTTGGCATGGGTGCCGAGCGCCTGGCCATGCTTCGCTATGGCGTCAATGATTTACGCCTGTTCTTCGATAACGACCTGCGGTTCTTGGCGCAGTTTCGCTAGGCGCGGTGCCCGTCAACGAATTTAGGAGAACAGAATGAAATTCAGTGAACAGTGGCTGCGGAGCTGGGTTAATCCGCAGGTTTCTCGTGACGAACTGGTAGCTCGTCTGTCGATGGTTGGCCTCGAGGTTGATGCCGTTACTCCCGTCGCCGGTATGTTCAGCGGTGTGGTGGTTGGCCAGGTGCTGAGTGTAGAGCAGCATCCCGATGCCGATAAGCTGCGGGTTTGTCAGGTCAGCAACGGTGTCGAAACCTTTCAGGTGGTTTGCGGTGCGCCGAATGTGCGCGCCGGATTGAAGATCCCTTTCGCCATGATCGGTGCGGTGCTTCCGGGTGACTTCAAGATCAAGAAGGCCAAGCTGCGCGGAATCGAATCCAACGGCATGCTTTGCTCGGAAACCGAACTGCAGGTCGGTAACGATGGCAGTGGTTTGATGGAATTGCTCGATGACGCACCGGTTGGACGCGACTTTCGCGACTATCTGGGGCTGGATGATGCGACCATCGAGATCGGCCTGACTCCGAATCGGGGTGATTGTCTGTCGCTGAAAGGTCTGGCGCGCGAAGTGGGTGCGATATATGACGTCGCAGTGAATGTTCCGTCTGTTCCGGCTGTTGCGGAAAGCCACGAACAGCGTCTTTCTATTGAAGTGACTGCCCCACAAGCCTGCCCGCGTTATCTGGGGCGTGTCATTCGTAATATTGATTGCTCGCGCCCGACGCCGTTGTGGATGGTGGAGCGTCTGCGTCGCTCTGACGTGCGCAGCATTGATGCGGTCGTCGATATCACCAATTACGTGATGCTTGAGCTCGGACAACCACTCCATGCCTTCGATCTGAAGCAGATCAACGGCGGCGTTCGAGTGCGGATGGCTGACGAAGGCGAAAAACTGGTTTTGCTGGACGGCCAGGAAGCGACGCTGCGCGCTGATACGTTGGTGATCGCAGATCATCAGCGAGCCTTAGCCATCGCCGGTGTAATGGGTGGCGAGCATAGCGGTGTGGCCGCGCAAACCCGAGACATTTTCCTTGAGAGCGCGTTCTTCGACACCATCGCCTTGGCCGGTAAGGCTCGCTCCTATGGTTTGCATACCGACGCGTCGCACCGCTATGAGCGTGGTGTCGATCCTCAATTGGCTCGAATCGCCATGGAGCGTGCCACAGCGTTGCTGCTTGAGATTGTTGGCGGCGAAGCGGGCCCAATCACAGAGGTAGTAAGCGAAGTCGATCTGCCGAAAATTGCTCCGATTACGTTGCGCGCAGAGCGCATCAGCCAGATGCTGGGTTTGCAACTCGAGCCTACTCAGGTGGTTCGGTTGTTGACCTCGCTCGGCTTGAGCGTTACCGACGACGGCATCGGCCGTTGGCAGATCGGCGTTCCCAGTCATCGTTTCGATATCAGCCTAGAGGTCGATCTGATCGAAGAGCTGGGCCGGCTGTATGGCTATGATCGTCTTCCCGTGCGCTATCCGCAGGCGCGTCTTGCACCGGAAGCGAAGGCTGAAGCTCGTGCAGAGTTGCCGCTTTTGCGGCGTCTGCTAGTCGCACGTGGTTATCAGGAGGCAATCACCTACAGCTTTATCGATCCGAAACTGTTTGAGCTGTTCGCGCCTGGGGTAACGCCGCTGCAATTGGCTAATCCGATCTCCGCTGATATGGCAGTGATGCGTGTATCGCTGTGGCCGGGCCTGATCAAAGCGTTGCAGCACAATCTCAATCGTCAGCAGTCGAGGGTACGTTTGTTCGAAGCCGGCTTGCGTTTTGTTGGCCAGCTGGACGGGCTGAAACAGGAATGCATGCTGGCCGGTGTGGTGTCCGGCAGTCGTTTGCCTGAGGGATGGGCTAACGAACGCGAGCTGGTCGATTTCTACGATGCTAAGGCGGACGTCGAGGCGTTGCTGGCCTACGCGGGTGATGGTGGGTCGTATCGGTTCGTTGTTGCCGAGCATTCGGCTCTGCATCCTGGACAAACCGCTCGTATTGAGCGGGACGGCCGGCTGGTCGGCTACATCGGCAGACTGCATCCGGAGTTGGCCGGTAATCTAGGAATCGATCAGCCGGTTTATCTGTTCGAATTGCTCGTTTCAGAAATTGCCGAAGGGCGCCTCCCACAGTTCAGCGAGCTATCGAGATTCCCCGAGGTGCGGCGGGATATTGCTCTGCTCGTCGACCGCGACGTCGCAGCTGAGGCAGTGACGCGGTGTATTCGCGAGGCGGCTGGGGAATACTTGGCTCACCTCAAGCTATTTGATGTGTATCAGGGCAAAGGTATTGATCCCTCTAGCAAAAGTGTGGCAGTCGGCTTGACCTGGCAACACCCTTCACGCACTCTTAATGACGAAGAGGTTGGCGCTGCTATGCAGAGCATCCTGACCTCTCTGGAAGAAAGGTTTAACGCCACGTTAAGGAAATAGCGTATGGGGGCTCTGACGAAAGCTGAAATGGCGGAACGTCTATACGAAGAGCTAGGCTTGAATAAGCGTGAAGCCAAGGAGTTGGTCGAGCTTTTTTTCGAAGAAATACGCCAGGCGCTGGAACATAACGAGCAGGTGAAATTGTCCGGGTTTGGCAATTTCGACCTGCGTGATAAGCGCCAGCGCCCTGGTCGTAACCCGAAAACAGGCGAAGAAATTCCTATCACGGCCCGCCGCGTCGTAACTTTCCGTCCAGGGCAAAAACTCAAAGCCAGAGTCGAGGCCTATGCTGGAACCAAGTCATAACGACGAACTGCCGGCCATCCCTGGCAAGCGCTATTTCACTATCGGTGAGGTTAGTGAGCTTTGCGCGGTGAAACCCCATGTACTGCGTTACTGGGAGCAAGAGTTTCCGCAGCTTAATCCTGTGAAGAGAAGAGGCAATCGGCGGTATTATCAGCGACAGGATGTGTTGATGATCCGTCAGATTCGTGCACTCCTTTACGAGCAGGGATTTACTATTGGTGGAGCTAGGCTGCGTTTGTCAGGTGATGAGGCGCGCGAAGACACCACGCAGTACAAGCAACTGATTCGCCAGATGATCTGCGAATTGGAGGAAGTGCTACAAGTTCTGCGTAAGTAGAGCGCGGCAAAACCACCGGAAGAAAAACCTTCACATTTTCAGTCGCTTAATGTATAGTTTCGTCCGTTTTCAGCTTTCGCAGAAGACTTCGGGGCGTAGCGCAGCCTGGTAGCGCACTTGCATGGGGTGCAAGGGGTCGAGTGTTCGAATCACTCCGTCCCGACCAAAAAATCCCTAGAAAATCCAGTTACTTAGCGGTAACTGGATTTTTTATGGGCGATGATTTTTGCTCCTACCATTTTTTGCTCCATTTTTTGCGCCACCGCTGTTTAAGGACAGCCAACTGCAATCTGCCTATCTGGCGCGAGTAAGATATAGACACGCTGGCCCCGTCTCGGTCGCGTTTGCAGTCACCAACCCCCTTCACGGCACCATCTGATAACTCGATCAGGAGAACGATCCCTCCTACCGGCGCGAGCTGCACCAAGCTGCTCGGCGTTGTGATCAAACGATGCCGAGTTTGGCAAGGTTGCCGGTGACGACCGTAGCGATCTACTGGTTCGCACGTAGGTCATGTCCGAGACCCAGTGCCGGTTGGCATGATCCGAGGCGAACTGGCGATCCAGATGATTCGGCGCAATCGGCAGAGCGTGACGACTGCTGGAAACCAGCCGCCAGCGCTTGCGCGAGCGAACGCTCAAACCGGCTTCGCGCATCAGTCGGGCAGCCCGGTGCCGACCACACGCATGCCCCACGGCCGCCAGTTCGGCCTTGATTCGGAGATGGCCATAGATCCCATTCACCTCATAATGGATGGTGCGGATCTCCTTGCTCAGGCGTCGGTTCGCCATCCCTCTCGTCGAAGGAGGCCGCTGCTGCCAGGCATAAAAACCGCTGCGCGATACCCGCAGCAGCCGGCACATTGGCGCTACGGGGTAGCGATCGGCCAACGCCTCGATGGCGCGGAACCTCACTTCGTGGGCTGCGAGAAGATGGCGAGCGCCTTTTTTAAAACATCGCGCTCCATGGTGACCTGGGCCAGTTGCTGGCGTAGCCGACGCAGTTCCGCGCTCTCGCCACGCTGCTTGCCATTGCCCGGAAAAACATCGTCACCTTGCTGTTCGTACTGGCGCTTCCATTTGCCCAGCAGGCTTTCAGCAATGCCGAGCGTCTCGGCGACATGACGAAGCGGCGTGCCAGCAAGCACCTGGTCTACCGCATCGCGTTTGAAAGATTCGGGAAAACGTCGTCTGGTCTGGGTCATGAACACTCCTTGCGGCGGACATTATCCACCTTAAGTCAGTGTCCACTCAGCCCGGGACAGACCAGTGCGTGGCCTGACGTACCCTTAAGGCAGAGATCTTAGATGCATCAGTCTGAGTGGCGCGTTATTGCCCTGCATGTTCACCGGCTATCTGCAGGTTACCAAGGAGCAGACAGGCTACGAACGTACGGATCCCTGCAAGGGATCACTCACCGCTATATTCGCAGCCACTGGTGCAGGTTTCGTGGATACGTATGCGCGAGAGTTCTGGAAGGAGCGGTTTTAGCTCGTTCCAGATCCATTTGGCGAGATTTTCGCTGGTTGGGTTTTCGAGGCCCGCAAGGTCGTTGAGATAGTTGTGATCCAGCCGTTCATAGATGGGGCGGAAGATCGCTTTGAGTTCGCTGAAATCCCGAATCCAGCCGGTAAATGGGTCTACTTCGCCAGCAACGTAGATGGCCACACGAAAAGAGTGGCCATGGAGGCGTCCGCATTTGTGACCGGCGGGCACATTCGGAAGCCGATGAGCAGATTCGAAAGTGAACTCTTTGAAAATTTCCACAAGAAACTCGCTAAATGGTGAGCCGACAATGTGATGATTTTACTGCCTTTACTGGGAGCCGTCGCGAATAGCCGACCAGCTTGGTCCAAGAGTGCTAAGGAACTTGACGGGTAGGGCTGGCGCTCAAATGTGCGAGCTGGACACAGATAATGCGTTATTGCAGAGTACGCCCCTTTCTCTCAAGTCTGGCTCGCGTAACGGTGAAGTTTGATGAATGCAGTGGTGGTTGCGGTCGGCGTCATGCTGATCATGAGTTTGTGCCGAGTGCACGTTGTGGTTGCGTTAATCGCCGGTGCGCTGTGCGGTGGGCTTCTTGGTGGATTGGGCATCGAGTCCACGCTTGCCGCATTCAATAAAGGACTCGGAGGGGGCGCAACGGTTGCGCTGTCGTACGCGCTGTTGGGAGCATTCGCCGTGGCCATCGGTAAGAGCGGTCTCGCTCATGCGTTGGCTGACAAGGCGCTGATGATGGTTGGAAACCGGGCGGCCCATACGGGGCAGTCCGTCAAATGGATAGTGATTGCCTTGTTGCTGGTGGTTGCGATCTCTTCCCAGAACATTTTGCCCATTCACATCGCCTTCATCCCGCTGCTGGTTCCGCCCTTGTTGTCTGTGCTGTCCAGCTTGCGCATCGACCGTCGTTTGATCGCCTGTGTTCTGGCTTTTGGGTTGATCACGCCTTACATGTTTTTACCGGTCGGTTTTGGCAACATTTTCCTCAACGAGATACTGCTCGCCAACGTTGCGAAAGGTGGAGTGGACGTATCTCAGGTAAAGGTGACGGAGGCGATGCTGATCCCGGCGCTTGGGATGGTCGCTGGGCTGATCATCGCCTTCTTCAGTTATCGCAAGCCGCGTGATTACGATCTGAGCCGAATAGACGCGGTGGAGCGGGTCAACGCAACCTACAGCCCCGTCACATTGCTCGTGGCGGCAATTGCCATTGGTGCTGCGTTCATTGTGCAGCTGTGGCTGGATTCGATGATTATCGGTGCGCTTGCCGGGTTCGTGATCTTCTCCGCCTCCGGTGTGGTGCGTTGGCGCGAGGCGGACGACCTCTTCACCGAGGGTATGAAGATGATGGCCATGATCGGCTTCATCATGATTGCTGCGGCGGGGTTCGCCGAGGTCATGCGAGAGACCGGTCAGGTGAAATCGCTGGTAGACGCCTCCGCCGCGTGGATTGGCGACAGCAAGGCTGTGGCTGCGCTGCTGATGCTATTGGTTGGCCTTTTAGTAACCATGGGTATCGGTTCGTCGTTCTCGACGGTACCGATTATTGCGGCGATCTTCGTGCCGCTAGGGGTGGAGCTGGGTTTCAGCCCGCTTGCGATCGTGAGCCTGGTGGGCACGGCGGGCGCATTGGGCGACGGTGGCTCTCCCGCGTCGGATTCGACCCTGGGGCCGACCGCTGGCCTCAACGTCGACGGCCAGCACAACCATATCTGGGACACTGTGGTTCCAACGTTTCTCCACTACAACTTGCCGCTGCTCGCCTTTGGCTGGGTGGCGGCAATGATCCTGTGATTCGATAGGATCGAACGAAGAGGGCAGGGTAATTCCTGCCTTTCTTTTTTGCTCGAATAGAAAAGCTGCGCACTCGCCAATCCGTATGTTGACTAACTGGATAGCACAACGAATTTCTGGGTGAGGCATGATCAAATCGACGCTCGAGCAGAAGACATTCCTCGTATTACTGGTGCTGGTTTCCCTGGCATTCGGATGGATCCTCCTGCCGTTCTATGGCGCGGTGTTCTGGGCAGCGGTGCTTGCCATACTCTTCTCGCCATTGCAGCGCCGACTGCAGCAGCGCTTCGTAGGGCGCCCGAATGTCGCCGCATTGCTGACTTTACTGATATGTCTGTTGGTGGCGGTTATTCCGGTAATCGTTATTGCCGGAATGCTCGTGCAAGAAGGTGCTGCGCTATACCAGCGCATCGAGACCGGCGAGCTGGATGTCGGTAGTTACCTGGCACAGCTGAAGTCAATGATGCCGGATGGTCTGCAAGCACAGCTCCAGCGATTCGGCTTCGGCGATCTCGACAGCCTGCGGGAAAAACTTTCCAGCGGTGCGTTGGAAGGCAGTCAGTTTCTAGCGACGAAAGCATTTAGCTTTGGGCAGGGTACGTTTCAGTTTCTGGTGAGCTTCTGCGTGATGCTCTACCTGCTGTTCTTCTTCATTCGCGACGGGCGTGAGCTGGTGTTGCGGATTCGGCAGGCGCTGCCGCTGAGCGATACCCAGAAACGACGCTTATTCAATAAGTTCACCCGAGTGGTGCGTGCCACTGTGAAGGGCAATGTCATTGTCGCGATTACACAGGGCGCGCTCGGCGGAGTGATTTTCGCGGTGCTCGGCATATCCGGTGCCCTGCTCTGGGCGGTATTGATGGCGTTCCTGTCACTGCTTCCCGCCGTAGGCGCCGGGTTGATCTGGACGCCCGTCGCGATCTACTTCCTATTCAGCGGCGCAGTCTGGCAGGGCGTGGTTCTGATCCTGTATGGGGTGATGGTCATCGGCTTGGTGGACAACATCCTTCGTCCGATCCTGGTGGGCAAGGACACCAAGATGCCGGATTACCTTGTCCTTATTTCCACCCTCGGCGGGCTCGCTCTGTTCGGGCTGAATGGCTTCGTAATCGGGCCACTTATCGCGGCGTTGTTCATCTCATCGTGGGGGCTTTTTACCAATGGCGATCGGCCTCGAGGTTCAGCCGATACGCGCGAATGAGTGCAGTGTTTTTCAATCAAGGGCCGGCGGAGCCGGCCTTGATCTGGGTGCCCTTACATCAGTCGCTTGCCGTCCTTGCGGCTGATGATGACCGTTGCAGAACGCGGCCGCAGGCCTGGGCCATCCGGCCAGCTGCTGCTGTAATTGCCCGGCGTAGAACCCTCACCTGGATGCTGGATGTTCACGAACAGCGTGCGGAAATCGGGCGTTGCGGTAATGCCGGTCACCTCCGCGCCTAGCGGCCCGACCAGGAAGCGCTTGGTTTCCCCGGTTCTGGGGTCGGATACCAGCATCTGATTGTTACCGAACGGGCCCGATCTCAGCTGGCTGCCGCTCATGTCGGTCTGGATCCAGAGCCGGCCTTCGTCATCGAACCACAGCCCATCCGGACTGGCCAGGATGTTGCTGTCGTCCAGAGTTCGGCCCTTCGGCGTTCTGCTGTCGCCCTGCGGGCCGGCCATCAGGTAGATGTTCCAGCGAAAGCGGGTTCCCGCGTAGTCGCGGCTTTCTTCCGACCAGCGAATGATATGACCGTAAGGATTGGGAGCGCGCGGATTGGCTGCATCGGCCTCGCTACGCGCGCTGTTGTTGGTGAGGGTGAAATAGACATCACCGTTATCCGGGTGAACCGCACCCCATTCCGGGCGATCCATGCGCGTGGCGCCGGCGATGTCGGCAGCCAGACGGGTGTTGATCAGCACTTCGCCCTGATCGGCGAAGCTTACGCCGGCCGTTGCGCACGCCTGCTGAAATTCCGGGTCGTCAATGTCCAACGCCAGCCAGTCGCCGCTGCCATCTGCATTGAAGCGCGCTACGTAGAGCGTTCCCGCATCCAGCAGACGACCATCGCTACGCAGCGGGCGGTAGCGGTCACGGCTGACATACTTGTAAATGTATTCGTTCTGCGAGTCGTCACCGGAGTAGCACACCAGCGGGCGGCCCGGTTTGACAGGCGCAAACACCAGCCCTTCGTGCGCAAAGCGGCCGAGGGCGGTGCGTTTTACCGGCATGGCGTCCGGATCGAACGGATCGATCTCCACGATCCAGCCGAAGGTGTTCGGCTCGTTGCGATAGTCGGACTGCGCATCGGTGCCGCGGCGTTTCGCATCGAAACGCTGAAACTCATCGCCAGCGATGGTCTCCCAGGCATAGCGGCTGGTATCACGTACGCCGTAACGGCTGAGTTCACGCGGCAGCTCACTGTCCTGGCTGGCAAAGTAACCGGCCCAGTTCTCTTCGCAGGTCAGATAGGTGCCCCACGGGGTAAAGCCGTTCGCGCAGTTGTTCAGTGTGCCGCGGGTCGAGGTGCCGCTCGGGCTGTAGCGGGTGCGCAGCAAGGCGTGCCCCTTGGCGGGGCCTTCAATTCGCATGGGGGTGGCGCCGGTGATGCGGCGATTGCGGGCAGATGGCAGTACGGACCAATCACCGCGTACGCCGCGACGGATCTCCACTACGGAAACCCCGTGCGCATTGATTTCCTTACGGACTTCGTCGACTACGGTGCGTTTGCCGTCGACCACGGTCGGCCCGTTGGGGTGCAGCAGCGGCGCATCGATGTACTCGTGATTCACCACCAGCAATCCGTGATCGCTCTGGTGCCCGCCGTATTTGGCATTGATTGGGAAGAAATGCATGCCATCGTGATGCATGCCGGTCTGGTGCGCCTGGTCCTCGGCGCTGTTGCTGGCGTCCTCCAGATAGGCCGGATAGCGCCCGCTGATAGGGGTGCCCCACGGGATGAACGTCGTTGCGATGTATCCCGGCGGGACGCTGATGCCATCGTGGCGAGTAACTGGAACCGCTGAAAATGGAAGCCGGCTGCGGCGTTTCAGCGGAAAATCCTTGAGCCGCTCTGCCGATTGGCTAGCGGCCTGGACTGCGCCCGGAAGTGTCGCCCCCAAGAAGGCCAGCGCGCCTAGCGAGGCGCCACCTGCCAGTACCTGGCGGCGGCCGAGGTTGATCACATCCTGAATATGGGCGTTCCCGGAACGGTTGCTGGGTAGCTCATCGCCGTTACCGAAAAGAATATTGTCGTTGTCAGTGCTCACGTCGCGTTCCCTGAGTCGATTGACGGAATCCTGACTCTAGTTTTGTCGTGAGACAGCTATATGACACCGCTCCGCGGGGCGACGAACAACATGAACGCCCGAAACGCAAAGGCCCCGGCTATATGCCGGGGCCTTTGCTACACCGCAGCCTGTTGCCAGGCTGAAACCGTTCCTTAGTGGAACTGGTTCATGGTGTTGTCTTTACCGCTCGCCTTCAGAGCTGCTTCGCCAGCGAAGTACTCTTTGTGGTTGTCGCCGATGTCGGAGCCAGCCATGTTCTGGTGCTTGACGCAGGCGATGCCCTGACGCAGTTCCTGACGCTGAACGCCCTTCACGTAGGCCAGCATGCCTTCTTCGGCGAAGTAGCCCTTGGCCAGGTTGTCGGTGGACAGCGCGGCGGTGTGGTAGGTCGGCAGGGTGATCAGGTGGTGGAAGATGCCAGCCTGAGCGGAACCGTCGCGCTGGAAGGTACGGATCATTTCGTCTGCACGAGCGGCCAGTTCGGTTTCGTCGTAGTCGACGCTCATCAGCTTGGCGCGATCGTAGGCGGACACGTCCTTGCCTTCGGCAACCATGGCGTCGAACACCTGCTGACGGAAGTTCAGGGTCCAGTTGAAGGACGGGCTGTTGTTGTACACCAGCTTGGCGTTCGGGATGACTTCGCGGATGCGGTCAACCATGCCCTTGATCTGGCCAACGTGCGGCTTCTCGGTTTCGATCCACAGCAGGTCGGCGCCGTTCTGCAGGGAGGTGATGCAGTCCAGGACGCAACGGTCTTCGCCGGTGCCCTTGCGGAACTGGAACAGGTTGGACGGCAGACGCTTCGGACGCAGCAGCTTGCCGCCACGGTTGATGACGACGTCGCCGTTGCCCAGGTCGGCAGCGGAAACTTCTTCGCAATCCAGGAAGCTATTGTACAGGTCGCCCAGGTCGCCCGGCTCTTTGGTCACGGCGATCTGCTTGGTCAGGCCGGCACCCAGGGAGTCGGTACGAGCAACGATCACGCCATTGTCGATGCCCAGCTCAAGGAAGGCGTAGCGGACGGCAGCGATCTTGGCGAGGAAGTCGGCGTGCGGAACGGTCACTTTACCGTCCTGGTGGCCGCACTGCTTCTCGTCGGAAACCTGGTTCTCGATCTGGATGCAGCAAGCGCCTGCTTCGATCATGCGCTTGGCCAGCAGGTAGGTAGCTTCCGGGTTACCGAAGCCAGCGTCGATGTCGGCGATGATCGGAACGATGTGGGTTTCGTAGTTGTCGATCTGGTTCTGGATCTCGGCAGCCTTGGCGCTGTCACCGGCTTCGCGAGCGGCGTCCAGGGCGGTGAACAGCAGGTCCAGTTCGCGGCTATCGGCCTGACGCAGGAAGGTGTACAGCTCTTCGATCAGGTTGGAGACTGCGGTCTTCTCGTGCATCGACTGGTCCGGCAGCGGGCCGAACTCGGAGCGCAGAGCGGCAACCATCCAGCCGGACAGGTAGAGGTAGCGCTTGTTGGTGGTCTTCAGGTGCTTCTTGATGGAGATCAGCTTCTGCTGACCGATGAAGCCATGCCAGCAGCCCAGCGACTGGGTGTAGACGGACGAGTCGGCATCGTACTCGGCCATGTCCTTGCGCATGATGTCGGCGGTGTACTGAGCGATTTCCAGACCGGTCTTGAAGCGGTTCTGGGCGCGCATGCGGGCCACGGATTCCGGGTTGATAGCGCTCCAGCTGCTGCCGAACTTCTCTTTCAGGGCGGCAACTGCCTTGATGTCGTCTTGATATGCGGACATGGTCAATCCTTCATAGATGTGAATTTGGTTGAGCACCGACTTTCCCACCAAAAACTGCGTGCTAACGGATCAATGCGAGCAACACGCGGCAGAGTGTCGAACTGCGACCAGGACGAGGATTGAAACCGAGGAGGAGGGCATGGACACGATCGCCGGGCTGGCTCTTGGTTGCGAAGCTCCCGGTTGGCGTGGCTGCCGTGGGGCTCGACAACGTCGAGACTACAGTCTGACTGATGCGTTAATCGCTTCCCCGTCCCTCAGGACGACTCGTTCCAGTCGCAACCTCGTCAGTCCGCCTTGTGGGCAGTACAGTCACGGAGCGGCTCGGCTGGTTGGCTGGAGCGCGCCCCGGAGACCCTTTCCAGAGCCTCTGGTTAGCGGGAGCGGGGCAATGATGCGCTGCCGGGAAAGTCTCGTCAATCATTTTGTAGTGTTTTTTTTGTGGCACTACATAAGCGGGGCGTGGCTACATTACGCGAAGCGCTGTTACTCCAGCACGTCGACTTTCAGTCGCAGCGAAAGGTCTTGCTGGCCCTGCGTGCTGTAGCGTCGCAAGGTGCCGTCGTGTTGTGACGAAGCGCTTTCGTCGATGCCGCCCAGGCTGATCCATTCGCCAACGCGACCACTGACGCGGGTATCGGCGAGCTGTGTTTCGATCACATTCGGGTTCATCTGATTGACGCGATCACGGTTGCTGCTGACGGTGATCTGTACGCGATCGCCGATGAGATTGGCCGTCACGTAGAAACCGCGGGTGACGTCGCGATACTGCGTCTGCTGGTAGATCCGGCCGTAGCCGTCGGTGCCGCTGGTGGTCAGCGGTACGCTCTGACCGACCTGGATCAGTGCCGGATAGCCCTCACTGGTCTGGATTTGCTGGATGCCGCCGCCCTGACTGCTGGTCGAGCGCCGGATGATGCGCACCTGGTCACGGCCATGACGTTCGCCACGGCCCGTCTCGAACTCGACATCTCCGGCACGGATCGAACCATCCACGCCGTAGCCGCTGGCGTTGCCAGCAGCCGAATCCTGGGTGTCGACACTGATAAGCAGGCGCTTGGGTTCGCTGTCGAGCTGCTCGAGTACCTGCCGAAGTTCTGTGATCGCCGCTTGCGGCGCATTAACGATCAACTGATTGCCGTAAGCATTGACCCGACCCTGCTCACCGATCACCGATTGGGCTACCGGCAGGACATCCTCAGCCATCCGGTATTGCAGCGGAATGACCTCAGTGGCGGCGTGCAATGGCAGGCAGACGGCCAGAGCGAGTGCGGCAAGATGGCGGCGTACGGTCATAGCAGAAAGCTCCGCAGGTTGGCATCGGACAGGCTGTGTTCCCAGGCCTGGTCGAAGCTCGACTGGCTCACACGGACCCGCGCCGGGTTGTTGTACAACGCATACCCGTTATAGGGATCGCGATGGGGACGTATCAGTAGGCCGCTTTTGTCCGCGATCAGATAGGTGTCCTCTTCGCGCGGATACTCGGGATTGACCTTGCGAATCTGGGCATTGCTGCTGAGGCGCCTGACCAGCGTCAGCAGGCGGTGACCGCTCTGCACGGCCCGGGTGGAGTCCTCGAGGTTGCGCGGGTGCGCCAGCAGAAAGCGTGTGCAGGCCTGCTGGATACTGCTGTGGTGAAACAGCCAGGGTTCCAGGTCAGGGCTGTAGAGACACAGGTTGCGCTGCGCCTGCTGGAAGAACGCCAGCGCGTGAGCGCGCACCTGGTCGGGGCTAGTGAAATGCTGCACGTCGGCGTCCGCGCCGAGCCGCGCCGACGCGGGCTGCCAGGGCGTCGGCTGCGGCTGGTCCGGCAGCGGATTGTGCACGTCGAACCGCCCTGGCGATTGGAAGTCGATGACCAGCGGCTCGCCTGTATCGTCCCGGTCATCCTCGGCGTTGTCGTGCATGACGAACCTCAGTGGCTCTTGCGCAGCATGTCCACGTGGGGGATGCCGGCTTCGAGAAACTCCTCGCTGACGACCTCGAAACCCAGTCGCTCGTAGAAGCGGGTCGCGTGTACCTGAGCGGTGAGTTTCTGTTCACGCAGGCCGCGGCGTTCGGCTTCGGCGATTACCGCCTGCATCAGCGCGTCGCCCACATTCATTCCGCGCCAGTCGCGCAGAACGGCGACACGACCGATCTGGCCGTCCGCGAGCAGCCGTGCGGTACCGATGGCGTAACCGTCCTCGAGCGCAAGGAAATGCACGGCCTCGACATCGTCGGCATCCCATTCCTGCTCCGGCGGGACGGCCTGTTCGGCGATGAACACCGCTTCGCGTATGCGCCGCAGGTCGGCGTTATCCTTCTGCCAATCGGCGATGCGTACTTGGATGTTATTCATCAGCGAACTCCAGGCTTCCCTGTTTGATCAATTCCTGCAGCAGCTTACGCCCGTCGTCATCGCCAAGCCACGGAGCAAGATTGTCCTCGTGCAAAGCGTCGGCCGAGCAGATCAGCTTGAGCAGATCGCGCAGCTGAGCGGGCAGCAGACGACTCTGGCCGCTGGCGAACAGCAGCAGCCCGAGATCGATCTCACTCCAGGCCATGCGCGCCGCGGGATTGCGTACCAGCACGGCGCCATCGGCGAGCGCCGCGCGCAGATCCTGCTCGGTCAGTTCGACGCCTTCGATCCGCTCGGGATAGCGTGGCTCGGTCATGAACTGGCCGAACCAGGTCAGCAGCAGACGCTCGTCGCCCATGTGCTCGGCCAGCAGCGCTTTCAGACGCTCCAGCGCGTCGCTCTGAATCTGGTAGGGATCGTCGCTCGGTTGCAGATCTGCGTCACCGTAGCGTTCTTCGTCTGGCAGGAACTGGGCGAGGAAATCGGTGAAGTGGGTCAGTACCTCAGCGGCGCTGGGCGCGCGGAAGCCTACCGAATAGGTCATGCAGGCATCCTCGGCTGTGCCGAAGTGCGCCAGGCGCGGTGGCAGGTACAGCATGTCGCCGGGCTCCAGAACCCATTCGTCGGTGCCCTGGAAGTCGGCGAGGATACGCAGGTCGCCATGTTCGAGCAGCGCGCTGTCGCTGTCGCACATCTGGCCGACGCGCCAGCGCCGCTGACCGTGCGCCTGCAGCAGGAACACGTCGTAGTTGTCGAAATGCGGGCCGACGCCGCCGCCCGGCGCGGCGTAGCTGATCATCACATCGTCGATGCGCCAGTTCGGGAGAAAGCGGAACTGTCCAAGCAGCTCGGCCACTTCGGGTACCAGCTGATCGACGGCCTGGACCAGCAGCGTCCAGTCACGCTCGGGCAGCTGCTGGTAGGTGTCCTCGGCGAAGGGACCGCGGCGCAGCTCCCACGGGCTGTCACCATGCTCGATGACCAGGCGCGACTCGACTTCCTCCTCGAGGGAAAGACCGGCCAGCTCGTCCGGCGAGATCGGGCTTTGGAAATTCGGGATGGCCTGGCGGATCAGCAGCGGCTTCTTCTGCCAGTAGTCACGGAGGAACTCCCGCGCGCTGAGGCCGCCCAGGATTTGAAGTGGAACATCAGAAGTCATGCGTAACACCTTGCTCTATATGCAGAGCTGCAAATAAAAACGCCCGGCGCAGCCGGGCGTGCGTATAGGGAAATCGCTCAGACGCGCTTGGCCTGCTCGCCGGCGTTGCCGATGTAGCTGGCCGGAGTCAGTTTGCGCAGTTCGGCTTTGGCTTCGGCCGGAATCTGCAGCGCGTCGATGAAGGCCAGCAAGGCGTCCGGAGTGATGCCCTTGCCGCGGGTGAGATCCTTGAGTTTTTCGTAGGCGTTTTCCACGGCATAACGACGCATGACGGTCTGCACCGGCTCGGCCAGCACTTCCCAGCAGTTGTCCAGGTCGTCGGCGATGCGCGCAGCGTTCAGCTCCAGCTTGCTGATGCCCTTGAGGCTGGCTTCGTAGGCGATGACGCTGTGGGCGAAGCCCACGCCCAGGTTGCGCAGGACCGTGGAGTCGGTCAGATCGCGCTGCCAGCGGGAGATCGGCAGTTTGCTGGCCAGATGCTGGAGGATGGCGTTGGCGATGCCGAGGTTGCCTTCGGAGTTCTCGAAGTCGATCGGGTTGACCTTGTGCGGCATGGTCGAAGAGCCGATCTCGCCGGCCACGGTCTTCTGCTTGAAGTAACCAAGGGAGATGTAGCCCCAGACATCGCGGTCGAAGTCGATGAGGATGGTATTGAAACGCGCGATGGCGTCGAACAGCTCGGCGATGTAGTCGTGCGGCTCGATCTGGGTGGTGTAGGGGTTCCAGGTCAGGCCCAGGTCCTGCTCGATGAATTCGCGGGCGTTGGCTTCCCAGTCCACCTGCGGATATGCGGACAGGTGCGCGTTGTAGTTGCCCACGGCGCCGTTGATCTTGCCCAGCAGGGGCACTTCGGCGACCTGCTTGATCTGTCGCTCCAGGCGGTACACCACGTTGGCCAGCTCTTTGCCGAGCGTGGTCGGCGAGGCCGGCTGCCCGTGGGTGCGGGAGAGCATCGGCACGTCGGCGAACTTGACGGCCAGCGCGCGAATCGCCTCGGCA
Organism: Stutzerimonas sp. 21-1; assembly: GCF_056336065.1. Taxonomy (NCBI): domain Bacteria; kingdom Pseudomonadati; phylum Pseudomonadota; class Gammaproteobacteria; order Pseudomonadales; family Pseudomonadaceae; genus Stutzerimonas; species Stutzerimonas sp. 21-1. Next base: position 2,305,063 of record NZ_CM150500.1, on the reverse strand, counting down.
ATCTGGCGCATCAGCGGCAGCAGTACCTGGTCGCGACCTTCGCGCAGCATCAGCGCATGGGACAGGTTGTTGATGTCCTCGCTGGTGCAGGCGAAGTGAATGAATTCGTTGACGGCGGCCAGTTCCGGCAGCTGCTTGGCCTGCTCCTTGAGCAGGTATTCGACGGCTTTCACGTCGTGATTGGTGGTGCGCTCGAACTCTTTGACGCGCTCGGCATGTTCCAGCTGGAAATTCTCCGCCAGCTTATCCAGCAGCGCGTTGGCTTCGGCAGAGAACGGCGCGACTTCCGGGATACCTGGGTGAGCCGCCAGGCGCTGGAGCCAGCGCACTTCGACCTGGACACGGCAACGGATCAGGCCGAATTCGCTGAAGATCGGGCGCAGGGCGCTGGTTTTGCCGGCGTAGCGGCCATCGACGGGGGAAACCGCCGTGAGCGAGGAAAGCTGCATAGAGGGCATTCTCGGACAGTCGGGCAACGAAAAGGGCGCAGATTATACACGAAAGCGCTGGCCGCCGGACCGCACGCGCGGATGAATGCGCCGGTCCTGAACGACTTTCGTCTGTCGGCGCTGTCGGCAGCGAAACCGCTGCGGTTGGGCGGTTAACGTGCCGTCAGTGGATATCGGTCTGCGAGCGGACCTTGGGATACAACGCATCGAGCAGTTTGCGTCGGCTGATAATCATCTGCCAGCGATGCCCGCCAAGCTGGCGCCACAGGCGGGCCGAGCGGATGCCGGACAGCAGCAGCGCGCGAATTTTCGCGGCGTTGTCCGGCTGCTGCAGGTGGCGCATGTCACCTTGCACCTGAATGCGCTGGCGGAAGGTGCTCAGAGTGTCCTGATACAGGCCGCCGAATGAGGCGATGACATTTTCATGCGTCAGGCCGAAGTGCTCGACCTGTTGCTGGATCTGATCGAGCCGGCTACCGATGACCTGCAGCATGTCGCCACGCTTGTCCAGCTGACGCTCGAGACCGACCATCGCTAGGGCGTAGCGCAGCGGTTCGCGTTGCAGGCTGCTGCTGTCGCGCTCCAGCGCGCCTACCAGGGCGCGATAGCCGTCGCGCAGATTGAGGTCGTCGCCGCCGTAGATTTCCAGCGTCGTCTGCGGGTTGCGTGCCAGCAGACTGCCGAGCATGCAGGCAACCTGTGCGGTGGGAGCCTGGCCAGTGCGGGCGATACGATCGACCAGCACGGCAGCCTCGAAGACGGCGCCGAGCGCGATCAGTTGCTCTTCGACGGCGCTCATGGGTGGGCTCCTTCGAACCAGGGTTCGGCGCGCTCAATCACGCCGCCGCCCAGGCAGATTTCGCCATCGTAGAAGACCACCGACTGGCCAGGGGTCACGGCGCGCTGCGGAGCGTCGAAGACCACCCGGTAGCCCTGTGCAGTTTTCTCCAATGTGCAGCCTTGATCTGCCTGGCGGTAGCGCACCTTGGCGGTCAGTCGGCGCGGGGCGCTGATATCCAGCGGATTGACCCAATAGATTTCCGAGGCGAGCAGGGCGCGGGAAAACAGCCAGGGGTGATCGTTGCCTTGGCCGACGATCATCACGTTGCGTTGCAGATCCTTGCTGAGCACATACCAGGGTTCGTCCGAGGTGTCCTTGAGTCCGCCGATGCCCAGGCCCTGGCGTTGACCGATGGTGTGGTACATCAGGCCGTGGTGGCGGCCGATGACTTCGCCGTCGATGGTTTCGATGTTTCCCGGCTGAGCGGGGAGGTACTGCTTGAGGAAATCGCTGAAACGGCGCTCGCCGATGAAGCAGATGCCGGTGGAATCTTTTTTCTTCGCCGTGGCTAATCCGTATTTCTCGGCGATTGCCCGCACGGCAGGCTTTTCCAGCTCGCCGACGGGGAAGAGTGTCTTGCCCAGTTGTGCGCCGCCGACGGCGTGCAGGAAGTAACTCTGGTCCTTGTTCGGATCCAGGCCCTTGAGCAGCTCGCTGCGTCCGTCCACGTCGCGGCGACGTACATAATGGCCGGTGGCGATCAGGTCGGCGCCGAGCATCAGGGCATAGTCGAGGAACGCCTTGAACTTGATTTCGCGGTTGCAGAGGATATCCGGGTTGGGCGTACGTCCGGCCTTGTACTCGGCGAGGAAGTGCTCGAAGACGTTGTCCCAGTATTCGGCGGCGAAATTGGCGGTGTGCAGCTTGATGCCGATCCTGTCGCAGACGGCCTGCGCGTCGGCGAGATCTTCCTTGGCGGTGCAGTACTCGGTACCGTCGTCTTCCTCCCAGTTCTTCATGAACAGGCCTTCTACCTGATACCCCTGTTCGAGCAGCAGAAGGGCGGAAACGGAGGAGTCTACGCCGCCGGACATGCCGACAATGACGCGGGTGTTTTCCGGGGCGGTGATGGCTGAAGCAGGCATAGGGATTTCGCTGGCAGGATCTGCAAAAAGGACCGGATTCTAACAGGCTGCCGAACACATGTTGAAATCGTGTCAGTCGCGAACGACCTCCAGCGCGTGTACCGGGCCACGCAGATAGTCGTCGATGCAGCGCAGGACGAGTTCACTGCGCCAGCGTCCAGGTTGCGCGGCCAGCTCATCGCGACTGAGCCAGGTGGCCGCTACGATGCCGTCATCCAGCTCGCGTTGCGGATCGTGCCGGATCGCCTTGGCGGTGAAGCAGACGCGTTGGTAGGTCACACCATTGCTCGGTGCGGTGTAGAGATAGATGCCGGTTACACCGGTAAGCTCCACGTCCCAGCCGGTTTCTTCGAGCGTTTCCCGTATCGCGGCCTGGCGCAGGGTTTCGTTGGCCTCCAGATGGCCGGCGGGCTGGTTGAGCACCAGGCGTCCGGCCTTCAGTTCCTCGACGAGAAGGAAGCGACCTGAATCCTCGATGATCGTGGCCACGGTTACATGGGGGCACCAGTCCATAAAAAATTCCTCGTAAGACACTGCGCGAGCGTAACAGTCGCAATAGTCGCTGGCGGGTGTAAAAACGGAAAAACCCCGGCGCGAGGGCCGGGGTTTTCCTTGAGCGGGCCGAGGGCGGCCCGCGCCTTCCTTTAACGCAGCGCAGCGAGCGCGTTGTTGAAGGTCTGGCTCGGACGCATGACCTTGCTGGTCAGCTCCGGGTTGGAGCGGTAGTAGCCGCCGATATCGACCGGCTTGCCTTGCGCGGCGTTGAGTTCGGCAACGATGGTCGCTTCGTTCTCGGTCAGCGTTTTGGCCAGCGGAGCGAAGCGTGCCTGCAGCTCGAGGTCTTCGGTCTGCGCGGCCAGTTCCTGGGCCCAGTACATTGCCAGATAGAAGTGGCTGCCACGGTTGTCCAGCTCACCCGTCTTGCGCGACGGCGACTTGTTGTTGTCGAGCAGTTTGCCGGTCGCTGCATCCAGCGTCTTGCCCAGCAGCTTGGCTTTCGCGTTGTTGGTCTTGATGCCGGTTTCTTCCAGGGAGACCGCCAGCGCCAGGAACTCGCCGAGCGAATCCCAGCGCAGGTGGTTCTCTTCGATCAGCTGCTGCACATGCTTGGGTGCCGAGCCGCCGGCGCCAGTTTCGTACATGCCGCCGCCGGCCATCAGCGGAACGATGGACAGCATCTTGGCCGAAGTGCCCAGTTCCATGATCGGGAACAGGTCGGTCAGGTAGTCACGCAGTACGTTGCCGGTTACCGAGATGGTGTCACGGCCACGAATCATGCGCTCCATGCTGACGCGGATGGCTTCGTTGTAGCCCATGATGCTGATATCCAGGCCGCTGAGGTCGTGCTCTTTCAGATACTTCTCGACCTTCTTCTGCAGTTCGCGGTCGTGGGCGCGCTCCGGGTCGAGCCAGAAGATTGCCGGGGTGTTGGACTGACGGGCGCGGGTAACGGCCAGCTTGACCCAGTCGCGGATCGGCGCGTCCTTGGTCTGGCAGGCGCGCCAGATATCGCCTTTCTCGACTTCGTGCTGCATCAGCACGGTGCCGTCGGCCAGTACGACGCGCATGGTGCCGTCGGCGGTCATCTCGAAGGTCTTGTCGTGCGAGCCGTATTCTTCAGCCTGCTGGGCCATCAGGCCAACGTTCGGCACGCTGCCCATAGTCACCGGATCGAATGCGCCGTTGGTTTTGCAGAAGTTGATCATCTCCTGGTAGATGCGGGCGTAGGTGCTTTCCGGCATTACCGCTTTGGTGTCCTTCTGCTTGCCATCCTTGCCCCACATCTGGCCGGAGTTGCGGATCATGGCCGGCATCGAGGCATCAACGATGACGTCGCTCGGAATGTGGAGGTTGGTAATGCCTTTGACCGAGTCGACCATCGCCATTTCCGGACGGTGGCTGTATACCTCGTGGATGTCGTGCAGGATTTCTTCCTGCTGCGAGGCCGGCAGCGATTTGATCTTGTCGTAGACGCTGCTGATGCCGTTGTTCGGGTTGACGCCCAGTTCGTCGAACAGCTTGCCGTATTTGTCGAACACGTCTTTGTAGTAGACGCTGACGGCGTGGCCGAAGACGATCGGGTGGGAAATCTTCATCATCGTGGCTTTGACGTGCAGGGACCACATCACGCCGGTTTCCTTGCAGTCCTGCAGGGTGTCTTCGAAGAAGTCCCGCAGTTTCTTGCAGCTCATGAACATGCCGTCGAGCACTTCGCCCTCGAGCAGGGAGAGTTGTTTCTTGACCTGAACCTGGCCGTCCTTGCCGACGAACTCAAGGCGCACGTCACCAGCCTTCTCCATCGTGATGGATTTCTCGCTGGAGAAGAAGTCGCCACCGCGCATGTAGTCGGCATGCGACTGCGAAGCCTTGCTCCACTTGCCCATGGAGTGCGGGTGCTTGCGCGCATACGCTTTGACGGCCGCAGGGGCGCGACGGTCGGAGTTGCCTTCACGCAGCACCGGGTTGACGGCGCTGCCGAGCACCTTGCCGTAGCGCGCGCGAATTTCTTTCTCGACGTCGGTCTGCGGATCTTCCGGATAGTTCGGCACGTTGTAGCCGAGTGCCTGTAGCTCAGCGATGGCCGCCTTGAGCTGGGGCACCGAGGCGCTGATGTTCGGCAGTTTGACGATGTTTGCATCCGGCTGCATGGTCAGCTCGGCGAGTGCGGCGAGACTGTCCTCGACACGCTTGTCGGCGTCCAGGTGGTCGGCAAAATTCGCAAGGATGCGCCCTGCAAGAGAGATGTCGCTGGTTTCGACGGCGATGTCTGCGGAGGCGGCGAACGCTTCGACGATAGGCAGAAGCGAGTAGGTGGCGAGAGCAGGGGCTTCGTCGGTGAAGGTGTAGATGATCTTCGAACGGGTGGGCATATCGTGTTGACTCTCTTCTTTGCTGGGCGTGCTCAAATCCTCGAAATGCGCAGGTAGGCGCTATGGCTCTCCGTTTCGTCGAGCCGGAAGTCAAGGGTTCGCCGCGGTGATGTTGGGTGCATCAGTAGAGTGTGGAGCATTTGATCCGTCAGGCCGCGGTAGCAGTGCGACGGCTTCAAGAAGCGGCGTCTCGATCCGGGACAGGCGCTCCTTATGACTCGTTAGTCACCTACGCAGTATACCATCGTGCCGGTACGTCGAAGAATGTCGTCGCATAAGACGAACGAACATGTGGTCTGGCTGGATTCAAGTGGGTTAACCTCGGGCGCTGACCATTGTCAACCACGAAACGGAGTCCAGCATGGGATACCAAAAGATCCAGGTGCCAGCCAGCGGTGACAAAATCACCGTCAATGCCGATAACACTCTGAATGTTCCCGATAACCCGATCATTCCTTACATCGAGGGCGACGGCATTGGTGTCGATATCAGCCCGGTGATGATCAAGGTCGTCGATGCTGCTGTCGAGAAAGCCTATGGCGGAAAGCGCAAGATCGCCTGGATGGAAGTGTTTGCCGGCGAGAAGGCCACCCAGGTTTATGATCAGGATACCTGGCTGCCGAAAGAGACGCTGGAGGCCGTTCGTGACTATGTCGTATCTATCAAGGGGCCGCTGACCACGCCCGTTGGCGGTGGTATCCGTTCGTTGAACGTAGCTCTGCGTCAGGAGCTCGACCTGTACGTCTGTCAGCGTCCGGTACGCTGGTTCACTGGCGTGCCCAGCCCGGTGAAGAAGCCTGGCGACGTCGATATGGTGATCTTCCGTGAGAACTCGGAAGACATCTATGCGGGCGTTGAGTGGAAGGCGGGTTCGCCTGAGTGCGAAAAGGTGATCAAGTTCCTCACCGAGGAAATGGGGGTCAAGAAGATCCGCTTTACCGAGAACTGTGGCATCGGCATCAAGCCGGTATCGCTCGACGGCACCAAGCGTCTGGTTCGCAAAGCCCTGCAGTATGCCGTGGACAACGATCGCAGCTCGGTGACCATCGTCCATAAAGGCAACATCATGAAGTTCACCGAAGGTGCCTTCAAGGAATGGGGCTACGAAGTGGCGCGGGACGAATTCGGCGCCGAACTGCTCGATGGTGGTCCGTGGATGCAGTTCAAGAATCCGAACACTGGCAAAAACATCGTCGTTAAAGACGCGATTGCCGACGCCATGCTGCAGCAGATCCTGTTGCGTCCGGCTGAGTATGACGTGATCGCTACCCTCAACCTTAACGGCGACTATCTATCCGATGCTCTGGCGGCCGAGGTGGGAGGCATCGGTATCGCGCCGGGGGCCAACCTTTCCGACACGGTCGCCATGTTCGAAGCCACCCACGGCACTGCGCCGAAGTATGCAGGTCAGGACAAGGTCAACCCTGGTTCGCTGATCCTCTCCGCAGAGATGATGCTGCGTCACATGGGCTGGGTCGAAGCGGCCGATCTGATCATCAAGGCAACCGAGGGCGCCATTGCTGCGAAAACCGTCACCTACGATTTCGAGCGTCTGATGGAGGGTGCGCAGTTGATGTCCTGCTCGCAGTTCGGCGATGCGATGATCAAGCACATGTAATCAGCCGCCTGAAAAGGCACTCGCTAAACCGGCCGCCTGTGGGCGGGCCCGGTTCAGAGCGAGCTTTCCGATGGCAAAAACAAAAAGGCCGATCATGGATCGGCCTTTTTGCGTTCGGCTGGCGCTCAGGCGTCTACCGGAGTGGCGGCCTGAATTGTCGGAGCTGCGACATCCGCCGACACCTGCTGAGGCCGGATATCTGTTGCGTGAAGGCCCTTCGGACCCTGCAGGATATTGAACATGACTGCTTGCCCAGCTTTGAGTGTCCGATAGCCTTCCATTTGGATGGCGGAGTAGTGGGCGAACAGGTCCTCATCACCGCCGTCTGCTACGATGAAACCGTAACCTTTGGCGTTGTTGAACCACTTGACCTTACCGCTTAGCATGCTGTTGTCCCTCTGCAAAGGAGTCCACTAGTGGAGTAACATCCATTTCATTCCGCGCTTGCAGCCTTGGGCCTTCATTGCGCGCAACCCATTTGCCCGATATAGGCACTTACTGTTTGTATCATCGTTTTGCCGATAGTCAAGGCGACTCGTCAGCTGGCTGTTAGCCCGTTCATTTACCTGGCCTCGGCGCCACGACCAGAACCGTATCCGCATGCGTGCATTTGCTCAGATTCGACTAACATTCAATCAGGATTCCGACCGAGAAGAGGACGATGCTTCCGGCTTGGCCGTGCAGGAAGCCAAGCCGGAATTGAAGGCACCACCGATGTATAAGGTGGTCATGTTCAATGACGACTACACGCCAATGGATTTTGTCGTCGAGGTGCTGGAAGGCATCTTCAATCACAATCGGGAAGTGGCGACGCGGATCATGTTGGCGGTGCACACGGAGGGCCGCGCGGTGTGTGGTACGTACACACGAGATGTGGCTGAAACCAAAGCGCTGCAAGTCAATCAATATGCAAGGGAATGCCAGCACCCGCTGCTTTGTGAGATCGAGAAGGACGGTTAACTCCGATTGCTGGGGAAGAGGTGAAGCTATGTTGAACCGTGAGCTCGAAGTCACTCTGAATCTGGCTTTCAAAGAGGCCCGCGCCAAGCGTCATGAATTCATGACGGTCGAACACCTCCTGTTGGCTTTGCTGGACAACGAAGCAGCCGCAACGGTATTGCGTGCGTGCGGTGCCAGTCTGGACAAGTTGCGGCGTGATCTGCAGGAATTCATTGACTCCACTACGCCCCTGATTCCTCCGCACGATGAGGAGCGGGAGACGCAGCCTACGCTTGGGTTCCAGCGTGTTCTGCAGCGTGCAGTTTTTCATGTTCAAAGTTCCGGCAAGCGCGAAGTCACCGGTGCCAACGTGCTGGTGGCCATCTTCAGCGAGCAGGAAAGTCAGGCGGTATTCCTCCTCAAACAGCAGAATGTGGCCCGCATCGATGTGGTCAATTACATCGCGCACGGAATCTCCAAGGTTCCCGGCAACGCGGGGAATCCTGAGAACGATGCCGAGATGCAGGATGACGAGGGGAGCGATTCGGCCGCCACGAGCAATCCGCTGGATGCCTATGCCAGCAATCTCAATGAGCTAGCGCGCCAGGGGCGGATAGATCCTTTGGTAGGGCGCGAGCATGAGGTCGAGCGCGTCGCGCAGATTCTCGCGCGTCGTCGCAAGAACAATCCGCTGCTGGTAGGTGAGGCCGGCGTCGGTAAAACCGCCATTGCCGAGGGGCTTGCCAAGCGAATCGTCGACAATCAGGTTCCGGACCTGTTGAGCGACAGCGTCGTGTACTCACTCGATCTCGGTGCGCTGCTGGCGGGCACGAAGTATCGCGGTGATTTCGAGAAGCGCTTCAAGGCATTGCTGCACGAACTGCGCAAGCGGCCGCAGGCCATTCTTTTCATCGACGAAATCCACACCATTATTGGCGCCGGAGCGGCATCGGGCGGTGTGATGGATGCGTCCAATCTGCTCAAGCCGCTGCTTTCCTCCGGTGAGATTCGTTGCATTGGCTCGACGACGTTCCAGGAGTTTCGCGGGATCTTCGAGAAGGATCGCGCGCTGGCCCGACGCTTCCAGAAAGTCGATGTGTCGGAGCCCTCGGTGGAAGATACCGTGGGCATCCTGCGCGGCCTGAAGGGGCGTTTTGAGCAGCATCACCACATCGAATACAGCGACGAGGCGCTTCGGGCCGCGGCCGAGCTGGCTTCGCGTTACATCAATGATCGTCATATGCCCGACAAGGCGATCGATGTCGTCGACGAGGCCGGTGCGTTCCAGCGTCTGCAGCCCGAGGAGCGCCGGGTGAAGCTGATCGATGTCCCGCAGATCGAGGACATCGTTGCCAAGATTGCGCGCATTCCTCCGAAGCATGTGAGCAGTTCCGACAAAGAGCTGCTGCGCAACCTGGAGCGTGATCTGAAGCTCACGGTGTTCGGTCAGGATGATGCGATCGATTCGCTCGCAACCGCGATCAAGCTTTCACGTGCAGGGTTGAAGGCGCCTGACAAGCCGGTTGGTTCGTTCCTTTTCGCCGGCCCGACAGGTGTCGGCAAGACCGAGGCAGCCAGGCAGTTGGCTCGGGCGTTGGGGATCGAACTGATTCGATTCGATATGTCTGAGTATATGGAGCGGCATACGGTGTCGCGTCTGATTGGTGCGCCTCCGGGGTATGTCGGTTTCGACCAAGGTGGTTTGCTGACCGAGGCCATTACCAAGCAGCCGCACTGCGTGCTGTTGCTCGACGAGATCGAGAAGGCGCATCCCGAGGTCTTCAATCTGCTGCTGCAGGTCATGGACCACGGCACGCTGACCGACAACAACGGGCGCAAGGCTGATTTCCGCAATGTGATCATCATCATGACCACCAATGCGGGAGCGGAAACCGCTGCACGAGCCTCCATCGGCTTTACCCTGCAGGATCATGCTTCGGATGCGATGGAGGTCATCAAGAAGAGCTTCACGCCAGAATTCCGCAACCGCCTGGATACCATTATCCAGTTCGGTCGGCTGAGCCATGACGTCATCAAGAGCATCGTTGACAAGTTCCTCATCGAGCTGCAGGCGCAACTTGAGGACAAACACGTGACGCTCGAGGTTACCGACGCTGCGCGGGGCTGGTTGGCTGAGCACGGTTACGATGCGCGTATGGGCGCGCGTCCGATGGCTAGGCTGATTCAGGACAAGATCAAGCGCCCGCTGGCGGAGGAGATTCTGTTCGGGGAGTTGGCCGAGCACGGCGGCATCGTGCATGTCGATATGCGTGACGGCGAGCTGTTTTTCGACTTCGAGACGACTGTCGAGCTGGCTTGATCGATAACCTTGGCGAGCGCCTGGCTTCGGCCGGGCGTTTTGCTTTTCGGATTACCGATTGATCTGCAGATACAAAAAAGCCCGGAAAGACCGGGCGTTTTTCTCGCGACTCGCTTAGCGAGCGCGGTAGGTGATGCGCCCCTTGCTCAGATCGTAGGGGGTCAGCTCCACGCGAACCTTGTCACCGGTAAGAATCCGGATGTAGTTCTTGCGCATCTTTCCGGAGATGTGCGCAGTAACGACGTGCCCATTTTCCAACTCCACGCGAAACATGGTGTTAGGTAGGGTGTCGACGACAGTACCTTCCATTTCGAAGCTGTCTTCTTTCGACATTCAGTAAAGTCCTCGATATATCAAGAAGAGCCCGGTGCAAGCACGCCCAGGCAAAAGCGGCAAGCATTGTGCCCGAAATGGCAGGATGAGCCAAGGGCTTCAGCTGAGCGTCACCCAGCGCTGGTTGACCAGCAGCTCGATGGGGCGGTACTCGGTCTTGTAATTCATCTTGCGGCAGTTCTTGATCCAGTAGCCCAGATAGACCGCTTTCAGCCCGAGGCGAGCCGCTTCGCCGATCTGCCAGAGGATGGCATAGCGGCCGAGGCTGCGCCGTTCGTCCGAGGCATCGTAGAACGTGTACACCGCCGACAGGCCGTTAGGCAGCACGTCGGTGACTGCCAGGGCCTTCAGGAGGCCATCGAGACGAAACTCATAGAAGCGGCAGAACGACAGGTCGCGAACGAGAAACGTGTTGAACTGATCGCGGCTCGGGGGGTACATGTCGCCGTCGGCGTGGCGTTTCTCGATATAGCTGGCGTAAAGCGCGTAATACTCTTCGGTGAACGCCGGCTTGACGGGCCTGACCTGCAGGTCGGCGTTTCGCTTGAGGATGCGCCTCTGCTGACGGCTCAGATTGATGCCTGTGGCCGGAATGCGTGCCGGAATACAGGCCGAGCAGCGCTGGCAGTGAGGGCGATACAGGTGATCGCCGCTGCGCCGAAAGCCCATCTCCGAGAGTTCTGCGTAGACCTGCACATCCATGGGCTGGCTGGGGTCGAGAAACAGCGTGGTTGCCTGCTCGTCGGGCAGGTAACTGCAGGGGTGCGGCTGGGTCGCATAGAACTTGAGGCGGGCCAGGGAAGTCATGGTCAACTCTCGCAAATCTTGCGATCAGTGTAGGTCAGCTTGTCATGGCCGACTAGGCGCTCCAGTCGGCTTGGCTGGGCTGATCGATATATGTCGCGAGCGCCTGCGCAAACGTCGCGCGCGGTATTGCTCTGGCACCGAAACTGGCCAGATGCTGTGTTGGCATCTGGCAATCGATCAGTTCGAAACCCCAGTCGCGCAAATGCTCGACCAGGGTCGCGAAGCCCACTTTCGAGGCGTCCGTGGCGCGGCTGAACATGGACTCACCGAAGAACAGGCGACCAAGGGCCAATCCATAGAGCCCGCCGACCAGTTCGTCGTTGCGCCAGACCTCCACGGAGTGTGCAACGCCCATGTCATGGAGTTCGCAATAGGCGAGTTGCATCTCGCGGGTGATCCAGGTGCCGTCGGCGTAGCTGCGCGGCGCGGCGCAGTTTTCGATCACCGCGCGAAACGCCCGGTCGAAGGTGACGCGATAGGTGCCCTGGCGCATGCGCTTGCGCAGGCTCCGCGAAATATGCAGTTCGTGCGGATAAAGCACGGTTCGCGGGTCGGGAGACCACCACAGCAGCGGCTGACCCTGTTGATACCAGGGAAAGCAGCCGTGACGATACGCGGCGAGCAGGCGTTGCGGGCTCAGATCGCCGCCGGCCGCCAGCAAGCCGTTGGGTTCACGCAGCGCCTTTTCCAGTGGGGGGAAGGCGAGTGAATCGCGTTGCAGCCAAGTCAGCATAGGGGGAGAGGGCGGGGCGAAAGCCCCGCCGAAGGGTCAATTGTCGAGGTATTTTTCGGCGTCCAGCGCGGCCATGCAGCCAGCGCCGGCAGAAGTGATCGCCTGGCGGTAGACATGATCGGCCACGTCGCCGGCGGCGAACACGCCGGGAATGCTGGTGCAGGTGGCGTCACCGTCACCGCCGCCCTTGATCTTCAGGTAGCCGTCCTTCATGTCGAGCTGTCCCTGGAACAGATCGGTGTTGGGCTTGTGGCCGATGGCGATGAACACGCCAGTCAGATCGAGCGTTGATTCCTCACTGGACAGCGTGTTCTTCAGGCGTACGCCAGTGACGCCGCTGGCATCGCCCAGAACTTCCTCGAGGGTATGGTTCCAGTGCAGGCGGATATTGCCGTTGGCGGCCTTCTCCATGATCTTGTCCTGCAGGATCTTCTCCGAGCGCAGCTTATCCCGGCGGTGGATCAGGTGGACTTCCTTGGCGATATTCGACAGGTACAACGCCTCTTCGACGGCGGTATTACCACCGCCGATCACGGCGACCACCTGATTGCGATAGAAGAAGCCGTCGCAGGTCGCGCAAGCGGATACGCCGCGCCCGGAGAAGGCTTCTTCGGAGGGAAGGCCGAGATACTGCGCGGAAGCGCCCGTGGCGATGATCAGCGCATCGCAGGTATAGGTGCCGCTGTCACCCTTGAGCGTGAACGGACGTTGCTGCAACTGTGCGGTATGGATGTGATCGAAGACGACCTCGGTGTCGAAGCGCTCGGCGTGCTTCTGCATACGAACCATCAGGTCCGGCCCGGTGAGGCCCTCGACATCACCGGGCCAGTTGTCGACTTCGGTGGTGGTCGTCAGCTGGCCGCCGGGCTGGATGCCGGTGATCATCAGCGGCTTCAGGTTGGCGCGCGCGGCGTACACCGCGGCGGTATATCCGGCAGGGCCCGAGCCGAGAATGATCAGACGCGAATGCTTGACTTCACCCATAAAAAGCCCTCATAAGCCTTTGTTGCGAATAGAGAAGCGTGCTCCAGTCGAGCCGCGCTGCGAAAACCGGCGTTTATGCTACACCGAAGCATCGCCAAAAGCCCAAGCCGACGCGGAACCGGCATGCGATCGAACCGACAAACCCGTACAATGCCGAGGTTCTGGCTGACTACGGTTCATCGAGGCGCCGCAGGCGCAGGAAATACAGCGTTTTGAAGAATTCCTCCTCTACTGCGCCAGCAGTCGTCTGGCGCCAGCAGTTGCATTACCGCCTGAAGGAGGGCGCACTGATCGCCCTGGGTGCCCTGTGTGCCTACCTCTGGATGGCGTTGCTCACCTACGATCCGTCCGATCCGGGCTGGACCCACACCAGCAATGTTCAGCAGGTGCAGAACGCCGCCGGCCGAGCCGGTGCGTGGTTCGCCGATGTGCTGTTCATGGTGCTGGGCTACTTCGCCTATGTGTTCCCGTTGTTGCTGGGAGTGAAAACCTGGCAGGTGTTCCGCGCGCGCCATGAGGCCTGGCGGTGGAATGGCTGGCTGTTTTCCTGGCGGTTGATCGGCCTGGTAATTCTGATCCTTTCCGGCTCCGCGTTGGCCTATATTCATTTCCAGTCAGCCGAAGGGCTGCCGGCCTCATCCGGGGGCGCGCTGGGCGAAAGTCTGGGGCAGTTCGCGGTTCTCTCGCTGAACGTGCAGGGCAGCACGCTCGCTCTGCTGGCGTTGTTCCTGTTCGGTCTGACCGTCTTTACCGATCTGTCGTGGTTCAAGGTCATGGACCTGACCGGCAAGATCACGCTGGATCTCATCGAACTGATCCAGAGCTTCTTCAGCCGCTGGTGGAACGCCCGCGCCGAACGCAAGCAGCTGGTCGCGCAGTTGCGCGAGGTCGACGACGTGGTGAGCGAAGTGGCCGCGCCGATGGTTCGCGACCGCCGCGAGCAGGCCAAGGTCAAGGAACGCATCATCGAGCGTGACGAGGCGCTGGCTCGGCACATGAGCGAGCGCGACAAGCGCGTCGCGCCGGTGATTGCACCGCCACCGCCGCCGAAAGCCTCCGAGCCGAGCAAGCGCGTGCTCAAGGAAAAGCAGGCCACGCTGTTCGTCGATCCACTGGTCGAAGGCAGTTTGCCGCCGATCTCGCTGCTCGACGCGGCCGAGAAGCAGCAGAAGCAGTACTCGCCGGAATCCCTTGAAGCGATGTCGCGGCTGCTGGAGATCAAGCTCAAGGAATTCGGCGTCGAGGTGGTCGTCGAGTCCGTGCATCCGGGGCCGGTGATCACTCGCTTCGAAATTCAGCCGGCGGCGGGCGTCAAGGTCAGTCGTATCTCCAACCTGGCCAAGGACCTGGCGCGCTCGCTGGCGGTGATCAGCGTGCGGGTGGTGGAAGTGATTCCCGGCAAGACCACCGTCGGCATCGAGATTCCCAACGAGGACCGCCAGATCGTGCGCTTCTCCGAGGTGCTGTCGTCGGCGCCGTATGACGACGCCAAGTCGCCCGTCACGCTGGCGCTCGGCCACGATATCGGCGGTAAGCCGGTGATCGCCGATCTGGCAAAGATGCCGCACCTGCTGGTGGCCGGTACTACTGGCTCCGGTAAGTCGGTAGGGGTCAACGCGATGATCCTGTCGATCCTGTTCAAGTCCACGCCCGAGGAGGCGCGGCTGATCATGATCGATCCGAAGATGCTCGAGCTGTCGATCTACGAGGGTATCCCGCACTTGCTCTGCCCGGTGGTCACCGACATGAAGGAGGCCGCCAATGCGTTGCGCTGGAGCGTCGCCGAGATGGAGCGGCGCTACAAGCTGATGGCGGCGATGGGTGTGCGTAACCTGGCCGGCTTCAATCGCAAGATCAAGGAAGCCGAGGAAGCGGGTACACCGCTGACCGATCCGCTGTTCCGCCGCGAGAGCATGGACGACCAGCCGCCGCTGCTGAAGGCGCTGCCGACCATCGTCGTGGTCGTCGACGAATTCGCCGACATGATGATGATCGTCGGCAAGAAGGTCGAAGAGCTGATCGCGCGTATCGCCCAGAAGGCGCGTGCGGCGGGCATCCACCTGATCCTCGCCACCCAGCGGCCGTCGGTCGACGTGATCACCGGCCTGATCAAGGCGAACATTCCGACCCGCATGGCGTTTCAGGTCTCGAGCAAGATCGACTCGCGCACCATTCTCGACCAGGGCGGCGCCGAACAACTGCTCGGCCACGGCGACATGCTCTACCTGCCGCCGGGCACCGGCCTGCCGATCCGCGTGCATGGCGCCTTCGTCTCCGACGACGAAGTGCACCGTGTGGTCGAAGCCTGGAAGGCCCGTGGCGCACCGGATTACATCGAAGAAATCCTCGTTGGCGTGGAAGAATCCGGCAGTGGCTTCGACGGCGGAGCAGGCGAGGGCGGTGGCGAAGGCAGCGAGGAGGACCCGCTGTACGACGAGGCCGTGCGCTTCGTTACCGAAAGCCGCCGCGCGTCGATTTCCGCCGTGCAGCGCAAATTGAAGATCGGTTACAACCGCGCCGCGCGAATGATCGAGGCCATGGAAATGGCCGGCGTGGTGACTTCCATGAACACCAATGGCTCGCGCGAAGTCATCGCGCCGCCACCTATGCGCGATTGACTCGCTTCGAGGGCTTCATGCAATTGATCCGTTTGCTGTGTGCATCCGTCCTGCTGGTCGCGCTGGCCCCAGCGCATGCCGACCAGGCTGCATCGACCAAGCGACTCACCGGGCTGCTCAGCCAGGCCGAGACTCTGACCGGGCGCTTCTCCCAGCTGTCACTCGATGGTAGCGGCACCCAACTGCAGGAAACCTCCGGCGAGCTGGCGCTCAAGCGCCCCGGACAGTTTCGCTGGCATACCGACGCGCCGATGGAGCAGCTGCTGGTCTCCAACGGCGAAAAGGTCTGGCTGTATGACCCGGACCTGGAGCAGGTCACCATCCAGAAGCTCGACCAGCGCCTGACCCATACGCCGGCGCTGCTGCTGTCGGGCGACGTATCGACCATCAGCGAGAACTTCGAGGTCTCCCACAAGGAGGCGGGCGATGTCGTCGACTTCACGCTCAAGCCCAAGGCCAAGGACACGCTGTTCGACAACCTGCGCCTGTCGTTCCGCGGCGGAGTGATCAACGACATGCAGCTGATCGACAGTGTCGGCCAGCGCACCAACATCCTGTTCATGGGCGTGAAGATGAACCAGCCGCTGAAGGCCGATCTGTTCACCTTCGAGATTCCCGAAGGCGCCGACGTCATTTCCGAGTGACCGGTCGTTCCCCGAGGCCCGAATGTTCCGGGCCGTGCCAGCAGAGGTAGCCGTCCGCGATGGACCTGTTCAGCCGCGAACCCGTTGCCCAGCCGCTCGCCGCGCGGTTGCGCCCGGCCAGCCTCGACGAGTACGTCGGGCAGGAGCATCTGCTCGCGCGCGGCAAGCCGCTGCGTGAGGCGCTGGAGCAGGGCGCCTTGCACTCGATGGTGTTCTGGGGGCCGCCGGGAGTCGGCAAGACCACGCTGGCCCGGCTGTTGGCCAAGGTTTCCGACGCGCATTTCGAGACGGTTTCGGCGGTGCTGGCCGGGGTCAAGGAGATTCGCCAGGCCGTAGAGATCGCCAAGCAGCAGGCAGCGCAGTACGGCCGGCGCACGATCCTGTTCGTCGACGAGGTGCATCGCTTCAACAAATCGCAGCAGGATGCGTTCCTGCCCTACGTGGAAGACGGTACGCTGATTTTCATCGGTGCCACCACCGAGAATCCTTCCTTCGAGCTGAACAACGCACTGCTCTCGCGGGCGCGCGTCTATGTGCTCAAGAGCCTCGACGAAGCCGCGCTGCGCAAGCTGGTCGGGCGGGCGCTGAACGAGCCAAAGGGGCTTGGCGATCTGCGTCTCGAGCTGCCGGAAGAGAGCTTCCAGATGCTGCTGGCGGCTGCCGATGGCGATGGCCGCCGCCTGCTCAACCTGCTGGAGAATGCCTCGGATCTGGCCGAGGAGGGCGGTTCGATCGGGCCCGACCTGCTACGGGATCTGCTCGGCGATAGTCGCCGGCGCTTCGACAAGGGCGGCGAGGCGTTCTACGACCAGATCTCGGCGTTGCACAAATCGGTGCGCGGGTCCAACCCGGACGCCGCGCTCTATTGGTTCGCGCGCATGCTCGATGGCGGCTGCGATCCGCTGTACATCGCCCGCCGCGTTGTGCGCATGGCCAGCGAGGAAATCGGTAACGCCGATCCGCGGGCGCTGCCACTGTGCCTGAACGCCTGGGACGTGCAGGAGCGCCTGGGCAGCCCGGAGGGCGAGCTGGCGGTGGCGCAGGCGATCGTCTATCTCGCCTGCGCGCCCAAGAGCAACGCCGTCTACACCGCGTTCAAGGCCGCCATGCGTGATGCTGCCGAGAACGGCTCGCAGGAGGTGCCGCTGCACCTGCGTAACGCCCCGACCCGATTGATGAAGGATCTGGGGTACGGCAACGAGTACCGCTACGCCCACGACGAGCCGGACGCCTATACCGCGGGCGAGGATTACTTCCCCGAGGCGATGGAGCCGCGCCGCTATTACCATCCGGTTCCGCGCGGGCTGGAAAGCAAGATTCGCGACAAGCTCGAACACCTGGCGCGGCTCGACCGCGAAAGCCCGCAGCAACGGAGAAAACCATGATCCGCATGGTTCTGGCCGTCACCTGTGGCGGCGTGATCGGCACGCTGCTGCGCTTTGCCATCTCCACCTGGGTCAGCACCCAGTGGCCGCGACAGTTCTATCTGGCCACGCTGGCGGTCAATCTCATCGGGTGCCTGCTGATCGGCTATCTCTACGCGACCTTTCTGCTGCGTCCGGAGATTTCGCCGGAGCTGCGGGGGGCGCTGATCATCGGTTTTCTCGGTGCGCTGACGACCTTCTCCAGCTTCTCGCTGGATGCCTTGCGACTGCTGGAGAGCGGGCAGATCGCAATCGCCTTCGGCTATCTCGCGTGCAGCGTACTCGGCGGCCTGCTGGCAGCCTGGGCCGGGCTGGCGCTGGCAAGGTTATGAACCCGCGCGGCTTCAAGTAAACTCCGTTCCCTCTTCGCCTTTCATCCAAGCTTTCACAGACGAGACCCACCATGCTTGATTCGAAACTGGTACGCACACAGCTACAGGACGTGGCGGCCCGCCTGGCCACCCGCGGCTACCAGCTGGACGTGGCGCGCATCGAGGCGCTGGAAGCCCAGCGCAAGGTGGTGCAGACCCGCACCGAGCAACTGCAGGCCGAGCGCAATGCGCGCTCCAAATCCATCGGCCAGGCCAAGCAGCGCGGCGAAGACATCGCGCCGCTGCTCGCCGACGTGGATCGCATGGGCTCGGAACTCGAATCCGGCAAGCAGGAGCTGGACCGCATCCAGGGCGAGTTGGATCAGCTGATGCTCAGCATTCCCAACCTGCCGCACGAGTCGGTACCGGTCGGCGAGGATGAAGAGGGGAACGTCGAGGTACGTCGCTGGGGTACGCCGGCGACCTTCGACTTCCCCGTGCAGGATCATGTCGCGCTCGGCGAGCAGCATGGCTGGCTGGACTTCGAGACCGCCGCCAAGCTCTCCGGGGCCCGTTTCGCCCTCATGCGCGGGCCGATCGCTCGCCTGCACCGCGCGCTGGCGCAGTTCATGATTGACCTGCACACCCGTGAACACGGCTACGAAGAGGCCTACACGCCTTATCTCGTGCAGGCTCCGGCGCTGCAAGGCACCGGCCAGTTGCCGAAGTTCGAGGAAGACCTGTTCAAGATCAGCCGCGAAGGCGAGGCCGATTTCTACCTGATCCCGACCGCCGAGGTCTCGCTGACCAATATCGTCGCCGGCGAGATTCTCGATGCCAAAGAGCTGCCACTGAAGCTCGTCGCGCACACGCCGTGCTTTCGCAGCGAGGCCGGTGCTTCCGGACGCGACACCCGCGGCATGATCCGCCAGCACCAGTTCGACAAGGTCGAGATGGTGCAGATCGTCGAGCCGTCGAAATCCTTCGAGGCGCTGGAGAGCCTGACTGCCAACGCCGAGAAGGTCCTGCAGCTGCTGGGCCTGCCGTACCGCGTACTGGCGCTATGCACCGGCGACATGGGCTTCGGCGCGACCAAGACCTACGATCTCGAGGTTTGGGTACCGAGCCAGGACAAATACCGCGAGATTTCCTCGTGCTCCAACTGCGGCGACTTCCAGGCCCGGCGCATGCAGGCGCGCTATCGCAACCCGGAGACCGGCAAGCCGGAGCTGGTGCACACCCTCAATGGCTCTGGCCTCGCCGTGGGGCGTACGCTGGTCGCGGTGCTGGAAAACTACCAGCAGGCCGACGGCAGCATCCGCGTGCCGGATGTGCTCAAGCCGTACATGGGCGGTATCGAGCTCATCGGCTAAGCCTCGCACAGATGGGTGCGGACGCCGCGCCACCCACGCGTGGCGTTGCGGCAAATGGCCCATCCTTGATTTTCGACAGGGGCAGGCCGATGCCGATCGGCTCAGATGCCCCTATCTACTGAGCTGAAATCGGGATCGAGCCGCATGGATTACCTTCCTCTGTTCCACAATCTCCAGGGCCGTCTGGTTCTGGTCGTCGGCGGTGGCGATATCGCCTTGCGCAAGGCGCGGCTGCTGTCCGAGGCCGGCGCGGTTCTACGGGTGGTTGCGCCACAGCTCGATCCGCAGCTGGTCGCGCTGGTGGAGCAGCAGGGCGGCACGATCGCGCCGCGCGGCTATGCCGACGGCGACCTTGCCGGCTGCGTGCTGGCGATTGCCGCCACGGACGACCAGCCGCTCAATGCACGCGTCTCGCAGGATGCCCGCGTGCTGGGCGTACCGGTTAACGTGGTGGATTCGCCCGAGTTGTGCAGCGTGATCTTTCCGGCCATCGTCGATCGCTCGCCGCTGGTGATCGCAGTCTCCAGCGGTGGCGATGCCCCGGTGCTGGCCCGATTGATCCGCGCGCGTATCGAAACCTGGATTCCGGCGGCCTATGGTCAGCTCGCCGGGCTGGCCAAGCAGTTTCGTGCCCAGGTCAAGGCACGGTTTTCCGACGTCCAACAGCGCCGGGTGTTCTGGGAGGAGGCGTTCCAGGGGCCCATCGCCGAACAGGCACTGGCGGGTCGTACCGCCGAGGCCGAGCGCCTGCTGGCGGAGAAACTCGCCGGTGCCGCGCCGCGGGCACTGGGCGAGGTCTACCTGGTCGGCGCCGGTCCGGGCGATCCCGATCTGCTGACCTTTCGTGCGCTGCGGCTGATGCAGCAGGCCGACGTAGTGCTTTACGACCGCCTGGTGGCGCCGGCGATCGTCGACCTGTGCCGGCGCGACGCCGACCGCATCTACGTCGGCAAGCAGCGCTCCGAGCATGCGGTGCCGCAGGACCAAATCAACCAGAAGCTCGTCGAGCTGGCCAGGCAGGGCAAGCGCGTGCTGCGTCTGAAGGGCGGTGATCCGTTCATCTTCGGTCGTGGCGGCGAGGAGATCGAAGAACTGGCCGCCAACGGCGTGCCGTTCCAGGTGGTCCCGGGCATCACGGCGGCCAGCGGTTGCGCCGCCTACGCGGGGATTCCGCTGACCCATCGCGACCATGCGCAATCGGTGCGCTTCGTCACCGGCCATCTCAAGGACGGCACCTGCGATCTGCCGTGGACGGAACTGGCGGCGCCGGCGCAGACGCTGGTGTTCTATATGGGGCTGGTCGGCTTACCGATGATCTGCCGCGAACTGATCGCGCATGGCCGCGCTGCGCACACGCCCGCCGCACTGGTGCAGCAGGGCACGACGCGCACCCAGCGGGTGTTCACCGGCACGCTGGCCGAACTGCCGGAGCTGATCGCCGCGCAGGAAGTCCAGGCGCCGACTCTGCTGATCGTCGGCGAGGTGGTGCAGTTGCGTGAAAAGCTGGCCTGGTTCGAAGGTGCCGAGGCCTGACGCTCGCCAGAAATGAAAAAGCCCCGGATTACCGGGGCTTTTTCATCATGCAGATGGCGGAGGCGGTGAGATTCGAACTCACGGAAGAGTCTCCCCTTCGGCGGTTTTCAAGACCGCTGCCTTCAACCACTCGGCCACACCTCCGCATGAAGCGGGCGCCATAGTACCGGATCGAAACACACTGTCAAACACTGCGCGTCAAACTGCTCCCGGTGCTCTGTTATAGTCACCGACGAATCGTTTTCATCCTCGGGAGTGTCGCCATGCACGAACACGAATACGCGCTTAGCCACACGCAGGTCGAACAGCGCGAAGTCAGCAAGGTCCTGCGCAACACCTATGGCCTGCTGGCCATGACGCTGGCCTTCAGCGGCCTGATCGCATACCTCGCCATGCAGGCCAACGCCGCGTATCCGAACATCTTCGTGGTGCTGATCGGCTTCTACGGTTTGTTCTTCCTGACCGCCAAACTGCGCAATTCGGCCTGGGGCCTGGTTTCCACCTTCGCCCTGACCGGTTTTATGGGCTATACCCTCGGTCCGGTGCTGAACATGTACCTGGGCCTGAGCAACGGCGGCGAGCTGATCAGCTCGGCGCTGTCGATGACGGCGCTGGTGTTCTTCGGCTTGTCGGCCTACGTGCTGATCACCCGTAAGGACATGAGCTTCCTCAGCGGCTTCATCACCGCAGGCTTCTTCGTTCTGCTCGGCGCCATGCTGGCCGGCTTCTTCTTCGAGATCACCGGGCTGCAACTGGCGATCAGTGCCGGCTTCGTGCTGTTCTCCTCGGCCTGCATCCTGTTCCAGACCAGCGCGATCATCCACGGCGGCGAGCGTAACTACATCATGGCCACCATCGGCCTGTACGTTTCGCTGTACAACCTGTTCCTCAGCCTGCTGCAGCTGCTGGGCATCTTCGGCGGCGACGACTGATCGCGCGCCGGATCGATTGAGCCCGCTTCGGCGGGCTTTTTCGTTTTTGCGGCTCGCGTATCATGTCGGCCCCAGCAACCCACTGGTGAGCCATGAAATTCGCGATCGCCCTGTTTTCTCCTCCCCATGCGCCGGCCTCGCGCCGCGCCTTGCGCTTTGCCGAAGCGGTGCTGGCCGGCGGACATGACATCGTTCGGCTGTTCTTCTATCAGGACGGGGTACATAGCGCGTCGGCCAACATCGTGACCGCCCAGGACGAGCTGGACGTTGCCGTTGAGTGGAGTCGCTTCATCGCTGCACATCAGCTGGACGGCGTGGTGTGCATCGCCGCCGGCCTGCGCCGTGGTGTGCTGGACGAGCAGGAGGCGCGCCGCTATGCGCGCGCTGCCGCCAATCTGGCCGCGGGCTGGGAGCTTTCCGGTCTGGGTCAGTTGCACGAGGCGGCGCAACAGGCCGACCGTCTGATCTGTTTTGGAGGTGACTGATGGCGCGTTCGATGCTGATCATCAGCCGTCGGTCGCCCTGGTCCGGGCCGGGCGCGCGTGAGGCGCTGGATATCGTGCTGGCCGGTGGCGCGTTCGAGCTGCCGCTGGGCTTGCTGTTCCTTGACGACGGCGTGTTCCAGCTGGTGCCGGGACAACAGGCCGCGTGCCTGCAGCAGAAAGACCTCGGTGCCAACCTGCAGGCCTTGTCGCTGTTCGGCGTCGAGGCGCTCTACGTCGCGTCGCGCAGTCTTGCCGAGCGCGGCCTGGAGGGGCAGCCGCTGAGCCTGCCGGTGGAGCCGCTCGACGATGCCGGCCTGCGCGCACTCATCAATCGCTACGACCATGTGATCACTCTCTGATGGCGACCCTGCACGTTCTTTCCGCTTCACCTTTCGCCAGCGACCATTTCGCCGGCTGCCTGCCACTGCTCGGCGCGGGCGATGGCCTGCTGCTTTGCGGCGATGCCGTGTATGCGCTGCGGGCCACCACGGCCCAGCGTTGCCAGCTCGAACAGCTTGCGGCAGACGTTGCGCTGTACGGCCTGGCCGAAGATGTCGAGGCTCGCGCGCTCGGCGAACTGCCTGTGCGGGTGGCGCTGCTCGATTACCCGGGCTTCGTCGAACTCTGCGGCCGCTTCGAACGGGTCAACAGCTGGCTATGAGCGTCCTGAACGTGGACGGTCGGCACATCGAGCTGGACGACGACGGCTACCTGCGTGATCTCGCCGAATGGAACGAGGACGTGGCCCAGGCGCTCGCCGAGCGGGAAGGGCTGGCGCTCGAAGCCGCGCATTGGGAAGTCATCCATCTGCTGCGCGACTTTTATCGCGAGTTCCAGCTGTCACCGGCCACCCGGCCGCTGATCAAGTACGTCGCACTCAAGCTGGGCGCGGAAAAGGGCAACAGCCTGCACCTCAATCGTCTATTCAACGGCACCCCCGCCAAGCTGGCCGCCAAGCTGGCGGGCCTGCCCAAACCGAGCAATTGTCTATGAGTCTGGTTACCCCTGAAGAGCATCCATTTGCCGTTTTCGTGCGCATTCTTGGCAAGGGCAAGCGGGGCGCACGCGGCTTGACCCGCGAGGAGGCCCGCGAGGCGATGGGCATGCTGCTTGATGGTCAGGTTGAGGAGGCTCAGCTCGGCGCCTTTCTCATGTTGCTGCGGCACAAGGAGGAGAGTGCCGAGGAGCTGGCCGGCTTCACCGACGCGGTGCGTGCGCGGGTAGGCGAGCAGAGCATTGCGGTCGATCTCGACTGGCCGAGCTATGCCGGCAAGAAGCGTCATCTGCCGTGGTATCTGCTTGCTGCGAAATGCCTCGCCGGCAACGGCGTGCGCATCCTGATGCACGGTGGCGGCGCGCACACCGCCGGGCGCCTCTACAGCGAGCAGTTGCTCGATATGCTCGGCATTGCGCGCTGTGCCAGCTGGCAGGAAGTAGGGGCCACGCTCGATCGCGACGGCCTGGCGTTCATCCCGCTCGGAGCCTGGATGCCGACGCTGCAGCGCATGATCGACCTGCGCAATGTGCTCGGCCTGCGCTCACCGGTCCACTCGCTGGCGCGCATCCTCAATCCGCTGAACGCGCGCTGCGGTTTGCAGAGCATCTTCCATCCCGGCTATCAGGACACCCACCGGGAGGCGAGCCGGTTGCTGGGCGACCACGCCATCGTGATCAAGGGCGAGGGCGGGGAGATCGAAATCAACCCGGACAACATTTCCCATCTGTACGGCGCCACCGCCGGCGAGGCCTGGGACGAGGAGTGGTCGGCGCAATCGGCGCAACGCCATGTCAAGCCTGCGACGCTCGAGCCGCAGCACCTGCTCGACGTCTGGCATGGCCGCGCCAGCGACGCCTACGGCGAGCTGGCCGTGGTGTCGAGTATGGCGCTGGGCCTGCGCGGGCTCGGGCATCCGCGTGAGACGGCGTTCGAGCTGGCGCAACGCTACTGGGCGCAGCGCAATTCATCGAACTGACGGATCGGTTAGACCAAGCATTCGGTCCCATCGACCGAACCATCGTCTCTAGAGTGCTTCCTAATAGAAACGACTGGAGGCACGAATGGGATTGTTGATCGATGGCCAGTGGCATGACCGCTGGTACGAAAGCCGCGACGGACGTTTCGAGCGTGAGCAGGCCAAGCGCCGTCACTGGATCACCGCGGACGGTAAGCCGGCTGCCGATGGTCAGCCGGGATTCAAGGCCGAGGCCGGGCGCTACCACCTGTATGTTTCGCTTGCCTGTCCGTGGGCCCACCGCACGCTGATCTACCGCAAGATCAAGGGGCTCGAAAGCCTGATCGACGTCTCGGTGGTGAGCTGGCTGATGGCCGACCACGGCTGGACGTTCGACCGCAGCACCGGCTCCAGCGGCGATGCGCTGGACGACGATCGCTACCTGCACCAGCGCTACACCCGCGACGATCCGCGTTACAACGGCCGCGTGACGGTACCACTGCTGTGGGATCGCAAGCAGCAGCGCATCGTCAACAACGAATCCTCCGAGCTGATCCGCATCTTCAACAGCGCGTTCGACCACCTGACAGGATCGTCGCTCGATCTCTATCCCCAACCGCTGCGCGGTGAGATCGACGCGCTCAATGCGCGTATCTACCCGGCGGTCAACAACGGTGTCTACCGCGCCGGCTTTGCCACCAGCCAGGAGGCTTATGAAGAGGCCTTCGCGCAGGTTTTCAGTACGCTGGACTGGCTGGAGCGTCGCCTAGACAAGCTGCGCTATCTGACCGGTGAGTATCTGACCGAGGCCGACTGGCGGCTGTTCACCACGCTCATCCGCTTCGACGCGGTGTACCACGGTCACTTCAAGTGCAACCTGCGGCGCATCGAGGACTATCCGAACCTCTCCAACTGGCTGCGCGAGTTGTACCAGTGGCCGGGGATCGCCGACACGGTGGATTACCGCCATATCAAGGGGCATTACTACCAGAGCCATCGGCAGATCAACGGCAACGGCATCGTGCCGCAAGGCCCGGCGCTGCAACTGGAGCGCGCGCACGATCGCGAGCGCCTACCGGGCCTGGGCATCTTCAATCGGTCGACTGCGGCCGTTCTGTCCTGAGCGCGACGGCTGCGCAAACGGCCAATTCACCCCTGAGATAGCCGCAGTATCGCTCGCCCATCCGCCGTCGGGGCGGCGCGGCGGCGATGCACCGTGCATACTGCGCGGCCAAGCAAGGGTGGATGGACGCGATCGATGTGGGGGCTTTCCGGCTATCTCGGCCTTTTTCTGGCGGCGTTCGGTGCGGCGACGCTGCTGCCGATGCAGTCCGAGGCGCTGCTGGCGGGCTTGCTGCTGTCGGAGCGCTATGCCGTCTGGGGATTGCTGGCGGTGGCCAGCGCCGGCAACGTGCTCGGCTCGCTGGTGAACTGGCTGCTGGGGCGCTACGTCGAGCGGTTTCGCCACAAGCGCTGGTTTCCGGTCAACGAACGGCAGCTGACCCGCGCACAGCAGCACTATCACCGCTACGGCCGCTGGACCTTGCTGCTCAGCTGGATGCCGATCATCGGTGACCCGCTGACACTGGTGGCCGGGATGATGCGCGAGCCGCTGTGGAGCTTCGTGCTGATCGTCGCGCTGGCCAAGACGACGCGCTATCTGATGGTGGTCGGCCTGACGCTGGGCTGGATGTGACGGACGTCGGGTTGGAAACCGCAGCCGACTGAACGATGATCCCGTGCGACGTCCAGCGGATACCTCGGCACGCATGACCCACGCACCGTCCTCGACCACACGCCTTACCGTTACGCAACGTGACAGCATCTCCGTGCGCCTGGTGCGCGAGGCGCTGCTCGCGTTCGAGCGCGCCGATCTGTCGGGCGCGCAACTGCTGGCCGAGCTGGGCCTCGATCCGGCCTGCCTGCGCGATCCGGACGGGCGCGTCGATGTGCGCGACTACACGCGGCTGTGGCTCGGGCTGGCGCAGCGCTTCGATGACGAATTGTTTGGCATGGATCCGCGTCGACTGCGTTCCGGCGGCTTTGCCTTCATCAGCCGCTGCTGTATCCAGCAACCCACGCTGGAAAAGGCCTTGCAGCAGGCGCTGAGCTTCTTCGGCCTGGAGCTGGAGAACTTTCGCGGCAAGCTGATCCGCAGCCAGAGCCTGGCCGAGATCGTGCTGCGCGAGCGCACCGCCGAGCCCGCGCGGGCGTTCTGTTACTTCACGTTCTGGATGCTGCTGCACGGACTGGCCTGCTGGCTGGTGGGCCGGCGCATCCCCTTGTTGGCGGTGGAATTGCGCTGCGCCGAGCCGGAGTACACCGACGACTACCGGGTGATGTTCTCCGACAACCTGCGCTTCGCGCGGCCGTCGACGCGCATCATCTTCGCCGCCGAAGTGCTCGATCTGCCGATCCGGCGCAGCGAAGCCGAGCTGCACAGCTTCCTTGCCGAGGCGCCGGCGAACATCCTGGTGCGCTATCGCGACCATTCCAGCCTGGCCAGCCGAATCCGTCAGCAGCTGCGCCATCTGCCGGCAGAGCAGTGGCCCGATGCGGCGACGCTGGCGCAGCGTCTGTGCATGTCCGCCTCGACGTTGCGCCGCCGGTTGGCCGAAGCGGGCCAGCCCTACCAGACCATCAAGGACGGCCTGCGCCAGGAGATGGCCACGCAGTGGCTGGCCGATGCCAGCGTCAGCTACGGCGAGATTGCCGAGCGGCTCGGGTTCGCCGATGTCAGCTCGTTCTACAAGGCGTTTCGCAAGTGGACGGGCAGCAATCCCGGCCACTACCGCAACCTGATTCTGGCGCCGACGCAGCATTGAACGTACGCGCCGGCAGCACCCGTCGCCGTCGTGATTGCGCTTTGCCATTGGCCAAAACGCTCAGGCAGGTTGAGTAGATCGGCCATTGCCGCTCCCGTGTCGTTGTCTAAACATGAATCCCGGCTTCGCACCGAATAACAACAAGCACGGGAGAGAGCCATGCAGATTCGCGACAGGGTATTCCTCATCAGCGGTGGCGCTTCGGGGCTTGGTGCCGCCGCGGCGCAGGCGCTGGTCGAGGCGGGTGGCAGCGTGGTGCTGGCCGATCTCGACGAGGCGGCGGCCATCGCCCAGGCCGAAGCGCTCGGCGCCGGCGCACTCGGCGTGCGGGCCGACATCCGCGACGAACAGGCCGCGCGCCACGCGGTGACGACGGCCCGCCAGCACTTCGGTGCGCTGCACGGGTTGGTCAACTGCGCCGGGGTCGCCGGAGGCGAGAAAATCCTCGGCCGCCACGGCCCGCACGGCCTCGACAGTTTCAGCCGCATCGTCGGCATTAACCTGATCGGCACCTTCAACATGCTGCGCCTGGCCGCCGAAGCGATGGCCGAGAACGCGCCGGATGCCAACGGCGAGCGCGGCGTGATCATCAATACCGCGTCCATCGCGGCCTACGACGGACAGATCGGCCAAGCAGCCTATGCGGCCTCAAAGGGCGGCGTCGTCAGCCTGACCCTGCCGGCCGCCCGCGAGCTGGCGCGCTTCGGTATCCGCGTGATGACCATCGCCCCCGGCGTGTTCGAGACGCCGATGATGGCCGGCATGACCCAGGAAATTCGCGATTCGCTGGCCGCCGGCGTGCCGTTCCCACCACGTCTGGGCCGCCCCGCCGAATATGCCGCGCTGGTGCGGCACATCTTCGAAAACAGCATGCTCAACGGCGAGGTGATCCGTCTCGACGGCGCCTTGCGCATGGCCGCCAAATAAAAAGGAAATGCACATGAAAGATGATCCGATCGTAATCGTCAGCAGCGCGCGCACGCCGATGGGCGGCTTCCTGGGTGACCTGCTGGGCATGACCGCTCCGCAGCTCGGCGCGGCGGCAATTCGCGCTGCGGTGGAACGCAGCGGCCTGCCGCCGGAGAACGTGCAGGACGTGCTGATGGGCTGTGTGCTGCCGGCCGGGCAGGGCCAGGCGCCGGCGCGGCAGGCGGCGCTGGGCGCCGGGCTGACCCGCGCCACCACCTGCACCACGGTAAACAAGATGTGCGGTTCGGGCATGCAGACGGTGATCCTGGCGCATGACCAGCTGCTCGCGGGCAGCTCCGACATCGTCGCCGCCGGCGGCATGGAGAGCATGTCCAATGCGCCGTATTTGCTCGACCGCGCCCGCGGTGGCTATCGCATGGGGCATGGCCGGGTGCTCGATCACATGTTTCTCGACGGCCTTGAGGACTCGTTCGACAAGGGGCGCCTGATGGGCTCGTTCGCCGAAGAGTGCGCTGATACTTTCGGCTTCAGCCGCGAGGCGCAGGATGCCTACGCACTGGAGTCGCTGCGCCGGGCGCAGGTTGCGATCGCCGAAGGCCGTTTCGCCGAGGAAATCGTCACCCTGGAAGTCACCCAGGGCAAACAGCAGCGCACGGTTCGCGACGACGAGCAGCCGCCCAAGGCTATGCCG
Source organism: Stutzerimonas sp. 21-1 (assembly GCF_056336065.1). Taxonomy (NCBI): domain Bacteria; kingdom Pseudomonadati; phylum Pseudomonadota; class Gammaproteobacteria; order Pseudomonadales; family Pseudomonadaceae; genus Stutzerimonas; species Stutzerimonas sp. 21-1. The sequence continues at coordinate 2,276,366 of NZ_CM150500.1, read as the reverse complement.
GAGAAGATCCCGAGCCTGAAGCCGGCGTTCCGCGAAGGCGGTACGGTGACCGCTGCGAACTCCAGTTCGATTTCCGACGGCGCCGCCGCGCTGCTGCTGATGCGCCGTTCCGAAGCTGAGCGCTGGGGCCTGCAGCCGCAGGCGGTGATCCACGGCCACGCGGCTTATGCCGATGCACCGAATTTGTTCACCACCGCGCCGATCGGGGCGATCCGCAAGCTGATGGAGCGCACCGGCTGGCGTCTCGAGGACGTCGATCTGTTCGAGATCAACGAAGCCTTTGCTGTGGTGGCGATGGTGGCGATGCGCGAGCTGGGGCTGGATCACGCCAAGGTCAACGTCAACGGCGGCGCCTGCGCGCTGGGGCATCCGGTGGGCGCGTCCGGCGCACGCATTCTGGTCACACTGCTGGCGGCGCTGCGCGCGCGCGGCTTGCGGCGCGGTGTGGCGGCGATCTGCATCGGCGGTGGCGAGGCCACGGCGATGGCTGTCGAGCTGATCTGAGGAGGCGCCCATGCTGCCCAACGAAGACCAGTGCGCCATCGCCGAGATGGCGCGGCAGTTTGCCGAAGAGCGGCTAAAACCCTTCGCCGAGCAGTGGAGTCGCGAGCACCGCTTTCCGGCCGAGGCCATCGGCGAGATGGCGGCGCTGGGCTTCTTCGGCATGCTGGTGCCGGAGCAGTGGGGCGGTAGCGACACCGGCTACCTGTCCTATGCCATGGCGCTGGAGGAAATCGCTGCCGGCGACGGCGCCTGCTCGACCATCATGAGCGTGCACAACTCGGTGGGCTGCGTACCGATCCTGCGCTTCGGCACCGAGCAGCAGAAGCGCGACTTCCTCATGCCACTGGCACGTGGTGAGCAAATCGGCGCCTTCGCCCTGACCGAGCCGCAGGCCGGCTCCGATGCCAGCAGTTTGCGCACCCGCGCCCGGCGCGACGGTGACCATTACGTACTCAACGGCGCCAAGCAGTTCATCACCTCCGGCAAGCACGCCGGCATGGTGATCGTCTTTGCGGTGACCGACCCGGAGGCTGGCAAGCGCGGCATCAGTGCCTTCATCGTGCCGACCGACAGCTCCGGCTATCAGGTGGTGCGCGTCGAGGACAAGCTCGGCCAGCACGCGTCCGACACCTGCCAGATCGCCTTCGAAGACCTGCGCGTACCGGTGGCCAACCGACTGGGCGAGGAGGGCGAGGGCTACCGCATTGCCCTGGCCAACCTGGAAGGCGGACGCATCGGCATCGCTGCGCAGGCGGTCGGCATGGCTCGGGCGGCATTCGAGGCGGCGCGCGACTACGCCCGGGAGCGCGAAGCGTTCGGCAAGCCGATCATCGAGCATCAGGCGGTGGCCTTCCGCCTGGCCGACATGGCGACGCAGATCGCCGTGGCGCGGCAGATGGTGCATCACGCTGCCGCGCTGCGCGAAGCCGGGCGTCCGGCGCTGGTGGAGGCTTCGATGGCCAAGCTGTTCGCCTCCGAAATGGCGGAGAAGGTGTGCTCGGCGGCGATCCAGACGCTCGGCGGTTACGGCTACCTGGCCGACTTCCCGGTAGAGCGCATCTACCGTGACGTGCGCGTCTGCCAGATCTACGAGGGCACCAGCGACATTCAGCGCCTGGTTATCGCCCGCAACCTGGGAGAGTGAGCGAAGCGTCATGCGGCGCGGCGAACCGCCGTGCCGAGCACAGCCGGGAACGCCGGCCACCTGAAAATAACAACAAGACGAGGTAGGAAACATGCAGACAGGCTTGATGCAGAACGCGCCCCTGTTGATCAGTGGCATCCTCGCCCACGCCGCACGCGCACACGCCGATCGCGAGATTGTCTCGCGGCTGGTCGGCGAGCTGCTCTGGCGTTACGACTACGCCGGCCTTGCCAGCCGCGCCGCGCAGGCCGCCACGATGCTGCGCAGGCTCGGCATCGAGGCAGGCGACTGCGTGTCTTCGCTGGCGTGGAACACCCATCGTCATTACGAGCTGTTCTTCGCGGTGCCGGGTATCGGCGCGGTGCTGCATACCGCCAACCCACGGCTGTCGGATGAGCAGATCGTCTACACCATCAACCACGCCGGCAGCCAGGTGCTGTTGTTCGACAGTTCCTTCGCCGAATGCGTCGCTAGGTTGCGGCCGCGCCTGGACAATATTCGGCATTTCATCGAGCTGGCAGCCCACCCCGTTTCCGCAATGGCCGACGTACAGGGCTATGAGCGACTGATCGCTGCCGCCGCGCCGCTGGATTGGCCGCAGTTCGACGAGAACGCCGGTGCCGTGCTCTGTTACACCTCCGGCACCACCGGCGATCCCAAAGGTGTGCTGTACAGCCACCGTTCCGTGGTGCTGCATGCGATGGCGGCGGGGTTGTCCGGTGCCTTCGGCCTGTCCGCTTTCGATTGCATCATGCCGTGCTCGTCGCTCTACCACGGCACCGCCTGGGGCCTGCCGTACGCCGCGGCGATCAATGGCTGCAAGTTCGTCCTGCCGTGCGACAGGATGGACGGCCCGAGTCTGCAGGAGCTTATCCAGAGCGAAGGCGTGACCATTTCCGGTGGCGTGCCGACCATCTGGACCATGTACCTGGCCCATCTTGAGCGCAGCGGTGAGGACGCCGGTACGCTCGCGCGGCTGGTGATCGGCGGCTCCGCGGTGCCCCGCGCGATGGCGGAAACCTTCCAGACCCGTTACGGCGTTGCGGTCTGCCAGCTCTGGGGCATGACCGAAACCAGCCCGTTGGGGGTGGTGGCCACGCCGACGCCCAGATTGGCCGGGCGTGGCCCGCAGGCCGTCAACGATACGGTCTGGACGCGCCAGGGGCGTTTGCAGTTCGGCATCGAACTGCGGGTGGTGGACGAACAGGGCCACGAGCTGCCACGCGACGGCGTCAGTGCCGGTCGTCTCAAGGTGCGCGGACCGTGGACGGTGGAGCGTTACTACCGGAGCGAAACCAGCGCGCTGGACGAGGACGGCTGGTTCGATACCGGCGACATCGCCACGCTGGATGCCGATGGCTTCATGCGCATCACCGATCGCAGCAAGGACGTGATCAAGTCCGGTGGCGAGTGGGTCAGCTCCATCGATATCGAGAACGTTGCGGCCGCGTGTCCCGGCGTGAAGGTCGCGGCCGTGGTCGGCGTGTTCCATCCGAAATGGGAGGAGCGCCCGCTGCTGGTGATCGAGCCGCATGCTGACGCCGAGGTCACCGCCGAATCGGTCCTCGCGCACTTGGAGCCGAACATCGTCAAGTGGTGGATGCCCGATGCGGTGGTCTTCGACGCCGTGCCGCTGACCGCCACCGGCAAGATCGACAAGAAAGTGCTGCGCGAGCGCTACCGCGACCATCTGCTCGACAAGCCGCTGAATGCAGCGAACCAGTAGTCGCCACCGCACGGTGTTCTCGCGTCGAAGCGGAGCGCCTGCGGCTGGCAGGAACGGGGAGGGGGTATGAGCGAGACGGAGCAGGATCGTCAGGGGCCGCTGTGTGGCCTGCGCGTGCTGGAGTTCGCCGGCATTGGTCCCGGACCGCACTGCGCGATGCTGCTGGCGGACATGGGCGCCGAAGTGCTGCGCGTCGAGCGCGAGGGCGGTACGGGATGGGCGAACCCGGTGGTCGACCGCGGCCGCAAGGTGGTGACGCTGAATATCCGCAATGCTGCAGGGCGGGCGCGCTGCCTGGAACTGGCGCAAGGCGCCGACGTGCTTATCGAGGGGTTTCGTCCGGGCGTCATGGAGCGCCTGGGCCTCGGGCCGGACGAGCTGCTGGCGCGCAACCCGCGGCTGATCTACGGGCGCATGACGGGCTGGGGCCAGACCGGACCATTGGCCCGGGCGGCCGGGCACGACATCAACTACATCGCGCTGACCGGGGCGCTGGCCGCAATCCGCGGCGAGAGCGGACCGGCGGTGCCGCCGCTGAATCTGGTCGGCGATTTCGGCGGCGGCTCGCTGTATCTCGCCGTGGGTATCCTCGCTGCACTGTGGGAACGCGAGCGCTCGGGCCAAGGGCAGGTGATCGATGCCGCAATCGTCGATGGCGTGTCGTCGCTGATGACCTTTTTTGCCGGGCTGCTACCCAGCGGGCGCATCGAGATGCAGCGCGAGCGCAATCCACTGAGTGGCGCGGCGCCGAACTACCGGTGTTACCTCTGCGCCGATGGTCGTGAGATCGCCATCGGCGCGCTGGAACCGCCGTTCTGGCGCGAGTTGCTCGAACGCATCGACGCTCCGCAAGCGCTCTGGGAGGGCTGCGCGGACCCGACTGTCTGGACCGAGCAGGGCGACGCGCTGGCACGGTTGTTCGCCAGCCGCAGCCAGGCCGAATGGTGCACCCTGCTGGAGGGCAGCGATGCCTGCTTCGCACCGGTGCTGCCTCTGGAGGAAGCAGCCGGGCATGTTCACATGCGCCAGCGCGGCATCTATCAGGAGGTCGACGGCCAGTTGCAAGCAGCGCCTGCGCCGCGCTTCTCACGCACCCCGGGCAAGGCCCGGCGCACGCTGCGCGTAGCGGAAGCGGACGCCCGCTGGGATTGATGCGAGCTGTCGCCGTTGCCCGCCGCGTGCGTCTGCCGGCTTGGCGGTTCACGCTCACGAACAGGTGATGAATGTGCGAAGTTCATTGTTCGACGATCCGTAATTCACGCCGATTCACTAAAGCCTCTTGGTCTCGATGCCGCGACGAAGAGGCGGGCGGGATATCAGAAGTTGAATAAGCAGATGAACTTCAGGTGGTGCGTAGACTGTCGACGGGATGTTGCAGAAGTGCCTGTAAACCAATGTTCATCCGGCTGTAATGCTCGACCTAGACGAGCCGCGCGTCGGTTCGAATTGCATCGGCACGAGAGCTGGCTACCCTCAATGTAGATGCCAATTATTACAACAAAAAGCGGGGAGTCAGACGTCATGAACAATTACAACGAGCCTGTAGTTGCACTTGAACTATGCCGCTTCTGCGCGCATTGCATTGCTGCCATTGTTGTGGCCGGCATGTTGTTCATTGGTTTGATCGGGTCCTGGAGCGTGGCCCTGAATGTAGGCTTGATACCACTGCTCGCTCTTGCGGCCTCCGATCTGCTGGCCAAGCGTCAGGAAGATGCGCTGCAATCGGCGATCCGCGCCTGAGCACGCTGCGTCGGCGCAACCCATGGCGCCGACGCCCTTCCGATAGCACGCATGGCAGCTGCCGGTTCCCGTCGCCGCCACCTCCCATTCCAAGCGGTTCTCAAGTCTTTACCGTTTCTGCCGCCGCCACACTGGTGCGCGCTGGGGTGGCGTGCCGGTGTTACCGCTTCACGAAAATGTAACGATGCTTGGGGCGCACGGTAACGACGATGTCCGTTTTTTGTGCGCACGACGCTTCGCGGAAAATCGTAACTCTATGAAAAATAAGGATTTATAAAAGCTGGCACGCCGAATGCTCTATCTCTGGCACAACAAAAACAAGAAAGCAGAACCCACAACAAAAACAACACGTAGCGACTCCAACACAATAAAAATAAGCACATGGAGGCGTAGCAAACTGATTCTTTTGGAGAGGAATTGCCCGACAGGTTTCCTGTCGACCGGGCCGAGAACGACAAAACTGCCATGAGGCAGCGCCAGAACCGGTTGAGCCCGCGAGGACAGTGGCAAATCAGCGACCAAAAAAATCCGTTTGTTCTTAATGTCCCGAACATGGGACTGCGTCGGGCCTTGGCTCGAACCGGGCGCTCAACAAAAACAACAAGCCCGTCAGCAGAAGAAGAACAAAGCAATAACTCTTGAAGGGGAGCCGTCAGGCTCCCCTTTTTATTTGCGCCTTCGCCAGTACGGCTGCTCAGACCGTGGCTGGCGAAGAGCGGCGCACCTCCCAGCCTATCCCGCCAGGTCGAGTACTTTGAGGATGAAGGCATACTCCAGTGCCACGTCCTTGAGCGCCTGATAACGGCCGCTCATGCCGCCGTGCCCTGCGCCGAACTCGGTCTTGAGCAGCAGCAGGCTGTCGTCGGTGCGCGTGGCGCGCAGCTTGGCGACCCACTTGGCGGCTTCCCAGTACTGCACGCGGCTGTCGTTGTAGCCGGCCACGACCAGCAATGGCGGATAGGCCTGCGCGCGGACATTCTCGTACGGCGCGTAGGCCTTGATGCGTTCATGCACCTCAGGATGATTCGGGTCGCCCCACTCGTCGTACTCGGTCACGGTCAGAGGCAGATCGGCGTTGAGCATGGTGTTGAGCACGTCGACGAAGGGGACCTCGGCGATTGCCGCACCGAACAGTTCCGGGCGCAGGTTAAGCACCGCGCCGATCAGCAGGCCACCGGCGCTGCCACCACTGATCGCCAGGCGCTGCGACGTGGTGTAGCCATCGGCCAGCAGTTGTTCGGCGCAGGCGATGAAATCGGTGAAGGTGTTCGGCTTGTGTTCCAGTTTGCCGGCGCGGTACCAGGCTTCGCCCAGATCGCCGCCGCCGCGCACATGGGCGATGGCGAAGATGAAGCCGCGGTCGAGCAGCGACAGTCGCGCATGCGAGAACCAGGGATCCAGGCTGTGACCGTAAGCACCGTAGCCGTAAAGATAAAGCGGCGCCGGCTTGCCGAAGCTGTCGCGGCGGCCGACCAGGCTGATGGGAATCTGCGTGCCGTCCTGGGCGGTAGCCCAAATGCGCCGGCTTTCGTAGGCATCGGCATCGAACGGACCTTCCACCGGGGTTTCCTTGAGCACCGTCTGGCTGCCGTCGGCGAGAGTCAGTTGGCGGATCTGCGCGGGCCGGTTCAGCGCCTCGTAGCGCACGCGGATCACCTTGCTGGTGAATTCCAGCGAGTTCTGCACGTGCAGGCTGTAGGCCGCATCCGGCAGTTGCAGGCGATAGGGCTGGGCGCCCTGCGGGCGTACCTCGATCACCGGCAGGCCGCTTTCACGCAGGGTCAGAGTGAGTGCCTCGGCGTTCAGGCTGACGTCCTCGAGCATCACCGCGTCGTCATGCGGGACCAGCTCCTGCCAGTGCTCGCGGCCCGGCTCGGCCTCGCTGGCGTGGTAAAGGGCGAAATTGATGCCCGCCTGGTTGCTGCGGATCAGCCAGCGCCACTGACCTTCGTACAGGCCGTGATCGGGGAAATACTCGTGGTCTTCCCGGCGTGGCGCCAGGCAGGTCCAGTTGCCTTCCGGCTGGTCCGCCGACAGTACCCAGGCTTCGCTGGTGGTCTTGCTGTGGGAGAGGATGACCAGCTGGCGTTCGGAGCTGGCGCGGTAGCAGTGCACGAAGAAGCGCCCGTCCGGATCGTGGAACACCGCGGCGCTACCGGTCTCGCCCAGTCGATGGCGGTAGATTTTGTGCGGTCGGTGGGTGTCGTCCAGTTCGCCGTAGAACAGAGTCTGGCTGTCGTTGGCCCAGGTCATGCTGCCGTCGCAATCGTCGAAGGGCAGCTCCGACACCGCGCCGCTGGCCAGGTCTTTGACGAACAGCCGGTAGATTTCGTCGCCTTCGCGGTCGAGGCTGTAGGCCAGCTTGCTGTGGTCCTGGCTGATGCTGAAGGCGCCCAGCGACAGGAAGCCGCCGCCGGCCAGCTCGTTGGGGTCGAGCAGTAGCTGCTCGGCGCTTTCGTCCACCGTTAGCGAACCATCCAGCGGACGCGGGCAGCGGTAGTGCCGTGGGTACTCGTCACCAGCCGTGGTGCGCTGGTAATACAGCCACGGACCCCAGGGCGAGGGCAGGGACAGATCGGTTTCGCGAATGCGGCCTTTGATTTCCTGGAACAGGGTTTCGCGCAGTTCGGCCTGATCGGCAAGCTGCTGCTCGAGGTAGATATTCTCCGCCCTGAGATAAGCCAGCACGTCCTCGGCGTCACGATTCTCCAGCCAGCGGTAAGGGTCGGTGCCGGTATCGGCGCGGGCGATGGGGGCTTGGGACATGCAGTACTCCGGTCTGGGGCGGCGGCGTTTCGGTCCGCGTTTGGCGTGCAATGAAAGGCGGCAGTGTACCCGCTCGGCCCTTTTGAGGATTGACTGACGCGGCGGGCTACGGTTTCCGCGATGGGTGCCGCTCGCCATTGGTGGATAGATGCTGCAAATGGCTGGGGATTCCTGCGGTTGAGAATGACCGATCAGTCGCGAAATGTCCGTATCCGCCTCGATGAGAGAGCCGATTGACAAGGCGGTGCTTTTGCTCGAAGGTGTGCCGACCCAAATCAAACGGGCGTATGAATCGAGCGTTTGTCAGTGCATCGCCGATTGCCCGATGTATCGTGTCGGTGGGTGTCGTCGCCGCGAGGCGCGGTCGCAGTAGGCCGAAGACGTGCGGCACGTAACGTTCAGCTTCCATTCCTGGAGATCAGTTGATGATTTACGAAGGTAAAGCCATCACGGTTAAGGCTCTTGAGAGCGGCATCGTCGAATTGAATTTCGACCTCAAGGGTGAGTCCGTCAATAAATTCAATCGCCTCACTCTCAACGAACTCCGTCAGGCGGTCGACGCCATCAAGGCCGACGCATCGGTCAAGGGCGTGATCGTCACCAGCGGCAAGGACGTATTCATCGTCGGTGCCGATATCACCGAGTTCGTCGACAATTTCAAGCTGCCCGATGAGGAGCTGATCGCCGGCAACCTCGAAGCCAACAAGATCTTCAGCGATTTCGAAGACCTGGGCGTGCCCACCGTAGTTGCCATCAACGGCATCGCCCTGGGTGGCGGTTTCGAGATGTGCATGTCTGCCGATTACCGCGTCATGTCCACCGCCGCCAAGGTCGGGCTGCCTGAAGTCAAACTGGGCATCTACCCGGGCTTCGGCGGTACCGTCCGCCTGCCGCGCCTGATCGGTGTCGATAACGCCGTCGAGTGGATCGCGTCCGGCAAGGAAAACGGTGCCGAGGATGCGCTCAAGGTGCACGCGGTCGATGCCGTCGTCGCTCCGGAAAAGCTGCAGGAAGCCGCATTGGATCTGGTCAAGCGCGCCGTCGCCGGCGAGCTGGACTACAAGGTCAAGCGCCAGCCGAAGCTGGACAAGCTCAAGCTCAATGCCATCGAGCAGATGATGGCATTCGAAACCACCAAGGCCTTTGTGGCTGGCCAGGCCGGTCCGAACTACCCGGCCCCGGTCGAAGCCATCAAGAGCATCCAGAAAGCCGCCAACTTCGGTCGTGACAAGGCGCTGGAAGTCGAGGCCGCCGGCTTCGTCAAACTGGCCAAGACCTCGGTCGCCGAAAGCCTGATCGGCCTGTTCCTCAGCGATCAGGAACTGAAGAAGAAGGCCAAGGCCTACGACAAGCAGGCGCGCGACGTGAAGCTCGCTGCAGTGCTGGGTGCCGGCATCATGGGTGGCGGCATCGCCTACCAGTCGGCCGTCAAAGGCACGCCGATCCTGATGAAGGATATCCGCGAAGAGGGTATCCAGATGGGTCTGGACGAGGCCTCCAAGCTGCTCGGCAAGCGTGTCGAAAAAGGCCGTCTGACCGCTGATAAGATGGCGCAGGCGCTCAACGCGATCCGTCCGACCATGTCCTACGGCGACTTCGGCAACGTCGATATCGTCGTCGAAGCCGTGGTCGAAAATCCGAAGGTCAAGCACGCCGTGCTGGCCGAGGTGGAAGGCCACGTTCGCGAAGACGCGATCATCGCTTCCAACACCTCCACCATTTCCATCAGCTACCTGGCCCAGGCGCTCAAGCGTCCGGAAAACTTCTGCGGCATGCACTTCTTCAACCCGGTGCACATGATGCCGCTGGTGGAAGTGATCCGTGGTGAGAAGACCAGCGAAACCGCCATCGCCACCACCGTCGCCTACGCCAAGAAAATGGGCAAGAGCCCGGTCGTGGTAAACGATTGCCCGGGCTTCCTGGTCAACCGCGTGCTGTTCCCGTACTTCGGCGGCTTCGCCCGCGCCATCGCCCACGGTGTCGACTTCGTTCGCGCCGACAAGGTGATGGAGAAGTTCGGCTGGCCGATGGGCCCGGCCTACCTGATGGACGTTGTTGGCATGGACACCGGCCACCACGGCCGTGACGTGATGGCCGAAGGCTTCCCGGATCGCATGAAGGACGACAGCAAGACCGCCGTCGACGTCATGTACGAGGCCAACCGCCTCGGCCAGAAGAACGGCAAAGGCTTCTACGCCTACGAGATGGACAAGAAGGGCAAGCCGAAGAAGGTCGTCGATGCTGAGGCCTACGAACTGCTCAAGCCGATCGTGGCCGAGACGCGCGAGCTGTCTGACGAGGACATCATCAACTACATGATGATCCCGCTGTGTCTGGAAACGGTGCGTTGCCTGGAAGACGGCATCGTCGAGACCGCTGCCGAGGCTGACATGGGCCTGATCTACGGCATCGGCTTCCCACCCTTCCGTGGGGGCGCGCTGCGCTACATCGATTCGATCGGCGTTGCCGAGTTCGTCGCGATGGCCGACAAGTACGCCGACCTGGGCCCGCTGTACCACCCGACCGCGAAGCTGCGTGAGATGGCTGCCAACGGCCAGCGCTTCTACGGTTAATCGAGGGAGAGAGAATTCATGAGCCTGAATCCAAGAGATGCAGTCATCGTCGACTTCGGTCGCACCCCGATGGGGCGCTCCAAGGGCGGCATGCACCGTAACACCCGTGCTGAAACCATGTCCGCACAGCTGATCGACGGCGTGCTGGCGCGCAACCCGAAGATCGACCCGGCTGAAGTCGAGGATGTGATCTGGGGCTGCGTGAACCAGACCCTCGAGCAGGGCTGGAACATCGCGCGTATGGCCTCGCTGCTGACCCGCATTCCGCACACCAGCGCCGGCCAGACCGTGAGCCGCCTGTGCGGCTCGTCCATGAGCGCGCTGCACACCGCCGTGCAGGCCATCCAGACCGGCAACGGTGACGTGTTCGTCATCGGCGGCGTGGAGCACATGGGCCACGTCAGCATGATGCACGGCGTCGACCCGAACCCCCAGCTGTCGCTGCACGCCGCCAAGGCGTCCGGCATGATGGGCCTGACCGCCGAGATGCTCGGCAAGATGCACTGCATCACCCGCGAGCAGCAGGATGCCTTTGGTGAGCGTTCGCACCGCCTGGCGCACAAGGCTACGGTGGAAGGCAAGTTCAAGGACGAGATCATTCCGATGGAAGGTCACGACGAGAACGGCTTCCTCAAGGTCTTCGATTACGACGAAACCATCCGTCCGGACACCACCCTGGAAAGCCTGGCCGCACTGAAGCCGGCATTCAATCCGAAGGGCGGCACCGTGACTGCGGGTACTTCCTCGCAGATCACCGACGGCGCGTCCTGCATGATCGTCATGTCCGCCCAGCGCGCCAAGGATCTCGGTATTCAGCCGATGGCCGTGGTTCGTGCCATGGCGGTGGCGGGTGTCGACCCGGCAATCATGGGCTACGGCCCGGTTCCGTCGACCCAGAAGGTGCTCAAGCGCGCCGGTCTGACCATAAATGACATCAGCCACGTCGAGCTGAACGAAGCCTTCGCCGCGCAGGCGCTGCCGGTGCTCAAGGACCTCAAGCTGCTCGATCAGATGGAACAGAAGGTCAATCTGCATGGCGGCGCCATCGCCCTGGGGCACCCGTTCGGCTGCTCCGGTGCGCGTATCTCCGGCACTCTGCTGAACGTGATGAAGCAGAACAACGGTACGCTGGGTGTCGCCACCATGTGTATCGGTCTGGGGCAGGGGATCAGTACGGTCTTCGAACGCGTCTGACAGATGCAGATGACTGCGCTAGGCTGACAGCCGCGCCCGCAGGTTCGCGGGGCGGATTGTCAGACGGTGCATGGAAGCCGGGGCCAAGTGCCCCGGTTTTTCTTTTTGTGACGGCAGGGGAAGCAGATGATGCAGGTGGAGCCGGGGCGATATCGCCATTACAAGGGGCCCGAATACCGGGTGTTCGCCGTGGCGCGACATTCGGAGACGGAAGAGCCGATGGTGTTCTATCAGGCGCTGTACGGTGAGTACGGACTGTGGGTGCGCCCATTGTCCATGTTCGTCGAGACCGTCGATGTCGATGGCGAAACTGTGCCGCGGTTCGCTCTGATCGAGGCCGAGCCGAGCCGTTACTGATGCGTGCGAACGCTTGCTTGCCAGGCTCGGCGCTTGACCTCGTCGCGCTCGCCACTATATATAGCGGTGCCTTCGGACAGAGTGGCCGTCTTTGCACTCGTTCATGCGTTCTCGGGCATGCTCGGAAAGCTCATTGAGGCGCGTCGACGCCGCTGCCAGCAGTCCGACCTCCGGTCGCCGATTTGCGCGCACCTTGCCGCAGATACTCGCTCCGTTCACCTCTCGATTCAGGAACTCTGCTCTCCATGGGTAAATCGCTGGTCATCGTGGAATCACCGGCCAAGGCCAAGACAATCAACAAGTATTTGGGCAACCAGTACGTGGTGAAGTCGAGTATCGGCCACATCCGCGACCTTCCCACCAGTGGTTCCGCCAGCAAGGAGCCGGCAAAGCGCGGCAAGGCCGCCGCTGGCGAGACGCCTGCACTGTCGCCCAAGGAGAAGGCCAAGCGTCAGCTGTTCGCGCGCATGGGCGTTGACCCGGAGCATGACTGGAAGGCCAAGTACGAGATCCTGCCGGGCAAGGAGAAGGTGATCGAGGAGCTGCGTCGCCTGGCCAAGGAAGCTGACACCATCTATCTCGCGACCGACTTGGATAGAGAAGGGGAGGCGATCGCCTGGCACCTGCGCGAATCCATCGGCGGCGATGACAGTCGCTACAAGCGCGTGGTGTTCAACGAAATCACCAAGAAGGCGATCCAGGAGGCGTTCTCGCAGCCCGGCGAGCTCGACATCAATCGCGTCAATGCCCAGCAGGCCCGGCGTTTCCTCGACCGCGTGGTCGGTTACATGGTGTCCCCGCTGCTGTGGGCGAAGATTGCCCGCGGCCTGTCCGCTGGCCGGGTACAGTCGGTGGCGGTGAAGCTGGTAGTGGAGCGCGAGCGTGAAATCCGCGCCTTCGTGCCAGAAGAATACTGGGAAGTGCATGCCGACCTGGCGACCGCGCAGCAGGCCAAGGTGCGCTTCGAGGTGGCCCGCCAGAACGGTGAGGCGTTCAAGCCGCTGAACGAAGCGCAGGCCACCGCCGCGCTGGAGAAACTCAAGAGCTCGAACTACCGCGTCAGCAAGCGCGAGGACAAGCCGACCTCCAGCAAGCCGTCGGCACCGTTCATCACCTCGACCCTGCAGCAGGCTGCGAGCAACCGCCTTGGCTTCGGCGTGAAAAAGACCATGATGATGGCGCAGCGGCTCTATGAGGCCGGCTACATCACCTACATGCGTACCGACTCGACCAACCTTTCTGCCGACGCCATCGCCATGGTGCGTGGCTTTATCGAGAGCGAATTCGGTGGCAAGTACCTGCCCGAGAAGGCCAATGTCTATTCGAGCAAGGAGGGCGCGCAGGAGGCGCACGAGGCGATCCGCCCGTCTGACGTCAATCTGCGCCCCAACCAGCTTTCGGGAATGGAGCGTGACGCCGAACGCCTTTACGAGCTGATCTGGCGCCAGTTCGTGGCTTGCCAGATGCCACCGGCGCAGTACCTGTCCACCAGCGTGACGGCGGCGGCCGGCGAGTTCGAACTGCGCGCCAAGGGCCGCATTCTCAAGTTCGACGGCTACACCAAGGTCATGCCGCAGCAGAGCAAATCCGGCGAGGACGACGTGCTCCCGGATATGCAGCAGGGCGAAGCGCTGGCGCTGCTCAAGCTCGATCCGAGCCAGCACTTCACCAAGCCGCCCGCACGCTACTCGGAAGCCAGCCTGGTCAAGGAGATGGAGAAGCGCGGTATCGGTCGTCCGTCCACTTATGCGGCGATCATTTCCACGATTCAGGATCGCGGCTACGTCTCGCTGCACAACCGCCGCTTCTATTCGGAAAAGATGGGCGACATCGTCACCGAGCGTCTTTCCGAGAGCTTCGAGAACCTGATGGACTACGGCTTCACTGCCGGCATGGAAGAGCATCTGGACGATGTCGCGCAGGGCGAGCGCGAATGGAAGCATGTGCTCGATGAGTTCTACGGTGACTTCAAGCGCAAGCTCGAACAGGCCGAGGGCAGCGAGGATGGCATGCGCGCCAACCAGCCCACCCTGACCGATATTCCCTGCAAGGTCTGCGGCCGGCCGATGATGATCCGCACTGCATCCACCGGCGTATTCCTCGGCTGCTCTGGCTACAGCCTGCCGCCCAAGGAACGCTGCAAGTCGACGATCAATCTCGTGCCGGGTGACGAAATCGCTGCGGATGACGAAGGCGAATCCGAATCGCTGGTGCTGCTGGGCAAGCATCGCTGCCCGATTTGCAGCACCGCAATGGATGCCTACCTGCTCGATGAGAAGCGCAAGCTGCATATCTGCGGCAACAACCCCGATTGCTCGGGCTACGAGATCGAGGAAGGCCAGTACCGTATCAAGGGCTATGAAGGCCCAAGCCTGGAATGCGACAAGTGCGGCAGCGAGATGCAGCTCAAGACCGGTCGCTTCGGCAAGTTCTTCGGCTGCACCAACGCCGAATGCAAGAACACCCGCAAGCTGCTGAAGAACGGCGAGCCGGCGCCGCCGAAGATGGACGCGGTGAAGATGCCGGAGCTGCGTTGCGAGAAGGTCGACGACACCTACGTACTGCGTGACGGCGCATCTGGACTGTTCCTGGCTGCCAGCCAGTTTCCGAAGAACCGCGAGACACGTGCTCCGCTGGTGAAGGAGCTGATTCCGCACCGTGACGAGATCGATCCGAAGTACCACTTCCTGCTGGATGCGCCGCAGCAGGACGCGGAAGGTCGCCCAACGGTGATCCGCTTCAGCCGCAAGACCAAGGAGCAGTACGTGCAGTCGGAAGTCGAAGGCAAGCCGACCGGTTGGAAGGCCTTCTTCGTCGGCGGCAAGTGGAAGGTCGAGGAAAAGTAACGCACGCCGCTGCGGCGATGCGCTCGCAGATGCCGTCTGGCTAGACGGTGTCTGCGGTTGTTCTGCTCGGCCTGTAACGCTGGCGTTGACGGGCGTCGAAGTTCATTCTTGCAGTTTCCCGATATTCGGAGAGCGCCCTCATGGCTCACGAGCTCTACACCCGGACCAATCAGAAAATCTACTTCGCCGGTCTGTCGCTGGATAGCTGGCGCAAGGCCGAAGCGTCGGGCTCGCTGAATGCGCAGGGACTGATCCAGGCCGAGCGTGAGGCGAGCCTGTTCCATCTCTACGGCGCCTTGCTGGGGCTGTGTCATGAAATCGCCGGCTACTACCGCTCGCCTGGAGCCGGTGCGTCGCGGGTCGAACTGATTCTCTCGCGTTCAGTTCTCGACGCAGCGCCGAGTCCGGAGCTGGCCGAGCTGGTGGAACTGGCCGAGCAGGGAGAAACCTGGCTGGCCAGCCTGTTGCAAGCCTATGCGGCGCTATTCGAGCCGCCGCGTGCGCCGGCAAAGGTTAAAACCGACCCACGCCAGCCATTGATCGAGGCCGTCAGCCTCGACGAGCCAGAGCCCGCTCTGACGCGTGACGAGCTGGAACTCTGGCGACAGAACCTGAAGAGCCTGGCCTTGCGCTTTCGCGAGTCGCTGACCGAGTGGTAAGCGGCGCTTCCACATCATGACGGTTCTGGCTTGCGAGTCAGCATGACCAGGGCAATGCCGCAGAGAATCGCCGTACCGGCGATGAGCAGGCGGTCCGTCAGTGCTTCGCCAAGCAGCAACGCTCCGGCAACGGCGGTCAGCAACGGCACGCTCAGTTGCACGCTGGCGGCCTGGATTGCCGTCAGACCGGGTAGCGCCGAATACCAGATGGCGTAGCCGACGCCGGAGGCGAGGGCGCCCGAGAGCAGCGCGTAAACCAGGCCCGGGATATCCCACTGCAACTGATTCCAGACCGACAGGCTCAGCAAGATGCCCAGCGGCACCGCTCGCACGAAGTTGCCGGCCGTGGCATTCAGCGGATTGGCGGTCCCGCGTCCCCGCAGCGAATAGATTCCCCAGGCGACTCCGGAGGCCAGCATCAGCAGGGCAGCATGCCATGACGGTGCGCTGCTGCCCGGCAGCAGCAGAAATACCAGGCCGCCCATCGCCAGGATCAGGCCGACTACCTGCCAGCGACCGAATCGCTCGCCACGTATCAGCCCCCAGACGATCATGCTCAGCTGTACGGCGCCGAACAGCAGCAACGCGCCGGTGCCGGCGTCGAGATGCAGATAGGCAAACGAGAACGCCGCGGCGTACACGAACAAGGCCGCCGCACCGTACCAGTCACCGCCCGGTATCGCGCGACGTTCCCGTCGCAGCATCAGAAACCAGAGTGTCAGCGCACCGCCAAGCAGGCGCACGCCGGTGAAGCTGGCGGGATCTATGGCGGTGTCTCGCAAGGCGATCCGGCACAGCAGCGAATTGCCGGCGAAGGCAAGCATGGCCAAGGTGGTAAGCAGCAGAATGCGGGGTGTCATGGAGACTCGGCCTGTTCTTGTGTGTTGTGCCGGGCAGTGTCGGTTCGAGCAATGCTACGTCGTGGACGGTCACCATGAAACCCGGATCGTAGCGGGTTGCCTGATGCTGGAAGGCTGCTGCGTCGATAGTCGGCTGGTACAATGCACGCCTTTCTCTGAGAGCTGATCGAATGCCTACCTCGTTTCTGGAAATTGTCGAGCTACCTGACGGCCGCATCGTACTGCGCCGTGCCGAAGACGAAGAGGTGCTGGTGACGCTGGATTTCTCCGATGACGCGAAACTTTTTCTGCAGGGCCAGCATGTGGAAATCGCCAAGGCCATGTTCAACGTGGGCGTGCAGATGGCTGGACGGATGTCGGAAGGTGATAGCGAGATCGAGTACGAGGATGAGCCGCGGGTACTGCACTGAACGAGGTGGGGTGTAGCGGGGGAATTCGGCACGATCCATGTGCCTGTCGGGACTATTTAGCTAGCGGCCCAGGCGAATGTTGAGACTCTGAGCGTTGCCCTGGCTGGCGGCGCTGTGCAACGTGCTGCGCATGCGGGCATCCATGTGAGCAAACCAGCTGACGACGGTGTGGCTACAGCCGGAAGTCAGCGCCTTGCAAGTCAGCTCCAGTGCGCCCTGAATACCGCGCGGCTGCAACAGGATGATGCGTTCGCGGTTCAATCCGGTTTCGCGCAGCCAGTGCGACGACAGAAATGCCGGAGGGGCGACCAGCGTCAGCCAGCGGCTGTCGGGGGCATCGCTGAGTTCGCGCAGCATGGGGGCGAGTAGCAGTCGACAGTGCTCGCTGTTGCCGCTCAGGCTCAACTCGCTCAGGCGCTCGAGTTGCGGCGGTGGCGGTTCGGCGAGAAAGGGCGGCATGCCATGAGCGATCAGCCCCTCGAAGAGAGACAGCTGCGGCTTGGCGTTTGTCGTGGGGAGGTACTGCATCGAACGTCTCCTAGCGGCGTATCACGCCGACACTCAAGCCCTCGATCACGAAGTCTTCATGTTCGAGATCCACTTCGATAGGTGCGAACTCGGCGTTTTCCGCCAGTAACCACACTTTGTCACCTTCGCGCTTGAGGCGCTTGACGGTAACCTCCTCGCCCACCCGTGCGACGACGACCTGGCCGTTGCGCGCGTCGCGGGTGCTGTGGACCGCCAGCAGGTCGCCATCGAAGATGCCGATGTCCTTCATGCTCATGCCACGTACCCGCAGCAGGTAGTCGGCGCGCGGGTGGAAAAAGCCTGGGTTGATCTGGCAGGACTCCTCGACATGCTGTTGCGCCAGGATCGGTGCGCCTGCCGCCACCCGGCCGATAATCGGCAGACTGCCTTCCTGGGCAGCGGGCTCGAAGTCGGGAATGCGTATCCCGCGCGAGGCGCCGGGCGTCATCTCTATTGCACCTTTGCGCGCGAGCGCCTTGAGGTGTTCTTCGGCGGCGTTGGGCGACTTGAAGCCGAGCTCCTGCGCGATCTCGGCGCGCGTCGGCGGGTAGCCGTGGTCTTCCAGGCAACGCTTGATGAAGGCGAGGATTTCCGACTGGCGGGGCGTCAGCTTGATCATGGGGGTCTCTGTTCTTTTATACAGTGACTGGGATTATATACAGTGATCGGGTGTTGGCAATCGAGTTCTGCGAGCATTCGGTCGCGACGGCGGTGAATGCGAAGATGAGCTAGGCGCCACGCCGCTTTCATGGTTGACTTGGCTATTGGCTGAAACGTAAGTTTCAAACAGATGTTTGTCATTGGAGGGGGCATGGCGCAGTCCGAGACAGTCGAGCGCATTCTGGACGCAGCGGAGCAGCTGTTCGCTGAAAAAGGCTTCGCTGAGACTTCGCTTCGCCTGATCACCAGCAAGGCAGGCGTAAACCTGGCGGCGGTGAACTATCACTTCGGTTCGAAAAAGGCGCTGATTCAGGCAGTCTTCTCGCGCTTTCTCGGACCCTTCTGCGCCAGCCTGGAACGCGAGCTGGATCGTCGCGAGTCGATTTCCGATAAGCCGGATACGCTCGAAGAACTGCTGGAAATACTGGTTGAGCAGGCCCTGGCGGTTAAACCACGCAGCGGCGACGACCTGTCGATTTTTATGCGCCTGCTGGGGCTTTCGTTCAGCCAGAGCCAGGGCCATCTGCGCCGCTATCTGGAAGACATGTACGGCAAGGTATTCCGCCGCTACATGCTGCGTGTGCACGAGGCAGCACCGAACATTCCGCCGATCGAGCTGTTCTGGCGCGTGCATTTCATGCTCGGTGCGGCGGCTTTCAGCATGTCCGGGATCAAGGCACTGCGCGCGATTGCCGAGAACGATTTCGGTGCCCGGACTTCGATCGAGCAGATCATGCGGATGATGGTGCCGTTCCTGGCGGCTGGCATGCGGGCCGAGAGCGGCGTGGCAGATGCTGCGCTGGCCGAGGCCCAGCCCAAGGGTCGGCGCAACGCCGTAGCCATGCCGGCGAAGGGCTGAGGGTGCTAGGCGTCAGGTCCTTCGTCTAAGCTAGCCGCCCATGACCCATCTCGATTGTTTGTACATCTCCCTTGCCGACCAGCAGCTCTACGGCTTTGCCGACGGCAAGTTGCGTTGCCGCTTTCCGGTATCCACCGCCCTCAATGGCGCCAGCGAGCGCAACGGCTCCGGTTGCACGCCACGTGGTCGGCATCAGGTACGTGCGCGTATCGGTGGCGATCTGCCGCTCGGCGCGGTGCTGCGTGGTCGGCGCTGGACCGGAGAGATCTGGTCGGCCGAACTGCACGAGCGCTTTCCCGGGCGCGATTGGATTCTGAGCCGCATTCTCTGGCTGAGTGGCTGCGAAATCGGCCGCAATCGACTCGGCGATGTCGATACCTTTCGCCGCTACATCTACCTGCACGGCACGCCTGATTGTGAACCCATGGGCGTTCCGCTGTCTCACGGTTGCATTCGTATGCGCAATGCCGATCTGGCGCGGCTGTTCGAGCAGGTGCCGCTGCATTGCCCCGTCCACATAGAAGAACATGCCCGCCCGGAATGGGCCGGCGCCGAACTCGCTCAAGGATTTATCTGACCCATGCACGGTTCACTGATGCTGGATATCGGCGGTACCTGGCTGACGCCCGAGGATCGCCACCTGTTGCGCCAGCCGGAAGTCGGCGGGTTGATTCTGTTTGCTCGCAATATCGAGCACCCCCGCCAGGTGCAGGAGCTGTGCCGTGCGATTCGCGCGCTGCGGCCCGATCTGTTGCTGGCGGTGGATCAGGAAGGTGGGCGTGTGCAGCGGCTGCGTCAGGATTTCGTCCGGCTACCAGCAATGCGTGAGTTCTCCCGGCATGCTGACGGCGCGCGCCTGGCTGAGGTCTGTGGCTGGGTGATGGCTACCGAGGTGTTGGCGGTGGGTCTGGATATCAGTTTCGCCCCGGTGCTCGACCTCGATCACCAGCGCAGTGGCGTCGTCGGTACGCGTGCCTTCGAGGCGGACCCACAGCGCGCGGTCGAGCTGATCGGCGCGTTCATCCTCGGTATGCGTGCGGCCGGTATGGCCACGACCGGCAAGCACTTCCCCGGTCATGGCTGGGCTGAGGCGGATTCGCACGTGGCGATTCCGGTTGACGGGCGCAGCCTCGACGAGCTGCGCGATCACGACCTGGTGCCGTTCCGCGCACTGGCGCCTGTGCTCGATGCGGTGATGCCGGCGCACGTGATTTTTCCTGAAGTCGATGCGCAGCCGGCAGGCTTTTCGCGCCGCTGGCTGCAGGACATCCTGCGTGGCGAGTTGGGCTTTCGTGGGGTGATCTTCAGCGATGATCTATCGATGGCAGGGGCGCATGTAGCGGGTGATGCTGCGGCCCGCATCGAGGCTGCGCTGGTGGCCGGTTGCGACATGGGGCTGGTATGCAACGACCGCGCAGCCGCGGAGCTGGCGCTGACCGCGTTGCAGCGCCTGGGTGTGCGGCCCGCGCCGGCTCTCGCGCGCATGCGCGCCGCCGGCACCGCGTCGCTTGACTACAAGCAGCAGCCGCGCTGGCTCCAATCGATTGCGGCGCTGCGCAGCGCCGGGCTCATCGACTGATCACGCCGATACTCCAAGGAAAGATTCCATGACTGTCCACGCCATTATCGGCGGCACTGGCCTGACCGAACTCAGCGGGCTCGTGCTGCGCGAGATCAGATCGATCGAGACGCCCTACGGCCTGCCTTCTGCCGACATCGTGTGCGGCGAGTTCGCCGGGCGGGAGGTCCTGTTTCTCGCCCGTCACGGACACCCGCATCGCATCGCGCCGCATCAGGTCAACTACCGGGCGAACCTGTGGGCGCTGCGTCATGCCGGCGCACAGGCTGTCATCGCGGTAAATGCCGTCGGCGGCATCCACGCCGCTATGGGTACCGGGCATTTTTGCGTACCGCATCAGATCATCGACTACAGCTACGGTCGCGAACATACCTTCTTCGCCGGCGACCTCGACCATGTCACCCATATCGATTTCAGTCATCCCTACGATGCGCAACTGCGTGAACGGCTGATCGCCGCGTTGCAGGCTCAGGGTTGCGCCTTCAGCTACCGCGGCGTCTATGGCTGCACGCAAGGGCCGCGCCTGGAGACGGCGGCCGAGATCGCCCGAATGGAGCGCGATGGCTGCGACATCGTCGGGATGACCGGCATGCCCGAGGCTGCGCTGGCGCGTGAACTGCAGTTGCCTTACGCGTGCCTGGCGCTGGTGGTCAATCCGGCGGCGGGCAAGGCGAACGAGGTGATCACCATGGGCGCGATTGAGGCGGCGTTGGTCGAGGGTATCGGTCTGGCCCGTGCCGTGTTGGCCCGGGTTCTGGCCTGAGCGTCGACATACAAACGAGGTCGCGGACGGAAACCGGCCTGTCATCCAAATGTAGGAAACTGCCTTCTTTTATGGTCGCTCCCCGTTGCGGCCCAAGCGCCGCTTGTTACACTGAGCCGTCCTTTGGAGTACCGGTATGCTTTGCCCGCCACGAATAACAAGAACGCTAAACACCGTGGTTCTGCTGGGTCTTTTCAGCCTGCTGAGCGGTTGCTCCACCTGGTTCGGCGCCGAGTTTCGCGATCCGCGCGTCGAGCTGACGAAGGTCGAGATCATCAAGGCGCGGCTGCTGGAACAGCAGTTTCTGCTGCGCTTTCGCATCGACAACCCCAACGACCGCAGCCTGCCGGTACGCGGGCTCGTCTACACCGTGCACCTGAACGATGTCGAACTGGCCAGCGGCGAATCCAGCGGCTGGCTGACGGTGCCGGCCAACGGCTTCGACTATTACGAAGTACCGGTGCATACCAACCTGTGGCGACACATGAAATACATCGTGCGCCTGCTGGAAAAGCCTGATCGGCCGATCCGCTACCGCTTCGACGGCGAGATCAAGACCGGCCTGATGTTCGGCCGCAAGGTGCATGTCGCGAGCAATGGCGAGATAATCCCCGGCAACTTCATCCCTGAGTAGTAGACGCAACATGAACCACGAAACCCACGTCCACGGCCCCGACTGCAATCACGACCATGACCATGCGCACGATCATCATGTGCACGGGCCGCACTGCAATCACGGCCATCATGAGCCGGTACGCAATCCGCTGAAGGATGTCGGTCGCAACGACCCGTGCCCGTGCGGCAGTCAGAAGAAATACAAGAAGTGCCACGGCGCCTGACCGACCATGACTCCGCTCGTTGTCACGCTGCTGGTCGTTGCGACGCTGCTGGTCGGCGCGCTGGCCGGCTACGCGTTGTACCTGTGGCGCCGGGTGTGGCGTAACGAGCGACTGCTGGCTGAGGCGCAGACCAAGCGTCACGCTGCGCTGGCTGAAGACCTGCGGATTCTCGCCAGCTGTCTGTTGGACGAGCAGCTGCCGCTGATCGAAGGTGCCATCCGCATCAAGGTGCTGCTCGACAACTACGACTCTGCACTGGGGCAGGACCCGCGCTGCGAGGTGTTCCAGAGACTGTTCGAGGCGACTGAGCAGGTCCCTACGCACGCTGCGTGGAAGGCACTGGACAGCAAGGAGCGACGCCGTCACGAGGCGAACTTCAGCGCCTTGGAGCTGCAGCACAAGGCGGCCGCGCGACGCTCGGCGCGCTGGTTGCTCGACGAGGCGCTGCCCAAACCCGGCCGCGCGGCCTGAGGCGTCAACCCCGGCACTTCCTGCGGCTCATACACTCACTACCATTACTACCGGCTTTGCGCTCTCAGGAGTCGTCGATGACGCTGCGTCTGCCTTTTCCCTTGGTTCGCCTGACCGTTGGCATGGCGTTCGGCCTGGTCAGCCTTGCCGGTTGCCAGTCCTATCTGGACAACCGCTACAGCGCCAGCCTGCCGCCGGCGCAAGGTATCCAGCCGTTGTCCGGCCTGGCCGGCAGCGCGAGCATTCGGCGTAATCCCCTGGGCATGCCCTTGATCGAAACCTCGTCGTTTCACGATGCGCTGTTCGCGCTGGGCTACGTTCACGCCACGGACCGCCTGAGCCAGATGGTCAGTCTGCGCCTGACCGCTCAGGGCCGGTTGGCGGAGATGGCCGGACCGGGCGTGCTGGAGATCGACCGCTTCATGCGCACGGTGAATTTGCGCCAGAGCGCCGAGCTGCTCTATCGCGAAAGCTCGCCACGGATGAAGAAGTTCTTCGAGGTCTACGCCCGCGGCGTCAACGCCTATCTGTTCCGTCACCGCGACCGCTTGCCGATGGATCTAGCCGAGTCCGGCTACCGCCCCGAATACTGGAAGCCCGAGGACTCGGTGCTGGTGTTCTGCCTGCTCAATTTCGGCCTGTCGGTGAACCTGCAGGAGGAGATCGCCGCGCTGGTCATGGCGCAGAAGGTCGGCAGCGACAAGCTGGCCTGGCTGCTGCCTACCTACCCGGACGAGCCGCTGCCGGTGGAGGAGGCGGCCAAGCTGCAGGGGCTGAACCTGGGCGGGCAGATTCCGGGGCTTGCCGCGCTGGAGCGCGCCGCCGGTCAGGTCGCGGCGCTGAACATGCTCGGCGTCGCCGCATCGAACAACTGGGCGATTGCCGGCAGCCATACGCGCGGTGGCAAGCCGATCCTGGCCAACGACACCCATCTGCCGCTGTCGATGCCCTCGTACTGGAATTTCGTGCAGATCCGCGCACCGAAATTCCAGGCCGCAGGTGTCTCCATTGCCGGTGTGCCGGCGGTGGTCGCCGGTTTCAACGGCAAGCTGGGCTGGGGCATGACGATGGTCATGGGCGACAACCAGGACCTGTTCCTCGAGCGGATTCGTCGCGAAGGCTCGCGCCTGATGTATCAGGCCGACGGCAAGTGGCTCGCCGCGCGCGAGCGGCATGAGACGTTCTTCATCAAGGGGCAGCGGCCGGTTCGCGAAATCATCTACGAAACCCGCCACGGCCCGTTGCTCAACAGCGCACTGGGCGAGCGCAAGCACCCGATTCAGCCGATGCAGCTCGGCAGCGGCTATGGCCTGGCGCTCAAGACCACGCAGCTGGAAGCGGACAAATCGCTGGATGCGTTTTTCGACCTCTCGCGCGCGCAGTCCGTCGATGAAGCCTTCGCCGCCACCGGCAGGATCGGCACGAGCGCGTTGAACATGGTCTTCGCCGACCGTCAGAGCATTGGCTGGCAGGTGACCGGACGTTTTCCCAACCGTCGTGAAGGGCTCGGGCTGATGCCGTCGCCCGGCTGGGACGGGCGCTACGACTGGGACGGGTTTGCCGATCCGATGCTGCATCCCTACGACCAGGACCCCGCGCAGGGCTGGCTGGGCACCGCCAACCACCGCATAGCACCGCGCGGCTACGGCATGCAGCTTTCCAGCACCTGGTATGCGCCGGAGCGCTTCGAGCGTCTCGCCGAGCTGGCCGGGCGCGGCAAGCACGACACCCGCAGCACCATCGCCATGCAGTACGACCAGACCACGACATTCGCCGCCAAGCTCAAGGCGATGTTCGAGGTGCCCGGGATGGCCGAGCCGCTGCGTGCCGCCATCGCGGCGCTGCCAGCCGGCGAGCGTGCCAAGGCCGAGGAGGCCTACCGGCGGCTGCTGGCGTTCGACGGCCGTCTCGCCGCCAGCTCGGCGGATGCCGCGCTGTATGGCGCGTTCCTGCACGAAAGTGCGCGCCATACCTTCCTCGATGAACTGGGGCCGGACGACAGCCAAGCCTGGAAAGCCCTGCTGCAGGTGTCTGGCCTGTCCTATTCGGCGCAGGCCGATCATCTGCTCGGCCGCGACGACAGTCCGTTCTGGGACGACATCGGTACGCCGCAGGTCGAGGACAAACCGGCGATCCTGGCGCGCAGTCTGGCCGCAGCGGTGAATCTGCTGGAGGCGCAGCTGGGGCACGACCGCAGCGGCTGGCAGTGGGGCAAGCTGCATCGTTACGAGTGGCTTACCGGCAGTACCCAGCTGGCGCCGCACCTGCCGGCGGGGCAGGCGCGCTCGATCAAGGCGCTGCATGGCTATCTGAATCGCGGACCCTATCCGGCGGGTGGCGACCACAGCACGCTGAACGTCTCGGCGTACCACTGGGGTGAGGGGTTCGATACCTGGCTGATTCCGGCGATGCGCATCATCGTCGACTTCAATCAGGCAGAGCCGATGCTGGGGCTGAACAGCTCGGGGCAGTCAGGCAATCCGGCCAGCCCGCACTATGCGGATGGCATCGATGCCTGGATGAAAGCTCAGTACCTGAGTTTCCCGTTCCAGCCGGCCAACCTGGACAAGGTCTATGGCACCCGGCGCCTGTTGCTGACACCGAAGAAATAGCCGCTTCGCGTGGTCGAGGTGGCAGCGCTAGGCGCGAACCACCTCGATCACGCGGATTGTGTCCGGTGCGGGGTAGTGCCAGCGGACTTGCACGTCCCAGAACTGCGTGCCATAGCGCCGTTCGGGATCGGGCTTCTGGTACGCCGGGCGTGGGTCCTGCGCCAGGCACTGTTCGATCAGTTCCACCAGCGGCTCGCCCAGGCGCAGCGCCTCGCCACGGGCCTGAGCCAGCCCTGACTCGCTCCACTGCACCTCGAGCAACCGGGGCGGTGCCGCCGCCATCGCGTTCGTGGCGTCTGGCAAGGCGTCGGCGTAGGGCACGTAGGGTTTGATATCGAGCACCGGCGTACCGTCGAGCAGATCGATGCCGGAAAGCCACAGCCGATTCGCCTCCACCTTCTCCAGCTTCACCACCGATTGGCCGATGCCGTTGGGGCGATGGGTCGAGCGGGTGGCGAACACGCCGGTCATGCGGTTACCGCCCAGGCGCGGCGGACGCACCCTGAGACGCGGCTTGTCCTCCAGCGCCTGGTGGAACAGGAACAGCAGCCAAACATGGCTGACCTGCTCCAATCCGGCCACCGCCTCGCCGGTGTCGAACGGCGGCAGCAGTTCCAGCACGCCGCGTGCGGCAGGGGCTAGCTGTGGCTGGCGCGGGATGGCGAACTTCTCTTTAAAGCAGGAGTGCAGGATTCCGACAGGGCGGACGTTATGCAGCATGGAAGGCGCCCGGGAAAGGAACGAGGCTGCGGATGATACGCGCCGCACGCGGCGAGAACACCCCGCGCCGCGAGCGCGGGGCGCAGGTTCGACTACAGGCCCAGCAGGCGCGCGACGTAGTCGGCGTCCTTGTCGCCACGGCCGGACAGGTTGACCAGGATGTGCGTGTCCTGCGGCAGCGTTGGCGCCACACGGATCGCCCAAGCTATCGCGTGGGCGCTTTCCAGCGCCGGGATGATGCCTTCCACGCGCGACAGGGTCATGAACGCGTCGAGGCATTCCTGATCAGTCGCCGTCTGATAGTTCACCCGGCCGAGATCCTTCAGATAGCTGTGCTGTGGGCCGACGCCGGGGTAGTCCAGCCCGGACGCGATGGAGTGCACCGGCGACGGATTTCCCTCGGCATCCTCCAGCACGTAGCAGGCCATGCCGTGCAGCTCGCCCGGCTTGCCCTTGGACAGCGTCGCCGAGTGACGGCCGGGCTTGTCCAGGCTCTCGCCGGCCGGCTCGATACCAACCAGGTCGACCGCGGCATCCTCAAGAAACGCGGTGAACATGCCCATGGCATTGGAGCCGCCACCCACGCAGGCGACGACCTGATCGGGCAGACGGCCATGTTTGGCCAGGAACTGCGCACGCGCCTCGGTACCGATGATCGACTGGAAGTCGCGCACCATCTTCGGGAACGGATGCGGGCCAACCACCGAACCGATGGCGTAGATGTAGTTGTGCGGGTCTTTCAGGTATTCCTCGAAGGCGCTGTCCACCGCTTCCTTGAGCGTCGCCGCGCCGCGGGTCACCGGCACCAGCTTGCAGCCGAGGATCCTCATCTTGGTGACGTTGGGGTGTTCCTTCTCGATATCCACCTGGCCCATGTGGATCTCGCAGGGAATGCCCACCAGCGCGCAGGCGGTAGCCAGCGCCACGCCGTGCTGGCCGGCGCCGGTTTCGGCGATCACCTTCTGCTTGCCCATGAATTTGGCCAGTAGCGCCTCGCCCAGGCAGTGATTGATCTTGTGCGCGCCGGTGTGGTTCAGGTCCTCGCGCTTGAGATGAATCTGCGCGCCACCGAGCTGCTCGGACAGGCGTCGGGCATGGAAGATCGGGCTCGGCCGGCCGACGTAGTCAGCGAAAAGGGCCGCCAGTTCCTGCTGAAAGTCCTCGCGCTGGCGGATTTCCTCGTACGCCAGGTTGATGTCGTCCATGGCCTGTTTCAGGTGCGGCGGCACCAGCTGGCCGCCATAGGGGCCGAAATATCCGTTGGCATCAGGCATGGCGGCGAAGCGCGAGTCTTGGG
Source organism: Stutzerimonas sp. 21-1 (assembly GCF_056336065.1). Taxonomy (NCBI): domain Bacteria; kingdom Pseudomonadati; phylum Pseudomonadota; class Gammaproteobacteria; order Pseudomonadales; family Pseudomonadaceae; genus Stutzerimonas; species Stutzerimonas sp. 21-1. The sequence continues at coordinate 2,249,259 of NZ_CM150500.1, read as the reverse complement.
TCATGGTCGTGCGAGTCCTGATAGGGGGCGTGAAAATCTGCAGTTTATCGGAGGTCATTCGTTCGGGGCTGCGGCAGATCAGCATGCACGTCGGCCTCGTGCATCCACAGCGATCAGTGTGGCGCGTGGTTGCCCACCGAGGCCGCGCTGGACGAGCTGCCAGATCCCGCAGGAGCGGTGATAGCGGGTATTCACGCGGCGACCCGGGCCGAAGCGTGGGCGGATTCTATGCCGCCTCACCACGATCGCGGAATCCGGCGCGAGGTCAGCAGTATGTGGCCGAGGACCGAGGTCGTTCTTCCATCAATCGCTGGTTTGGGCGGAGCTTGGTCGGTGGGGAGGCGGGCGGCAGATTGCTCCTCAGCCGCAGCGTGGAACTAGCCGGCCTGGGTGCAGGCTCGGTTGAATCTGGAGTTAGCCATCACGCTCGGTAGCTGGTCGCCTTGAGAATTGGTGGATCGAGGTAATTTCCCCCGGTGCTATTCCGAGCGATTCCAGAAAATCCTGATGCGCATCGGGTGACATCTTCTCGAATTCCGCATGCCATTTTTGCATTCCTTCTTCGTTCAATCCGGTGGAGGCGAGTAGCGCAATCCACTGCTCCTTGGTAATTGAACGACTCTTTCGCAGCCTGCGCGTCGCCGAGCAATTGGGCGATGACGTGTTGTTGCTGTCGGAGTCTGGCGATTTCCTCGTTGACCTTCTGCAAGTGACGTTCCAGCACCACAGGAGCAGATGCGCCATCGGCCTGTAATAGCGCTCCGATGACATCCAGCGAGAGCCCCGCATCGCGATAGGTCATTATCCCTACCATGCGCTGCACATCATCTTAGGAATAAAGGCGATAGCCAGATTGGTGAGGAGAAAATATAAAGATCTCGATGGCCTCGATGCTTATTTGGGATGTGGTTTGATATTTTCTCTAGTGTAAGCTCACCATGCTTTTCAAGCATTTTTTAGTATTTTAATTGCATGCCCTTTCATGGCGATTGGCCAGCTTCTAACGATTAAGCTAACGGGCGGACAAAAGCGCAGCTTTTGGACGTCCAGCGAACGAAGTGAGCGAAAGTTGAGCGCATTGTTATGCGCTGAACTGGCCCAGGGCTGCCATTAACGAAATAGAGAACACGAAAATTCCGACGCAGCATACATACGCCTCATTTTTTGATCCGCTCAACCATTCGCGCTTGGGGTATTTCCCAAGTGTGACGGCTTTTACAAAAGGCCAGCCTATAGCGTAGAAGAAGGTTCCGAGTAGTAACTCGCTTACTACGTAGCCTAGGAAGCGGAGTATCGGGCTTAGTAGTTCGTCCATGTGGCTCCAGCGTATAACGTTTGGCTAAGGGGCCGGCTTAAGCCGGCCCCAGTGAGCGAAGCGAACGATTTGAGCCAGTTGTTAGGCTTTTAACCACTCGCGCAGGAGTGAAGCGGTGTACGGTTCGAAACTTTTAATTACCCAGAGAAATAATGCTAGCTTCAAAGCCAAGATGACCCAGGAGAAAAAACCATATCGGCTATGCCTTAGCCAGTCGTCTAGAAATTTAGGGCCTACGAATACAAACCAAAGCACGGGGGACACTAAAAATATTGAAGTTATCCAGTTTTCGACGGTGTTCGGCTTTACGGTAATTATGGCTAGCGGAATGCACGCGAGCATATGCCATAAGCCGGTATGGCGTTTTTTATGTAGCGGGATATTCAGCGGTTTTGATGGCATTCGATAGCCTAACGTTTGGTTAAGGGGCCGGCTTTAGCCGGTTCCGAGTGAGCGAAGCGAACGGCTTGAACGATTTGTTATGGGCGCTCTGCAGAGGAGCCTACAACGCTCAAGCAGTAGTCTCTTGTTGTGACCACTGTATGCATTACAGAGCCCGCGGCCTCGCCAAAATTCTCCGGGACAATCCATTCGCAGAATGCAGTTAGCTCCCCAATAGTTGAGCCAACTATCGCGGAGTATCTCTTCTCGCCCTCTTTAAGGCTTAGCGGTTGCTTGGTTTCATCGTCGATGATGTGTGCTGCGTATTTGCTGCGAAATTGATAGATCTTTCTGCTCTCTATTTCGGCTTTGAGCCTGCGGCAGCTTAATTTCACATCTTCAGGAAAGGAATTTATTTCCTTGCCGTAGTGATTGAGTGCCTCCCACAGCTTTGAGAGCGAAACTATTAGTGAGGTTGTGCACATTCTGAAATAGGAGATTGTTTTTTGGCTGGCAGGGTCAAAATTTTCTCCGGCCAGATGCTCTCTAATGGCTGTCGTGGCTGTTGTTAGATCAACTATTTGATCTACCAGTATCCATTTCAAATGATTAAGCTTCTCGTCCATGTGATAGTGACCATAACGATTAAGCTAACGGGCGAGCAAAAGCGTAGCTTTTGCGAGTCCAGCGAACGAAGTGAGCGACAGTTGATCGCATTGTTATGTTTCTCCTACACCGTGGCTAGTCTAGGAAGTCCACTGGGACTGTCTTCATAAACTCTTTAGCTCTTTTAATGAGAGCTTCCCACCCGGCTTTAGGCGTTTCGGTTACGCCATTTTCAATAAGTGACTTCTCAAGTAAGTCAGCTAGCCCCCAGATAGCTCTCTTTTCCTCATTTGAGAGGCTGTCGTATGGCTGCAGGTCTGAAAACTTGTCAGAGATTACCTCCCAGGCGAGCAGGAGGTGGCCAAGGGGTATTTTGATCGATGCTTCTTTAGAGAAATCTTCGGTTTCCATTTTGGAGATTTCCTGCACTTGAAGCATAACTATAAGTAGGCGACACAAATGGCGTAAAAAACTACGTCACATGTGTCGCATAAAATTCTTTGTCACCTTGCAAGTCCTTGTCTAGCCTGAAAAACGCATCAACAGATGCGACACGAATCAGGGAGCAACAGCGACATTGATAACAAGCCTAGGCTGCTCGACCAGGTGCGAGGGCAGATTCGATTGCGACACTATTCGATTCGTACCGAAGCTGTCTATTTGGAGTGGATCAGGCGCTTCATTCGTTTTCATAAGTACCGACATCCACAGGATATGGGCGCGTCTGAAGTGGAGGCCTTTCTCAGTGATCTGGCGGTGCGCCGTGATGTTTCGGCGTCCACGCAGAACCAAGCGCTGTCGGCGATTCTGTTTCTGTACAAGCAGGTGTTGCAGATAGAGTTGCCGTGGCTGGAGGGTGTGATCAGGGCGAAGCACGCATTTGCTGAGAGCGGCCAGGACATTCGCACGGTGCAGGAACTGCTCGGCCATGCCGATGTAACCACGCAGATCTACACTCATGCCTCAATCGCGGTGGTCTGGCGATGCTCAGTCCGCTCGACCGCCCATAAAGAAGCCCCGCATGAGCGGGGCTTCTTTGGCAGGCGCGGTGATCAGATCACTTCGGCCCAGAGGTCGTACTCGTCGGCGTTGGTGACGCGTACACGGACTTTGTCGCCCGGCTGCAGCGGCTGTTCGCTGTCGACGTAGACCATGCCGTCGATTTCCGGTGCGTCGGCCCAGGAGCGGCCGATGGCGCCGTCTTCGTCCACTTCGTCGATCAGCACGTCCATCTCGCGACCGACTTTCAGCTGCAGGCGCGCTGCGCTGATGGCCTGCTGGTGGGCCATGAAACGGTCCCAGCGGTCTTGTTTGACCTCGTCCGGTACCGGCTCCAGGCCCATATCCTCGGCCGGTGCGCCGTCGACCGGTGAGTACTGGAAGCAGCCGACGCGGTCGAGCTGGGCTTCGGTCAGCCAGTCGAGCAGGTACTGGAAGTCTTCCTCGGTCTCGCCGGGGAAGCCGACGATGAAGGTGGAGCGGATGGTCAGCTCGGGGCAGATCTCGCGCCACTTCTGGATGCGTGCCAGGGTCTTGTCCTCGAAGGCCGGGCGCTTCATGGCCTTGAGCACCTTCGGGCTGGCGTGCTGGAAGGGGATGTCCAGGTACGGCAGGATCTTGCCGGCGGCCATCAGCGGGATCACGTCGTCGACGTTCGGGTACGGATAGACGTAGTGCAGGCGCACCCATACGCCCATCTTGCCCAGCGCTTCGCACAGCTCGAGCATGCGCGTCTTGACCGGCTGGCCGTCCCAGAAGTCGAGCTTGTACTTGAGGTCGACGCCGTAGGCGCTGGTGTCCTGGCTGATCACCAGGATTTCCTTCACGCCGGCCTTGACCAGGCGTTCGGCCTCGGACAGCACGTCACCGACCGGGCGGCTGACCAGCTTGCCGCGCATCGACGGGATGATGCAGAAGCTGCAACTGTGGTTGCAGCCTTCGGAAATCTTCAGGTAGGCGTAGTGGCGCGGGGTGAGCTTGATGCCCTGCGGCGGCACCAGATCGACGAAGGGGTCGTGCTCGATGCTCGGCGGCACCACTTCATGCACGGCGTTGACCACCTGCTCGTACTGCTGCGGGCCGGTGACGGCCAGCACGCTGGGGTGTACGCCGCGGATGTTGTTCTCGTCCACGCCCATGCAGCCGGTGACGATCACCTTGCCGTTCTCGGCGATGGCCTCGCCGATGGCATCCAGCGATTCGGCCTTGGCGCTGTCGATGAAGCCGCAGGTGTTGACCACCACCACGTCGGCATCCTCGTAGGACGGCACGATCTGGTAACCCTCCATGCGCAGCTGAGTAAGAATGCGCTCGGAGTCGACGGTTGCTTTAGGGCAGCCGAGGGACACGAACCCTACACTTGGGACTTTATTCGACATGACAGGCCGGGCCTCGGTGATGCGGCAGGGGAAAAATGGCGCGAGATTATACAGCGATCTGCGCCTTTTCGATGCACGTAGCGATGCCGAATATCAGCTCGCACGATGAGCCCGCCGGCAGCGAATCGCCGCAGTGTCGCGGCGATTCGCTGTGCACCAGCGATGTTCAGCCGCGGTAGTAGCGTTGCGGCACGAACGGCGTCTTGGACACTTTCATCGGTACGCGCTTGCCACGCACCAGCGCCCAGACCTCGCTGTCGAGCGCGGCATGGCTGCTGGCGACATACCCCATCGCCAGCGGCGCGCCCAGGCTCGGGCCGAAACCGCCGCTGGTGACCTGGCCGATCGGGCTGCCATCGGCATCGACCAGCTCGGCACCTTCGCGCACCGGCATGCGGTCCTGTGGCAGCAGGCCGACGCGCTTGCTCGGCACGCCGTCGCGCTGCTGGGCGAAGATGCGTTCGGCACCCGGGAAGCCACCGGCCCGCGCACCATCGGCGCGGCGCACCTTGGAGATGGCCCACAGCAGGCTGGCATCGATGGGGGTGGTGGCGCTGCTCATGTCGTGGCCGTACAGGCACAGGCCGGCTTCCAGGCGCAGCGAGTCGCGCGCGCCGAGGCCGATCGGCTGGACTTCCGGCTCGGCCAGCAGGGCGCGGGCGAGCTGTTCGGCGGCGACCGCCGGTACGGAAATCTCGAAACCGTCCTCGCCGGTGTAGCCGGAGCGGCTGACATAGCAGTCGATGCCGGCCACGGCGACCCGCGCGAAGTTCATGAAGGTCATCTTCGTCACGTCCGGCGCCAGGCGCGCCAGCACGTCGACGGCGCGCGGTCCCTGCAGGGCGAGCAGCGCGCGCGACTCGAACAGCGATTCGATCTCGCAGCGGTCGCCGATGTGTTTGCGCAGATGGGTAAGGTCCTGCTCCTTGCAGGCGGCGTTGACCACCAGGAACAGCCGGTCGTTGCCCAGGTTGGCGACCATCAGATCGTCGAGGATGCCGCCGTTCTCGTCGGTGAACAGCGCGTAGCGCTGCATGCCCACCGGCAGGTCGATGATGTCCACCGGCACCAGGCTTTCCAGCGCGGCCGCGGCCTGCGGGCCGTGCAGCAGGATCTGGCCCATGTGCGATACGTCGAACAGACCGGCCTGCTCGCGGCAGTGCAGGTGTTCCTTGAGCACGCCCAGCGGGTATTGCACCGGCATGTCGTAGCCGGCGAACGGAACCATCTTGGCGCCCAGTTCCAGATGTAGGGCGTGCAGCGGAGTTTTTTCCAGGGACATTGCTCGTTCCTCAATATGAAGGAGCCGCAAACTTCAAACCGCACGCTGCAGGGTGAAACTGACGTTTCACCTGCCGCTGCCGATGTCAGCTTGCCGCTGCTTTTTTCAACATTCGATGATGTTCACGGCCAGCCCACCGCGGGCGGTTTCCTTGTACTTGCTCTTCATGTCCGCACCGGTCTGGCGCATGGTGCGGATGACCTTGTCCAGCGAGATGAAGTGATGACCGTCGCCGCGCAGCGCCAGGCGCGCGGCGTTGATCGCCTTCACCGAGCCCATTGCGTTGCGCTCGATGCACGGCACCTGCACCAGCCCGCCGACCGGGTCGCAGGTCAGGCCGAGGTTGTGTTCCATGCCGATCTCGGCGGCGTTCTCGACCTGCGGCGGAGTGCCGCCGAGCACCTCGCACAGTGCTCCGGCGGCCATTGAGCAGGCCACGCCGACCTCGCCCTGGCAGCCGACCTCGGCGCCGGAAATCGAGGCGTTCTCCTTGTAGAGGATGCCGATGGCCGCAGCCGTGAGCAGGAAGCGCTCGACGCCCTCGATGTTGGCGCCCGGGATGAAGCGCATGTAGTAGTGCAGCACTGCCGGCACGATGCCGGCCGCGCCGTTGGTGGGCGCGGTAACCACGCGTCCGCCGCTGGCGTTCTCCTCGTTCACTGCCAGCGCGTAGAGGTTCACCCAGTCCACTACCGACAGCGGGTCGCGCAGGGCGGCCTCGGGGTTACCGCTCAGCTGGCGGTACATCGCCGCCGCGCGACGCTTGACCTTGAGGCCGCCGGGCATGATGCCCTCGTTGTGGCAGCCGGCTTCGACGCAGTCCTGCATGACCTGCCAGATGCGTTGCAGGCCGTTGCGGGTTTCCTCGTCCGGGCGCCAGGCGCGCTCGTTCTCGCGCATCAGCGCGCTGATCGACAGACCGTGCTCGGCGCACAGCGCCAGCAGTTCGGCGCCGCTGCGAAACGGGTAGGGCAGCGGGGTACTGTCCTCGACGATGCGATCGGCACCGGCGGCGCTGTCGTCGACCACGAAGCCGCCGCCCACCGAGTAGTACTCACGCGAACGCAGCTGCAAGCCAGCGGCGTCGAAGGCACGAAAGATCATGCCGTTGGGATGGTATGGCAGCGGCTTGCGGATCAACGCCAGGTGTTCCTTCTCGACGAAGCGGATCGGCCGCTCGCCGCCCAGTTTCAGCTCGCCGTTGGCGCGGATCGTCTCCAGACGCTGCGGGATCAGCGCAGTGTCGACCCGCTCCGGCAGTTCGCCTTGCAGGCCGAGCAGCACGGCCTTGTCGCTGCCGTGGCCCTTGCCGGTGGCGCCGAGCGAGCCGTACAGCTCCACCCGTACGCTCGCCGTGGCGGCCAGCAGATCGTCGCGACGCAGGCCGTCGACGAAGCGCACCGCCGCGCGCATCGGGCCGACGGTGTGCGAACTGGATGGCCCGATGCCGATCTTGAACAGGTCGAAAACGCTCAGGGACATGGCATGTACTCCGATTGCGGGAGCCGTACCAGCGGCCCGCGCAACATCGATGGCCTGGTTATTCAACATAGACGGGGAACGTCGCGCAGAGGTCGGTGACCTGGGCTTTGACGCGCTCGATCACCGCCGGATTGTCGATGTCATCGAGGATGTCGCAGATCCAGCCGGCCAGCTCGCGGCACTCGCCCTCGCCGAAACCGCGCGTGGTCACCGCCGGCGTGCCGATGCGGATGCCCGAGGTCACGAACGGCGACTGCGGGTCGTTGGGCACGGCGTTCTTGTTCACCGTGATATGCGCGCTGCCCAGCGCGGCGTCGGCGGCCTTGCCGGTCAGGCCCTGGCGGATCAGGCTGACCAGCATCAGGTGGTTGTCGGTGCCGCCGGACACCACGTCATAACCGCGGCCGACGAAGACTTCGGCCATCGTGCGGGCGTTCTGTACCACCTGCGCCTGGTAGTCGCGAAAGCCCGGTTCCAGCGCTTCCTTGAAGCACACCGCCTTGGCGGCGATCACATGCATCAGCGGGCCGCCCTGGGCGCCCGGGAATACGGCGGAGTTGAGCTTCTTCTCGATCTCCTCGTTCTTCTTCGCCAGGATCAGGCCGCCACGCGGGCCGCGCAGGGTCTTGTGGGTGGTGGTGGTGACCACGTCGGCGAACGGCACCGGGTTGGGATACAGCCCGGCCGCGACCAGCCCGGCGACGTGGGCCATGTCGACGAACAGGTAGGCGCCGACCTTGTCGGCAATTGCGCGGAAACGGGCGAAATCCAGCACGCGGGAATAGGCGGAGAAGCCGGCGACGATCATCTTCGGCTTGTGCTCGACGGCCAGCCGCTCGACTTCGTCATAGTCGATCAGGCCCTGCTCATCGATACCGTATTGCACGGCGTTGTACAGCTTGCCCGAGGAGGAAACCTTGGCGCCGTGGGTCAGGTGGCCGCCGTGGGCCAGGCTCATGCCGAGCAGGGTGTCGCCGGCATTGAGCAACGCCAGGTACACCGCGCTGTTGGCCGAGGAGCCCGAGTGCGGCTGGACGTTGGCATAGTCGGCGCCGAACAGCTCCTTGGCGCGATCGATGGCCAGCTGCTCGACCACGTCGACGTACTCGCAACCGCCGTAGTAGCGCTTGCCCGGGTAGCCTTCGGCGTACTTGTTGGTCAGGCCGCTGCCCTGGGCCTGCATGACCTGCGGGCTGGTGTAGTTTTCCGAGGCGATCAGCTCGATGTGGTCTTCCTGGCGGCGGTCTTCGGCCGCGATGGCCTGGGCCAGCGCCGGGTCGTACTGGGTCAGCGTCAGGTTCTTGTGGAACATGTTTTTCACCTCTTGTAGGGAGCGGGCGCGACGCGCGTCGCGCCTCGAATCATCGGTTCGCGCCTTCAGCGCTCGAAGGACACGGCCGCCTGCATACGGCGCCGGGCGAAATATTCACGGGTGAGCTTGACCACCACCGGGCTGAGCAGCACCAGCGAGATCAGGTTGGGAATGGCCATCAGGCCGTTGAGGGTGTCGGCGACCAGCCAGGCGAAGTCGAGCTGGGCGACGGCGCCGAAGGGAATCGCCACGACCCAGAGCACGCGGAACGGCAGGATCGATTTGGTGCCGACCAGGTACTCCCAGCAGCGCTCGCCGTAGTAGCTCCAGCCGAGGATGGTGGTGTAGCTGAACACCACCAGCGACAGCGCCAGAATGTACTGGCCCACGCCCGGCAGAGCGGTCTCGAAGGCCACGCTGGACAGCGCCGCACCGCTGGCGCCGCTGGTCCAGACGCCGGTGGTGAGGATCACCAGGGCGGTCATCGAGCAGACGATGATGGTGTCGATGAAAGTGCCCAGCATGCCGATCAGCCCCGAGCGCACCGAGCAACGGGTGGTGCCGGCGGCCTGCGCGATACCGGCAGTGCCCAGGCCCGCTTCGTTGGAGAAGATGCCGCGCGCCACACCGAAGCGGATCGCCGCCATCACCGCTGCACCGGCGAAGCCGCCGGTGGCTGCGGCCGGGTTGAAGGCGTGGTCGAAGATCAGTGCGAAGGCGCCGGGGATGGCCTGATAGTTGAGTGCCAGCACGGTCAGCGAAGCGACGACGTAGCCGACGCACATGAACGGCACCAGCATCTCGGCGACCTTGCCGATGCGCCGGACGCCGCCGAGGATCACCATTCCGGTGACGACCATGGTCGCCACGCCGGTGGCCCAGTCCGGAATGCCGAACGAGCCCTGCAGCGCGTCGGCCATGCTGTTGACCTGCACCATATTGCCGATGCCGAAACCTGCCAGGCCGCCGAACAGCGCGAAGACGCCGCCCATCCAGGCCCACCGGCTGCCCAGGCCGTTCTTGATGGCGTACATCGGCCCGCCGACATGCTCGCCGCGCTCGTCCTTCTCGCGGTAATGCACGGCCAGCACCACTTCGCAGTATTTGGTGGCCATGCCCACCAGCGCCGTACACCACATCCAGAACACCGCGCCGGGGCCGCCGAGGAAGATCGCCGTGGCCACGCCCGCGATGTTGCCGGTGCCGACGGTAGCGGCCAGACAGGTCATCAGCGCCTGAAACGGGCTGATCTCGCCGGATTCCTCATCGTCCTTGTGGCGCCCTTTCCAGAGCAGGGCGAAGCCGGCCGGGATGTTCAGCCAGGGCATGAATTTCAGATAGATCATCAGGAACAGACCGGTGCCGAGGATCAGCACCAGCATGGGGACGCCCCAGACAAGGGCATTGATGTCGTTTACCAACGTATTGAGGGTTTCCATAACTACTCCAATCTTGTTTTTATTTGGTAGCCGGTTATTGGCGTGGCCCGGAGGCGGTGGGTGCTTGTGGCTCCCGTGTTGTTATGGGTACGGTTTGGTAGTGAGGACACTGGCCGGCGTGCGGCGGGGGATCGCCCCGCCCGCAGGCCGGCTTCCGGTCGAGGCCGGGGGCGCGTCAGTCCTGATAGACCTCCATCGGTGGGCACGAGCAGACCAGGTTGCGGTCGCCGTAGACGTTGTCGACACGCGCCACGGGCGGCCAGTACTTGCTGTCCACCGCGGTCTTGCCGGGGTACACCGCCTGCTCGCGGCTGTAGGGATGCGACCACTGGCCGGCCAGTTCTGCCGCAGTATGCGGCGCGTTGGTCAGCGGGTTGTCGGTGCTGTCCAGCTCGCCGTTTTCCACCGCACGGATTTCCTCGCGGATGGCGATCATGGCGTCGATGAAGCGATCCAGTTCCTCCTTCGACTCGCTCTCGGTCGGCTCGATCATCAGCGTGCCGGCCACCGGGAAGGACATGGTCGGCGCGTGGAAACCGAAGTCGATCAGGCGCTTGGCCACGTCATCCACCGAGATACCGCTGGAGTCTTTCAGCGGGCGCAGGTCGAGGATGCACTCATGCGCCACCAGGCCGTTGCCGCCGGTATAGAGCACCGGGTAATGCTCCTCCAGGCGCCGGGCGATGTAGTTGGCGTTGAGGATCGCCATCAGCGAGGCCTGCCGCAGGCCTTCACCGCCCATCATGCTGATGTACATCCAGGTGATCGGCAGGATGCTGGCGCTGCCGAACGGCGCGGCGCAAACGGCACCGTCCTTGCGCTCCATCCGGTCGTGCCCCGGCAGGAACGGCGCCAGGTGCGCCTTCACGCCAATCGGGCCGACCCCCGGGCCGCCGCCGCCGTGCGGAATGCAGAAGGTCTTGTGCAGGTTCAGGTGCGATACGTCGCCGCCGAACTGCCCCGGGGCGCACAGGCCGACCATCGCGTTCATGTTGGCGCCGTCGATGTACACCTGGCCGCCGTGCTGGTGAACGATGGCGCAGATCTCGCGGATGCCTTCCTCGAATACACCGTGGGTCGAGGGGTAGGTGATCATCAGCGCGGCGAGCTGAGCCGCGTGCTGCTCGGCCTTGGCGCGCAGGTCGCCGATATCGACGTTGCCGCGGCTGTCACAGGCCACCACCACCACGCGCATGCCGGCCATGTTGGCGGTCGCCGGGTTGGTGCCGTGGGCCGAGGAGGGGATCAGGCAGACATCGCGCTGGTCGTCGCCGCGGCTCTGGTGATAGGCGCGGATCGCCAGCAAACCGGCATATTCGCCCTGCGAGCCGGCGTTGGGCTGCAGCGAGACGGCGTCGTAACCGGTGGCGGCGCAGAGCATGCGCTCCAGGTCGTCGGTCAGCTGGCGGTAGCCCTGGCTCTGCTCGGCTGGCGCGAACGGGTGCAGGTTGCCGAATTCCGGCCAGGTGATCGGGATCATCTCGCTGGCGGCGTTGAGCTTCATGGTGCATGAGCCAAGCGGGATCATCGCGCGATCCAGCGCCAGGTCCTTGTCCGAGAGCTTGCGCAGGTAGCGCATCAGCTCGGTTTCGGAGTGGTAGCGGTTGAATACCGGGTGCTGCAGGATCGCCGACTGACGCAGCAGGTCCTGCGGCAGTTTGGTCGCGCTGCTGGCCAGCGCATCGAAGCTCGGCAGGCTCTGGCCCGGCTCGGCGAAGACTTCCCACAGACGCTCGACCGCAACGCGATCGGTGGTTTCGTCCAGCGACAGGCCGATGCGCCCGGCATCCACTTCGCGCAGGTTGATGCGCATGTCGCGGGCCTGACGGTGCAGCTGCGCGGTGCGCTCGCCCGTGGCGAGGGTGAGGGTGTCGAAGAAGCTCTGCTGCTCGACGGTAACGCCCAGCGCGCGCAGGCCCTCGGCGAGGATCACGGTCAGCTGGTGCACCCGCCGGGCGATCTGCGTCAGGCCGCGCGGGCCGTGGTAGACGGCGTACATGCTGGCGATGTTGGCCAGCAGTACCTGCGCGGTGCAGATGTTGCTGGTGGCCTTCTCGCGGCGGATGTGCTGCTCGCGGGTCTGCATGGCCAGGCGCAGTGCCGGCTTGCCGTGACGATCCACCGAGAGGCCGACCAGCCGGCCCGGCATGTCGCGCTTGAACGTGTCGCGGGTGGCGAAGTAGGCGGCATGCGGACCGCCGAAGCCCAGCGGCACACCGAAGCGCTGCGCGCTGCCGAGCGCGACGTCGGCGCCGAATTCGCCGGGCGGGGTGAGCAGGCACAGCGCCAGCAGGTCGGCAGCGACTGCCACCAGCGCCTTGGCGTCATGGAAGCGCCCGACCAGTGCGCTGTAGTCGAAGATGTCGCCGTTGCTCGCCGGATACTGCAGCAGGGCGCCGAAGTACAGGCTGACATCGTCCAGCTCGCGCTCGTCGCCGACCACCACTTCGATGCCCAGCGGCTCGGCGCGGGTGCGCAACACGTCGAGGGTCTGCGGGTGGCAGTGCTGCGAGGCGAAGAACGCCTTGGCGGTCTTGTTCTTCGACAGGCGCTGGCAGAAGGTCATGGCCTCGGCGGCGGCGGTGGCCTCGTCGAGCAGCGACGCGTTGGCGATCTCCATGCCGGTGAGGTCGCTGATCAGCGTCTGGAAATTCAGCAGCGCCTCCAGGCGACCCTGGGAGATTTCCGGCTGATAAGGCGTGTAGGCGGTGTACCAGGCCGGGTTTTCCAGCAGGTTGCGCAGGATCGGCGCCGGCGTGTGGGTGCCGTAGTAACCCTGGCCGATATGGCTGGCGAACTGCTGGTTCTGCGCGGCGATGGCCTTGAGCCGGGCCAGGGCCTGAGCTTCGCCGAGACCGGCGCTCAGCTCGAGCACGCTGGTGTCCTTGATGCTGTCGGGGATCACGCTGGCACCGAGCGCCTCCAGCGAGTCATAGCCCAGCTGCTGCAGCATGGCAGCGGTATCGGTCGCACGCGGGCCGATGTGACGACCAACGAATTCGTTGGCGGTGTCGAGGGGGAAAGGCTTGTTCATCGGGCCTCCTCAGACATCGTCGCTGGCGTTGAGCAGACGGTCGTAGGCGGCCTGGTCGAGCAGATCGGCCACGGCGCTGGCGTCTTGCGGGCGGAAGCGGAAGAACCAGCCATCCTGCAGCGGCGAGCTGTTGACCAGCTCCGGGCTGGCTTCCAGCGCGGGGTTGACCTCGACGATTTCGCCTTGCAGCGGCATGGCGATATTGCTGGCGGCCTTCACCGACTCCAGTACCGCGACCTCGTCACCGGCAGCGTATTCCTGCAGCTCCGGCAGCTGCACGAAAACCACATCCCCCAGCGCCTCCTGGGCGAACGGTGTGATACCCACGGTGACCAGGCCGTCGCTATCCAGACGCAGCCATTCGTGATCGGCCGTAAAACGCAATTCGCTCATGGGTGAACTCCTGACTCTTGTTAGGGGCCCGCGACAATCCGCAGCGGGTGGAAAGGCTCGTGCGTTGCAGCGAGCGATTACCCTGATCAGAGCAAGGACAATGCCTGATTTGAAATATCCTTATAAATCAGTAGCTTGTCCAATTCGTGAGCAAGCCGTCGTGATCGATCTGGAGCGATTTCGATACAGCTGAGGCGACAGAGCGCACGCCAGCGTGCGCAGTCGGCCGCTTTGATGCTCTGTAACGATTTCATTCCGTTTGTAGCGAAATCGAAACGGCGCTGGAGCCAATGCGACATGGGCGCTGAGCGGGGCGTTTGGCGACCGCTTACCGGGAGGGAATGCCGTACTTGCGCAGGCGCATGGCGATGGCCGTGTGCGAGGTGCGCAGACGCGTAGCCAGCAGGCGGCTGGAGGGGTAGCTGGCGTAGAGCGTTTCCAGCAGTTCGCGCTCGAACTGGCTGACCGCTTCGCTGAGGCTGCCGACTTCCTCGGTAGGCACGGCGGTGGTGGTGCAGGCGATGTCCAGATCGCTGATTTCCACCGCGCTGCCTTCGCAGATTGCCGCGGCGCGGAAGATCACGTTCTGCAATTGCCGCACGTTGCCCGGCCATTGGTTGGCCAGCAGCGCCGGATAGGTGGCCGGCACCAGGCGGCAGGGTGTGCGGCGAATCTGCGCGCAGGCCTGTTCGAGGAAATGCCGGGCCAGCTGCAGGATGTCCTCGCCACGCTCGCGCAGCGGCGGCACGGCGAGGGTGAGCACGTTGAGGCGGTAGAACAGGTCTTCACGGAAATGGCCTTCATCGACCATGCGCTGCAGATCGCGGTGCGTGGCACTGAGGATGCGCACGTCCACGCGGATCTCGCGCTCGCCGCCGACGCGACGGAAGCTGCCGTCGCTGAGAAAGCGCAGCAGCTTGGCCTGCAGATAAGGCGACATCTCGCCGATCTCGTCGAGAAATACCGTGCCCTGGTGCGCAAGCTCCAGCAGGCCCGGCTTGCCACCGCGCTGGGCGCCGGTGAAGGCGCCGGGCGCATAGCCGAACAGCTCGCTTTCGGCGAGGTTTTCCGGCAGCGCCGCGCAGTTCAGCGCGAGGAAGGGCGCGTTGCGCCGTGCGCTCAGCGTGTGGCAGGCACGCGCCACCAGCTCCTTGCCGGTGCCGGTTTCACCCTGGATCAGCAGCGGCGCATCCAGGCTGGCGACACGCAGCACGCGGGCCTTGAGGGTGCGCAGCGGCGGCGAATCGCCGAGCAGCGCATCCAGACCTTCGGCGTGATCATGGTGCAGCGCCGCCAGGCGGCCGCCGATTCGGTTCGGGGTGTAGAGCGTCAGCAGCGCGCCGGCCAGCTGGTGCGCGCCCGGCAGGTCGGGATCGCTGATCGGCATGGCGTCGAGCAGCAGCGACTGGCCTTCGAGCGTGACCTCGTGCATCGGCAGGCGAAAGCCGTGCGCCAGCAGATTGCTGTGCAACTGCGCATCGCCGAACAGCGCGCTCAACGGCTGGCCCTGCGGATCGTGGCCGGTCAGCTCGATCAGCGCCGGGTTGGCCAGCAACACCTGGCCGCTGGCATTCACCGCCAGCACCGGATCGGGCATGGCGGCGAGCAGCGCGTAGAGCTGCAGGTTGCGTTGCTGGCCCGGCAGGAGGTCAACCACCTCGACCGCCCGTACGCCCCGCACGTTGAACAGCGCCTCGCGCAGTTCTTCGAGTACCTCGGCGCTGAGCGCCGGCGCGTCGATATAGACATGCGGCGGAATCATCTCCACGGCATCGAGGTTGAGGTTGCGCCCGCCGAGCAGCGCAAGAACTTCCTGGGTGATGCCGACGCGATCGATGAAGGTGACGTGGATGCGCATGGGTGAGCCGGGGCGATTGCGGGAGAGCGCAAGTATGCCGCTATTCGCCGCGCCTCACACGCGGGCGAGCGGGGCGCTATTTCGACAGGAAGGTCGGTTCGGCCAGGGGCAGCGACTCGGCCTCCAGGCCCAGGCGCTGCGCGTCGGACAGGTCGCGAACCGCCGCGCGGGCGGCCATCCCGGCGTTGGCGCGGTATTCGCTCGGAGTGCAGCCGACGAGCTGTTTGAACGCCCGGGCGAAGTAGGACGGATCGCGAAAGCCCGCCTCGTAACCGATGGTGGTGATGGACATCCGGCTGTTGTCGAGCCGGTCCTTGGCCAGCTCCAGGCGCTTGCACAGCACGTACTCCTGGTAGCACACGCCGTGCACGTCCTTGAACAGGCGGCTGAAGCGCGAGGGCGTCATCCCGCACAGCTGCGCCAGGTCCCGCTGGTCGATGTTCTCGCACAGGTGCTGGTCGATGTAGTGCAGCGCACGGGCGAGCGACTGGTGCTTCTGGTGATCGGCAGTCAGACGGATGCTGGCCGGCAGGTCGGGGAAGTGCTCGCTGGGAATCTTGCGGTTGCCGCCCTCGGGGTGCTGGCGCAGTTCGCAGAGCTGTTGCAGCGCCTGGCGATAACGCTGCAGCTCGGCGGCTGACAGCGGCAGGGTGAGGTACTCCCACACCCGCGAGCGCATCGCCCACACCGCCAGCTCTTCGGAGTGCTGCACGGTGAACATGGTGATCGGGATCGACGGCGCGGCGCGCTTGACCTGCTGCAGCTGGTTCAGGCCGAGCACGTCGGGGCGATCGTAGTGCATGCAGATCATGTCGATCCGGCGGTTGTGCGGGCTCGCGACAAGGCTGTGGCTCTGTAGCAGACGGCATTCGGCGAACGGGGTGAACTGTTGCATCAGCGTCGCGGTACTGCGGTCGTGTGACAGGTCGAGCCAGAGCAACAAAGGAAGGGTGGGCGAGTTTGACTTCTGCACAGACTCAGCTCTTGGTTGTACTTGTTCGCAGAGAGTATTGGCGATGCGCCATCAGTCGCTAGGAATGGATTCTGCTAAGCGCTGCGCTAGATGGCTATTTGCCGTTATGAGTGTGCGAACGCTTCCCATCCTCCCCGTCAACGTCGCCAGAGGGCGCCAACCAGAGCGTTTGCGGCCTCTGGAAATTGAGTCCTAGCGACCCGCAACGGAGTCCTAACTGCGTAGTGGCACTCTGACTATCTTTCACCTCGAGCGGCGCACGAAGCGTTGCCAGCTGTTGAACCGACATTCCTCAGTGAGGTGAGCGAAATGACCATTCAAACGATCAAGCGCGCGGTGCTGAAGTTCGCGAAGGACGAAGACGGGCTGACCATCGTGGAGTATGCGGTGGCGGGTGGGTTGATTACGGCAGCGGTGGTACTCGGATTCACCAACCTGGGCGCTGCGGTACTTGCAAGGATCAATCAGCTCATCACTGCGCTTGGCGGAACTCCGGCGGCTTAAACCGTGAGCTTCCAAGGCGGAATCAGCGGACTTTTCCTGCTAGCCCTGCTGGGTTATGCGGTGGTCAGCGACCTGCGCCACCACCGCATCCCCAACCTGTTGATCCTGACCGGTTTGGCGCTGGGGCTGGCCGGGCAGCTGTTCAGCGGGGGGCTGGCCGGGCTGGGGCAGGGGCTGCTGGGGGGATTGATCGGCTTCGGGCTGTTTCTGCTGCTGTACGCCGTGGGCGGTATGGCGGCCGGTGATGTGAAGCTGATGGGGATGGTCGGGGTGTTCCTGACGCCCGCACAGGCGCTGAGTGCGACCGCCGCCAGCCTGATGGCCGGCGGTCTGTGCGGGCTGGCCCTGGTGGTCTGGCGCCGGCAGTTGCGCCAGACACTGGGTCGCTACGGGCTGATGCTGCGCACCCAGACCTACCTGGCAGCCGTGCCGGGCGAGGTCGCCGGGCAACCGTTTCCCTACGCCATCGCGATTCTGCTGGGCACGCTCGCCAGCGGCCTGTGGTTCCACTTCAACTAGCGCGGGAGACCGCCATGTACGCCGTCAGCGATAGCGATGCCTACCCGAGCGAGCGTGAAACGGTGCAGCGCTTGGCGCCGCAGCCGCGCACCATCGCCGAGACCGGGCTGAGCGACCAGCTGCTCGTCGACCTGCTGTGCAAGCACCTGCACGAAAGCGGCGCGCTGGACATGGCGCGTCTGGTCGACCGGCTGGCGTTGCCCGGCACTGTGCTGGAGGAAGTGCTGGGCCTGCTGCGCAAGGATGGCCGCATCGAGGTGCTCGGCCAGCACAACGGCCAGGCGCTGCGCTACGGTCTGACCGAGCGAGGCCGTAACGCCGCGCGCGATGCGCTGGACCGCGGCGGCTACATCGGTGCCGCGCCGTTTCCGGTGAGCACCTATCGCTCGCTGGTCAAGCTGCAGACCGTCCACCACGCACGAATCGACGCCGAGAAGATGCGCGCGGCCTACAGCGGCGTGGTGCTCGCCGGTGAACTGCTCGACCAGCTCGGCGTGGCGGTGAATTCCGGCCGCGCGATCATGATCTACGGCCCGGCCGGCACCGGTAAGACCTACATCAGCGGCCGGCTGATACGGCTGTTCAGCGAAGCGATCTGGGTGCCGCACGCCATCGCCGTCAACGATGCGGTGGTGGAAATCTACGACCCGCAGATTCACCAGCGCCTGGATGAGCCCGGGCAGAACAACCTGCTGCTCAACGAAGGCATCGACCGGCGCCTGCTGTGCTGCATGCGCCCGCTGGTGGCCTGCGGTGGCGAACTGAGCATGGAACAGCTGGACGTGCGCTACGACCCGCTCAGCCGGCGCTTCCTGGCGCCGCTGCAGCTCAAGGCGAGCAACGGCCTGTTCATCATCGACGACCTCGGGCGCCAGCGCATGCCGCCGGCCGAGCTGTTCAACCGCTGGATCGTGCCGATGGAGGAAAAACGCGACTTCCTCAACCTCGGCGGCGGCCGCCAGTGCGTGTTGCCGTTCGACCTGATCCTGGTGTTCTCCACCAACCTCAATCCGCTGGAACTGGCCGACGAGGCCTTCCTGCGGCGCATCGGCTACAAGCTGCGCTTCAGCTACCTCAAGCCCTCGGAATACCAGGGCATCTGGCGCCAGGAGAGCGAGCGCCTGGGGATCGACTTCGATCCGCAGCTGCTGCGCTACGTCCTGCGCGAACTCTACGAGGCCGAAGGCATGCCGCTGGTGCCCTGTCACCCGCGCGACCTGCTGGGCATGGCGCTCGATCGCCAGCGCTACGTCGGTGCCAGCGGCCCGCTGACCCCGGACGACCTGCACTGGGCCTGGCAAAACTACTTCGTTCAGCTCGACTACCTCGAATAAGGAGATGCAGACATGGGCTCACGTACCCTCACGCTGATCGCGCTGTCGCTGCTGCTCGGTCTGGGCGCGGTCTGGATGGCCAACAACTGGCTGAGCGCCCGGCTCGACGCCGGCACCACCGACAACACCCAGAACGTGGTAGTGGCCACCACCGAGATTCCCTTCGGGCAGATGGTCGAGGCGCAGCAAGTGACCCTGGTGCGCATGCCCAAGGGCACCGTGCCGGACGACTCCTTCGCGACCACCGAAGAGGTGATCGGCAAGATCGCCACTTTCGGCATGCTGCGCGGCGACGTGCTGCGCGGCGCGCGGCTGGCCGAGCACCTGGGCGGCAGCACGCTGGCCTCGCTGATCGCCACCGACAAGCGCGCGGTATCGGTGCGCGTCGACGATGTGGTGGGGGTGGGCGGCTTCCTCCTGCCGGGCAACCGGGTCGATGTGCTGGCCACCAAGCGCAAGGGCAGCGGCGACGAAGCCGAGGCCAAGACCATTCTCGAAGACCTGCGCGTGCTGGCCGTCGACCAGACCGCCAGCACCGACAAGACCCAGCCGGTGGTGGTGCGCGCGGTGACGCTGGAAATGACCTCCGAGGAGGCCGAACAGCTGGTCAAGGCCATGACCGAAGGGCGCCTGCAACTGGCGCTGCGCAACCCGCTGGATAACCAGAAGAAACCCGTCGCCGCCGCGCCGGCCCCGGCTCCCGTGGCGGTGGCGCCGAAACCGGTGGTGCGCCGCCGCGCGCCGGCGGATAGCGGCGTGACGATCATTCGCGGCACCGAGGTGAACATGACGAAGGTGGGCCTGTAGGCCACCACCGCCAGCGACGCGCGGCCGCGACGGCCTGACATGCAAGGAGAGGGGCTATGAAGAACATGCGCAGAGTGGGGGCTCTGGCCCTGATGCTGGGTAGTCTGGCGATGCTGTCCGGGCTGGCGGGCGCCGAAACCGTGCCGGCAGTACGCGCCACGCCGGCGGCCAATATCAGCGACGTGCAGGTGCCGATCTACAAATCGCGGGTGCTGACCACGCGCACGGCGGTCAAGCGCATCTCGGTGGGCAACCCGGCGATTGCCGACATTCTCATCACCAGCCCGACGCAGCTGTACCTGCTCGGGCGCTCGCTCGGCAGCACCAACGTGCTGCTGTGGGACGGCAACAACCGGCTGATCGACAGCCTCGATCTGGAAGTGGTGCACGACCTGAGCGGGCTGAAAGGCAAGCTGCATCAGGTGCTGCCCAACGAGCCCATCGAGGTGTTCAGCGCCCAGGGTGCGCTGGTGCTGCGCGGCCAGGTCAGCAATGCGGCAGCGATGGACAGCGCGTTGAAGCTGGCCGAGAGCTACGCCCAGCAGGCCACCAAGGACGACAAGCAGGGCGCGCTGGCCGGTGCTGCAGCCGAGCAGCCGATGCCGCTGATCAATCTGATGAGCGTCGGCGGCAGCCAGCAGGTGATGCTGGAGGTGAAGGTCGCCGAGATGCAGCGCAACCTGTTCAAGAACCTCAACGTGCGCTTCAACGCGCTGGACTTCGGCTCGTCCGGGCGCTGGTCGGGCGGGGGATTCAACAATGGCGACGGGCTGGGCTTCGATGAGGACGGCCTGGTCAACCCGACCACGCTGTTCGGCGACGGCACCGGCATCTTCGGCCAGTTCCTGTCGGACAACTTCCTCTTCAACGTGGTGCTCGAAGCGGCCAAGGACAACGGCTCGGCCAAGGTGCTCGCCGAACCGACGCTGACCACCCTGACCGGGCAGCAGGCGGAGTTCATCTCCGGCGGCGAATTCCCGGTGCCGATCACCGAGGACGACGGCATCACCATCGAGTTCAAGGAATTCGGCGTCGGCGTGAAGTTCCTCCCGGTGGTGCTGGATTCCGGGCGGATCAACCTCAACCTCAACGTATCGGTCAGCGAACTTTCCAATGCCAACTCGCTGGTGCTCGACACCGGCCTGGAAAGCATCCTCGGCAACGGCGTCAATCAGGTCATTCCGTCGCTGACCAAGCGCAGCGCGCAGTCCACCGTCGAGCTGGGCAACGGCCAGACCATCGCCATCGCCGGCCTGATCAGCGAGAACACCCGCGACTTCGTCAGCCGCTTCCCCGGCCTGGGCGATGTGCCGGTGCTGGGCCAGCTGTTCCGCAGCCAGCAGTTCATCCACGGCGAAACCGAGCTGGTGATCCTGGTCACGCCGCACCTGGCCAAGCCGGTGGATGCGCGCACGGTACGCCTGCCGACCGAGCATTTCGTCGAACCCAGCGACGCCGAGTTCTACCTGCTCGGCAAGACCAAGGGCAGCACGCCGGGCCGCGCGGTGCCGGTGAGCCTGGGTATCAGCGAAGGCCGCTTCGGCCACGACCTCAAGTAACGGAGCCGCCACCATGAAAACCATCGTTCCGCTGTGCTTGTTCGCTCTGCTGGCCGGTTGCATTCCCTATCAGGAAGGCCGCGTCGGCCCGCTTGGCAGCTCGGTCAACGCCACGCTCTACCAGCAGATCGCCGACCAGCAGACCGCCGCCAACCCGGGTACGGCGCTGCCGGCAACCGGCTTCGACGGCCCGCTGACCGAGCAGGTGCTCGACGGCTACCGTGACGTCACCGGCGATGCCCGGCAGGTCGCGCAGCCGATCCAGATCAACGTGGAAAACTGAGGTCGGCGCCATGCACGCCTCACGCGCAATGCACTCGCTACCCCGGCACCAGCGTGGCTCGGTCCTGGCGCTGGTCGGCCTGGCGCTGGCCGCGATCCTGCTGATGGCGGCGCTGGCGCTCGATGGCAGCCACATGCTGGTCAACAAGACGCGCCTGCAGAACGCCGTGGACGCCGCCGCGCTGAGCGGCGCCAAGACGCTGCAGCAGGTCATGGGCTCGGGCAATGCCGGCACGCTGAGCCGCGATGCCGCGCTCGATACCTTCCGGCGCAACGCCGAGGCGGCCGGCAACCGCGAGCTGGGCGAGGCGGTGGGCAGCGACCTGGGCGGATTCGTGCGCGTCGAGCTGGCAGCCAGCGTCTATGGGCCGTTCGCCTTCCCGGGGCCGACCGATGCCCGCTATGTGCGCGTGACCGTTGCCGAGTTTCCGCTGGCCCGTTTCTTCTGGGGGATGCTGTCGATGTTCGGCAGCGACGCGGATAAGCGCGTGGCCGCTGTCGCCACCGCCGGCCCCAGCCCGACCAGCCCCTGCAACATTGCCCCGCTGATGGTGTGCGGCAATCCCAGTCAGTACGACCCGGACGCCGGGCTGTTCTGGGGGTATCGCTTCGGCGGCCTGCAGGTGCTCAAGGGCGCCGCCGGTAACGAACCGACCATCGGCCCTGGCAACTTCCAGTTGATCCGCCTGGGCGACAGCAGCGGCGGCGCGGATGTGCGCGAGGCGCTGGCAGGCGGCATCGAGCAGTGCAACAGCGTCGGCGAGTCGGTGGAAACCGAGCCCGGCAACACGGTCGGCCCGGTGTCGCAGGGCTTCAACACGCGCTTCGGCGAGTACAGCGGCGCGCTGTCCAACAGCGCTGGCCAGTACCCGCCCGATCTGGTCACCGATTACAGCTCGCCGCGCATGACCTACAACGACAGCACCGGCAAGGTCGAGCACCAGGGCGAGGAAGTCAGCTCCCGTGACGGCGACCTGAGCACGCCGAGCGCGGCGCTGCTGGATTACAACGACTGGCATCGGCGCGTGGCCGACTGCCCCAACGGCTGTCGTAGCGACGGCGTGTTCGAGCGGCGCGTGCTGAAGATCGTGGTCGGCAACTGCACCGGCAGCTCAGGCGGGCAGACCTCGGTGCCGGTGCTGGGGTTCGGCTGCTTCTTCCTGGTCCAGCCGCTGCCGACCGGCGCCGGCAACCAGGCGCAGATCTTCGGCCAGTTCATCCGCGAATGCGAAGGCGACAACGTGCCGGATATCGATCCGGTGGACGACGGCGGCCCGCAGATCATCCAGCTGTACAAGACCTACATCGACAACAGCCGCACGCCGAGCAGCGATTCGTGAGGAGGCGACCATGCACAGCCTGACGAACACCCGGACGCGCCAGCGCGGACTGGCGATGGTGGAATTCGCCATCGCGCTGCCGCTGCTGCTGCTCCTGCTGCTGGCTATCGGCGAAATGGGCCGCCTGCTGTACCAGTACAACAGCCTGCTGCAAGCCAGCCGTGACGCCAGCCGCTTCGTCGCCGGCCAGGCCTGGAACCGCACGCTCGGACGGCTGGAGCTGACCGACGAGTTGCGTGCCCAGGCCCGTGCGCTGGCCGTGTACGGCGTGCCGGTGGCGAGCGCCGGCAGCCAGCCGCTGGTCAGCGGACTGACCACCGCCCAGGTGACAGTGGGTGCGCAGGGGACCGATCACGTGCAGGTCAGCATCAGCTATGCGTTCCGCCCGATCATCGGCAGCGGTCTGCCGGACGTCGGCTACGGCGCGCGCGTGCTGAGTTTTCCGCTGGTGGCCACCAGCGTGATGAGGGCGCTGTGATGAACGCCAGGCGCATGCGCGGGGTGTACGTGGTGGAGTTCGCCATCGTCGGGCTGCTGCTGTTCGTGCTGCTGTTCGGCGTGCTGGAAATGGGCCGGCTGTTCTTCACCGTCAACGCGCTCAACGAAACGGTACGCCGCGGTGCGCGGCTGGCGGCGGTGTGCAACATCGACGATCCGCGCATCCTGCGCCGGGCGATCTTCAACGCGGCCGACGAATCCGGCGCCAGCAGCCTGATCGCCAACCTCGACAGCAGCGACCTGCGGCTGGTGTACCTGGACGCCAACGGCGCCGAGATCGCCCCGGCAGCCGCCGGCGGCTCGGGCTTCAGCAACATCCGCTACGTGCAGCTGCGCGTGGAGAACTTCACCTTCAACCTGCTGATTCCCGGCCTGGGCGGCGTGTTCACGCTGCCGCCGTTCTTTTCCACCCTGCCTCGCGAAAGCCTCGGCCGCCACGCCGAGCCTGATGTCATCCCGGAGATCACGCCATGCTGAATACACTCGAAATGCCCAGCGTCGCCGTGACCGGTCGGCAAACCCTGCGCATGTTGATCAGCAGCCGCGACGCTGCCGCGCTGACCCGCCTCAAGGCGCTGGTCCAGGAGCTGCCTGGCCTGGAAGTCAGCACCCGGCTGGTGAACAACGGCCACACCGATCCGCTTTACGGGCTGGAGCAGATGCCCGATGTGCTGCTGCTGCATGCCAGCCACCTGTGGCGCGAGGAGCTGGGCGCGCTGCAGCAGCACCCGGCGCAGTTGCGGCCGCCGCTGCTGGTGTGTGGCCCGCAGGACGATCGCGATTGCATGCGCCTGGCGATGCAGGCGGGCGCACGGGATTTCTTCCCGGAGCCGGTGCTGGCGCACGAGCTGCTCGCCGCCATCGGTCGTATCTCGCTGGAGCTGCGTGACGGCCAGGCATGCGGCGGCAAGGTGATCGCCATCATGAACGCCAAGGGCGGCTCCGGCGCCACCATGCTGGCCTGCAACCTGGCCCACGCGCTCAGCGCCCGCGGCCGGCGCACCTTGCTGCTGGACCTGGACCTGCAGTTCGGCAGCGTCGCGCATTGCCTGGACGTGCATCCGACGCACAGCCATATCGAGGTGCTGCAGCGCGTCAATGAACTGGACGGCATCGCGCTGCATGGCTTCTGCAGCCACTTCAGCCCGACGCTGGATGTGCTCGGCGGACGCGCTGGCGAGCTGTGCCTGACTCAGGACGTGCAGCTGGAACAGCTGGAAAGCCTGCTCAGCCTGGCGCGCGGCAGCTATGACTGGGTGGTGGTGGACCTGCCGCGGCAGATCGACCACCTCACCGGCATCGCCCTGGAGCAGGCCGATCACGTTTATGTGGTGATGCAGCAGTCGCTCAGCCACCTCAAGGATGCCGCGCGGCTGGTGCGCATCCTTCGCGAAGACCTCGGCGTTGCCGGCGAGCGCCTGCAGGTGGTGGTCAATCGCTACGACAAGGCGGCACCGGTCAGCCTCAAGGACATTGCCGAGGCGCTGCGCTGCGGCGAACCGCAGAAGCTGCCGAACGATTACGCGGTAACCAGTGAAAGCCAGAACACCGGCGTGCCGCTGGAGCTGCACGCACCGCGCGCGGCGCTGACTCAGAGCATCGCGCAGATGAGCCGGGAACTGCTCGGTGGCGAGGCTGTGGCGCCGGGGCTGCTCAAACGCACCTTTGGCCGATTCTTCGGGGGTTGATCATGCTCAGCGAACTGCGCAACCGCCTGCAGGCAGGCAAGCGAACCCCGCCCAGCGCACCGACGCCGCAAGCCGCGGCCGCAGCGGCGGAAAACGTCATGGCCTGGGAGAGTGCGACGGTCGAGTCGCTGTACGAGACCCGCAGCCAGCTCAACCCGATCGATGCCGAGTGGCGCGAGAAAATCTACCAGCAGCTGCTCAAGGTGATGGACCTGTCGCTGCTCGATTCCCTGGAGCCGGCGGATGCGACCTGGCAGATCCGCGAAATCTGCCAGCGCCTGCTCGACGAGCATGCCGCGCCGGTGAGCGCCGCCGGGCGCCAGCAGATCATCAAGCAGATCACCGACGAGGTGCTCGGCCTCGGCCCGCTGGAACCGCTGCTGGCCGACGCCACGGTGTCGGACATCCTGGTCAACGGCCATGCCTCGGTCTACGTCGAGCGCCACGGCAAGCTGCAGCGCACCGACGTGCGTTTTCGCGACGACCAGCACCTGCTGAACATCATCGATCGCATCGTTTCCAGTCTCGGCCGGCGCATTGACGAATCCTCGCCGCTGGTGGACGCGCGGCTGAAGGACGGCTCGCGGGTCAACGCGATCATCCCGCCGCTGGCCATCGACGGGCCGAGCATGTCGATCCGCCGCTTCGCCGTGGACCTGCTGAATGCCGAGAGCCTGGTGCAGATGGGCACGCTGACGCCGGCCATCGCCCTGGTGCTCAAGGCCATCGTGCGCGGGCGGATGAACGTGCTGGTGTCCGGCGGTACCGGCACCGGCAAGACCACCATGCTCAACGTGCTGTCGAGTTTCATCCCGCACAACGAGCGCATCGTCACCATCGAAGACTCGGCCGAACTGCAGCTGCAGCAGCCGCACGTGGTGCGCCTGGAAACCCGACCGCCGAACATCGAGGGGCGTGGCGAGGTGAACCAGCGCGAGCTGGTGCGCAACAGCCTGCGCATGCGCCCGGACCGCATCGTCATCGGTGAGGTGCGTGGCGCCGAGGCGCTGGACATGCTGGCGGCGATGAACACCGGCCACGACGGCTCGATCACCACCATCCACGCCAACACCCCGCGTGACGCCCTGAGCCGCATCGAGAACATGGTGTCGATGAGTGGTGCGACCTTCCCGATCAAGGCGCTGCGCCAGCAGATCGCGTCGGCCATCGACGTGGTCATCCAGCTGGAACGGCAGGAAGACGGCAAGCGGCGGCTGGTCAGCGTGCAGGAGATCAACGGCATGGAGGGCGAGATCATCACCATGACCGAGATCTTCACCTTCGAGCGCCGCGGTATTGGCGAGCACGGCGAGGTGCTCGGCGATTACCGGCCGACCGGCATGGTTCCGGCGTTCCGCGACGTGCTGGCCAAGCGCGGCATCGAGCTGCCGCTGGAGCTGTTCCGCCCGGACTGGATGGAGGCCCTGCAGCCATGAGCCAGCTCCCCGCGGAATTCTTCCTGGCGTTCTTCGGCATGATCTTCGTCGCGGTGTTCCTGCTCAGCCAGGGCCTGACGGTGCCGGTATTCGGCGAGGCGGGGCGCGTGCGCAAGCGCATCCGCGAGCGCCTGCAGCTGCTGGAACAGGCCAGCGACCTGCCGAACATGCAGGTGCTGCTGCGCCAGAAGTACCTCAAGCGCCTGTCGCCGCTGGATGCCGCGCTGGAGCAAATGCCGCTGATGGAGCGGCTGGCGCAGGCGATCGAGCAGAGCGGGCACCACTACCGCGCCTATCGCGTGGTGCTGCTGGGGCTGGTGCTGGGCGTCGCGGTGGCGCTGGCCGGCTGGTTGCTGCTGCGGCTGTGGTGGCTGGCGGCGCTGCTGGGGTTTGCGGCGTTCTGGCTGCCGCTGCTGAAGATCGGTCGCGACCGCGCCCGGCGCTTCGCCGAGTTCGAGGAGGGCCTGGCCGATGCGCTGGACGCCATGTGCCGGGCGCTGCGCGCCGGTCATCCGTTCAACGAAACGCTGCGCCTGGTGGCCGAGGAGCACCAGGGCGCGGTGGCTCACGAGTTCGGCCTGACCTTCGCCGACATCAACTACGGCAACGACGTGCGCCGCGCCATGCTCGGCCTGCTGGAGCGGATGCCGAGCATGACGGTGATGATGCTGGTGACCAGCATCCTCATCCACCGTGAAACCGGCGGCAACCTGACCGAGGTGCTGGAGCGCCTCAGCCGGTTGATTCGCGAGCGTTTCCGCTTCCAGCGCAAGGTCCGCACGCTGTCGGCCGAAGGGCGGATGTCGGCCTGGGTGCTGGTGTCGGTGCCGTTCGTGCTGGCCGCGGTGATCATGCTGACCACGCCGGAGTATCTGCCACTGCTGGTCAACGAACCCATCGGGCAGAAACTCAGCATGGCGGCCTTCGGCGCGATGCTGCTGGGCATCTTCTGGATACGCCGGATCATCCGTATCCAGGTTTGAGTGAGGGCGCGGTGATGGACTATCTCTACGGACTGGTGCAGAGCGTGGTGGGCGATGAGCAGCAGGTGCGGCTGATCTTCCTGCTGGCCGTGGCACTGAGCGCGATGCTGGCGGTGGGCACCCTGTCGGTGCTGGTGATGGGCCTGCAGGACCCGGTGCGCCGGCGTCTGGCGGTGATCAAGCGCGGTGGCCTGCGTGGCGCCGAACATGCCGCGCAGGCGCCACGCGGCAATCTGCATGTGCTGCTGGAGCAGGTCGGTCAGCGCTTCGTCAGCGCCGAAGACGGCCAGCGCTCGGCGACCGCCGCACTGCTGCAGCATGCCGGCTACCGCTCGGCCGCGGCGGTGCAGATGTATTGGGCGATCCGCCTGCTGCTGCCGCTACTGTTGCTGGTGGCGACCTTGCTGGTGCTGCCGATGCTGACCACGCCCAGCCTGACCACCGGCCTGCTGGTGGCGGGGCTGGCGGTCGGCCTCGGTTGGCTGGCCCCGGCAGTGATCGTCGAGAAGCGCCGCGACCGCCGGCAGGCACGGCTGCGCGGTGCGTTTCCCGATGCGCTGGACCTGATGGTGGTCTGCGTGGAGTCGGGGCTGGCCCTGCCGCAGGCCATCGAGCGGGTCGCCGAGGAAATGGCGGTGAGCCAGGCCGAGCTGGCCGAGGAGCTGGCGATGGTCAATGCCGAGATTCGCGCCGGCATTTCCAGCGCGGCGGCACTGGCGCATCTGGCCGAGCGCACCGGCCTGGAGGATGTACGCGGGCTGGTCAGCCTGCTGGCGCAGAGCATCCGTTTCGGCACCAGCGTGGCCGACACGCTGCGCATCTACGCCGAGGAGTTTCGCGACCGGCGCACCCAGGCGGCCGAGGAGCAGGCCGCCAAGATCGGTACCAAGCTGGTGTTCCCGCTGATTTTCTGCCTGTGGCCGAGCTTTTTCCTGGTCGCCATCGGCCCCGCCATGATCGGCGTACTCAAAGCGTTCGGGAGATTGTGAGATGAAAAGAATCAGTCTGCTGCTGGCCCTGTCGGCCGTGCTCGCCGGGTGCCAGTCGATGGGGCCGGAGCCGGGCGAGGGACGTTCCATCTACGCCGGCAACCATTCGGTGCTGTACCGCGCACGGCAACAGGCCGGTTCGCTGGAGCAGGCGCTGCAGCTCGCCGACATGGCCTATCAGGCGGGGGATCTGGATCAGGCGCTGTTCCAGTATCTGCGCGTGCTGGAACTGGAGCCCACGCGGTATTCGGCGCTGGTCTGGGTGGGGCGGATTCACCGCGAGCGCGGCAACATCCAGCTTGCCGAACTGGCCTTCGAGGAGGTGCTGAGCAAGGCGCCGAACGATCTCGACGCGCTGGCGGAGATGGGCATGCTGCAACTGGCCAAGCGCGATCAGGACGCGGCGCGCGAGCTGCTGTCGCGCGCACTGCTGCGCGATCAGCAACGCCTGGCGAACGCGCCGCAGAACGCCATGCCCGCGGTGGATGCGCTGAAGGTGGACCGGCAGTCGCCGCTGCGCCTGTACAACGCGCTCGGCGTGCTGGCCGACCTGACCAACGAGTTTCCGCTGGCCGAGCGCTACTACCGGCTGGCGCTGCAGATCGAGCCGCGTTCGGCGCTGGTGCAGAACAGTCTCGGCTACTCGTACTACATGGCCGGACACTGGGCGGAGGCCGAGCAGGTCTACCGCCGCGCGCTCGACCGCAACGGCAGCTACGCGCCGCTGTGGCGCAACTACGGCCTGTTGCTGGCGCGCACGCAGCGCTACGAGGCAGCGCTGTCGGCGTTCGAACAGATCGGTTCGCGCGCCCAGGCCAGCAACGACGTGGGTTACGTCTGTCTGGTGGAGGGCCGGCTGGATGAGGCCGAGCAGTTCTTCCGCAGCGCGATGGAGCAGTCGCCGTCGCACTACGCCACCGCCTGGGACAACCTTGAGCGCGTGCGTCAGCTGCGCAAGGTGCGCCAGCTCGGCCAGGAGCCGATCCAGGCGGAGGCGGTCGCCGCGGCGGCCGAGGTCAAGGTGTTCGCCGTACCGTAGCGGCGCCGGCCAGCGAGGGACTGCTGCGCGTCGCGCGACGCGGACCGCGCGGCAGGTAGCGCTTGAGCGCCAGCGCCGGTGCCTCGACCAGATGCCACGAGAGCACGGCGGCCAGCAGGCTGGCGCTGAAACCCAGCACCATGAATGGCAATAACGGCAGGCTGCCGGCGCTCCAGTGCATCAGCAGTTGCTGGAGCGGGAAACTGAAGATGTACAGGCCGTAGGAAAAATCGCCGGCCTTGCCGAAGCCGGCGAGTCGTGGGATGCGCAGGTGCGCCAGGTAGATCACCAGATAGGGCAGGGTCAGCGAATGTACCAGCGGCCAGATGCCGTGGCCGGCGCTGAGCAGGCTGGCCGCCAGCAGCGGCACGGCGATCTTCCAGCTCCAGCGGATGCGATGGCGGTACAGGTACAGCACCGCACCGAAATAGAAGAACACCCCCAGCCGGCTGAACTTGCGCAGCAGGTCGCTCTGCAGATCGAACGCCGCAATCAGGTAGAACTGCGTGGCGAACAGCAACGCCAGCCCGAGCAGCGCCATGCGTCGGTTGAACAGCCCGAGCATGCCCAGCAGCACCACCGAGGCATACATCAGCACCTCGTAGGGCAGGGTCCAGAGCGAGCCGTTGACCGTGTTGGGGAAGGGGTTGTCGACGAACACGCCGGGTAGCTGGAACTGCGTCAGCAGCGCGATGTTGCCCAGGTAGCCAAGCGTCTGCGGCCCGCTCCAGTAGTCGGCCGGCGGCAGCTGCGTGGCCAGCGGCCCGATCACCAGCACGCCGAGCAGCACCGAAACGGCCAGCGCCGGAAAGATGCGCAGCGCTCGCTTGCCGACGAAATCGATCACGTTGCGGCTGTTGAGCCAGGACGCGGCGATCAGATATCCGCTCATCACGAAGAACAGGTGAACGGCAATGTCGGCGCTGTCGTAACGGCCGGTGAACAGGCGTACCGGCTCGCTGGTGCCTCGGCCGGACAGCCAGAAGCTGTGGCCGAACACCACCGCCGAGGCGGCGAAGAAGCGCAGGAAGTCGAAGTTGTTGTCGCGCGAATCGGTGGCATTCATTGCCGTCAATCTCCTGGATGAGGGGTCAGCGCAGCGGGAACGCCTCGCTCATGCCCAGCGCGCGGCTTTCGCCGTCGCGGATGGCACGTTCCAGCAGGCGCAGGCGTTGTGGGGCGTTGCACCGATGGGCGACGAGTCGCAGCAGGGCGAGGAAGACCGTGCGGTTCAGGCGCAGTAGCCAGCGCGAGCCGACCCAGACGTGGGTGTCGAACCAGGCCTGGTTGCGCGCGCTGTAGTAGGCGCGAAAATCCGAGTCGCCGAGCAGGAAGGCCTCGTAGATGTTGCGGGTGTGCGCCTTGATGTTCCACGACAGCTCCAGCTCGTCGATCAGCGCATCGGTGAGCAGGTACAGCTTGCCGCCGTCTTCGGTGATGCGGCGGGTGTATTCGGTGTCGTCGGCGTACAGCACCAGTTCGCGCAGCGGCACGCCGATGCGCTGGTACAGGCTGCGATGCGCGAGCATGCCGCCGTACGGCGCGAACGGCAGGCTGATGCGCCGTGGCGGTGTGCCCCGCGGCATGCCCCAGGGCAGGCGTCGCCAGAGCTTGTAGGGCAACTGGGCGATGTGAAAGCCGAAGTAGCTCGAACGCGGCTGGATGGCGAAGCAGGCCGGCACGCCCTGGGCGATATCGGCCTGCTGGGTGGGGCGAAAACCCAGTACCGCGACACGCGCCAGACCGTGCTCGTTGCCCAGTTCGGTCAGCTCGCGATGGAGGATGTCCACGGCGGCGGCGCTCGGTGCGTTGTCGTCATCCATCATCCAGATGTATTCGGCGCCGCGCTGCAGCGCGGCTTCGATGCCGACCGCGTAGCCGTTGGCCGAGCCGCTGTTGTGCGGCAGCTCGATTAGCTCGACCTGTTCCGGCCAGCGTTCGCGCAGCGTGTCGAGCGCGGCAGTGGCGGCGTTGCTCACCACCAGCACACGCTCGATGGCCGCGAAGGCCAGCGCGCGTTCGATCAGCTGTTGCAGGTAGCCCAGGCGGTCGCCGTAGGTCACGGTCACAATCGTGGTGGTGCGTTTCATGGGCGTCTCGTGGCGGGGCGGTTTCAGGCTTCGTCGGCGGTGGACAGCAGGCTGCCGTGGGGGGCCGCTGCGGGCTGATCGTCATCGTTGGGGTGGAACAGTGCGTGGAAAATGACCACGTACTCCGGCCCCGTCCCGGTCCCGGCGGGTTGCGATACCGGGACGATTTCGATGTAGGAATAGCCGTCGGCGAGGATCATTGGACGTCGGGTATTACCTGGGCGATGCATGATGGTTCTCCTGCGCATCGATTGATGCGCCTGTCGATCAGAACGAGTAACGGCGGGTATCCGGGGTACTGGGCAGGTAGGGCTGGACGGCCGGTTCGGCGATCACGCGGATAGTCGGTGGCGCCGGTATGGCGATGGCGCGCAGCGCTTGCCGCCGCGAGCAGGCGGCGCGCGGCTGCGTCTTGATGGCGCTCTCGTAAACGGCCACGCCGATGCAGCGCGTTGCGGCCGGGCTGGTTACCTGGCGTGGCTCGGCATGCACGGTCTGTACGATCAGCAAGACCAGACCGAGGGTGCGGCCAGCTTTCATCCACTGCTTTGCGGTGTTCATCCTTGAATCTCCGTGAGGTGGGTTGCGTTCTGGTCAGGCGTGCTTGGCCGAAAGCAGCGGCTGGATGGCCGCACGTCCTTGCAGCGCCAGTTGTCCGTCGAGCAGCGACACTTCCCGTATTCGCGCCTCGACGAAAGCCTTGATTTCCTGCTTGAAGCGCTCGCCACCGAAGCGCTCTGCGTTGCTGCGGCAGTTGCTCGCGCTGATGCGCTGGCGATGCGTCTCGAAGGTCCGCACGGCGGCGACGATCGAGTCGATGCTCTGCTCGGGATAGAACACCCCGGTGGGCTTTTCATGCTCCAGGCCGCGGATGGTTTCCAGCACGCCGCCGCGGGCGAAGGCGATGACCGGCGTGCCGCAGGCCTGGGCTTCGATCGGTGCGATGCCGAAGTCCTCCTCGGCGGCGAAGACGAACGCGCGGGCACGCTGCATGTACTGGCGCAGCACCTCGTCGCTCTGGTAGCCCATCAGGGTGACGTTGGCGCCGGCGACTTCGCGCACGCGCTCCATTTCCGGGCCGGTACCGATCACCACCAGGCGTTTGTCCGGCATCGCCGCGAAGGCTTCGACGATCAGCGGAATCTTCTTGTACGGCACCATGCGCGAGGCGGTGAGGTAGAAGTCTTCCTTGGCCTCGTGCAGGGTGAAGCGGCTGGTGTCCACCGGCGGGTAGATGACCGTCGACTGGCGCCGGTAGCTCTTGTTGATGCGCTTGGCGATGAAGTGCGAGTTGGCGATGAACTCGTCGACGCCGCTGGCGGTGCGCTGGTCCCACATGCGCATGTAGTGCAGCAGCATGCGCGCCAGCTTGGCCTTCATGCCGCGATCCAGGCTGGCTTCGTGCAGGTACTGGTGCTGCAGGTCCCAGGCGTAGCGGATGGGCGAGTGCACGTAGCTGATGTGCAGCTGATTGGGGCCGGTCAGCACACCCTTGGCGACCGCGTGGCTGCTGGAAATCACCAGGTCGTATGCGGACATGTCGAGCTGTTCGATGGCCAGCGGCATCAGCGGCAGGTACTTCTGGTAGGCGCTGCGCGCCTTGGGCAGTTGCTGGATGAACGTGGTGGTGGCGCGCTTGCCGCCCAGCCGCGCGCGGTCTTCATCGGACAGGAAGTCGATGACGGCGAACAGGTCGGCTTCCGGCCAGGTCTCGCACAGCGCGGCGAGTACCCGTTCAGCCCCGGCATAGGTCACCAGCCAGTCGTGAACGATGGCGATTTTCATGGGGTCACCTCGATAGTGGCGGTGCGGCAGCGCGGGGCGCCGGCGCACGAATGGGGTGATGTGGCTTTGTTAGCGCTGGCCGGGGTTCCAGCGGGCGATTGCCGGGTGGTTGTGCTTGCCGGCCAGGGTGCGGTCGATCAGGCGCGACACCGTTCGGGCCGAGGCCTCCCACGAGTAGCGTGCCACGTTGGCGCGGCCGAGTACGCGCAGGTCGTTGCGCAGGCTGGCGTCCTGCAGCACGCGGCTCATGGCCAGGGCCATCGAGCGGACGTCCAGCGGGTCGAAGTACAGCGCGCTTTCGCCGAGCACCTCGGGAATCGACGCGGCGCGCGCGGCGATCACCGGGCAGCCGCAGGCCTGCGCCTCCAGCGGCGGAATGCCGAACCCTTCGTACAGTGAGGGAAACACGAACGCCCGCGCGCCCTGGTATTCCTCCACCAGCTCTTCGTCACTGAGGCGCCCGAGCATGCGGATGCGCTGGTTGCCGTTGACCAGGCAGTTGCCGGCGGAAAACGCCGAATGCGAGCCGCCGACGATGCGCAGCTCGGTATCGTCGAAGCCTTCCAGGCTGAGAAAGGCGGCGACCATCCGCTCGAAATTCTTGTGCGCGTTCGGCGAGGAAACGGCCAGCAGGTACGGCTTCGCTGCGCCCTGGCAATCGCTCGCGCTGAACGGCCGGAAGCGCGGCGCCACCGCATTCGGCACCACGCAGATGTTGTGTGCGGGGTAGCCGTAGTGCTGGGCGATTTCCCGGCGGGAGAACTCGCTGACGGTGATCAGTGCGCGGATACGGCGCAGCAGCAGCGGTGTCATGGTCTGGTAGAAACGGCGGAACAGCGGCGAATAGCTTTCCGGGTGGCGCACGTAGGTGATGTCGTGATGGGTGGCGATCTGGTTGGCGTAGGCCAGCGGGGCCGTGTTGCATAGCGAGACCAGCGGCGGCCGGCCGTTGCGCGCCAGCCACAGGGGCAGATCCAGCTGCTCCCACAGATGGCCGCGGTTGCGGCCGATGCGGCGCACGTTGAGCTGGGTGGCGCTGTCGCGCAGATGCACGTCATGCGGTGCCACGAACAGCAGATCGCTGCGCAGCTTGCCCAGTTCGAGGCACAGCTGCTCGGCAAAGCGCTGCACCCCGCGAATCTCCTGGCTCAGGAAACGAGCGTTGATCACGATCATGGGACTACTCCTTCAGAGGCCTGCGCCAGCGATCCGGCGCCGGCAAGACGCAGTGTTTCAGCGCGTCGGCGACGCGCGGGTACTGATGATCTTGGGGAACTCGTTCAGCTCGATGCGCGCCGTGCAGGCCTGGCCGGCAGCGGCGCAGTTCCAGCGCACGTCGCTGGCGAAGCGTCCGCGCTGCGGCGTGGCGGTATCGAGCATCTGTACGTTGCCGGCCCGGCCACGCGCGCTTTCGATGGCCAGCGTGCGTGGGCGGCCGCCGGTCCAGGCGACCAGCAGCTCGTCGTCGTCGCGGGCGAAGCGCAGCAGCACCACCTCGCCACGGGCGCGGCGCTCATGGCCGAGCAGTTCGTATTCGCCGACGATCTCGCTGATCGCCTGCAGCACCGCGTACGCCGGTTTGGCCGAGTAGTCGTGGCGCAGCAGGCCGAAGTTGTGCTCGCGCTCGCGGCGGTCGGTGCCGTCGTTCCGGAAGTCGTACCACCACATGCCCTTGACGTTCGCCAGCGTGCGGGCGAGGAAGTAGCTGCGCGCCAGGTAGGCCGCCTGCAGTTTTTCGCTGACGCCGCAGGCGCCGTCATGCGCGGGCCAGGCCATCTCGGTCAGGTACAGCGGTACCGGCCGGCCGGCGGCCACGCTCAGCTGCTGGTCGACCTCGGCGAGCCAGTCGATCCAGGCTTCGGGCGTGTCGCGCCGCCAGCCGCGGCAATGCACGTACGGATGCAGCGACAGGCCGTCGACCGCTTGCAGCACGCCATGCTCGATCAGCCGCCGGGCGAAACCGGACTCGATGCCCTGAGTCGTCACCGCGCCGGCCAGCACCCTGGCGGCCGGGTCCTGCTCGCGGATGATGCCGGCGGCATCGGCGATCAGGCGCGCATAGTCCTCGCTGAAGGCGGGGCTGTGCGGGTCTTCCACGTCCCACTCGTTCCACACTTCGTAGTGCGCGACCTGGCCCTTCAGCGCGCCGGCCAGGTGGCTGACGTAGCGGTTGAACGCCGCGCGCACCGGCTCGCTGCGGGGTTTTTCGCCCTCGCCGTGAAAGTGGTTGCCGTAGCCGAGGATGAACAACGTATCCAGGCCGTGCCGGCGGTTGTCGGCAAGGTAGCGCTGCCAGGATGGCTCGATCAGCAGGCGGTTGCGTTCGCGTTCCACATAGGCCCAGTGCGCATCGGTGCGCACCGAGGTGATACCGGCGGCGCTGGCGAGCGCGCCGGGCTGCTTGCCGGCTACACCCTTGTGCAGCTCATGCGAGCAGACGCCAACGGTGAACAGCGGGTCGGCGGTCTGCGCCGCCGTGGTCAGGGTGAAGCCGAGCAGGCTGCCGAACAGCACCAGCGGCCATAGGGCGAAGCGATTCATCATCGGTCTCGTCATGGTTACGCCAGGCGGCGGGGATCGGTGATGCGTGACGTCATCAGGCTGGCTGCCGGTCGGTCGAGCGGGGTGAGCACGTGGGCGATCGCCAGGCCGAGGAACAGGCTGGCGACGGGCACCTCCAGCACGTCGGTGGCCCAGGCCACCAGGCAGATGCAGAACACCGCGCCGAGCAGGCCGCTGCGCACGCGCGGGCCGCGTTCGTGCAGGCGCAGCAGCAGCGGCAGGGCCAGCAGGTACAGCGCCACGCCGCTCAGGCCGAGCATTCCCCACAGGTACAGCGCGGTGTTGTCGGCGATGGCCAGCAGCTCCAGGCCCGGAATGGGAAACGCCGTGCTGCCGCTGCCAACCGCGCCGAAGCCCGCACCCCACCAGATCGAGGCCTGGGTCGTCACGTTGTCGATGAAGTTCGGCCAGCTGTTGACCAGGCGATCGGCGAACGAGGCCAGCAGGCTGCTGCTGACCGCGGCGATGGGGTCGATGCGCAACAGCAGGCTGGCGATCGGCAGGGCCGCGCCGCCCAGCACCGCGAGGAAAAACGCGGTGGCGCTGGCGAAGCGGTACGCGGCGAAGGTCAGCATGAGCAGGGTGACCACATACGCCGCCACGCTCGACTTGTTGGTGGTCAGCACGATGCCGGCCAGCGACACGCTGTAGAGCAGCACGCGCAGCAGCCGCGAGCGGATGAATGCGGCGAGAAACAGGCTGTACACGGCGATCATCACCGACAGGCTGGTGGACATGCGTGCAAAGCCGCCGATGCGGTCGATATCGTCCATCGCCCAGGAGCGATTGCCGCTCAGTTCCACGTCGCCGAGCATGTAGCTGTAGCCCTTCCACGGCACGCTGATGAGCATGTCCAGCGCGATGCCGACGAACGAGGCGAGCAGGCAGAAGCCGATCACCCGGATCAGCAACGCCAGCTTGCCTTCCAGATACCGGCCGCAGATCACGCCGAACAGCAGCGGGATGTAGATGAACAGCGCGAAGCCGATGTTGGCCAGCTCCGCGCCGTTGAGCAGCGCCAGCCAGGCCGAGGTCACCAGCGCCAGCAGCACCAGCCAGAACAGCGGCTGGCCGCGGTAGCCGAGCAGCTCCAGGCCGAGCGCGGCCAGGCACGCCATCTTCGGCAGGTAGAGCAGCCAGGACACTCCGGCCAGCGCGCTGTAGTAGCGCAGCGCACCGGAGAAGGTCTCGGTCAGCAGCAGTGCGGCGGCGATCAGCGTCAGCAGCGTCGGTTTATCGATCTCGAGCGGATGCGATGCGGGGCGTCGTGCAGTGATCAGCAGGCTCTGGTTCATGGCGAATGCTCGTTCCCTGAAGCGTTTTGCGCAGGATGGACTGGTACTCGTCCAGCATGCGTTCCCTATCCAGCAGCGGTTCGACGCTGGCGCGCGCCTGCCGGCCCAGCCGCTCGCGCAGCTCGGCGTCGAGGTACAGCCAGAGCATGGCGATGGCCAGCGAATGCGGTTCGTGCGGCGAGCAGAGCAGGCCGTTGAGGTTGTCCTGGATGATTTCCGGCAGGCCGCCACGCTGGGTGGCGATCACCGGGACGTGGTTGGCGCAGGCCTCCACGGCGACCAGCCCGAAGGGTTCGTCCCACAGCGATGGCACCACCAGCACATCGATCTCGCGCATGAAGTCGTCGGCCTTGCGATAGCCGTGGAAGGTGACCTTGCTCGGGTCGGCCTGGGCCTTGAGCCGCGCTTCGTAATCCAGCTTGCCGCGCCCGGCGATCTCCAGGCGCGCGTCGATGGCCAGCGCCTGGAATTGCTCGATCAGCCAGGCGACGCCCTTGTTCTCCGACAGCGTGCCGATGTAGCCGAAACGCAGCGGCTGGTTCGCCGGGCGCGCCGCCGGCGCGTGCTGCTCGGCATTGGCTTCGCTGCGGTTGTGCACCACATGGCGACTGGCGTTAGGAAAGTAACCGTGGCTGGCGACCCGCTCTAGCACGAAGCGGCTGACACCGATCACCGCCGCCACCTGTGCCGAGGCGCCGGCGTGGCGGATGCGCATGAACCGGCATTGGCCGCATTGCTGCGTACAGACCTTGCCGTGGTTGAACATGGTGTCCTTGGGGCACAGCAGATAGAGGTCATGCAGCACCTGGACGATCGGCACGCCGGCGGCGCTGATCTCGTCCCAGGCGGAGATCGACCAGCCGGTGAGGTTGTTGCTGACCACGATGTCCGGCCGCTCCAGCGCAAGCACGGCGCGTACGTAGCGGCGCATGCGCTGGTTGTAGCGATCGAGCAGGTGCCAGCCCATGCGCGCGAGACGGCCGGGGCGCTGCTGGGTGTAGTGCCAGTAGAGGTTGTGCAGGCCCGCGCGGTAGACCCGCACGTTCTGCTGCAACTGCTGCTGCAGGCCGGCATCCGGTCCGGTCGCCAGCACGGCCACGTCGCAGCCGCGCCGTTGCAGACCTTCGGCCAGCTGGCGCAGCACCACTTCGGCGCCGCCGCCGATGTGCGGCGGATAGAAGGCGTTGAGAAAAAGGATCTTCATCGGTTCGAGACTCGCTGATGCCGGGCAATCCGGCCGTTCATGCAAAGCACTGCAGGTAGTGGTTCGGCACCGTGATCTTCTGCTGCCGATGCAGCAGGTTGAGCAGGATGATCGAGCGCTGCTCGCCGTCGCTGGCGACGAAGATCGCCTCCAGCTCGTGGAGGCCGCCGCCACTGACCTGGACCCGCTCGCCCGGGCTGAACGGCGCCGCGGCCATCACCGGTACGGCCAGGCGCTGGCGCAACTGCTCGATCAGCTCGTCCTGCACCGGAATCGGCTGGCCACCGAAGCTGACGACCCGGCTGACGCCGCGGGTGGAGCGGATCGGGTACCAGTTGTCCTTGCCGGGATCGAGGCGGATGAACAGGTAGCCGGGGAACAGCGGCTCGGCGTGGCGCGCCTGCTGCCTGCCGCCGGTGGTGTTGC
Organism: Stutzerimonas sp. 21-1; assembly: GCF_056336065.1. Taxonomy (NCBI): domain Bacteria; kingdom Pseudomonadati; phylum Pseudomonadota; class Gammaproteobacteria; order Pseudomonadales; family Pseudomonadaceae; genus Stutzerimonas; species Stutzerimonas sp. 21-1. Next base: position 2,210,466 of record NZ_CM150500.1, on the reverse strand, counting down.
GCAGCGGGCGGTAGCACTCGTAATGCTGGCGCTGCAGGTGCTCTTCGGCCCGCGATTCCTGGCGTGGCTTGGTCTGGATGAGGTACCAGCGCGGTGTGTGGAGTGGCGTCATGTGAGGTCCTTCCCGGAGTGGATCGGCCAGCCTGGCCGGAATGAGGATCAAGCCAGGTGCAGCGTCGGCCTTGTCTCGCGCCCTTCGATCACGCCGAAGCGGCCGAGCATGTCCTTGAGCGTTTTGCGGTCGTTGAACATCAGCACGTCGATGATCGACAGCGCCGGCACGAACGGGTGGTTCAGCTGCGGGTAGCTCAGGTCGTCGTCCATACGCAGGAAGCGCAACAGCAGGCCTTCGGCGCGGAATCGGGCAGGGCAGTACAGGTCGATGCCGCCGATGGGATTGAGGTACAGCTCGCCGTCCATGCGCCGGGCGATCTGGATGACGCGGTCCTGCTTGTCCATCACCGGCGGCAGGCACAGGTCCGAGCCGCGGAAAATCGGCGTGGTGATGCCCATGTACTGGCACAGGCGGCGCAGCGAGTGCTCGGTGAACAGCGCCAGGTTGCGCTCCGGGTATTCGAGAATCTCGCGCAGCAGCGGCACCACCTGTTCGCGCTGCGGTGCCTTGGCGTAGGCATGCTCGATCTTGCGCAGCAGGGTCTGGGCCTGCTGGTCGAAGTCGTCACTCAGCCAGCGCTCGTTGATGCGGTCGTACTGGTGTCCCTTCTTCAGGGGAAAGGTGATCAGCTTCGGCTGGCCGTCACCCAGAATCCGGTTGCGATTCATCCATGAGCCCTTTTCGTACTGCAGGTCGTCGCCCAGTACGAACACGTCACTGACGTTGATCAGTTGAAAGTAGCCCAGGTACGGAAACAGGTACGGTTGCATCATGGCGATGGTGCGGAGCACGGCGCTTCTCCTTGTGCGTTGTCAGGCTTTCTGGGGATAGCTGTAGTAACCGTAGGCGCCGGTGTCGTACGCCGAGTTGGAGGCGCGGCGGCGTATGCCGTTGAGGATCGCGCCCTTGAGCAGCACGCCGTTGTGCATCAGGCGGCGCTTGGCAGCCTCGATCTGTGCGCCGCTGCTGACGCCGAAACGCGCCACCAGCAGGCTGGTGCCGGCCTGCTGGGCGACCAGCACGGCATCGGTCACGGCCAGCACCGGCGGGGTGTCGACGATGACGAAGTCGTAGTGCTGCTCGGCTTCCTTGAGCAGCCGGGCGAAGTTGTCGTGCATCAGCAGTTCGGATGGATTCGGCGCGTTGCAGCCGCTGGCGATGAAGTCCAGATTCTTCTGTGCGGTGCGGCGGGTCACCTCGTTCAGCGGCAGTCCGCCGGCGAGTGCGTCGGACAGGCCGTGGCGCGGTGTGAGGCCAAGCACGCGATGCAGGTAGCCGCGGCGCATGTCGGCGTCGATCAGCAGCACGCGCTGGCCGCTCTGGGCGATGACCGCCGCCAGGTTGCTGGAGACGAACGACTTGCCGACGCCCGGCGTCGGGCTGGTGATCATCAGCACCCGGTTGCGCGCCTCGAGGGTGGCGAACTTGAGGCTGGTACGCAGGCTACGCATGGACTCGACTGCCAGATCGGCCGGGTCGGTGAGGCTGAGCAGCCGGGCCAGACCGTCGTTCGCCTTGTGTGCTTTTTGCAGTTGCTCCTGACGGCTGGAGAACGGCGTGGCGGCATACACCGGAATGCCGAGCTTCTCGATCACGTCGGGGCTTTCCACGCCGCGATAGAAGGCCTGGCGCAGCAGGATGACCAGCGCCGAGGCCAGCAGTCCGAGAAAGATGGCGATGCCGACGATCAGCGGACGGATTGGCTTGGCCGGTTTCTCGGTGGTGGTGTAGGCATCGTCGATGATGCGCACGTTGCCGATGGTGCCGGCGCGCAGGACGTCCTGCTCCTGGGCCTGGTTCATCAGCAGCGTGTAGGTTTCGGTGGTGACTTCCATGTCACGCTTCAACCGCAGCAGCTCCTGCTGGGTTTCCGGCAACGCATCGACCTTCTTCAGCAGCTGCTCCTTCTGCGTCTGCAACTGGCCGATCTGTTTCATCAGCGTCTGGTAGATCGGGTGTTCGCGGGTGTACAGCCGGTTGTACTCGACGCGTTTGAGGTTGTGCTCGGAGAGCAGTTTTTCCAGCTCGACGATCTGCTCGAGCACCGATTCGGTCTCGATGCTGATGTCCACCGACTTGGCGCTGGTCTGGTAGGCATTGAGCGCGGCCTCGGCCTTTTCCAGCTCCTTGCGCACCAGCGGCAGCTGCGAACGCAGAAACTCCAGGCGCTGCGCGGCCTCGGCCGAGCTGCGTTCGACGTTCTGGCGTACATAGAGGCGGCCGATTTCGTCGAGCACGGCGGTGGCCTTCTGTGCGTCGGCGTCTTCCAGCGACAGATAGATGATCCCGGAGTCCTTGCCGGCTTCGCCGACCTTGAGCCGGTCCTGGTAATCCAGTGCGGTGGTTTGCGCGCGGCTGCGCACCAGCTCGAACTCGGTGCCGGGACGCGCCAGCAGTTCGCTGATCTGGACCTTGAAGCCACGGCCGGCCACGGCCTGGCCCACTTCACCGCGCAGCAGTAGGGTTTGTTCTTCGTCCAGCAGGCGATAGCCACCGTCGTTCTCGGCGATGAGGGTGAGCTTCTCGCCCAGGTAGGCCGGCGGTACGTCGAGCTGGAATACCTCGATCTTCTCGCCGCCCCAGGCATGGCTGGCGAGGCCGAACAACGGCGCGGCCAGCGGCCCGTCGACGGCCGGGTCGTGTTGCCGCGCGAGGTAGCCGCCCAGCAGCGGCAGCCGCTTGGGTTTGGCGGTGATGTAGAGCTTGAGGTTTTCCACCGTCTTGCCCAGCACGGCGCGCGACTTGAGCAGGGAAATCTCGGTGACGGCCTGGGATACCGAATCCGGCCGGGGTACGACTTCCGGCACGCCGGTGATACCGGTCTTCTTCGGCTCGATCTGGATCATCGCGGTGGCTTCGTAGATCGGCGTGGCGACTACGGCGTAGGCGATGCCCAGGGCGGCGAACAGCCCGGTGATGCTGGCGATCAGTCCCTTGTGGTCGTAGGCGGTACGCAGAATGCCGGCCAGATCGATACGGCTGTCCGTGTCGTATTCCAGCGAGGAGCGGGTCAGTGCAGTCATTTGGGATCCATCCTGATGGTGCAGTGAAACAGGGTTCTGGAACTCAGCCTTTGGCCGGTCGCGGGGCCAGGCGCCGCAACAGGTTGAGTCCGAGGTTCTGGGCAACACCGCAAAGCGCCTGCAGCTTGCTGAGCGGCGAGAGGAGCGCCAGGCACTCGCTGGCGACCTGGCCGAGGAAGTACTCGTACAGCTCGCGTTTGCCGATGCGCTGGTAGTAGCGCGCCAGGCAGTAATGGGCGTGCAGGGTCATCTGGATGCGCTGCCGGCTGGGGCGCATGGAGAAGATGCCGCCTTCGTGAACGCGGTAGGCCGCCGGTTTGATCTCGGCGATGAACTTGCCTTTGCCGTGAGCACCGAGCAGCGACCACCAACAGATGTCCAGCACTTCCACACCGAGCAGCTCGGGCGGCAGCTCCTGCAGCAGGTTGCGAAAGCACACGGTCAGCGTGGAGAACGGCCGGCCCTGCATCAGCTCGCGCGCGCTGGCGTCCTGGCGCAACTTGCCGGTGAACTGCGGGCTGCGGATGACGCCCTGGGTGTTGAACATGAAAGCGTCGTGGTAGGTCAGCACGTAGTCGCGGTGGCGTTCGAGGAAATCCACCTGGATCTGCAGCTTGCGCGGATCGGTCCAGTAGTCGTCGCCCTCGCAGTAGGCGATGTAGCGACCCGCCGCACGGGCGAACAGCCGTGTGCTGAACGGTACGCCGAGGCTGAACTGGTTCTGCTGCTGGTAGATCGGTTTGACGATGCCCGGGTAGCGCGCGGCGTACTCGGCGATGATCGCGGCGGTCGCATCGGTGGAGGCGTCGTCATGCACGATCACTTCAAAAGGGAAGTCCGTTTCTTGCTGGAGAAAGCTATCCAGCGTCTTCCTGATAAACGCGGCGTGGTTGTAGGTCAGGCAGATGATGCTCAGCGTCGGCTCGGTGCGGCCTTGCCAGCGCGACCTGATGTCGTCTTCGCTCTTCAATTCCATGTCACAGGCTCGGTTTGGTGATCAACACGTAGAGTTTGAGAACCAGCGACCCGGAGCTGGCGGCGACCAGGACCAAGCAGATCAGGCCGCTGCTGGCCAGCCCCAGCAGGATGTCGATGCGCTCGTCGCTGGCGATCGCATCGAACAGCGGTTCGCCGAGCAGCAGGCCGAGGAAGGTCACGGCGGTGATACGGATCAGGTCTTTCAGCCAGATGCCGTGCAGGCCCGGAACGAAGCGCCGGTGTACCAGCGGCGGCCAGATGACGAAGGTGATCAACCGCAGGCCGAACCACGCCAGTGCCGCACCGAGCGCGCCGTGCTGCAGCACGGCCCAGACCACCAGCGGAATGCTGATCGCCGTGGATACGACGCTGAACCAGATGTGCAGGCGCAGCTCGCCGAAGGCGTACTGCAGGTAGAACTGGAAGGCGCCTACCGCCAGGATCGCGCTGCCCAGCACGTACCAGGCGAGGATCGGCTCGCTCCATGCCGCGGCCTGCGCATCGCCGGTCCAGGCGAAAATCAGTTCCCGCGAGTGGAAGGCAATCACCGCCGCCATCGGGAACAGCACACTGCAGACGAAGCGGCTGGCGTTGAGGTACAGCGCGCGCATGTCGGCGATCCGCCCTTCGGCGGTGAGCATGGTCATGCGCGGCAGCAGTGTCTGCACCAGCGGGTTGGTCAGGGTGAGCAGCCCGGTAGCGATCAGCGCGACCAGCGAGTAATAGCCGTATTCCTTGAGCAGCAGCACCTTGGAGAGCAGCACCTTGTCCAGCTGCGTGAGGACGATCCACAGCACCGAGGTGAGCGTCATCCCCGCGGCGAAGGGCAGTACCGGCCTGACCACCGACCAGTCGAAACCGGTGAACAGATGCGGGTTGGGCATCAGCGCATAGGCGCGCGAGGCCATCAGCAGGGTTTCGATCAGCGCGACCGCAACCTGGAAGACGAAGAAGTCGCGCGGATCCTGCGTCACGAAGGCGACCAGAAACAGCCCGCCGAAGTAGCGCAGGGTGGCGATCAGCATGTTCGCGCCGTTCAGCCAGCCATGCAGCTCCAGCCCTTGCAGGCCGCTCTTGTACAGCGTCGCGTATAGCCGCAGGCCGACCAGCACGCCCATCAGGCTGATGCACTGGGCGAGTGTGGCGCCGCTGAGTTCGTGGGCTTGCAGCCAGTGTTCGGCAATCCAGCCGCTGGCGGCGTGGATGCTGGCCCACGTCAGCAGAGCGATGGGGACGAAGATGATCTCGAACGAGCGCAGCAGGCGGCCCGGCTCGGTCAGCTCGGCAAAATCCTCCGCCTGCCCGCGGTAATGGGCGATCTGCCGGACCAGCGAGGGCGACAATCCGGCATCGAGCAGTTGCAGCCAGGCCTGCAGCACCGCGAAGAAGCCGATCAGTCCATACGCCTCGGCGCCCAGATGGCTGAGGTAGAACGGCAGGATGACGATACCCACCAGCAAGGCGTAAGCCTGGCCAAGGTAGTTCAGGCCGGTGTTGCGCAGTACCGAAAGCCGTTTCGGATCAGGCATGGTGTTAGGTGCGTCCATTCGAATCAGGAAATACGTTTGCAGGTGGCGACGGTGAGCTGCGGCTGCGCCAGGTCAAAGGCCCGGACCAGCGGGTTGAACAGCGCGCGGCTGGCCTGTTCGCTGTGAATCGATTCATGAATCAGGGTTTGGATGACGCGGCTCTGCACCTTGGGCGGTAAGCCCGGGTAGATCGGCAGGCACAGCACGCGACGACTGAGCGCGCGCGAGCGCGGCTGCGGAGCCTGCGGCTGCAGGTACTCCAGCGTGTCCAGCGAGGGGTAGAAATAGCGCCGCGGATTGATGCCGTTGTCGTTCAGCTGCTCACGGCTGCGCAGCAGCTGCAGTTCGTTCGCCAGCGCAACGGGAAAATAGCTGTAGTTGCGCTGGCTGCCCGGTTGCGGCGCCTGCAGGTCGAAATAGCCACCCAGTTCGCGCTCGTAGCGTTGGCCAATCTCGGCACGTTGGTCGAGGATGTCCTCGATGTCGTCGAGGATGCACAGCCCCATCGCCGCGGAGAATTCGTTGAGCTTGGCGTTGATGCCGATGCCCTGAATGATGTCGGTATCGACGATGCCGAAGTTGCACAGCAGGCGAATCCGCGCGGCCAGCGCGTCATCGTTGGTGACGATCGCGCCACCCTCGATGGTGTGAAACAGCTTGGTGGCATGAAAACTCAGGGTGCTGATGTCGCCCCAGTTGAACACCGACTGGCCGCCGTGACGCACGCCGAACGCATGGGCACCGTCGTACACGACCTTGAGGTTGTGCCGGTTCGCGATGCGCTGGATGTGTTCGACCGCGCAAGGATTGCCGAACACGTGGGTGGCGACGATGGCGCTGGTATCGGGGGCGATGCACGCTTCGATCCGCTCGGGATCGATGTTCCAGGTGGCTTCGTCGATGTCGGCAAAGATCGGCCGGATGCCTTCCCATTGCAGGGAGCTGGTCGTGGCCACGAAGCTGAACGGCGTGGTGATCGCGCTGCCGGTGAGCCCCAGGGCCCGGTAGGCGATCTGCAGGGCGATGGTGCCGTTGTTGGTGAGGATGATGTTCCTCACACCCAGGTATTCCTGCAGCCGCTGTTCCAGCGCCATCACCAAAGGGCCCTGGTTGGTCAGCCAGCCCGTGTCGTAGATGCGGTCGACGTAGGCTATGAACTTGTCTTTGTTGCCCAGGTAAGACTTGGTCACGTTGATCATGTCGATTTCCTTATCGGGCCATGCGGCCCTTCTCCGGTTTCTGGCCGGCAAGGGGAGGGCAGTCAGACGGCGTGCTGGTCGCTTATCTGGCTGGCGCGACGTGCACGGTGCTGGTTGACCGCCAGGATCAGGCTGGTCAGCAGGCTGCCGGCATGCGGATCGCCGTAGTGGAAGATCGCCGTGGCACGGCGATAGGCCGGGTTGCAGGGCTCATTGGCGTGCAGTGAGCGATAGCCCCAGAACAGATAGAGGTTGCCGGGCACCAGACGCAGACGCTGCGGCCGAAGCAAATGCAGCCGTATGCCGAGGCTGATCAGCTTGCGTGTGAAGGTGTTCTGCACCAGCGCCTTCTCCAGCACGTTTAGCAGCACACTGGGGCGAACGCGGCGCCGATTGGCGAATAGCAACAGATCGCCGCGCTCGTTCGGCTTGCCCTGCTGGGGGATTTCGATAGGGAGCAGGGCGGTCACCAGACTGGCATCGAAGTGAAAACAGTTGGACTCGCGCCGGCCGCTGCCGCCCTGAACGCAGCGCAATACGGGGAATATTTCGGAACTCGGCGCGCTGTTACCGGCCGCCTGTCGATAAACATCGGCGAGCATCTTCTGGAAATCAGGCGATGCCTTCAGCGCAACGAGCGGACTTCCGGCCAGCGCATTGTCGCCGTGATACGCGAAGTAGTTGCCTTCATGTCGCTCGGCGTCGATGGAAAGCTGCTCTCGAAGTTCTTCAAGCTGCGATCTGCTGAGGAAATCGGGAATGCAGGCGTAACCTTCGTTATTTATTGCCTTGGCAATAAGAGCGGTGGAACTATTGTCTAAGTTGCTAGTTTGGGCGCGCACAAGTTTCTCCCGCAGAAAAGAGGGAAATATGAAGATTGTCTTTACATGAATTTGTTTCTGGCGGCGCGTTCTTCGCTCTGAACGCGGTCAATTCATATTAGTGGCGAAACGAGTATGTGTTTCGCGCGTTAGCCTGGCTTACTTCTATATGAATTGCGGCTATTAGGCCGGTGGAAAACCGGCAATGCTACCGCCCATGGGCCTTTCAGCCGTTTCGCCGTTCAGCACCTGTACCGTCTTGCCTCAACTTCTACAAAGCAAAGCAATTATCTGCCCAGTAACTTTTCTTCGGGCAAAGCTACCGCACTGACCGCTCTCTTCGGTTCTTGAAATGAAAATTCTTCGGGGCTTCGCTGGCGGTATAACTCAGCTGCTGAACTTGATCGCTCCCGATGATCTTAACTGCTCGCAGCGCACTACTCCGTTCGGCAATAGATATCCGTCAAAGTGTGATCGAAGTCAAGCTCGCGGAGACGTTTTTTTGTTGCTTGGCGAGGCCTGACGAAGCAGGTCACATAACCTGCTGAATGGTAAAGGAAATTTATTTTGACGGTTTCCGTGAGAATCAATCCTTGGGTGGATTGCGATTCTCTTGCCTGTATTTCAATTGCTGATAATAGTTGAGCGCGTTACTAAGAGAATGCCCATAGAAATAAGCGCTCTTTTTTAAATGCTAGCCGGAATAAGTAATTGAGAAATGAGAGTTGCTTTCATTACGAGCGATAAGCCGCCACAGAAGCCGGAGTGCGGGGCGAGGAGGGGTGGCAGCTTGTGCCTGGTGCGCTTCGACAGAACGAGGGTAGAAACGAAAAAGGCCACTCGATGAGTGGCCTTTTGAATTGGTTGCGGGAGCCGGATTTGAACCGACGACCTTCGGGTTATGAGCCCGACGAGCTACCAGACTGCTCCATCCCGCGCCGTGAATTCTACGCGCTGAGCCTCGGCTGTCAAGCCGATTTCTTAAGAAATTAGCTTTTTAATCAGCGGGTTAGCTTTGCAGTGGGCTACAGGGAAAACAAAAAAGGCCACTCGATGAGTGGCCTTTTGAATTGGTTGCGGGAGCCGGATTTGAACCGACGACCTTCGGGTTATGAGCCCGACGAGCTACCAGACTGCTCCATCCCGCGGCGCGAATTCTACAGGTTCTGTCGCGATTGTCACGCCCTTATTAGAAAATTTTTCTGAACGGCAGTGGCAGGCTGAAAATCTTCGTCGGGTGATCGCGGTGGAGCACGCGTGGTCGGGGGTGGCGCCGGGCGATCCGCATCATTCCCCAGAGCAGCGCCAGCGCGACCAGGAACCAGCCGAAGAGCATCAACGTAAGAGTGAAGGCGGGCGTCATCATGTAGCGCATCCTGTGCTGCGGGTCTCGTCCTGTGGCTATGCAGTGGACCTTGTGTGCCCGAAGCGGTTCCAGAACGGCCGGAACGCCTGTGAGTGACGTACGGCCTAAACTGCAGGGGAATAAAGGAGGAGACAGCCATGCGTGTTCATCTTCTGCTCGCGCTCGGGTTTGTGTGGTGGGCAAGCGCTACAACCGCGCAATCGGACGGTGAGTTGCCGGAGCGTGGAACTGCTTACGACGGCGCGCGAGAAACCGATACCGCCGTGAAAGGAAGGTCGGAAGCGGGCAAGCCCGCGGATCAGGCACCGAAACGCCTGACGATCCCGCTCGAGCGGAATGCCGGCGAACCCGGTCATGGAGGGAACGAGACCGATATGGTCCACCATCGACGTGAGCTGCGAGACAAGTCCGACGATTGATCGTGTGCGTCAGGGCGTCATGAGCAGGGTGTCGGCCGGCATTCATCGTTGCGGCCGATCTCCGTACAATGCCGTCCTTTTTTCACGAGACGTCACGGACCATGCAGATCGCTCTTGCACCGATGGAAGGACTGGTCGACGAAATCCTGCGCGATGTCCTGACCCGAGTGGGTGGCGTCGACTGGTGCGTGACCGAGTTCATTCGCGTCTCGGACCGCCTTTTGCCGCAGAGCAGCTTTCGCAAGCTTGCACCGGAGCTGGCCGAGGGCGCGGTGACCCGTGCCGGTACGCCGGTACGGGTGCAGCTGCTGGGCTCCGATCCGGCCTGCCTGGCAGACAATGCCGCCTATGCCTGCACGCTGGGAGCGCCGGCCATTGACCTGAACTTCGGCTGCCCGGCGCGAACGGTCAACAAATCGCGCGGCGGCGCCGTGCTGCTCAGGGAGCCGGAGCTGCTGCACGCCATTGTCTGCGAGGTGCGCCGCAGCGTTCCGGCACATATTCCGGTGACCGCGAAGATGCGTCTGGGCTTCGACAGCCCGGATGGTGCCCTCGATTGCGCGCGTGCACTGACCGCTGGCGGCGCGCAGCAGTTGGTGGTGCATGCACGCACCAAGCTGGATGGCTACAAGCCGCCGGCGCATTGGGAATGGGTGGCCAAAGTGCGCGACGTGGTGGAGGTGCCGGTGTACGCCAACGGCGACATCTGGTCGGTGGATGACTGGCGCCGTTGCCGCAAGGTCAGTGGTGTCGAGGATGTGATGCTGGGGCGCGGGCTGGTTTCGCGTCCCGATCTGGCCCGTCAGATCGTGGCGGCGAGGCAGGGGCAGGCGCTGGCTGAGATGAGCTGGGACGACTTCAACCCCATGCTGGCCGATTTCTGGCGCCAGGCCCGCGGCAAGATTGCACCGCGCTACGCGCCCGGCCGACTCAAGCAATGGCTGGCACTGCTGACGCGCAATTATCCGCAGGCGTCGGAATTGTTTGCCGAGCTTCGTCGGGAGAATGACTGCGAGCGGATCGATGCCTTACTCGGCGTGGATACCCAGGCCATCCGCCAACGAGCGTTGGCGTAGCAGGCTCAGCGTCCGCCGCTGACATCCAGCAACGCGCCGCTGGTATAGCTGGCGCCGTCACTGGCGAGCCAGAGAATGGCCTCGGCGACCTCACGCGCGTCGCCACCGCGTCCGAGCGGAACGCTTGTCTTGACCCGCTCGATCCGGTCCGGCTCGCCGCCACTGGCGTGGATGTCGGTATAGATCACGCCGGGACGCACCGCGTTGACGCGAATGCCTTCGCCGCCCACTTCCTTGGCCAGTCCCAGCGTCATGCTGTCGATGGCGCCCTTGGCTGCCGCATAGTCGATGTACTCGCCGGGGGCGCCGAGGCGTGCGGCTGCCGAGGAAAGATTGATAATCGCGCCGCCGTGCCCGCCGTGGCGTGTCGACATCCGCTTGATTGCCTCGCGAGCGCAGAGAAAGCTGCCGATCACATTGGCGCCAAGCACGCGGCTCCAGCGTGCCGCGTCCATTTGCTCCAGGCGCATCTGTCGCTCCAGCATGCCGGCGTTGTTGACCAGCACGTCGAGGCGGCCGAATTCCCGATCAAGCGCGGTGAACAGGTCGAGCACTTCATCTTCACGGGAGACATCGGCCTGTACCGCGATGGCCTGCACGCCGAGGCGCTGGGCCTCGTGTAGCACCTGGCGCGCGGCATCTTCCCGATGATGGTAGTTCAGGCACAGGGCGTAGCCCCGTTCTGCCGCCAGTTGTGCGGCGGCGGCGCCGATGCCACGGCTGGCGCCGGTGATCAGCATGACCTTGGACATGGTGGGCTTCTTTATTAGTTGTTTGCCTTGCGCTCGGCGGTACCCGCCACGCTATCGAGCAGCGCCATGAACGCTCTTGCGGCATTGGATAGCGTTCGCTCGGTGTGCCGGATATAGCCTAGCTGGCGCGTCAACTGGATGCCCGGCAAATCCAGGCGAACCACCTGTTCGTCGAGCATGCTGCGAGGCAGAACGCTCCAGGCGATGCCGATGGAAACCATCATCTTGATCGTCTCCATATAGTTGGTACTCATGGTGATGTTGGGCGTCAGTCCTTCGCGTTCGAACAGGCGGTGCGCGATGTGATGAGTGAAGGTGTTGCCGCCGGGAAATACCGCGGGATGGCTGGCGATATCCGCCAGCGTGATCGTGGGCCTGCGCGCCAGCGGATGTTCGGGCGCGACGACGAAATCGAGCGGGTCGTCCCAGACCTTCACTGCCTTCACCGGCTCGGCCGTCTGCGGCGCCAGAGTGATGACCGCCAGTTCGGCACGGCCATGCAGCACCTCGTCATAGGCGATTTCCGAATCGAGAAAGCGAATGTCCAGGTTCACCTGCGGGTGGGCCCGGGTGAACGCGCGCAGCAGTGGCGGTAAGCGATGCAGGCCGATGTGATGGCTGGTGGCGAGTGACAGCCGCCCGCCGATGTCACCGTTGAGATTGGTCAGGGCGCGGCGGGTGTCCTCCAGAACGTTGAGAATCTGGTAGGCACGTGGCTGCAGCGCGCGGCCGGCCTCGGTCAGGCTGATTTCGCGACCCAGCCGATCGAACAGGCGCACATCAAGTTGACCTTCCAGTGCGGCGATCCGCTTGCTGACGGCTGGTTGTGTCAGGTGCAGACGCTCGGCTGCCAGAGAGAAGCTGCCGGTTTCGGCGACCGCAATAAAGGCGTTGAGATTGGCAAGATCCATGGGATCTCCAAGTCGTTGATTGGCGCTACGAGCCGGATAAATGCGTGTTAACCGGCGGCCCATGTGATTCCCGTAAGGAATGCTTCGAATAAAAAATATGAATTTGAGTAATTCAATTCAAGCCCCTAGGATCGCCCCATAAGCGCAAGGGCTATTCGCCCCGCATAGAAAACAGATGAGGAAAACTTCGATGGCCGGCAAAACGCTCTACGACAAGCTTTGGGAGATGCACGAGGTGAAGCGGCGTGACGATGGTTCGTCGCTGATCTACATCGACCGCCACATCCTGCATGAAGTGACTTCGCCCCAGGCCTTCGAAGGGCTGCGCCTCGCCGGCCGCAAGCCGTGGCGCATCGACGCCAACATCGCGACGCCGGACCACAACGTGCCGACGACAAAGGGTGAGCGCCAGGGCGGCCTGGAAGCCATCGCGGACGAAGTCTCGCGCATTCAGGTGCAGACGCTGGACGAGAACTGCGACGACTTCGGCATTCTCGAATTCAAGATGAACGACGTGCGCCAGGGCATCGTCCACGTCATCGGCCCGGAGCAGGGCGCCACTCTGCCGGGCATGACCGTGGTCTGCGGCGATTCGCATACCTCCACCCATGGCGCCTTCGGTGCTCTGGCGCACGGTATCGGCACTTCGGAAGTCGAGCACGTGCTGGCCACTCAGTGTCTGGTCGCCAAGAAGATGAAAAACATGCAAGTGCGCGTCGAAGGCAAACTGCCGTTCGGCGTCAGTGCCAAGGACATCGTGCTCGCGGTGATCGGCAAGATCGGTACTGCCGGTGGCAATGGCCATGCGCTGGAGTTTGCCGGCAGCGCCATTCGCGACCTGTCGATGGAGGGCCGCATGACACTCTGCAACATGGCCATCGAGGCCGGTGCCCGTGTGGGTATGGTCGCTTGCGATGAGAAAACCGTCGCCTATGTAGAAGGTCGGCCTTATGCACCGAAGGGTGCGGATTGGGAAAAAGCGGTCGAAGTCTGGAAAGACCTGGTGTCCGATGAGGACGCAGTATTCGACACCCTCGTCGAGTTGAAGGCAGAGGATATCAAGCCGCAGGTCAGCTGGGGCACGTCGCCGGAAATGGTACTGGCGGTCGACCAGCGCGTGCCGGACCCGGCCGCCGAAGCCGATCCGGTGAAGCGCGATTCCATCGTTCGCGCTCTCAAGTACATGGGCCTGAACGCCAACCAGCCGATTACCGAGATCAAGCTGGATCGTGTGTTCATCGGTTCGTGCACCAACTCGCGCATCGAGGATCTGCGTGCCGCCGCTGAAGTGGCCAAGGGCCGCAAGGTCGCCGCCAACGTCAAGCAGGCGCTGGTAGTACCGGGTTCCGGCCTGGTCAAGCAGCAGGCCGAAGCCGAGGGGCTGGACAAGATCTTCATCGAAGCCGGCTTCGAATGGCGTGAGCCCGGCTGCTCCATGTGTCTGGCGATGAACCCGGACAAGCTGGGGAGCGGCGAGCATTGCGCCTCGACTTCCAACCGCAACTTCGAAGGGCGTCAGGGTGCCGGCGGTCGTACTCATCTGGTGAGCCCGGCCATGGCTGCCGCCGCCGCGGTGACCGGTCGTTTCATCGATGTTCGCGAACTGATCCAGGCCTGAGGAGCAACAGCATGAAAGCCTTTACCCAACACACCGGCCTGGTCTGCCCGCTGGATCGCGCCAACGTCGATACCGACCAGATCATTCCCAAGCAATTCCTCAAGTCGATCAAGCGCACCGGCTTCGGTCCCAACCTGTTCGACGAGTGGCGCTATCTGGATGTTGGTCAGCCGAATCAGGACTGCTCCAACCGCCCGCTGAACAAGGAGTTCGTGCTGAACTTCCCGCGCTACCAGGGTGCCAGCGTGCTGCTGGCCCGTGAGAACTTCGGCTGCGGCTCGTCCCGCGAGCATGCTCCGTGGGCGCTGGATGAGTACGGTTTCCGCGCCATCATCGCGCCGAGCTTCGCCGATATCTTCTTCAACAACAGCTTCAAGAACGGCCTGCTACCGATCGTGCTGAAAGAAGAGGAGGTCGATGCGCTGTTCCAGCAGGCCGAGGCCACCGAGGGCTATCAACTTACCGTCGATCTGCAGGCCCAGACCGTGACGCGCCCGGATGGTGTGCAGTACCGCTTCGAGATCGACGCTTTCCGCAAGCACTGCCTGCTCAACGGGCTGGACGACATCGGCCTGACCCTGCAGGACGCAGACGCGATCAAGGCGTTCGAGAGCAAGCGCCGGCAGGTCCAGCCCTGGCTGTTCGGCGCGATCAAGTAAACGAGCGTGCAGGTAGGGTGGAAAACCGCGCAGCGTTTTTCCACCAGAGGATTCCGGTGGATAAGGCCGATGGCCGTTATCCACCCTACGAAAAATAGAGGAATGCAATGAGCAAGCAGATTCTGGTTCTTCCGGGTGACGGTATCGGTCCGGAAATCATGGCGGAGGCCGTCAAGGTACTGCAGCTGGCCAACGACAAGTTCCAGCTCGGTTTCGAGCTGAGCTATGACGAACTGGGCGGCGCTGCAATCGACAAATATGGCGTGCCACTGGCCGACGAAACCCTGGAGCGCGCCCGCAAGGCGGACGCCATTCTGCTGGGTGCGGTGGGCGGTCCGAAGTGGGATACGATCGATCCTGCCATCCGGCCCGAGCGCGGCCTGCTGAAGATCCGTTCGCAGCTGGGCCTGTTCGGCAACCTGCGCCCGGCGCTGTTGTATCCGCAACTGGCCGACGCCTCGACTCTGAAACCGGAGGTTGTTGCGGGGTTGGACATCCTCATCGTGCGTGAGCTGACTGGCGGCATCTATTTCGGCCAGCCGCGCGAGAGCAAGGTGCTCGAGAGTGGCGAGCGCATGGCCTATGACACCCTGCCATACAGCGAAAGCGAGATCCGCCGCATCGCCAAGGTTGGTTTCGATATGGCGATGTTGCGCAACAAGAAGCTCTGCTCGGTAGACAAGGCCAACGTATTGGCTTCCAGCCAGCTGTGGCGCGCCGTGGTCGAGGAAGTGGCCAAGGATTACCCAGAGGTCGAGCTGTCGCACATGTACGTCGACAACGCCGCCATGCAACTGGTGCGCGCGCCCAAGCAGTTCGACGTGATCGTTACCGACAACATGTTCGGCGACATTCTGTCCGACGAGGCATCCATGCTCACCGGCTCCATCGGCATGCTGCCATCCGCTTCGCTGGACGCGAGCAACAAGGGCATGTACGAACCCTGCCATGGCTCGGCACCGGATATCGCCGGCAAAGACATCGCCAACCCGTTGGCAACCATTCTCTCGGTTTCGATGATGCTGCGTTACAGCTTCAATCAGCTGGTTGCGGCGGACACTATCGAGCGCGCGGTCAGCGATGTGCTCGACCAGGGGCTGCGTACCGGCGATATCTGGTCCGAGGGCTGCACGAAGGTAGGTACCCAGGCAATGGGTGATGCGGTAGTCGCGGCGCTCGCGAAGTTGTAAGCTCTTTGCCCGCCTTTCTATATGTGCGGGCCACTTTTTCTATAGGTGTAGTTGCGATGAAACGTGTAGGTCTGATCGGTTGGCGCGGGATGGTCGGTTCCGTGCTCATGCAGCGGATGCTGGAAGAGCGGGATTTCGATCTGATCGAACCGGTGTTCTTCACCACCTCGAACGTTGGCGGCCAGGGGCCTGCCATCGGCAAGGAAACCGCTCCGTTGAAGGACGCCTACAGTATCGATGAGCTGAAGGCGCTGGACGTGATCCTGACCTGCCAAGGCGGCGACTACACCAACGAGGTTTTCCCGAAGCTGCGCGAAGCAGGTTGGCAAGGTTACTGGATCGATGCCGCCTCGGCACTGCGTATGCAAGATGACGCCGTTATCGTGCTCGATCCGGTGAATCGCCGCGTGATCGACCAGCAACTGGATGCCGGCACCAAGAACTACATTGGCGGTAACTGCACCGTCAGTCTGATGCTGATGGGCCTTGGTGGTTTGTTCGAAGCGGGCCTCGTGGAATGGATGAGCGCCATGACTTATCAGGCCGCATCCGGTGCTGGCGCTCAGAACATGCGCGAACTGATCAAGCAGATGGGAACCATCAACGCCGCCGTTGCCGATGAGCTTGCCAATCCGGCGAGCGCCATTCTGGATATCGACCGCAAGGTTGCCGAGAGTCAGCGCGGTGAAGCGTTCCCCGTCGATAACTTTGGCGTGCCGCTGGCCGGCAGCCTGATCCCCTATATCGACAAGGAACTGCCCAACGGGCAGAGCCGTGAGGAATGGAAAGCGCAGGCCGAGACCAACAAGATCCTTGGTCGCTTCAAGAACCCGATCCCGGTTGACGGTATCTGCGTGCGCATTGGCGCCATGCGCTGCCACAGTCAGGCACTGACCATCAAGCTGAACAAGGATGTGCCGATTTCGGACATCGAGGGGCTGATCAGTCAGCACAATCCGTGGGTCAAGCTGGTGCCGAACCATCGGGAGGCCAGCATGCAGGAGCTGAGTCCGGCGGCCGTTACTGGCACGCTGAGCGTGCCGGTCGGACGCTTGCGTAAGCTCAACATGGGTTCACATTTCCTCGGAGCCTTCACCGTTGGAGATCAATTGCTCTGGGGGGCTGCGGAGCCGCTGCGCCGGATGCTTCGTATACTTCTGGAGCGTTGAGTCGCTCTTAAAAAACCGCGGTTAGCCGCGGTTTTTTTTCGCCTGCATCCTGCAGACTGTGCGCCGGCACAGCGTCAAATATCAGGTGGGTGTCCCTTGTTGGACAGTGGACGGTGAGCGTTGGGTCTGGCGGGCGTTAGTGAGCCCGGGCTTCGGTGTGAAGAAGCCCGACAGCGCGCAGGGACTGGGTCAGTCAAATTGTGGATTGAGTCTGATAACGTGCCAAAAGCGTCGGAGTGGAATGCTGCGCCGTCCGCCAAGTTGTTGATAAAACACCATCTGTAAAAGATACTTACTGGTAATTCGAAGAACTTTTCTAAGTTGTGCTAGTACGGCCTATCGCTGATCGGGGGCGCTGCAAAGCGCGGGCAGTGACATAAGACCCTTTCTCAAGCTTCGAGAAAAAGATAAACAAAGGATAGACAATGGTTCGGGTTCGAAATCTGGTACTGGCAATTGCAGCTGCTACTGCGCTGACTACCGAGGTGGCCCATGCGCTGGGGCTTGGTGAGGTGCGGCTGCAATCGTCGCTGAATCAACCACTGGTTGCGGAAATCGAACTGCTTGACGCAAAAATGCTCTCTCCGGGCGAGGTGGTCCCCTCGCTCGCCTCTGTTGAAGAATTCAACCGCGCCGGAATTGATCGTCAGTACTTTCTGACCGATCTGAAATTCACTCCGGTGCTACGGCCGGACGGCAAAAGCGTCATCCGAGTCTCATCGACCAAGCCGGTGCGTGAGCCTTACCTCAATTTCCTGGTTGAGGTTCTATGGCCCAGCGGTCGCTTGTTGCGTGAGTACACATTGTTGCTGGACCCCCCGCTTTATTCTCCGGAAACCGTAGCTGCGGTTGCCCCGCAGTTGCCAATCGCTTCGGTGGCGCCCGCTCGCACGCCGAGTGTTTCGGCTGCGCCGAGTCAGGTGAAGTCGCCATCATCCGCGTCGACGACGGGGCAGGCGGCTGAGCGCGTGTCGACCGGCTCCGAGTACAAGACCTCTTCGCACGATACGCTCTGGGAAATTGCCGAGCGCAACGCGGGTTCTGGCACGGTCCATCAGGCCATGCTTGCCATCCAGGATTTGAATCCGAACGCTTTTATCGATGGCAACATCAACCGCATGAAGAGCGGTCAAGTCCTGCGTCTGCCCAGCGCCGAGCAGATCAACAGTCGCACTCAGGCCGAGGCCATTGCGCAAGTCGCCGAGCAGAATACGATCTGGCGGCAGGCGCGCACGGCGCCTCGCGATGTAGCAAAGCAGATTGATGCGACTCGCCGGACCGCTGCAGGCGAAGCGCCTGCCCAAAGTGATAATCGGGATAACCTGCGGCTTGTGGCTCCGGATGCTGGAAAATCCACCGCCGGCAGTGATACCGGCTCCAGCGGCGACAGCAAGGCGCTACGTGATCGCCTTGCCACCACTCAAGAGAGTCTCGACTCCAGTCGGCGCGAAAATGTCGATCTGAAAGAGCGCTTGGATGAGCTGCAGGGTCAGTTGGAGAAACTCCAGCGTTTGATGCAGCTTAAGGATGATCAGCTGGCCAAGCTGCAGGCTCAGCTAGCAGTCGATGGTGAGACGAGCAATGTCGAGCGTCCATCGGAAGATGCTGCACAGGCAATTCAAGCTGATTCCGCGTCTGCTTCTAAACCGCAGAGCGATGAAACGGATAACGCCAGCGAGAACAAAACCGAGCTGACTCCTGATCAGGAAACAACGGCAAGCGCTGCGGCGCCTGCTTCGCAAAAGGCCCAGCCGTCCAAGCCGGCAGCGGCACCGAAGCCGGCTCCTGCAGCTCCCGTGGTTCCGGCGTCTGAAGAGCCGAGCTTGCTTGACGAATATCTGGCCAATCCGATGCTGCTCGGTGTGCTGGGTGGAAGCGCGCTGCTACTGTTGTTGGTTGGGTTGATGGCGCTATCTCGCCGTAACGCAATGAAGGAAGCTGAGCTTCAAGAGCAACTCATCGCGGAAAGTGAGAACGAAAGCTTCAATTTGCAGCCCGGGTCGCTACAGGATCTGCATTCAGACTCGGGCGCATCGCTCCCGAGCACAGCCGCTACCTTTGTCGAAACCGAACCGGTTGCTCCGACGCATGCCTCTACCGGTGATGCTCTGGCAGAAGCTGACATCTATATCGCCTATGGCCGTTTCAACCAGGCCGCCGAGTTGCTGCGCAATGCCCTAAACGACGAACCGCAGCGCAGTGATCTACGCCTGAAGCTGATGGAAGTTTATGCAGAGCTGGGTGATCGCGACGGTTTTGCTCGCCAAGAGTCGGAGTTGCGCGAAATTGGTGGTGCCGGTAGCGATATCGAACGACTCAAGCTCAAGTATCCGGCCATCGCCACCATAGCAGCCGTTGCAGCGGTAGCAACGCATGCCGATCTTGATAATTTCGATCTGGACGATTTGCAGTTCGAGGAGCAGGTATCTGCGAAGGCTGCCGGGCAGGATCCAGACGACGCCTTCGACCTGAGTTTGGACGATCTGGATATCGATCTGGACAGCGATCAGGTCAGCCTAACCCCGGCTACGCCAGTCAGCGAAACCGCGCAGCCCGAAACCCTGGACTTCGACGATCTATCGTTTGATGAGCCGGCGCCCAGCGCGACAGAGAATGCAGGTGTGGACGATCATTTTGCCGACTTGGCAGAAGAGTCCCCGTTAGCAGCTTCCCTTTCTGAGGATCTGGATGATTTCTCCTTCGATCTCGGAGCTGAGGAACAACGCATTTCTGGGGATGAGGGGCAGCCGTCGGTAGAAAGCTTCAGTTTCGATCTGAATGAATCCTTGGAAGACGTTGCGACCAACCGCGATGCCAAGGCAGATGAGGAGCTGCTGTCGGCTGACTTCGATCTGTCCCTTGATCATGAGCCAGTGAGTGAGTCGCAAATTGAGAGCGCGGTTGACCAGTTCGATGGTGTGGATTTTGATCTTCCAGTTGATAGTCTGGATGTCGCTAAAACAGCGTCTTCCGACGCTTTGAATGCGGAGCCTGAAAGCGCGGCGGAGGAGGATGATTTCAACTTCTTCTCGGATACCGATGAGGCCACAACCAAGCTCGATCTTGCCCGTGCTTATATCGATATGGGGGATGCCGAAGGCGCTCGCGATATTCTCGACGAGGTACTCTCGGAGGGCAGCGAGCAACAGCAGCAAGAGGCGCGAGAGATGCTCGCCAAGCTGGCCTGATGCTTCACGACGTACCCAAAGCGGCAGCCGAATCGGCTGCCGTTGGCGTTTCCAGAATCGCGCTAGGTGTCGAGTACAAAGGGTCGCGTTACCGTGGCTTCCAGCGCCAGCGTGCGGGTGTACCTTCAGTTCAGGAGGCGCTGGAGCGCGCGTTGAGCAGAGTTGCCGGCGGACACCCCGTTGCCTTGAGCTGTGCAGGACGCACGGACGCCCTGGTGCATGCGAGCGGACAGGTGGTGCACTTCGATACTTCAGTTGAGCGCAGCATGCACGCCTGGGTCATGGGGGCGAACATGAATCTGCCGGGTGATATCAGCGTGACGTGGGCCAAGGCGATGCCGGCTCATTTCGATGCGCGCTTCAGCGCTATGGCGCGCCGATATCGGTATGTCATCTACAACGACCAAATTCGCCCTGCTCACATGGCTGAAGAGGTTACCTGGAACCATCGACCACTCGACATCGAAATGATGCGCGAAGCGGCCAAGGCGCTTGTCGGTACCCATGATTTCAGCGCCTTTCGGGCGCGACAGTGCCAAGCCAAGTCGCCCGTGAAGACGGTGCATCATCTGCAGTTGCTACAGCATGGCAAGTTCATCGTGATCGACGTGCGTGCCAATGCATTTCTGCATCACATGGTGCGCAATTTCGCCGGTGTTCTGATGACCATCGGAGCGGGCGAGCGCCCGGTTGAGTGGGCTCAGCAGGTATTACAGACGCGTATACGTCGAACCGGTGGGGTCACGGCTCATCCATATGGATTGTACCTGGTACGGGTTGAATACCCGGAAGAGTTCAAGCTGCCTCAACGGTATCTTGGTCCGCACTTTCTTTCCGGTCTTGCCGATCATCAGGACTCCTGCTTGAACAATGGCTAGCGTTACGGCGCTAAGCTCGAATGATCGTCTATGTTCACGCGCTGCTGGCTTCTGCGAGCCGTCCGTTCGGCTTGCAGGCAGCACGGCTTTTGCTACCATCCCTTGTCTTTCGCAAAGGTAGTAAGACTTGTCGGTCGTTCGAAGCAAAATTTGTGGGATTACCCGGGTTGAGGACGCTTTGCTCGCCGCGGAGGCTGGGGCGGACGCCATCGGTCTGGTGTTTTATGCCAAGAGTCCGCGTGCGGTCGACATCAGGCGGGCACGGGAAATCGTCGAGGCATTACCTCCCTTCGTGACCGTGGTCGGCCTTTTCGTGGATGCCAGTCGCTGTGAGGTCGAAGACACACTGGATGCGGTTGCGCTCGATGTGCTGCAGTTCCATGGCGATGAGGAGCCTGCTGACTGCGCAAGATTTCATCGTCCCTGGTTCAAGGCGCTACGAGTTGCACCGGGATTCGACATTGGCGCCGCGGCAGCTAGATATGCTACGGCTGGAGCTACCGCATTGTTGCTCGATACCTATATAGCGGGTGTGCCAGGGGGGACGGGAGCGCGTTTTGACTGGTCGCTTATTCCTGACGATTTGCCCAAGCCTTTGATACTGGCAGGCGGTCTGACCTGCGATAACGTGGCCGACGCGATTGCCCAGGTGCACCCTTATGCTGTTGATGTGAGCGGTGGCGTTGAATTGAGTAAAGGCATCAAGAGCGCCGAAAAAGTTCGCGCGTTCATTCAACGAGTTCGCTCTGTCATGTGACGCTTGGCGGCTCTTTGCCGTCCAGTACGAATCGCTGGTTCGACTGGCGCCAGGCGGTTAGTTTGCCCGGAAAAGCGGGACGCCCCCCCCCTCTAATTTAGCGAGTGCGGAGTGCCGAGCCGCGACAATACATTTGATCGGGGCGCGAGATTAATGCGACCCGAATGGAAGCTTTGGAGAACAAGAGCATGAGCAACTGGCTGGTAGACAAGCTGATCCCTTCGATCATGCGTTCCGAGACACAAAAGAGCTCGGTGCCCGAAGGGCTGTGGCACAAGTGTCCCTCCTGCGAGGCTGTGCTGTATCGCCCCGAACTGGAAAAGACGCTGGATGTGTGTCCTAAATGCCAGCATCACATGCGCATTGATGCTCGCACCCGACTGGACATCTTTCTCGATACCGAGGGTCGCGAAGAAATCGCTAGCGACCTGGAACCAGTGGATCGACTCAAGTTTCGTGACAGCAAGAAGTACAAGGATCGCCTGTCTGCCGCGCAGAAGCAGACTGGCGAAAAGGATGCTCTGATCGCGATGCAGGGCACGTTGTTCAAGGTGCCGGTTGTTGCCTGTGCCTTTGAGTTCTCCTTCATGGGTGGTTCGATGGGCGCTATCGTTGGCGAGCGCTTCGTGCGTGCCGCCAACGTGGCGCTGGAACTGCGTTGCCCGCTGATATGCTTCTCTGCGTCCGGCGGCGCGCGCATGCAGGAGGCCTTGATTTCGCTGATGCAGATGGCAAAAACGTCTGCTGTGCTGGCGCGTATGCGCGAAGAGGGGCTGCCTTTCATCTCGGTGCTAACCGATCCAGTATACGGCGGCGTTTCGGCCAGTTTGGCAATGCTGGGCGACGTCATCGTGGCCGAGCCAAAAGCGTTGATTGGCTTCGCCGGACCGCGAGTTATCGAGCAGACCGTTCGTGAGAAACTTCCTGAGGGTTTCCAGCGCAGCGAGTTTCTGCTGGATCACGGTGCCATCGATCTAATTATCCCGCGTGCCGAGCTGCGGCCCCGTCTTTCCCGCCTGCTTGCGCAGTTGCAGCGACTGCCAGCGACCGTTGCGCCTGCGCAGGTTGCGGCCTCTGCATGAGTGCTCGCGGCCTCGCCGATTGGCTGAGTTATCTTGAGCAGCTGCATCCCTCGACCATCGACATGGGGCTCGAGCGGGTTCGCGAGGTCGCGCAGCGGCTGGGCCTTGGGCGTCCCGCACGAAAGGTGATCACGGTCACCGGGACCAATGGCAAAGGCTCCAGTTGCGCCTTCATCGCCTCGTTGCTGCAGGCCCAGGGCCTCAGTGTCGGTGTCTACGCATCGCCGCATCTGCTGCGCTACAACGAACGGGTGCGCATCGGTGGCCTGGAAGCCGATGATGACGCGCTCTGCGAGGCTTTCGAGGCCGTCGAACAGGCGCGTGAGAACACCTCGCTTACCTATTTCGAGATGGGTACCTTGGCGGCTCTATGGCTTTTCCAGCGAGCCGGACTTGACGCCGTAGTGCTAGAGGTCGGCCTTGGCGGGCGACTGGACGCCGTCAATCTGATCGATGCTGATGTGGCGGTGATCACCAACATCGGTCTCGATCACGCTGAGTGGCTGGGCGATGATCGGGAGAGCGTCGGTTTCGAGAAGGCGGGGATTTTTCGCCCCAATGTTCCTGCCGTATGCGGTGATCTGGAGCCCCCCATGTCGGTGCTGGGGCAGGCTGAGAGGCTGGCGGTGCCTTTGCGGTTACGTGGCCGGGACTACGATCTGGCAAGCGGAATTGCCGGCTGGCACTGGCGCGGCGTCGACGCGGCCGGCAAGCCGCTTGAGCTGCACGATCTCCCGCTGTTGTCGCTGCCGATGGAAAATGCTGCGCTTGCGCTGCAGGTCTACGCTTTGTTGGATTTGCCGTGGCAACCTGAGACTCTGGCAAAGGCGTTACAGCAAACCCGCATCAGCGGCCGCTTCGACCGCCGGGCGATTCGCTGGAGCGGTCGTACGCTCAATCTATTGTTGGATGTCGCGCACAACCCTCATGCGGCCAGCTACCTGGCGAATTATCTCGAACAACAGACATTGACTGGCCAGCGCCTGGCCGTGTTCGGCTTGCTGGCGGACAAGGACCTCTCCGGCATCCTGAATGTCCTGCTGCCGCACGTGAGCGAGTGGGCGGTCGCGCCGCTTGCCAGCCCGCGTTCGCGCCCCGCGGCGGAGTTGCACGCGGCCTTGGCTGAGCGCAAGGCTGCGGTGAGCGCCCATACATCGCTTGTGCAGGCGCTGGAGTCGCAGTGCGAAAAAGCCGGCGAGCAAGACGAGATTCTGTTATTTGGATCGTTCTATTGTGTAGCGGAAGCGCTGCAATGGCTCGCCACGCGTACGGAGGAAGCGGGAGATGGCACTGCTGGATAAGGGATTGAAACAGCGCATGGTCGGCGCGTTGGTGCTGATCGCCTTGGCGGTGATCTTCGTGCCGATGCTGTTCACTCGCGAAGATGATCTGCGCCATGTCGTTGTCGATGCCCCGGCTATGCCCAATACACCGCCGGTGGCTCAGATCGAAATCGAGCCGGTGGAAGTCCCGGAGCCTAAATCGATTCCCGAGGGTTTCGAGATCGTCGAAAACGATGCCAGTGCCAAGTCGGCGGCTGTCCCTTCAGAGCCGACCGAGTCTCCAGCGGTGGCCGAGCCGGAGCAGGTGAAAGCGCCTGCGCAGACGACGCCTGTGCCGCAGCCTCGTGTGGATGCCGACAACCTGCCGGTGAGCTGGTCTATCCAGTTGGCCAGCTTGTCCAACCGCGCAAGCGCAGAGAAGCTGCAGAAGACCCTGCGTGAGCAGGGCTATAACGCCTACATTCGCGCCGCAGACGGAATGAATCGGGTGTTTGTCGGGCCACTCATCGAGCGCGACGAGGCCAACCGTTTGCGCGATCAGTTGCAGCGCCAACAGAAGCTGAATGGTTTCGTAGTGCGCTTCAAGCCGGAACCGCGCTGAGGGCCCGCTCCGGCAAGCGAGAGGCTCGTCGGAGCGAGCGTTCCGCTCGGCGCGATAGTGCAGGGTGTTTGTGCTTACTCCGTCGCCGGCCCTCTGCTAAAATGCGCCGCCTTTCCTCTATGCAGAAGACGTCGTGGTTTTTACCTGGGTCGATTGGATCATCGTCGCCGTCGTTGCTGTCTCCAGTCTGATTAGTCTGAAGCGAGGCTTCGTCAAGGAAGCCTTGTCCCTGCTGACCTGGATCATCGCCGGGGTGATCGCCTGGATGTTCGGCGGTGCGTTGTCGCATCATCTGGCCGAGTTCATCAGTACGCCCTCGGCACGAATCATCGCTGCTTGCGCCATCCTGTTCGTTGCCACCCTCTTGGTGGGGGCGCTGGTTAATTTCCTGATCGGTGAACTGATTCGGGTGACGGGGCTTTCTGGTACTGACCGTTTGCTGGGGATGGTATTCGGTGCGGCGCGCGGTGGACTGTTGGTAGTGGTGCTGGCCGGTTTGCTCAGCCTTGCGCCGGTTCAGGAGGACCTCTGGTGGAAGGAGTCCGTTCTGCTGCCGCATTTCCTGCTGGTTGCCGACTGGTCGAAGAACCTGATTCTTGAGTTCAGCAGCCAGTGGCTGGCCAGTTCGCTCGATCCGTCCGGTTCTGCAAAATTTATTGAAGACGCTTCTGGCAGCTTCCTGCCTGCGCGTCAGCCTGAAACAAACTGAGGGGTTCCTTGCATGTGTGGCATTGTCGGCATTGTCGGTAAGTCGAACGTCAATCAGGCGCTGTACGACGCGCTTACCGTACTGCAGCATCGCGGGCAGGATGCCGCCGGTATCGTCACCAGTCACGACGATCGCCTGTTTCTGCGCAAGGACAACGGTCTGGTGCGTGACGTGTTCCAGCAACGTCACATGCAACGTCTGATCGGCAATATGGGCATCGGCCATGTTCGCTACCCCACCGCCGGCAGTTCCAGTTCGGCCGAAGCGCAGCCGTTCTATGTCAACTCGCCTTATGGCATCACGCTCGCACACAACGGCAATCTGACCAACGTCGAGCAGCTCACCAAAGAAATCTACGAGTCGGATCTGCGCCATGTGAACACCAGCTCGGACTCGGAAGTGCTGCTCAACGTGTTCGCTCATGAGCTGGCGGTACGCGGCAAGCTGCAGCCAACCGAGGAAGACGTGTTCGCTGCAGTCAGCAAGGTCCACGAGCGTTGCCGCGGAGGTTATGCGGTGGTGGCGATGGTGACCGGCTACGGTATCGTTGGCTTCCGTGATCCGAATGCAATCCGTCCGATCGTCTTCGGCCAGCGTCATACCGACGAAGGCGTCGAGTACATGATCGCCTCGGAAAGCGTCTCGCTCGACGTACTCGGCTTCACCGTGATCCGCGATCTGGCGCCGGGTGAGGCGGTGTATATCACCACCGACGGCCGGTTGTTCACTCGTCAGTGCGCGGACGCTCCGAAACTCTCGCCGTGCATTTTCGAGTACGTTTATCTGGCGCGCTCCGATTCCCTGATGGATGGCGTATCGGTATACAAGGCGCGCCTGCGGATGGGCGAGAAACTGGCGGACAAGATTCTGCGCGAGCGTCCCGAGCATGATATCGACGTGGTTATCCCGATTCCGGATACCAGCCGCACCGCTGCGCTTGAGCTGGCGAACCGGCTGGGGGTGAAATTCCGCGAGGGCTTCGTCAAGAACCGCTATATCGGCCGGACCTTCATCATGCCCGGCCAGGCGGCGCGCAAAAAGTCGGTGCGCCAGAAGCTCAACGCCATCGACCTCGAGTTCCGCGGCAAGAACGTGTTGCTGGTCGACGATTCCATCGTGCGCGGAACCACCTGCAAGCAGATCATTCAGATGGCGCGCGAGGCCGGCGCGAAGAACGTGTACTTCTGTTCGGCAGCACCCGCGGTGCGCTACCCGAACGTTTACGGCATCGACATGCCCAGCGCCCATGAGCTGATCGCCCACAACCGCAGCACCGAAGAAGTGGCCGAGCTGATTGGCGCCGACTGGCTGATCTATCAGGACCTCGAAGATCTGATCGACGCTGTCGGTGGCGGCAAGGTGAAGATCGAACACTTCGATTGCGCGGTGTTCGATGGCAAGTACATCACTGGCGATATCGATGACGCCTATCTGCACAGGATCGAGCAGGCGCGCAATGACCTCAGCAAGTCCAAGGCCAATGCCGTCAGCGCCATCATCGATCTGTACAACGACTAAGCTGGGCGCCGCAGCGGCGGCTGCGGTGCTGGAGGTAGCAAGAATGACCACTGAGTGGGAAGCCGGGCGGCTGGACAGCGATCTCGATGGTGTCGGGATCGACACCCTGGCCGTGCGTGCCGGACAGCATCGCACCCCGGAGGCAGAGCACGGCGAGCCGCTGTTCTTCACCTCCAGCTATGTGTTCCGCAGCGCTGCGGCCGCGGCTGCGTGCTTTGCCGGTGAAGTGCCGGGCAACGTCTATTCGCGCTACACCAACCCGACAGTGCGCACCTTCGAGGAGCGAATCGCCGCGTTGGAAGGTGCCGAGCAGGCAGTCGCGACGGCGTCTGGGATGGCCGCGATTCTGGCGACCGTGATGAGCCTATGCTCGGCCGGCGATCATATCTTGGTGTCGCGCAGC
Source organism: Stutzerimonas sp. 21-1 (assembly GCF_056336065.1). Lineage (NCBI taxonomy): Bacteria > Pseudomonadati > Pseudomonadota > Gammaproteobacteria > Pseudomonadales > Pseudomonadaceae > Stutzerimonas > Stutzerimonas sp. 21-1. Next base: position 2,183,222 of record NZ_CM150500.1, on the reverse strand, counting down.
GTGTTCGGCGCCACCGTTTCGCTGTTCGAGAAGTACTTCAAACGCTTCGGTGTACAGGTCGACTACGTGCCGCTGACCGATTTTTCGGCGTGGCAATCAGCTTTCAAGCCCAACACCAAGCTGGTGTTCGTCGAATCGCCGTCCAACCCGCTGGCGGAGTTGGTGGATATCGCTGCGCTGGCACAACTCTGCCAAGCCAACGGCGTCCTGCTTGCGGTCGACAACTGTTTCTGCACGCCGGTGCTGCAGCAGCCACTGGCGCTCGGCGCCGATATCGTCATTCATTCGGCGACCAAGTACATCGATGGACAGGGGCGCTGTCTGGGTGGCGTGGTTGCGGGAGGCAGAGAACAGATGAAGGAGATCGTCGGTTTCCTGCGCACCGCTGGGCCGACGCTCAGTCCGTTCAACGCCTGGGTATTCCTCAAGGGACTGGAAACCTTGCGCCTGCGCATGCAGGCCCACTGTGCCAGCGCACAGCAACTGGCCGAATGGCTGGAGCGCCAACCTGCGGTGGACCGGGTCTATTACGCAGGCTTGCCCAGCCATCCGCAGCATGAACTGGCGAAGCGTCAGCAGAAGGGTTTTGGTGCCGTGTTGAGCTTCGAGGTCAAGGGAGGCAAGGAGGGGGCCTGGCGCTTTATCGATGCCACCCGACTGATTTCCATCACCGCCAACCTGGGCGACAGTAAAAGCACCATCACCCATCCGGCCTCGACTACGCACGGCCGGCTGTCTGCCGAAGATCGCGCCAGCGCTGGCATCAGCGACAGTTTGATTCGCGTGGCGGTCGGGCTGGAAGATGTCGCCGATCTGCAGGCCGATCTGGCACGCGGCCTCGCGGCGCTCTGATTCGTCGGAGCGGCCAGCTACCTCTGGCAGTCGCGCGAATGAGCCTCTGCGGCTTATTCGCGCGTAGGCCCGATTCTCAGCACGATGCCGTCCAGCCGCTGTTCCTTCGAGAGTTGCTCGCGCAGGCGCGTGGCCTCGTCGCGACTCGCCAGCGGCCCGACGTAGACCCGGCTGGTGTTGCTGCCCGGTCGAACATAAGCCTCATAGCCAAGCCCGACCAGGCGTTCACGCAGCGCGTCGGCATTAGCCGGATTGCGCAGACTGGCCAGCTGAATCGCCCAGCTGCCTGTAGCGCTGGAGGGGACGCCCGATTTGGTGCTGCGCGGCGGCGGAGGTGGTGCCAGCGAACCTTGGCGTGGCTCGTTGGCGCGCAGATCGATGGCTGGCGCCGGTTCGCCCTGGCCATCGAACAGACGCTCGGGATTGGCTGGAAGAATGGTGGGGCTGGCCGAGTCAGTCTCGATCACGCGGATATCGCTGTACTTCTTGCCTGACAGCGCGGCCAGGCCTGCGCGATCGCGCACCACCGTCGGGCGTAGGAATACCATCAGGTTGCGTTTGACATGGCTTTCCTGCGTCGAGCGGAACAGCGCACCGAGCAACGGAATATCGCCCAGCAGCGGAACCTTGGAGTCGGTGCGGGTTACGTCGTCCTGAATCAGGCCGCCGAGCACGATCACCTGGCCATCCTCGGCAAGGATAGTGCTCTTGATCGAACGCTTATTGGTGACCAGGTCCACGGCCTGTGCGGTGAGGCTCGCAGTGGGCGCGATGGACGAGATTTCCTGCTCAATCTGCAGGCGCAGCGTTGCGCCCTCATTGATGTGCGGAGTTACTTTCAGCGTAACGCCGATATCCTGCCGCTCGATCGTAGTGAACGGATTGTTCGCGCCCGAGGAGTCGGTGGTATAGGCACCGGTCTGGAACGGCACATTCTGGCCCACGAGGATTTCCGCCTCCTGGTTGTCCAGTGTCAGCAGGCTCGGCGTCGACAACAGGTTGCTCTTGCTGTTGGACGACAGTGCCGTGATCAGCGCACCGAAGCTGCGTGTGCCGATGCCGATGATTGCGCCATCGGGCAGGTTGCTCGGTATCTCGTCCTCGTTGATGGCGTTCAGCACGCTGCCGATCGACAGCCCGGTGTTGCCGAAATTAACGCCGCCGACGCCCCCGGTGCCGCCGCGCGCATCGACAGCCCACTGCACGCCTAGGGCGTCGCTGATATCGCCGGAAACCTCGACGATTGCTGCCTCGACCATGACCTGTGCGCGCGGCACGTCCAGCTGGCGGACGATGCTCTCCAGCGTGCCGATCAGCTCTGGCTCGGCCAGCAGCACCAGCGCGTTGAGGCTCTCGTCGGCGCGAATCAGGATGTTCTGGCTGCGGGTGGTGGTTGTTTCGCCTTCGCCAGAATCCTTCAGGCCTTCGGAGATATCGCCGAGGGTTTCGGCTAGCGACTTGGCATCGTTGTGTCGCAGACGGATCACCCGCGTATTGGCCGAGCGGGTAGCGGGGGTGTCCAGGGTCTGTGCCAGGCTGGCCAGCTTGCTGCGAGCCTGCGGTGGGCCGATGAAAATCAGCTGGTTGGTGCGCGAGTCGGCGATTATCTGCAGCCCGGCTGTGTTTTTTGCGTCGCCACGAATCAGTGAGTTGCGCAGGACTTCGGCGATATCGGTGGCCCAGCCGTGGCGCAGATTGAGCACGCTGTAGTCGTCGCTCTCGGTGCGGTCCAGCTGCCTTACCAGATCCTCGATACGCGCGATGTTGGCGCTACGGTCGCTGATGATCAGCGCGTTGGCAGACGTGACCGCGGCCAGATGGCCATACTGCGGGACTAGCGGGCGAATCAGCGGAATCAACTCGGTCGCCGCGGTGTGCTGAACCTGGATGACGCGTGTTTCAAGTTGATCGCCGCCGGCCGGACCACCACCGGCCTCGGCCTTCGCCTCGGCGTTAGGCACGATGCGCGCGACGTCGCCCTGTGCCAGCACGCTGAAACCGTGAGTCGCCATCACCGAAAGAAATAGCTGGTAGACCTCATCCATCGTCAGCGTGGCGTTGGATACGACGCTGACTTGACCCTTGACCCGTGGGTCGACGATGAACGTCTGGCCGCTGAGCTGGCTGACCTGATCGATGAATGCGCGGATGTCGGCATCCTTCAGGTTGATAGTCCAACCGTCTTCTTGGCTGGAACTTGGCTCAATACCGGTATCGCCAACTGCCGCCAGTGCAGCCGGCGGCATGATCAGAACGCTGGAAAGGGTCAGGGCAAGCAGCGGACGCATGAGAAACGGCGGCATCGTTCAGTCATCTTCCTTGGTCGGTACGTTCGGGGTGGGCGAAGCGGGCGGGCTGACGGCGTTCTCCAGTTGCTGGCGCAGCGCCTCCATCTGTTGCTGCATTTCCTCATCGCCCGCATCCTCGGTCTCGTACGGTTGCGGCGCCTCATCGGGAACGAACACCGGCGAGCGCACGGCAGGAAAGTCCAGCCGTTCTATCTGACCGTCGCGCATGAGTTGCACGTGGTCCGGATGCACGCTGCGCAGCACCACGCCGCTTTGTAGCTCCTGGCCCTGCCAGACCAGCTGGGGTGGTTGACCGTCGAGCTGAATAATGGCGCTGGAGCGACTAGGGTCGGCATGCACGAAGCTGCCATGCAGGGTTACGCCTGCGGCGCTGGTCGTTGCACTGCCCTGAAGCGCGGGCGGCGTGCCGAAAAGGGCGTCCAGGCGCGATGGATCGGAACTGCCGGTAGCGTTGACGGCAGGGGGGCTGACCTCTGCCGTGAGAGGGGCGCGGCTCAGTTGCCACACCGTTTTGATCTGGCTCGCCAGGTAGATACCGAAAAGGCAGACCAGCAGGGCGCTCAGGGCTAGCGGGACGTGCTGTCGATAGTTCCGCAACGGTCCGGGCAAATACAAGCGAGGTACTCCATGCCGCATCGTGATGTTATGTCCGTTACGTCTTCAACCTTAGGCACATATCGCGCTTTTCGACAGGCGACTGTCGCGAGACTCGTTAAGCCTGTTGCCGTTGCGGCAGAACAAAGACCGCAGGGCAGTGCGATAGTGCCGCGGCATGATTTCAAATCCGTGAGCCAGTAACGATGGACCAGCAGCGCGATAAAAAAATCCAATGCTGCTGTTGACTTAGCTAAGGGGGATCAGTAAATTGCGCGCCTCGCAAGGCGATCGGCTGATTAGCTCAGCTGGGAGAGCACCTGCATCACACGCAGGGGGTCGGCGGTTCGATCCCGTCATCAGCCACCATCTTTGCGAGACCGACGCGCAGCGGTAGTTCAGTCGGTTAGAATACCGGCCTGTCACGCCGGGGGTCGCGGGTTCGAGTCCCGTCCGCTGCGCCATATCTTCCGCCGTTATCAAACGATAATGAGTGGGCAAAGAAAGCTGCCTGGGCAGCTTTTTTTTCGCCCGTTGTTTTTGCTCGGCGTGCCGCCTTGGGAGTGAGCCGCATCATTTGGGCCGATCGGCTAGAATCGCCTTCTCATTAATCTCCGGCGTGCTGATGCGGTTGCGATTGGCACGGCCACAGCCTACGGCCCCGCTTGCTATATGCCTTCTGCCCAGACCGCTGCCGAACGCATCGCCGAACTGCGTAGCGAAATCGACGCGCATAACTACCGTTATTACGTTCTCGATGAGCCGAGCGTTCCGGACGCTGAATACGACCGTCTGTTCAATGAACTGAAAACGCTGGAAGCCGAACACCCTGAGCTGGTGACGCCCGAGTCGCCGACCCAGCGCGTCGGTGGTGCGGCGTTGGCGGCGTTCGGCCAGGTACGCCACGAAGTGCCGATGCTGAGCCTCGGCAACGCCTTTGAAGATCAGGACCTGCTCGACTTCGACCGACGTGTGCGCGAAGGGCTGGACATGCCGGCCGGCGACCTGTTCGGCGACGGCGCCGAGGTTGAATATAGCTGCGAACCTAAGCTCGACGGTTTGGCCGTCAGCCTGCTCTATGAGAACGGCCATCTGGTGCGCGGTGCGACCCGTGGCGACGGCAGCACCGGCGAAGACATCAGCGCCAACGTGCGCACCGTGCGCAATATTCCGCTCAAGCTGCATGGCACTGGCTGGCCGTCAGTGCTCGAGGTGCGTGGTGAAATCTACATGCCGAAGGCGGGCTTTGAAGCGCTCAACGCACGGCAGCTGGCAAGCGGCGGCAAACCCTTCGCCAATCCGCGTAACGCTGCGGCCGGCAGCCTGCGGCAGCTGGACCCGAAGATCACCGCCGCGCGTCCGCTGGAGTTATGCGCCTATGGCATCGGTCGCAGTGACGGTGAGCTGCCGGATACCCACATCGGCGTCCTTCACGCGCTCAAGGGGTGGGGATTGCCCATCAGTCGAGAGCTGAAGCTGGCCAAAGGCGTTACCGAATGTCGTGCCTACTACGACGCCATCGGCGAGAAACGCGACTCGCTGGCCTATGAGATCGACGGTGTGGTGTTCAAAGTGAACGCCGTCGCGCAGCAGCGCGAACTCGGTTTTCGCGCCCGCGAGCCGCGCTGGGCTATCGCCCACAAGTTTCCCGCGCGGGAGGAGATTACCGAGCTGCTCGACGTGGAATTCCAGGTCGGTCGTACCGGCGCCATCACGCCGGTCGCCCGGCTCAAGCCTGTGCAAGTCGCAGGCGTCACCGTATCCAACGCGACTTTGCACAACATGGACGAAGTCGCCCGCCTAGGCGTGATGATCGGCGATACGGTGATTGTCCGCCGCGCCGGTGACGTGATCCCGCAGATTCTCGGCGTAATCGCTGAACGCCGGCCGGCAGACGCGCGGGCGGTGCATGTGCCTGAGCAGTGCCCGGTCTGCGGTTCTGCCGTGGAGCGCACCCAGCTGATCAAACGCAGCAAGGGTCGCGAGTCGGTCAGCGAAGGCTCTATCTACCGTTGTGTCGGCCGTCTGGCCTGCCAGGCGCAGCTCAAGCAGGCGATCATCCATTTCGTTTCGCGCCGCGCGATGGATATCGACGGGTTGGGTGACAAGATCGTCGAGCAACTGGTCGATCGCGGCTTGGTCAGTTCGCCAGCGGATCTGTACTGTCTGACCTATGAGCAGATCATCGAGCTGGAAGGGTTCGCCGATATCTCCACGCACAATCTGCTCAACGCCATCGACGCCAGCCGCAGGCCGACCCTCGCGCGTTTCATCTTCGCCCTGGGCATTCCCGATGTCGGCGAGGAAACCGCCAAGCTGCTGGCGCGGGCGCTAGGCTCACTCGATCGCATCGCGCGGGCGTTGCCGGGCGTACTGGTGTACCTGCCGGACGTCGGCCTGGAAGTCGCGTACGAAATCCACAGCTTCTTCGAGGACGAGCACAATCGCTCGGTGATCGCGCAACTGCGCGAACGTGGCGTGGAATTGCAGGAGGAGGGCGAGTTGCATCCGGAGTTCGCCGCCTGTGCCACGCTGTCCGGTCTTCTCGATAAGCTGAACATTCCGTTTATCGCCAGCACTGGCGCTCAGCGCCTGGCCGAGCGTTTCGGCAGTCTGGATGCGATCATCGCCGCCGACTGGCTCGATTTGCGCCAGGTTGAACGCCTTACCGAAAAGGCTGCGCGCTCGCTGCGCGATTATTTCGACAAGCCCGCAAATGCCGAGCGCGCCCGCGCCATCGAAGTCCAGTTGCGGGAATTTGGCATGCACTGGGAAAGCGAGAAGAAAGTCGCAGCAGGTCTGTCCCTGGCCGGGCAAACCTGGGTGCTGACCGGCACGCTGGAAAGCATGAGCCGCGACGATGCCAAGGCTAGGCTTGAAGCGCTGGGTGCCAAGGTCGCCGGTTCGGTTTCGGCCAAGACCACCTGCGTGGTTGCCGGGCCAGGCGCCGGTTCTAAGCTCGCCAAGGCAAACGAACTCGGTCTGACCGTGCTCGACGAGACTCAGTTTCTCGAGCGGCTTGCTCAGCTGGGCTAGGTAAAGGGGTAACGCAGCCCAGCCCGGCAAGCGCTGAGTGAATATGCGTCGTACGCTGCGTGGCCGCGGTTAGCCGCGAACGTTCAACATCAACCTCCGCTTTGCGTCCCGTCCAAACCGGCAGTACTGCCTAGCTGTAGGGTGGATAACGGCGAAGCCTTATCCACCAACTGCTCCCGCGGCAGCTTGCAGGTGTTCTCTACGCGATCTCCGTACCTGGCCGCCTTTCAGTCGCCTGCCAACAGGCTAACCACTGAATCGGCTCATCCTGCCGGTACAGCATCAATGTCTCCATTCCCCCGCATTAAAGAATTCTGCTCCCCACCCGAAAAGCTTCGCAGGTGGGCTCGCATGTAGTTCCGAGTTCGCCGGTGTCGTACAGGTTGTCTCCGGGGCTTGCAAATTTTTTCAAACGCCTCCTAAAGCTCACCGAAACGACGCCGATAAGCTAATCGAATGCGAACTCAATGGGTGCCTGGGCACAAGCCGGCCCGGAGTCGCAAGCTCAGGCAACCAAAGTAACTAGCGCCCTTGGAGGCTCATCATGGCTCTTACTGTCAATACCAACATCGCTTCGCTGAATACTCAGCGCAATCTACAGTCTTCGTCCAACGCGTTGGCCACCTCCATGCAGCGCCTGTCCACTGGTAGCCGCATCAACAGCGCCAAGGATGATGCCGCCGGTCTGCAGATTTCGAACCGTCTGACCAGCCAGATCAACGGTCTGGGTGTTGCAGTGCGCAACGCCAACGATGGTATTTCCCTCGCGCAGACAGCTGAGGGGGCTCTGCAGCAGTCGACCAACATTCTTCAGCGGATGCGAGATCTTTCTCTGCAGTCGGCTAACGGCTCGAACAGCGATTCCGAGCGCAGCGCGCTGCAGCAAGAGGTAACTCAGCTACAAGAAGAGTTGGATCGTATCGCTACAACTACCACCTTCGGTGGGCGTAAGTTGCTGGATGATACGTTCGGGACCTCTAAGTTCCAGGTTGGCTCTCAGGCTAATGAAACAATTTCTGTTACTTTGAATGGCGCGAGCTCAGCGCAACTAGGTAACAACAAATACGATACAGTGGGGTCCGTTACCGGTAAGTTTGTTACTACCGCAACTAACGGGGCTACTGCAGTAGCAGCTGCTGCTAACTTTAAGATCTCGAATGATAAAGGCGCTACCGGGGCTATCACTTATGGAGCCGGAGCTAGTTCGAAAACTATCGCTGACGCCATCAATACTGAAACTAGCAGTGCTGGTTTGGGGGTGACCGCTTCTGTTGAGAACGAGTTGACGCTCAGTGGCTTTGCAGCAACCGCTCAGGGTGAGACCGTTGATCTAAATATCAACGGAACAACCGTAACGGTCTCTAACTTTAACGGCAACGATCTGACCGCGTTGAAGAATGCTATTAACGCGGCTGGCGTTAGCGGTGTTACTGCTGAACTCGACGGAAGCGATAAAGGTAAGCTGGTTCTGAAGGGCAGTGACGATATTAGCCTATCTATCACCGATACCAATGCTGGTAACGCATCGTTTACCGTCACGAATCAACTTAATACCTCTGCCACCGTAACTGAAGGTGCTGCGAACCCAACTATCGCTGTGGGCCAAATTAAACTTGAAGGCGTAAACGAATTTGCAGTAGCGGGTGCCTCGACCGAGATCTTTGGTGCTGCCTCGGCGTCTTCAACTGTTGATTCTGTTGCATCGATCAATATTTCCACTGCAGATGGCGCTCAGGATGCGATTTCAGTAATCGATGCGGCGTTGAAGTCGATCGATGCTCAGCGTGCGGATCTGGGTGCTGTGCAGAACCGCTTCGACAATACGATAGCCAACCTGCAGAACATCGCTGAGAACGTTTCCGCCGCTCGTGGCCGCATCCAGGACACTGACTTCGCCGCCGAAACCGCGAATCTGAGCAAGAACCAGATTCTGCAACAGGCTGGTACTGCGATCCTGGCGCAGGCCAAGCAGCTGCCGCAGGCCGTTCTCAGCCTGCTGCAGTAAGCGAGGCTCACCGATGGGGTGGTTATTCCACTCCATCGATTCATTGAGAGGTGAATCATGGACGTCGCAAGAGCAGCGAATGCCACGCTTGCGTCATCCTCGTCGAGCAACACGTTGCCCGGTTTCCGTCAGGAAGCCGGGCTTTCGTCGTTGCAGGGCGAAGGTGAGCCTGGCAAGGCACCGCAAAAAGCGGATGTTAATGAAGCGGTTGAGCGAATCCGTACGCAAGTAAAGGGCCTGCAGCGCGATTTGAACTTCAGCGTGGACGATTCCACCGGTCAGGTTGTGGTGCAGGTGCTGGATGGCGACTCGGGCAAGGTGGTGCGGCAAATTCCGTCCGAGGATATCCTGCGCCTGGCAGAGCGTTTGGACGAGATGCGTAGCCTGTTGTTCGAGGCTAAGGCCTAACGGCACGTTTCTTGTTTCGCAGCAGATCGATACGGTCGTGTGGTTTATTTGACGAGGTAAGGCTATGGTAGGCGTAACAGGCATCGGTTCGGGTCTCGATATCGACAGCATCGTGGCGGGGATGGTCGCTGCTGAGCGAGCTCCGAAGGAAACCCAGCTTGCCAACCTCGAAAAAAAGACGACAACGCAAATAACGGCTGTTGGTGCGCTAAAGGGCGCAATCAGTGATTTCCAGGCAGCGCTGGCTGCGCTGAATAAACCAGAGCTGTTCCAAGCGCGCTCGGCTACTTCCAGCAAGTCGGATCTCGTCGGCGTTACGGCGACAACCACCGCGGGAGCTGGCAACTATCAACTGGAAGTCAAATCACTGGCGAGCAGCAGCAAGGTTGCACTGGCCGCGATTCCCAATACGGCCGAAGCCCCCGCGCGTTTTACCAGTGGAACGTTCGAGGTCTCGCTTGGTGTGCCAGGAATCCCGCCCGCGCCAAACACCAAGGAATCCTTTTCCGTCACGATTGACGAGAACAACAACACGCTCGCCGGTGTGCGTGATGCAATCAACACGGCCGGGAAAGACATGGGTGTTAGCGCCACCATCGTCACGGACGAGTATGGCTCTCGACTGGTGCTGAGTAGCAGCAAAACTGGCGCAGGGCGCGATATTACCGTCACTGCAACCGGGGCAGACGAACCTGGGCTCATAGGTCTTTCCGCATTGAACTTCACCGGTACCTCAGGCACCGGCAAAGATGCTCGCGTGCTGACTTCAGCACAGAGTGCTGAATTGTATGTCGACGGCTTGAAGGTAATCAGCGAGACCAACAAAGTCGACGGTGCCATTGAGGGCATCACGCTCGACCTTAAGGCCAAAACCGTTGCAAACGAACCGCTGACCATCGCGGTAGCGGAAGACAAGGCGGGGGTTAAAAAGCAGATCCAGTCCTTTGTCGACAGCTACAACAAGCTGATCGGTGTGATTAACGCGCAGACCAAGGTCACGTCGGTCGGCGAGGACAAGGCGCCCGTAACAGGCGCATTGGTGGGCGATGCCACAGCGCGCACCTTGCTCAACACGATTCGCAACGAGCTGGTTAACGTGCAGGGCGATGGTGCACTGCGTGCGCTGACCGATATCGGTATCACCACCCAGAAGGATGGCACCCTCGCCATTGACAGCGCCAAGCTGGACAAGGCGATGGCCAGTAACTTTAGCGAATTGTCGGGCCTGTTCACGGGTGATAAGGGGCTGGCTTCCCGGCTCGACGCAAAGCTGAAGCCATACACCGAGACCGGCGGAATACTCGAGCAACGCAACAAGGCAATGACTGAGACGATCTCCAAGATTGATGATCAGAAGGAAGCTCTGACTCGTCGCCTTACCTCGCTCCAGGAGCGGCTGTACAAGCAGTTCAACGCCATGGATTTACTGGTGGGGCAGTTGTCCAATACATCGTCGAGTTTGTTGGCCTCGCTGGAAAACCTGCCGTGGGCAGCGAATAACTCGAAGAAGTAAGGTATTCCGCTTCAAAGAAAAGCCGCCGCCAGGCGGTTTTTTGTTTTCAGAACGAACTCAAGTCCTACGCTAGGCGACCGATAACTAGGCATGTGAAATTGATGTGGCAAGAGGCTCATCCAAATGAATGCTATGGCAGCAATGCGGCAATACCAGCAGGTCGGCGTAAAAGCGCAGGTTACCGAGGCCGATCCGCATCGTCTGATCCAAATGCTGATGCAGGGTGGCCTGGATCGTATAGCGCAAGCCAAGGGCGCTATGGAGCGTGAGGCCTATGCTGAGAAAGGCGTGCTGATCGGCAAGGCGATCAACATCATCGGCGGGCTGCGCGACGTACTGGATAAGGAGGCGGGCGGCGAGCTGGCCACCAATCTTGAGCGTCTGTACGAATACATGACGATGCGCCTGTTCGAAGCTAGCCGTCACAACGACGTGAGCAAGCTGGATGAGGTGGCGAAGTTGCTTGGTGAAATCAAATCCGGCTGGGATGGCATTGCCTGAGCATTCAGCCGAAGGAGTCTCAGATGTCCACCTCGGCGCGGCGTTTTGAGGAGCTTGGTCGTGCATTGCGCGAGGCTCTGGCGTGCCAAGATTGGGACGCCATTACCGAGCTTGATACACAAGTTAGCGCACTGCTTGGCGAAGTTGCGGCGGATGAGGCGGAGGCCGATCAGGTATTGCGTCAGCAACTGGACGATCTGGTGCGTCTGTATGCGCAACTGCAGCAGGATAGTCGCGCTGAGCGGGAACGGCTAGCACTGGAACTGACGCGTCTGAGTCAGTCGAAGCAGGTCGCAAACGCGTATAAGCCGCTCGACTGATTCAGAAGCCAGCGCGGAGTGCGCTCGCCTAGTGCGGGTGTGAAAAAGGTCGCACGAGATTCACATCGAGGCCGGCTTGTCTCGCAGCGCCGACCTCTCGTCGCTTAACGATACTCGCAGAGATAGGCGGTATCGGTAACGACCTTCAGTTGGAACTTGCTGTTCGCCGGCACGGTGAACTGGGTGCCCGCGCCGAAGGTTTCGTATTTCTCGCTGCCGGGTAACTTCACGTCCAAACTGCCGGCAATCACATGCATGATTTCCAACTGACCAGTACCGAACTCATAGTCGCCCGCCGCCATGACGCCGATGGTGGCTGGGCCTGCGGCCATGTCGAACGCGATGGATTTTACGGTGCCGTCGAAGTACTCGTTGACCTTGAACATGGCGATTACCTGAAGGGTTAAAAAAGAGTGGTCAGTATGCCCAAGTGCTACGCGGGCGTCATCTGCCGGTCGCGGGTGCGGTTACGCAGTGAGTTGAGTGGTTGTCTGAGCGATCAGCTGCGAAAGATGAAGTACACCGCCCCGACCAGGCACAGGCCGGCCCATAGGTAATCGAGCTTTAGCGGCTGTTGCATGTAAAGGACGCTGAAGGGTACGAAAACTGCCAGGGTGACGACTTCCTGCATGATCTTTAGCTGGCCGATCGATAGTTCGGTGTAACCGATGCGATTTGCCGGCACCATCAGCATGTACTCGAAGAAAGCGATGCCCCAACTGATCAGGGCGGCGATCAGCCACGGCTTGCCGTTCAAGGTTTTGAGGTGGCCATACCAGGCGAACGTCATGAACAGGTTGGAGCAGCAGAGCAGGGTGGCGGTTTGCAGCCAGATGGGCATAGCGGAAGGCTCGTGAGGAAATGGGCGTCAAAGCCTATTCTGGGCGTGGTTACGTCGCAATACGCGCTTCTGGTGTGCGCAACTTCGTCTGAATTATTATCGTCTCCCTGTTTTTTGCTGGTCGTTCTTCCATGGATTGCCGTCCTGGTTGCGGTGCCTGTTGCATCGCCCCTTCCATCAGTTCGCCGATACCTGGCATGCCACATGGCAAGGCCGCAGGCGAGCGCTGCTTGCATTTGTCGTCGCAGTTTCTCTGTCTACTTTTCGGTGATACACGGAGACCGGCGGTATGCACGGCGTTCGGCGCCGATCCGTTATGTTGTGGCACCAGTCGCGAAGAGGCGATTCGTTTGCTTGGGTGGTTGGAGCAGGCGACCGCCTGAGTGAGTCGTAGGCAGCTATAAGCCGGCTAGAAGTAGTGTTGGATCCAGAAAAAAGAAAGGCTGCCCGTGGGCAGCCTTCTCGTTTGGCTCCAGTGCTTAGCGCGGCAGATCGCGCTGTGCATGGCCAGTGTAAAGCTGGCGCGGACGCCCGATTTTCTGGCCGGAGGCGATCATTTCCTTCCAGTGCGAAATCCAGCCCACAGTACGCGACATCGCGAAGATCACGGTGAACATACTCGTCGGAATGCCGATAGCCTTGAGGATGATGCCCGAGTAGAAGTCCACGTTCGGGTACAGGTTGCGTTCGGCGAAGTAGGGATCCTTCAGGGCGATTTCTTCGAGCTTCATCGCCAGTTCCAACTGCGGGTCATTGATGCCCAGCTCGCCCAGCACCTCGTCACAGGTCTTCTTCATGACCTTGGCGCGCGGATCGAAGTTCTTGTAGACGCGATGGCCGAAGCCCATCAGTTTGAACGGATCGTTCTTGTCCTTGGCCTTGGCCAGGAACTTCTCGATGTTCGATACGTCGCCGATTTCATCCAGCATGGTGAGCACGGCTTCGTTGGCGCCGCCGTGAGCCGGTCCCCAGAGGGCGGCGATGCCAGCTGCGATACAGGCGAACGGGTTGGCACCGGTGGAGCCGGCCAGTCGCACGGTAGAAGTCGATGCGTTCTGCTCGTGGTCGGCGTGCAGGATGAAGATGCGATCCATGGCATTCGCCAGCACCGGGCTGATCGGTTTGATCTCGGCCGGAGTGTTAAACATCATGTGCAGGAAGTTTTCCGAATAGCTCAGATCATTGCGCGGATACATGATCGGCTGGCCCATGGAGTACTTGTACACCATGGCGGCGATGGTCGGCATCTTGGCGATGAGGCGATGCGCGGAGATTTCGCGATGCTGCGGGTTATTGATGTCCAGCGAGTCGTGATAGAACGCGGACAAGGCGCCAACGATGCCGCACATCACGGCCATCGGGTGGGCGTCGCGACGGAAGCCGTTGAGGAAGGTCTTCAGTTGCTCATGAACAATGGTGTGGTTCTTGATGGTGCTGACGAACTGGGCTTTCTGCTCGGTGGTCGGCAGTTCGCCGTTGAGCAGGAGATAGCAGGTTTCCAGATAGTCGGATTTTTCCGCCAGCTGCTCGATGGGGTAGCCGCGATGAAGCAGGATGCCCTTGTCGCCGTCGATATAGGTGATCTTGGACTCGCAAGAGGCGGTCGACATGAAGCCGGGATCGAAGGTGAAGTGACCCGTGGAGGTCAGGCTTCGGACGTCAATTACATCAGGCCCTACGGTACCGGTTAAAACGGGCAGTTCGACGGGGGCGGTGCCCTCGATGATCAACTGCGCTTTCTTGTCAGCCATGTATGGCCTCCTGTTTTGTGCTTGGAATCATCATGGCCCCCCACGCAGGGCCCGCATCACTATAGTGTGATAAATCGCAAAGTCAATTTGCTCGAACCCATGCTGCAGAGGGGTTTGCGGGGTATCGGTGCAGCATGGGGCGACTGTTTACGGCATTTATATAGGGGCTGCCATCCGCCTTTAGTGGCACTTCACCACATTGTCATTAGTGACCTAACTGTTTATACTCGGAAACCGACCGGCAGGGGCCTTACAGGCGACATTCTGTAGGTTGTCACTCGTGGGTAGCGGGTACTGCTGCGTACTCTTCCCAACAACTTTGCCCTGCGTTCAGGGGCTCTCAAGTGTGAAAAGAAGCCGTGAAAAGCCAACGACCTGTAAACCTAGATCTTAGGACAATAAAACTCCCAATCACTGCTTACACGTCGATTCTCCACCGTGTATCCGGTGTCATTCTGTTCGTCGGTATCGCCCTGTTGTTGCTTGCGCTCGATACCTCGCTGTCTTCTCCAGAGGGCTTCGAGGAGGTTCGAGAGTATCTGGGTGGTCCGCTGGCGAAGCTGATTAGCTGGGGGCTGCTGTCCGCACTGCTGTACCACCTCGTGGCGGGTGTTCGTCACCTGATCATGGATGCCGGCCACGGTGAGACGCTGGAAGGCGGCAAGCTGGGCTCGAAAATCGTAATCGCCGTTTCGGTGGTGCTGATCGTTCTGGCGGGGGTGTGGATATGGTAACCAATGTCACAAACTTTTCGCGTTCAGGCCTCTATGACTGGATGGCGCAGCGCGTTTCTGCGGTGGTCCTCGCGGCTTATTTTCTGTTCCTGCTGGGTTATCTGATCGCAAATCCAGGGTTGGAGTATGCGCAGTGGCATGAGCTTTTCTCTGCCAATTGGATGCGGATCTTCAGTCTGCTGGCTTTGGTTGCCCTGAGTGTGCACGCGTGGGTGGGTATGTGGACGATTTCCACCGACTACCTGACCAACATGGCGATCGGTAAGTGGGCTACCGGTGTGCGTTTCCTGTTCCAGGCGGGGTGTGGCATTGCCATGTTCACCTTCTTCGTCTGGGGCGTGCAGATTCTGTGGGGTATCTGATTCATGGCTAATATTCGTACGCTTTCCTTCGACGCCATCATCGTAGGTGGCGGTGGCGCCGGTATGCGCGCGGCACTGCAGCTGTCGCAGTCCGGCCATAAGACCGCGGTGGTCACCAAAGTCTTCCCGACTCGCTCTCACACCGTTTCCGCTCAGGGTGGCATCACCTGCGCCATCGCGTCGGCCGACCCGAACGATGATTGGCGCTGGCACATGTACGATACCGTCAAAGGCTCCGACTATATCGGTGACCAGGACGCTATCGAGTACATGTGTTCTGTAGGTCCGGAGGCCGTGTTCGAGCTCGAGCACATGGGGCTGCCGTTCTCCCGTACCGAGCAGGGTCGCATCTATCAGCGTCCGTTCGGTGGGCAGTCCAAGGACTTCGGCAAGGGTGGCCAGGCTGCGCGGACGTGCGCTGCAGCTGACCGTACCGGTCACGCGCTGCTGCATACTCTCTATCAGGGCAACCTGAAGAACGACACCGTTTTCCTCAACGAGTGGTACGCGGTCGATCTGGTGAAAAACCAGGACGGCGCTGTCGTGGGTGTCATCGCCATCTGCATCGAGACTGGCGAAACTGTCTACATCCGTTCGAAAGCTACCGTTCTTGCCACCGGTGGTGCTGGTCGTATCTATGCTTCGACCACCAATGCCCTGATCAATACCGGTGACGGCGTGGGCATGGCCCTGCGTGCCGGCGTGCCGGTTCAGGACATCGAGATGTGGCAGTTCCACCCGACCGGTATTGCTGGTGCTGGCGTGCTGGTGACCGAAGGTTGCCGCGGTGAAGGCGGTTATCTGATCAACAAGCATGGCGAGCGCTTCATGGAGCGTTACGCGCCGAACGCTAAGGATCTGGCCGGTCGTGACGTCGTTGCACGTTCGATGGTCAAGGAAATCCTGGCGGGCAACGGCTGTGGCCCGGATGGCGATCATGTAATGCTGAAGCTGGATCACCTGGGCGAGGAAGTGCTGCACAGCCGCCTGCCGGGTATCTGCGAACTGTCGAAGACCTTCGCCCACGTCGACCCGGTTACTGCACCGGTACCAGTCGTGCCGACCTGCCACTACATGATGGGTGGTATCGCCACCAACATTCAGGGTCAGGCAATCACGCAGGACGCCAGCGGCAACGACAAGATCATTGACGGCCTTTTCGCTGTCGGCGAAGTGGCTTGCGTATCCGTGCATGGTGCCAATCGCCTGGGCGGCAACTCGCTGCTCGACCTGGTGGTCTTCGGTCGTGCGGCCGGTCTGCACCTGGAGAAGGCCCTCAAGGAGGGCATCGAGCATCGCGGTGCTAGCGAAACTGATCTGGATGTCGCTCTTGGCCGTCTTGCAGGCATCAACGAGCGCACCACTGGCGAGGACGTTGCTCCGCTGCGCAAGGAACTGCAGAACTGCATGCAGAACTACTTCGGCGTGTTCCGTACCGGCGAATACATGCAGAAAGGTATCGCCCAGCTGGTCGATCTGCGTCAGCGCATCGCCAACGTGAAGATCTCTGACAAGAGCCAGGCGTTCAACACCGCGCGCATCGAAGCGCTCGAGCTGCAGAACCTGCTGGAAGTTGCCGAAGCTACGGCGATTGCGGCGGAAACCCGCAAAGAATCCCGTGGTGCGCATGCTCGCGAGGACTTCGAAGAGCGTGACGATGAGAACTGGCTGTGCCACACCCTGTACTTCCCGGGTGAGAAGCGCGTTGCCAAGCGTGCCGTGAACTTCGCTCCGAAGACCGTTCCGGCCTTCGAGCCCAAGGTTCGGACTTATTGAGGTCGCCGAATATGTTGCAAGTGAGTGTTTATCGCTACAACCCCGATCAGGACGAAAAGCCGTTCATGCAAGATTTTCAGGTCAATACCGACGGTAAAGACCTGATGGTTCTCGACGTCTTGGCTCTGATCAAGGAACAGGACCAGGGTTTCTCTTATCGTCGCTCCTGCCGTGAAGGTGTGTGTGGCTCTGACGGCATGAACATCAACGGCAAGAACGGCCTCGCCTGTATCACCCCGCTGTCTGCTGTGGTGAAGGGCAATAAGCTGGTTATTCGTCCGTTGCCGGGACTGCCGGTCATTCGTGACCTGGTGGTCGATATGAGCATCTTCTATAAGCAGTACGAGAAGGTGCGCCCTTATCTGATGAACGATACGCCACCTCCGGCTATCGAACGTCTGCAGAGCCCGGAAGATCGCGAGAAGCTGGACGGATTGTACGAGTGCATTCTTTGCGCTTGCTGCTCGACCAGTTGCCCGTCCTTCTGGTGGAACCCGGACAAGTTCCTTGGTCCGGCTGCGTCGCTGCAAGCCTATCGTTTCCTGGCTGATAGCCGGGACACGGAAACCGAGGAGCGTCTGGCAGCACTGGACGATCCGTTCAGCGTGTTCCGTTGCCGTGGGATCATGAACTGCGTTGATGTCTGTCCGAAAGGGCTGAATCCGACCAAGGCGATTGGTCACATTCGCAACATGCTGCTGCAGAGCGGTACTTGATGAAAGCGCGGTCGTGAGCGCTTCGCTGGCTGCGAACGACCGACACTGTATTGCTGTGGTACCTGCGGCGCCGGAGTAACATCCAGGCGCCGTAGCTTTAGTAGGAATTTCAGCCCAAAAAGTCGGAATTCCACTCTGAAAATTTGTTGACCAGCAGGAGCATCCGGGGCAGTTCCCGGAAACTATCTGCGCGGTCCGTAGTGGCTTTACCTGAGTCGCTGCTTCAGAACTTGGGAAGTCATGCTGCGGTCTCCACGCTGGTGGTGTCTCCTTATCAAAGGTGACCAGACATGCAAGAAAGCGTAATGCAGCGCATGTGGGACAGCGCCCACCTATCCGGTGGTAACGCTGCCTATGTGGAAGAGCTTTATGAGCTCTACCTGCACGACCCCAACGCAGTGCCCGAAGAGTGGCGCACTTATTTCCAGAAGTTGCCTTCTGGCGGCAGTGCGGCAGCAGACGTGTCGCACTCGACGATTCGTGATCATTTCGTGTTGCTGGCGAAGAACCAGCGTCGCGCACAGCCTGTCTCTGCGGGTAGTGTCAGCAGCGAGCATGAGAAGAAGCAGGTCGAAGTTCTACGGCTGATCCAGGCATATCGACTGCGGGGTCATCAAGCGGCGCAGCTTGATCCCCTGGCACTGCAGCAGCGTCCGGTTCCCGCTGATCTTGCGATCACCAACTACGGTCTGACCGACGCAGATTTGGATACCGTCTTCCGCACTGGCGATCTGGCGATAGGCAAAGACGAAGCCAGCTTGCGTGAAATCCTGAAGGCGCTGCAAGAGACGTATTGCCGCACCATCGGCGCGGAGTTTGCCCATATCGTCGATTCCGAGCAGCGCAACTGGTTCATCCAGCGCGTTGAAAGCGTACGTGGCCGTCCCGAATTCTCGCCGGAAATCAAGGGCCATCTACTGGAGCGACTGACAGCTGCTGAAGGGCTGGAAAAGTATCTCGGCACCAAATATCCGGGAACCAAGCGTTTTGGTCTGGAGGGTGGTGAGAGCCTGATTCCGATGCTGGACGAGATCATCCAGCGCTCCGGCTCCTATGGCACCAAGGAAATCGTCATCGGCATGGCCCACCGCGGCCGCCTTAACGTGCTGGTCAATACCTTCGGCAAGAATCCGCGCGACCTGTTCGACGAATTCGAAGGCAAGAAGGTCGAAGGCCTCAGCTCCGGTGACGTCAAGTATCACCAGGGTTTCTCTTCCAACGTAATGACTCCCGGCGGCGAGATCCATCTGGCGATGGCTTTCAACCCCTCGCACCTGGAAATCGTTTCGCCGGTAGTCGAAGGTTCGGTGCGTGCGCGTCAGGATCGTCGCTGTGATCCGGCCGGCGACAAGGTTCTTCCGGTAACCATCCACGGTGACGCCGCTGTCGCCGGCCAGGGCGTGGTGATGGAAACCTTCCAGATGTCGCAGACGCGTGCGTACCGCACCGGCGGCACGATCCGCATCGTGGTTAACAACCAGGTCGGCTTTACCACTAACAAGCAGGAAGATGCGCGCTCCACCGAGTACGCGACCGACGTGGCGAAGATGATCCAGGCGCCGATCTTCCACGTTAACGCAGACGATCCTGAAGCGGTGCTGTTCGTCACCCAGCTCGCGGTGGATTATCGGATGCAGTTCAAGCGCGATATCGTGCTTGATCTGATCTGCTATCGCCGTCGCGGTCATAACGAGGCCGACGAGCCGAGCGGCACCCAGCCGCTGATGTATCAGAAGATCGCCAAGCAGCGCACCACCCGTGAGTTGTACGCCGATGCGCTCATCCAGTCGAATGTGCTGGATGCTGAACGTGTTCAGGCCAAGGTTGATGAGTATCGCACCGCGCTCGATAACGGGTTGCACGTGGTCAAGAGCCTAGTCAAGGAGCCGAACAAGGAACTCTTCGTTGACTGGCGTCCGTATCTGGGCCATGCGTGGACCGCACGTCATGACACCAGCTTCGATCTGAAGACTCTGCAGGATCTGTCCAGCAAGTTGCTGAGCGTCCCGGAAGGCTTTGTCGTCCAGCGCCAGGTGGCCAAGATACTTGAAGACCGGCAGAAGATGGGCGCGGGCGCGCTGGCCATCAACTGGGGCTTCGCGGAGACCATGGCCTACGCAACGCTGCTGTTCGAAGGCCACCCAGTGCGTATCTCTGGCCAGGACGTCGGTCGCGGCACCTTCTCGCATCGCCATGCTGCGTTGCACAATCAGAAGGACGGCAGCACCTACATTCCACTCCAGCACATCTATGAAGGGCAGCCGCGTTTTGATCTGTACGACTCGTTCCTTTCCGAGGAAGCGGTTCTGGCGTTCGAATACGGCTATGCCACTACTACTCCCAACGCCCTCGTGGTTTGGGAGGCGCAATTCGGCGACTTCGCCAACGGTGCGCAGGTCGTTATCGACCAGTTCATCACCAGCGGCGAGCACAAGTGGGGCCGTCTCTGCGGTCTGACCATGCTGCTGCCGCATGGTTATGAAGGGCAGGGCCCGGAGCACTCCTCTGCGCGTCTGGAGCGCTACCTGCAGCTCTGCGCCGAGCAGAACATCCAGGTCTGCGTACCGACCACCCCGGCTCAGGTCTATCACATGTTGCGTCGGCAGGCGATTCGCCCGCTGCGCAAGCCGCTGATCGCCCTGACGCCGAAGTCGCTGTTGCGTCACAAGCTCGCGATCTCGACGCTGGAGGAGCTTACCGAGGGTTCGTTCCAGACCGTTATCCCGGAGATCGATCCGATCGAAGCGGCCAAGGTCGAGCGCGTGATCATGTGCAGCGGCAAGGTCTACTACGACCTGCTGGAAAAGCGCCGCAACGAAGGTCGCGACGATATCGCCATCGTGCGTATCGAGCAGCTCTATCCGTTCCCTGAGGAGGACCTCGCCGAGGTGCTGGCGCCTTATCAGAACGTCAAGCACATCATCTGGTGTCAGGAAGAGCCGATGAATCAGGGCGCGTGGTACTGCAGCCAGCACCATATGCGCCGCGTCGCGACTGCGCATAAGAAGGAACTGTTCCTGCAATACGCTGGTCGTGATGCATCCGCGGCCCCGGCGGTCGGTTATGCATCGATGCATGCCGAACAGCAGGAAAAGCTCCTGCAGGACGCCTTCACCGTTTAATCCATTGCTATTGCGAGAGGCCGCGCACGACGCGGCCTCGATGCAGAAAATCGAATCAAATAGGACTCCTGATAATGGCTATCGAGATCAAAGCCCCTACCTTCCCGGAATCGGTTGCCGACGGCACCGTAGCAACCTGGCACAAGCAGCCGGGTGAGGCGGTCAAGCGCGACGAGCTGATCGTCGACATCGAAACCGACAAGGTCGTCATGGAAGTACTGGCCGAGGCTGACGGCGTTCTCGTCGAAATCGTCAAGAACGAGGGCGACACCGTTCTCAGCGGCGAGCTGCTCGGCAAACTGGAAGCAGGTGCCACTGCTGCGGCACCGGCAGCTGCGGGTGCTCCGGCTCAGGCGCCTGCAGCGGCTGCTGCTCCAGCCGCCGCCACCGAAGATGCGATCCTGGCTCCGGCAGCGCGCAAGCTGGCCGAAGAGAATGGCATCGATCCGAACAGCCTCCGCGGCACCGGCAAGGATGGTCGCGTAACCAAGGAAGACGTGGTCGCTGCCGTCGAAGCCAAGAAATCCGCTCCGGCCGTTGCCGCCAAGCCCGCTGCTCCGGCTGCCGCCGCGCCGATCTTCGCTGCCGGGGATCGCGTCGAGAAGCGCGTGCCGATGACCCGCCTGCGTGCCAAGGTCGCCGAGCGTCTGGTCGAAGCCCAATCGTCGATGGCCATGCTGACCACGTTCAACGAAGTCAACATGAAGCCGATCATGGAGCTGCGCGCCAAGTACAAGGACCTGTTCGAGAAAACCCACAACGGCGTTCGTCTGGGCTTCATGTCCTTCTTCGTCAAGGCAGCGGTAGAAGCGCTCAAGCGTCAGCCCGGCGTCAACGCCTCGATCGATGGTAACGACATCGTCTACCACGGCTACCAGGACATCGGTGTTGCCGTCTCCAGCGATCGTGGCCTGGTGGTCCCGGTTCTGCGCAACGCTGAGCACATGACGCTGGCCGAGATCGAAGGTGGCATCAACAACTTCGGCAAGAAGGCCAAGGCCGGCAAGCTGACCATCGAAGAAATGACAGGCGGTACCTTCACCATTTCCAACGGTGGTGTCTTCGGTTCGCTGCTTTCCACGCCGATTGTCAACCCGCCACAAACCGCTATTCTCGGTATGCACAAGATCCAGGAACGCCCGATGGCCGTTAATGGTCAGGTGGTTATCCTGCCGATGATGTACCTGGCGCTGTCCTACGATCACCGCCTGATCGATGGTAAGGAAGCAGTTACCTTCCTGGTCACCATGAAGGACCTGCTGGAAGATCCGGCTCGCCTGCTGCTGGATATCTGACAAAACAGCTACAAGCGACAAGCGGCACGCTGCTCGAAAGAGAAGCCCCGCTTGTGGCTTGTGGCTCGTTGCCTGCTGCTTAGAAAGAGGATTCGTAATGAGCCAGAAGTTCGACGTCGTCGTCATCGGGGCTGGCCCCGGTGGCTATGTGGCCGCTATCAAGGCCGCACAGCTGGGATTAAAAACCGCCTGTATCGAGAAGTATCAGGGCAAGGATGGCAAAACTGCGCTGGGCGGAACCTGCCTGAACGTCGGTTGCATCCCTTCCAAGGCGCTGCTGGACAGCTCGTACAAGTACCATGAGGCCCACGAGAGCTTCAAAGTCCACGGCATCAGCACCGGTGAAGTGGCGATGGATGTGCCGACGATGATCGCGCGCAAGGATCAGATCGTCAAAAACCTCACCGGCGGCGTTTCTGCGCTGATGAAAGCCAATGGCGTTACTGTCTTCGAAGGTCACGGCAAACTGCTGGCCGGCAAGCAGGTCGAGGTGACTGGTCTGGATGGCAACGTCCAGACCCTGGCGGCCGAGAACGTCATTCTGGCCTCCGGTTCCACTCCGGTGAACATTCCGCCGGCCCCGGTCGACCAGAAGGTTATCGTAGATTCCACCGGCGCCCTGGATTTCCAGAGCGTGCCGAAGAAGCTGGGCGTGATCGGCGCTGGCGTTATCGGTCTGGAGCTGGGTTCGGTATGGGCGCGTCTGGGCGCCGAAGTGACCGTAATCGAGGCGATGGACAAGTTCCTGCCGGCCGCCGACGAGCAGATCGCCAAGGAAGCCTTCAAGGTCCTGACCAAGCAGGGTCTGAAGATTCTGCTGGGTGCGCGTTTGACCGGTTCGCAGGTGTCTGGTGATCAGGTCACCGTCAGCTTCACCAGCGCCGAAGGCGAGCAGCAGATGACGTTCGACAAACTCATCGTTGCTGTTGGTCGTCGCCCGGTCACTACCGATCTGTTGGCTGCCGATGCTGGTGTCGACATGGACGAGCGTGGCTTCATCTTCGTTAACGACCAGTGCGCTACCAGCGTTCCGGGCGTCTATGCGATCGGTGACGTAGTACGCGGCGCGATGTTGGCGCACAAAGCGTCCGAAGAGGGCGTGATGGTTGCCGAGCGCATCGCCGGTCACAAGACCCAGATGAACTACGACCTGATTCCGTCGGTTATCTACACCCACCCGGAAATAGCTTGGGTCGGCAAGAGCGAGCAAGCTCTGAAGGCCGAAGGCGTCGAAGTGAACGTGGGTGTGTTCCCGTTTGCGGCCAGCGGTCGTGCGATGGCGGCCAACGACACTGCAGGTCTGGTCAAGGTCATCGCCGATGCCAAGACCGATCGCGTGCTGGGCGTTCATGTAATGGGTCCGAGTGCTGCCGAACTGGTCCAGCAGGGCGCCATCGGCATGGAATTCGGTACCAGTGCCGAAGATCTGGGCATGATGGTGTTCTCGCACCCGACGATGTCCGAAGCGCTGCATGAAGCGGCACTGGCGGTCAATGGCCACGCCATTCACATCGCCAATCGCAAAAAGCGCTAATCGCTAAACGCTTTTTGTGAAAAAAAGCCCGGCCTGTTCCTAGGAACACGCCGGGCTTTTCTTTGACTAAAGTAGAATGCTTTTCGGTCAATACAGGTTCCTGAAAGGTATCTCGAATAGTTTTCAGGAACTTGCGTTGAAGGGGGCAGGGTGCGTCAGGGGCCCTGCTTGAATGCAGTACCTAAAAACAACGGTAAGAAGCATGAATCTTCACGAGTACCAAGGTAAGCAGCTGTTCGCTGAATATGGTCTACCGGTTTCCAAGGGCTATGCGGTCGACAGCCCGAAAGAAGCTGCCGAGGCCTGCGACAAGATCGGTGGCACCGAGTGGGTGGTCAAAGCACAGGTCCATGCCGGCGGTCGCGGCAAGGCGGGCGGCGTCAAGCTGGTTCGCAGCAAGGACGAAGCCCGAGCCTTCGCCCAGCAATGGCTCGACAAGCGACTGGTGACCTACCAGACCGACGCCAACGGGCAGCCGGTCAGCAAGATCCTCGTCGAAGCCTGCACCGATATCGACAAGGAGCTCTACCTGGGCGCGGTCGTCGATCGTGCCAGCCGGCGCATCGTGTTCATGGCGTCCACCGAAGGCGGTGTGGATATCGAGAAGGTCGCGCATGACACCCCGGAAAAGATTCTCAAGGCGACCATCGATCCGCTGGTAGGCGCGCAGCCGTTCCAGGCGCGTGAACTGGCGTTCCAGCTGGGGCTGAAAGGCGATCAGGTCAAACAGTTCGTGCACATCTTCGTCGGCCTGGCGCAGCTGTTCAGGGATTACGACCTCGCGCTGCTGGAAGTGAATCCGCTAGTGATCAAGAAGGACGGCAACCTGCATTGCCTGGACGCCAAGATCAACATCGACAGCAACGCTATCTATCGCCAGCCGAAGCTGCGTGACATGGCCGACCCGTCGCAGGATGACCCGCGCGAGGCGCATGCGGCCAAGTGGGAACTCAACTACGTCGCTCTGGACGGCAACATCGGTTGCATGGTCAACGGTGCGGGACTGGCGATGGGCACCATGGATATCGTCAACCTGCACGGCGGCAAGCCGGCCAACTTCCTCGATGTCGGCGGTGGTGCCACTGAGGAGCGCGTCACCGAGGCGTTCAAGATCATCCTCTCCGACAGCAACGTCGCCGCGGTGCTGGTGAACATCTTCGGTGGCATCGTGCGTTGCGACATGATTGCCGAGGGCATCATCGGAGCAGTGCGCGAAGTAGGCGTGCAGGTACCGGTAGTGGTGCGGTTGGAGGGCAATAATGCCGACCTGGGCGCCAAGATGCTGAGCGAAAGCGGGCTGAACATCATCGGTGCGCAGAGCCTGACCGATGCGGCCATTCAGGTTGTCAAAGCCGTGGAGGGCAAGTAATGAGCGTGCTGATCAACAAGAACACCAAAGTCATCTGCCAGGGTTTTACCGGCTCGCAGGGTACCTTCCACTCCGAGCAGGCGATTGCCTATGGCACACAGATGGTCGGTGGCGTCACGCCGGGCAAGGGCGGCACGCTGCATCTCGGTCTGCCGGTGTTCAATACCGTCAAGGAAGCGGTAGAAGCGACGGGTGCCGATGCCTCGGTGATCTACGTGCCGGCGCCGTTCTGCAAGGATTCGATCCTCGAGGCCGCTTTCGGCGGTATCAAGCTGATCGTCTGCATCACCGAGGGCATCCCGACGCTGGACATGCTCGAAGTGAAGATCAAGTGCGATGAACTGGGCGTGCGCCTGATCGGGCCGAACTGCCCGGGCGTTATCACTCCCGGCGAGTGCAAGATCGGTATCCAGCCCGGGCATATCCACCAGCCGGGCAAGGTCGGCATCGTTTCCCGTTCCGGCACGCTGACCTATGAAGCGGTCAAGCAGACGACGGACGCCGGTTTCGGCCAGTCCACCTGCGTCGGTATCGGTGGCGACCCGATCCCGGGCTCGACGTTCATCGATATCCTGACCCTGTTCCAGAACGATCCGCAGACCGAAGCCATCGTCATGATCGGCGAGATCGGTGGTTCGGCCGAAGAAGAGGCCGCCGCGTTCATCAAGGCCAACGTCACCAAGCCGGTGGTGTCCTACATCGCGGGCGTTACCGCGCCGGCGGGCAAGCGTATGGGCCACGCGGGTGCGATCATTTCCGGCGGCAAGGGTACGGCGGATGAGAAGTTCGCTGCCCTGCAGGACGCCGGTGTGAAGACCGTGCGCTCGCTGGCAGACATCGGCAAAGCGCTTGCCGAGGTCACCGGTTGGAGCATGAAGGGCGCCTGATCGCTCTGTTGCTTGTCGAAGGCCACCCCAGCGGGTGGCCTTTGCGTTTTCTGCGCCTGAACCGACGGTTTGCCTCGGCATACATGGCAGGACAATGGCATCATTGCCGCCCTCAGCGTCGTCTGCTGTCTTCACGAGAGATGCCGGCACGCAACAATGGACCGACCCAATCAGGCCGAGATCCCGATTTCCAAACTCACGGAGACTTCCCCAATCCATTTCCGCCGTTGCGATCAGAATGCCGGTGCCTCTTCAGGCCCTGGCGGCATTGCTGTTCTCGATGGCCACATCCTTTCCGGTAGTTGTTTCGCATGAATCGTTTGAAAGGCTTCGATCTGCTGGCCCTTGGCTTCATGACCTTCGCGCTGTTCCTTGGCGCCGGCAATATCATCTTCCCTCCCAGCGCCGGCATGGCCGCTGGTGAGTTCATCTGGCAGGCGGCGCTGGGCTTCCTGTTCACCGGGGTAGGGCTACCGCTGTTGACGGTCGTCGCACTCGCTCGCGTGGGCGGCGGCATGGACCGGCTCACCGCGCCGCTCGGCCGGGTCGCCGGTACGTTGCTGGCGATCGCGGTGTACCTGGCGATCGGTCCGCTGTTCGCCACCCCGCGCACGGCTGTGGTCTCGTTCGAGATGGGCATCGCACCGTTCACCGGCAATACGGCGGCACCGCTGTTAGTCTACACCGCGCTGTTCTTCTCCGCTGTGCTGTTCCTGGTACTGAACCCCGGGCGTCTGGTCGACAGTGTCGGCA
Organism: Stutzerimonas sp. 21-1; assembly: GCF_056336065.1. Classification (NCBI taxonomy): domain Bacteria; kingdom Pseudomonadati; phylum Pseudomonadota; class Gammaproteobacteria; order Pseudomonadales; family Pseudomonadaceae; genus Stutzerimonas; species Stutzerimonas sp. 21-1. The sequence goes on along the minus strand of NZ_CM150500.1, from coordinate 2,156,544 downwards.
AGATCATCACGCCGGTGCTGCTGGCGGCACTGCTGGTGCTCGGTGGGGCTGCGCTGTTTCTGCCGGCAGGCGAAATCGGCAGCGCCGCCGAGAGCTATCGTGCCAGCCCGATGATCAAGGGATTTCTCGAAGGCTACCTGACGATGGATACGCTCGGCGCGCTGGTCTTCGGTATCGTCATTGCCACCGCGATCCGCGACAAGGGCGTGAGCGACGCAACGTTGGTGACTCGTTACTCGATGACGGCCGGCGTGATTGCAGCGATCGGTCTGTCGCTGGTCTACCTATCGCTGTTCTACCTCGGAGCCACCAGCCAGGGTATCGCCGGGGACGCGCAGAATGGCGTGCAGGTCCTGACCAGCTACGTCCAGCACACCTTCGGTACGATGGGCAGCGTGCTGCTGGCCGTGGTGATCACGCTGGCCTGCCTGACCACGGCGGTTGGCCTGACGGCCGCTTGCGGTGAGTTCTTCAGCGCGCTGCTGCCGGTTTCGTACCGCACTGTGGTGATTGTGTTCAGCCTGTTCAGCTTGCTGGTAGCCAACCAGGGCCTCACCCAGCTGATCAGCGTTTCCGTACCGGTGCTGGTCGGTCTGTACCCGCTGGCCATCGTGTTGATCGCGCTGAGCCTGCTCGATCGGCTCTGGGTCTCGCAGGCGCGGGTGTTCCGGCCGGTGATGGCGGTGACGCTGATTTTCGGTGTGACCGACGGGCTGGCTGCGGCCGGTTTCACCCAGCTGGTTCCCTCCTGGTTCGGCGCGCTGCCGCTGGCCGCTCAGAGCATGGGCTGGCTGGTACCGGCATTGGTGACCCTGATCGTTGCCGCGCTGGTCGATCGTCTGCTGGGCAAGCCGCGGCAGGTATGAGCGCGCGGGTGGCTCTTCGCTAACGCGCACGGGTGCTGGCGGTCATGCGACCTCGCTATAATCCGGCGCAGTTCACGAGGGGCTGCCCATGATGTTTCCCGATCATCTTCTGCCGCACGTCGTCGCGGTCGCCTGGTTCATCATCTGCTGGGCTGGCTATACCCGTTATGCCACCTGGCGCGGCCGCGATACCGCCTGCCTGGCCAGTGTGCTGCATCTGTACCGGCAGGACTGGATGCAGCGCCTGCTGCTGCGCGACAACCGCATTGCCGACGCCAATGTGATCGGCAATCTCGAGCGTAACGCCTCGTTCTTCGCCTCCAGCACGCTGATCATCCTCGCCGGTGTGCTCACCGCGCTGGGGGCTTCCGATCGCGCGGTCTCGCTGCTGGCGGATCTGCCCTTCGCCCAGCCGGTCAGCCGCGGCCTCTCGGAAATCAAGCTGCTGGGGCTGGCGGTGGTATTCGTCTACGCCTTCTTCACCTTCAGCTGGTGCATGCGTCAGTACAACTTCGCGGCGGTGCTGGTCGCTTCCGCGCCGATGGCCGGTGAGCGCAACGTCAGCGATCACGAGCGCAAGGCGTTCGGCCAGCGCGCGGCGCGTGTTCTCTCGATGGCGGCCAACCAGTTCAACTTTGGTCTGCGTGCCTATTACTTCGGTATGGCGACGTTGGCTTGGTTCATTCACCCGTGGTTCTTCATGGCGGTCACAACCGGTGTGGTCCTGGTGCTCTATCGTCGGGAGTTTCACTCCGACGTGCTCAGGGTCATGGTGTTCACGCCAACTTCCATCAGCGACTCGCTCAAGGAGTAGGGCTGGTGCTGGCGAGCCGCTATGATGCCCGGCTCGATTGATCATCCGAGTGTGCAGATGAGCGATAGCCAGATTCTCGAACGTACCCAGCGTTTTCTTTCCCTGCTGCGGCACTGCCAGGTGCTGGGCTTGAGCGTTGAACATGCCGACCGCAGCGGGCTGACCCTGCGCCTGCCGTACAGCGAAAAGCTGATCGGCAACCCCGAAACCGGCGGCATTCACGGCGGTGCGATCACCACGTTGATGGATACCACCTGCGGGATCTCCACGGCCTGCGCCCTGCCCGAGCTGGAGGTCTGTCCGACGCTCGACCTGCGTATCGACTACATGCATCCGGCCGAACCAGGGCACGACGTGTTCGGCTTCGCCGAATGCTATCGCGTCACCCCGACGGTGATCTTCACCCGCGGCGTCGCCTACCAGCGCGATATCAACGAACCGATCGCCCATGTGGTCGGTGCTTTCATGCGTATGGGTAAGGGCACGCAGCCGGCAGGCGGGAAGGGCACGCAGGCATGAGCAAGGTGAACTTCAACGAGCTGGTCCGTCAGGCGCATGCCAGCAACGACTACGATCCGCTGATCAATCTGGTGCCCTACGCACGCCTGATCGGCATCGAGTGTCTGCGCCTGGGCGACGACATGGTGTTCCGCCTGCCGCAGAACGAAGACAACATCGGCAATCCGATGCTGCCGGCGATTCACGGCGGCGTCATCGCGGGCTTCATGGAACACGCCGCGATGCTGCATCTGCTGATGTTCATGGGCGCTCCGCATTTGCCGAAAATCATCGACTTCTCGATAGATTATCTGCGGGCCGGTCACTATCGTGACACCTTCGCTGCCTGCCAGGTCTGGCGCCAGGGCCGCAGGGTCGCCAACGTCGCGATCACTGCCTGGCAGACCACTCAGGCTGAACCCATCGCCACCGCACGCTGCCATTTCAAGATCGACGAACCCTGACGTTCGCACATGGGGGCGGCCGGCTGGCGACCACCCACGTGTGATTCAAGGATTGTGAATGGATGCGTTGTTGATTCTCGGCGGTGTGCTGTTGACCCTCGTCGGGCTCGTCTGGCTGGTAAGCCTCGCTTTCGGCACCAGCCTATTCTGGGGAATCGGCAGCCTGCTGCCGCCTATCACCCTGGCGTACGTGGTGCGCCACTGGAACGTGGCGCGCAAGGCCATGCTGGTCATCGGGCTGGGCTTCATCCCGACGATCGTCGGTCTTTCCTTGCTGGCCGCGCGCGACCCGGAGCGGCTGACGGCCATCTTCAGCCTGCAATGGCTGCCGCAGGAGGTGAAGCCCGAACTGGCCACCGAGCTGCGTGGCCAGCTCAACGGCCGCACCTTCAAGCCGCAATATGGCGAGCTGATAAATGGGGTGCTGACGTTGCGTGCCGGCACGGAGTTCTTCGCCCAGCAGGAAGTCAGCATCCATCTGCCCGAAGCGGAGAGTGGGGCGCTGGCGCTGGATGTGCTGCCGGACGATGAAGGCGCGCTGCCGGTGATCCATCTTTCGTGGCTGGAGCCGGGACGTGAATTGCCCGAGTCGCGGCGCATCACGCGCGGCTATACCCTGCATCTCAATCTGGTGCCGGAGGCGCCCAACCGCCTGCACGGCGATTTTCATCTGGTCTTGCCACCGCACTTTGCGACCAGCCTGAGCGGTAAGGTCGAGCTTTACAGCAGTCAGCTGCGCTTTCGCGACGGCGCTGTCGACCGCCGGCACGACTCCGTCGATACGCTGGCCTACGTGGCACGCGACTACCTGCAGCGTCGCCACCGTACCCGCGATGTCGAACTGGCGCCGCTGGATGACATCAAGCTCCCGGCCACCCGGCTGGAGCTGACGGTGCGTGGGCAGATCGCCGGTGAAGCGGCCGAGCAACCGCTGGTGCTGCTCAAGACCGCGCAGGGCTGGGCGGTGGATGGCGACGATTACCCGCTGCTGGCCGTCGAGCCGCAGCCGGAGGCGAAACCGAGCGTGGCCGAGGCGCAGCCGGTTGCCGTAGCGCCGACCAGCAACCTCGACCGTCGGCCACGCTTCTCCCTGGAGCGGCTGCTGCAGAACCCTGGCCGTTACGAGCATCTGCTGGTACGCGCACATACTGAGCGAGGGGGCGTGGCGGAAGGGCGTTTCGCCGGTCTCGACAAGGACGGCAACCTGCGTATCCGCCGGGTCATCAGCGGCCCCGGCGAGGCCTACTACAACCTGGCTCCGGGCGAGATCGTTCTGCTGGAACTCCTCGAACCGTAAACGCTGCCCGGTGAACCACTCGGCCGTTGCACGCTTGCGCGGCCGTCGCGACCCTTGAAATCCGTCACTCGACCCCCATCTGCCTGACACTGCCGCAGCCGCGGCCCGTGCCAATCGACGATGTGGAGTGTGTGACCGATGAGTGTGGAGACTCAAAAAGAAACCCTGGGCTTCCAGACCGAAGTGAAGCAGCTGCTTCACCTGATGATCCATTCGCTGTACTCGAACAAGGAAATCTTCCTCCGCGAACTGATCTCCAACGCCTCCGACGCGGCCGACAAGCTGCGCTTCGAGGCGCTGGCCAAGCCCGAGCTGCTCGAAGGCGGCGCCGAGCTGAAGATCCGCCTGTCGTTCGACAAGGATGCCAAGACCGTGACCCTCGAGGACAACGGCATCGGCATGAACCGCGAGGACGTCATCGCCCATCTGGGCACCATCGCCAAGTCCGGTACCGCCGATTTCCTGAAGAACCTCTCCGGCGACCAGAAGAAAGACTCGCACCTGATCGGCCAGTTCGGCGTTGGCTTCTACTCGGCTTTCATCGTCGCCGACAAGGTCGATGTCTACAGCCGCCGTGCCGGAACACCAGCGAGCGAGGGCGTGCACTGGTCCTCGCAGGGCGAGGGCGAATTCGAAGTCGCCACCCTCGACAAGGCCGAGCGCGGCACTCGCATCGTCCTGCACCTGAAGAAGGGCGAGGAAGAGTTCGCCGATGGCTGGCGCCTGCGCAACATCGTCAAGAAGTACTCCGACCACATCGCGCTGCCTATCGAACTGCCAAAAGAATTCCATGGCGAGGAGAAGGACAAGCCGACCGAAACCGAGTGGGAAACCGTCAACCGCGCCAGCGCCCTGTGGACCCGTCCGCGCAGCGACGTGAAGGACGAGGAATATCAGGAGTTCTACAAGCACGTCTCCCATGACTTCGAGAACCCGCTGGCCTGGAGCCACAACAAGGTCGAAGGCAAGCTGGAATACACCTCGCTGCTCTACGTGCCGGGTCGCGCGCCGTTCGATCTGTACCATCGCGAAGCGCCCAAGGGCCTCAAGCTCTACGTGCAGCGCGTGTTCATCATGGATCAAGCCGACGAGTTCCTGCCGCTGTACCTACGCTTCATCAAGGGCGTGGTGGACTCCAACGACCTGTCGCTGAACGTCTCGCGCGAAATCCTGCAGAAGGACCCGGTGATCGACAGTATGAAGTCGGCGCTGACCAAGCGCGTGCTGGACATGCTGGAGAAGCTCGCCAAGGACAAGCCCGAGGATTACCAGAGCTTCTGGAAGCAGTTCGGCCAGGTGCTCAAAGAAGGTCCGGCGGAAGATTTCGCCAACAAGGAGAAGATCGCCGGCCTGCTGCGCTTCGCCTCCACCAACGATGCATCCGGCGAGCAGACGGTGTCGCTTGCCGACTACCTCGGCCGCGTCAAGGAAGGCCAGGACAAGATCTACTTCCTCACCGGCGAGAGCTATGCGCAGGTCAAGAACAGCCCGCACCTGGAAGTCTTCCGCAAGAAGGGCATCGAAGTGCTGCTGCTCACCGACCGCATCGACGAGTGGCTGATGAGCTACCTCACCGAGTTCGACGGCAAGCAGTTCGTCGATGTGGCGCGCGGTGATCTGGACCTCGGCAAGCTGGACTCCGAGGAAGACAAGAAGGCCCAGGAAGAAATCGCCAAGGCCAAGGAAGGGCTAATCGAACGCCTGAAAGGTGCGCTCGGTGACGAAGTGGCCGAGGTGCGTGTATCCCATCGTCTGACCGATTCGCCGGCGATTCTCGCCATCGGCGAGCAGGACCTGGGTCTGCAGATGCGCCAGATTCTCGAAGCCAGCGGGCAGAAGGTGCCGGAAGCCAAGCCGATCTTCGAGTTCAACCCGCAGCACCCGCTTATCGAGAAGCTGGATGCCGAGGCTGACGAAGACCGTTTCGCCGACCTCTCGCACATCCTCTTCGACCAGGCCGCACTGGCCGCCGGTGACAGCCTGAAGGACCCGGCTGCCTACGTGCAGCGCCTGAACAAGCTGTTGGTGGAACTGTCCGCCTGATCTGAAACAGCGGCTGAAAAAAGGCCCGCTTCTCACCCCGTCATTCACGTTCCCGTGGATGGCGAGGCGAGGGCGGGCCTTCGTGTTTCTGTGCGGATTACAGGGGGTAGTGGGCCAGCTCGCGGGCGATCAGCAGGCGCTGGATTTCGCTGGAGCCTTCGTAAATCTGCGTGATGCGCGCATCGCGGTAATAGCGCTCGACCGGGTAGTCCTCCAGGTAGCCGTAGCCGCCGTGTATCTGCACCGCCTGCGAGCAGACTTTCTCGGCCATCTCCGAAGCGAACAGCTTGGCCTGTGAAGCCTCGGACAGGCAGGGCAGGCCGGCGCTCTTCAGCCGCGCGGCATGCAGGATCAGCAGGCGCGCCGCGTTCAGCTGGGTCTGCATATCGGCGAGCATGTTGGCGATGCTCTGGTGCTCGGCGATCGGCTTGCCGAACTGCACCCGCTCGCGGGCATAGCGCAACGCGGCCTCGAACGCGGCGCGGGCGATGCCGAGCGCCTGCGCGGCGATGCCGATGCGACCGCCTTCCAGGTTCGACAGGGCGATGGCCAGACCCTTGCCACGTTCACCGAGCAGGTTTTCCTGTGGGATGCGACAGTCGCTGAGCGATACCGCGCAGGTGTCCGAGGCGCGGATGCCCATCTTGTGTTCGCTGCGTTCCACGACGAAACCGGGGGTATCGGTGGGTACGAGAAACGCGGAGAGTCCTTTCTTGCCTAGTTCCGGGTCGGTGACGGCGAAGACGATGGCCAGCTTCGCGCGGCGCGCGTTGCTGCAGAACTGCTTGCTGCCGTTGAGCACCCAATGGCCGTCCACCAGTTCGGCACGGGTGCGCAGGTTGTGCGCCTCCGAACCGGCCTGCGGTTCGGTGAGGGCGAAGCAGCCGATGGCGCGGCCGCTGGCCAGCTCGGCCAGCCATTCATCCTTCTGCGCCTGCGAACCGTAGTTGAGCAGGGGGCCGCAGCCGACCGAGTTGTGGATGCTCATCAGCGCGCCGGTGGCGCCGTCGCCGGCGGAGATTTCCTCCACGGCCAGGGCGTACGCCACGTAGTCGATATAGCTGCCGCCCCATTGCTCCGGGACGACCATGCCCAGCAGGCCCAGCTCGCCCATCTGCGCCACCAGCGCGTCGTCGATCCAGCCGGCCTTCTCCCAGGCCTGTGCGTGAGGCGCGATCTCGCGGCGGGCGAAGTCGCGTGCCATGTCGCGGATCATGCGTTGGTCTTCGCTGAGTTCGAGGTCATGCATAGCGCTGTCCTTCTTGTCGTTGGCGTGCCGGTGCTCAGACCGTGGCGCTGCGCCGGGTCTTGCCGGAGGTGGTCTTGAAGCCGGCGAAAAACGCCTGTACCCGCTCGGGGGTGACTTCGGCCAGCGTCGGCGGATTCCAGCGTGGCGACTTGTCCTTATCAATGATCAGCGCGCGCACGCCTTCCATGATGTCGCCCTGGGCGAACCACTGGCGATCCAGATGCAGTTCCAGTGCGAAGCACTCGGCCAGCGGCAGGTCGCGACCACGACGCAGCATCTCCCGCGTCACGCACATCGCCAGCGGCGAGCGGCTGTCGAGCACCTTGAGGGTTTCCTCGGCCCAATCGCTGAACTCGCTGCGGGTTTCGGCGGCCAGCGAAGCGCGAATGGCCGCTACGTCGTGCTGGCCGAAATGCTCCTCGATGGCCTGGTGCAGGGCCTTCAGCTCCGAGCCGGGCAGGCGGTTGGTGCCAAGCGTCGCCACCAGCGTGCGCAGCGCCTCCTGTGGATGGATGCTCCAGCTCATGTGGTCGAGGCAGCGATCCAGTTCGGCGATCTGCTCGTGACTGATGCACCAGTCGGCCAGGCCGGCATGCAACGCGTCGGCCGCGCGGATCGGCAGGCCGGTCACGCCCATATAGGTGCCCAGCTCGCCGGGCAGACGCGAGAGGAAATAGCTGCCGCCGACATCCGGGAAATAGCCGATGCCCACCTCCGGCATGCCCATGCGCACCCGTTCGGTGATCACCCGCAGCACCGCGCCTTGCACCAGGCCCATGCCGCCGCCGAGGACGAAGCCGTCCATCAGCGCTAGCAGCGGCTTGGGGTAGGCGTGGATGTACTGGTCGAGGGCATATTCCTCCTCGAAGAAGGTCTCGTGCTCGGTATCGCCGCGCTTGAAGCTGTCGTACAGCGAGCGGATGTCGCCGCCGGCGCAGAAGGCCTTCTCGCCGTTGGCGCGCAGCACCACGGCTTGGATCGCCGGATCGGCAGCCCAGGCGCGCAACTGCTGGTCGAGCAGGCGCACCATTTCCAGGTTCACTGCGTTGAGCCCGGCCGGGCGGTTGAGGGTGAGGTGGCCAATGTGGTTGCGCACGGCCGCCAGCACGGGGCGTTCGGTTTCACTCATGGGTGGAATCCTTGCGGTACTGATGGATGATCGCGGAGAAGTCCAGGCCGCCGTGGCCCTGCGCGCTGAAGGCTTGGTAGAGCTGCTGGGCCAGCGCGCCGAGGATCACTGGTTGGCGCGCCTGCTTGGCCGCTTCGGTGGCGAGGCCGAGGTCCTTGAGCATCAGGTCGGTGCCGAAGCCGCCACTGTAGCCGCGCGAAGCCGGCACGTTGTCCAGCACGCCGGGGAACGGGTTGTAGGTGTCCGAACTCCAGCAGCGACCGCTGGAAGTGTTGATCACCTCGGCCAGAGTCTTGGCATCCATGCCCAGTGCTACGCCCAGCGCCATGGCTTCGGCCACGCCGATCATCGAGATGCCGAGCAGCATGTTGTTGGCGACCTTGGCCACCTGGCCGTTGCCGCTATCGCCGCAGTGGATGATGTTCTTGCCCATGGCCTCGAGTAGCGGCCGGGCGCGCGCGAAGTCCGCCGTGCTGCCGCCGACCATGAAGGTCAGGGTGCCGGCCGCCGCACCGCCGGTGCCGCCGGAGACCGGCGCATCGAGCATCGGGTTGCCGTGCTGCGCGGCCACCGCGGCGACGTCGCGGGCGCTGTGCGGGTCGATGGTCGAGCTGTCGATCAGCAGTACGCCGGGGCGCACGTTCTGGATCAGCCCGTCGTCGCCCAAGTAGACGCTGCGCACGTGGGGCGCGGCGGGAAGCATGGTGATGATGACGTCGGCGTTGCCGCGGGCGATGGCGCCCGGCGATTCGGCTGGCAGCGCACCCGCTTGAACCAGGTCGCGCACCGCGGCGTCGTTGAGGTCGAACACGCTGAGCGCGTAGCCGGCCTTGAGCAGGTTGCGCGCCATCGGTGCGCCCATGTTGCCTAACCCGATGAATCCGATGTGCATGGCTCGTTCCTTTTGTTCTTGTGCGCCATTGCCGAGCGGCGTGGCTCAGCGGTTCTTGAACTCTGGCTTGCGCTTCTCGGCGAACGCTGCCATGCCTTCTTTCTGGTCGGCGGTGGCGAACACCGCGTGGAAGACCCGGCGCTCGAAGCGGATGCCTTCGGCCAGCGTGGTTTCGAAGGCGCGGTTGACGCTTTCCTTGACCATCATGGTCGCCGGCAGTGACTTCTCGGCGATCACCCGGGCGGCTTTCAGGGTTTCCTCCAGCAGACTTTCCTGCGGGAAGATGCGTGCCACCAGGCCGGCGCGCTCGGCTTCCTCGGCATCCATCTGGCGGCCGGTCAGGCACAGGTCCATGGCTTTTGCCTTGCCGACGGCGCGAGTCAGGCGCTGGGTGCCACCGATGCCCGGCAGCACGCCGAGGTTGATTTCCGGCTGGCCGAAGCGGGCGTTGTCGGCGGCGTAGATCATGTCGCACAACAGCGCCAGCTCGCAGCCGCCGCCCAGTGCATAGCCGGCCACCGCGGCGATCAACGGCTTGCGCCGGCTGGCGATGCGGTCGGCTTCGGCGAAGAAGTCGTCGAGGTAGATCTGCGGGTAGTTGAGGTCGGCCATTTCCTTGATGTCAGCACCAGCGGCGAAAGCCTTGGCCGAGCCGGTGAGTACGATGCAGCCGACCCCAGGATCGGCCTCGAGCTGGCCGAGGGCAGCGTTCAGCTCGCTGATCAGCTGGCTGTTCAGGGCGTTGAGCGCCTGCGGGCGGTTCAGCGTGATCAGCGCGACGCGATCCTGGATGTCGACGAGCAGGGTTTCGAATGTCATGAGCGTTCCTTGAGGGCCGGCGTATTCGCCGGCCCGTTGCGGGTCACTTGAGGTTGATGGTGGTGTTGACCGTGGAGCCGACCGCGTCCTCGTCGAACCAGCGTTCGGTGACGGTCTTGGTCTGGGTGTAGAACTGCACCACCTGCTTGCCGTAGGGGCCGAGGTCGCCGAGCTTGGAGGCACGCGAGCCGGTGAAGGAGAACATCGGCACCGGCACCGGGATCGGCACGTTGATGCCCACCTGGCCGACGTCGATTTCTTCCTGGAAGTGCCGCGCTGCGGCGCCCGAGCGGGTGAAGATGGCGGTGCCGTTGCCGTTGGGGTTGGCGTTGATCAGGGCGATGGCTTCATCCATCGTCGCCGCGCTCATCACGCACAGCACCGGGCCGAAGATTTCTTCCTGGTAGATGCTCATTTCGGCTTTCACGCCGGAGAAGATCGTCGGCGCGACGAAGTTGCCCTTGTCGAAGCCGGCCACCTGCGGGTTGCGCCCGTCCAGCTCCAGGGTCGCGCCTTCGGCGACGCCGCGCTCGATCAGCCCGCTGACGCGATCCAGAGCGGCACACGAGACCAGCGGGCCGAGGTCGGCGCCCGGCTCGGTGCCGGCGCTGACCTTGAGCGACTTCGCCTTGGCCACCAGGTCGGGAATCCACTGCTGTGCCTCGCCGACCAGCACCACCACCGACAGCGCCATGCAGCGCTGGCCGGCGGCACCGAACGCGGCGCCGGCGATGGCGTTGAGGCTCTGGTCCTTGTGCGCGTCGGGCAGCACGATGGCGTGGTTCTTCGCGCCCATCATGCACTGCACGCGCTTGCCGGCGGCGCTGGCACGGTTGTAGACGTGGGTGCCGACGCGGGTCGAGCCAACGAAGGACACCGCCTTGATGACCGGGTGGTCGCACAGCGCATTCACCACGTCCGGGCCGCCGTGCACCACGTTGAGTACGCCCGGTGGCACGCCGGCTTCCAGCGCCAGTTCGCACAGGCGCATGGTGACCATCGGGTCCTGCTCGGAGGGCTTGAGGACGAAGGTGTTGCCGGTGGCGATAGCCATCGGGAACATCCACAGCGGGATCATCGCCGGGAAGTTGAACGGGGTGATGCCCGCGCAGACGCCCAGCGGCTGCAGCAGGGTGTAGGTATCCACGCCGTTGGCGACATTGTTGGCCAGCTCGCCGAGCTGCAGGTTGCCGATGCCGGCAGCATGCTCGACCACTTCCAGGCCGCGGAACACGTCGCCCTCGGCATCGGGCAGGGTCTTGCCCTGTTCGGCGGTGAGGATGGCCGCCAGCTCCTTCATATGCTCGCGGATCAGCTGCTGATAGCGGAGGAAGACGCGCGCGCGGGCGCCGATCGGCGTCTTGCGCCAGGTCTTGAACGCCTCGGCGGCGCTGGCGACGGCGCGGTCGACTTCCGCCGCGGTGGCGAACGGCACGCGCGCCAGCACTTCTTGAGTGGCGGGATTGACGACGTCGCGCCAGTCCTGGGTGGTGGATTCGACGAACTCGCCGCCGATCAGCAGTTTCACGCTGGGGATGGAACCGGTCATATCGCTCTCCGCCTGATTAGGCTCAGTTGTTGTTATCGGCTCGCGGACAGCTGCGAGAGGCTGCCTTGATCCTAGCAATGCAAAAAAACGCAAGACAATGCGGCCTGCTGCAGAGTCGTTGTGCAAATATGCACGGGAACCATCGGCCAGAGCGGCAAACATGGACTGGGACAACCTGCGTTACTTTCTCGAAGTGGCCCGTGCGGGGCGGCTGACCACCGCGGCAAGGCGGCTGGCGGTCGATCACACCACCGTGTCGCGGCGTCTGCAGGCGCTGGAAAAAAGCATGGGCGCGCAGCTGTTCCTGCGCGAGCCCGGTGGCTATCGCCTCACCGAAGCCGGGCGCAACCTGCTGCCGCGGGTCGAGGCGATGGAGAGCGCCAGTGCCGCCATCGAGCATTCGCTGCCGAGCATGGGCGACGGCCTTTCCGGGCAGGTGCGCATCGGCGCCACCGAGGGTTACGGCACGGTGATGCTGGCCGGCCAGCTCACCGGGCTGAGCCGGCGCTATCCGCACCTGAATATCGACCTGCTGGCGCTGCCGCGCGCGGTGCGCCTGTCACGTCACGAGGCAGACATCGTCATCACCCTGGAGCGGCCGGAGCGCGGTCCGTTCATCATCACCAAGCTGACCGACTACGTGCTGCGGCTGTATGCGTCGCCCACGTACCTGGCCGAGCACGCGCCGATCCGCAGTCGCGACGATCTGGCCGCGCATCGCTTCGTCAGCTATGTCGACGATCTGCTGTTCAGCAAGGAGCTGCTGTTTCTCGATGGCATCGCCGACGCCCGCTCCATCGGACTGCGCAGCACCAGCCTGCTGGCCCAGCAGGAAGCGGTGGCGATGGGGGCGGGGATCGCCATTCTGCCGGCGTTTTCCGCCGATGCCGATCCGCGCCTGCAGCTGCTGTTGCCCGACGCGGTGAGCTTCAACCGCACCTTCTGGATGCTGATGCCCATCGAGTTCAAAGACCTGGCGCGTATGCGCACCACCTGGGACTACCTCAAGGAGCTGGCACAGCAGAATCAGGCACGACTGCTGGGCCTGCCGCCAGGTTAAGGCCGCGCCGGATCGAGCCCGGCGCGGTCGCGGCCCTGGTTACTGCGTGCCCGGCATACCGGCGGTGAGCCGCGTCGGTTGCGCCGACGGTACCTGCCGGCTCGGCCGGGGCGGCTGGCAAAGGCTGTCGGCACCGGCCTGCAGGTAGGGTTGCAGGATCGGCGCCATGCCCTTGAGCGTCTGTACCGGCAGCGCCGAGGTGAAACGGAAGCTGTCGGCCGCCAGCCCGGGCACGTAGGCGGTCAGCGTGCCGAAATGATTCGGTCCCAAGTAGAAGACGAAGGTGGCCGTGCGGTTCATCGCCAGCGAGCTGATCAGCCGGCCGCCGGCCGCGACGGTGTCGATACGGTTGTCGCCGGTGCCGGTCTTGCCACCGACGCGCAGCGGGCTGCCGTCGCTCTGCACGAAGCTACCCTGCAGGCGCCGCGCGGTGCCGCCTTCGACGACCTGAGCTAGGGCCTCGCGCAAGGTCGCGGCCACTTCGTGCGGCAGCACCTGCTCGCCGATGTTCTGGCGTATGCCGAGACGGGTCTCGTAGGGCGTACCTTCGGCGAAGTGCAGGCTGTCGATGCGCACGCTCGGCAGGCGCACGCCGTCGTTGAGGATGATGCCCATCAGTTCGGCCAGCGCGGCCGGCCGGTCGCCCGAGCTACCCAGCGCGGTGGCCAGCGATGGCACCAGGTTGTCGAACGGATAGCCCAGTCGCTGCCAGCGCCGATGGATGTCGGTGAAGGCCTCGACCTCCAGCATGATGCGGATACGGCTGTCGCGAGCGCTCTTGTGCCGGCTGCGGAACAGCCAGCCGTATACTTCCTGGCGTTCGTCGCGGCTGGCGGCGACCACCTCCGACAGGTTGGCGTCGGGATGCTGGATCAGGTAGCCGAGCAGCCACAGGTCCAGCGGATGGGTGCGCGCGATGTAGGCCTGATCCGGCAGGCTGAACGCACCGGGACCGTAGCGGGTGTACAGCGCGTCCAGATCCTTGGCGTCGAGACCGGCGGCCGGCAGGCGCGAAGTCAGGAAGTGATCGAACGCCGCGCGCGGCGCATCAGGCAGCAGATAGCGATGCACCGCCGCCAGCCGTACCGGCGTCGGGCGCATGCCCTGCAGGAAGGTTTCGATACGCTGCTCGGCGGACTGCCCGCGGTACTTGCGCCAGAAGCGCTGGAGGAAGATCGAGCCCTCGCGGTCGGCGAACTGGGTGAGGTATTCGAGGCGCCGCGGGTCCTTGTCGTTCTTCAGCAGCTCGGCGCTGTTGATCGCCTCGTGCGTGCTGTAGCTCACCAGATCGCGCATCAGCCGCACGAACGGCAGGTTCAGCGATTCGCGCAGCGCGTCGCGCACGCTGGCGATGCGGTGGTCGTCCTCGCGGCGGAAGTTGTTGAAGTGGTGCAGCCCGGCGCCGGTGAAGAAGCGCTCGGCCGGGCTTGCCGAGTAACGCCGCTCCATCGCCGCATCGAGCATCGCCGGCAGGCTGCGATCACTGCTCTGCGCCAGGTAGGCCACGGCCCAGCGGCTGAGCGGGTCGCGTACGTCCAGTTCGCGCAGCTGGCGGGTGTCGAGGATCGAGTAGCGCTGATGCAGCTCGGCGATCATCTCCAGATAGGTGGTCAGCACGCGCAGCTTGGCGGTGGAGCCGAGTTCCAGCTTGCTGCCTTCGTTGATGTCGAACGGCTGGTTGGTGTTGTCGGTCTGCACCCGCACGCGGAAACCCTGCTCGCCGCGCTCGAACAGCGTGAAGCTGTAACGCACGTCCGCGGTTTTCTCCGGCGAGAGCATGCGTTCGCCGAACAGGCCGACCTCGGCGGCCACCTGGGGGTCGGCAAGGCTCGCCAGGTAGGCGCTGATCTTGGTCTGCAATTCGCCCTGCAGCGGCGTGCTGGCGGTGAGGTCGAGGCGGTCGAGATCGTACAGCGGCATGCCCAGCAGGCCGGCCAGGCGCATGCGCGCGACGCTGATGCCCTTGGTGGCCTCCACCGTGCGGATCGCCGGCTTGCGCTGTAGATCGCGGAACTCGACCTGCTGGGCGAGGGCAGCCTCGCGCAGGCGGGTATCGACGATGCCGCCGGCGGCCAGCAGGCGGATGTGGCTGTCGGTCAGCGACGCCAGCTCCTTGCGGCCGGCGCCGAGGTAGTAGGACGGCCGACGCTGCGCGATCAGCAGCGAAAGCACCTGGCGCAGCGCCAACCCGCGGGCCTGGAGGTCGCTGTCGGCGTTGCGGCGCGGATCGAGCAGGCGGTTGACCTCGGCGAAATCGGCGCCGTACCACAGCCGCAGGCCATCGGCGATGCCGTGGACCTCGCCATGACCCGACGCGGCCGAGAGCGGCACGCTGTTGAGATAATCGCGCACGATGCGCTGGCGGGCGGCAAGGGTCTGTGGCCCTTCGCGATAGGTGCGCACGCTGGCGGAAACCATCTGCCGCAGCTTCTCTTGCGGATCGCCGGTGCGCCCCTCGGGCGAATGGCGGTATTTCTCCACCTGCGTCGCCAGGGTGCTGCCGCCGGATGCCTGGCCACCGAGGCCGAGGCGTTTTTCCAGCTGGCTGATCGCCGCCTTGGCGAAGCGCGGCCAGTCCACCGCCGGGTTGACGGTCGGCCGGCTGGCGTCCAGCAGGCCGCGGTCCTCGATGAACAGCAGGCTCAGCGCCACCAGCGGCGGAATGTCCTCGAAACTCTCGTAGAACTGCTGCGGGTAGCTGTTGGCATACAGCGGCAGGCCGCGGCAGTCGTAGATGGTCAGGCCGACCTGCGACTGGTGCCGATAGGGTACGAAGAAGCCGCGACTGGCGTAGTCGAGCAGCGCTGGCGAAAAGCGCGCCTGCGCCTGCACCTCGAAGCCGCGCGCGCTCAGCCGTTCGATGAACGTTGGCAGCTGCACGTAGCCCAGCCGGCGGTCGAACGGACCGTCCTCGGGGAAGCGGATTTCGCTGCTCGGGCCGGGGGCAAGGTGATAGTCCAGACTCGCGGCATAGCGGCTGACCCAGCGGGCCTGCCACTGCGAAGTCTGCAGCTCATGCCAGGTGGCATAACCCCCCACGCCCAACAGTGTGGCGAACAGCAGCAGGCCGAGCGGGCGCATCCGGCGGCGATCCTTCTTCGGTGTGGGTTTTCGGGAACGGTTATTCGGAGCGCATTGCGAGCGCCCTGCGGGAGGAGTGTCGGACCGCCATACTGCGCCCATATCGTGTGCCTGGCTTCCTGCAAGTTGCTGATAGCAGTCTAGTTCTGGCCGCGACTATAAGCGAAGCGAGATGGATGAACGGAAGGCTCAGCGGCGCGGCCTGGCGGGACGCAGTCAATCGTTGAAGGCGGCCTGGAGCAACTGCGGCATCAGCTGCGCCGCCGTACCACGCAGCAGGAACTCGCGTTCGGCATGGCTGCCGAGCGGTTGCGGGTTGACGTGCGCCAGCACGGCACCGGCCCGCCAGGCGCGTTCGGGGATCTGTGCGGCGGGATGCACCACACCAGAAGTGCCCACGGAAATCAGCACATCGCAACTGTCGGCCGCGGCGAATGCTGCGGTGAGTGCCGCTTCCGGCAGGCTTTCGCCGAACCAGACCACGCCGGGACGCAGCCTGCCGCCGCAGTGTTCGCAGCGCGGCGGTTCGAGGTGGCGGCCGCCTTCGGGTTCGTCGGGCAGGCCGAGCGGCTGGCTCGGTGAGCGTGCGCAGGCGAAGCAGCGCGGTTGGTGCAGGCTGCCGTGCAGGTGGATCACCTCGGTACTGCCGGCACGCTCGTGCAGATCGTCGACGTTCTGCGTGACCAGCGTGAGTCTCGGCACCCGCTGCGCCAGTGCGGCAATGGCGAGGTGGGCTGGATTCGGCTGCGCCAGCAGCACCTGCATGCGGCGCCACTCGTACCAGCCCCAGACCAGCGCAGGGTCCTGGCGAAATGCATGCGCGGTGGCCAGCGTCGCCGGATCGTAGCGCTCCCACAGACCGCTGGGCGTGTCGCGAAACGTGGCAATGCCGCTCTCGGCCGAGACACCTGCACCGGTGAACACCAGCACGTGACGCGCGCCGCGCAAGGCGGTGATGAGCGCTGCGGGAATCAAAGCGAACTCCTGTTTCCGAAGCCGACCCGTGTCGTCGACCGGGGCCGCCAGCTATACCATCGGTGTCAGGGTTTCTCCAGCGCGGCGGAGGTGGACAGCTCGTGGCCCATCGGCGTCGCGTCGGGCAGGCTGACGCTGGCGCTCTCGAAATCCGGACTGTGGACTTCCGAATCCAGCGGCATGTGACTGTAGCGAGCTGGCGCCGGCTGGCGCTGCGGGGGTGTCGCGCTGAGCAGTCGCTTGGCCTCGCAGCGACCGCTGATGCCGCGTAACAGCACCAGAGCGCCGGCCGCTGCCTGCAACAGCCCGCTCGCACCGCCGCGGCGCGCCCCCAGGCCAAGCAACAGCAGGCCGCCGGCCAGCGAGGCAGCGCGTTCCCAGCCATGCACGTTCTGGTCGCGGGATTCGTAGGGTGAGTTCATCGGGCAATCCTCGTCAGGGCTGATGCAGCAACTGACTGCGGGTTGCCACAGGCGTTCCGCGGCTGCGGCGCTGTCAGCCCTGGCGGGCGATCAACGCGGGATCGGCTGGCTGCTGCGGGATATCGGCAGGCTCGATGTCCCAGTCGCCGTACAGGTACCAGTCTTCGCCGAGCATCTCCGCGGGGTGCATCGTGCGGTCGGCGCCGTTGCCGCAGCCCAGCGAGGTCGCGGGGCAGTAGCGGTCGCAGCCCCAGCAGATGCGTTCGGGATGCGGCGGGTTGAGCGGGAACTTCTTGGCCATGAGGCTACCTCGCGCTCAGCGAAGCGGAATCGGCAGACGAGAGCGCATCCGTCAGCCGATCTGCCAGCCCAGGCTGCGCCAGCACCGCGCAGAGCGCGGGGATGAGCAGGCAGCCGTCCGGCTGAATTTCGATGCCATGTGCACGCAGGTGCAGCAGGCCTTCTCGTTGCAGTTGCTCCAGCAGCGGTTGCAGCGTTGCGAAGCGTTCCTGGAACACAACGCCGGCGCGTGCCTGCAGGCTGGTGAAGTCCAGGTAGCCGTCGCACAGCAGTTGTTCGATGATCGCCCGCAGCCCACGATCGACACTGGCAGGCAGCAGGCCGCGGTCAGTAGGAAGCTGGGCCTGGGCAAGTGCCTGCCGGTAATCCGCGATCGACGAGTGATTGCGCACGTAGAGATCGCCGACCCGGCTGACCGCGCCGGCGCCCAGACCGAGATGGTCGAACTGCGCGAGCGTGGTGTAGCCGCCGATGTCATGGCGCAGGCAGCCAAGCTCCTGCGCCATCGTCAGTTCGTCGTGAGGCAGGGCGAAGTGGCCCAGACCGATGAAGCGGTAGCCAGCCGCGGCGAGGCGCTCGATGCCGCAGCGGTGCAATGCTTGGGTGACATCGGCCGGCGCGAGGCTGAGGCGCCGCGAGGCGGGGGCCGGCAGTTGCCGGTAATCGAACATCGAGACGCGGTCGGGCTGCAGCTCGATGATCGAGTCGAGCTTGCGCGCGAAGCTGGTGGGCGTCTGCCAGGAACGACCGTAGCCGAGGTCCACGTTCACCGAGAGGTAGTGCAGCGTGCGTGCCGCCTCGATCAGTGCGCGGATGCGGCTGGTGCTCTGGAAATACTCGACGGAATTGCCCAGATCGGCATGCAGGTCGGGGACGCTGACGCTCAACTGGTTGAAGCCCAGCTCACGCAAGACGCCGACCAGCGGCCAATCAGCATGGGCGAGTTCGACCTCGACGCTGAATTCGTTCGGCTCATGAGGGTTGAGCTCGAAGCGAGATTGCAGATGGCCGACCAGCCGCCGCAACTGGTCGAGGCTGGCGCGGCCGGCGTTGAGCTGCAGACGCTCAACGCGGGGATGCTCGCCGAGGTGACAGGCGAGCAGGTCGATTTCGCGCTCCAGATCGGCGATGTAGAGCGTCAGCTCGTCGTGCGGCAGCAGCGGTAGCTGCACGGCGAGGGAAAGGGGGCGTTGTGCCTTGCGGCTGTCGCGCAACGCGCGCAGCAGGTCGAGCGGTGCGATCGCGGTGGTGAAATCGGCAGTTCGCGGGTACCCGCACTGATGCGGGTCAAGCTGCCCGTAACGTTGCATCAAGTGGTCGTTCCAGCGTACAGAGCCAAACATTTGAGCCTCCGAACGGCGCGTATGTATTGGCAATGTGGTCATAGAAGCCTCTTGGAGCGTTGATAAGGGTCAAGACCTAGTCGATTAGTGGGTTAAGGGGTGACGCAATGCACCAAAGGCAGTCGTCGCGGCCAAGCAAGCTGCCTTTGGCGCTGGGTGTTACTTCTGGCTCAACACCCACTCGGCGAGAATCTTCGCCTCTTCGTCGGTTACCGCGTTTGGCGGCATCGGGATCGGGCCCCAGGTGCCCTGAGTGCCGTTCTTGATCTTGCCGGCGAGCATGGTGGCGGCGTCCGCCTGGCCTGCGTACTTGGCTGCGACTTCCTTGTAGGACGGGCCGACCAGCTTGGCGTCGATCGAATGGCAGGCTGCGCAGGCCTTGCTCTTGAACAGCGATTCGCCGTCCTGCGCCAGCGCCGGCTGCAGAGCCAGAGCGCCGCCGAGGGCGAGCATGGAGATCACGATTTTTTTCATGGGTATTTCCTTTGGGTTAAGACGGTCGCGATTTCTCTGACTCAGCGAAATCGCGACGACTCCCAGGTCAGGCACCTGAGAGCCTCGCTGCAATTGTCCGTCGCGCTTTAAGTGATATCTAATGAATACAAATGCAGCTTGATAACAATATCGTTGAATCATTGTGGCTATTTGTCGCACCACAACGGTGCAGGCCCGCGAAGCGTACGACCGTTCCTCTCGCCAGCCGCCTGCGGCCGTGAAAAAACCTTACTATATCAATGACCTACATCTCATCGGATCTCGCATGCTGGCTGCCGTGAAGCGCTACACCCTGCTCGTTGCTGGAACGCTGGCGCGCTGCTTCCCACGCACAGCGGCACATCTGCGTAACGAGGACGAGCTGGTATTTCGCCGCTGGGGCAAACCGGTCGTAGCACCGGCCGGTGGCAAGGCAGGGAAAGTACGCAAGGGGAACGGCAGGCAGGACGCAGGCAAACCTGCGAAGAGCCCGCCGGCACGCCAACGAAGCGCGCGGCCGGTGGCTGCCGACGGTATCTACGCGTCCAGTGAGCTGCCAGTCAGCGCGGCGCAGATCGAGACCATGCGCGAACAGGTTGGCCGCGCGGTGGCGGCCGGCGTCATCAGCATGCCGTCGGATGAGCAGTGGGCGATGATCCTGTGTGGCAGTCCGCTGACGCGGATCTTCGCCGGGGCGGGTTCGGGCAAGTCCACCACGCTGGTTCTGCGGGTGGTGTTCATGCTCTGTCATCTGGGCATCGAACCGGCGCGGCTGACGGTGATTTCCTTTACCAATGCCTCCTGCGCAGAGCTGCGCGAGCAACTGCTCAAGGTGCTCGGCTTCTGGGGATTTCCTTTCGATGCCGCGCAGGCGCGCGAATGCGTACGTACCTTTCATGCCGCGATGGGCGTGCTGGCGCGCGAGGTGCTGGGCCGGCAGCAATGGTTCGAGCAGCTGGACGACAAGGCCGCATCGGCCGACCAGCCGGACAATCCGCTGACGGCCGCGCGCTTGCGTCCGGCACAACAGCGGCTGCTGAAGCAGGCCTACCAGCGCTGTTACAGCGCCGAGGAGGCGTTTCGCCGGCAGGTGCATGAGCTGCTCGGGCTGCCGCCGCCCGCGGCCGAGCCTGCCAAGGGCAAGCGTGCGACAGCGAAGGCCCCGCTGGATGGTTTCAAGCTGACCGGCGAGTTCCGCGCGCTGCCGCTGTACGAGGCGTTCCATGTGCAGACCGGTTTCATTGAAAGCATCGGCCTGCGCGTCGACCGGCTGCAGCCCGGCGTGCTGCAGTGCGCGCCGCGTGAGCGGCTGTTCGTCGAGGCACTGGTGGCCTTCCATCGGCATTTCGAGGCCTGCCTGGCCGAGCAGGGTTTGCAGACGTTCAACGGTGCCTTTGTGCAACTCAGCGAGCGCCTGGCCAGCGGCGAAGGCGTCGGCAAAGAGCACCTGGCGCCGTTCACTCATCTGCTGATTGACGAGTTCCAGGACATCTCCCCGCAGATCGTCCAATGGCTGCAGGCGTTGCATCGCCGCGTGGTGCGCAACGGCGAGGCGCCGAGCCTGATGGCCATCGGCGACGACTGGCAGTCGATCTATGGCTGGCGCGGCAGCTCGCCGGAGCTGTTCATGGACTTCGACAAGTATTTCCCGCGGCGTGGCGCCAAGGGCAGCGAGACGCTGCTGCTGGAAACCAACTACCGCTCCATCGAGCCGGTGATTCGCGATGGCGAGGCGGTGCTGGCCGGCGTGCAGTTCAAGCAGGCCAAGACCAGCCGGCCATGCAAGCCGACGCAGCCGGGTGACCACGGGGTAAAGCTGATCACCGGTTTCGAGCTGAACAAGAGCCTGCCGAAGCTGATCGAGGCGATCACCGCGCAATGTGCCCATGTGGCCGAACGGCAAAGCCGCGAACGCACCCCGGTGCTGCTGCTCAGCCGGCGCAACGAGCCGTTGCGGACCATTCAGGCGCAGCTGGACCGCAAGCTGCCGGTCAAGGCCTACACCATTCACCGCGCCAAGGGTTTGCAGGCCGAGGTCGCGATCATCGTCGACGATTGCCTGCCGGCGGAGAAACACCCGCTGCGCAACGCGCTGTACGCCGCGTCGGGCTTCTTCCGCAACAGTTACGACCAGGCGATGGCCGATGAAAGCCTGCGTCTGGCCTATGTGGCGATCACCCGCGGCGTCAGCCGGGTGTTCTGGTACACGCGCAAGCCCCAGGGCGCCACGACACTGTTGCGCCAGCGCGGCTAGCGCAACAGCAGCGCAACTACTGTACCGGCCAGCAGCAGCGACAGGCCTTTCCAGAACAGCAGCGGGTTGCGCTCCAGCAGCGGCGGGCGCGCGCGGTTGAGAAAGGCCGGGTTGGGCTGGCGCAGTTCGAAGACGAACTCCGACAGCTCGGTATAGCGCCGCGCCGGATCGGGATGCAGCGCCTTGCCCAGGACCTCGTCGATCCATGCGGGGATATCGCGCTGTGCATGGCGCAGCGGCTGGTAGCGCAGGCGCCGCTGCGCTGCTCGGGTGCGCGCCCTGGCAACATCGGCGCCGTAGGGCAAGCGACCGCTGAGCAGCTGATAGGCAATCACCGCCAGCGAATACTGATCCGAACGCGGCGTGCCGGCCTCGCCGAGGAAGTATTCCGGGGCAGTATAGGCGGCGGTGCCGAGCAGGTTGTCCTGCGTTCCCGGCGCATTGCGCTCGGCGAGCCCGGCGACGCGGGTCGAGCCGAAATCGATGATCTTCAGCGTGCCGGTGGCGTCGATCATCAGATTTTGCGGGCGCAGATCCTGATGCAGCATTTCCAGGCGGTGGAAGGCGCGCAGACCGCGGGCGATCTGCTCGACGATGCCGCGCACGGTTTCCAGGTCCGGCTGTGGATGGTCGAGCATCCACTGCGCAAGCGTTTGGCCATCGATGAATTCGCTCACCGTGTACAGGTAGCGGCGCTGCCGCGGTGGCGGACAGGCCTTGACCACATGAGGATTGTCCAGGCGGCGGGCGATCCACTCCTCCAGCAGAAAGCGCTCCAGATAGGCCGCGTCGCCCCGCAGATCCATTGACGGCGTCTTCAGCACCACCGTGGCGCCGCTGGCTTCGTCGACGGCCAGGTGCACATGGCTGCGGCTGCTGACGTGCAGCTCGCGAACGGTGCGATAGCCGTCGAACTGCATGCGTGGCTCCAGCAGCGGCGGCAGCGCCAGTTCACCGAGCTGCCGCTGCACGTCGTCGACGGCCTGCTGCGGCAGGCTGTCGATGCGCACCAGTTGCACGGTGAGGTTGTCGTCGCTGCCGTTGGCCAGTGCCCGCTCGACGATCCGTCGCGCCGCCAGGTCGAGCTCGTCGCCATGCTCGGCAACGAGCTGCGCCACATCCCGTGCGCCGATGTGCTCGTAGACGCCATCGGTGGCGAGCAGGAACAGATCGCCGACCGCCAGCGGCAGGGTGCGGTAGTCGATCTCCAGGTGCCGGTCGATGCCCAGCGCTCGGCCGAGGTAGCTGGTGTCCGCCGACACGCGCACGCGGTGATCTTCGGTCAGCTGTTCGAGGCCGCCGTCGCGCAGTCGATAGATGCGCGCATCGCCGACGTGGAACAGGTGCGCGCTGGCGGACTTGAGCACCAGCGCGCTGAAGGTGCAGACATAGCCGCGGTCGCGATCATAGCGGTGCGGGCTGTGGCGGGTCTGCGCATGCAGCCAGGAATTGATCGCCACCAGCACCCGCTGCGCCGACTGCTTCACCGACCAGGCGTCGGAGGTGCAGAAGTAGTCGGAAAGAAAGCTCGCCACCGCTGTTTCGCTGGCGATATGGCTGACCTCACTGCTGCTGATGCCGTCGGCCAGCGCGATGGCGATGCCCTTGCTGGCGAGCTGGGCACCGATGGGCACGCAGGCGCCGTGAAAGTCCTGGTTGGTCGGCTTGCGCCCGCGGTCCGAATGCTGGCCGAGGGAAATGGCGAGTTGGCTGGGCATCTTCAATCTGCGCGAAAGCCCCGGCGGGACTGCGGACCGGGGCCTTCGTTCACTCCAGGGTCAGTAGACGGTGCGCTTGGGCGCGGTGCGCACGTGGGTGGTGTAGAGCGTCAGGCCGGTGAAGGCCAGGCCGCCGACCAGGTTGCCTAGTGCGGTGGGGATTTCGTTCCAGAGCATGTAGTCCATCACCGAGAAGTCGCCGCCCATGATCATCGCCGAGGGGAACAGAAACATGTTCACCACCGAATGCTCGAAGCCCATGAAAAAGAACAGCATGATCGGCATCCACATGGCGATCACCTTGCCGCTGACCGAGGTGGAGATCATCGCGCCGACCACGCCCATCGACACCATCCAGTTGCACAGCATGCCGCGCAGGAAGATGGTCGCCCAACCGGCCGCGCCGAACTCGGCGTAGCCCAGGGTGCGGTCCTCACCGATGTGCGAGATCTTCTCGCCGATCGGCCCCGGGTCGGTGGAAAAGCCCATGGTAAAGACGAAGGCCATCATGAAGGCGACCACCAGTGCACCGGCGAAGTTGCCGAGAAACACCCAGCCCCAATTGCGCAGAATGCCATTCACGGTCACCCCAGGACGGCGGTCGAGCAGGGCCAGCGGGGTGAGCATGAATACCCCGGTGAGCAGGTCGAAGCCCATCAGGTAAAGCATGATGAAACCCACCGGAAACAACATCGCGCCAACCAGTGGTGAGCCGGTCTGCACGGTAACGGCTACGGCGAACACCGCGGCGAGGGAGAGGATGGCGCCAGCCATGAAGGCGCGGATCAGCGTGTCGCGGGTGGACATGAAGATCTTCGATTCGCCGGCGTCCACCATCTTGGTGGTGAACTCCGAAGGGATTATGTAGGACATGGCGGATGCTCTCGAATGGTTGGCAGAGGCTTGCAAATCTTGGCTTTCGGGGCGCCGCCGCGTTACGCGCGGCAGCGCCGGGTTTTCAGGCGACGCCGATCTCCACGGCATCGCCATTGAGGCGCACCGGCCAGACGCGCAGGCGCTGTTCCGGGTATTCCAGGCAGCTGCCGTCCCTGAGGCGGAAGTGCTGCTTGTACAGCGGCGCGGCGATCACCAGTTCACCCTTGAGGCTGCCGACGATGCCGCGGCCGATGACGTTGGCGCCCGACTTCGGATCACGGTTGTCGACGGCGAACAACTGCTCGCCCTCGGCGTTGTCCGGCAGGTGGAACAGCGCGACCTGGGCGCCTTCGTGCCAGGCCACCACACCGGAGTTGGCGACCAGATCGCCACGGCGGCACAGCGCCTGCCAGGGCGCCGTGGCGGCGGAACGGGAGTCGAGACGAACGACGTTGGACTGGCTCATCAGAGCACCTCCTGGGTAAGTGGGATCAGGTGAAGTTCGCTGGCGCGCACCGGCCGACGCTGGCCGCGCTCCTTGACGAAGTGGATGTCCGGGTCAGGGCGTGCATCGTTGACGAAGGTGCGGAAGCGCTTGAGCTTTTCCGGGTCGCCGATGGCGTTGGCCCATTCGCATTCGTAGCTGTCGACCACATGCTGCATCTGCCTTTCCAGCTCGGCGGCGAGATTCAGGCTGTCGTCGAGAATTACCGCCTTGAGGTAGTCGAGGCCGCCTTCCAGGCTCTCGCGCCAGACCGAGGTGCGCTGCAGCTTGTCCGCGGTGCGCACGTAGAACATCAGCACGCAGTCGATGGTGCGGATCAGCGCTGCGTCGTCGAGGTCGGTGGCGAACAGTTCGGCATGCCGCGGGCGCATGCCACCGTTGCCGCAGACGTAGAGGTTCCAGCCCTTGTCGGTGGCGATCACGCCGATGTCCTTGCTCTGCGCCTCGGCGCATTCGCGGGTACAACCGGAAACGGCGAACTTGATCTTGTGCGGCGCACGCAGGCCCTTGTAGCGGTCCTCCAGGCGCAGCGCCATGCCGACGCTGTCCTGCACGCCGTAGCGGCACCAGGTGCTGCCGACGCAGGATTTCACCGTGCGCAGGCTCTTGCCGTAGGCGTGACCGGTCTCGAAGCCGGCGGCGATCAGCTCGCCCCAGATGTCCGGCAGTTCATGCAGCTGAGCGCCGAACAGGTCGATGCGCTGGCCGCCGGTGATCTTGGTGTAGAGGTCGTATTTCTTCGCCACCTGGCCGATGGCGATCAGCCCCTCGGGGGTGATCTCGCCGCCCGGGATGCGCGGCACCACCGAGTACGTGCCGTTCTTCTGCATGTTGGCCATGAAGGTGTCGTTGGTGTCCTGCAGCGGAATCAGCGCCGGATCGGTGATCGGCTGGTTCCAGCAGGAGGCGAGGATCGAACCCACCGTCGGCTTGCAGATGTCGCAGCCGACATGCCCACGACCGTGCTTGGCCAGCAGCTCGGCGAAGCTCCTGATGCCCTCGACGCGGACGATGCCGTAGAGCTCCTGACGGGTGTAGGCGAAGTGTTCGCACAGGCTCTTGTCCACCGCCACGCCGCGCGCGGCCAGCTCGGCATCGAATACCAGCTTGAGCAGGGCGCTGCAGCCGCCGCAGCCGGTGGCGGCCTTGGTGATGGCTTTCAATTCGCCGAGATCGGTGACGCCGGCATCGACCTGGCAGCAGACCGCGCCCTTGCTGACGTTGTGGCAGGAACAGATGGTCGCGCTGGCCGGCAGCGCGTCCGGGCCGAGCGCGGGAGCGCCCTCGGATTGCGGCAGGATCAGCCCGGACGGGTCGGCCGGCAGCTTGATGCCGTTCTGCGCGTACTGCAGCAGGGTGTCGTAGTAGCTGTTGTCGCCGACCAGCACCGCGCCGAGCACGGTCTTGCCATCGGCGGATACCACCAAACGGCGGTAGCTGGCGGTCGCCTCGTCGATGAAGCGGTAACTGCGTGCACCCGGCGTGGCGCCGTGCGCATCGCCGATGGAGCCGACGTCGACGCCAAGCAGCTTGAGCTTGGTCGACATGTCGGCGCCATAGAACGGCTCGTGCGGCTGCTCGGCGAGCTGCGCGGCGACGCTGCGCGCCATGCTGTAGCCGGGGGCGACCAGGCCGAACACATTGCCGTTCCAGCTGGCGCACTCGCCGATGGCGAAGATCGCCGGGTCCGAGGTGCGGCATTCGCTGTCGATGACGATGCCGCCGCGCGGGGCAATCTCCAGCTCCGCGACCCGGCCGAGGGCGTCCTGCGGGCGGATGCCGGCGGAGAACACGATCAGGTCGGTTTCGAGGAATTCACCGTCGGTAAAGTTCATCCGCCAGGCGTAGTCCTCGCCGGCGACGATCTCCTGGGTGGCGCGCGACAAGTGCACGCCAACGCCGAGGGCCTCGATGCGCGCCTTCAATGCCGCGCCGCCTTCGTCGTCCAGTTGCACCGGCATCAGGCGCGGGGCGAATTCGACGACATGGGCTTCCAGTCCGAGCGACTTCAGCGCGTTGGCCGCTTCCAGGCCGAGCAGACCGCCGCCGACCACCACACCGCGACGGGCATTGGTCGCCGCGGCGCGGATGGCGTCGAGATCATCAAGGGTGCGGTAGACCAGGCGCGCACTGCCTTCGGCACCGGTGATCGGCGGTACGAAGGGGTAGGAACCGGTGGCCAGGATCAGCTTGTCGTAGGGTTGGCGACCGCTGCCGGTGACGACTTCCTTGCGCTCACGGTCGATGCCCAGCACCTGAACGCCCAGATGGGTGTAGACGCCGTGGCTGCTGTAGTAGTCGGCCTCGCACATGGCCAGCGACTCGGCATCGCGGCCGCCGAAGTATTCGGACAGGTGCACGCGGTCATAGGCGCGCTGGCGCTCCTCGCCGAACACATGCAGCTCGTAGCGGGTGAGGGCGCCGCGCTCGATCAGCTGTTCGATGCAGTGGTGACCGACCATGCCGTTGCCGACGATGACCAGTTTTTGGTGCTTGAGCGGAGTGACGGTAGAACTCATGGCCTTTCCTCAGTCGAGCTGCTGCGGCACGCGGCCGGCAAAACGCAAAAAGGCGCCTGGAGCTGGTATCAGCTCCAGGCGCCTTTGCCTGGTAATTAGTGGTGTGTGGGGTGGTCGGTCAGGCCTCGTTGCCTGCTACACCCGGTCCCGCGCCGCTTGGCTTGACGGTCGCCGCTGACCGTCTGGGACGTCCTGCCTTGGTTCGGCAGGTGTTGTCTGGGTAATTGCAGCTAGCGTGCCAAGTCATTGGAAACCGTGCTCCGGCGCTGGCGCTGCGCCGGAGAGTGCGGCTTTGCGGGGTGCCGGGCCGCTTCGCCGTTCGCGCGGAGGGGTAACCGGCGAGAGTGCACGCGGGCAGCGCGTTGAACCAGAAGGGTGCGGCGCGCTGCGCGTATTCCCCGCTTTGGGGCGATGGCGACGACCCCGCTGCGCAAGTGCGGGGCCGGCCGTCAGGGCGTTGCTCAGCGCGGTGTTGCGCTGTCCCGCTGCAGGCTTGCCGGACGCGCCTGCGGCTTGGCCAGCAGCAGCTGCGCGGTGCCGATGCTGCGTTCGAGGAAGCCGCCCTCGCAGTAGCAGAAATAGAACTCCCAGAGCCGGTAGAACTGCTCGTCGTAGCCCAGCGCTTCCAGCTCGTTGCGCGCGCGGCGGAAGTTCTCGTGCCACAGGCGCAGGGTGCGCGCGTAGTGCCAGCCGATGTCCTCCAGGTGCAGCAGGTTCATGTCGGTTTCGCGGCCGACCAGCTCGGTCATCCGCTGCACCGACGGCAGTGCGCCGCCGGGGAAGATGTAGCGCTGGATGAAGTCGACGCTACGCCGCGCTTGCTCGTAGCGCTGGTCGCGGATGGTGATGGCCTGCAGCAGCATCAGCCCGTCGGGCTTGAGCAGGCGCGCGCACTGGCGGAAGTAGGTCGGCAGGAAGCTGTGGCCGACGGCCTCGATCATCTCGATGGACACCAGCTTGTCGAACTGGCCGTCGAGATCGCGATAGTCCTTGAGCAGAAGGGTGACGCGATCCTGCAGGCCCGCCTTCTCGATGCGCGCCTGGGTGTAGGCGAACTGCTCGCGCGACAGCGTGGTGGTGGTCACCCGGCAGCCATGGTTGACGGCGGCGTACAGCGCCATGCTGCCCCAGCCGGTGCCGATCTCCAGCAGGTGATCGGTCGGCTTGAGTTCGAGCTTGTCGCAGATGCGCGCCAGCTTGTTCAGCTGGGCCTGTTCCAGGCTGTCGTCGGCACGCTCGAACAGCGCGGCGGAATACATCATGGTCGGGTCGAGAAAACGCTCGAACAGCGCGTTGCCGAGGTCGTAGTGCGCCGCAATGTTGCGTTGCGAGCCGGCGCGGCTGTTACGGTTGAGCCAGTGCAGGCCCTTGAGCAGCGGCCGACCGAGCCGCGCCAGGCCGCCTTCGAGGCTGTCGAGCACATCGAGATTGGCGACGAACAGGCGAATCACCGCAGTCAGGTCGGGGCTGCTCCAGTAGCCGTGGATATAGGCTTCGCCAGCGCCGATGGAGCCATTGCTGGCGATCAGGCCCCAGGCGGCGCCGTCGTGCACGCGGATCTCAGCGCTGACGCCGGTGCCACCGTCGCCGAACAGCAGGCACTCGTCACCGTCGTGCAGGCACAGCTGGCCACGGCGCAGCTGGCCGAGCTGGCGCAGCACGCTGCGACGCAGCAGTCCACTGGCCAGACCCAGGCCGGCCGCCGGGGTGGCTTTGACGGTCATGCTAGAGCTTTTCATGGCGGGACTCCGGAACAGTAACGGTGGCCACGGCGTAACGGCCGTCGGCGGGTTGGTGGGAGAAGATCGGGGTGCGCTTGAGCAGCAGGCGCAGTGCCTGCCAGTAAATGGCGAGCACGGTCTTGCCGGTCATCCAGGGGAAGCGCAGCAGGTAGCGATGCACGGCGGCGCGCGAGAGTGGCTCGTGCTTGAGGCCGAGGGTGGCATCGAACAGCTTGCGCTCGCCCTGCCAGTCCTCCATGTGCACGCCGATGGCCTCGCCCGGCGGGTTGAAGCGCATGCGGTACTCGAGGTTGCCGGGCAGGAACGGCGACACGTGAAAGGTCTTCGCCACGTTGCAGCGCAGGTTGGCGTTGCCGCTGGCCGGCAGCACGTAGTGGTAGCGCTCGCGCCAGGGCGTGTTGCTCACTTCGCAGAGGATCGCCGCCAGCCGCTGCTGTTCGTCGAAGCAGTAGAAGAAGCTCACCGGA
Organism: Stutzerimonas sp. 21-1; assembly: GCF_056336065.1. Lineage (NCBI taxonomy): Bacteria > Pseudomonadati > Pseudomonadota > Gammaproteobacteria > Pseudomonadales > Pseudomonadaceae > Stutzerimonas > Stutzerimonas sp. 21-1. The sequence continues at coordinate 2,127,188 of NZ_CM150500.1, read as the reverse complement.
TTGAAACTCAGGCCCCAGCTGCGCGGCTGGGTCAGCAGACGTACCGGGCCGCTGATCGTACGCCCCAGCGCCTCGCTGACGCGCTGACGCACCGCATCGGCCAGCGACATCCCGTGGCGGGTGAACTCCGGCAGGTAGTCGGTTTCCCGGAAGGCGAACGCGGCGAAGCGACCGCGGCCGCTCAGGGCGGACAGCCCGAGCACCGCGTCCTGTTCGGCGAGGTCCAGATAGAGCAGTCCCATGCGGTAGTGGAAGGCATGCGCACGCGGCGCAAAGCGCCGGTGCTGCACCCAGCCGTGGTACAGCGCGCTGTGGACGATGGCGCCGCTCATAGCGATTCACCGAAGGCGGCCGCCACGCGCAATGCGCTGACCACGCCATCTTCGTGGAAGCCGTTGCCCCAGTAAGCGCCGCAGAAGTAGCTGTGGCGGGCACCGAGCAGCTCCTCGGCGCGGGCCTGAGCGGCGATGCCGGCCAGGCTGTACTGCGGATGGGCATAGGTGAAGCGGGCCAGCACCAGTTCCGGGTCGATCGCCTCGCTCTGGTTGAGGCTGACGCAGAAGGTTTCCGGCGCCTCGATGCCCTGCAGGATGTTCATGTTGTAGGTGACGGCGGCCAGCTGTTCGCTCGGGCCACCGAGACGATAGTTCCAGCTGGCCCAGGCGCGACGCCGGCGCGGCAGCAGACGGGTATCGGTGTGCAGCACCACCTCGTTGTCGGCATAGCCGATGGCGCCGAGGATTTCCCATTCGGGGCCGGTGGGTTCGGCCAGCAGCTTCAGCGCCTGGTCGCTGTGGCAGGCGAACACCACCTTGTCGAAGCGTTCGGCGCCAGCCGGGCTGTGCACGGTGACGCCGTGCTGGTCGCGCGCAACCTCGAACACCGGGCAGTTCAGCCGGATGCGTTGGCTGAATGCGCGGGTCAGCGGCTCGATGTACGCGCTCGAGCCTCCTTCGACCACGTACCACTGCGGGCGCTCGCTCACCGAGAGCAGGCCGTGGTTCTTGAAGAAGCGCACGAAGAACTCCCGCGGAAACTCGAGCATGTCGGCCAGCGACATCGACCAGATCGCTGCCCCCATCGGCACGATGTAATGGTCGATGAAACGCTGGCTGTAGCGGCCCAGGCGCAGGTAGTTGCCGAGGGTGACGTGCGGGCCGATACGACCGTTCTGGTAGTCGTCCAGCGCTTCTCGATTGAAGCGCAGAATGTCGCGGATCATGCCCCAGAACGGCGGTGAGAACAGGTTGCTGCGCTGCGCGAACAGGGTGTTGAGGTCGTGACCGTTGTACTCCAGATCGTTGAGCGGGTCGCAGACCGAGAAGCTCATCTCGGTTGGCCGATACGCCACGCCAAGCTGGCGCAGCAGCTTGATGAAGTTGGGATAGGTCCAGTCGTTGAAGACGATGAAGCCGGTGTCCACCGCGTAGTCCTGACCTTCCAGGCGCACGTCGACGGTATGGGTGTGGCCGCCTATCCAGCTGGCGGCCTCGAACACGCTGACGTCGTGCTGGCGGTTGAGCAGGTGGGCGCAGGTCAGGCCAGCGATGCCGCTGCCGATGATGGCGATCTTCATGATGGTCTTATCCGTGGTGGTCCGTGCGCGCCATGCGCTGGCCCAGGGCGTACTGCAGGCGTGCGGGCAGGAGGGACAGCAGGCGCAGTCCGGCAATGAACGGCGCGGGGAACTGGATGTGCAGCGGCCGCTGCTCCAGCCGCTGCGCGATGTAGCGCGCGGCCTTCTCCACCGGCCAGCGCAGCGGCATGGGGAAGTCGTTGCGGCGGGTCAGCGGCGTATCGACGAAGCCCGGGCTGACCAGCGTGACGTCGATGTGCTCGGCGGCCAGGTCCAGGCGCAGCGATTCGAGCAGGTAGCGCAGGCCGGCCTTGGATGCGCCATAGGCGCCGGCGCGCGGCAGCGGCAGCCAAGTCACCGAACTGCCGACGCCCACCAGCAGCGGGCGCTCACCACGGCGCAGCAACGGCAACGCCGCCTCGATGCAGTAGCCAGGCGCGATCAGATTGGTGCGCAGCACGCGTTCGAGCAGTTCGGCCTGGAAATGCCGGGCGTCGATGTACTCGCAGGTGCCGGCGTTGAGGATCAGCGTATCCAGCGCACCCCAGCGTGCGTCGATCTCCGTGGCGATGGCGCGCACCTGCGCCGCGTCGGTCAGGTCACCCGGCAGCACCAGCACCTGCTCGGGGTATTGCCGGGCAAGGGCATGCAGCGGCTCGGCACTGCGCGCCGACAGTGCCAGCCGGTGGCCTTCGGCGAGCAGCTGACGCGCCAGTCCGTGGCCGATGCCGCTGCTGGCGCCGGTCAGCCAGATACGCCGAACGGCGTTCACGCCAGCCTCCGTTGCAGCCAACGGATCGCCGTGCCGAGCAGTGGCACATGCTGATAGAGCAGGGCGCCGGCATCGAAGAAGTCGCGGTGCCGTTCGACCTTGCCCTCGCCATTCCAGCGCAGCAGCGAGCAGCCTTCGAGGCTGATCAGCTGGCCACAGTTGAGCCGTGGGTGACGGTAGCTCATCACCCAGCGCAGATAGCCTTCGCCTTCGCGCACGGGGTCGAACCCGATGAACTCGAAGTCCAGCTGCGTGACATTGGCGTAGAGCGCGGCGAAATAGCGTTGCAGCGCCTCCAGCCCGACGACTTCGTGCAGCGGATCGGTGAAGTGCACCTCGTCGGCATACAGCTCGCCGAGACGATGCAGGTTGCCGGCATCGAGGCTGGCGAAGCGGCGGGCGAAGTCGTGCAGGAAATCACTCATGGCTGCACCTGCGGCAGATTGCGGAACGCCGCCAGTACCCGCGCGCGACTCTCGCCGAGATCGACGATCGGGCTCGGGTAGCCTCCCGGCGCGAACAGCCCGCCGAGCGTCGCCGGGTTGTGGATGTCGCGGCGGCTGAGCCCTTGCAGTTCCGGCAGCCAGTGACGCAGGAAGCGGCCGTCCGGGTCGAAGCGCTGTGACTGGCTAATCGGGTTGAACAGGCGGAAGTAGGGCACCGCGTCGGTGCCGGTGGAGGCGCTCCACTGCCAGCCGCCGTTGTTGGCCGCCAGGTCGCCGTCGATCAGCTGGCGCATGAACCAGCGCTCGCCTTCGCGCCAGTCGATCAGCAGGTTCTTGCTGAGGAACATCGCGGTGATCATGCGCAGGCGGTTGTGCATCCAGCCGGTTTCGCGCAGCTGGCGCATGGCCGCGTCGACAATGGGGAAGCCGGTGCGGCCTTCCTGCCAGGCGGCGAGGTCATCCGGGGCGTGGCGCCACGGCAGTGCCTCGGTTTCGGCGCGGAAGGCGCGATGCATCGAGACGCGCGAATAGCCGACCAGGATGTGTGTATAGAACTCGCGCCAGAGCAGTTCGTTGATCCAGGTGACGGCGCCGCTGCTGCCGCTGTCGAGTTCGCCACGATTGCCGGCGAGCGCGGCATGCAGGCACTGGCGGATCGAGATCACGCCGGCGGCAAGGTACGGCGACAGCTGGCTGGTGCCGGGCTCGGCGGGCAGATCGCGGCGCTGCTGGTAATCGTCCAGCGCCTCGTCGGCAAAGGTCGTCAGGCGCTGGTAGGCGTGGGCTTCCCCGGCCGGCCAGAGTGCCTGCAGCGTGCTGGCGGGCACGGCGAAGCCCGGTACCGCGGTGGGTAGCGGATCGCTGGTTATCGCCAGCGGCACCTGCGGCGCGAGCGGCGGCAGGCACGGTGGCAGCGACAGTTGCAGGCGCGCCAGGCAGCTCTTGCGGAACTGGCCGAACACCTTGAAGTAGCCGCCGCTCTGGGTCAGTAGCGTGCCCGGGGCGAACAGCAGACGGTCGAGATAGCGCTGCGTGATGATGCCGTCCTGATGCAGCGCCTCGCTCACCGTGTGGTCCCGGCGTTGCTCGTCGACACCGTAATCGTCATTGAAATGCACAGCGCGCACGGCATGCTCGTGGCAGACCTGGCGCAGCGCCGCGGGGACCGTTTGCCAGTCATCGGCGTGGCGAATCAGCAGCGGCACGTTGAGGCGGCGCAACTCCGTGGCCAGCTCGGCAAGGTTGCGCAGCCAGAAGTCCACCTTGCACGGCGCATCGTCGTGGATGCGCCACTGACCGGGCGTGAGCAGGAACAGCGCGATCGTCGGCCCGGCAGCCATGGCGGCGCTCAGGGCGGTGTTGTCGCTTACGCGCAGGTCGCGACGTAGCCAGATCAACTGAGTCATGCGTGGCTCTCCGTGACGTCAGGCAGCAGCCCGCCTGCCTGCAGCTGTTGCAGTGCCGCCAGTGGATCGCCAGCCAAACGCAGGCCCGGCTGCTGGGTCAGGGCATCGCCGTGGATATGCACGGCGGGACCGGCGAGCAGCAGTGGCAGCTCATGCTGCGTGAGCAGGCGCGGCAACTGGCGCTGCAGGCAATCGGCATCCAGGCTGTGCCCGGCATGCAGCAGCAGGGCGCGCGGGGAGATGCGCTCCAGCGCGAGGCTGAGTTCGGCCAACGGCACCTTCCACTCGACCAGCTCCACCGGGCAGCCGCTGCTGGACACCAGCCAGGCGGTCAGCCACAGCCCGGCGTCGAACGGTTCATCACCGAGCGTCGCCAGCAGCAGCGGGGCGCCGGCGTACTGGCGATTGTCGAAATAGATGCGGGTGGCCAGTTTGCTGCGCAGCCAGCTATCGAACAGCGCGCGTTCTAGTGCGGCACCGAACTGGCCGTGCCAGCGTTGGGTCAGCCGCGCCTGCAGCGGCAGCAGCAGATGCTGGCAGAGCGTGAGCGGCGGATAGACCGTCAGCGCGCGGTTGAAGGCGTCGTCGAGTTGCCGTTCGTTGAGTCGCTCGACGGCTGCCAGCAACTCGTCCTGCAGCGTCACCCAGAGGTTCTGCTCGACCGGAGCGGACGCGCGGCCGGCGGTCAGCAGCTGTTTGATCTGGCTGACGGCCACGCCACGGTCGAGCCAGGTGAGGATGTCGCGAATGCGTTGGACATGGCCGTCGTCGTACAGCCGGTGCCCCTTGGCGGTGCGTCGCGGCACGATCAGCCCGTAGCGGCGCTCCCAGGCGCGCAGCGTCACGGGGTTCACCCCGGTCAGCCGGGCAACGTCGCGGATCGGCCGCCAGCCGGGTTCGAGGTCGGCCGGAATGTTGTCGAACGCATCGCTCATGATCAGATTCCGTTACGCAGGCTGAGGTCTTCCGGGTGCGGCTGCAGGTAGGCCTGGCGCTCGATGTAGTGGTGCGGGTGGCGGCGGAAGTGGTGCTTGAGCAGTGTCAGCGGCACCACCAGCGGGACGATGCCGGCGCGGTATTGGTCGATCAGCCGGCGCATCTCGCGGCGATCCTCCGACGCGAGCGCGTTCTTCAGATAACCGCTCAGGTGCTGCAGCACGTTGCTGTGGGTGCCGCGCGTGGCCGGGCGCTTCAGCGCCTGCATGAACTGGCTGAAATACCCTGGCGCGAACTCGTCCACCGAGCAGTCGCGCAGGCTCGCCACCATCCGCCCCAGCTCGCGGTATTGCTGCGGGTGCGCGGCCATCAGCTGGTACTTGTAGCGTGAGTGGAAATCGACGATGGCCTTGCGCGTCAGGCCGGCCTGCACCAGACGCTGCCATTGCGCATAGGCATAGACGCGGGTGAGGAAGTTCTCGCGCAGCACCGGGTCGTTCAGGCGGCCGTCTTCCTCGACCGGCAGGTCGGGGCGCGCCTCCATCAGCGCGCGGGCGAAGATGCCGGTGCCGCCGCCGGGGACGGTGTGACCGTTGTCGCGATAGACCTTTACCCGCTCCATGCCGCAGGACGGCGACTTCTGCATGAGGATGAAGCCGCTGATATCGTCCAGCTGCGCCGCCATTTGCCGGCCGTAGGCGGCCAATGCGTCGGTGACGTCCAGCTCGCGGCGCACGGTGCCGCGAGCGCGGGGGTTTTCCGGCTCGCCGACCAGGCGAATCGGCTCGCGCGGCGTGCCCAGGCCGATGGCGACCTCCGGGCACAGCGGGACGAACTCGACGTGCCGCGCCAGCACATCGCTGCACAGCGACGATTGCTTGTGGCCGCCGTTGAAGCGCACCGGATTACCGAGCAGGCAGGCGCTGATACCGATCTTGGGCGTGGCGACGGAGCTGTGCATGGGATGACCTCATCTTGTACAAGTAGGGCTTCTGTACAACTTGAGGTCATCATAGGTATTGAGTTATACAAGTCAAGCTACAATGTACAAGTAATTGCGAGATTTTGTACAGGTTAAAGAGGTTCGGCGGGCGACGCTCAATGCCAGCCCATGCGCCAGCACTGGTTGTCGCGCAGCTGACGCCAGTCGATCCATTCGCTGCGCAGGCTGTACACCGCCTGCAGCTCGACCTGTTGCAGCACGCCGGCTTCATCGTGCAGCAGGTCGATCACGAGAAAATGCTTCTCACGATTGCGTGGCTCGCATGCCGTCCACTTGGACAGCCTGAGCTTGGCCGGATTGAAACGGTTCACAGGCTTGCCAGCAGCAGCTGCGCGGCTTGCTGACCACTGCGCCAGGCGCCTTCGACCGTGCCGTCCAGGCACCAGTCGCCACAGGCAAACAGGCCTTGCTGCTGGTCGCCCAGTGCACCCCAGTCAGTTCGCCGGGCTGGGTAGGCGTACAGCCAGCGGTGGGCGAGGGCGAATTGGGCTGGGGGCAAGCGCCGGCCCAAGCGCTCGGCGAAGGCGTGGGCGAGGCGGTCGATAACGGCTTCTTTCGGCAGGTCCAGGTGCTGGCGCGTCCAGTCGGCGGTCGCGTGCAGCACCCAGCTGTCGAGCCGGTTGTCGCGGCCTGGCTTGGCACTGTCGTGCGTTGCCTGTTGGAGGATTTCATCGTCGAACCGGAGGCTGTGTTGCGCACCAGGCTGTGCCTCGGCAAAGCCGAGCGCCACCGCCCACACCGGCTCCATGACGACGCTGGCGGCGCGCGCGGCGAGCGCAGGCGCCGCGGTCAGCAGCACGCCGGCCTGCGGTGCCGGTAGCGCGACGATGACGTGGCTGAACGGCCCATGGCTGGCGCCGGCGGTATCAAGCAGCTGCCAGTGGCGTTCGCCGCGAAACACTTCGCTGATCCGGCAGGAGAAGGTGGTCGGCAGGTCGCCGAGCAAAGCGCGGCTGATCGCGCTCATGCGCGGCGTGCCTACCCAGTACGGTTGCGGGCCGTCGATGGCAGTCCAGGCGCACAGCTTCCGGCGGAGGCCCAATCAGCGAGCGCCGTAAGAAACGCAGGGTCCTGCGCGAGGAATCCAGGCGCGCCGAGGTCCAGTGCACCGATCTCGCTGCGTTTGCTGGAGATGCGGCCGCCGCTGCCGCGGCTTTTGTCGAACAGCTGTACAGGCAGGCCGGCCTGTTGCAGCGCATGGGCTGCCGAAAGGCCAGCCATGCCGGCACCGATGATGGCGATCGTCTGAGTCATCGTTCACCTCCAGTTGGAGATGGGCAGGCTACGTGAGTGCAAAACCTTATACAATAAATTCATCGCGTACAGGTGTATGCTGAGATCAGCGAACAATCCGCACGTGCTACGAGGAGACCCGCATGAACATCCTGCTCACTGGCGGTACCGGCTTGATCGGTCGGGCACTGTGTCGGCACTGGACCGCGCAGGGACACAATCTCTGGGTCTGGAGCCGCACTCCGCAGCGTGTCGCGCAGCTGTGCGGGGCGCAGGTTCGCGGTGTCGGCGAGCTGAGCGAACTCGACGCTCAGACACTGGATGCGGTGGTCAACCTGGCCGGCGCGCCCATTGCCGACCGACCCTGGAGCAAGGCGCGCCGCGCACTGTTGTGGCAAAGCCGGGTGCGCCTAACCGAACAACTGGTGGCCTGGCTGGGGCAGCGCGAGCAGAAGCCGCAGGTACTGATCTCCGGTTCGGCGGTCGGCTGGTATGGCGATGGCGGTGAGCACAGCCTGACCGAAGACAGCCAGGTGGTTACCGGCGACTTCGCCAGCCAGCTCTGCGGCGCCTGGGAAGAAACCGCGCGCGAGGCCGAGGCGCTCGGCATTCGCGTGGTGTTGGTACGCACCGGACTGGTGCTGGCCGCCGACGGCGGGTTCCTGCAGCGGCTGTTGCCGCCGTTCCGTCTGGGGCTGGGTGGGCGCATCGGCAGTGGCCGGCAGTGGATGCCCTGGATTCATCTCGATGACGAAATCGGCCTGATAGATTTTCTTCTGCACCAGCCACAGGCGCGCGGCCCCTACAATGCCTGCGCGCCACAGCCGGTGCGTAATGCCGATTTCGCCCGCGCCCTGGGCCGGGTACTGCATCGTCCGGCGCTGCTGCCGGTGCCGGCGTCGGTGCTCAAGCTGAGCCTTGGCGAGTTGTCCGGTCTGCTGCTTGGCGGTCAGCGGGCGTTGCCGGCGCGGGCGCAGGCGGAGGGCTTCGTCTTTCACTTCGACAGCCTCGATACCGCGCTGGCTGACCTGTTGACGCAGCCCGGCTCCCAGCGCCTGCGCCATGTGTGAAAATACCGCGCCGCGTGCAGCACGGCGGCGCGCCCCCCAAACCGTAGTCAGGAATGTTGCATGACAGAGCAGGCGTTGTTGTTGGTCAATCTGGGTTCGCCAGCCTCCACCGAAGTCGCCGATGTGCGCCGCTACCTCAACCAGTTCCTTATGGACCCGTATGTCATCGACCTGCCCTGGGCGCTGCGGCGCCTGCTGGTGTCGCTGATCCTGATCAAACGGCCGGAGCAATCGGCGCATGCCTATGCCTCGATCTGGTGGCCGGAGGGCTCGCCATTGGTGGTGCTGAGTCGACAGTTGCAGGAAGCGGTGCGGCCGCACTGGACGCAGGGGCCAGTCGAGCTGGCGATGCGTTACGGCGAGCCGTCCATCGAGACCCGGCTGGTCGAGCTGGCCGGGCAGGGCATCAACCGGGTCACCCTGGCACCGCTCTATCCGCAGTTCGCCGACAGCACGACGACCACGGTCATCGAGGAGGCCCGGCGGGTGATCCGCGCGCACGGGCTGAAAGTGCAGCTGTCGATCCTGCAGCCGTTCTACGACCAGCCCGAATACCTCGATGCGCTGACCGCCAGCGCCGCGCCCTACCTGCAGCAGGGCTTCGATCATCTGCTGCTGAGCTTCCACGGCCTGCCCGAGCGCCATCTGCACAAGAGTGATCCGACCGGGGCGCACTGCCTCAAGGGTGACGATTGCTGCCAGCGCGCCGAAGGCGAGGTGCTTGCCAGCTGCTATCGCGCACAGTGCATGCGCACCGCAGCGGGTTTCGCCGCGCGCGCCGGATTGCGTGACGATCAGTGGTCGGTGTCGTTCCAGTCGCGGCTGGGCCGGGCCAAGTGGATCGAACCCTACACCGAGACGCGCCTGGATGAGCTGGCCCAGCGCGGTGTGAAGAAGCTGCTGGTGATGTGTCCGGCGTTCGTTGCCGACTGCATCGAAACGCTGGAGGAAATCGGCGATCGCGGCCGCGAGCAGTTCATCGAGGCGGGCGGCGAGGATCTGCTGCTGGTGCCGTGCCTGAATACCCACGAGGACTGGGTGCAGGCGCTGGTCGCGCTGTGCCGCCGGGCGCCGCAGGAACTCTGAACCGCGGCGCCCGGCGCACTCAGCTGCCGGCGCTGGCGCGCTGCGGCTGAGTGACGACCATTCGTTCGAACTCTGCCACCGGCATGGGTTTGCCGAACAGGTAGCCCTGATAGCGATGACAGCCGTTGGCGAGCAGCGCCTTGCGCTGCTCCTCGCTCTCCACCCCTTCGGCGATGACCTCAAGACCCAGTCCGGCCGCCAGTGCGCAGGTGGCGCGCACGATGGTCTGGCTGCTGGCGTCGTCCGGCAGGCCGCGGACGAAGGCCTGGTCGATCTTCAGCTGATCCAGCGGCAATTGCTGCAGGTAGCTCATGGACGAATAGCCGGTGCCGAAGTCATCGATGGAGAAGCGGATGCCGTGCGCCTTCAGCTGGTTCATCCGCGCGATGGCCTCGGGCATGTTGTCCAGCAGCAGCGTTTCGGTCAGTTCCAGCTTGAGCCGCTGGGGGTTGGCGCCGCTGGCTTGTAGCAGCTCCAGCAGCAGGGTGATGAAGTTGCCCTGATACAGCAGGTGCGCGCTGATGTTGACCGCCAGCGTGAGTTCGTCGAAGCCGGCGCGGCCGGACCATTGCGCGAGCTGCAGACACGCCTGCCGCAGCATCAGCATATCCAGCTCCTGGACGAGGCCGGCGCGCTCGGCCTGGACGATGAACTCCGCCGGCGACAGCAGGCCGCGCTGCGGATGCTGCCAGCGCACCAGCGCCTCGGCGCCGATCAGCCCTCTGTTTTGTTCCATCTGCGGCTGCAGATGGAGGAAGAACTCGCCCGTCAGCACGCCGCGGCGGATTTCTTCCTCCAGGCGCAGGCGCTCCTGCACGGCCTGTTGCATGCGCGGGTCGAAGAAGCGCAGGGCGTTCTTGCCCGACAGCTTGGCTTCGTACATCGACATGTCGGCGCGTTTCATCAGCTCTTCGCTGGTGCTGTCGTCCTCGCCGAACAGCACCACACCGATGCTGGCGCTGCTGTGCAGGTTCAGCTCGTCCAGGCGATAGGCACCATCCAGCGAGGTGAGCAGCTTCATGCCGACATGCTCGGCCTGGCTGCCGGCCAGTTCGGCATCGCTGGCCAGACCTTCGAGCATCACCACGAACTCGTCGCCGCCGAGCCGCGCCACGGTGTCGCTGGCACGGGTGTTGGCGGACAACCGCCCGGCGGCCAGACGTAGAACCTCGTCGCCGGTCTGGTGCCCGTGCAGGTCGTTGATGTTCTTGAAGTTGTCCAGGTCGATGAACATCAGGGCGCCCAGCTGGCCGGTGCGCCGGCTGGTTGCCATCGCCTGCTGCAGGCGATCGAGCAGCAGCCGACGGTTAGGCAGACCGGTCAGCGGGTCATAGAAGGCCAGATGGTGGATGCGCTGTTCGGCGAGCTTGCGGTCGGTGATGTCGGAGAAGGCGGCGACGTAGTGGCTGATCTTGCCCTGCGCATCCTTGACCGCGCTGATGGTCAGCCACTCGGGATACACCTCACCGCTCTTGCGCCGGTTCCAGATCTCGCCGATCCAGGTGCCGGTCGTGGCGATGCTTTCCCACATCGCCCGGTAGAAGTCCGCGTCGTGCTTGCCGGACGCCAGCAGGCGGGTGGTCTGGCCGATCGCTTCCTCGCTGGTGAAGCCGCTGATCTGGGTGAAGGCCTTGTTCACCCGCAGGATGCGGTTGTCCGCGTCGGTGATGAGCATGCCCTGTTGCGATTCGAAGGCGATTGCAGCGATGCGCTGTTCCAGCTCGGCATCGGTGCGTTCGGTGATATCGCGGCTGAGCCAGACCACCGCGCGCTTTTCCATGTCTGGAATGTCCAGCGCGAGGGCACGGCCCTCGAAAACCCGCCGGTCGCCGAGCGTCTGCATCGTGTATTCGAGCAGCTGTGGGGTATCGCTGCGCAGCGTTTCTTGAATGAAGTCGAGGAAGCGCTGCTCCTCAGCCGGCGGCATGACGTCGTGCAGGCGGCGCCCGATCAGGCGCGAGGCATCGTCGTAGAGCAGGCTGCGTTCGGAGCAGATGATGTCCAGGTAACGTCCGTCCTCGTCGATTACCAGCAGCAGATCGGGTAGGGCCTGGGTGATGGCGCGCAGCCGCGCCTCGCTGACTTTGAGCGCCTGCTCGGTGCTGTTACGTTTGATCAGGTCGCTGATCAGCAAGCCGAGGGCCGTCGTGCCCAGCGGCAGTGCCACCAGCAGCGTCGCGGCGACTTCGCGAAAGGCCGTCAGCACCACGGCGGTCGGCAGCAGCAGCGCGACCAGCCCCAGCACCCCAAGATGCAGGAGCAGGCCGAATGCCAGCAGCTGCCAGCAACCGATGCGCACCAGGCCGCGCTGATGGCAGTAGCGATAGGCGAGCCCGAGCACGATGGGCAACAGCACGTTGCCCAGGCCCGTCAGCATCCCGATGCCGCCGAGCCAGATGCGATAGGCCGCGGCCAGCGCGCCGGCGATGCCGGCCACCAGCGGCCCGCCGAACAGCGCGGCCATGCTCAGCACCACGGTGCGCGCATCGAAGACCAGTCCGGCCTGAATGGCGTTGGGGATCATCATGCCGATGATGCAGGCAATGCCGAACCAAATACCGGCCGCACATTGCGCCACGGGTCGGTCTTTTCGTGTCCAATTGCTCGAGTAGAAGGAGAGCGGCCAGCACAACGCGAACAGAATGATCGTGTTTTCTACGAGGACGTTGGTAATCAACGAGCGTCATCCAAGGGCGCCATGCGCCCGACTGCAGGAAATGGCGGAGTGCCATTATGCCATGAAACGTCAATGACATCCTCTGCAGTCAGCGTCAGCCGGGCGTTTGCGCCTATCTTGGAGCGCCCGCGAGGCGTTCGTTCAGGCGTTGCGCTCAGCCAGTTGCGCTTCGAGCTGACGCACTCGCGCTTCCAGCTCCTCGACCCGCTGCAGCGCATCGACTTCGGCGGTGACATCCTTCTGGATGCCGATGAAGTAGGTCAGCTGGTCGCCTTCGTTGAATACCGGCGTGATCGACAGCTCGTTCCAGAACGGCGTGCCGTCCTTGCGGTAGTTGCGGATCACCTGACGGCACGGCTGGTTGCTCTTCACCGCCTCACGAATCGCCTGCAGGCCCGGCTGGTCGCGGTCATCACCCTGCAGGAAGCGGCAGTCGCGGTAGAGAATGTCATCCACGGCATAGCCCGTGAGCCGTTCGAAGGCCGGGTTGGCGTAGATCAGGATGTTGTCGTCACCTTCCTGCTCGGCAACCACGATTCCGTCGTTGGAGGCTTCGATTACCAGTTGCAACAGCTTGGCATTGATCATGGCGCGGGATCCTGAAGGGGCGTGCGGCGCATTCTAGAACAACTGCGCCCGGCCTAGCGCTCACAGCACACGCAGGTGCGCTGCAAGCGGTGTGCTAGTCGACCTGCTTGCGAAAGAACAGCGTGACCTGGCCCAGTTCGACACCAAATTTGCTCATGAAGGAGCGGTTGGCCAGGGTGTTCTCGTCGATCAGGTACATCCAGTCGTCGAAGTCCACCTGATAGACGCTGTCGTCCACCGGCAGGCTGAGTACATAACGCCAGCGCAGGGCGTTGCCGGCCACTTCGCCGCGAGCTTCGCCGATCACGTCGGCGGCGGTGCCACGCCAGCGGCCGGGGCTGTCTTCGGTGAGGGTCCAGACGCGCCGTTGCGTGGTGCCGTCGCTGTAACGAAAGCGCTCGTCGAGGATCAGCTGGTCGCCGTCCAGGCTGCCGGTGATTTCGACATGAAAGCGCTTGACCACCTCGCCGGAGCGCTTCTGGAACATGCCCCAGGCATCGACGTGCCCGACGAAGTACTCGCGCAGGTCCAGCCGCGGTTCTTCGTTGCGGTAATGCTCGACCTCCACGGCCGTGCAGCTGACAAGCAGCGCGCACAACATCAGCATCAGGGTTCTTTTCATGACGTCGGTTCTCCGCAGGGCAGGGGCGTGAGCAGGCGGGCCGCTACCAGTTTCAACAGGCAGGGCAGCCCGGCGTAGACCAGGGCAAGGTTCCAGGTTGTCGGTGAGCCGGGCTGATAGCCGACCCAGGCCAGCAGCGGCAGCGCAAGGCCGGCCAGCGCCAGGGCGAGCTTGGCGAGAAAGCTCCACAGGCCGAAGTAGGCGGCGGTCGAGTCGCGCTGCTCGACGGGAATGATGTCGGCCAGCAGCGCCGGTGGCAGGGCCAGGTCCGCGCCGAGGGCCAGGCCGGACAGCAGGCACACGCCGGCATAGGCCCATGCGGACCCTGGCTCCAGCAGCACGGCCCAGATGAACGCTGCGCAACCGGTGAGCATGCCGAGCCGCCAGCTGCGCCGCTTGCCCAGGCGGTCGGCCAGGCGCGTCCAGAACGGTAGCCCGAGCGCGCCGCTGACGAAGTACAGCGCCAGAAACAGCCCGGCCAGCTTCGCCAGCTGCAGGCGATCGGCGATGAAGAACAGCGCAAGCGTGGCCGGAATGGCGACGGCCACCGCGTTGATGAAATACACACCGGCGAGCCGACGGAACGCCTCGTTGCGCAGTGGCAGGCGCCAGCTTTGCGCCTCGCTGCGCGCGACCCGCTGCGGGCGCGGCGCGGCGCGTATCAGCATCGCGCTGCCGAGGCACAGCAGCACGGCGAACGTCAGCGCGAACACGCCGAGCGCGGTCGACATGCCGTACGGCGTGGCCAGCGCGGTAGGCAACACGCTGGCCAGCACCACACCAATCAGCCCGGCGCCTTCGCGCCAGGCCGCGACGCGCGTGCGGATTTCGGGTTGGTCGGAAAGCCGTGCACCCCAGGCCAGGTAAGTGATGTTGATCAGACTGTGCAGGGTATAGGTGAGCGCCAGCAGTGCGCCCAGCCAGCCCGCCAGAACGAAGCCGCCGAGCCCGTCGGGCGGGATCAACAACGCGGCCATCGCCGCACTCAGCAGCACGGCCGAGCCAGCGAGCAGCAGGTTCCAGCCGCGTGCGGAGCGGCGGTCGATCAGCCGGCCGAGCCAGGGGTCCTGGGCGGTATCGAGCAGCCGGGCGAGAAACAGCACCGTACCGGTCAGCGTCAGACCGAGGCCGAGGTCGGCCGCATAGAAGTTCGGTACCAGCACGTAGATCGGCAGCATCGCCATCGCCAGCGGCAGGCCGAGCAGCGCATAGGCAGCGAGCGCCGGGGCCTTCATCGTTCGCCCAGCAGGTTGCGCCGCAGGGCCTGGTCGCGGCTGCGCGGGTCGAGCCAGATGGCGAAGAAGGCCTCGGCGAATGCCGGATCGGCGACCTTATGCTGCAGTCGATCGTTGACGTAAAAGCGACAACCGCGGCCGGGCAGATAGACGCCGGTGATGCGCTCGCCAGGCTGCACATCGACGAAGGCCTTGTGCATCTGCGCACGCCAGTCGCGCATGCGCGCAGAGTCTTCCGGCATGCCGGACAGCCGTTCGATTTCCGCAAGACTGGTACGCACGAAGTCTTCGCGGCTGATGGCGCGGTGATATGTCAGTTCCAGCGCGAACGGCGTCTGCGCTTGCAGCGGCGCCATCGCGCTCCACAGCCGCGCGTCGTAGATACGGAATCCGAAGAAGCGCAACTCGCCCTGGCCGACCAGTCGCGCCTCGGGCACCGCTTCGCGCCAGCTGGCCGAGGCGCCGAGCGGGATAAGCCCGAGCAGGCAGATGAGCACGAGGCGGCTGACCATGGCACGCAGCTCAGCGACAGCCAGCCAGGGTGATCGACACCGATTCGGCAAAGCGCAGCGCGTGAGGCTTGTCGACTTCGACCTCGGCATAACTGACCGCCGGATGCGCCATCACCAGGTCGAGGATTTCCTGGGTCAGGCGTTCGAGCAGGGCGAAACGGTTCTGCTCGACATGCTGGATGATCGCCTTGGTGATGGTGCGGTAGTTCAGCGCGCGGTCGATATCGTTGTCGCGCACCGCCGCCACGGCCGGGTAGAGCACGGTCAGGTTGATCAGCACATCCTGGCGGTTGAGGATTTCGTCCTCGTTGATGCCAATGTAGGTGCGCAGGCGCAGGTCCTTCACGCGGATACGCGCCATACCGGGTTCCAGCCGCGGCATCACTGCGACCTGCCGATCAGCTGGAGGAATTCCATCCGCGTGTTGCAGGAGTTGCGGAAGGCCCCGAGCATCACCGAGGTATTCATCACCGAATTCTGCTTCTCGACGCCGCGCATCATCATGCACATGTGCTTGGCCTCGATGACCACCGCAACGCCGGCGGCACCGGTGACTTCCTGAATGGCTTCGGCGATCTGTCGTGTCAGATTTTCCTGGATCTGCAGCCGGCGCGCGTACATGTCGACGATCCGCGCGACCTTGGACAGGCCGAGCACACGCCCGGTGGGAATGTAAGCCACGTGGGCCTTGCCGATGAAGGGCAGCAGGTGATGCTCGCACAGCGAGTACAGCTCGATGTCCTTGACGATCACCATCTCGTCATTGTCGGAGGCGAACAGTGCGCCGTTGACGATCTCTTCCAGGCTGCGCTGGTAGCCGCCACACAGGTATTGCATGGCCTTGGCCGCGCGTAGCGGCGTGTCGCGAAGGCCCTCGCGTTCGGGGTCTTCACCCACTCCAAGCAGTATTTGGCGGTAGTGGCCGGGCAGGTCGTTCATGGTGGTTCCTTCAGTCGCCGCTGGCGAAGGGCAGTGCGCTGACGTACGCGCCAGCGGTATGTGAGTAAACCTATACGAATATTTTTATTTGTACAATAATTTGTACGGTAGATGATTTTTGTACAGGTGCTGGGATGTCGAGAAAGCGAATGTCCTGCGCGGACTTGCGCTTCGCCATGCGTCGCGGTCAGGTCGAGCAGGTCGAACTGCATGGTTTGCGCTGCTGTGGTTACAGTGCGTGGATCGTCGACCGAACTGGTCGGCGTGCGGCGTTTGCCGATGGCGGGCGGACGATCTGGAACGACCAGGGCAGTCTCAAGCGATTGCTGCGCGGCTGCGGGGTACGCGAGGTGTACTGGTGCCAGCCGGTCAGCCACGACGAAATGATCGGCCGGCCGAGCTGCCTGGAGGCTGCGCCTGCCGCTTTACGCCAACGACTGAGCTTCAGGATGCCGGCGGTTTTTGCCTGATCGCGCATTGCGCTCCGCAACGGCTGGCGCCCTCGGGATGCGGCAACCAATCCAGGTGCGGTCGGAGCGCGGCAAACAGCGCGTAGGCGAGCCGCAAAAGCGGCCGGAGCGGTTTCCAGCCCAGGGGCGCCGCCCATGCGCCGTGGCCCGCGAGGCGCCAGCTCCAGTAGGTGGCGTCCACGCCAGTCAGCCACACGCCACTGGCGCTGCGCGCATGCAGGCGGCGGCGCAGCTGTGACTGATCCTTGTCCAGCCCGGCGCAGGAGAAGTCCGCCGCACTGATATCTACCAGCAGCAGCCGCGCAGGGTCGGCCGTACGCTCCAGCCAGCGAACTTCGCGCGCACAGAGCGGGCAGGCGCGATCGATAAACAGCGTCAACGGTAGATCGGGCAGCATTTCATCGACTCTCGCGTTTGTACAACCTTTGTAGAGGGTATCTGGCGAAATGCTGGGTTACAATCGCGACACTCTTTCCGACCGAGCCGCCCCATGACCGATTCCCACGGCGCTTCGACACTGGCCCCGAGCACATTCGAGCAACAGGAGCTGTTTCCCATCCGCGAGGTGTGCCGACTGACCGGGATAAATCCGGTCACGCTCCGCGCCTGGGAGCGCCGTTACGGACTGATCCAGCCGACGCGCACCGACAGCGGCCATCGGCTTTATTCGCTGGCCGACATCGAGGCGGTGCGCAACATCCTCGCCTGGACCGAGCGCGGTGTGGCGGTGAGCAAGGTCGGCAGCATCCTCGAACGCAGCGCCGCGACCCGCGCGGCCGGCGATGGGCAGCGCCCGGCAGTGGCTCAGGAAGCGGTCAACGCCGATCGTGGCGAGTGGCAGGGCCAGCTGCGCCAGGCGATCAGCGATTTCGACAGCGTGCGGCTCGAACAGCTGTACGGTCAGATATTTTCCACCTATCCGTTGACGACCGTGTTCCACGACGTGCTCCTGCCGGTGTGGCAGGAGTGGCTGTTGCGCCATGAGGAGTTCGGTCGTACCAGCGAATGGCTGTTCCTCGATGCCTTCCTGCGCAGCCGCGTGTTGCAGCGGCTGCAGCTCGGACAGTCGGCGGGCGCGCCGGTCGTGCTGCTTGCGGCATTGTCCGCTCAGTGTCGCGAACTGGAGTTGCTGGTGGCAGGCCTGCTGCTTGGCAGCGACAGCCTGACGGTGCGGGTGCTGCCAAGCGGTCAGCCGCTGGAGGAGCTGACCCTGGTGTGCGAAAAGGTCCGTCCGCAGGCGCTGGTGCTGTACGCCAATGTGCCGCCGAGCGGCGCGCAGGTGCGTCAGCTGAACCGCCTGGTATTGCGCCTGGAGTGTCCGCTGGCGGTCGCGGGCGAGGGCGCGGCGCTCGCGGAGGACAGCCTGCGTGGCTCGCCGATTGCCAGTCTGGGCAGTGGCGGCCGACAGATGCAGCAGCGTCTGCAGCAATTCCTGGCGGGCCGTCTGGATACCTGAGGCGTCAGCCGGCTGAACGTGGAAGGCGCCTCACGGCAGCGGTTAGTGCGCAAGCAGCATTGTGCTGCGCCGCGAATTACGCCGATGCTGTGCGTCCTGCGAACCGTTTGCCGACGACATGCCATGGCCCATCTGCGCTTCGATCCCACCGCTGCACCGCAATGCTTCTCCACCGCCGAAGGGCTGCGGGTGCGCGTGTTGCAGTTGCCTGCCGGGAGTCAGGCGGCTGCGCTGGTGCGGGTGCATGCCGGCGCGCACGATGCGCCGGTCGCCTATCCAGGCCTGGCGCATTTCCTCGAGCACCTGTTGTTTCTCGGTAGCACTGGCTATCCGGTAGAGGACAGTCTGATGGCCTTCGTGCAGGGTTGCGGCGGCCAGCTCAACGCATCGACCCGCGAGCGGCATACCGATTTCTTCTTTCAGCTGTCGGCCGAGAATTTCCAGGGCGGATTGCAGCGTCTGCTCGACATGCTCGCGCGACCGCTGCTCGATCCGGCCGCGCAGCTGCGCGAGCGCGAGGTGCTACAGGCCGAATACCTCGCCCGCGCGCAGGACAGCGAGACGCTATGCGACGCCGCGCACGGTACGGCGCTGGATACCGCGCATCCATTCGCCGCCTTCCACGCCGGCAATCGCGCCAGCCTGCCGGTGGAGAGTGCGGCGTTCCAGCAGGCGCTGCGGGGGTATCACCAGCGCTTCTATCACGCCGGTGCGCTTGAACTGCTGGTCGCCGCGCCGCTCGAACCCGCCGCGCTGCTCGCCCTGCTGGAGGCGCCGCAATGTCGGTTCGCGGCGCGGGCGCAGCCTTCACCCAGCCTGCCGCCGCTGCATGCGGCGCCGCGCAGCGTGCGCTTGCAGCTCGCCAACGGTCGTCCGCGGCTGGAGGCAGCGTTCTGTCTCGACGGCATGCCGCGTGGCAGCGCGGCGGCGCTGGACGCGCTTGCCAGCAGTCTGCAAGCCGAGGCGCCGGGCAGCCTGTTCGCAGTGCTGCGCGACCACGGCTGGATCGATCGTCTGCGCTTGCGCGTGCCTTACTGGCACACCGACCAGGGCGTGGTGGTGATCGAGTTCGGCCTCACCGCAGAGGGGCTGGCGGCGCGGGCCGGCATCATCGACGCGCTGCACAGTTGGCTGGCGTTCCTTGGTCAGGAGGCGGTGCTCACGCCGTACTGGGACGAGTACCGGCGCGTGCGTGAGCGCAGCCTGCAGGTAATGCCGCCGCTGGCGCGACTGCGCCACTGGGTCGAGCCGGAGGCGCTGCTGGCGTATGAGCAGCCGGATACGGTCTATCAGGCGCTGCGCGAGGTTGTGGTCCGCTTGCAGAGTGCACCGGCGATCCTCACCGCGGACCCGCGCCCGGCACCGCCCATCGAAACCGCTGGCTTTACGCTGCACATGGCTGCCGAGCAGCTGCCGACCATCGCGCCGCCGATCTGGCGCTGGACGCTACCGGCAGGCAATCCATGGTTGCGCGCGCGACCGCTGCCGTCGCCGACGCAGGCCGAACAGGCGCTGCGCTGCGTCGGCCCGCTGGATGCCAACGGGCAGGGCGCGCTTTTCCTGCACTGGCGCTTCGACGGGGCGAGCCCGGGCGGGTTGTGGCATGTGCTGGACCGCGCGTTGCGCCCGGCGATCCAGGCGGCGCGGCAGGCCGGTGTCGAGCTGCGTTTCGAGGATTTCGGCAATGGCTGGTGCCTGAGCCTGTTCGGCTATGCCGCCGCGTTGCCGGTCATCGCGGACGATCTGCTCAAGCTGCTGAGCGAGCCGCCAGACAGCGCCTATGTCGACGGCGGCAGGCAGTTCGCCGAGGCCGCGCGGTTGCACGGCGAAGAATTGCTCATTCGCCAGCTGATCGGTCGCCTGCCACGGCTGCTGGGCAGCGCCGATGCCGCCATGTCGGTGCCGCTCGATCGGGCTGCACTGTCCGCTGCCTGGGCGCGGGCGCACTGGCAGGCGCTGGCGGTCGGCCTCGCCCCCGAGCTGAATGACGCGTTGCATGCGGTGCTGGGCGACACGCCCGGCCGACCTCTGCGCGAGCCGGCGGACGTCCCGCGTCCGTGGTACGCAGGGCGCCGGCTCTGGTGGTGTCTGGGCGAGCCTGCCGCCGAGACGGCCGTGCTGCTGTTCTGCCCGCTGCCTACCCGCGACGCGCGCCAGGAAGCCACCTGGCGCGCGCTGGCGCGGACGATGGAGAGTGGCTTCTTCCGGCGTCTGCGCAGCGAGCTACAGCTGGGTTACGCGGTGTTCTGCGGCTTTCGCCAATTCGGTGAGCACGCGGGCATCCTTTTCGCGGTGCAGTCTCCCAGCGCCACGGCGGCGCAGATCGTCGCGCATATCGAGGAGTTCCTCGCACGGCTGAGCGAAAGTCTGGATTCGGACACCGCGCAAGTGCCGGGCGACAGTGCCCTGGACGATCCGCGTCAGCGCGCCGAGCGTATCTGGCAGGCCTGTCTGGCCGGCCAAGCCATTGACCATCCGGCTCAAGTCGCCGCAGCCATGCGCGAGTTGCGGCCCGAAGCACTGCGCTCCGCGCTCGCCACGCTGCGCAATGCGCAGGGCGGCTGGTGCTGCCTGGCCAACGCAGCGGCACCCGATGCCCGCTGGCAGGCGCGCTGACCGCTCGAAAATCGCTCTCGCCTCAGCAGATACCGCCGGCGCGCGCCACCGCTCGGGCGCGGCGGCGCGCGCCCGCAACCGGCGTGCCAGCCCGGCCAGTACTTCCAGCTGCTTTGGGTTTACGACCTAAGGGCTGTTTCCGGGGAGCAGGGGAGCAGTGCTTTGAGACCGAGCCTCGATCCGCAGCCAAAGTACTAGCGTTTCGCCGCTATGGCAGCGTATGTGGCCCCTGATGGCCTTTCGATAATCGCTCCGTCACGACTGCTTGTCGTCAATACAGCGGAGAGCGCCATGCACAACAACAAGAAAGCCGTTTCAACCCTGCTGCCCCTGGCCCTGGCCAGCGCCGTAGCTATGACCATGAGCCAGTCGGCTGTCGCCGAAATCGTGCTCTACGATCAAGATGACACCAAGTTTTCCACCGATGGCTACTTCAACACCTTCTACGTCAACAGCGACGTGGATCGTGACGGCGAGCAGTTCGATCGCCGGCAGTCGCGGGTCAAGATGGGCTTCCTGCCCAACTGGATCGGTTTCAACTTCACCAAGCAAGTCGGCGATCTGAAGCTGGGCGGCCGCTCCTCGTTCTGGGTGACGATCAACGACAGCGACACCAATGGCACCGAAACCGGCATCGACGTTCGTCAGTTCTACGCCACCGCCGCCAACGAGCAGTGGGGTGAGGTGCTGTTCGGTAAGGACTTCGGTCTGTTCTCCCGTTCCAACATCCTGCTCGACGAGATGCTCAGCGGTTATGGCCAGGTCAGCGATGTGCTGGGTCTGGTCGACGGCGGCGGCGTGTCCTTTGGCAATATCGGTACCGGCTACCCGTATCCGTTCCCGACCTCGCAGATCACCTATCGCTCGCCTGAAATGAGCGGCCTGCGTATCGCCGCCGGCATCATGGACCCGGTGGACACCACCGAGGACACCAGCAAGGCGCTCAGCAAGGCCTATCAGGAAGCGCCGCGCTTCGAGACCGAGATCACCTACCAGTTCGATCTGGGTGGCACCAAGTTCTACACCTGGATCAACGGCATGCAGCAGAGCTCGGATAACACCGATAGCACCGTTGAAGAAGTTGATTCCAAGGGCCTGGGTTACGGTATCCAAGCCAAGATGGGTAACCTGTCGCTGACCGCTTCCGGCTTCCAGGCCGAGGGCATCAACCCGTTCTTCACCAACAACGCCGGCGAAGCGCTGCTGCGCGAAGTCGACAGCGACGGTTACCTGCTGCAGGGCTCCTACCGCTTCGGCAAGAATCGCCTGGCGCTGTCCTATGGCAAGACCAAGGACGACGGCAACGGTCTGGGTAGCGAAGCCGAGTACGAAACCCGTGGCGTCGCGCTGTTCCACAGCATCAACGACAACCTGACGCTGGTTGCCGAGCTGAACCAGTTCGAGATCGCCGGCAAGGATGATCCGACTCTGGACGAAGACACCCGCACCTTCGCGGTCGGTGCTGCACTGAGCTTCTAAGCGCAGGATCAGGGTGCGAATGGCAGTCGAACCGTAGGTCGCTCCATTCGTTGCATGGCAGTGGGCCCGTCGTCGAGCGTACGACCCACGCCCTGACGGTACGGCGTTCAAACGTCGCGACCGACAACAAGGCTGGTACCCGCGAGGGGCCGGCCTTTTTGCTGGTCGGCGCTGCAATTTCGCCGCTTCACGCCGTTCCACACCGCCTGCCGCACGCGCTGGAAGCGCGCTCCAGCCATTCGATGCATCCGTCACGCCGCGCTGCGTTGTTTCGCCGCGCTGCTACCTAGGCAGGCCTTTTCCGGTACTCAAGTAGCATTTTCGTACCCAAAGCCCTACCCAAGAATGGGGTCAATCCGATTCGGTGGTGCGGGAGTGTGGTGCGTGAGCGAACAGCAGACGGAGGTGATTCGCACGGCGATGTCCGAAGCCTGCCAGGCGGAGACGGTCGCGCAGGATCTGGCACGCCAGCTGATGCATCCGCATCTGGGCTTCGTGCTGTTCTTCTGCTCGGCCGAGTACGACCTGCCGGCGCTGGGCGACGCGCTGCGCCAGTACTTCGGCGGGGTGCGTCTGGTCGGCTGCACCACGGCCGGGGAAATCACCGCTCAGGGCTACAACCGTAGCTGCGTCAGCGCCATCGGCTTCGATCACCGCAACTTCTCCATCGCCTGCGAATTGATCGATGAAATGGAGCGCTTCGGCCTGGTGGAGGCGCAGCAGCTGGTGGAGCGCCTCGGCAGCGATTGCCGCAGCAATTCGCTGGCCCCGATCAAGGACCACAGCTTCGCGCTGACCCTGCTGGATGGCCTGTCCAGCCGCGAGGAAGTGGTGCTCGCCGCACTCAGCGCCGCATTCGGCAGCATTCCGCATTTCGGCGGCTCGGCCGGCGACGACAACCATCTGACTGACACCCACGTCTATTACGACGGCAAATTCCACAGCGGCGCGGCCATCGTGGTGTTGATCAACACCTGGCTGGATTTCGAGGTGTTCACCACCCATCACATCCTGCCGCGCAGCGAGAAGCTGGTGGTAACTCGCGCCGACAGCCACGGCCGGCGCGTGTACGAGCTGAATGCCGAGCCGGCTGCCGAGGAATACGCGCGGCTGATCGGCGTGAACGTCGCCGATCTCGACCATCGCCTGTTCGCCGCGCATCCGCTGGCCGTGCGCATCAACGATCAGTACTACGTGCGCGCCATCCAGAAGGTCAACGACGACCTCAGCCTGACCTTCTACTGCGCGGTAGAGAACGGCATCGTGCTCACCGCCATGCAGCCCGGGCCGCTGATGCCGAACCTGGAGGCGCTGTTCCAGCGGCTTGAGCAGCGGCTCGGGCCACCGTTGCTGACCATCGGTTGTGACTGCTTCCTGCGGCGTCTGGAGATCGAGGCCGCCGGCACCAGTGAAGAGACTTCGGCTTTTCTCCGACGCCAGCAGGTGATCGGCTTCAACACCTACGGAGAGCAGTTCAATGGCATGCACATCAACCAGACCTTCACCGGTGTCGCCATTGGCCGCCCCGGCGGACGGGGCGGTCGCTGAGCTGCTGAGCCGGCAGGCCGAGCTCGAACGGGAGAACCTCAAGCTCAAGCGCATCAATGCCGCGCTGATCGAGCGCGTCGAATCCGGCGGCGCGGGACGCGATGCGTCCTATGCGGCATTCCAGCATTCGGTGGAACTGGCCGAGCAGGTGCGCGAGCGCACCGATGCGTTGAATCAGGCGATGGCCGAACTCAAGGGCAGCAACCAGTTGCTCAGTGACGCCCGGTTGCGTGCCGAAACTGCCCACCAGAACCTGGTCGACGCCATCGAGAGCATTTCCGACGCCTTCGTGCTGTTCGACAAGGATCAGCGCATCGTCCTGTTCAATCGCCGTTTCAAGTCGCTGTGGAGCCGCACCCGTGCACGCATCAACGCCGGCACCCGCCTGGCCGAGGTGCGGCGGATGGCTGAAAGCACCGGGCTGATCGTCGAGGAGCATCGCGGCAAGGGTGACGAGCCCATCGTCTATCGGCTGCACAACGGGCGTTGGGTGCAGGTCAGCGAGCGGCCGACCCGCGAGGGCGGCCTGGTGATGCTCTACACCGATATCACCGAGGTGAAGGTCAGCGAGACCATGCGCCGCGAGCAGGCGCTGGCGCAGAAGTCGCGGCTGCTGCAGCGCGCCGTGGACAACCTGTCCCAGGGCGTGGCGATGGTCAGCGCGGAGGGTGCGCTGGAGCTGTGGAACCGGCGCTTCCTGGAGGTCTGCGGGCTGGCGCCGATCGAGGCGCATCGGCCGTTCGAGGAGGTGATGGCCGACAGCGAGCTGCGCCTGCTGACGCCCAACACGCGCGACGCCAACGGCCGACCGATGCGCGAGCTGGAGCAGCGCATGTTCGATGGCCGCATGCTGGAAATCCGCACCCACGCGCTGCCCACCGGCGGCTTCGTCAACACCTTCACCGACATCACCGAGCGCTATCGCCACGCCGAGGCGCTGCGCCAGAGCGAGCGGTGGATTCGCCTGATCACCGACCACGTGCCGGCGCTGATTGCGTACGTGTCCTCCGACCTGACCTACGAATTCACCAACAAGGTCTACGAAGAGTGGTATCGCTGGCCCAGCGACGGCATGCTCGGCCAGTGCCTGCGCGAAGTGCACAGCGGCGAGCACTGGCGCCAGCTGGAGCCCTACATCGACCGCGCGCTGTCCGGCGAGAGCGTCAGCTTCGAGATGGCCGAGCGCAACCACGCCGGTCAGCAGCGCTACATGCTGCGCTCCTACGTCCCGAACCGGTTGGCCAGCGGCGAGGTTGCCGGCATCTTCGTGCTCATCCAGGACATCACCGACCGCCGGCGTACCGCCGAGGCGCTGCACCAGGCCTATCAGAACCTCGAACAGCGGGTGCGCGAGCGCACCGCCGAGCTGACCAGCCTCAACGACCAGCTGTTGCGCGAGATCGAGGAACGCAGCCAGGTCGAGGCGCGTCTGCGCGAGGCCAAACGCGAGGCGGAGCTGGCCAACCTGTCGAAGACCAAGTTCCTCGCTGCGGTCAGCCACGATCTGCTGCAGCCGCTGAATGCCGCGCGGCTGTTCACCAGCGCGCTGCTGGAGCAGCCGGCGACGCCGAGCGGCGGGCTGATCCGCAACATCAGCAACTCGCTGGAGGACGTGGAGAACCTGCTGGGTACGCTGGTAGATATTTCCAAGCTGGATGCCGGCGTGATCAAGCCGGATATCGCCCCGTTCGCCGTCAGCGAGCTGCTGGAAAACCTCGCGCTGGAGTTTCGCCAGCTGGCCGGTTGCGAACAGCTGCAGCTGGATTTCATTCCCTGCTCGGCGCTGGTACGCAGCGACATCCAGCTGCTGGCACGCATCCTGCGCAACCTGCTGACCAATGCCATCCGCTACACGCCGCAAGGGCGGGTGCTGCTCGGCTGCCGGCGGCGGCGCCAGAGCCTGTCGATCGAGGTCTGGGACACCGGCGTCGGCATCGCCGAAGACAAGCTCGACGAGATATTCCAGGAGTTCAAACGTGGCGACGGCGTGCGGCCGAATCAAGATCGCGGCCTTGGCCTCGGTCTGGCCATCGTCGAGAAGATCGCGCGCATGCTCGGCCATCGCATCCAGGTCGGTTCACGGCTCGGACATGGCTCGCGCTTTGCCATCGAGGTTCCTCTGGCGCGCCGCGCGCCCAAGGCGCGGCCCGAGCCGAGCACCGCGGAACTGGCGCTGGAGCGCCTGCAAGGCGCGCGTGTGTGGGTGCTGGATAACGACACGGCGATCTGCGCCGGCATGCGCACGCTGCTCGAAGGCTGGGGCTGCGTGGTCACTACGGCGCTGTCCGAGGAGGACCTGGCGCGCCAGGTGGACAACTTCCACGCCGAGGCCGACCTGCTGATCGCCGACTACCATCTGGACAACGGCCACACCGGCATCGACGTGGTCACTACAGTCAACGACCGCCGCGCCAGCCCGCTGCCGGCGCTGATGATTACTGCCAACTACAGCAACGAACTCAAACAGCAGGTGCGCGAGCTGGGCTACATGCTGATGCACAAGCCGGTGCGGCCAATGAAGCTCAAGACCGCCATGTGCCACATGCTGGAGCACGGCCAGGCGGGCTGATTACTCCGGCTCTGCGCGGCCGGGCAGGGCGGCCGCACCCGCGATCCTCCAAGTCTGCAGCGCACCCTCGCGGTGTTCTGCTGTCAGTTGCACGGGGCGCCGAAAAACCGGGCGTCCATGTGCAGCAGCCGAGGACCGTTTCATGTTCGGATTGGAAGCACTCGAACTTGCGCGAATCCAGTTCGCCTTCACCATCTCGTTTCACATCATTTTTCCTGCGATCACCATCGGCCTGGCCAGCTACCTGGCGGTGTTGGAGGGGCTGTGGCTGAAGACCCGGCGCGAGGTCTATCGCGACCTGTACCACTTCTGGCTGAAGATCTTCGCCGTCAACTTCGGCATGGGCGTGGTATCCGGTATCGTCATGGCCTACCAGTTCGGCACCAACTGGAGCGCTTTTTCGGAGTTCGCTGGCAGCGTCACCGGCCCCTTGCTGACCTACGAGGTGCTGACTGCCTTCTTCCTCGAGGCGGGCTTCCTCGGCGTGATGCTGTTCGGCTGGAACCGCGTTGGCCCGGGGCTGCATTTCTTCTCCACGGTGATGGTGGCGCTCGGCACGCTGATTTCGACCTTCTGGATTCTCGCCTCCAACAGCTGGATGCATACGCCGCAGGGGCACGAGATCATCGACGGCATCGTGGTGCCGGTGGACTGGCTGGCGATCATCTTCAATCCGTCGTTCCCGTACCGCCTGACACACATGGCCACGGCCGCATTCCTCGCCACGGCGTTTTTCGTCGGCGCGTCCGCTGCCTGGCACCTGCTGCGCGGGCGCGACAATCCGGCGATCCGCAAGATGCTCTCGATGGCGATGTGGATGGCCCTGCTGGTGGCGCCGCTGCAGGCGGTGATCGGCGATCTGCACGGCCTCAACACGCTGGAACATCAGCCGGCGAAGATCGCCGCGATGGAGGGGCATTGGGATAACTCCTCGGGCGAACCGACGCCGTTGCTGCTGTTCGGCTGGCCGGACATGGAGGCCGAAGAAACCCGCTACAAGGTCGAGATTCCCTACCTCGGCAGCCTGATCCTGAAACACAGCCTGACCGAACCGATCCCGGCGCTGAAGGACTTCCCGCCCGAGGACCGTCCCAATTCGACGGTGGTGTTCTGGTCGTTCCGCATCATGGTCGCGCTGGGTCTGCTGATGATCCTGACGGGCGTCTGGAGCCTGCTGCTGCGCCGCGGTGATCGCCTCTATCACTCGCGGCCGTTCCTGCGGCTGGTGTTTTGGATGGGCGCGTCCGGCCTGCTGGCGTTGCTCGCCGGCTGGTTTACCACGGAGATCGGCCGTCAGCCGTGGGTGATTTACGGCCTGATGCGTACCGCCGATGCGGTGTCCGCGCACAGCGCCGGGCAGCTGGGGCTGACCCTGGCGTTGTTCGTCGTGGTGTATTTCGCGGTGTTCGGCGTCGGCATCGTCTATGTGCTGCGACTGGTCGCCAAGGGGCCGGTGGTCAACGAGGGGCGCGAGCAGGGCGTCGGCGGCGCGGGCCAGCCGCGCACGCCAATGCGGCCGATCTCGGCGGCGGACGAGGCGCTGGACGAACAGGGTGGCGATCAACTGGGGCAGGGGAATTGAGATGGGTATCGATCTTTCACTGATCTGGGCGGTGATCATCATCTTCGGGATCATGATGTACGTGGTGATGGACGGCTTCGATCTGGGCGTCGGCATCCTCTTTCCGTTCGTGCCCGGGCGCAGTGACCGCGACGTGATGATGAACACGGTGGCGCCGGTGTGGGACGGCAACGAAACCTGGCTGGTGCTCGGTGGTGCCGGGCTGTTCGCGGCGTTTCCGATGGCCTACGCGGTGGTGCTGTCGGCGCTGTACCTGCCGATCATCCTGATGCTCATGGGGCTGATCTTCCGCGGCGTCGCCTTCGAGTTTCGCTTCAAGGCCAGCGAACGGCGCCAGCACATCTGGGACAAGGCCTTCATCGGCGGCTCACTGACGGCGACCTTTTTCCAGGGCGTGGTGCTGGGGGCATTCATCAGCGGGCTGCCGGTGGAGGGGCGTACATTCGCCGGCGGCGCGTGGGACTGGCTGACGCCGTTCTCGCTGTTCTGCGGGCTGGCGCTGATCGTCGCCTACGCCTTGCTCGGCTGCACCTGGCTGATGATGCGCACCGGCGGCGAGCTGCAGAAGCGCATGCATGACCTGGGCGTGCCGCTGGTGTGGGCGGTGCTCGCCGTCACTGGCATCGTCAGCCTGTGGACGCCACTGACCCACCCGGACATCGCCGAGCGCTGGTTCAGCCTGCCCAACCTGTTCTGGTTCATGCCGGTGCCGATCCTCGTGCTGCTCTGTGCCTTCGGCCTGCTGCGCGCGATCCGCCGCTACGCCAGTTTCACGCCGTTCCTGCTCACGCTGGCGCTGATCTTCCTGGGCTATAGCGGTCTGGGCATCAGCCTGTGGCCGAACATCATCCCGCCGTCGGTGAGCATCTGGGACGCCGCGGCGCCGCCACAGAGCCAGGGCTTCACGCTGGTCGGCGCGCTGCTGATCATTCCGCTGATCCTGATGTACACGGCCTGGAGCTACTACGTGTTCCGCGGCAAGGTCAGCGCCGAGGACGGTTATCACTAGGAGGCGGTCATGTCTGGTATGGAGCAGAAGACATTGTGGCGGCGTCTGGCCTGGCTGGTGTTGCTCTGGAGCGGCAGCGTGCTGGCGCTGGCATTGGTGGCCTGGCTGCTGCGCCAGGCGATGCAGGCGGCCGGTTTGAGTGCGTGAGCGAATGCCCGTGCACTTCGTCGGTGCGGGCAGCGTCCCGCGCGGACGTCATCGTTCCTTCATCTGTGGCTTATAGCTTGGTTGGCACGCGGCTTGATGCGAATCCGCACGAGCCACCTCTGCAAACTGGAGCCAGAACGATGGACGACTACCAGGACGAACTACTCGAATTGCGCGCCGCCGAACAGGATTGCCCAGACGCCAGTGAAGACGCAGTCGAACTCTGATCAGGGCAGCTGACGCTGCGCACGGCGGTATGCGCCGGGTGTCTGCCCGGTCCAGCGGCGAAACGCGCGCTGAAAGGCTTCGGCCGAGGAAAAGCCGAGCAGCCAGGCGATCTCGCCGAATGCCGAATCGGTGTCGCGGATATAGGCCATCGCCAGATCGCGGCGCGTGTCGTTGAGAATGTCGCGGTAGCGGGTGCCTTCCTCGTGC
This sequence comes from Stutzerimonas sp. 21-1, assembly GCF_056336065.1. Lineage (NCBI taxonomy): Bacteria > Pseudomonadati > Pseudomonadota > Gammaproteobacteria > Pseudomonadales > Pseudomonadaceae > Stutzerimonas > Stutzerimonas sp. 21-1. The sequence continues at coordinate 2,097,776 of NZ_CM150500.1, read as the reverse complement.
AGCTTGCGCCGCAGCGTCCAGCTGGGCAGCTGCAGGCGGCTGGCGATCTGCTGCAGGTCCGGTTCCTGGCCCTTGAGCAGCGGTCCGAGGACCTGGGTGACGCGTTCGCGCAGGCTGCGCGTGCGCGTTAGGCGCGTCAGTTCGGCCTCGCAGAAGGCCAGCAACTGTCGCCAGGTCGCTGGGCAATGCTCCGGGTTGCGCAGGGCGAGCGCCGCCTGATCCAGATGCAGCTCGTTGGCGCTGGCGCCGAATGCCACGGCACGACCGAACAGCGCCTCGTAGCAGGCGGCGTAATCGGGGGCGGGAAATTCGATATGCACGGCGCTGGGTACCAGGCGCTCGCCGGCCAGCCGTTGCAACTGGGTCAACCAGCTGGCCAGAACGGTGTCGACCACGAAGCGGTTGAACGCGTTGTACGGGCTGATCGAATAGAAGCGCAGCCACGCGCCGCTGGCATCCTCATGAAAGCTGGAACTGCCGCGGTAGTTGGACGCGTACAGCGGTTCGAAGCGGATCAGCGTGCGCGCCGCTTCACGCACGTTCGGCGCCTGCGCCGCGGTGATGCCGGCCAGACCGAGGTGGCTCGGCAGGCGCAAGCGACCCATGTCCAGACCGAGCGCGGCATCGCCGGCCAGCTGGATGGCCGCGTGACCGAGGCGCATGTAGCGCGGAATCGACAGACGTCCCTGCGGCTCGGCCAGGCGCTCGGCGTCCAGTCCATAACCAGCGAGCAGCGGTTGCGGGTCCAGCCCGCGTTCGCGCAGGGCTTCGCCCAGACTCAGCGTGAAGCTGACCGACAGATCGCCCAGGCGCACCGGCTGTGCCTTGAGCGTCACGGTTGCAACCACAGATTGGTCAGCTGCACCGGCGTACCGTGTAGGTTACGCGCCGGCTTGCGCGGTGAGCCGAGCAGGTTCCACGGCACGCCGAGGGTGCGCACCGCCATGTAGGGGCGCTCGCCTGCGGCGATGCCGGAGGCTTCTGGGCAGGCTTCGGCCCAGTCGTCGCGTGCGCCGGGCACAGCGAGCAGCACGGCATCTGCCGGCGGAGGCTCGCGATAGGCATCGCAGCCGATCAGCACCGCCAGCGGGCCGGCCGGCGTCGCCAGCGTCTGGCGCTGGATATGCTCCGGCGCTGCGCTGTAGCGCCGTTCGTAGCGACCCAGTGCACGCTTGTACTGCAACGGTTCGATCGGCTGGCCGGAACGGTCGAACGTCAGGCTGATCTGGCGCAACGGACCCTCGCCGATCCGCAGCCGACCATCCTCAAGCCGCGGCTCCGGCAACACGATGGAGCCGGCCACCAGGGTGACGCCATAGTGCGCCGCCAGCTCGCCGAAGATCGCCTGATAGGCCTCGGCCATCCGTTTTGCCTTGAGCAGCAACACCGCCTCGGTGCGCCGGTCGTCCTTCTGCTGGTTGCCCGTCAGCGCGCGCAGGTAGCGGCCGGGATTGCTCAGCGCCGTCCACTGCATGGCATCGCGCAGCGTGCGTGCCTGCTGCACTTCGGGTTTTTCACCGAGCGCGAACAGGCCGGTGCCGACATGCTCGGGCAGCACGACGATGGTCTTGGCGTTCAGCAATCCGGCGGCACGGGCCTGATCGAGATAGGTGGCGAACTTCAGCCGCAGCCGCTGCGGGCTCTGATAGTCGGCCGGCTGCAGCCGCGTCTCGATGCCGAGCAGGTTGCCGTCGTCACCCGGTACGCCGACGCTGTGGATCGGCAGGGTGCGCAGGTCGGAGAGCAGTGGGCCGCTGCGCCGGTCACCGGTCCAGTTCAGGTAGAGGGCCAGACCGGTGAGGGCGAGCAGCAGAAGTACCAGCAGTTTCAAATAGACGCGCATGAGTCGGATCGCTTGGGGCAGGCAATCAGACTAGGCAAGGCTGTCGGGCTTGCCAACCCTTTTGCGCAAGATGATCAGGAACTTGTCACTTTCGATCATTGAGCGGGTGGAAGGCTGTGGTTATCGTCGCTGCACATCGACCGCGTCCCACGAGGCGCGGCAATTGCCATGAGGAACGACTATGACCGCCTACCCGCATCTGCTGGCTCCGCTCGACCTGGGCTTCACCACGCTGCGCAATCGTACCCTGATGGGTTCCATGCACACCGGCCTCGAGGAAATGCCCAATGGCTTCCAGCGTATGGCTGCGTTTTTTGCCGAGCGCGCACGTGGCGGTGTCGGGCTGATCGTTACCGGCGGCGTCGGGCCGAACGAGGAAGGCTCGGTACGTGCCGGCGCGGCCAAGCTGTCGACGGCCGAGGAGGCCGAGGAGCACAAGATCGTCACCCAGGCGGTGCACGAGGCAGGCGGCAAGATCTGCATGCAGATCCTGCATGCCGGGCGCTACGCCTACAGTCCCAAGCTGGTGGCGCCGAGTGCGATCCAGGCTCCGATCAACCCGTTCACACCGCGTGAGCTGGACGAAGAGGGCATCGAGAAGCAGATTCAGGACTTCGTCAACTGCGCCCGGCTGGCCCAGCAGGCCGGCTACGACGGCGTCGAGATCATGGGTTCCGAAGGCTACTTCATCAATCAGTTCCTGGTCGCGCACACCAACCACCGCACTGATCGCTGGGGTGGCAGCTACGAAAATCGCATGCGCCTGCCGGTGGAGATCGTCACGCGTGTGCGTGATGCGGTCGGGCCTAATTTCATCATCATCTACCGGCTGTCGATGCTCGACCTGATCGAGGGCGGCAGCGAATGGAGTGAAGTGGTGGCGCTGGCCAAGGCCATCGAGCAGGCCGGCGCCACGCTGATCAACACCGGCATCGGCTGGCACGAGGCGCGGATTCCGACGATCGCCACCAAAGTACCGCGTGCGGCTTTCACCAAGGTGACCGCCAAGCTGCGCGGCGAGGTGAAGATTCCGCTGATCACCACCAACCGCATCAACACCCCGGAAGTTGCCGAACAGGTGCTGGCCGAGGGCGATGCCGATATGGTGTCGATGGCACGCCCGTTCCTGGCCGACCCGGATTTCGTCAACAAGGCCGCCGCCGGCCACAGCGAGGCGATCAACACCTGCATCGGCTGCAATCAGGCCTGCCTGGACCACACCTTCAGCGGCAAGCTGACCAGCTGTCTGGTCAATCCGCGCGCCTGCCACGAGACCGAGCTGAACTACATTCCCACCATCACGGTGAAGAAGATCGCCGTGGTCGGTGCCGGTCCCGCAGGCCTCGCCGCCGCGACGGTCGCCGCCGAGCGCGGCCACGACGTGACGCTGTTCGACTCGGCCGCCGAGATCGGCGGCCAGTTCAATGTCGCCAAGCGCGTGCCGGGCAAGGAAGAGTTCTACGAGACACTGCGCTATTTCGCCAATCGGCTGCAGGAAACCGGCGTCACGCTGCGTCTGAACACCCGCGTAGGGGTGAGCGAGCTGCTCGCTGACGGTTTCGATGAGGTTGTCCTGGCGACCGGCATCGTGCCGCGCACGCCGGACATCCCGGGCGTCGATCATCCGAAGGTGATCGGCTACCTGGATGCGATTCTCGAGCGCAAGCCGGTCGGGCAGAACGTCGCGGTGATCGGTGCCGGCGGCATCGGCTTCGATGTCTCCGAATACATCACTCACGATGGCGAATCCACCAGCCTGGATCGCGAGGCGTTCTGGAAGGAATGGGGCATCGATCTCGGTCTGCAGGCGCGCGGCGGCGTGGCTGGGGTGAAGCCGGCACCGCATGCGGCGAAGCGGCAGGTCTATCTGCTGCAGCGCAAGAAATCCAAGGTCGGCAACGGCCTGGGCAAGACCACCGGCTGGATTCATCGCACCGGGCTGAAGAACAAGCACGTGCAGATGATCAGCGCGGTCGAATACCTGCAGATCGACGACGCCGGCCTGCACATCCGCGTCGCCGAAGGCGAGCCGATGGTGCTGCCGGTGGACACGGTGATTCTCTGCGCCGGGCAGGAGCCGCTGCGCGAGCTGCAGAATGGCCTGCAAGCGGCCGGTGTGTCGGTACACCTGATCGGTGGTGCGGATGTGGCCGCCGAGCTGGATGCCAAGCGTGCCATCGATCAGGGTTGCCGGTTGGCGGCGAGCCTCTGATGTTGCGTGCTGCGGCCCGGTGCAATGCCGGGTCGCAGCGTTTGCTTTAGCCAAACCCATCGCAAATAAACCGGCTGGCGTGCCCGCGCCATCTGAGCGGCCGGGTCGCTGCCAACCCAGTCACATTGCCCCCGCAATCGTTTCCCCTAAACTTGCGCAACCCGCGAGATAGCCGCGCGCGTTGATGGCGATGCGCTATCTGCCGACTACCATTGCCTTGCTTGCGAGCGAAAAGGGACATCGACAATGCAGATCAAACCGCAGATGGTCGAGGCCGTGCTGTTCTTCAATGAGGGCGGCATTTGCAAGGAAATGCTGTTTCCCGAATTCGAGGCTGTGCTCGACGGTGTGGTTAACCTTCGTGAGTTCGCCGACCAGCAAATGCGCGCTGCCTACGTGTTGATCGATCCGCGGCTGCATATTCGCGCGGCCGTGTTGTTCTACATCGATTTCAACGATGACGGCTCAGCCGACAACGGCTGGAACATCCCGCTGCGCAACCTGGCCGAGCGCACCGGGCGCGGCCCCGATCTGGGCGCCGGGCCGATCCGTCTCGCCTGCCGCAGCCAGTGCCCGGTGACCTGGCACCAGATGCACCTGTGGGACCCTAATCAGGACGGCGAAACCAGTAAGGTCTTTTCGCTGCTGGTCGAACGGGTGAAGCGCAATCAGCTTGGCCTGCTGGTGGAAGAGGAAGCGCCGACGGCGGTTCCGGCCGAACGTCTGCAGATGGTGGCCGAGGATGCCTGGTATCCGCGCGAGGCGGCCAAGGGCGAAGTCAGCAAGCGTTCGGAAGCCACCGCCCTGGAGCAGCGGCAGAAGGCTGCGCTGCTGATCAAGCAGCAGCGCCAGCGCATCGCCAATCTGGAACGTCAGCGAGACGAGGATGTCGCCAGGCTGCGTGAAGCGGCACAGACTCAGCTCCGACAGTTGCAAGGCGAGCTGGCCGATCTGCAACTGCGTCTGCAGCAGCAGGTCGATCTGAACGCCAGCCTGCATGCCCAGGTTGTCGAGCAGGCGCAGGCCTTTCAGAGCGCGCGCGAGGAAATGAGCCAGCAGCTGCGCACTCTGGAAAAGAACGGTCGAATCGAAGTCAGTGCCGCGCGTGATCAGTTCGAGCAGGAAGCGCAGGCGCGCATCGCCGCGGCTGTTGCCGAGTACAAGGAACAGGTCGCCATCCGCGACGTGGAGCTGGCCTACCGCAACGAGCTGGATGCGCAGTTCGAGGAAGAGATCCGCCGTCTGACCGCCGAGCGCGACGAGTTGGCCTCGCGCAAGGATGATCGGATTCTCGAACAGCTGGCACGCCAGGGCGTGCAGTTCATGGCCTACCATCCGGGGGCTGGGCATCTCACCATCGCCCTGCAGGACATGGCCCGCTACCAGGCCAACCCGCTGGCCTATGCCGCCGCCAAGTGCTCCGTTTCCGAGGAGCAGTACCGCCAGTGGCTGGAGCATTATCAGCAGCCTGCCTGCGTCGGGCGCCTGCCGAGCGGCGAGCGCTGCGCCATTCCCCTGGACAAGATCGACACCCCGAGCCGTTTTGTCATCGGTCAATCCAATTGCTGTTCGCGCCATCGCGCCGAGAGCCGCGAACGCACTGGCAGCTGATGGTTGTCGCGGATTCGTTCGCAGTCGACGTGGTGTTGCAGGAGCTGCGATTCGACTGGTTGCGTGGCGTGCGTCTGGCGGTGCTGCGTCTGGATCTGGTCGATCCGGAACTGTCGGGCAACAAGTGGTTCAAGCTCTCGCATCACCTTGCCGCCGCCCACGCAGCACAGGCTCCTGGCCTGATCAGCCTCGGCGGCGCGCATTCCAACCATCTGCACGCGCTGGCTGCGGCGGGACAGCGTTTCGGATTGGCGACTGTCGGCCTGCTGCGCGGCACCGAGCAGGACACGCCGACCGTGCGCGACCTGCAGCGTTTCGGCATGCGACTGCACTGGCTGGGCTACGGCGGCTACCGTGCCCGCCATCAACCACAGTTCTGGGACGCCTGGCGGGCGCTTTATCCGAATTATCACTGTGTCCCCGAGGGCGGCGGCGGGCTGGCCGGCGCCTTGGGCTGTGTGACGCTGGTGGCGCAGATTAGGGCGCGGCTGGGCGAGATCGGTTGGGATGACTATGAGGCGCTTTGGCTGGCGGTCGGCACCGGGACCACTCTAGCCGGTCTGGTGATCGGCGAGGCCGGAAACCATCCGGTGATCGGTGCGCTGGCGGGGCCGCCAGCACATGCGGTGCCGGACGACGTGCGACGGCTGTTGGACGAGGCCGGCAGGGCGGATGCCGGTTATCGGCTGGTGGATGCCAGCCGTGGCGGGTTTGGCCGCTTCGATGGCGAACTCGCCAGGTTCATCCTGCAGGCCGAGCGCGATAGCGGACTGCCGCTGGATCCGGTGTATACCGCCAAGGCGCTGCTGGCGCTGCGCGCGAGCATCGACGCGGGTGAGTGGGAGGTCGGCAGCCGGCTGGTGTTCATCCATACCGGCGGACTGCAAGGACGTCGCGCCGCCGAAGAGCAGTTATTGCGCCTGCGTGGCTGAGCAGCTCGCGCGTTGGACCGGTTGCGCAGGTGTGGTCAGCCGGCGAGACCGAGCAGCCAGCCACCGACTCCACCTGCCGCAACGACCAGCCAGGGCGGCAGCTTCCAGACCATCAGCGCCGCGAGGGCCAGCAGAGCGGCGGCGAAGTCCGTGGGGCCACCGATGGCGCTGGTCCACACCGGATCGTAGAGCGCGGCAAGCAGCAGACCGACGACCGCTGCATTGATCCCGCCCAGCGCCGCCTGGGTGTGCGAGCTTTGGCGCAGCTGCTGCCAGAACGGCAGGGCACCGATGACCAACAGAAACGACGGAACGAACAGCGCCAGCAGGCAGACGGTTGCGCCGAGCCAGCCACTGGGTGCGATGTTCATCGAGGCACCGAGGAATGCCGCAAAGGTGAACAACGGGCCGGGTACGGCCTGCGCTGCGCCGTAGCCGGCGAGGAAAGCGTCCTGGTCGACCCAGCCGGTCGGCACCACTTCAGCCTGCAGCAGCGGCAGCACCACGTGACCGCCGCCGAACACCAGCGAGCTGGTGCGATAGAACGCGTCGACCATCGCCAGCAGGGAGTTCGAGGAGGCCTGCGCAAGCAGCGGCAGACCGAGCAGCAGGGCGAAGAACAGCGCCAGCAAGACCAATCCGCTGCGCCGTCCGACCGTGACCCGCAGCTCCGTGGTGGCCGGTGCACTGTTGGTGCGGAACCAGCAGAGACCGAGCAAACCCGCCACGACAATCACCGCCACCTGTGTCCAGGCCGACGGCAGCGCCAGCAGCGTGATTGCCGCAAGAACGCTGATGCCGATGCGCAGGCGGTCAGTGCAGAGGCTGCGGCTCATGCCCCACACGGCCTGGGCCACCACCGCGACGGCGACAATCTTCAGGCCCTGCAGCGCACCGCCGGGTAGCGCATCGCCCCACGAGCGGATGCCGATGGCAAACAGCGCGAGGGCGATGGCCGAGGGCAGGGTGAAGCCGGCCCACGCCGCCAGGGCGCCGCGATAGCCGCCGCGCAGCAGACCCACCGCCAGACCGACCTGACTGCTCGCCGGACCTGGCAGGAACTGGCACAGCGCGACCAGATCGGCGTAGCTGCGTTCGTCCAGCCAGCGGCGGCGTTCGACGAATTCGTTACGGAAGAAGCCAAGATGCGCAACCGGCCCGCCGAACGAGGTCAGACCCAGGCGCAGAAACACCAGGAAGATCGCCCAGATGCTGGATTGCGAGGTGGCGGCAGGGTGATGCGGAGCAGTCATGATCGGTCCGTTGGCTTACGTGCGAAGAGCGTTGCAGGCTGGCGGTCGGCCAGCTTAGTCGGACTTCATGACAAGCTGAAGTAGCTCACTGCGCCGGGTTCGGCCAGTCATCGCCTACCAGAAACAGGCGCTCCTGCTCGACCCAGGCATTAGCGTCGGCTTCCAGACGCACCAGCAATCGGGGCTGCGTTGCGACTGGCGCGCTGGCGAGCCAAGCGGCAAAATCTGCCGCCGTCCATAGCTGCTCCGCATCGATGCGCGCCGGTGCCAGCCAGCGCTGGCGTGCCAGCGGCTGCCAGTGGGCAGTCGGCTGCGAGTGCATGAGGTCGGGCCATTGCGCCTCGCGCAACCAGCGCCCGTGCAGGTGTTGCGGATTGCAGTCGGCGGGTTGCGCGCAGCCGGATGGCCACGGTCGGAACAGGTAGCCGCCCAGCCAGAAACTGCTGCGTACCGGTTGGCAGGTCAGCTCGCGCAGCAGGGCGGTGGCGGGTTCCGCACCCGCCAGCGGCAACTGGTGCTCGCGCAGGTGCGCCAGTTTGAGGTCCAGCCGATCGAGGCTGCCTGGCCCCAGCCAGTGATCGTGCCGATGCCCTTCAGCCCGATCGAGACCGAGGTAGAACTTCACAGCCAGTTCGAGGTGGTGCACGCCCTCGGCGTCGCGTAGCAGCAGGTCCAGCTCGCCCAGCGTGTGCCCGGCCTGGCGGATCGGCAGGTTCGCCGCCAGCAGTTCGACATCCGGCACCTGGCAGAGCGCGAATTGCCAGAGCCGCTCGTAATACAGCCCCAGCCGGCGAATGCTGCGGCTGGCAAGCCAGCCGTGCAGCGCCGAAGGATCGTCGTCCTGGCGCAACAGCCAGTCGGCCAGCAGCTCCGGCTGGGCCAGCCATCGGCTCGCCGCCAGCGGATGGCGCTGCGCCCAGGGGCCGCCGTCGAGCAGCGGCGGCGAGACGATGGCCCAGGCGAGGTCGCGTACCTGCGGGTCCAGGAGTCGTGCCGGCAAGTCGTACAGACTGGGAATAGACATGCCAGCAGCATAGCCGAGGTTGGTTTGCCGCTGGTTCGCGGTTTCGCCCATAATCGCCGCGCCGGTGGATCACATGCGCCTGCGCGTGTTCCAAGCGATGTGAGGCCGTGCCCGGCGCTTGCTTCGCCGGCGCTGTTCGCCTGCCCCGTCCCGCCATGCACACCTGGGAGCCTCAATGGAGCAATTTCGCAATATCGGCATCATCGGCCGCCTGGGCAGTTCCCAGGTGCTGGATACCATCCGCCGGCTGAAGAAGTTTCTCGTCGAGCGCCACCTGCACGTGATTCTCGAGGAAAACATCGCCGAGGTCCTGCCCGGCCATGGCATGCAGACCTCCTCCCGCCAGCGCCTGGGCGAGGCCTGCGACCTGGTGATCGTGGTCGGCGGCGACGGCAGCCTGCTCGGCGCCGCGCGGGCGATGGCCAAGCACCGCGTGCCGGTGCTGGGAATCAACCGCGGCAGTCTGGGCTTTCTCACCGACATCAAGCCGGACGAGCTGGAAGAGAAGGTCGCCGAGGTGCTCAGAGGGCAGTACACGCTGGAGAACCGCTTCCTGCTCGAGGCCCAGGCGCGGCGCTTCGAAGAAACCATCGGGGCGGGCGATGCGCTCAACGACGTGGTGCTGCATCCGGGCAAGTCGACGCGGATGATCGAGTTCGAGCTGTTCATCGACGGCCAGTTCGTCTGTAGCCAGAAGGCCGATGGTCTGATCGTCGCCACGCCGACCGGCTCCACCGCCTACGCGCTCTCCGCCGGCGGACCGATCATGCATCCGCGCCTGGACGCCATCGTCATCGTGCCGATGTACCCGCACACGCTGTCCAGCCGCCCCATCGTGGTGGACGGCAACAGCGAGCTGAAGATCGTTGTGTCGTCGAACATGCAGATCTATCCGCAGGTGTCCTGCGACGGGCAGAACCATTTCACCTGCGCACCGGGCGATACCGTCACCGTACGCAAGAAATCGCAGAAGCTGCACCTGATCCACCCGCTGGATCACAACTACTACGAAGTCTGCCGGACCAAGCTCGGCTGGGGCAGTCGCCTCGGCGGAGGCGATTGATGGAGCTCGATCCCGGACGCGGTTATGACCTGATCGGCGACGTCCACGGCTGCGCTCATGCGCTGGGACGCCTGCTGGATGGGCTCGGATATCGCCTGCAGGGTGGTGTCTGGCGGCACCCGCGCCGACAGGCGATCTTCCTCGGCGACATCATCGACCGTGGGCCGCATATCCGCGAGGCGCTGCATCTGGTGCACGACATGGTCGATCACCAGCAGGCGTACTGCATCATGGGCAACCACGAATTCAATGCGCTGGGCTGGTACATGCGAGCGCCGCCGGGCAGTGGCCGGGAGTTCGTACGTGATCGCTCGCCGCGTTTCGCCCGCCTGCTGCAGGAAACTTTTCAGCAATTCGAACACCACGCCGCCGAATGGCAGGCCTTTCGTGACTGGTTCTACGAGCTGCCGCTGTACCTGGAGACCGAGCGTTTCCGCGCGGTGCACGCGTGCTGGGACGCCGATGTGATCGCCCGCCTGCAGCCATTTCTCAATGAAGGGCGGATCAACCCGGCGCTTCTGCGCGAAGCGGGACTGCCCGGCAGTTTCATCTGTCAGGCGTTTGACCGGCTGCTGCGTGGCACCGACATGCCGCTGCCGCACGGCATGACGCTGACCAGTGAGGAAGGTTTTGTGCGCACCTTCTTCCGCACCAAGTTCTGGGAGGAGAACCCGCAGACCTACGGCGATGTGGTGTTCCAGCCCGGAGGCCTGCCGGACCATGCGGCGCGTCTGCCGCTGTCGCCGCAGCAGAAGAGCCGGCTGTTCCTCTACGGGCCGGACGAACCGTTGCTGTTCGTCGGCCATTACTGGCGGCGCGGGCAGCCGGGGCCGCTGCGCGACAATCTGGCCTGCCTGGATTACAGCGCGGTGAAGAAGGGCAAGCTGGTGGCGTATCGGCTGGATCAGGAAACCCGTCTGGACCCGGCGAAATTCGCCTGGGTCGACGTCTGCGCGGTGTTCCGCACATGAGTGTCGTGGTCGAGGCGTTGCGCCTGCCGTTGTCGCAGGATCTGAGTGGGTTCGTCGGGCTGCTGCGCCATCTGCGAGTGCCGTGCCGGGTTTCGGTGGAGGGCGACCAGCAGGTGTTGCGGGTGCCGGACGCAGCGGTCGAGCAGGTGCGCGAACTCTATGCGCGCTATCCCGACGGCGGCGCCGTGCCGGTGGCGGAGCAGCCGCGGCGGTGCGGTGGTTTCATCGCAGCCTTGCGTGCCAGCCCGCTCACGGCGGTGGTGTTGATTGTCACGCTGCTGGCCGCGTTGATTACCCAGCTCGGCGATAACTTCGCGACCATCCGCTGGCTGAATTTCGTCGATTTTCGCATCGACGGCGAGTACGTCTATTTCGCCACGCTGGAGCAGACGTTGGCGGCGGGGCAGTGGTGGCGGCTGCTCACGCCGATGTTCGTGCATTTCGGCATCCTCCATCTGGCGATGAACGGCATGTGGTTCTGGGAGCTGGGGCGACGAATCGAAGCCCGTCAGCGCGCCTGGATGTTGCTGGTCCTGACCGTGCTGTTCGGCCTGGTGTCCAATTTCGCGCAGTACCTGTTCGGCGGACCGGGCATCTTTGGCGGTCTGTCCGGTGTGCTCTACGGTCTGCTCGGCCATTGCTGGCTGTTCCAGCGTTTCGCGCCGAACGCGGCATACCGGCTGCCACCGGGCGTGGTAGGGCTGATGCTGGTCTGGTTGGTGATCTGTCTGAGCGGCGTCATCGACGTATTGAGCTTCGGCACCCTGGCCATCGCCAATGCCGCGCATGTCGGCGGCCTGGTTGCCGGGTGTGCCACCGGTGCTGTCGGCGGGCTGCTGGCGCGCAGCAGGCGGTAACTGCCGCTGCTGCCGGGTCGCCGGCGGCCAATTCCGGTAGAATGCCCGCTCGTTCCCTGGGAGCTGGCCATGTCGTCCTTTATCCAAACCGCCGAAAACATCACCCCCGAAATCTACGCAAGCCTCAAACAGGCCATCGAGCTCGGTAAATGGGCTGACGGCCGCAAGCTGACTCCCGAGCAGAAGGAAACCTGCATGCAGGCGATCATCGCCTGGGAGATGAAGAACCTTCCCGAGGAAGAACGCACCGGCTACATGGGTGGGCAGGAGTGCGGTTCCAAGAGCAAGAAGGCCGAGGCCCCCATCGATACCAGCCTGTTCGCCCCGGCTTCGGGAACCCGCCACTGATGCGGGAACTCGGACGCGGCGCGCTGGAGAAGATGGCGGTCCAGCTTGAATCCGGCGTGCCGGTGCAATATGCCTTCCGCCTCGGCGAAGGGCTGGTGCCGGTCAACCCGCTGATCGGTCGGCAGATTCGCCTGGAATACCTGGGCGCCATCCACTGCACTCATTGCGGGCGCAAGACCAACAAGAGCTTCAGCCAGGGCTACTGCTATCCCTGCTTCAAGAAACTGCCGCAGTGCGATACCTGCATCGTCAGCCCCGAGAGGTGTCACCACGAGCTGGGCACCTGTCGCGACCCGGACTGGGGTACGCAGTTCTGCATGACTGATCATGTGGTCTATCTGGCGAACTCCTCGGGCATCAAGGTCGGCATCACCCGCGCCACGCAGCTGCCGACGCGCTGGCTCGATCAGGGCGCGAGCCAGGCGCTGCCGATCATGCGTGTGGCCACCCGCCAGCAGTCGGGTCTGGTGGAAGACCTGCTGCGTAGCCAGGTTGCCGATCGCACCAACTGGCGTGCGCTGCTCAAGGGCGATGCCGAGCCGCTCGACCTGATCCAGACGCGCGAGCACATCTTCGATGCCTGCGCCGAAGGGCTGCGGTATTTGCAGCAGCGTTTCGGTCTGCAGGCGATTCAGCCGCTGGCCGATGCCGAAGTGGTGGAAATCCGCTATCCGGTGGACGCGTATCCGACCAAGGTGGTCAGCCTGGATCTGGACAAGACGCCGGTGGTCGAGGGCACGCTCAAGGGTATCAAGGGCCAGTACCTGATTCTCGATACCGGGGTGATCAACATTCGCAAGTTCACCGCCTATCAGGTAGCCGCCAGCGCTGCGTCGTAGGGGGAAACGCGCGAAACGCTTTTCGGTCAGCTGCCTCGACGGGGCTGGACCATCCGCGTGGAAAAGGCTCCGCCGTTTTCCACCCTACAAGTCCGTCGCGGCAGACGCTAAGCTCGGACTCATCCACAGCCCGGCCTCCCGGGCTGGCATACATCGCACATTCCAGCTTGAAGCGTGCCGCTTGAAGCTCAGCCGACGAGGTTTCCATGCGTACCGAACAACCGAAAGTCATTCATCTGAAGGATTACCAGGCGCCTGAGTACCTGATCGATGAAACTCACCTGACCTTCGAGCTGTACGAGGACCGTACTCTGGTGCACGCCCAGCTGGTGATGCGCCGCAATCCCGAGCGCCCGGCTGGCAAGTTACCACCGCTGGAGCTGCACGGGCAGGAACTCGAGCTGCTGTCCATTGCGCTGAACGACCGCGAGCTGGGCCCGGGCGACTACCAGATCAGCAGTGATTGCCTGAGCCTGCAGCCGGACAGCGACGCCTTCGTCATCGACAGTTCGGTGGTCATTCATCCGGAAACCAATACTGCGCTGGAAGGGCTCTACAAGTCCGGCAGCATGTTCTGCACGCAGTGCGAGGCCGAGGGCTTCCGCAAGATCACCTACTACCTCGATCGCCCGGACGTGATGAGCAAGTTCACCACCACCGTGAGCGCCGAGCAGAAGGCCTATCCGGTGCTGCTGTCCAACGGCAACCCGATTGCCAGCGGCAGCGAGGACAACGGCCGCCACTGGGCGACCTGGGAAGACCCGTTCAAGAAGCCGGCCTATCTGTTTGCCCTGGTGGCGGGTGACCTCTGGTGCGTCGAAGACAGCTTCACCACCATGAGTGGACGCAACGTGGCGCTGCGCATCTACGTCGAGCCGGAAAACATCGACAAGTGCCAGCACGCCATGGACAGCCTGAAGAAGTCGATGAAGTGGGACGAAGAGGCCTACGGCCGCGAGTACGACCTGGACATCTTCATGATCGTCGCGGTCAACGACTTCAACATGGGCGCCATGGAGAACAAAGGCCTCAACATCTTCAACTCCAGCGCCGTGCTGGCGCGCGCCGAAACCGCCACCGATGCCGCCCACCAGCGCGTCGAGGCGATCGTCGCCCACGAGTACTTCCACAACTGGTCGGGCAACCGCGTGACCTGTCGCGACTGGTTCCAGCTGTCGCTCAAGGAAGGCTTCACCGTCTTCCGCGACTCGCAGTTCAGCGCCGACATGAACTCGGCGACGGTCAAGCGCATTGAGGACGTTGCCTATCTGCGCACCCACCAGTTCGCCGAGGATGCCGGCCCCATGGCCCACTCGGTGCGCCCGGAGTCGTTCATCGAGATTTCCAACTTCTACACCCTGACCGTCTACGAGAAGGGTGCCGAAGTGGTGCGCATGATCCAGACGCTGCTCGGCAAGGTAGGTTTCCGCAAGGGTAGCGACCTCTATTTCGAGCGCCACGACGGCCAGGCCGTGACCGTCGATGATTTCGTCAGGGCGATGGAGGATGCCAACGGCGCCGACCTCTCGCAGTTCAAACGCTGGTACAGCCAAGCCGGCACGCCGCGTCTGGCTGTCAGCGAACACTACGATGCGGCGGCGCAGACGTACCGCCTGACCTTCCGCCAGAGCTGCCCACCGACGCCGGGCCAGCCGACCAAGCAACCGTTCGTGATTCCGGTGGAGCTGGGACTGCTGGCTGCCGATGGCGCAGACATGCCGCTGCGCCTCGACGGCGAGGCGCAGGCCGTGGGAACCAGCCGTGTGCTGGCAGTCACCGAGGCCGAGCAGAGCTTCACCTTCGTCGATGTGGCCGAACGTCCGCTGCCGTCGCTGCTGCGCGGTTTCTCCGCGCCGGTGAAGCTGGAATTTCCCTACAGCCGCGACCAGCTGATGTTCCTCATGCAGCACGATTCCGACGGCTTCAACCGCTGGGAAGCGGGCCAGCAGCTGTCGGTGCAGGTGCTGCAGGAGCTGATCGGTCAGCACCAGCGCGGCGAGGCACTGGCTATGGACGAGCGTCTGGTCGAGGCGCTGCGTAGCGTGTTGCAGAACGACGCCCTCGATCCGGCGATGGTTGCCGAGATGCTTTCGCTGCCGGGCGAGGCCTATCTCACCGAGATCAGCGAGGTGGCGGATGTCGATGCCATCCATGCGGCGCGCGAGTTCGCCCGCCGGGAAATCGGCAGCCGCCTGTTCGAGCCGTTCTACCAGCGTTATATGAACCACCGCGAAGTCTCGCGGCAGACGCCCTACGTGGCTTCGGCGGAGCATTTCGCCCGCCGTGCGCTGCAGAACATCGCGCTGGCCTATCTGATGTTCAGCGAGCGTTCGGACATCCTGTCGCTGTGCCTGGACCAGTTTGATAATGCCGACAACATGACCGAGCGCCTGTCGGCGTTAGCCTCGCTGACGAACTCGCCTTTCGAGGAAAAGCGTGCCAAGGCGCTGGAGGTCTTTGCCGAGCACTTCCACGACAACCCGCTGGTGATGGATCAGTGGTTCAGCGTGCAGGCGGCTAGCCCGTTGCCCGGCGGCCTGGAGCGGGTGCAGACGCTGATGCAGCACCCGGCCTTCACCTTGAAGAACCCGAACAAGGTGCGCGCGTTGATCGGTGCCTTCGCCAACCAGAATCTGGTGAACTTCCACCGCGCCGATGGCGCCGGCTACCGCTTCCTCGCCGATCAGGTGATCACCCTCAACGCGATGAACCCGCAGATCGCCTCGCGTCTGCTGGCGCCGCTGACCCGCTGGCGCAAGTACGACGACGCGCGCCAGGTGCTGATGAAGGGCGAGCTGGAACGCATTCTGGCGTCCGGCGAGCTGTCCAGTGATGTCTACGAAGTAGTGAGCAAGAGCCTCGCCTGAGGCCGGGCAGGGTGGAAGCGCGCGGCGCCTGCGTGACTTCCGCCCATCGTCTGCAACGGACGGCCAGAAATACCTCTTCGAAGGTGCTGCACCCCGGTGGGTGAGCGTTTTCGCGGGTTAACAAATCATAACGTCCGGCCAATTGTAAGCGCGCGCGGAAGCTGGCTAGCATGGCTTCGTCTGCCATAGCAGGCCCTTACCTAATAAGAATAAAGGGGGTATGTATGCGTGAGCCCGTTCTGCGGCGCACACTGTTCGGCTGCGCCACGAGTCCCGTTCGGACGGCCGTGACGCGTTTTTGCCCGTCGCTTGCCAGCATGTTTTCCTGCTGCGCACTTGTGTTGCTGACATGCGCGCCGTTGCCACTGCTGGCCGCTACCGATATCCAGGCTCGCGATTCGATCCAGTCGCCCAAGGCGGCGACAACTCTCCTGCTCGACATCACCCAGGCCGGCACTCGTCTCGTTGCCGCGGGGGATCGTGGCCACATTCTATATTCCGACGATGCTGGCAGCAGCTGGACTCAGGCCCGCGTGCCGACCCGGCAGATGCTGACCGCCATTCACTTCGTCGATGCTCAGCATGGCTGGGCCGTCGGCCACGATGCGCTGGTGCTGGTTACCCGTGACGGTGGCCTGACCTGGACGGCGCAGCATGAAGATCGCGAGCGTGAAGCCCCGCTGCTGGACGTCTGGTTCGCCGATATGCGGCACGGTATCGCCGTAGGGGCGTACGGTGCGCTGATCGAAACGACCGACGGTGGCGAAACCTGGAACGACATCAGCGATCGCCTCGATAACGAGGACGGTTATCACCTCAACGCCATCTCCCATATCGAAGGCTCCGGGCTGTTCATCGTCGGCGAGATGGGCAGCATGTTCCGCTCGACCGACCTTGGGCAGAGCTGGGAGCGCGTCGAGGCGCCATACGAAGGGTCGCTGTTCGGCGTGCTGGGCGAACGGCCTGGCGTGGTGCTGGCCTTCGGGCTGCGCGGACACCTGTTTCGCTCGGATGATTTCGGCACCAGCTGGAAGCAGATCGAGGTGAACGACGAAGGTCGTCCGCTGCGCTCCGGCCTAGCCGGCGGGGTGTTTACCGAAAGCGGCGTCGTGATCGTCGGGCATGGGGGCGCGGTGCTGACCAGTCGCGATGGCGGCCGGACGTTCAGCGTGATTCACCGCGGCGACCGACGTTCGTTGGCGAGCGCACTGGTCAACGAACGCGGCGAACTGGTTCTGGTCGGGCAGGGCGGGGTGTACCTCGCGGATGCGACCGGCGAAGAACCAGCTCAAAAACAATAAGAATCGGGGCACACACCATGAGTTCGCATCACCAGGACAAGGCGACATTTCTTGAGCGTCTGATCTTCAACAACCGGCCGGTCGTGATTCTGCTGTGCCTGCTGGCGAGCATCTTCCTGTTCTTCCAGGCGACGCAGGTTCGCCCGTCCACCAGCTTCGAGAAGATGATTCCGCTGAGTCATCCGTACATCAAGAAGATGATCGAGTTTCGCAACGACCTGGCCAACCTGGGCAACACCGTGCGCATCTCGGTGGAGGCGAAGGAAGGCACCATCTTCACTCAGGAGTACATGGAAACGCTGCGGCAGATCCATGACGAGGCGTTCTACATCCCTGGCGCCGACCGCTCCGGTATGAAGTCGCTGTGGAGCCCCAGCGTGCGCTGGACCGAGGTGACGGAGGAGGGCTTCGACGGTGGCGAGGTGATCCCGCAGACCTACGATGGCTCCGCAGAAAGCCTGAACGAGCTGCGCAACAACGTGCTCAAGTCCGGCCAGATCGGTCGGCTGGTAGCGAACAACTTCCGTTCCTCGATCATCGACGTGCCGCTGCAGGAGTCGTACTCCGATCCGAACGATCAGAGCCGGCAGATCAAGCTGGATTACCAGAAGTTCTCCCATGAACTCGAGGAGAAGATTCGCGACAAGTACGAGGCGCAGAACCCCAACGTCGAGATCCATATCGTTGGCTTCGCCAAGAAGGTCGGTGATCTGATCGACGGCCTGGTCATGGTCGTCGCGTTCTTCGCTACGGCCTTCCTGATCACGCTGGTCCTGCTCTACTGGTTCACCTGGTGCATCCGCAGCACCATCGCGGTGCTGATCACCACCCTGATCGCGGTGGGCTGGCAGCTGGGTCTGATGCATCTGGTCGGCTTCGGTCTCGATCCCTATTCGATGCTGGTGCCGTTCCTGATCTTCGCCATCGGCATTTCCCACGGTGTGCAGAAGATCAACGGCATCGCGCAGCAGTCCAGCGATGCCGACGATGCGCTGACCGCCGCCCGACGCACGTTCCGCCAGCTGTTCCTGCCGGGCATGATCGCCATCCTGGCTGATGCGGTGGGCTTCATCACGCTGCTGATCATCGATATCGGGGTGATTCGCGAGCTGGCGATCGGCGCCTCCATCGGTGTGGCGGTGATCGTCTTCACCAACCTGATCCTGCTGCCGGTGGCCATTTCCTACATCGGTATCAGCAAGAAGGCGGTCGCCCGCAGCAAGCGAGACGCCGTCAGCGACCACCCGTTCTGGCGCCTGCTGTCCAACTTCGCGCATCCGGCGGTCGCTCCGGTTTCGGTGGTGCTCGCACTGCTGGTGGCCGTCGGTGGCTTCTGGTACCAGAAACAGCATCTGCAGGTGGGCGACCTGGATCAGGGCGCGCCCGAGCTGCGCCCGGATTCGCGCTACAACCAGGACAACGATTTCGTCATCCGCAACTACTCCACCAGTTCCGATGTGCTGGTGGTGATGGTCAAGACCGCTCCGGAAGGCTGCTCGCACTACGACACGCTTTCGGCGATGGACGAGCTGATGTGGAAGATGGAAAACACCGAGGGCGTGCAGTCGGCCGTATCGATGGTTTCGGTTGCCCGGCAGGGCATCAAGGGCATGAACGAGGGCAGCCTGAAATGGGAAACGCTGTCACGCAACCAGGACGTGCTCAACAACTCGATTTCCCGCGCCGAGGGGCTGTACAACTCCGATTGCTCCGTGGCGCCGGTGATGGTGTTCCTCAATGACCACAAGGCCCAGACGCTCAAGCGTGTGGTTGCCGAGGTCGAGGCGTTCGCCGAGGAGAACAATCGCGAAGGTCTGGAATTCCTGCTGGCGGCGGGTAACGCCGGTATCGAGGCCGCCACCAACGAGGTGATTGCCAAGTCGGAGCTGGTCATCCTGATCCTGGTCTACCTGTGCGTCGCTGGCATGTGCCTGATCACCTTCCGCTCGCTGGCCGCCACGATCTGCATCGTGCTGCCGCTGATCCTGACCTCGATTCTCGGCAATGCGCTGATGGCTTTCCTCGGCATCGGCGTGAAGGTCGCGACGCTGCCGGTGATTGCGCTGGGCGTGGGTATCGGCGTGGACTACGGCATCTATATCTACAGCCGCCTGGAAAGCTTCCTGCGTGCCGGGCTGCCGCTACAGGAGGCCTACTACGAAACGCTCAAGTCCACCGGCAAGGCGGTGCTGTTCACCGGTCTGTGCCTGGCCATCGGCGTGGCGACCTGGATGTTCTCGGCGATCAAGTTCCAGGCCGATATGGGCCTGATGCTGACCTTCATGTTCATCGTCAACATGTTTGGCGCCCTTTGGCTGCTGCCGGCACTGGCACGTTTCCTGATCAAGCCGGAGAAGCTGGCTGGCAAGGTGGGAGGCTCCCTGTTGGCGCACTGAAACGCGCTGCGTCAGGTCGAGGCCCGCATCATGAGATGCGGGCCTTTTTCTTTGCGCATGCGAATGCTGGCGATGTGTCCGCTATCGAGCCAAGCGAAATGGCATCGGCGTATAATCGCCCGCTTTTGTCCAGTGCAGAGGGAAGGTCATGCGCGAGCGCTTGCTGGCGACGGAGAAGGTGAAGTCGATCGACTGGTGCGAGGGGCGACTGCGCTTGCTGGACCAGCGCCGCCTGCCGATGCAGGAGATCTGGCAAACCTGTGATACCGCCGCCGACGTGGCGAGCGCGATCCGCGAGATGGTGGTGCGCGGTGCGCCGGCTATCGGAATCTGCGCCGCCTATGGACTGGCAATGGGGCTGCGCACGCGTCTTGCCGAGGGTGGCGACTGGCGCCTGGCGCTGGAAGAAGATTTCCGCCTGCTGGCCGAGTCGCGTCCGACCGCAGCGAATCTGTTCTGGGCCTTGAGGCAGATGCGCGAGCGGTTGGAGCGACTCAAGCCCGGCGAAGACCCGCTGGTAGCGCTTGAGGCTCAGGCCGCTTCGATTCACGCCAGCGACCGCGAAGCCAACCTGACGATGGCGCAGTTCGGCCTGGAGCTGATTCGCAAGCACCGGGACAGTCCGCAGGATCTGCTCACGCACTGCAATACCGGTGCGCTGGCGAGCGGCGGATTCGGCACGGCGCTGGGGGTGATTCGCGCCGCGCATCTCGGCGGCCTGGTGGAGTGTGTTTATGTCGGTGAAACCCGTCCCTGGCTGCAGGGCTCGCGGCTGACCGCCTGGGAGCTGCAGGGCGAAGGTGTCCCAGTGTGTGTGCATGCGGATTCGGCGGCTGCGCACCTGCTCAAGACCCGCGCTATCAGCTGGATCATCGTCGGCGCCGATCGCATTGCCGCCAATGGCGACGTTGCCAACAAGATCGGCACCTACTCGCTGGCGGTGCTGGCCATGCACCACGGTGTGCGCTTCATGGTGGTGGCGTCGACTTCGGCAATCGACCTGACGCTGGAAAGCGGTGACGACATACCGCTGGAGGAACGTGCCGGCACGGAACTGCTGGAGGTCAACGGCCAGCGCTGCGCAGCGGATGTCGCAACCTTCAACCCGGTATTCGATATCACGCCGGCCGACCTGATCGATGCAATCGTCACCGAGAAAGGCGTGGTCGAGCGCCCCAGTGCCGCGGGAATCGAGGCATTGCTGAGTCGCAGCCGGCTGCACTGACGTCGCCTGCGGCGCAACAGTCCCTGAACCGCGCCGCAGGCCATCCGGCATGCTTCTTCGTTACACCGCCGGCCTCCAGCGACTCCCCGCCTTGTGTTACCATTCCGCGCTTATCGCAGGACCCTGCTGACTAAAAGGAACCAGGCTTCCATGGGCGAACTGGCCAAAGAAATCCTCCCGGTCAATATCGAAGACGAACTCAAGCAGTCCTACCTCGATTACGCCATGAGCGTCATCGTCGGACGGGCGCTGCCGGATGCGCGCGATGGCTTGAAGCCGGTGCATCGCCGCGTGCTTTTTGCCATGAGCGAGCTGGGCAACGACTGGAACAAGCCGTACAAGAAGTCTGCCCGTGTGGTCGGCGACGTGATCGGTAAATATCACCCGCACGGCGATTCGGCCGTCTACGACACCATCGTGCGTATGGCCCAGCCGTTCTCGCTGCGCTACATGTTGGTCGATGGCCAGGGCAACTTCGGCTCCGTCGACGGTGACTCCGCCGCCGCCATGCGTTACACCGAGGTGCGCATGGCGCGCCTGGCGCACGAGCTGCTCGCCGACCTGGACAAGGAAACCGTCGACTGGGTGCCGAACTACGACGGCACCGAGCAGATTCCGGCGGTCATGCCGACCAAGATCCCGAACCTGCTGGTCAACGGTTCCAGCGGTATCGCCGTGGGCATGGCGACCAACATCCCGCCGCATAACCTCGGCGAAGTCATCGACGGCTGCCTGGCGCTGATCGATAACGCGGACATCAGCATCGACGAGCTGATGCGCTACATTCCCGGTCCGGATTTTCCCACGGCGGGCATCATCAACGGTCGTGCCGGCATCATCGAGGCCTATCGCACCGGCCGCGGGCGCATCTACATCCGCGCGCGCGCCGATATCGAGGACATCGACAAGGTCGGCGGCCGCCAGCAGATCGTCATCACCGAGCTGCCGTATCAGCTGAACAAGGCGCGGCTGATCGAGAAGATCGCCGAGCTGGTCAAAGAGAAGAAGATCGAAGGTATCACCGAGCTGCGCGATGAGTCCGACAAGGACGGCATGCGCGTGGTCATCGAGCTGCGTCGCGGCGAAGTACCGGAGGTGATCCTCAACAACCTCTATGCCCAGACCCAATTGCAGAGCGTGTTCGGCATCAACGTGGTGGCGCTGGTCGACGGTCAGCCGCGTACGCTGAACCTCAAGGAGCTGCTGGAAGCGTTCGTTCGTCACCGCCGCGAAGTCGTCACCCGGCGTACCGTCTACGAACTGCGCAAGGCGCGTGAGCGTGGCCATATTCTCGAAGGCCAGGCGGTCGCGCTGTCCAACATCGATCCGGTCATCGCGCTGATCAAGGCGTCGCCGACGCCGGCCGAGGCCAAAGATGCGCTGATTTCCACGGCGTGGGAGTCCAGCGCCGTCGAGGCGATGGTCGAACGCGCCGGTGCCGATGCCTGCCGCCCGGAAAATCTCGATCCGCAATACGGCCTGCGCGAAGGCAAGTACTTCCTGTCGCCGGAGCAGGCCCAGGCGATCCTCGATCTGCGTCTGCACCGTCTGACCGGGCTGGAGCACGAGAAGCTGCTCAGCGAATACCAGGAAATTCTCGCCCAGATTGGCGAGCTGATCCGCATCCTGACCAACCCCGTGCGGCTGATGGAAGTCATTCGCGAGGAGCTGGAGAACGTCAAACGCGATTTCGGCGATGCGCGTCGCACCGAGATTCTGGAATCCCGCCTGGACCTGACGCTGGCCGACCTGATCACCGAAGAAGAGCGCGTGGTCACCATTTCCCACGGTGGCTACGCCAAGTCGCAGCCGCTGGCCACCTACCAGGCGCAGCGCCGCGGTGGCCGTGGCAAGGCCGCGACCGGAGTGAAGGAAGAGGATTACGTCGAGCACCTGCTGGTCGCCAACAGCCACACCACGCTGTTGTTGTTCTCCAGCAAGGGCAAGGTGTACTGGCTCAAGACCTACGAAATTCCCGAAGCCTCGCGCACCTCGCGTGGTCGACCGCTGGTCAACCTGCTACCGCTAGACGAGGGTGAGCGCATCACCGCGATGCTGCAGGTCGATCTGGAAGCGCTGCGCAAGCAGGCGCCAGAAGGAGACGAGGAGCTGGATGACGAAGCGCTGGTCATCGAGCACGACGAGGCAGATGAAAGCGAGTCCGAAGACGCCGACGATGACGGTCGGGACGAGCCGACCGGCGCCTACATCTTCATGGCGACCGCCAAGGGCACGGTCAAGAAGACGCCGCTGGTGCAGTTCAGCCGGCCGCGCACATCGGGCCTGATCGCACTGAAGCTGGAGGAGGGCGACACCCTGATCGCCGCCGCCGTGACTGATGGCGCCCAGGAAGTGATGATGTTCTCCGATGGCGGCAAGGTCATCCGCTTCAAGGAAAGCAAGGTTCGTATCATGGGGCGCAATGCCCGCGGCGTGCGCGGCATGCGTCTGCTCGAAGGGCAGCGGATCATTTCCATGCTCATTCCCGAGCCGGAGGCGCAGATCCTCACCGCGTCCGAGCGTGGCTACGGCAAACGCACCTCGATGGCGGAGTTCCCGCGGCGTGGGCGTGGCGGTCAGGGCGTCATCGCGATGGTGACCAACGAGCGTAACGGACCGCTGGTGGGCGCCGTGCAGGTGCTCGAGGGCGAGGAGATCATGCTGATTTCCGATCAGGGCACGCTGGTGCGTACCCGCGTCGACGAAGTGTCGTCGCTGGGCCGTAACACGCAGGGCGTCACGCTGATCAAGCTCAGCAAGGGCGAGCATCTGGTCGGCCTGGAGCGGGTGCAGGAGCCGTCCGAAGAGGAAGTGCTGGAGGACATCGAGGCGCTTCTCGACGAGGAAGCGCTGGAGAAAGAGATGCCCGTGATCAGCACCGAACCGAGTGAAGACGAGTTGCTGGGCGGCGCGGGCGACGTGTCGCCGGATGTCGTGCCTACCGACGACGAGCAGTGATCTGGCGGCAAGCGGCCGCTTGAGTGGGTGCCCCTTCGCCGCACCCGGCGAAGGGGAGTTGTTCCGAATGGCTGGTTATCAAATTCGATTGAGAGCAAACGACGTGAGCAAACGCGCCTTTAACTTCTGCGCCGGTCCGGCCGCACTTCCGGAAGCTGTCCTGCAACGCGCCCAGGCGGAACTCCTCGACTGGCAGGGCCGCGGCCTGTCGGTGATGGAGATGAGCCATCGCAGTGACGAATACACCGCTATCGCCAGCAAGGCCGAGCAGGATCTGCGCGATCTGCTGTCGATTCCGTCGAATTACAAGGTGCTGTTCCTGCAGGGAGGTGCCAGCCAGCAGTTCGCCGAGATTCCGCTGAACCTGCTGCCTGAAGATGGCGTCGCCGACTATGTCGACACCGGCATCTGGTCGCGCAAGAGCATGGAAGAGGCGCGTCGTTTCGGTGCCGTCAACCTCGCTGCCAGCGCCAAACCCTACGATTATTTCGCCATTCCCGGGCAGAACGAGTGGCAGCTGAGCGACAACGCGGCCTATCTGCACTACGCCAGCAACGAAACCATTGGCGGCCTGCAGTTCGACTGGGTGCCAGACCTGGGTGACACGCCGCTGGTGGTGGACATGTCGTCCGACATTCTGTCGCGTCCGATCGATGTGTCGCAGTTCGGCCTGATCTACGCCGGTGCCCAGAAGAACATCGGTCCCAGCGGCCTGGTGGTGGTGATCGTGCGCGAAGACCTGCTTGGTCGCGCCCGCTCCAGCTGCCCGACGATGCTCGACTACAAGATCGCGGCGGACAACGGTTCGATGTACAACACCCCGGCGACCTTCTCGTGGTACCTATCCGGGCTGGTCTTCGAGTGGCTGAAGGAGCAGGGCGGCCTGGAGGCGATGGAGCAACGCAACCGCGCCAAGCAGGAGCTGCTCTACGGCTTCATCGATTCCAGCGAGTTCTACACCAACCCCATCAGCATCAACGCGCGCTCGTGGATGAACGTGCCATTCCGCCTGGCTGACGAGCGTCTGGACAAGACCTTCCTCGCCGGAGCCGACGCGCGCGGGCTGCTCAATCTCAAGGGCCATCGCTCGGTCGGTGGCATGCGCGCGTCGATCTATAACGCGGTCGGGCTGGATGCCGTCGAGGCGCTGGTCGCCTACATGAGCGAGTTTGAGAAGGAGCACGGCTGATGAGCCAGGCTGATCAGCTCAAGGCGTTGCGTGTGCGCATCGACAGCCTCGACGAGAAGATTCTCGAGCTGATCAGCGAGCGCGCCCGCTGTGCCCAGGACGTGGCGCGGGTGAAGACCGCCACGCTCGCCGAAGGTGAGCAGGCGGTGTTCTATCGCCCCGAGCGTGAGGCCTGGGTGCTCAAGCACATCATGGAGTTGAACAAGGGCCCGCTGGACAACGAGGAAATTGCTCGCCTGTTCCGCGAAATTATGTCCTCCTGCCTGGCGCTGGAGCAGCCGCTGCGGGTGGCCTACCTAGGACCGGAAGGCACGTTCTCTCAGGCGGCGGCGCTCAAGCACTTCGGTCACTCGGTGATCAGTACGCCGATGGCGGCCATCGACGAGGTATTTCGCGAGGTGGTTGCCGGTGCGGTGAATTTTGGCGTGGTGCCGGTGGAGAATTCCACCGAGGGCGCCGTCAACCACACGCTGGACAGCTTCCTCGAGCACGACATCGTTATCTGTGGCGAGGTTGAGCTGCGTATCCACCACCATCTGCTGGTGGGCGAGACGACCAAGACTGATCGCATCACCCGCATCTACTCCCACGCCCAGTCGCTGGCGCAGTGCCGCAAGTGGCTCGATTCGCATTATCCGAACGTTGAGCGTGTGGCGGTTTCCAGCAACGCCGATGCGGCCAAGCGGGTGAAAAGCGAGTGGAATTCCGCAGCAATCGCCGGCGACATGGCGGCGCAGCTGTATGGCCTGCAGAAGCTGGCCGAGAAGATCGAAGATCGCCCGGACAACTCCACGCGCTTCCTCATCATCGGTAGCCAGGATGTACCGCCGACCGGCGACGACAAGACCTCGATCATCGTATCGATGCGAAACAAGCCAGGAACCTTGCACGAGCTGCTGATGCCATTCCATGCCAATGGCATCGATCTCACCCGTATCGAGACGCGTCCGTCGCGCAGCGGCAAGTGGACGTACGTGTTCTTCATCGACTTCCTCGGCCATCATCAGGACCCGCTGATCAAGGATGTGCTGGAGAAGATCGGGAAGGAGGCGGTAGCGCTGAAGGTGCTGGGTTCCTATCCGAAGGCGGTACTTTAAAGACAGCCGCAGGCTGACGGCCCAAGCCGCACATGGATCGGCGAGGGCTGTTGCTTGCGACTCGAAGCTCGAGGCTTTTTAGCTATGTCCTGTGATTTCCTCGCTCTGGCGCAGCCAGGCGTGCAAAAGCTGTCTCCCTACGTGCCGGGTAAGCCGGTCGATGAACTGGCGCGCGAGTTGAATCTGGATCCGGCCGGTATCGTCAAGCTGGCGAGCAATGAGAACCCGCTCGGACCGAGCCCTCGTGTGCTGGAAGCCATTCGCAATGAACTGGCGGAGCTGACCCGTTATCCCGACGGCAACGGTTTCGTGCTCAAGCAGCGACTGGCCCAGCACTATGCGCTGCGGATCGACCAGATTACGCTGGGCAACGGCTCCAACGACATCCTTGAGCTGGTGGCGCGTGCCTATCTGGCGCCGGGTCTGAACGCGGTGTTCAGCGCGCATGCCTTCGCGGTCTATCCGATCGCGACTCAGGCGGTCGGTGCGCAGGGCAAAGTGGTACCGGCGCGCGATCACGGCCATGACCTGGATGCCATGCTGGCAGCGATCGACGAAAACACCCGCGTGGTATTTATCGCCAACCCGAACAATCCAACCGGCACCTGGTCCGACGCGGAGGCGCTCGAGCGGTTCCTCGCGCGCGTCCCGGACTCGGTGTTGGTGGTGCTGGACGAGGCCTATATCGAGTATGCCGAGGGCGGCGAGATGCCGGATGGCCTGGCGTTTCTCGCTGCGCATCCCAATCTGCTGGTATCACGGACCTTTTCCAAGGCCTATGGGCTGGCGGCGTTGCGCGTGGGCTATGCGGTCTCCTCGGCGCAAATCGCCGATGTGCTCAACCGCGTTCGCCAGCCGTTCAACGTCAACAGTCTGGCCCTGGCCGCCGCTTGCGCGGCACTGGACGATACGGAGTATCTGGCCGCCAGCCGCGCGGCTAACGCCGCCGGCATGCGCCAGCTGGAAGCGGCGTTCGCTGAGCTCGGCCTGCGCTGGATTCCCTCGAAAGGCAATTTCATTGCCGTCGACTTCGGACGCGACGCGGCGCCGATCAACCACGCACTCCTGCAGGAGGGGGTGATCGTGCGGCCGGTGGCCGGCTACGGCATGCCGACCTTTCTGCGCGTGTCGATCGGCACCGAGGCGGAGAACGCGCGCTTCATCGAGGTATTGCGCAAGGTGCTTGCCCAGTGAGCAAAGCCTGGGCACCCGTTGCGGGTGAACCCCTCGTCGGTCGGCTGGTGGTCATCGGCCTCGGCCTGATCGGTGGCTCCTTCGCCAAGGGACTGCGCGAGCTGAAACTGTGCCGCGAGGTCGTCGGTTTCGATCTGGACGCCCGCTCACGCGAGCTGGCGGTCGAGCTCGGTGTGGTCGATTCCTGTGCCGAAACGCTGGAGCAAGCCTGCGCCGGTGCCGATGTGATCCAGCTGGCCGTGCCGATCCTGACGATGGAAAAGCTGCTGGCGCAATTGGCTACGCTGGACTTGGGCGATGCGGTGCTCACCGATGTCGGCAGCGCCAAGGGCAACGTCGTGCGCTGCGCGCGCGAAGTGTTCGGTAGCATGCCCGGTCGTTTCGTCCCCGGGCACCCGATCGCCGGTTCGGAGCAGAGCGGAGTCACCGCCGCACAGGGTTCGTTGTTCCGCCGGCACAAGGTGATACTGACGCCGTTGGCCGACACCGATCCGACCGCCCTGGCACTGGTGCATCGGCTGTGGTCGGCGCTGGGCGCGGATGTCGAGCACATGGAGGTTCGTCACCACGATGAAGTGCTTGCCGCAACCAGCCATCTGCCGCATCTGCTGGCGTTCGGCCTGGTCGACTCGCTGGCCAAGCGCCACGAGAACCTCGAGATATTCCGTTATGCGGCCGGCGGTTTTCGGGATTTCACCCGCATCGCCGGCAGCGACCCGGTGATGTGGCACGACATCTTCCTCGCCAATCGTGAAGCGGTGCTGCATACCCTGGACGATTTTCGTAGCGACCTCGATGCTTTGCGCGCCGCGGTCGATGAAGGAGACGGGCACAAGCTGCTCGGCGTGTTCACTCGCGCCCGCGCCGCCCGGGAACATTTCAGCAAAATACTGGCTCGCAGAGCCTATGTGGACGTTATGCATTCCAATGATCTGATCTTCCTGGCCAATCCGGGCGGCAGCCTGGCGGGACGGCTGCGCGTACCGGGCGACAAGTCGATTTCCCATCGCTCCATCATGCTCGGCTCGCTGGCCGAGGGCACTACCGAGGTGGAGGGCTTTCTAGAAGGCGAGGACGCGTTGGCCACCATCCAGGCCTTTCGTGACATGGGCGTGGTTATCGAAGGGCCGCAGCAAGGTCGCGTGACCGTACACGGTGTCGGCCTGCATGGCCTGAAGGCCCCGCCGGGGCCGATCTACCTGGGTAATTCCGGCACATCCATGCGCTTGCTGGCCGGCCTGCTTGCCGCGCAGCCGTTCGATACCACGCTGACCGGCGATGCCTCGCTTTCCAAGCGCCCGATGAATCGCGTTGCCAAGCCGCTGCGCGAAATGGGTGCGGTGATCGAGACCGAGGCAGACGGGCGCCCTCCGCTGACCATCCGTGGCGGTCAGCGGCTGTCGGGAATGCACTACGAGATGCCGATGGCCAGCGCACAGGTTAAGTCCTGCCTGTTGCTGGCCGGTTTGTATGCGGCCGACCAGACGTCCGTCACCGAGCCGGCACCGACGCGTGATCACACCGAGCGCATGTTGCGTGGCTTCGGCTATCCGGTGGATGTGCAGGGCAGCACCGCGCGGGTCGAATCCGGACACAAACTGCGCGCGACTCACATCGAGGTGCCGGCAGATATTTCCTCGGCAGCATTCTTCATGGTGGCCGCGAGCATCGCGCCGGGTTCGGACGTGTTGCTCGAGCATGTCGGCATCAACCCGACGCGGACTGGCGTGATCGATATCCTCAAACTGATGGGTGCCGATATCACGCTGGAGAACCAGCGTGAGGTCGGCGGTGAGCCGGTCGCCGATATCCGCGTGCGAGCAGTCGAGCTCAAGGGTATCGATATTCCCGAGGAGCTGGTACCGCTGGCGATCGACGAGTTCCCGGTGCTGTTTGTAGCTGCGGCCTGCGCGCAAGGTCGTACCACGCTACGTGGTGCCGAGGAGCTGCGGGTCAAGGAATCTGACCGCATCCAGGTGATGGCCGACGGTTTGCAGACCCTGGGCGTACAGGCGCAGCCGACGCCCGACGGGATCGTCATCGAAGGCGGCCCGATGGGTGGTGGTGAAGTCTGGGCGCACGGCGACCATCGTATCGCCATGTCTTTCAGCGTGGCCGCGTTGCGGGCCAGCGCGCCGATTCGCATTCATGATTGTGCCAACGTCGCCACCTCATTCCCCAATTTCCTCGTCCTGGCCGAACGCGCCGGGATGCGCGTACACGCGGAGGGCGGATCATGATTGCTGCGGCTCCCGTCATCACCATCGATGGGCCGAGCGGCTCCGGCAAGGGCACGGTCGCGGCGTTGCTGGCCGGCAAGCTCGGCTGGAAGTTTCTCGACTCCGGTGCGCTGTATCGGCTGCTGGCGTTCGCCGCGCGTAACCACGGCGTCGATCTGACCAATGAGGAAGCGCTGAAGGTCCTGGCGGCGCACCTGGACGTGCAGTTCGATAGCGCACACGACGGACATGGCATGGTCATCATCCTCGAAGGCGAGGATGTCACCGAGTCCATTCGCAACGAACAGGTCGGCGCCGGCGCCTCAAAGGTCGCTGCGCTGCCGGCGGTCCGCGAAGCTCTGTTGCAGCGGCAGAAGGCATTTCGCGAAATACCCGGCCTGGTGGCCGATGGTCGGGATATGGGCACGGTGGTATTTCCCGACGCGCCACTCAAGATTTTCCTTACCGCAAGCGCCGAAGAGCGTGCACGCCGCCGGTACCTGCAGTTGAAGGCGCGTGGCGATGATGTTAACCTCGCGAGTCTTCTCGAGGAGATTCGGGCGCGCGACGAGCGCGATACCCAGCGTGTGGTGGCACCGCTGAAACCGGCAGTCGATGCTATTCAGCTGGATTCCACTACACTTTCCATCGAGCAGGTGCTGGAACAAATTATGGCCGAGGTCGCCAAGCGCGATCTGGCCTGATGAACGGAACGCCGAAAGGCGGCCAGACAGACCGGCGAGACGAGTGATCGCCGCACCGGCTGTTAACAAGGAGGCATGTGGGAGACCAGACCCAGTCCCACAGGCCTTTTTTTATATGAATGAACCCATATCGTCTGGGATGTGGAGATTGGGCGGATCCTCGCCCGAAAACAGCAGGAATCAACATGAGCGAAAGCTTCGCAGAACTTTTTGAAGAAAGCCTGAAATCCCTCGACATGCAGCCGGGTGCCATCATCACCGGTCTGGTGGTCGACATCGATGGTGACTGGGTCACTGTCCATGCCGGTCTGAAATCCGAGGGCGTCATCCCGGTCGAGCAGTTCTATAACGAACAGGGCGAGCTGACCATCAAGGTGGGTGACGAGGTCCACGTTGCTCTGGACGCGGTGGAAGATGGCTTTGGCGAAACCAAGCTGTCCCGTGAAAAGGCCAAGCGCGCGGAATCCTGGATTGTTCTGGAAGCGGCTTTCGCTGCAGAAGAAGTGGTCAAGGGCGTCATCAACGGCAAGGTCAAAGGTGGCTTCACCGTCGACGTCAACGGCATCCGTGCGTTCCTGCCGGGTTCGCTGGTCGATGTCCGTCCAGTGCGCGATACCGCTCACCTGGAAGGCAAAGAGCTGGAATTCAAGGTCATCAAGCTCGACCAGAAGCGCAACAACGTTGTTGTTTCCCGCCGCAGCGTCCTGGAAGCCGAGAACAGCGCCGAGCGCGAAGCTCTGCTGGAATCCCTGCAGGAAGGCCAGCAGGTCAAGGGTATCGTCAAGAACCTCACTGACTACGGCGCGTTCGTTGACTTGGGCGGCGTTGATGGTCTGCTGCACATCACCGACATGGCCTGGAAGCGCATCAAGCATCCGTCCGAGATCGTCAATGTTGGCGACGAGATCGACGTCAAGGTGCTGAAGTTCGACCGCGAGCGCAACCGCGTATCGCTGGGTCTGAAGCAGCTGGGCGAAGATCCATGGGTTGCCATCAAGGCCCGTTACCCGGAAAACACCCGCGTAATGGCTCGCGTCACCAACCTGACCGACTACGGCTGCTTCGCCGAGCTGGAAGAAGGCGTCGAGGGTCTGGTGCACGTGTCCGAAATGGACTGGACCAACAAGAACATCCATCCGTCGAAGGTCGTACAGGTCGGCGACGAAGTGGAAGTTATGGTTCTGGACATCGACGAAGAGCGTCGTCGTATCTCCCTGGGCATCAAGCAGTGCAAGTCCAACCCGTGGGAAGACTTCTCCAGCCAGTTCAACAAGGGCGACCGCATTTCCGGCACCATCAAGTCGATCACCGATTTCGGTATCTTCATCGGTCTGGACGGCGGCATCGACGGTCTGGTTCACCTGTCCGACATTTCCTGGAACGAAGCCGGTGAAGAAGCCGTGCGTCGCTTCAAGAAGGGCGACGAGCTGGATACCGTCATTCTGTCGGTCGATCCGGAGCGCGAGCGCATCTCCCTGGGCATCAAGCAGCTGGAAGACGATCCGTTCTCCAACTACGCCGCCGTCAACGACAAGGGCAGCATCGTTCGTGGCACTGTGAAAGAAGTTGACGCCAAAGGCGCCATCATCGATCTGGGCAACGACATCGAAGCGACCCTGAAAGCGTCCGAAATCAGCCGTGATCGCGTCGAAGACGCGCGCAACGTACTGAAGGAAGGCGACGAAGTCGAAGCCAAGATCATCAGCATCGACCGCAAGTCCCGCGTGATCAGCCTGTCCATCAAATCCAAAGACGTCGAAGACGAAAAGGATGCGATGAAAGAGCTGCGCACCAAGCAGGAAGTTGAAAGCACCGGCCCGACCACCATTGGTGATCTGATCCGTGCTCAGATGGAAAACCAGAACTAAGTTCAGGCTTTTCGTTGAAAAAGGGCGACTTCGGTCGCCCTTTTTTGTGGCTGTGATTTCGCCATCTAGTGACTGATGGGTCAGTGCGTCTTGTGTGCGCGAACTGCCAGCGCGTGATTGACCTGCAGCCAATTCTCCACGGCTTCCGCGCCGATTTCGCTGAACACCTTCTCCAGCAAGCGAACCTGTTCGCGCCGCAACTGCTGTTCCAGTTTTGCGCCCTCGTCGGTGAAGCGCAGCATGCGCTTGCGCTTGTCGTCCTCGGCAGTAAGGCTTTCCACCAGATGCATTTCGACCAGCTGACGCAAGGGCGTATTGAGCGCCTGCTTGCTCACGCCCAGATAGCCGAGTAGTTCCTTCACGCTGAGTCCTGGGTAGCTGCCGATGAAAAAGAGAATGCGATGGTGCACGCGTGAAAGACCGCGGCGAGCGAGGATCGCGTCAGGTTTGGCGGTGAAGGCCTGGTAACCAAGAAAGAAGGTTTCCATGATTCGTCGCTGGGTGTTGCTTTTTTTTAGGTCAGTCATATTGACGTATTTATTCTGACGAGAGTAGTTTTGGTCAAGAAGTTTGACTCATTTTGCTTGCCTTCGCATCCGGTGCCCCAATGGCCTTCTCCGAACGTATCGACCGCCTGAAAAGCTCTCTCATCCGCGAAATTCTTGCTGCTGCGCAACGACCGGAAGTCATGTCGTTCGCCGGCGGTCTGCCGGCCGAACCAATGTTGCCGGAAGTCGACTGGGCGCAGATGCCGACCAGCATGGGGCAGTACGGCATGAGCGAAGGCGAGCCCATGCTGCGCGAGCTGATCGCGGCACAGGCGCGTGAGCTGGGCATTCAATGCGAAGCGAGCCAGGTGTTGATCGTCAGCGGTTCCCAGCAGACCCTGGACCTGGCATCGAAACTGTTCATCGATCCCGGCACCGAGGTGCTGGTCGAAGCGCCGACCTACCTTGCCGCGCTGCAGGCTTTCCAGCTGTTCGGCGCCCACTGTCTGGAAGTGCCGCAGGAGGCCGATGGACCTGAGTTGAGCGCCTTGCGACAGCGGTTGGAGCAGCACAAGCCGGCTTTCGCTTACCTGATTCCGACCTTTCAGAACCCATCCGCGGTGCGTTATAGCGAGGCCAAGCGGGAGGCCGTGGCTGCGCTGCTCGACGAGTTTGGTGTGACGCTGATCGAAGATGAGCCATATCGCGAGCTGGTGTTCGACCAGGGTAGCGCCACCCCGATCGTCAGCCGTTTGCGCAGTGCCAGCTGGATCTATACGGGCACAGTGTCGAAGACGCTGCTGCCAGGCTTGCGCGTTGGTTATCTGATAGCCAGTTCGGACCTGTTTCCCTATCTGTTGCGATTGAAGCAGTCGGCGGACCTGCACACCAATCGCATTGGCCAGTGGCAGGCTTTGCAGTGGCTGGGGAGCCAGCGCTACAACGAACACCTGGCGGAGCTGCGCGACTTCTACCGTCTGCGCCGAGATGCCATGCAGGCCGCGCTTGTCGAACACTTCTCCGACCTCGCGACTTGGGAAACGCCGCAGGGTGGTCTGTTCTTCTGGCTAGTTCTCAGGCAACCACTGGACACCCGCACGTTGCTTAAGCCCGCGCTGGAGCAAGATGTGGTTTTCATGCCGGGCGAACCGTTCTTCAGTGAGCCGGATCGGCACCCGGGTTATCTGCGGCTGAATTTCAGTCATGTTGCGCCGGAGCGGCTCGGAGAAGGTCTGCGCCGCCTGGCCGGGGTAATACGCGATGCGTTGGCTGCCGAGGCGGCTTGAAAGGTCGCCGTGGTGACTTTAGGGGATGCGAGCATGTACAAGGTTTATGGCGATTACCGTTCCGGCAACTGCTACAAGATCAAGCTGATGCTGCATCTGCTCGATCAGCCGTACGAGTGGGTGCCGGTCAACATCCTGCGCGGGGAGACGCGCTCTGAAGAGTTTCTGAAGAAGAATCCTAACGGCAAGATTCCCGTGCTCGAGCTGGAAGACGGCTCATGCCTGTGGGAGTCCAATGCGATCCTCAATTATCTGGCGGAAGGCAGTGAATTTCTGCCCAGCGATCCGCGGCTGCGCACTCAGGTGTTGCAGTGGCAGTTCTTCGAGCAATACAGCCATGAGCCCTTCCTCGCTGTGGCCCGTTACATCAAGGTGTATCTCGGCATGCCGGAGGAGCGCCGCGAAGAGTACGAGGCCAAGCAGCTGGACGGCTATCACGCGCTCAATGTGATGGAGCAGCAACTGCTGCGT
The DNA here is from genome assembly GCF_056336065.1 of Stutzerimonas sp. 21-1. Taxonomy (NCBI): domain Bacteria; kingdom Pseudomonadati; phylum Pseudomonadota; class Gammaproteobacteria; order Pseudomonadales; family Pseudomonadaceae; genus Stutzerimonas; species Stutzerimonas sp. 21-1. The sequence goes on along the minus strand of NZ_CM150500.1, from coordinate 2,063,560 downwards.
ACCCCGTACCTGGTCGGCGATCGTTATTCGATTGCGGATGTCGCGCTCTATGCCTACACACACGTGGCGGAGGAGGGAGGCTTCGATCTTGCAGGCTATCCGGCGATTCGTGCCTGGCTGCAGCGTGTTGCCAGCCATCCCCGGCACGTGGGTATGTTCGACTGATCGATACCTGAGCCGAATTGGATGGGTGGTGAGCAGGCAGCCCTGAGCAGGCTGCCGATGCTCGGCTGAAGCAGGGACTTACTTGACCAGGCCGAGGAACTCGGCGCGGGTTGCAGCGTTGTTGCGGAACTGCCCGAGCATCACCGAAGTGACCATCGACGAATTCTGCTTCTCCACGCCGCGCATCATCATGCACATGTGCTGCGCCTCAATGACCACCGCTACGCCCGCGGCATTGGTGACCTGCTGCACGGCTTCGGCGATTTGACGGGTCAGGTTTTCCTGAATCTGCAGGCGTCGCGCGTACATGTCGACGATCCGAGCTACCTTCGAAAGCCCCAGCACCTTGCCGTTAGGCAGGTAGGCGACGTGAGCCTTGCCGATGAAGGGCAGCATGTGGTGCTCGCATAGCGAATACAGTTCGATGTTCTTCACCAGCACCATTTCGCTGTTGTCGGAGCTGAACAGCGCGTCGTTGGTGACTTCCTCGAGGGTTTGCTGGTAGCCCTTGCACAGATACTGCATGGCTTTGGCGGCACGCTTGGGCGTGTCGAGCAAGCCTTCGCGGGTAACGTCCTCGCCAAGTTGGGCGAGAATCTCGGTGTACTGTTGTTCCAGGGACATTGAACTACCTGTCAGCTGCATGGGAGCGCAAACGCGAAAGGGTAGGCGGCAGTCGTTCGGCTGGCAAGTGCCAAGCAGGTTACGAATCGGCCATTACCCTGTGGCAATGGCGCTATTCGTCCCGGCCTTCGAGCATCGTGCGCTTGAGCATGACGTAGACCGCGCCGGCACCACCGTGGCGAGGCGTGCAGGAAGCGAAGCCGAGCACCTGGGGATGCTGGCGTAACCAGGTGTTGACGTGGCTCTTGATCAGCGGGCGCTTGCCATCAAGACGCGCCGCCTTGCCGTGAGTGACGCGAACACAGCGGATTTCGTATTTGCTGGCTTCGGCGATGAAATCCCAGAGCTGCTCGCGGGCACGTTCAACTGAAAGACCATGCAGATCGAGGCTGCCCTCGAACGGAATCTGTCCCGCCTTCAGTTTGCGCATCTGCGCATCCTGCACGCCCGGGCGCGCCCAGTAGAGTTCGTCCTCGGCGCCTACGTCGATGACGAACTGATCGGACAGGCCGTCGATGCGGACTTGTTCGACGCTGACCTGTGCGTTGGCACGGCGTTTGGCGATCTGCTCGCGATTGTCGCGTGGCTTGCCGGTTTCGGCGCGCGCATGGGTGATCGGTTTGACGCCCTTCACGGCGGACTTGAACAGGGAAAAATCGTCGTCTTCTTGCATGGGACCTCCGGCAGCGCGTCAGTTTATCCCAGGTTGCGGGCCAAGGGGTCGGCCTGGCCTGGAACGGGCCGCCTCGAGGTTAGTCGCGTCTTTTCATCAGGCCGGGAGAAAGGCTCAGCTCGCTTGAGCGACGGAGCCGGCGCCGGCACCAGCGCCAGAGAAGCATGGCAATTGCGATCAACACCAGGCCAAGCACCAGCGCCGTCAGCGCGGCGTCTCTGGCTGCCAGGGCGCCGAGCGAGCCGCCATAGCCAGCCAGAGATGCCCCACCGGCGACAAGCAGCAGCACACCGACAACGGCGAGCAGTGCAGCAATCGCGACGATCAGGCGTCGGCCCCAGCTCTTTCGTTCGGACGGGCGCAGGCGGCGGGCATCGAATCCATCGGAAAGCTTCATTGCGGTTACCTCTCGATGAACAGGCTATGACCGGCATGCAACCGGTCAGGTTCATTCGCCAGGGCGGTACCGCCGGTCGCGGCGTTCAGCGGGCCAAGGCCTCGACGTTCGGTACGCAAACCGCGAAATTGTCGGCCAGGATGGTCATTTCCATCCGATGGACCTGATCGGCATCCACGCTGCCTTCACCCATCGGCAGATTGCGCGTCGCGCATGCGCTATCGACCAACGTGCAGCGATAGCCGTAATCCTTGGCGGCCCGCACCGTAGTGCTGATGCTGGAATGGGTCATGAAACCGCATACGATCAGGTCCAGACGGCCATGCTTCTGCAGCAGGTCATGCAGGTCGGTGCCGGCGAACGCATTGGGCAGACGCTTCGCAACTACTGCTTCGCCTGGCAGTGGTGCGGCTTCCGGCATGATCTGACCGCGAAAACCCTGCGGATCGAACAGGCCGCCAGTAATTCCCAGATGATGAACGTGTACCACCGGAGCACCGGCTTCGCGGGCGGCTGCCAGCAGGCGGGTGATTTCCGGCAGCGCGGTGGGCAGCGCCGGCAAAGCCAGCACGCCAGTGCGATATTCCTCTTGAGCGTCAATGACCAGCAGGGTGGCGTTCGCCAATGTTGCAGGTGCGTAGCTGCGGCCACTGAGTTGAAGCATGGTCTGTGGCGTGGTCATTATCGACTCCTATTGAATGGGGGGCTGATTGTGGCGCCAGAATGCGGCGATGTGAACCATCTTGACCGCACACGGGTCAGGATAGGGCCGCCCGGCGCTGATCAGGCATGGCTTGCCGGAGGCGGGCAGGGTACTGCGCGGCGGCGCGATAGTGGTGCTATCAAAGTGCGTATTTACAAAGCCGCGCGCGTCGGTCGGCACTCCCTTGGGTAGGGTATCGAGCACGCGCTCGCAGCCGCTCCCGGGGCCCTGTTAAACTCCGCGCCCTTTTACCGGAGATGTCGTCATGAGCGCTTCGCCCTCACGTCTGCGCACCCTGCGCGACTACGTTCGCTGGGCCGTCAGCCAGTTTCACCGCGCGCAGCTGTTCTTCGGTCATGGCACCGACAACGCCTGGGATGAGGCACGCCAATTGGTGCTCGGCGCGCTGCATCTGCCGTGGGCCATGTCCGATGCCTATCTGGATTGCCGCCTGGAAGACGACGAATGCGCGCACCTGGCGGCGCTGCTGCGCAGGCGCATCGAGGAGCGCGTGCCGGCGGCGTATCTGCTCGGCGAGGCCTGGTTCTGCGGCTTGCCGTTCATCGTCGATGAGCGTGTGCTGATTCCGCGCTCGCCCATCGCCGAACTGATCGAGCAGCGCTTCCGTCCCTGGCTCGCGCACGAACCCGCGCGGATTCTCGACCTGTGTACCGGTTCAGGCTGCATCGGCATCGCCTGTGCCTACGAGTTTCCTGACGCCGAGGTCGTGCTGGCCGATCTCTCTTTCGATGCGCTGGAAGTGGCCAACCAGAACATCGAGCAGCACGAACTGGAAGAGCGGGTCTATACGGTGCAGAGCGACGGCTTCGATGGCCTGCCGGGACAGCGTTTCGATCTGATCGTGTCCAATCCGCCATATGTCGATGCGGAGGACTTCGCCGACATGCCGGCCGAATACCATCACGAGCCCGCGCTGGGGCTGGCCTGCGGGGACGACGGCCTGAACCTGGTGCGTCGTATGCTGGCTGAAGCAGCCGATCACCTGAGCGAGCACGGCACGCTGATCGTTGAAGTGGGCAACAGTCAGGTGCATGTCGCCGAACTGTATCCGGAAGTGGATTTTACTTGGCTGGAGTTCGCCAAGGGCGGGCATGGCGTGTTCCTGCTGGCCGCCCGGCAATGCCGGGAGCATCAGGCGTTGTTCCGCGAGCGCCTGACGCAGCGCTGATCAGCGCGTCGCCATCCAGATCAGCAGGCCGGCCTGGAACAACGCGAAGACGATCAGGCAGACGATGGTGAAGCGCAACGCGCCGTCTTCGCGACGCAAACGGCTCATGCGTTCCTGCATCTGGCGAATGTGCGTGTCCTGCTCTTGCAGATTGCGATCGGCCTGTTCGAGCATCGCAGCTGCGTCGAGCAGCTCGATGATCTGCACCTTTTCGGCATTCCAGTCGCCACGTAGTGCACTCACGCGTGGTGCACCGTAGGTGGCTTTCGGCGATGTCTGCGGGTAGTCGACGTCGAAGCCTTGGGTACGCAGGCAGTGATCGCGACGCAGCCGTGAGTCCTCGCTGGCCGAGTCGTTCGCCAGCGAACCGCCTTCGACGAGGTAGTGCGACCAGCGCTTCTGGGCCCAGGCGATGCCTTGGGCGAGTAGAAAACGGCCCAACCCTCGGTTGACGGGTTCGAGATTCAGTCCGGTGTCCGGGCCGAAGCGTAGCTCCTTGCTGCGATGGTCCGCCCAGATTTCCAGCACGTTGCGCTTTCGCGAGAGGACCTGCCCCGGCAGATTGATGTGCAGGCGCAGCAGGCTCTGGTCCGCGCTGTGTCGCTCCACTCGTGCCAGCTCCACGAAACGCAGCGGCCGCGGCCCGCCATCGCGCTCGGTCGGCAGCGGCGCCAGACGTAGTAGGTGGAATCGTTCGGGCACCAGATCGGCCCACGGATGCTGTGGCGGCGGCGTGGTGTCGGGGGCGTTGGTATCAGTCATCGGCGCGTTCCTTGGCTGCGCTGACTCGCAAGCGGTTTGCGGTTGAGTCGCCGACTTATCGGCCGGTAGCGCTCGGACTGGATACTGGCAGGATGCCATTTCGCTCCAGAAAACGCGTGATGCCCTGCAATAGCGCATCGGCGATAGGCAGTTGCGGCGCATCGTAAGAGGCCAGTTGCTGGTGCCCGGTCGCCGGGACGATACGCAACACGTGGTTCATGCTCTCGATCAGCGCGAGCTCGGCATCCGGCTTGGCGCGCTTGAGCGCCTGCGCGTCACGTGCGCCCACCTGGATGTCGTGTGTGCCCTGGACGATCAGCGTCGGCACCTCGACGGCGGCGATAGCGGCGGCCGGGTCTTGGGCAAACAGCGAAATCAGATAGGGTTGCACGCTGGGCCGGAACAGCACCTGCAGCGGTTCCGGGATATCGGCATGGCTGCGGCCGGCCTCCAGTTCATCGATGAGGAAATGGCTGGTGGCCAGCAACGCCGGCGGCAGGCGCCCCTGCAGCTGTTCGCGCAGCACGTCGCCGATGGGGCGGCCACTGCCGGCAATGCTGATCAATGCCGCGGCGTCTGACTGCGGCGCCGCGAGGCTGGCGATCAGAGCACCTTCGCTGTGGCCGATGAGGATCAGCTTGCCCAGACGCGGATCCTCGCGCAGGCGAGCGCTCCAGGCCAGCACGTCGCGGACGTAGGCATCTACGCTGAGGTCGCGTTCCTGCGGGGCTGCCGACAGGCTGGCGCCGACGCCGCGCTTGTCATAGCGCAGGCTCGCCACGCCCTGTTTGGCCAGGCCTTGCGCCAGCCGCTTGAGGCTGTCGTTACGACCGGCGGGGTTGTTACCGTCACGGTCGGTCGGCCCGGAGCCGGCGATCAGCAGCACCACCGGCACCGGTTGCGTGCTTTTCGGCAACACCAGACTGCCTTGCAACACACCGTGGCCGGTATCCAGCCTCAGGGTCTGGTTGAGCAGCGTACGTGCCTGGACGAGCGGGGTGGTCAGGGTCATCAGCAATACGATCAGCAGGATGCGCATGGAAAGGGCTTCGCCGGAAACGGAGGCGGTTCGATGCGGCCGCGGCCGCAAGGTTCACCGTTGCGCCAGTATGCGCGCCCGTCGGGGGCGGTGAAACCGCGCCCGGCTCAGGTATACTCCGGCGCCTGTTTTCAAGGTCGAATCGCGGAGCGTCCTGCATGTCCGGCAATACCTACGGCAAGCTGTTCACCGTCACCACCGCTGGCGAAAGCCACGGCCCTGCGCTGGTGGCCATCGTCGACGGCTGCCCGCCGGGGCTGGACCTGTCGCTGGAAGACTTGCAGCGCGATCTCGACCGCCGCAAGCCCGGCACCAGCCGGCACACCACCCAGCGGCAGGAAGCCGATGAGGTGGAAATTCTCTCCGGCGTGTTCGAGGGCAAGACCACCGGTTGCCCGATCGGCTTGCTGATTCGCAACACCGACCAGAAGTCCAAGGACTACTCGGCGATCAAGGACCTGTTCCGCCCGGCTCACGCCGACTATAGCTACCACCATAAATACGGCCTGCGCGACTACCGTGGCGGCGGCCGCAGTTCGGCGCGCGAGACGGCCATGCGCGTCGCTGCCGGCGCCATCGCCAAGAAGGTCCTAGCAGGCATGGGCATCAGCGTACGCGGCTACATGAGCCAGCTCGGCCCGATCGAGATTCCGTTCAAGACCTGGGATTCGGTGGAAGAGAATGCCTTTTTCAGCCCCGACCCGGACAAGGTGCCGGAGCTGGAGGCCTACATGGACCAGCTGCGTCGCGACCAAGATTCGGTCGGCGCGAAGATCACCGTAGTCGCCGAAGGTGTGCCGCCGGGTCTCGGCGAGCCGATCTTCGATCGCCTGGATGCCGAACTGGCCCACGCGCTGATGAGCATCAATGCGGTGAAGGGCGTGGAGATCGGTGCGGGCTTCGCCTGTATCGCCCAGCGCGGCACCGAACACCGCGATGAGCTGACCCCGCAAGGCTTCCTGTCCAACCATGCCGGCGGCATCCTCGGCGGCATCTCCAGCGGCCAGCCGATCGTCGCGCATCTGGCGCTCAAGCCGACGTCCAGCATCACCACACCCGGCCGCTCGATCGATACCGACGGCAACCCGGTCGAGGTGATCACCAAAGGCCGTCACGATCCCTGCGTGGGCATCCGCGCCACGCCGATTGCCGAGGCGATGATGGCCATCGTGCTGCTGGATCACCTGCTGCGTCATCGCGCGCAGAATGCCGACGTGCGGGTGGCCACGCCGGTGCTGGGGCAGCTCTAAGCGCCAGGCTCCGAGCTGCGGCTGACGGTCTGCAGCTCGAATCACCCGTCGCTTGAGGCTCGCAGCTCATGGCTAGGCTTCCGTACTGGCACCTCTCCGGTTTTTATCTGTTCTATTTCGCGCTGCTGGGCGCAACGGCGCCGTTTCTCGGCCTGTATTTCGAGTATCTGGGCTTTTCGCCAGCCCGTATTGGCGAGCTGGTGGCAATCCCCATGCTGATGCGCTGCATCGCGCCCAATCTGTGGGGGTGGCTGGGCGACGTCACCGGCGAGCGCCTGCGCATCGTGCGTCTCGGTGCGCTGTGCACGCTACTGTCGTTCGGCTTGATTCTGGTCGACAAGAGCTACGCCTGGCTGGCGCTGGTGATGGCCTTGCATGCGTTTTTCTGGCATGCGGTGCTGCCGCAGTTTGAAGTCATCACGCTGGCGCACCTGCACGGACAGGCCGCGCGCTACAGTCAGATCCGCCTGTGGGGCAGCATCGGTTTCATCCTGGCGGTGGTCGGTCTGGGCCTGGCGTTCGAGCGGCTGGGGCTGGATGTCTATCCGGCGGTGGTGCTGCTGATCATGGCCGGCATCGTCATGAGCAGCCTCTGGGTGCCCAATGCCGAGCCCGCGCAGCAAGCGGAAGTGGCCGGGCAGGGCGGCTTCCTGCGCCAGCTGTGGCGCCCCGGCGTGCTGGCGTTCTACCTCTGCGTAGGGCTGATGCAGCTCTCGCACGGGCCGTACTACACCTTCCTCAGCATCCACCTGGAGGCGCTCGGTTACACGCGCACCACCATTGGCCTGCTCTGGGCGCTGGGTGTGGTAGCGGAAATCCTGCTGTTCTTGGTCATGGTGCGACTGCTCGAGCGCTTCAGTCTGCGCCAGGTATTGGCAGCGAGCTTTCTGCTGGCGGCGCTGCGCTGGCTGCTGCTGGGCAACCTGGCCGATCATCTGCTGGTGTTGCTAATCGCCCAGGTGATGCACGCCGCCACCTTCGGCAGCTTCCATGCCGCGGCGATCCATTTCGTCCAGCGCAGTTTCGGCCATCGCCAGCAGGGCCAGGGACAGGCGTTGTACGCCACCCTGGCCGGTGTTGGCGGCGCGCTTGGTGCTCTGTATTCCGGCTACGCCTGGAGCAGCCTCGGTCCGGCGTGGACCTTCACCATCGCCAGCCTGGCGGCGCTGGCGGCAGCCGTTATCATTGCCGCACGCATGCGGGACCAGCCAACGTAAAAACTGGCGAGTCCGCTCGCATCCCCACACCAGTCTCCGGAGAGTCGTACATGAGCGTCCTCAGCGTCTATCACCAGAATCGCCCCGAACAACCGCTCAAGGTGCTGACCCACCACGACGATATCGCCGCGACCCTGGCCGAGGCCGAAGTGCGCCTCGAGCGTCTGGATGCGCGCGCGGCGCTCGCCGCAGATGCCAGCCCGGAAGAGGTGCTCGCGGCCTACCGTCCGCAGATCGACCGCCTGCAGGCCGAGCGTGATTTCGCCAGCGCCGACGTGCTGCGCGTGACCGGCAATGATCGCCAGCAGAATGAGCTGCGTGCGCGCTTTCTCGAAGAGCACCGTCATGCCGAGGACGAGGTGCGCTTCATCGTCGCTGGCCGCGGGCTGTTTTCGTTGCGTTTCGGCGAGCTGGTTTACGCCGTGCTTTGCGAGAAGGGCGACCTGCTGACGGTGCCCGCCGGCATTCGCCACTGGCTCGACATGGGCGAAAACCCGCATCTGGTCGCCATCCGCCTGTTCCGCAACAGCGAAGGCTGGAGCGCCGAGTTCACCGGTGACGACATCGCCAGCCGTTTTCCGCGGCTGGAAGACTGAGCGCCACCGGAAAAGCGCAGAGCGGGCACGGAGGGCCACGTCGCCTATCCGCCCTGCATCTGAACCCTCGAACCCATCCGGCATCCTAATTACACAGTCACCGTAATCAGGAGCCATCCCATGAGCGACGCTTTCGGCGGCCTATTTGGCCTGATCATCCTGGCGCTGGATATCTGGGCGATCATCAGCGTGGTCCGTAGCGACGCCAGCAGCGGCAAGAAGGTGATGTGGGTGCTTCTGATCGTCATCCTGCCGGTGCTTGGCCTGATCCTCTGGGGGCTGATGGGGCCGCGCGGCAACCGCCCGGACCAGCGCGCACTCTGAGGTCGCGATGGACAACTGGAACACGCTGCTGGCCGTCCTGCTCCTGCTGGCTGACGTGCTGGCGATCCTCCACGTCTGGCGCCAATCGATCGAAACCGGGCGCAAGGTGGTCTGGAGCCTGGTCATCCTGCTGTTGCCGGTGGTCGGGTTGATCATGTGGGCGATCGCCGCGGCGCCCTTTGGCAAGGTGCGACTCTAAGGCGTGCCGCTCGTGCGCGCTTCAGGGGTACGTGGGGTCGCATAGTCCTGCCAGATGTGGACGGCCGCATAGGCGCGCCACGGCCGCCACGCTTCGGCACGTGCGGCCAAAGCCTTGGCGCTGATGCCGGTGGCACCCCACAGCGGGCCCTTGAGCAGGCCGAGATCGCCTGCGGGAAAGGCATCGGCCGCCCCGAAACCACGTAGCGCGATGTATTCGGCCGTCCATGGGCCGATGCCGGGCAGTTCGCACAAACGTCGCACCAGCGCCTCGGCGCCATCTTCCACATGCAGACCCAGAGCACCTTCGGCTACCGCTGCCGCCAGGCGCCGCAACGCCTGCACCCGCTTGAGCGGCATGCCGATGCGCTCGAGCGGGTCTTCAGCGATGGCCTGCGGGGTAGGAAACAATACAGACAGCCCGGGCGGTCCGTCTGCCAGCGGCTCGCCCAGGCGTTCCAGCAGGCGCCGGGTGATGGTCACCGCGGCCTTGACCGTCACCTGCTGGCCGACGATGGCCCGCACCGCCTGCTCGAACGGATCGAACGCGGCCGGCAGGCGCAGTCCGGGATTGGCCGCCACCCGTGGCCCCAGCAGAGGATCGGCAGCGAAATGCTCAGCGATGGCGCGCGGATCGGCATCGAGGTCGAACATCTTGCGCACCTTTTCGACGAGCGGTGGCCGATATGGCTGCAGCCGCTCGCTGCAGGTCAGTTCCAGCGCTGGCTGTTCGGTCAGCGGCCGCACGCTGAACCAACCCTCGACGCCGCCCAGGCGCAGGCTGCGGCTGTAGCGATCCACCTCGAGATGTTCGACGCCGGGCAACAGCCGCAGGGCGAAATGCTGCTGGAACTGCTGCCAGTCCCACGGCGCGAGGTAGGGCAACAACAGCGGTGCGGACATGCGGATACTCCTGGCTATGACGGTGCGTGCCCGGCGGGACGGTCGCTCTGCCCACCCTAGCCGGCGGCGCGTCGCTTGTCGTTCCAACGTGTGCTTTCGAACCTGATGGTTTCCGCTGTCACGAAGGCCAACGTAGAATTCCGGTCCTTTTCGTGGGTGGCACTGCTGTGCCGCCCGTCACGCCAACCCGCTACGGACCGTCGATGCGCTGTACGCTCGACGACCAACCAAGGGGACTCCCATGAGCGAATTCCAGGAAACTCTCTACGAGGGATACGGCCAGCGCCTGCAGATGGATCGTCTGCTGCACGAAGTACGCAGCGAGCAACAACACCTGGTCATCTTCGAGAATGCCCGCATGGGCCGTGTGATGGCGCTCGATGGCGTCATCCGTACCGCCGAGGCGGATGACTTCATTGGCCACGAAATGCTCGCGCATGTGCCGATCTTCGCCCACGGGCTGGCGCGCCGCGTGCTGATCATCGGCGGTGACGACGGCGGCATCCTGCGCGAGGTTGCGCGTCATCGCGATATCGAAAGCATCACCCTGCTCGGGACCGACCCGGTCGTGGTGGCGCTGTGCCGGGAGTTTCTGCCGAATCATTCGGCCGGTGCCTTCGACGATCCGCGGCTGCAGATATCGAATGACGATGTCCTGCGGTTTCTCGCCACCACCGAACAGCGCTTCGACGTCATTCTTGGCGCATCCACGGCGGGTGAGGTCCTCTCTTCGGAGGAGTTCTACCAGGCCAGCCGGCGCTGCCTGAACGACGACGGAATCCTGGTGGTGCGCACCGGCGTGCCGTTCATGCAGCTGGGCGAACTGCAGTCCGCCGCCAAGCGCATGCAGGGCCTGTTTGCCGACTGGCACTTCTACCAGGCTGCCGCACCGACCTGCATTGGCGGGGCGCTGGCGTTCGCCTGGGGTGCATGCAGCGTGGAGAGCCGCAAGCTGCCGCTGGAAACCCTGGCGCAGCGCTTTGCCGGCAGCGGCATCGTCACCCGTTACTACAATCCGCACATTCACGTCGGCGCATTCGCGCTGCCGCAGTACGTCCTGCAGGCGATCGGCAAGCCAAGCAACGACTGACGTCTCGCGCCCGCCGCCCGGCGGGCGCTGCCGTTCATGCCGGAAAAAAAGCCCATGGCATGAACACCCCCGGCATCCCATACTCAGATCAGGTGAGGGCGGTGAGACCCACGTGCCCACCTGCCGAAGCGTTTTCCGTCCATCGATCGAGAGGAGGTTGAATCATGAGTACCACCTTCCACGAGGATGTCAGCAGCAACGTTCTTCGCCAGATGAAAGAAGGCGGCTTCGATTTCACCCGGGTTCATCCCATCGAGTTCTATGCGGTCTTCGAGGACCGCGATGGTGCCCACGCGGCCGCGCGCAACTTTCGCGGCGAATCCATCAATGCGCAGATCCTGCCGCGCGAGGACGGCACCTGGAATCTGCAGGTCAGCAAGGTCATGTACGCCACCTTCGACAGCATCGGCAACTTCGAGCAGGACCTGGAGGAGCTGGTGGAGCCACTTGGAGGTGTGCTCGACGGCTGGGGCGTGACCCAGGAACTCGGCGGCGGCGGTTTCTAAGCACGCCTGTCGGCGTTCAGCTTCGCAGCAATCCACTCTGCAGCGCCTGGTCCCACGGTGGGACCGGGCCGAAGCGCTCCTTGAGAAATTCCAGCAGCAGGCGCGTGCGCGAGTCAGCTTCGCGGGTCAGGCGCAGCGCATAGATGCCACTGGCTTCCGGTCGCGGCAGCCCGCGCGTGCAAAACAGCGGCAACAACTCGCCACGCAGCAGGTATTCGCTGATCAACCAGGTCGGCAAGTGGGCGATGCCCAGCCCCGCGAGCACCCCGGACAGCAGCGCCTCGGCGTTGTTGGCGACCATGCGCAGGCGTCGCGGGCGGAACAGCCTGGCTTCACCATCCTGCTCGAAACGCCAGGCATGCGGTGGCGCCAGCGCATCCCAGTCGAGGCCGTCGTGGCCGGGCAACTCGTGCGGTTGCGTGGGCGTGCCGCGCCGCTGCAGGTACTCCGGGCTGGCGCAGGCGATGCGCACCATCGGCGCCAGTGGCGTGGCCACCAGACGGGTGTCGGCCAGTGGGCCGATGCGCAGCACTAGATCGACCTTGCCCAGATGCTCACCATGCAGGTCGATGAAGCTGTCGATCAGGCGTAACTGCACATCCACACCGGGATAGGCGCAGAGAAAGTCGGCGAGCGCCGGGGCCAGATGGCGACGGCCGAACGGCGTCGGTGCGTCGATGCGGATCAGCCCTTCGGGCGTGGCGTCCAGTGCGCTGGCTTCGGCGCGGGCCAGTTGCAGTTCGCGCACGATGCGCCGAGCGCGCTCGGCGAAGGCCTGGGCGGCGGGCGTGCTGCGGATGCCGTGCGTGCTGCGGCTGAACAGCGTACAGCCCAGCGAGTGCTCCAGCGCATCGATGCGCCGCGCGACGGAGGACGGTGTCAAACCGTGCAGGCGCGCGGCGGCGGAGAAATTGCCGGCTTCCAGCACGTCGAGGAACAGACGCAGTTGATCGGCGAAGGAGTGTGGCTGCATTGGCGATCCTCTGTTTTGCGATATGCGCAAAGCCATTGTGCGCGGCTGTGCGTATCGAGGCCAGGCGCACAGCCTTACCATTGCGTTTTTCGACGGAGCGACGCCGTGCCTGTATTCGATATCGGCTTGAACGTACTGCTTGGGCTGGCGCTCGGTGCGCTCGGTGGTTTGTTCGGCATCGGCGGCGGGCTGATCGCGATCCCGGTGCTCGGCGTGCTGTTCGGCCTGGATCAGCAACTCGCACAGGGCACGGCATTGGTGATGGTGGTGCCGAACGTGCTGCTGGCGATCTGGCGTTACCACCAGCGCAACCGCATCGACTTCCGCCACGCGGCGGCGCTTGCGCTGCCGAGCTTCTGCTTCGCCATCTTCGGCGCGGCATTGGCCGTATCGCTGGATGCCAGCCGCATGCGCCTGGCCTTCGTCGGCTTCCTCTTCGCGTTGGCGGCCCACACGCTGCTGCGGGCGTTTCGCCGTACCGCGCCGGGTAACGGACAACTGCGTCATCCCTGGCCGTGGCTCGGTGTGCTGGGCGCAGGTGCCGGCGCGCTCGGCGGCCTGTTCGGTGTCGGTGGTGCGGTGCTGGCGACGCCGGTGCTGACCAGCGTGTTCGGCACCAGTCAGGTTGTTGCCCAGGGGCTGTCGCTGTCGCTGGCGGCGCCGAGTACCGGCGTCACGCTGGCAACCTATGCGCTGCACGGACAGGTCGACTGGATGCTCGGGTTGCCGCTGGCGGTCGGCGGTCTGCTCAGCATCAGCCTCGGCGTGCGGCTGGCGCACGCCTTGCCGGAGCGTCTGCTGCGCGTGCTGTTCAGCGGCTTCCTGGTGGTCAGCGGCGTACTGCTGGCACTGGAAGCCTGAGGTGTCCGCCGGCCGCGTCTGTGCCGCGCGGCTGCCGCCGGTTGCGGCGCTGGGGTAACATCGCCGCCTTCTCAGGTTGCGGTCCGTAGTCATGGATCAGTCGTCGCCACTTGCCCTGTACCGGCAAGCCATCGCCCGTGAGGGTTTCGTCAGTGATGCCGCCCAGCTGCGCGCCGTCGATCTGCTGCAGCACTGCCATGAGCAGGTGCACGCGGGCGAGGTGCCGGGCGGTGTCTACCTGTGGGGGCCGGTAGGGCGCGGCAAGACCTGGCTGATGGACATGTTCCATACCAGCTTGCGCGTATCGGCGCGGCGTCAGCATTTTCATCACTTCATGCGCTGGGTGCACATGCGCCTGTTCCAGCTCAACGGAACGGCCGATCCACTGCAGGCGCTGGCCCGTGAGTTGGCCGGCGAGGTGCGGGTGCTGTGCTTCGACGAGCTGTTCGTCGGCGACATCGGCGACGCGATCATTCTCGGACGGCTGTTCCGGGTGATGTTCGAGGAAGGCGTGGTCATCGTCGCGACGTCCAATCAGCCGCCGGATCAGCTGTACGCCGATGGCTACAACCGTGAGCGCTTTCTGCCGGCGATCGAGGCCATCGAGCGCCACATGCATGTCGTCGACGTGGATGGCGGTGCGGATCATCGCCTGCGTCCCGGCGCGGCGTTGCAGCGTTACTGGGTCGCCGCGCCGGATGCGCTGCAGCGAGCCTTCGCGGGTCTGGCCGAAGGCGAGGGCAGCGCCGCGCCGCTGGAACTCGGCCATCGTCTGTTGCAGGTGAAGCGGCGTAGCGACAGGGTGCTCTGGTGTCGTTTCGCCGAACTGTGCGAGCAGCCGTTCTCCGCGCTGGATTTCATCGAACTGTGCGATCGCCACGAGGCGATCCTGCTCGATGGTGTGCCCCAGCTGGGCGGCGTGCAACGCGAGGGACGCATCGCCCGCGGCACCGAGGACGCGGTCACGCAGGTCAAGGCCGGCGACCGCCAGCTACCGCGGCTGGCCGCGCATGACGATGCGGTGCGGCGCTTCATCGCGCTGGTGGACGAGTGCTACGACCGCCGCGTGCCGCTGTACATCGAGGCGCAGGTGGCGCTTGAGGATCTGTACGTCGAGGGCTACCTGGCCTTCGCCTTCCGCCGCACGCTCAGCCGCTTGCGCGAGATGCAGTTGCGGCGCTTCGGTTGAATCAGTCGCGGTAGAACACTTGCACCAGGTGGTAGCCGAATTGGCTTTTCACCGGCCCGTGCACCTCGCGCAGTGGCTTCTTGAAGATCACCTGATCGATGCTGCGCACCATCTGCCCCGGGCGCACCTCGCCGAGGTCGCCGCCTTTCTTGCCGGACGGGCAGGTGGAGTACTTGCGCGCCAGCACGTCGAATGCCTCGCCATTGGCGATGCGCTTCTTCAGCTGCGCAGCTTCCGCTTCGGTCTTGACCAGAATGTGGCGCGCCATGGCTTTGGGCATTGCGAGGGTACTCGGGTTGCGGGGCTGGCGATTGTAGTGCGCTGGCCGCGGATGTCGACCGGCGCGTTGGCTGCATGAACGATGGGCGGTAGTTTCGCCCGCGCCGCGGATACCGCCACCATCACCCTGTCCAGCGCATTAGGGGTGAACACATGACGGCGAGCGCTCGCGAACCGACCCTGGTGGTGATGGGCGTCAGCGGCTGCGGCAAGACGCAGACCAGCCGGGCGCTCGCCGCTGAGCTGGGCGTGCGCTATATCGAGGCGGATGACTTCCATCCGGCGGAAAACCTTGCGCAGATGCGCGCCGGCCTGCCGCTGACCGATGCCCAGCGTATCGGCTGGCTGCAGGCGCTGGGCGATGAAATGCGGCGGGCCGTCGATGATGGCTGCGGCTTCGTGCTGGCCTGCTCGGCGCTCAGGCGCGGCTATCGCCAGGTGCTGCGCGATGCGGTGCCCGGGCTGCACTTCGTCCATCTGGTCGTCGACCCGGAAACGGCACGCCAGCGGGTTGGCGCTCGGGTCGGACATTTCATGCCGGGCAGCCTGGTCGACAGCCAGTTCGCCACGCTCGAATCGCCCGCCGGCGAACCCGGCGTGCTGAGCGTGGACGCTCGCCAGCCGCCCGAGGAGGTGCGTCAGCGGATCATCGACTGGCTGCGCGGCGAAGGCTCGATGCTGGCTGCTAGGCCGGCACGTCCTGACGCGCGCTGATCTGCTGGGCGATCTCGATCATCTGTTCGCGCATCCAGCGGTTGGCCGGGTCCTGATCGGTGCTTTCGTGCCAGTAGATGTGGGTCTCCAGCGGCGCGATTTCCACCGGCAGATCGGCCTGATGCAGGTTGTGGCGGCGGGCGAAACGTTCCGGCACGGTGACCACCATGTCGGTCTGTTCGATCACCTGGGTCGCCATCAGGTAGTGCTGCGAGCGCAGGGCGATCTTGCGCTGCAGGCCCATCTTGCCCAGCGCCAGGTCGACCAGACCCAGACCGCTGCGGCGGCTGGAAATATGCACGTGCGACAGCCCCAAGTACTGCTCCAGGCTCAGCTTGTCCTTGGCCAGCGGATGGCCGGGGCGCATCGCGCAGATGTAGCGGTCCTCCAGCAGACGCACGTGGCGTACCTGCGGGTCGGTGTTGAGCGGGGCGTCCATGGCGAAATCCAGGCGGCCGGCGGCCAGTTCCTTGGTCGTCTCGCGGCGCTTGGCCAGCATGCTCTCGATCTTCACGTTCGGCGCCAGGCGGCGCAGGCGCTGGAACAGCGGCGGCAGCATCACGGCCTCGGTGAGGTCGGTCATGCTGATGCGAAACACCTTGTTCGCCTGCGCCGGATTGAAGGTGCGGCTCTCCTGCACCGATACCCGCAACAACTGCAGGGCGTTGCGTACCGGGCCGATGATGTTCTGCGCCATCGGCGTGGGCACCATGCCCTGCGCGGTGCGTACGAACAGCGGATCGTTGAAGGTCTCGCGCAGGCGGGCGAGGGCGTTGGACACGGCGGGCTGGGTGATGCCGACGATCTGCCCGGCGCGAGTCAGATTGGCCTCGGTGTAGATGGCATCGAAGACGATGAACAGATTCAGATCGACCTTGTTCAGGTTCATTGTTGTGCTCTCCGGCGTGTATCGGAATTCGCCGATCATATATCGGTGATGAATGTTTATATACGAGGAAAATAGCTTAGATAAATCTCAGGGCCTCCTCTAGCATCCAAAACTACAAAACATTACCTGCCAGAAGGTTGTCGCCCATGGATTTCGCCTACTCCCCGAAGGTTCAAGAGCTGAGAGAGCGCGTGCAGGCGTTCATGGACGCTCACGTCTACCCCGCCGAAAAAGTTTTCTATCAGCAGGTCGCCGAAGGTAATCGCTGGCAACCGACCGCCATCGTCGAGGAGCTCAAGGCCAAGGCGCGGGCGGAAGGGCTGTGGAACCTGTTCCTGCCGGATTCCGAGCTGGGCTTCGGGCTGACCAATCTGGAATACGCGCCGCTCGCCGAGATCATGGGCAGCTCGGGTCTCGGCCCAGAGGCCTTCAACTGTTCCGCGCCGGATACCGGCAACATGGAGGTGCTGGTGCGCTACGGCAGCGAGGCGCAGAAGCGCCAATGGCTGCAGCCGCTGCTCGCCGGCGAGATCCGCTCCTGCTTCGGCATGACCGAACCGGGCGTGGCCTCCTCGGACGCCACCAACATGCAGGCCCGCGCAGTGCGCGAGGGCGACGAGTGGGTGATCAACGGCCGTAAGTGGTGGACCTCAGGCGCCAACGACCCGCGCTGCAAGATCATGATCTTCATGGGCCTGACCAACCCGGAAGCCCCGCGCCATGCGCAGCATTCGATGATTCTGGTGCCGATGGACGCGCCGGGCGTCACCGTGCTGCGCCACCTGCCGGTGTTCGGCTACGACGACGCGCCGCATGGCCACGCCGAGGTGCTGCTGGAGAACGTGCGGGTGCCTTATGAGAACGTGCTGCTCGGCGAGGGGCGCGGCTTCGAGATCGCCCAGGGTCGCCTCGGGCCGGGACGCATCCACCACTGCATGCGCTCGATCGGCGTCGCCGAACGGGCGTTGAAACTGATGTGCGAGCGCTCGGTGGCGCGCACGGCGTTCGGCAAGCCGCTGGCGCGACTGGGCGGCAACCTCGATCACATCGCCGATTCGCGCATCGAGATCAACATGGCGCGGCTGCTGACGCTCAACGCCGCACACATGATGGACACGGTCGGCAACAAGGTCGCCGCCAGCGAGATCGCGCAGATCAAGGTGGTGGCACCGAATGTGGCGCTGAAGGTAATCGACCGCGCTATCCAGATGCACGGCGGTGCGGGGGTCTCCGACGATTTCCCGCTGGCCTACTGGTACGCCGGACAGCGCACGCTGCGCCTGGCCGACGGTCCGGATGAGGTGCATCGCGCTTCGATCGGCAAGCACGAGCTGGGCAAGTACGTGCCGCGGGAACTGCTGCGCGGCCATTGATCGAGCAAGCAACCTGTCGAACGGGCCTTGCACTGGCGTGCCGGGCCCGTTCGCGTTCAATAGACCCAGATTTCCACCCGGCGATTCTTCACCCGGCCGCTGCCTTCATTCGAAGCCACGGGAAGTTCGGCGCCCATCCCATTGATATCCCTGAAATAGACGTCGAAACGGTTCAGCTCGCGGCGCACCGTCATGGCGCGCAGTTTGGACAGCAGCGCGGCGCGCGCCGGATCGCTCTGTGCATCGCCGAATCCAACCAGTACCGCGCTGTGGGTGAGCTTGCCGTGGCTGCGCAGGTAGTCGACCACCCGTGCGAGATCGCGCTGTGCCTTGTTGTCCAGCTGCGCGCTGCCGGCCTCGAAGCGGAAATTCACGGTCAGCCGGCGCGCCTCGTTGGCCAGCTGCTGGTAGAAGGCCGGCATGTCGGCCTGCGGCACCTGCTTGACCGCCTCGACATGCTGCGCGATGTAGCCGGATTGCTCGACGATGCGCTGGCCGGCGATGCTGTGGATGAACTCGATGTAGGCCTGCGTCCAGGGCGTCTGGTCACTGGGGCGGGCATACAGGAACAAGCGGCGCGACAGCGGATAGTCCTCGGTCGCGACCAGCGCGCTGTGCGGCGGCATCGGCTGCGACTGGCCGTCGGCAATCGCCAGTGCCTTGGCCTTGCCCAGCGAGGCGAGGCCGGTGAAGCCGATCGCGCCGGGGTTCATGCTCACGGCGCGGGCCAGATCGTCGTTGGATTCGTAGCGCCGGGCACGTTCGGCGAGGGTCTTGCCCTGGCGCGCCAGGACCAGTTCGTTGAAGGTGTCCCAGGTGCCGGAGCGGCTGTCGCGGGCATGCAGTTGCACGGTCAGATCCGGCCCGCCCAGCTCGCGCCAATTGGCGATCTCGCCAGCGAACAGGCCGGCCAGCTGCGCGGTGTTCAAGGACTGCACGGGATTGTCCGGGTGCACCACGATGGCCAGGCCGTCGATCGCGATGACCTGTTCGGCCTGGGCGCTGCGCATGTCGCCTAGGGCGGCAAGCTCGTCGCGCTCGCTACTCTTGATTGGCCGCGAGGCCGCTGCCAGATCGCCGCTGCCGTCTTTCAGGCCGGCGAAGCCGGTGCCCGTGCCATGCGCCGCCACCGTCGCCTGCACGGGTTCGCCCGCCGAAGTGCTGGCGACGATGCGCTGTTCGTTCTCCACCCCGGTCGGCTCGATGCGCACATCTTTCAGGCCCTGGGCCTCGAACAGGCCGGCGATCAGCATCGGCGCGAGCCTGGCGCCCACGGTGTTGGAGCCGTGAATCCGCAGCACTGGGCTGCCGTCGTCCGCCACCGGCAGTTCGCCGACGGCGTGCAACGAAACGCTGCAACCGAGACCGAGCACAAGCAGTGACAACGCCCGTCTGCATAACCCGCCCAGCACCACCCGTGATGTCATCGCGCTACCTCCCCTGTGAAGGCCGCGAGATTAAGTCAGTTGGATGACTGAAATATGACAGCGGGCGCTCTACGACGCGGGCTGTGAGCCATGTGGCAGTTGCGCGGTCAGAGGCTTGACGCCGCGTCGAAACGCGGCGGAGGCATCAGGCGCAGTCGATCCACACCGGGCAGTGGTCGGACGGCTTGTCCATCGCGCGGATGTCGTAATCCACGCCGCAGTCGCGGACCCGCGCGTGCAGCGGCGCGGTGGTGAGGATGTAATCGATGCGCAGGCCACGTCGCGGATCGTCTTCGAAGCCGCGGCTGCGGTAGTCGAACCAGCTGAAGCGGTCGGTGACGGCCGGGTTGAGTGTGCGGAAGCTGTCCTGCAGGCCCCAGGCCTTGAGACGCCCGAGCCACTCGCGCTCCTCGGGCAGGAAGCTGCACTTGCCGGTACGCAGCCAGCGCTTGGCGTTCACCTCGCCGATGCCGATGTCGCAATCTTCCGGCGAGATATTGAAGTCGCCCATCAGCGCCAGCGCCTCGCCCGGCGTGAAGCGCTGTTCGAGCAGCGCCAGCAGGTCCGCGTAGAACTTGCTCTTAGCGGGAAATTTGACCGGATGCGCGCGGCTTTCGCCCTGCGGGAAATAGCCGTTCATGACCGTCACCGGCTGGCCGCTGGCGTCGGCGAAGCGGCCCCAGATGAAGCGCTTCTGCGAATCCTCACCGTCGTCGGGAAAGCCCTTGTGGATTTCCAGCGGCGCCTGGCGCGAGAGCAGGGCGACGCCGTAGTGTCCCTTCTGCCCATGAAAATGCACGTGGTAGCCGAGCGCCTCGATGTCCGCCTGGGGGAATTGCTCGTCGGCGACTTTGGTTTCCTGCAGGCCGATGACATCCGGCTGGTGACGGTCGATCAGCGCCGCCAGCTGGTGCGGTCGCGCGCGAAGACCATTGATGTTGAACGAGACGATTTTCATGAGCAGAGCAGGTTCCGGCGAAAAAACGCAGAGTTTAACAGGCGTTTTGAGCCTGTCAGGCCTCGCCGGGCCCGCCAGCGAGCGTGTGCCGGCCAGTCGCAACCGACCGGAAAGCCTGCAATGGCCCGACGCCAGTGCTAACGTGCTTCTCAACCGCACGACAAGAGAGCCGACCATGACGGATACGTTGGAAATCAGGACGTTGGACAGCGGCTACGCCCGCGAAGCCCGTTCCCTGCTGTACCACGCCTACCGCCACGACCCTACCTTCGCCTACCTGTTCGACGTCGATCGCCCCGGCTACGACCAGCGTGTGCGCGCCACGGTGCGCGAGCTGGTCAACCAGCACTTCCTGCAGGACCAACCGGCGCTGGGCCTGTTTCTCGAGGACCGGCTGATCGGCGTGGCGCTGATCGCGCCGCCGCAGCGCCGCCTGGACGTCACCGAAAGCTGGGTCTGGCGCCTGCGCATGCTGCTGACCGCCGGCCTGCGCTGCACCCGGTGCTATCTCGACTACCACGCCACGGTGCTGAGCTGCCTGCCGCCCGGCGCGTTCCATGTGCTGCCGCTGCTGGGCGTGCATCCGCAGTTTCAGGGCCGGCGCTACGGCGAGCGGCTGCTCGAAGCGCTGCACAACTGGTGCGCCGACGATCCGGCTTCCGAAGGGCTGGTTATCGACACCGGTAACGCGCGCTACCTCAACTTCTACGAGCGCCAGGGCTACGAGGAAATCGGCCAGGTCGCGATCGGCCCGGTGATCGAGCACGTGTTCTTCCACCCCGCACCGCAGCGCGTCACCGCGTCCGATCCCATCGTCGAGTGAATTGTCGTGCGGTTTCGCCGGTCTCATCCGGCGAAACCACCACGCTGCCGTCCATGTCCGCCGTCCCGCCATATGCCGCATGCGAGAGCGTGCGGTGCTAGCATTCCTGTCCATGCCGATCTCGATCAGACGCAGCATCGCCTGCGCCGTCCTTCTCTGTCTGACCTGCGCCAGCGCCTGGGCAGCGGAACTGGACGTGCGGCTGGAGCCGGACAACCGCACGCTGCGCCAGAACGTCGAGAACTACATCGGTGCGCTGGGCGAGCGTGACGAGCGCGAACTGCTGCGCTACAGCCGCATCGCCCATCGCCAGGCGGAAAAGGCCTTGCAGGCGCTCGGCTATTACCAGGCGCAGATCGACAGTCAGGTACAGGGCGGCGAGACGCCGCGGCTGATCCTGCGCATCCAGCCCGGCGAGCCGGTGCGTCTGCGCAACGTGCGTGTGCAGGTCGAGGGACCGGCGGCGCAGCAGGCGACGTTCCGTGTGCCGCAACGGCTGCACAGCGGCGAGGTGCTCGATCACGGGCGCTACGAAGAGACCAAGCAGCAGCTGCTGAACCAGGCCTCGCGCTACGGTTATTTCGATGGTCGCTTCAGCCGACAGCGCCTGGATATCGACCCTCGGCAGGGTTATGCCGATATCGATCTGGTATTCGACAGCGGCCCGCGCTATCGCCTCGGCGAGGTGGAGTTCGCCGGCGATACGCCTTTCGACGAGGACCTGCTGGCGCGCATGGTGCCGTTCGCCGCCGACACCCCCTACGATTCCGACCTGATCGCCGAACTGAACCGCGCGCTGCAATCGAGCGGCTATTTCGAGGGCGTACGGGTGGACGCCAACCCGGCCAGCGCGCGCACGCAGCGGATTCCCGTCGCCGTCCAGCTGACCACGCGCAAGCCGCGCACGATGGGCATCGGCCTGGGCTTTTCCACCGACGTCGGGCCGCGCGTGCGCTTGAACTGGACGCGCCACTGGGTCAACCCGCAGGGCCACAGCTACGGTGCGGAAACCGAGCTGTCGGCGCCGCGGCAGAACGTCGGTCTGTACTACGACGTGCCGCTGGACCCGCCACTGACCGACAAGCTGCGCTACGTCGCCGGCTACCAGTACGAAGAGCTGGCCGACACCGACAGCCTGAGCCGCCTGCTCAAGCTCGGGCCGGAATGGCACAGCGAGCTGCCCAGCGGCTGGCAGCGCGTGCTCTCGCTGAAATGGCAGCACGAGGAGTATCGCCTCGGCGACGATTCCGGCCTGAGCACGCTGTTGATGCCCGGCGTGGCCTACAGCTACCTGCGCAGCGACAGCCGCATCGATCCCAGCGAGGGTTATCGCCTGCAGTTCGAGCTGGCGGCCGCCAAGGACGGCGTGCTGTCGGATGCCAATCTGGTACACGCCAACGCCCAGCTGCGCGGCCTGACTACGCTCGGCAAACGCCATCGTCTGCTCGGCCGCGTGCAGCTGGGCGGCAACTGGACCGACGAGTACGTCAACGTGCCGCCGTCGCTGCGCTATTTCGCCGGTGGTGACCAGAGCGTGCGCGGTTACGACTATCAGAGCCTGTCGCCGACCAACTCCGACGGCGATCGCATCGGCGGCCGCTACCAGTTCGCCGCGAGCGCCGAATACCAGTATTCGATCGCCGAGCGCTGGCGTGTAGCGACCTTCGTCGACCAAGGCAATGCCTTCAACTCGCTGGACTTCCCGACGCTCAAGAGCAGCGTCGGCGTCGGCCTGCGCTGGGTGTCGCCGGTCGGACCGATTCGCATCGATCTGGCCCACCCGCTGGACGGCGATACTGGCGTGCGCCTGCATTTCTCGATGGGGCCGGAGCTGTGAAGCGTCTCGGCTGGTCGCTGCTTGCACTGCTGCTCCTGCTCAGCGTGGCGCTGGGCGGGCTGTTCGGCACCACCGCCGGTAGCCGCTGGCTGCTCCAGCGCGTGCCGGGGGTGCAGGTCGAGGGGTTTGCCGGCCATCTCGCGGGGCGCTGGCAGGCCGAGCGCTTGTTCTGGCAGCAGGGTGAGCAAGGCGTCGAGCTGCTCGCGCCGCGCTTCGCCTGGTCGCCGGGCTGCCTGTTGCGGCTGACGCTGTGCATCGACGAGCTGGTTGCCGAAGACGTGCAGTTGCATTTTCCGCCGGGCGCCGAAGATACCGACAGCACGCCGTTCAGCCTGCCGGACATTCAATTGCCACTGGCGCTGCGCGTGGAGCGCATTGAACTCGGCCGTGTTCGGCTGAACGACGTCGAACAAGTGCAGGGCCTGCAGCTACGCGCCGACTGGCGAGGCGAGGGGCTGGATATCCAGGCGCTGCACCTGCGCCGCGCCGATGGCGAGCTGCAGCTCAGTGGACGCCTGCAACCGAGCGGCGCCTGGCCATTGGCGCTGGTTGGCGAGGCGCAGCTCGGCCTGATCGAAGGGCAGCCGTGGACGCTGGCGCTGCGCCTCGATGGTGAATTGCGCGACCGGCTGGCGCTCGCCGTCGACAGCCGCGGCTATCTCGACGGCACGCTCAGCGGCTACCTGCAACCGCTGGCCGAGCACCTGCCGGCGACCCTGCGCCTGCAGGCCGAGGGCTTTCGCGCCACACCGGAACTGCCCGACCGCCTGCGCCTGGACGCCGTCGAACTGACCGCCAGCGGCGACCTGCAGGACGGCTATCGGCTGCTCGGTAACGCCGAATTGCCGGGTGAGGGCGGGGTGGTGCGACTGGCGCTGGACGGTCTGGTCAAGGCCAGCGGCGCGACACTCGAGGTGCTCGAACTGGATGCTGGCGACGGGCAGTACGTGCGCCTCGCCGGCCAGCTCGACTGGCAGCAGGCGCTGGCCGGCGAGGCGAACCTGGCCTGGCGCAACTTTCCCTGGCAGCGACTCTACCCGCTGGCAGAGCCGCCACCGGTCAGCCTGCGTGAGCTGGACGCTCAGCTGCAGTACGACGATGGCGCCTACCTTGGTCACTTCGAGTCGGCGCTGAGCGGTCCGGCCGGCGATTTCAGCCTGGACAGCCCGCTCAGTGGCAACCTTGAAGTGGTACACCTGCCGCAGCTGCAACTGCGCGCTGGGCAGGGTGCCGCTACCGGCAGCCTGAGCGTCGGTTTCGCTGATGGCGTCGACTGGAAGGCCAACCTGCAACTGAGCGAGCTGGACCCGGCGTATTGGCTGGCGCAGCTGCCCGGCCAGCTCGGCGGTACGCTCAGGAGCCGTGGCGCACTGCGCGACGAAACGCTGCAGGCCGAGGCGGAGCTGGACCTTGCCGGCCAGCTGCGCGGCCAGTCGAGCCAGCTGCAACTCTCGGCGGCCGGGCAGGGCCCGAGCTGGGACGTCCCGCGCCTCGACTTGCGCGTCGGGGCCAATCGTATTCATGGCTCCGGGCGCTGGAGCGAGAAGCTGGACGGCGAACTGAGTGTGCAACTGCCGCGTCTGGCACAGCTCTGGCCCGGGCTCCGGGGCCAGCTCGACGGTCTGGTGCAACTGGCCGGCACCGCGGTCGCGCCACAGGGTTCGGCGCGGCTGAACGGACGGGCATTGGCTTATCAGGCCAACCGGGTGGAGCGCCTGCGTCTCGATGCGGCGCTTGGCGAAGGCGAACGGGCGACGCTGCGGCTGGTCGCCGACGCGCTGCAGCTGAGCGACAACGACATGGGCAAGCTGCAGCTCGATGCCAGCGGCACGCGCGCGCGTCATCAGGCTGAGCTACGGCTCGATGGGCCGACGCTGGATCTCGCCGCCGCGCTCGACGGCAGCCTGCAGGATGCCGACTGGCAAGGCCGCCTGCTGCGCGCGACGCTCCAGGCCCATGAACAGCGCTGGGCCTTGCAGAGCCCGGCGGCGATCCGCCGGAGCGCCGATGGCCGCGTGGAGCTGGGCGCACACTGCTGGCTGGACGCCCCGGCATCGCTCTGCGCCGAGGAGCAGCGGCTGCTGCCGGAACCGCAACTGCGTTACCGGCTGCGTGATTTCCCGCTGGATAGTCTCGCCGGCTTCTTCCCCGAGGATTTTGCCTGGCAGGGCGAGCTGAACGCCGATCTGCACCTGGATCTGCCGGCCGCCGGGCCGAACGGCGAGCTGCGCATCGACGCCGGCGCCGGTGTGCTGCGCCTGCGCGAGGGAGAGGCCTGGCACGATTTTCCGTACCGCACGCTGACGCTCGACAGCCGCCTGCGGCCCGAGCGCATCGACAGTCAGCTGCGCTTCGATGGCGGCGAGCTGGGTGAAGTGGACGTCAGCACGCGCATCGATCCGCGCCGTGCGCTCAAGCCGCTGGAGGGCGAGTTCCGCCTGCGTGGCCTCGATCTGGCGGTCGCGCGACCGTTCGCGCCGATGGTCGAACGCCTGCAAGGCGAACTGAACGGCAGCGGACGGCTGGCGGGCAGCCTGCAGGAGCCCGAGCTACAAGGGGAGTTGCGCCTGAGCGGCGGCGAGGTTGCCGGCAGCGAACTGCCCGTGACGCTGGAGCAATTGCAGGCACGTCTGCTGATCGATGGTCAGCGGCTGCGGATCGACGGCGACTGGCGCAGCGGCGAGCAGGGGCGTGGTGCGTTGAGCGGCACGCTGGACTGGCACGCCGCGCCGGACCTCGATCTGCGCCTGACTGGCGAACGCCTGCCGGTGGTGGTCGAGCCCTATGCCGATCTGGAAGTCGATCCCGCGCTGCGTATCAGTCTGGCGGACAAGCAGCTGGCGATCACCGGAACGGTGCGCGTCCCGCGTGGCGCGATCACGGTGCGCGAGCTGCCACCGGCGACGGTCAAGGTTTCCGAGGACGCACGCATCGTCGGTACCGAGCAGGCGCCGGCGCAGACGCCGCTGGCAGTGAAGATGGACATCGACGTGGAGGTCGGCCAGGAGCGCCTGCGCTTCGCAGGCTTCGGTCTCACCGCGGATCTTGCCGGCCGTCTGCACATTGGTGACAACCTCGATGCCCGCGGCGAGCTGAATCTGAACAACGGCCGCTATCGCGCCTACGGCCAGCGCCTGACCATCCGTCGCGCGCAGCTGCTGTTCACCGGCGTGCTCACCCAGCCGTATCTGGATATCGAGGCGATCCGCACCGTTCAGGCGCATGACGTGGTGGCCGGCCTGCGCATCACCGGCAGCGCCGAGCAGCCCCGAGTGGACGTCTTCTCCGAGCCGGCGATGAGTCAGGAGCAGGCGTTGTCCTATCTCGTGCTCGGCCGGCCGCTGGGTGCCGACAGCGGCGACAGCAACCTGCTGGCCCAGGCCGCGCTGGGGCTCGGGCTGGCCGGCAGTGCCTCGATCACCGGCGGACTGGCGCAGCGCCTGGGGATCGAGGAATTCCAGCTCGATACCGAAGGCAGCGGCGCCGCCACCAGTGTGGTCGCCAGCGGCCGGCTGTCCGAGCGCCTGACGCTGCGTTACGGAGTCGGGGTGTTCGAACCTTCCAATACCATCGCGCTGCGCTATCAGTTGACCCGGCGCCTGTTCCTCGAGGCGGCGAGCGGTCTGGCCAGTTCGCTCGATCTGTTCTATCGGCGCGATTTCTGAGCGGAGGCGTTGTCGTACTCAGTCCGGGGCGCCCGTTCGACGCCCGTCCAGATTGGTGCTCGTCAGTGATTACGATCCTGACCGTCTAGTCTGGATCGGACTGTCGAAAAATCGCCAAAGCAGCGTGATTCAAGACTCGCAGCGATATCGTGCGGTGCTAGCATTTGCGTCGTCTCGCAAGCCTTCTGGGACCTCGCCGCGCCGATGATCGGCACCGGACGGTCGCGTAATCCAAGGCTCCCGCTCAAGAACAAAAGGTGCATCGAATGGAATTCCTGCAAAACCTGGTCAATGACGTAAACGCTTTCATCTGGGGACCGCCGATGCTGGTGCTGATCCTCGGTACCGGCCTGATCCTGATGGTGATGCTCAAGTTCATGCCGCTGCTGCGTATCGGCACCGGCTTCGCTCTGCTGTGGCGCGGCCGCAGCCGGGGCGCCGACGAAAGCGGTGAGATCACCCCGTTCCAGGCGCTGATGACCGCGCTGGCCGCGACGGTGGGCACCGGCAATATCGCCGGCGTGGCCACCGCGATCTTCCTCGGCGGCCCCGGTGCGTTGTTCTGGATGTGGTGCACGGCGCTGGTGGGCATGGCCACCAAGTACTGCGAGGTGGTGCTGGCCGTGCATTACCGCGAGAAGGACAGCCGCGGCGAACACGTCGGCGGACCGATGTATGCGATCAAGAACGGCCTGGGCAAGAAGTGGGTCTGGCTCGGCACGGCGTTCGCCATCTTCGGTGGCCTGGCGGGCTTCGGCATCGGCAACATGGTGCAGGTCAACAGCATGGCGCATGCGCTGGAAACCACCTTCGCGGTGCCGCTGTGGGTCACCGGCGTTGCGACGATGGTGATCGTCGGCCTGGTGATTCTCGGCGGCATCCGTCGGATCGGCGTGGTTGCCGCTTCGCTGGTGCCGTTCATGTGCGCGGCCTACATCATCGCTGCCATCGTGGTGCTGGTGGTCAACGCCGAGGCGCTGCCGGCGACGTTCGAGTTGATCTTCACCCACGCCTTCACGCCGATCGCCGCGACTGGCGGCTTTGCCGGTGCGGCAGTGATGGCGGCGATCCGTTTCGGCGTAGCGCGCGGCATCTTCTCCAACGAGGCCGGGCTGGGTACGGCCGGTATCGCTCAGGCGGCGGGTACCACCTCCAGTTCGGTACGCTCGGGGCTGATCGGCATGCTCGGCACCTTCATCGATACCATCATCGTCTGCTCCATGACCGGCCTGGCGATCATCTGCACCGGCGTCTGGACCAGCGGCGAGAGCGGCTCGGCATTGTCCGCGGCGGCATTCGAGTCGGCCATGCCGGGTGTCGGCGGGATCATCCTCACGCTGTCGCTGGTGGTCTTTGCCTTCACCACCATCCTGGGCTGGAGCTACTTCGGCGAGAAGTGCTGGGAGTTCCTGGTCGGCACCAAGGCGATCCTGCCGTTCCGGGTGATCTGGGTAGTTGCCGTGCCGTTCGGCGCCATCGCCCAGCTGGATTTCGCCTGGCTGTTGGCCGACACGCTGAACGGCTTGATGGCCATCCCCAACCTGATTTCGCTCTTGCTGCTGAGCCCGGTAGTGCTCAAGCTGACCCGGGAATATTTCGCGCGCCGCTGAGGCCGCGTGTCCGTTGTCTGTCCTGCCGCGCGGCGTGTCCGCGCGGTACGGTTTCACCTATGCGTGTCTATCAAAAAAAGGAACAATCCATGAGCGAAGTGACCCTGCACGGTACCCCCATCCAGGTGGCCGGCGACTTTCCGCAAACCGGCCAGCAGGCCAAGGCATTCCGCCTCGTCGGCAACGATCTGGCCGATGTCGAACTGGGCAGCTTTTCCGGCAAGCGCAAGGTGTTGAACATCTTCCCGAGCATCGATACGCCGACCTGCGCGACCTCGGTGCGCACCTTCAACGCCAAGGCCAATGCGCTGCAGAACACCGTGGTGCTGTGCATCTCGGCGGACCTGCCGTTCGCGCAGAAGCGCTTCTGCGGCGCCGAGGGGCTGGAGAACGTGGTGAACCTGTCCACCATGCGTGGTGCCGAGTTCCTCGTCGATTACGGCGTGGCGATTGCCAACGGCCCGCTGGCGGGTGTCGCCGCACGGGCGGTAGTCGTGCTCGATGAGCAGGATCGCGTGCTGCACAGCGAGCTGGTCCGCGAAATCGGCCAGGAGCCGGACTACAACGCCGCGCTCGCAGTACTCGGCTAATAGCTGTTCATGACGGATGCCGTGCAACGCGGCGTCCGTTCTCTTTCTGACGACATAAAACCAGCGACCACACCGACGCCGCCTGTCGCGCTCAATTGGTAGGCCGCTGCGCTAGCGGCTAGCGTTCCCCCCGTTACCATCGATTCGGATGGTGCCCAGGCCCGCGTAGTGGCAAAACACGATTAATCTGCCAGCCAGCAAAATCTTTTTGCCCCACAGCGGTCATAGAGCTGATTGCCAAAGAATGGATTCACTTTATGCCCACCTCGCACGTAAAAAAGATTGGTGTCAGCGGTACCGGGATGATCGCCAGGGGTTTTATTCGGCTGATCAAGCAGCACTATCAAGACATGGAAATCTCGCGTGTCCTCACGCGACGACCGCTCGCCACACTGACCGATTTTCCTCTTGCCGAGCGACTCACCAATTCGCTCGATGAGCTCATCGACCATTGCGATCTGCTGGTCGAATGCAGCGGTGACGTGTTCCACGGCACGGAGGTGATCGAGCGGGCATTCCAGGCCGGATTGCCGGTGGTGACGGTGAACGCGGAACTGCAGGTCACCACGGGTTCCTACCTGGCCGGCAAGGGCTTTCTCACCGAAGCCGAAGGCGACCAGCCCGGCTCGCTTGCGGCGCTGCATGAAGATGCGCTGCAGATGGGATTCCAGCCGCTGGTCTACGGCAACATGAAAGGCTATCTGAACCATGATCCGTCGCCCGAGGACATGGCTTACTGGGCCAATCGCCAGGGCATCAGCATCGACCAGACGACGTCCTTCACCGACGGCACCAAGGTGCAGATCGAACAGGTGATCGTCGGCAACGGCCTGGGTGCCACCATCACCCGTCAGGGCCTGGAGGGCCTGGCGTCGACCAATCTGGACGACAGCGCCAGCCTGCTCGGCATGATGGCCGAGCGCCTCGGCCAGCCGATCGTCGATTACGTGGTGCCATCCGGCTATGCCGCTGGCGGCGTGTTCCTGGTTTGCCGGCACGACGCCGAACAAGCGCCGGCGATCGAGTACTTCAAGCTCGGCCGCGGGCCGTACTACACGCTGGTGCGGCCGTTCCATCTGTGTTCGCTGGAAGTCGGCAAGACGGTACGGCGGGTACTCGCCGGTGGCGGGGTGCTGCTGAACAACTCGACCGCGCCGACGCTGGGCGTGGCGGCCATTGCCAAGCGTGCGATGAAGCCGGGCGAGCTGATCGAGCGCGGCATCGGTGGTTTCCAGTTCCGTGGCGAGGCGATCAAGCTCGACCAGCATCCCAACCACGTGCCCATCGGCCTGCTGCGCAAGACCGCGCTGCGCCGGGCGGTGGAGCCGGGGCAGATCATCACCTTCGACGACATCGATATCCTGCCCAGTCGTGCGCTGGATATCGTGATGGAGCAGCGCCGCGCGCCGGTCAAGTCGACGCCAGAGTGGGATGCATCGCTGCTGCCGCCCATGGGCATGGTCGCCATCGGCGGCTGAAACACCGCTGACTAGTGGAAGGCCGCCGCGAGCGGCCTTCTGCGTTCTGGTGTTCGCGCTGGTTATCGGGCTTCATCGCGCTTCATTGCAGGGTCAGATCGTCGCCGCGCTCTTGCTGCCAGTCGTCCAGCCCCGGCGCGGCTTCCTCACCTGCCATGCGGTGGATGATGGTGAAATAGTCCTGCTTGAAGCGGTCCTGCATGATCTCGCTGCGATTCTTCACCCGTACGGCATAGATGGTCTGCACGTTCTGGTGATCGAAATCGCGCCAGTACTGCTCGTCCTTGAGCAGGCGATAGTGATGGTTTTCCAGGGCGGCGATCACCGCTTCGCTGTCGGCGCTGCCGGCGCGCTGCACGGCGGCGGCCCACTGACGCACGATGCCGTAGGCGGTGGCTGCGGTGCTGCCAGGGTAGGCCTGGTGCTGACGGATGAACTCGTCGACGAAGGCCTGACCCTCGACGCTCTTCTCCAGCTTGGGCACCTGCCAGTTCCACGCCTCGGTGCCGATCACATTCTCCATCACCAGCGGCCCGGCCTGCTCGACGATGCTCTGGGTCAGGTTCGGCACGATGACCTGCATGCGTTTGCCCAGCCCCATGTCATTGGCCAGACGCATGGTCTGCACGAGGTCCTGGCCCAGCAGCACGATCACCAGCATGTCCGCCTCGCTGGTGGCTGCCTTCTTCAGGGCTGCCAGATAGTCGCTGCGGCGCGCGCCGTGCGCGGCGATCTTCGAGTAGCCGTGGCGGGCGCGGTCGCGGCTCTTGGTCGCTTCGCGCAGCGCCTGCTCCATGCTGGCGCCCCAGGCGTCGTCGAGGCTGATGTAGTGATAGCGACGGTTGGGCATGTGCCAGCTCAGGTACTGGCCCAGCACCTTGGCGCTCATCCAGGCGCTGTTCGATTCGCGGAACAGATGACGATGGCCGTCGTGGCCGGTGATCTCGTTGGCGTAGGCCAGCGTTGGGAAATACAGCAGACCCAACTCGCGGGCGCGCTGGCCGGCGGCGAGGGCTTCTTCGCTGTTGGCGCCGCCGAAGACCATGCGCACGTTCTGCGCAGCAAAGCGCTCGACGTTGGCCACGGCCTTCTCAGCACGGGCGGCGGAGTTATGACTGATCAGCTGCAGTGGCCGGCCGAGCACGCCACCCTGGCTGTTGATCTGGTCGATGGCGAGCAGGGCGCCGCGGCGCAGCTCCAGCCCTTCGGACTTGTAGTTGCCGGTGCTCGGGTAGTTCAAACCCAGCCGCAGCGGCTCGGCGGCCTGCAGCGGCGCGACGACACAGAACAGTAACAGGGCAACCAGGGCGTGACGGAACATGGCTCGTTTCCTTGTGAGCGGGGGACTGCACGTTGTAGGCGGCGCCGCGGTGCGTCGAAATAGTCTTTTCCGGCCAAACGCATGCGACTTCGGTGCCGAGCCGGTGCAGGCCCGGTGCCATCTCGCGCCGCCAGCCCAGATGTGGCGCGGCCTGCGGCACGGTATTGCTACCAAGGGAGGAGGAAAATCGACACTGCGGGCAATTGTTGCTGGGGCGGGGCGAACCAAGAATCTGCAACAGACCGGGAAAATTTCCCGGCATAACAATGAACCCGCAGAGGTAGCCGCAATGAAGCACACCGGTCTTCGCAAGCCCTTCGCCCTGACGGCGCTATGCGCTGCAATGGCGATGTCCAGCCTGTCGGCCTGGGCCGTCACCGACCAGGAAATCCTCGACGACGCCAAAACCACCAACCAGATCGTCACCAATGGCATGGGGCTGCAGGGCCAGCGCTACAGCCCGCTGAGCACCCTCAACACCGAGAACGTCCAGCAGCTGCGTCCGGTTTGGGCTTTCTCCCTCGGCGGCGAGAAGCAGCGCGGTCAGGAAGCGCAGCCGCTGATCAAGGACGGCGTGATGTACATCACCGGCTCCTATTCGCGTGTCTATGCCGTCGATGCACGCACCGGCAAGGAACTGTGGCAGTACGACGCGCGTCTGCCCGACGGCATCATGCCGTGCTGCGACGTGATCAACCGTGGTGTGGCTCTGTATGACGACCTGGTGATCTTCGGCACCCTCGACGCCAAGCTGGTCGCGCTGAACAAGGACACCGGCAAGGTGGTCTGGAAGAAGACCGTCGCCGACTACAAGGCCGGCTACTCGCTGACTGCGGCGCCGCTGATCGTCAAAGGCAAGCTGATCACCGGCGTATCCGGTGGTGAATTCGGCGTGGTGGGCAAGGTGGAAGCCTACAATCCGAAGAACGGCGAGCTGCTGTGGACCCGTCCGACCGTCGAAGGCCACATGGGCTACGTCTGGAAGGATGGCAAGAAGGTCGAGAGCGGCATCTCCGGCGGCGAAGCCGGCAAGACCTGGCCGGGCGACCTGTGGAAGACCGGTGGCGCAGCCACCTGGCTGGGCGGTTACTACGACCCGGACACCGACTCGCTGCTGTTCGGTACCGGCAACCCGTCGCCGTGGAACTCGCACCTGCGTCCGGGCGACAACCTGTATTCCTCCTCGCGTCTGGCCATCGACCCGGATGACGGCTCGATCAAGTGGCACTTCCAGTCCACCCCGCATGACGGCTGGGACTACGACGGCGTCAACGAGCTGATCTCCTTCGACTATCAGGAAGGCGGCAAGACCATCAAGGCTGCTGGCACGGCCGACCGCAACGGCTTCTTCTACGTACTGGACCGCACCAACGGCAAGTTCATCCGCGGTTTCCCCTTCGTCGACAAGATCACCTGGGCCAAGGGCCTGGACAAGAACGGCCGTCCGGTCTACGACGAAGCCAACCGTCCCGGCGCGCCGGGCGCCGAGAAGGGCAAGTCGGTATTCGTTGCACCGTCGTTCCTTGGCGGCAAGAACTGGATGCCGATGGCCTACAGCCAGGACACCGGGCTGTTCTACGTGCCGTCCAACGAGTGGGGCATGGACATCTGGAACGAGAACGTCGCCTACAAGAAAGGCGCGGCCTACCTGGGTGCTGGCTTCACCATCCATCCGCTGAACGAAGAATACATCGGCGTACTGCGCGCCATCGATCCGAAGACCGGCAAGGAAGTCTGGCGTTACAAGAACTACGCACCGCTGTGGGGCGGCGTGCTGGCCACCAAGGGCAACCTGGTGTTCACCGGCAACCCGGAAGGCTACCTGATGGCCTTCGACGCCAAGACCGGCAAGAAGGTGTACGAGTTCAACACCGGCTCCGGCGTGATCGGCTCCCCGGTCACCTGGGAAATGGACGGCGAGCAGTACGTCTCCGTGCTGTCCGGTTGGGGTGGTGCGGTCCCGCTGTGGGGCGGCGAAGTCGCCAAGCGCATCAAGGACTTCAACCAGGGCGGTACGCTGTGGACCTTCAAACTGCCGAAGGACATGGTCGCCAAGCGTTGATCGTGTAACCGCAAGCGAAAAGGCCGGCTCAAGTAGCCGGCCTTTTCATTTTTCAGGCTGCCGGCGCGTCGGAGCGGTTGTTGCGCCGCAGCTTCTTCGCCCGCGCTTCGAGCAACACGTACACCAGCGTGGCGAACAACAACGGAATCAGGAAATACACCACCCGGTAGCCGATCAGGCCGCCGACGATCGCCCCGCGACTCATCTGGTCCGACAGCAGGGCGACGAATACCGCCTCGATCACCCCCAGCCCGGCCGGAATATGCGTCACCACGCCGGCGATGCTGCTGATCATCAGCACGCCGAGCACCTGCGGATAGGCGATCTTCTGCGACAGCATGAAGTACACCACCAGCGCCATCAGTCCCCAGTTCAATGCCCCCAGCAGCAGCTGCACCAGTGCCAGGCGCAGTGAGGGCAGCTCGATCTCGTGTCGACGGATGGTCCACGAGCGCCGCTTGGAAAATCCGCACAGCCCGAGGTAGACCAGGCACACGCCAATCAGCACCACGCCGAGCAGGCGCAGCGCCGTAGCGCCGATTTCCCATTCCGGCGGCGGGGTGATCCAACCCATCGCGAAGATCAGGCCTGCCAGCCACATGTAGCCCAGCCAGTTGGTCAGCAGGCTCAGGGTGAACACCCGGGTGATCTGCGCGGGGCGCAAGCCCAGGCGCGAGTAGAGCCGGTAGCGCAGCGCGATGCCGCCAACCCAGGCGCTGAGGTTGAGATTGAACGCGTAGCAGACGAAGGTTACCGGCAGGATCTGCCGCACCGGCAACGCGTGACGCACATAGCGTTTACCCAGCACGTCGAAGAAGCAGTACACCACGTAACTGCCGAGCATCGCCGCCCCGGCCATCCACAGTGTCTCGGCCTTGTAGTTGCGTAACGTGCGCAGGACTTCCTGCCAGTCCAGCGTGCGTGCCAGGCTGACCAGCAGTACGACCACCAGGACGAAGAACACGTAGGTGAGGATCTTCTTCAGCAGCGGCCAGCGCTTGCGCCAGCCACTGCGCTGCGCGGCATGGGAATGACTCATTGATGCTCTCGCTGCAAGGGTTGGGCGGTTGGCACGGCCGAGGGTGGTGCCTCGACCGTCGCCGGGGCGATCACCTGATCGATCGGCTTGAGTTTCGGCTTGTGCGCCGGGAACAGCCCGACCAGCTCGGGGAAGTGCCGCAGGAAATGGAAGATCAGGAACGCCAGCGGCGCGCGCCACCAGTAGCCGCGCACCATGCGCTCCAGCGGAATGCGCCGGCAGTGGTGCTGCATCAGCGTATCTAGCTTCTCGTACAGCTGACGGTTGAAGCTGTGGTCGCGAATGATCAGGTTGGCTTCCAGATTGAGCGACAGGCTCAGCGGATCGAGGTTGCTCGAACCCACCGTCGACCATTCGTAGTCGGCCAGCGCGACCTTGCCGTGCAGCGGGCGGCGGCAGTATTCGTGGATCTCCACGCCGTCGCGCATCAGGTAGTTGTAGAGCATGCGCGCACCGAACTTCGCGATCGGCATGTCCGGCTCGCCCTGGAGGATCAGCCGCACCCGCACACCGCGTCGCGCGGCGTTGCGGATCTCGCGCAGCACGCGATAGCCAGGGAAGAAATAAGCGTTGGCAATCAATAGCCTGGAGCGTGCATCTCGAATCGCTTGCAGGTATTGCTGCTCGATATCGTTGCGATGCTCGTCGTTATCGCGCGTCACCAGCAGCGCCCGCGCCTCGCCGCGGCTGGTGCCGGCATAGCCGCTGGCCTGGGTGTACGGCCGCCGCTGCCACCAGCGGCGCGGCGCCCGGACCGGCCCCAGCGCTGCGATGGCGAAGCGGTGGATGTCGTGCACCACCGGGCCTTCGACGCGCATGGCGTAGTCCTGCTTGGCGGCGGGGCCGAAGTCCTCCAGATGGTCGGCGGAGAAGTTGATGCCGCCGATGAAGGCGACCTCGCCATCGACCACCACGATCTTGCGATGCAGGCGGCGGAACACGTTCAGCCGCGTGCCAAGAAAGCGCTTGCCGGGGTCGAACATGTGGATGCGAATACCGACCTGGGTCATTGCCATGACGAACTCGCCGTGAAGGTCGGCCGAGCCATAGCCGTCCACGGTGACATCGACGCTGGCGCCGTTCTCCGCGGCGCGGATCAGCGCGCGCTGCAATTCGGCGCCGACCTTGTCCTCGAACAGGATGAAGGTCTCCAGCAGCACCTCTTTCTCCGCGCTGGCGATGGCCTCGAACACGGAGGGGAAGAACTCCTCGCCGTTCTCCAACAACTGCAGTCGGTTTCCGTCTCGCCAATGGAAGTTCATAGCTGTATCTCCACCGCCAGGGGCAGATGATCCGACAAGTGCGTCCAGGGTTTGGTGCCCAGAATCGTGGCGCCGCGGGTGGCCGCGTTGCGCACGTAGATGCGGTCCAGACGCAGCATCGGCCAGCGTGCCGGGAAGGTCTTGGCGACCTGGCCGTGGCCGACGGCAAAGGCTTCGTGCAGGCCGGCGCAGCGATCCAGGGTCCGCGTCGCGCGCAACCGCCAGTCGTTGAAGTCGCCGGCCACCACTACCGGAGCGCCTTCGGGCAGGCTGTCGAGCAGATCGCACAGCAGCTCCAGCTGCTGCGCACGATGCGCTTCGCGCAGCCCGAGATGAACGCAGATGGCATGGAATTCGGCGTGCCCGGGCACCTGCAGCACGCTGTGCAGCAGGCCGCGGCGCTCGGGACCGGCGATGGACACGTCGAGGTTTTCGTAACGCAGGATGGGGAATTTCGACAGCAGCGCATTGCCGTGGTCGCCGTCGGGGTACACCGCGTTACGGCCGTAGGCGAAGTCGGTCCAGATGCTGTCGGCGAGAAACTCGTACTGCGGCGTCTGCGGCCAGTCGTGAAAGCGCAGCGCGTGCTTCTCATGGGTGCCGAGCACCTCCTGCAGAAACACGATGTCCGCCGACACCGCGCGCACGGCCTCGCGCAGCTCCGGGAGAATGAAGCGCCGGTTGAGCGCGGTAAAACCCTTGTGGGTGTTCACCGTCAGCACGTGAATCGAGTGCACGGCGGTGGCCATGTGGGCGTCAAGATCGCTGGTATCGAGCAGGTGGTCTTTCTTTTCCAGGGTCACGGGAATGTTCCTTCGAGCTGGCCCGGGGTGGTCGACAGGGTTTGGTCCAAGCCCAGGCGCTGCAGCAGCTGGCGCGCGTCGTACGGCGCCCGGACCTTCACGTCGTTGTCGAAATAGCAGTACACCTCGCGCGGATGCCGCGTCGGTGCCTGATGCGGGTCGATGAGCTGCGCATCGTCCGGCTGCGTGCCTTCGTTCCAGCGGCGAATGCGCCGGCACCAGCGATCCAGCGCCTCGTCGGTGTAGCCACTGGTGTAGAGCTTCTCGGCGCCGTGCAGGCGGATGTAGACGAAATCGCCGGTCAGGTCCTCGCGGTAGGGCCATTTGCCGGCGGTGTCCGCCACCACCAGCGCCACCCGGTACTTGCGCAGCAGCGCGACGAAGGCCGAGTCGACGAAGCTCTCATGGCGGATTTCCACGGCGTGGCGCAGCGGACGCTTGCGGTCGATCTGCAGCAGGCTGCGTCCCTCCATGCGCGGTTCGCAGGTTTCGGCAACGGCCAGCGCGGCCTCGGTGTCATGCGGGAGCTGCGCCAGAAACGCCTCGAACAGCGGCGGATCGAAGCGGAACGACGGCGGAAACTGCCAGAGCAGCGGGCCGAGCTTCTTCTGCAGGGCGAACAGCCCCGAGGCGAAGAAGTTGGCGATGGGCTTCTCGACCTCGCGCAGGCGCTTGATGTGGGTGATGAAACGCGGCGCCTTGACGCTGAAAACGAAGCCCTCCGGCGTGTCGGCGTACCAGTCGGCGTAGCGCTCCGGCGTCTGCAGCGCATAGAACGAGCCATTGATCTCGATGCTGCCGACTGCCCGCGAGGCAAAGTGCAGCTCGTGCTTCTGCTTCAGCCCCTCGGGATAGAAGTCGCCGCGCCAGGGCGCGTAGCGCCAGCCGGAGATGCCGATGTGGATGCCTGCCATCGTCGCCCTCGAATCGGCCGTTAACGCGGATTCTGCGGCGCGGTCGGATCGCTGGCCGGGAAGGTCTGTTCGATGGCTTCGTCGAGTTTTTCCTCCCCCTGGCCCGAGCCTGCTGCCTCGCCCCGCGAACTGGCCTGCGGCTGCAGCTCGACCTTGATCCAGCCGTTCTCGCGGCGGTCGAACGCCTCGAACGCAGCGATCGCGTCGGTCATCGGCTTGACCTGCGTGAGCACCTTCGCCGGGTCGATTCGCCGCGCCTGGATCATCTCGATCAACCGCGGGATGTACTTGCGGTGGTGGCAGTTGCCCATGTTAATGGTGAGGTTCTTGTTCATCGCCTGGCCGATGGGAAAACGCATCGCCTCCGGCGAATAGACGCCGATGATCGACAGCGTGCCGGCCTTGGCCAGGGCCTGGACCGCCCACTCCAGCGCCTGGGACGGCGCGTCGCCCGGCTGCCACTGGGCGTTGTCGTTGGGCGCCGGTGCATGGCCGGTGGGCTGCTCGCCGCAGCAGCCGTGCTCGGCGTCAATGCCGACGGCATCGATGGCACGGTCCACGCCAATGCCGCCGGTCAGCCGCTGGAGCGTTGCGATCGGGTCTTCGCGGTTGAAATCGATGATCTCCGCGCCCTGACGCTTGGCGGCGCGCAAGCGGTCGGGGTACTGATCGATGGCGAACACGCGGCCGGCGCCGAGCAAGCGGGCGCTGACGATGGCGAACAGGCCGACCGGGCCGCAGCCGAACACCGCAACCGTATCGCCGGGACGGATTTCGGCCATCTCGGCGCCGAAATAGCCGGTGGGGAAGATGTCCGAGAGCAGGATCGCCTGGTCGTCGCTGATATCCGAGGGCACGCGTACCAGACCGATGTTGGCGAACGGCACGCGGGCCTTCTCCGCCTGCAGGCCGTGGAACGGTCCGGTACCGGCGGGGCCGCCGTAGAACGCCGTGCCGGCCTGTTTGCCGTTGGGGTTGGCGACGTCGCACTGGGCGAAGTAGCCGGCGCGGCAGTAGGCGCAGTTGCCGCAAGCGATGGTCGAGGGAATCACCACACGGTCGCCGACCTGCAGGTTGCGCACGTCCTCACCGAGTTCCTCAACGATGCCGACGCCCTCGTGGCCAAGGATGGTGCCCGGCTGCATGCCGCCGACGGTGCCGCGCACGAAGTGCAGGTCGGTGCCGCAAATCGCCGACGCGGTGAGGCGCACGATGGCGTCGGTGGGGGCTTGAATGCGTGGCTCGGGAACATCCTCCAGGCGAATGTCGCCGACCGCGTGATAGACAACAGCTTTCATAACCACTCCAGCTCGCCAGACGCGTGGTGTGCACGGCGGCGAGTCGATGGGGCGGAGGGAAACGAGCAGTTCGCATGCTGCAGGATGAACGGCGCGATGCTCGATTCGCGGCTCCGCGGGATCGGAAGAATTCGAACGGACGTGGCGTCTTTGCCACCGCTCACATCTGTTCGGACTTTCTCCGATTGGGGCGGTTCATCTTTTTTTCCGTACGGCGTCGGCGCGCAACGCCGGCGCCGGGCGGCGGTTCAGGCGCGTGCCAGGCTCCACGGCGGCTCGCCGGCGAAGGCCTGGACCAGATAATCGATCATCGCGCGCACCTTGGCCGGTGGCCGACGGTCGGGCGGGTAGATCGCGTAGATGCCGCCCAGCGTGACGCACGGATGGTCCAGTTCCAGCGCGACCAGCGCGCCGCTGCGCAGCGCCTCGGCAACGATGAACTGCGGCTGGTAGATCACACCCTGACCGCCGATGGCGGCGGCCAGCAGCGCAGTACCGTTGTTGGCGACCAGATCGCCGCTGATCGCGACGCTGACATCGCCCTCGTCGCCGAACGTCCAGCGCTTGGCGCCGACCCGCGAGGACAGGCTGTAGCCCAGGCAGTTGTGCTGAGCCAGCTCGGCGACACGGCGGGGAATGCCGCGCGCGTCGAGGTAGCTCGGCGCGGCGCAGACCTGCAGCGGGCAGTCGGCCAGGCGCCGCGCCTGCAACGGGCTGTCTTCCAGCTTGCCGATGCGCACCGCCAGGTCCCAGCCGTCATCGAGCAGGTCGACATGGCTGTCGGTCAGGCCCAGCTCCACGCGCACCGCCGGATGGCGCTGGCTGAACTGCGGCATCAGCGGAGCGATGAAGCCTACGCCGAACGACAGCGGCACGTTCATGCGCAGCAGGCCGGTGGCCTCGATGCGCTGCGAGGCGACGCTGGCTTCGGCCTCGTCGATATCCGGCAGGATGCGCTGGCAGGCTTCCAGGTAGTCGCTGCCGGCTTCTGTGAGGCTCAGCCGGCGAGTGCTGCGGTGGAACAGTTTGACGCCCAGGCGCCGCTCCAGCGCGTCGACATGCTTGGTCGCCATCGCCGGCGACATGTCCAGCTGGCGGGCGGCGCCGGACAGGCTGCCGACGCTGGCGGCACGCACGAAAACCCGCATGCTGGTGATTCGATCGAGCATCTCAGTTCCTACTCTGGGTAATAAGTCTTCCCTTCGAGCGGCACATTCTCACACGCCTGACTGTAGTCCATGCTGGTGCTTACTTTCATTTGCGGAGTAGCACCATGACCGATGTCATCGTCTCGCCCCCGGAACAGCGCATGCCGACGCTGTTCGTTCCGCACGGCGCCGGGCCCTGTTTCTTCATGGACTGGAACCCGCCGACCGCATGGAAAGCCATGGCCGATTTCCTCAAGAGCGTCGCTGCCACGCTGCCGGCTCGCCCGCGCGCGATCCTGATGGTGTCGGCGCACTGGTTGCAGACGGCCTTCAGCGTCACCGGCGCGGCGCGGCCGGAACTGATCTACGACTACCACGGCTTTCCCGCGCACACCTACGAGCTGCGCTATCCGGCGCCGGGCGAGCCGCAACTGGCGGCGCGCGTAGCGACGCTGCTCGGGCAGGCGGCGCTGGCGAACGCCACAGACCCGCAGCGCGGCTTCGACCACGGCATGTTCATCCCGCTGAAGCTGATGTTCCCCGACGCGGACATCCCGGTGGTGCAGTTGTCGCTGCGCAGCGATCTCGATCCGCAGGCGCACCTCGCCGCCGGCCGCGCGCTGGAACCGCTGCGCGACGAGGGTGTGCTGATCGTCGGCAGTGGCATGAGTTTTCACAACATGCGTGGTTACGGTGATGCGCGCTTCACGCCGATTTCCGCCGAGTTCGATCACTGGCTGAGCGCTGCGGTCGAAGCCGCACCGGCACAGCGCGATCACGCGTTGCAGCACTGGGAACAGGCGCCATCGGCGCGGCTCTGCCATCCGGCGCGCGCCGAAGAGCATCTGCTGCCGCTGCTGGTCGCCGCCGGAGCGGCGGGGCAGTCGAGCGGGCGCAAGCTGTTCGGCGACCGGGTCATGGAGACCGAGCTATCCGCATACGGTTTTGGTTACGACGACTGAGGAGAAGGCAATGCATATCGATCTATCGGGCAAGAAGGCCATCGTCACCGGTTCCACCGACGGCATCGGCCTGGCCATCGCCATCGGCCTGGCCAAGGCGGGCGCCAGCGTGGTGCTGGTGGGCCGCGAGCAGGGGCGCCTGGATGCGGCGCTGGCACAGCTGCGTGAAAGCAGCGGCCGCGCCGACGTCGTCGGCGTGGTTGCCGATGCCGGCACCGCGGCGGGCTGCCAGACGCTGATCGCCGCCCAGCCGGAGGCCGACATTCTGGTCAACAACCTCGGCATCTACGGTGCCCGGCCGTTCTTCGAGATCGGCGACGAGGAGTGGCAGCAAATATTCGAGGTTAATGTGCTCAGCGGCGTGCGCCTGTCGCGGCATTACGCCCGCGGCATGCAGGCGCGCGGTTGGGGGCGCATTCAGTTCATCTCCAGCGAGTCGGCGCTGAACATCCCGGCGGAAATGGTCCACTACGGCGTCAGCAAGGCCGCGCTGCAGGGCGTCTCGCGCGGGCTGGCCAAGGTACTCGCCGGCAGCGGCGTGACCGTTAACAGCATCCTGCCGGGGCCGACGCGCACCCACGGCGCGCTGGCGATGATGGCGGCGATGGCCGAGGAGCGCGGCGTGTCGGTGAGCGAGATGGAAGCGCTGTTCCTCGAGGAAAACCGCCCCTCTACGCTGCTCAAGCGCTTTGCCACGCCCGAGGAAGTGGCCAACCTGTGCGTCTATGCAGCCTCGCCGCAGGCGAGCGCGACGACCGGCGCGGCACTGCGTGTCGAAGGAGGCATCGTTGAAAGCATCGCCTGAGCTGCACTACCCGTGCAGCAGCGCCGCCACGGTGGCGACCGCCAATCCGTCGCGGCTGATCAACCGGCTGTGCAAGCACTGGGCGCACAAATTACCGGTGCGCCACGACGAGCAGGGCGGCGAAATCACGCTCAGCATTGGCGAGTGTCGCTTGCGCGCCGCCAAGGCTGGCCTGGAGGTTCAACTGCACGCCGCCAACTCCGCACAGCTGCGACAACTGCAACAGGTGGTCGCCGACCATCTGCTGCGCATGGCATCTGGCGAGCCCCTGGAGTTCGCCTGGCACGCCGGCGCCGGCGCGGCACCGGCCGAGGAGCGAAACAGGCTGCATGACACGCGCGAACGCTACGGCAGGGTCAGCCGTGGCTTCCATTGGCTGATGGCCGGACTGATCGTCTGGCAGTTCCTCAAGCTCGGCGACCGCATCGACGAAGGCGAGCACTGGATCGGCCAGACGCTGGTGCCCTGGCACATCTCCATCGGCGCCTTGCTGCTGGTGCTGGTGGTGCTGCGCGTGGTCTGGGCCTCGACCCAGCGCGGGCAGCGGCCGCTGCCGGACCCGACCACGGCCGTGCTGGTCAAGGGCGGCCATCTGGCGCTGTACGCCTGCATGCTGTTGCTGCCGGTCAGCGGCATCCTGTTCATGCTCGGCAATGGCTACGGGCTGGAGGTGTTCGGCGTGCAGCTGGCGACGAAAGGGCCGGAAATCGCCTGGGCGGCGTCGCTGGGCAGCATCCATTCGCCGCTCGCCTGGCTGACCGTGCTGCTGGTGGTCGGTCACGCCGGCATCGCGCTGCTGCATCACCTCGTTCGGCGTGACGGTGTGCTGCAACGCATGCTGTGAGCGTTACGGCTCGCTCATCGCGAAGTTCGGCAGCGAATCGACCGGCTGGGCGAAACGGAAGGGGATGGACGCGAGTTCGTCCCCGACTTTTTTCTGCACCACGAAATGCAGATGCGGCCCGGTGCTGCGCCCGGTGTTGCCGGAGTCGCCCAGGCGAGTGCCGATCTTGACCTGCTGACCGGGGCGAACCTGCAACGAGCCGCGGCGCAGGTGCAGGTAGGCGCTGTGGGTGCCGTCGGCATGCTCGATGCGCACATAGTTGCCGGCCGGATCGGGAAAACGCCCGCGCTGACCATCGCGCACCTTCACCACCGTCCCGGCGCGCGCCGCGACGATCGGTGTGCCCACCGGCATGGCGATATCCACCGCGTAGCGGCCTTTGGTGGTGTTGTGGCTGTAGTCGCCGCCGGCGCCCTGGGAGATGCGGAACGGTCCGCCTTTCCAGGGCAGGGCATAGGCGTGCCCACCGACGTGGCCGCCGGCCATGCGCCGCGCCGGATCGGGCGCATAGATCATTCCGTAGCTGAAGCTGTGGCGGTACATCAGCGGATAGCCGACCTGGCGCTTGACCAGCGTCGCCACGCGCAACTGGCTGCGCGGCGGCACCGTCTTGCGGATCACGCCGTCGCGCAGCCCGGCGACGTTGACCAGCCGGCTCAGACGCAGCGTCGCTTCAACCGGCACGTCCAGCTCGTTGCGCACATCCAGCACCTTGCCGGAGCGTGTGGGATTGACCAGCAGGCGCACCGTGGCGGCGCGATTGCTCGGCACTTCGATGGGTTTCGCCGCGCTGCTGGCCGTCGCGGCGCTCGGTGCGAGGGTGGTGCCCAGCGCGAGCAGCAGCGCCAGGGCAAAGGGTCGGATTGCGTACATGGGCCTGTGATCCGTCACGAAAAGGACTGTTCGCCTGCCTCTGGCAGGTGAATCGGGTGGTCGCCACGGCGTTCGAGGGTGCGAGGCGGCCACAGGTTCACTGCCATACGTCGTGAAGTCGGTTCAGCCAGTCATGCGCGGAACGTCGAGCGGGCTGACGAGCCCGCTCATCCGCGCGCCCGGCGCCGGCTCATTCGTCTTCCTTGATCAGCTCCAGCAACAGCAGCGAACGTCCGGTCACCGCGTATTCGTCGTTGAAGTCGAAACGCTCCGGGCGCACCAGCGGCTGGTTGGTGTCGATCAGGCGATTCC
The DNA here is from genome assembly GCF_056336065.1 of Stutzerimonas sp. 21-1. Lineage (NCBI taxonomy): Bacteria > Pseudomonadati > Pseudomonadota > Gammaproteobacteria > Pseudomonadales > Pseudomonadaceae > Stutzerimonas > Stutzerimonas sp. 21-1. The sequence goes on along the minus strand of NZ_CM150500.1, from coordinate 2,019,615 downwards.
AGAAGATCCCTTGCGGCACCTCCGGCAGGGTGAAGTTCACCAGGTCATGGTGGGCGTTGACGATCAGCAGCAGCGTCACGTCCGAACCCGCGCGACGGATGCCGGTGGGCTGCGCGCGGCCGTCGAGCAGCATGCCCATGCAGCGGTTGTGGGCGTCCTGCCATTGCTCGATGCTCATCTCCTCGCCATTGGGCGCCAGCCAGGTCACGTCCTTGACGCCCAGTTCCTCGTTGTAGGCGCCGACCAGGAAGCGGGTGCGGCGCAGCATCGGGAAGCGCTGACGCAGGCGGATCAGCTTGCGCACGAAGGCCAGCAGCCCGTAGCTGTCTTCGCTGATGTCCCAGTTGACCCAGCCGATCTCGCTGTCCTGGCAGTAGGCATTGTTGTTGCCGTGCTGGGTACGGGCGAATTCGTCACCGGCGACGATCATCGGCGTGCCCTGCGCGAACAGCAGCGTGGCGAAGAAGTTGCGCATCTGCCGGTAGCGCAGGGTGACGATCTCGGGATCATGCGAGGGGCCTTCGACGCCGTGATTCCACGACAGGTTGTTGTCGCTGCCGTCGCGGTTGCCCTCGTCGTTGTCCTCGTTGTGCTTGTGGTTGTAGGACACCAGGTCCTTCAACGTGAAGCCATCGTGCGCGGTGACGAAATTGACCGAGCTGAACGGCCGCCGCCCGCGCTGGTTGTACAGATCGCCAGAGCCGGTCAGCCGTGCGGCGAAGTCGGCGAGCTTGCCGTCGTCGCCTTTCCAGAACGCGCGCACGGTGTCGCGGAACTGATCGTTCCACTCGGCCCAGCCGGGCGGGAAACCGCCGACCTGATAGCCGCCGGGGCCGCAGTCCCAGGGTTCGGCGATGAGCTTGGTCTTGGCCAGCACCGGGTCCTGACGGCAGGCGACGAGAAAGCTGTGGCGCTCGTCGAAGCCTGCGTGTTCGCGGCCGAGGATGGTCGCCAGGTCGAAGCGGAAGCCGTCGACGTGCATCTCCGTGGCCCAGTAGCGCAGCGAGTCGGTGACCATCTGCAGGACGCACGGGTGGCTCATGTCCAGCGTGTTGCCGGTGCCCGAATCGTTGACGTAGTAGCGCTTGTCGTCCGGCATCAGGCGGTAGTAGGAGGCGTTGTCGATGCCGCGCATGGACAGCGTCGGGCCCAGCTCGTTGCCCTCGGCGGTGTGGTTGTAGACCACGTCGAGGATGACTTCGAGATCGGCGTTGTGCAGGTGCGCGACGGTTTCCTTGAGCTCGCTGATCTTGCCGCTGGCCAAGTAGCGCGGGTGCGGCGCGAAGAAGGCGATGCTGTTGTAGCCCCAGTAGTTGGTCATGCCCTTTTCCAGCAGGTGCTGGTCCTGGACGAACGCATGAATCGGCAGGAACTCGATGGACGAGACGCCGAGCTTGCGGATGTAGTCGATCACCTCCGGCGTCTTGAACGCGGCGAAGGTGCCGCGCGCCTCGTCGGCGACTGCCGGGTGGCGCATGGTGTAACCGCGCACGTGGGTCTCGTAGATGATGGTCTTGTCCCACGGCACCTGCACCGGATGGTCGCGACCCCAGGTGAAGGCCGGGTCGATCACCTTGCACTTGGGCACGAAGGGCGCGCTGTCGCGCTCATCGAAACTCAGGTCGCCATCGGGGTGGCCGATGGTGTAGCCGAACAGCGCTTCCGACCAGCGCAGCTCGCCCACCAGTTGCTTGGCGTAGGGGTCGATCAGCAGCTTGTTGGGGTTGAAGCGATGCCCGGCTTCCGGCTCGTACGGGCCGTGCACGCGGTAGCCGTAGATCATTCCCGGATGCGCGTCGGGCAGGTAGCCGTGCCAGATTTCGTCGGTGTATTCCGGCAGCTCGATGCGCTCGATCTCGGTCTCGCCCTTGTCGTCGAACAGGCACAGTTCGACCTTGGTGGCGTGGGCCGAGAAGATCGCGAAGTTCACCCCCAGGCCATCCCAGGTCGCGCCCAGCGGAAACGGCAGGCCCTCTCGAACCCGCGAAGGCGTCACGACCGGGGAAGCAGGACTCTTTTTCTGAAGGCTCATGGAAACTCCGTGATTGGCGCATGAAAGAACGACCCGGCCGGACGGGCTGGCCGGGGCACTGCAGCGGCTGCGGGACGCTTGTCAGGCGTCTTTCTTGGCTTTCGAGCTGCGTGGCTTCTTGGTCGGTTGAGGCGCCGGTTGGGGCGCATCGCTGGCAGCGGCCGGGCTGGCGACTTTCTTCGTCGTCGCGCGCGCGGCGCGTGGCTTGCTGGCTGGTGCGCCGGCATCGGCTGCCACCTCGGTGGGTTTGCTGGCCGGCTTGCGGGCGCGGCTGGCCAGCTTGGCGCTGGGCGCGCTCTGCTGCGCTTCCACCAGCTTGCGTGCCATTTCCCAATGGCGCTCCTCCTGGCCGTGCGGACAGCCTTCGGATTGCCAGATCTGGTAGGCGAATTCGCGGATGCGTTGTTCTTCTGGGTTCATTGTTCGGATTCTCCTGATGAACATCCGGTTGTGTGCAGGACCTCCACCGACAGCTCGTCGAGTACCTGCGCCACGCTCAAGCCGGCTCGTTGGAATGTGACTGCGGTTGAAGAAAAAAGTCGCTGCAGCGGCCGACCGTCCAGCGCCTCGGGCAATAGCACGCGGGTATCGCCCCAGCGTTCGGCGGCGATGCGCGGCAGCGGGCTCCCGTCCAGCAAGGCGCTGCTCAGGCGCGGGACCAGCACCACCAGCCAGTCGCCATCTGCCTCGCGGGCGAAGGCCAGCAGGTGCTCGGCCTGCACGCCCTCGACCGTCAGTGGTTGGTAGCGCCCGCCGGCGAACAGCTGCGGCCGGGCGAGGCGCAGGTTCAGCGTGCGCGCGATCAGCCATTGCTTGATGCGGGCGTCGTGCCAGCCGGCCAGCAGCTCGGCGGGGTTGGCGGCGGGGTCGAAGCTGGCGCGGCGGGCGGCGAAATCCACCGGCCGGCGGTTGTCCGGGTCGACCAGACTGAAGTCCCAGTAATCGGCGCCCTGGTAGAGGTCCGGCACGCCGGGCGTGGTCATGCGCAGTAGCGTCTGGGCGAGGCTGTTCAGCGCACCGGCGGGCGCCAGTTCGAGCGCTGCGGCGGCAATGGCCTGACGCAGGCGGGCGTCATCGCCCAGCAGCAGGCGTTCGACGTATTGCTGGCAGGCGCCTTCATACGCCTCGTTGGGCGCGGCCCAGGTGCTGCGCAGCTTGGCTTCGCGCACGGCCTTGCGCTGCCATTGCAGGATGCGTTCGCAGTAGCCGCCCAGGCCCTCGCGATCATCCGCGCGCAGCTCCAGCGGCCAGCTGCCGAGCAGGGTCTGGAACAGCAGCAGTTCGTCGGCGGGCGAGGGCGCCAGGCCATCGTCCAGCGGCTGCAACAGCTCGGCGGCCAGCGCGCGCCATTCCTGCACCTTGCCGGCGAACCAGTGCGCGCGTTCGCTGAGTACGGCGATGCGTGCGCGGGTGTCTTCGCCGCGCTTGTGGTCGTGGGTGGCGGTGGTCAGCAGGTTGTGCGGCAGGTGTTCGGCGCGCTGCATGCATTCGGCGTGGAAGTCGGCTGGCGAGGCGCTGAAGCGCTGCGGGTCGAAGCCGACGTCGTTGCGTGACAGCAGCACGGCGGAACGGTAGCAGGCGGTGTCTTCCACCGCCTTGGCCGCCGCCGGCGAGGTGAGCTGCTGGAAGCGCGCGCAGACGTACCGGCGCAGCTTGCGCTGCGGTCCCGGCGGCAGGTGGCGCAGGCTTTCGCCACCCAGCCAGCGCTGCAGATGTTCGAGCAGCGGCCAGTCGCTTTCGCCCAGCGTGGTGCGCGCGCCTTCCAGCGCCTGCTGGAAGAACGGCTCGTCGGCCGCGCGCCGGCCCGGCGCGGCGATGTAGGTGCGGTAGACCGGGAAGTGCACGATCAGCTCCAGCAACGCCCGGCGGATCTGCCCGAGGGTGATGTCGCGGGTCATCACGTCACCGCGCGCCACCTGCAGCAGCGCCTGTGCCACGGCCTCGAAGTCGCCGGCCAGCGGCCCGGTGAGCACCAGCTGACGTGCCTGCCGGGCTTCTTCGAGAAAGTCCGCCGGGCGCCCGCTGGTGTCACTCCAGAGCGCGCAAAGCGGCGCCTGCCCGGCCGGGTCGTGCTGCAGCAGCGACACCTGGTTCATGAATTCATAGCCGGTGGTGCCGTCCACGCCCCAGTCGTCGTGCAGATGCTCGCCGGCGGCGAGGATCTTCTCCACGTAGATCGGCACGTGATCCTGCACTGCCTCGGGCGGACGCGCGGCGTTCAACCGGTCGACCCGCCGACGCAGGCGCCGGCAGTAGCCGCGCGGGTCGGCGAGGCCGTCGATGTGGTCGATGCGCAGGCCGTCCACCAGGCCGTCGGCCAACAGCTGGAAGACCTTCGCGTGGGTCTGCTCGAACACCACCGGGCGCTCGACGCGCAGGCCGCCCAGCTCGTTGATGTCGAAGAAGCGCCGCCAGTTGATGTCGTCGGCGGCGGTGCGCCAGCTCGCCAGACGGTAATGCTGGCGTTCAAGCAGCGCGTGCAGGCGCTGAAAGCCCTCGGCGTTTGTCGCATCGTAGCGGGACAGGGCCTGCTCCAGCTGCTGGCGGGTGTCGGCGTCTTCGAGCTGCTGGGCGAGGTCCGCACGCAGCCTTTGCGCGGTGAGGTAGGGCGCCGGCTCGGTCTTCAGTGCATCGAAATGCTGGGCCAGCGCGCGCAGCTGCGGGTGTTCGGTCTGGCGCAACACTTCGCCGTAGCTCGGTGGCGTCAGCGGGAAACGGTGCTCGTAGTGCTCGGCATAGAGCGCGCCGTTTTCCACGTCCAGGCGCAGCACGACGTTGCCCTGCTGCAGGGCTTCGCCGTAGTCGCTGCCGAGGAAGGGCACCAGCAGCTGCCCTTCGAGCAGCGGGTCCGGCGAGTTCCATTCGATGTCGTAGAACTGCGCATAGGGGCTGCGCTTGCCCCATTCGAGCACGTCCAGCCACCAGGGATTGCCGGCACCGCCGACCGCCATGTGGTTGGAAACGATGTCGAGGATCAGCCCCATGCCGCGCGCCCGCAGTGCCTCGACCAAGCGCCGCAGTGCCGCCTCGCCGCCCAGTTCGGGATTGATGCGGGTCGGGTCGATCACGTCGTAGCCGTGCATCGAGCCGGGGCGGGCGGTCAGCAACGGCGAGGCGTAAAGATGGCTGATGCCGAGCGCGGCGAAGTAGTCGACCAGCGCAGTGGCGTCGTCGAGGGTGAAGTCGCGGTGGAACTGCAGGCGCAGCGTGGCAGTAAGCGGCTTCATCGACGGCTTCCTTCGCGGTGATCGTGGCGGGCCTTGTTCAGGCAATGCAGGCGGCGGCTGCAGCAGGCCTGGTCGAGCAGGGCGGCGCTGTCGTGCGGGTAGCGCCGTCGCCAGTTCGGATGGACTTCGACGATGCCGGGCATGTTGGTCTGCTCGCTGAGGCCGAGCGCATCCTCCACCGGCAGCAGCGCCAGTGGTGCGGGGGTATGACCGAGGAAACAGGCGGCGGCATCGACCGCCTCTTGAACCTCCAGCAGCTGCCCGGGATCGCGTCCGCTGTCTTCGCAGAGCACGCGGTTCAGCCCGGCGCGCTCGTGCTCGCGGGCGCGCCACTGCGACTCGCGATCCGCTTCGCTGAGCTGGCCGATTCTGATCCGCCAGTCGATGTCATGCCCGCTCCACCAGCCGGCGAGCGGTGGGATGTCATGGGTGGTGCTGGTCGCCAGCGCCTGATCGGAATACTGCCCGGCGCGCTGAAAATGGCCGTGGTGCTGCTCGAACAGCAGCACGCGCATGCCGAGTATGCCGCGCGCGGCGAGCACCTCGCGCAGGCCTTCGGGAATGGTGCCGAGGTCTTCGCCGAGGATCACCGCACGGTGCCGCCAGGCCTCCAGGCAGAGCAGGCGCAGCATGTCGTCGAAGGGGTAGTTGAGGTACACGCCGCGCTTCGGATCGGCGCCGGCCGGCATCACCCACAGGCGCTTGAGGCCCAGCACGTGGTCGATGCGCATGCCGCCGGCGTGCGCGAGGTTGGCGCGCAGCATCTCGATGTAGGCGCGAAAGCCGTGGCGCCGCAGGCCCCAGGGCGAGAAGGCGGAGATGCCCCAGTTCTGCCCGGCGCGGTTCATTACGTCCGGTGGCGCGCCGACGCTGAGCGCGGCCAGCAGTTCGGACTGCCGACTCCAGGCCTGGCTGCCGCCGCCATCGGCGCCGACGGCCAGGTCCGAGATCAGGCCGATGCGCATGCCGGCGCTGCGCGCGGCGACGTGGGCGCGCTGCAGCCCGCGCGCCATCAGCCATTGCCCGAAGGCGTGATAGCTGATCGCGTCGGCGTGTTCGCGGGCAAAGGCGGCCACCGCCGGGCTGGCCGGGTCGCGGTACTCGGCCGGCCAGGCATTCCAGTGCTGCGGGTTGCCCTCGGCGTCGCGCAGGTGGTCGTGCAGCGCCTCGAAGCGGCAGTGGTTTTCCAGCGCTTCGCCACCGCTGGCGCGGAAGCTGTCGAAATCGACCTGCTGCGCGTTGCCGCCGCGACTGAAATCCTCGAACAGCTGACGCAGCAGGCGCTGACGGCTGAGCGCCACGGCAGGCCAGTCGATCAGCTCCAGCTGCTCCAGGCGTTCCCGCTCGCGGCCCAGCTCGCAGGTTTCGATGGCCTGCTGCACCGGGCGTTCGCCTAGGATCGCGCCGGGCGAGGCGTGCAGAACGTTGAGGAACAGCCGGCTGGATGGCGAGTAGGGGCTGTACTGATGCGGGTAGGCACTGAACATGGCGTGCACCGGGCTGATGCCCAGTGCGTCGGCCCCATGGGTGGCAGCACTGCGGGCCAGGGTTTCCAGCGCCTGGGTATCGCCCAGGCCGCCGTCGCCCGGCCGGCGCAGGGCGTACAGCTGTACGGTGAGGCCCCAGGCAGCGGCACCGGCGATTTCCGCCACGGTCGGGCAGGCATGCGGCGCCACGGCGACGGTCAGCTGATGCTCGGCGATGTTCAAGTGGTAGTAGCCGGGTGTGATGATCGCCGGGAGCCGCGCCTGCTCGTCGAGCTGGCCGTGCCGGGCTTCGCCGTCCTCGGACGTCAGCTGGTAGTGGCTCGCCGGCGCGAAATAGCCGCCCAGCTCCAGCGCGGCGTGCTGGTCGCAGGTCAACAGGGGCGGCACGCCGCCATGGTTGTACTGCTGCGCGAGCAGCTCGAGGCTGGCCTGGACGTCGGCCTCACTGTGCGCGGCCAGCCCGAGGCAGCCGAGCACTTCGCGAAGCACCTGTGGCTCGACGCGTTGCCGGCGGTTGTCGGCATCCGTCCAGTCGACGGACAGCCCCGCGGCAGTAGCCAGGCGGATCAGCGCTTCGTCACTCATGGTCTTTCTCCAGATACAGCCTGGCCAGACGCGGCGCCAACGCATCGCGCGCATCGACCGTCTCGCGGCTGGCGAACAGCAGTTCGGCTCCCGGCGCGGCCTCCGACAGCGCTGCGACCTGCTCGCCGAGGTTCAGCTCCAGCCGCAACCGGCAGCCGTCGCCGAGGCGCCAGTGCACCAGCACCGCCGCGTCGCCCAGCACGCGGGCATCGAGAAAACGTGCGCCCGGCAGGCGCGGCACGATCTCGCGCCGGCGAATGTCCAGCAGCTGGTTGTACAGCGCATGCCATTCGGCATGTCCGGGCTCCTGACGCGCGCCGAAATCCGGGCGCGAGGCGTCGAAGGTGGCGATGGCGTTGGGGTCCGGGATGCGCTCGCGGGTGTTCTCGTCGGCAAATTCGGCGAACTCGGCGAACTCGTTGCGGCGGCCTTCGCGCACGGCGTCCGCCAGTTCGCCGTGATGGCTGGTGAAGAACAGGAACGGCTGGCGCGCGCCCCATTCTTCGCCCATGAACAGCAGCGGAATCATTGGTGAGAGCAACAGCACGGCGGTCGCGGCGCGCAGCGATTGCGGGTCGGTGAGGCTGATCAGGCGTTCGCCGAAGGCGCGGTTGCCGATCTGGTCGTGGTTCTGCAGGAACAGCACAAAGGCCGTCGGCGACAGGTGCCCGCTGGGTTCGCCGCGCGTCTCGCCATGGCGGTTGGCCTCGCCCTGGTAGATGAAACCCTCGCCGAGAAAGCGCGCCAGCTTGGCACTGGCGTTGCCGTGGTAGTCGGCGTAGTAGCCCTGGTGTTCGCCGGTGAGCAGGCAGTGCAGGACGTTGTGGCCGTCGTCGTTCCACTGCGCGGTGAAGCCCTGGGCCAGCAGGCTGGCGCGGTTGTCCTCGTTCTCCAGCACCAGGTGGACGTGCCGGCCAGGCTCGGTGGCCTCGCGTACCCGGGCCGCCAGTTCGGTGAGGAAGCTGCGTTCGGGGATGGCGTGCACGGCGTCCAGGCGCAGGCCGTCGAAACGGTACTCCTGCAGCCACATCAGTGCGTTGTCGATGAAGAAATCGCGAACCTCACGGCGGCGGAAGTCGATGGCATCGCCCCAGGGGGTCTGCTGGTCGTGGCGGAAGAAGTGCTTGGCGTAGCGGCCGAGGTAATTGCCGTCCGGGCCGAAGTGGTTGTAGACCACATCGAGGAAGACCATCAGCCCGTGACCGTGGGCGCTGTCGATCAGCTGCTTGAGTTCGGCCGGCGAGCCGTAGGCCGCCTCCGGTGCGTAGGGCAGGACACCGTCGTAGCCCCAGTTGCGCTCGCCGGGAAACTCCGCCAGCGGCATCAGTTCGATGGCGGTGACGCCCAGGGCAGCGAGGTCCGCCAGGTGTTGCTCGACCCCGGCAAAGCCACCGAGCAGGCCGACATGCAGTTCGTAGAGCACCGTTTCGTGCCACGGGCGGCCCTGCCAGCCGGCGTGACGCCACAGGTAGTCGTTGGGGTCGACCACCACACTGGGGTCGTGCACATCGCCGGCCTGCGCGCGTGACGCCGGGTCGGGCACCTGCAGTTCGCCGTCGATGAGAAAGCGATACAGCGTACCCGCGCCATACGGAGCGTCCACGCCGTACCAGCCGTTCGCTTCGGGCTGCATCGGCAGCGTTTCGCCGCCAACGATAACCAGCGCCACGCTTGCGGCATCCGGCGCCCAGAGCCTGAAGCGGGTGGTGTTGCAGTCCAGCAGTTGTGGGCCGTGTCGTCCGATGGGGGCACGCATGGATGGCATTGACAGTCCTCGGGGTTGGCGCACTCAGGAAATGGCGTGGGCGACCTCGCGGTGTACCCCCAGCAGTTGCTGGTACAGGTGGTCGTACGGGGCGATGGCGTGGCGCCAGAAGAACCCGGTGGCCATCGCCCGGCAGCGCATGCCGCAGAGCAGGTCCGGCCGCTGGTGAATCTCCAGGGCGCGCAGCACCGCGTGGCGATAGCTGTCGACGCTGGTCTGGTCGAACAAGAAGCCGGTCAGCCCGTCCTCGATGGAGTCGGCCAGGCCGCCGGTGCGGCGGGCGATCGGCAGCGAGGCGTAGCGCTGGGCATACATCTGGCTGAGGCCGCACGGCTCGTAGCGCGAGGGCATCAGCAGAAAATCGCTGCCGGCGAACAACCGCCGCGCATCGAGTTCGTTGAAACCGATATGCGCGGCGACGCGGCCCGGATAGCGACGGGCGAGTTCGCGCACCTCTTCTTCGATGTGCGGTTCGCCCTGGCCGAGAATGGCCAGCTGGCCGCCGTTGGCGACGATGGTTTCGGCGACGGCCAGGGTCAGGTCGATGCCTTTCTGCTGCACCAGACGTGACACCACGGCGAACAGTGGACTGGCGTCGGCCTCGAGGCCGAACGTCTGACGAACATAGGCGGCGTTGGCGGCCTTGCCCTGCCAGTCGCGCGCACTGAAGCCGCGCACCAGATGAGGGTCGCTCTGCGGTTCCCAGCTTTCATCGATGCCGTTGAGCAGGCCGCTGAGCAGGCCCTGGCGCGCCTTCATGCGCAGAAAACCTTCCATGCCGCAGCCGAATTCTTCGGTGGTGATTTCCTGCGCATAGGTCGCGCTGACGGTGGTGACGTGGCTGGCGTAGGCGATGCCGGCCTTGAGCAGCGAGAGCTTGCCGTAGAACTCCATGCGTTCCACGCCGCAGGCCTCGTGCGGCAGCGCCAGTGCGCGGCGCAGGCTCATGTCGATGTTGCCCTGGTAGGCCAGGTTGTGAATGGTGAACACGCTCGGCGTGCGCAGCCCGCGCCAGTGCATGTAAGCGGGCGTGAGCCCGGTGGGCCAGTCGTGCGCGTGCACCAGTTCCGGTGTCCAGCGGATGCAGGCGGTGCCGGCGGCGATTTCCGCGGCGGCCAGGCACAGGCGGGCAAAGCGCACCGGGTTATCCGGCCAGTTATTGCCGTGGCCGTCGCCGTATGGGTTGCCGTCGCGCTCGTAGAGCTCCGGGCAGATCAGCACGTAGATGATCAGGCCGTCGGGCATGTCCATTCGGCCGATGCGGCAGGCAGGGATCTCCGCCTGGGCGCCGAGGCTGCCGACCACGCGGATCGCATGACCGCTGCGCAGCACCTGCGTGTAGCCGGGAATCAGCACGCGCACGTCGTGCAGCGTACCGAGCGCGCGGGGCAGGGCGGCGGACACATCGGCCAGCCCACCGGTCTTGATCAGATCGGTCAGCTCCGAGGTGACGAAGAGGATTTTCTTTTTCTCGCTGTGACTGCTGCGAACCTGCAGCACCGGGCGCGGCGTTAGCCGAATGGCGGGCTGGGTCTTGTTCAGGCGAATGGAACCGGCGTTCACCGCAATACTCATCACGATCTCCCCAAGTGATCCGGCATCCAGGCGCCGGCGCCAGTTACGAGCATATTTCTCCAGTGCAACGATCTGATGACCGTCACAACCGTGAACACGATAGGCAGGAATCAATATTGCGAGCCGCCGAACGGCGGGGGTGGGGCTACGCTGGCCCTACCAAAAACCAGACCGGGCAGTCTGTGAGAAAGTTCTGGTTTCGCTTGAAAAAGACCGGGTGCGGAACTCGTTTCCGACAGGCTGCTCCGAACGGTAGGCAAACCGTTACGGAGGCGATCATGCAAAGGCTCGAAGAAGTGGTGGCATTCCTGCGCGACCGGCAGCTAGTGCTGAGTACGGCCGAGTCCTGCACCTGCGGGCTGATGGCCTCGCTGCTGGCCGATATTCCGGGCTGCGGGCAGGTGCTCGACAGCGGCTTCGTGGTCTATTCACCGCCGGCCAAACACCGGCTGCTGCAGGTTAGTTTCGCCACCATCGAGCGCTTCGGCCTGACCAGCGAGCAGGTCGCCACCGAAATGGCCACGGGTGCGTTGCATGCCAGTACGGCGTCGCTCAGCGTGGCCAACACCGGCGTTGCCGACGATGCCCAGGAGGACGAGGGCGGCACCCAGTGCTTCGCCTGGGCGCTGCGCGAGGCTGAGCGGCTGGTGTCGATCAGCGAAACAGTGAAGTTCGATGGTGACCGCGTGGCGATTCGCAAACAGGCTGCGCGCTACGGGCTCGAGCAGTTGCCGCAGCGCTATGCGCAGCTGCAGGGGCTGCTGATCAGTCAGGGCTAGCGGCGTGCAGTCAGTCGGACGGGGGGAACTCCCTGGACGGCGTGCGTTTCACACCCAACACAGGGTCCGACATTCACGCCTTACAGGAGACGCCCATGCAAAGTGCCCAGACCGGCCACGACGTCCGTACCGAACGCCTCATCGAATGGCTGCGCGATGCCCACGCGATGGAGGTTCAGGCCGAAACCATGCTCACCAAGCAGGCCAGCCGCATCCAGCACTATCCCGAGCTGAAGGCGCGCATCGAGCAGCACATTACCGAAACCCAGAACCAGTCCCGCTTGATCGAGGGCTGCCTGCGCCGCCACGACAGGTCCTATTCCGGGCTGAAAGACCTGGGCGGCAAGATGCTGGCGATGGGGCAGGCGATGGGCGGCATGATGGTCAATGACGAGATCGTCAAAGGCGCGCAGATGGGTTACGTGTTCGAGAACCTGGAAATCGCCTCCTACAAGATTCTCATCGCGGCTGCCGAGGCCGTTGGCGATCTCGAGACCAAGGAAGTCTGCGAACGCATTCTGGTCGAGGAAATCGCGATGGCCGACTGGCTGCGCGACCATCTGCCCGAATTGACCCACGCCTACCTGACGCGCGCCGCCGAGCCGCATGTCGAGGCCAAGCGTTAAGCGCCGCCTCCACGTCGGCGGGAGAGGGAGCGCAGCCCGCCCACATTCAGCGCACCGTTCGCGCAGCTGCCCGGGGGGCGGCGGCGACGCGATGGGAACCTTCGATGAAACCCAGACCGCTACTGAAGACCTTCACCTTCGCCATCCTGCATTTCGCCACGGCCTTCATCGTGGTCTATGCATTGACCGGCAATGTCGCGATCAGCGGCGCAGCGGCGCTGATCGAGCCGCTGCTCAATACCGTGGTGTTCTATTTTCACGAGCGCGCCTGGAACCGCTTCGGCCGGCAGACACCGCAGCAAAGCCACAGCTACGGGCACGACGTGTTCATGAAATACCTCGCGCGGCGCAAGGGCACCCGCCCCGAAGCCTCGGCTATTCGACGGAGCTGAGCGTTGCGTGCTCGGCCGGCATTTCGCTGCGCGTGACCAGCATCTCGATGCGCAGCTCCTGTGCCAGACGCACAAGATTGGCGGCGTCGCGGCACTGCTCATGGGTCACGCCGTGTACCGTCAGTTCTTCGTGTTCGGCCTGGGCATCGTACAGCCGCACACTGAGGCCGCTGGGTTGCTCTATGCATTCGCAGCGATAGGGGCGCAGGTAGTCGTGCAGGATCGCTTCGATCTTGAACAGGGGGAGTCGCGAGCCCATAAAATCCTCCTTTTCTGTAGGGGCGGAACACTGCACCGCGGCATCGTCATCTTGGCGACACAATGACCGTAGCAGCCGCTTGCCGGTTGTAAATTGCCGTTGGGCGCCAATTGCCGACCATGCGGCAACAGGCCCGTGAGACGGTGTTTTTGGCCGCGACCTTTCATCGGAAGGCACGTCGGCCCGGCGATCAGCCTCGCTGAACTTCATACCGCAGGGGGATGACAAAACTGCTAAGGCGGACCGAAACCTGCGGAGGACCACATGAAGAAAGCATCCCTGGCGCTGGTACTAGCCGGCGTACTGACATTGCCCGCACTGGCGCAGTATCCGGCCGGCACGCCTGGCGACGATCGCGCCTCGCCGCCCAGCACGATGGGTAATCCGACGCCGCACGAAGAAGTAGAAACCCGCAAGGACGAGCAGGGGCGCACGGTTACCGAAGATGGCCGCCCGGTGGTCACGCCCAAGCATGATCGGGAGGCGGAGCCGTCCACCGATCCGACGCGACACTCGGCACCCGGCGGCCACGACGATCCCTCCACCAGCGCCGGCGAGCTGGATTGACGGGGCGTCATGGCGCTCGACGAATACCAGCGCAAACGTGACTTCGCTGCCACGCCCGAGCCGGCCGGCACGCGTAAGCGCGCCCGGCGCAGCGAGCAGGCGCTGCAGTACTGCATCCAGAAGCATGACGCCACGCGACTGCATTACGACTTCCGCCTGGAACTCGACGGCACGCTGAAGAGCTGGGCGATTCCCAAGGGACCGAGCCTGGACCCGGCGGTGCGCCGGCTGGCGGTGCATGTTGAGGATCATCCCCTGGACTACGCCAGCTTCGAGGGGCACATACCCGAAGGGCACTACGGCGCCGGTGACGTAATCGTCTGGGATCGGGGCGTCTGGCTGCCCGAGGGCGACCCGCAGGACGGTTATCGCAAGGGCAAGCTGAAATTCACCCTGCAGGGCGAGAAGCTCGCCGGCAGCTGGAACCTGGTGCGTACCCGCATGGCGGGCAAGCAGGAGCAGTGGTTCCTGATCAAGTCGCGCGATGAGGCGGCGCGCGAGCAGGCCGATTACGACGTGACCGCCGCCCAGCCGGACAGCGTGCTCAGCGAGCGCACCCTGCTGCCGCGCCAGCGCGGTACGGCGCGCAAACGCACCGAGGAAGATCCGCCCAAGCCGGTGAAGCGCCCCGGTCGCACGCGAAAGAGCGCGGCGACCAAGGCGCCGCCGCAAGTGCTACCGGGCGCCGTTGCCGCCGACCTGCCGGCCACGCTGACGCCGCAGCTGGCCACGCTGGTGGATGCGGTGCCGAGCGGTGACTGGCGCTACGAAATCAAGTTCGACGGCTACCGTATCCTCGCGCGAATCGATGCGGGGCGGGTGCAGCTGTTTACCCGCAACGGTCACGACTGGACGGCGAAGATGCCGCAGCAGGCTGCCGCGCTGGCCGGGCTCGGACTGCAATCGGGCTGGCTCGATGGCGAGGTGGTGGTGCCCGACGAGAACGGCACGCCGGATTTCCAGGCGCTGCAGAACGCCTTCGAGGCCGGGCGCAGTGGCGGCATCCTCTATTACCTGTTCGATGCGCCGTACCTGCACGGGCTGGACCTGCGCGCGGTGCCGCTGGAGCACCGTCGTGCGGCGTTGCGCGAGGTTCTGGCGCGTAGCGATAGCGATCTGCTGCGGTTTTCCGAGGATTTCACCGAGCAGCCGCAGAGCATTCTCGACAGCGCCTGCCAGATGAAGCTCGAAGGGCTGATCGGCAAACGCGCCGGCAGCAGCTATGTCGGCAAGCGCAGCAGCAGCTGGATCAAGATCAAATGCGGCAACCGCCAGGAATTCATCATCGTCGGCTACACCGCCCCCAAGGGCACGCGCACCGGTTTCGGCGCATTGCTGCTGGGGCTGCATGACGATGACGGGCATTTGCGCTACGCCGGCAAGGTCGGCACCGGCTTCGATCAGGCGACGCTGACCAGCCTGCATCGGCGTTTGCAGGCGCTGGAAATCGCCCGCTGTCCGTTGGCCAAGGCGCCACCGGCGGCCGATGTGCGCGGCGCGCAATGGCTCGAACCGCAACTGATGTGCGAAGTGGCCTATGCCGAGATGACACGCCAGGGCGTGGTGCGGCATGCGGTGTTTCATGGCTTGCGTACCGACAAACCGGCGCAGGCGATCACCCACGAGCGCGCCCGACCGGCCAAGGCGGTACACAGCCGAAGCGGCAAGCGCGATGCGGACGATCCGCTCGCCGGCACCGGTGTGCGCATCTCCAACCCCGAACGCATCATCGACCCGCACAGCGGCACCACCAAGCTCGAACTGGCGCGCTTCTACGCCCGCATCGCGCCGTGGCTGCTGCCGCAACTGCGCGACCGCCCGCTGGCGTTGGTGCGTGCGCCGGAAGGCATCACCGGCGAGCTGTTCTTCCAGAAGCACGCGGACAAGCTGAGCATCCCGCACATCACCCAGCTCGATCCGGCGCTCGACAAGCACGGTGCGCTGCTGGTGATCGACAGCCGCGAAGCGCTGGTCGGCGCGGCGCAGATGGGCACCATTGAGCTGCACGCCTGGAATGTCGTCGCCCCGGGGCTGGAACATCCGGACCGCTTCGTGCTGGACCTCGATCCGGATCCCGCCTTGCCCTGGAAACGCATGGTCGAGGCCACGCAGCTGACCCAGACGCTGCTGGACGAGATCGGCCTGCAGTCGTTTCTCAAGACCAGCGGCGGTAAAGGGCTGCATATCGTGGTGCCGCTGGCGCCGGCGCACGGCTGGAGCGAGGTGAAGTCCTTCAGTCATGCCATCGCCCGCTATCTCGCCAAGTTGCTGCCGAGCCACTTTTCCGCCGTCAGCGGACCGAAGAACCGTGTCGGCCGCATCTTCATCGACTACCTGCGCAACAGCCGCGGCGCCAGCACGGTGTCGGCCTATTCGGTTCGCGCACGGCCGGGCCTGCCGGTTTCAGTGCCGATCCACCGCGACGAACTGAGCGAATTGCAGGGCGCCAATCTGTGGACGGTCGGCAACCTGTTCGAGCGTCTGCAGGAGCTGGGCGAGGCGGATCCCTGGGCGGAGCTGCCGCAGGTACGACAACGCATCGACGACGACATGCGCGCACGGCTGGGTGGTTGAGCCGCGCGCAGCACCCCCATCACAGTGAGGTAAGCGTCATGGACACACCGTACGACGAATCACCCAACGCGCCGGCGACCGGTGACGACACGCCTGTGGTGCAGCATCAGGGGCTGGTGATCGAGCTGGACGCCGGGCAGGGCCTTGGCCGGATCGAGACGACCGACGGCCGGCAATTGCCGTTCCACCGCCGCGATGTGACCGGTGGCGCGTTCGATGGCTTGCGCACGGGTGATCAGGTGCGCTTCGCCGAGGAGCTGGGCGACGAAGGTCCGGAGGCGAGGAAGGTGGAGCGCGGCGAGGTATAGCGCGCTGTTCGGCAGCGCAAAAAAAACAGCAACGGCGCCATTGGCATCGTTGCTGTTCGACACGCTACGTGCGGTCAGAAATTGTGGCAGTCCGGCCCCTGGCGCAGATACGACGTCACATGGGTTTCGCCCTTGGAGTCGACGTAGGTCATCTTCGCCTCGACGATCTCGCAGCCGCCGGCTGGAACTTCCAGCGAAACGACCTTGGCGATGTCCAGCTGGTCGCCGTACTGATAGGCCACGGGCGCGGTTTCGGCACTGGCCAGCGGGGCGCACAGCGCCAGACCGGCGATACACAGCAGCTTTTTCATATCGAACCTCTAACGATGTGTCTGGCGGTCGACAGGGCCAAGCCGGGTACCGCCCGAAGCCGGCTCACGTCTGAGGTGCGCCAGCGCAATAAACAGGGCCGCAACGAGGAGAGCGGCCCGAAAGGGGCAATGACCGCGAGAGCGAAGGAGCACTCGATCGGGCGGTCTAGCGGTGCAGGGAAACCGCTGTTGCCACTGACGCAGGATACGCCGCGACGTATCGGTAAAAAATGACGAGCATCGTCATAGACCTTTACCGAATCAGCAACAATCAGGCCCAGTAGTTCGGGTTTTGAATGATCTGGTGATAGCTGTCGAAAGCCTTGGGCAGTTCCAGCTTGAGAAACTCCAGCCAGGTCTTGATCTTCGCATCGAGAAACCGCCGCGACGGGTACAGCGCGTGGATGTGCTTGCACTGCAGGCGGAAGCCCGGCAACAGGCGCACCAGCGTGCCGCGCTGCAGCGCCGGCGCGGCCACGTAGTCGGGCAGCAGGCAGATGCCCATGCCGGCCTCGGCGGCACTGGCCATTGCCTCGGCGACGTTGACCTTGAAGGTGTCGCCTGGGTGGATCAGGTGCACGGCGTCGCCGTCGTTGAATTCCCAGGCATCGGCGAACACCGGATCGACCAGACGCAGGCAACGATGCTGCTGCAGCTCCTGCGGGGTTGTTGGAGTGCCGTGCTGCCTGAGGTAGCTGGGCGCGGCGCAGACGAGGTTGAACACAGAGCCGAGGTTCTGCGCGATCAGCTCGGAATCCGGCAGCTCGCGTGAAAGCGTGATGACCACGTCCAGGCTTTCGCCCAGCAGATCCGGTTGGCGCTGCGAGAGCATCAGCTCCAGATTCACTTCGGGATACTGCTCGCTGTAACGGCTCGCCAGCGTGGCCAGCATCTGGATGCCGAGCCCGGTGGTGGAGTGCACGCGCAGCCGTCCGCGCGGTGTCAGGTGCGCGCCGCTGGCCTCCAGCCGGGCCTGTTCGAGCTGGGCGAGAATCTGCCGACTCTGCTCGAGGAAGCGCTCGCCGGCTTCGGTCAGCGCCAGCCGCCGGGTGGTGCGATGCAGCAGACGCGCCTGCAACTGGCTCTCCAGTTCGGCGACCTGGCGCGAGACCTGAGCCGTGGAGGTCGCCGACTGCGCCGCGGCCGCGGTGAAGCTGCCGGCGTCGACCACCCGCACGAACGCCCGCATGGCCTGCAGCATATCCATTGATGTTTACCTCCTGGTGCAACTGACTAGGCGAATGGTGCCCGCATCGAGAGAAGGGGAGAAGCGTTGTTTCGTTTTGCGCAAGTATCGCCGCCGCACACCTTATCGGCGCTTGACGCGCGCCCGACACCACGCAGACTAGCTGCCTCCGTTGGTTACCGAGGCGCTTCGCTCATGATGCTCGACGATCTCCGCCGCTGGGCCAGGCTGCTCAAGCGCCAGGTGATGGTGCTCTGGTTCGCATGCCGGGATCCGCGTACGCCCTGGCTGCCCAAGCTGATCGCCCTGTGCGTGGTGGCTTATGCGCTCAGTCCCATAGACCTGATTCCCGACTTCATCCCGGTATTGGGCTATCTGGACGACCTGCTGCTCCTGCCGCTGGGAATCTGGCTGGCGCTGCGCCTGATGCCCACCGCGCTGCTGGAAGAATGCCGCCAGCAGGCGCTGGCCTGGGAAGCGCAACAGACGCCACGGCCGGTCAACCGGGTTGCGGCGGGGGGGATCGTGCTCATCTGGCTGGGGCTGCTCGCGTGGCTCTGGTATCTCTACGCCGCAAGCCCGGCCGGCCTCTGATCAAGGAACAACTGCGTGGAACTGTTACGTCTGGTTGGCCTGTTTGCCCTGACCGCGCTGGCGGAAATTCTCGGCTGCTATCTGCCCTGGCTGGTCCTGAAGCAAGGCAGGAGCGCGCTGCTGCTGGTGCCGGCCGCGCTTTCGCTGGCGCTGTTCGCCTGGCTGCTGACGCTGCATCCGACCGCGGCCGGGCGCACCTATGCCGCATACGGCGGCATGTACATCGCGGTCGCGCTGCTCTGGCTGCGGCTGGTCGACGGCGTCGCGCTGACGCGCTGGGACATCGCCGGCGCCACCATCGCGCTGGTCGGTATGGCGGTCATCGCGTTGCAACCGACCCCGCACTGATCGCTCAATGCACGGCGGCCACGCCCGGCTCGGCGCCAGCGGCGGTCGTCCAGCCACCACCCAGGGCGAGGAACAGATCGACCTGATCCTGTGACAACCGGGCCTCGGAGGCGGCGAGGGTGGCTTCGCTGGCGGCCAGCGTGCGCTCGGCGTCCAGACTGTCGAGGTAGGCGAGCCGGCCTTCCTGATACAGCGTGCGGCTGTACTCGGCGGCTGCTTTAGCGGCATCGCGCGACTGGCGCAGGGCGCGGTTGCGCTGCAGATCGTCGGCGTAGCGGGCGAGCAGCGTCTGGGTTTCACGCAGCGCTTCGAGCACCACGCCATCGAAGCGGGCGAGCGCCGCGTCGGCACCGGCCTCGGTGGCGCGCACGCGGGCGCGGTCGACCTGGGTCGGGAAGTGCCAGGCGATATGCGGGCCAAACGCCCAGCGCCGGGTGATCGGATCGCCCATGTGTTCGAGCATGCCGGTGTAGCCGGCGCTGGCTCCGAGGCTGACTTCCGGATACATCATCGCGGTCGCCACACCGATATCGGCGGTAGCGGCGGCCAGTTGCCGTTCGGCGGCGCGAACGTCCGGGCGGCGTTTGAGCAGGGCTGCGCCATCGCCCACCGGAATCGGCTGGCTCAGCTGCGGCGCATGCGTACAGGTAGCGACTGTCGGCGGCAGGTCGCCGGGCGTGCGGCCGAGCAGGGCGGCCAGCCGGTAGAGTGCGGCCGCCTTCTTGGTCTCGAACGGCGGCAGTTCGGCGCGCAGCGCTTCGGCCTGGGCGCGGGCGCGCGCCACGTCGATCTGATTGCCGCGCCCACCGGCGAACAGCCGCTCGGCGACGTCCAGCTGACGTTGCTGGATATCCAGCGACTTCCCGGCGATGTGCAGTTCCTCGGTGGCATGGCAGGCTTCGACGTAATCGCGTACGACCTGCGCCACCACGGTGATGCGCGCGGTATCCAGCGCGGCCTGGCTGGACTGGGCACTGGCGGCGGCCGATTCGGTGGCGCGCTGCAGCTTGCCGAACAGGTCGAGCTGATAGCCGACGGTCAGCCCGGCGTCGGCGAGGTTCATCACCGGCAGCTTTTCATGCAGTGCCAGCGCTTCGCTGGACAGCTGGCCGCGTGCGAGCGAGCCGCTGCCGCCGATCTCGACCTCCTGCGCGTGATGCGCCATCTGGTAGCCCTCGTAGGCACGCCGCAGGTTGTGGTAGGCCAGGCGCACGTCGCGGTTGCCGTCCAATGCGGCGCGCACCAGCTGGTCGAGCAGCGGGTCATCGTACAGTCGCCACCAGTCATCGGGCAGGGTGCTTGCGCTGACGGCGGCGTTATCGGCGAGATCGAAGGATTTTTGCGCCTTTTCCTGCTTGATGACCGCCTCGGCAGGCACCTGGTAATCCGGGCCGACGGCCGAGCAGGCCGACAGCAGGGCGATCAGCGCGAGCGGCGCGCAGCGCGACGTGCAGCTCATGGCTTCACCGGCTGCGCATCCGTGGCGACGGGCCAAGGCAGCACCGAGAGCGTCGCCGTGCGGCCGATGACCATGCGGATATCGGTCTGCTGGTCCTCGTCCAGCACCACCCGCACCGGAATGCGCTGGGCCAGGCGGACCCAGTTGAAGCTCGGGTCGATGTTGGGCAGCAGCGAATTGCCGCGTGCGCGATCGCGGTCCTCGATGCCTGCGGCGATGCTCTGCACATGGCCCTGCAGGTGCTGCGACTCGCCCATGATGTGGATGTCCACCGGCTGGCCGATGGCGATGGCGTGCAGCTTGGTTTCCTCGAAGTAGCCCTCGATGCGCAGGGAGTTGGTATCGACGATCGACAGCACCGGCGTGCCGGTTTTCACGTAGTCGCCGACGCGCATGGTCTGGTCGCTGAGATAACCGTCCACCGGGCTGAGCACGCGGGTACGCTTGAGGTCCAGCCGCGCCACGCCGAGCGCGGCCTCGGCGGTGGCCAGCGCGGCCTCGGCACGCTTGACCTGGGTGTCGCCGATCTCGACAGTTTCGGCGGCGATCAGGTCCTTGAGCACTCGGTTACGTCTGGCTTCGCGGCGCGCCTGATCGAGCTGTGCGCGGCGCTCCAGTACGGTGGCCTCGGCTTCGTCGACAGCCAGTTCGAAGCGTGCCTGGTCGATGACGAACAGCACCTGGCCGCGGCTGACCTTCTGGTTGTCACGCACGTGCAGTTCGGTCACCAGCCCGGAAACGTCCGGCGCGACCTGGATGATGTCGGCGTGAACGTGGCCGTCGCGCGTCCAGGGCGCTTCCATGTAGTAGTCCCACAGATGCAGGCTGACGACGACTGCGGCGGTCACGGCCAGCAGGGTCAGCAGTACCGAGCCGATGGCGGGTATCCAGTTCTTCACGCATTCACATCCTGGGTACGAGGTTGAACAGGGCGCCGAGCACGAGGATGTACAGGGCGAGGTTGAACAGCGGCGGGTGCCAGACCCAGCGGTAAAAGCCGAGCCGCCGCAGGGCCGCGGCGATCACGCTCTTCACGCCGTAGGCGGCCAGCATCGCCACCAGCAACACCGGCACGTAGACGCCGTAGACATTCAGGTGACCGGTCATGCGAAGGCTCCGGCAAGGTCCGCCGTGGATGGCGGCGGTTGCATCGGCACGCTGGCCGGTGCATGGGGAAACAGCGCCAGGCGCAGGCCGTTCAGTGCCTGTGCAGCCTTGCGGGCGATGCGCGTGGGATCGTCCTGCAGTAGCCGCAGCGCGGTCTCCAGCGCTTGCAGCAATTCCTGCGCGGGCGGCAGTTGGCGATGCGCGCGGGCGCAGGCGAGGAAGTGTTCACGGACCTGTTGCAGCACCGTTTGCACCTGCTGCTTTTTGCTGCGCGTCAGATGCAGCTCGCGCAGTTCCAGCAGCCGGAAGCACACGCGCAGCTCGCGCGTGGCATCGTTGAGCGCCTGGCCGTCGTCGCCCAACTGGGTGAGGCGCGGCAGCAGCTGTGCGGTGCGATCGACGAAGCTCGAGGCGACCGTCGCGTAATCCCGCTTGCGTCGCGTCACGGCCAGCTCGGCCAGGCTCAGCCAGCCATGCCGTTCCAGCCGGCGCGCGGCCCAGAACGTACCGAACGGCCGGCTCAGACGCGCCCAGACCAGCGCGAAGATCACGCCGAGCGCAGTCGATAGCGCGATGTCGGCGAACAGCTGGAAGTCCGCGCGATAGCTGTCCTGGATGGTGATGTTGGAGATCGTCTGCACGGCCACCAGGATCACCGTGCCGGCATGTTGCGGGCGGCCGGCGAGGGTGCCGAGCAACAGCAGCGGCACGGCGAGGAGGGTGGCCAGGCTGCCGAAGTCGTGCACGTTGGGCATCAGCGCGAACAGATAGATGCCCGCCGCGACGGAGGAAAACAGCGTGGCGATCAGAAACGAGCGGATAAACGGGGCCGGATTGTCCTGACTGGCGAAGAAGCATCCGGCTACCGCGGCGATGAACACGCCGCTGTAGCCATATTCCCAGCCGGAAACGAACCACAGCATGCACAGGCAGAAGATCGACACGGCAACCGACGCGGCGGAGAACGCCAGCAGGCCGTAATCATAGTGGCGCGGTCCGCCGATCAGCTGCTGCACGTGGTAGCGCAGTGCCGGCGCCGCCTCGGCATGGCCGTCGCGAAACTGCTGGTGCAGATCGAGACAGTCCTGCCAGAGATCGACCAGCGCGCGCAGCTGACGCAGGCCGCTGTCGATCGCAAGCGCGTGGGTCGGATGGGTATCGCAGAGCCAGGCGGCCAGTTGCATGCCGCGTTCGCGCAGGTGTTCGGCGCGCCCGTCCGGCGCATCACCCTGGATCCACCGATCAACATCCTGCAGGTATTCCTCCAGTTCCGGCAGCAGCCCATGCAGCTCGTCCTGCAGACGGTGCAAGGCGTCCGCCGCGGAAATCAGCTGCGGCATCAGCATCGCCATGCGTGCCCGAAACTCGCGCGCGTGAGTGGCTGACAGATGACTGCTGCTGTCGTAGCTCAGGTGATTGATCATGCCGTCCAGGCCCATCACGTCGACCAGCAGCGCGTTCAGCGCGCGCTGATCGGCCTCGCCAAGGTGCCGCGCATTGAGCATGCGGCTGACGGCGGCACGGCCATCCTGCAACAACAGGCCCATCTTCGCGCCGAGCGTGGTGGCGATACGGCTGGGAAACAGCACGGCATTGACCACACTGGCGCAGACGATCCCCAGCAGGATTTCCTCGGAGCGCGCCAGAGCGACATCGAAGATCGTCGACGGGTGATTGACCTCGGCCAGGCTGACCAGCGGCACCGTGTAGGCAGCCAGCATGAAGATGTAGCTGCGCGGCGAGCGGTCCAGCAATGATAGAAAGAGTAGGGCGCCGATCCACAGCGAGATCACCAGGCTCAGCATCACCGGTTGCTGGGCGAACATCGGCAGCAGTACGACCGACGCCGCCGCACCGAGCAGCGTGCCCAGCGCGCGGTAGATAGCCTTGGAGCGCGTCGCCCCGGAAAGCGGGTGCGACACGACATACACCGAGGCCATCGCCCAGTACGGGTTGTCCAGCGGAATCGCCAGGGCAATGTAGAGCGCGAGCAGGGCAGCAATCAGCGCCTTGGCCGAAAACAGCCATTCGCGCCAGGTCGGCATGGTCATAGCAAGTCTGTTCTGAAGAAGCGCGCGCCGGGGAGGAGGTGACAGGGCGCCACGCAAGCACACAAGAAGTTACATTTAACGCGAATTCGCTATGACAAATTGAACAAGCACTAGGACAATTACGGCCTGTTCGGGCGTGCGATATCGACGCAAACGCCCGTCTTGCCTTGCTGAATCACGACAATGACCAAACGCATACCCAATTACGCGCTGTACGGTCAGGCCGCCTTGCCGAGCTGGCAGAACCTGCTGCATCTGGAGTGGATCAGCACGC
Source organism: Stutzerimonas sp. 21-1 (assembly GCF_056336065.1). NCBI lineage: Bacteria > Pseudomonadati > Pseudomonadota > Gammaproteobacteria > Pseudomonadales > Pseudomonadaceae > Stutzerimonas > Stutzerimonas sp. 21-1. Next base: position 1,996,109 of record NZ_CM150500.1, on the reverse strand, counting down.
GAGGCGAGTCGCATCAGCGCGAAATTCGCCCGCATCAGCACGATTCGTTGCTGCAGATCGTCTACGTGCGTCGGGGGCACGGCGAGGTTTCGCTGGAAAACAGCCGCATGGCGTTTCAGGCGCCGTGCCTGATCCTGCTGCCGCAACGCACCGTGCATGCGTTTCGCTACAGCGCCGAGACTGACGGCCCGGTCATCACGGTGGCACAGCGGCCGCTCGAGTCGACGGCGCGCATTCTCTCCGCCGATCTGCTGGCATTCCTGCAGCGCCCGGTAGTCGTGGCGTTGCCGTGGCCAGCCGATGGCACCGAGCCGATCTGGCCGCTGTTCGAGCTGATCGAGGCCGAAGCCGAAAGTCAGGCCCCCGGAAGCGTCGCTGCCGGGCAGGCGCTGCTGGCTGCGTTGCTGCTGCGCATCACACGGCTTGAGCGCCCGGCGCCGGCACCGATCCAGAGCCGCGGGCGCCGCTCGGCCATGCTGGGGCGGTTTCGCGAGCTGGTCGACACGCATTATCGTCAGCAGTGGTCCCTCGGCCGCTATGCCGAGGCGCTCGGCGTCACAGTGGCCACGCTGGGGCGTGCCTGCCGCGAACAATTCGGCGAATCGCCAAGCGCCATCGTCAATGCACGCATCGTCCGCGAGGCGCAGCGGCAACTGGCGTACACCAGTCTGGATATCCAGCAGATCGCCCGCGACCTGGGCTTTGCCGATGCGGCTTACTTCAGTCGGTTCTTCCGCAAGCAGTCCGGTCTCAAACCCAGCGAGTTTCGCGCCGCGTTCCGCGATGCGCAGTCGTGAGCAGCGAAAGCGGATGAATGCAAAGCGATGCAGAGAACGCATTTGGTGCCAGTGACTACCCTCAGTTGGTATCTTTGAGTTCTCATAATGCACATGGCCTTATGTTGAGCGGTGTCCGGACAATGCTTGCAGCTCCGGGCGCCGGTTAACATAGGGCCGATTATGAGAGCCGCTATCCCGCTTACCATCCCTGAACGCCTTGTACGCGATGCTCGGCTCTACTCGGCGCGCGGTCACGATCTGGACGCGGTTTGCTACGTCCTCGAAGACTATGGTCGGTTGGTTGCCGAGCTGCGGCAGCTTCGCCGGCGAGTGTCCGACCTCGATGACGAAGGGGCAGAGCTGGAATCGCTTCTTGACGAACTTCGGCAGATCGCCCGCCGTGTTCTTGAACTCTGAATGACCGGCTTACCTCGACTCGCCGCTTGCGGCGATTAGTCGCCTGCATGGCCTCCAGTCGTGCGCATAGCAACCGCGACGACACCCCCAAAGGGGCCGACCTCCAGCCATACGAAAAAGCCCCCCAGCGGGCTGCGTGACCACTGAGGGGCTTTTCGCGTTCGTCGTCGTTCTGTCCCGCCTCAACCTCAACCCGTGCCCTGATCTGCTCAAACCACACAGCTCCGGGGCTTTTCTCTGCCGCTCTCCCCAGATCGTCAGCGGCTCCGCTGGTTAGGTCCCGAAGGTTCGGAGGTTCAGCGCTGCTTTTCGACCTCGGAGCATTGATGCATGAGCTTTTTCGGCAAAATCTCTCCGTTTGCCTCTTTGATTTTGTCAATCAACAAAGCACGCGCCCACTCGCATTTTTCTTTCGTTTCGTACCGATTTAGATCTAGTGCGTCGCCTGCGCCTCCGGCGATGGCGATCCACAGCATCCATTCTGTCATTTTCGGTCCTACGTTCTGGATCGGGCGGGGTGGGGGTGCTGTAACACCCCCAATTTGGTATGGAATCCCGTACTTTTTCAGTCCTTCTGCAGGACCTCCTCGCGGTATTTCAATACATCCTTTGTGGTTATTTGGCCGAGGTGCTTCCAGAGCGTTGCATTCACCAAATCGGCCTCCGCTATGTCTTCTCTCGTCTCGACGATCATGTTTATTCGCCTCTCTTTGATCACCTCGACGAACTCGTCCCGCACGCGATAGGGCTTCGTCACAGTCTTCATTTCCTGTTGTTCCTCTGATGCCAGTTATTCTGTCACGCGTTGCTTTGTAACGCGTAACGGCGTATAAGTTCGCCCGTACCGTAACGTGTAACGCTGAAACGGATGCCGCGAATGCAGTCTGCAGATCAAAAATCACGGATGTTTATCGACTACCTGTCGGTAGAGCAGGTTTATCCGTTCGATCTGCCGAAGATCGCCCCCGTCACCATCGAGAAGTATTGCTCTCGTACTGGTGAACGGCTCGCTACCACTCAGCCTAAGGTCAAGTACGAGGGTTCCTATTCGACGTCGATCACGGTTCGTGTCGATGGCTGCAAGCTGATCGTTCAAGGCAACCCGAGCGCGGTCGATCGGCTCGACAACCTGTTCGGCTTCCAGACCGTTGAGCAGTGCGTCGTGGTTTACAACCGCATCTTGGCGAACATGAAAGACGACGAGGGCAGGGCGGTTTCGCTTCCGCCGCTGACAAAGTGCACCCGACTCGACTTCTTGCAGGCACAGGCTTCCCGCATCAAGGAAGTCCAACTCGATGACGGCACGATTCAGACCGTCGAGACCACTCACCGCCACACGACGCTGGGCGATGGCATGCGTATTACGCGCATCGACCTGACGACCAATCGCTCAGTTGGTCAGGGCAACGAACTCGACTATGTGTCCGGCCTCAGCACACAGCGTGCCGGCTACAAGGTCGGCCATCTGTTCGAGGATGGTTGCACTGTCGATTGGACCGCCCGCGACCAGTACCGCAAGGCGTACATCAAGGCCGTGGCCCTTGAGAAATTCACGCTCCCCAAGGCTCGGCGGAACTTCGGCGACGACTCGCCCGAGGTCGTTTATCTGCGCGAGCTGATCGCTTACTGCAAGTCGAACGGCGTTGTTCGCATGGAACAGGAACTCAAGCGTGAGTACCTCCAGCGTGAGGGCCTTTGCTGGTGGGGCCTGTTCGATGAATCCCGCTTCCAGACCATACACGACGCATTTTTGAAGATAGACGACCGACTGAAGGTGACGGCTATGGATTTCGAGACGATCGCAGATCACCTCATTTCCGAGGGGATCGTGAAGAACAACAAGGCTGCGTACACCACTGCCATGTATGCGCTCCAGTGGATGACCGGCAAGGCCAAGTTTGATTTCGAGAAGTCCTCAGTTAAGACCCACCGCGCGCGGCTTCGCCAGATCGGAATCGACATTGCCAACCCATGCGACACCTCGAAGGTGCGCCCGGTCATTCACACCGCCAGCCGTGAGGTTATCCCGGTTGACGTGCTGCAAATTCCGTCTTGGTACCGCCGTCCGAATCATTTGCAGGTGGCCGCATGAGCCTGCCCCGGTGGTTTGTTTTCGCCGCTCTGGCGCTGTTTGTTCAGATCGTCGCGTGCGGCGCTCTCTACCTCGCTTTGCAGGTGGCCGCATGACTCGCCATCTCTATTTTGCGTTCACCTTCGGCGGATTGCCTGTTGCGCCGGCCCGTATTGGCCATGATTCGCCGCTCGTCCTTGAGCATCCAGACTCTGGTTGCCGCTACTCGCCCATTGCTTGGCTTCGCCTTCGGGGCTTCGCGAAATGATCGCCGCTACCTGCTCGCTGCTCGCGACCCTCGCCGGTGGCGCGATTGCGCTTTACCTCGTGCGCTTGGGGTTCCGCCCATGATCCAGATGCACACCGACTATCCGGCCAACGGCATGACCGTTTCCGAGTTCCGCCGCCAGCAGATGCGGCGCTTTTACTCCCGTCCGAACTCCGACCACCTGCGCAGCCAGGTGGCCGAAACCATCGCCGAACTTGATCGGCGGAAAGAGCAGGGCGCTAAGCCCGAGCGCGTCTGGACGTTCGAGTCTGAGACCCGTTTAACCCCGTGCTTCGCCGACGTTTTCGGCTTCTAGGAGACCCACCCATGCACATCATCAAAGGCACTGTTCTCGGCGTTGTCGACAAAGGCGAACCCGATAAGCGCTGGGCCATCGTGGCCGTTCAAACCATGTCCAAGGATCGCGACGGCTTCGACGTGACCAACACCGTGAAGGCCCGCGTATTCGGCGACGCCATCAAGAACGGTCTCCACAACGCTTACCGCCAGCAGGTCGGTGTCGAGGTCTTCATGCCCGTCACCTGCGAGGTGAACGACCGTTACAACTCGATTGACTACCTGCTCGCCGGTGTCCCGCTGCGCTTGCAGGAAGCCCGTCCTGCTGCTGCGCCTGCTGCTGCGGCCGCTGCCGCACCTGCCCGAGCTGCCGGGGCTAACTAACAATGGCCGTCGTATCTGTTCAAGCGTGCACTCAATGGACCGAAAGTTCCGGTGCCGTTTCATGTACGCAACTTGAATGGGTGCCGGCTTACTTACTTCCTCCATCTGCGGAGGGGTATCTCACCCTGTTAATGGGTGGGTTTGATGCGTCGGCGTTCCGTATTGGATTTGCCTCGGCTATTGGCTTGTTTGCCATCGGCTTTGGTGTCGGCGTAGTGCTGTCAATCATGCGCAAAGCGCGTTCTTGATCTTTAAGGAGCTTCATCATGGAAAAACTTCAAACCCTGTTCCGTAACGCCTCCATCGTCGCTGTTGGCTCGGCTGTTGCGTCTTCTCCTGTTTTCGCGGAGTCGTTGATTGATACCGCCACTACCGCCGCCCTCGATCAGGCATCCGGTGACGGTACTTCGGTGGGCAAGCTGGTTATCGCTGCCGTTGCGATCATCGTCGGTGTGTCGCTGGTTATCAGCATGATGCGCAAGGCGTAATGATCTGGTCGCTGCTGCTGGGCGTTCTGTTGGCCAAGGCGCTAATAGCAGGCATGCAAGTCGGCCAGTATCAGTAACCATAAGGCCTCGGGATTCCGGGGCCGTTTTTTTTACGGCATCTTTTCGATGTGGTGAACATTATGGCGAACCTCTGCCGATATCTTCTCGTAGCCGTTCTTTTGGTTTCCTCTGGTGCATTTGCTGCTGTTGAGGTGCCTCGATATCACGGCAAGATTGGCTCGTGGGAATCACCCGGTAAAACCTCTAAATCTGCCGCGTGCCGGGCTGTATTCGAAATTGAAACCGCATATACCTTTCTCGCGGCTGGCTCCGGTGAATCTTCCGGCTCGTGTCTTGGTACTCAAGGGACGCAGAATTTTCAAGTTGGCTCGTGGATTCGTCGCTTTATCATCTGTGAACATGGTTCCACTGATGGCGTAACCTGTGACCCTCCGCCAGAGAATGACTGCAAAGAGGGTGACTTATTTCCCGCTCGTGGCGCCGATTCTCCAATTATTACTGGTGGCGATGGTACTAAGATTGTTGCGTCTTCTCCGCCTACCAATGTTTGTTATAACTCCTGTTCTTATGCCGGGACTCAGGGCGAAACGCGTAGTAGTGGCTGTTATATTTCGGCTGCCGATTCCACTATGGGTTACTGCAACTATGTAATTAAAGGCACGGGTCAGAGTTGCACGACTGAAAACTATCAGTTTGCCAAAAGTGGCGATCCTCTTAACCCGCCTCCTGATCCTGACGCTCCACCCCCCGTTATTTGCCCCCCTGGTTGGGGTATGTCTGGCAATACCTGTTTCCCTAATCCCCCCGATCCTGATGGCGGTGACGGCGGTGATGGCGGTACTGGTGGCGACACTGGCGGTTCTGATGGCGGTGGTGATGGCTCTGGTGGTGGAGGAGGCGGGGGTGGTGGCGGCGGTTCTGATGGTGGCTCGGACGGCGGTTCTGACGGCGGCTCCGATGGCGGCGATTCCGGCTCCGGTGATAACCCCGATGGTGGTATCGGTGGCGGTGGTTCCAGTTCTGGCGGTACTCCCGGTACTGGTGAGGGTGACGGCCTGTTCAAGCCGAAACAAGGTTCCTTTGACGGCTATTTGAAAGATGCGGACGAAGTAATCGCCGGTTACAAGGCTCAACTCAAAGCCGTTTCCGATAAGTACAAAGGATTGATTGATTCGAAGCTGAATATAAATCTTTCGCCGGCTGGCGGTGGTCTGCCTTGTTTTTCGTTCACTTATCGCGGATCGAATCAACAGGTGTGCTTGAGCACATATGAGGCTGAGGCGTCCACTTTGCGCAATGCAATACTTCTAATTGCTGCGCTTGCATCGTTGTTTATTGTCTTCTCTCGGAGGTCTGAGTGATGGATGCATTCGTTACCGATATTATTAATTTTCTCCAATCTGTTTGGGATTGGTTTTACGTTGGCATTTATGAGTTCACCAAGTCGGCTTTTGTTCTTTTAACGAAGTATTGTATTCAGGCTTATTTCTCCGTCATGATCTTTGCTGCAGAGATTGGCTTCGAGGTGTTCAGCCAGCTAATGAAAGATGTTGGTGTTTCTCAATATGTTCAGAGCAACTATGCGTCGCTCGATGTTAAGTTGCGCTCCGCGCTGGCGTTCTTTGGTATTCCTGATGCCGTCAATATGATTGTTTCCGCTATCGGCACTCGCTTCGCTATGCGGTTTATTCCGTTCATTGGTCGCTAATTATGGCTATTAAAATTCACCACGGGCCAAACGGCTCTTATAAAACCTCCGGTGCTATCCAAGATGATCTTGTGCCCGCTATCAAGAAAGGGCGCTATATCATCACCAATATTCGCGGCCTGACCCGCGAGCGTGTCTTTCAGGTTTTTCCCGATACGCCGTCTAGTTTGGAAGTTCTGAATCTTGAACTTGAAAATCCGGACGATTTGGAGCGCATGCGCAACTGGTTTACTTGGGCGCCTCGCGGTGCATTTATCATCTTCGATGAAACTCAGTTGATATTTCTCAAGTCGTGGAGGGAAGGGGATTTAAAGCAATTCGATTTTCCCGGCGGTCCTAAAGCTGCAAAAGAAGCTGACCGGCCTATGAATTGGCTCGATGCCTGGACACGCCACCGGCATTTCAACTGGGACGTAATTCTCACCACGCCAAACATCTGCTATATCCGCGACGATATCCGCAATACCGCCGAGAAAGCCTATCTTCATAGCAACCTTGCAGTTATCGGCATCAGTGGCCGTTACAAGGAAACTCAACATGCTGCGATTGAAAATCGCCCGCCAGCACGCGATACAATCGTAGAACTCAAGAAGATCAAAAAAGAGACGTTTAGACTTTATGACTCAACAGCAACCGGCGTCGTTACCGATACCATCGCGGGCAAGAGCATTTTTAAACAGCCTAAAGTTCTACTATTCATGGCAATTCCGGCCCTTGCTATTGGGTCTGTTATTAACGACGGCGGACCTAGTTTTCTCGCTGATCCGGCTGTACGGTCTGCTCCTGCTGGAAATCTTCCGGCCGGTCCTGCGTCTGCTACGGTGGCTGTTCCGGTTCCTGCTGCTGCGCCTGTTGCTGTTCCTGATCGTGTTCTGGCTGTTCAATCAGTTGCTCAGGCTGCTCCTGTAGATCATCCGTTCGCAGGCCGAGCGATCGACGTTCACGCCGGTGTGCGTTCCGAGACTGGCCGTCGAACTTACATGTTCTCAATCACTGGTCCCGATGGGCGTGTTCTGAACCTGACGGACCGCGAACTCGCAGCAGCCGGTTATCTGGTTTCGGGGGTCAGTGAGTGTGTTGTCCGACTGCGTTATGAGGCATGGACCGCGTTCGCCATCTGCCAAGGTTCCACCCGTCGAGCCGCCGAGCGGCTCGTCTCGGAGCGTAGCGGCGAGACGGGTGGAACCGTTCTTTCCCAGCCCGGTTCGGTCTTAGCCGCCGTTGACGCAGCGCCTGATACTGAATACGTCCCCAAGGCCCTGCCTAAGCTCTGATTGGGCGGTTCTCATAATGCACATGGCCTTATGTTGAGCGGTGTCCGGACAATGCTTGCAGCTCCGGGCGCCGGTTAACATAGGGCCGATTATGAGAGCCGCTATCCCGCTTACCATCCCTGAACGCCTTGTACGCGATGCTCGGCTCTACTCGGCGCGCGGTCACGATCTGGACGCGGTTTGCTACGTCCTCGAAGACTATGGTCGGTTGGTTGCCGAGCTGCGGCAGCTTCGCCGGCGAGTGTCCGACCTCGATGACGAAGGGGCAGAGCTGGAATCGCTTCTTGACGAACTTCGGCAGATCGCCCGCCGTGTTCTTGAACTCTGAATGACCGGCTTACCTCGACTCGCCGCTTGCGGCGATTAGTCGCCTGCATGGCCTCCAGTCGTGCGCATAGCAACCGCGACGACACCCCCAAAGGGGCCGACCTCCAGCCATACGAAAAAGCCCCCCAGCGGGCTGCGTGACCACTGAGGGGCTTTTCGCGTTCGTCGTCGTTCTGTCCCGCCTCAACCTCAACCCGTGCCCTGATCTGCTCAAACCACACAGCTCCGGGGCTTTTCTCTGCCGCTCTCCCCAGATCGTCAGCGGCTCCGCTGGTTAGGTCCCGAAGGTTCGGAGGTTCAGCGCTGCTTTTCGACCTCGGAGCATTGATGCATGAGCTTTTTCGGCAAAATCTCTCCGTTTGCCTCTTTGATTTTGTCAATCAACAAAGCACGCGCCCACTCGCATTTTTCTTTCGTTTCGTACCGATTTAGATCTAGTGCGTCGCCTGCGCCTCCGGCGATGGCGATCCACAGCATCCATTCTGTCATTTTCGGTCCTACGTTCTGGATCGGGCGGGGTGGGGGTGCTGTAACACCCCCAATTTGGTATGGAATCCCGTACTTTTTCAGTCCTTCTGCAGGACCTCCTCGCGGTATTTCAATACATCCTTTGTGGTTATTTGGCCGAGGTGCTTCCAGAGCGTTGCATTCACCAAATCGGCCTCCGCTATGTCTTCTCTCGTCTCGACGATCATGTTTATTCGCCTCTCTTTGATCACCTCGACGAACTCGTCCCGCACGCGATAGGGCTTCGTCACAGTCTTCATTTCCTGTTGTTCCTCTGATGCCAGTTATTCTGTCACGCGTTGCTTTGTAACGCGTAACGGCGTATAAGTTCGCCCGTACCGTAACGTGTAACGCTGAAACGGATGCCGCGAATGCAGTCTGCAGATCAAAAATCACGGATGTTTATCGACTACCTGTCGGTAGAGCAGGTTTATCCGTTCGATCTGCCGAAGATCGCCCCCGTCACCATCGAGAAGTATTGCTCTCGTACTGGTGAACGGCTCGCTACCACTCAGCCTAAGGTCAAGTACGAGGGTTCCTATTCGACGTCGATCACGGTTCGTGTCGATGGCTGCAAGCTGATCGTTCAAGGCAACCCGAGCGCGGTCGATCGGCTCGACAACCTGTTCGGCTTCCAGACCGTTGAGCAGTGCGTCGTGGTTTACAACCGCATCTTGGCGAACATGAAAGACGACGAGGGCAGGGCGGTTTCGCTTCCGCCGCTGACAAAGTGCACCCGACTCGACTTCTTGCAGGCACAGGCTTCCCGCATCAAGGAAGTCCAACTCGATGACGGCACGATTCAGACCGTCGAGACCACTCACCGCCACACGACGCTGGGCGATGGCATGCGTATTACGCGCATCGACCTGACGACCAATCGCTCAGTTGGTCAGGGCAACGAACTCGACTATGTGTCCGGCCTCAGCACACAGCGTGCCGGCTACAAGGTCGGCCATCTGTTCGAGGATGGTTGCACTGTCGATTGGACCGCCCGCGACCAGTACCGCAAGGCGTACATCAAGGCCGTGGCCCTTGAGAAATTCACGCTCCCCAAGGCTCGGCGGAACTTCGGCGACGACTCGCCCGAGGTCGTTTATCTGCGCGAGCTGATCGCTTACTGCAAGTCGAACGGCGTTGTTCGCATGGAACAGGAACTCAAGCGTGAGTACCTCCAGCGTGAGGGCCTTTGCTGGTGGGGCCTGTTCGATGAATCCCGCTTCCAGACCATACACGACGCATTTTTGAAGATAGACGACCGACTGAAGGTGACGGCTATGGATTTCGAGACGATCGCAGATCACCTCATTTCCGAGGGGATCGTGAAGAACAACAAGGCTGCGTACACCACTGCCATGTATGCGCTCCAGTGGATGACCGGCAAGGCCAAGTTTGATTTCGAGAAGTCCTCAGTTAAGACCCACCGCGCGCGGCTTCGCCAGATCGGAATCGACATTGCCAACCCATGCGACACCTCGAAGGTGCGCCCGGTCATTCACACCGCCAGCCGTGAGGTTATCCCGGTTGACGTGCTGCAAATTCCGTCTTGGTACCGCCGTCCGAATCATTTGCAGGTGGCCGCATGAGCCTGCCCCGGTGGTTTGTTTTCGCCGCTCTGGCGCTGTTTGTTCAGATCGTCGCGTGCGGCGCTCTCTACCTCGCTTTGCAGGTGGCCGCATGACTCGCCATCTCTATTTTGCGTTCACCTTCGGCGGATTGCCTGTTGCGCCGGCCCGTATTGGCCATGATTCGCCGCTCGTCCTTGAGCATCCAGACTCTGGTTGCCGCTACTCGCCCATTGCTTGGCTTCGCCTTCGGGGCTTCGCGAAATGATCGCCGCTACCTGCTCGCTGCTCGCGACCCTCGCCGGTGGCGCGATTGCGCTTTACCTCGTGCGCTTGGGGTTCCGCCCATGATCCAGATGCACACCGACTATCCGGCCAACGGCATGACCGTTTCCGAGTTCCGCCGCCAGCAGATGCGGCGCTTTTACTCCCGTCCGAACTCCGACCACCTGCGCAGCCAGGTGGCCGAAACCATCGCCGAACTTGATCGGCGGAAAGAGCAGGGCGCTAAGCCCGAGCGCGTCTGGACGTTCGAGTCTGAGACCCGTTTAACCCCGTGCTTCGCCGACGTTTTCGGCTTCTAGGAGACCCACCCATGCACATCATCAAAGGCACTGTTCTCGGCGTTGTCGACAAAGGCGAACCCGATAAGCGCTGGGCCATCGTGGCCGTTCAAACCATGTCCAAGGATCGCGACGGCTTCGACGTGACCAACACCGTGAAGGCCCGCGTATTCGGCGACGCCATCAAGAACGGTCTCCACAACGCTTACCGCCAGCAGGTCGGTGTCGAGGTCTTCATGCCCGTCACCTGCGAGGTGAACGACCGTTACAACTCGATTGACTACCTGCTCGCCGGTGTCCCGCTGCGCTTGCAGGAAGCCCGTCCTGCTGCTGCGCCTGCTGCTGCGGCCGCTGCCGCACCTGCCCGAGCTGCCGGGGCTAACTAACAATGGCCGTCGTATCTGTTCAAGCGTGCACTCAATGGACCGAAAGTTCCGGTGCCGTTTCATGTACGCAACTTGAATGGGTGCCGGCTTACTTACTTCCTCCATCTGCGGAGGGGTATCTCACCCTGTTAATGGGTGGGTTTGATGCGTCGGCGTTCCGTATTGGATTTGCCTCGGCTATTGGCTTGTTTGCCATCGGCTTTGGTGTCGGCGTAGTGCTGTCAATCATGCGCAAAGCGCGTTCTTGATCTTTAAGGAGCTTCATCATGGAAAAACTTCAAACCCTGTTCCGTAACGCCTCCATCGTCGCTGTTGGCTCGGCTGTTGCGTCTTCTCCTGTTTTCGCGGAGTCGTTGATTGATACCGCCACTACCGCCGCCCTCGATCAGGCATCCGGTGACGGTACTTCGGTGGGCAAGCTGGTTATCGCTGCCGTTGCGATCATCGTCGGTGTGTCGCTGGTTATCAGCATGATGCGCAAGGCGTAATGATCTGGTCGCTGCTGCTGGGCGTTCTGTTGGCCAAGGCGCTAATAGCAGGCATGCAAGTCGGCCAGTATCAGTAACCATAAGGCCTCGGGATTCCGGGGCCGTTTTTTTTACGGCATCTTTTCGATGTGGTGAACATTATGGCGAACCTCTGCCGATATCTTCTCGTAGCCGTTCTTTTGGTTTCCTCTGGTGCATTTGCTGCTGTTGAGGTGCCTCGATATCACGGCAAGATTGGCTCGTGGGAATCACCCGGTAAAACCTCTAAATCTGCCGCGTGCCGGGCTGTATTCGAAATTGAAACCGCATATACCTTTCTCGCGGCTGGCTCCGGTGAATCTTCCGGCTCGTGTCTTGGTACTCAAGGGACGCAGAATTTTCAAGTTGGCTCGTGGATTCGTCGCTTTATCATCTGTGAACATGGTTCCACTGATGGCGTAACCTGTGACCCTCCGCCAGAGAATGACTGCAAAGAGGGTGACTTATTTCCCGCTCGTGGCGCCGATTCTCCAATTATTACTGGTGGCGATGGTACTAAGATTGTTGCGTCTTCTCCGCCTACCAATGTTTGTTATAACTCCTGTTCTTATGCCGGGACTCAGGGCGAAACGCGTAGTAGTGGCTGTTATATTTCGGCTGCCGATTCCACTATGGGTTACTGCAACTATGTAATTAAAGGCACGGGTCAGAGTTGCACGACTGAAAACTATCAGTTTGCCAAAAGTGGCGATCCTCTTAACCCGCCTCCTGATCCTGACGCTCCACCCCCCGTTATTTGCCCCCCTGGTTGGGGTATGTCTGGCAATACCTGTTTCCCTAATCCCCCCGATCCTGATGGCGGTGACGGCGGTGATGGCGGTACTGGTGGCGACACTGGCGGTTCTGATGGCGGTGGTGATGGCTCTGGTGGTGGAGGAGGCGGGGGTGGTGGCGGCGGTTCTGATGGTGGCTCGGACGGCGGTTCTGACGGCGGCTCCGATGGCGGCGATTCCGGCTCCGGTGATAACCCCGATGGTGGTATCGGTGGCGGTGGTTCCAGTTCTGGCGGTACTCCCGGTACTGGTGAGGGTGACGGCCTGTTCAAGCCGAAACAAGGTTCCTTTGACGGCTATTTGAAAGATGCGGACGAAGTAATCGCCGGTTACAAGGCTCAACTCAAAGCCGTTTCCGATAAGTACAAAGGATTGATTGATTCGAAGCTGAATATAAATCTTTCGCCGGCTGGCGGTGGTCTGCCTTGTTTTTCGTTCACTTATCGCGGATCGAATCAACAGGTGTGCTTGAGCACATATGAGGCTGAGGCGTCCACTTTGCGCAATGCAATACTTCTAATTGCTGCGCTTGCATCGTTGTTTATTGTCTTCTCTCGGAGGTCTGAGTGATGGATGCATTCGTTACCGATATTATTAATTTTCTCCAATCTGTTTGGGATTGGTTTTACGTTGGCATTTATGAGTTCACCAAGTCGGCTTTTGTTCTTTTAACGAAGTATTGTATTCAGGCTTATTTCTCCGTCATGATCTTTGCTGCAGAGATTGGCTTCGAGGTGTTCAGCCAGCTAATGAAAGATGTTGGTGTTTCTCAATATGTTCAGAGCAACTATGCGTCGCTCGATGTTAAGTTGCGCTCCGCGCTGGCGTTCTTTGGTATTCCTGATGCCGTCAATATGATTGTTTCCGCTATCGGCACTCGCTTCGCTATGCGGTTTATTCCGTTCATTGGTCGCTAATTATGGCTATTAAAATTCACCACGGGCCAAACGGCTCTTATAAAACCTCCGGTGCTATCCAAGATGATCTTGTGCCCGCTATCAAGAAAGGGCGCTATATCATCACCAATATTCGCGGCCTGACCCGCGAGCGTGTCTTTCAGGTTTTTCCCGATACGCCGTCTAGTTTGGAAGTTCTGAATCTTGAACTTGAAAATCCGGACGATTTGGAGCGCATGCGCAACTGGTTTACTTGGGCGCCTCGCGGTGCATTTATCATCTTCGATGAAACTCAGTTGATATTTCTCAAGTCGTGGAGGGAAGGGGATTTAAAGCAATTCGATTTTCCCGGCGGTCCTAAAGCTGCAAAAGAAGCTGACCGGCCTATGAATTGGCTCGATGCCTGGACACGCCACCGGCATTTCAACTGGGACGTAATTCTCACCACGCCAAACATCTGCTATATCCGCGACGATATCCGCAATACCGCCGAGAAAGCCTATCTTCATAGCAACCTTGCAGTTATCGGCATCAGTGGCCGTTACAAGGAAACTCAACATGCTGCGATTGAAAATCGCCCGCCAGCACGCGATACAATCGTAGAACTCAAGAAGATCAAAAAAGAGACGTTTAGACTTTATGACTCAACAGCAACCGGCGTCGTTACCGATACCATCGCGGGCAAGAGCATTTTTAAACAGCCTAAAGTTCTACTATTCATGGCAATTCCGGCCCTTGCTATTGGGTCTGTTATTAACGACGGCGGACCTAGTTTTCTCGCTGATCCGGCTGTACGGTCTGCTCCTGCTGGAAATCTTCCGGCCGGTCCTGCGTCTGCTACGGTGGCTGTTCCGGTTCCTGCTGCTGCGCCTGTTGCTGTTCCTGATCGTGTTCTGGCTGTTCAATCAGTTGCTCAGGCTGCTCCTGTAGATCATCCGTTCGCAGGCCGAGCGATCGACGTTCACGCCGGTGTGCGTTCCGAGACTGGCCGTCGAACTTACATGTTCTCAATCACTGGTCCCGATGGGCGTGTTCTGAACCTGACGGACCGCGAACTCGCAGCAGCCGGTTATCTGGTTTCGGGGGTCAGTGAGTGTGTTGTCCGACTGCGTTATGAGGCATGGACCGCGTTCGCCATCTGCCAAGGTTCCACCCGTCGAGCCGCCGAGCGGCTCGTCTCGGAGCGTAGCGGCGAGACGGGTGGAACCGTTCTTTCCCAGCCCGGTTCGGTCTTAGCCGCCGTTGACGCAGCGCCTGATACTGAATACGTCCCCAAGGCCCTGCCTAAGCTCTGATTGGGCGGTTCTCATAATGCACATGGCCTTATGTTGAGCGGTGTCCGGACAATGCTTGCAGCTCCGGGCGCCGGTTAACATAGGGCCGATTATGAGAGCCGCTATCCCGCTTACCATCCCTGAACGCCTTGTACGCGATGCTCGGCTCTACTCGGCGCGCGGTCACGATCTGGACGCGGTTTGCTACGTCCTCGAAGACTATGGTCGGTTGGTTGCCGAGCTGCGGCAGCTTCGCCGGCGAGTGTCCGACCTCGATGACGAAGGGGCAGAGCTGGAATCGCTTCTTGACGAACTTCGGCAGATCGCCCGCCGTGTTCTTGAACTCTGAATGACCGGCTTACCTCGACTCGCCGCTTGCGGCGATTAGTCGCCTGCATGGCCTCCAGTCGTGCGCATAGCAACCGCGACGACACCCCCAAAGGGGCCGACCTCCAGCCATACGAAAAAGCCCCCCAGCGGGCTGCGTGACCACTGAGGGGCTTTTCGCGTTCGTCGTCGTTCTGTCCCGCCTCAACCTCAACCCGTGCCCTGATCTGCTCAAACCACACAGCTCCGGGGCTTTTCTCTGCCGCTCTCCCCAGATCGTCAGCGGCTCCGCTGGTTAGGTCCCGAAGGTTCGGAGGTTCAGCGCTGCTTTTCGACCTCGGAGCATTGATGCATGAGCTTTTTCGGCAAAATCTCTCCGTTTGCCTCTTTGATTTTGTCAATCAACAAAGCACGCGCCCACTCGCATTTTTCTTTCGTTTCGTACCGATTTAGATCTAGTGCGTCGCCTGCGCCTCCGGCGATGGCGATCCACAGCATCCATTCTGTCATTTTCGGTCCTACGTTCTGGATCGGGCGGGGTGGGGGTGCTGTAACACCCCCAATTTGGTATGGAATCCCGTACTTTTTCAGTCCTTCTGCAGGACCTCCTCGCGGTATTTCAATACATCCTTTGTGGTTATTTGGCCGAGGTGCTTCCAGAGCGTTGCATTCACCAAATCGGCCTCCGCTATGTCTTCTCTCGTCTCGACGATCATGTTTATTCGCCTCTCTTTGATCACCTCGACGAACTCGTCCCGCACGCGATAGGGCTTCGTCACAGTCTTCATTTCCTGTTGTTCCTCTGATGCCAGTTATTCTGTCACGCGTTGCTTTGTAACGCGTAACGGCGTATAAGTTCGCCCGTACCGTAACGTGTAACGCTGAAACGGATGCCGCGAATGCAGTCTGCAGATCAAAAATCACGGATGTTTATCGACTACCTGTCGGTAGAGCAGGTTTATCCGTTCGATCTGCCGAAGATCGCCCCCGTCACCATCGAGAAGTATTGCTCTCGTACTGGTGAACGGCTCGCTACCACTCAGCCTAAGGTCAAGTACGAGGGTTCCTATTCGACGTCGATCACGGTTCGTGTCGATGGCTGCAAGCTGATCGTTCAAGGCAACCCGAGCGCGGTCGATCGGCTCGACAACCTGTTCGGCTTCCAGACCGTTGAGCAGTGCGTCGTGGTTTACAACCGCATCTTGGCGAACATGAAAGACGACGAGGGCAGGGCGGTTTCGCTTCCGCCGCTGACAAAGTGCACCCGACTCGACTTCTTGCAGGCACAGGCTTCCCGCATCAAGGAAGTCCAACTCGATGACGGCACGATTCAGACCGTCGAGACCACTCACCGCCACACGACGCTGGGCGATGGCATGCGTATTACGCGCATCGACCTGACGACCAATCGCTCAGTTGGTCAGGGCAACGAACTCGACTATGTGTCCGGCCTCAGCACACAGCGTGCCGGCTACAAGGTCGGCCATCTGTTCGAGGATGGTTGCACTGTCGATTGGACCGCCCGCGACCAGTACCGCAAGGCGTACATCAAGGCCGTGGCCCTTGAGAAATTCACGCTCCCCAAGGCTCGGCGGAACTTCGGCGACGACTCGCCCGAGGTCGTTTATCTGCGCGAGCTGATCGCTTACTGCAAGTCGAACGGCGTTGTTCGCATGGAACAGGAACTCAAGCGTGAGTACCTCCAGCGTGAGGGCCTTTGCTGGTGGGGCCTGTTCGATGAATCCCGCTTCCAGACCATACACGACGCATTTTTGAAGATAGACGACCGACTGAAGGTGACGGCTATGGATTTCGAGACGATCGCAGATCACCTCATTTCCGAGGGGATCGTGAAGAACAACAAGGCTGCGTACACCACTGCCATGTATGCGCTCCAGTGGATGACCGGCAAGGCCAAGTTTGATTTCGAGAAGTCCTCAGTTAAGACCCACCGCGCGCGGCTTCGCCAGATCGGAATCGACATTGCCAACCCATGCGACACCTCGAAGGTGCGCCCGGTCATTCACACCGCCAGCCGTGAGGTTATCCCGGTTGACGTGCTGCAAATTCCGTCTTGGTACCGCCGTCCGAATCATTTGCAGGTGGCCGCATGAGCCTGCCCCGGTGGTTTGTTTTCGCCGCTCTGGCGCTGTTTGTTCAGATCGTCGCGTGCGGCGCTCTCTACCTCGCTTTGCAGGTGGCCGCATGACTCGCCATCTCTATTTTGCGTTCACCTTCGGCGGATTGCCTGTTGCGCCGGCCCGTATTGGCCATGATTCGCCGCTCGTCCTTGAGCATCCAGACTCTGGTTGCCGCTACTCGCCCATTGCTTGGCTTCGCCTTCGGGGCTTCGCGAAATGATCGCCGCTACCTGCTCGCTGCTCGCGACCCTCGCCGGTGGCGCGATTGCGCTTTACCTCGTGCGCTTGGGGTTCCGCCCATGATCCAGATGCACACCGACTATCCGGCCAACGGCATGACCGTTTCCGAGTTCCGCCGCCAGCAGATGCGGCGCTTTTACTCCCGTCCGAACTCCGACCACCTGCGCAGCCAGGTGGCCGAAACCATCGCCGAACTTGATCGGCGGAAAGAGCAGGGCGCTAAGCCCGAGCGCGTCTGGACGTTCGAGTCTGAGACCCGTTTAACCCCGTGCTTCGCCGACGTTTTCGGCTTCTAGGAGACCCACCCATGCACATCATCAAAGGCACTGTTCTCGGCGTTGTCGACAAAGGCGAACCCGATAAGCGCTGGGCCATCGTGGCCGTTCAAACCATGTCCAAGGATCGCGACGGCTTCGACGTGACCAACACCGTGAAGGCCCGCGTATTCGGCGACGCCATCAAGAACGGTCTCCACAACGCTTACCGCCAGCAGGTCGGTGTCGAGGTCTTCATGCCCGTCACCTGCGAGGTGAACGACCGTTACAACTCGATTGACTACCTGCTCGCCGGTGTCCCGCTGCGCTTGCAGGAAGCCCGTCCTGCTGCTGCGCCTGCTGCTGCGGCCGCTGCCGCACCTGCCCGAGCTGCCGGGGCTAACTAACAATGGCCGTCGTATCTGTTCAAGCGTGCACTCAATGGACCGAAAGTTCCGGTGCCGTTTCATGTACGCAACTTGAATGGGTGCCGGCTTACTTACTTCCTCCATCTGCGGAGGGGTATCTCACCCTGTTAATGGGTGGGTTTGATGCGTCGGCGTTCCGTATTGGATTTGCCTCGGCTATTGGCTTGTTTGCCATCGGCTTTGGTGTCGGCGTAGTGCTGTCAATCATGCGCAAAGCGCGTTCTTGATCTTTAAGGAGCTTCATCATGGAAAAACTTCAAACCCTGTTCCGTAACGCCTCCATCGTCGCTGTTGGCTCGGCTGTTGCGTCTTCTCCTGTTTTCGCGGAGTCGTTGATTGATACCGCCACTACCGCCGCCCTCGATCAGGCATCCGGTGACGGTACTTCGGTGGGCAAGCTGGTTATCGCTGCCGTTGCGATCATCGTCGGTGTGTCGCTGGTTATCAGCATGATGCGCAAGGCGTAATGATCTGGTCGCTGCTGCTGGGCGTTCTGTTGGCCAAGGCGCTAATAGCAGGCATGCAAGTCGGCCAGTATCAGTAACCATAAGGCCTCGGGATTCCGGGGCCGTTTTTTTTACGGCATCTTTTCGATGTGGTGAACATTATGGCGAACCTCTGCCGATATCTTCTCGTAGCCGTTCTTTTGGTTTCCTCTGGTGCATTTGCTGCTGTTGAGGTGCCTCGATATCACGGCAAGATTGGCTCGTGGGAATCACCCGGTAAAACCTCTAAATCTGCCGCGTGCCGGGCTGTATTCGAAATTGAAACCGCATATACCTTTCTCGCGGCTGGCTCCGGTGAATCTTCCGGCTCGTGTCTTGGTACTCAAGGGACGCAGAATTTTCAAGTTGGCTCGTGGATTCGTCGCTTTATCATCTGTGAACATGGTTCCACTGATGGCGTAACCTGTGACCCTCCGCCAGAGAATGACTGCAAAGAGGGTGACTTATTTCCCGCTCGTGGCGCCGATTCTCCAATTATTACTGGTGGCGATGGTACTAAGATTGTTGCGTCTTCTCCGCCTACCAATGTTTGTTATAACTCCTGTTCTTATGCCGGGACTCAGGGCGAAACGCGTAGTAGTGGCTGTTATATTTCGGCTGCCGATTCCACTATGGGTTACTGCAACTATGTAATTAAAGGCACGGGTCAGAGTTGCACGACTGAAAACTATCAGTTTGCCAAAAGTGGCGATCCTCTTAACCCGCCTCCTGATCCTGACGCTCCACCCCCCGTTATTTGCCCCCCTGGTTGGGGTATGTCTGGCAATACCTGTTTCCCTAATCCCCCCGATCCTGATGGCGGTGACGGCGGTGATGGCGGTACTGGTGGCGACACTGGCGGTTCTGATGGCGGTGGTGATGGCTCTGGTGGTGGAGGAGGCGGGGGTGGTGGCGGCGGTTCTGATGGTGGCTCGGACGGCGGTTCTGACGGCGGCTCCGATGGCGGCGATTCCGGCTCCGGTGATAACCCCGATGGTGGTATCGGTGGCGGTGGTTCCAGTTCTGGCGGTACTCCCGGTACTGGTGAGGGTGACGGCCTGTTCAAGCCGAAACAAGGTTCCTTTGACGGCTATTTGAAAGATGCGGACGAAGTAATCGCCGGTTACAAGGCTCAACTCAAAGCCGTTTCCGATAAGTACAAAGGATTGATTGATTCGAAGCTGAATATAAATCTTTCGCCGGCTGGCGGTGGTCTGCCTTGTTTTTCGTTCACTTATCGCGGATCGAATCAACAGGTGTGCTTGAGCACATATGAGGCTGAGGCGTCCACTTTGCGCAATGCAATACTTCTAATTGCTGCGCTTGCATCGTTGTTTATTGTCTTCTCTCGGAGGTCTGAGTGATGGATGCATTCGTTACCGATATTATTAATTTTCTCCAATCTGTTTGGGATTGGTTTTACGTTGGCATTTATGAGTTCACCAAGTCGGCTTTTGTTCTTTTAACGAAGTATTGTATTCAGGCTTATTTCTCCGTCATGATCTTTGCTGCAGAGATTGGCTTCGAGGTGTTCAGCCAGCTAATGAAAGATGTTGGTGTTTCTCAATATGTTCAGAGCAACTATGCGTCGCTCGATGTTAAGTTGCGCTCCGCGCTGGCGTTCTTTGGTATTCCTGATGCCGTCAATATGATTGTTTCCGCTATCGGCACTCGCTTCGCTATGCGGTTTATTCCGTTCATTGGTCGCTAATTATGGCTATTAAAATTCACCACGGGCCAAACGGCTCTTATAAAACCTCCGGTGCTATCCAAGATGATCTTGTGCCCGCTATCAAGAAAGGGCGCTATATCATCACCAATATTCGCGGCCTGACCCGCGAGCGTGTCTTTCAGGTTTTTCCCGATACGCCGTCTAGTTTGGAAGTTCTGAATCTTGAACTTGAAAATCCGGACGATTTGGAGCGCATGCGCAACTGGTTTACTTGGGCGCCTCGCGGTGCATTTATCATCTTCGATGAAACTCAGTTGATATTTCTCAAGTCGTGGAGGGAAGGGGATTTAAAGCAATTCGATTTTCCCGGCGGTCCTAAAGCTGCAAAAGAAGCTGACCGGCCTATGAATTGGCTCGATGCCTGGACACGCCACCGGCATTTCAACTGGGACGTAATTCTCACCACGCCAAACATCTGCTATATCCGCGACGATATCCGCAATACCGCCGAGAAAGCCTATCTTCATAGCAACCTTGCAGTTATCGGCATCAGTGGCCGTTACAAGGAAACTCAACATGCTGCGATTGAAAATCGCCCGCCAGCACGCGATACAATCGTAGAACTCAAGAAGATCAAAAAAGAGACGTTTAGACTTTATGACTCAACAGCAACCGGCGTCGTTACCGATACCATCGCGGGCAAGAGCATTTTTAAACAGCCTAAAGTTCTACTATTCATGGCAATTCCGGCCCTTGCTATTGGGTCTGTTATTAACGACGGCGGACCTAGTTTTCTCGCTGATCCGGCTGTACGGTCTGCTCCTGCTGGAAATCTTCCGGCCGGTCCTGCGTCTGCTACGGTGGCTGTTCCGGTTCCTGCTGCTGCGCCTGTTGCTGTTCCTGATCGTGTTCTGGCTGTTCAATCAGTTGCTCAGGCTGCTCCTGTAGATCATCCGTTCGCAGGCCGAGCGATCGACGTTCACGCCGGTGTGCGTTCCGAGACTGGCCGTCGAACTTACATGTTCTCAATCACTGGTCCCGATGGGCGTGTTCTGAACCTGACGGACCGCGAACTCGCAGCAGCCGGTTATCTGGTTTCGGGGGTCAGTGAGTGTGTTGTCCGACTGCGTTATGAGGCATGGACCGCGTTCGCCATCTGCCAAGGTTCCACCCGTCGAGCCGCCGAGCGGCTCGTCTCGGAGCGTAGCGGCGAGACGGGTGGAACCGTTCTTTCCCAGCCCGGTTCGGTCTTAGCCGCCGTTGACGCAGCGCCTGATACTGAATACGTCCCCAAGGCCCTGCCTAAGCTCTGATTGGGCGGTTCTCATAATCTATATTATGTTAAATATGATATTTATCGACGGTGCCTCATGCGGTCGTCTGGCGCAAATCCCTGGAACGCCCCAACGACACTGAGCCACCGCTCAGCCTTCATCTTCTGCCCTTTGATCTTCATCAACGTTAGATGCCGGCCGTGGACGCTGCCCGCTGCGCTGCCTCCTTGCGTGCAACTGTGCGTGTTATGTTGCGGCGTCCACTTCATCGGGAGTCTTTCCATGCTGCTTCGCCTATTGACCGCGAGCTGTCTGAGTGCGTTTTGCCTGGCTGCGAACGCCCAGGAGCATCATCATTCATCGTCTGCACCAGCGCAGGCCGCCACCGTTTCGGTGAGCCAGGCTTGGTCGCGTGCCATGCCGCCGAGCGCTGCGAACGGTGCGGTTTATTGCGTGCTGAGTAATGCGGGCGATCAGGATGATCGGCTGATCGCAGCGCACACGCCGCGCGCGGAGAAAGCCGAGCTGCACACCCATGTGCGCGAAGGCGACATGATGCGTATGCAGCAGGTGGATTCCGTAGCTGTTCCGGCTGGCGAATCGGTCCGTTTTCAACCCAGCGGCAACCACGTGATGCTGTTCGGTCTGAAGCAACCGTTGGCGGCTGGCGAGCGCTTCGAGCTGACGCTCGAGTTCGAACATGCCGGCGAAATTACTACCAATGTCGACATTCTCGACGAAGCGCCGGCCGCGCCATCGGCTGCCAACCAGCACATGCATCACTGATCGAGTATCGTCGGGCGCCAGATCGGCGCCCTCCTTTCCTGTGGCTGCGCCCGCTCAGATCGACGCAGGCGTGCGCATGGTGACGAACTCTTCCGCCGCCGTGGGATGAATGCCCACGGTTTCGTCGAATACCCGCTTCGTCGCACCGGCCTTCAGGGCAACGGCCAGCCCCTGCATGATTTCGCCGGCATCGGGTCCGGCCATGTGGCAACCCAGCACGCGATCGGTTTCCGTATCGACCACCAGCTTCATCAGGCTGCGTTCCAGGCTGTCGGTCATGGTCAGTTTCATCGGGCGGAAGCGGCTCTCGAAGACGGTGACCTTGCGGCCCTGCTTGCGCGCCTCTTCTTCGGTCAGGCCGACGGTTGCCATGTTCGGCAGGCTGAACACCGCTGTCGGAATGCAGTTGTAGTCCACCGGACGATAATCTTCCGGTTTGAACAAGCGACGCGCCACCGCCATGCCTTCGGCGAGAGCGACCGGCGTCAGCTGCACGCGGCCAATGACGTCGCCGATGGCAAGAATCGATGGAATCGAAGTGCGGAACTCGTCGTCGACGGCGATGAAGCCACGCGCGTCCAGCGCCACCTCGAGCGTGTCGAGCCCCAGTCCGTCGAGCATCGGCCGGCGGCCGGTCGCGTAGAAGATGCAGTCCGCTTCCAGCGTCCGACCGTCCTTGAGCGTCGCCAGCAGGCTGCCATCCGTTTGCCGGTCGATGCGGGCGATATCCGCATTGAACTGCAGATCGACGCCCTTCTTGATCAGTTCGTCCTTCAGATGATCGCGCAGCGAGCCGTCGAAGCCGCGCAGGAACAGTTCGCCGCGATACAGCAGCGAGGTTTGCGCGCCACAGCCGTGGAAAATCGAGGCGAACTCCACTGCGATGTAGCCGCCACCGACGACCAGCACGCGCCGCGGCAGCGCCTCCAGATAGAACGCCTCGTTAGAGGTGATGGCGTGTTCGCGTCCGGGAATGTCCGGCACCTGCGGCCAGCCGCCGGTGGCGATCAGGATGTGTTCGGCACTGTAGTGTTTGCCGTCCACCTCGACGGTGTGCGCGTCGACCAGGCGCGCATGCGCCTGCAGCAGGGTCACGCCGCTGTCGACCAGCAGGTTGCGATAGATGCCGTTGAGGCGCTGAATCTCGCGGTTCTTGTTGGCGATCAGCGATGTCCAGTCGAAGCTCGCGCCCTCGACGGTCCAGCCGTAGCCCTGTGCCTGGGCGATGTCTTCGGAGTAGTGCGCACCGTAGACCAGCAGTTTCTTCGGCACGCAGCCGACGTTGACGCAGGTGCCCCCCAGATAGCGGCTCTCGGCCACGGCAACCCGTGCGCCGAAGCCCGCCGCGAAGCGCGCTGCGCGCACGCCGCCGGAACCGGCGCCGATGACGAATAGATCGAAGTCGTAAGCCATGAGATGTTGTCTCCTTCTAGAGCGGGACAGCATACCCCAGCCATCGCGCACCCATCAGCGGAGGAGTGACGCATGCCCCCTACCCTTACCCACATCGCCCTGCATGTGCCGGATCTGGATGCCTGCATCGATTTCTACTCACGCTTCTGTGGCATGCAGGTATTCCACCAACGCGCGGGCAAGGGCTCGCGCATCGTCTGGATGGCCGAGCCCGGAAAGGAACGCGAGTTCATCTTCGTGATCATGCCGGGTGGGCACGACCGCGTATTGGCCAGCGACGACTACAGCCATTTCGGCTTTGCCCTGGACAGCCGCGCCGCAGTCGATGCGATTGCCGACGAGGCGCGTGCGGCCGGTTGTCTGATCTGGGAGCCGCGCGACGAACCCTATCCGGTCGGCTATTACTGCGGCCTGCGCGATCCTGCGGGCAACTATGTGGAATTCAGCTACGGCCAGCCGCTCGGCCCCGGCGCGCAGGAACTGCCGGCCCCCTGAAACGAAATGGGCCACCCGAGGGTGGCCCATTTCATCCAGCACTGCGTTCTGTGATCAGTACGCCTTGCCGGTCAGGTAGAAGTGTTCGTAGCAGAAGTTGGTCGCCGCGATATAACCCTCGGCGCTACCGCAGTCGAAACGCTGGCCCTTGAACTTGTAGGCCAGCACGCAGCCGTCCTGCGCCTGCTTCATCAGCGCGTCGGTGATCTGGATCTCGCCGCCCTTGCCCGGCTCGGTCTGCTCGATCAGCTCGAAGATGTCCGGTGTCAGGATGTAGCGGCCGATGATCGCCAAGTTGGATGGCGCATCTTCGGGCTTGGGCTTCTCGACCATGTGGCTGACGCGGAAGATGTCGTCGCGGATCATTTCGCCGGCGATCACACCGTACTTGCTGGTTTCTTCCGGCGGCACTTCCTGGATCGCCACGATCGAGCAACGGAACTGGTTGTACAGCTTGACCATCTGCGCCAGGACCGGATCGCCGCCGAGGTTGATGCACAGGTCGTCTGCCAGCACCACGGCGAACGGCTCGTCACCGATCAGCGGGCGGCCGCTGAGGATGGCGTGGCCGAGGCCTTTCATTTCGATCTGGCGGGTATAGGAGAACGTGCACTCGTCGATCAGGCGGCGGATACCGACCAGATACTTCTCCTTGTCGGTGTTGCGAATCTGGTGCTCGAGCTCATAGCTGATATCGAAGTGGTCTTCCAGCGAGCGCTTGCCGCGTCCGGTCACCATCGCGATTTCGGTCAGGCCCGCGGCCAGTGCCTCTTCGACCCCGTATTGGATCAGGGGCTTGTTCACCACCGGCAGCATTTCCTTGGGCATGGCTTTGGTTGCAGGTAGAAAACGCGTGCCATAGCCGGCAGCGGGAAAAAGGCATTTCTTGATCATGTGAGTCCTTGAAATAAAGGTTCCAGTTGATGCACTGCCTTGATAGATAGCAGCTGCCCTCGCGGGGTTCGCCGGAAGCCCGACGCAGAGGCTACGACCATGCAAATCACAGGGGGTTCGCCGGCCTGCGGCAAATCCGGGAGTGCGCCGACCTTGCAACCGCCGGGACTACGAGCAAGCCAACAAACAGTCCCGTTCAGCGGGCGCCACGCTAATGGCTATTGGCCCGTCTGTAAATGCTCTACAGCGGTCTCGTGAAACAAAAAATCCTGCCTCGAACGGTGCCCTCAGGCCGCGTCGCAAGCGGCCCGCTGCGGAATCGGCACTTAGCTGATCCAGATCAGCGAACGCGATGATTTCACTGAAGTTTGCCGTTTGGATGACGCCAACTGTACGTATCGCAAATATCATATTGCCACTATCGTTATTGCCCGGCGTGCAGCCTGCCTTTTCCCTTTAAAGAACGCGGCTATTAGGCCGATAGCGAGTCTGCAGTCATTTGGCGCCCGCCTTGCCGCTGCCCGGCATGTGCGCGCAGCAGTAGATCTAAGGACGAACATGACCAACTCCCCCGCTCCTCGACAACTGTCCGTACAGACCAAGATCAACCTGGCGCTGCTGCTGGTGCTGCTGCTGATCATGTCCGCCTCGCTCTACATCGCGGCCAGCGCCGAGAAGAACCTGGTCCTGCACGTGGTCGAACAGCAGACCAAGGATGCCGCCGACTCCTATTTCGACAGCATCAACACCATGATGCTGACTGGGACGATGGCCCAGCGCGATGTGCTGCGGCAGAAAATCCTCGCCCGCCCCGGCGTGATCGACGCGCGCATCGTGCGGGGCGATGCGGTCATCAAGACCTTCGGCGCCGGTTTCGACCATCAGGCGCCGGCCGATGCGCTGGACCGCAGTGCCCTGGCCGGCAAGGCGATCATGGAGGTCACCAAGCAGGACGGTCGCCGGGTGCTGACCGTGATCAACCCGATCCTGGCGCATGCCGATTATCGCGGCACCAACTGCCTGACCTGTCACCAGGTGGCCGAGAACACCGTGATGGGCGCCGTGCGCATCAGTTATGACCTCAAGGCGCTGGATGCCGAGGTCGAGCGCAACATCTGGCTGCTCGGCGGCATCCAGCTGCTCCTGCTGCTCGCCGGCGTCGGCGTGATGATCTACACCGTGCGCCGCGTGATCATCAGCCGCATCCATGCCATGCGCCACACGATGGAAGCGATGACCCGCGACGAAGACCTGAGCCGCAGCGTGTCGATCGGCGCGCAGGACGAGATCGGCGCCATGGGCAATGCGTTCAACCGCATGATCGAGAAATTCCGCCACAGCCTCGAAGCCGTGGCCGGCGTGACGCGCCAGCTGGGCGACGTCTCCGACCGGGTATCCCATGTCGCGGAGAAAACTCTCGGCGCGGTCATGGAGCAGCGCAGCGAGACCGACATGGTCGCCTCGGCGATGAATGAAATGAGCGCCACCGTGCAGGAAGTCGCGCGCAACGCCAACCAGACCGCCACCGCCTCCAACGACGCCGACCGCGAGTCCAAGTCCGGCGTGCATGTGGCCGGTGAAGCGCTGGACGGCATCGACAGCCTCATCCAGGACATCGAAAAAGCGGCCGTCGTCGTCCGCCAGCTGGAAGCGGACAGCGCCAGCATCGACACGGTGGTAGGGGTCATCAACGGCATCGCCGAGCAGACCAACCTGCTGGCCCTGAACGCGGCCATCGAGGCTGCGCGGGCCGGCGAGCAGGGCCGCGGCTTCGCCGTGGTCGCCGACGAAGTGCGCACCCTCGCCTCGCGCACGCAGAAGTCCACCGAAGAAATCCAGAGCATGATCGAGCAGCTGCAACAGGGCGTGGGCAATGCCGTGCAGGCGATGAT
Source organism: Stutzerimonas sp. 21-1 (assembly GCF_056336065.1). NCBI lineage: Bacteria > Pseudomonadati > Pseudomonadota > Gammaproteobacteria > Pseudomonadales > Pseudomonadaceae > Stutzerimonas > Stutzerimonas sp. 21-1. The sequence goes on along the minus strand of NZ_CM150500.1, from coordinate 1,969,283 downwards.
CGCCGCCCAGTCGCGCGCCCGCTCGGGTTCCGATTGCGTGGCCCGCGCGGCGCAGAGCCTCGGTGCCATCGCCGACGAAGTCGGCACGATCAACGAGATGAATACCCAGATCGCCACCGCCGCCGAGCAGCAGAGCGCCGTCGCCGAGGAAATCAACCGCAACATCACCAACATCAGCCGGATCGCCGACACCACTTCGGCTGATGCCACCCAGACCTCGCAGATCAGCGAGGAACTGGTGCGTCTGGCCGCCGAGCTGAACCGTCTGGTCGGCCAGTTCAAGCTCTGAACGCCGAGCGCGGGGCGCCCTGCCCCGCGCCGTTACTGCAGCGGGAGCCCACCCGGCGTTCGCCGCCGTACTTCTTGATCGGAAACAGTCGGCTCGCGTGCGCGAATCGGCGATAATCCGCGCCAGCCTCTCGGCCGGACCGGCGTATGCCGCGGCCTTCCCCTCTTTCAACCCGCAAGGTGAAACCGAACATGGACCAAACGCCGAGCTTCAACCGCGCCCTGGTCGAGAAATATGACCGCCCGGGTCCGCGCTACACCTCGTATCCCACCGCGCCGCAGTTCCACCAAGCCTTCGCCGCCGACGACTACCGCAACGCCGCGCGCGCCAGCAACGAGGCGCCGACGCCCAAGTCGCTGTCGGTGTACATCCACATCCCGTTCTGTAAAAGCCTCTGCTACTACTGCGCCTGCAACAAGATCATCACCCACAAGACCGAGCGCGCCGTCGAGTACCTCGAATACCTCAAGCGCGAGATCGCCATGCAGGCCGCGCTGTTCGACCGCTCGCGCAAGCTGACCCAGCTGCACCTGGGTGGCGGCACGCCGACCTATTTCACCAGCGAGCAACTGGCCGATCTGATGGCGACGCTGCACCAGGCGTTCAACATGGACGATAGCGACGATCACGAGTTTTCGTTGGAAGTCGACCCGCGCACCGTCACCCCGGAGCAGATCCACACGCTGCGCAAACTGGGCTTCAACCGCCTGAGCTTCGGTGTGCAGGACTTCGATGCCAACGTGCAGGCCGCGGTCAACCGCATCCAGACCGAGGAGCAGACCCGCGAGCTGGTGCAAGCCGCACGCGACGCACAGTTCAAGTCGGTCAGCGTCGATCTGATCTACGGCCTGCCGCTGCAGACCGTGGAGAGTTTCAACACCACGCTGAACAAGATCATCGACATCCGCCCGGACCGCATCGCTGCCTACAGCTACGCGCACCTGCCGGATCTGGTACGCGCGCAGAAGCTGATCCGCCCGGAAGACATGCCGCCGCCCGAGCGCAAGCTGGAGCTGCTGGAGCTGACCATCCAGCGCCTCACCGCTGCCGGCTACGTCTACATCGGCATGGACCACTTCTCGCTGCCGGATGACGAGCTGACCCTCGCCCGCGCCAACGGCACGCTGCAGCGCAACTTTCAGGGCTACTCGACCCATGCCGATTGCGACCTGATTGGTCTCGGCATCTCCTCGATCGGCAAGGTCGGCGACAGCTACAGCCAGAACGTCAAGGAGCTGTCTCAGTACTACGCGCGCCTGAACGAGGGCATCCTGCCGGTGCAGCGCGGCTACCAGCTCAGTGCCGACGACCGCCTGCGTCGCGACGTGATCATCTCGCTGATGTGTCACGGTCGCATCGATTACGCGGCGATCGAGCGCAAGCACGGCATCAACTTCCGCGAGTACTTCGCCGATTCGCTGGCACAGCTGGCCGAGCATGTTGCCGATGGGCTGGTGGAGCTGCGTGACGACGCGCTGATCCTGCTGCCGCAAGGGCAGCTGATGATGCGCAACGTTGCCATGGCCTTCGACGCCTACCTCGGCGGCGAGCAGCGCGGGCGCTTCTCCCGCACCGTCTGAGCCCCTCCACGAAGCGGGCGCTTGCCCGCTTCGTCTTTCCGCCGATCGTCCCGGCGTTGCCAAAACACGTCATAACTGGATAAATAGCCAGTCTTAAGCCGGGCGCCTCCGCCCTGTGTGAGCAGACGTGCGATGCGCCAGCCTCTGGAAAATCCCTTCTACTACCTCGATAACTTCGAGCGCGTGCTTGCCTGGGTCGGTCAGCACCATGGCGACCTGCTGGACGAGGACGAACGCGCCTTTCTCGACGCTTTCCCTCAATTGCCCCGGCCTTCGCGTGCACTGCTGGTGCGCATGGTGATGCGCAAGGGCGAGCTGTTTCGCGCGAGCAAGCTGCGCTACGCCGAGATCGGCTGCGCGTTGCAGGCGAGCGAGCCGCTGGTTGCGCGCGGCTGGATCGACCCGGCGCCGGTGCTGGCTCTGGAGCAGCTGTTTGCATTGCTGAAGAAGGATGAACTGTTGCAGGCCTTCGATTCGGCCGCCGCCGGGCTGCGCAAAACCGAGCTGCTGGACTGTCTGCGCGCCAGCCACGCCAGCGCGCAGACGCTGCACCAATGGCACCCAGCGCTGGATGACCGGATATTTGCCTTGCGCATCAGCGCATTCAGCGAACGCCTGCGGTTGATGTTCTTCGGCAACGCCCATCAGGACTGGTCGGAATTCGTCCTGGCCGATCTCGGCATCCATCGCTACGAACAGGTGCCCTTCTCTCCCGCCTCACGGGCCTTCGCCAGTCGCGCGGAGGTGGATGCCTACCTGCACTTGCAGCACTGCCGCGAACGCTTCGATGCCGGCGAGCCGCTTCCGGAGCTGCTCGCCGATGTTCCCGGGCAGGCCTTCGCCAACCCCTGGCTGGAAAGTCGGCGTGGCAAGTTATTGCTGCGCATCGGTCAGCAGCTCGAACGCCAGGGCGAGTTCGGGCACGCGCTGCGCGTGCATGCTGGCAATAGCTATCCCGGGGCGCGCGAGCGGGCCATTCGCGTGCTCGAACGCTGCGGGCAGCCGGAGGCCGCGCTGACGCTGGCATTGCAAGCCGCCGCCGCACCGGAATCCGAGCACGAAGGCCAGCAACTGACGCGAATCCTGCCGCGCCTGCAGCGCAGTCTCGGTTTGCAGCCGGCAGCGCGCCGGCATTCGGCGACGGCGGGGCGCATCGACTTGCTGCTGCCGCCCCCGACGAGTGCCGTCCGCGTGGAAGAGGTCGTGCGTGCCCACCTGAGCACGACCGACGCGCCCGTGCACTACGTGGAAAACACCCTGCTCGGTTCGCTGTTCGGCCTGCTGTGCTGGGACGCGCTGTTCGCACCGCTACCGGGCGCGTTCTTCCATCCATTCCACTGGGCACCGGCGGACCTCAACCGGCCTGATTTCCATCAGCGTCGCGTCGAGCTGTTCGCCGGCTGCCTCGCTCTCCTGGATGGCGACGACTATCGCGAGTGCATCCGACGCACCTTCAATGCGAAATACGGCATCCACAACGCCTTCGTCAGCTGGGGCATGCTCGACGAGGCGCTGCTGCAGCAGGCGCTGGACTGCCTGCCGGCAGTGCACCTCAAGCTGATCTTCCAGCGCATGCTCGCCGACATCGGCAGCAATCGCAGCGGCCTGCCGGACCTGATCCAGTTCTGGCCGGTGGAACGTCGCTACCGGATGATCGAGGTGAAAGGCCCCGGCGACCGCCTGCAGGACAACCAGCTGCGCTGGCTGGCCTTCGCCGATGAGCACGGTCTGCCGGTCAGCGTGTGCTACGTGCAGTGGGCGGAAAGCGCAGCGTGAGCTATCGGATTGCCGTGCGGGCGCTCTGCGAGTTCACCGCCAAGCAGGGCGATCTGGACCTGCGCTTCACGCCCTCGCCCACCGCGCTGGAGGGCATTGCCGGCCACGCTCAGGTCACCGCGCGCCGGGGCGCGGGCTACGAGCGCGAAGTTGCCCTGGAAGGGACGTTCGGTGCACTCACCGTGCGCGGTCGGGCCGATGGCTACGATCCGCAGCGCAACCGCCTGGAGGAGATCAAGACCTTCCGCGGCGACCTCTCCCGCCAGCCGGCCAACCATCGCCTGCTGCATTGGGCGCAAGCCAAGGTCTACGGCTGGCTGCTCTGCCAGACGCGAGGACTGACGGAAATCGAGCTGGCGCTGGTGTATTTCGACGTGCTCAGCCAGAACGAAACGCTGCTGCTCGAACGCCACAGCGCCGACGAGCTGCGCCAGTTCTTCGAGGCGCAGTGCACGCGCTTCCTCGCCTGGGCCGAGCAGGAGCTGGCCCATCGCGTGCAGCGTGATCTGGCGCTGCACGCGCTGAAATTTCCCTATGGCGAATTCCGCCACGGCCAGCGTCAGCTAGCCGAAGCGACATACAAGGCCGCCTGCACCGGCACCGTGTTGATGGCGCAGGCCCCGACCGGTATCGGCAAGACGCTGGGCACGCTGTTCCCGCTGCTCAAGGCGATGCCGGGTCAGCAGCTGGACAAACTGTTCTTCCTCGCCGCCAAGACCTCGGGGCGACGCCTGGCGCTGGACGCACTGCAGACGTTGCAGCGCACTGGCGCGAACCAGGTGCGCGTGCTGGAACTGATCGCCCGTGACAAGGCCTGCGAGCACCCGGACAAGGCCTGCCACGGCGAGTCCTGTCCGCTGGCACGCGGTTTCTATGACCGGCTGCCAGCGGCGCGCCAGGCCGCGCTGGCGCACCCGCAACTGGATCAGGCGACGCTGCGCGAGGTGGCCCTGTCCCACGATATCTGCCCTTACTACCTCAGTCAGGAAATGGCGCGCTGGGCCGATGTGGTGATCGGCGATTACAACTACTACTTCGACGTCAGCGCCCTGCTCCACGGGCTGACGCTGACCAATCAGTGGCGCGTCTGTGTGCTGGTGGACGAAGCACACAACCTCCTCGAGCGCGCTCGGAGCATGTACAGCGCCGAGCTGGATCAGCGAGATTTCAAAGGCTTGCGCGCCAAAGCTCCCGCACAACTGCACAAGTCGCTCAGCCGCATCCAGCGCTGCTGGAACGAGCTGCACCGCGACCAGCCCAGCGAGTACCGCGTGCTGGCGGAACTGCCGCAGACGCTGATCGGCGCGCTGCAACAGCTGGTCAGCGCCGTTACCGATTACCTGGGCGAGAACCCCACCGGCGTGGACGCCGCCGTGCTCAACGCCTACTTCCAGGCGATGCACCTGTGCCGCATGGCTGAACTGTTCGGCGAGCATTCGCTGGTCGATTGCACCTTGCTGCCCGCTGGCGGTTCGGCTCGCGGCAAGGTTTCGCGGTTGTGCCTGCGCAACGTGATCCCGGCGCCGTTCCTCGCGCCACGGCTGGCGCAGGCGCGCTCGTGCGTGCTGTTTTCCGCCACGCTCAGCCCGCACCGGTTCTACGCCGACACCCTGGGCGTGCCGGCCACCAGTGTCTGGATTGACGTGGATTCGCCCTTTCGCGGCGAGCAGCTGCAGGTCCAGCTGGCGCGGCATATCTCCACCCGTTACCAGGACCGCGAGCGTTCCCTGGCGCCGATCGTTGCGCTGCTGGCCGATCAGTATCGTCGGCGGCCGGGCAATTACCTGGCGTTCTTCAGCAGCTTCGACTACCTGCAACAGGTCGCTGCGCTGTTCGCCGAATGCCATCCCGACGTGCCGTTCTGGCAACAGACCCGCGGCATGCAGGAGAGCGCCCGCGAGGCGTTTCTCGCCCGCTTCGAGGCGAATGGACGTGGTATCGGCTTCGCCGTGCTCGGCGGCGCATTTGCCGAGGGCATCGATCTGCCGGGCAACCGGCTGATCGGCGCGTTCGTCGCCACCCTTGGCCTGCCGCAGGTCAACCCGGTCAACGAACAGCTGAGGGCGCGAATGGAGGCGGTGTTCGGCAGCGGCTACGACTACACCTATCTCTACCCTGGCCTGCAGAAGGTGGTGCAGGCGGCCGGTCGGGTGATCCGCACCACCCAGGACGAAGGCGTCATCCACCTGATCGACGATCGTTTTGCCCGCACACAGGTACGCCGCCTGTTGCCGTCGTGGTGGGAAGTCCGCAGTTAAGCTGCAACTTGAAGCCGTATGCCAAGACAGCGACATAACACACTGAATTTACAGCTAATAAATTTCAGCGATTCACGCGGATCGCAAACGCATAGGCCGGCCTGGGATCGCTTCTATACTCGAATCGAACCCACCGGAGGATCCCGCCATGCGTCGCCTTCTCAGTTTCGCCGTTGTCGCTCTCTTCAGTGCTCCGCTCTGGGCCATGCATTGTCCGATGGACATGGCCAAGATCGACGAACAGCTCACCGCCAATCCGCCCAGCGACGCCGCCACCCTTGAACGCGTCAAGCAGCTGCGCGCCGAGGGCGAACAGCTGCACAACGCCGGCGACCACGCCCAATCGGTCAAGGTGCTGGGCGAAGCGCTCGACCTGCTCGGCATCAAATCCTGAGCCGTAAGCGCCCTGGCAATTGCTTGCCAGGGCGCGCTTCTCACAGCTTGGCGATCGACACTTCGGTGGATTTGACGAACGCGATCACCTCGCTGCCGACCGCCAGCTCCAGCTCGCGCACCGAGCGGGTGGTGATCACCGAGGTGACGATGCCGGCGGCGGTCTGCACGTCGATCTCCGACAGCACATCGCCCTGGACGATCTCGCGAATGGTGCCCCTGAACTGATTGCGTACGTTGATGGCCTTGATGGTCATGGTGTTGCTCCGTCTGAGTGGTTGGTTTTGAATGGTCAAAGCGCCCAGCGCAGTTGCGTGGGCAAGGGTGAAACGGGTTCGGCCCGTGGCGGCAGTTCCGGCAGCGCGAGTACGCGGTTGAGCACCTGTTCTTCCAGCGCGGCGAGGCTGGCCGAGCCGCGATTGCGCGGGCGCGGCATATTCACGGCGAGATCCAGGCCGATCTGGCCGTCCTCGATGAGAATCACCCGATCCGCGACCGCCACCGCCTCGCTGACATCGTGGGTAACCAGCAACACGGTGAAGCCGTGCCGCTGCCACAACCGCTCGATCAGTTGCTGCATCTCGATACGCGTCAGTGCGTCCAGCGCGCCGAGCGGCTCGTCGAGCAGCAGCAGGCGCGGCTGATGGATCAACGCGCGGGCCAGCGCCACACGCTGCTTCTGCCCGCCGGACAGTGCCGCGGGCCAGTCGTTGGCGCGCTCGGCGAGTCCTACCGCCGCCAGCGCATCGGCCGCTTGCGGCCGCCAGTCGCCGCTCAGACCGAGGCCGACGTTGTCGATCACCCGCTTCCACGGCAACAGACGGGCGTCCTGGAACATCAACCGAGTGGCGTCGCGCGCGGTGCCAAGCGAGCCAGTGTCGGCGCCGAGCGAACCACGGCTAGGTTGTTCGAGCCCGGCCAGCAGGCGCAGCAGCGTGCTCTTGCCGCAACCGCTGCGCCCGACCACGGCGACGAACTGCCCGGCCGGAATCTGCAGATCGATGTCCCTGAGCACCTCGCGCTGGCCGAAGGCCTTGCCGACGCCCTCGATGGTCAACGGGATGCCGCCGGGCGCAGCGCTCTGGTGGATACGATGCAATGCGGTCATTGCGCACCTGCCTTGGCCTGATAGGCCGGGTGCCAGCGCAGCCACGAGCGTTCCAGCGCGCGCGCCGCAAGGTCGGCCAGCTTGCCGAGCACGGCATAGAGCAGGATCGCCAGCACCACCACGTCGGTCTGCAGGAACTCGCGGCCGTTCATCGCCAGATAACCGATGCCGGCGCTCGCCGAGATGGTTTCGGCGACGATCAGCGTCAGCCACATGAAGCCGAGCGCGAAGCGCACGCCGACCAGGATCGACGGCAGCGCGCCGGGCAGGATCACCTGGCGGAACAGCGCGAAGCCGGACAGCCCATAGCTGCGCGCCATTTCCACCAGCCCGGCATCGACGCTGCGAATGCCGTGATAGGTGTTCAGGTAGATGGGGAACAGCGTGCCGAGCGCAACGAGGAAGATCTTTGCGCTCTCGTCGATGCCGAACCACAGGATCACCAGCGGAATCAGCGCCAGATGCGGCACGTTGCGGATCATCTGTACCGAGCTGTCGAGCAGGCGCTCGCCCCAGTTCGACAGGCCGGTGATGAAGCCCAGCGCCAGGCCGATACCGCCGCCGATGGCGAAGCCGATGCCAGCGCGCCAACCGCTGATGGCCAGATGAGTCCAGAGATCGCCGCTGGCGATCAGCGTCCAGCCCGCCGCCACCACCGCGCTCGGTGCCGGCAGGATGCGCGTGGACAGCAACCCGAAGGCCACCGCGCCCTGCCAGGCCGCCAGTAACGCCAAAGGCAGCAGCCATGGGGCCAGACGCTGGCCGAAAGAATGAAGGGTCATAGTTTGCTCCGTTCTGCTCATGCACTTCGTAGGCGGGACATCGCGCAATTCGCTTTTCCAGCGCCAGGTGGGAAAGACCTGCGGTCGTTTCCCACCCTATGCAGCCCGTATCGATTCAACTGGCCGCAGCGGTTTTGGGCAGGATGTCGCTGGAGATCATTTCGCCGAACGGGCTGACATAGCCGCGGCTTTCCGGCCGCGGCGGCTGGGCGATATCCAGATGCGGGAACAGCAGCTCGGCGACGCGGTAGCTCTCCTCCAGATGCGGATAGCCGGAGAAGACGAACGTATCGATGCCCAGCTCGGCGTATTCCCGGACCCGCGCCGCCACGGTGGGGCCGTCGCCGACCAGTGCCGTGCCGGCACCGCCGCGCACCAGACCGACCCCAGCCCAGAGATTCGGCGCCACCACCAGCCTGTCCCTGCGCCCGCCATGCAGCGCGGCCATACGCTGCTGGCCGACCGAATCGAAGCGCGCCAGCGAGGCCTGCGCCTTGGCGATGGTGTCGTCGTCGAGATGGCTGATCAGCCGCTCGGCGGCGGCCCAGGCCTCGTCGTTGGTTTCGCGCACGATCACATGCAGGCGGATGCCGAACCGCACGGTGCGCCCGTGCCGCGCGGCGCGTTTGCGCACATCGGCGATCTTCTCGGCGACGGCGTCCAGCGGCTCGCCCCAGGTCAGATACAGCTCGACCTGCTCGGCCGCCAACTCATGCGCGGCCTCGGACGAGCCGCCGAAGTACAGCGGCGGGCGCGGCTGCTGAATCGGCGGATAGAGCAGCTTGGCGCCCTTGACCTGAAGATGCTTGCCGTCCAGGTCGACGGTCTCGCCCTCCAGCGCGCGGCGCCAGATGCGGGTAAATTCGACGGCGGCTTCATAGCGCTCGGCGTGGCTCAGATTCAGCCCGTCGGCTGCCAGCTCGTCCGGGTCGCCGCCGGTGACCAGATTGAACAGCGCACGGCCGTTGGAGAGCCGGTCCAGGGTCGCCGCCTGCCGCGCCGCGACGGTCGGCGAGATGATTCCCGGACGCAGGGCGACGAGGAATTTCAGACGCTGCGTCACCGGGATCAGCGAGGCGGCGACCAGCCAGGAATCCTCGCAGGAGCGTCCGGTGGGAATCAGCACGCCACCGAAACCCAGGCGGTCGGCGGCCTGGGCGATCTGCGTGAGGTAGCCGTGGTCGACCGCGCGAGCGCCTTCGGCCGTGCCGAGGTAGTGACCGTCGCCGTGGGTCGGCAGGAACCAGAAGATGTTAAGACTCATGGGAATGCTCCATATCCATTGGGGTGCGCGACGTCTGCGCCGCGCGGAAAATTCGGTCGGGGTGCGTTATTCGGCGTGCTGGGCGATACGCTTGGGCGGCGTCCAGACGACGCTCTCGATGACCAGCGGTCTGGGAATCAGCTTGAGCGCGGTGAAGGTGTCGGCGATGGCCTGCTGCGCGCGCACCACCTCCGGCGTGATCGGCCGCGCGCCATAGCCCTGACGGATCACCGCCTTGCGGGTGATCTCGCTCGGCAGGCCGAGCAACGGCGCAACCTGGGCGGTGGCCTCGTCAACGTTGTCCTCGACCCACTCGCCGATATCGCGGATTTCCTCGATCAATACGCCGAGCACCGCGGGATTGCGCTCGGCGAAGGGCCGCGCGGCGAGGTAGAACTGGTGATTGCTGACCAGCCCCTGACCGTCACGCAGCGTATGCGCCTGCAACTGCTGTTCCGCGGCAGCCTGGAACGGATCCCAGATCACCCAGGCATCCACGCTGCCGCGCTCGAAGGCGGCGCGGGCGTCGGCCGGCGGCAGGTAGATCGGCTGGATATCGGTGTAGCTCAGCCCCGCCGATTGCAGCGCGCGCACCAGCAGGTAGTGCACGTTGGAGCCCTTGTTCAGCGCGATCTTCTTGCCCTTGAGCTCGGCCAGCGAACGGATCGGGGAGTCCTTGGGCAGCAGGATCGCCTCGCCGCTCGGCGCCGGCGGTTCATGCGCGACGTAGAGCAGATCGGCACCGGCGGCCTGGGCGAACACCGGCGGGGTTTCGCCGGTCACGCCGAAGTCGATCGAGCCGACGTTGAGGCCTTCGAGCAACTGCGGGCCGCCGGGAAACTCGGTCCACTGCACGGTGAATCCCTGTTCCGCCAGCCGCTTCTCCAGCGTGCCGCGTGCCTTGAGCAGCACCAGCGTGCCGTATTTCTGATAACCGATACGCAGGACGTCGCCCTGCTCCGATGCAGCCTGAACCTGAGAAATGGCGCCGAAGGAAATGGCCGCGGCAAACAGGGCGACCAGTCCGCAACGCAAGGTATTGGTGCGCATGGCACTCTCCTTTGCAGTCTGGATGTGGATTTACGGCCTGCTTGCCCGTTGGCGGGCGAGTGAGACTGTAGAACCGCCGTCAGGCGGGTGTTGCGCAGGTAACCCGGTGGCAATCCGGGAATACGGTTGGGGTTAGATGCTCCAGCGCGCGCTGGTCAAGCGCTCAGACAGCAGTTGCGGGTTCAGCGGTTGCGGGCGTCTGGCCAGAGCGGCATACAGCTGCTGCAGCGATTCGACCAGCCGTTCGTGCAGTTCCGGCGCCAGGCTGGCCGGGCGCTGCGGCTCGGCATAGGCGATCTGGGCATCGGTCGCATACACGCCGTGCAGCATTTCCTTGGCCTTGAGCGCGGCGAGCACCGGCTTGAGCGCGTAATCGACCGCCAGCATGTGCGCCACGCTGCCGCCGGTCGCCAGCGGCAACACCGCCTTGTGCGCCAAGGCGCGCTCGGGCAGCAGGTCCAACAGGGTTTTCAGCGCACCGGCGATGGAGGCCTTGTACACCGGCGTGGCGATCAGCAGACCGTCCGCCCGCGCGACATGTTCGAGCAGTTGCCGTACCCGTGGACTGTCGAAGCGCGCGTGCAGCAGATCCGCGGCATCGAAGTCGCGCACGCCATAACGCACCACTTCGACGCCACGCTGGTGCAACCAGTCGCCGGCTATATCCAGCAGCACCGCCGAGCGCGAGCGCTGGCTGGGGCTGCCGGCGAGAGAAACGACCAACATGCGGGAATTCCTTCTCGTGCTCGCTCAGCGATTGGGCTGCGGGGTCAGGCGCAGATACGGCTTCACCGCGCGGTAGCCCTTGGGAAAGCGCTGTTTGAGCTCTTCCTCGTCCTTGATCGAGGGCACGATCACCACGTCATCGCCGTCCTGCCAGTTGGCCGGGGTGGCGACCTTGTGGTTGTCGGTCAGCTGCAGCGAATCGATCACCCGCAGGATCTCGTGGAAGTTGCGCCCGGTGCTCGCCGGGTAGGTGATGGTCAGGCGCACCTTCTTGTTCGGATCGATGACGAACAGCGAACGCACGGTCAGGGTGTCGCTGGCGTTCGGATGGATCAGGTCGTACAGCTCGGAGACCTTGCGATCGGCGTCCGCGAGGATCGGGAAGTTGACGCGGGTGTTCTGCGTCTCGTTGATGTCGTCGATCCACTTGATGTGCGAATCCACCGGGTCCACGGACAAGGCGATGGCCTTGACGTTGCGTTTGGCGAATTCGTCCTTCAGCTTGGCGGTAAAACCGAGCTCCGTGGTGCACACCGGAGTGAAGTCGGCGGGATGGGAGAACAGCACGCCCCAACTGTCGCCGAGCCATTCGTGAAAGCGAATGCGGCCTTCATTGGAGTCCTGTTCGAAATCGGGGGCGATGTCGCCGAGGCGAATGCTCATAGTTCTGCTCCTTCAGTGGTTCGTTGAGGTGGGCACACTATGCGCATTGCCGGTGCGAATTAAAAAGAATAAATAATGATTTATCTATAACCAAAACTATTGATAGACGCTATGCCTTTCCGGCTGCCGGTCGCTAGGAATACTGGCGGATCAGCTGCTGGAGGCGCTCGCAAGCGGCAGCAAGGCGCTCCTCACTTGCGCGCGCGACACCGAGAAGCAGCCCCGGTCGTTGTGGGTCGGCCGGAGAGAACCATGTCGACAGCGGCGATGGCGCCAGTCCGAAGGCCAGCGCCTCACGAGCGATAACGCTATCGCGTGCCCCTTCGGGCAGCCAAAGCAGTACGCCGAGCCCCGCCGGACGCACCGGATAATCCATCGCCTGCAACGTCGCGTGCAGCGCGGCGCTGCGACTCGCATAGACACGCTTCATGCGACGCAGATGCCGCATGTAATGGCCGTCGCGCATGAACTCGGCGGTGGCGGTTTGCACGGCGGGGCCGGGAGCCGGTGCAAGACACATCACCGCTTCGGCGAACCGCGGAACCAGTGCTGCCGGGACGACGACGAAGCCGAGCCGCAGCGTGGGGCTGATGGTCTTGCTGAACGAGCCGATGTGGATGACGCGGCCGGCGCCGTCCAGCGATGCCAACGCCGGTGCCGCGCGCCGCTTCAGCTGCAATTCGCCGAGGTAGTCATCCTCGATGATCCACGCGCCGGAGCGCGCCGCCCAGTCAAGCAGCTGAACCCGCCGGGCGAGCGACAGCGGAACGCCGGTGGGCGCCTGCTGACCGGGCGTCACCAGGGCCAAGGCGGCATCCGGCGCATGCTGCATGCCGTAGGCGACGTCGATGCCATCGTCGTCCACCGGAATCGGAACCGGGGTGACCTGTGCGATTTCCAGCGCTTTGCGGCTGGGCGGGAACCCCGGATTCTCCACCCAGGCCGAGCGCCCTTCTGCCCTGAGTACTCTGAGCGCGACGCCGAGCGCGCCGGAGAACCCAGCGGTGATGAACACCTGGGATGGACGACATTCGATGCCGCGTGACAGGGCCAGGTGTGCGGCAATCTCGTTGCGCAGCACCTGCTCGCCGCGAGGGTCCGGATAGATGAGCTGAGCATGGACTTCGGTGCGGGCGGCATGTGCGCGCAGGCGCGCAAAGAGCGTCACCGGAAAACTATCCGAGGCGGGCACGCCATTCTGGAAAACCGCCGCTCCGCTCAGAAATTCCTGGTACAGCGGCGGCAGCGCATCCGCCGCGCCCGACGGCTCCGACAAGGCGATCTTCGGGGGATGATCGGTCACCCGGGTGCCGCCGGCACCGCAGGAGACGACCAGCTGCTTGTCCGCCAAGCGCTCGTATGCGGTCTTGACGGTACCTCTGGCGACGCCCAGTTGAGCGGCGAGGTCCAGCCATGACGGCAGCCTGGCGCCAGGCGCGAGCACGCCGCTGTTGATGGCTGCGGTGATACCGATGCGGATCTGCTCGGCCAACGGGGTCTCGGCAGTCCGGTCCAGCTTCAGGTCAAGAATTTTCATGCCGCATGGTATATCCGAAACTAACGTTTTCGGTTCTTTTTGGTGAACCTCCGCGGTCGCATACTGGCCGCCGCCCTCAAAGGAGATCCCCATGAAGCCCACACGCTTGCTACTGCCCTTGCTGACCGCCATCGGAATGACCTTCGCCGGCGTGGCCAGCGCCCACACCCCCGGCGATACGATCAAACCCAACTTTTCCCACGCCTTGCCGAACATTCCGGGCAAGTCGCTGATGGCCGTTGAGGTGACCTACGCACCGGGAGGCGCATCGATGCCGCACCGTCATGCGCAATCGGCATTCATCTATGCCTATGTCGTTTCCGGCCGGATCGTCAGTCAGGTGGCCGGGGAGCCGGAGCGCACCTACTCGGCGGGAGAAACCTGGTACGAAATGCCGGGCGCGCATCATGTGGTCAGTCGCAACGCGAGCGACTCCGAACCGGCCAAGTTGCTGGCGGTGTTCGTCGTCGATTCCGACGACGATGTCCTCACCACCCCTGACGGGCAGGACTCCGGAAATGAATGAACGACTGGACTACGCAAAAGCCTCGCCCGGCGCGGTGAAAGCCCTCGGCGGCGTCTATGGCTATGTCACCCAGTGCGGTCTCGACGAGGTGCTGGTCGAACTGGTTTACCTGCGGGTCAGCCAGATCAACGGATGCGCCTTTTGCCTGGACATGCACACCCGCGACCTCGCCAAGAAGGGTGTCGGGATCGAGAAACTGGCGCTGGTGCAGACCTGGCCCGAAGCCGGCGAGCTGTTCAGCGAACGGGAACGCGCGGCGCTGGCCTGGGCGGAAAGCGTAACCCGCGTCGCGCAGACCGGCGTTCCGGATGCCGAGTTCGCCGCGGCCCGACAAATCTTCGATGAAAAGGAACTGGCCGATCTGACCGTGGCCATCAGCCTGATGAATGCGTACAACCGCCTCGCCATCAGCTTCCGTCGAGTGCCACAAGCGGTTCTCACCGCCAAGACTTGAATGCCGAAACGCCCGTCACGGCCTGCGAACCACCGAAAACCCCTCACGCAACTACAGGATGAAACACATGGAACAGCGATTCGACGTCGCCCAACTTATCCCCGAAGGCTACCGAGCCATGTATGCCTTGCACACCTACGTGCAGGGCGCTGGCCTGGATCTTGGTCTGCTCGAATTGGTGCGTCTGCGCGTATCGCAGACCAATGGCTGCGGTTTCTGCGTCGCCATGCATATCCCGCTGGCGCGCAAGCACGGCGTCAGCGAGCACCAGATCAATCTGGTCGCCACTTGGAAGGAATCGCCGGTTTTCAGCGCTCGCGAGCGGGTCGCGTTGGCCTGGGCCGATGCGGTCACCAGCCTGGCCGGGCAGGAGGTGTCGGATGCGGTTTATGAACAGGTGAAAGCCGAGTTCAGCGCTGAGGAGATCGCCAAACTCACGCTGTGCATCGGCGAGATCAATACCTGGAACCGCCTGATGATCGCTTCGCGCACCCCACCGACGTTGTAACCGTCATCCCAGCCGGATCAGCGCGCCGCATCCTCGAAGCGATTGACCTGGCGCAGGCTCTTGAAGCCCAGCGCCCAGCCGCCGGTGACTGCCAGGGTGCAGGCGCAACCCAGCAGCGCCGCCGGCACCGCGCCGAGCCATGCGGCGCTGAGGCCGGCGCGGAATTCGCCCAGCTCGTTGGATGAGCCGATGAACAGCATGTTCACCGCATTGACCCGGCCACGCATGGCATCCGGCGTGGAGAACTGGATCAGCGAGGAGCGGATGTAAACGCTGATCATGTCCGCCGCGCCCGCCACCACCAGCGCGGCGAACGACAGCCAGAACAGCGTGGACAGCGCGAACACCAGGTTGGCCAGGCCGAACAGCGCCACGGCGATGAACATCACCCGCCCGACCTGCCGGTCGAACGGCCGCACGCTGAGGTACAACCCCACCGCCACTTCGCCGATCGCCATCGCGCTGCGCAGCAGGCCGAGGCCGGTGGGGCCGACTTTGAGCACGTCCTGCGCGTAGATCGGCAGCAGCGCCACCACGCCGCCGAGCAGCACAGCGAACAGGTCCAGGGAGATCGTACCGAGGATGATCGGCCGCGATCGGATGAAGCCGATGCCCGCGGTAAAACGCGTCCAGGCACCGGTTGTCAGCGTCTCGCGGCGTTCGGCGAAGCGTACCGGTACGCGCCACAGCAGCAGCGTGCCGACCACGAAACCGACCAGGCAGGTGCCGTAGGTCAGCGCGCCGCCGCCCAGTGCGTAGAGCGCGCCGCCCAGCACCGGGCCGCCGATGGTGGCCACGCGCATGATCATGCTGTTGGCGGCGATGGCCGCAGCCAGACGCTTGCGCGGCACGATCTGCGGCAGCAGGCTGGACAACGCCGGTCCGGTGAAGGCCCGCGCGCAGCCATACAACACCAACACGCCGTAGTAGTAGCTCACCGCCTCGCCATGCAGCGACAGCCAGAGCAGCGCCGCGGCGCAGGCGGCTTCGAGCAGCCAGCTCAGCGCCAGGATCAGCTTACGGTCGTAGCGGTCGATCAGGTCACCCGCCGGCAGCAGCAGGAACAGCATTGGCACGAACTGCGCCAGGCCGACATAGGCCAGCGACAGCGGATCGCGGGTGATGTCGTAGACCTGCCAGGCAACGACCACTGCCTGGATCTGCATGGCGAACACCGCCAGCAGACGAGCGGCGAGAAAGGCGGCGAAACCGGGAAGACGGTAGACGGATGAGGTGGTCAAGGCTGGAATCCGCGCGGCAATTGCAGCGCCCGTACCGTAACGGCCGGGCGAAAGCGGATCAGCCTACTGGAGCGCACGGGCCGCAGGCAAACCGGGCCGCCACGTTCCACGCCTCAGTCGTCGGGCGATTCTGCTTCGGCTCAGGCGGCCCGACGGCGGCTCTGGTCGATGCGTTTCTGCAGGCGATACAGGTAGCCGAAGCCCTGCTCCCATCGATGATGGCCGGATTGCACGTTGATGTGGCCGACGCCCGGAAGGATCACCGTCTCGCTGCCCCAGTCGATTCCCAGAACACGGGCGCGCTCGGCGCTGGCGGCGGTGTCGTTGTCGGAGCCGACCAGTTGGCTGGCGAACGGCAGCGCCTGGTGCGGGATGGGCGCGAAGTCGCGCAGCGCCTCGGGGCAGTTGCCGCGCTCGACATCCGCCGGCGCCACCAGCAGTGCACCGCGTACACGTTGCAGTGACGCCGGATCGGCCATCTGCGCCCAATGCGCCACGGTCACGCAGCCCAGGCTGTGGGCGATGAGAATGGTCGGCTGATCGCTGGCGTCGATGCTGCGTTGCAGCTCGGCTACCCAGTCAATGCGGCGCGGCTGGAGCCAGTCCTGCTGCTCGACGCGCGCGCTGTTCGGCAGGCTGCGCTGCCAGTGGCTCTGCCAATGATCGTCCGGCGAGCCTTGCCAGCCCGGCACGATCAGATAACGGATGGAATCGCTGTACATCACCTGCCCTCCTGTCGATGCGGCGCAGTCTAGGTCAGGCCTTACGAGATCAAAAAGAATAAAAAATGATTTGCTTATTCCATTAATCAGGAAAGCATCGATGTACATCAAGCTGATGATGTAATTCGATTTGGTTATATAAATGTTCTTAAACGATATTTTTAAGCATATAACCTCACACCTATTATCCGCCCCACACCTCCCCTGGCTGCGTTTCATCCCGAAGCGCATGGAGGTTTTTCATGGAGAGCAACCGATGAGCGCGACCCTTCGCAATCTGGAAGGTCAGGACGAAGCCAGCATCCTGCGCGAAATCCGCAGCGCCCTGAGCGGCCTGAAGTTCGGCTCGGTGGAGATCACCGTGCACAACGGTCAGGTCGTGCAGATCGAGCGCAAGGAGAAGTTCCGCCTGCAACCGACTGGCAAGACCGCCTGATTCGCTAGAACCGAACCAAGCCCGACTGGACCACCGGAGGGCGTGCAAATGAGAACGACACCATGACCACGCACCGGTACTGCCGCTGTCATCCGCGAATGCGGAGCTGACCAACCTGAACACCCACAAGCCAACGCAAAAAAACGATTTCTTCATTCAGGAGCTGCACATGTCCATTCGTCGCTTCGCCCTCGCCGCCCTGGCGAGCGCCCTCCTCGCCGGCCCCGCGGTGGCCGCCGAGTCTCTGCTCAACGTGTCCTACGACCCGACCCGTGAGCTGTACGTGGAATTCAATCAGGCCTTCAACAAACACTGGCAGGCGCAGGGCCACGAGCCGATCCAGATTCAGCAGTCTCACGGCGGTTCGGGCAAGCAGGCCCGCGCAGTGATCGACGGGCTGCGCGCCGACGTGGTGACCCTGGCGCTGGCCGGCGACATCGACGAGCTGCAGCGCATCGGCAAGCTGATCCCCGAGGACTGGCAGTCCCGCCTGCCGCAGGCCAGCACGCCCTACACCTCGACTATCGTCTTCCTGGTGCGCAAGGGCAACCCGAAAGGCATCAAGGACTGGGATGACCTGGTCAAACCGGGCGTCGAGGTGATCACGCCGAACCCAAAGACCTCCGGCGGCGCCCGCTGGAACTTCCTCGCCGCCTGGGCCTTCGCCCAGCAGAAATTCGGCGACGAAGCGCAAGCTCAATCCTTCGTCGAGAAGCTCTACAAGAATGTGCCGGTGCTGGATACCGGCGCCCGCGGCTCGACCGTCACCTTCGTCAACAACGGTATCGGCGACGTGCTGCTGGCCTGGGAGAACGAAGCCTTCCTGGCTTTGAAGGAACAGGGCGGTGAAGACTTCGAGATCATCGCGCCTTCGCTGTCGATCCTCGCCGAGCCACCGGTGGCGGTGGTGGACAAGAACGTCGAGCGCAAGGGTACGCGGGCGGTAGCCGAGGCCTACCTGAACTACCTGTACAGCGAGGAAGGCCAGCGCATTGCCGCGAAGAACTTCTACCGCCCGCGTAACGAGGCCGTGGCGGCCGAGTTCAAGGCGCAGTTCCCGGCGCTGAAGCTGGTCACCATCGACGATGACTTCGGCGGCTGGAAGGCCGCGCAACCGAAGTTCTTCAATGATGGCGGGATCTTCGACCAGATCTACCAGGCGCAGTAAGCGGAAATTCGTAGGGTGGATGGCCGAAGCCATCCACGCGCTCGAGGCACTGGCCTGCACCCGGCAGGATCAGGCGCGATGCGCGTGGAAGATCGCTTTGCGAGTCTTCCACCCTACGGTCTTCCAGCGTTTCGGCTTCCACCTCTGAAACCGACCGAGACCAGACACGATGTCTACCCGATCTTCCTCTGTCATACCCGGCTTCGGGCTGACGCTGGGCTACACCCTGGTGTACCTCAGCCTGTTGGTGCTGATTCCCCTGGGTGCGCTGTTTCTCAAGACCACCGAACTCAGCTGGGACCAGTTCGTCACCATCATCAGCGCGCCGCGCGTGCTGGCGGCGCTCAAGCTGAGCTTCGGTACCGCCTTCGCCGCCGCCGTGCTCAACGGCGTCATCGGTACGCTGCTGGCCTGGGTGCTGGTGCGCTACCGCTTTCCCGGGCGCAAGGTCATCGAGGCGATGATCGACCTGCCCTTCGCCCTGCCGACCGCCGTGGCCGGTATCGCGCTGACCGCGCTGTATGCGCCGAACGGGCCGATCGGCCAGTTCGCCACGCAGCTGGGCTTCAAGATCGCCTACAGCCCGCTGGGCATCACCCTGGCGCTGACCTTCGTCACCCTGCCGTTCGTGGTGCGCACGCTGCAGCCGGTGCTGGCCGACATTCCGCGTGAAGTCGAGGAAGCCGCCGCCTGTCTCGGTGCCAAGCCCTGGCAGGTGGCGCGGCATGTGTTGCTGCCGGCGCTGCTGCCCGCCTGGCTGACCGGCTTCGCCCTGGCCTTTGCCCGCGGCGTCGGCGAGTACGGCTCGGTGATCTTTATCGCCGGCAACATGCCGATGAAGACCGAGATCCTGCCGCTGCTGATCATGGTCAAGCTGGACCAGTACGACTACGCCGGCGCCACCGCCATCGGGGTGCTGATGCTGGTGGTGGCCTTCATCCTGCTGCTGGCGATCAACCTGCTGCAGCGCCGCATCGCGCGTTCTTGAGGAGTCCGGCATGTCTTCCGTTTCGATAACCACGACCGCCAGCGCCACCGCCAACGCCGCGCGGCGCGGCAATGCCTGGGGCCGGCGGGTGCTGATCCTCGCCGCCTGGCTGGTGTTCGCGCTGTTTTTGCTGCTGCCGTTGCTGATCGTCATCAGTGAGGCGCTGAAGCAGGGTTTCGGCACCTTCTTCGAGGCGATCTTCGAGCCCGACGCCATTGCCGCACTGCAACTCACGCTGCTGGCCGTGGGCATCTCGGTGCCGCTGAACCTGGTATTCGGCGTCGCCGCCGCCTGGTGCGTGAGCAAGTACGAGTTTCGCGGCAAGAGTCTGCTGGTCACGCTGATCGACCTGCCGTTCTCGGTGTCGCCGGTGATCGCCGGCCTGATCTACGTGCTGCTGTTCGGTGCCCAGGGCTATTTCGGCGAATGGCTGAGCGAGCGCGATATCCAGATCGTCTTCGCCGTGCCGGGCATCGTGCTGGCCACGTTGTTCGTCACCGTGCCCTTCGTTGCCCGCGAGCTGATCCCGCTGATGCAGGGACAGGGCAGCACCGAGGAAGAAGCCGCGCGGCTGCTCGGCGCCAGCGGCTGGCAGATGTTCTGGCATATCACCCTGCCGAACATCAAATGGGGCCTGATCTATGGCGTGGTGCTCTGCACCGCGCGGGCGATGGGCGAGTTCGGCGCGGTGTCGGTGGTCTCCGGGCATATCCGCGGGCTGACCAACACCCTGCCGCTGCACGTCGAGATTCTCTACAACGAGTACAACCATGTCGCCGCGTTCAGCGTGGCCAGCCTGCTGCTGGCCCTGGCGCTGCTGATCCTGCTGCTCAAGCAGTGGAGCGAATCGCGCCTCGCGCGCCTGCAAACCGGAGCACATGCATGAGTATCGAAGTTCGCAACGTCAACAAGCGCTTCGGCCAGTTCCAGGCGCTGAACAGCATCAACCTCGACATCCACAGCGGCGAGCTGGTGGCCCTGCTCGGCCCCTCCGGCTGCGGCAAGACCAGCCTGCTGCGCATCATCGCCGGGCTGGAGACGCCGGACACCGGCAGCATCGTGTTCCACGGCGAGGACGTGTCCAGCCACGACGTGCGCGACCGCAACGTCGGTTTCGTCTTCCAGCACTACGCGCTGTTTCGCCACATGACGGTATTCGACAACGTCGCCTTCGGCCTGCGCATGAAGCCGAAGAAGCAGCGACCGAGCGAGGCCGTGATTGCCCAGAAAGTCCACGAACTGCTCGGCCTGGTGCAGCTGGACTGGCTCGCCGACCGCTATCCGGAGCAGCTATCCGGCGGCCAGCGCCAACGTATCGCCCTGGCCCGCGCGCTTGCGGTCGAGCCGCGTGTGCTGCTGCTCGATGAGCCGTTCGGCGCGCTGGACGCCAAGGTGCGCAAGGAACTGCGCCGTTGGCTGGCACGGCTGCACGAGGACGTGCACCTGACCTCGGTGTTCGTCACCCATGACCAGGAGGAAGCGATGGAAGTCGCGGACCGCATCGTGGTGATGAATAAGGGCGTAATCGAGCAGGTCGGCACCCCGGCAGAGGTCTACCGCAACCCGGCCAGCGAGTTCGTCTACGACTTTCTCGGCGATGCCAATCGCCTGCAGTTGGGCGACCGGCCGCTGGTGTTCCGCCCGCACGAGGTGCTGCTGTCGCGCGAGGCGGTGGCCGACTACCAGATCGGCGAGGTGCGCGACATCCGCCCGCTGGGCGCAATCACCCGCGTGACGCTGCGCGTGAACGGCCAGGATGAGCCAATCGAGGCGGAAGTCGGCAACGACCACGCCAGCCTGATCGGCGTGCAACGCGGCGCGACGTTGTATTTCCAACCTTGCCCCGCCGCCCAGCGGTACGGCATCGCGAACGCCTGATGCAACACGCCGGGCGCCCGTCGCGGCGGCCGGTCTCCTGCGCAATCGGGTAACCTGGCGTCGAGTCTCGTCATAGTGCTCGCGGTGTCGGGCTTGAATGCTTCATCGCCGCCGCAATCTTCTGCGATTGAAGCACTCTGATAGCTGGCGTTTACCCTTTGAGCATTGCATGAACGAACCCACCTCCTCCCCGAGCCCGGCGCTGCCGCCGGTGCTCGCCGGGCCGCTGTTGCGCCGCGTCGAAACCACCCGGCTGGTGTTCTGGCTGGTCGGCAGCGAAGCGCTGACATTGCGCCTGCAGCTGAACGTCGACGGTGAACCGGAACGCGTGCGGACCCTCAGCGACGACGAGTGCACGCGAATACGGGTCGGCACGTCGGCGTGGCTGCATCTGATCGATGTGAAGCTCGACGAGCCACTGCCCCAGGACCGGCCGATCCGCTACGACCTGCGCCTGCTCGGCCATGCTGCCGAGCCTGGCATCGCGCAGTGGGCGCCGCATCTGCTGCATGAAGGCGAACGCATGCCGCTGTTCGTTATTCGGCCGCGCTTCGACAACCTGCTGCATGGCTCCTGCCGCAAGCCGCATCACGCCTCCGCTGATGGACTCGTCTGCGTCGATCGCCTGCTCGACGAGGCGCGGCAGGCACCGGAGCAATGGCCGGCGGCCTTGCTGATGACCGGCGACCAGATCTACGCCGACGATGTCGCCGGGCCGATGCTGGTGGCGATCCACGCGCTGATCCGTCACCTGGGGCTCTACGGCGAATGTCTGGAAGGCGCGTTGGTGGCCGACAGCGCCGAGCTGCTGGCGCACCCGGCAACCTATTACCGGCGCGAACAGCTGCTACCGGCGTTCAAGGCCAGCGAGGCGTTGCGCGAGCGCTTCTTCGGCGGCGCGGAAAAGCCAGTGTTCACCACCGCCAATGCGCACAATCACCTGGTGACCCTGTCCGAGGTGCTGGCGATGTACCTGTTGGTGTGGTCGCCGGTGCCCTGGCAGCTGATCGATCCGGTCGCACCGTCGCTCGACGGCGAGCTGGCCCGGCGTTATGCACGTGAAGCCGAGCAGATCGATGCGTTTCGCCGCACCTTGCCGCGCGCGGCGCGGGCGTTGGCGCATGTGTCGACGCTGATGATCTTCGATGACCACGACATCACCGACGACTGGAATCTCTCGGCCCGCTGGGAGGAAACCGCCTATGGCCACCCCTTCTCGCGGCGCATCATCGGCAATGCGCTGGCGGCCTATCTGCTCTGCCAGGGCTGGGGCAACCAGCCCGAAGCCTTCACCACGGTGCTCGCACCGCTGCAGCGGCTACTGAATAGCGCGCGCGACGGCGCGCTCGACTGCCAGGACCAGAACGATGCGGTCGACGCCCTGCTCGCCTTCGCCAACTGGGGATATGTGCTGCCCGGCGAGCCGGCTCTGGTGGTGCTCGACACCCGCACCCGGCGCTGGCGCAGCGAACGCAATCTGAATCGACCCTCGGGCCTGATGGACTGGGAAGCGCTTACTGACTTTCAGCACGCGCTGCTCGATCATCACTCGGCGGTGATCGTCTCGCCGGCGCCGATGTTCGGCGTCAAGCTGATCGAAACGGTACAGCGGGTATTCAGCTGGCTCGGCTACTCGCTGCTGGTCGATGCGGAAAACTGGATGGCCCATCGCGGTGCGGCGCAGGTGATGCTCAACATCTTTCGCCACACGCGCACACCGGGCAACTACGTGATTCTCTCCGGCGACGTGCATTATTCGTTCGCCTACGAAATCCGCATCCGTGGCCGGCGCAGCCGTCCGCAGCTGTGGCAGATCACCAGCAGCGGGGTGAAAAACGAGTTCCCGCGCCGCCTGCTGGATATCTTCGACCGCCTGAATCGCTGGCTCTACTCGCCGCGCTCGCCGCTGAACTGGCTGACCAAGCGCCGAAGGGTCAAGGTGCAGCCCTGGTTGCCCAGCCGCAGCAGCGCCGGTGAGCGTCTGTGGAATGCAGCGGGGATCGGCCATGTGCGACTGGATGCCGAGGGCCGTCCGGCGCTGGTGGAGCAGATCAACGCCGACGGTTCGCCCGCGGTTCAGTTCCGACGACAAGTCTGATTGTCCACCGCTCAGCCGCATGCGACGCTGCGCGCCACGCGAGGTAACGACTTTAACGACGCGGCGGCCGGAACCGGCCACGCGCGACGGGTTCAAACCGCGTGCCATAGGCCAGCAAGCGGCTGAGCGGCGCCATTTTCCCTTTCAGTGACAAGGATTTTTACGTGTTCGATTCGATTACCGGGCTGATCAGCCAGGGCGGCTACTTCGGCATTCTTGCGCTGATGCTGCTGGAAAACCTGTTCCCGCCGATTCCCTCGGAAGTGATCATGCCGCTGGCCGGGTTTCTCGCCGCACGTGGCGAGCTGAACATCATTGGCGTAGTGATCGCCGGGACGCTCGGTTCGTTCCTCGGCGCGCTGCCTTGGTACTACGCCGGCGCCCTGCTCGGCGAAAAGCGCATGCGGCGGCTGGCCCAGCGCTACGGTCGCTGGCTGACGATATCGGGGGACGATGTCACCGAGGCCGGCATCTGGTTTCGCGCGCACGGGCGCAAGGCGGTGTTCTTCGGCCGTCTGGTGCCGGCGATCCGCACGCTGATCTCAGTACCCGCCGGCATCGCGCATATGCCGTTCCGTTCCTTCGCCTTCTATACCCTGGCGGGTTCGGCGATCTGGACCTTCTTGCTGGCGCTGGCCGGTTACCTGCTGCATGCCGAATACGACCGCGTCGCCGAGTACCTGGACCCGGGTTCGAAGATCGTGCTTGGCGTGATCGTGCTGGTCTACGTCTATCGTCTCGTGCGCAACGGCCACGCGCTGCGCCAGCGGCAAGGCGAATGAGGCCGCAACGGCTCAGTCTCGCGGCTGGCCACGGCCGCTGAGCAGAATCGCCCGGCGGCGCTTGCCCTTCATCAGGGTTTTCATGAGGCTGCGCCGGGCCTGCTCGTCCAGGTAGAACGCATCCGGATCGGGCAAGTCGCCTTCGCGCAGAAAATGCCCGTCCGGCTCGGCCGGCTCCACCACTTCCACCACCGTCGCGGCGCCCGCGCCACGGATGGCGTCCCAACCCTTGCCGTGGCCTTCGACCAGCACCGGTGTATCACCGGGGTAGCCCTGCAGGATTGCTATCAGTTCAGCCGCTGTCATCGTCCGTACCATCGCCAGTGAGCGCGCAGGCGCAATGAGCGGCATCTTATCCGCTTCGCTGCGGTTATCCGTAGGCGTAGGGAGTCAGGCAGGAATGGACTGGTATGCCGGCGCCGGCAACTCGCTGCCCGCGTCGGCCAGTCGGGTCTGCGTGTTTTCCAGCAACGGGAAGATACCCTCCAGCACGGCCACCAGCTGCGGATCGAAATGCACGCCCGCCTGTTCGCGCACATATTGCTGGGCACGCTCGGCCGGCCACGGCTGTTTGTAGGGGCGCGGTGAACGCAGCGCGTCGTATACATCGCACAGGGCGACGACAGCGGGATGTATTCGAAAATAGCGAAAGAAGATGAATTGCGGATGGCCGTATAGCCAACGATCTGCAGCCGCATAAGGCGCGGTAAAGCAGTACGGAGCGCGGAACTAGGGTCACCTGGACAGGTGAAGCGGGAATGCTCATTGGTGCCCGGAGCGGGGGTCGAACCCGCATACCCTTTCGGATGAGGGATTTTAAGTCCCTTGCGTATACCAATTTCGCCATCCGGGCGGAGCGCTGTAGTGGCCGCCAAGGTGGATCGCGGCGGCGCAGGACTATAACCAGCTACCCGGCTTCACGCAACCGCACCGGTCGTGCATCGGCGGAGGGTTGCCGGGTTGATATGCGAGCTATGAGGTCGACTGTGTTTTTCATGCCCCAAACAAAAAGCCCCGCAAGCGTTAACTTGCGGGGCTTTCGATACTGGAGGCCGATGTCGGAATCGAACCGGCGTACACGGATTTGCAATCCGCTGCATAACCACTCTGCCAACCGGCCTCAAAACAATGACGCCGCATTCTCTGCGGCGTCATCTACAACAAATTGGAGCGGGAAACGAGACTCGAACTCGCGACCCCGACCTTGGCAAGGTCGTGCTCTACCAACTGAGCTATTCCCGCGTTGTCTTGGTGACGGGCGCCATTCTATAGGATCAGAGCGCGACGTCAAGCCCTTGATTAAAAAAGTTTTATTTCTTTTCGGCGCTCAGATGAGGCCAGGCCGCGTTCAGGTAGTTGATCATCGACCACAGCGTCAGTCCGGCTGCGATGAAGAGCAACGCGTAGCCCAGGCTGACCCAGATCGTCAGAGCTGGCGGATTGGCCAGCAGGATCACCAGCGCCACCATTTGCGCTGCGGTTTTCCATTTACCGAGATTGGAGACGGCTACCTGCGCGCGCGCACCCAGTTCGGCCATCCACTCGCGCAGCGCCGAGACGACGATCTCACGCCCGATGATGATGGCTGCCGGTAGCGTCAGCCACAGGTTGGCATGCTCGCCGACCAGCAGCACCAGGGCGACGGCCACCATCAGCTTGTCCGCCACCGGATCGAGGAAGGCGCCGAATGGGGTGCTCTGCTCCAGGCGACGGGCCAGGTAGCCATCGAGCCAATCGGTCACTGCGGCAATGGTGAACACTGCACTAGCGGCCAGATAGCTCCAGTGAAATGGCAGGTAGAACAGCAGAATGAAGATTGGGATCAGCAGCACGCGCAGCACGGTGAGCAGGTTTGGAATATTCATCGGTACCACTGATCAGCGAAATTGGCGGTGATTCTACTCACTGTGCAGAGCGGCATAAATCGACTCGGCAAGCTTTTTACTGATACCCGGCGCCTTGGCGATCTCGTCCAGGCTGGCACGGCAGAGTTCCTGAAGACCACCGAAGTGCTTGAGCAGTTCGCGTCGCCGCTTCGGTCCGATGCCCGCCACGTCTTCCAGGCTCGATGTACGCCGAGCCTTGCCGCGTCGCGCACGGTGGCCGGTAATAGCGAAACGGTGAGCCTCGTCCCGCACCTGCTGGATGAGATGCAGCGCCGGCGAGTCGGCCGGCAGCGTGAATTCGTGCGCCGCGTCGTTGAGATACAAGGTTTCCAGGCCTGGCTTGCGGGTGACGCCCTTGGCCACGCCGAGCAGGATCAACTCGGGCACCGCCAGCTCTTCCAGCACTTCGCGCGCCATATTGAGCTGGCCCTTGCCACCGTCCACCAAGAGGATGTCGGGCAGCTTGCCCTCGCCTTCGGCCGCCTTGCGAAAACGCCGCGAGAGCGCCTGGTGCATCGCCGCATAATCGTCTCCGGCGGTGACGCCTTCGATGTTGTAGCGGCGGTAGTCCGACTTCAGCGGCCCCTCGGGGCCGAACACCACGCAGGACGCCACCGTTGCCTCGCCGCTGGAATGGCTGATATCGAAACATTCCAGGCGTGACGGCAGTTCGTCGAGCTTCAGCGCCTCGGCCAGCGCGTCGAAACGCGCCGACAGGTGCTGGCGATTGGCGAGTCGCGCCGACAGCGCCTGCTCGGCATTGGTCAGCGCCAGCTGTTGCCAGCGGGCGCGCGTGCCGCGTACACGATGCACGATGCTCAGCTCGCTGCCGCGCAATTCCGCGATCGCGCTGACCAGCGTGGGAAAGTCCTCATGCACGGCATTGACGATAAGCTCGCCCGGCAAGTCGCGCTCACTCGAGCCGAGGTAATACTGCTCGAGAAACGCCAGCAGCACGTCGCTGACGCTCTCCTCGATGGCAACCTGGGGGAAGAAATTCTTGCTGCCGAGCACCCGCCCGCCACGCACGCTGATCAGATGCACGCATGCGCCGCCCGGGCTTACGGCGGCGGCGACGATATCGACGTTGCCATTGCCGCCTTCCATGCTCTGCTGGTCCTGAACGCGGCGCAGGATGCCGATCTGGTCGCGAATCTCGGCGGCGCGCTCGAACTCCAGGCTCATCGCCGCCTGCTCCATGTTGCGCGACAGCTCTTCGGCCAGCGCATTGCTGCGCCCTTCGAGAAACATCACCGAGTGACGCACATCCTCGGCGTACTCGGTCGGATCCACCAGCTTTACGCAGGGCGCCTTGCAGCGCTTGATCTGGTATTGCAGGCAGGGTCGGGTGCGATTGCGGAAATAGCTGTCCTCGCACTGGCGCACCAGGAACGCCTTCTGCAACAGCCCCAGGCTTTCGCGAATCGCGCCGGCGCTCGGATAGGGACCGAAATAGCGCCCCGGCTCCTTCTTCGCGCCGCGATGGATGCTCAGGCGCGGAAACTCACCGGCGGAAAGAAATACGTACGGATAGGACTTGTCGTCGCGCAGCAGGATGTTGTACGGCGGCCGCCACTGCTTGATCAGCGTCTGCTCGAGCAGCAGCGCCTCGGTCTCATTCGCCGTGATGGTGGTTTCCACCTGGGCGATCTTTGCCACCAGCGCGGCGGTTTTCGGCGCTTGGCCGGTCTTGCGGAAATAGCTGGCCAGGCGCTTCTTGAGATTCTTTGCCTTGCCGACGTAGAGCAGTTTTTCGTCGGCATCGAACATCCGGTAGACGCCGGGATGCCCGCTGCATGCCGCCAGGAAGGCGGATGAATCGAATCCGCTGGCCATCAGTTGATGGTGTCAACCATGCCGTGGCGTACGGCGAGCAGTGCCAGCTCGACATCACTGGTGATCGAGAGCTTCTCGAAGATCCGATAGCGGTAGGTGTTCACCGTTTTCGGCGACAGGCAGAGCTTGTCCGAGATCGCCTGGACCTTCTGGCAGTTGGCGATCATCAGCGCAATCTGGATTTCCCGCTCGGACAGCAGATCGAACGGCGAGCCATTCTGCTGCGGCTGGAAGGACTTGAGCGCCAGCTGCTGGGCGATCTGCGGGCTGATGTAGCGTTGGCCGGCGAAAACCATGCGGATCGCACGAATCATCTCTTCCAGCGCAGCGCCCTTGGTCAGATACCCGGCCGCGCCGGCCTGCAACAGACGCGTCGGAAACGGATCCTCTTCGCAGATCGTGACGGCGATGACCTTGAGATCCGGGTGGCTGCGCAGTAGCTTGCGAGTGGCTTCCAGGCCACCGATGCCGGGCATCTTGACGTCCATCAGAACCACGTCCGGCTTGAGTTCGCGAGTCTGCTTGATCGCCTCCTCGCCGCAGTCAGCCTGACCAACCACGTACAACCCGTCGATATCGGCCAGCATGCGGGTAATGCCCGTGCGAACCAGATCGTGGTCGTCTACCACCAGCACCCTAATCAACAGACACCTCGTCAATGCAATTCAAAGCTGGCTGGCTGCGCGCTTCGTGATAACGGCGAACTGTACCAAAGAAAATGCCAACCTCGCCTCATCCGAGGTGACGAAAAATCGTCGCAGCCACTCCGCCACAATGGCTACGACCCGCGACGCAAAGCGTTTGGCGCCACCTGTCAGCCAGAACCTACAGCGCAATGCTTGTAAGCCATTGGCTATGGAGTGCAGACCATTCAGGGCCGCAACGCCAGTATTCGCCGTGCGCCCAGCGCGACCAGGATTCCGATCAGACTGCCAATCAGCAGGTCCGGGTAGCGCGATCCGCTCCAGGCGACCAGCGCTCCGGCCACGATCACACCGGCATTGATCAGCACATCGTTGGCGGAAAATATCCAGCTGGCACGCATATGCACGCCGCCTTCGCGATGTCGGTGAATCAGCAGCAGGCAGAGCACGTTGGCCAGCAAGGCGATGCTGGCGACGACCATCATCGACAGCGACTGCGGTTCGCTGCCGAAGACGAAGCGCCGCCCCACTTCGATCAGCAGCCCAATGGCAAGCAGCAACTGGAGCAGACCGGCGAGCCGCGCGGCGTTCATCTGCAGTTGGGCGCCACGGCCAACTGCATACAGCGCCACCCCGTAGACGGCGGCGTCGGCGAACATATCCAGCGAATCGCCGATCAGCCCGGCGGACTGGGCAATCAGTCCGGCGAACATCTCGGCCACGAACATGAAGGCATTGATCGCCAGCAGCAGCTTCAGGGTCCGCGCTTCGCCGGCCTCGTTCGCGCTGGTCGGCTGGGCATCGGCAGACGCCGCGCGGGTTTCGAGCAGCGTCGCCCCCAATCCGAGGCCACCCAGCCGCTCGGCAATCGGTGCGATGGCGCCATCATGCGTAACCCGAAGCTGCCGGGCGGAAAGATCGAATGCCAGGCCGCCTGCCGACACGTGACCGTCTAGGGCCATGCGGATGATCCGCTCCTCCGCCGGGCAATCCATCTTCGGCACGTGGAACAGGCTGACCCAGCGGCCACCGTCCGCAGGCACGTGCGTTACCCCAGAATTCGGTGCGCAACTGCAGCGGCCACCGCAGTCACTCATCGCGCCTGAACCAGCGCGGCGATTTCATCGGCCGTCAACACTTTGCCCGCCGACACGACCGTTTCATCGATGACCAGCGCCGGCGTGCTCATCACCCCGTAACGGGCGATTTCGCCGAAGTCGGTCACCTTGACCACCTCCGCCTCGCGCCCCAGCGCCGCCAGCGCCTGGCGCGTATTATCGGCCAGGGTCACGCACTTCCTGCAACCGGAACCCAGGATCTTGATCAGCATGGCGAAACTCCCATCTCAGATGAACAGGTAAGCAAATGCATTGAACAGGTAGCCGATCAGCATGATGCCCATCAGCACGATGGCAATGAACAGCGCCAGCAGCGGCGCCTTGACCACTTTTTTCAGCATGATCAGCGACGGCAGCGACAGCGCGGTGACCGACATCATGAACGCCAGTACGGTGCCCAGGCCAACGCCCTTGGCGACCAGCGCCTCGGCGATCGGCAGAGTGCCGAAGATGTCGGCGTACATCGGCGCGGCCACCAGCGTGGCCAGCGGCACCGACCACCAGTTGTCCTGGCCGATGACCTTTTCGATCAGACCCGCCGGAATCCAGTTGTGAATGGCAGCGCCGATGCCCACGCCGATCAGGATATACAGCCAAACCTTGCGGATGATCTCTCCCACCTGCTCGCGAGCGTAGGTCAGGCGGTCGCGCAGGGTGAGCTGTTCCTGTGGGAGGTCCAGGACCTTCTGTTGCGTGACGAAGGCCTCGACGTACTGCTCCATCCCAACCTTGCCAATCAGCGTCCCGCCGATCACTGCCAGCACGATGCCCACTACCACGTAGGCCAGCGCAATCGACCAGTTGAAGATGCTGGCCAACAGGATCATCGACGCCAGATCGACCAGCGGCGAGGAGATCAGGAACGAGAAGGTCACCGCCAGCGGCAGACCCGAACTGGTGAAGCCGATGAACAGCGGGATCGACGAGCAGGAACAGAACGGCGTGACCGTTCCCAGCAGTGCGCCGGTGAGGTTGGCGCGAAAGCCGCGCATACGACCGAGAATGCGCCGTGTGCGCTCCGGCGGGAAATAACTCTGGATCCAGAAGATACCGAAGATCAGCACCGACAGCAGGATGAAGATCTTGATCACGTCATAGATGAAGAAATGCAGACTGCCGCCGACCCGACTGGCCATATCCAGGCCGAATACGTCCTCGACCAGCAGCCGCACCAGATACGCCAGCCAGTCCATGCGCAACAGCTGGTCGTTCAGCCACTTGAAGATTTCCATGCGTCGTTCCTCAGCTGCGCGGCAAGGCGCGTTCGTACCAGGCGCGGGTGCTGTTGACCATGCGCACCAGCCAGAGCATCACCGGGACTTCGATCAACACGCCGACCACCGTGGCCAACGCCGCGCCGGAGTCGAAACCATAGAGCACGATGGCCACCGCCACCGCCAGCTCGAAGAAGTTGGAAGCACCGATCATGGTCGCCGGTCCGGCCACGTCGTGGCGCACCTTCAGGCGGCGGCACAGCCAGTAGCCGAGCGCGGCGATGAACAACGTCTGCAGCAGCAGCGGTACGGCAAGGATGCCAATCACCAGCGGTTGCTCGACGATGGTCTTGCCCTGGAAGGAGAACAGCAACACCAGCGTGGCCAACAGGGCGACGATGGAGAACGGTGAAACCTTCCCCAGCACCGCTTGAAAATGCGCCTCGCCGCGCTTCATCAGCTGCGCGCGCAGGAACTGGGCGATGGCCAGCGGGATGACGATGTACATCACCACCGAGAGCAGCAACGTATCCCACGGCACCGGAATGGATGACACGCCGAGCAGCAACGCAACGATGGGCGCGAAGGCGAACACCATCACCAGGTCGTTGAGCGCCACCTGGGTGATGGTGAAGTTGGCGTTGCCATTGCACAGGTAGCTCCAGACGAACACCATTGCCGTGCAGGGCGCGGCGCCGAGCAGGATCAGCCCGGCCATGTAACTGTCCAGCTCGTCGGCTGGTAGCCACTCGGCGAACAGCACCTTGATGAACAGCCAGCCGATCAGCGCCATGCTGAACGGTTTGACCGCCCAGTTGACGAACAGCGTCACGGCCATGCCGGCCTTCTGCTCGCGGACTTCGTGCAGCGCGCCGAAATCGATCTTCATCAGCATCGGCACGATCATCACCCAGATCAGCACACCTACCGGGATGTTGACCCGCGCCACCTCCATCGCCCCCACCGCCTGCGCGGCCTCCGGCACGAGTAACCCGAGCGCCGTGCCGGCGGCGATGCACAGGAACACCCACACCGTCAGGTAGCGTTCGAAGAAGCCCAGCGGAGCTCCCGCGGACTGCTTCATGGCGACCTCACATGCGTTTGTCATTTGTTGTTCACCTTGGTTGATACAATCTGACGATCACGATATTCGCTTTACCGTATATATTCAAAACAATATATTTGCCAAATGCCGGTCTGACGGAGATCAACATGAATCGGAGAAAGCGTGTCCTGTTCCTCTGCGTGGCGAACTCATCGCGCTCGCAAATGGCGGAAGCGTTGCTGCGCCACCTCGACTCCGAGCACTTCGAGGCCGTCAGTGCCGGCACCGCGCCGACCCAGGTGGATCCGCGCACCCGTGAAGCGCTGGAACACCTGGGTGTGTCCACCGCGGGACTGGTCAGCAAGTCTATCGAGCAGGTGACGGGCGAGCCCTTCGACTATGTCATCACCCTGTGTGACAAATCCGCGCTGGAGTGCCTGTCGCTTCCTGGCGCCGGCGAGTACATCGCCTGGAATTTCGCGGATCCGGCAACGAGCCCGCAGCCGGATGCCTATCGCAGGACGCTGCAGGAGATCCACGAGCGGCTAAGGATGTTCGTGCTGATCACCAGCAAACCCACCAGCGCAATCGCGCAAAGCGCTTCGCTATCGCCGGTCGAGCTATTCAAGTGTCTGGCCGACGAAACCCGTGCGCGTATCGCGCTGCTGGTCAGTCTGGAGCAGGAACTGTGCGTATGCGAGCTGACCGCGGCGCTGGACCAGGTCCAGCCCAAGATTTCCCGCCACCTCGCGCTGCTGCGCAGCTGCGGCCTGCTGGAGGACCGGCGTAACGGCCAATGGGTGTATTACCGCCTGCACCCGCAACTGCCCGCATGGGTCACGGATATGCTCAAAACGACCCTGGCGAACAACATCGAATGGCTGCGTCAGGACGTGCAACGCCTCTGGCAGATGCGCGACCGGCCTGGCCGCAAGCCCGCCTGCGACTGAAACGCGGCCTGCCCCCCACCTCTTTACCCGGATGAAGCCCATGTCCAACGATCTGCCCAATATCGACGCCGAACTGCTCGGCGCCCCCAGCATGGACAAGCTCGGCGTCGTCGATGCGCTCGCCACCCACCCGCCGCGCATCCTGCTGCTCTACGGCTCCAATCGCGAGCGCTCGTTCAGCCGGTTGCTGACCCTGGAAGCCGCGCGCCTGCTCGAAAGCATGGGCGCCGAGACACGCATCTTCCACCCCGCCGGCCTGCCCCTGCCGGACGACGCGCCGGACGATCATCCCAAGGTGCGTGAACTGCGCGAACTGATGCAATGGTCCGAAGGCCAGGTGTGGTGCTCGCCGGAACGCCATGGCGCGATGAGCGCGGTGTTCAAGGCGCAGATCGACTGGGTGCCGCTGTCGCTCGGCGCCGTACGCCCGACGCAGGGCAAAACCCTGGCCTTGATGCAGGTCAGCGGCGGCTCGCAGTCGTTCAACGCCGTCAACCAGATGCGCGTACTCGGACGCTGGATGCGCATGTTCACCATCCCCAACCAGTCATCCGTAGCCAAGGCGTGGCAGGAGTTCGACGAGAACGACCGCATGAAGCCTTCGTCCTACTACGACCGCGTGGTCGACGTGATGGAAGAGCTGCTCAAGTTCACCCTGCTGCTGCGCGGGCGAGCCGAGTATCTGGTCGACCGCTATTCCGAACGCAAGGAATCGGCCGAAGAGCTGTCCCGCCGCGTCAACCAGCGCAGCATCTAACAGGCTATCAATCCGTCAGAGACTCGATCATGACCATCAAAGTAGGCATCAACGGCTTCGGCCGCATCGGACGCTTGGCCCTGCGCGCAGCGTGGGGCTGGCCGGAGCTGGAGTTCGTGCAAGTCAACGATCCGGCCGGCGATGCCGCGACCCACGCCCACCTGCTCAACTTCGATTCGGTGCACGGTCGCTGGCAGCATGAGGCGCGCAGCGAGGGCGACTGCATCGTGATCGGCGGCAAGCGCATCCGGGTCAGCGCGAACAAGGCCATCGCCGACACCGACTGGAGCGGCTGCGATCTGGTCATCGAGGCCAGCGGCAAGATGAAGACCGTCGCGGTGCTGCAGGGCTACCTCGACCAGGGCGTCAAGCGCGTGGTGGTCAGCGCGCCGGTCAAGGAGCCAGGCGCACTGAACATCGTCATGGGCGTCAACGACCAGTTGTTCGACCCGACGCAACACCGAATCGTCACCGCCGCCTCCTGCACCACCAACTGCCTGGCACCGGTGGTCAAGGTCATCCACGAGTCGCTCGGCATCCGTCACGGCTCGATCACCACCATCCACGATCTGACCAACACGCAAAGCATCCTCGACCAGCCGCACAAGGACCTGCGCCGCGCCCGCGCTTCGGGCATGAGCCTGATCCCGACCACCACCGGCTCGGCTACGGCGATCGCGGAAATCTTTCCCGAGCTGCGCGGCCGGCTGAATGGCCACGCCGTGCGCGTGCCGCTGGCCAACGCCTCGCTGACCGACTGTGTGTTCGAGGTCGAGCGCGCCACCACGGCGGAAGAAGTGAACCAGCTGCTCAAAGCTGCTGCCGATGGCCCGCTCCAAGGCATCCTCGGCTACGAGGAACGCCCGCTGGTTTCTATCGATTACCGCACCGACCCGCGTTCATCGATCATCGATGCGCTGTCGACCATGGTGGTCAACGGCACGCAGGTGAAGATCTACGCCTGGTACGACAACGAGTGGGGCTACGCCAACCGCACCGTGGAGCTGGCGCGCAAGGTCGGTCTGGCCGGCTGAGGCCGGCCTTGCCGTTCAGGTGGAAGATCGCTGCGCGCGTTTTTTCCACCCTACGGTATCGATCGCGGATCGTAGGGTGGAAAACGGCCACCGGCCTTTTCCTCCTGCTACCCATCACGCTGGCCTGGAACCGTTCATGCGCGCCCTCACCCGCCTCTCTCCCGAAATCCGCCAGTACCTGCTGATCACCGGCAATTACTGGGCATTCACCCTCACCGATGGCGCGCTGCGCATGCTGGTGGTGCTGCATTTCCATGCGCTGGGCTATACGCCGCTGCAGATCGCGGCGTTGTTCTTGTTCTACGAAATCTTCGGGGTGGTGACCAATCTGGTGGGTGGCTATCTCGGCGCACGCCTGGGGCTCAATCGCACCATGAACATCGGCCTGGGCATGCAGGTGGCGGCGTTGCTGATGCTCACGGTGCCAGCCGCGCTGCTCACCGTGCCCTGGGTGATGGCCGCGCAGGCGCTGTCCGGCATTGCCAAAGATCTCAACAAGATGAGCGCCAAGAGTTCGATCAAGCTGCTGGTGGCCGACGGACAGCAAGGCACGCTGTACAAGTGGGTGGCGATCCTCACCGGCTCGAAGAATGCACTCAAGGGCGTCGGTTTCTTCCTTGGTGGCGCCCTGCTCGCCGTGCTCGGTTTCCAGGGCGCGCTGCTGGTGATGGCAGCCGTGCTGGCGCTGATCTGGTTCGCCAGCCTGGCGCTCCTGAAGCAGGACCTCGGCAAAGCCAAGGCCAAGCCGAAGTTTCGCGACATCCTGTCCAAGAGCCGGGCAATCAACATCCTGTCGGCGGCGCGGCTGTTCCTGTTCGGCGCGCGCGACGTCTGGTTCGTCGTCGCCCTGCCGGTTTACCTCGCCGGGGTGTTCGGCTGGGATGTCTGGCAGGTCGGCGGCTTTCTCGCCGCCTGGGTAATCGGCTACGGCATCGTGCAGTCACTGGCGCCGGCGATCACCGGCAAGCGCCGCGGCCACGTACCCGACGGGCGTGCCGCATTCCTCTGGGCGCTGCTGCTGGCCGGACTGCCCGCGGCAATCGCGCTGGGGCTGGGCAGCGACGCACCGGCGCAACCGGTGCTTCTCGGCGGTCTGCTGATATTCGGTGCGCTATTCGCGGTGAACTCCTCCCTGCACAGCTACCTGATCGTCTCGTACGCCAAGGAAGATGGCGTCTCGCTGGACGTCGGCTTCTACTACATGTCCAACGCCCTCGGTCGGCTGATCGGCACCCTGCTTTCCGGCTGGGTCTATCAGGCCTATGGGCTGACGGCCTGTCTGTGGATTTCCAGCATCTTCGTGCTGCTCGCGGCGCTGATCTCCATCGCCCTGCCACGGCACGCACAAGCGATGGCGTAATCGCGGCGAGATACTCGCCGTGCGCCAGCTACGGCCGTAACGTCCAGACCAACGCCCAGGCGCCCAAAACCAGCATCGGACTTTGTGCGAACCGAGTCGCGGCCGCGACGGCAGCCCTTGTCTGAACTGTCCGCCGAGCCGCGATCCGGTCGATTACTGACCTTCCAACTCACGTCCCTGCCGGCGCCGCATCAGCCGATAGGCCGCCGGCAACACGAACAGCGACAACAGCGGCGCGCTCAACATGCCGCCGACCATCGGTGCGGCGATGCGGCTCATCACCTCGCTGCCAGTGCCGGCGCCGAGCAGGATCGGTAGCAAACCGGCGACGATCACCGCCACCGTCATCGCCTTGGGCCGCACGCGTTGCACCGCGCCTTCACGAATCGCCTCGCATAGCGCCGCCTCGTCATGCCGGCCAGCCTGCTGGCGGTCGCTCCAGGCATGCTTGAGATAGAGCAGCATGATCACCCCAAACTCCGCCGCCACCCCGGCCAGGGCGATGAAGCCGACGCCGGTCGCCACCGACAGGTTGTAGCCCATCAGGTAGAGGAACCAGACGCCGCCGGTCAGCGCGAACGGCAACGTCAGCATGATCAGCAGCGCCTCGTCGATGCGGCCGAAAGTCAGGTAGAGCAACACAAAGATGATCAGCAGCGTCGCCGGCACCACCAGCTTGAGCCGCTCGTTGGCGCGCTCGAGAAATTCGAACTGACCGGAATAGCTCAGGCTCATGCCCGGCTGCAGTTCGACGCCGGCGCTCACCGCCTGTCGCAGATCGGCCACCACCGAGGCGATGTCGCGCCCGCGCACGTCGACGTACACCCAGCCGGACAGTCGCGCGTTCTCGCTGCGCAGCATCGGCGGGCCGTCGCTGACACGCACCCGCGCCACGCTGCCGAGGGTGATCTGCGCGCCCTGCGGCGTGAGGATCGGCAGCTGTTCCAGCGCCTGCGGCGAGTCGCGCCATTCACGCGGATAACGCACGCTGATCGGGTAACGCGCCAGGCCTTCCACCGTTTCGCCGACGGTTTCACCGCCGATGGCGCCGGCGACGATGGCCTGCACGTCGGCGATGTTCAGCCCGTAGCGAGCGGCGTCCTGGCGATCGATGTCGATATCGATGTAGCGCCCGCCGACCAGGCGTTCCGCCAGGGCCGAACTGACGCCCGGCACTGTCTTGGCAATAGCTTCGACCTGCTGGCTGACCCGGTCGATCTCCTCCAGATTGGCGCCGGCGATCTTCACCCCGATGGGACTCTTGATGCCGGTGGCGAGCATGTCGATGCGATTGCGGATCGGCGGAATCCAGATATTGGTCAGTCCAGGCACCTGCACCGCGCGATCCAGCTCCTCCACCAGTTTTTCCGGCGTCATGCCGGCGCGCCACTGCTCGCGGGGCTTGAACTGAATGGTGGTCTCGAACATCTCCAGCGGCGCCGGATCGGTGGCCGACTCCGCGCGCCCGGCCTTGCCGAACACCGTGGCGACTTCCGGCACCGTACGGATCATCCGGTCGGTCTGCTGCAGCAACTGTGCGGCTTTCTGCGCCGACAGGCCCGGCAGCGCCGAGGGCATGTAGAGCAGATCGCCCTCGTCCATCGGCGGGAGGAACTCGCCGCCCAGCCGAGACATCGGCCACAGCGTGGTCGCCAGCACCAGCAGCGCGGCGAGGAGCGTGGTTTTCGGATGCCCCAGCACGGCGTCGAGCGCCGGCCGGTAGAGGCGGATCAGCCCGCGGTTGAGCGGATTGCGCGCCTCATCCGGCAGCCGGCCGCGAATCCAGTAGCCCATCAGCACCGGCACCAAGGTCACCGAAAGCCCGGCAGCAGCGGCCATCGCATAGGTCTTGGTGAACGCCAGCGGGCCGAACAGCCGGCCTTCCTGTGCCTCCAGGGTGAACACCGGAATGAACGACAGGGTGATGATCAGCAGGCAGAAGAACAGCGCCGGGCCGACCTCCTGCGCCGCCTGGGTCATCACCCGCCAGTGCTCCTCGCCCTCCAGCGTCCGGCCCGGGTTGGCATGCCGCCAGGCTTCGACCTTCTTGTGCGCGTTCTCGATCATCACCACCGCCGCATCGACCATCGCGCCGATGGCGATGGCAATACCGCCCAGCGACATGATGTTGGCGTTGATGCCCTGGTAACGCATCACCGCGAAGGCCAGCAGCACGCCGATCGGCAGCGAGACGATGGCCACCAGGGATGAGCGCAGGTGCCAGAGGAACAGCCCGCAGACCAGCGCCACGACGATGAACTCCTCCAGCAGCTTGAAGCTGAGGTTGTGCACCGCGCGGTCGATCAGCTGGCTGCGGTCGTAGGTGGTGACGATCTCCACGCCCTGCGGCAGGCTCTTTTTCAGCTCGTCGAGCTTGGCATGCACGGCCGCCAGGGTTTCCCGCGCGTTTTTGCCGCTGCGCAGGATGATCACGCCACCGACGGTTTCCCCTTCGCCGTCCATTTCGGCGATGCCGCGGCGCATCTCCGGGCCGAGCTGGATGTGCGCGACATCACCGAGCGTCACCGGCACCCCGGCGGCACTGAGCTGCAGCGGAATCTGGCGGAAGTCGTCGAGCGTCTGCAGGTAGCCCGAGGCGCGCACCATGTACTCGGTTTCCGCCAGCTCCAGCACCGCGCCACCAGTTTCCTGGTTGGCGCGGCCGATAGCCTCGGTCACCTGCGCCTGGGTCACGCCGAGGCTGGCCATCTTCAGCGGGTCGAGCAGCACCTGGTACTGGCGGACCATGCCGCCGATGGTGGCGACCTCGGCGACGTTCGGCAGAGTGATCAGCTCGAACTTGAGGAACCAGTCCTGCAGACTGCGCAGCTGCGCCAGGTCGTGCGTGCCGCTGCGGTCGACCAACGCGTACTGGTAGATCCAGCCGACACCGGTGGCGTCCGGGCCGAGCGACGACTTGGCGCCGTCCGGCAGGCGGCTCTGCACCTGACTCAGGTACTCCAGCACCCGCGAGCGTGCCCAGTACAGGTCGGTGCCGTCCTCGAACAGCACGTAAACATAGCTGTCGCCGAAGAACGAGTAGCCGCGCACGGTCTTCGCGCCCGGCACCGAGAGCATGGTGGTGGTCAGCGGATAGGTGATCTGGTTCTCGACAATCTGCGGCGCCTGCCCCGGATACGGCGTGCGGATGATCACCTGCACATCGGACAGGTCCGGCAGCGCGTCGATCGGCGTGATGCGCAGCGACCAGATGCCCACCGCGGTCATCAGCAGCGTCGCCAGCAGCACCAGGAAGCGATTGACCACCGACCAGCGAATCAGCGCGGCGATCATGGCTGCTGCTCCAGCTGCTCGATGACCAGCCCAGCGCCAGTCTCGCGTACGGCGAAGCGCACCCGGTCATCGACCTGCACCCCGTGCAGCAGATGCGCATCGGCCACCGCGAAGCGCATGGTCATGCCCGGCATTCCGAGGGTCTTGAACGGGCCGTGGGCGATCTTCACGCCCTGCGCGGTGATCCCGATGATGCGTCCTTCGGCCTCATGCAGCGCTGCATCGATCGGCACTTGGGTCGCATGCATCGTATGCGCGCTCGGCGCGGCGGGCTCATGCATCGCGTGGGTGGAAGGCAAGGCTGGTGCGGCATCGGCATGTTCATGTGCCTCTGCCGGCGGCGCGACAACGGCGGTGATGCCGCGCAGGCTGGCCTCGGAATCGAGCAGGAACTGCCCGGACGCGACCACCTGCTGGCCCTCCTCCAGCCCCTGCAGGATGGCGGTCTGGCTGCCGTTGTCGACACCGAGCTGCACCTCCACCGGACGATAGCGGCCGCCGGCCTCGGCGAGCATCACCAGCGCGCGCTTGCCGGTGCGGATCACTGCCTCGCTGGGGATCAGCAATGCACTCTGCGCGCCCTGCTCGGCCAGTTCGACCCGTGCGCTGAGGCCTGGGCGCAACCGGCCCTCGGCGTTGGGCAGTTCCACCCGCACACGCAGCGTGCGGCTGGCCGCCGTAGCCTCGGGCAACACCGCCGTTACCGTGCCGGCGATTGGCTCACCGGGCAGCGCCGGCAGATATGCCGTCGCCACCTGCCCCGTGCGAATGCCGCCGGCCTGCGCTTCAGGCACCGCGACTTCGAGCCAGACGCTGTCCAGCCCGTTGATCCGCGCCAGCGGCGCGCCAACGCCGACGTTCATGCCTTCACGCACGTCCAGTTCCTGCAGCACACCGCCGATGGGTGCGCGCACGGTCTGCTGCGCCTGCACGCGACCGGAGCGCTCCAGCTGGCGGATCGCCTCGGCGGGCATGCCGACCAGCCGCAGGCGCTGACGCGCACCGTCCAGCAGCGCGCGATCGCCGCTGCGGCGCAACGCGAGGAATTCCTCTTGCGCCGCCACCCACTCGGGTATCAGCAGGTCCACCAGCGGCGCGCCGGCCTTTAGCACATCACCCGGCGCCAGTCGGTAGACGCGCTCGACAAAGCCCGCCGCGCGCGCCTGCACCAGCGCCACGTCACGATCATTGAGGCCCAGCACGCCGACGGCCTCGATGTTGCGCGTCAGCTGGCCGCGGCTGACCGTTGCCAGGCGCACGCCGAGGTTGTGGGTGATGCCGGCGTCGATACGCACCGCCGGCGCACCGCCGGCGTCTGCCTCGTCGGCGTAACGCGGCACCAGGTCCATATCCATGAACGGTGATTTGCCCGGTTGCTCGAAGCGTTGCTGCGGCACCATCGGGTCGTACCAATAGAGCACTTTGCGCTCGCTGACGGCACGGGCCGAGCCATCCTGCGGCGCGGCATGCGGCTGACGCGAGGCCAGCCAGTAGCCACCGGCCAGCCCCAGCGCGGTGGTGACGGCGATCAGTACGCCGGTCTTGAGAACGGTCTGGCTCATTGCGCGTCTCCATAGGCGAAGTACAGGCGGCTGGCGGCAATCGCCTGCAGGCCTTCGAGGTCGATTTCCTTCAGGCGCGTTTCGATCAGTTCGCGGCGCGCCGCCAGCAGCGTCTCCAGCTCGCCGCGACCGGCGCGGTAGTCGGCCAGACTGAGTTCGCTGCGCTCGCGCGCCAACGGCAGCAGCACCTCGCGGGTGCGCGTCAGGGCACGTTGCAGGCGCTCGAGTTCGGCCAGTTCGTCGTCCAGTTGCTCGGCGAACTGCCGCTCCAGCGCCTCGCGCTCGGCTTCCAGCTGGTTGAGTTCGGCATGCCGGGCGGCGATGCGCGGGTTCTGCCGCGTGCTGGTGAACAGCGGCAGGTCGAAGCTGACCTGCAGGTTGACCATGTCGCCGAATTCCTGCCCGCGGCGCAGGTAGTCCACTTCCCAGCTCCAGTCGGGCTTCTTCTCGGCGGTCGCCTCGCGGATACGCGCTTGCGCCTGCTGCGTCATCGGCGTGTAGGCCTGCAGTTGCGGATGCTGGTGCAGCTCGCGCTGCAGCGCCGGGGCTTCGAGCGACCAGTGCGGCACGCTGCCCTCCAGCGGCTCGCTGGCGGCTTCACCGATCCAGCGGGCCAGCGCCGCGCGGGCCTGCCGGCGCTGGCGATGGAGTTCATCGGCGCGCTCGTCGAGCAAGGCCGCTTCCTGGCGCGGCAGCACGCTGTCGGCGGCCTGCCCGCGTCCACCGGCAATCCGCGCCCGCACGGTATCGCTGAGCAGGCGATTCTCGGCATAGAGCGCGTCGAAGGTCTCCAGCTTGCGCTCGATGGCGTGGCTGGCGATCCACGCCTGGGCAGTGGCCTGGCGCACGTTCAGTGCCTCGACCGCGCGCTCGGCGGCGGCACGCTGGACGCCGGCATTCGCCACCTCGACTCGGGCGCGGCGCTTGTCGCGGTTGGGCACATCCTGCATCAGGCCGACCATGCTCATGGTCATACCGTCGCGGTCCAGGCTCCAGCGGTCGTTGCCTTCGATCGGCACGCTCTGTACGCCGAGCAACAGTTTCGGGTCGGGCAGTTCGCCGGCAGGTACGGCGTCGCTACGCGCGGCCTGCAGTTTGGCCGCTTCGGCCTGCAGGGACGGCGCCTGCTGCTGGGCCAGCGCCAGGGCCTCGTCGAAGCTCAGCGCGCTGGCGGCAGCCGGCAACGCCAGGGCGCACGCGGCCACGGCGGCACGCGCGCGAATGTCTCGCATCAATCGGGATTGCATGTGCGGATTCCTCGGATCCTGCGTGCCGGACGGGCACGCGCGAGGTCAGTCGCCAGGCGACGGACCAGTCAGCTCGGATGGGGAATCAGGCGCACGGGGGACGCCAGACGTCGGCGCCGTTACGCGAGGGAATGAAATCGGGAAGGTAGACGATCAGCCGGGACGACGGCGCATCGACGTCCGCCCGGGGGACGGCGAACTGCAACAGGCAGCCGGTCTTGCACTGATGGCCGCTCTTGCACTGTGAATTGCCATCGTGCCCGTGGTCGCCATGCTGGTCGGCGTGCTGGTCCGCGGCATGCTGCATGGCGCCATGTTGCGTGTCTGCCGGCTGCATCGTGCAGGGCTGCGGCATGCGCTCAGCCGCGACCAGCCCGTTGACGGGAAGCGCGAGACTGATCAGCAGTAGCAGGCACAGCGACAGACAGGTTTTCATGGCGGCCAGTGTAGTGGCGGACGGGCTAAGAAGAACTTGATCGAGATCGGCTTCAGGCACCGTCCGCGGACGGTCGTTCGCCGAGCAGGTGGCTGAGTACGGAGCGCATCTTGCCGGCCTTGACGGGCTTGTTCAACACCGGCACGCCAAGCCCCTGCAGCTGTTTGCGGCACTCGTCGCTGCGGTCGGCGGTAATCATCACCAGCGGAATCGCCGCATTGAAGTGCAGCCGCAGCGCCTGCACCACTTCCCAGCCGGTGACCCCGAGATCCAGGTGGTAGTCGGCCAGGATCAGCTCCGGCGCACGTCCTTGCAGCACCTCCAGCGCGCTGGCCTCGTCGGTGGCAGTGAGCGCTTCGCAGCCCCACTGGGTGAGCAACGCAGCCATGCTGTGCAGGATGCTGAGTTCGTTGTCGAGCACCAGCAGGCGCCGCCCAGGCAGCGGGTTGCCCAGCTGCGGTAGGCCGGCCAACACCTCGCTCGTGCGCGCCGGCAACGCCTCGGCCAGCGGCACCTCGATGCTGAAGACCGAGCCGCGCCCCGGCTGCGAACGTACCTGGATGCGGTAGTCGAGCATCTTGGCGATACGATCGACGATCGCCAGACCCAGACCGACGCCGCGCCGCTCGGCGGCACGCTCGACGTTGAGCTGGTTGAATTCGAGGAAGACCGACTGTATCTGCTCGGCGGGAATGCCACGCCCGGTGTCCCAGACCTCGATGCGCAGCGCGGCGCCGCGCTTGCGTGCACCGAGCAGCACCCGGCCGCGTTCGGTGTAGCGGCAGGCGTTGCTGAGGAAGTTGCGCAGGATGCGGGTCAGCAGGCGGAAATCGCTCTGGATCGCGTATGCCGGAATGAAATGCACCAGTTGCAGGCCAGCCGCCGCGGCGACCGGCTGGAACTCGGACACCAGCGGCAACAGCACTTCGTCCAGGCGGTAGGTGTCGATATCCGGCTTGATCGCGCTCTGATCGAGCTTGGAAATATCCAGCAGATCGGTGAGCAGGTCTTCGGCACCTTCCAGCGCCTGATGCGCGCGCTCGACGAGGTTAAGTTCCTCGCCGGGCAGCTTGCGCTCGCGCAGGGTCGAAATCAGCAGGCGCGCGGCATTCAGCGGTTGCAACAGGTCATGGCTGGCGGCGGCCAGGTACTTGTCCTTGCTCAGGTTGGCGGCTTCAGCCGCGTCGCGCGCATCGCGCAGCTCGCAAGTACGCTCGGCGACGCGCTGTTCGAGCTGCTCGTTGAGCTGCAGCAGGCGCAGCTGGGCGAGCTTGCGCTCGGTAATGTCGGCGACGAAGCCTTCCACCAGGCCATCTTCGTCGGGCTTGAGCAGCAGGTTCATGAGCACGTAGATGGCGCTGCCATCCCGCCGCCGCAGCCGCGTTTCGTAGCCGAACAG
This sequence comes from Stutzerimonas sp. 21-1, assembly GCF_056336065.1. Classification (NCBI taxonomy): domain Bacteria; kingdom Pseudomonadati; phylum Pseudomonadota; class Gammaproteobacteria; order Pseudomonadales; family Pseudomonadaceae; genus Stutzerimonas; species Stutzerimonas sp. 21-1. Next base: position 1,925,274 of record NZ_CM150500.1, on the reverse strand, counting down.
ACCGTGCTGCTGGCTCAGCGTGTAGCGAATCTGCCGCAGCTCATCCTCGCCGCCAATGAACAGGTGATGCGAAAGATCGGTGAGCGCCCACAGCGCTTCTTCCGGGGTTTCATAACCCAGCATTCGTGCCAGCGCCGGGTTAGCCGCGCGAATGCCCTCCTGCAGGCTGGCCTGGAAAATGCCATGCACAGCGTGCTCGAACAGCCATTTGTAGCGATTGCGCTCGGCCTCCAGCTCTTCCAGGCGCGCCAGCAGCTCGGGGTAATGGCTCTTGCGCGCCGAATGGCTGCCGAAGCCGAGCAGCTGGGTCAGCGCCCGCTGCTGCTCGTCAGAGGGCTTCGGCATAGACGACCTCGACGTCCCTCTGCGTCGACGAGCGCGGATTGGTGAGGATGCACGGGTCCTGCATCGCATGGTGGGAAAGGAACGGAATATCGGTCAGCCGCACGCCGTGCAGCCCCAGGCTTTCGTTGAAGCCGATCGCCTGCTTGAGGCTGATCAGGTGGGTGACCAGTCGCTCGCGTACCTGCCGGTGGTTCAGGCCACGGGTGTCGATGCCCAGCGTCTGCGCGACCACCTTGAAGCGGTCCGGCGCGGCGTCGTAGTTGAACGCAACCACATGCTCGACCAGCACCGCGTTGCACAGGCCATGCGGCAGGTCGAGATAGCCGCCGAGGCTGTGCGACATGGCATGCACTGCGCCGAGGATCGCGTTAGAGAACGCCAGGCCCGCCTGCATGCTGCCGAGCATGATCTGCTCGCGCAGTGCCAGGTCGGCCGGGTTGCTGATCATCTGCACCAGATTGCCGTTGATCAGGCGCATCGCCTCCAGCGCGTGCGGGTCGGTCAGCGGGCCGTGGCCAGTGGAGACGAATGCCTCGATGGCATGCACCAGCGCGTCGATGCCGGTACAGGCGGAGAGGAACGGGTCCATGCTCAGGGTGGTTTCCGGGTCGATCAGCGAGACGTCCGGCACGGCGGCCTTGCTGACGATGGAAAACTTCATCCGCTCGTCCTGATTGGAGATGATCACGAACTGCGAGACGTCCGCCGAAGTGCCAGCAGTGGTGGGAATCAGGATCAGCGGCGGACTGGGAATCCGCAGGGTGTCCACGCCTTCGAACTCGACGATGTGGCGGCCGTGAGCAACGACAATGCCGATGCCCTTGGCGCAATCCATCGGGCTACCGCCACCGACGGCGACGATCACGTTGCAGCCCTGGTTGCGGTAGGCCTCGGCGCCGAGCATTACCTCCTCGCAACGGGGATTCGGCGATACCTCGGTGAACAGGTGGTGCTCGATGCCCTGGCGCTCCAGGCTGGCCTGCACATCGGCCACCCAACCCGCAGCGACCACGCCGGGGTCGGACACCAGCAACACCTTGCGCGCGCCGAAGTTGCTCGCGCAGGTGCCGACGCTGTGCCGACAGCCGGCGCCGAAGACGATTTCAGGGGATACGAATTTACGCTGAAGGCTGATATTCGGGCTCATGACTGCGGCCTTTTTATTTTTTGTTACAACGGCGCAAGCCTACTGCATTACCCAGCTAAAGCAATCCACCGAAAGACGACCGACCGTCGCCGGCCCGCACCTCACAGCAACCGCTGGTAAAAGCGCCATTCACCAGTAAACGCGTCAGCCAAATGGCGCGCCTGGCGGAAGCCGTGCCGTTCCTTGGGATAGAGCCGGTACTCGACCGGAACGCCGCGTGCGCGCAAGGCCGCAACCATCGACTCGGTCTGACCGGGCAGCACCACGGCATCGCGGCCGCCCTGGAAGAAGATCACCGGCGCCTCGATCCGCCCGGCATTGTGCAGTGGCGCGCGCTGCTGGAAGCGCTGCGGCACCAGGCACGGATCGCCGATCAGCCAGTCCAGGTAGTCGCCCTCGAACTTGTGGGTGCCGCGCCGCAGCGCCAGGGGGTCGCTGACGCCATACAGGCTGGCGCCGCCGCGCCAGCGCGAATCGGCGGCCAGGGCGCAGAGCGCGGTATAGCCGCCAGCGCTGGACCCGCGGATGAAGGCCCGCGTGGCGTCGATCCAGCCGCGCTCGGCCAGCGCATCGACCACCCGGCAGGCATCCTCGACATCCAGCACGCCCCACTGCTCGCGCAGCCGCATCCGGTAGGCGCGACCGAAGCCGCTGCTGCCGCGATAGTTGACGTCGACCACGGCAAAACCGCGCTGCGTCCAGAACTGGATACGCGGATCGAAGACCGGATAACACGCCGACGTCGGCCCACCGTGGACGAATACCAGCAGCGGCGGTCGTGCACCGTCCGGGCCATCGCAGTGCGCGTTGCACGGGGGGTAAAAGAACGCATGTGCGCGTTCGCCTGCCTCGACTCCGGTCGCAAAGTACAGACTCTGCGGACGTGCAAGCTCATCGTCGGGCAACGGTCGTGCGCCGCCGGCGAGTATCCGCGCGCTGCCGCTGTCGCGAGCAATCGCCAGCACTGCCGGGGTGTGCGCGGGCGAGCCGGCGATGCAGTAGAAGTGGTGATCGTCGGCGGCCAGCTGGCGGCAGCGCGAGAATTCATTGGCCAGTTGCCGCGCCCTGCCCGTCTCGGCGTATTCGAATAACAGGCCCTGACCACCGCTCATGCGGGTCAGCAGCATGTCGCCGGTAGCCAGCGGCAGGTAACTGCAGGTCGCCAGTTCCCAGGGTGCTGGCGCGCAGTCCGTATCCGACGCCATATCCAGTTCGAGCGGCTGCAAGCGCCCCGCCTGCTCGCGCCAGGGCTGCCAACCACCTGCACGGTCGGACAGGCAATACAGCTCGCCGGCGGTGCAGAAACGCGGTTGCTGCAACGCTTCGTCACCCGCAGCCCCAGCCACGCAATGGGGCGCGCCCCAGACGCCGTCGGCGCCGCACTCGGCGAGCCAAAGGCTGGTGGACGTCCAAGGCTGTTCGGGGCGGTTCCACTGGATCCAGGCCAGGCGGTCGCCCTGGCTGCTCGTCACCGGTGAGGCGTAGAAGTCCGCGCCCTCGGCAACGACCCGGCGCGCGCCATCGGCCAGAGCGATGCTGACGATGCGATGCCGCACGGGCTGTTGTGCGTGGTCCTCCTCCACCGCAAAGATCGCCGCGCCGCGGCTATCGAAGTGCAGCGCGCCGTAGCGACAGTTGCCGTCGGCGGTCAGCGGCGTTGGCGGGCTGATGCCGCCATCCGCTGTCAAGCTCTGCAGGTGAATCTGCTGGTCGGCTTCGTTGACGAAGGCTATGCCCTGCGCGGTCAGGCAGAAGGCGCCGCCGCCATATTCATAGACCCGGCTGCGCAGCGAGTAGCCGACCGGCGTCAGGCAGCGCGCGCCGCCGTCGAGCCAGTACCACAGGCTGCAGCGTGCCTCGCCGGGGTCGTAGGCGACCCAGAACAGTCCGCCATGCCCGGCGCGCAGCTCGGTGAAATCGCCGCAGGCCGCAGCGGCGCTTTCGGCGCTCCAGCCGCTGGGCCAGAAGCCATAGGGAACCGTCGCACGCTCACTCATGGGCGCTACATCTTGCAGATCAGTTTCGAGGCCTTCTCATTGCGATGCTGCAGCTGGTCGAGCCCCAGCGCCGCATGTTCGGCCTGCTCGCGCGCGGCGAGAATCTTGCCGTGCTGTGGCGACTTGCTGCACACCGGGTCGGCATTGGCGGCATCGCCGGTGAGCATGAAGGCCTGGCAGCGGCAGCCGCCGAAGTCCTTTTCTTTCTCATCGCAGCTGCGGCAAGGCTCAGGCATCCAGTCGTAGCCGCGGAACTTGTTGAAGCCGAACGAGTGGCGCCAGATGTACTCGATGCTGTGCTCGCGCACATTGGGGAACTCCACCGGCAGCTGCCGCGCGCTGTGGCAAGGCAGCGCGGTGCCATCCGGGGTGATGTCGAGGAACAGGCTGCCCCAGCCGTTCATGCAGGCCTTGGGGCGCTCCTCGTAGTAATCCGGGGTGACGAAGATCAGCTTGCACGGGTGGTTTTCCGCAGCCAGCTTGTCGCGCCATTCATTGGTGATGCGCTCGGCGCGTACCAGCTGCTCCTTGCTCGGCAACAGGCCGGCGCGGTTCAGCTCGGCCCAGCCGTAAAACTGGCAGGTGGCGAGTTCGACGAAATCGGCTTCCAATTCGATGCACAGGCGGATGATTTGGTCGATGTTGTCAATGTTGTGCCGGTGAGTGACGAAGTTAAGCACCATCGGGTAGCCATGCTTCTTCACCGCGCGGGCCATTTCCAGCTTATGGGCGAAGGCCTTCTTCGAGCCGGCGAGCAGGTTGTTCACCTCCTCGTCGGCGGCCTGGAAGCTGATCTGGATGTGATCGAGCCCGGCCTCGGCAAAGCTGGCGATCTTCTCTTCCGTCAGGCCGATGCCCGAGGTAATCAGGTTGGTGTAGTAGCCCAGCTTGCGCGCCGCGCCGATCAGTTCAGCCAGATCCTCACGGACCAGCGGCTCGCCGCCGGAGAAACCCAGCTGTGCGGCGCCCATCTCGCGGGCTTGGCGAAACACCTCGATCCATTCCGCGGTGCTCAGCTCCTCGTGACTGCGGGCGAAATCCAGCGGGTTGGAGCAGTACGGACACTGCAGCGGGCAGCGATAGGTCAGCTCGGCGAGCAGCCAGAGCGGCGGGCCGGGTTCAAAGCCCGGTTTAGCGAAGCTCGATCCAGAACCGTTCAACGGCCACCTCCAGGAACGCCAGGATGTCTTCGGCGATACCTTCCGCCGTCGGGAAGCTCGCCTGCAGGTCGGCGACGATGCCGCCCACGGTGCGCGCACCGTCCACGCGCTTGAGAATCTCGCTGGCGCTGTCGTTGAGTTTGATCATGCCCTCGGGATAGAGCAGCACGTGACACTGCTGCGCCGGCTCGAACTGAAAGCGAAAGCCGCGGCGCAGGGCCGGAATCTTGAGCAGGATGTTCTCGCTCATCGTCATTCTCCGTCGGGTGGGAAACGCGCACAGCGCGTCCCACCTCTGTTCACCACGGTGGAAAAGACCTGTGGTCGTTTTCCACCCTACGCAGCCGATCCTAGGCGCTTACAGCGCGATACCCTTGTGCCAGACCCGCTCGGCGGTCACGGTGTGGTAAGGCGGGCGATCCAGCTCGTAAGCCATGCTCATGGCGTCCAGCATGCTCCAGAGCACGTCGAGCTTGAACTGCAGGATGTTCAGCATGCGCTCCTGGGCTTCACGGGTGCGGTAGTGTTCCAAGGTAATGCGCAGGCCATGCTCGACGTCTCGGCGCGCCTCCTTCAGGCGCTTGCGGAAATAGTCGTAGCCGGACGTATCGATCCACGGGTAATGCTGCGGCCAGGCATCCAGGCGCGACTGGTGGATGGTCGGCGCAAAGAGTTCGGTCAGCGAGCTGCTGGCCGCCTCCTGCCAGCTGGCACGACGGGCGAAGTTGACGTAGGCATCCACCGCGAAGCGCACGCCGGGCAGCACCAGCTCCTGCGACAGCACCTGCTCGCGATCCAGCCCCACCGCTTCGGCCAGCCGCAGCCAGGCTTCGATGCCGCCCTCCTCGCCGGGCCGACCGTCGTGGTCGATGATGCGTTGAATCCACTCGCGGCGGGTGTCGCGGTCCGGGCAGTTGGCCATGATCGCCGCATCCTTCACCGGAATGCAGACCTGATAGTAGAAGCGGTTGGCGACCCAGCCCTGGATCTGTTCGCGCGTGGCCTGGCCGGCATACATCGCCCGGTGGAACGGATGATGGATGTGGTAGTACTCGCCTTTGGCGCGCAGCGCCTGTTCGAACTCGGCGGGGCTCATGGCTGGCAGGGTCATAGCGGTATTCCTTTTCTTATCGTTCTGTTCGGTGTTCGGAGCGCGGTGGGTACGTGGTTACAGTTCGATGCTCATGCCATCGAACGCCACCTCGATGCCGTGTTCGCCGAGGATTTCCCGCTCGGCGGAGTCCTCGTCGAGGATCGGGTTGGTGTTGTTGATGTGGATGAGCACCTTGCGTGCCGCCGGCAGCCCATCGAGCACCTCGATCATGCCGCCCGGGCCGCTCTGCGGCAGGTGGCCCATCTCGGTGCCGAGCTTGTCGCCGACCTCACGCACGCGCATCTCGTCATCACGCCAGAGCGTGCCATCCACCAGCAGGCAGTCGGCGCGGCGCATGATCGCCAGCAGCCCATCGCTGATCTGCCCCAGCCCCGGCGCATAGAACAGCGTGCCGCCGCTGCGCCGATCCTCGATCAGCAGGCCGATGTTGTCACCCGGATGCGGATCGTTGCGATGCGGCGAATATGGCGGCGCCGAGCTGCGCAGCGGAACCGGCGTGATCAGCAGATTCGGGCACGCCGGAATGACGAAACTGCCCTGCAGCTCGATGCGATTCCACTTCAGCCCGCCATTCCAGTGTTCGAGCATGTTGAACAGCGGAAAGCCACTGGTCAGGTCCTGGTGGACCATCTCGGTGCACCAGACTTCATGCGGACAGCCTTCGCGCAGCGTCAGCAGCCCGGTCGTGTGGTCGATCTGGCTGTCGAGCAGGACGATTGCGGCGATGGCGGTATCACGCGGCTTGCGGGCTGGCTGCAGTTTGGGAAAGCCTTCCAGCTGGGCGCGGATGTCCGGTGAGGCGTTGCACAGCACCCATTCGACGCCGTCCTCGCTGATGGCGATAGACGACTGGGTGCGCGGCTGGGCCCGCAGCGTGCCGGCGCGCAGGCCGGCGCAGTTGGCGCAGTTGCAGTTCCACTGCGGAAAACCGCCGCCCGCAGCGGATCCGAGAACCTGGATGAACATGGGCTACCCCTGAAAGCAAAGCCCCGGCCGGAGCCGGGGCGGGACGATCAACGATTGGCGAAATACATCGTCACTTCAAAACCAATACGCAGATCGGTGTATTCGGGTTTGGTCCACATGGCTCGATCCTCTTCTTATACGTGGCGCCGGAAATGCCCGGCACCCTCATTAAGCACCCAGTCCGCCACCGGCAGAATGGTACTTTGGAAGTAGATTTCAACCTGCCTTCGTAGTGCCCCGGAACATGCGGCCTGCCGACGAATGCCGCTTCTGCCGCGCATAAAAAAAAACGCGGCTGAAAAGCCGCGTTGCGAACGAGTCACCCGGGTGACATGAGGGAGAAACTCCCGGAAAGACCCTGCACCCTAAGGTGCCAGCAAAGAAACCGGCGCGGCGGGAGCGCGCTGCGCCGGAGCCCATCCAATCAGAAGAAGCCCAGCGGGTTGATGTCGTAGCTGACCAGCAGGTTCTTGGTCTGCTGGTAGTGGTCGAGCATCATCTTGTGGGTTTCGCGGCCTACGCCGGACTTCTTGTAGCCACCGAACGCGGCGTGCGCCGGGTACAGGTGGTAGCAGTTGGTCCACACGCGGCCAGCCTTGATGCCGCGGCCCATGCGGTAGGCGCGGTTGATGTCGCGGGTCCAGACGCCAGCGCCCAGGCCGAACTCGGTGTCGTTGGCGATCGCCAGCGCTTCGGCTTCGTCCTTGAAGGTGGTGACAGCCACCACCGGCCCGAAGATTTCCTCCTGGAACACGCGCATCTTGTTGTGACCCTTGATCAGGGTCGGCTGCACGTAGTAACCGCTGGCCAGGCCGCCTTCGAGTTTCTCTGCGGCACCGCCGGTGAGGATCTGCGCGCCTTCCTGTTGGGCGATGTCCATGTAGGACAGAATCTTGTCGAACTGCTGCTCGGAAGCCTGGGCGCCGACCATGGTGTCGGTATCCAGCGGGTTGCCGCGCTTGATTGCCTTGATCTTCTTCATCACCACTTCCATGAAGGGCTCGAAGATCGATTCCTGAATCACCGCGCGCGACGGGCAGGTGCACACCTCGCCCTGGTTGAAGAACGCCAGTACCAGGCCCTCGGCAGCCTTCTCGATGAACGCAGGCTCTGCATTCATGATGTCTTCGAAGAAGATGTTCGGGCTCTTGCCGCCCAGCTCGACGGTGCTCGGAATGATGTTTTCGGCCGCGCAACGCATGATGTGCGCGCCAACCGGGGTCGAGCCGGTGAAGGCGATCTTGGCGATGCGGGTGCTGGTGGCCAGCGCCTGACCGGCTTCGCGACCGAAGCCCTGGACGATGTTGAGCACACCCGGCGGCAGCAGATCGCCGACCACTTCGATGAACACCATGATCGACAGCGGGGTCTGCTCGGCCGGTTTGAGCACGATGCAGTTACCGGCAGCCAGGGCCGGAGCCAGTTTCCAGGCGGCCATCAGCAGCGGGAAGTTCCACGGAATGATCTGACCGACCACGCCCAGCGGCTCGTGGAAATGGTAGGCGGCGGTGTGCTCGTTGATCTCGGCGGCGCTGCCTTCCTGCGCACGGATGCACCCGGCGAAGTAGCGGAAGTGATCGGCAGCCAGCGGCACGTCGGCGTTCAGGGTTTCGCGCACGGCCTTGCCGTTGTCCCAGGTTTCGGCGACGGCGAGCTTTTCCAGGTTGGCTTCGATGCGATCGGCGATCTTCAGCAGGATCAGCGCACGGTCCTGCACCGAAGTCTTGCCCCAGGCATCGGCGGCGGCGTGGGCGGCGTCCAGCGCCTTCTCCACGTCTTCGGCGCCCGAACGCGGGAACTCGGCGATCACTTCACCGTTCACCGGCGAGGTGTTGACGAAATACTCCCCCTTCACCGGCGGCACGAATTCGCCACCGATGTAGTTGCCGTAGCGCGGCTTGAAGGAAATGACGGCGCCTGGAGTACCGGGTTGGGCGTAGATCATGTTGGGCCTCTCTCTTCTGCTTGTGGAGCCTGCGCCAGACATGGCTCAGGGCATGGGACCGATCTTAGGCAGTGCCCTCCCGCCCCCGGTATGCACCCATGGCAGCGGAGCCCTCCTCATTTGGTAGTAGATGCCAACGATGCTGCAGCACGCGGATTACGCGGCGTCGCGCCAATTTGGATGCAGCAAATAGCTACCGAACCGCAAGAAAAAGCCGCACATCTTAGTTCCCTTCCCGACTACGAAATTGACCATGAACAAGAATGCCGAGTCGCATCGAAAATATTTTCCAAACTCAAGAAAAGCTCGACCAAATGCCCGCAAAACCAACCCGAAAGTCCTATTAGTCACCCCCGCAAAGCGCCCTAATTTCGAGCTGCGACATCCTGTCCCCCCGTAAAAACCTGAGGAGATTTGCCATGCAGTGGATCAATCCCGATTTCTGCGATCTGCGTCTGGGCTTCGAAGTCACCGCGTACGTCTACGTGCGCTGAGCCTGTGGCCGGGGCGGTCGCGATCGCCCCGGTTTGCGAGGAAATGGTCATGACAACAACAAACATTCTGCCGACGACCCGCTACGAGATTCGCCCGCCCTTCCTGTTCCGCTGGGAGGAGTCGCAGCAGGCCCACGTGCTGCTCTACCCCGAGGGCATCGTCAAGCTCAACGCCACCGGCGGCGACATCCTCAAGCGCTGCGACGGCAAGACCAGCGTCGCCGAGCTGATCGAGCAGCTGGGCCGCGATTACCACGCATCCGATATCGACGCGATCGGCAAGGGCGTACTGAATTTCCTGGAGGTGTCCCATGGCAAAGGCTGGATCCGAGCTAAGGCTTGATGGCAGCGGCAATCCGGTCTGGCTGTTGCTGGAGCTGACCTATCAATGCCCGCTGCAGTGCGTGTTCTGCAGCAACCCGCGCAACTTCGCCGACTACCGCCCGCATGAGCTGAGCACCGCCGAATGGATCGACGTGATGGCCCAGGCCCGCGCAATGGGCGCCATGCAGATCGGCTTCTCCGGCGGCGAACCGACCTTGCGCAAGGACCTCGAAACACTGGTCGCCGAAGCCGACCGCATGGGCTACTACACCAACCTGATCACCTCCGGCATCGGTCTGACCGAAGCGCGCCTGCGCGCCCTGAAGGATGCCGGTCTGCGCCATATCCAGCTGGGCTTCCAGTCCACCGACCGTAACGTGGCGCGCGAGCTGGCCGGCGTCGATGCCTGGGAGCGCAAGCTCGGCATGGCGCGGCTGATCAAGTCGCTGGACTTCCCGATGGTGCTGAACGTACCGATCACCCGGCAGAACATCAGCCAGATACCGGACATCATCGATTTCGCCGTCGAGCTGGGCGTCGAGTACCTCGAGCTGGCCAACGTGCAGTACTACAACTGGGCGCTGCTCAACCGCGACGCGCTGATGCCGACCCACGCCGAGCTGCAACGCGCCGAGGATCAGGTGCAGCGTGCGCGCGAGCGTTACGGCGATCGACTGACGATCTTCTTCGTCATCCCCGACTACTACGAAGGCCGGCCCAAGGCCTGCATGAACGGCTGGGGCGCGATCCACGTCACTGTGGCGCCGAACGGCGATGTGCTGCCCTGCTCGCAGGCCACCAACTTCAAGAACCTGACCTTCCCCAACGTGCGTCAGCAGCGCCTGGAAGAGATCTGGCACGACTCGCCGGTGTTCAACCTTTACCGCGGCGACGCCTGGATGCCCGAGCCGTGCCGCAGCTGCGACGAGAAGGAAAAGGACTTCGGTGGCTGTCGCTGCCAGGCCTTGCTGCTGACCGGCAACGGCGCCAACACCGATCCGGCGTGCAGCAAGTCGCCGCATCATCAGCTGATCCAGCAGGCCGTCGCGCTGGCGCAGGACGCCACTCGACCGCAAGGCACGCTGATCGCCCGGCAGGCCAGCCAGGGGGTGGAAATTGAAACTACCCCATGACTCGTTCGGCGGCACCGTCAGCGCGGGCCTCGCGCTGACGCTCGGCTGCTACCTGCTGCTGCGCGTGCTGATCTAGGAGGCATCGATGCAACTGTCCGTCTTCGATGTGCTGGCGCGTTACGCGCACCTCGTGTTCGCGCTGGTGTGGGTTGGCCACAACTACGCCAACTTCATCCAGAACCCGCGCTTCGTGCCGCTGCAGAACGGCATCGATACTGCCACGCTGAACCGCGATCTGGAGGTGCGGATGAAACGCGAGCACGGCATCTTCCGCTACGCCTCGCTGGTGGTCTGGGCGTCGGGGATGTTCATGCTCTGGCAGCGCGGCTGGCTGGTCGATGCACTGCTGCTGCAGGGGCCGCTGGCGGCTATCGGCCTGGGTGCCTGGATCGGCACGGCGATGCTGCTCAATCTCTGGCTGGTGCTCTGGCCGCATCAGAAGAAACTGCTTGGCTTCGTTCCGGCGACGCTCGAAGAGCGCGTGCGCTGTTCGCGGATCACCTTCCTGTCCTCGCGCAGCAACACCATCCTCTCGTTTCCCCTGCTATTTCTGATGGCGGCCGGCGGTCATGGCCTGCACCTCTTCTGAAAAGGCCGAGCGCTACAGCTTCGCCGCCGGTCCGGCGCAACTGCCGCGCGAGGTGCTGAGCCAGATCCACGAGGAGCTGCCGGACTGGCAAGGCAGCGGTTTCTCCCTGCTGGAACAATCGTTCACCAGCACCGCCTACAAGCAATTGATGAGCGACACCGAGCAGGACCTGCGCGCGTTGCTGGAGATTCCCGCCAACTATCGTGTGCTGTTCATGCAGGGTGGCGCCTCGGCACAGTTCGGCCTGCTGCCGCTCAACCTGCTGCAACCCGGACAGCGCGCCGACTACCTGGAAAGCGGCCACTGGGCACGCAAGGCCATTACCGAGGCACGCCGACATACGCCGGTCAACGTGGTGGCGAGCGGTGCGACGGACGGCTTCAACGCCCTGCCCGCTGTCGAGACCTGGCAGCTCGACCCCGACGCCGGCTACTGCCACCTCACCAGCAATGAAACCGGCAACGGCCTGCAGCTGCGCGATTTTCCGCAACTGTCGGTGCCGCTGGTGGCGGACATGACCTCGGACTTCCTCACCCGCCCGGTTCCCGTCGAGCGCTTCGGGCTGATCTACGCCAGCGCGCAGAAGAACGTCGGTGTCGCCGGGCTGTGCATGGTCATCGTCCGCGACGACCTGCTGCGCCCGCCATCACCCGGGCTGCCCGCGGCGTTCAGCTATGCGGTGCAGGCCGAGCAGCAGAGCCGCTTCAACACGCCGCCGACCTTCGCCCTCTACGTTGCCGCGCTGATGCTGCGCTGGATTGCCGCAAACGGCGGCCTCACCGCGATGGCGGCGAGCTGCCGCGAAAAAAGCCAATACCTATACGCCTGCCTCGACCGCAGCGAGTTGTATCGCTGTCGCCAGCGCAAGGAGGATCGTTCAACCGTCAACGTCTGCTTCGAGCTGCGCGAGCCGGCGTTGCTGCCGCTGTTGCTCGCCGAGGCCGAACAGGCCGGGCTGCATCATCTGGCCGGGCATGCGGCCATCGGCAGTCTGCGTGCCAGCCTGTACAACGCCATGCCGCAGGCGGGCGTCGAGCGACTGGTTGCCTTCCTGCAGCGCTTCGAGCGTGAACATGGCTGAGCGCAACTTGGCCCTGCGCCGGCTGGGCCAACGGCTGGCACTGCAACTGGCCTGCGCCGCCAGCTATCTGCCGGCGACGCGCAGCTATGCGCAAGCGGTGGATGTCATGGGCTTGCGCTTCCCCTCACCCGTGGGCATCGCCGCTGGATTCGACCGCTGCGGCAGGCTCGGCCGGCGCGCCGCCCGGCTGGGCTTTGGCTTCACCGAAGTCGGCAGCTGCACCCCGGCCGAACTGTTGGGGATGCGCCCGCCCAACGCTGGTGGACGCGCCCTGGTCGGCCTCAATCTGAGTCTCGACCCGACCCGATCTTCGGCAGAGCTGTGCGCCGACCTGACGCTTGCCTGGGTGCAGGCCGATTACCTGATGCTGAACCTGATCAGCCCGCTCAGCGCGCCGCTGCTGGCCGAGGAGCAGCGTGCGCCGCTGATCGAACTGCTGCGCGCGCTACGCAATCGTGCGCATGCATTGAACAGCTGTGGCAGCCGCCGCGTGCCGCTGGCGGTCAAGCTGCGCAGCCTGCCCGGCCAGGTGCCGATGGCGCTGGCCGAAGCGTTGCTGGTACTGGGCTTCGATGGCCTGCTCGCCGCCCATGACCCCGGCCCGCCAGCCACGGCCGAGCGCTATTACGGCTGGCAGGACGATGATCAGCAATTGCTGGCCTGCCGGCAGATCGAGCAGCTGCATCAGCTCTGCGACGGCGCACTGGCGTTGATGTCGGTCGGTGGAGTGCAGACCGCCGCGCACCTGCATGCCCGGATGGCTGCCGGCGCGCGGCTGGTGCAGGTGCACAGCGCGTTGCTGCGTGAGGGGCCGTTCATCGCCCACCGCCTGCTGGGTTGATCCTCCTCAGTCCTGCGGGCGCAGGATGATCACTCCGAGCGGTGGCAGCGTCAGTTGCAGCGAATGCTGTTCGCCGTGCGCCGGCGTGGCTTCGGCAAGAATCCCGCCGCCATTGCCGACATTGGAACCTCCGTAGCAAGCCGCATCGCTGTTGAAGATTTCCTGCCAGCGCCCTTCCTGCGGCACACCCACCCGATAGCCCTCGCGCACCACCGGGGTGAAGTTGCCGATCACCAGCAGCGGACGGCCCTCGGCATCGCGGCGCAGCCAGGCGAGTACGCTGTTGCCCCGATCATCGCCGATCAGCCACTGGAACCCGCGCGGGTCGCTGTCAAGCTGATGCAGCGCCGGCTCCGTGCGATACAGCCGGTTCAGGTCGCGCACCAGATGCTGCGCGCCGCGGTGGTCGGGCTCCTCGAGCAGGAACCAGTCCAGTTCGCGGTCATGATTCCATTCTCGCCACTGGCCGAATTCGCTGCCCATGAACAGCAGCTTCTTGCCCGGATGCGTCCACATGAAGCTCAGATAGGTGCGCAGGTTGGCGAACTTCTGCCAGCGGTCGCCCGGCATCTTGTCGATCAGCGAGCCCTTGCCGTGCACTACCTCGTCATGGGAGATCGGCAGCACGAAGTGCTCGAAGTACGCATAGATCATGCCGAAGGTCATCTTGTCGTGGTGATACTGGCGATGGACCGGGTCTTCCTGGATGTACTTGAGCGTGTCGTGCATCCAGCCCATGTTCCATTTGTAGGAGAAGCCGAGCCCGCCTTCGCTGGTTGGCTTGCTGACGCCCGGGAAGGCGGTGGATTCCTCGGCGATCACCAGTGCGCCGGGCGTTTCGCTGGCGACCACGTCGTTCAGGTGACGAAGGAAATCGATCGCCTCCAGGTTCTCCCGGCCGCCGTGGCGATTGGGAATCCACTCGCCGTCCTTGCGTGAGTAGTCGCGGTAGAGCATCGAGGCGACCGCATCCACGCGCAGTGCATCGACGTGGAACTCGCGCAGCCAGTGCAGCGCCGAGGCCAGCATGAAGCCGTGCACCTCGGTGCGGCCGAGGTTGTAGATGTAGGTGTCCCAGTCCTGGTGGAAGCCCTCGAACGGATGGTCGTACTCATACAGCGAGGTGCCGTCGAAGTCGCCCAGACCGTGGGCATCGGTCGGGAAATGCGCCGGTACCCAGTCGAGGATCACGCCGACCCCCGCCTGGTGGCAGGCATCGACGAAGGCAGCGAAATCGTGCGCCGTGCCGTAGCGCGCGCTGGGGGCGAACTGCGACAGCGGCTGGTAGCCCCAGGAACCGCCGAATGGATGCTCCATGATCGGCATCAGCTCGATATGGGTGAAGCCCATCTCGACCACGTAGGGAATCAACCGCTCGGCCAGTTCGTGCCAGTCATACAGGCGGTCGTCGCCGGGACGCTGCCACGAGCCGGCATGCAGCTCGTAAATGCTCATCGGCGCGTCGTAGGCCTGCAGCGCCTTTCGCCGTTGCAGCCAGTCAGCGTCGCGCCACTGGTAGTCCAGCGGGCGCGCGACCACCGAGGCCGTGCCCGGCGGGTGCTCGGTGGCCAGCGCCACCGGGTCGGCCTTGAGCGGCAGCACGCCCTGCGGGCCGAGAATCTCGTACTTGTAGGCATCGCCCGGCTGCAGCCGCGGGATGAACAGCTCCCACACCCCCGAAGGGAAGCGCAGCCGCATCGGGTGGCGGCGCCCGTCCCAGCCGTTGAAATCGCCCACCACCGAGACACGCCGCGCATTCGGCGCCCATACCGCAAAGCGCACGCCCGCTACGCCATCGACCTCCACCACCTGGGAACCGAACACACGGCCGATCTCGCGGTGGTTGCCTTCGGAGAACAGATGCATGTCGATCTCGCCCAGCTGCGGACCGAAGCTGTACGGGTCTTCGGTGATCTGCTCGCCGCCAGCCCAGCGGATGCGCAGCAGGTATGGCTGCGGATGCAGCAGGCGGGTGACGAAGAAGCCCGGGACCTGCCCCTGCTCCATGCTGCCCAGCGCGTTGGCACCGGAGCGATCCAGCACCTCGACGCCCAGCGCATTCGGCAGATAGGCACGAATGACCAGACCGTCGCCGTCAGCGTGCGGCCCGAGAATGGCGAACGGATCGCCGTGTTCGGCACGCACCAGCGCATCCACGTCGGCATCGCTGGGCAGCAGGTTTTCTCCGGGCATGACCACGGCCGGACGATTACTCATTGGGAACCTCCACTGGAAAGCTGTTGGGCCAGCGCGGCCAGCCCCTGCAACGGGACGGGCAGCCAGGCCGGGCGATTCTCTGCTTCGTAGGCCACCTCATAGGCCGTCTTGTCCAGGCTGAACAACGCCAGCGCGGCAGCGGCGCCATCAGCCTCGCGCCAGGCTTGCGGCAGGTCGGCGGTTGCCTGTTGATAGGCGTCGAGGAACACCCGGCGCGCGCTCTGCCGGTAGTTTTCGGCAATGGTGCGGCGCGCCAGGTCGGCCTCGGCGGAGCTGTCGCTGACCTGGGCGTTGCGAATGGTCATCGCGGCGGCGTAGTCGAACGAGCGCAGCACGCCGGCGACATCCTTGAACGGGCTGAGCTTGGCGCGTCGCTGCTCCAGCGGCCGCGCCGGCTCGCCCTCGAAGTCGATGAAATAGGCATCGCCATGTGCCACCAGAATCTGTCCCAGATGCAGGTCGCCGTGTACGCGGGTGCGCAGGCCACCCAGCGTTCTAGCAGCCAGAGATTGCACTTGTACGATCAGCTGCTCGCGCTGCGCCAGCAACTGCTCGACCAGCGCGGCATCCTTGCGCTCCAGCGTGCCGCGATGCTCGCCAAGCAAACTCAGCGCGCGTTCCAGCTGCGCGGTCACGGCCTCGGTGGTTTCCTGAACGTGGCGTTCGGCGGTGGTTTCGCGGGCGAAATCGGGGTTGTCGGTGTCACTGGCGAGCACCCGGTGCATCTCGCCCAGGCGCTGGCCGAGCAGGCGGTTGAAGGCTTCCAGCTCGCCGAGCGCGCTGTACTGGTTCTCGTGCTCGGAAACGCCGCCGGCCAGCTGGTCGCGCACCGCACGGTCGAGCGTGTTGATCGTCCATTCCCAGGCGTCGCCCTGGTTGTCCAGGTAGCGCTGCACGACGATCAGCGCATGTAGCTCGCCACGGGCGTCGACGCGGTTGACCTGTCCGAGCATCGCAGAGATGTGGGTGAAACCCTGCGCGGTGAGGAAGCGCCCCATCTCCAGCTCCGGGTGGATGCCCGGGGAAACCCGGCGCAGCAGCTTGAGCATCATGGCGTTGCCGATGATCGCCGAGCTGTTGGACTGCTCGCTGGATAGGTAGCGCACCTCGGCATCGGCCGGCAGGCTGACTTGCGCCAATTGCGGCATGGCCTCGAAGCGAATCTCCCCGTCACCGCAGGCCAGCACGCGGCCCTCGCGCAGGCTCTGGATGACACCGTGCACGAAGTGTTCGAGGGTGAAGGCGTCGGTCAGCAGGCCGACCTGCGGCCCGCGCCGCGCACGCGCAATCGCCAGTTGCTGCGGTAGCGCGGTACCGAAATCCGCTTCGGCAAGATAGCCCAGCGGCAGTTGGTAGCGATCGCTGCGCCCTGCGCTCTGCACGGCGATTTCGCTCAGCAGCAGCGGATGCTGCGCGTCGCCGAACGGCACCGCGTAGCAGATCTGGATCGAGTCGATGGCCGCATCCTTGCTGGCGAACCAGCGCCGTTTGGGCAGGTAGGCCCGCAGCGAGTCGTTTTCGAGGATGCGTTTGTTGCTGCCGCTAAGCGTATCCAGACGCTGGAACACCAGGGTCTGGAAGTCCGGCATGACGTCCACCGGCGCCTGGTGCCAGCTCGGCATCTGATGCGTGGCCGCCAGCTGGAACCAGTAGAAGCCGTACGGCGGCAGCGTCAGCAGATACGGTAGCTGGCCGATGGGCGGAAAGGCACTGCCGCCGAGCATCTCCACCGGCACCATGCCGGCGTATTGCGACATTTCCAGTTCCGCCGCCTGCGCCGAGCGCGACAGGTTGGCGACGCAGAAGATCTGCTCGGTCTGCCCGTCCGGTCCGGGGAATTCGCGCAGATAGGCGAGGATGCGCCGGTTGCTCGGCGCCAGCATCTTCAGCGTGCCGCGGCCGAAGGCCTTGAACTGCTTACGGATGGCGAGCATGCGCCGCGTCCAGTTGAGTAGCGAGTGCGGATCGCGCTGCTGCGCCTCGACGTTGATGGTGTAGTAGCCGTAGAGCGGGTCCATGATCGGCGGCAGCACCAGCCTGGGCTGGTCGGCGCGGGAGAAGCCGCCGTTGCGGTCCACCGACCACTGCATCGGCGTGCGCACGCCGTCGCGGTCGCCGAGAAAGATGTTGTCGCCCATGCCGATCTCGTCGCCGTAATAGATCACCGGCGTGCCCGGCATCGACAGCAACAGGCTGTTGAGCAGCTCGATGCGTCGCCGGTCGCGCTCCAGCAACGGCGCCAGCCGGCGACGGATGCCCAGGTTGATGCGCGCACGGGTGTCCGAGGCGTAGTAGTTCCACAGGTAGTCACGCTCGCGGTCGGTCACCATTTCCAGCGTCAGCTCGTCGTGGTTGCGCAGGAAGATCGCCCACTGGCAGTTGTCCGGGATATCGGGCGTCTGACGCAGGATGTCGGTGATCGGGAAGCGGTCCTCCTGGGCGATGGCCATGTACATGCGCGGCATCAGCGGGAAGTGAAAGGCCATGTGGCACTCGTCGCCGGGGCCGCCGTTCTCGCCGCCGAAGTACAACTGGGTGTCTTCCGGCCACTGGTTGGCTTCGGCCAGCAGCATGCGGTCGGGGTAGTTGGCGTCGATCTCGGCGCGAATCGCCTTGAGCACCGCATGGGTCTCCGGCAGGTTCTCGTTATTGGTGCCGTCGCGTTCTACCAGGTAGGGAATGGCGTCCAGCCGCAGGCCGTCGATGCCCATATCCAGCCAGTAGCGCATCACGCCGATGACGGCCTTCATCACCTGTGGGTTGTCGAAGTTCAGGTCCGGCTGGTGCGAGTAGAAGCGGTGCCAGTAGTACTGCTGGGCGACCGGGTCCCAGGTCCAGTTGGACTTTTCGGTATCGAGGAAGATGATCCGCGTGCCCGGGTATTTGTCGTCGGTGTCGGACCACACGTAGAAATTGCGCGCCGCCGAGCCCTTCTTCGCCTTGCGTGCGCGCTGGAACCACGGGTGCTGGTCGGAGGTATGGTTGATGACCAGCTCGGTGATCACCCGCAGCCCGCGCTTGTGGGCCTCGGCGATGAAGCGGCGGGCGTCGGCCATGTCGCCGTAATCCGGATGCACGCCGCGGTATTCGGCGATGTCATAGCCGTCGTCGCGCCGCGGCGAGGGGTAGAACGGCAGCAGCCAGATGGTGTTGACGCCCAGATCGGCGATGTAATCGAGCTTCTCGATCAGCCCGGCGAAGTCGCCGACACCATCGTTGTTGGAGTCGAAGAACGACTTCAGGTGCACCTGATAGACCACCGCGTCCTTGTACCAGAGCGGGTCCTTGATGAAGGCGGCGGGTTTGCGGGCTTTGGCCATGTCTTTCGGTCCTCGTACCGCTGTGCCCCGGGCAATGTTGCCGCGCGGGCGTCAGTCGCTCGAAGCGACATTCGATTTGCTCGGTATGCGTCTGTTTCTAACGCACTTGGTCAGCTCTCTTGAGTCGTCACTTAAGGTCTGGATCGACGGGCGCGGCGGTTAACCGCCAGATGCCGAACGGCAGATGCGCCGGGTCGATACGCATCCACTGGGTCTTGCCGTACCAGGTCCAGCGGTGGCCGTTCATCAGGTCTTCGCCTTGGGTATGGGCGTCGTCACGCAGGCCCAGCTCCCATAACGGCAGCTCGAAGTGCGCTTCCTGCGGGTGATGCGGGTCGAGACTGATGGCGACCAGGATGAAATTGCTGCGGTCCTCGGTGCGTTTGCCGAAGTAGAAGATGTTGTCGTTCCACGCCAGATAGGGCTGGAAACCCAGGTGCGTCTGCAGCGCTGGGTTCTGCCGGCGGATGCGGTTGAGCTGGGCGATCTCGGCGACGATGTTGCCGGGTGCGTGGTAGTCGCGCGGGCGGATCTGGTACTTCTCCGAATCCAGGTATTCCTCCTTGCCGGGAATCGCCGCCGCCTCGCACAGCTCGAAGCCGGAATACATGCCCCACAGCCCTGAGCCCATGGTCGCCAGCGCGGCGCGGATGAGAAATCCGGCGCGGCCGGAGTCCTGCAGGAAGAACGGATTGATGTCCGGCGTGTTGACGAAGAAGTTCGGCCGGTAGCAGTCGCGCAGCGGCGCTTCGTTGAGTTCGCTGAAATACTCGGAAAGCTCCGCCTTGCTGTTGCGCCAGGTGAAGTAGGTGTAGCTCTGGCTGAAGCCGACCTTGCCCAGGCGCGCCATCATCGCCGGCCGGGTGAACGCCTCGGAGAGGAACATCACGTCCGCGTCGCGCTCGCGGATATCGGCGATCAGCCATTCCCAGAACGGCAACGGCTTGGTGTGCGGGTTGTCGACGCGGAAAATCTTCACGCCCTGCTCCACCCAGTGCCAGACCACGTCGCGCAGGGCGAGCCACAGGTCAGGCATGGCGTCTTCGGCGTAGAAGTCGACGTTGACGATGTCCTGGTACTTCTTGGGCGGATTCTCGGCGTACTTGATGGTGCCGTCCGGGCGCCAGGAGAACCAGCCGGGATGCTCCTTGAGCCAGGGGTGGTCCTGCGAGCACTGGATGGCGAAATCCAGCGCGATCTCCATGCCGTGCTCGGCCGCCGCGGCGACCAGCGCGCGGAAGTCTTCATGGGTGCCGAGCTGCGGGTGGATGGCATCGTGGCCACCGTCCTCGCTGCCGATGGCATAGGGGCTGCCGGGGTCATTGGGGCCGGCCTCCAGGCTGTTGTTCGGTCCCTTGCGGAAGGAACGGCCGATGGGGTGGATCGGCGGGAAATACAGCACGTCGAAGCCCATGTCGCGGATCGCCGGCAGGCGCTTGATCACGTCGCGCAGGGTGCCGTGGCGGTTGGGGTCGTCGGTTTCCGAACGCGGGAACAGCTCGTACCAGCTGGCGAACTGCGCGCGCGTACGCTCCACCTCCAGTGCAAAGATCGGGCTGTGGCTGCAATGCTCGCGCGGGTCGGCATCGGCCATGACCGCGGCGGTCTCCTGCGCCAGCAACAGCGAAACCCGCTCGTCCTCCAGATGCGCCATCTGCAGGCGATGCAGCAGGTCGTCGAGCATCGCGCGGGTTTCGCCCTGGGCACGCTCGGTCGCACGCTGCAGGTGCAACCGCCCTTCTTCCAGCTCCACGCCGATCGGCACGCCGGCCGCGTGTTTCTTCGACAGTTCATAGCGATAGCTCTCGAACACATCCCACCAGGCTTCGATGCGAAATTCGTGCGCCGCCACCTGCGTCGGCGTGAACTGGCCGGACCAATGATCGTTACCCAGCAGCTTCAGGCGCGCCCGCCGCCAGCTCTCCTCGCCACGTGCCCGCCAGCACACCGAGGCGGCCAGCTGGTCGTGGCCATCGGCGAAGATGCGGCTGGTCACCGTCACCGGCTGGCCGATGATCGCCTTGGCCGCGAACCGGCCGTTCTCCACCACCGGCTCGGTGGATTCGATGGCGATACGCCCCATCTGCAGGGCTTCTTCGAGGCGCGGGTGAAGGGCGTGTGCATCGGTCATCGGCGGGCTCCTGTGCGTTGCGTTGCGGCACGCACCGGCCGACAGGCACAAGGCAGTCGGTTGCACGGGTGGCCGCAAGGACCGTCCGCATGGTGCGGACTCCCTTCTTCCGAGCCGAGGCCGGGCGGAAAAGTTCAGGCCGCGCGGCCCTGCGCTACCAACGGCAGCGCCCGCCCGTCGCGCATACCGTGCCTGGCGATGACCGGCTGGAACCACCGGATGCCCGCCACCTCCATCGCTATGGCTATGCTCGTTCAGCAGCATCCGGCAGGAGGACTTCCATGACCCACGCACGCCCCGATATTCCGCAGCCCGATCCGGTGGTCCACGACAAGCCCGGCGATGTGCCGCAGGTGCCCTGCCCCGATGAGCTGGACGAGAACACACCCGGCTCGCCCTATGGCGGCCAGACCGTCGCCGACCCGGACGACCAGCAGCCCAGCTAGGTCTCGTGCTCGCGGCCGTCGCGACTGGGGTGCGGCAGCCGCCTGCTAGACGCCGGGCAGCTGCCCAAGCGCCGCCGCAAGGTTCTGGCGGGTCGAGCGGTAATCCGCCCAAGGATCGTCGGTGAGTGTTGCCAGCCGCTCGCCGAGGTTGCGGATGTGCCACTGATTCGCGCCATCGATGCGCGCCAGCTCGGCGCGCTGCAACGGTACCGAAACCGCCAGCCCCGGCCGTGCCCGCACCGAATAGGCGGCCACGGTGCTGGCGCCCTTCTGGTTACGCAGGTAATCGACGAAGATCCGGCCGACGCGGTTCTGTGGTCCCATCTTGTCGACGATCAGCGTCGGCGCCTCGTGCGCCAGACGCTCACTGACCGCGCGGGCGAACTGCCGCACCCGCTCCCAGTCATGCCGGCGGTCGATCGGCACCACCACGTGCATGCCGCGCCCGCCGCTGGTCTTGATGAACGCCCGCAGGCCGAGCGTGTCGAGCAGTTGCAGCGTCAGTTCGGTGGCTTCGACCATGCTCGACCATGGCAGCGCCGGATCGGGGTCAAGATCGAAGATCACCCGGTCGGGTCGCTCGATGCGGTCGCTGCGGGCGTTCCAGGTGTGGAATTCGATGCTGCCCATCTGCACCGCCTCGATCACCGCCGTGATGCTGTCGGCCTGCATCAGCCGAGCATGCTCGGGATCGAGCGCGCGGTCGAGCAGGCGCATGTGCGGCATCTTCAGCCGCCCGCAGTGGCGCTGGAAGAAGGTTTCTCCGGCAAGACCCTCCGGCGCGCGAACCAACGACAGCGGCCGCCCCCCGAGCTGCGGCAGCAACCATTCGGCAACGCCGAGGTAATACTCGGCCAGCTCGCGCTTGCTGACGCCACTGGCGGCATCGATGACCCGCTGCGCACTGCTGATGCCCACGCCGCCGACCTGCGGGCGGCCCGTATTCTTGCGCGGCGCGCGCATGCCGGCCGTCATCCGGCCTTCTTGCGAGGCGTGGTTTTGCGCGGCTCGCTTGCGGCGGATTTGCCCGCCCGGGAGGTGGTGCTCTTCGGCTTGGCCTTGCTCGACGGCTTGGCCTTGGCGGCCGGCTTCTCGCCTTCGTCAGCATCGTCCTCGGCGTCATCTGCTGCTGAACGGGCCTTGCCCGGCTTGGCAGCCAGGCTGCGCTTGAGCAGTTCGGTGAGGTCGATGACGTCCGCTCCACGCCGGTCCACGGCCTCCTCCGGCCCGCCGACGGCTTCGAGCTTGCCTTCGTGGGCCTTTTTCTCCACCAGATCCATGATCTGGTTCTGGAAGGTGTCCTTGTACTGCTCGGGCTTCCATTTCTCGCTCATGTCCTCGACCAGCCGTTTGGCCATCTCCAGTTCGCGTTCGGCCAAGTCGGGATCGAGCGCTTCGTCCTTCAGCTCCAGATATTCCACGCCACGCACTTCCTCGGCCCAGCGCAGGGTATTCATCACCAGCGCCTTGCCCAGCGGCATTACCACCGCCAGGTGCTGCTTGTTGCGCAGCACCACGTTGGCGATGCCGACCTTGCCGGTCTGGATCAGCGTCTCGCGCAGCAGCGCGTAGACCTTCTCGCCGCGCCGGTCGGGCGTCAGGTAATACGGCGTGTCGATGTAGAGAAAGGAAATGTCCTTGGCATCGACGAAGGCAACGATGTCCACCGTCTGCGTCGCCTTGGGGTGCGCCGCCTTGATCTCGTCATCGCTGAGCACGATGTAATGGCCCTTCTCGTACTCGATGCCCTTGACGATGTTTTCGCTGTCGATGTCCTCGCCGGTGGTCTTGTTGATGCGCTTGTAACCGACGCGGTCCATGCTGCGCTTGTCCAGCCAGTCGAAATCGATGCCGGTGCGCGTGGTGGCCGGCACCAGCGCCACCGGGATGTGCACCAGACCGAAACTGACGGCCCCCTTCCAGATCGTGCGAGGCATGGCGATTCTCCCGAATGTGAACGGTCAGCCGTTGACCACCGTACCGCCGTTGACGTGCAGCACCTGCCCGCTGACGTAGGACGAGTCGCTGCTGGCGAGGTAAACGTAGGCCGGCGCGACTTCCTCCGGCTGGCCGGGGCGCTTCATCGGCACGTTGCTGCCGAATTCGGCAACCTTGTCCGCATCGAACGTCGACGGGATCAACGGCGTCCAGATCGGCCCCGGCGCCACGCCGTTAACGCGGATGCCGCGCTCGGCCAGATGCATGGCCAGCGCCCGGGTGAAACCGACGATGGCTCCCTTGGTCGAGGAATAGTCGATCAGCATCGGATTGCCCTTGTAGGCCGTCACCGAGGTGGTGTTGATGATCGAAGCCCCTTCCGGCAGGTGCGGCAGCGCGGCCTGGGTCATCTGGAACATGCCGAACACGTTGGTGCGGAAGGTCTTTTCCCACTGCTGCTGGCTGACGTCCTCGAAGCGCTCCTGCGGGTGCTGTTCGGCGGCATTGTTGACCAGGATGTCGAGCCGGCCCAGCTGCGCCAGCGTTTCGTCGACCACCCGGCGACAGACGTCCTTCTCGGCCACGTCGCCGGCGAAGGTCAGACAGCGGCGGCCGTGCTGTTCGACCACCTTGCGGGTTTCTTCGGCGTCCTGGTGCTGATCGAGGTAGAGAATCGCCACGTCCGCCCCTTCGCGGGCGAACAGCACCGCCACCGAGCGGCCGATACCACTGTCACCGCCGGTGATGATCGCCACCTTGCCGGCGAGCTTGCCGGCGGCCTTATAGTCATCGCCGCGGTATTCCGGGCGCGGATGCATCAGCCCTTCCTTGCCGGGTTCGGGTTGCTGCTGCGGCGGCAGGGTCTGGTTGTCGGCCATAAAAAATCCTCCGTCAAGGTAAGTAACCTGTCTTCGGAGGACTTGGCGTGCGGTGGAAAAGTTTCTACGCCGCGATGAGAGGGCCTGTTACAGCGTCAGCACGACGCGGCCGCGCGGCACGCCGCTCTCCACGTAGCGGTGGGCCTCGACGACCTGCTCGAAGCGGAACGGCCGGTCGAGCTGCGGCTTGATCAGGCGGTCGGCGGTCAGCTGGTTGATGTGCTGCAGCGCGCGCTCGACGGCTTCGCGCTTCTGCTCGATGCCCAGCTCCGGCTGGCCGGTGAAATCGCACAGGCAGTGCAGGAAGAACTTGAAGTTCTTCTTGAACGCCGCGCAGGCCGGGAACGCCGTTTCGTTGCCGCCGTTCATGCCGTAGAGAATCAGTTTGCCCAGCGGGGCGATCACGTCGCCGAGCAGTTTCATCTGCGAGCCGCCGCAGGCATCAAGCACCACCTCGACGCCGCGACCGTCGGTAATCTTCTGCAGACGCCCGACGAGGTCTTCCTCTTCGGTGACGATGACCGTCTCGGCGCCCAGCTCGCGCAGGTAGGCGCGGTCTTCGGCGGTGTCGCAGGTGGCGATCACCCGCGCGCCCAGCGCCTTGCCGAGCTGCACGGCAGCCGGCCCGGTGCAGTGATTGGCCTGGGTGATCAGTACGTACTGGCCAGGCTCCAGCTGCGCCAGATCGACCAGCGCGAAATAGCTGATCAACATCGGCACGTAATGGATCGCCGCCTCGCTGGCATCGAGCATGTCCGGGTAATGCACCAGCGACTGTTGCGGCAGCAGCACCTGCTCGGCATACAACGGATACTGGTTGAGATCATGCGCGGGGAAACTCGCTACCCGGTCGCCGACGGCGAAGCCCTGCACATCCGCACCGACGGCGATCACCTCGCCGGCCACTTCGCTGCCCAGCCCGGCCGGCAGGCGTGCATGGCGTGGAGCCAGGTCCTGACGCCAGAGCACATCGTTCCAGCTCACGCCGATGGCGCGAACATCGAGCAACACTTCGCCCGGCCCCGGCACGGGCGTGTCGCGTTCTTCCAGACGTAGAACGTCGGCCGTGCCGAACTGGTGGAAACGGATGATGCGGGACATCGCGACCCCTCGCTTACTGCTTGTGCAGGTAGGACTCTATCGCCCCTACCGGGACAACTCCAGCCGGCGGCCCTGCATTCCGGTCGATAATCGCCATGCGTGCAAATGATGCGAAGGTGCATGTATCGACGCATGCGGCTCGTCGGTACGCGCAGTTACAAAGCGCAAAAGCGCTATGCCGATGCACCGCCGATCTGTCTAGAATGCAGCCCGGCCCGCTTCCGCCGGACTTCAAGCAGAAGAACAAGGTATGAACCGCAACGACCTGCGCCGCGTGGATCTGAACCTGCTGATCGTCTTCGAAACGCTGATGCACGAGCGCAGCGTCACGCGCGCGGCGGAAAAGCTCTTCCTCGGCCAGCCGGCCATCAGCGCCGCGCTGGCGCGCCTGCGCACGCTGTTCGACGATCCGCTGTTCGTGCGTACCGGGCGCAGCATGGAACCCACCGCCCGCGCCCAGGAAATCGCCCAGCTGCTGTCCCCGGCGCTTGATTCGATCTCCACGGCGGTCAGCCGCGCCTCGACCTTCGATCCTGCCACCAGCAACCAGGTATTCCGTATCGGTCTGACCGACGAGGTGGAATTCGCTCTGCTGCCACCGCTGCTGCGCCGCCTACGGGCCGAAGCGCCCGGCGTGGTGCTGGTAGTGCGCCGCGCCAATTACCTGCTAATGCCCGGGCTGCTGGCCTCTGGCGAGATCTCGGTGGGCGTGTGCTACACCGAGGAGCTGCCGGCCAACGCCAAGCGCAAGGTGCTGCGCCGGCCTCGGCCGATGCTGCTGCGTGCCGACAGCATTCCAGGCCCGCTCAGCTTCGAGGATTACTGCGCGCGCCCACACGCGATGGTCTCCTTCGCCGGCGACCTGACCGGCTACATCGACGAGGAACTGGCCCAGCACGGCTGCAAGCGCCGGGTGGTGCTGGCGGTGCCGCAGTTCAACGGGCTGTCCGCGCTGCTCGCCGGCACCGACATCATCGCCACCGTGCCGGACTACGCCGCCGCCGCGCTGGTGGCCCACGGCGGTCTGCGCGCCGAGTCACTGCCGTTCGCGACCAGCCAGGACTTCGAGCTCTCGATGGCCTGGCGCGGCGCCCAGGACAACGACCCCGCCGAGCGCTGGCTGCGCTCGCGCATCCAGATGTTCATCGGCGATCCCGACAGCCTGTAGGGTGGAAAACGGCGCAGCCTTTTCCACGCGCCTCCCCGCCCCAGCACGCCGTCACGCCTTTCTCGACTTCACTGCCGATTTCTAGCGCAGCACCGGACGCCAGCCGACGCAGCCAAGCGACACCGCAAATCGGTGGAAAAGACCTGGCGGTCGTTTTCCACCCTACCGTTATCGCGTGCTACTGATGATCTATGCGCAACCATCATCGCCAATGATATTCACCTTCGGCTCGTTCGATTTCTGCCAGCCGGATTGACCGCGCAGACTCCCGCCATCGACAAAACCCGACTTGCGGAGTCAAGCATGGACCGTTCGCTCTACGCCTTGCGTTTTCCCCTTCTGGCCCTGGTGGTGCTGGTCAGCGCCGCCTGCGGCAAAACACCGGAGGCCACCCAGTCGGGCATGCCGCCGCCCTCGGTCAGCGTGGCCGAAGTCATTGAACAGCCCGTGACCGAATGGGACGAAGTCACCGGCCGGCTGGAAGCGCCGGAATCGGTGGAAATCCGTCCGCGCGTCTCCGGCTTCATCGACAAGGTCGCCTTCGAGGAAGGCGCGCTGGTCAACAAAGGCGATCTGCTGTTCCAGATCGACCCGCGGCCGTTCCAGGCCGAGGTCAAGCGCCTGCAGGCACAGCTGCAGCAGGCCCGCGCCACGCAGCAGCGCACCGCCACCGAAGCCGAACGCGGCCAGCGCCTGCGGCAGAAGAATGCGATTTCCGCGGAACTCGCCGATGCCCGTGTCAGTGCCGCCAGCGAAGCGAAATCGGCGGTCGCGGCGATCCAGGCGCAGCTGGACAAGGCCCAGCTGGACCTGTCGTTCACCCGCGTCACCGCGCCCATCGACGGCCGCGTCGGCCGCGCGCTGATCACCTCGGGCAACCTGGTCAACGCCGGCGAGGCGCTGCTGACCACGCTGGTCTCCACCGACAAGGTCTATGCCTACTTCGAGGCCGACGAGCGCACCTATCTGAAGTATCGCGAGCTGGCCCGCGAGGGCGAGCGCGGCGAGGCAACGCCGGTGTATCTCGGCCTGTCCGACGAAGACGGTCACCCACACCTGGGTCGCATGGACTTCATCGACAACCAGGTCGACCCGCGCACCGGCACCATTCGCGGCCGCGCGGTGTTCGATAACCGCGACGGCCGCTTCACCCCCGGCCTGTATGCGCGTCTCAAGCTGGTCGGCAGCGCCACCTACGACGCCGTACTGATCAAGGACGTGGCGGTCGGTACCGACCTGGGCAAGAAATTCGTACTGGTGCTCAAGCAGGACGGCACGGTCGATTACCGCCCCGTCGAGCTAGGGCCGAAGCTCGAAGGGCTGCGCATCGTGCGCGCCGGGCTGGCGAAGGACGAAACCATCGTCGTCAACGGCTTGCAGCGGGTACGCCCGGGCAGCGCCGTGAAGCCGGAGACGGTACCGATGGCCGATGCCGAAACCCTGGCCGCGCTGAAGCAGCAGAACCGCGCGATCAGCGAGGCGATGAAGCCGCAAGTGGTCGAACGCAGCCTGGCGCGGCGCCCCAGCAGCTGAACGCCAGCCAACCGCTGACCTGAATCCGGCGCGTCTCGCGCCCATCCGATCGATCCGCCTGGGCGCGCCCGCCGCGCCCGTGCCCGGAGTGCGCCATGAATTTCTCGCAATTCTTCATCAAACGGCCAATCTTCGCCGCCGTGCTGTCGCTGGTGATCCTCATCGCCGGCGCCATCTCGCTGTTCCAGCTGCCGATCAGCGAATACCCCGAAGTGGTGCCGCCGACCGTGGTGGTGCGCGCCAACTTCCCCGGCGCCAACCCCAAGGTGATCGGCGAAACCGTCGCCTCGCCACTGGAACAGGCCATCACCGGCGTCGAGGGCATGCTCTACATGTCGTCCCAGGCGACCGCCGACGGCAAGCTGACGCTGACCATCACCTTCGCCCTGGGCACCGACCTGGACAACGCCCAGGTGCAGGTACAGAACCGCGTCACCCGCACCATGCCAACGCTGCCGACCGAAGTGCAGCGCCTAGGCGTGACGGTGGACAAGGCCTCCCCCGACCTGACCATGGTCGTGCACCTGACCTCGCCGGATAACCGCTACGACATGCTCTACCTGTCCAACTACGCTGCGCTCAACGTCAAGGACGAGCTGGCGCGGCTGGACGGCGTGGGTGACGTGCAGCTGTTCGGCCTGGGCAACTATTCCCTGCGCGTCTGGCTCGATCCGAACAAGGTCGCCCAACGCAATCTCACCGCCACCGACGTGGTCAATGCCATCCGCGAGCAGAACCGTCAGGTCGCCGCCGGTGCCCTGGGCGCCCCACCTGCGCCGGGCGCCACCGACTTTCAGCTGTCGATCAACACCCAGGGGCGCCTGGTCGACGAGGAGGAGTTCGAGAACATCATCGTGCGTGCCGGCGCCAACGGCGAGATCACCCGTCTGAAGGACATCGCCCGCATCGAACTGGGCTCCAGCCAGTACGCCCTGCGCTCTCTGCTGAACAACCAGCCGGCGGTGGCCATCCCGATCTTCCAGCGCCCGGGTTCCAACGCCATTGCCATCTCGGACCTGGTGCGCGAGCGCATGGCCGAGCTGAAGCAGGAGTTCCCCCAGGGTGTTGACTACGAGATCGTCTACGACCCGACCATTTTCGTGCGCGGTTCGATCGAAGCGGTGGTGCATACCCTGCTCGAGGCCATCGTGCTGGTGGTACTGGTGGTGATCCTGTTCCTGCAGACCTGGCGCGCGTCGATCATTCCGCTGGCCGCCGTGCCGGTGTCGCTGATCGGCACCTTTGCGGTCATGCACTTGCTCGGTTTCTCGCTCAATGCACTGTCGCTGTTCGGCCTGGTGCTGGCCATCGGCATCGTGGTGGATGACGCGATCGTCGTGGTGGAGAACGTCGAGCGCAACATCGGTCTGGGCAAATCGCCGGTAGAAGCAACCCGCCAGGCCATGAAGGAAGTGACCGGGCCGATCATCGCCACCGCCTTGGTACTCTGCGCGGTGTTCATCCCGACCGCGTTCATCTCCGGCCTCACCGGGCAGTTCTACCAGCAGTTCGCGCTGACTATCGCCATTTCCACGGTGATCTCGGCGATCAACTCGCTGACGCTGTCGCCGGCGCTGGCCGCGACCCTGCTCAAGGCCCATGACGCACCGAAGGACGGCTTCTCGCGGCTGCTCGACCGGCTGCTCGGCGGCTGGCTGTTCCGCCCGTTCAACCGCGTGTTCGATCGCGCCAGCCACGGCTACGTCGGCGTGGTGCGGCGCATTCTGCGCGGCAGTGCCGTGGCGCTGGTGGTCTACGTCGGGCTGGTGGGGCTGGGTTACATGGGTTTTGCCAGCACGCCGACCGGCTTCGTCCCTCCGCAGGACAAGCAGTACCTGGTCGCCTTCGCCCAGTTGCCGGACGCCGCCACCCTGGACCGCACCGAGGACGTGATCAAGCGCATGTCGGAAATCGCCGGTAAGCATCCGGGCGTGGAGAACACCGTGGCCTTCCCGGGCCTGTCAATCAACGGCTTCACCAACAGCACCAACAGCGGCATCGTCTTCACCCCGCTCAAGCCCTTCGATGAGCGCAAGGACCCGTCGCTCTCGGCCGGCGCCATCGCCGCCGACCTCAACGGCCAGTTCGCGCAGATCCAGGATGCCTTCATTGCCATCTTCCCGCCGCCGCCGGTACAGGGCCTGGGCACCATCGGCGGCTTCCGCGTGCAGGTGCAGGACCGCGGCAACCTCGGCTACGAGGAGCTGTACACCCAGGTGCAGAACGTCATCGCCAAGAGCGCGGACTATCCGGAGCTGGCCGGCCTGTTCACCAGCTACCAGGTCAACGTGCCGCAGGTGGATGCCGACATCGACCGTGAGAAGGCCAAGACCCACGGCGTGGCAATCGACGAGATCTTCGACACCATGCAGGTCTACCTCGGCTCGCTGTACGCCAACGACTTCAACCGCTTCGGCCGCACCTATCAGGTCAACGTCCAGGCCGACCAGAAGTTCCGCCTGGCGCCGGAGCAGATCGGCCAGCTGAAGGTGCGCAACAACCGCGGCGAGATGGTCCCGCTGTCGACCTTCGTCAACGTCACGGACAGCGCCGGCCCGGATCGGGTGATGCACTACAACGGCTTCCTCACCGCAGAGATCAACGGCGCCGCCGCGCCGGGTTACAGCTCCGGGCAGGCCGAGGCGGCCATGGAGCGCCTGCTCAAGGCTGAATTGCCGAATGGCATGAGCTACGAATGGACCGAGCTGACCTTCCAGCAGATCCTCGCCGGCAATACCGCGGTGTTCGTCTTCCCGCTCTGCGTGCTGCTGGCCTTCCTAGTGCTGGCCGCGCAGTACGAAAGCTGGAGCCTGCCGCTGGCGGTGATCCTGATCGTGCCGATGACGCTGCTCTCGGCGATCACCGGGGTGATCCTGGCTGGCAGCGACAACAACGTGTTCACCCAGATCGGTCTGATCGTGCTGGTGGGCCTGGCCTGCAAGAACGCGATCCTCATCGTCGAGTTCGCCAAGGACAAGCAGGAAGAAGGCATGGACCGCCTCGCCGCCACGCTGGAAGCCTGCCGCCTGCGTCTGCGGCCGATCCTGATGACCAGCTTCGCCTTCATCATGGGCGTGGTGCCGCTGGTGCTTTCCAGCGGGGCCGGCGCCGAGATGCGCCATGCCATGGGCGTGGCGGTGTTCAGCGGCATGCTCGGCGTGACCTTCTTCGGCCTGCTGCTGACCCCGGTGTTCTATCTGGTGATTCGCGCCTTCGTCGAGAAGCGCGCAGCGCGCAAAGCGGTATTCAAGGAGGCCCGCGCATGAAGTTCTTTGCCCTTTCCCTGCTAACTCTGGCTCTGAGCGCCTGCGCGGTCGGCCCGGATTACCGCGCGCCGCAACCGGAACCGGCACAGATCGAGCGTGCCGCCGCTGAAGGCTACGACCGCTCGCGGTTCGAAGCGGCCTGGTGGCGACAGTTCGACGACCCGACGCTGGATGCGCTGGTCAGCAAATCCCTCGCGGAAAACCGCGAATTGCGCATCGCCTATGCCCGCCTGCAGGCGGCGCGGGCGATCCGCGACGACATCAGCAACGACCGCCTGCCGACCGTCACGGCAGGTGCCCGCGCCGATATCGGCAAGGCGCAGCAACCGGGCGTCACCGAGCGACGGGTGAACAGCGAGCGTTACGATCTGGGCCTGGACATGATCTGGGAACTGGACCTGTTCGGCCGCATCCAGCGCAGTCTGGAGGCCAGCGAGGCACAGGCCGATGTCGCCGAGGCGGAGTTGTATCAGTTGCAGGTCAGCCTGATCGCCGAGCTGGTCGACGCCTACGGGCAACTGCGTGGCGCCCAGCTGCGCGAGCGCATCGCCCGCGACAACCTGGCCAACCAGCGCAACTCCCACGAACTGACCGAACAGCTGCGCGACGCCGGCATGGGCAGCGAACTGGACGTGCTCCGTGCCGATGCGCGGCTGGCGGCCACCGAGGCCAGCCTGCCGCAACTGCAGGCGCAGCAGACCCGCGCGCGCAACCGCATCGCCACCCTGCTCGGCCAGCGCGCCGATCAGCTCAGCGTCGATCTTGCGCCGCGCGAGCTGCCGGCGATTGCCAAGGCGTTGCCGATCGGCGATCCGGGCGAATTGCTGCGTCGACGGCCGGACATTCGCGCGGCCGAGCGCCAGCTGGCCGCGGCAACCGCCAATGTCGGCGTGGCCACAGCCGATCTATTCCCGCGGGTGAGCGTCAGCGGTTTTCTCGGCTTCATCGCCGGGCGCGGCTCGCAGATCGGCTCCAGTGCGGCACAGGCCTGGGGCGTGGCACCGAGCATCAGCTGGGCAGCGTTCGATCTCGGCAGCGTGCGCGCCCGTCTGCGCGGCGCCGAAGCCGACGCCGACGGCGCCTTGGCGAGTTACGAGCAACAGGTGCTGCTGGCGCTGGAGGAATCGGAAAACGCCTTCAGCGATTACGCCCGCGCGCAGGAGCGCCAGCTGTCGCTGCTGCGCCAATCCACGGCCAGCCGCGCCGCGGCGCAACAGGCGGCGATCCGCTATCGCGAAGGCACGGTGGATTTCCTCGTTCTGCTCGACGCCGAACGCGAACGTCTTGCCGCCGAGGACGCCCAGGCGCAAGCGGAGATCGAGGTCTACCGCGGCATCGTTGCGCTGTACAAGGCGCTTGGGGGCGGCTGGCAAGGCTGACGCATCCGGCAACCGGTCGAGGGCGTGCACGGGCACAGAATGTGATCTGGTGCCGCTCCCGCCCGGTTGAGCGTACAAAGCGCTTTCGATCGTCATCGGTCTTTGGCATAAGACTCGGCTGAAAGTCCAAAAGCATCCGCCTGGGCTGCCGACTGTGCCGACAGCTCAAGAAGCGGAGATTGCCAACCACCAAACAAAGAGTCTTTCATGAAGCCAATCGTTACCCTTGCTGGGCTTGTGCTGGCTGCCGCCAGCGCATTCGCTCAGGCCGAGCCTATCGTCATCAAGTTCGCCCACGTCGTGGCCGAAGACACTCCCAAGGGCAAGGGTGCACTGCTGTTCAAGCGCCTGGCCGAGGAGCGCCTGCCCGGGCAGGTGAAGGTCGAGGTCTACCCGAACTCGACGCTGGTCGGCGATGCAACCGAGATCCAGGCCCTGCGCGACAACGAAGTGCAGCTGATCGCCCCCTCGCTGGCGAAGTTCGAGCAGTACACCAAGCAGCTGCAGGTTTTCGACCTGCCCTTCCTGTTCGACGACATCGAGGCCGTCAATCGCTTCCAGAAGCGTGCCAAGGGCAGGCAGCTGCTGCGCTCGATGGAAGACAAGAACATCATCGGCCTCGCCTACTGGCACAACGGCATGAAGCAGCTCTCGGCCACCCAGCCGCTGCGCATGCCTGGCGATGCGGCCAATCTGGCGTTCCGCATCCAGCCCTCGGCGGTGCTAGAGGCGCAGTTCGGCGCCGTTGGTGCGACGACCAAGAAACTCGCCTTCGCCGACGTCTTCGGCGCGCTGCAGGCGGGCACGGTGCAAGGCGCCGAGAACCCGTGGTCGAACATCTACAGCAAGAAGATGCACACCGTGCAGCCGTACATCAGCGAAACCAACCACGGCGTGCTGGACTACATGGTGGTCAGCAACACGCGCTTCTGGATGGGCATGCCGCACAAGGTCCGCTTCGAGCTGGAAGCGATTCTCGATGAAGTGAGCTACGCGGTGAACCGCGAAGCCGAAGAGCTGAACCAGGCCGACCGCGAGCGCATTCGTCAGGCCGGCACCACGGAAATTATCAGCCTGACGCCGGAGCAGCGGCTGGCCTGGCGCGAGCGCATGCGTCCGGTGTGGCAGCAGTTCGAGTCGGACATCGGCGCCGACATCATCAAGGCGGCGCAGACGGTGAACCGCAAACAGCACAACTGAAATCGCCGCGCATAAAAAAACCAGGCTTCGGCCTGGTTTTTTTATGCCATCACTCACTCTTCTTGCGAATCCAGTACAGATAGATGTCAGCGTCCTGTTGCTGATCGACCAATTCATGGCCGAGAAAGACGCAGAACTTGGGAATATCGCGCTGGGTCGAGGGATCGGTGGCGATCACCTTGAGCACCGCACCGCCAGCCAGATCGCGGACCTTGTTGTGCAGCATCATCACCGGCTCGGGGCAATTCAGACCGCTGGCGTCGAGGACGGCATCGGCAGTCATTTCAACAGATTGGCTCATCACGGACTCCTGAAACAGGCCGGCATTGTGGCGCAAGCGCGCTGCCGGGTCATCCTCGGCCGATCGACCACGCAGCCGAAGCCCTCATGCATCAGGGGGAACCCCGGCTCGGCGCGGCAGGTCCAGTGATTGGCGAAACCCGTTGCGCGGGTCTAGCTTCAACAATCTGCCCTCAACGCCATGCTGGCGGGACTAAGGAGACCTGAATGCCTTCCCTGGATAGCCTGCAATGCCGTCGCAGCCTCGAGGCAGCGGGCAAGACCTATCACTATTTCAGCCTGCCGGCCGCCGCAGCGACGCTGGGCGAGATCGATCGCCTGCCGGTATCGCTCAAGGTGCTGCTGGAAAACCTCCTGCGCTGGGAGGATGGCGTCACGGTACGTCGCGAGGACTTCGTGGCCCTGGCGCAGTGGCTGAATACACGCAGTTCCGAACAGGAAATCCAGTATCGCCCGGCGCGGGTGCTGATGCAGGACTTCACCGGCGTACCCGCTGTGGTCGATCTGGCGGCCATGCGCGACGCGGTGGCCCGGGCCGGTGGCGATCCGCAGCGGATCAATCCGCTGTCGCCGGTGGATCTGGTGATCGACCACTCGGTGATGGTCGACCGTTTCGGCAACGATCAGGCCTTTGCGCAGAACGTCGCGATCGAGATGCAGCGCAATGGTGAACGCTACGAATTCCTGCGCTGGGGCCAGCAGGCCTTCGACAATTTCCGCGTGGTGCCGCCGGGCACCGGCATCTGCCATCAGGTCAATCTGGAATACCTGGGCCAGGTGGTTTGGACCCGCGACGAGGATGGCGATACCTACGCCTATCCAGACACGCTGGTCGGCACCGACTCGCACACCACCATGATCAACGGCCTAGGCGTGCTCGGCTGGGGCGTCGGTGGTATCGAGGCGGAAGCGGCGATGCTCGGCCAGCCGGTGTCGATGCTGATCCCGGAGGTCATTGGATTCCGCCTGACCGGCCGACTCAATGAGGGCGTCACCGCCACCGATCTGGTGCTGACCGTGACGCAGATGCTGCGTAAGCACGGCGTGGTCGGGAAGTTCGTCGAATTCTACGGTCCGGGTCTGGATCACCTGCCGCTGGCCGACCGGGCGACCATTGGCAACATGGCACCCGAATACGGCGCGACCTGCGGCTTCTTCCCGGTCGACCGGATCACTCTCGACTATCTGCGCCTGACTGGCCGCAGCGAAGAACGCATCGCGCTGGTCGAGGCCTACGCCAAGGCGCAGGGCATGTGGCGCGAGCACGACTCACCCGATCCGCTGTTCACCGCCACGCTGGAGCTGGAACTGAGCCAGGTACGTCCCTCCGTGGCCGGTCCCAAGCGCCCGCAGGATCGTGTCGCACTCGGCGATATCGGCGCCAGCTTCGACCTGTTGCTGGAAACCAGCGGCCGCAAGCCGCAGACCGATACCCCGTTCGCCGTCGCCGGCGAGAACTTCCTGTTGAAGCACGGTGCCGTGGTGATCGCGGCCATCACCTCCTGCACCAACACCTCCAACCCGAGCGTGCTCATGGCCGCCGGACTGCTGGCGAAGAAGGCCGTCGAGCGCGGCCTCAAGCGCCAGCCCTGGGTGAAGTCATCGCTGGCGCCGGGCTCGAAGGTGGTGACCGATTATCTGGAGCGCGCCGGGCTGACAGCCTATCTGGATCAGCTCGGTTTCAATCTGGTGGGCTACGGCTGCACCACCTGCATCGGCAACTCCGGGCCGCTGCCGGACGCAATCGGTCAGACCATTGCCGACAATGACCTAATCGTCTCGTCGGTGCTTTCCGGCAACCGCAACTTCGAAGGCCGCGTGCACCCGCTGGTCAAGGCCAACTGGCTGGCTTCGCCGCCGCTGGTGGTGGCGTTTGCCCTGGCCGGCACCACGCGCATCGACATGGAACGGGACCCGCTGGGCTACGACGCGCAGAATCAGCCGGTGTACCTGAGGGACATCTGGCCGAGCAGCGCAGAGATCGCCGCAGCGGTCGGCTGCATCGACGGCGAGATGTTCCGCAGCCGCTACGCCGACGTATCCACCGGCGACGAACACTGGCAGAAGATTGCCGTCAGCGCCGGCGATACCTATCAGTGGAATGCCGACTCCAGCTATGTGCAGAACCCGCCGTTCTTTACGGACATCGGCCATCCACCAGCCCCGCCTGCGGACATCGAGCACGCGCGGGTGCTCGCCGTGTTCGGCGACTCGATCACCACCGACCACATCTCCCCGGCCGGCAACATCAAGGCCAGCTCGCCGGCAGGCCTTTACCTGCAGTCGCTCGGTGTGCAGCCGGAGGATTTCAACTCCTACGGTTCGCGGCGTGGCAATCATGAGGTGATGATGCGCGGCACCTTCGCCAACATCCGCATCAAGAACGAGATGCTCGGTGGCGAGGAAGGCGGCAACACGCTGCACCAGCCCAGCGGAGAACGCCTGTCGATCTACGATGCGTCCATGCGCTATCAGGCCGAGGGCGTACCTCTGGTGGTGATTGCCGGCAAGGAGTACGGCACCGGCTCCAGCCGTGACTGGGCCGCCAAGGGCACCAATCTGTTGGGAGTGAAGGCGGTCATTGCCGAGAGTTTCGAGCGCATTCACCGCTCGAACCTGATCGGCATGGGTGTGCTGGCGCTGCAATTCGTTGGCGAGCAGACACGCCAGTCGCTGGGTCTGAACGGTACCGAACGGCTGTCGATTCGCGGCCTGGGTGCCGACATCCGACCGCACCAGCTGCTGACCGTGGAAGTTGTGCGCAGCGATGGCTCGCACGGCAACTTCCAGGTTCTGTGCCGCATCGATACGCTCAATGAAGTGGAGTACTTCAAGGCGGGCGGCATCCTGCACTACGTGCTGCGCCAGCTGATCGGCAGCTGAGGCTACAAAAAAACGCCGAGGTGATCCTTCACCTCGGCGCCCCGCCGTCCGTGACTGTTTCCCTGCTGGCTGCCGTGCCGATATTCGGCCGTTTCCATACGGCCCGATCCACATCCTTGAATCCGTCGCGATGATCCCACCCGCACCGGTGAGCCCCGACGTGAGGCCAAGTTAATCATCCGAGGATTGCAGGAATATGACCCTCTCGGAGGGTTTGCGTATTTTTTGCTCAAGAACCCGCGCCCCCCGCCGATCCCCTGACACAGCCTGAAAGCGAAAAACTCATATAAATCAAAAAGTCAGGCGAGCGTTTTCTTTGATTTCTGCCGACGTGAGACCCAATGCGTAACAACCAGCCTGTCACCCAGCGTGAATACGCCTTTCCGGACCAGCAGCGTCTGGTTTCCACGACCGACCTCAAAGGCCGGATCACCTATTGCAACGATATCTTCGCCGAGGTCAGCGGTTTTGTGCGTGAGGAGCTGATTCGCGCGCCGCATAACCTGATTCGTCACCCCGACGTGCCGCCAGCCGTATTCGCCCACATGTGGGCCACCCTGCAGCAGGGCAAGCCGTGGATGGGCATCGTCAAGAATCGCCGCAAGAACGGCGATCATTACTGGGTCGACGCTTATGTAACGCCCGTTCTGGACAGCCAGCGCAGCGTTATCGGTTACGAATCGGTGCGCACCAAACCGAGTCGTGAACAGATTCAGCGCGCCGAAGCGCTCTATGCGCGCATCAATGCCGGCAAGAGCGGCGTGCCGCGGCGCGATCACTGGCTGTCGGTTGCGACCAAATGGCTGCCGTTCATTCTGGTCAGCCAGATCGGTTTCATGATCGGCGCCTGGCTCGATCATTCGCTCGGCTTCGCGCTGGCAGCACTTCTTTCGATACCGCTCGGCCTGGCTGGTCTGCACTGGCAGCAGCGTGGCCTGATGCGCCTGTTGCGTCTGGCCGCGCAGTCCACCAGCGACCCGCTGATCGCCCAGATGTATACCGACAGCCGCGGCGTCGAAGCGCAGCTGGAGATGGCGATATTGAGCCAGCAGGCGCACCTCAGGACGTGCCTGACCCGCCTGCAGGACAGCGCGGTACAGTTGCAGGAGCAAGCGAAGAAGGCTGATTCGCTGGCACACAGCTGTTCGAATGGCCTGGCGCAACAGCATCAGGAAACCGAACAGGTCGCTACCGCGATCAACCAGATGGCGGCGACCACCCAGGAAGTCGCCGCCAATGTCGCCCTCGCAGCCGAAGCCACCCGGCATGCCAGCCAGCTCACCGTGCAAGGTCGGGACGTCGCCGCCGAAACCCGCGCGGCGATCCAGCAATTATCCGCGTCGGTGGCACGCACCGGCGAGGCGGTTGACCGCCTCGCGCTCGACAGCAACGAGATCGGCACCGTGGTCGATGTGATCAAGAGCATCACCGATCAGACCAACCTGCTCGCGCTCAACGCCGCCATCGAGGCGGCCCGGGCTGGCGAGAGCGGGCGCGGTTTCGCTGTGGTCGCCGATGAGGTCCGGCAACTGGCGCGACGCACGGCCGACGCCACCGGCGAGATCCATCAGCTGATCGAGAAACTGCAGCAGCAGGCCCGCCATGCGGTCGAGACCACCGAGGAAGGTCGCATCCAGGCCACCCGGGGCGTCGAGCAGGTTGCCCAGGCCGATCAGGCACTCAGCGGCATCAGCGAGGCGATGAACAACATCATCGACATGACCACGCAAATCGCCTCGGCGACCGAGCAGCAGAGTGCCGTGGCCGACGAGATCAGCCAGAACGTCAGCACTATTGCCAGGCTGGCCGACCAGACGTCGGGGGATGCGCGCGACACGGCTCTGCTCAGCGAGGAATTGAGTTCGACCGCCGAAGGCCAGTACTCGCTGGTCGAGCGCTTCAACCGCTAGGGTTCCTCCGCGCGCAAAGCGTTCTGGTGGTCGGCCGGATGCTGCGCGACGACGGATAGAAAGGTGGCGATCGCCTGCGCTGCGCTATCCAGGTGCTGCGCATGACTCAGCCCGGAGCTTTTCAGGGGCTTGAGATCGTGGTCGGCGGCGCTCAACCAGTGCAGCTGGATCATCGGCGAAAGCCGATAGCCTTCGACCGTGGCGCGATTGCCCAGTGCATCGCGCTCGCCCTGGAGAATGAGCGCAGGCGTGCGCAGCTCGGCCAGATGTTCGACGCGCGGCTTTTCCGGCCTGCCCGCAGGGTGGAACGGATAACCCAGGCACACCAGCGCGTCGGCGCCCAGTTCATCGGCCAGCAAACTGGCCATCCGCCCGCCCATCGACTTGCCTCCGATAGCCAACGGCCCTGTGGCCTGCTGTCGCACCAGCGCATGCTGTTCCCGCCATTGCTGCAGCAACTGCGGCTGCCGCTCGGGTGGGCGCTTGCGCCCCGTCGTGCGTCGTTCGGCCATGTAGGCGAATTCGAAGCGATATACCGCAACCCCGCGCGCCGCAAGGCGTTCAGCCATCTGCTGCATGAACGGACTGTCCATCGGCGCACCGGCACCGTGCGCCAGAATCAACGTTGCGAACGCTTCGTCGGACGGCCGCGTCCAGAGCCCGGAATGCCCCTGCGCGGCCTGCGTGTATTGACCAGCGTCAATACCGGCAAATTGCCCTTTCCCCATCCTTGCCCCCGCTTTCCTAGGAAAGAAAAAACTGCTCATTACCCGTGGATGGAAGCCCATACATGAACACAGCAACCAGTACCGCCTACCATTACAAGGTGGTCCGCCAATTTGCCATCATGACGGTGGTGTGGGGAATCGTCGGGATGGGGCTCGGCGTTTTCATCGCAGCGCAATTGGCCTGGCCATTCCTGAACCTTGACCTACCGTGGACCAGCTTCGGTCGTCTGCGTCCTTTGCACACCAACGCGGTGATCTTCGCCTTCGGCGGCTGTGCTCTGTTCGCAACTTCCTACTATTCGGTCCAGCGCACCTGTCAGACCACCCTGTTCGCGCCGAAACTGGCAGCGTTCACCTTCTGGGGCTGGCAACTGGTCATCCTGCTCGCCGCAATCTCCCTGCCGCTGGGCTTCACCAGCTCCAAGGAATACGCCGAGCTGGAATGGCCGATCGACCTGCTGATCACCATCGTCTGGGTTGCCTACGCGATCGTGTTCTTCGGCACCCTGGCCACGCGCAAGGTCAAGCACATCTATGTCGGTAACTGGTTCTTCGGTGCCTTCATCCTGACCGTGGCGATTCTGCACATCGTCAACAACCTGGAAATCCCGGTCAGCGCGATGAAGTCCTACTCGCTGTACGCCGGTGCGACCGACGCGATGGTGCAGTGGTGGTACGGCCACAACGCCGTGGGCTTCTTCCTCACCGCCGGCTTCCTCGGGATCATGTACTACTTTGTGCCGAAGCAGGCCGAGCGTCCGGTGTATTCCTATCGCCTGTCGATCGTGCACTTCTGGGCACTGATCACCGTCTACATCTGGGCCGGCCCGCACCACCTGCACTACACCGCGCTGCCGGACTGGGCGCAGAGCCTGGGTATGGTGATGTCGCTGATCCTGCTCGCACCGAGCTGGGGCGGCATGATCAACGGCATGATGACCCTGTCGGGTGCCTGGCACAAACTGCGTAGCGACCCGATCCTGCGCTTCCTGGTGGTATCGCTGGCGTTCTACGGCATGTCGACCTTCGAAGGTCCGATGATGGCGATCAAAACCGTCAACGCCCTCTCCCACTACACCGACTGGACCATCGGCCACGTACACGCCGGCGCCCTCGGCTGGGTCGCCATGGTGTCGATCGGTGCGCTGTACCACCTGATTCCGAAGGTCTTCGGTCGCGAGCAGATGCACAGCATCGGCCTGATCAACAGCCACTTCTGGCTGGCTACCATCGGCACCGTGCTCTACATCGCCTCGATGTGGGTCAACGGCATCGCCCAGGGCCTGATGTGGCGCGCGATCAACGAAGACGGCACGCTCACCTACTCCTTCGTCGAGGCACTGGAAGCCAGTCACCCCGGCTTCGTAGTCCGCATGATCGGTGGTGCGATCTTCTTCACCGGCATGCTGGTGATGGCCTACAACACCTGGCGCACCGTGCAGGCTGCCAAGCCGGCCGAGTACGACGCTGCCGCGCAGATCGCCTGAGGAGCCTAGGGAATGAAATCGCACGAAAAACTCGAGAAGAACGTCGGTCTGCTGACCCTGTTCATGATCCTGGCCGTGAGCATCGGTGGTCTGACTCAGATCGTTCCGCTGTTCTTCCAGGATGCGGTCAACGAGCCGGTCGAGGGCATGAAGCCTTACACCGCGCTGCAGCTGGAAGGTCGTGACATCTACATCAAGGAAGGTTGTGTCGGCTGCCACTCGCAGATGATCCGTCCGTTCCGCGCCGAGACCGAGCGCTACGGCCACTACTCCGTTGCGGGTGAAAGCGTCTACGACCATCCGTTCCTGTGGGGCTCCAAGCGCACCGGTCCGGACCTGGCTCGCGTCGGCGGCCGCTACTCCGACGACTGGCACCGTGCCCACCTGTTCAACCCGCGCAACGTGGTACCGGAATCGAAGATGCCGTCCTACCCGTGGCTGGTCGAGAACACCCTCGACGGCAAGGACACCGCCAAGAAAATGCAGGCGCTGCGTACTCTCGGCGTGCCTTACACCGACGAAGACATCGCCGGCGCACGGGAAGCCGTCAAGGGCAAGACCGAGATGGACGCCATGGTGGCCTATCTGCAGGTCCTCGGCACCGCGCTCACCAACAAGCGTTGAACCGTTACGCCTAAGAGAGACGACGGTTGCGTGGCAACCGTCAGGGACTTAAATCGCGGACAGCCAGAGTGCCTCGGGCTGTCCAGGAGTAGCACATGAGCACATTCTGGAGTGGATACATCGCCCTGCTAACGCTGGGCACCATCGTCGCTCTGTTCTGGCTGATCTTCGCCACCCGCAAGGGTGAATCGGCCGGTACGACCGACAAGACCATGGGTCACTCTTTCGACGGCATCGAGGAGTACGACAACCCGCTGCCCAAGTGGTGGTTCATGCTGTTCATCGGCACGCTGCTGTTCGGCATTCTCTACCTGGTGCTCTACCCCGGTCTCGGTAACTGGAAGGGCGTGCTGCCGGGCTACGAGAACGGCTGGACCCAGGAAAAGGAATGGCAGCGTGAAATGGACCAGGCCGAGCAGAAATACGGCCCGATCTTCGCCAAGTATGCATCCATGAGCGTCGAGCAGCTGGCTCAGGATGAACAGGCGCTGAAAATGGGTAGCCGCCTTTTTGCCAACTATTGCGCCATCTGCCACGGCTCCGATGCCAAAGGCTCGATGGGCTTCCCCAACCTGGCCGACCACGAGTGGCGCTGGGGCGGCGAGCCTGACGCGATCAAGGCCAGCATCCTCAATGGCCGCATCGGTGCCATGCCGGCCTGGGGTCAGGTGATTGGCGAAGAAGGCGTGGCGAACGTGGCAGCCTATGTGCGCGCCGAACTCGCCGGTCTGCCGCTGCCTGAAGGTACGCAAGCCGATCTGGCCGCTGGCAAGGCTGTCTTCGCGCAGAACTGCGTGGCTTGCCACGGTGCAGCTGGCGAGGGAATGGCAATGCTCGGCGCGCCCAAGCTGACCAACCCGGCTGGCTGGATCTACGGTTCGAGCCTGGGGCAGCTGCAACAGACCATCCGCCACGGTCGTAACGGGCAGATGCCGGCGCAGCAGCAGTACCTGGGCAATGACAAGGTGCACCTGCTCGCCGCTTACGTTTACAGCCTGTCACAAAAACCGGAACAACTCGCCCGCCAGTGAGTCTCAAGGGGCGGTACACTCGGACCGCCCTCTTGACCTTGTCCCGACACAAGTTTTTCTCGCCTGCGACGTTCTGTCGCAGGCGCGTCGACCAGCCGCACTACCCCCCTTCCGCACTCACGTCCTAAGCTTTGCCGATTGGTCCGCCGAGCCCCCGCAACTACGCGAAAACGCCGGAGATCAGCGCACCGGAACGGCGCAAAAACGACCTTGTAGAACGTCTGGAAAACGCTTGGATTCTGGGTTTTGACGCGTTGCGAGCGCCCCGCAGCCGTTTGCATTGCCCCCCTGCTTTATCCATACTCGCCGCCGTTTTTGCCTTTGAAAATGCCATTAGCGTGGAAGCCTTTGCATGAGCACAGCAATAAGTGAGTCTGCTTATAACTATAAGGTGGTCCGCCAATTCGCCGTCATGACGGTGATCTGGGGGATCGTGGGGATGGGTCTGGGTGTGCTGATTGCCGCACAATTGGTGTGGCCTTCGCTCAACTTCGATCTGCCGTGGACAAGCTTCGGTCGACTGCGACCGCTGCATACCAACGCG
Organism: Stutzerimonas sp. 21-1; assembly: GCF_056336065.1. Lineage (NCBI taxonomy): Bacteria > Pseudomonadati > Pseudomonadota > Gammaproteobacteria > Pseudomonadales > Pseudomonadaceae > Stutzerimonas > Stutzerimonas sp. 21-1. The sequence goes on along the minus strand of NZ_CM150500.1, from coordinate 1,882,054 downwards.
GTGATTTTCGCCTTCGGCGGTAGCGCACTGTTCGCCACCTCCTATTACGTGGTTCAGCGCACCTGCCAGGCGCGCCTGTTCTCCGACAGCCTCGCAGCCTTCACCTTCTGGGGTTGGCAGGCGGTGATCGTCCTCGCGGTCATCACGTTGCCGCAGGGCTTCACCAGCTCGAAGGAATATGCCGAGCTGGAATGGCCGATCGACATCCTCCTGGCCATCGTCTGGGTTTCCTACGCGCTGGTGTTTTTCGGCACCATCATGAAGCGCAAGGCCAAGCACATTTATGTGGGTAACTGGTTCTTCGGTGGCTTCATCTTGGTCACGGCGATGCTGCACATCGTCAACAACCTGGAAATCCCGGTCAGCTGGTTCAAGTCCTACTCGATCTATTCGGGCGCTACCGATGCGATGGTGCAGTGGTGGTACGGCCACAACGCCGTGGGCTTCTTCCTGACCACCGGCTTCCTCGGCATGATGTACTACTTCGTGCCGAAGCAGGCCGAGCGTCCGGTGTATTCCTATCGCCTGTCGATCGTGCACTTCTGGGCGCTGATCACCCTTTATATCTGGGCCGGCCCGCACCACCTGCACTACACCGCGCTGCCGGACTGGGCGCAGTCGCTGGGCATGGTGATGTCGATCATCCTGCTGGCACCGAGCTGGGGCGGCATGATCAACGGCATGATGACCCTCTCCGGCGCCTGGCATAAGCTGCGCACCGACCCGATCCTGCGCTTCCTGGTGGTCTCGCTGGCGTTCTACGGCATGTCGACCTTCGAAGGTCCGATGATGGCGATCAAGACCGTCAACGCCCTCTCCCACTACACCGACTGGACCATCGGCCACGTACACGCCGGCGCCCTCGGCTGGGTAGCGATGATCACCATCGGTTCGATGTATCACCTGATCCCGAAGGTCTTCGGTCGTGAGCAGATGCACAGCATCGGCCTGATCAACGCGCACTTCTGGCTGGCCACCATCGGCACCGTGCTCTACATCGCCTCAATGTGGGTCAACGGCATTACCCAGGGTCTGATGTGGCGCGCGGTCAACGAAGACGGCACGCTCACCTACTCCTTCGTCGAAGCACTGGAAGCCAGCCACCCCGGGTTCATCGTCCGCGCTCTGGGCGGTGCGTTCTTCCTCGCCGGCATGCTGCTGATGGCTTACAACTCCTGGCGCACCATTCGTGCCGCCAAGCCAGCCCAGTACGACGCTGCCGCGCAGATCGCTTGAGGAATCGAATCTAAATGAAACAGCACGAGAAACTAGAGAAGAACATTGGTCTGCTGACCCTGTTCATGATCCTGGCAGTGAGCATCGGCGGCCTGACCCAGATCGTTCCGCTGTTCTTCCAGGATGCGGTCAACGAGCCGGTCGAGGGCATGAAGCCCTACACCGCGCTGCAGCTCGAAGGCCGTGACCTGTATATCCGCGAAGGCTGCGTTGGCTGCCACTCGCAGATGGTCCGTCCGTTCCGCGCCGAGACCGAGCGCTACGGCCACTACTCCGTTGCGGGTGAAAGCGTCTACGACCATCCGTTCCTGTGGGGCTCCAAGCGCACCGGTCCGGACCTGGCTCGCGTCGGCGGCCGCTACTCCGACGACTGGCACCGTGCTCACTTGTTCAACCCGCGCAACGTGGTACCGGAATCGAAGATGCCGTCCTACCCGTGGCTGGTCGAGAGCACCCTGGATGGCAAGCACACTGCCCGGAAGATGGAAGCGCTGCGCACCCTCGGCGTGCCCTATACCGACGAAGACATCGCCGGTGCTCGGGATGCCGTCAAGGGCAAGACCGAAATGGACGCCATGGTGGCCTATCTGCAGGTCCTCGGCACTGCACTCACGAACAAACGGTAACGCATGATGGATATCGGGACTCTTCGCGGCCTGGGCACTGTGCTGGTTTTCGTCGCTTTCGTCGGCGTCGTGCTCTGGGCCTACAGCAGCAAACGCAAGAATAGCTTTGACGAAGCCGCCAACCTGCCCTTCGCAGACGACGAGACCGACGCCAAGAAGCGTGATGAAGAAGCTTCCAGGAGTAATAAATAAATGACCTCGTTTTGGAGTGGGTACATCACCCTGCTGACCCTCGGCACCATCGCCGCTCTGGTCTGGCTATTGCTGGCCACTCGCAAGGGACAACGCCACGACAGCACCGAAGAAACCGTCGGCCATTCCTATGACGGCATCGAGGAGTACGACAACCCGCTGCCGCGCTGGTGGTTCATGCTGTTCGTCGCCACCGTCATCTTTGCCTTGGGCTATCTGGTTCTCTACCCGGGCCTGGGTAACTGGAAAGGCGTCCTACCGGGCTACGAAGGTGGCTGGACCCAGGTTAAGGAATGGCAGCGCGAGATGGACAAGGCCAGCGAGCAATACGGCCCGCTGTACGCCAAGTACGCCGCCATGCCGGTTGAGGAAGTCGCCCGCGATCCGCAGGCACTGAAGATGGGTGGCCGTCTGTTTGCATCGAACTGCTCGGTCTGCCACGGCTCCGACGCCAAGGGCGCCTACGGCTTCCCGAACCTGACCGACAACGACTGGCTGTACGGTGGCGAACCCGACACCATCAAGACCACCATCCTGCACGGCCGCCAAGCCGCCATGCCGGCCTGGAAGGACGTGATCGGGGAAGAAGGCATCCGCAACGTGGCTGGCTATGTACGCAGCTTGAGCGGCCGTGATACCCCAGAGGGTATCAGCATGGACGTTGAGCAGGGTCAAAAGATCTTCGCTACCAATTGCGTAGTCTGTCATGGACCTGATGCCAAGGGCATCGCTGCGATGGGCGCACCGAACCTGACCGACAATGTCTGGCTGTACGGTTCCAGCTTCGCCCAGATTCAGCAAACCCTGCGCTACGGTCGTAACGGCCGCATGCCAGCCCAGGAAGCCATCCTTGGCAACGACAAGGTGCACCTGCTGGCCGCATACGTTTACAGCCTGTCCCAGCAGCCGGAGAACTGATTCCGGCGGGGTCGGAAGCGACCACCTGTCGCACCTGACCCCGTATCTCCGGGCGTACCATTCGCAGCTGAACAGAAAAATGATCCCGATCGGCATGCATCGGTCGGGACACCCACCTTCCGCCGTGGTATGCACTTGATGACTGAGCAGATTCCCGTTCGCGATGTAACTCCTCCGGCCAAGGTCGCAGCCTCAAATGACCTGTACGCCGCCCGTGAAAAAATCTACACCCGTGCCTTCAGTGGCCTGTTTCGCAACCTGCGACGCGTAGGCGGCGCAGCGCTGTTCATCCTGTTCTTCGGCACGGTCTGGCTCAACTGGGATGGCCGCCAGGCCGTCTGGTGGGATTTGCCGGAGCGCAAGTTCCACATCTTCGGGGCAACCTTCTGGCCCCAGGACTTCATGCTGCTGTCGTGGCTGCTGATCATCTGCGCCTTCGGCCTGTTCTTCATTACCGTGTTCGCCGGACGCGTCTGGTGCGGCTATACCTGTCCGCAGAGCGTGTTTACCTGGGTGTTCATGTGGGCCGAGAAGATCACCGAGGGTGATCGCAACCAGCGCAGGAAGCTGGACAAGGCACCGATGAGCGCCAACAAGTTCCTGCGCAAGTTCGCCAAACATGCGATCTGGATTGCCGTCGGCGTTCTCGTCGCCATCACTTTCGTCGGCTACTTCACACCGATTCGTCAGCTCGTTCCCGACCTCGTCACCCTCCAGGTCAATGGCTGGACGGCTTTCTGGATCGGCTTCTTTACGCTCGCCACGTACGGCAGCGCCGGCTTCCTGCGCGAGCAGGTGTGCATCTATATGTGTCCTTACGCGCGCTTCCAGAGCGTGATGTTCGACAAGGACACCCTCATCGTTTCCTACGATCCGCGTCGCGGCGAGAAGCGCGGCCCGCGCAAGAAGGAAGCGGACTACAAGGCCATGGGGCTGGGCGACTGCATCGACTGCACCATGTGCGTGCAGGTCTGCCCGACCGGCATCGACATCCGCGATGGCCTGCAGATCGAATGCATCGGCTGCGCGGCGTGCATCGACGCCTGCGACGCGATCATGGACAAGATGAACTACCCACGCGGGCTCATCAGCTACACCACCGAGCACAATCTCTCCGGCCAGCAGACCCACCTGCTGCGTCCGCGCCTGATCGGTTACGCCGTGGCGCTGAGCGTGATGATCGGACTGTTCGCCTACGCGGTGTACGACCGTCCGCTGGTCAAGCTGGACGTCCTCAAGGACCGCGTACTGTATCGCGAGAACGAGCAAGGTCGGATCGAGAACGTCTACACCCTCAAAGTGATGAACAAGGCCCAGCACGCGCAGAGCTTCGTCATCACGACGTCCGGGTTGGACGGGCTGGCCTACGAAGGCCGCAGCGAAGTTCGTGCGCAGGCTGGCGAGCTGGTCACCATTCCGGTCGAACTGTCCATGGCGCCGGAGAAGCTGCCATCCAGCACCAATGAGATCGTCTTCCACATCAAATCGATGGACGACGAGTCGATCAGCGATGAGGCTGACAGCCGCTTCATCGGCCCAAGCATCCGTTAAACAAGGTTCTGCATGCGCTCCAATAACGAACAGACGCGTTGGTACACCCAGTTCTGGGCCTGGTTCGTCATCGGCATCCTGCTGATCTCGGTGATACTCGGGGTGTCGATGTTGACCATCGCGATCCGCAACGCCGACAGCCTGGTCGCCGACAACTATTACGATGCCGGCAAAGGCATCAACCAGTCGCTGGAGCGCGAGAAACTCGCCGAAAGCCTGGGGATGCGCGCGCAGCTGGTGCTGAATGAGCAGCGAGGACTGGCCGAGATCCAGCTCAGCGGTGCCAGCAAGCCACAGCAGCTGGTGCTGAACCTGCTTTCGCCGACGCAGCCGGAGCGGGATCGCCGCATCGTCCTGCAACCGCAGGGCGATGGTTTCTACCAGGGTCAGATGCAGGAATCGGTCAGTGGCCGGCGCTTCATCGAACTGCTCGGCCGGGAGGGCGAGCAGGACTGGCGCCTTTACGGAGAGCGGACCATCGAGCCCGGCCAATCGCTGGAACTGATTCCTTGAGCCTCTGATGGCCCAGCCTACCCCCTGCTACCACTGCGGCCTGCCGGTTCCGACCGGCAGCCACTACCAGACGCTCGTGCTCGGTCAGATCCGAGCGATGTGTTGCCCAGGCTGCCAGGCCGTGGCGGAAACCATCGTCAAGAGCGGTCTCGAGAGCTACTACCAGCACCGCAGCGACGCAGCGATCAATCCGCAAGCCCTACCCGAGGCGCTCAGCGACGAACTGGCGCTGTACGATCGTCAGGACGTGCAACAACCCTTCGTCAAGCATGACGGCGAGCTGGCCAGCACTTCCTTGCTGATCGAAGGCATCAGCTGCGCCGCCTGCGGCTGGCTGATCGAACGGCATCTCAAAGGGGTCGATGGCGTAGCCGAGGCCAGCCTCAATCTTTCCAATCATCGCCTGCAGGTACGCTGGAGCGACGCCCGCCTGCCACTCAGCGAGCTGCTGGCAGAGCTACGTCGCATCGGTTACGCCGCGCACCCCTATCACCCCGATCAGGCCACCGAACACCTGGCCAGGGAGAATCGTCGGGCCATGCGTCAACTCGGCGTTGCCGGGCTGCTGTGGATGCAGGTGATGATGGCGACGATGGCCACCTGGCCGGAATTCAATCTCGATCTTTCCGCCGGCATGGACAGCATCCTGCGCTGGACGGCGCTGCTGCTCACGACGCCCATTGTTTTCTACTGCTGCACAGATTTTTTCAAAGGTGCGCTACGCGATCTGCGCACTCGTCACCTGACCATGGACGTCTCGGTCTCGCTGGCCATCGGCGGTGCGTACATCGCCGGCATATGGTCGACACTCACCGGCCAAGGCGAACTGTATTTCGATGCGGTCGGGATGTTCGCTCTGTTCCTGCTCGCCGGCCGCTATCTGGAACGACGCGCCCGCGAGCGGACCGCCGCGGCTACTGCGCAGCTGGTCAATCTGCTGCCCGCCTCCTGTCTGAAGCTGGACGAAGCTGGACACAGCAGCCGAATCCTGCTCAGTGAACTGCAGGTCGGTGATCGGGTGCTGGTGCAACCCGGCGCGCTGATTCCAGCCGACGGCGTTATTGCCAGCGGCCAGTCGAGCGTTGACGAATCGGTGCTGACCGGCGAGTACCTGCCGCTGGCGCGCGGCGTCGGCGATAGCGTGACCGCCGGCACGCTGAACGTCGAAGGTCCGCTGACCGTTGCAGTCCAGGCACTGGGCGACGACACCCGCCTTTCGGCAATCGTTCGCCTGCTCGAACGCGCCCAGGCAGACAAGCCGAGACTGGCAGAGCTCGCCGACCGTGTCGCGCAATGGTTCCTTCTGATCGTATTGGTAGTCGCCACGGTGGTGGGGTTGGTCTGGTGGCAGATCGATTCGGCGCGGGCGTTCTGGATCGTGCTCGCGCTGCTCGTCGCCACCTGTCCCTGTGCGCTGTCACTGGCGACGCCGACCGCGCTGACCACCGCGACGGGTACGCTGCACAAACTTGGGCTGCTGTTGACCCGGGGGCATGTGCTGGAAGGACTCAACCAGATCGACACTGTAATTTTCGACAAGACCGGCACCCTCACCGAAGGCCGCCTGACGCTCACAGCCGTGCACAGTCTCGGCGCGCTGGATGGCGATGCGTGTCTGGCACTGGCTGCAGCGCTGGAAAACCGCTCGGAGCATCCGATTGCACGAGCGTTCGGACGCGCGCCGCAGCCGGCAGACACGGTGGACAGCGTGCCCGGTTTGGGCCTGCAAGGTAGCGTGGGCGGGCGTAACCTACGCATCGGCCAGCCGGCCTTCGTCGCAGCGGGTTACGGCGCTGCGGCACCGGTGATTCCCGGGGATCAGGGCCAATGGCTGCTGCTCGGCGACGAACAGGGACCGCTTGCCTGGTTGGTACTGGACGATCGCCTGCGCGAGGACGCTCCCGCCCTGCTTGCTGCCTGCCGGCGCAAGGGCTGGAAGACCGTGCTGCTCTCCGGCGACAGCTCACCGATGGTTGGACAGATCGCCGAGCAGCTGGTCATCGATCAGGCTGAAGGCGGCCTGACGCCAGCGGCCAAGCTGGCGCGTCTGCAGGAAATCCAGGGGCAAGGGCGTCGCGTGCTGATGCTGGGCGATGGCGTCAACGATGTGCCCATTCTGGCCGCCGCCGATATCAGCGTAGCAATGGGTTCGGCAACCGATCTTGCAAAAACCAGCGCCGATGCGGTTCTGCTGTCCAACCGTTTGCATAGCCTGGTGCAGGCCTTCGACATCGCCCGCCGCAGCCGTAGGATCATCGTCGAGAACCTTGCGTGGGCCAGCCTCTACAACGGCCTTATCCTGCCGTTCGCCGCGATTGGCTGGGTCACCCCGCTGTGGGCCGCGCTGGGCATGTCCGCCAGCTCGCTGCTGGTGGTCCTGAACGCCCTGCGCCTGACACGTCATTAGGACTGGACCTTCCGCGCCCGGCTCCGCGACACTGAACTTTCCCTCGTAACCGGAGATTCGCTATGGCTGCTCTATACATTCTGATTCCGGTTGCCGTTGTCCTGGTCGCTGTGGCGATCTGGATATTCTTCTGGGCCGTGGATAGCGGCCAGTACGACGATCTCGACGGCCCGGCGCACAGCATCCTCTTCGATGACGACGAAGCCCCGCAGGCGTCCTCGGAACAACAGCCGCGCCGTCCGCAGGCTGGTGAGGAGAAATCCGATCGTGACTGAGCTGGCGCCGCTGCTGCTTTCGGCGTTGGTGCTCGGGCTGCTCGGCGGCGGGCACTGCCTGGGCATGTGCGGCGGATTGATGGGCGCTCTGACGCTGGCGATTCCGCCCGAACAGCGGGGCAAGCGGTTGCGCCTGCTGCTGGCCTACAACGTCGGCCGCATCCTGAGCTATGCCCTGGCGGGGCTGCTCATCGGTCTTGCCGGCTGGGCAGTCGCCAACAGTCCCGCAGCACTGGCGCTACGCGTCATTGCGGCGCTGCTGCTGATCGGCATGGGACTTTACCTGGCTGGCTGGTGGAGCGGCCTGACGCGGGTAGAAGCGCTGGGACGCGGCCTCTGGCGTCACATCCAGCCCTATGCCAGCCGCCTGATGCCGGTCACCAGCCTCCCGCGCGCACTGCTGCTCGGCGCGCTGTGGGGTTGGCTGCCTTGCGGTCTGGTCTACAGCACGTTGCTCTGGTCAGCCAGCCAGGGCGATGCACTCGACAGCGCGCTGTTGATGCTGGCGTTTGGGTTGGGCACCTGGCCCGTGCTGCTGGCCACCGGGCTGGCGGCCGAACGGCTGACGATATTGCTGCGCAAGCGCGGCATCCGCGTCATCGGCGGTGTGATGGTCATCCTGTTCGGCCTCTGGACCATGCCCGGCCCGCATCAGCAGTGGCTCATGGGGCACGTTGGCGTCTCAGCGCATTCGGCGCACTGACAGCGACACACAGCGGGCGCGTTCGCCGCCTGCTCATCACGGCTCTTTTGGCATCTGCCGCTTGTGCGCCGTCTTGTCGTAGGTCTCGACGATGATACGCGCGGCCTCTGCCGATACCGGCTGCCCGAGCAGGAAGGCATCGATGTCACGATAGGCCACTCCGTGCGCCTCCTCGTCCGGCCGACCCGGCATCAGCTCTTCCAGATCCGCAGTCGGCACCTTGTGCACCAGCTGCGCGGGGGCACCAAGGGCGGCGGCCAGCTGGCGCACCTGCCCTTTCACCAGGCCGGCAAGCGGTGTGAGATCGCACGCCCCATCACCGAACTTGGTGTAGAACCCCATTACCGCCTCGGCCGCATGGTCGGTACCGATCACCAAGCCCTGCCGAGCATTGGCGATGGTGTACTGCGCCACCATGCGCATCCGCGCCTTGGTGTTGCCGAGCACGAAGTCGCGCTTGCCAGCCGGCAGCGGAGTCAGCGCCTCGGTAGCCTCTGCGAGCCCGAGTACCGCGGCGGCTATGTTCACCGTGTGGCACTCATCGGGTTGGATGGTCTCGATCGCCAGCTGCGCTTCATGCTCGTCATGCTGAGTCTGGTACGGCAGGCGCACCGCGATGAAACGGTAGTCATCGCCCTCGCCCGCCGCGCGCATTCCTTCCACGGCACGTTGTGCGAGCAGGCCCGCGGTAGTCGAATCGACACCACCACTGATGCCAAGCACCAGCGTCTTCATTCCCGACTCACGCAGACAGTTCTGGATGAATCGGACCCTGCGATCGATCTGGGCCTGGATCGCGGCGTCCCCATCAAAGGGCGGCTGGACTCCGAGCGCGGCGGCGATTTCGGCTTGGCGACTGTGCATGTTTTCTCCTGGCCTGAGGCGCAAATGAACATGGAGGGTTGGGTACTCATCAGACCACGATCGGCCGAGATTTCTCTGGTTCGAACCGCTGATCTGGATGGCGCGGCTAGCGTCAGGGCTAGTTTGATACAGGTCAAGTCGATTGACAGGCGCCCCCCCTAGAATCCGGCCACCGCTGCCAAAACCGGGAAGCCATATGCTCAATTCCATTCGTTGGGATGCCGACCTGATCCGTCGCTACGATCAGGCAGGGCCGCGCTATACCTCCTATCCGACGGCAGTACAGTTCAACGGCGGCATCGGTTCGTTCGAATTGCTGCATGCGCTGCGCAGCAGCCGCCACGCCTCCCGCCCGCTCTCGCTCTACGTCCACCTGCCGTTCTGCGCCAACATTTGCTACTACTGCCGCTGCAACAAGGTCATCACCAAGGACCACGGCCGCGTGCTGCCCTATCTGGAGCGACTCGAGAAAGAAATCGAGCTGGTAGCACGCCACCTCGGGCCGGATCAGGTGGTGGAGCAACTGCACTTTGGCGGCGGAACACCGACATTTCTCAGTCATGACGAACTGCGTCGCCTGATGGCTCACCTGCGCAAGCACTTCAATCTGCAGGATGACGATCATGGCGACTTCAGCATCGAAATCGATCCACGTGAGGCCGACTGGTCCACGATGGGACTGCTACGCGAACTGGGCTTCAACCGAATCAGCGTCGGCGTCCAGGATCTGGACCCGGAGGTCCAGCGTGCCGTCAACCGCATGCAGACGCTGGAGCAGACCAGTACGCTCATCGAAGCTGCACGCACCTTGCAATTTCACTCGGTGAACATCGATCTCATCTACGGCCTGCCGCTGCAGACGCCCGAGCGCTTCGCCATAACGGTGGAGACGGTCATTGCCCTACAACCGGATCGGTTGTCGTTGTTCAACTATGCCCATCTGCCGGAACGCTTCATGCCGCAGCGACGTATCAATGCCGCTGATCTTCCCAGCCACGCTGACAAGCTCGCTATGCTCCAGCGCAGCATCGAGCAGCTGACGGATGCAGGCTATCGCTACATCGGCATGGATCACTTTGCGCTACCCGATGACGACCTGGCGATGGCTCAGGAGGACGGCACACTGCAGCGCAACTTCCAGGGCTATACCACCCACGGGCATTGCGACCTCATAGGTCTGGGCGTCTCGGCGATCAGCCAGGTCGGCGATCTCTACAGCCAGAACAGCAGCGACATCACCGTCTACCAGCACACGCTCGACCAAAACCAGCTGCCTACCACACGCGGCCTGCGCTGCAGTGAGGACGACCGCATCCGGCGGATGGTGATTCAGAAACTCATCTGTGATTACGAACTGAGCTTTGCCAGCATCGAGCAGACCTTCTCGATCGATTTCAAGAGTTACTTCCGTGCCGTCTGGCCACAACTCGAGCAGATGGCCGCTGACGGTCTGGTCGAGCTGAGCGAACATCATCTGATTGTCCAGCCCGCTGGGCGGCTGCTGGTCCGGGCAATCTGCATGTTGTTCGATCACTATCTCACCGATACTGCGGACCAGCGTTATTCGCGCATCATCTAGATAACGAAAAAGTTCCATCTTGTCGCATGCAACCTCGGGCCGATTGGATATTGCCGCCCGCTGGGGTAACCTTGCCCGATATACACAGGCTCTCTGGAAACCCCCATGCCCGAGTCGATCAAGATCCGCGCGCAGCGCCAAGCCCATTGCAAGGATTGCAGCCTTTCCGGCCTCTGTTTGCCGCTTTCCTTGAATATGCAGGACATGGACGCGCTCGATGACATCGTCAAGCGCGGACGACCGCTGAAAAAAGGTGAAACTCTGTTTCGTCAGGGCGACGCCTTCAGTTCGGTATTCGCGGTGCGTTCCGGCGCACTGCGCACATTCAGCGTCACCGATGGTGGCGAGGAGCAGATCACCGGCTTCCATCTGCCGAGCGAAATGGTCGGGCTGTCCGGCATGGATACCGAGAGCTACCCGGTCTCCGCACAGGCGCTGGAAACGACGTCGGTGTGCGAGATCCCCTTCGAGCGCCTCGACGAATTGAGCGTGCTGCTGCCGCAGCTGCGCCGCCAACTCATGCGCATCATGAGCCGCGAAATTCGGGACGATCAGCAGATGATGCTGCTGCTATCGAAGAAAACGGCCGACGAACGCATTGCGACGTTCCTGATCAACCTGTCGGCGCGCTTCAGTGCTCGCGGCTTCTCAGCCAATCAGTTCCGCCTGCCAATGTCGCGTAACGAAATCGGCAACTACCTGGGTTTGGCGGTCGAGACAGTCTCGCGCGTTTTCACCCGTTTCCAGCAGAACGGTCTGCTCGAGGCCGAAGGCAAGGAAGTCCGCATTCTTGACTCCATCGGTCTGTGCGCCCTGGCTGGCGGCAGCATGGACGCTCAGTAGACCGCCAGGGTGCGCGCATGATCTTCGATGAATTCAGCATCAAGACCCTGATCCGCCCAGTACCGGACTTCCCCCGCCCCGGCGTGATCTTTCGCGATATCACGCCGCTGCTGCAGTCACCCAAAGCCTTGCGCATGGTCGCCGACAGCCTCATCCAGCGCTATGTGGAAGCGGAATTCAGCCACATCGGCGCACTGGATGCGCGCGGCTTTCTGCTCGGTTCGATTCTCGCCTACGAACTGAACAAACCGTTGGTGCTGTTTCGCAAGCAGGGCAAGCTGCCGGCGGATGTCCTTTCGCAGACCTACTGCACGGAATACGGCGAAGCGCAGCTTGAAATCCATGCCGACAGCCTGTGCGAAGGCGATTCGGTCGTGCTTTTCGATGATCTGATCGCAACCGGCGGTACGCTGATTGCCGCGGCGCAACTCGTTCGCCGGATGCGCGCGACCGTCCACGAAGCGGCCGCAATCATCGATCTGCCGGAACTTGGCGGCTCGCGCAAACTGCAGGACATGGACATTCCCACCTTCACGCTCACAGCGTTCTCGCTCAAAGATCGCTGAGCAAGAATATCTATTGAGGGCGGCTTTCATGCGCGTGTTTCGCGGCTTTCTGTTCGCCCTGCTGACAATGACCAGCGTGGCCCATGCGCTGGATCGCAATGCGCTGCTGGATGAGGCCAATCTGCTGTTGCTGCCGCGCGAACGAGCAATACCAGCGCTGCAACTGGTCGATCAGGATGGCCAAGCGTTCGACACCCGTGATCTGCATGGCCGCTGGCACCTGCTGTTCCTTGGTTTCACCGCCTGCCCGGACGTTTGCCCAACCACACTCAGCGATCTGCGTCGCCTGCTTGGTCGTTTGCAGCCCGAGGTACGTGAGCGCGTTCAGGTGGTGCTCGTCAGCGTGGATCCGGCGCGCGACACGCCGGAACGCCTGAAGCAATATCTCGCCTACTACCGCTCAGGATTCAAGGGATTGACCGGCGAACTGTCCGAGCTGACGAAGCTGTCCAAGGCGCTCGGCCTACCCTTCGTACCCGCGAATGAAACAGGTGGCGATTACAGCGTAAGCCACAGCGGCAACATCGCACTCGTTGCGCCAGACGGTAGCCTGCGTGGGCATATACGCGCGCCACTCAAGCTGGATGGCTTGGCAGATGCGCTGCCAGAATTGGTCGAGAGCCAGTAACGTCCAGCGTCAGTGGCAATCCAGGGTGTCGGCCAAGACGTAGGCCTGAAACGCGACATCATCAATGGCCTGCTCGACGAGTGCCTGCAGCCGCCCATTGGCGTGCCACTGCTGCTGTAGTGCATCCACCTTCCCCTGCAGCTCCGGCGTCCTTGCTGCCACCCATAGCTGCATGTCCGCATCCGCCAGGCGCGGCAGGAGACGGTTGAAGCGGCGCCACTCAGGCAGTTCGGCAATGTTCTCCAACAAACTCGCATCCTCGACGACAACGCGGCACTCGCCCAGCTTCAAACCAATCAACGCCTCGGCCGAGCTGGGATAAGGGCGCGCAACAGCGCCAAAGCGTTCCGCCACGGCTGCCATCTGCGGATTGCCCGCCGCGATGCAGAACGATTCACCGTGCAGCTGCGCCCACTCGCGCGGCCCATCGGAGGCGGCGCCGAGTGCAGCGATTTCCGTCCGGTAAAAGAGCGAACCATCCCCAGTCGCGCCGATGCGGAAATCGTCGACAGTCGACTGCAATGTTTCACCCAACACCGTAGCGATCGTACTGTCGAGACTGCTCTGGGCATCGCTCGATAGTGCACGATAGGTTTCGGACAGCGGCTCGCCCAGCGTCAGGCCTGGCAGGCACAGAGCCGCGAGCAAGGCGATGCGCGGGAACGCAGCCACAGGCAGCCTCCTCAGACGTACTGGTAGCGCAGCATGCGCTGCTTGAACTTCTCCAGGACCACCTGATCGATCAAGGTCGCCAGAATGGCGATCACTAGGATGTTCATCATCACCCCGACCATATCGGCGATTTCGCCGGAATAAGCCAGCGAGCGACCGAGGCCCTGGCCGAAGCCGATCAGCATCTCGGCGGAAATCAGCGCACGCCAGGCGTTGCCGAACGCCAGCTGGGCACCGGTGATCAGCTCCGGCATCACCGCCGGCAGGTAGACGCGGCGCAGCAGCTGCCAGCGCGAGGCTCCCATTACACGCGCCGCCGCTACATGTACGGGCTGCACGCTCTCGGTGGCATTCATCACCGACAGCGCCATCGGGAAGAACGCCGCCAGGGCCACCACCACGATGATCGGCAGATTGCCGAAGCCCATGACGATGAGAAACAGCGGCACCCAGGCAATCGACGGAATCGACTGCAGGATGACGATGGCCGAACGGAGAATCTCGCGGAAGAAGAAAAGCACCCCGCCCACCAGACCGAAGCCGATGCCGAACAGCAGCGCGAAACTGTAGCCGCTGCCGAGGCGACTCATGCTGCCATACAGCCCCTCACGGAACTCCGGCTCCTGCACCGCGCTGACCATTCGCTCGAACACTGTGGGTATTCCCGGCATCAGGAATGCCGGCAGACTCCAGGCGGCGGCCTGCCAGATCAGCAGAATGAACAGAATCGCCAACACCACGGCGAGGTATTTCTTCGCTCCAGTCAAACGACGTCCCTGGCTCATGCGTGCTCGACCTCCGTCTTGATACCTAGCAACCGCAGAATCTCCCGGCGCTCGGCAGCGAATTCGGAAAGATCGTGACTCTTCTCGCAATGGGTGAAGTTGAAGGTTTTCAGCACACGGGCCGGGCGCGCACTGAACACCAGCACGTGATCGGCCAGGTACAGGGCCTCATCGACATCGTGGGTCACCAGCAGCACGGTCGGCTGGTGCTCCTCGATCAGCTCGCGCAACACATCCTGCAGCGCCATTCGCGTCAGCGCGTCGAGCGCACCGAATGGTTCGTCCAGCAGCAGCACCTCGGGCTTGGCGATGAACGCCCGCGCCAAGGCCGTACGCTGGCGCATTCCGCCCGAAACCTGGTGGGGATAGTAGTGTTCGAAGCCTTCCAGATTGACGCGCGCCAGCCAGGCTGCAGCCTGTTCGAACGCGCTACCCTTGGCGACACCCTGCAACTCCAGCGCCATTGCCACGTTCGCTTGCAGGCTGAGCCACGGATACAGCGCATGCTCCTGAAAAACCAGAGTGCGTTGCGGGCTCGGCGCGGAGATCGGTTGACCATCAGCCAGCACCCGTCCCGCACTGGGTTTTTCCAGCCCGGCCACCAGATGCAACAAGGTCGATTTGCCACAGCCGGACGGACCGACCAGCGCCACCAACTCGCCCTGCGCGAACTCGCCGCTGAAGCCCTTGATGACTTCCAGCTGACCAAAGCGTTTGTCTACTTCATCAAACCTGAGTTGCATAAACACTCTTGAACAGAAAGTGGCTCATCGAATCGAGCCAGAACGAACGGGGCCTGCCGCGCGGCGAGCAGGCCCCCGCGTAGATCATCGTGAATCAGAGCTGGCGGGCATCCTGCCAGGACAGATCGAGGATTGCGCGGGTATCGAATGCCTTGCCATCACGGGTCTTCAGCGACCCCTGCTCCTGCAGGATATCGGCGAGTTCCTGAATGCGTGCCAGATCCTGATCGTCGAGCTTGGCGCTGAACGTCTGGGTCGCGATGGCTTCCTCGATGACCGTCTCACGGGGCAGTTCGCCACGCTTGAGGGTTTTGAGCGTCGGTTCGGCGATGAAGTAGTCGGCGATCAGCTTGGCTGCTTCAGCCGGCTGCTGCTCAAGCAGGCTGATCGCGTCACGTTGTGCATCGAGGGATTTCCACACGGCATCCTTGCGCTTGGCCAGCGTGTCACCGGAGGTGATCACCACCATGCAGGGGAAAGGCCAGACCTCGCCGATCTCGTAGACCTGCTTGACCGGCGCGACCAGTTGCGCGATGCGGTCATAGGGCTCGAACAGGAAGGCTGCGTCGACCCGCCCGGAAACCAGCGATTGCACCGCGACCGCCGGGCTGACGCCCATGATGTTCACATCGCTCGGCTTGAGACCGGCAGCCTTCAGCGTCACACCACGCAGCACGGCATCGGCGGTGCTGCCTTCACGCTGAGATGCCAGACTATGCCCCTTGAGACCGGCCACATCGGCAATACCGGTCTGTTCGCGAACCAGAATCGAGTGATAGCCCTGCTGGGCGCCGCCCACCACTTTCAGGTCCGCGCCCTTCGAAGCCCAGGCCACGGCGTTGGTGAAGCCCAGCACACCGGTATCCAACTGACCGCCGACGATGGCCTTGATCAGATCGGTACCGGAACTGAACTCGATCAGCTCGACATCAAGACCATGCTTGGCATACAGACCGGCCTCATGCGCCACCATTGCCTGCGCATCATCCATTACCCGGATATAGCCGACCTTGAATTTTTCCTGCGCTTGAGCGAATGCGCTCACGAGCAAAAGTGCCGAGAACAGCCAATGCTTTGCTTTCATTTACGACCTCGATTCGAGCTGCACGCAAAGGAATGCCATATAACCAAAAGCAAGCAAGTTATTCTTTTTGGTTATCTAGCGGGTTTGGCTTAGAACTTTACAGGAATCAGAGCAGAGGCGGCACTGGCAAAGCGCTATAAGGTTAAAGCGTTGCGGCATACTGAGCGCGGCGATTTCACAGGCTGATAGGTTTACGTCCGGCCAGCGCGTGGGCCAGTGTACCGCCATCGACCAGATCCAATTCGCCGCCCAGCGGCACGCCGTGGGCGATGCGACTGATGACCAAGCCTTTGGGCACCAGCATCTGGGCGATGTAGTGCGCGGTGGCCTCGCCTTCTACCGTCGGATTGGTCGCCAGAATCACTTCAGCGAACGCACCATCGGCAACCCGCGCGAGTAGTTCGGGAATACCGATGGCCTCGGGACCGAGACCGTCGAGCGGTGAGAGATGCCCCTTGAGGACGAAATAGCGCCCGCGAAACCCCGTCTGCTCGACCGCGAACACATCCACCGGGCTTTGCACCACGCACAGCAGCGCATCGTCGCGGCGCGGATCGGCGCATTGCGGGCAGAGCTCATCCTCGCTCAGCGTGCGGCATTGGCGGCAGTAACCGACGCCTTCCATCGCCCGGGTCAACGCCTGCGCCAGACGCAGACCGCCGCTGCGATCACGCTCGAGCAACTGCAGGGCCATGCGTTGCGCAGTTTTCTGTCCAACGCCGGGCAAAATCCGCAACGCATCGATGAGCTGGCGAATCAGTGGGCTGAAACTCATGGGAATCTCGAAGAAAGAACAGAACAGCAGGTGCCTGTGGCGGCCTCCGCCTGGAAAGCCGGCCACGTGCAGTTGACGGCTGTTGTTAGAAGGGCATTTTGAAGCCGGGTGGCAGCTGCATGCCGGCAGTCATACCGGCCATCTTTTCCTGGCTGTTCTGCTCGATCTTGCGCACGGCATCATTGACCGCTGCGGCGATCAGATCTTCGAGGATTTCCTTGTCTTCCTGCATCAGGCTGTCGTCCAGACTGACACGCTTGACGTCATGACGACCGTTCATCACCACGCTGACCAGGCCCGCACCGGACTGGCCGGTGACTTCGGCATTCGCCAGCTCTTCCTGCATTTTCTGCATCTTTTCCTGCATCTGCTGCGCCTGCTTCATCAGGCCGGCCATGCCACCTTTCATCATGGGAATCACCTCAAATGGGGGTCAGGTTTCGGTGTGTTCTACAGGTTCGATCGTGCCGTCTCGAATCACGGCAGAGAATTGCTGCATCAATTGCTGCACCATCGGATCGGACTGGATCGATCGCTCGGCGGCACGCTGACGCTCTTCGCGACGGCGCGCCGCGGCCTGCGCCGGCGTTTCCTGCTGCGGTTTCTCCAGCTTGATCTCCAGCTGCAGCTTGCGCCCATGATACTGATCCAGCGCGTCGTTCAGGCGCCGCTGCTGAGTGGCGTTGAACAGCGCGCTCTGCGCCGGGTCCAGATGCATCAACCAGCGGTCGCCGTCTACCTCGATCAATGTGCAATTGGCGGCAATGCTGCCAGTCAGCCCGGACAGGCCGAGCTTGAGGTACAGCTCCAGCCAATCGGCAGCCAGCCCGGTTGCTGGTTCGGCCGCCGGCAACGGCTCGCTGGCAACAGCCGCCTGAGTCTCGACCAGATCGTCCAGATAGGCTTCGACCTGGTTTTCGACTTCGTAATAATCCTCGTCACTCAACGGCGGCTCGTCGTCGTCCGTATCCTCGAGCGGAGCCAACGGTGCCGGCTGTTCGGCCGCGATGACAGGCGACGGTACTGGTTCGACGGCGACCACCTCAGGCGTCGCCTGCGCAGTACTTGGCGACTCTATCCACGGCACGTCGATGACCGGTGGTGCAGTGGGTTCGTTCGCGGGCAACGCCGGTGTCTGAACGGTGGATGCCTGCTCGACCGGCGGGACGACCTCGGTCACGGTTGCGACAGGCGGCACGGCGGCAGGTGGAACAGCCACAGAAGGCACGGGAGCAGGCGCGGTGGCCGCTGCGGCCACCGGAGTCCTGTCGGAATCAGCCGTGGCCGGGCTGACTCCCAGGTGCTTTAGCTGTGTTCGCGGCGCGTCTTCGCTGTCGGCGGGACGGAACGCCAGCATGCGCAGCAGCACCATCTCGAAACCGCTGCGCGGATCGGGCGCCAACGGCAGGTCGCGCCGGCCGATCAACCCCATCTGGTAATAGAACTGCACATCCTCGGAGGGCAACGCCTGAGCCAGCGCGAGGACGCGATCGCGGTCGCCCTGGCCATTATCAATCGCTTCCGGCAGCGCCTGGGCAATGGCCACGCGGTGCAGCACATTGAGCATTTCTGCCAGCACGCCGGCCCAGTCCGGGCCCTGCTCGGCCAGCTGGCGCACGGCTTCGAGCAGTGCGCGCGCGTCACCTTCGAGCAACGCCTGCAATACACCGTAGACCTGCCCATGATCGAGCGTGCCGAGCATCGCGCGCACATCGGCGGCGAGCACCCGGCCCTCGCCAAAGGCGATCGCCTGGTCGGTCAGGCTCATCGCATCGCGCATCGAGCCATCTGCCGCCCGGCCGAGCAGCCACAGGGCGTCTTCCTCGAACGGTACGTTCTCCGCGCCAAGTACATGAGCCAGATGCTCGACCACCCGCTCCGGCGGCATGTTCTTCAGCGAGAACTGCAGACAGCGCGAGAGGATGGTGACGGGCAGCTTCTGCGGGTCGGTGGTCGCCAGCAGGAACTTGACGTGCGGCGGCGGTTCTTCGAGCGTCTTGAGCAGCGCATTGAACGAATGCGACGAAAGCATGTGCACTTCGTCGATCAGGTAGACCTTGTAGCGGCCACGGCTCGGCGCGTACTGCACGTTGTCCAGCAGTTCGCGGGTGTCCTCGACCTTGGTGCGGCTCGCGGCATCGACTTCGATCAGGTCGACGAAGCGCCCCTCGTCGATCTCGCGACACACCGAGCACTCACCGCAGGGGGTCGAGCTGACGCCGATTTCGCAGTTCAGACACTTGGCGATGATCCGCGCGATGGTGGTCTTGCCCACGCCGCGGGTGCCAGTGAACAGATAGGCGTGGTGCAGGCGCTGATTATCCAGCGCGTTGATCAGGGCCTTGAGCACGTGCGTCTGCCCGACCATTTCGCGGAACGAGCGCGGACGCCATTTGCGGGCTAGAACCTGATAACTCATAACACCATCGTGGGCTAAGCGGAGGACGGGTAATGCTAGCGGAGCAGGCCGCAAATTGCATCCGACCAATCGGCTTAGCCCAGCAGCGCACCCAGCCCGCGCACGACGCGGGTCAGTTCGTCGTTGTCGCCCTGAATGTGCACCCGCACACCGTCGATTTCGCGCCGTGGCGGATAGGCCTTGCGCAGCTGATCGAAGGCAGCACGACGCTGCGCTTCGTCACCGCGCAGGCTGCGGCGGAACGCGGCATCGTCGCTACGCGGGTCGTAGACCGCGCGGCACAGCGTGGCCAACAGAGTGCATGGATCGGCAGAGCCATCGAAGCTCAGCGCCTGTAGCGCCGGCGCCGGCATCAGCTCGTCCAGCGTCACTGTCGGCGCCAGCCCCTGGGCGGCGCAGAACGCCTGATAGACCTGTGCAGTGCCGCGCAGCTTGCCATCCAGGCTGTAGCCGGCGATATGCGGCGTGGCCAGCTGGCACAATTCGGCCAGGGCGACGTCGACCTGCGGCTCGCCTTCCCAGACATCCAGTACCGCCTGCAGATCCGGTCGACGTAGCAGCAGTTCGCGTAGAGCGGCATTGTCCACCACCGCGCCACGGCTGGCGTTGATCAGCCAGCTGCCAGGGCGCAGTTGCGCCAGTCGGGAAGCGTCGAACAGATGGAAGGTCGGATGCGCGCCCTGCAACTCCAGTGGCGTATGCAGGCTGATCACATCGCACTCGGCGATGATCTCCTCCAGCGTGACAAAGTCACCAGTCTCACGTGCCTGGCGCGGCGGATCGCAGACTCGCACATCCCAGCCCAATCCGCGCAGCACCTCCACCAGCCGCCCGCCCACTTCGCCCGCGCCGACCACGCCGTAGCGACGTGTCGTCAGTTCCTCGCCCTGCCGTTCGGCCAGCGTCAGCAGGCTGCCCAGCACGTAATCCACCACTCCGCGCGCATTGCAGCCGGGCGCACTGGCCCAGGTGATGCCGGCTTCGAGGAAATAGTCGAGGTCCAGATGATCGGTGCCGATGGTGCAGGTGCCGACGAAGCGCACCGGTGTGCCGGCGAGCAATTCGCGATCGACGCGGGTCACCGAGCGCACCAGCAGCACGTCGGTCTGCTCCAGCGCCGCCCGGTTGATCGAGCGGCCGGCCATGCGGCGGATGCTGCCGAAGCCGGCGAAGAAGGCATCGACCAAAGGAATGTTTTCGTCGGCGAGGATACGCATGGCAGGCTCCGTTTCAGATGCGGCCCATTCTAGACGCCTCGCCGCCGTTTTTCCGCCTTTCGGCCAGCTGTCGTGCGGCGTAGACTACCGCGCTCTTTGTATACAACCGGAACGATGCAATGCCTTCTGAGTCGAGAGCCGGCCGGGTGCGGACCGAGCTGCGCACCCTCTTCGCCCTTGCCCTGCCGATGATGATCGCTCAGCTGGCCAATACGGCGATGGGCTTCGTCGATACGGTGATGGCGGGTCGGGTCAGTGCGCACGATCTGGCGGCAGTGGCCCTGGGCAATTCCATCTGGGTGCCGGTTTTTCTGTTCCTGACCGGCGTGATCCTGGCGACCACGCCGAACGTGGCGCAGCGTTTCGGCGCCGGACGCCACGGCGAGATCGGCCCTCTGGTGCGCCAGGCGCTGTGGATGGGCGGCGGCCTCGGCAGCCTGTGCGCCGTCCTGATGTGGAACGCCGAGCCGATGCTGCACTGGATGAACGTCGAAGCCGCGCTGATCGATCCCAGCATGGGCTATCTGCGCGCCGTCGCCTGCGGCTTTCCGGCGATCGGGCTGTACCAGGTGCTGCGTTGCTACAGCGACGGCCTCGGCCACTCGCGCCCGAGCATGGTGGTCGGGGTTCTCGGCCTGCTGCTGAATATCCCGCTCAACTACATCTTCATCTACGGCAAGCTCGGCGCGCCGGCACTCGGCGGTGTTGGCTGCGGTGTCGCAACGTCGCTGGTCATGCTGTTCATGCTGCTGGCCATGCTGTTCTGGGTACGCCGCGCCGCGCCGTATCGACCGAGCCGGCTATTCGCCCACTTCGAATGGCCGCGCTGGCCGGTGCTCAGCCCCTTGCTCGCGGTCGGTCTGCCGATCGGTATCGCGGTGTTCGCCGAAGCCAGCATTTTTTCGGTCATTGCGCTGCTGATCGGCGCATTGGGCGCGACGGTGGTGGCCGGACACCAGATAGCGCTGAACTTCACCTCGCTGATCTTCATGATTCCGCTGTCGCTGGGCATGGCGGTCACCGTGCGGGTGGGACAGGCACTGGGCCGCAGTGCGCCGCGAGATGCGCGTTTCGCCGCTGGCGTCGGAGTGGGAACGGGGCTGGTGTATGCCTGTTTTTCCGCCACCGCGATGCTGCTGTTCGCCGTGCCGATTGCCCGCATCTACACGCCCGACCCCGCGGTGATCGCCGTGGCGTCCGGCTTGTTCTTCTATGCGGCACTGTTCCAGTTCTCCGATGTTGTGCAAGTTACCGCTGCCGGTGCCCTGCGCGGCTACCAGGACACGCGCATGACCATGATCTTCACCCTCTTCGCCTACTGGGGCATCGGTCTGCCGATCGGCTATGTGCTCGGCCTGACCGACCACTTCGGCCCGGCATCCGGCCCCGGCGGGCTGTGGCAGGGTCTGATCGCCGGACTGAGCTGCGCAGCGTTTTTGCTCAGCATCCGCCTGGCACGCAGCGCACGGCGCGCAATTCGTCTTCAGCGGGCTCGCCCGGCTCAGGCCTGAGCCGTCGACGCGAAATCATCGAAGGCGCTCTGCATCAGCGGAAGAGGCGATGACGCTGGTCAGCATGACTTGACCGCCGAACCGGGCAACTGAATACTGTATTCATATACAGTATTTTTGGATTGCCTTTGCATGACATCCGTGGTCGCCCTGGATCGCCTGCTCGATGCACGCCGTGTCTGGCGTGGGCAGGCCATCGTCGCCCCTGCCGCCAGCCAGCCGACCGGACACGCCGCGCTGGATGCCGCCCTTCCGGGTGGCGGCTGGCCGGAGGCGGCACTGAGCGAGATCCTCCTCGCCGCGCCCGGCACCGGCGAGCTGCGCCTGCTGTGGCCGACCCTTGCCCGGCTGACCGTGGCCGGCGAGCGGGTGGTGCTGGTCGACCCGCCGCATCTGCCCTACCCCCAGGCCTGGCTGACCGCCGGCGTCGACCTGCGGCAGTTGAGCATCGTCCACGCCAGCGGGCGCGATGCGCTGTGGGCGACCGAGCAATGCCTGCGCTCGGGTAGCTGTGGCGCCGTGCTGTGCTGGCCGAGGCAGGCGGACGACCGCGCCCTGCGGCGCCTGCAGGTGGCCGCCGAAACCGGACAGACGCTGGCCTTCGCCTATCGCCCGCAGGCCGAAGCGCTGAACCCCTCGCCAGCCGCCCTGCGCCTGGCCATCGACGCTCACCCGGCGCAACTGCGCGTGCTCAAGTGCCGAGGCGGTCTGGCGCCGGCGCGGCCGATCGCCGCCAGCGCCTGGCGGTGACACGGACATGCTCTGGGCCTGCATCCTGCTGCCGCAACTGGCGATGGACGGCGTGCTGCGCGAACGCAGCGACCCTGCCGCGCCGCTGGCCTTGCTCGCCGGGCCGGCGCAGCGGCGCGTGCTGCAAGCGGTCAATCCGGCGGCGCGCGAACTCGGCCTGAAACCCGGCCAGACGCTGACTGCCGCCCAGGCGCTGACCCGCAATTTCGCCAGTGCCGATTACGATCTGGCGGCCATCGAGCGCTGGCAGCGCTTCCTGGCCGCCTGGGCCTACGGTTTCAGCGCTCAGGTCAGCCTGCATTACCCGCGCTGCCTGCTGCTGGAAGTGCAGTCCAGCCTCGGCCTGTTCGGCCCCTGGCCGCGCTTCGAAGCGCGCCTGCGCCAGGAACTGAACGCCCTGGGCTTCCGCCAGCGCATCACCGTTGCCCCCAACCCGGCGGCGGCACGGGTACTCGCCAATGCCCACGATGGTCTGGCGGTGAGCGATGACACAACGCTGCGCGAGGCGCTCGGACGTTTGCCGGTGGAGCGCCTCGGCCTGTCGCGCGAAGTGGCCACGGCCTTCGCGCGCATGGGGTTGCGCAGTCTTTCGCAACTGCTTGCCCTGCCCCGCGACAGCGTGGCCCGGCGCTTTCCGGCCGAGGTGCTGCTGCAGCTCGACACCCTGCTCGGGCGGCAGCCGCTGGCGCTGGAGTTCTACCGCCCACCCGATGTTTTCGACGCGCGCATCGAATTGAACTTCGAGGTCGAGTCACACCAGGCGCTGTTGTTCCCGCTGCGCCGGCTCACCGCCGACCTGGCCGCCTATCTCGCCGGGCGCGACAGCGGCGTGCAGCGTTTCGTCCTGCAACTGGAACATCGCAACCTGGCCGACAGCCAGGTCGTCGTCGGCCTGCTGGCTGCCGAGCGTGAGGCCGGCATGCTGTTCGAGCTGACCCGCGGCCGCCTGGAACAGCTGCAACTGCCGGCACCGGTGCTGGCAGTGCGATTGCTGGCGCGCGAGCTGCCGGCCTTCACCCCGCAGCACCGCCAGCTGTTCGATGAAAGAGCGCAGCAAACGCTGCCCTGGGAACAGCTGCGCGAACGCCTGCGCGCGCGTCTCGGCGACCATGCTGTGCAGGGCCTCGGCGCCTGCGCCGATCATCGCCCCGAACATGCATGGCAGACGCAGGCACAGGCGCCACGTACAGCCCTGCCGGCAAGCGGCCCGCGCCCCGGCTGGTTGCTGACCGCACCTCAGTCGCTGCGCGAAAGCTCGCTGCGCATCCTCGCCGGCCCGGAACGTATCGAGTCCGGCTGGTGGGACGGCGAGGATATACGGCGCGACTACTACCTCATCGAAACACGCGCCGGCCAGCGCGGCTGGGCCTTCCGCCCGCTCGGCAGCGACGGCCCGCTGCTGCTGCACGGCTGGTTCGCATGAGTGGTTACGCCGAACTGCACTGCCTGTCCAACTTCAGCTTCCAGCGCGGCGCTTCCAGCGCCCAGGAGCTGTTCGAGCGGGCAGCGCGACTGGGCTACCGCGCCCTGGCGATCACCGACGAATGCACACTGGCAGGTATCGTCCGCGCCTGGCAGGCAGCCAAGGACAGTGGCGTACCACTCATCGTCGGCAGTGAGGTGCGTATCGAAAACGGCCCCCGGCTGATCCTGCTGGTTGAAAACCTAACCGGCTATCAGGCGCTTTGCCGCTTGATCACCCTGGCTCGCCGCCGTTGCGAGAAGGGTCGCTATCGCCTTTTGTTCGACGATTTCGTCGAGTCCCCGGACGGGCTGCTGGCAATCTGGCTGCCGGATGATGACGACGACCACCTGCCCAGGCTGCGCCGCTTGTTCCCGCAGCGACTGTGGCTGGCCGTCGAACTGCATCGCGGCGCGGATGACGCCGCGCAACTGCAGTACCTGCTTGAGCGGGCGACGTCCTGCGGGCTACCACCGGTGGCCTGCGGCGACGTGCACATGCACGCCCGCGGACGGCGTGCCCTGCAGGACTGCATGACCGCCATCCGCCACCACCTGCCGGTGGCCGAGGCCGGCGCCCATCTGTTCCCCAACGGCGAGCGCCATCTGCGGCGCCACGAGGAGCTGGCCGAGCTGTATCCACCGGCCCTGCTCGCCGAAACCCTGCGCATCGCCGCGCGCTGCACCTTCGATCTCGGCCAGTTGCGCTATCACTACCCGCGCGAACTGGTTCCGCACGGGCATGACGCCACCTTCTGGCTGCGCGAACTGGTCGAGCGCGGCGCCCGCTGGCGCTGGCCGAACGGGGTGCCCGAACAGGCCCGCAGGCTGCTCGAACATGAGCTGAAGCTGATCGCCGAACTGGCGTACGAGAGCTACTTCCTCACCGTGCACGACATCGTGAACTGGGCACGCGAGCGGCAGATTCTCTGCCAGGGGCGTGGTTCGGCGGCCAACTCCACGGTGTGTTTCGCCCTCGGTATCACCGAACTCGACCCCACCCTGCCGGGACGCCGCCTGCTGTTCGAGCGCTTTCTCTCGCGCGAGCGCAAGGAGCCGCCGGATATCGACGTGGACTTCGAGCACGAGCGCCGCGAGGAAGTCATCCAGTACGTTTTCAGCCGCTATGGCCGTCACCGCGCTGCCCTCACCGCCGTGGTCAGCACCTATCACAGCGCCGGCGCGCTGCGCGACGTGGCCAAGGCGCTCGGCCTGCCACCCGTTCAGGTGAATGCACTGGCCGACTGCTGCGGACGCTGGAGCGACCATGTGCCCTCGGCCGAACGCCTGGCCGAGGCCGGCTTCGATGCGAACAACCCTTTGCTGCGCCGGGTGCTAGCATTGACCGGCGAGCTGATCGGCTTCCCCCGTCACCTGTCGCAGCATCCTGGCGGTTTCGTGATCAGCGAACACCCACTGCAGACCCTGGTGCCGGTGGAGAACGCCAGCATGGCCGAGCGCACTGTGATCCAGTGGGACAAGGACGACCTCGATCTGGTCGGCCTGCTCAAGGTCGATGTGCTCGCCCTGGGCATGCTCAGTGCGCTGCGTCGCTGCTTCGCCCTGATCGAGCGTTATCGCGGCACACGCTGGACGCTGGCCAGCCTGCCGCAGGAGGATCCGGCGACCTACGCCATGATCAGTCGCGCCGATACCATCGGCGTGTTCCAGATCGAGTCGCGGGCGCAGATGGCCATGCTGCCGCGCCTGCGCCCGCACAAGTTCTACGATTTGGTGATCCAGGTGGCCATCGTCCGCCCCGGGCCGATCCAGGGCGATATGGTTCATCCGTACCTGCGCCGGCGTAACGGCGAGGAGCCGGTGCTCTATCCCTCCGACGAACTCATGCCGGTATTCGAGCGCACTCTCGGCGTGCCGCTGTTCCAAGAACAGGTGATGGAACTGGCCATCATCGCCGCCGACTACAGCCCCGGCGAGGCCGACGAACTGCGCCGCAGCATGGCCGCTTGGAAGCGCCACGGCGGTCTGGAACATCATCGTGAACGGCTGACTGCGCGGATGCTCGCCAAGCACTATGAGCCGGAATTTATCACGCGCATCTTCGAGCAGATCAAAGGCTTCGGCAGCTACGGTTTCCCCGAATCCCACGCCGCCAGCTTCGCCCTGCTCACCTACGCTAGCAGCTGGCTGAAATGCCATGAGCCGGCGGCGTTCGCCTGCGCGCTGATCAACAGCTGGCCGATGGGTTTCTACAGCCCCGATCAGGTATTGCAGGATGCCCGGCGCCACGGCATCGAAGTGCGCCCGGTAGACGTATGTCACAGCGACTGGGATTGCAGTCTGGAGCCCGGCGCCGAGGCACAGCCGGCGATCCGCCTGGGCCTGCGGATGATTCGTAGCCTGCGTGAGGCGGATGCCCGAGGCATCGAGAGCGCTCGCCGGACACAAGCGTTCAGCGATGTCGATGACCTCAGCCGGCGCGCCGGGCTGGACGCCCGCGCGCGCGAACGGCTGGCCGATGCCGGCGCCCTGCACGGCCTTGCCGGGCATCGTCATCACGCGCGCTGGGCCGTCGCCGGGGTCGAACCGCAGCTGCCGCTGTTCGCCGAGCTGGCTGCAACGACGGAAGCGCCGGTGAACCTGCCGTTGCCCACGACCGGCGAAGACCTGCTGACCGACTACGCAACCCTCGGCACGACGCTTGGACCGCATCCGCTGACACTGCTGCGCGACCAATTGAGGGCGCGACGCTGCCGCAGTTCACGCGAGCTGGCCGATGCCGAGCCCGGCCGGCCGGTCAGCGTTGCCGGCCTGGTGATCGGTCGGCAGCGCCCGCAGACCGCCAGCGGCGTGGTTTTTGTCACCCTGGAAGATGAGTTCGGATTGATCAATGTGGTGGTCTGGCAGCATCTGGCCGAACGCCAGCACCCGGTGCTGCTGCAATCGCAACTGCTGCAGGTCGACGGTCATCTGGAGTCCGCTCATGGTGTGCGCCACGTGATCGCCGGCCGTCTGCGCGACCTCAGTGCGCTGCTCTCAGGGCTGGATGTGCGCAGTCGGGACTTCCAGTGAACCGGCTCGAACGGAGCCCTCACGACGCGCCTGGCGGCTAGCGCTGGGTATTCGCGGCCGGCCTCCGTACAATGCGCGCCTCACGATAGACCCCGATGCGGCGCATGTAGCCCGCACTCAGTGCTGCCCGCCGAAGCGATAACGCCGGCGCCGAGCCGCAATGGCACGCGAAACCTGCCCACAAGCCCCAACGTAACCCTTTGAAACCCGTGAGATAGAGCCTCTTGATTTCCACCGCTAACATCACCATGCAGTTCGGCGCCAAGCCGCTGTTCGAAAACGTTTCCGTCAAGTTCGGCGGCGGCAACCGCTACGGCCTGATCGGCGCCAACGGCTGCGGCAAGTCGACCTTCATGAAGATTCTCGGCGGCGAGCTGGAGCCGTCGGCCGGTCAGGTGATGCTCGAACCCAACGTGCGCCTGGGCAAGCTGCGCCAGGATCAGTTCGCCTACGAAGACTTCAGCGTGATCGACACCGTGATCATGGGCCACGAGGAGCTGTGGCAGATCAAGGCCGAGCGTGACCGCATCTATGCCCTGCCGGAAATGAGCGAGGACGACGGCATGGCCGTCGCCGAGCTGGAAGTACAGTTCGCCGAGTTCGACGGCTACACCGCCGAATCCCGCGCTGGCGAGCTGCTGCTCGGCCTGGGCATCCCGCTCGATCAGCATTTCGGCCCGATGAGCGCCGTGGCACCGGGTTGGAAGCTGCGCGTGCTGCTGGCCCAGGCGCTGTTCTCCGACCCGGAAGTGCTGCTGCTGGACGAACCGACCAACCACCTGGACATCAACACCATCCGCTGGCTGGAATCGGTGCTCACGGCGCGCAACAGCACCATGATCATCATTTCCCACGACCGTCACTTCCTGAACTCGGTCTGCACCCACATGGCCGACCTGGATTACGGCGAGCTGCGCCTGTTCCCCGGCAACTACGACGAATACATGACCGCGGCGACCCAGGCCCGCGAACGCCTGTTGTCGGACAACGCCAAGAAAAAGGCGCAGATCGCCGAACTGCAGACCTTCGTCAGCCGCTTCTCGGCCAACGCCTCGAAGGCCAAGCAGGCCACCAGCCGCGCCAAGCTGATCGACAAGATCCAGCTGGAAGAGGTCAAGCCGTCCAGCCGGGTCAGCCCGTTCATCCGCTTCGAGCAGTACAAGAAGCTGCATCGCCAAGCGGTCACGCTGGAACGCCTCAGCCAGGGTTACGACGGCACTGCGCTGTTCAAGAACCTGAACCTGCAGATCGAAGCCGGTGAACGGGTGGCCATCATCGGACCCAACGGCATCGGCAAGACCACCCTGCTGCGCACGCTGGTCGGCGAGATGCCGCCGCTGTCCGGCGAAGTGAAATGGACCGAAAGCGCCGATGTCGGTTACTTCGCCCAGGATCATGCCGAGGACTTCGAGGACGACGTCACGCTGTTCGACTGGATGGGCCAGTGGACCCAGGGCGGTGAACAGCTGGTGCGTGGCACCCTCGGGCGCATGCTGTTTTCCAACGACGAGATCAAGAAATCGGTGAAGGTGATTTCCGGGGGTGAACAGGGCCGCATGCTGTTCGGCAAGCTGATCCTGAAGAAACCCAACGTGCTGGTGATGGACGAACCGACCAACCACCTGGACATGGAATCGATCGAGGCGCTCAACCTGGCGCTGGAGAACTACCCGGGCACGCTGATCTTCGTCAGCCATGACCGCGAGTTCGTCAGCTCGCTGGCCACGCGCATCATCGAGCTGTCGGAGAACGGTGTGACCGACTTCAGCGGCAGCTACGACGACTACCTGCGCAGCCAGGGCGTGTTGGTCTGATCGATCGACAAGCCCCATGAAAAAGCCCCGCGAAAGCGGGGCTTTTTTGTTTCCGGGCTCAGCGTCCTAACCCACCGCCGTGCTCCAGTCGATCAGGCCGAACTGCCAGGTCGCCAGGATGATGATGCCGAAGACGATGCGATACCAGGCGAACGCCGCATAGCTGTGGTTGCCGATGAACTTCAGCAGCGCCCGCACTGCCAGCATCGCGAAGAGGAACGAGGTGACGAAGCCGATGGCGAACACCGGGAAGTCGCCGGGCTGGAACAGGTCGCGATACTTGTAGCCCGAGTACGCGGCTGCGCCCACCATCGTCGGCATCGCCAGGAAGAAGGAGAATTCCGTCGCCGCCTTGCGCGAAAGGCCGAACAGCAGGCCACCGATGATCGTCGAGCCGGAGCGCGACGTACCCGGTACCAGCGCCAGGCACTGGGCGAAACCGACCTTGAGCGCGTGCGTCCAGCGCATGTCGTCGACCGTTTCGGCTTCGATGCGATGGTCGCGGTTCTCCGCCCAGAGCATGACGATGCCGCCGATCACCAGTGCGGTAGCAACCGTGATCGGGTTGAACAGGTAATGATGGATGAGGTCGGCGAACAACACGCCAAGCACTACTGCCGGCATGAAGGCGATCAGCAGATTCAGCGTGAATCTCTGCGCTTCGCGCTCCTTCGGCAGGCCCACCACCACGCCGATGATCTTGCGCCGATACTCCCAGACCACCGCCAGGATGGCGCCCAGCTGAATGATGATGTTGAAGGCCAGCGCGCGTTCACCGCCGAAGCCGATCAGATCCGCGACGATGATCTGGTGCCCGGTACTGGATACCGGCAGAAACTCCGTCAGGCCCTCAACCACTCCCAGAATCAATGCCTGTACGGCAATCCAAAGATCCATCTATTCCCCATCAGCGATGCAGACCATCGCACTTGAAAATACAACAAAGGTATATGCCAGCACGGCGTCTGGCCGCTGTTCTGACTCGTCGCGGCCAAGTAAATTCCGCCGCGTCACGGGAGGGGGCTCATTTTTAGCCACGCGCGGCCGAAAAGCTATCAGGGAGAGGCCGGACAGGCAGAGCGGCGACGATCACTCATCTGTCCGGCACATTGCACCGATGCCGGTGCGCATAAAGATAAAAGGCTCATCAGGAGTTCTACGAAAATGAATCTGCTGCGAAAGTTTCCCATCAGCAAGCGTCTGTGGCTGATTCCGGTGGTCGCCATCCTCATGCTGTTCATCCTCGGCATGCTGATGATCCAGCAGGTGCGTAGCGATCTGTACAAGGGCAAGCAGGAGATGACCCGTCATGTGGTCGAGACTGCTGCCGGCATCTTCGATCACTACCGCCAGCTCGAAACCAGCGGTGCCATGTCCACCGCCGAGGCGCAGCAGGCGGCCATCAAGCAAATCCGCGCGTTGCGCTACGACGGCCAGGATTACTTCTGGATCAACGATCTCGGCCCGGTCATGATCATGCACCCGATGCAGCCCAAGCTCGAAGGTCAGAATCTGTCCCAGGTCAAGGACCCGACCGGCAAGGCACTGTTCAACGAAATGGTCGCCGTGGCCCGCAGTAACGGCGCCGGGGCCGTGGACTACATGTGGGCCAAGCCGGGCGAAGCCGACCCGGTACCGAAGATTTCCTACGTTCAGCTGTTCCAGCCCTGGGGCTGGATCATCGGCTCGGGCATCTACGTCGATGACGTCGAGGCCGAGTTCAAGAACTATCTGATGCGTTTCTCCATCATCGGGCTGCTCATCGCGGCGATCATGGCCGTACTGGTGGCTATTCTGATCCGCAGCATCACCCGCCCGCTGCGCAACTCGATGTCGGCGATGGCCAACATCGCCAGCGGCGAGGCCGATCTGACGCGCGATCTGGATGTTTCCGGCAACGATGAACTGACCACCTTGGGCCGCGACTTCAACCGCTTTACCGGCAAGCTGCGCAGCGTGATCAGCCAGCTGCTGGAGACGGCGCAGTCGCTAGGACAATCGTCCCAGACGCTCGGCAGCGTCTCCGGGGATGCCTTCCAGCAAAGCCAGCAGCAGCTGCAGCAGATGGAGCTGGTGGCCACTGCGATCAACGAAGTCACCTACGCCGTACAGGAAGTCGCGAAGAACGCCGAGCATGCCGCCAGCGAAGTTGGCGATGCGGAGAACCAGGCCGGCCAGGGCCAGCAGAACATCGAGGCCAGCCTGCAACAGATCGACCAGCTGTCGGCGACCATCAGCCAGGCCGTGGGCGTCATCCAGTCGCTGGCCGATGAAACCACCAAGATCGGCAGCGTGCTCGAAGTGATCGGTTCCATCGCCGACCAGACCAACCTGCTCGCGCTCAACGCCGCCATCGAGGCCGCCCGCGCCGGCGAACAGGGCCGCGGCTTCGCCGTGGTCGCCGACGAGGTACGTCTGCTCGCGCAGCGCACCCAGCAATCGACGGCGGAAATCCAGACCATGATCGAGCGCCTGCAGAAGAACTCCGGCGCGGCGGTGAACGTGATCATGGAGAGCAACCGGGCATCGCAGCTCACCGTCGAGCAGGCCAGCCAGGCCGGCGAGAGCCTCGGGCAGATCGCCCAGGCGCTGCGCAACCTGTCCGGCCTCAATGCCTCCATCGCCAGCGCGACGCTGCAGCAGTCGCATGTGGTCGAAGACATCAACCAGAACGTCACCCAGGCGGCCGGCCTGGCACAACAGAGCACCGACGCCGCCGAGCAGACCCGCGAGGCTGGCAAGCACCTCGGTGAACTGGCCGAGCGCCTGAACAGTCTGCTGCGCCAGTTCCGCGTCTGATCGACTGAGCGCCCCGGTTACATCGGGGCGCCGAGTCACACGGCAGGCATCGGCCTGCCGTTTTTTATTTGGCGGCAAGTTGTCGCAGCCCGACTGACCGCCGGTCGCCTGGGCAACGCCTGCGCCTTCCAGCAAATTCCTTTTAAATCATGTTCTTAGCACGCCTGATTGGTGCGCCAGAAACCAAACTCGCGCGTTATACCTTTGGCTAATTGCAAAAAAAGTCTCAACTCTCGGAATTCGAGTGTGACTCGCAAGTCCTCTGCGTACATCAACTGCATGTAAGGCCAACGCTGCAAGGCTCGAATGGCCCACCCATCGCACACAGAGAGACATGCCCAATGAACGCACCGCTCCGCATCAACGACGCCCTCCTCATCACCGATCGCGCATTCAAGCCCTTCCAGTGCGTAGCCTGGACCCTGCCGGAAGGTAACGGCGAAGTCAGCATCACCGTTGTCGACAGCGCCCTCGCCCGCCCGCTGGGCCGCTGCAAGATGTCCAGCAGCGTGTACACCGATCCGGTCAAGTTGGGCGAAGCGTTGGAGCAGTCCCGCGAGCAGATGACCCGCGACGGCATCCACTTCTCGCCCTGGCACATGCCTGAATAAATTCGGTGCGTGTCTCCAGAAGGCCCGGCAGCTCTGCTCCGGGCCTTTTGCATTTCCGGACGCTGCGTTTGTTTCGCGTCGACCGACCCATTCACCTGTTTCACGGTCAGTAGAGATATCGACGAAACAGGAGACTCCCCATGAAAGGTGCTCACGCCTACGTCAACGACCAATGGCACAGCTGCGGTCTGGCCAGCCTGCCGCAAGGGCCGGGCGCTCACGACATCACCCTGAAGTTCATCATCCCGCGCGATACCCAGTTCACCGGGCTGCTCGAACATGTCTGCAAGATTGCCCTGCAGCACCTGCAGGAGGCCTACCCGGGGCGCGACGTCACCCACGCGCCAATAGTCGGCTCCGTGGTCGGTGACGGCAGCGGCGACGGAATCCGGCTCGTTTACCACGTGGCGGCCGCCTGAACGCAACTTCGCAGATAACGAGAACAACTACCGATGACGCCCTTCGACTGGCAACGCATCCTGCTCGATGACTTCCCCCTGCTGTTCATCGCCGAGGTGTCGATGCGCGCGCTGTTCGCCTTCGTCGCCGTGTTCGCCTTTCTCAAGATCAGCGGCCGACGCGGCATCCGCCAGCTTTCGGTGTTCGAACTGGTGATCATCCTGACGCTCGGTTCGGCGGCGGGGGATGTGTCCTTCTACGAAGACGTCCCGCTGCTGCCGATCATCGCGGTATTCGTCACCCTGCTTGGGCTGTATCGCTTCACGGTGTTGCTGATGACCCGCAGCCCACGCTTCGGCAGCTGGCTCGAGGGCAAGCCGGTGACGATCATCCGCGATGGCCTCTACGAACTGCACAGCCTGAATCGCCATGACATCTCCGCCGACGAGTTCTTCATGGAGCTGCGTCAGCAGGGCGTCGAACATCTAGGTCAGGTCCGACTGGGCATTCTGGAAACCGACGGTGATGTCAGCCTGTTCTTCCATACGCCGGACCAGGTGCGCCCGGGTTTGTCAGTGCTGCCACCGGAGCATCGCCCCGAATTCCGGCAGGTTCCGGCTAGCGGCCTGTATGCCTGCAGTCATTGCGGTTTTCCACAGACACTCGAAAGCCAGCAGGAGATGAGCTGTCCGCGTTGTGGGCATCGCTGCTGGTGCAAGGCGCTGACCCACCCACGCCTGCACTGACACACGGTCCCGAACCGCGTCGCTGGCCGGCGGTCAGTCTGAACAGGGCCGACATCACGCCGGCCTCCCCCGAAGGAGATGCAGACATGTTGGGTGATTACTCCGCTATCAACGACCACCTCGATACCGCACGCAAACACGCCGATCAGGCCGAAACCGAAGGCAAGCCGGCGATCTATCGGGAAGCTATCGACGAACTGGTGGCCGCGATCCGCCTGCTGATGCGCAACACCGCCGAACGCGACGAGTGACCCCACAAGCCGATGCGCAACCCTGCCGAGGCTCCGAAGCTACCGCCGCAGGCAACCGGCATCCGCCCAGTGCCCGAAGACGAATCGGGCGACACCGGCACGCCGCTCTGCCCCACACTGCCGGCAGAGCTGAACTACGTCGACGACAGCCAGCCGGGCATCCGACGCCGGCGACTGCGCGGCAAGTTCGTCTACTACACCGCGCAGGGCGAACGCATCACCGACGAGGCGCAGGTTCGCCGCATCAACAGCCTCGCCATTCCGCCAGCCTATCGCGACGTCTGGATCTGCGCCGACCCGCAAGGTCACCTGCAGGCCACCGGGCGCGATGCACGCGGGCGCAAGCAGTACCGTTACCACCCGCGCTGGCGCGAGATACGCGACAGCAACAAGTACGAGCGCATGCTGGCGTTCGGCGAAACCCTGCCAACGTTGCGCAAACGCCTGGAACAGGACCTCGCGCGTACCGGCATGCCGCGCGAGAAAGTCATGGCGCTGGTGGTGACGCTGCTCGAATCCACGCTGATTCGCATCGGCAATCCACGCTACGCCCGCGACAACCGCTCCTACGGTCTCACCACGCTGCGCACACGGCACGTCGACATCCGCGGCACGGCGATTCGCTTCCAGTTTCGCGGCAAGAGCGGCGTCGAACACCAGGTGACACTGCGAGATCGGCGGCTGGCGCGCCTGTTGCGGCGTTGCCTGGAGCTGCCGGGACAACAGCTGTTCCAGTATCTGGACGATGACGGCCAGCGCCGCACGGTCGGCTCGGGTGACATCAACCAGTACCTGCGCGACCTGACCGGGCGCGATTTCACCGCCAAGGACTACCGCACCTGGGCCGGCAGCGCGCTGGCGCTGGAGCACCTGCGCACACGGCGATGGCAGACCCAGACCGAGGCGCGCCAGCAGCTGGTCGAGACGGTGAAACAGGTCGCCAGCCAGCTGGGCAACACGCCGGCGGTATGCCGCCAGTGTTATATCCACCCGGCGATTCTGCAGGCGTTTGCCGAAGGCGAGCTGGCGGACCTCAAGCGCGCACGTCAGCGCAAGTGGTTGAGCCGCCAGGAAGTAGCCTTGCTGGCCTTTCTGCGCAGTCGTAGCGACGCGCAATAGCCGGACCGCCCATCACTGGTCGCGCGCGGCGTGCCCATGCAAGGTGACGCAGTTGCGGCCGGCGGACTTGGACGCGTAGAGCGCACTGTCCGCCCATTCGATCAGCTGCGCATGTCCCGTGCTGGGCTGGCTGAGATCGGCGATGCCCAGGCTGATGGTGAAACGGATCGGCCGCCCGTCGTGCTGCACTTCATGCGCCTCGACGACCCGGCGCAGGCGCTCCGCAAAGGTGAATGCGCCCTGCTTGTCGGTATCGCGCAACAACACCACAAACTCCTCACCACCGTAGCGACCCGCCACGTCGCAATCGCGCATGGTTTCGCGGATCAGCTCGGCGACCTGCTGGATCACGGCATCGCCGGCCTGGTGACCGTAGGTATCGTTGATCGACTTGAAGTGATCGATATCGAACATGACCAGTGCGGACTGGCTCTCGTGGCGACGATGGCGCGCATAGTCCTGACGAAGAATCTCCTCCCAGTGACCACGGTTGTACAACCCGGTCAGGCGGTCGGTGCTGGACAGCCGCTGCAGCTCGCGATTGGCCGCCTGCAGCTGGCGACGGTTCACCGCGACGTCGGTCACGTCATAGATGATCAGGCAGACCTGCTCGATGGCGCCGCTGGTGCCCCGCAGCGGCAGCAGCGTGGTGTTCTGATACATGAAGTCTTCCAGCCCGGTGATCGGCTGGTAGTTCTTGAAGCGCAGCAGGTAAGGCCGCTGCTCCCAGATGGTGAACGACGGCGTGCCGAGGGTTATGACGCTCTCGACCTTGCGCCGGAACCACTCCTCGTCCAGCTCGGGGAACAGCGCGAAGAACGACTGCCGGCGCGCCGCTTCGGGCAGCACGCCGGAGCGGTTCTCCATGAAGGTGTTCCAGACTTCGACGCAGTAGTCTCGATCGAGAACCACGACCCCGACGTCGATGCTCTGGACAACCGCCAGCAGCCAGTGAAATTCGCTGGGTTGGGACATGGTCAGTTCATCAGGTAGGCAAGTTTGCGGGACAGCAGGTCGAGCGAATCCTCGGTGAACAGCAGCAGCAGGTCGAAATGGATGTCGTGGCCTTCCAGGCTGTAGCTGATCTCCACCGCCAGGGTGCGCTTCCAGCGCAAGCGATTCAGGCGAATCAGCTCGTCGATCGGCGCGTGCTGGCCCAGCACCTGTGGATGTCCCTGGGAGAAGGCGACGTCGATCTGGTCGGCGATACCGCTGAGGCAGGCGCTGATCAGCAGGCTGGACAGGTCCAGCAGCATCTCGATTTCGTGATGATCTTGGCGACGCAGCAAGCGCGCCATGTCGGCGACTTCCGAATCATGGAACAGCAGCAGCGCCTCGCCCGCGATGCCGCCGCCGATGTAACCCTGGCAGACGGCGGTAAGCCTGTCGCCACGCGCGGCATCGGCCAGCGCCATGTGCAGCTCACTCACTTCGAGAAGGTTGACGTTGGGAATCGGCAACTGGATGAACACCCCCAGCACCCGCGCCAGCAACGCTGCTGCGCGTCCCATCGCAATATTCACAACCTCGCGCAGGGCATCGCGAAAACCGATGGCTTCACCGTCGGCGCGCGTCGCCAGCGCCGTCTGCTCGTTCAGAAGGCCGAGGCTCGCCAGCGTCTGATAGAGGTGCAGCGGTTCGGCCGGCTTGCGGATGAATGCCAGCGCCCCGAGCTCGAGTACCCGCCGCACCGCTTCATCCTGAACATCCGCCGATACCACGATTGCCTTGCACGACAGGCCCTCGCGCCGCAGGGCCGCGAGCACCTGATAGCCATCCATGCCAGGCATGGTGAGGTCGAGTATCAGCACGTCGATGCCGCCCTGGCGAATGCGCTCCAGCGCCGCGGCACCCGTTTCCACCTGCGTCACGGCCACCGGCCAACCTGCCGGCAGCGCACGCAGAAGCTGCTTGCGCGCCAGGTTGGAGTCGTCGCAGATCAGAAGGGAGGTGGTATACATGCGCGCTGGCATTCCGTGCCGATGGAATCGGAAGCCGCCAGCTTATATCAACCGCGAGATGCATTGGTGGCCATTTGGCATCATCCGACAAAATGGCACTTTCGAGCGACAGCCGTGACGCGCGGTTATCGCGTCACGGTGTTGGGAAGGGTAACTCAGTAGTAGGCGTTGTCGCGGTTGCTGTGGTCGGTCACGTCGCGCACGCCCTTGAGTTCGGGGATGCGCGCCAGCAGCGTCTTCTCGATGCCTTCCTTGAGGGTGACATCAGCCTGCCCGCAGCCCTGGCAACCGCCGCCGAACTGCAACACGGCAATGCCCTCGTCGACCACGTCGATCAGCGTGACCTGGCCACCGTGGCTGGCCAGCCCGGGGTTGATCTCGGTCTGCAGGTAATAGTTGATGCGCTCGTTCAGCGGGCTGTCTTCGTTGACCATCGGCACCTTGGCATTTGGCGCCTTGATGGTCAGCTGCCCACCCATGCGGTCGGTCGCGTAGTCCACCAGCGCATCTTCCAGGAACGGCTCGCTGGTGCCGTCGATCCAGGCGGTGAAACTCTTCAGCGCCAGGGCGATGTCGTCCGGCTTCTCCTCGCCCGGCTTGCAGTAGGCGATGCAGGTTTCCGCGTAAGGGGTACCCGGCTGGGTGATGAAGATACGAATGCCGATGCCGGTGGTGTTCTGCTTTTCGAGCAGATCGGCCAGATAGTCGTGTGCAGCTTCGGTAATGGTGATCGCGCTCATGGCAACTCCTCGCAGATATGCGCGGCAGTGTACGCCAACGCGGGCCGCGGATAAAGTCCTAGTAATTTAGTCAAGTACAGCCACCACCTTTTACAGGTTCTGATAACGGTTCATGTCGAGCACACCCGCTTCCAGCGGATCGGTTTCTTCCAGATAGCGTGACAGGTCGTTGAAGTAGAACCAGAACTGCGGGTGGCTGCGGCGAATGCCCCAGCGCTCGACGATACGCTCGAAATCGGCACCGTCGCGGACCCGCTCCAGCGCCGCGACAAACGTCGTTACCTCCCGGGCATCGAGATTGAACAGGAAGTTCGGATAGCTGCTGAGTATTCCGGGGTAAACCGTCAGCGTGTCCCGCCGCGGCTGGTAGCGCCAGTCCTCGCCGAACATGAAGGCGACATTGCTGTGCGCGCGGTTGCGCAACAGGCTGTACAACTCGCGCTGGCCGGAGCCGTACTCGATGCGCAGCAGCGTCGCCTCCGGTAACTGGCCGACGACCGGCAAGCCAGCGGCCATGCGGTTGCTCAGGCGGCTGAGTGCTTGCTCGGCCTGCTGCAGCGGCACCGGCTGGTCGGCGCGATAGCAATGCGTGCCAAGGCAGCGATTGAGCGGGTCGGGCGCGGCGTTGATCGGTGCCAGGCGTGTCAGTAACTGGCGGGCCAGCGTCTGCTTGGAGTCGCCGGGCTCGAGCATGAGCCTCGATGGCGTCTGCGTATCCAGCGAGGTGTAGGCCAGCAACAGCTTCAGCTGGCCGCCTTGCTCGTACCAGCTGTCGAGAATCGACTGGCGCGACTTCGCCGGCAGCAGGCGCAGGAAGTTCAGCTCGGCACCGTTGCGAATCAGGTCGAAGTAAAGACGCGTCTGCCCCTGGTGAGACACGTTGCCGAACACGTCGAAGTTCACCACCAGCTGGTAATAGGTGCGCTCCAGCAGTGGATAGTCCATCCACCACAGGGTTTGCGGCACCGCACCGATCAGGCCTTTGCGCACCGAGGCGCTGTCGTGCTGGCGGAAGATCGACAGCAGCGCGTTGTCGTTGCCAGCCCAGATATGCGCCCACTCGGCCGGCTGCTCGGCATAGGCCTCCATGCGCAACTTCTCGTAGCGGTTGCGCTTGGGCTGGTAACGCTTCCAGAAACCCAGCAGCTCGCCAAGCTCGTCAAACTGACCGGGCATCGCCAGCAGCGGCGTGGTCTTGTCGCGGTAGTCGGCATCGGTGAGATAGAGGTCGTGCTGCGGGTCCTGGAACAGCACCCAGAAGTTGTCGCGAATCACGTCGGTGGCGATCTGCCCGCGGCACACCGGGCCGCGGATGAAGGTGCGCACGAAATACTCGGCGTTATCCAGCATGAACTGATAGCGCGCCTGCGGTGGAATCGCCGCGAAGGTCAGGAAGGGATTGGCGCGATGCCCCGCGCCATAGCCCGGTACCGGCCCGGCCTGCCAGTCAGAGCCGAAGAACAGCTGGCGAACCCGCGCCAGCCGCGCCTCGCTCAGCGGATAGGTGATGTGCGTCTTGTGCACGATCACATCGCTGATCGGCCACAAGCGGTAGTAGAACGTGGTGCCCGGATCGCCGTTGGGCCGTCGCGTGGCGATCGGATCGGCCGGCGCGCCGCTGGGGGTGCGCGAGCGCACCAGCTGATAGAAGTGCCCGCCCTCACCCTCTCCTTCGAAGTACAGATGGGCGAGGAACAGGTGTTCGTAAAGCCAGCGGCCGACCAGCTGCTCCCGCGTGCCGGGGGCGTTCAGCAGGTCTTCCCACTGGCGGATCTGCTGCTGCTCGCTCGCGCTCGGCTGCAGTTTGGCCAGCTCTACCGGCGCACCCTGTTCGAGCCAGCGTTGCAGGGTCGCGTACTCGTCATCCGTCAGCCCAGTCACCGCGAACGGCATGCCTCCATGAGCGCTCTTGGCGGCGTAGGCGGCAAACTCATCCGGCAACGGGCAGCTGTTCTTGCGGCCGATGCTGATATCCAGATCGGCCGGCAATTTGGCGTTCGGCTCCAGCGGCTGGCTACGCCCCAGCTCCAGCATGCGCGCCATCAACGCGGCCTGGCCGTCCGCCGCACTGAGTACGGAATGGAACCCCTTGCGCCGCCAACCTGCCTCGTCATGTGCATCGAGAAACAGCCGCGTCGTCTCCTGCGCCCTGACTCGCGTGCCGTCGTAGACCGGCTGTTTGGAAAAACCACGCTGCGCGCCATCGCCGCTGCCCAGGTTCAGCTGGCACGGCGAGTCGTAACAGGCATGGCAGGCAACGCACTTGGCGGTGAAGATCGGCTGAATGTCACGCTGATAGGACGGCGCTTGCGCCTGCGCCACGGCACCGTACAGAACGACCAGCAAGCCGAGCAGGAGTCGAGCAAACATGACGAATCAACCTGAAGAAGAGCCGGCATTCTAAACAGCGGCCTGCTGGAGGGCTAACCCAAACGACAAGCTGAATAATATTCATGGAAAAGGCGACATGATCAAAAAGCATGCAGCTTTGCTATGATTGTCCGTCTCTGTCACCCGCTCGTTCAGGTAGTCCCCATGTCCACTCGCAACACCCGCCTCCAGGCACTCCAGCACGCACTCAAGGAGCGCATTCTGATCCTCGACGGCGGCATGGGCACCATGATCCAGAGCTACAAACTGGATGAAGCCGACTACCGCGGCGAACGCTTCGCCGACTGGCCGCAGGACGTCAAGGGCAACAACGATCTGCTGCTGCTCAGCCGGCCGGATGTGATCCAGGCCATCGAAAAGGCCTACCTGGATGCCGGCGCCGACATCTTGGAAACCAACACCTTCAACGCCACCCGGGTGTCCCAGGCCGACTACGGCATGGAAGAACTGGTCTATGACCTGAACGTGGAAGGCGCCCGCCTGGCCCGTGAAGTTGCCGATGCCAAGACCCTGGAAACCCCGGACAAACCGCGCTTCGTCGCCGGCGTACTCGGCCCGACCAGTCGCACCTGCTCCATTTCGCCGAACGTCAATGACCCGGGCTTTCGCAACGTCACCTTCGACCAGCTGGTGGAAAACTACAGCGAAGCCACCCGTGGCCTGATCGAGGGCGGCGCCGACCTGATCCTCATCGAGACCATCTTCGACACGCTGAACGCCAAGGCGGCGATCTTCGCCGTGCAGGGCGTGTTCGAGGAGCTGGGCGTCGAGCTGCCGATCATGATCTCCGGCACCATCACCGACGCATCCGGCCGTACCCTGTCCGGGCAGACCACCGAGGCGTTCTGGAACTCGGTGCGCCATGCCCAGCCGATTTCCGTCGGCCTGAACTGTGCGCTCGGCGCCAAGGACCTGCGTCCCTATCTCGAGGAGCTGGCGACCAAGGCCGACACCTTCGTTTCGGCCCACCCCAACGCCGGCCTGCCCAACGCCTTCGGCGAATATGACGAAACCCCGGCGCAGATGGCTGAAGTGGTCGAAGAATTCGCCGCCTCGGGTTTCCTCAACATCATCGGCGGCTGCTGCGGCACCACCCCGGCGCACATCCAGGCGATCGCCGAGGCGGTGGCCAAGTACCCACCACGCGTCATTCCGGAAATTCCCAAGGCCTGCCGGCTGTCTGGCTTGGAGCCGTTCACCATCGATCGCAGCTCGCTGTTCGTCAACGTCGGCGAGCGCACCAACATCACCGGTTCGGCCAAGTTCGCGCGGCTGATCCGTGAGGAAAACTACACGGAGGCGCTGGAAGTCGCCCTGCAGCAGGTGGAAGCCGGCGCCCAGGTGATCGACATCAACATGGATGAGGGCATGCTCGACTCCAAGGCGGCGATGGTGCGCTTCCTCAACCTGATCGCCGGCGAGCCGGACATCTCGCGCGTGCCGATCATGATCGACTCCTCCAAGTGGGAAGTGATCGAGGCCGGTCTCAAGTGCATTCAGGGCAAGGGCATCGTCAACTCCATTTCCATGAAGGAAGGCGTCGAGCAGTTTAAGCACCACGCCCGGCTGTGCAAGCGCTACGGCGCCGCCGTGGTGGTGATGGCCTTCGACGAAGCTGGCCAGGCCGACACCGCCGCGCGCAAGCGCGAGATCTGCCAGCGCAGCTACGACATTCTGGTCAATGAGGTGGGCTTCCCGCCGGAAGACATCATCTTCGACCCCAACATCTTCGCCATCGCCACCGGCATCGAGGAGCACAACAACTACGCGGTCGACTTCATCGAGGCCTGCGCCTATATCCGCGACCATCTGCCCTACGCGCTGACCTCGGGCGGTGTATCCAACGTGTCGTTCTCTTTCCGCGGCAACAACCCGGTGCGCGAAGCGATCCACTCGGTGTTCCTGTTCCATGCGATCAAGGCGGGCCTGACGATGGGCATCGTCAACGCCGGCCAGCTGGAAATCTACGACGAGATTCCCAAAGAGCTGCGCGACGCGGTGGAGGACGTGGTGCTCAACCGCAGCGCCAACGGCACCGAGGCGCTGCTGGAACTGGCCGAGCAATACAAGGGCGGCGGCGCCGTGAAGGAAGCCGAGACCGAAGAATGGCGCAGCCTGCCGGTGGGCAAGCGGCTGGAGCATGCGCTGGTCAAGGGCATCACCACCTACATCGTCGAAGACACCGAGGAGTGCCGTCAGCAGTGCGCACGGCCGATCGAAGTCATCGAAGGTCCGCTGATGGCCGGCATGAACGTGGTCGGCGACCTGTTCGGCGCCGGCAAGATGTTCCTGCCGCAGGTGGTCAAGTCCGCCCGGGTGATGAAGCAGGCCGTGGCGCACCTGATCCCCTTCATCGAAGCGGAGAAAGGCGACAAGCCTGAAGCCAAGGGCAAGATCCTCATGGCGACCGTCAAAGGCGACGTGCACGACATCGGCAAGAACATCGTCGGCGTGGTGCTGGGCTGCAACGGCTATGACGTGGTCGACATGGGTGTGATGGTGCCGGCGGAAAAGATCCTGCAGACCGCCATTGCCGAGAAGTGCGACATCATCGGCCTCTCCGGCCTCATCACCCCGTCGCTGGACGAGATGGTCCACGTCGCCCGCGAGATGCAGCGCCAGGGTTTCAGCCTGCCCCTGATGATCGGCGGCGCCACCACCTCCAAGGCGCACACCGCGGTGAAGATCGACCCGCACTACAAGAATGACGCCGTGATCTACGTCACCGATGCCTCGCGCGCGGTCGGCGTCGCCACCACGCTGCTGTCCAAGGAACTCAAGCCGACCTTCGCCGAGAAGACCCGCGAAGAGTACGCCATGATCCGCGAGCGCACCGCCAACCGCAGCGCACGCACCGAGCGGCTGAGCTATGCCCAGGCGCTGGCGAACAAGCCGCAGTTCGACTGGGCGGCGTACACCCCGGTCAAGCCGAGCTTCACTGGCCGCCAGCTGCTGGAAGACATCGACCTGCGCACGCTGGTCGACTACATCGACTGGACACCGTTCTTTGTCGCCTGGGACCTGGCCGGCAAGTACCCGCGCATCCTCGAGGACGAAGTGGTCGGCGAAGCCGCTACCGCACTGTTCAATGATGCCCAGGCGATGCTCAACAAGCTGATCGACGAGAAGCTGATTCGTGCCCGCGCCGTGTTCGGTTTCTGGCCGGCCAACCAGGTGCAGGACGACGATCTGGAAGTCTACGGCGACGCTGGCGAGAAGCTCGCCACCCTGCATCACCTGCGCCAGCAGATCGTCAAACCCGATGCCAAACCAAACCTCTCGCTGGCCGACTTCGTCGCACCGAAGGACAGCGGCGTGACCGACTACGTGGGCGGCTTCATCTGCACCGCCGGTATCGGCGCTGAAGAAGTGGCCAAGGCCTATCAGGACAAAGGCGACGACTACAACTCGATCATGGTCAAAGCCCTCGCCGACCGCCTCGCCGAAGCCTGCGCCGAATGGCTGCACGAGCGGGTGCGCAAGGAATACTGGGGCTATGCCAGCGATGAAGAGCTGAGCAACGAGGACCTGATCCGCGAGCAGTACAAGGGCATCCGCCCTGCCCCCGGCTATCCGGCCTGTCCGGATCACACCGAGAAAGGCACGCTGTTCCAGCTGCTCGATG
The DNA here is from genome assembly GCF_056336065.1 of Stutzerimonas sp. 21-1. NCBI lineage: Bacteria > Pseudomonadati > Pseudomonadota > Gammaproteobacteria > Pseudomonadales > Pseudomonadaceae > Stutzerimonas > Stutzerimonas sp. 21-1. The sequence goes on along the minus strand of NZ_CM150500.1, from coordinate 1,838,247 downwards.
CCGACGGCATCAGCCAGGTCACGCTCACCGAACACTACGCCATGCTGCCCACCGCAGCCGTCAGCGGTTGGTACTTCGCCCATCCGGAAGCGCAGTACTTCGCCGTCGGCAAGGTCGACAAGGATCAGGTGGAAAGCTACTCAGCGCGCAAAGGTCAGAGCCTGGAAACCAGCGAACGCTGGCTGATGCCGAACCTGGGGTACGACGCATGAGTGACACCGATAACCCCTACCTGCTCGATCAGCTCGAAAGCGCCGACATGCTGGAAATCGACGGCCTGCACGCCTTCGATTTCACCCTCGACGAAGCGGTGCTCGACCAGGCGGACGCCGCCGCCGAAGCCGGACTGCCGTTCGCCAGCGACGACATCGTGGTCAGCATCGAGGCGCTCGACGGTCGCGAACGCAAGCGCTGGCGCTTCAGCTACAACAACGTGATGGAAGCCGAATACCAGGCCGAGGACGACAGCTGGCAGCTCGGCCCGCATCGCCTGAAATGCCTGGGCGCCGTCCAGGCCAGCAGCGAAGACGGATAACGTCGCGCGCAATCATTCGCGTCGCAGCAGCAAGGCGATGGCCAGCACCACCAGCAGGCTGCCTGGCAACCAGTGCCAGCCGATGCGCGCGGGCTGGTCGTAGAACAGCAGTAGCATCGACACAAATGGCACCAGATAGCTGTATGCCGTCACCGCGCCGGGCGTGAGCACGCTCGTCGCGCGTTGCTGCAGGAAAAACGTCATGGCGCTGGAGAACACACCCAGATAGATCACCAGCAGCACGTCCAGCGGATTCATGCGCAGCAACGCCGCCGGTTGCTCCCAGATCAGTCCCATCAACGCAATGAGTACGGCGCCGGCAAGCAGGCTCCAGAAGGTCCGCAGGCCTGCCTGTGTCGGCAGCACACCACGGGCCAGGCCCCATTTGCTGAGCACCGGATACAGCGCCGAGGCGATGCAACCGAGGAAGAACGCCAGCTCGCCCAGCCCCAGCTGCAGGCCCGTGAAGTTGCCACCGTTCTCCGCCCAGGCCAGCCCCAGCGCGCCGGTCGCCCCCAGCGCCAGAATGGCGAGCAAGCGACCGGCCGGACGCTCTACGCCGAGCCCACGCCCCAGGCCATACGCCAGCAACGGGACGCTGACGAACAGCGTGGCCATCGACAGCGCGGTAACCCGGTGCGCGACCCAGAACATGGTGCCGAAGAAGCCGGCCAGGCACAGCCCCATCAGCGCATAAAGCAGCCAGGTGCGGAGGCCCGGATGCCCATCGCTCTGGCGCCAGGCCAGCGGCGCCAGCACCAGCGCAGCGATGACGAAACGCATGGCCGTCAGCAGCAACGGCGGCAGCCCTTCGCTGAGCAGCCCCACCGCGGGAAACGACAAACCGACGAACAGCGCCCAGAGCAGCATGCCCAGATGCGCAGCGGTAACCCGACCGACGCCACCCGCGTCGGTCGTACGTTCGGTTCGCGATGAGAGAAAAGACAAGCGGTGTCGCTGGCTCACGGATCACTCCTGGATTCGTTGCCTGCGCGATGGCGGTCGCTTAGCGCGAGGCGGACCGTCGAATGACCTTGATCGAATAGGTAAGGTTCGGTTTGCGCGTCACGCTGATGGGCTTGCGGGTCACCGTATCGATGGTGATGTTCCAGAACCCCGAACTCGGCACCACGATCTTCGCCGGAAAGCGGTCGAAGGCGCCGCCATGATAGGTATGGCGTCCGCCGTTCCTGAAGCTGCGAAAGTTCGCATCGTTCATCAGGCGGATATTGCAGGTCTGCGAGCACTGGATGACGACGATATCGTCCTCCTCGAGTTGCTCGCGCTGGTGTATGAACTTCATCGAGGGACTCCGCAGGTTACAGCCGGCAAAGCGAGACGATAGCATGCCGCCTCGCACCGGACGTTACATGGCGCCCGCTCCGCTCACCGCCTCACCCAAGGACCGTCGCGCATGTCCGCGCTGCCCACCACTGCCGATCTCACCTCGCCGCTCGTGCGGCACGCCACGCGCTGCGGCTTCTTCATGGCAGGTTTCGGCCTGTCCGTCTGGGCGCCGCTGGTGCCTTACGTGCGCGCACGGATTGAGATGAGCGATGCGCTGTTCGGCCTGTTGCTGCTGTGCATCGGTCTCGGCTCGCTGAGCTGGATGCCCGTTTCGGGCGTGCTGGTGGCGCGCTGGGGCATTCGGCCGGTGATTCTCTGCTGCGTCGCGCTGCTGGCCCTGGCACTGGCCGGCATGGCGTTGGTCGATTCGATCTGGCTGCTGGCGCTGGCACTGTTCTGCTTCGGCGGCAGCCTCGGCGTGCTGGATATCGTGCTCAACATCCAGTCGCTGCTGATCGAGGGCGCGCTGGGACGGCGCCTGATGTCCAACTTTCACGGCATGTTCAGCCTTGGCTCGATCAGCGGCGCGCTGGCGTTGACCGCCCTGCTCTCGCTCGGCCTGAGCGCCGAAGCCGGCTGCTTGCTGATGATCGTGCTGATCGTGGCAGCGAACCTCGCGGTACTGCGCGGCTTCGTGCCCGACCGGGCGCCGGCTGGCGGCGGTGCCTTCGTGCGGCCTAGCGGGCAAGTGTTGCTGGTCGGGTTGCTGTGCTTCGTGGTTTATCTGGCCGAAGGCGCCGTGCTCGACTGGAGCGCCCTGTTTCTCACTGCCGACAAGCACCTGGAGACCGCCAAGGGCGGCCTGGGCTACGCCAGTTTCGCGCTGATGGTGACTATCGGCCGCTTCGCCGGCGCACCGATCATCAACAGCCTCGGTACCGCGCGAACCATCGCCTTGGGCGGCGTGCTCGCCGCCATGGGCATCGCCCTGAGCATCTTCGCCGAACACTGGGCGCTGGCGCTGGTGGGCTACGGGCTGTGCGGACTGGGCTGCGCCAACGTCTCACCGGTACTGATTTCCTCGCTCAGCCGCCAGGACGCGATGCCGGTGCATCTGGCGGTCACCGCCGCGACCACGGTGGGCTTCGCCGGGGTGCTGGCCGGTCCGGCGCTGATCGGTCTGATGGCACATTACAGCTCGCTCGCCGTCGCCTTCGGCCTGCTCGCGCTGATGTTGCTGAGCATTGCCTTCGGCAGCCGGCGTTTCGCCGACTAAGCGCCTGCCCTTTCTGCGAGCGGCCCGCTAGAATGCGCGCCCCATGCGTATCCACGATATCCACCAGTCGTTCGCCGCCGTCGGCGCCAAACCCCGCCACATCGGGCGGATGACCCGCGCCTGGCTGCTCGGCCGCGACATTTCCATCGGCCGCCGCCAGCAGCAGGCGGAGGACTTCCTGCCGCTCAGCGTGCGCGAAGCCCTGCCGCAATTGGCCATGGCGCTGGACAAGCTGGCGCGCCTGCGCTCCGAACACCCCGCCGCCGATGGCTCGGCGCGCCTGCTGGTGGAGCTGGCCGACGGACAGATGGTGGAAAGCGTGCTGCTGCCGCGTGATGGCCTGTGTGTATCCAGCCAGATCGGTTGCGCGGTGGGCTGCCTGTTCTGCATGACTGGCAAGAGCGGCCTGCTGCGCCAGCTGGGTAGCGCCGAAATCGTCGCCCAGGTCGCCCTTGCCCGCCGCTTTCGCCCGGTGAAGAAAGTCGTGTTCATGGGCATGGGCGAGCCGGCACACAACCTCGACAACGTACTCGAGGCCATCGACCTGCTCGGCACCGATGGCGGCATCGGGCACAAGAACCTGGTGTTCTCCACCGTTGGCGATCCGCGCGTGTTCGAGCGCCTGCCGCAGCAGCAGGTCAAGCCCGCGCTCGCGCTATCGCTGCACTCCACCAATGCCGAGCTGCGTCAGGCGCTGCTGCCGCGCGCGCCGCGCATCGATCCCGAGGAACTGGTCGAACTCGGCGAAGCCTATGCGCGCCAAACCGGCTTTCCCATCCAGTACCAGTGGACGCTGCTCAAGGGTATCAATGACCATCAGGACGAGATGGACGGCATCCTGCGCCTGCTCAAGGGCAAGTACGCCGTGATGAACCTGATCCCCTACAACAGCCTGGAAGACGATGCCTACCAGCGCCCGGACGGCGAGCGCATCGTACAGATCGTGCGCTACCTGCACAGCCGCGGCGTGCTGACCAAGGTACGCAACTCGGCGGGCCAGGACATCGACGGCGGCTGCGGCCAACTGCGTGCGCGTGCGGAGCAGGCTCTGGCGCGGCGTCCGACGCGGGCGAGCTGAACGCCCGACGGCCCGCATTGTCCCAGCTAGAGCCGCTCGCACCGAGCGAAGCAACGCCAGCCCGCAAGGACGCCACCATGCACACCCTGGAACAACTCGAGCGCGGCGATCTGGCCGGCATCACCCGCCTGGACCTGTCCGCCGACCTGCAGGAGTTCCCGGAGGCCATCTTCGGCCTGGCCGACACGCTGGAAGTCCTCAACCTCTCGGGCAACCAGCTGAGCGTACTGCCGGCCGATCTGTCGCGGCTGCATCGTCTGCGCATCCTGTTCTGCTCCGATAATGCCTTCAGCCAGGTACCGGAATGCCTGGGCGACTGCGCGCAACTGGAGATGGTCGGCTTCAAGGCGAACCGCATCAGCCACCTGCCCGCCAACGCACTAACGGCGCCGTTACGCTGGCTGATCCTGACGGACAATCTGCTATCAGAAATTCCCGCCGAGCTCGCTGGGTGCAGCCGACTCCAGAAGCTGATGCTGGCCGGCAATCGGCTGCGCTCGGTGCCTGAGCAGCTGCAGGCTTGCACCCGTCTGGAACTCTTGCGCATCGCCGCCAACCGCCTGGAAGCGCTGCCTGATTGGCTGCTGCACTTGCCGCGGCTGGCCTGGCTGGCCTTTGCCGGCAACCCGTTCAGCGACGCCGAGGAGATCCGCGCCCTCGCCGCCCATCCCAGCCCCGCAGTCGCACGGGAACAGCTCGCACTGCATGAAGTACTTGGTCAGGGCGCGTCCGGCATCATCCATCGGGCCAGCTGGCACACGCCTCATGGGGTCCGGCCGATGGCGGCCAAGCTGTTCAGGAGCAGCCTGACCAGCGACGGCCTGCCCCACAGCGAGATGGCGGCCTGCCTTGCGGCCGGCGCGCACCCGAATCTGATCCAGGTCGCCGGGCCGCTGGCGGAGCAACCCGGCAGCCCGGTCGGCTTGTTGATGGAGCTGATCGCGCCGGCATTCCAGCCGCTGGCCGGGCCGCCGTCGCTAGCCAGCTGTACACGTGACTGTTACGCCACCGACAGCCGATTCAGCGTCGAGCAGGTACTGCGCATCGGCCACGGCGCGGCATCGGCGGTTGCGCACCTGCACGAGCGCGGCATCCTGCATGGCGACCTCTATGCGCATAACCTGCTGGTCAACCCGCACGGCCAGTGCCTGCTCAGCGATTTCGGCGCGGCATCGTTCTTCGCTGGCGAAAGCCGCACCGGCCAGGCGTTGCAACGTATCGAGGCGCGCGCCTTCGGCTGTCTGCTCGAAGAAATGCTGCAGCGCTGTGCGGACGCCAACGACGAGCGATTGCTTCAGCTCGACCAGCTGCGTCAGCAATGCCTGCTCAACGAAAGCCGCGAGCGCCCAGATTTCGCCTCGCTGACAGCCAGTCTGGCGCAAGTCCAAGCGTCCTGCGAAGCGACCGCCGGTGCCTAACTGTCACGCTTAGCCTTCATCGAACGGGGAAACTATCATGCCGTCCCGCGAAACCTCCTCCGACACCGACCATGCTCGCTATCCCGCGCCCTTTACCGACGCGGCGCTGGCTGACGACCCGTTCGTAAAGGGGCTCAAGCAGCGCCTGCCAGAAACGCTGCGCGAATCGTTCACGGACGCGCAACTAGAAGCGCTACGCCAGGTGTTCGGCGCGCGCTCCTGGGTCAAGCACAAGGTCGATCTGCGCGGTACCTTCCGCCTGCTGGGCGCGCAGTACTACTTTGCCGTGCTCGCCGGGCGCAACAAACGCGGCCACTCACGCGCTGAGCAACACCTTTCACTGGCTGCCAAGGCTGCGCTGGCTACACTTTTCCTGCTGTTCAGTACTCTGCTCGGACTGGCGATTCTCTACCTGGTCAAGTCGGCGCTGGGCATTGACCTGCTGCCCAACTACTCGCTCGGCCTGTGGGACTGGTTCAAGGCGAACATCTGATATGACTTGACAGGGATCAAACGCTGCTCCGGTGAAGAGACCAAACTGATTTGGCCTTACGCAACCACACGCTTAATGGAGGTTACAAATGACAGACACGTCGAACAAACCTGCAGCAAGTGACGCCAAGGAGTCCAGCGCCCAGCCGCCCGTCAGCCAAGAAAGCTGGCGCCCGTTCGAAGGCCTGCGTCGGCAGATCGATCGCCTGTTCGATGATTTCGATCGTTCCTTGCATCGACCCAGCCGCCACAGCCTGGAAACCACGCCATTCTGGCAAGGCGGGCTCAGCCGTATGCCCGCGGTGGACGTGGTCGAGAAGGACCACGCCTTCGAAATCACCGCCGAACTGCCGGGCATGGATCAGGCCGACATCGAGGTAAAACTGGTCGGCGATACGCTGGTCATCAAGGGTGAAAAACGCCAGGAGCGTAAAGAAGAGAAGCAGGGCTACCACCTCTCCGAACGCTCGTTCGGCAGCTTCCAACGCAGCTTCGCCCTGCCGGACGGAGTCGACCGCGAGCAGATCGACGCCCGTTTCAGCAAGGGCGTGCTGTCGCTCACGCTGCCGAAGAAGCCCGGCGCCCAGCCAGGCGAGAAAGCCATCTCGATCAAGACCGACTGACAACGGAGCGACCGCAGGCCTGATGAATGGTCAGACCTGCGGTCTGGGTTTCTCCGTCGACCACCTGAAACATGTGCGCGCTCGACTAGACTCCAGACAACGCCCCCGCACGAGTCTGCAACATGAGCGACGAACCGCAGCACAAACCCATGACCCTGCGCCAGATGCTGCAAAGCGTATTCGCCGCCGCGCTAGGCGTTCAGAGCGGCAAGAACCGCGCCCGCGATTTCACTCAGGGCAAGCCTGGCCATTTCATCCTGCTCGGCGTTGGCTTCACGGTGATCTTCGTGCTGGTGCTCATTGCGCTGGTCCGGCTGGTGATCCACCTCGCCGGTGCGTGAGCCCGGCGCTACTGATAACTGAGCCAGAAGATCGCCGTGCCGACTGTGAGCAGGATCAGGGCGAGAATGGCGGCCGCATCTACCAGACTGTCGCGATGATTCATGGAACATCTCCATTGGCTATGAGCGAAAGCACTGTCACGAGACCAGTAAAGATCATCGCTAGGCACCCTTCCCGGTCAACGGTCCGATAGCGCCAGAATCGCGTGTTTCGTTCTAAACATATTCCCAAACATCACTTTTGCGTATAACCACGAGCTGGTATCTTGCCGCCCTTCCTCGTAGGGTGCGCAGCCGTGCGCGCGACAAGCTGTAGCCAGCCTGAAAACAGGACACTTCATGTACGTTTACGATCAGTACGACCAACACATCATCGAGGACCGGGTCCGTCAGTTCCGCGATCAGACCCGCCGATTCCTCGCGGGTGAGCTTGCCGGTGACGAATTCCTGCCGCTGCGCCTGCAGAACGGCCTGTATATCCAGCGCTTCGCCCCGATGCTGCGCATCGCCGTTCCTTATGGTCTGCTGTCTTCCACTCAGCTGCGCAAGCTGGCGTATATCGCCCGCCGCTATGACAAGGGCTACGCGCATGTAAGCACGCGCACCAACGTGCAATTCAACTGGCCGGAACTCGAAGACGTCCCAGACATTCTCGCCGAGCTGGCGACCGTGCAGATGCATGCGATCCAGACCAGCGGCAACTGCATCCGCAACACCACCACCGACCAGTTCGCAGGCGTTGCCCACGACGAACTGATCGACCCGCGCCCGTGGTGCGAAATCATTCGCCAATGGTCGACGTTCCATCCGGAATTCGCCTACCTGCCGCGCAAGTTCAAGATTGCCGTCAACGGCGCCGTCAGCGACCGCGCCGCCATCGAGGTGCATGACATCGGGCTGGAAGCGGTGCACAACGCCACCGGCGAGCTGGGCTTCCGCGTCTCGGTTGGCGGTGGCCTGGGCCGCACGCCGATTGTTGGCAGCTTCATCCGTGAATTCCTGCCGTGGCAGCATCTGCTCAGCTACCTGGAAGCCATCGTGCGGGTCTACAACCGCTACGGTCGTCGTGACAACAAGTTCAAGGCGCGTATCAAGATTCTGGTCAAGGCGCTGACCCCGGAAGTTTTCGCCGAGCGCGTCGAGGCCGAGTGGGCCCATCTGAAAGATGGCCCGAGCACCCTGACCGATGCCGAAGTCGAGCGCATCGGGCGCTTCTTCGTCGATCCGGCTTACAAAGAGCTGGAAGATCAGAGTGCGGCCCTCGCGCAGCTAGACGCCGAACACCCCGGCTTCGCTCGCTGGCGCCAGCGCAACGTGGTCGCGCACAAGAAGCCCGGTTATGCCGCCGTGACACTGTCGCTGAAGAGCACCGGCAACACGCCTGGTGACGTCACCGACAAACAGCTCGACGCCATTGCCGACCTGGCCGACCGCTACAGTTTCGGCGAGGTGCGCAACTCCCACGAGCAGAACATTATTCTTGCGGACGTCGAGCAAAGCCGTCTGTTCGAGCTGTGGCACGAGCTGCGCGAACTCGGCGTAGCGACACCGAACATCGGGCTACTGACCGACATCATCTGCTGCCCCGGCGGCGATTTCTGCTCGCTGGCGAACGCCAAGTCGATCCCGGTGGCCGAAGCCATTCAACGCCGCTTCGACGATCTGGATTACCTGTTCGACATCGGTGATCTGGACTTGAACATCTCCGGCTGCATGAACGCCTGCGGTCATCACCACATCGGTCATATCGGCATTCTTGGCGTCGACAAGAAAGGCGCCGAGTTCTATCAGGTCTCGCTGGGCGGCAGCTCCGGCCGCGATTCCAGCCTGGGGCAGATTCTCGGCCCGTCCTTCGCACAGGACGTCGTGCCGGATGTGATCGAAAAGATCATCAGCGTCTATGTGGAGCTGCGTACCGAAGATGAACAGTTTATCGACACCTTCCGCCGCGTCGGCATCGATCCCTTCAAGGAGCGAGTGTATGCAGCGAATCATTAAGAACGAGCAGATCATCGACGAAACCTGGCACCTGCTGCCCAAGGAAGAGACGCTGGACGGCCTGTCCAACTGCGATGACGTGATCGTGCCGCTGCACCTGTGGATCGATCACGCACACGCACTCAAGGCGCGTGACGGCGGCCTGGGCATCTGGCTGGATTCCAACGAGGAAGTCGAAGAGATCGCCGACGATCTGGAACACTTCCAGGTAATCGCGCTCAACTTCCCCAAGTTTACCGACGGCCGCCACTACTCCAGCGCCCGCCTGCTGCGCGAACGCTATGGCTACAAGGGCGAGATCCGCGCGATTGGCGACGTGCTGCGCGATCAGCTGTTCTACATGCGCCGCTGTGGCTTCGATGCGTTTGCCATTCGTGCCGATCGCGACCCGGAAGACGCGCTGCAGAGCCTGAAGGACTTCTCCGTGCGCTACCAGGCAGCAGTGGACGAGCGCCTGCCGTTGTTCCGCCGACGTCAGGGCTGAATCGCACACATAAAAAACCCGCCTGATGGCGGGTTTTTTCATTTACGCAACAGGCTGTCAGTCCAGCCGCACCAGCACCCGCCCCACTTGCTGCCCGGCCAGGATACGCTCGATCGCACCAGGCAATTGTTGTAGGTCGATCTCCTCGGCCAGCTCGTCCAGGTGCGGCAGACGCCATTGCAGCGAGAGCTTGTCCCACATCGAGGCCTTCTCGACCAGCGGAATCTCGACCGAGTCGACACCCAGCAGGTTGACCCCGCGCAGGATGAACGGCAGCACGCTGGCTGAAAACTGCGTTCCGGCGGTCAGACCGCAGCAGGCCACACTAGCCCCACGCTGCAACGACTTCACCACGTTGAACAGAATCTCCCCGCCGACGGTATCCACTGCACCGCCCCATTGCTCTTTCAGCAGCGCCTTCTCTGTTCCAGCCTGCAACACGCTGCGCTCGACGATCTGGCTGGCGCCCAGACGACGCAGCAGCTCGCCCTGCTCTGCCTTGCCAGTCATGGCCGCAACGGTATAGCCCAGCCGTGCCAGCAAAGCCACGGCAATACTGCCCACCCCGCCGGTAGCGCCCGTGACCAGCACCGGTGCCGCACCAGGCTCCAATCCCGCGCGCTCGAGCTTCTCGACACACAGTGCAGCGGTCAGGCCGGCGGTTCCGAGGATCATCGAATCCCGCAGCGAGAGCCCTTGCGGACGTTTGATCACCCAGGCCGCCGGAACACGGATGTACTGGCCGAAACCACCTGCGGTGTTCATGCCCAGATCGTAGCCGGTGACAATCACCTCATCGCCAGCCTTCAGCTCGGCGACGCTCGACGCCTCGACCACGCCCGCCGCATCGATACCCGGCGTATGCGGATACTGGCGGGTCACGCCGCGATTGCCGCTGGCCGAGAGCGCGTCCTTGTAGTTCAACGAGGAATAGCGCACCCGGATAAGCACCTCGCCGGCGGGCAACTCATCGATCGCTCGCTCGACGATACGTGACGTGAAATGTCCCTGCCCGTCCTCGCTGACCTGCAATGCCTTGAAGCTACCCATGCGCCTCTCCTCTATCGCCAGAATTTCTGTTCGTTGATTTGTTTCCAGCCCTTGGCCACGCCATGTTCGATCAAAGCGCTGGCCGCCATGCCAAAGCGCTCGGGCAGACTCTTTTTCTGCGCATAGTGCAGATGGAAAAGTTCAGCCTCATGCGCGCGCTCAGCCAGATACTGGTCGCTGGTCTTGATCTCGTCAGCCAGGTGCTTGCCCAGCGCGGCGGTGCCCAGCCAGACTTCGCCGGTGGCTACGTCGTCGATACTGACCTGCTGCCGATAACGCGCCACGAAGTTCTTGAACAGATCGTGCGTGGTCTGCAGGTCTTCCTGGAATTTCTCCCGGCCCTTCTCGGTGTTCTCACCAAAGACGGTCAGCGTGCGCTTGTACTCACCCGCGGTAAGCACTTCGAAGTCAACGTCATGCTTCTTCAGTAATCGATGCAGGTTAGGCAGCTGCGCCACCACACCGATGGAGCCGAGAATGGCGAACGGTGCGGTAAGAATGCGATCACCGATGCAAGCCATCATGTAGCCGCCGCTGGCCGCAACCTTGTCGACACAGACCGTCAGCGGCACGCCGGCATCGCGGATACGCACCAACTGCGAAGCCGCCAGGCCGTAGCTGTGCACCATGCCGCCGCCACTCTCCAGGCGCAGCACCACTTCATCCTGCGGTGTGGCCAGAGTGAGCAGCGCGGTAATTTCGTGACGCAGACTTTCGACGGCGGACGCCTTGAGGTCGCCATCGAAGTCCAGCACGAATACGCGTGACGGCGTTTCGGACTTCTTCGCCTGCTTCGCGGCCTTTGCCTCGCGCTTGCGCTGCGCCTTGAGCTGATCTTTCTCCAGTACCGATTGCTCGAGGCGTTCGCGCATCGCCTTGTAGAAATCGTTGAGCTTGTGCACCTGCAAATTGCCGCCGCTCGACTTGCCGCGACCACGTCGTGACGATGCCACGACGATGAGTACGACCACGATGGCCAGCACCAGTGTCACGGTCTTGGCCAGAAAACTGGCGTAATCGGCAAGAAATTCCACGATCGCTCCTTGGTTTTGGATGACAGCCGCCAGTATTCGCTTGTGCGGCGCCGGATGGGCAAGCATACCGGGGCGCCTGTAGCGGAACCAGCGCGCGCCCAATTCAAACAAACGTATGAATTGTCGTTGACACTCCCCGTCGCTCCTCCTACCCTCGCGAAAAACCAGCGAACGGGCACGACAACACAATGGGCAGCATCTACCTGATCAGACATGCTCAGGCGTCTTTCGGTGCACAGGACTACGACGTGCTCTCGCCTCTGGGCTACCGCCAGGCTGAAGCGCTGGGCGACTATCTGGCGCAGCTCGGCATCCGCTTCGATCGCTGCATCAGCGGTGAACTGCATCGTCAGCAGGACACCGCCCGCACCACACTCGCCCGTCTGGATCGATCGGATAAAGGTCCGCCGTCGCTTGAAATCGACGCAGCGTTCAACGAATTCCAAGCCGATGCGGTGATTCGAGCGCATCTGCCCGAGCTGCTGGAAGTCGAACCGAACGCCCTGCATATCCTGCGCAATGCCGCCAGTCATCGCGCGGAATTTCAGCGTCTGTTCACCTTTGTCGTGCACCGCTGGATTTCCGGTGAACATGAAAAGGAAGAACTGGAAAGCTGGAGCAGCTTTCTCGAACGCGTCACCGGCGGTCTGGAGCGCCTGCTCGAGCAGGCCGAAAAGAGCGACAAGATCGCCGTCTTCACGTCCGGCGGCACCATTACCGCGCTGTTGCAGCGAATCATCGGCGTACCGGCCGTGAAGGCATTCGAATTGAATTGGCAGATCGTCAATACCTCACTCAGCCAGTTGAAATTTCGCGGCCGCGAGGTCGCGCTCGCTTCGTTCAACAGTCATGCGCATCTGCAATTGTTGAAGAACCCGGAGCTTGTCACTCACCGATAAGCCCAGCCCAAGAGCGGCCCCAGGCTGCATGTTTCATCCACATCAAAATAAAGGAACACGTCATGAGCAACGTTGCCGAAACCTTCAAGGGCATGCAGTCCAAATTCAACCCGAGCGCCGCCGCCGGCCTGGATCTGGTCTTCCAGTTCAACATCACCGACGCCGAGAACTACTACCTGACCGTCAAGGACGGCACCTGCGATCTGCAGCAGGGCGACTCCAGCGATGCCAACGTCACCCTGATCATGGATAGCGAAACCATGCAGGGCATCGTCAGCGGCGAAACCGACGGCATGCAGGCGTTCATGGGCGGCAAGCTGCGCGCCGAAGGCGACATGATGCTGGCATTGAAACTCAGCGAACTGTTCCCCGCGTAAGGCGAGCCAGTCGCAACACCGAAACCGAAGCCATCTGGCTTCGGTTTTTTTATGAGCCGGGCCCGCTGCAGGAGCGATCAGCCACCCTGATCGGGCACCAACATCTTCGCCAATAACAGCTGGCCAACCTTGGTTCGCATCACCCGCAGCATTAGATTACTGAATCATCTCGAGCACCAAACATAAGCAGAAGGGATAAAACATGGCGCTTACGGATCAAACCACGGGTATCCGCGAAGGCGAGGAGCTACCGGTCGAGGCTGTGGAACGCTACCTCAAGGCGCACATAGCCGATTTGGAAGGCAGCCCGCGGATTTCGCAGTTTCCCGGCGGCGCATCGAATCTCACCTACCTGCTCGAATACCCGAACCGTGAGCTGGTGCTGCGCCGCCCACCCTTTGGCCGCAAGGCCAAGTCGGCCCACGACATGGGCCGCGAGTTCCGCATCCTCAACCAGCTGAACGCCGGGTTTCCGTATTGCCCCAAGGCCTACGCCTATTGCACCGACGAATCGGTAATCGGCGCCGAGTTCTACGTGATGGAACGCGTCAACGGCATCATTCTGCGTGCCGAGCTGCCACCTGAGCTGAATTTCGACGAAAGCCAGACCCGCGCACTTTGCGAAAGCTTCATCGACAAGCTCGTGGAGCTGCACAACGTCGATTACCAAGCCTGTGGGCTGGCCGATCTGGGCCGACCGGAAGGCTATGTGAAACGCCAGATCGAAGGCTGGAGCGAGCGTTACGAGCGCGCCCTGACGCCCGATGCGCCGCAGTGGACGCCGGTCGTCGCCTGGCTGAAGGCCAAGATGCCGGCCGATCATCCCAAGCCCGGCATCGTTCATAACGACTACCGCTTCGACAACGTTATCCTCGACCCGCAAAACCCGATGCAGATCATCGGTGTGCTGGACTGGGAAATGACCACCATCGGCGATCCGCTCATGGATCTGGGCAATACGCTGGCCTACTGGATCGAAGCGAACGACCAGCCCGCCATGCAGGCCATGCGCCGGCAACCCAGCCACCTGCCCGGCATGCACACGCGCGCGAGCTTCGTCGAGTACTACGCTCGCCGCTCCGGCATCGAAATCCCCTGTATCGACTTCTATTACACCTACGGCCTATTCCGGCTCGCCGGGATCATCCAGCAGATCTATTACCGCTTCTATCACGGGCAAACGCAGGACCAGCGTTTCGCCCGCTTCATCACCATGAACCGGTTGCTCGAACAAAAAGCGCTGCACGTGATCGAGCACTCTCAGCTCTGAACCCACTTCGGCTCCTGCGATGGGGCCGAACCACGAACAACAAGAGGAACCATCGATGTCCAAGACCCAACTGTTCGACCTGGACGGCAAGATCGCCTTCGTCTCTGGCGCCAGCCGTGGCATCGGCGAAGCCATTGCCCGCCTGCTGGCCCAGCAGGGTGCCCACGTGATCGTCTCCAGTCGCAAGCTCGAAGGCTGTCAGGCCGTGGCCGACTCGATCATCGCCGATGGCGGCAAGGCCACCGCCGTGGCCTGCCATATCGGCGAAATGGAGCAGATTCAGGCGGTCTTCGCCAGGATTCGCGAAGAGTTCGGCCGTCTCGACATCCTGGTGAACAACGCGGCCACCAACCCGCAGTTCTGCCACATCCTCGATACCGACGTGGCGGCGTTCCAGAAAACCGTCGACGTCAACGTGCGCGGCTACTTCTATATGTCCGTCGAGGCCGGCAAGCTGATGCGCCAACAGGGTGGCGGCAGCATCATCAACGTCGCCTCGATCAATGGCGTCTCGCCGGGCGATTTCCAAGGTATCTATTCGATCACCAAAGGCGCCGTGATCAACATGACCAAGGCCTTCGCCAAGGAGTGCGCGCAGTTCGGCATCCGCTGCAACGCCCTGCTGCCAGGCTTGACCGACACCAAGTTCGCTTCGGCACTGGTCAAGAATGACAGCATCCGCGAGGCGGCCTTGCAGCACATCCCCCTGCGCCGCGTTGCCAATCCCAGCGAAATGGCCGGCGCCGTGCTGTACCTCGCCAGCGACGCGTCCAGCTACACCACCGGTGTGGCACTCAACGTCGACGGCGGCTACCTGGCCTGATCGGCGATGCAACAACAATAAAAAAGGGAGCGATCAGGCTCCCTTTTTTGTTGCGCGTTGTGCGCTACCAGTCTTTCAGCGCCTGGCGCGCTTCGGCGTTCACTGGCGATGCGAGCAAACCGGTCGCCGTCTGTTCGATCTGGAAAGCCGCGCCATCAACCAGCGGCATGAAACTCACGCGCTGTGTCTGCGGCTCGATGAACGGGACGCTCCAGTCCAGGCTCCTTAACCAATCCCAGACCGGCACGGCTGTGCTGTTTGTCAGCGGCACCCGCGTATGGCGCGCCTGTTCCTGCTGCTCCACCGAGAGATAGCGCCCTGACAACGCCTGCAGCCGATAACCTGGCTCCAGCCCGATCAGCGCAGCCAGTCCGCTCCAGCGCAGCATGTGCACCTCCAGTTGCCACAAGTCCCCCTCTACAACCGCCGAGCGCTGCCGGGTGGCCTGCCGAAGCTCAACCTCGTAGCGCTGCTTGCCCTGTGCATGGAAGACGACCGTCGCCAGCGGAGTGCCGTTCGCTATGGCCTGGTAGTCGCGAACTTCGTACGCGATGAGGCCAATCATCGCGGTAAGTACGACCAGCAGCATGCCGAACGTGCCTCGCAGCCAGCCGAGCAGCCAACTGCCACCAAACAGCACCCGCAACGCCACCAACAGAACCACCAGCGCGAGTAACGCCACCACCAACGCAAGCCCGAGATATTGCATGAATGCTGCCTCTCCCAACGAGTGCGGCATTATCCGCAGCGTTCGGGCAGGCATCCAGCATGGTGGTGGGACATCCATCACGCCTCGGCAACTTCGCCTGCGTGCGATATCAGCCATCGACGGTATGGGTCCCGCTGACTTGTTGCAGGCATCGTCTTATGCTGGAGGCCCTCTTCCCGGCCTCACGAGTACCCGATGCCATTCGCGTTCGAACTCGCACTCGATCCTCTTTCCCTGCTGGCACTGATTGTCGTGGCGTTCATCGCCGGCTTCATCGATGCGATCGCTGGTGGCGGCGGGCTGCTGACCATTCCTGCGCTGCTAACCGCAGGGCTACCACCGCATCTGGTGCTGGGCACCAACAAGCTCTGCGCAACCTTCGGTTCAGCCACGGCAAGCTACACCTTTTATCGGCGACGCCTGTTCGATCCGCAGCTCTGGCGACGGGCGCTGCTCGGCACGGCAATCGGAGCCACGCTTGGCGCTGCCGTTGCCCATCGGTTGCCGGCAAGCTGGTTGAATCAGATGCTGCCGCTGGTGGTCTGTGGCTGCGGCTTGTACCTGCTGTTCAGTCGTACGCCAACCGGTACGGCCGCGACTACCCCGCTACTCATCGCTCCGCGTCGCCAATGGCCGCAAGGCTTGGGGCTGGGTTTCTATGACGGTGTCGCGGGGCCAGGCACCGGGGCATTCTGGACGGTCAGCAGCCTGCTGCTTTATCCGCTGGATCTGCTACGCGCCAGTGGCGTGGCGCGCAGTATGAACTTCGTCAGCAATGCCGCTGCCCTGGGCGTCTTCATCGTTGCCGGACAGGTTGCCTGGGTGCTGGGCATCGGCATGGGGCTCGCCTTGATGAGTGGCGCCTATTTCGGCGCACGCACAGCCATCCATGGCGGCGCAAAGTTCATCCGTCCGGTGTTCATTCTGGTGGTACTGGCGCTGAGCGTGCGCCTAGCCTGGCAACATTGGGTCATCGCGGCCTAGACGACGCGCGAGGTAGAGCTCGATCAGATAACGGGCAATCGATTGGCGCGCAGGTAATTCAGGCAGGCGATGAATGGAAAACCAGCGAGCATCTTCGATTTCTTCGGGCTGAGGAACAATCTCGCCGGTTGCATATTCGGCGTGAAAACCCAGCATCAACGAATGCGGGAACGGCCAGCCCTGGCTGGTGATGTAGCGCGGTGGGTGGATCGACACACCGACCTCTTCGCGTACCTCACGCTCGACGCATTGCTCGACCGATTCACCCGGCTCGACGTAGCCGGCCAGCGTGCTGTACACCCCGGGAGCAAAACGAGGTGAGCGCGCGAGCAACAACTCGTCCCCACGGGTGACCAGCACAATCATGCTGGGCGAAAGACGCGGGTAATGATGGATGCCGCAGTCCGGGCAATGCATGGCGCGCTCGCGCGCATGCTGTTGCATCCGCGCCCCGCAATGACCACAGAAGCGATGCTGCGTCGCCCATGTTCCGATTTGCGCGGCGTAGCCAAGCATGCGAAACAGATCGCGGTCGTCGTTCTGCAGCATGAATTGCCGCAGTCCCTGCCAGCCAGCACCCGGTACGGCGGCCGGGCGGTCCAGCTCGTACAGGAACACCGCATCGCCATCGAAGTAGCCCAGCCCCTGCTCGCTCAGCAGCGGCAGCTCCAGGCGCTTGAGCCAATCACGAGGAAACAGCACGCCGCTGCTGTCGAAAAGAAACTGCTGCTGGCAATGCACCACCGCCCAGCCTCCCGGCGTAGCGGGATCGAGCAGGGCGGCGTGCCAGCGCAAGCTCATCAGGCGGCGACCGGCATTCCAAGCGCCCGAACGCTTTCGCTGGCCAGATCGAGCACGCTGGCGCGCGAATCATCACGGCGCAATATCGCACCGCCGTCCAGATAATATTCCAGGCTGGTCAAAGCGTCGGCGAGGGTCTCAAGCATCTGTTCGGCAGGCATCTGGGTGGATTCGAGCATCTGTTTCTGAATGAAATCCGCACAGGCGCCGATCAGTTCTGCGGCACGCTCCTGCTCAAGAAAGCGCAGGCCTCCGCGGACGGACTGCAGACTGAAGGGCACATTGGCCAGGTGCAGTTTTTCACCGTTGGATTCCAGATAGGCGGTGATCGCACGTTTCGCCAGTGCCAGACCGGCGGACGCCTCATCGATAACCACGATGTACGCCTCGGTCAGCTGATGATTCGCAAACGCCTCGGCTTCAAGACCAGGCGCAGCCGGCGGCAGCCGCCCCTCCCGGCGTTCACCCTTCTCCAGGCTGGCGACCATGCTTTCCACATAGAGCACCGCGTCGGCCAAGCGAAGCAGCTCCTGCGCCTGCGCAGGCTGCTCCTGCGTCCAGCCGGAAACCACGGCAAGCTGCGTATGCAGCGTGTTGGCGGCCGAAGACAAACCGACCATGCCGAGCGTCTTGGCCAGTTTGCCAAGCAGCGTGTGCAGATTGGCGAAGGCCTCGGCGGGTGCCGTCCCGCGCTCAATGAGATCCAGCAAATCCTTCAGGCTGGCCAGCTCTTCGCGGATGGCGGAGGACAGCGAACGCATAACCCCCTGACCGGGGCCCGCCAGACGCTGGGACTCTTCCTCGAGCATGTGATCGGTGAACGGCAACGCCCCGAGCGCAAACACCTCTCGCACCTGCATCGCGAGCGGCCCCGCGCTGTCGGCCAGCGCAACCAGATACAGCAACTCCTTGAGCAGGCTGCGCGAGGTTTCATAGTCAGGATTGCCGAGCAGCTGCTTGAGCTCACGATCCAGACGGGAAAACAGCTGCTTGCGCGATTTGCGCGGCAGTAACTGGCCGTCGAGCTGACTCTCAAGCGCCGCACCACCGATCCAGCACAAACGACCGGCCGGCAGGTGGGCATAGAGCTGCTCAAGGCGCCCTAGCGCCCGGGCCATCAATCTCAGGCTGGCAGCCAGGTTCTCCTCGCGGAGGAAACCTAGCAGACCGATCTGGTACATGTGCCGCATGCGTCGCGTCTCGGCATTCAAGTCCGCGACAGGCCGCGCGTGCGACAGGCTTACCGGACGCGCATGATCCAGGCGCGCACTGAAAAAGAAGCTCTCCGGCAGCAGCGGTTGCGAAGCCGCCAGACGCAAGGCATTGATCGCCGGAAGCAAGAGCTCGGGCATTTCCTGCCGGCTCGCATCGACACTTTCGAGATAGCGCCGCAGCACATACAGGCCGTTGCTCATCGCCGCCATCTGACTGTCACGCTCTTCGCTGGCTCCCACCGGGATATCCATCGCGAGCTGCAGCACTTCCTGCGCCAGCAGCTCCGCTCCGGCCAACTCGATGAGGTTGAGCGTGCCACGAACCTGCTTGAGATTCTCCACCGCCTGCTGCAGCAAGCCGCCATTGTTGCGATCGATGATGAAGTGTTCGAGGCTCTGCTCCGCCTCTTCCATCGTGGCGAACAGTTCGTCGCGAACCAGACCGAGCGATGTAGCTCCAGTAACCATGCCTAGTGCGCCTCCCGCGCAGCGTTGTTGTGACGCATCAGTCGGCAAAGTCCGGCTTCTGTTTGGTCATGTGTGCGGTAACTGCAACCCGAAGATCGGCCGCCTGCAGCATTGCGGCGTTCCAGGTGGCAATGTACTCCAAGCCGTCATCGACCCGATGGTCGCGCATGTAGCGGATCATCTCCTTGGTGCCGCGAATCGCCAGCGGCGACTTTTCCGCAATCTGTCGCGCCAGGGCCTGTACGCCGTCCTGCAATGCCTGCTGATCAGCGTAGGTACGGTTGACCAGGCCAATCGCACGCGCTTCTTCGCCATCGATGGTGCGGCCAGTAAAGGCGAGCTCGCGCATCATGCCGTCGCCGATGATTCGCGGGAGCCGTTGTAGGGTACCGACATCGGCCGCCATGCCCATGTCGATTTCCTTGATCGAAAACTGCGCATCGCTGGTGCTGTAGCGCATGTCGCACGCGGAGATCAGGTCGATCGCACCGCCCAGGCAGTAGCCCTGGATCGCCGCGATGACCGGCTTGCGACAGTTGTCGACCGCGTTGAACGAAGCCTGGAGCGAGAGAATCTTGCGCCGCAGTTTTTCGGCGTTGCGCCCGACATCCTTGCCCAGCTCGCCACCCACCTGCGCCAGCAGCTGCAGATCGATACCCGAGGAAAAATGCGCACCCGCTCCGCTGAGCACCACGACACGAACGTCGTCGGTTTCGTCGATCCAGTTGAAGATATCGATGATCTCGGTCCAGAAGGCCGCGTTCATCGCATTGATCTTCTCCGGCCGATTAATTACGACATTTGCGACTTTATCAGCCAGCTCGACACGAAAGGCTTGGTATTGGTTCACGCTACGATCCTCGGCAGCCGATGCAGCAAGCGCGGCAGGCGGCATGGAAACTCTTTTGTCTGACGGCCTGTTTCTAGCGGCGCAACTATAACAAGCGGCCCGCGGGCCGGTGCATGTCGATGCGGACGATGTGAAACAGACCACGCATGCTCAGCGCACAATGAACGTTCGCCATAACCCACTGAACGGCTTGTAAAAAAGCCGCTCAAGCTTCGCGCACACAATCCACGGTATACAAGGTGCCTGCCGCAGCCTGCTCCTTCTGCAGACCATGCACGTCGGCGTCGAAGCCCGGGAAGCGCTCGGCGAACGCGCGAGCGAAACGAAGATAATCCACAATCGAACGGGTCTGCGGCGTAAAGCGTTCGCCTGGCATGATCAGTGGGATTCCCGGCGGATACGGCACCAGCATGACCGCACAGATTCGCCCTTCCAGTTCGTCGATGGACACCGCTTCCACCTCCCCGCGCACCAGCTTGTCATAGGCATCGGCTGGCTTGAGCGCGAGCTCCGGCAAAACCGTGTACATCCGCCGCATCGCCCGTGCGGTCGCGTTCTCGCGATAACAGCGATGCAGTTCGTCGCACAGGTCGCGCAATCCCATGCCCTCGTAGGCGACGCCCCCGGCACGCGCGATGGACGGCAGCGCCTCGCATAGCGGGCGATTGGCGTCATAGTGGCGCTTGAACTCCAGCAACTCGGTCAGCAGGGTGCTCCACTTTCCCTTGGTGATTCCCATGGAGAACAGCACCAGCATCGAGTACAGGCCGGTCTTCTCCACCACCAGGCCGCGTTCCCAGAGGAACTTGCTGACCACCGCCGCGGGGATGCCGCGGTCGCTCAGCATGCCGGCGGCATTGAGGCCAGGGGTAGCCAGCGTCACTTTGATCGGGTCGAGCAGCACGTAGTCCTCGGCCATCTCGCCGAAACCGTGCCACTCGGCCTCCGGCTCCAGCAGCCAGTCGGCCGCTGACGGCGCTTCGGCACCGTCAACCTTGGGCGGCTGCCAGATGGTGAACCACCAGTCGTCTTCGGCAATGTGCTGGCGCAAGTTGGCCAGTGCGCGGCGAAAACTCAGCGCCTCATCGAAGGTTTCCTGGATCAGCGATCGCCCTGCCGGGCCTTCCATCATGGCCGACGCCACGTCCAGCGAGGCGAGGATGCCGTACTGCGGTGATGTGGAGGTGTGCATCATGAACGCCTCGTTGAAGCGGTCACGGTCCAGCTGCCGTGTCCGGCTGTCGAGCACGTGAATCATCGAGGCCTGGCTGAACGCCGCCAGCAGCTTGTGCGTCGAGTGAGTGGTAAACACCAGCGGGCCTTGCTCGCGCGTGTCCATCCCGTAGCGGCCGTCATAAAACTCGTGAAACGCGGCATAGGCAAACCAGGCTTCGTCGAAATGCAGCACTTCGACGCTGTCGACCAGCGCGCGCTTGATCAAGTTGGCGTTGTAGCACAGGCCGTCGTAGGTCGAGTTGGTGATAACCGCGAGCTTCACCTTCGGCGCCCGGCCGCGGGCCAGCGGGTTGGCATCGATCTTGGCTGCGATCGACTCGCGACTGAACTCCGACAGCGGGATCGGACCAATGATGCCTAGTTCATTGCGCGCCGGCGAGAGATACAGCGGAATCGCGCCGGTCATGATGATCGCGTGCAGGATCGACTTGTGGCAGTTGCGGTCGACCAGCACCAGATCGTCGCGCGCGACCATCGAATGCCAGACGATCTTGTTTGCCGTCGAGGTGCCGTTGATGACGAAGAAGGTATGGTCGGCGCCGAAATTGCGCGCCGCCCGCGCCTCCGCAGCTGCCAGCGGACCGGTGTGATCGAGCAGCGAACCGAGTTCGGGCACCGACACCGAAAGGTCGGAACGCAGCGTGTTCTCGCCGAAGAACTGGTGGAACGCCTGCCCCACGGGGCTCTTGCGATAGGCCACACCGCCGCCGTGTCCGGGCGTATGCCAGGAATAGTTGGAGTCATGAGTGTGCTGCACCAGCGCACGAAAGAACGGTGGCAGCAGATCCTCGAGGTAGCTGCGCGCAGCACGCGCCACCTGGCGGGCGAGAAACGGCACGGTGTCTTCGTACAGGTACAGCAGGCCGCGCAGCTCGTTGAGATCGGCCATCGCCTCGGCCGGAGCGTTCTCGATCGTGATCTGCTCGCCGAGCGCGAAGATCGGCAGCTTCGGCGCACGACGGCGTGCCACCCGAATCAGCTCCACTACGTCGTGCAGCAGCCGCTGGTTTTCGCCAGCGCCTTCGGCCGCCACCAGAATGCAGGCCAGACCGTGGTGAGTTGAAGCAACGATGCGGCCTTCGGCCGAACTGGCAGTTGGCAGGATGGCGAAGCCGTCCTGCTCGAGTTCTGCGGCGATGCCGCGAATGCGTTCGCCGGCAACGGTGTCGGCCTTGATGTCGCGATGAACGATGAGAACCGGAAACTTCAGGTCTTTGTACATGAGCGTTTCCCTAGGAGTATCAACCTCAGGGTAGAAGCGCCGCCGCAAAAACGATAGGGGAAACCGTCAGCCGTCCAGTTGCGCCCACAACGGCGCCGCGCCGCTGGCCTTCTCAATCACCGCAAGACGCGCGGCATGCGCGGCCATCTCCTCTTCGCTGGCGCGCAGCACGATGGTGCGCTGCCGATCAGCCGGCAGCCGGCGAATCGGGCTCGGCTGCGGTCGCCCACCGTTGCCGGTGTCGGCGCCGTCGCCAGCCAGCGAAAGGTTGGTCTGCCCGCCGGTCATGGTCAGCCAGACATCGGCGAGAATCTCGGCGTCGAGCAGTGCGCCGTGCAAGTCGCGGCCCGAGTTGTCCACGCCATAGCGCTTGCACAACGCGTCCAGGCTGTTGCGCTGGCCCGGGTGGCGCTCTCGGGCCATCAGCAGGGTATCGAGCACCGAGCAATGATCGGTGATCTCGGCGCGCTCCTGCTGACCGAGCAGGGCAAATTCGTTGTTGATGAACCCGATATCGAACGCCGCGTTATGGATAACCAGCTGCGCGTCCCGGATGAACTCAAAGAACTCATCGGCGACATCACGGAAACGCGGCTTGTCGGCGAGAAACTCGTTGGTGATGCCGTGAACGGTGATCGCGCCCTCGTCTACCTCACGGTCCGGCTGCAGGTAGACATGGTAGTGCCGTCCGGTCAGGCGCCGGCCGATCACTTCGACGCAGCCGATTTCGATGATCCGGTGACCATCGGTCACCGGCATGCCCGTGGTTTCGGTATCCAGCACTACGCTACGCATGTCTTCGCTCGCTTACACAATCGGTTGACGTTTGGCCTGCACCACGCCGCGGTTGGCCAGCAGATCGGCCTGCTCATTGCCCGGATGGCCGGTATGCCCGCGCACCCATTTCCAGCTGACCTGATGACGATTGACCTGCTCGTCGAGCTGCTGCCAAAGATCGGCGTTCTTAACCGGCTGCTTGCTGGCCGTTTTCCAGCCGCGCTTCTTCCAGTTCGGCAGCCAATCGTTGATGCCCTGCATCACGTACTGAGAGTCGGTCACCAGACACACCTGGCAGGGACGCTTGAGCTCGGCAAGCGCACGAATCGCCGCCATCAGCTCCATGCGGTTGTTGGTCGTCTGCGCCTCGCCGCCCCAGAGCTCGCGTTTGACACCCTTATATATCAGTAGCGCCCCCCAGCCACCGGGGCCCGGATTACCTTTGCAGGCGCCATCCGTATAGATTTCGACCAGCTCGTCGCTCATGAGAAAGTGCTTACCCTGTCAATCGGAATGGCGTGGTGCAAGGGTGCCGACGCTCGATTACTCGGCATCCCGGCGGCTGACCTTGGCCACCGGCAGCGGCAGCAGCTTGCCCATGCGCTCGCGGCGCTGCTCACGCAGCGGGCGCAAGCCGATCATCAGCTTGCGCGCCACCAGGACGTAGAATCCGC
Organism: Stutzerimonas sp. 21-1; assembly: GCF_056336065.1. Taxonomy (NCBI): domain Bacteria; kingdom Pseudomonadati; phylum Pseudomonadota; class Gammaproteobacteria; order Pseudomonadales; family Pseudomonadaceae; genus Stutzerimonas; species Stutzerimonas sp. 21-1. The sequence continues at coordinate 1,814,327 of NZ_CM150500.1, read as the reverse complement.
CATTTGGCGCCTGCAAACGCTGCCCCAGCGACTCCAGCCGCAGCAGGCGCGATTGCCACTCGCCCGAAGAAAGCGGCGGACAATAGCACCCGAAACGCCGATTCTCCAGCGCAAATCCGAGCAGGTTGAGCCAGTCCGCGACCCGTGTCGGACGAATGCAGCGGGCCTGCCGCAACGGCTCGCGCGACACCAGACGACGGGCACCCCACAGGCTCCAGGGATTGATACCGACGATCAGCAAATGTCCGCCCGGACGCACGCTTCGCGCCGCTTCCCGCAACAAGGCGTGCGGGGACAGACTGAAATCCAGGCCGTGTTGCAGCAGCACCACGTCGGCCGCGTGCTCGCCGAGCGGCCAGGCCTGCTCCTCGCAGACAATTTCCACCCCGGCAAACGCTGCCCCAAGCCTGACGCTACGTTTGATCTTCGGCGGCACGACCGAGGCGCCGGAAAACGGGCCGTAATGCACCAGATAGCTGCCGAAGCAGCGATTCAATTCATCACCGAGTACGCGCTGCTCCTGCTCGAGCAGCTGACGCCCCAGCGGGCCGGCGAACCAGTCGTTGGCCTCTGCGATCATGCGCAGCCACTGGTCGTTTGCCTGGGCGCAAGGTTGCGGTTTCATCGTTGGGCTCCTTTGCTCGGTCCTGCCTTCGATGTCAGTTTCGCTAGGTTTACGCTCGCCGATGTCCTGCTAGGATGCGCCTTTGTCACTGTCTTGGCGACCCGACCATGCTGAAGATCGAGGCACTGCCCGCGTTCACCGACAACTATATCTGGCTGCTGCAGGATGACACGCAACGCCGCTGCGTAGCGGTCGATCCCGGCGATGCTGCGCCAGTACTGGGATGGCTGGCGGCCAATCCGGACTGGCAACTGACCGATATCCTCGTCACCCATCACCATCATGACCACGTCGGCGGTATTGCCTCGCTGAAGGCGGGCACCGGCGCTCGCGTTCACGGCCCAGCCAACGAACGTATTCCCGGTTGCGATCACGCCCTGCAAGACGGCCAGCGAATTCGGATTCTCGGCCATGAGTTGCTCGTATTGGCGGTTCCGGGCCATACCCTTGGACATATTGCCTATTACCATCACGATGACGAACAGCCGTGGCTGCTGAGTGGTGACACGCTGTTCGCCGCTGGCTGCGGGCGCCTGTTCGAGGGCACGCCACAGCAGATGCACGAATCGTTGCAGCGTCTGGCGGCATTGCCGGAACGCACACTCGTCTACTGCACCCATGAGTACACGCTAAGCAACCTACGCTTCGCCACGGCGGTGGAACCGAACAATTGCGAGATCGGCAAACGCTTGCAGGATGTTACCGAGCGCCGCGCGGCAAACCGCAGCAGCCTGCCCACGCGAATCGATCTCGAGTTGGCGACCAATCCCTTCCTACGCTGCGGAATAGGCGCCGTACGCGCGGCCACGCAAGCACACAGCGAGACCGAATTGAAAGCGTCAGCAGAGGTTTTTGCGGCACTGCGCGCCTGGAAAGATCGGTTCTGAACAACCTCGACGGGTTCCCGAAACGCGGCAGTGCGCTTGACCCACCGGAACCCGGTTTCTAGAATCCGGCGAATTTTATTTCCCGGAAAACCTCCAGCCAATGCCGCCAGCGCCCAGAAGACGCTGCGTTCCAGACGCCTTGGCAGCCTCTGGACGCGCACTCGCCGCCGCCCTCTGCGTGGCCCTTGCGGGCTGCCAGAGCAACGCGCCGCAGGATTACTCATCCACTCGTTCGGTGACCCCTCTCACCATCGAGCAGGATCCTCTGTGGCTGTCGGACAAGTCCGTGGCACCGGAGCACGAGGACATCTGGGAACGCATTCGCGATGGTTTCATGCTGCAGGAGCACCTGGACAGCAATCCGCGCATCGAACAGCAGCGTCTTCTGTTTGCGAGCCGTCCCGGCTCCGTTCAAACGGCGACCGCCCGCGGTGGGCCGTACATTCATTACATCGTCGAACGACTGGAAGAGCGCGACATGCCGCTGGAGCTGGCGCTGCTACCAGTAATCGAAAGCTCCTACGACCCCTTCGCCTACTCCCCAGCCCACGCGGTAGGCCTGTGGCAGTTCATCCCCTCTACCGGCCGCCATTTCAACCTGCGTCAGACCAATTGGTACGACGGCCGACGCGACATCACTGCCTCGACCAACGCAGCCCTGCGCTACCTGAGCTATCTGCACGGTCTGTTCAACGGCGACTGGCTGTTGGCCCTCGCGGCCTACAACGCTGGCGAAGGAACCGTCAGCCGTGCCATCGAACGCAACCAGAAGCTCGGCCTGCCGACCGATTACTGGAACCTGCCACTGCCGCGCGAAACGCGTGACTACGTACCCAAGCTGCTTGCGCTGTCGCAACTGGTCAACGCGCCGGAAGCCTACGGCATTACGCTCAGCCCAATCGCCAACGAGCCCTACTTCGAGGTGGTGACGCTCAAGCAGCGCATGGACCTGGCGCAGATCGCGCAGATGGCGGACCTTGATGAAGACGAGCTCTATCAGCTGAATCCGGCATTCACCCGGCGTATCACGCTCGACGGCCCGCAGCAGCTGTTGGTACCGCTGGACAAGGCCGAAATGCTGACTGCTAACCTGGCGCTGATGAAGCCGCAGGACATGGCCAACTGGCAGCAGTACAGCGTACGACCGGGCGACACCCTCAGCAGCATTGCCGAGCGCCATCAGGTCAGTGTCACCACGCTGCGCGACCTCAATCGTCTGCGCAGCAACCGGCTACGCATCGGTCAGGTCCTCAGCATTCCCTCGCGCATTGGCAGCGAACCGGCAGGTGAGTTGCTCCAGGCCGTCGCGCGCCGCACGCCTAGTGCGCCGCGTAGCTATCGCGTCAAGGCCGGCGACAACCTATGGGATATTGCCAAGGCCCAGCGGGTGTCGGTACGCGATCTCCAGCGCTGGAACAAGCTCTCCGGCAGCAGCTTGAAGGTAGGTCAGGCGCTCTTTCTGCAAGGCCCGGCGCCCGCGAGCGCCACCAAGGCAGCGGCACCGACTTACTACAAGGTACGCAAGGGCGATTCGCTGTACCAGATCGCCAAACGCTTCAACGTCCACGTCAGCAAGTTGAAGAACTGGAATCCCAAGGGGACACAGGTGCTGCGCCCCGGACAGCTGCTCACGCTCTACCTGCCGAACTGATCGCGCGTCAGCTGCGCCGCGATAGCGATGCGAGACAACGCCCGACCAACTGGGTGAAGCGCTGGAACGCCACGAACTGCTCATGCTTGAGCGCGCGCGCCGATATTCGACAATCGGCGTACAGCACACCGATCTCATGGGTGCCCGCCATGAGCGGCGCAATGAAGAACATGCCTTTGCCCAGCCACTGCCGGATCGGTTGCGTCACCAGGTCCTCAAGGTTGTAACTGGCCGGCACCCCCATCCAGAGCGATTGCCGCTGACGCAGGGCGTAACTGAAGATGTGCGGCTGTTCGGGCTGCTCGGCCGGAAGCAGGAACTCTTCCGCCCACTTCTGAGTGCCCTCGCCGATCGCGCCACGTACTCGGAAGCACGTCTGCCGGTCGGCCAGCACAGCGACCATCACCCGCTCCAGCCCGGCGCCGTAATGAAGCCCGTCGAGCAGCGTTTGCAGAATCAACCCAACATCGCCACCACGCGTCGCCATCAGCCCCAGATCCTGCAAGGCCTGCTGCATCTTCAGCAGATTCGGTTGCAGCAGACTGGCCTGGCGCTGCGACTGCTGCAGCTGAATCTGCTCCGGATCGGTGCTGGGAATCAGTCGACACAGCCTATCGGCGCCGAACGTCGAGGCGACCTCCACCGCCTCGTCGGCGCTGGCCAGGATCAGTCGCAGCGCATCCTCTTCGGTCACGCCGGTAAAGGCGGCGTACTCGCTGATAAGTCCGCTCATGCGTGACGATCCCCAGCCCTCCAGCGCCGCCTCGCTGATCCGCACACCGAGCGACACCGAGCGCACCCCGGCATCGCTGCTGCTGGCTGCACTGTGCGCGAGCGAGATCAGCTCGCCGAGGTTCCAGCTCTTGGTCAGTCCCAACGTCAGTTGGCGGAAACTTGTACCCAGCACCTGCTGTACGGCCTCCTCGGCCTTCACTCCGGGCTGCGCAAGCATCGCCGCCAGTTCATCAGCCTGCTCGCCACCGCAGCCCCAGAACGCCAACTCGCCGACGTTGAACAGCAGCGCTGCGATGAACACCTCTTCCTCGTGGCGCGGCATCACATAGCCGGAAACATTGCGTGCCTGTACCGCTGCATGAAAGGAGCGAGCCAGCAATTCCTGCAGTTGGTGTCGCGGCGCCCGGTCGAGCAAGCCGTCAATCAGGCTCACCGACAGGCTGATCAGGCGGACGTTGTCGAAGCCGATCATGACGATCGCGCGGGTGATCGTCTTGATGGCCTCCTGCGAGGGGTTGTAATAGCTGCTGTTGCCGATCCGCAGGACCTTCGAGGTGAGCGCCGCGTCGCGCAACAGGACATCGGCCAGTTGTTGCACCGAAGCATGCTGCTCCTGGGTCAGCCGCTGCAGGTCCTGGACCACCCCGGCCAGCGCCGGCAATTCGGATTGGTTCAGGCGTTCGATCCAAGCCTGCAAACCCTGACTACGTGCACCCAACGCAGGCCACCTTGCCGCTTCGACGGCATATTTAATTAGCTGGCAGTTTGCCCGACTCCATCTGCCTTTTTCCAGCGCAGACAAGCTGTTACTGTACCCGGCCGAGAAGCCCGAAAGCGCCATGGATCGGATTCCCAGCCTGATGCGATGCCTGTTCTCGTTACTCACCTGCCTGGTCTTGAGCTTTCCCGCCCTCGCAACCATCAGCGAAAGCCACGGTTATGCGCAGTTCGGCGTCCTCAAGTATCCGGCGACATTCACCCATTTCGATTGGGTGAATCCCGAAGCGCCCAAGGGCGGCCTTCTCAAGCTGATGGCCTTCGGCACGTTCGACACGCTCAATCCCTATACCTTCAAGGGCACCAGCCCGAGTGCCACTCCGGATTTCCTCGAATATGGCATCAGCGAGCTGAACGAGCCGCTGATGGTTGGCACTGGCTTTTACGACCCCTCCGGAGACGAGCCGGCGTCAAGCTACGGGCTGATCGCCGAATCGATCGAGTACAGCGAGAACCCAAGCTGGGTGGTGTTCAACCTGCGCAAGCAGGCGCGGTTTCACGATGGCCAGCCGATCACCGCCTATGACGTCGCCTTCTCCTATCGGCTGCTGACCCGCGACGGCCACCCGCGTTATCGGACCAACCTGCAGGGCGTCAAGCGGATCGACATCCTCTCGCGCCATCGCATCCGCTTCGTCTTCGAGCAGCCGAATGCACTGCTCATCCAACGCATCGGCGAGCTACCGGTACTGCCGCAGCACTACTGGAAAGGTCGCGATTTCAAGGCAACTACCTTCGATCCGCCGCTCGGCAGCGGACCTTATCGCCTGGTCGAGGTGCTGCCCGGACGCAAGCTGGTTTTCGAGCGGGTAAAGGATTGGTGGGGCGAAGACCTGGCAGTCAATCGCGGCAAGTACAACTTCAACCGCGTCGACGTGGAGTTCTATCGCGACAACACGGTGGCGTTCGAAGCGTTCAAGGTCGGCGAGTTCGATTTCTTCATCGAGCATCAGGCCAAGAACTGGGCCAATGGCTACCAGTTCCCGGCGCTGGCGCGCGGCGAGATCATCCGGGCCGAGATACCTCACCGGATTCCCAGCAACACCCAGGCGCTGTTCATGAACAACCGCCGTCCGGCATTCGCCGACCAGCGCGTGCGCGAAGCGCTGGGCATGCTGTTCGATTTCGAATGGACCAACCGGGCCTTGTTCTACTCCGCCTACCAGCGCAGCGAGAGCTACTACCCCAACAGCGAATTCGCCGCGGTCGGTAAACCGGAAGGCAGCGAGTGGCTGCAGCTCTCGCCGTTTCGCGAACAGTTGCCGGCCAGGCTCTTCAGCGAACCATTCCAGCTGCCACGCACGGACGGCCATGGCATCCCGCGCGACACGCTGCGCCAAGCGCTGGCGTTGCTCGCCGAAGCCGGCTGGAAACTCTCGGGCGAGTACCTGCTCGATCGCAGCGGGCGGCCGCTGAGTTTCGAGATTCTTCTAGTCAACCCGCGCCTGGAGCGAATCCTGCAGCCCTATGTGGCGAATCTCGCGCGCATCGGCATCCAGGCGCACCTGCGCACCGTCGACGGCGCCCAGTACAAGCAGCGTCTGGACCAATACGATTACGACATGATCCTCACCACCCTGGCGCAGAGTCTCAGCCCCGGCATCGAGCAGTGGCTGTACTTCCATTCCAGTCAGGTCGATGTGAAGGGCGGGCGCAACTATGCCGGTATCGCCAACCCGGTGGTCGACGCCCTGCTGGAGAAACTCCTTGCTGCCAGCACACGTGACGAGCAGGTGGCGATCAGTCGTGCCATCGATCGCGTCCTGCTGTGGAATCACTACACCATTCCCAACTGGTTCATCAGCAATCATCGCCTGGCCTACCGCAACCGGTTCGCCCATGCCGCCACGCCGCCCTACACACTGGGGCTGCGCACCTGGTGGCTGAAGGACCTGGAGACAGCCAAATGATCACTTACATCCGCCCCGCCCTGCTTCGCAGCGGACTGTTCGGTCTGCTTTGCGTCGCCGCGCTTTCCGACGCCGCGCCCCGTCATGCGCTGACGCTCTATGACGAGAAGCCGAAATATTCGGCCGACTTCAGCCACTTCGAGTACGCCAATCCCGATGCCCCCAAGGGCGGCACGCTGCGTCAGGCCGGATTTGGCAGCTTCGACTCGCTCAATCCCTTCGTCAACAAGGGTGTCGCCGCCGACGACATCGGTCTGATCTACGACACGCTCACCACCAACAGTCTGGACGAGCCATTCACCGTCTATGGCCTGCTTGCCGAGAAGATCGAAAAGGGTCCGAACAACAGCTGGGTGCGCTTCCATCTGCGCCCGCAGGCGCGTTTCCACGATGGCCAGCCGGTGACCGCCGAGGACGTGGTATTTACCTTCGAGACCCTGATGAGCCAGGGCGCGCCGCATTACCGCGGCTATTACGCCGATGTGGCGAAGGTGACAGCCGAAAGCCAGCGTCGCGTGCGCTTCGATTTCAAACATGCCGGCAACCGCGAGCTGCCGATGATCCTTGGTCAGCTGCCGGTACTGCCCAAGCATTGGTGGGAAGGTCGCGACTTCGCCTCCGGCAGCCTGGAACCGCCGCTGGGCAGCGGACCGTATCGCGTCGAGGAAGTCCAGGCGGGCCGTTCCATCCGCTACGCCCGGGTGAAGGACTACTGGGGCAAGGATCTGGCGGTCAATCGCGGCTTCTACAATTTCGACCGTCTGGTCTTCGACTATTACCGCGACAACACCGTGGCCTTGCACGCATTCAAGGCCGGACACTTCGACTACTGGCTGGAGACCAGTGCGAAGAACTGGGCAACCGCCTATGACATCGCTGCGGTGAGTGACGGCCGGATCATCAAGGAGGAAATTGCCAATCACAACCCGACCGGCATGCAGGGCTTCATCTTCAATATCCGCCGCCCCCTGCTGCAGGACCGTCGGGTTCGTGAGGCGCTGGCATTGCTGTTCGATTTCGAATGGACCAATCGCCAGCTGTTCAATGGCGCCTATACCCGCACCCGTAGCTATTTCGACAACTCCGAGCTGGCCTCCAGCGGCCTGCCGGAGAAGGCGGAGCTGAAACTACTCGAGCCCCTGCGCGGCAAGATCCCGGAGGAAGTCTTCGAACAGCCCTTCGACCTGCCCAAGACCGACGCCAACGGCATCATTCGCGAGCAGCAACGCCGCGCCTACCGCCTGCTCACCGAAGCCGGCTGGCAGGTGCGGGACGATCGAATGGTCGATGCCGATGGCAAGCCGATGAAGCTGGAATTTTTGCTGGTACAGGCCGAGTTCGAGCGTGTCCTGCTGCCGTACAAGCGCAACCTGGCCGAACTGGGGATCGAGCTCGAGATCCGCCGCGTGGACGTCTCGCAGTACATCAATCGGCTGCGCTCACGCGATTACGACATGATTGTCAGCGGCTTCGGCCAGTCCAACTCGCCCGGCAACGAGCAGCGCGAATATTGGCATTCGGCGAGCGCCGACAACCCCGGCAGCCGCAACTTCATCGGTTTGAAGGACCCGGCCATCGACAGCCTGGTGGAGCAGCTGATCGCCGCCGACTCGCGCCGGGAACTGGTGACCCGCACGCGCGCGCTGGACCGTGTCCTGCTCTGGGGGCACTATGTGGTTCCCAACTGGCATATCAAGACCTGGCGCGTCGCCTACTGGAATCACCTTGCGCACCCTGAGACCACGCCGCGGCAGGATATCGGCCTGATGACCTGGTGGAAGAAACCCGACGCAGCCGCCCCGGTCGCCAAGCCCGTCGACGAGCGCAGCGGGAAGCCGGCCGGCGAGACGGAGCACTGAAATGCTGGCTTATATCGTTCGCCGTCTTTTGCTGATCATCCCGACGCTGTTCGGCATCCTGCTGATCAACTTCATCATCATTCAGGCCGCTCCCGGCGGGCCGGTCGAACAGGCCATCGCCAAGCTGGAAGGCTTCGAAGGTGCCACCAGCCGGATCGCCGGCGGCGGCTCGGAGGTTTCCGTAGCGGGCACCAGTTACCGCGGCGCGCAAGGCCTGGATCCCGAGCTGGTGGCCGAGATCGAGCGTCTCTACGGCTTCGACAAACCGCCCGCCGAGCGCTTCTGGATCATGCTCAGCAATTACCTGCGGCTGGACTTCGGCGAGAGCTTCTTTCGCGATGCGTCGGTCACCGAGCTGATCGTCGAGAAGATGCCGGTATCGATCTCGCTCGGGCTGTGGAGCACGCTGATCATGTATCTGGCGTCGATCCCTCTCGGTATCGCCAAGGCCACACGCCACGGCAGCACCTTCGACGTCTGGACCAGTTCGGCGATCATCGTCGGCTACGCGATTCCGGCATTCCTCTTTGCGATCCTGCTGATCGTGCTGTTCGCCGGCGGTAGCTACTGGAACTGGTTTCCGCTACGAGGTCTGACGTCCGGTAACTTCGAGGAACTCAGTCTAGGGGGCAAGATTCTCGACTACTTCTGGCATCTGGCTCTGCCGGTGACCGCACTGGTCATCGGCAACTTCGCTACGCTGACGCTGCTGACCAAGAACAGTTTCCTCGACGAAATCAACAAACAGTACGTGATCACCGCCCGCGCCAAGGGCCTGAGCAAGAACCGTGTGCTTTACGGCCATGTGTTCCGCAATGCCATGCTGATCATCATCGCCGGCTTCCCGTCGGCGTTCATCGGCATGTTCTTCACCGGCTCGCTGCTGATCGAGGTGATCTTCTCCCTGGACGGCCTCGGCCTGCTGAGTTTCGAGGCAGCGATCAATCGCGACTATCCGGTGGTGTTCGGCACCCTCTTCCTCTTCACCCTGCTCGGCCTGGTGGTAAAACTGATCGGCGACCTGACCTACACCTTGGTCGATCCGCGCATCGACTTCGAAAGCAGGGAGGCCTGATATGCAGTTGTCTCCCCTCAATCAGCGTCGGCTGGCGCTGTTCAAGGCGCACAAGCGTGGCTGGTGGTCGCTGTGGGTCTTCCTTGCGCTGTTCGTGCTCAGCCTGGGCGCGGAGCTGATCGCCAACGACAAGCCGATTGTCGTGCGCTATGACGGTGAATGGTTCTTCCCGGTGTTCAAGCGTTACCCGGAAACGACTTTTGGCGGCGAATTTCCGCTACAGGCCAACTACAAGAGTCCATACATCCGCGAGCTCATCGAGGCCGGCGATGGCTGGATGATCTGGCCGCCGATTCCGTTCGACTATTCGAGCATCAACTATGACCTGCAGGTTCCGGCACCCGCGCCGCCCTCGCTGCACAACTGGCTGGGCACCGACGATCAGGGCCGCGACGTACTGGCGCGGGTGATCTACGGGTTTCGTATTTCGGTGCTGTTCGCCTTGACTCTGACGCTGATCAGCTCGGTCATCGGCGTCATCGCCGGTGCGCTACAGGGCTTCTATGGCGGCTGGGTGGACCTGGTCGGCCAGCGAGTGCTGGAAATCTGGTCGGGCCTGCCGGTGCTTTATTTGCTGATCATCCTGGCGAGCTTCGTGCAGCCGAATTTCTGGTGGCTGCTGGGCATCATGCTGTTGTTCTCCTGGATGAGCCTGGTGGACGTGGTGCGCGCCGAATTCCTGCGCGGGCGCAACCTGGAGTACGTCCGCGCGGCCCGCGCGCTGGGCATGCAGAACGGTGCGATCATGTTCCGCCACATCCTGCCCAACGCCATGGTTTCGACCATGACCTTCATGCCATTCATCCTCACCGGCGCCATCGGCACCCTGACGGCTCTGGATTTTCTCGGTTTCGGTCTGCCCCCGGGCGCGCCGTCGCTCGGCGAACTGGTCGCTCAGGGTAAATCCAACCTGCAGGCGCCGTGGCTGGGTATCAGTGCCTTTGTCGTGCTGGCGCTGATGCTGACGCTGCTGGTGTTCATCGGCGAAGCCGCCCGCGATGCCTTCGATCCGAGGAAATAGGATGGCCGAGAATCTGATTGAAGTACGCGAACTCGCCGTCGAGTTCACCCACGGCAGCCAGGCCCAGCGTGTAGTCGAGGGAGTCAGCTTCGATATCCGCCGGGGCGAGACACTCGCGTTAGTCGGTGAAAGCGGCTCGGGCAAATCGGTCACCGCACATTCGATTTTGCGCCTGCTGCCCTACCCGCTGGCGCGCCACCCTGCGGGGCGGATTCTCTATGGCGGCGAAGACCTGCTGCAGGCCGACGAGAAGCGTATGCGCGGCATTCGCGGCAATCGCATTGCAATGGTGTTCCAGGAGCCGATGACGTCGCTCAACCCGTTGCACACGGTCGGCAGGCAGATCAACGAAGTGCTGGAAATCCATAAGGGCCTGCGCGGCAAGGCCGCTACCGCTCGGACCCTGGAGCTGCTCGAGCTGGTAGGCATTCCCGATCCGCGCGAGCGCATCCGTGCCTATCCGCACGAACTTTCCGGCGGGCAACGGCAGCGCGTGATGATCGCGATGGCGCTGGCTAACGAGCCGGAACTGCTGATCGCTGACGAGCCGACCACCGCGCTGGACGTCACTGTTCAGCTGAAGATCCTGGAGCTGCTGCGCGACCTGCAGAACCGCCTGGGCATGGCCATGCTGCTGATCAGTCACGATCTCAATCTCGTGCGGCGCGTGGCGCATCGCGTATGTGTCATGCAGCGCGGTTGTGTCGTCGAACAGGCATCGTGTGAAGAGCTGTTTCGCTCGCCGCAGCATCCATACACCCGCGAACTGCTGGCGGCGGAGCCTAGCGGCAGTCCGCTGGCGGTCGAGGCGGCAGAGCCACTGCTGGAAGTCGACGACCTGCGCGTCTGGTTTCCAATCAAGAAGGGCTTGCTGCGGCGCACCGTGGACCATGTGAAAGCCGTGGATGGCGTCAGTTTCAGCCTGCCAAAGGGGCAGACACTGGGCATTGTCGGTGAAAGCGGTTCCGGTAAGTCGACGCTGGGTCTGGCGATTCTCCGTCTGATCGGCAGTCGCGGAGCCGTTCGTTTCCAGCAGCGCGATCTACAGTTGCTTTCGCAGCGCGAAATTCGCCCGCTGCGACGGCAGATGCAGGTGGTATTCCAGGATCCGTTCGGCAGTCTGAGTCCACGCATGTCAGTGGGCCAGATCATCGGCGAAGGATTGCGCATCCACCGCATGGGCAGTGCGGCCGAGCAGGAACAGGTGATCATCGATGCACTGCGGGAGGTAGGCCTGGATCCGGAAACCCGGCATCGCTACCCGCATGAGTTTTCCGGCGGGCAACGGCAACGTATTGCCATTGCCCGGGCTCTGGTATTGAAGCCGGCGTTGATACTGCTCGACGAGCCCACCTCGGCGCTTGATCGAACGGTGCAACGCCAAGTGGTTGAGCTCCTGCGCTCGTTGCAGGCCAAGTACAACCTGACCTACCTGTTCATCAGCCATGATCTGGCGGTGGTCAGGGCGCTGAGCCACCAGATGATGGTGGTCAAGCAAGGTCAGGTGGTGGAACAAGGTGCGGCCGCCGATATTTTTGCTGCACCGCAACATCCATATACACAGCAGTTGCTGGAATCCGCCTTCATGGCGCCCGGCACTGCCGAACAACCAGAAGAGGGACAAGCACATGGGTTTTCTCACCGGTAAGCGCGTACTGATCGTCGGCGTTGCCAGTAAACTGTCGATCGCCTCGGGCATCGCCGCCGCCATGCACCGTGAGGGCGCCGAACTGGCGTTCACTTATCAGAACGACAAGCTCAAGGGTCGCGTCGAGGAGTTCGCCGCCGGCTGGGGCTCCAGCGCCGAGATGTGCTTCCCCTGCGACGTCGCCAACGACGCGGATATCGCCAAGGTATTCGAGGAGCTGAGCAAGAAGTGGGATGGCCTGGACTGCATCGTCCACTCCGTCGGCTTCGCCCCGGGCGACCAGCTCAATGGTGATTTCACCGAAGTCACTACCCGCGAAGGCTTCAAGATCGCCCACGACATCAGCGCCTACAGCTTCGTAGCACTGGCCAAGGCGGGTCGCGAAATGATGAAAGGCCGTAACGGCAGCCTGCTGACCCTTTCCTACCTGGGCGCCGAGCGCACCATGCCCAACTACAACGTGATGGGCATGGCCAAGGCCTCGCTGGAAGCGGGCGTGCGCTACCTGGCCACCAGCCTCGGCCCGGAGGGCACCCGCGTGAACTGCGTCTCCGCAGGCCCCATCCGCACCCTCGCTGCGAGTGGCATCGCCAGCTTCCGCAAGATGCTCGCTGCCAACGAGAAGCAGACCCCGCTGCGTCGCAACGTGACCATCGAGGAAGTAGGCAACGCCGGCGCCTTCCTCTGCTCGGATCTGGCCTCGGGTATCAGCGGCGAGATTCTCTATGTCGACGGCGGTTTCAACACCACCGCAATGGGCTCTCTGGAAGACTGATCGCTTCGCGAGATACAAAAAACCCGCGTTTAACGCGGGTTTTTTGTATCTGCGGATCGTGCGTCAGTAGCGTTCGATTTCTGCCTGTTCCTGCAGTTTCTGGCGATAGGCGGCAAAGTCTTGCTGGCCAGCCCGCGAAGCCAGGAAGCGCCGATAGTTATCGCGCTCCGCATCGGAAAGTGCTTGCTCCGGTTCATTCACGCCATTGAGTCGCAGCAACACGAAGTCCCCGTTGGCCAATGGCATTCCGGCATAGGTCGGCTGATCCTTGGCGGCAGGTTTGGGCATACGAAAAACAGCCTGCAACACGGCCGGCTGCACACCTTCCTGATTACGGGTAGCAGCCTCGACGACCTGCCACTGCCGCTCAACAACCTGACCATCGCGCAGCTTCGTCAGCAACTCCTCGCCTTCGCTACGTGCTTTCTCGGCAGCTTTGCTACGTTGCAGCTGCTGCACGATCGCGTCACGCACCTGATCGAGCTCCAGTGCTTTTGCTTCAAGGTGCTGCTTGACCCGCACGACAACCGTGGTGTTCGGGTCAAGCTCGATTACCGAGCTGTTCGCGCCGTCGACCAATACCTCGTCGCTGAACGCAGCCTGAATGACCTGCCTGTTGGCAGCGATACCTTCTCCACCTTCACGCGGAAACGCTGGCGTGGTCTGTACAGTAAGGCCCAGTTCCTGCGCTGGCTGCGCTAGGTCCGAAGCTTCGAATGCCGAATCTTCCAGCTGCTTGCTCGCCTCGACGAATCGCTGCTCGACTTGCTGCGCCTTGAGCTCCCGCACCAGCTCCGGCTTCATGCTGTCGAAACTCGGAATCTCCGGCGATTGGACACCGAGTAGTTTGATCAGGTGCCAACCGAACTCGGTTTGCACGGGAGCGGACACCTGGCCCTCCTGCAGCGCGTACAGGGCTTCTTCGAAAGCCGGGTCATACACGTCGCGACCGGCAAAACCGAGATCGCCTCCCTCGCTGGCCGACCCCGGATCCTGCGAAAATTCCTTGGCCAGCGCTGCGAAGTCCTCTCCGGCTTGCAGGCGCTTGGAGATGTCCTCAAGCGTGCTCTTTGCGTTGGGATCGCTACCTTCGATCAAGATATGCGCCGCCCGGCGTTGCTCTGACAGGTTAGCAATCTGCTTCTGGTAGAGCTCCTGCAACGCCTCGTCAGATACCTCTACCTGATCGAAAAACGCTTCTTTATTCAGCTCGACGTACTCGAGAACAACCTGCTCGGGCGAACGAAAACGCTCGGCGTTCGCGTCGTAGAACTTGCGAACCTCATCGTCGGTAGGGGTAACTGCGCTCGAGTCCGCAGATACGATTAGGCTGGAGAAATCGCGCGTCTGCATTTCCAGACGGGCGAAATTGTCGACTTGCTGCTCTGTCACGAACCCCGTACCGGAAATGCCGGCACGCAGTTGACCGATCAGCATCTCCTGTTTCAGCAGATCGCGAAACTGCAGGCGCGAATAGCCCATCTGCTGGATCACCTGATCGAAGCGTGCAGCATTGAAGACGCCGTCAACCTGAAACTCGGGTGTCTGCAGGATCAACTGATCCAGCGCCTGGGTCGAAAAGTCGAAGCCGTTTTTCTGTGCGCCCTGAAGCAGCAACGTGCGCTCGACCAACGAACTCAGAGCTGCATCACGAAGCAGCTTATCGTCCAGCAGCGAGGCATCGAAATCACCGCCAAGCTGCTGAGCGAGCTGACGACGCTGCATATTCACTGCCTGATCGAGATCGTAGCGAGAAATCTTCTCGCCATTAACCTCAGCCGCGCTGTTGTCATTGCCTGCGCTATTGAATATCGCGTCGAAGCCCGTCAGTGCCAGAAGCACGACGATGACTCCGATGATGGTCTTGGCAATCCAGCCTTGTGAATTGTCCCTGATGTTCTGAAGCATGCGTCCCCCAAGGAGTCTGCGGCGCGATGGGTTGCGCAGCACGCGGGTCGAACTGGATAAAAGAAAGGCGCATCCAGGGATGCGCCTTCTCGGAGTTTTGCGGCAGTTGGGAATCCCAACACTTAACCCACAGATCGTAACTGTCGGCAACCGCCTCGCCAGCGTGACATGTGTCAGCCGCCAGCCGGATAGAAAAGACGCTTAGTTGACGGCGTCCTTCAGAGCCTTGCCGGCCTTGAAGCCCGGAATCTTTGCGGCAGCGATGTTGATCGGCTTACCAGTCTGCGGGTTGCGGCCAGTGCGCGCAGCGCGCTCCTTGACAGCAAAGGTACCGAAACCAACCAGTACGACAGAATCACCAGCCTGCAGGGCACCGGTGACGGATTCGATCACTGCATCCAGCGCGCGGCCAGCAACAGCTTTAGGAATATCAGCAGATGCAGCGATAGCATCGATCAGTTCCGACTTGTTCACTCTAAGTCCCCTTATTTCTGTTGAGTCGTATCTTTAATTTTCGGGTGTAAGCAAAGCGGTGCTGGAACGGCACTGACATAAAGGGCCGTTTTATAACAAGGGCCCTGAAAATATGTCAAGGAAGCCTCCCCGGCTAATGCGTGCTGATTCGCTCCTTGGAATCAGACTCGCGCGTATCTTCCTTTGCAACAATCTCGGGAGCCGCATCAGGCAAGGGCTCCGGCACGTATTGCAGCGCAATTTGCAGGACCTCGTCAATCCACTTGACCGGTTTAATCTGCAGGTCCTGCTTAATATTTTCAGGAATCTCTTTCAGATCACGCTGATTTTCTTCCGGGATGATTACCGTCTTGATCCCGCCACGATGAGCAGCAAGTAGCTTTTCCTTTAAGCCACCGATGGCGAGCACTTGCCCCCTGAGGGTGATCTCACCGGTCATCGCGACATCAGCCCGCACCGGGATCTGCGTCAGCGCCGAGACCAGAGCCGTGCACATGCCGATACCAGCGCTGGGCCCGTCCTTCGGAGTTGCGCCTTCGGGTACGTGAATGTGAATGTCCTGCTTCTCGTGGAAATCCGGGGCAATACCCATCGCCCGAGCACGGCTGCGTACCACGGTTAAAGCAGCTGTGATCGATTCACCCATCACCTCGCCCAGCGAGCCGGTCTTGGTGAGCCGCCCCTTACCCGGCACAACCGCCGCCTCGATGGTCAGCAGCTCGCCGCCGACCTGGGTCCAGGCCAACCCCGTGACCTGGCCAACCTGATCCTGCAGCTCTGCGAGCCCATAGCGGAACTTACGAACCCCAAGAAAATGCTCCAGCGAATCAGCCGTTACGTCGACATGGAAGCTCTTTTGCGTCGCATGCTCCTTGACCACCTTACGGCACACCTTGGCCAGCTGTCGCTCCAGGCTCCGCACACCTGCTTCACGGGTGTAGTAGCGGATGATGTCGCGAATCGCTGATTCATCAATGCTGAGTTCGCCTTTCTTCAACCCGTTAGCCTGGATTTGCTTCGGCGCCAGGTAGCGGGTAGCAATGTTGATCTTCTCGTCCTCGGTGTAACCCGGCAGACGGATCACCTCCATACGGTCGAGCAGCGGCGCAGGGATGTTCATCGAGTTGGCCGTACAGATGAACATCACATCCGAAAGATCGTAATCCACCTCAAGGTAGTGATCGTTGAAATTGTGGTTCTGCTCGGGATCGAGAACCTCCAGCAACGCCGAGGCCGGATCGCCACGCATATCGCTGGCCATCTTGTCGATTTCATCGAGTAGGAACAGCGGGTTACGCACACCAACCTTGGTCATTTTCTGGATCAGCCGCCCGGGCATCGAGCCGATGTAGGTGCGTCGATGCCCACGAATCTCCGCCTCGTCACGAACCCCGCCGAGGGCCATGCGCACGAACTTGCGATTGGTCGAGCGCGCAATGGACTCTGCCAGCGAGGTCTTGCCGACGCCGGGCGGTCCGACGAGGCATAGCACCGGCCCCTTCAGCTTCTTGACCCGCTTTTGCACGGCGAGATATTCAAGGATGCGATCCTTGACCTCATCCAAGCCGTAATGGTCGGCATCCAGAACCTCTTCAGCCTTGGCCAGGTCAAGGCGCACCTTGCTGGCCGCCTTCCAGGGCACATTTACCAGCCAGTCGATATAGGTGCGCACGACCGTGGCTTCGGCAGACATCGGTGACATCTGCTTGAGCTTGTTCAGCTCCGCCTGGGCCTTGGCGTAGGCATCTTTGCTCAGACCAGCGTTCTCGATGCGCTTTTTCAGATCATCGATCTCGTTGTGCCCTTCATCGATGTCGCCGAGCTCTTTCTGAATGGCCTTCATCTGCTCGTTCAGATAGTACTCGCGCTGGCTGCGCTCCATCTGCTTCTTCACGCGACCACGAATACGCTTTTCCACCTGCAACAGGTCGATTTCCGCATCCAGCAATGCGAGGACGTGCTCGACGCGAGCCGCAAGGTCGGTGATCTCCAGAATAGCCTGTTTCTGCTCGATCTTAAGCGCCATGTGAGCCGCCATGGTGTCCACCAGGCGCGCCGGATCATCAATGCCGGTCAGGGATGTCAGCACCTCTGCCGGCACCTTCTTGCCCATCTGTACGTACTGCTCGAACTGACTAAGCAGACTGCGGATGAAGACTTCCGCCTCACGAGCATCCGCCTCGGTTTCGTCGATCAGCCGAACCTCGACGCGGCAATGCTCATCCACGTCGAAGAAACGTTCGATGACGCCACGCTGCTCACCTTCCACCAGAACCTTCACCGTTCCATCGGGTAGCTTCAGCAACTGCAGCACGGTCGCGATCGTACCGACCCGGTACAGCGCTTCTTCGGCCGGATCATCGTCGGCAGGGTTTTTCTGTGCGACGAGCAGAATCTGCTTGTCACCAGCCATAGCCGATTCGAGCGCTTCAATAGATTTTTCACGGCCAACGAAGAGCGGGATCACCATGTGCGGGTAAACCACGACGTCGCGCAGCGGCAAAAGGGGCAATTCGATGGTTGTCTTCATAAATTCTGCTCTACGACGGCCATACGGCGAAAACGGGCGGGTTGCCTAGGCAACAAGATGGGGGCATGCCCGATGAAAAACAAGCTGCCCAAAATGCGAAGGGGCCCGCAGGCCCCTTGTTCATCATGCGTCAGGCGCAGCCTTTGCGGGCGGCTCATTATTTTCGTAGATCAACAACGGCTTGGACGCACCTTCGATCACGCTCTCATCAATGACGACCTTGCTGACATCCTTCTGCGAGGGAATTTCATACATGGTGTCCAGCAATACACCTTCCAGAATCGAGCGCAAACCGCGTGCACCGGTCTTGCGCTCAAGCGCACGACTGGCGATCGCCTTGAGCGCGTCCGGACGGAACTCCAGATCAACGCCCTCCAGCTCGAATAGCTTGGCGTACTGCTTGGTCAGCGCATTCTTGGGCTCGGTGAGAATCTGGATCAGTGCTGGCTCATCGAGCTCATCGAGCGTAGCGATCACAGGCAAGCGCCCCACGAACTCGGGAATCAGACCGAACTTGACCAAATCATCCGGCTCGACCGAACGCAGAGCCTCGCCAATCTTCTTGCCGGGATCCTTGCTGCGCACCTCGGCACTAAAGCCGATACCGCCTCGCGTCGATCGCGCTTGAATGACTTTCTCCAGACCGGCAAACGCCCCACCACAGATGAACAGGATGTTGCGCGTATCCACTTGCAGGAATTCCTGCTGCGGATGCTTGCGCCCACCCTGAGGCGGAACGGAGGCAACGGTGCCTTCGATCAACTTGAGCAGTGCCTGCTGCACACCTTCGCCCGAGACATCGCGCGTGATGGAAGGGTTGTCGGATTTGCGAGAAATCTTGTCGATCTCGTCGATATAGACGATACCCATTTGGGCTTTTTCGACGTCGTAATCACACTTCTGCAGCAGTTTCTGAATGATGTTCTCGACATCTTCGCCCACGTACCCCGCTTCAGTCAGGGTTGTAGCATCGGCGATGGTAAACGGAACGTTCAGCAACCGAGCCAGTGTCTCGGCCAGCAGAGTCTTACCCGACCCCGTCGGGCCGATCAGCAGAATGTTGCTCTTGCCCAGCTCGACTTCTTCTTTTTTGTCGCGCTGGTTGAGACGCTTGTAGTGATTGTAAACCGCTACCGCCAGGATCTTCTTCGCGCGCTCCTGACCAATGACATACTGGTCAAGAATGCCGCTGATTTCCTTGGGCGCAGGCAGCTTGTGCGCGCTGCTTTCCGCCTGGGCTTCCTGCACCTCCTCGCGGATGATGTCATTGCACAGGTCGACGCACTCGTCGCAGATGAAAACGGAGGGACCAGCGATCAACTTGCGCACTTCGTGCTGGCTTTTGCCACAGAAGGAGCAATAGAGCAGTTTGCCGGAATCCTCGCCGTTGCGGGTGTCAGTCATTCGAACAATCCAATCGGGAAGGCTTGAAACACAAGATGAAGGCAATCGTGGGCTTTTTCAAGCCCACGGAGCAGCCGCATATCGCGGGCTGTGGAGATCAGACAGCCAGCTGGCGCTGCGTCAGAACCTGGTCGATCAGCCCGTACTTGACGGCCTCGTCACCACTCATGAAGTTGTCGCGGTCGGTATCGCGGGCAATCACATCCATCGGCTGACCGGTGTGGTGCGCAAGCACCTTGTTCAGCCGCTCGCGGATGGTGAGGATCTCACGGGCGTGAATCTCGATGTCTGATGCCTGCCCCTGAAAACCGCCCAATGGCTGGTGGATCATCATTCGCGAATGCGGCAGGCAGTAACGCTTGCCGGCAGCTCCGCCAGTCAACAGCAGAGCGCCCATGGAACAGGCTTGCCCGATGCAAATCGTTGAAACATCCGGTTTGATGAACTGCATGGTGTCGTAGATCGACATGCCTGCAGTGACCGAACCGCCTGGCGAGTTGATATACAGGTGGATGTCCTTTTCAGGATTTTCTGCCTCGAGGAACAACAACTGGGCCACGATCAGGTTGGCCATGTAGTCCTCGACTTGGCCAACCATGAAGATCACCCGCTCCTTCAGGAGGCGAGAGTAGATGTCATAAGCCCGCTCGCCGCGTGCGGACTGTTCGATCACCATCGGGACCAGACCGCCAGCGGCCTGAATGTCCGGAACTTGCATAAAAGGATTGCGGGACATGTTCCAACGATACTCCCTTGTCATGCCTCAAAAGACACAAGCCAGCACGAGGGCTGGCTTGTGTTTGTGCACTCGAACGTTTTGAAGATCAGGCTGCTTGCGGAGCTTCCGCAGGCTTGATGGCTTCTTCGTAAGAGACCGATTTGTCGGTCACTTTCGCCTGCTGCAGAACAGTATCTACAACTTGTTCTTCGAGTACAACCGAACGGACTTCGTTCAGTTGCTCGTTGTTCTTGTAGTACCACGCAACAACCTGCTCGGGCTCCTGGTAGGCCGACGCCATTTCCTCGATGAGTTCGCGAACACGCGCCTCGTCGGGCTTCAGCTCTTTCTGCTTGACGACTTCAGCGACGATCAGCCCCAGAACAACGCGGCGCTTGGCCTGCTCTTGGAACAGCTCTGCCGGCAGCTGGTCAGGCTTGATGTTGCCACCGAACTGCTGGACTGCCTGCACACGCAAACGATTGACTTCGTTGTCGATCAGCGCTTTCGGAACCTCGATCGGATTGCCGGCAACCAAACCTTCCATTACTTGGTTCTTCACCTTGGTCTTGATGGCCTGGCGCAGTTCACGCTCCATGTTCTTCTTCACTTCGGCGCGGAAGCCTTCGACCCCACCTTCCTGCACACCGAACTGGGCAAAGAATTCATCGTTCAGCTCCGGCAGCTGTGGTGCCGCAACGCTGTTCACTGTGACGGTGAACTCCGCAGCCTTGCCGGCCAGATCGAGATTCTGGTAATCCTCGGGGAAGGTCGGATTGATCACGCGCTCTTCACCTGCTTTGGCGCCGACCAGAGCGTCCTCGAAACCGGGAATCATACGACCCGAACCCAGGACCAGCTGCGTGCCCTTGGCTGAACCACCAGCAAAGACTTCGCCATCGATCTTGCCTACGAAATCAATGTTCAGCTGGTCGCCGCTCTCAGCCGCGCGATCGACATTTTCGAAACGGGTGTTCTGCTTGCGCAGGATTTCCAGCATGTTGTCGACGTCGCTATCGGCCACTTCCGCTTGCAGACGCTCGACTTCGATGGCTTCGAAGCCGCCGACTTCAAACTCCGGGAACACTTCGAAGGTAGCGACGTACTCGAGATCCTTGCCCTTTTCAAACACTTTCGGCTCGACGGACGGAGCGCCGGCCGGGTTCAGCTTCTCGGCGACAATGGCTTCATAGAAGGTCGACTGGATCAGGTCACCCAGGGCTTCCTGGCGAGCGGCTTCCTCGTAGCGCTGACGAATAACGCTCATCGGCACCTTGCCGGGACGGAAACCGGGGATCTTGGCACGACTGGCGGTCTGTTGCAGACGCTTGTTGACTTCGGTCTCGATGCGCTCGACCGGCACGCCAATGGTCATGCGGCGCTCAAGAGCGGAGGTGCTTTCAACAGAAACTTGCATGGATTTTCCTCGTTGCACAGACATAAGCCGGGCGTTCCGGCCCCAGAATGGGCAAGCATTCTAGTGGCTCAATAAAGAGAAGTCACCCCGTCGTGGGGCAGAGGCCGCGGGCGCTCTACCGCACGATAGGATTACGGCAAAGCGCCGGACCGGACGCGACGCGGACTATTAAGAAGTAAGAGTGACGGCTCGCTCAGCGCTTGAGTGTCATCTGCCGACGTTCGAATTCGACGATACGCTGGCGATAGTGCTCGATGGTCTGAGCAGTCAGGACACTGCGCTGATCGTCCTTCAGCTCGCCATTCAGCTCAGCGGAAAGTTTGCGGGCAGCCGCAACCATCACATCGAACGCCTGCTTCGGATGGCGCGGGCCGGGTAGACCAAGGAAGAAGCTCACCGCCGGCGTGGTGAAATGATCAATATCATCCAGGTCGAAAGTGCCGGGCTTGACCGCGTTAGCCATCGAGAACAGCACCTCACCGTTGCCGGCCATGCTCTCGTGGCGGTGGAAGATATCCATCTCACCGAAGCGCAGACCGCTTTCGAGAATGTTCTGCAGCAGCGCCGGACCACGGAACCCCTGGGGATCGCGGCATATCACGTTGATGACCAGCACCTCTTCCACCGCTGCTGGGTCACGCGGCTCGTCGTTCGCCTCGTCTTCCTCATCGAGCACCGGATCGAGCAATGTCGGAACCGGCTCATCCGCCGCAAAATGCAGATCGCCCTGGCGCGGCTCGACTGGTGCGCGCCGCTTGGCGGACTCACGGGCACTCATCGATGGCATGTCAGTTTCGTCGAGCGACGGCTCGCCGGTGCGGCTGACCACTCTGGATGGCCCAAGCAGCTCTTTCGAATCTTCATCGAGCTCGGGTAGGTTTGCAGTCAAATTGCGGTCCAGCTTGAATTTCAGCTTTCCCTTGCCGCCTCGCATACGGCGCCAGCCATCGAACAGAATGCCCGCGATGACAATGATGCCGATGACGATCAGCCACTCGCGCAGACCGATATCCATTAATCCGTTTACCTCTGAACTCGATGATAACGGCGGGAATTCAACCACTTAGGTCAACATTGCCCGCATCATAAAAAATTGTGCATTAAGCTAGCACGACGAACGGTAGGTTTGCACTGTGCGCCCGTTCTCTTTGTATCGACGAATGAGAATGCCGAAGCGCCGTTGCCGTACCACGGTTCACCCCGTTCATGCTTCCACCAGCGCTACCGCCTGCTCCACATCCACGGTCACCAGCCGCGAGCAGCCGGGTTCGTGCATGGTCACGCCCATGAGCTGGTCCGCCATTTCCATGGCGATTTTGTTGTGGGTGATATAGATGAACTGCACCTTCTCCGACATCTCCTTGACCAGCCGCGCATAACGGCCAACGTTCGCGTCATCCAGCGGCGCATCGACTTCGTCGAGCATGCAGAACGGCGCTGGATTCAATTGGAAGATCGCGAACACCAGCGCCAGGGCAGTCAGCGCCTTCTCGCCACCGGAGAGCAGATGGATGGTGCTGTTCTTCTTGCCAGGCGGGCGCGCCATGATCGCCACCCCGGTATCGAGTAAATCTTCCCCGGTAAGTTCCAGATAGGCGTTGCCGCCGCCGAAGACTTTCGGGAACAGCGCCTGCAGCCCGCCATTGATCTGATCGAAGGTTTCCTTGAAGCGATTGCGGGTCTCCCGGTCGATCTTGCGGATGACGTTCTCCAGTGTATCCAGCGCCTCGACGAGATCGTCGTTCTGCGCATCGAGATACCGCTTGCGCTCGGACTGCTGCTGGTACTCGTCGATCGCCGCCAGGTTGATCGGACCGAGACGCTGGATGCGCTGAGCAAGGCGTTCCAGCTCCCCTTCCCAGCCCTGCTCGCTGGCTTCGGCTGGCAAGGTCGCCAGAACGCCGTGCAGGTCGTAGCCATCCTGGTGCAACTGATCCTGCAGCGCCTTGCGCCTGACGCTCAATTCCTGCCAGCTCAGCCGCTGCTGTTCCAGCTGGCCACGCAACACCTGCGCCTGCTGTTCCGCCTGGGTACGGCGCCGCTCGGCCTCGCGCAGTTCGCGATCGGCATCCTCCAACGCCAGTCGCGCGTGCTTGAGCTCATCCTCGACCGCCATACGCCGCTCCAGCAGCTCTTCGAGCTTCATCCGCAGCTCTTCCAGCGGCGCCTCGCCCTCTTCCAGATTCAGGCTCAGCTGTTCGCGCCGCTCGACAGTGCGTTCGAACTGCTGCTGCAGGCGCTCCAATGCCTGGCGGGTCGAGTCATGCTGTGCCCGGAGCGATCCAATCCGCAGTGCCAGCTGGTGCGCATGGTCCTTTTGCTGGCGGGCGTCCTGACGGATGCGGTCGAGCTGTTCACGCATACCGTCGCGACTGGCCAACAGCGCTTCCCGCTGCTCGGTGTCCTGCGACATGGCATCCAGCGCTTCCTGCAGGTGCAGACGAGCCTCACCCAGCTGCTCGATCTCCAGCGCGCGCTGCTCGTGCTGCTCGGTCAGCTCCTCATCCAGCCGTCGATGGCGCAGCGCCAGCTGCTCGACCTTGGCCTGCCGTGCCGACAGCTGGGCCTTGAGTTCGCCGTGCCGGCGCGCCTCGTCCTGCTGCTGGCGACGTCGCACCTCACGCTCCTGTTCGAGCTGCCGCTGGTCCGTCTGCGCCTGCTGCAGGCTCTGCTGCAGATCGTCGAGACTCGCCTCACGCTCGTCGCGCTCGGCCTGCAGGCGCTCCAGTTCCTGGCCGCGCGCAATCAGGCCGGACTCCGCCTCGCCGCCGCGGCGCACGCGCAGAAAGTGCCGACCGACCCAATAGCCTTCACGACTGATCAGGCTTTCGCCCTCGCCCAGCTCGGCACGAGCGGCCAACGCCTGTTCCAGCGACTCCACCGCGCGCACGCCGGCCAGCCACGGCGCCAGATCGTGCGGGCTCTCAACCTTATCGAGCAGGCTGCCCGGGCGCGCGGCAGCGCGATCGGTCGAGCAGACCAAGCGCAGTTCGCCCTGCTCCAGATCGTCGAAACTCAGCCCGGCGAAATCGTCCAGCACCACCGCCTGCAGATCGGCCCCGAGTACGGTCTCCACCGCCCGCTCCCAGCCCGGCTCGACGCGCAGGCCCTCGGCCAGCCGCGGCAGCTGTTGCAGTTGCTGCGTCTCCAGCCAATCAACGACGCCTTTGCCCGGGTCCAGTGCGGCCTGCTGCAGGGTTTCCAGTGAGGCGATCCGGCCATTGAGCCGCTGCAGTTCGCCATGCGCCTGCTGCTGCGCCTGCATCAGTTGCCGCACCCGCTCGCGCTGCTGCTCCAACTGCTCGTCGAGCAGTTCGCCCGCCGCAAGCAGTTCCTCCAGATTGAGCTCGCCGATCGCCAGCTGCTCGCCGAGTTCAAGAATCGCCGCATCCTCAGGATCAGCGGCAAGCAAGGCGCGCTCATCATCCAGCCGGCGCTGGCGCTCGGCCAGCCGCTCCAGGCTCTGCTCGAGATGGGCAATACGGGCCTGCTGTACTTCAGCCGCCCGGCGCGGCTCGGCACTGCGCTGGTTGAAGCGCTCCCATTGCTCCTGCCAGGCCTGCATCGAGGTTTCCGCTTCTTCCAGCTGAGCCGCGGATTCCTCGGCCGCCGCGCTGGCCAGCGCCTGTTCCGGTTCGAGCATGGCCAGCTCTTCATCGAGCGTCGCCAGCAAGGTGCGGTCGTGGCCCAGATGCGATTCGGTTTCCAGCCGTGCCTGTTCGGCCTCGCGCAAATCGTCCTGCAGCTGGCGCAGGCGCTGCTGGCCGTGCTGAATGCTCTGCTCGACGCGCGCGATGTCGCCACCGACCGAATAGAACCGCCCCTGCACCTGATTAAAACGTTCGGACAGCTCATGATGACCGTCACGCAGGCGCTCGATGCTAGCGTCGGCATTGCGTTGCTCGGCCACCAGCGCCTCGAAGGCGACCTCCTGATCGCCGATGACCTGCTCGCGCTGCCCCACCTGCTCGTTCAGTGCCTGCCAGCGCAAGGCCGACAGCTGCGCTTTGAGCTGGCGCTCCTCGGCCTTGTACTCCTGATACTTTTCCGCCGATTGCGCCTGGCGGTGCAAGCGTTCGAGCTGGCGCTCCAGTTCCTCGCGCAGGTCAGTCAGGCGCGCCAGGTTCTCGTGAGTACGACGGATGCGGTTCTCCGTCTCGCGACGGCGCTCCTTGTACTTGGAAATGCCGGCCGCTTCCTCGATGAAGTTGCGCAGGTCCTCCGGCTTGGCCTCGATCAGCTTGGAGATCATTCCCTGCTCGATGATCGAGTAGCTGCGCGGGCCGAGACCGGTGCCGAGAAAGATGTCGGTGATGTCGCGCCGGCGGCATTTGGTGCCGTTGAGGAAGTAGGTGTTCTGCCCGTCGCGGGTAACGCGGCGGCGGATGGAGATTTCGGCGAAGGCCGCGTACTCGCCGGTCAGGCTGCCGTCGGAGTTGTCGAAGACCAGCTCGATGCTGGCCTGCGTTACCGGCTTGCGGGTGTTGGAGCCGTTGAAGATGACATCGGTCATCGACTCGCCGCGCAGGTTCTTCGCCGAGCTTTCACCCATCACCCAGCGCACGGCGTCGATGATGTTGGACTTGCCGCAGCCGTTAGGCCCGACCACCGCCGACATGTTGCTGGGAAAGCTCACTGTGGTGGGGTCGACGAAGGATTTGAAGCCGGCGAGTTTGATGCTTTTCAGTCGCATGCGGCCTGTCCGTGGCGGTCAGCGTGAGAAGAAACGAGCAGGGTCGCCGCGAGCATCGGATGTCCTGGCATCGAGTAGTGGGTGCAAGGCGGCGGAGTTTATCACGCGGTTTCGCGGCCACGGCACGGACGATGCGCAGCCGTTCGCAACGCTGATGCGGCGCGCGGACGAGCGTCGCGCGCCGCATCCGGGGCAGATCAGCCGCCGGTCATGCTCATGAAGCGCACCACCTGGACCTGATCGTCGGTATTGAAATGGTGCTTCTCCGGCTTGAGCTGCAGCGCATCGACCAGCGCATTGCGCAGGCGCTCGCCGTCGCCCGGATGGGCACGCATCAGGCTTTTGAGGTCCAGCGCGCCCTCATGCCCCAGACAGAGCACCAGCTTGCCCTCGGCGGTGACCCGCACGCGGTTGCAGCTGCCGCAGAAGTTGTTGCTGTGCGGGGAGATGAAACCGACCTGAGTCTGCGTCCCGGCCACCTGCCAGTAACGCGACGGCCCGCCGGTGGCATGGCTGCTGCGCACCAGCGGGTAGCGCGTTTCGATGCGTTGGCGCACTTCGTCGCTGGAGCAGAAGGTGACGTGCCGCTCGTGGCTGGACACGCTGCCCAGCGGCATCTCCTCGATGAAGCTGATATCCAGCCCGCGGTCGATGGCGAACGTCACCAGATCGATGATTTCGTCGTCGTTGCGACCCTTCAGAATCACGCTATTGAGCTTGATGCGCTTGAAGCCCGCCGCGCGTGCCGCCTCGATTCCGACCAACACGCGCTCAAGGCGATCACGCCGGGTCAATTCAGCGAAACGCTCGCGCTTGAGCGAATCCAGGCTGATGTTCAAGCGCTTCACGCCCGCCTCGCGCAGCGTCGAGGCCAGCGCGTGCAACTGCGAGCCGTTGGTGGTGATGGCCAGGTCTTCCAATTCCTCGCGCGCACCGAGCCGCGCCAGCAGCGTCGGCAGCCCCTTGCGCACCAGCGGCTCGCCGCCGGTCACGCGAATGCGCTTCACGCCCAGGCTGATGAAGGCATCGGCGACGGCGTACAGCTCTTCCAGGCTGAGGATTTCCTCGCGCGGCGCGAAGACCATGTCCTCGCTCATGCAGTAGGTGCAACGGAAATCGCAGCGATCGGTCACCGACAAGCGGAGGTACGTGATACGCCGGCCGAACGGGTCGACCAACTGTGAATCGGACATGAGCGTCTCCAACTGCCTTGCTGTCCCCTTGTGCCCAGCCTATGCGCTCGGAGCGATT
Source organism: Stutzerimonas sp. 21-1 (assembly GCF_056336065.1). Classification (NCBI taxonomy): domain Bacteria; kingdom Pseudomonadati; phylum Pseudomonadota; class Gammaproteobacteria; order Pseudomonadales; family Pseudomonadaceae; genus Stutzerimonas; species Stutzerimonas sp. 21-1. The sequence goes on along the minus strand of NZ_CM150500.1, from coordinate 1,786,969 downwards.
CAGGCAAAGTCTTAGGCCCACCGTTCGGCGCCGGGAGCGCCAGCAATCATCCCGAACGGCATCGGCAGCGGGCTGTCACAGCTTCAGATTCGCTATCAGCGGGACGATGCGCATGCCTTTGCTGAAACTGCTGCATTTCGCAGCCCTGCTCTGCTGGTGCGGGTCGCTGCTGTACCTGCCGGCGCTGATTAGCGCCGGAACGCGGTCGGGCGACCGGCTGTTCTACCGCGACCACGCGCACCTCACCCGCCTGGTTTTCACCCTGATCAGCACCCCGGCGGCCCTGCTGGCGATCGGCTCCGGTACGGCCCTGTTCCTGCGCGACGGCACGCTCGCTGGCTGGCTGATCATGAAACTCACGGTGGTCACCGCGATGGCGCTCTGCCACGCGCTATGCGGCGTGCTGGTGCTGCGCGTGGAACGCGCGCCCGAGCGCAGCGTGACACGCCAGTGCCTGGCCATCGGCGTGCTGGTACCGCTGCTGATCGTCATCACGCTCTGGCTGGTGCTGGCCAAACCCTTCTGACCGAGGAATGACCGTCCGCATGACCGCTAAACCGGCGTCGCCCGAAACGATCCTAGCTATCGAGCTCGACGCCCACGGCATGCTCGTACACCAGCCTTCCGCCGAGAAACGCGGCCAGCGAAATGAGCACGGCCGTCAGCAGCGAGAGGAACAGCCCCCACAGCGCATCACTGTCGCCGCCATCGATGCCCTTGTAGCGCAGCAGCCAGTTCAGCGACGCCAGCGAGAGCATCATCACGGCAAGGATCGCGTGGCACCAGGCGGTGACCTTGCGGCGTATCTGCGCCACGCTGAGCAAATCGACCACCCCGGCGATACTCGCCAGCCAGCCACCGATGGCGCCGACGCCGGCCAGCCAGAGGCCGGCACGCGACCAGAACGGATCGAGTGTCCACAGGTAGGCAAGATCGGCCGGCACCAGGCCGAGCAAGGCGGCTACCGGAAAGTGGATCATCATCGGATGCAACGGATGGCCGGCAATCGCGGCGTTGCTGCTGATGGACTCGCGGTCGATGGCCATCGGGCACTCCCAGGCGCTGAGGTTGGTGCCGCCCGCGAGATCGCGAAGCGTGGCGGCAGGCTCTTGCAATGGACCACGCTGGCGCTGGCAGTTCCTTGGCTCGCCGGCTGCGGCGGTGCGCAATCGGCGCTGGCGCCGGCCGGGCCGATGGCGCGCGACGTGGCGAACGTCTGGTGGGCGATGTTCGCTTTCTCGGTGCTGGTGCTGGTGGTCGTCAGCTGGCTGTGGATTCACGCCATGCTGCGCCAGCCGCGCGAAGTCGATGCCGAGCAGGCCGAGCGCATCAACCGGCGCTGGCTGGTCGGTGGCGGCCTGATATTGCCGACCGTCAGCATCCTCGCCCTGCTCGCCTTTGGCGTCCCCGCCGGCCGCGGCATGCTGCCGTTACCCGTCGCCGGCGAGCAGCCGCTGCGGGTCGAGATCACCGGCCACCAGTGGTGGTGGGAGGTGCGCTACCCGGACAGCGGCGTGGTGACGGCCAACCAGTTCATCCTGCCAGTCGACCGCCCGCTGGACGTCGTGGTGAGCAGTGCCGACGTGATCCATTCGTTCTGGGTGCCGCGCCTGGGCGGCAAGCTGGACATGATGCCGGGCCGGCGCAACACCCTGCGCCTGGCGGCCAGCGAAACCGGCGTGATGCGCGGGCAATGTGCCGAGTTCTGCGGCAGCCAGCACGCGCACATGATCCTGCATGTCGAGGTGCTGGAAGCGGACGCCTTCGACGGCTGGCTGGCCGCACGCGGTTCGCTTGCACACAGCCCGGCGCCTGGCGCTGCCGGCCAGGTCTTCGGCGAGCGCTGCGGCCAATGCCACCGCGTCGCTGGCGTCAGCGACGGCCAACGCGCACCGGATCTGAGCGATCTCGCCAGCCGACCGACGCTGGGCGCCGGCGTCATCACCAAAGACGCGGAAGGCCTGCGTCGCTGGCTGCGCGAGCACCAGAGCCTCAAGCACGGCAATGCCATGCCGAGCCACGACGATATTCCCGCCGAGACGCTCGGCCAGCTCGCCGACTGGCTGGAGACCCTTGCACCATGAACACGCGATCCAACAGCGCCGCGCCCGCGACCGATCCCGACCAGCTGCATGACCAGTTCAATGAAGTCTGGGGCAACCCGCGCGGCTGGCGCGCGCTGACCATCGTCAACCACACCACCATCGGCCTGCGCTTCATGGTCACCGGCGGGTTTTTCTTCCTCATTGGCGGGCTGCTGGCGATGCTGATCCGCACCCAGCTCGCGCTGCCCGGATACCAGCTGATGGAGCCGGACGTCTACAACCAGGTCTTCACCATGCACGGCACGGTGATGATGTTCCTCTTCGCGGTGCCGATGATGGAGGGGCTGGCGGTCTATCTGATCCCGAAGATGCTCGGCGCACGCGATCTGGTCTTTCCCCGGCTCTCCGCGCTGGGCTACTTCTGTTACCTGTTCGGCGGGCTGATCCTGCTGTCGAGCATCTTTCTCGACGTCGCGCCCAAGGCGGGCTGGTTCATGTATACGCCGCTGTCCAGTTCCGCCCATACGCCGGGCGTGAATTCGGACTTCTGGCTGCTGGGCATCACCTTCGTCGAGATTTCCGCGGTGAGCGCAGGCGTCGAACTGGTGGTGTCGATCCTGCGCACCCGCGCCAGCGGCATGGCGCTGCACAAGATGCCGCTCTATGCGTGGTACATCCTGGTGATGGCGATGATGATCGTCGTCGGCTTCCCGCCACTGATCCTCGGCTCGATCCTGCTGGAGCTGGAACGCGCGGCCGATATGCCGTTCTTCGACGTCGCCCGTGGCGGCGATCCGCTGCTCTGGCAGCACCTGTTCTGGCTGTTCGGCCACCCGGAGGTGTACATCATCTTCCTGCCCGGCGCCGGGATCGTCTCGACACTGATCCCGGTGTTTTGCCAGCGCCCGCTGGTGGGCTACCGCTGGGTCGTGCTGGGCGTGCTGACCACCGGGTTCATCAGCTTCGGGCTGTGGGTGCATCACATGTTCACCGTCGGCATCCCCCAGCTGGCACAGGCATTTTTTTCGGCGGCGAGCATGCTGGTGGCGATCCCGACCGGCGTGCAGATCTTCGCCTGGATCGCCACGCTCTGGCTGGGCCGGCCGGTGTATCGGGTGCCGATGCTCTGGCTGGTGGGCTTTCTGCTCGTCTTCGTCGCCGGCGGGCTGACCGGGGTGATGCTGGCGCTGGTGCCGTTCAACTGGCAGGTGCATGACACCCACTTCGTCGTCGCGCACATGCATTACGTATTGGTCGGCGGCATGTTCTTCCCGTTGATGGCGGGGCTGTACTACTGGCTGCCGCACTTCTCAGGGCGCATGCCTTCGGAACGGCTCGGCCGCTGGGGCTTCTGGCTGTTCTTCATCGGTTTCAACGCAACCTTTCTGATCATGCACTGGACCGGACTGATCGGCATGCCGCGCCGGGTCTACACGTACGACACCGGCCTGGGCTGGGACATGCCCAACCTGGTGTCGTCGATCGGCAGTTTCATCATGGCCGCGGGGGTCGCCACCATCCTCCTGGACATCATTCTGCACTTCCGCTTCGGCATTCCCGCGCGGAAGAACCCGTGGAATGCCGATACCCTGGAGTGGGCAACCAGCCTGCCGCCAAGCGCCTACAACTTCGTCAGTCTCCCTAACGTCACCGACCGCCATCCGCTGTGGCAAGACCCGGACCTGCCGGACAGCATCGCTCGCGGCGAGCACGCCCTGACGGTGATCGACCACGGCCGACGCGAAACCTGGGGCGTCGACCCGCTGACCGGCAAAATCCGCGAAATCATCCATCTGCCCGGCAACAGCTGGCTGCCCTTCATCACGGCGCTGATTCTTACTGTCCTGTGCCTGAGCCTGTTGAACAAGGCTTACGGGCTCGCCCTGGCGGCAACCATCGCGACCGCCGTGGTCGTGCTGCGCTGGTCGTGGGAAAACGGCGCGCACCCGGCCGCCGCACCGGACGCCCACACCCAGCCCGGCGAGCCGCCGCTGCATTCACGCACCTTCGACGGGCCGGGACTCTGGGGCATGGGCGTCACGCTGCTAGCCGATGGCGCGCTGTACCTCTCGCTGCTGTTCGGCTGGTTCTATCTGTGGACCGTATCGCCACAGTGGCGGGTGCCGGACAGTCAGCTCAACGGCTGGCTGATGCTGGCGAGCGCACTGCTGCTCAGCGGCGGCACACTCTGGCTGCATCGCCTGATCAAGCGCCTGCGCGCCGGCATTCATCGTGGCCTGCTGGAACAACTGACGCTGCTCGCGCTGCTGGCACTGGTGCAGTCGGCCATGCTGCTGTGGCTGCTGCTCTCGGCAGGGCTGGCGCCGACCGAAACGGCCGACGATGCGGTGATCTTCGTGTTGCTGGCCTACAGCCTGTTCCATTGCGCGCTGGCCGCAGTCGCCACCGGCCTGCAGGCATGGCGGGTGAGCTATGGTTACGTCGGCGAAGCCGCGCCGTACGAGCCGGTGGTGGTCGAGCAGCTCTGGTACTACAACCTTGGCGTGCTCTGGGTCAGCTATGCGGCGATCGTGTTGTTTCCCGCGACCTGGGGAGGCGCCTGATGCAACCCGCACGCAGCTCGCCGTTTCATCCGATCCAGATTCCGATCGGCCTGATCATCTGGAGCCTCTGGTTCGTTAGCATTTATGGCGGCCAGGCGGTCGCCTGCAAGATCAGCCCGCCCGATCCGGCACAGGGCGTGTGGAACTGGCTGAATGGCAGCCTCGGCCTGCTGACCGTGCTGACGCTGGCACTGTTGCTCTGGCTGACGCGCTACTTCTGGCGCCTGTCGCGACCGCCGCAGGAGTTGAACGAGCGGCAGCTGTTCGTCACCCGACTGGCCGCGGGCATTCACTTCATCGCGGCGCTGGCGACCCTGTTCGTCGGCATCCCGCTGTTGCAGATTCCACCATGCCTATGAGCGCTCTGGCGATGGCCGTGCTGCTGAGCCTGCCGAGTCCGGCGCTGGCCCACGGTCTGTTCGACACGCACCTGTTGGACCGCTTGCCACTACTGCTCACTGCGCTGCTGGTCGCTGCCGCGTGGCTGCTTTATGTCCTAGGCGCCCGCAAGGTGCCGGCGCGGCGCAACGAAGCCTTCTGCTTTCACAGCGCCATGCTGCTGGCAGCGTTCGCCGTCTTCGGCCCCATCGACGACTGGGCGGAAAGCAGCACCAGCTGGCACATGACCCAGCACATGCTGTTCATCATCGTGATCGCGCCGTTGTGGGCACTGGCGCGGCCGCTGCCGCAGTGGCGCGGCGTCACTGGTCGCTTCGCGCAACCCCTGTGGACGGCCATCCTGCGCGCCGGCCGCTACCCGACCCTGCTGGCGTTGCTGCATGGCGCGGTGATCTGGATCTGGCACACACCGAAACTCTATGTGCTGGCGCTGGACAACCTGTGGTGGCACGCCTTCGAGCACGCCTGCTTCCTCTTCAGCGGCTGGCTGTTCTGGTGGTCGGTGCTGCGCGCCAACCCGAAACAGGTGCCGCAGGCGCTGATGGCAGTGGTGCTGACGCTGATGCACACCGGTCTGCTCGGCGCGCTGCTCACCTTCGGCAGCACCTCGTTCTATGGCGCAGGCCGTTCGGTGGAGGATCAGCAGCTAGCGGGGCTGCTCATGTGGGTGCCAGGCGGGCTGATCTACCTGCTCGGTGGCGGCTGGATCGCCTGGCGCTGGCTGACGCGCATCTGGCGACGCCAGCCGGCGCACCGGCTCGATCAATCATCCTGACCAGGTTCGCTCGACAGCATCGGCTCCTGCTGCAGTTGCTCGATCTGCCAGCCGCCACCCAGCGCGGCGATCAGCTGCACGCTGGTCACCAGGCGGTCGCCCAGCAGGGTCAGGTTGGTGCGCTGGTTGTTCAGCGCGGTGGTCTGCACCGTCACCACGCTCAGGTAGTCGACGGTGCCGGCGCGATACTGGTTCTCGATCAGCCGCAGCGACTCCTGCGCGGCGTCCAGCGCTTCGCGTTGCACCACGGCTTCCTCATCGAGCACGCGCAGCTGCACGAGGTAATCCTCGACCTCGCGGAAGCTGTCGAGCACCGTTTGCCGGTAGGTCGCCACGGTCTGGTCGTAGGCCGCCTCGGCACGCTCCAGTTCGGCACGCCGGCCGCCGAAATCCAGCAGCGTCAGTGCCAGCTGCGGGCCGAGCGACCAGAAGCGGTTCGGCACCTCGAACAGCTGGTTGAAACTGCTGTTGCGATAGCCACCGCTGGCCGACAGGGTCAGGTCGGGATACCAGGCGGCCTCGGCGATGCCGATCTCGGCGTTGGCGGCCATCACCTCGCGCTCGGCCGCCGCGACATCCGGGCGGCGCTCGAGCAGCTGCGACGGCATGGCCAGCGGCACCTCGGGCAGCGCGGGGATGTCTTCGCGCACGGCGATGTTCAGCTCAACCGGCGGCACGCCGATCAGCACCGCGATGGCATGTTCCAGCTGCGCCCGCTGCCACTTGAGGTCGATGGCCTGGGCCTGGGTGCTCTTGAGCTGGGTCTGCGCCTGGGCAACGTCGGACTTGGGCACGATGCCGGCGCGATACTGGTTCTCGGTGAGGCGCAGCGAACGCGCATAGGCGGCGACTGTCTGGTCAAGCAGACGCTGCTGCTCGTCCATCACTCGCAATTGCAGGTAGGTCTGCACCAGCTCCGCCTGCAGGCTCAGGCGGACCGCCGCAAGGTCGGCCGCGCTGGCCTGCATGCTTGCGCGGTTGGCTTCCAGGCCACGGCGCAGGCGGCCCCAGAGGTCCAGCTCCCAGGATGCGCTGAGCCCTGCCTCGTAGCTTTCGCTGACGCCCACACTGCTAGTGGAGGAGCTGCCGCCGGTAGCCTGCCGCGAACGGGTAACCCCGGCGTTGCCGGACAGCGTCGGGAACAGCTGCGAACGCGCGCTGCGCACCAGTGCGCGCGCCTGGCGATACTGCGCCTCCGCCACGGCAAGGTTCTGGTTGGACACGTTCAACCGGCTCACCAGCGCATCAAGCTCAGCGTCGCCGTACAACTGCCACCAGTCGCCGCGCTGCAGGGCGTCGGCCGGCGCCGCGCTCTTCCAGCCTTCGGCCTGCTTGAACGCGCCGGCAACCGGCAACTGCGGCCGCTGGTAATCCGGGCCGAGGGTGCAGGCAGCGAGCGTGAGGGCCATGCCGATCACGGCCAGGGGACGAAGGGTACAGCTCGGGCTCATAGCGGATTTTCCATGGCGGCATCGGTACGCACACCGCGCCAGTTGTTGAAGCGATGGCGCAGGCGGTCCAGGTACAGGTAGACCACCGGCGTGGTGTAGAGGGTAAGAATCTGGCTGAGCACCAGCCCGCCGATGATGGTCAGGCCCAGCGGCTGGCGCATCTCCGCGCCTTCCGAGCCACCCAGCAGCAGCGGCAGTGCACCAAGAATCGCCGCCAGGGTGGTCATCAGAATCGGTCGGAAACGCAGCAGACAGGCCTTGTGGATCGAGTCGGCCGGTGGCAGACGGTCGTTGCGCTCGAATTGCAGCGCGAGGTCGATCATCAGGATGGCGTTCTTCTTCACCACACCGATCAGCAGGAACAGCCCGAGCAGCGAGATCAGGCTGAATTCGTCGCCGGTCACGATGATCGCCAGCAGCGCGCCAACTCCGGCCGACGGCAGCGTCGAGAGAATCGTCAGCGGGTGGATGTAGCTCTCGTAGAGCACGCCGAGCACGATGTACACCAGCAGCAGCGCACCGAGGATCATGAACGGCTGGCTTTCCTGCGCGGCCTTGAACACGTCGCCGGTGCCGCCCAGGCGGCCCTGCACCGAACTCGGCAGGCCGATGGCGGCGACCGCACGCTCGATGGCGCGGGTGGCCTGATCCAGGCTGACGCCCGGAGCGAGGTCGAAGTCGATGTTCTCCGCGGCGAACTGCCCTTCATGCGTGACGCGATCTTCCTCGAGGCTGCGCTCGTAGCGGGCGAAGGCGGACAGCGGCACACGGCGGCCGTCCTCGGTGACCACGTGAACCTGCTCGAGCACCTCGGGATGCTGCGCGTAGCTAGGATCGATCTCCATCACCACGCGGTACTGGTTGAGCGTCTCGTAGATGGTGGAAATCTGCCGCTGGCTGAAGGAGTTGTTGAGCAGCGTGGTCACCGTACTCATGTCGACACCGAGGCGCTTGGCGGCGTCGCGATCGACCTGCAGGCTGATCTGCTGCGCGCCCTCGCCCTCATTGGCATCAATGCTGGTCAGCTCGGGCAGCGCCATGAGCGCCTGGGTGACCTTCGGCAGCCAGGTGCGCAGGTCGGCCAGATCGCCGGCCAGCAACGAATAGGCGTAGGCCGAACTGCTCTGCCGGCCGCCGCCGAATTGCAGGTCCTGATCGGCCATCAGGAACAGCCGTCCGCCCGGCACTTGCGGCTGATTCTTGCGGATGCGCTCGATCACCTGCTGCGCCGACAGCTTGCGCTCCTCCAGCGGCTTGAGGCGCACGATCATGAACGCGTTGTTGATGCCGCCCTGCCCGCCGATGAATCCGGCCACACTCTCCACCGCCGGATCGGCGAGGATCGCCTTGCGGAATATCTCCATCTTCGGCTGCATGACCTGGAACGACAGGCCGTCGTCGCCACGGATGAAGCCGGTCAGCTGGCCGGTATCCTGCTGCGGCAGGAAGGTCTTGGGCACCTGCACGTAGAGCACCACGTTGAGCGCGATGGTTGCCAGCAGGCTCAACAGCGTGATGCGCCGATGCCGCAGCGCCCAGCTCAGCGAGCGGTCGTAGTAACCGAGCAGCCACTGGTGAGCATTGTGGCTCCAGCGATGCAAACGGCTGTCGCGCTCGGCCTGGTAGGGTTTGAGCCAGCGCGCACAGAGCATCGGCGTCAGCGTCAACGACACCAGCAGCGAAACCAGGATCGCCGCCGCCAGCGTCAGCGAGAACTCGCGGAACAGTCGCTCGACGATGCCGCCCATGAACAGGATGGAGACGAACACCACCACCAGCGACAGGTTCATCGACAGCAGCGTGAAGCCCACCTCGCGGGTGCCGATGTAGGCCGCGCGCAGCGGCGGCACGCCATCGTCGATGTGTCGGGCGATGTTCTCCAGCACCACGATGGCGTCGTCCACCACCAGCCCCGCCGCGAGGATCAACGCCATCAGCGACAGGGTATTGAGCGAAAAGCCGAACAGGTACATCACCGCGAACGTGCCGACCAGCGAGACCGGCACCGCCAGCGCTGGGATCAGCGCGCTGCGCACATGGCCGAGAAACACGAACACCAGCACGATCACCAGCACCACGGCGATCAGCAGCGTGCGCTCGGCCTCGTGCAGGGTGGCGCGGATCACCGGCGAGCGGTCCATCGCCACGTTCAGCTCGACGCTGCCCGGCAGAATCGCCTGCAACGCCGGCAGCTCGGCGCGAATGCCGGCGATGGTCTCGATGATGTTGGCGCCAGCCTGGCGGTTGACGATCAGCAGCACCGCCTGCTCGTTGTTGAAGAACCCGCTGTTGTAGCGATCCTCCACCGCGTCCTCGACCTTGGCCACATCGCTCAGGCGCAGCGTCGCACCATCCTGATAGCGCAGGATCAGCGGCATGTAGTCGGCGGCGGCATGCAACTGGTCGTTGGCGCGCACCTGCCAATGCCGCTCGGCGTCCTCGACCATGCCCTTGGGCCGACGCACGTTGGCGTTGGCAATGGTGGTACGCACGTCATCCAGCGAGACGCCGTACTGCTCCAGCTGCTGCGGCTGCAGCTCGACGCGCACGGCCGGCAGCGAGCTGCCGCCGACCTGCACCTCGCCGACGCCAGGCACCTGGGAGAGCTTCTGCGCGAGGATGGTCGAACCGATGTCGTACAGCTGGCCCTTGTCGAGGACTTCGGAGGTCAGCGACAGCACCATGATCGGCGCCTGCGAGGGGTTGATCTTGCGGTAGGTCGGCATGCTGCGCATGCCGCTGGGCAACAGGTTGCGCGCGGCATTGATCGCCGCCTGCACGTCGCGCGCGGCGCCGTTGATGTCGCGCTCCAGGTCGAACTGGATGATGATCCGCGTCGAGCCCTGGCTGCTGCGGCTACTCATCTGGCTGACCCCGGCAATGCTGCCCAGCGAGCGTTCCAGCGGTGTCGCCACGCTGGAAGCCATGATCTCCGGGCTGGCGCCGGGCAGGCTGGCCTGCACGGTGATCACCGGAAAATCCATGTTCGGCAATGGCGAAACCGGCAGCAGGCCGAAACTGACCCCGCCCAGCAGCAGAATCGCCAGGCTGAGCAGCATGGTCGCCACCGGCCGCGCAATGAACGGTGCCGACAGGTTCATCGCGTCCTGCCTACTGGCGTGCGACCGCCGTTCACGCTTGCGCCTCGCTCGGCACCGCGCCGCGACGACCGAAGCGTTGGCCCAGGCGGTCGAAGAACAGGTAGATCACCGGCGTGGTGAACAGCGTCAGCAGCTGGCTGAGCAGCAGGCCGCCGACCAGCACCAGACCCAGCGGCTGGCGCAGTTCGGCACCCGAGCCGGTGGCCAGCATCAGCGGAATGGCGCCGAACAGCGCAGCCAGCGTGGTCATCAGGATCGGCCGGAAACGCAGCAGCGCCGCGCGGTAGATCGCCTGCTCCGGCGTCATGCCCTGGTGGCGTTCGGCCTCCAGCGCGAAGTCGATCATCATGATCGCGTTCTTCTTGACGATGCCGATCAGCAGGATGATGCCGATGATCGCGATCAGCCCCAGATCGTTGCCCGTCAGCAGCAGCGCCAGCAGCGCGCCCACCGCCGCCGACGGCAGCGTGGAAAGGATGGTGATCGGGTGGATGTAGCTCTCGTAGAGCACGCCGAGCACGATGTACATGGTCACCACCGCCGCCAGGATCAGCAGCAGCGTGCTCGACAGCGACGCGCGAAACGCCTCGGCGGCGCCCTGGAAATGGCTCTGGATGCCGGCCGGCAGACCGATCTCCTGCTTCACCGCCTCGATCACCTCCACCGCCTCGCCCAGCGACACGCCCGGCGCGAGGTTGAACGACAGCGTCACCGCCGGGAACTGGCCGATGTGGTTGATCAGCAGCGGCGCGGTATGCTGCTCCAGCCGCGCCAGGCTCGACAGCCGTACCGGCGTGCCGCCCTCGCTCTGCACGAACAGCTGCTCCAGCGCCTGCGGCCCCAGGCGATTGCCGGCCTCGGCCTCGAGCACCACGCGGTACTGGCTGGCCTGGGTGAAGATGGTGGAAATCTGCCGCTGACCGAAGGCGTCGTACAGCGCATTGGTGATCGCCGAAACCTCAATGCCCAAGCGTGCGGCGGCGTCGCGGTCGATCTCCAGATAGATCTGCAGGCCGTCGTGCTGCAGGTCGCTGGCCACATCGGTGAGTTCCGCCCGCTCGCGCAGTGCCTCGACCAGCTTGGGCGTCCACTCCTGCAGCAGCGCGCCATCCGGCGACTCCAGGCTGAACTGGAACTGCGTGCGGCTGACCCGGTCCTCGATGGAGAGGTCCTGCACCGGCTGCAGGTACAGCGCGATGCCCGGCAGCTTGGCCAGTTCCGGGCGCAGGCGTTCGATCACTTCGCTGGCGGTGACGTCGCGCTCGGCGTGCGGCTTGAGGTTGATCAGCAGGCGGCCGCTGTTGAGCGTGACGTTGTCGCCGTCCACACCGATGTAGGACGACAGGCTGGCAACCGCCGGATCGGCGAGGATCACCCGGCTCAGCGATTGCTGACGCTCGCTCATGGCGCGGAAGGAGATCGACTGCGGCGCCTCGCTGATGCCCTGGATCACGCCGGTGTCCTGCACCGGGAAGAAGCCCTTGGGCACGGCGAGATAGAGCACCACAGTCAGGCCGAGGGTGGCCACCGCCACCAGCAGCGTCAGCGTCTGGTGACCGAGCACCCAGGTCAGCCAGCGCGAATAGCCGCCAATCAGCCGCTCGACCCAGTCCGGGCGCTCCGGATCATGGCTCACCGGCTTGAGCAGGCGCGCGCACATCATCGGCGTCAGGGTCAGCGAGACCACCAGCGAGATCAGAATCGCCACCGCCAGGGTGATGGCGAACTCGCGGAACAGCCGGCCGACCACGTCCTGCATGAACAGCAGTGGAATCAGCACGGCGATCAGCGAGAGGGTCAGCGAGATCAGGGTGAAACCGATCTGCTTGGCGCCCTTGAGCGCGGCATTCAGCGGCGTCTCGCCCTCCTCCAGGTGCCGCGCGATGTTCTCCAGCATGACGATGGCGTCATCCACCACGAAGCCGGTGGCGATGGTCAGCGCCATCAGCGTCAGGTTGTTCAGCGAGAAGCCGCACAGATACATCACCGCGAAGGTGCCGATCAGCGAAAGCGGCACGGCGATCGACGGGATGACGGTGGCCGAGAGTTTCTTGAGGAAAATGAAAGTCACCATCACCACCAGGATGGTGGCGAGGATCAGCTCGTGCTGCACGTCGGTGACAGCGGCGCGGATGGTCTGGGTGCGGTCGGTGAGCACGGTCACGTCGAGACCGGCGGGCATGCTGGCAGTGACTTCCGGCAGTAGCGCCTGGATGCGCTCGACCACGTCGATGACGTTGGCCCCCGGCTGGCGCTGGATGTTCAGCAGCACCGCCCGGCTTTCGTTGGCCCAGGCCGCCAGCCGCTCGTTCTCGGCGCCGGCGATGATGTCGGCGACATCCTTGAGTCGCAGCGCGGCGCCGTCCTGATAGGTGAGGATCAGTTCGGCATATTCCTCCGGCGTCTTCAGCTGGTCGTTGGCGTCGAGCATGGACACCCGTGTTGGACCGTCGAAGTTGCCCTTGGGCTGGTTGACGTTGGCGTTGCCAATCAGCTCGCGCACATCGGCCAGCGACAGGCCGTAGGCGGCCAGCGCCTCGGGATTGGTGCGGATGCGCACCGCCGGCCGCTGGCCGCCGGCGATGCTGACCATGCCGACGCCGCTGATCTGCGCCAGTTTCTGCGCCATGCGCGTATCGACCAGATCGTGCAACTGCGGCAGCGGCAGGGTTGCCGAGGTCACTGCGAGAGTGATCACCGGCGTATCGGCCGGGTTGACCTTGTTGTATACCGGCGGCGCCGGCAGGTCGCTGGGCAGTAGGTTGTCTGCCGCATTGATCGCCGCCTGCACTTCCTGCTCGGCGACATCCAACTCAACGTCAAGCGAGAAGCGCAGGGTAATCACCGAGGCGCCGCCGGAACTGCTCGAGGACATCTGCGTCAGCCCCGGCATCTGCCCGAACTGGCGTTCAAGCGGTGCGGTCACCGCGCTGGTCATCACTTCCGGGCTGGCACCGGGATACAGCGTCAGCACGCGGATGGTCGGATAGTCGACCTGCGGCAGCGCCGCGACCGGCAACAGCTTGTAGGCGATCAGACCGGCCAGCAGGATGGCGACCATCGTCAGGGTGGTCGCTACCGGCCGCAGGATGAACAGCCGCGAGATGTTCATTGCGCCGGGCGCTCCCCGGCGCTCTCACCGCCCACCTTGGGTTGCTGCGCGGCCTCTTCGGCCATCGTCGCGCGGTCGACGACCTCCACCTCGCTGCCATCGCGCAGGCGATCGGTGCCTTCCATGACGATGCACTCACCCGCCGTCAGACCCTGGGTGATCACCGTGGTCTCGCCGTTGCTCGGGCCGACTTCGACGCTGCGCAGCTGGACCTTGCTGTCCTCGCCGACGACATAGGCGAAGTTGCCGCGCGAGCCGAACTGCAGCGCCGCCGAGGGAATCAGCGTGGCGTCTTTGAGGGTTTCCACCCGCAGGCGCACGTTGACGAACTGGTTGGGGATGAGCATTTCGGTTTCGTTGTCGAAGCGCGCCTTGAGCTTGAGCGTACCGGTGGTCACGTCGATCTGGTTGTCGACGCTCTCCAGTACGCCCTCGCCCAACAGCAGCCGCTCACCACGGTCCCATGCCTGCACCTTCAGCTCGGCGCCTTGGCGAAAGCGCGTCAGCACCGGCGGCAGATCGCCCTCCGGCAGGGTGAAGGTGACCGCCATCGGCTGGCTCTGGGTGATCACCACCAGCGGTGTGGTGTCGCTGGCCGAGACCAGGTTGCCGATGTCCAGCTGGCGCAGGCCGAGGCGGCCGTCGATCGGTGCGCGGATCTGGGTGAATTCCAGGTTGAGCTTGGCTTCGTTGACCGCCGCCTGATTGGCCGCCAGCGTGCCCTGGTACTGGTTGACCAGCGCCTGCTGGGTGTCGAGCGTCTGCTTGGCGATGCTGTCGTCGGCGTACAGCCCGCGGTAGCGCTCCAGATCGACCTGGGCGTTCTGCAACAGCGCGCGATTCTGCTGCAGCGTGCCTTCGGCCTGCTGCAGGGCGACCTTGTATGGCCGCGGATCGATCACCGCCAGCAGCTCACCGGCCTTGACCCGCTGGCCCTCGTCGAAGCGCACCTCGACCAGTTCGCCGCCGACGCGGCTGCGTACGTTCACCGTGTTCAGCGGCGTCACCGTGCCGAGCGCCTTGTAGAACACCTCGAACTCACCCTGCTTCACCGTCGTCACGCGCACCGGCACCGGCCCGCTGAACGCGCCGAAGCCCGGTCGCCCGCCCGGCTGCGGCGACTTCGCCGGAGAGCTCGGCCATAACCACCAGGCAAGCAAGGCGATGGCCAGCACGGCAAGACCGATGATCAGCCAGCGACGACGGGAAGCAGCGGGAGACGAATGCGCGACGGACATGAACTGGGTTCGCTCGGGAAGGAGCGTGAACCTTAAGCAGTCGCGCCCGCCTCGCAAAGGGGATTTACGGCATTTTTACGTATCGACGCTTGTCCATCCGCGCGCGAACGGCCGGAACCATGCCGCGCCGGCCCAGTCTATGTAAGCGTTCGACCAGGGGCCAGCATCTCGCCAGCCCTGGCAGACGGAACTGTCCCAGGCACGCCACCCAACCGAACGGCGGCGCGCCGTATTACCGGAGTACCGCAGGCTGGCCTGCTACAGGATCAAGGAATGAATGCATCACTGGTCATCCTGGCGTTGACCGTCGCCAGTTTTCTGCTCGGTTTCCTGCGCGATCTGTTCATCGCCCGCGCCTTCGGCCTGAGCTGGGAAGCCGACCTGATCTTCGTCGCGCTGATCCTGCCGCTGTTCTTCGAGAACTTCCTCGGTCTCGCCCTGCGCGACACCATGATTCCCTACCTGCAGAAGCTGCGCAGCCAGTCGGAGACGCTGTTCGAGTCGGTCAGTCGCTGGCTGTACTGGCGCGTGATGCTGATGGGCGTGGCCGCCAGCGCCCTGGTGATCGTCGCCAGCTACGGGATTCTCACCCTGCTGGCGCCGGGCTGGAGCGCCGAGCAGGTGGCGACCGGGCAGTTGGTGTTCTGCGTCGGCGCGCTGCTGATCGCAGTGCAGGCGACGCTGTACTGCCAGGGCGCACTGCTCAACATGGATAGCGTGTTCATCCTGCCGATGACGCGCACCGTGCTGCTCAACGCTGGAGCGATCATCGGTATCCTGCTGTTCGAGCCGACCGGCATGGTGATCTTCATCGGCATGCTGCTGCCGCAGTTCGGTCTGATCGTCGCCCAGCACGGGCGCCTGGCCTATCTGCGCGGCGAGCCGCACCCCGTGGCCGAAGGACACGGCAGCGCTTTCGGCCTGGCCTTCGCGCCGGTGCTGCTGGCCGCCGGCGCGCAGCAGGCATGCATCCTCGCCGAACGGATGTTCGCCTCGTTCCTCGATGAAGGCAGCATCACCATGCTCTCGTTCGCCTTCCGCATCGTCACCATTCCGCTGACGCTATACGCGATGTCGGTGCTCTCGGTGCTGTTCCCGCAGTTCTCCGCGAGCTGGAACGACAACGACCACGGCGCCCACGCCGCGGTGATTCGCAAGGGGTTGCTGGCAACGCTGCTGTTCCTGGTGCCGGCGGCGGTGGTGCTCTGCTCGTTCCCGGACACCGTGGTCGCCGTGCTGCTCGAGCGCGGCCAGTTCGGCGCGGCGCAGACCAGCGCCACCGCCTCGCTGGTGATCATCTATGCGTTCGGCCTGCCGGCGATGGGGCTCGCCCTGCTCTGGGGCCGCGCCCTGCTCGCCCAGCATCAGGCCCGGTTGTTCCTGGTGCTCACGCTGATCAGCTCGGCGCTGACCATCGGTCTCGATGCGGCGCTGTATCGCCCCTACGGCGCCGAAGGACTGGCCATCGCCTTCTCCAGCGGCGCGGCGTTGCAGGCGCTGTTCATGGGTTTGTACGTCTACCGCGCGTCACCCAAGGGTCTGGGCATTGCGCTGCTGCTGCGCTGGGCGGCCACCGCCGCGGCGCTGGCGGTGGCGTTGCACTGGCTACCCGAGCCGCAGGGCTTCCTCGAGCTGTGCCTGTACATCGCACTGGTGCTGGCGGGCTTCGCCTTCGGCGTGGTGCTGCTGGGCGAGCGTGACCTGTTCCGCCGCAGCTACTGGTCGATGCGCCGCGCCTGATCTGCGTTTCGGCTATTGCTGGTCGACGCGCTGCAGCTGCTGCGCCTCGTATTTCGGATAGAGATGGGTGACGCTGCGGATCAGCTCGAAGCGCGTCAGGCTGATGCCGGCGAAGCGCTCGGGAATCGGGCTGTCGATCACCTCGTTCATGTCCGCACCGCTGGCCGCAGCGTCGCGCAGCAGACCATCGAGCCAGCCGAGGTAATCACGCATCTGCACGAAAGGCGCGTCGTCACCGGCAACCGGCCCATGACCGGGCACCGCCAGCTTCCACGGCTGGGCCTGCAACTCGTCGAGATCGGCCAGCCAGATGTCCAGCCCCGGGCTGTTCGGCGTGGTCAGCGCGCGCTGGTAGAACAGGATGTCGCTGGCGAACAGCACACCGCTGTTCTCATCGAGTACCGCCAGATCGGCGCCGGTATGCCCGCGCAGGGCGAGCAGGCGCAGCCTGTGGCCGCCGATTTCCAGCGTGCCGGGCTGCAGCGTCTCGTTCGGCAACACCACTTCGGTGCCACGCATCCAGTCGCCGACCAGCCGATACATGTTTTCCGCCATCGCATCGCCCTGCTCACGCAGCAGCTCGGTGGTGCCGGCCAGCGCGGCGATGGGGACGTCGGCGAATGCCTGGTTGCCGAGCACATGGTCAGGATGATGATGGGTGAGCAGCACCTTGATCACCGGACGGTCGGTGACGCCTGCGATGGCTTCGCGCATGGCCTCGCCGTAGCGTTTCGACGGCCCGCTATCGATCACCACCACACCCGCCTCGGTGACGATGAAGCCGGTGTTGACGATGTTGCCGCCGTTGCGCTGCTCGAAGTTGTCGGTCGAGCCTTCGAGCAGCCAGACATTCTCGGCGATCTGTTTGGGCTGCAGGTCGTAGCGCAGCTCGGCCTGCGCCGGCAGCGCCAGGCAGCAGGCAAGGATCAGGGTGAAAAGGCGCATGACGTCTCCTTGGCTGGGT
This sequence comes from Stutzerimonas sp. 21-1, assembly GCF_056336065.1. Lineage (NCBI taxonomy): Bacteria > Pseudomonadati > Pseudomonadota > Gammaproteobacteria > Pseudomonadales > Pseudomonadaceae > Stutzerimonas > Stutzerimonas sp. 21-1. The sequence goes on along the minus strand of NZ_CM150500.1, from coordinate 1,769,580 downwards.
GAACGAGCGCAGGCGCGGTAGCGCTACAGCGCCGCCTCGAACTCATTACCGTTGTTGTCGCGCAGCCACAGGCGGGTTTCCTCCTGGCCCTCGACTTCCAGGCTCAGACTGGGGTTCTCGCCGACTGCAGGAAACAGCTCCAGCGTCGCCAGCACCTCGCCATCGACGGTGCGCAGTTCGGCCTGGTTGACGAAGAACTCCGGAATGCCACCTACCAGGCCATTGTCCATCGGGTGCGAGACCTGCATGCGCAGCCGGCTGAATTCCCCACGGGCGAAGCGTGCGCCGTGGACCTGGCCGAGACGGTCTTCCCAGCCCGGCTGGGCCCGCACCACGCTGGGCGCCGTGCAGCCGCCACCGGCCGCATCGACCTTGGCGCCACCGACATGCCAGACACCGTCGCGCGTGAGTATCGCCGCGCGGATCGGCGTGGCCTGTTCGACGCGAATGCGGATGGCCACCAGCGGCTCGACCCGCTCGCCGGGAGTGAAGGTGAAAATGCGCGGAATCGGATTGAGATCGGCCCAGGCCTCGATACGCACCACCTGGTCGCCGAGGGCACGGGCATCGATATGCACCGGCACCTGCCGGGCATCTTCGGCGAACGGCGGGACCTGTACCTGCACACGCTCGTCGAACACGTAGGGCTCGCCGTTGAGCAGGTTGCGGTGGTGGTGCTCCCACATCACCGATTGCAGCGGATCGGGTTCGCCAGCCAGCAGGCCGCCGGCCTGGGCGAACGTCAGAAGCAACAGCAGAACGCGCATGCTCATCTCGAACTCCTCGGGCGTGGCCCGGCGGCCCGCTGAAAGGATGGCGTCAGTTGCCAGCCGCCATCTCGTTCTCTACATCCTGGTAAAGCCCGGGCAGCTCGTAGCGCAGCCCATAGCCAGCATAGATCTTCGCCAGCCGCCCTTCGGTGATCATCGGCTCCAGCACGCCTTCCAGCGCGTAGGCCAGCTGGCGGTTGGACTCGTGCACCGCCATGCCCAGATCCCAGACCTGTTTGCCCATGTCGGGGTAGGCGTTCTCGGCGAGCTTCAGATGGTTATCGTCGGCCTGCTTGAGCAGCCAGTCGATTTCCCCGCGCATGGCCATCGTCGCGTCCACCTCACCGGCCTGCATGGCAGCGAACGCGGCCTGCGGGCTGGGATAGTGATGCAGCATCTTGCTCATGCGCCCGCCGAACACCGACGACAGGTAGAAGGACGGCACGCTCTCTACCTCGACGCCCACCGGGTGGTACTGGAACACCGCCACGGTCGGCACCTCCTTCAAACGGCGATCATCGAAGGCGGACTGCCAGCGTTCGCGCTGATAAGGCCCGAACATCACCACCAGCTCATTGATCAGCTCGCCCAGCTCGTTGCGCTTGTAGGAGAACTCGCGGTCGTACGGCACGCGCAGCATCACATCGGCCAGCACGTTGGGGCGCAGGTAGTGCCCCTTCCAGATGAAGTTGCGCAGGTCATCATCCAGCGTTTCGTCCGGCGCGACCCACAGCACTTCCAGCTTGAGGCCGAGGCCGTCCGCCAGTTCGCGCGCCATGTCCACATCCACGCCGCGTGGCTGGCCGTCGACGACGAAGCTGTACGGCGGGAAGTCCTGGTACATCGCCACCTTGAGCACACCCGAGGCGATGATGTCGTCGTAAGCGCGCACCCGCACCACGTCCGCCTGCGCCAGCGCGCAGACGGCCGACAGGCACAGCGCGACGAGCCAGCGGCCGAGGCGCATCACCGCTTGGCCGCTTCGCTTTCGATATAGGTACGGATCGCCCACAGCGCTTCCTGGCTGAGGGTGTCAGCCATGCGCGGCATGTACACCGCACCGTCGCGCACCGCGCCGTTGATCACACGCTCCTTGAACCACTCGTCGCCGTCGTAGCTGGCTTCCAGATCGCGCAGATCGGGCGCGATACCGCCGGAGATGGCCTCCAGGCCGTGGCAACGGGCACAGTTCTGGTTGTAGGCGGACGAACCGATCTGCACGGCCAGATCATGGTGTTCGCTCGGGGCGCGATAGGGGTTTTCTTCTGTCCACTCCTCGCCGAGGGATGGCAGGCCCTTGGTGTCCACGGCCTGCGGTGTCACATCACCATGCGCCAGGACCAGGCCGGACATACCCAGGACACCCGCCGCCAGCAGCGAGCGCAGAAAGTTCTTGTTGTTCATGACTACCACCTCTGTTCGGAACCTGTACAAGGCAGCCCCATCGGAGCGCATGGTGGCCATGTTGGCGGCGCGACCCGGTCGGCAGAATCCTGCTTTGGATGCCTGCATCTCCTCCCTTGGTACTAGGTTTTATCCCCGTCTTTTGCAGCGGGTCGTGGCGGCACCGCGGTAGCAAGGCGAAAACAGCGCACCGATGGGAAGTTTTCCCGGCATCGGCGGGCGTTTTTCCGTGTCGGCGCGCGCGAGCGCGCTCCCACTATTCGTATCGCCAGGCTACCGGCAGACGGCGGCCTCGTCCGAATCGACCAAGGGAATCGCAACCATGACAACAAGATCGCACCCCGGCACAACCCGCCCGCTCGCCCTCGCCGTGCTGTTCGGCAGCCTCGCGCTGGCCGGCGTTGCCCAGGCCAAGCCGGTCAGCTGGGAAGACATCGCCAACGACCACCTGTCCACCGAGAACGTGCTGCAGTACGGCCTGGGCACCCATGCACAGCGCTGGAGCCCGCTGGCCCAGGTCAACGACAAGAACGTGTTCAAGCTGACGCCGGCGTGGTCGTTCTCCTTCGGTGACGAGAAGCAACGCGGCCAGGAATCCCAGGCCATCGTCCACGACGGCGTGATCTACGTGACCGGCTCCTATTCGCGCGTGTTCGCCCTGGATGCCAAGACCGGCAAACGCCTGTGGTCCTACGCGCACCGCCTGCCCGACGATATCCGCCCGTGCTGCGATGTGGTCAACCGCGGCGCGGCGATCTACGGCGACAAGATCTACTTCGGCACGCTGGATGCCCGCGTCGTGGCGCTGAACAAGGACACCGGCAAGGTCGTCTGGAACAAGAAATTCGGCGATCACGGCGCCGGCTACACCATGACCGGCGCGCCGACGCTGGTGAAGGACGGTAAGACCGGCAAGGTGCTGCTGGTTCACGGCAGCTCGGGCGACGAGTTCGGTGTGGTCGGCAAGCTGTTCGCCCGTGATCCGGATACCGGTGAAGAAGTCTGGATGCGTCCCTTCGTCGAGGGCCACATGGGCCGCCTGAACGGCAAGGACAGCACACCGACCGGCGACATCAAGGCGCCCTCCTGGCCGGACGATGCCAACTCGCCGACCGGCAAGGTCGAAGCCTGGAGCCAGGGCGGCGGCGCACCGTGGCAGAGCGCGAGCTTCGATGCCGAAACCAATACCATCATCGTCGGCGCCGGCAACCCCGCGCCGTGGAACGGCTGGGCGCGCACGTCCAAGGACGGCAAGCCGCAGGACTACGACAGCCTCTACACCTCCGGCCAGGTCGGCGTCGATCCTTCCACCGGCGAAGTGAAGTGGTTCTATCAGCACACGCCGAACGACGCCTGGGACTTCTCCGGCAACAACGAACTGGTGCTGTTCGACTACAAGGACAAGAACGGCAAGACCGTCAAGGCCACCGCCCACGCCGACCGTAACGGCTTCTTCTATGTGGTCGACCGCAAGGATGGCAAACTGCAGAACGCCTTCCCCTTCGTCGACAACATCACCTGGGCCAGCCACATCGACCTGAAAACCGGCCGCCCGGTGGAGAACGAAGGCCAGCGCCCGCCGAAACCCGAACCCGGCGAGCAGCACGGCAAGTCCGTCGAGGTTTCTCCGCCCTTCCTCGGCGGCAAGAACTGGAACCCGATGGCCTACAGCCAGGACACCGGCCTGTTCTACGTGCCGGCCAACCACTGGAAAGAGGACTACTGGACCGAAGAGGTCAGCTACAAGAAGGGCTCGGCCTATCTCGGCCAGGGCTTCCGCATCAAGCGCATGTATGACGATCACGTCGGCATCCTGCGCGCCATGAACCCCACCACCGGCAAGGTCGCCTGGGAACACAAGGAAAAACTGCCGCTGTGGGCCGGCGTGCTCGCCACCAAGGGCAACCTCGTGTTCACCGGCACCAGTGACGGCTACTTCAAGGCATTCGACGCGAAAACCGGCGACGAGCTGTGGAAGTTCCAGACCGGCAGCGGCGTCATCTCCCCGCCGATCACCTGGGAGCAGGACGGCGAGCAGTACCTCGGCGTGACCGTCGGCTATGGCGGTGCCGTGCCGCTGTGGGGTGGCGACATGGCCGTGCTGACCAAGCCGGTCGCCCAGGGCGGCTCCTTCTGGGTGTTCAAGCTGCCGGAGTGGGAGAAGAACACCGCGCAGCGCTGAGCACCGCGCCGTGCCCGCTTCGGCCGGCACGGCGTTCCCCTGTACGACGGTTCGCGGAACGTTCCCGTGGCATGTCCGGCCCCGAGTTGGCGCTCTCGCCGGCACGCCACGTGAGCCTCCGCGCAACCGCCCCTCCCTACCGCTTCGCAGGAGTACCGTCATGAAGACCTTCCAGCTACTGCTTTTGCCACTGGCCCTGCTCGTCGGTAACGCCGCGCTCGCCGCCAGCGACCAGCCCGCGGTCATCAACGGCTGCGTGATCCAGCCGGAAAGCCAGTGCCCGAACGCCGATCTGCGCGGCGCGGACCTGAGCAATCAGGACCTGCGCAAGATCAATCTCGCCGGCGCCAAGCTGGCGGGTGCCAACCTGCGCCACGCCAACCTGGACCTGGCCAATCTGGAAAAGGCCGATCTCAGCGGCGCCACGCTCAACCGCGCCAGCCTGCAGCAGGCCAATCTGCGCCTGGCCAACTTCACCGACGCCCGGCTGGTCGCCATCCAGGGTTGGGGTCTGTTCGCTCAGGCTGCGCGCTTCAATGGTGCCGACCTCACCGGTGCCTATCTCGAATTTGCCCGCCTGAGCGGCGCGAAGATGCAGCGCAGCACCCTGCGTGCCGCCGACCTGGAAATGACCTGGCTGAGCAAGGCCGACCTCGCCGGCGCCGACCTGACCGACGCCAACCTGCAGGAAGCCAAGCTCAACGATGCCAACCTGGCCGACGCTGTGCTCAGCGGCGCGCGGCGGCATTACGCGACGTTCCAGGGAACCAACATGGAAGGCTGCAAGGACTGCCCGCACGACTGGGAAAAGTAGCCGGCGCCAGAGCGATTCGATATCGACTTGCCCGTCGTGCTCGGCTAGCGTTGCCTGATCGCTCCCGCTGGCGAGCCCCGGAGCACCGACGATGCAGCAGCCCATCCGCATTCCCCACCCTAGCGACGACGACACCCTGCCGGCCTTCGCCGCGCTGACGGCCGCACACATCGTCATGCCCGCCGATGCCGCAGCGCTGGCCAGCGCCATCGGCGAGCTGCGCGCCTGCCCCTGCGTCGGCTTCGATACCGAATCCCGGCCAACCTTCCGCGTCGGCGAAGTCTCCACCGGCCCGCACCTGATCCAGCTCGCCACGCCGACGCAGGCGTACCTGTTCCAGGTCGCCGTGCCGGGCTGCGTCGAGGCGGCACGCACGATATTGCAGGCGCCCGACGTGCTGAAGATCGGCTTCGGTCTGAAAGCGGACCGCAGCCGGCTGCGCGGCAGGCTCGGCATCGAGCTGGCGAACTGTCTCGACCTCGGCACCGTGCTGCGCTACCAGGACCGCAAGGGTCAAGTCGGCCTGCGCGGCGCGGTGGCCGGCGTGCTTGGCGCGCGCATTCACAAGTCGCGCCGCGTGACGACCTCGAACTGGGCCAGCGCCGAGCTGAGCGAGGCCCAGCAGGTCTATGCGGCAAATGATGCCTATGCGGCGCTACACGTCTTCCTCGGGCTGCCCGCCGAGCAGCAGCGCCTGCTGCTGCAGCTGGCCAGCATGCCGCCGCAGGCGCGCCGCGCCAAACCCAGGCACCCGCTTCGAGAGGACGCTTCGCGATGAAAACCCTGACGATCCGCTGGCAGCGACTGGTCGACGAACACGGCCAGACCTGCGACCGCTGCGGCGCCACCGAAGTGGCCGTAACGCGCGCCACCGCTGATCTGCGCCAGGCCTTGCACATCCTCGGCATCGAGGTGCGCCTCGAAACCAGCGTGCTGAGCCCTGCCCGCTTCGCCCCGGCACCGCTGGAGTCCAATCGCCTGTGGATCGACGACGTGCCGCTGGAACAGTGGCTCGGTGCGAGCACCGGCGCGAGCCGCTGCTGTTCGGCCTGCGGTGACGCCAGCTGCCGCACGCTTAGCGTCGCGGACACGACTTACGAAGCCATCCCGGCCGAACTGATCGTCAAGGCCGGCTTGCTGGCCGCCGCCCGTCTGTCCGACCCCGTACCCGCGCGCTGTTGCGCACCGGCAGACGAGGATGGGAACGGCAGCTGCTGCAGCTGAGAGGCCGCTCAGCCAAGACCACGCGCGGTCCGCTGCAGCAGCGACAGCGCAGCGTAAGCCAGCACGCCCAGCACAGCCGACAGCCACAGCGCGCCGCTGCCGTAGCCATCGATCAGCAGCGCGAAGACGAACGGCGCGAAGGCCTGGACGAAACGCGCCGGCACCATCAGCAGCCCCTGGCGCAGGCCGTAGCCGTGCGGACCGAAGAGCACCAGCGGCAAGGTGCCTTTGGCGATGGTCAGGATGCCGTTGCCACCGCCGTGCAACAGCGCAAACCCGGTGGTCGCCGGCGCGCCGAACAGCATCACGCCGGCGGCACCGATGGGATGCGCGATGGCCGCCAGGCGTGCCGAAAGCAGCGGATGGAAGCGCTGCAGCAAAACAAACTCCAGACAGCGCGCACCGACCTGCGCCGGCCCGACCAGAGCCGCGACGGCGATGGCCGCAGCCGCCGACAGCCCGGTCTCCTGCAGCAGTCGCGGCAGGTGCGCCGCCATCGCCGTGCTGACGAACCAGGTGGCGGCGAAGACGAACGCCAGCAGCCCCATGGTCAGGCCGGCGCCAGCCGGTTCCTGCACAGGTCTGTCGGTCGGCGGCGATGCGGGCTGGATGCCCAGCGGAATCATCAGGCGGTTCAGCGGCAGGCCGAGGACGATATGCGCCGCGGCCCAGACCAGGCAGGTGCCACGCCAGCCGAGCGCAGCCTCCAGCCAGCCGCTGATCGGCCAGCACACGGTGCTGGCGAATCCGGCAAGCAAGGTGATCCCGGTGATCGCGCCACGCGCATCGCGGCCGTAGATGCCGGTAAGGGTGGAGAACGCCGACTCGTAAAGCCCCAGCGCCATGCCGATGCCGATCACCAGCCAGCCGAGCCAGAGCATCAGCGGCCCGTTCGCAAGGCCGAGGGTCGCCAGCCCTGCCGCGAAGACCAGACTGGAAAGCGCCAGCACATCGCGCCCGCCGTGATGGTCGATGCGCTTGCCACACAGCGGCCCGAGAACGGCCGTCACCACCAGCGCCAGGGAAAATGCCGCGAACACGTTGCCGCTGGTAATGCCCAACTCGCGCGCCATCGGCTCGGCGAGAATCGCCGGCAGGTAGTAGGTCGAGCCCCAGGCCAGCGTCTGCGCGCTGCCGAGTGCGAGCACGACGCGTAGGCGCGACGACTTGCTCAACACACCAGGCCTGCCGCGGTCAGGGGTGACGGCCGGGAACAGCAGGTGACTGCACAAGCGTGGTTCATTCGGGCTCCGCCAGTCGCCGCACGGGATGGCGGCCTAGCACACCAGCATACGCAGTCCGCCGTGACCATTTTGCGTCACGCCTGACACATCGTCCCGCAAAACCGGCAAGCCCGAGGCAAAAGGCCCGCACCGTCCGTACGGGCCTTTGTCCTTCGAACTACAGCGCGTCCCACTGATAGCGCACGCCCAGCCAGCCGGCGCGTGGCGCACCGGGAGCGATGAACTGCTCGTGGCGCCAGCCGTCCGGGTCGTCGGCGAAGGCGTTGCCGGCGCCGACGAAGGGGTTCTCCGCCAGCGCGCCGCTGGTGGCGTAACGCTTGTCGAACAGGTTGTCGACTCGTCCGAACAGCGTCCAGTCGCGGGCGAAACGGTAGTCGGCGGTGAGGTTGAGCACCGCGTAGCCCGGCAGCTTGCCACTGCCCTCGAACTCACCGCTCGCCTGGTGGCGGTTGTTCTCGTTGCCGCGCACGTATTGCCCGGAATAGGCCAGCAACGTGGTGCCCAGGCGCAGGCGCTCGTTCAGGTTCCAGTCCAGCCCGAGCTTGAGATTGTGCTTGGGCAAGCCCGGCAGATGGTCGCCGCTGGCGATACGGATTTCGTCATCCGGGCAGCCGCCCTCGCCTTCAGTGCTGTTGTTCTCGGCGAGGATGCATGCCGAGGAACGGAACGTCGCCTGCAGGTAGGTGTAATCCGCTCGCCAGTCGAATGCGCCGTAGCTGCCGTTCAGTCCCAGCTCGATGCCCTGGCGTCGGGTGCGGCCGAAATTGGTGAAGTAACCCTGGCTGCCACCGGTGCCGACGAACAGCAGATCGTCGTGGTTCATGCTGCGAAACGCGGTGACGTTCCATTCGGTGCCGCCCGCCAGTTGTCCGCGCACGCCGAGTTCGAGGGTACGGGTAACCACCTGCTCGAGGAACGGGTCGGCGGCCATCGCGTTGGGCAGACTGCAGGGGTTCTGCGGATCGGCGCAGCCCAGCTCGATGGGCGTTGGCGCGCGATTGCCTTGCGAGAAGCCGCCATAGACGGTCAGCGCCGGTTGCAGCTGCCAGGCGAAACCCAGCGCCGGGTTGAGCTTGCGATAGGTGAAGTCGCCGTCGAGGTCGTCGCCCATGCGATCGCTGTTGACCACGCGCGTGCGGTTGTAGCGCAGCGAGCCAGTCAGCTGCAGCGCCTCGCTCAGCGCCCAGGTGTCGGTTGCGTAAAGGCTGGAGGTACGCGTACGGCCCAGCAGGCTGTTGGCCTGTTCCTCGTCCTCGGTCGGCAGGATGCCGCGCTCGTCGGTCAGCTCGCCGCCCTGCTCGCTCTGGTGAAAGCTGGCACGGGTGTTGTCATGCGACAGACCGAAGGCGAACTGGTGATCGCCGGCATAACGCGTCCATTGCAACGCCAGACCATAGGCGCGCTGCGCGGTGCGGGTGCGGTTGAGCACGCCGCTTTGCGGCCCGTCGCCGATAAAGCCGGCGTCTTCCCATTCCTCGTATTCGTCCTCGTACTCGTCGTTGCCATCGCCATTCAGCGTCGCGGTGCGGGTGCGGCGCAGATATACCGTGCCGGACAGCCGGTCGGCGTCGCTCAGCCAGTGGCTGGCCGACAGCGCCATCAGGTGGCTGCGGTTCTCGGTCTGGTCGGGATGGGTGAAGATCGCGTCGTGATCGCGGTCATGCATGCTCTCGGGCAGCAGGCCGTTGCCGATCAGGTCGTTGTCGGCGTGCGCGAGGGTCAGCGCGATGTCGGTGGTCGCCGTGGTCCAGGCGAACTTGCCGAATAGCTGGCCGACATCCGATGGCGAGTGATCGCGCCAGCCATCCTCCTCCATGCCCTCGGCCGCCAGATACCAGGAAAATTCTTCGTGCTGGCCGCCGTGCTGCACCGCGCCACCCTTGCGCCCGAACGAGCCGGCGTAAACCTCGGCGGAACCGCCGGGATGGGTGTCGCCGCGCTTGGTCTGCAGCGCCAGCGCGCCGCCCAGGGTGTTCAGGCCGTACAGCGGATTGGAGCCGGGCACCAGCGCCATGTCGGCGATGGCGCTGCGGGGAATCAGGTCCCAGTGCACCACATCGCCGAAGGCCTCGTTGACCCGCACGCCGTCGAGGAATACCGACAGACCCTGGGCGGTGCCCAACAGCGGCGATGCGGTGAAGCCGCGGTAGTTGAGGTCGGCCTGGTATGGGTTGCCCTGGGTCTCGTTCAGATTGACGCTCGGCAGCCCGCGCTGCAGCGCTTCGGCCAGCGACTGGCCGCCGAGCTTGCGCAGTTGCGCCTCGTCCAGCGTCTGGACGTTGGCCGGCAGGCGATCCTTGGACAGACCGATACCCGGCAACGGTGTGGTGGCGACGATTTCTTCGCTGGCCAGTTCGAGCGGCTCGGCGGCATGCGCCATACCCGGCAGGAGGCTGGCGATGGCGAGCGAAAGCAGCGTGCGCCGGGGCAGCGCGCGGCGGCAGACCTGATACGACATGGATATTCCTTGTTGTTGTGCGGCGAATCGAACGGATCACGGCTGCATGCTGGCAACCTGCCAGACCGATTATCGAAAGCCGCCGAGTCGCGCCGACAGGGAAGAATTCCCGGCTCATTCGGGAAAATTTCCCGAACCGCCGGCACTTGGTCGTACGACCGATGGCGCGGTACGGACCAAGACCTGCGTGGCGGCCGGGCACGCGCAGGCCGCCCGCCTACGGCGGCAGGCGGGTTCGCGAACAGGGAACAGTCGGGGGCGGGGCGGGGCTCAGGCCTCGCAGAGCATGCGTTCGCCGACGCGCAGCAGGCCCTGATCGATGGCCAGGTGCACCAGCTCCGCCTGGGAGCTGACGTCCAGCTTGCTCTTGAGCAGAGCCATGTGATTGGAGACGGTTTTGCTGCTGATACACAGCCGCTCGGCGATCTCGCGGTTGCCGATGCCACGGGCGAGCATGATGAAGATCTCCATCTCGCGCGGGGTCATCTCGGCCAGACGGCCCTGCATCGGTGAGGTGCTGGGACGCTGGCGGGCCAGTGCGGTGGCCAGCGGCTGCTCGATAAAGGGCTGGCCGGCAAGCACCTTGCGCACCGCCTCGACCAGCACGTCCGGCGCGCAGCGTTTGGTCAGATAGCCGGACGCCCCGGCATCCAGCGCCTGGCGTACCAGCGCCAGTTCGTCATGCATGCTGAAAATCAGCACCGGCAGCAGCGGCAAACGCTGACGCAGGCGCCGGCAGGTCTCCAGCCCGCTGATGCCAGGCAGCCCGAGGTCCAGCACGACGAGGCTGGGAATTTCCTCCTGCACCCGTTGCAGCGCCAGTTCGCCGCTCTCGGCCTCAGTCACCACCACCTCGGGTAGCAGCGCGGTCAGCAGGCTGGCGTAGCCCTGGCGCACCACCGCGTGATCGTCCACCAGCAGGATTTTCATGCTGTCGCTCCTTTGCACGGCAGGTTGAGATAAAGCGTCCAGCCCTGTCCCGGGCAGTGCCGCAAACGCAGGTTGGCGCCGAGGCAGCGAGCGCGCTCGCGCATTGAACGCAGACCGACCCCGGCACGCTGCGGCGGCTCGCCGTGGCCATCGTCACGCAACAGCACACGCAGCCCATGCGCGCCGCCGCGCAGGCGCAGACGTACGCAACGGGCCTGCGCATGACGCGCGACATTGGTCAGCGCCTCCTGCAGCAGCCGGTACAGGTGCAGCTTGTCTTCGGTGGTGAACTCGGGAATCGCTCCACTCAGCTGCAGGCGGCATTCGATGCCCTGCGCGCCCTGCCATTGCTCAACCAACTGGCCAACGGCTTCTTCCAGCGGCAGGTGTTCGAGCATCACCGGATAGAGATCGCGCACCAGCGTGCGAAATCCGTTCTGCAGATCGAGGCTGTGCCGTTCCAGATGCGCCGCCGTTTCGCGCACCGCATCCGGTTGCTCGGCCTGGATGCGCAGCAGGCAGGCGCGGGCTCGAATGCCTGCAACGTACTGGCCGAGATCGTCGTGCATCACCTGCGCCAGACGGGTGCGTTCGCGCTCCTGCAGTTCCAGCAGCGTGCCGGTAAGCCGCGCGTTCGCCGCCTCGGCTTCCTCCAGTGCGCCAGCCATCTGGTTGAAATGTCCGGCCAGCCGGCGTGCCTCCGGCAGCCGCCGCGCGACCAGCCGTGTGGCCAGCTGCCCGCGGGAAATCTGCCGCAGGCCGCCGAGCAGGTCTTCCAGCACGCCGAGTGCGTGGCCGACCGCCCAGCGTATGGTCAGCAGGCTGAGCGCCAGCGCCAGGCCGAACAGCGCGAGCAGCTGCAACAGCGAATCCCAGACTTCTTCCACTTCGTCGTCGGGATTGACCGCCAGGCGAATCTGCTCGCCGTTCGCCCGCTCGATGACACGCGCCGGCATCACCTGCGGGTACAGCCAGCGGCTCAGCCAGGGCCGATCGAACGGCCCGGCAGGCTGTTCATTGCCGGCCGATACCCGCTCGATGCGGATATGTCGCAGGCTTTGCTCCAGGCCGGCCGCCAGTGCCTGCGGCTCATCGCGCAGGCTGAGTGCCAGGTAGTCGACGACCTGCTGCGCGGCATCGAGCTCGCGCTGCACGTCATGCGCGGCCTGGCGCAGCAGCACCGCCGTGCAGACCAGCGCCACCGCGACGAAGAACAGCGCCACCAGCAGGTAGGTACGCCTGAGCGCACTCATGGCCGCGCCCTCACTTGATCACGAAGCGCCCTTCCATGCCCTTGTTCTGCAGGCCCTTGCAGTAGAACGGATAGGTGCCGGGCTTGACCGGCAGAAAGAAGATCTCCGCCTCGCCGGCATCCTCGAACTCCAGCTCGACCAGCGTGACCGCCTTGATCTCCACGCCACCGGCCTCGACCTTGCGCAGGAAGATCGACTGGGCGAACTCCGGCGCCTGGAAGGCGCACTCCTTCTGCCCATCGGCAATCACCTTGAGCTGATAGGCGACGCCGGTTTCCAGCTGGTACTCCTTCTGCGAGACGGCGTAATCGCTTTCTTCGGAGCCGAACTTGAGGTCCGGCAGCGCCTGGGTGCGGCGGGTGAGATCGCCGGCGGCGTGGCTCTGGTCGAAGCCGAGCAGGCTGCCGATGAACAGCAGATTGAGCAGCATGGCTTTGCATGTGGGCATGGTGATGGCCTCTTTATTGTTTTGGATGCCCCATCCTAGGCGCCCGCGCGCCATCCACCCTCCTACCTTGGTACCGATCCGATACCGCCGCCCATCCCCGCCAGCGCCTGACGGAACGAAAAACACCGGAGTCCGCCGGTGCCCCGATCCGTTTTCGCCCGCCGCGCCACGCAGCACCGCGCCTGCGCCGGTGCCCGCCAGAAGCCACGCCAAAAGCCGCATCGCGCGTACCGCTACCAACGCAGCAGTACCAAGGTAGCGATCAATTTCTCGGCCGGCGCGCCGCAACATTCGGCATCCGGGATGCCGTTTTGCCATCGGCGATCTTCGGCCGCCCTTCGGCGTTCAGGCACGCCCCCGCAGGTTCTTTTGCATTGCTCAGGAGTAGGAACCGTCATGACACTCAGATCCATACAACAGCGAATCGCTCTCATCGGCGGGCTATGCCTGCTCGCAACGGCGGGCATACTCATCGGCTACAGCGTCTACCTCGCAAGCTCCACGCAGCAACTGGTGTCGAACCGCGTCAGCCAGCAAGCGCAGGATGAGGCGCTGCAAACCCTGCAACACCTCGGCGGCAAGTACGCCGGGGAAATCCGCGCGGAATTCACCAAGGCGCTGGAAGCCGCCCGTGGCATGGCCACGACCTTCGCCGTCGCGAAGATGGGCGCGGCCGACAATGGCGGCCTCGAGATCGGCCGCGACCAGGTCAATGCCGTCCTGCTGAACGTGCTCAAGAGTTACCCGGACTTCAACGGCACCTACTCGTGCTGGGAGCCGGACGCCATCGACGGCCAGGACGCGCTGTTCGCCGGTACGCAGAACGGCAACAACGAGCAGACCGGGCGCTTCACGCCCTACTGGACGCGCGGCGCAGACGGCAAGATCGCCGTCCAGCCGCTGGTCGAATACGACACCATGGACAAGCACCCGAACGGCGTGCTGAAGGGCGGCTGGTACATCGGCCCGAAGGAAAACCGGCGCGAAAGCGTGCTCGGCCCGCTGCCCTACATCGTGCAGGGCAAGCAGGTGTGGCTGGCGACGCTGTCGGTGCCCATCGTGGTCAACGGGCGCTTCATGGGCGTAGCGGGCACCGACTACAACCTCGATTTCGTGCAGAAGATCAGCCAGGAAGTCTCCGGCAAGCTGTTCGACGGCCAGGGCGAGGTGGCGATCATCAGCGATCAGGGTCTGGTCGTCGCGGAAAGCCGCCATCCCAACCTGATCGGCGAACACTTCAAGCAGGTGCTTCCCGATGACTGGCAAGCCGCGCTCGGCTCCATCCAGAAAGGCGAAGAGCTGGCACGGCTGGACGACAGCGGCATGGTGATCGTCTTCGCGCCCATCGCGCTTGGCCGGACCGGCAAGCCGTGGTCGATGATGCTCAAGATCGACAAAGACATCGTGCTGGCAAAAGCCGCCGCCCTCGAAGCGGAAATGCAGACCCAGAGCAGCCGGAGCATGCTTCAGCAGATCGGCGTCGGGGTGTTCATCTCGCTGCTCGCGGTCATCGCGCTGTGGATCTCCTCGCGCTCGGTGGCGCTGCCGATCCGCAAGGCGGCGCAGCTCGCTGGTGCGATACAGCGCGGCGACTTCTCGCAACGCCTCGCACACCGCTCGGCGGACGAAGTGGGCCAGCTTTCCGCCAGCCTCGACCGCATGGCCGAGAGCCTGCAGCAACAGGTGCATGTCGCCGAGCGCATTTCGCAGGGCGATCTGACGGTGGACGTGCGCCTGGCCTCGGACGGCGACCAGCTCGGCCTGGCACTGCGCCGAATGGTCGACAACCTCAACGAGCTGGTCTCCCAGGTGCAGCTCAGCTCGGCGCTGATCAACGACAAGGCCGGCGAAGTGACGCGCCTGAGCCATGACCTGTCCGGGGGCGCGACGGAGTCGGCCTCGGCGGTCACCGAGATCAGCGCCACCATCAACCAGATGGCTTCGCAGATCCGCCAGACTTCCGAGTACGCCGGCGAGGCCAATTCGCTGTCGCGCGATTCCGAGCAATCCGCGCGTGGCGGCAACGAACTCATGGCGACGCTCAAGGGCGCGATGCAGGAAATCAACCAGTCCGGCCAGGACATCACCAACATCATCCGCGCCATCGAGGAGATCGCTACCCAGACCAACCTGCTGGCCCTCAACGCGGCCATCGAAGCGGCGCGTGCCGGCGAGCACGGACGCGGCTTCGCGGTGGTGGCCGATGAAGTTCGCCAGCTGGCCGCCCGCAGCGCCGAAGCGGCGCAGCGCTCCACCCGCCTGATTCAGGAATCCAACGCGCGGACCGTCAAGGGCATGGAGCTCACCGACGAAACCGCGCAGGCGCTGGAAGCGATCGTCCAGGGCGCCGCGCAGGTCTCGCAGCTGGTCGATGAGATCGCCTCCGCCTCCAGCCAGCAGGCATCCGGCATCGAGCAGGTCAGCCTGGCCATCGAGCAGATCGATCAGGTCGTGCACCACAACAGCAGCAACTCCGAGCAGTCGACCCAGGCCGCGCAGGAGCTGACGCAACAGGCCCAGCAGATGATCGTGCAGGTCGGTCGCTTTACCGTCAGACGCACCCGCTGAGCACCCGAGCGGCACCCTCGCGGGTGCCGCTTCGATCTGTCGCATTTCTACGACCTTGGTACACCACGACTGGTACTTTCTGCATATTCCCCCCTGGTGGAGCGCTTCCTATGCTGCCCGCAAGCCTCAGGAGTCGCCCCATGCATCCATTCGCGTTCCATGCCGCGGTCTGTCTGATCGCCCTCGCCTGCGCCGACGCGTTCGCCGCACCGGCCGCGCCCGAGCCGCTGGAGGTACGCATCGGCTATCTGGGCTATCGGCCCGATCCGGGGCCGCTGCTGTCCAACGTCATACCCGAGCCGGAAGACGCCGGCCTGCGCGGCGCCGAGCTGGCCATCGTCGACAGCAACAGCACGGGGCGCTTTCTCAAGCATCACTACCGTCTCGATTCCGCCACCAGCGAAACGCCCGAAGCGCTGATCGAGCAGGCCGCGCGGCTGCACGCCGACGGCCTGCGCCTGTTCGTGGTCAGCGCCCCGGTCGACACGCTGCGCCAGCTGTCCGCGGCGCTGCCCGACAGCCTGCTGTACAACGCCGGCAGTGCCGACGATGCGCTGCGCAGCCAGAGCTGCCTGAACAACGTGCTGCACACCCTGCCCAGCCGCAGCATGCTGGCCGATGCCCTCGGCCAGTTCCTCGCCGCGCGGCGCTGGAATCGCTGGCTGCTGATCAGCGGGCCTACCGCGGACGATCAGGCCTACGCCGATGCGCTGCGCCGTGCGGCCAAGCGTTTCGGCCACAAGATCGTTGCGGAAAAACCCTGGAGCTTCGAGAACGACCAACGCCGCACGGCGCAGGCCGATATGCCGCTGTTCACCCAGACCACCGAGTACGACGTGGTGCTGGTCGCCGACGAACGCGGCGATTTCGGCGAATACGTGCCCTATCACACCTGGTATCCGCGACCGGTCGCCGGAACCCAGGGGCTGACCCCAACCGGCTGGCACAAGACCGTGGAAACCTACGGCGCCGCTCAGCTGCAGAAGCGTTTCGAGGCGCACGCCGGGCGCTGGATGAACGACCGCGATTTCGCCGCCTGGATGGCCGTGCGCAGCCTTGCGGCAGCGGTGACCAAATTGCGTACCGCCGAGGTACCGGCGGTCCGTCAGCTGTCGCTGAGCGATGAGCTGCCGCTCGATGGCTTCAAGGGCCGCAAGCTGAGCTTCCGCTCGTGGAACGGCCAGCTGCGCCAACCGATCCCCCTGGTCCACCCGCGCGCGCTGGTCTCCACCTCGCCGCAGGACGGTTTTCTGCACCCCACCAGCGAGCTGGACACCCTGGGCTTCGACGCCCCCGAGAGCCGCTGCCGGCTGAGCGAGGCACAACCATGAAGCGCCTTCCCGTGGCCGCCCTGCTGGCATTGGCCGCCCTGCCCGGCACCTCGGCGCTCGCCGACGAGCTGGGCTACGAGGCCTATGTCGACAGTCCCAAGCGCATCAAATGCCTGTACGGCTACGTCACCGCCAAGACCGGCAATTTCGAGGCGGCCAAGGCCATCTTCGAGGACTGCATCGCGCGCTGGAACGACGTCTACTCGATGATCTCCCTGGCGCAGATGTACGAGAGCGGCAACGGCGTGGAGCAGGACCTGAGCAAGTCCGCCGCGCTGCTCAAACAGGGCGCCGAACAACCCGACGACGCCAGCTACGTGAGTCTGGCCCGCTATCACTGGGGCGTCGCGCTGGCCGAAGGCCGCGGTGTGGAGGCCGATCGCGTCGCTGCGCGCGACTGGCTGCAACGCGCCGCTGCCGGCGGGCAGAGCGAAGCCGACGAATACCTGCTGCGCCTGGATGCCGCCAACGCGCCGGCCCGCTGACACACCCATTCCTATAACAACAAAGGACTCCCTCATGCCCAGAACCCTGCTTGCCTCCGCCATCGCCTGCGCCCTGAGCTGCCTGGCCGGCTCCGCCCTGGCCGCTACTGCGTACGTTTCCAACGAGAAGGATGACAGCATCAGCGTCATCGACCTGGACAAGATGGAAACGGTCGAGACCCTCGAAGTCGGCATGCGTCCACGCGGGCTGACCCTTTCGCACGACAACAAGCTGCTCTACATCTGCGCCAGCGATTCGGACACCGTGCAGGTGATGGACCTGGCCACGCGGCAGATCATCAAACAGCTGCCGTCCGGTGCCGACCCGGAGCAGTTTGCCCTGCATCCCAACAACAAGTGGCTGTACATCTCCAACGAGGACGATGCGCTGGTGACGGTGGTCGACGTCGACAAGGAAGAGGTGCTGGCGCAGATCGACGTCGGCGTCGAGCCCGAGGGCATGGCGGTCAGCCCGGATGGCAAGTGGGCAGTCAACACCAGCGAAACCACCAACATGCTGCACTGGATCGACACCGCCACCAACCAGCTGGTGGACAACACCCTGGTCGACCAACGCCCGCGGCACGTCGAGTTCACCAAGGACAGCAAGATCCTCTGGGCCTCGGCGGAAATCGGCGGCACGGTCAGCGTGGTCGACGTGGACAAGCGCGAAATCCTCAAGACCCTGACCTTCAAGATCAAGGGCATCCACCCGGACAAGGTCCAGCCGGTGGGCATCAAGCTCACCTCCGACGGCAAATACGCCTTCGTCGCGCTCGGCCCGGCCAACCACATCGCCGTGGTCGATGCGAAAACCTACGAAGTGCTGGATTACCTGCTGGTTGGCCGGCGCGTCTGGCACATGGCGTTCAACCCGGATGAAAGCCTGCTGCTGACCACCAACGGCGTGAGCAGCGACGTGTCAGTCATCGATGTCGCCAAGCTCAAGGTGACCAAGTCGATCAAGGTCGGCCGCTTCCCGTGGGGCGTGGTGGTCGCGCCATGAACGCGCTGGAAGTCGAGGGCGTCCGCTTCGCCTACGGGCCGCGGCAGGCGCTCGACGACGTTTCCTTCGCCACCAGCGCGGGGCGCTTCACCGCCCTGCTCGGCCCCAACGGCGCCGGCAAGTCGACGCTGATCGCGCTGCTGACGCGGCTGTACGACCTGCAGCACGGGGCCATCCGCATCGCCGGCGCCAGCCTGCGCCAGCAACCGCGCGAGGCGCTGCGCCGGCTCGGCGTGGTGTTCCAGCAGAGCACACTGGACCTCGATCTGACCGTGGAGCAGAACCTGCGCTATCACGCTGCGCTACACGGCATGCCGCGCGTGCTGGCCAGCGAGCGCATCGAGCGCGAACTGGAGCGCCAGCAACTCGGCGACCGCCGCAAAAGCAAGGTACGCGAGCTCAACGGTGGCCATCGCCGGCGCGTCGAGATCGCCCGTGCGCTGCTGCACAAACCCGGCCTGCTGCTGCTCGACGAAGCCAGCGCCGGTCTCGATCCGCCCAGCCGCCAGGCGCTCAACCGGCACGTCCGCGAGCTGTGCCGCACGGAAGGCATGAGCGTGCTGTGGACCACTCACCTGCTCGACGAAGTCCAGACGGACGACGACCTGCTCATTCTCAACCGCGGCCGGCTGGTCGCGCAGGGCAACGTGGCCAGCCTGACGCAACATGGCGAAGACCTGGCCGCAAGTTTCGCTCGCCTCACCGAGGTGGCGGCATGAACGCAGCGCACACCGCCCTCCAACCTCGCCCGGTGGAAAATCGCTGCGCAAGTTTTCCACCCTACGGCTGCCACACCCTGCCCGTAGGGTGGATAACGGCCGCAGGCCTTATCCACCATGATTCCACTCACCCGAGGGCACGACCATGAGCCTGTACTGGGAATGCCTGCGCGGCATCGTGCTGCGCGAGTGGCTGCGTTTCGTCCAGCAGCGTTCGCGTTTCTTCAGCGCGCTGGTGCGGCCACTGCTGTGGCTGGTGGTGTTCGCCGCCGGTTTTCGCGCCGCGCTGGGCATCGCCATCATCGAGCCGTACGACACCTACATCACCTACGAGACCTACATCGTCCCCGGTCTGGCCTGCATGATCCTGCTGTTCAACGGCATGCAGGGCTCGCTGTCGATGGTCTACGACCGCGAGATGGGCAGCATGCGCGTGCTGCTCACCAGCCCGCTGCCACGCGGTTTCCTGCTGGCGAGCAAGCTGCTGGCCACGGCATTGATTTCGCTGCTACAGGTCTACGCCTTTCTCGCCATCGCCTGGGTGTATGGCGTACAGCCGCCGCCGCTCGGGCTGCTGACCGCCCTGCCCGCACTGCTGCTGGTGGCGCTGCTGCTCAGCGCGCTGGGCTTGCTGCTATCCAACGGCATCCGCCAGCTGGAGAACTTCGCCGGCGTGATGAATTTCGTCATCTTCCCGATGTTCTTCCTTTCCTCGGCGCTGTATCCGCTGTGGAAGATGCGCGAGGCCAGCGAGTGGCTGTACTGGGTCTGCGCGTTCAACCCGTTCAGCCATGCGGTGGAGCTGGTGCGCTACGGGCTGTACCAGCGTCTCGAACCGACGGCGCTGGCCGTGTGCGTGGGTCTGACGGTGCTGTTCAGCCTGCTGGCGGTGGCCAGTTTCAATCCGCAGCACGCCGCACTGCGGCGCTCAGCATAAGGCAACCGGTACTTTGGTACTGGTTGGCGCCTCCATCGTAGGATTTCAAAGACACCTCCTTTGCTCTGTAATCGACCCCACCGACGTACGGAGAACAAAGATAAATGCCCAGGTCGTTGCTGCCCCTGCTGTTCGTCGCCCTCACCGGGATTGGCCTGAGTCCGCTCGCCAGCGCGACCGAAGACCCGGCACTGTTCTCCGCCGATGGCTACCGCCAGACGCAATACCGCAGCCCCACGCCGGCGACCGCCGAGGGCGCGCAGACGGTGGACACCGCGACGCTCCAACGCCTGCTGGCCGAGCGCTCCGACATGCTGCTGGTGGATGTCTACCGCCGCCAATGGCTGGCCGGTCAGTTCATCGACAACGAGGCCCACGCCAACCTGCCGGGCAGTGTCTGGCTGGCCAACACCGGCGACGGCTCGCTCACCCCGCTATGGGCGGACTACTTCAGCGAGAACCTGGCGCGCATCACCGAAGGCGACCTGCAACGGCCGCTGGTGTTCTACTGCCGCTCCGACTGCTGGCTGGGCTGGAATGCCACCCGGCGCGCCCGCGCGCTGGGCTACACCGACCTGTACTGGTACCGTGACGGCATTGATGGCTGGGAGCAGGCTGGTCTGCCGCTGCACCCTGCGACCCCTGAGCCCGTGCAGAGCAGCCAGCACGCTGACTAAGCTCACCATAATCAAAACAAAGAGGTGACCGGCCTTGTACAAGATTCTGATTGCCGACGACCATCCGCTGTTTCGCGAGGCCATCCACAACGTCATCCGCGACGGTTTTCCGGACAGCGAAATCCTGGAAACCGCCGACCTCGACAGCGCCCTGGCGCTGACCCTGGAACATGACGACCTCGATCTGGTGCTGCTCGACCTGAACATGCCCGGCATGCATGGGCTGAACGGCCTGATCAACCTGCGCAACGAGGCGCCGACCATCCCGGTGGTGATCGTCTCCGCCGAGCAGGACAAGCAGATCGTGCTGCAGGCCATCACCTATGGCGCGGTCGGCTTCATCACCAAATCCTCGCCGCGCGCGCAGATGACCGAAGCCATCGAGCAGATCCTCAACGGCAACGTCTACCTGCCTTCGGACATCATCCGCAGCCAGAAGGCCACCAGCCGCCATACCCATCACAGCGAACCGTCGATCCCGCCGGAGCTGCTGCAGGCGCTGACGCGCAAGCAACTGCTGGTGCTGGAACGCATGACCAAGGGCGAATCGAACAAGCAGATCGCCTACAACCTCGACATCGCCGAAACCACCGTGAAGGCGCACGTCTCGGCGATCCTGCGCAAGCTCAACGTGCACAACCGCGTGCAGGCGATCCTCTCGGCCGGCGATATCGATTTCACCGCTTATCTGCGGCGCTGAACGGCACCGCATCGCGCGGCGCCAGCCACGAGCCGGCGCGCAACCATGCGGCTTCGCAACTAACGAAGCCTGTATGACGACGCGACGCCAAGCAGTCCTTTCGAAACAGCGCCGGCAGCTCACGCCGGCGTCGTCCGCTTCCGAACCCAAGCCCTCGCACCCTGCGCATCGCCCCGCTCACACCGGCGGTTCGATGCCCAGCAAACGCATGCGGCGATACACCGTCGGCCGTGAAACCCCCAGCTCCCGGGCGACTGCGCTGACGTTCCAGCGCTGGCGCCGCAGCAAGCTGCGCAGATCATCGCCCGCGTCCTGCACCGCGGCCGGCGCGGCGGCGCGCGTCACCGCGTGCGGTAGGCACTCCTCGGGCAGGTCGTGCACGGTGATTTCGTTGCCCTCGCAAGTGGCCAGCGCGCACTGCAGCACGTTGCGCAGCTCGCGAATGTTGCCCGGCCAGGGGTAGGCCAGCAGCGCACTCATGGCATCGCCGCGCAGGTGCGGGGCGTTGCTGCGCCCCTGCGCCAGTTCGGCGTAGACCCGTTCGATCAGATAGCCCTTGTCGGCTCGCTCGCGCAGCGGCGGCAGTTTCAGCAGGGCGCCGTTGAGGCGGTAGAACAGGTCTTCGCGAAATTCGCCGGCCTCGACCATCTGTCGCAGGTCGCGGTGGCTGGCGGCGATCACGCGGATATCCACCTTGACGGGCCGCTCGGCCCCCAGCGGTGTCACCTCGCGCTCGGCCAGAACACGCAGCAGGCGGGTCTGCAGATGCAACGGCATATCGCCGATCTCATCGAGGAACAGCGTGCCGCCGTCGGCCTGCTGGATCAGCCCGCGCATGCCCTTGCTGCGCGCACCGGTGAAGGTGCCCGGCGCGTAGCCGAACAGCTCGCTTTCGATCAGCGACTCGGGCACCGCGCCGCAGTTGATCGCCACGAATGGCGCCTGGCTTCGGCTGCCGCTCTCGTGCAGGGCGCGGGCCAGGCGTTCCTTGCCGGTGCCGGTCTCGCCGTTGAGCAGCACGTTGAGCGGCTCGCTGCACAGCCGGCGGGCGCGGGCAAGCATCTTGCGCATCGCCGGATCGTCGTCGGCCAGAGCATCGAGCGCGCAGCGCGGCGCGCCCTGGGTGCGCTCGGCCGGCAGCGACACGGCACGGCGCGGCTCCATCAGTGCGGCGAAGAACAAGCGGTTGTGCCGCTGGGTGCGGAAGGCGCGCACCTGGTCGTGGCTGGCGTAGGGAATGCTGAGGATGTCCGCCAGCTCGCAATCGAAGAATTCGTCGATGCGCGCCCGCGTCAGGCTGCCGAACGGCCCCGGCGTCATCAGCCCGTGCTCGGCCAGCAGGCCGCGAGCGGCGGTGTTGCCGGCCAGCAGCTCGCCGTCGTCGCCCAAGGCCAGCAGGTAGTGGCGGTTGATCAGCACGAACTCGCGCGAGGCGTCGAAGCAGAGAATCGGCCGGTCGCGGTACAGGCGCAGGAAGTAGGCATCCTCGATCATCCGCGCGTACTGCTTGACCAGTTGCAGGGCAAAGGTCTGCGAGTCCTTGGACGGCGGCGAATACAGCGCCGAGATATCGAGCACCGCCAGCAGCTGGCCCTGCGGGTTGAACATCGGCACCGCGGTGCAGGTGAGGTTGGTGTGCCAGGCGCTGAAATGGTCGTGCTGGTGGCAGGTCAGCGCCTGCTGTTCCTTGATGCAGGTGCCCACCGCGCAGGTACCGGCGTGGTCCTCGCCCCAGTCGGAGCCAAGGTAGAGACCAGTCTTGCGGTGCGCCTTCTCGTCGGCCGGATCGCCGAGAAACTGCACGGCGATGCCACGGCTGTCGGTCAGCAGGATGATGTAGCCGAGTTCCGCGACATGCCGGTAAAGCTGCTCGACGCCGGCGCGGGCGACGTTGATCAGCTCATCGGCGTGGTCCTGGTGTTCGCGCAACACCTGGCGCGGCACGAAGCGCGCCTCGGCCGGGCGCGCCGGGTCCAGTCCGTAGTCATGCACGCAGCGCCGCCAGGAACGGGCGATGATCGGATCGCGATCACCGAGCAGCTGCGATGCGTTGGCCAGCGACAGCACCGCCTCGATATGACTGGCAGGGGTGGCAAGCGGCGTCATGCGTCCTCCTCGTCCCGAGGTGCAGGCGCTCGGGCGGATGATTCTTGTTGTTTTCGTTTCAGTTCTGCGACTGCGCCAAGAATAAATCAAATGTTCCGGCGGGGAAGTTCAACTTTGGAACATGCGCTCCCAATAAATTGCTCGTACGTTGTAAAGCCATTTACAACGACGTTACAGGTGTAAAGCCGAAGAGCTTTACAATCCAACTGACAAGTCATCCCAACTAAAAATTTAGTTCTTTATTTTCAATCTGTTAGAGAACTAAACGCGCAAACAAAGAAGTTGGCACGCCATCTGCTCCTGAAGTATTTGCGGAACAAGCCCCCCGCATAACAAGAGCGCCGCGTGCCTGCACTTTCTTTCAGGCTCCGGCAATAAGTCAGGAGCTGAGCCATGCAAAAACCCAACTGCCATGAAACCGCCATCAGTCGACGGCGCTTTCTTTCCCTCTCCGGTCAGACCGCCCTCGCCTTCAGTCTGGCGCAGCTGATTCCCGTGCGCCTGCTGGCCGACGAAGCGCTGCCGGAACTACCGCCCGGCCTGCTGCGCGTGGGCCGCGACGTGTTCCCGCATGACGCCATCGGCGATGCGCATTACGCCCGCCCGCTGGCCGAACTCGCCAAAGAGCAGCCGAAGCTGGTCGCCGACGGCCTTGCTGACCTGAATCGACGCGCCATCGAGGCCCATGACCGCCCGTTCGAGGCGCTCGACGAAGCGCAGCGCGTCGCCCTGCTGACCGAGGTCGAGCGCTCGCCGTTCTTCAAGGCGGTGCGCAGCAACCTGATGTTCGGCCTGTACGACAACAAGGCGCTGTTCCCGCTGTTCGGCTACGAGGGCTCGTCGTGGGAATACGGCGGCTACGTCAACCGCGGCTTCGACGACCTGAACTGGCTCTGAGCCGGGGCGCTTGAGCGCGCCGACTCCACAACAAGAACAAGACGAGGAATACCCCATGGCAACTTTTGCCCAGGACGACGATGGCGTCGTGGTGATCATCGGCTCCGGCGCTGGCGGCGGCACGCTCGCCAACGCGCTGGCCAAACAGAAGATTCGCAGCGTGGTGCTCGAAGCTGGCAAGCGCTTCAGCCTCGACGACATCGAAAACGACGAATGGGCGATGTTCAAGAAGATCTCCTGGCTCGACAAACGCCAGGCCACCGGTGGCTGGCACCTGGCCGAGAACAACCCGACGCTGCCCGCGTGGATCGTCAAGGCGGTCGGCGGCAGCACGGTGCACTGGGCCGGCATTGCGCTGCGCTTCCGCGACTTCGAATTCAAGATGCAGAGCATCAACGGCGACATCGCCGGCGCCAATCTGCTCGACTGGCCGGTGACGCTGGAAGAGATGGCGCCCTGGTACGAAAAGGCCGAGAAGCACATGGGCGTGACCGGGCCGAGCACCGGCATGGCCTATCACCCGTGGCACAACTCCTTCAAGGTGCTGGCCACCGGTGCAAAGCGGGTCGGCTACAAGGAGATCCTCTCCGGGCCGATGGCGATCAACACCGAGCCCTACGACGACCGCGCCGCCTGCCAGCAGATCGGCTTCTGCATGCAGGGCTGCAAGATGGGCGCGAAGTGGTCGACGCTCTATACCGACATCCCGCGCGCCGAAGCCAGTGGCTATTGCGAAGTGCGCCCGCAATCGATGGTGCTGCGCATCGAGCACGACGCCAAGGGCCGCGCCAGTGGCGTGGTCTACGCCGATGCCCAGGGCAACATCCAACGGCAGAAGGCCCGCGTGGTGTGCGTAGCGGGCAACTCCATCGAGTCGCCGCGCCTGTTGCTCAACTCCGCCTCCTCCATGTTCCCCGACGGGCTGGCCAACTCCTCCGGCCAGGTCGGGCGCAACTACATGACGCATACCACCGCCGGCATCTTCGCAGTGATGCCCAAGCCGGTGCACATGTACCGCGGCACGACCTGCGCCGGAGTCATCTCCGACGAATCCTACAACGACCCATCGCGCGGCTTCGTCGGCGGTTACCGGCTGGAAATCCTCGCCCTCGGCCTGCCCTTCCTCTCCGCCTTCCTCGACCCGACGCCACAAGGCTGGGGCCGCCAGTTCACCTCGCGGATGGAGAAGTACGACCACATGTCCGGCGTCTGGCTGTGTGGCGAAGACCTGCCACTGGAAAGCAACCGCATCACCCTGCACGCCAGCGAAAAGGACCAGTACGGCCTGCCGATCCCGGTAGTGACCAAGAGCGACCACCCGATGGATGCCGCCATGCGCAAGCACGGCGTCACCGCCACCGCCAAGTGCTACGAGGCCGCCGGCGCCACCGACATCATCGAGCTGCCGCCCTACCCGGCCAGCCACAACATGGGCACCAACCGCATGAGCGCCAAGGCGCGTGACGGCGTGGTGAACAAGTGGGGCCAGAGCCATGACATCGCCAACCTGTTCGTCTCCGATGGCAGCCAGTTCACCACCAGCGGCGGCCAGAACCCCACCCTCACCATCGTCGCGCTGGCCCTGCGCCAGGCCGAGCAGATCGGCCGCCTGCTCAACGAACGCGCGATCTGACCCGCCACTTCAAGGGAGTCCACCCATGACCCAGCCAACCCAATCACAGCGCCTGTGGATGTACGAGCGGATGCTGACCAGCCGCTACATGGAGGAATCCATCGAGCGCATCTACATGGAAGGCAAGACGCCGGTATTCAACATGGCCAAGGGGCCGATCCCCGGCGAGATGCACCTTTCCAACGGCCAGGAGCCCTGCGCCGTGGGCGTCTGCGCCCACCTGAACGCCGAGGACATCGTCACCGCCACCCACCGCCCGCACCACATCGCCGTAGCCAAGGGCGTGGACCTCAACGAGATGATGGCCGAGATCTTCGGCAAGGCCACCGGCCTCTCCGGTGGGCGCGGCGGGCACATGCACCTGTTCGACGGCCGGGTGAATTTCTCCTGCTCGGGGATCATCGCCGAGGGCATGGGCCCGGCTGTCGGCGCGGCGCTGTCGCGACAGCTGCAGGGCAAGCCCGGTGTGGCGGTCGCCTTCATCGGCGAGGGTGCAGCCAACCAGGGCGCCTTCCACGAAACGCTGAACCTCGCGGCGCTGTGGAAGCTGCCGGTGGTGTTCGTCATCGAGGACAACGCCTGGGGCATCTCGGTGGCCAAGGCCAGCGCCACCTGCATCAAGCAACACCACGTGCGCGCGGCGGCCTACGGCATGCCCGGTGTGTTCGTCGAGAACAACGACCCGGACGGCGTGTTCCGCGCCGCCGGCGAAGCCATCGAGCGCGCCCGTGCCGGTGGTGGCCCGACCCTCATCGAGATCGAAACCTACCGCCTGGCCGGCCACTTCATGGGCGACGGCGAAACCTACCGCCCCGAAGGCGAGAAGGACGGCCTGATGAAAAAGGACCCGATCCCCGGCTACCGCCAGCGCCTGATCGACGAAGGCGTGCTGAGCGAAGCGCAGGCCGAAGACATCGCGGCGCGCGCCCGCGGCCGCATCGATGAAGCCGTGCAGTTCGCCCGCGAAAGCCCCTACCCGCGCCCGGAAGAGGCGCTGGAGAAGGTGTTCGTCTGAGCCCATCCGAGAACAACAAGAGGAACACTCATGAACAGCCAAGCCACCATGACCGCCGCCGTCTGGCACGGTCGCAAGGACATTCGCCTGGAACAGGTGCCGCTGCCCGGCGCGCCGCAATCGGGCTGGGTGCAGATCCGCGTACACTGGTGCGGCATCTGCGGTTCCGACCTGCACGAATACCTCGCCGGCCCGGTGTTCATTCCGGTGGATGCACCGCACCCGCTCACCGGCATCAAGGGCCAGTGCATCCTCGGCCACGAGTTCTGCGGCGAGATCGTCGCCATCGGTGACGGCGTCGAGGGTTACGCGCCGGGCGACAAGGTCGCCGCCGATGCCTGCCAGCACTGCGGGCAGTGCCGTTTCTGCAAGACCGGCCAGTACAACCTCTGCGAACAGCTGGCCTTCACCGGGCTGATGAACAACGGCGCCTTTGCCGAATTCGTCAACGTGCCGGCCGAACTGCTCTACCGCCTGCCGGAAGGCTTTCCGCTGGAGGCCGGCGCGCTGATCGAGCCGCTGGCCGTCGGCATGCACGCAGTGAAAAAGGCCGGCAGCCTGCTCGGCGAAACCGTGGTGGTGGTCGGCGCCGGCACCATCGGCCTGTGCACCATCATGTGCGCCAAGGCCGCCGGTGCCGGCCAGGTGATCGCGCTGGAGATGTCCGCCGCACGCAAGGCCAAGGCGCTGGAAGTCGGTGCCAACCGGGTCATCGACCCCAGCGAGTGCGACGCCATCGCCGAAATCAAGGCGCTCACCGGCGGCTACGGTGCCGGCATCTCCTTCGAGTGCATCGGCCACAAGGCCACCGCCAAGCTCGCCATCGACGTGATCCGCAAGGCCGGTCGCTGCGTGATGGTCGGCATCTTCGAGGAACCCTCGGAATTCAACTTCTTCGAGATCGTCGCCACTGAAAAACAGGTGATCGGCTCGCTCGCCTACGCCGGTGAATTCGCCGACGTCATCGCCCTGATCACTGACGGCCGCATGGACGTCACCCCGCTGATCACCGGGCGCATCGGGCTGGACAGCATCCTCGAGCAGGGCTTCGAGGAGCTGGCCAACCACAAGGACCGCAACGTCAAGATCATCGTCAGCCCCAGCGCGCTGGCCGGCTGAGCAGGAGACCACCATGACCACAGCAGTAAAAGAGAGAAAGCTCACCGTCGCCCGCGCCATGGCCGAAGCCGTGGCCCAGGAGATGCGCCTGGACCCGAAGGTGTTCGTGATGGGCGAGGACATCGGCCAGCTCGGCGGCGTATTCGGCAACACCCGCGGGCTGTATGACGAGTTCGGCAAGACGCGCATCCGCGACACGCCGATCTCCGAAACCGCCTTTATCGGCGCCGCCGTGGGCGCCGCCTCGGACGGCATGCGGCCGATCGTCGAGCTGATGTTCGTCGACTTCTTTGGCGTCTGCATGGATGCCATCTACAACCTGATGGCGAAGAACACCTACTTCTCCGGCGGCAAGGTGCCGGTGCCCATGGTGCTGATGGCCTCGACCGGCGCCGGCTACTCGGACGCCGCCCAGCATTCGCAGTGCCTGTACGGCACCTTCGCCCACCTGCCGGGCATGAAGGTGGTGGTGCCGAGCAACGCCTATGACGCCAAGGGCCTGATGACCGCGGCGATCCGCGATGACAACCCGGTGGTCTACCTCTTCCACAAGGCGCTGCAGGGCATGGGCTGGCTGGGCACCGAGAAAGGCGCCACGGTGCCGGTGCCGGAAGAGCCCTACATCGTCGAGATCGGCAAGGCCAAAACCGTGCGCGAAGGCCGCGACGTCAGCCTGGTCAGCCTCGGCGCCGGCGTGCACCACGCCTTGCGCGCCGCCGCGCAGCTGGAGAAGGACGGCGTCAGCGCCGAGGTCATCGACCTGCGCAGCCTGGTGCCACTGGACCGCGAGCACGTCATCGCCTCGGTGAAGAAAACCGGCCGGCTGATCGTGATCGACGAGGACTACCACAGCTTCGGCGTCAGCGGCGAAATCATCGCCAGCGTGGTCGAGCACGACATCGGCATGCTCAAGGCCCGCCCGCAGCGGGTGGCCTTCCCCGACATCCCCATCCCCTTCACCCCGGTCATGGAGCAATGGGCCCTGCCCAACGCCGACAAGATCGTGGCCGCCTACCACGCCATGCATAAGGAATGATGTTTATGAGTACCCCCATCGTGATTGCAGACGACCTCTGGGAAGGCGACGCCGAAGCGGTGATCACCTCCTGGCTGGTCAGCGACGGCGCCGAAGTGGCGGCCGGTGACCTGGTTGCCGAGGTCATGTCGGAAAAGGCCCAGTTCGAGATCGAGGCGCCGGCTGCCGGCGTGCTGAAGATCATCGAGGAAGAAGACGCGGTGATCGCCAAGGGTGCGGTCATCGGCCAGGTGGAATAGCCATGACTCGACTGGAAATCCTGCCCGAGCGCGCGCCCGAACGGGTGCCCGAACGGGTACCGCTCAAAGGCATGCGCAAGATGATCGCGGCGAAGATGCACGAAAGCCTGCAGACCACCGCGCAGCTGACCCACCACAGCGAATGCCGGCTGGATGCGCTGAAAACCCGGCGCGCCGAACTGAAGGCTGCGGGCAGCGCGGTGTCCGTGCAGGACCTGTTGCTGCTCAAGGTGATCGAAACGCTCAAGGCCCATCCCGGCCTCAACGCGACGCTGGAAGATGAGGTGATTCACCAGCACGCGGCGGTGCATCTGGGCCTTGCCATCCCGCTGGCGGGCGATCTGCTGGTTGCCCCGGCGCTGTTCAATGCCGAACAGCTGGACGGCGAAGGCCTGTGCCTGGCGCGCAAGGCGCTGGTGGACAAGGCCCAGGCCGGCAAGCTGTCGGTCAAGGAGCTGACCGGCGCCACCTTTACCGTCTCCAACCTGGGGCTGTCGCGGGTGCACCACTTCACGCCGATCCTCAATCCGCCGCAGGTGGCGATCCTGGGTGTCGGCGGCATTCAGCGGCGGCTGGAACTCGGACCAAGCGGCGAGCTGGTGGAAGTCGAGTGGATGGGCCTGTCGCTGACCTTCGATCACCGCGCCGTCAACGGCTCCCCGGCGGCGGAGTTTCTCGACGAGCTGTGCCGACGCATCGAGGAGTACGCGGCATGAACGGCATCGCCCGGTTCAGCGTGGCAGCCGGCCTGAATGCCGAGCGGGCCTTGCTGCAGCGCGTCTGTGACGGGTTGTTCGACTGCCAGCTGCTGCTCTGGCGGCCGACCAATCAGGCACTGGTGATGCCCGGCAGCTTCGCACGCCGGCCCGGTTTCGCCCTGGCCAGCCAACGCTGCGCGGCGCAGGGCTGGCCGATCCTGCTGCGCGACACCGGCGGTGAGCCGGTGCCGCAATCGCCGGCCGTGCTCAATATCGCCCTGGCTTGCGCCCTGCCGGCCAGCGACGAGATCGACAAGCGCATCGTCGTTGCCTACGAGCGACTACTCGATCCCCTGGCGCTATGGCTTGCCGAACATGGTCTGCGGGCCGGAGTCGGCGCGGTTTCGGGGGCTTTCTGCGACGGTCGCTACAACCTCACGCTGGAGGGTCGCAAGCTGGCCGGCACCGCACAACGCTGGCGGCGCAGCCACGACGGTCGCCCGGCGGTGCTCGCGCATGCGGCTCTGCTAATGGACGACTGGCGCGAACCGATGGCCGAAGTCGTCAACCGCTTCTATCACGCCTGCGCCAACGACCTGCGCTGCCGGGCCGACAGCCATCTGGCCCTTGGCGAGCGGCTGCCGGGCGCCTGGAGCGAGGCCGAGTCATTGTCCGACCGTTATCAGCGCGTTCTGGCCTGGCAAGGCCTGGAACTCGGTGCCCGTCCATTGCCCTGTCCGGCCGCAAGCGCGGTCGCCGCTCCGCCCTCCCCTTTGCTTTGAACAACAACATGGCCAGCCAACCAGCCCGGCCACGCATCGGAGGAAACACCATGAGCCACCTCACGCCCGACCCGCCCAACGGCAGCCTGCCCGGCCAGCGCGGCATACAGCAGTTCCTTTGTAGAGCTTCGCCGCAGCGGGGCGTAACGCCACTAACGCTGGCAACAGAAGCGCAACCAGGCCGGACAATGCAGTTGTAGAAGTTTAAATAACGGCACTGAAAAACAGTTATGTACACGTATGTCGTTGCTCGCTATTGCAGCGCGCAACGCTGGGCGTTTTTTTACAAAAATAAATATCAGAAGAGCCTTAGCAATGGGCGCCCGCTTAAGGCATGCCTGAAGTGAGAAACAACCCTAAACAAGGAAATAATAAAAATGAAATTCAAACAGTCGAACCTAAGGGTACAGGTAATCATGGCGGTCTCGCTTCTTGCGATTACGCCACTGCACGCATCAGACAGAGTCATTACTGACAAGGAACTGTCTGATGAATCAAACACCACTGATTGGCTGGCTTACGGGCGAACACACTCCGAACAGCGATTCAGCCCTCTCAAAGACATCAACGTAGAAAACGTCAGCCAGCTCAAGCCTGAATGGTACGCGCCGCTGCCGGACCGCTCAGATATGGTCGGCACGCCCTTGGTGGTCGATGGCGTCATGTATTACGTTGGTGAAATGAATAGAACCCGTGCATTCGACGCTCGCACAGGCAAGATGCTTTGGGAATATGACCCAAAAGTTTCCAAAGAAATACTCGATAACAACATGAAGAAAGTCTTCTGGAAGCATAGCCGGGGCCTTTCGACCTATGGTGACAAGTTATTCATTGCCACTTGGGATGGTCGCCTGATTGCAATCAACAGAAAGGACGGCAAGGAAGTCTGGCAGACCCGAACATTCGATCACGACCAGCCATTGAATATTACCGGCCACCCGAAGGCCTTCGATGGCAAGGTATTTATCGGTAATGGCGGAACGGAGCTCGGCCCGATGCGCGGTTATGTGACCGCTTACGATACTGAAACGGGCAAGCAGATCTGGCGTTTCTATATCGTCCCCGGTAATCCTGCCAATGGATTCGAGGATAAAGCCCAAGAGATGGCCGCCAAAACATGGACTGGCCGGTGGTGGGAAAACGGCGGTGGCGGCAATGCCTGGCATGGCTGGACTTACGACGAGAAATACAACCAGCTCATCTTTGGTACAGGTAACGGCGGGCCATGGAATATCAAAGTGCGTAGCCCGGAGGGCGGCGATAACTTGTTCCTGTGTTCTGTCGTGGCTGTAGATGCGGATACAGGCGAATACAAATGGCACGTGCAAACTGCACCAGGCGACACCTGGGACTACAACTCCAACATGGACATCGTGTTGGCCGATCTGAAAATCGATGGCAAAGATGTTGATGCCGTACTGCATGCGCCAAAAAACGGCTTCTTCTATACGATTGACCGCTCGAACGGCAAGGTACTGTCCGCCGAGAAATTCACAGACGCCAACTGGTCAACCAAGTATGACCTGAAAGAACAGCGCCACATCGTTGCTGAAGATGCCAGGTATCCCGATGGCGAGAAGAATATCTATCCCTCGGCATTCGGCGCTCACTCATGGCATGCGATGTCTTATAACCCCGAGTTGAATCTTGCCTTTATCCCCACCAATCACTTAGGCAACACCTTCAAGGACAACGGCAAGGACACCAAGCCTGGCCACAAGATGGCGAGCCATAAACTTTATCTGGGACTGACCGGTTGGGAATTGACCAAAGACCCGCATGAATCCCGCGGCTCCCTACAGGCCTGGGACCCGGTCCAGAACAAGCGGGTGTGGCAAGTGAACCAGAAGAGCCCGTGGGGTGGCGGAACCTTGACCACGGCCGGCAACCTGGTTTTCCAGGGCCAGCCTGACGGCATGTTCAAGGCTTACGATGCCCGCACCGGTGACGAACTTTGGTCTTATGACGTAGGCCTCGGTATCTCTGCGCCACCGATTACTTACAAGCTGGATGGCAAGCAGATGGTTTCCCTGCTGGTCGGTCCTGGTGGTGCATTGGCCTCTAACTTCGGCGGTTCCGGTGAACTGGGCTTTGAAAGCCATGGCTGGAAATATGGTGCGCATGAGCGCCGCATCATGACGTTCTCGCTGGACGGAAAGGCGGTTATTCCCAAACAGCCGGCACCGCAGCTTGCCAAGCCAGTTATCGATGCGAAGTTTGAGATCGATGCCAAGAAAGCAGAGGCCGGCGCGGGTGTTTTTGCGGAAAACCTCTGCGTTGGTTGTCATGGCGCCGGAGCTGTTGCGGGTATGAAAGCACCCGACCTGCGGGAGTCGCCGATATTGCTCAAAGGCAATGAAAAGGCCTTTGAGAGTGTCGTTCGCGGTGGCGCGCTACTTGCCAACGGGATGCCTAAATTCCCGGATTTGACAGACGCAGAGCTTGAAAGCATTCGCCATTTCGTTCGCAGGCAAGCGCACGATGGAGTGAAGTCTGGCGGCGGACATTAGGCCAGCAATTCAAACGCCAACTGAACAAACCGGTAACGCCAACTAGCAATGTAGTCAGGCGTTACCAATGGGCAGAAGTGCACGCGAATATCGTTCATTACATAGGCCTTGCAACTAACGATATTCGCTGCACGCCGCACCGTTACATCCCAAAGGATCAAAACAATGACAACCAGCCTGCGCTTCGGCAGCGGCCTTCTCGCCGCCTGCCTGTTCACTGCTGCCCACGCGGCGGACTACTCACCCGACCAGTTCCTGCTCGGCGACTGGAACGGCAGCCGCACCCGCCTGCATGAGGCCGGCGTCGATCTGCAGATCACCTACGTCAACGAGCTGGCCTGGAACACCCAGGGCGGCGATGACCACACCGGCACCTACTCCGATCAGTTGATGTTTGATGCCGCGCTGGATCTGGAGAAATTACTGGGCTGGTCCGGCGCCGGTTTCCGCTTCACGGTGGTCAACCGCAACGGCGAGAACCTCAACGCCGAGGCGGACCTCGACGTGCTGCTGCAACCGCAGGAAATTTATGGCTACGGCAGCACCACACGGCTGGTGCAGTTCTATTACCAGCAGGCGCTGCTGGATGACCGCCTGCTGCTCAAGCTCGGTCGTCTGCCCATGAGCGGCGAGGTCTTCCCGTTCGCCTGCCCGTTTCAGAACCTCGGCTTCTGCGGCACGGTGCCCGGCTACATCACGCCCAACTGGCACACCTGGCCGATCAGCCAGTGGGGCGCCACCGCGCGTTATCAGTTGAACGAAGAATGGTCGATGCAGACCGCGCTTTATCAGGTCAATCCGCGTTTCACCGAGCGCGGGCAGGGCCTGAACGTCGGCAGCCCGTCGGGCACCACGGGCTACCACGCGGTCGCCGAACTGGGTTGGACGCCGACCTTCGCCGGCCAGCCCGGCGCCTATCGGCTGGGCCTGTGGCGCAATACCGGCGACTTCGAGGACGTCTACCGTGACGCTGCCGGGCGTCCGATGGCGCTTTCCGGCGCGCCGGCCGCCGAGCATGACCAGGCCAGCGGCGGCTATCTGATGGCCGAGCAGCAGCTCTGGCAGAGCACCGCGGTGGCGGCCAGGCGCTTCAAGCTGTTCGCCCACTTCATCCAGTCCGACCCGGACGTGACCTACATCGAGCGCATCTGGCAGGTCGGCGGCATCCTCTCCGCCCCTTTCGCCGGCCGCCCCGACGACGAAGTCGGCCTGGCCCTCGCACGGCTGGAAGTGAACGACGATTCGCGCCGCCGGCTGCGCGAACAAGGCGAGCCGGTACCGGACAGGGAATATCCGGCCGAACTCTACTACCGCATCGCGGTGACCCCGGCGGTTTCGCTGAGTCCGAACATCCAGTACTTCCACCAGCCCGGCGGCTACACGGATGAGCGGGACAGCGTCGTATTCGGCTTGAAGACCGTCATCAGCTTCTGAGCTGCTGCACTGAAGGGCGCCCTTTGCGAAGCACCCGTCGTGCGCCAATTGGCGAGTTGAGACTAGGCTTGCTGGTCTGACTCGCCTGCATCGAACCGGTGCCACGTTTGCCCGCCCCTTCGTTCTTGCCCTCGCCGGCAGCGCAGCCTGGTTGCGCTGCCGGCGAGCCCGGAAGGCGAAAGACGGCGGCGCCAAGGAGAACTTCGTGAACCCTCCCAGTGTTTCGCAAAAGCGCGCCGCCTTTCGCGCGCTGCATCAGTCCGGTTGTTTCGTGCTGCCTAATCCGTGGGATGCCGGCAGCGCCAGCGTGCTGGCCGGGCTCGGCTTCAAGGCGCTAGCCACGACCAGTTCGGGCTACGCCTGGTCGTGCGCCCGTGCGGATGGCCAGCTACCCCGCGACGCGGTGCTGGCGCACCTGCGCTGCATGGCCCAGGCCACCCACCTTCCGCTGAACGCCGATTTCGAGAGTGGCTTTGCCGACACGCCCGAAGGCGTCGCTGAAAACGTGCGTTTGGCGATCGAGACCGGCGTGGCCGGCCTGTCCATCGAAGATTCGACCGGCGATGCGCAGGCACCGCTGCGCGGCATTTCCGAGGCGGTCGAGCGCATCGCGGCCGCGCGCGCGGCGATCGACACGCACGGCGGCGATACCGTGCTGATCGGCCGTGCGGAAACCTTCTTCGTCGGTCGTGCCGATCTCGACGACGCCATTTCGCGCCTGCAGGCCTATGCCGCTGCCGGCGCTGACTGCCTCTACGCACCGGGTATCCGCACACGTGAGCAGATCGCCGCCGTCGTCGCCGCGGTCGCGCCGAAGCCGGTCAACGTGCTGATCGGCTGGGACAGCGAGCTGACCGTGCAGGACCTCGCCGACCTCGGCGTCCGACGCATCAGTGTCGGTGGCGCCCTGGCGCGGGCGGCATGGGGCGGTTTTCTGCGCGCCGCACGCGCCCTCGCCGAGCACGGCCGCTTCGACGGCTTTGCCGACGCCGCCTCCGGTGCGGAACTCGACGCGCTGTTCGGCAAGCCGGACCGGCCGTGAAACGCCAGATAGCGGGGATTTGCCGCTTGGTGAAGGGAACCCTGTGCCACCGCGTGCCTCTACTGCTCGAACGCTTGCAAGGCGAAACGAATGAACAACCCTGACCGTCCGGTGGTAGTGATCTGCGGTGCCAGCGCCGGTGTCGGGCGCGCCACGGCCCATGTTTTCGCCGCTGCCGGCTACGCCATCGGCCTGGTCGCACGCAGCGACGAGGGTCTGGCGCTGACGCTGGAAGAGTTGCAGCCCTATGAGGTCGCGACGCTGGCGATCAGTGCGGACGTGGCCGATGCGCAACAGCTGAACAGCGCTGCGCGTCGATTCGAGGCCGAACTCGGTCCGGTCGACGTCTGGATCAACGCGGCGATGGTGACGGTATTCGCGCCGGTCGACCAATTGCTGCCGGAAGAGATACGGCGAGTCACCGAAGTGACCTACCTGGGCACCGTGCACGGCACGCTGGCGGCGCTCGAGCTGATGCGTCCGCGCAACCGCGGGCTGATCATCCAGGTCGGTTCGGCGCTGGCCTATCGCGCCATTCCACTGCAATCGGCCTATTGCGGCGCCAAGTTCGCGGTGCGTGGTTTTACCGACTCGCTGAGGTGCGAGCTCATCCATCACGCCAGCAAGATCAGGCTGTGCATGGTTCAGCTGCCGGCGATGAACACGCCCCAGTTCGACTGGGCGCGCAACAAGCTCGGCAAGCGCGTTCAACCGGTCCCGCCGATCCACGATCCTTACGTCGCGGCGCGAGCCATCTTCAATGTGGTGAACGCGCCGCCGCGCGAGTTGTGGCTCGGGGCGCCGACCATCAAGGCGATCATCGGCACGCTGTTTTTTCCGGGGCTGCTCGATCGGCTCCTGGCGCGCAGCGCCTGGTCCGGCCAGATGAGCGGCGACACGGAGCTGGCACCGCAGGCGGGCAACCTGTTCGAGCCGGTCAACGGCCTGCACGACGCGCGCGGCCGGTTCGATCGCAATTCGCGCCAGCGCGCGTGGGGCCTGAGTTCGAGCCATGTCATCGCCGTGCTGATCATCGCCACCGCCCTGGTGGCCTTGTTGATTCCGTAGCACGCACGGCCCGGTCCTTCTTCATTGAAAACCGGGGTCGCAGGTCAGCTCATCCATGACCTTCACCCCGCACCTTTCGATGCGTTGCGCCTTGCGGCCGAGCAGCGCGTCACCGTGCCCGCCAGTTTTGCTTAGTCTGCCGCTGACGGCGGATCTCCCTGATTTGAAAGGCATTACCGAACAGAAAACACTCAATTCGCAGCCAGCACCCGGCCAGCAAGGCGTCGCGCGAGTTGTTCTCGAGATATCAACGCCGTTATCCACAGCATCTGTGGATTAATCCCGGTTACCGTTCGAGTCGAATTTCATCAGTTCAATGCAGCCGCACTGTGGCGATAGCCCCACGGCTCGGTTCGGGCAGTTCTCGTGTAAGCGGACCGCCGGTCAGCCGAAGCTCATGCATCGCACCCACGCGCCGATAGAACGCCATCGCCACGCCCATCCGCCGGGCCGGCTGTCTTAATGCTGAGGATTAGATGTTCGCTTTCAACACGATAAAGGCGCGTTACACCATCACCTTCATCGGCTTCGTGCTGCTTGTCATGCTGCTGACGATGCTTGGCATCCAGCGCTTCGTCGCGCCACAACTCATGGCTGCGGGCGAAACCATCGTGATGTCGCAGGTCACCGAAATCGGTGAGCACATCGCGATGGAGCTGGCGCGCGTCGAAGCCCAGGCACGCAGCATTACCCAGACCGTGCCGATGCTGGAAAGCGATGAGATCGACCGCATCCTGCCTGGCCTGATCGATCAGTACGGTGACGTGAAGGTGTTTGGTGGCGGAATCTGGCCCATGCCGGGTGCGCGAACCGCCGGACAGGATAAACACAGCACCTTCTATCACCGCGATCCGGCGGGAAAACTGATCGTCAACACGCACTGGAATTCGGCCGAATCGCTGAACTACTTCGAGCAGCCCTGGCACCGTGGCGGCATGCAGGCTCCGCGCGGGAAATGCGTCTGGGCCGCGGCCTACAAGGACGACGCCAGCGCCGAGCCACGTACCAACTGCGCGATGACCATCTACCAGAACGGCACCGCCTGGGGCGTTTCGACGATCGACCTGACGCTCGGCTTCTTCAATCGACTGGTCGCCGAGAAGCAGGATGAGATCGGCGGCGAGGTGATGGTCGTCGAGGCCGACGGCAAGATCCTCAGCAACCAGCCGCAGCTGCCGGGCGACATGGTGCTGCGCAACGTCGCGGAGCTGGCCGGCCAGTCGCCGTTCATCGCCACCATCCAGCAGGCGCTCGCGGGTCGCTCGCAGCAGGAGCACACGACCTACAGCGCCAAGGACGGTGAAGCATTCAGCTTCTTCCTGACACCGATCGAAGGCACGCCCTGGCTGCTGGCGGCGGCGTTGCCCACCGCGCAACTCGAAGCGCGCAGCGATGCCATGCTCAAGACGCTCGCATCGCTGCAGATTCCCATGGTCGTCGTGCTGCTGGCGCTGATGATCGTCGCCCTCAACCAGCTGATGAAGCGCCTCGGCGTGCTGCGCTCGAACATCGATGCGCTGTCGGCCGGCGACGCCGATCTGACCAAGCGAATCGCCATCAAGGGCGATGACGAAGTCGATCAGGTGGGACGTTCGGTCAACGGTTTCATCGGCTATCTGCAGAAGATGATGATCGACGTGAGCGACGCCACCACGCAGATCCACAGCGAGATCGGCCAGCTCAAGCAACTGTCCCGCACGACCAACGAGGCCCTGGCGCGGCATGCGCTGGAAACGGACCAGGCCGTCACCGCCATCAACGAAATGAGTTCGACGGCCGAATCCGTTGCGCAGAGCGCCAGCGATACCGCCACCTTCACCCAGACCGCCAATCACAACGCGCTCTCGTCGAAGCGGGTCGTCGACGATGCCTCCGGCAGCGTTCGGTCGCTGGTCAGCGAAGTTGAAAGCGCAACGGCGAAGGTGCAGGCGATGGAGGCCGACGCGCAGCGCATCAACGACGTGCTGGGCGTCATCGGTGACATCGCCGGACAGACCAACCTGCTGGCACTGAACGCGGCCATCGAAGCCGCGCGTGCCGGCGAGCAAGGCCGCGGCTTCGCCGTGGTCGCCGATGAAGTCCGCGCCCTGGCCGCACGTACGCAGCAGAGCACCTCGGAAATCAACGAGACGCTGCAGCGTCTGCAGGAAGCGGTCGGTTCCGCCGTGCAGGCCATGGAACAGACCAAGGTCAGCTGCCAGGCCACGGCGGACAAGACCGCCCAGGTCACCGTCGGGCTGGACGAGATGGCCGGCTCGGTGGTGCACATCAACGACCTGAGCACGCAGATCGCCACAGCCGCCGAGGAACAAAGTGCGGTGGCCGAGGAGATCAACCGCAACATGGTAGCCGTGCGGCAGGTCGTCGATGAGCTGGTGGAAAGTGGCGTGAGCGTCGACCGCAGCGCCGAATCGCTGCTGAACACCAACGGGCGCCTCACGGCTGTCGTCAACCGGTTCAAGGTGCGCTGAGTGCCCTCGGGGCATGGCGCTACCGCCATGCCCAACCTGCCCGATTCCAAGTGGCGCCTGCCGCAAGGGAGGCAACAGCCGTTTGGCCTCCTGCGCCGGCAGTGCGGATCAGCTCAGCGGGTTATGGCTGCGCCATCGAGGAACATCCGCTCGAGCATGCCCGCGGAACTGGAGCTGGCCGCACGCCCGCGGCGCTCGGCATCGACCATGCCGTATATCAGTGCGAGAAAGAGTTCGGTGAAGACCGCCGCGGTGATGTCGATACGCAGCACCCCAGCCTGCTGTCCGCGGAGGAAGAAGGCGTCCAGCGCATCGCTGTAGGGCTGCCAGCGGCCGTCGACAGCCGGGTCGAGGCTGTCCGGGCCTGCGTCGTGAGGAAACCGCACGGCGGAACCTGGCCAATACCAGCAACGCGACGCTGAAGCTCGCCAAGGCGCGCTACGAGGGCGGCGTGGATAGCCACCTGCGCTACCTCGATGCGCAACGTAGCCACTTCACCAATGAGTCCGACTACATCGAGACCAGCACACGACGACAGATCGCCCTGGTCGACCTGTTCCGCAGCCTGGGCGGTGGCTGGAGCAACGGCGCGCCGCTCGCGAATCGGTGAAGGCTGCGTCAGCGCTTCGCGGTAAGCATCGCCCGCACTGAGACGAACAGGATGAAACGCACTATGTGGTCAATACTCAGCGAACAGCCGTAACGCTGACTCAGGTCATTTCCGACGCAGCGATACAAGCGCTTGATAGCTGGGAATCGACGATAGGGAGCGTTTTCGAATGTCTCAATCTGCGCAAAAGCTGCGCCTGAGCGCGCTGGTTGCACTCGTGGTCGGCTCGATGATCGGCGGCGGTATCTTTTCGCTGCCACAGAACATGGCGGCCAGCGCCGGCGCTGGCGCCGTGCTGATCGGCTGGGCAATCACCGGGGTCGGCATGCTCACGCTGGCGCTGGTGTTCCAGACGCTGGCGAACCGTAAACCCGAGCTGGACACCGGCGTCTATGCCTACGCCAAGGCAGGCTTCGGCGACTACATGGGCTTCTCGTCGGCCTGGGGTTACTGGATCAGTGCCTGGATCGGCAACGTGAGTTACATGGTGCTGTTGTTCAGCACCCTCGGACTGTTCTTCCCGGCCTTCGGCGAGGGCAATACCGGGCTGGCGATCGCCTGCGCGTCGGTATTGCTCTGGGCCATCCACTTCCTGGTGCTGCGCGGCATTCGCGAGGCGGCCTTCCTCAACCTGATCACCACCATCGCCAAGGTCGTCCCGCTGGTGCTGTTCATCGTGCTCGCTGCGCTGGCCTTCAGGTTCGACATTTTCGTCGCCGACTTCTGGGGCAAAGGCAACCTGGAGCTGGGCAGCGTCATGAACCAGGTGCGCGGGATGATGCTGGTCACCGTCTGGGTATTCATCGGTATCGAAGGCGCCAACATCTACTCGGCGCGGGCGCAGGATCGACGGGACATCGGCAAGGCGACGGTGATCGGCTTCTATGGCGTACTGCTTCTGCTGGTGCTGGTGAACGTGCTTTCGATGGGCATCATGAGCCAGCCGGAACTGGCGGCGTTGAAGAACCCGTCGATGGCCGGCGTGCTGGAGCATGTGGTCGGGCGCTGGGGGGCCTTGCTGGTCAGCGTCGGCCTGATCGTCTCGTTGCTCGGCGGCCTGCTGGCCTGGACGCTGCTTTGCGCCGAGATTCTCTTCGCCGGCGCCCGGGATCACACCATGCCGGCGTTCCTGCGCAAGGAGAACGCCCGGCAAGTCCCGAGCAACGCGCTGTGGCTGTCCAACGGGCTGATCCAGCTGATGCTGGTGATCACCCTGTTCAACGACGCCACCTACCTCAAGTTGCTGTACCTGGCGACGTCGATGATCCTGGTGCCCTACTTCTGGTCGGCTGCCTATGCGGTACTGGTGAGCTGGCGCGGCGAAAGCTACGAGAACGAACCGGGCGAGCGCCGCAAAGACCTGCTGATCGCTTTGGTCGCGCTGCTCTATGCCGCGTGGCTGCTGTATGCCGGTGGTGTTCAGTACCTGCTGCTGTCGGCCCTGCTCTATGCCCCTGGCGCGTTGCTGTTCGCCAGAGCCAGGCGTGAGTGTGGCCAGCCGGTGTTCACCTTGCTGGAAAAGCTGATCTTCGCCGGCGTACTGATCGGTGCACTGATCGCCGCCTACGGCCTGTATGACGGCTTCCTGACCCTTTGATCGGCCTGGCCTGCCGTCGGCACGGCCAAGTCATGACAGGAGATTTCCTCATGGCTATTCCCACCCCACCCCTGGGCGTGCACTCGGAAGTCGGCAAGCTGCGCCAGGTGCTGGTCTGCTCGCCGGGGCTGGCCCATCAACGTCTCACGCCATCCAACTGCGACGAACTGCTGTTCGACGATGTGCTATGGGTCAGCCAGGCCAAGCGTGACCATTTCGACTTCGTCACCAAGATGCGCGAGCGCGGCGTCGAGGTGATGGAGATGCACAACCTGCTCACCGAAACCCTGCACAACGCCGACGCCAAGCGCTGGCTGCTCGACCGCAAGCTGACGCCCAATCTGATCGGCCTCGGCCTGCATCACGAGGTGCGCGCCTGGATGGAGGAGCTGGAGCCACGCCGGCTGGCCGAATACCTGATCGGCGGCGTCTGCGCCGACGACCTGCGCGGGACGCAGAGCGGCGACATCGTGCAGATGTTTCGCGACTACCTGGGCCACTCCAGCTTCATCCTGCCGCCGCTGCCGAACACGCTGTTCACCCGCGACACCACGTGCTGGATCTATGGCGGCGTGACGCTGAATCCGATGCACTGGACCGCGCGCCGGCAGGAAACGCTGCTCGCCGCCGCCATCTACCGCTTTCACCCGACCTTCGCCCATGCGGATTACCAGGTCTGGTACGGCGACCCGGAGCAGGATCACGGCCTCGCCACACTCGAGGGCGGCGATGTGATGCCGCTGGGCAATGGTGTGGTGCTGATCGGCATGGGCGAGCGCTCCTCGCGCCAGGCCATCGGCCAGCTGGCGCAATCGCTGTTCCAGCAGGGCGCCGCCGAGCGGGTGATCGTCGCCGGGCTGCCGGTAAGCCGCGCCGCCATGCACCTGGATACCGTGTTCAGCTTCTGCGATCGCGATCTGGTGACCATCTACCCCGAAGCCGTGCAGGCGATCACCCCCTTCAGCTTGCGCCCGGACGAGAGCAGATCCGGCGGGATCGACGTGCGCCGCGAAGAAAAGAGTTTTCTCGAGGTGGTCGCCGAGGCCCTCGGCATCCAGAAGCTGCGCACCGTGGCAACCGGCGGCGACAGCTACGAAGCCGAGCGCGAGCAGTGGGACGACGGCAACAACGTGGTCGCGCTCGAGCCCGGCGTGGTCATCGGTTACGACCGCAACACCTATACCAACACCCTGCTGCGCAAAGCCGGCGTCGAGGTCATCACCATCGATGCCAGCGAACTGGGCCGCGGCCGTGGCGGCGGCCACTGCATGACCTGCCCGATCATCCGCGATCCGGTCGACTATTAAGGAGGCAATCCGATGGCCTTCAACCTGCACAACCGGCACCTGCTCAGCCTCACCCACCACAGCGAGCGCGAGCTGCGCTACCTGCTCGATCTGGCGCGCGATCTCAAGCACGCCAAGTACAGCGGTACCGAGCACCAGCACCTCAAGGGCAAGAACATCGCGCTGATCTTCGAGAAGACCTCGACCCGCACCCGCTGCGCCTTCGAGGTTGCCGCCTACGACCAGGGCGCCAACGTCACCTACATCGACCCAACGTCTTCGCAGATCGGCCACAAGGAAACCATGAAGGACACCGCCCGCGTGCTCGGGCGCATGTACGACGCCATCGAATACCGTGGTTTCAGCCAGCATGTGGTCGAGGAGCTTGCGCAGTTTTCCGGAGTGCCGGTGTTCAACGGCCTGACCGACGAGTACCACCCCACCCAGATGCTCGCCGACGTGCTGACCATGCGCGAGCACAGCGACCAGCCGCTGCACCAGATCCGCTACGCCTATGTCGGCGATGCGCGCAACAACATGGGCAATTCGCTGCTGCTGGTCGGCGCCAAGCTGGGCATGGACGTGCGCATCGGCGCGCCCAAGGCGCTCTGGCCGCATGAAGAACACCTGGCCGCCTGTCGCACCTTCGCCGCGCAGTCCGGCGCGCAGCTGACACTGACCGAGGACCCGCGCGAAGCGGTCCGCGACGTCGACTTCATCCACACCGATGTCTGGGTGTCGATGGGCGAGCCGGTCGAAGCCTGGGGCGAGCGCATCGCCCTGCTGCTGCCCTATCAGGTCAACGCTGCGCTGATGCAGGCCGCCGGCAATCCGCGGGTGAAGTTCATGCACTGCCTGCCGGCGCTCCACAACGCCGAGACCATGGTCGGCAAGGAGATCGCCGAGCATCATCCCGAGCTGGCCGGCGGGATCGAAGTCACCGACGAGGTGTTCGAGTCGCCAGCGAGCATCGTCTTCGATCAGGCCGAGAACCGCATGCACACCATAAAGGCCGTGCTGGTGGCCACGCTCGGCGGCATCTGAGCATCCTCAGCGCAGCAGGCGGCGCGTCTGCTGGGGATGCCTCCGATGCATCGGTCGCCGCACCTACAGGGTGCCGGTGACCGCGGCGCGAATGTCATCGGCCAGCTGCCGCACGCGGGCTTCGCTGGTGTCCCATGAGCACATGAACCGCGCACCGCCGACCCCGATAAAGGTGTAGAACATCCAGCCGCGACTTCTCAGGGCGTCCAGCGCGGCTGGCGGCAGGCTGACGAAGACGCCGTTGGCCTGCACCGGAAACATCAGCTCGACGCCCGGCAGGTCCCGTATCAGCTCAGCCAGCAGCCGGGCACAACGGTTGGCGTGTTCGGCGTATTTCAGCCAGGCGCCGTTTTCCAGCAGGCCGACCCAGGGCGCCGAAAGAAAACGCATCTTGGAGGCGAGCTGACCGGCCTGCTTGCAGCGGTACTCGAAATCGGTCGCCAGTTCGCGATTGAAAAACAGAATGGCGTCGCCTACCGCCATGCCGTTCTTGGTGCCACCGAAGCAGAGCACGTCGACGCCGACTTTCCAGCTGAGCTCCGCCGGCGACAGGCCCAGGTGCGCGCAGGCGTTGGCGAAGCGCGCGCCATCCATGTGCAGGTGCAGCCCAAGCTCCCGGCAGGTCGCGCTGATCGCACGCAGCTCGTCGGGCTGGTAGACGGTGCCGACTTCGGTGGCCTGGGTCAGGCTCACCACGCGGGGCTTGGGGTAATGGATGTCCTTGCGCTTGAGCGCGACCTCGCGAATCGCTGCAGGCGTCAGCTTGCCCTGCTCCGTCGGGGCCAGCAGCAGCTTGGAGCCGTTCGAGAAGAACTCCGGGGCGCCGCATTCGTCGGTTTCGATATGAGCGATGTCACCGCAGATCACGCTGTGGTAGCTCTGGCAAAGCGACGACAACGCCAGGGAATTGGCCGCCGTGCCGTTGAAGGCGAAGAACACCTCGCAGTCGGTTTCGAACAGCTGGCGAAAGTGATTGGCCGCGCGCGTGGTCCACTGGTCGTCGCCGTAGGCC
Organism: Stutzerimonas sp. 21-1; assembly: GCF_056336065.1. Classification (NCBI taxonomy): domain Bacteria; kingdom Pseudomonadati; phylum Pseudomonadota; class Gammaproteobacteria; order Pseudomonadales; family Pseudomonadaceae; genus Stutzerimonas; species Stutzerimonas sp. 21-1. The sequence goes on along the minus strand of NZ_CM150500.1, from coordinate 1,724,831 downwards.
CTTTCGTGGCCCTGGTTTGCGCGGGCCATGGCCTCCCAGGCTTCTGGGCAGATGCCGGAATAGTTGTCGCTGGCGAATTGCTGATTGGCGATTGTCATCACATCCTCGTCATATGACGCTGCGGGGCGGTTGAGGCAGTAGGTTCGATTGTAGAACCCCGCAAGCCGGGTCTCGCAGTGAAGACTTCGCGGGCAGCGAAAGTGTTCCGGCCAGAGGCTAGTACGCCCGCCCCTCGCCAGCCTCTTCGTGGGTCACGCCATCTCGAATATGGTAGATGCGCTTGAAGGTCGGAATGATCTTTTCATCGTGCGTGACGACGATGATCGCCGTCTCGAAGGAGCGCGCCATCTCGTTGAGGATGCGGATGACCGCCATCGCGCGCTCGCTGTCCAGCGGCGCGGTCGGCTCGTCAGCCAGGATCACCGGTGGACGATTGACCAGGCCTCGGGCTATCGCCACGCGCTGTTGCTCACCGCCGGACAGCTGCGAGGGCATGGCATCGGCCCGATGCCGCACATCCAGTGCGCCCAGCAGGTCGAGCGCGCGGCGCCGGGCCTCGGCGTTGGGTACGTTGGCCAGCATCGGCAGCAACGCCACATTGTCGGTCACATTGAGGAAGGGGATCAGGTACGGTGCCTGGAACACGAAGCCGATCTTGTCCCGACGCAGGGCGCGCAGGTCGCTGACACTCCAGCCATCGTCGTAGATCACGTCGTCGCCCAGGGTCATCCGCCCGGTCGTGGGTTCGATGACCGCGCCCAGGCATTTGAGGAGCGTGCTTTTGCCCGACCCCGAGGGGCCGATCAGCCCCACCACCTCGCCGGGTGCGACATGCATGTTCACCTCTTTCAGGGCGAACACCGCCGTGTCGCCCTCGCCATAGCGCTTGCTCAGCCGCTCGATGCGAATGCCGTTGCCTGCCATGTCAGCCTCCTATGGCCTGCGCCGGATCAACCTTGAGCGCGATACGGATGGCAACCAGGCTGGCCAGCACGCAGATCGCCAGGACAGCGAGGAAGCCGGCAATGGAGTCGCGCGGAATCAGCAGCACGTACTTTGGAAACACCGGCGCGGAGAACGTCGCGCTGATCTTGCCCACCACAAAGCCGATCACCCCCAACGCTATCGCCTGCTGCAGGATCATCGCGGCAATGGTGCGATTGCGCGTGCCGATGAGCTTGAGTACGGCAATCTCGCGAATCTTGTCCATCGTCAGCGAATAGATGATGAACGCCACGATCGCGGCGCTGACGATGGCCAGGATCACCAGGAACATGCCGATCTGCTTGGCCGACGTCGCGATCAGCTTGCCGACGAGGATCTGCTCCATCTGATCGCGGGTGTAGACGGTCAGGCGCTTCCAGCGCCGTATGGAGTCGGCCACCACATCCGCCGAATGCCCGGGCTTCAGTGTGACCAGCACAGCATTGACGTAGGGATTGGCGACCTGCAGCGCGTTGACGGTTCCGAGGATGTCCGGCGCACCGGGGCGATTGAGCTCGGGATCGGCCGCGGTGCGACGACGCTCCTGCCAGATCGCATCGTTGTCCTTGAGGAACTGGGCTTGCTGCGCATCCTTGAGCGCAATGAACACCATCGGATCGCCGCTGGAGGACACCATGCGCCGGGTCAGGCCTACGACCGTGTATTGATTGCGGCGAATCGTCAGCCGGTCTCCCAGCTGGAACCCGGTGGCGACATCGGCCACCGCCTCGTAGTGGCCTCGGGTGATCTGGCGCCCTGCGACCAGGTAGGCCGGCCAGCCCGGTGTCACGCCTGGCGAGCCCGGCGCGATACCGACCACCATCGCGCGGACATCGCTCGCACCCTTGCGCACCTGCATGGTCAGGTAGGTGACATTCGCTGCCTGGGAAACGCCCGGCATGGCCAGGATCGTGCGGTACAGGTCGTCGTGGATGCTGGATGATTCGGCGTATGGCCCCAAGGTGTCCTGTTGCACGACCCACAGATCGGCGCCGCTGTTGTCCAGCAGCACCTTGCCGTCATCGACCATACCGCGATACAGCCCGGCCATGACCAGCGTGACACCGATCAGCAGGCCCAGACCCACCCCGGTGAAGACGAACTTGCCCCAGGCATGCAGGATGTCGCGCCCGGCGAGACTGATCATCTCGGCGCGCCCACGATGTGCTCGACGACCTGCACGCGATGGTGCGCCGCCAGCGCCTTCTCGCTATACACCACGATCTGGTCGCCGCGCTCGAGGCCTGCCGCAACCTGCACATAGCCATCGAGGTCGGCGGCTCCAAGGCGGACCGGCGCAAATCGCAAGCCCCGTTCCATGAGCTGCCAGACACCTGTGGTCTCGTGGTCACGCCTGATCGCGGCGTTCGGAATGACCAGCGTGGCAGGCAGCGCGGGCATGTCGACCGTGACCTCTGCCAGCTCCCCCACCGCCGGCAGCGGTTCAGGCATCGTCTGGAAGACCACCTTGGCCAGCAGCTCCTCGGTTACCGCATCGGCCATCGGCTCGACCCGAAGCACCCGACCTTGCAGCGCCTGGCCGCCACGCGAGCGCAGCACGACCCGAGCCGGCAGATCCTGCGCCAAGCCGGCGGCACCGACCTGGTCAAAGCGAACATTGATCCAGTAGCTGCCCGGATCAATGACGTTCACCACGGCCTGCCCGGCGACGATCGTCGAGCCGGGATCAGCCGTTCGCTCAGCCACCAGGCCGTCCACCGGAGCGATCAGGCGCAAATCCGCGCGCTGCGCCAACAGGACTTCCCGATCAGCCCTGGCGCGCGCCAGCTGTTCTTCGGCAGCAGTCAAGGCTGCGTCGGCTATCCGCAGCTCGTGACGCTTCGTTGCAGCATTCTCCTCGCTGGTCGCCCGCGCCTCGTACAGTCGTGTGTAGCGTCCAGCCTGGGTGCTGGCGTAGCTCTGTCGCTGTTGCGCCTCACGCAAGGCCGCCTCGGCAGCGTTGACGGTCGATGCCTGCGCAGCAATCCGCTTGTCGAGGTCCACCGGGTCCATTTCCCCGATCACCTGTCCTGCAATGACACGATCACCGACCTGCACGGCGAGGCGCAGCAGACGCCCGGTGGAGGTGGGACCGATCCTGTAGGTGTAGCGCGCCTCCACGGTGCCGATGCCAAACAGTGCCGGCGCCAGCGGGCGCGACTCTACCGCCGCGACCGTCACCGCAACGGGTGCGAGAGGACCGGAACGCAACGCCACATAGCCGAACAGACCAGCCAAAGGCACCACGACCGCCAGCAGTACCAGCGCGCGGCGGTGCAGGATCGGTCGCTTCATACGGCAGCCTCGATGCCACGCCGATAGACCGCGAAAACGCGCGGTGCATCGCGGCGGATTCGTTGCATATCGCCATCGAGCATCGACTGCATCACCAGCCCCTGGATCGTGCCGATGAAAAGCATCGCCGCGGCCTCGTCATCCAGTTCGGCAGCCAGCTCGCCGTTGGCTTTGCCCTTCTCGATCAGCACCTGCAAACGCTCGGCATAACGCCTGATCAACGTCTGCACCATGCGCTTGGCAGCCGACGATTCAGCGCGCTGAAGTTCGCCGAAGATCATGCGCGGCACACCCGGATGCTCGGCCACGAAGTCGACGTGACTCATGAACATCGCTTCCATCGCCTCGAGCGCGGACTCGATGCCACGAGCCGAACGGTCTATGCGCGTGAGCAGCCGTTCGGCCACCCACTCCATCGTCGCCTGCCAGATGGCGTCCTTGTTCGCGAAGTGCCGAAACAGCGCGCCCTGGGTTACATGCATGTGCTTGGCAATCGCGGCGGTGGTGATCTCGCTGGGATTGTTCGACCCAGCGAGTTCCACGACCGCCTCGATCGTTACAGCGCGACGCTCGTCAGCGGGGAGATGTTTCGAAGGATTGTCCATGAGCCGCTCAAAAGATAGTAATCGATTACTATCTTAGTCACCGAAACGAATTTTGCAACGACGCGCGCCGCAATCCGCCTCCGTCCAGACCGGCTTAGCCTTGAGGTCGCCCGCAGCACATCGAGAAAAGTCGTGGGCTGCGAGGAATGCTGACCACCCCGAAGGCCGTGCCCGCGACTCCCGACGTTCTTGATATCCAAGTGGACGCCGTCAGCTGGAGCCGTGCGACGAACTCGGCTCCACGCTGGTCGTTCAGCAAACCGAAGCGCTCATTCGATCAGCGGCACGGCTCTGTCACTGCTCGCCGCCGCGCTCAGCGCGCTCCGTCGTCAGCCACCGTGCCATCGGGCTGCACGTTCCGGGTCTTGTACATCGACACGATGACGCCTCCGGCCAGCAATGCCACGGTCACACTCAAGGAGATAACCGACGGAATCTTGCCGATGATGCCTACCAGGAAGATCTTCGCGCCGATGAACACCAGTACCAGCGCCAGTGCGTATTTCAGGTACGCAAAGCGATGGATCATCGCGGCGAGCGCGAAATAGAGCGCCCGAAGCCCGAGGATGGCGAAGATGTTCGACGTATAGACGATGAACGGATCCTGGGTAATGGCGAAAATCGCCGGGACGCTGTCGACCGCGAAGACCAGGTCGGCACACTCGATCAGGATCAGCGCGAGGAACAGCGGCGTCGCCCACAGCACCGGCTTGCCCGTCGCGTCTGGCTGACGCACGAAGAAGCGCTGCTCGTGCAGCGTATTCGTTACCCGCAGGTGCTTGCGCAGAAACCTGACCAGCAGATTGCGTTCGAGATCCGGGTGGTCATCAACCTTGCTGAAGAGCATCTTCAGACCGGTCGCGGCGAGGAAGAGCCCGAACACATAGAGAATCCAGCTGAATTCGTGGATCAGGGTCGCGCCCAGACCAATCATCAGCGCCCGCAGCACGAGCACGCCCATGATTCCCCAAAACAGCACTTTATGCTGGTACTGCCGCGGGATCGCCAGGAAGCCGAAGATGGTCGCCATGAGAAAGACGTTGTCCATCGACAGCGATTTCTCGATCAGGAAGCCGGTCAGGTAATCCATGCTGGCATCGCTGCCCTTCTGGAAATACACCCACAGACCGAACAGCAGACCGGCACTGATGTAGCCTGCCGACAGCATCAGGCTCTCGCGCACGCCGATTTCGTGATTGTCTCGGTGAAGGACTCCCAGATCGAAGGCAAGCAGCGACACCACGACGGCGATGAAGACCAGCCACAGCCAAGTGGCCGTGCCGAGAAATTCGGCAAGGAGAAACGGTTCTAGGGCAGTCATCGAGCCCCTCCTTTCAGTCATAGTCAAAACGACTGTGACTCCGACATCGCGGTAAGAAACCGCCAGAGGGGCCCGGTGTCACCCCGCTACTCTAGTGAGGCGAAGCGTCACGCCACAAGCGCGAGGTATTGCGAAGTATTTCTCATGTTTTGCCACATCTGAACGCCCTGACCGGCGCTCACGGAGGGCACTTTTCGCTAGAGACAGGTCGGTATCAATCGATCGGCCACCCCTCCCCCGGAATCGGCGCCACGATCACGAGGCGATTCGCAACCTGACGCACCGGTCACGCTGCGATTTCAACCTGCGCCGTTTCCTTTCAAATTGAAATCCGAAGAACTCAGAATTCGCCTTTAAAATCAATAAGTTAATAGTTGGCAGGCTCCTTGCTAGTTCAGGTCAGAGGACCGTTGAATGAAATAGCGAGGAGCCGCAATGACGAATCGTATAAAAATCATCATCCCGATCCCTATGGATCAGGCTGCCGCGGCCAATCGGGCCAGCCAGCTTCCGCCACATCTGATTCTTCCTGGCTTTCACCCCGAGTTCGTGCCGGTCGCCCGCGGGGCCTCGCTGGCCGACAGCCCCTACGACGTTCTGCTGATGGATTTCTCGGTGGTCGAGGCGGGTCTGCGCGCCGAGGAAGAAGGCTATGACGCGGTGTGCATCGACACCGTCAGCGACTCGGGCCTGGCCGCCCTGCGCTCGCGTCTGAATATCCCGGTGGTCGCACCCGGCATGTCGGCGTTTCACATGGCCTGCATGCTCGGCAAGAAGTTCAGCGTGATCACGATGTGGGAACCGTGGTTCGCGCTCTACGAAAAGACCCTCACCGAATACCAGCTGTGGCCGCGCGTGGCCTCGATCCGTTCGATCAAGACGCGCCCGGATCTGAAGGAGCTACTGGGCGGCAAGGAAGAAGTGGTATTCGCCAAGCTCGAAGCCGAGGCCCGTCTGGCGATGGAGGAAGACGGCGCGGATGTCATCGTGCTGGGCTCGACCACCATGCACCAATCCCACGCCTACCTCAGCGAGCGCCTGCCCATCCCGGTGATCAATCCCGGCCAGGTGGCCTACAAGCTCTGCGAGCTGATGCTGACCCTGGGCCTGAAGCCCAGCCGCAAGGCCTATCCGGCGCCGGAAAACCCCAACGACGCCGCCTACCACGCGTTCACCCGCTGACAACAAGAACAAGAGAGGAAGGAAATCATGTCCCAGCTGACCCGTGATGAGCTGATCGAACTGGCCACCCAGAAGTACTTCGCCAACGTCGACCGCAAGGCGATGGCGCCGGTGCTCGACTGCTGCAACGAGGATGTGCAGTTCACCATCCAGACCGACAACCTGACGCACAGCGGCCATGCCGGGGTGCGCAAAATGTTCGAGAACCTGTTTTCCGGTTACGAGAAAATCTGGCACGGCGATTTCGAGGTCGCCGCCGACGAGCAGTCCCAGACGGTCTGTGCGCGCTTCAACGTCTATCTCAAGGATCACCAGGGCAACGAAACACGCCTGAAGAACTGCAACTTCTGGTACGTCCAGAACGGTCGCTTCAGCCGCGTGTTCGTCTTCATGAGCGGCGAGAACGTGCTGCGCTGAGCCGCAGCCCCCACACCGCCTGATCGCTCACACGCGCAACCGGCCCGGTTGCGCCGAGGAATAACAATGTTCAGTGACCAGATGATCGTCTTGACCTACGTGATCCGCCACGACGCCGACCGGCGTGGATACAACCCCTGGCTGCGCGGCGTCGACAATCCGTTCTTCAACTCCGTGTCGCAGATCGACCGGTACGAGAACTGGAAGCTCGCCGATGCCACCGGCGACAGCCCGCGCTGGACTCACTTCGACCTGCTGCATCCGTCCAGGGGTGTCGCGCCACAGGACGTTTTCCGCATACCCGTGGTCGCGGAATTCGCCGCCAACTGGTCGCGCCTCTGGGGCGTCGACCCGGCTGCCGCAGACCAGTCGGTGAACTATCAGATTCACATCCTCGAGCGGATGCGCCAAGGCAAGCGCGCGCGCGGCGGGCTGCTGGCACTGATCGTCGACCCCGATCTGGAACGGCTGCCGACCGAGGCCGAGCTCTGGCGCACGCGCAGCATGGTAGTGGGCGACAACCAGCTCGGTGAAGTCTTCGCCCTACAGCCCCTGGCACTGAGCGATGGCCAAGCCGATGCCGGCTGGGGCCGCCAGGTGCTGGTCGGCGAGTGCATCGCCAGTCCGGCCTACCCGTGAAACCGCACCGACAGGCGTCACCGGACACCTGCTTCGACTGATTCGTCCCGAGGCACAACGAGTAGCCGACATGACCGAGAACAACAAGAAACCGGGCGAGATTGCCTACCCGCATCTTTTTTCACCCCTGCGGATCAACTCCATCACCGTGCGCAACCGGCTGATGCAGACCGCGCATGCCAAGGGCTTTCATTCCGGCTCGGGGCTGACCAACAACCGCGACATCTACTACCAGGCCGAGCGCGCCAAGGGCGGTATCGGCCTGATCGTCACCGGCGCGCGCCACACCCACCCCACATCCACCGGCCCGAACCGCTCGCTGGCGCGTGGCAACCGCCCGGAGATCATCGAGCGCGACGCCGAGATGGTCCGCGCCGTGCACGCGTTCGGCGGCCACATCATCGCGCAGATCATCCATTTCGGCCCGCAGGGTCGCAGCGGCGCCCTGGACGATTACCGCGAACTGTGGGGACCGTCGACGATGAAGTCGCCGGCCTACAACGAATGGGCGCGGGAGATGACCCGCGAACAGATGCGCGAAGTCTCCGAGCACTTCGCCCAGACGGCGCTCAACTCCAAAGCCGCCGGCTTCGACGGCGTGGAACTGCACTACTCCCACGGCTACCTGCACCAGCAATTTCTGTCCTTCGTCTACAACAAGCGCACCGACGAATACGGCGGCACGCTGGACAACATCGTCCGTTTCCCGATCGAGACCATGCAGGCCGTGCGCGATGCCGTGGGGCCGGATTTTGTCGTCGGCATCCGCATCTCGATGGATGAATGCACGGTGGGTGGCATGAAGGCCGATACCGCCATCGAGATGACCTGCAAGCTGGTGGAGACCGGGTTGATCGACTACGTCAGTGCGACCGCCGGAACCTACGCCGCCCACGCCGACCAGATTCCGCCTGGGGACTACGCCGAAGACTGGCTGGTGGAGGACGGCGCCCGTCTGCGCAAGGCGGTGCAGGCCATCCGCGACATCCCGGTGTTCATCGTCGGGCACATCGTCGATCCGAAGAAGGCCGAAGCACTGGTGGCCGAAGGCGCCGCCGACATGATTGCCATGACCCGCACACAGATCGCCGACCCGGCCTTCGCCAACAAGCTGCTCGAAGGTCGCGAGGACGAGATCAACCACTGCATCCGCTGCAACCAGGCCTGCATCGCCCGGCTGATGGCCGGCAACGCCATTTCCTGCGTGGTCAACCCCGCCGCCGGGCGCGAACAGCGCTTCGGCAGCCACACCATCGAGCCGGCCGCCGCGCCGGGTCGATGGCTGGTGGTGGGTGGCGGCCCGGCGGGCATGCGCGCAGCGCTGGAGCTGGCCAACCGCGGTCATGCGGTCGAGCTGGTGGAGGCATCGGAACGACTTGGCGGGCAAGTCAACCTGGCGGCCATGCTGCCGCGTCGCCACAAGTTCGGCTTCATCCCCCGCGACCTGCAGCGGCAACTGCACAAGGCGGGCGTGAACGTGCGCCTGAACACACGCATGACTGCCGACGAAATCGTCGCGCACGACGCCGACGGGGTGATCGTCGCCACCGGCTCCACGCCGCTGAAGACCGGTTTCACCTCCACCCGACCGGCTGTAGATCAGGTCCCCGGCATGCAACAGGCCAACGTGTTCAGCGTGGTCGAGGTGCTGGAGGGCAAGACGCCGCTGGGCAGGTGCGTGGTGCTGTTCGACGAGGACGGCGGCCGCTATGCCCTGGGCACCGCCGAGTACCTGCTCGACCGCGGCCACGAGGTGCATCTGGTCAGCCGCTTCAACGCGCTGTCGCCCAACCTCGCGCTCACGCTCGATCTGCCGGTGAACTACCGGCATGTGTTCGCCAAGGGCCTGCGCTACACGCTCAACAGCTGGGTGCGCCGCATCGAGGGTGGCACTGCGCAGCTGTTCAACCTGTTCACCGACCAGGACGAAGCGCGACTGCAGGCCGACAGCTTCGTGATCGCTGCCGGCCATCGTGCCAACGACACGCTGTACCACCAGCTGCTCGGGCGCGTGGAGCGGCTCTATTGCATCGGCGACGCTCGCCTGCCCCGCCCGCTGCAGGACAGCCTCTACGAAGCGATGCTGGCCGGACGCGAGCTGCTGGACGACCCCAACCGCTTCATCGAGCAGGGCGAACTGGAGGGCTTCGACCTCCAGTGGCAAAGGACCCTGATCACGCGTGCTTCCTGAACACGCCGCCGACCTGACCTGACGAGGGAACATTCATGACTGTCGAACGCTATCCCAACCTGTTCCAGCCGTTGCAAATCGGCAACATCACCGTGCGCAACCGCATCATGCAGTCCGCCCACGCGATGTCGTTCAACTCGCCGGACGGCCTGACCAACGACCGCGACATCCACTACCACGCCGCCCGCGCGCGCGGCGGCATCGGCCTGATGATCACCGGCAACCGGCTGATCCACCCCACCTCGAACACCTTCTGCCGCGGCTACTCATACGGCTACCGGGAGGAGATGGTCGAGCGTGACCGGGCGCTGACCGACACCGTGCACCGCCTCGGCTCGCACATCTTCGCCCAGCTCAACCACTTCGGCGTGATGGGCGAAACCCACGCGATGGATGACTACCGGGTGCTGTGGTCGTCCTCCAACATCAAGTCGCCGGTGTTCGGCGAGATGGCCAAGGCGATGGAACGCAGCGACATGGACGAAATCGTCGAGGGCTGGGTGCGCTCGGCCGAGTACTCCAAGCTCGCCGGCTTCGATGGCGTCGAGGTACACCTGGCGCACAGCTACCTGCTGCACCAGTTCATCTCGCCGCTGTTCAACAAGCGCGACGACGAATACGGCGGCAGCTTCGAGAACCGCATGCGCTTCCCGCTGGAGGTGATCCGCGCGGTGCGCGAGCGGGTAGGCCGCGATTTCATCGTCGGCATCCGCCTGTCGATGGACGAGATGGTCCCCGGCGGCATGGAAGTCAGCGACTGGATCGAGGTGGCGCGCACTGTCGAAGCCACCGGCGACATCGACTACATCATGGCCACCGCCGGGGTGTACCAGTCCGCCACCTACATCATGCCGCCGTACGACGTGCCCAACGGCTGGCTGGTCAACCCGGTCGCACGCTTGAAGCGCGCGGTGAACATCCCGGTGTTCTGCGTCTCCGGCATCGGCAGCGCTGGCGAGGCCGAAGCCATTCTGGCCCGCGGCGATGCCGACATGGTCGCCATGACCCGCGCGCAGATCGCCGACCCGGAATTCGCCAACAAGACCCGCGAAGGCCGCGAGGACGAGATCTACCACTGCCTGCGCTGCAACCAGGGCTGCGTCGGTCGGCTGTTCCAGGGCACGTCGATGACCTGCCAGATCAACCCGGCCACCGGCCGCGAAGAGGTGTTCGGTCCGCAGACGCTGAAACCGGCGACCGCGCAGAAGCACTGGGTCGTGGTTGGCGGTGGGCCGGCCGGCATGAAGGCCGCCGAAGGACTGGCCAAGCGCGGCCATCGCGTCACCCTGCTGGAGAAATCCGGCGAACTGGGCGGCCAGGTCAACTACGTGGTGCGCATGCCGCGGCGCGACTCCTTCGCCTGGATCACCGAAGACCTCAAGGTGCACATGGCCAAGGCCGACGTAAGCGTGCGCCTGAACCACACCGCCACGGTCGAGTCGGTGCAGGCACTGGCACCAGACGGCGTCATCGTCGCCACCGGCTCGCTGCCGGACCGCAGCGGCTATTCGGACATCAACCCGCTGGTTGAGCGGGTTCCCGGCATCGACGCCGACCACGTCTTCACCGCGCTGGATGTGCTGGATCACCCGGAGCGCCTGGGCAAGCGGGTGCTGGTGATCGACGACGAAGGCACCCGCTATTCCGCTGGCATCACCGAACTGTTGGTGGACAACGGCCACCAGGTACATGTGCTGACCCGCTGGAACGCGCTGTTCCACAAGCTCGGCGTCACTCTGGACCAGCCGGTGATCTACGCCAACCTGTTCGCCCAGGGCCTGACCTACACGCTGAACGCCTGGGTCAACCAGATCCGCGGCGCGGACGTGGACATCTTCAACCTCTACACCGGGGACGAGGAAACCCTCGCCGGCTTCGACAGCATCGTCCTGTGCATCCGCCACCTGCCGCAGCAGCAGCTCTATTTCGACCTGAAAGCGGCGCTACCCAACGTGCACCGGGTCGGCGACTGCGTCACGCCGCGACGCACGGACCACGCCATCTTCGAGGGCTTCCTGGCCGGCCGGGAAATCTTCGACAACTGGCAGCGCTACATCGAGCCGGGCTCCATCGAGCGCTTCAGCGGGCCGCTGGCGGACGAGGCATTGGGCTAATCCTGGGGTCGTGTTGCCTGGAGCCAGGGAAGGCTCGCCTTTTTGCACGAACCGAACGCCACGACCGTGCTCGTCCGAACGAGCGCCCGAACAAGGAATTGGATCATGCTGGACAGCCACCACCTCAACGATCTGCGAGAGATCCTCGGCCAGGACGCCCTGCTGGCGGACGAACCCTCGCGTCAGTATTTTTCCACCGACCTCAGCTTCCAGCCCGAGGCCGTCGCCGGAGCCGTGCTCCAGCCCGCCACGCTAGAGGCGCTGGCGCAGGCGGTCGCCTACTGCCACGAACAGAACATCGCCCTGGTGCCACGCGGCGGCGGCATGTCCTACACCCGCGGCTACGTGCCGACCCGCGCGCGCAGCGTGATCGTCGATCTGCGCGGGCTCAATTGCATCCTGGAGATCAACGAGCAGGACATGTACGTGCGGGTGCAGACCGGCTGCACCTGGAGCGAACTCTACGAGGCGCTGAAGGCCAAGGGCCTGCGCACGCCCTACTACGGCCCGCTGTCGGGTATGTACGCCACCGTTGGCGGGGCGCTGTCGCAGAACAGCCTGTTTCATGGCTCGGGCATCCACCACACGGCGGCAGAGAGCTGCCTGGGGCTGAAGGTCATCCTCGCCGACGGCCAGGTGGTGCAGACCGGCTCCTCGGCCCATCTGCACAGCAACGGCTTCTACCGGCATTTCGGCCCCGATCTCACCGGCCTGTTCACCGCCGATACCGGTGCCTTCGGCCTGAAGGTCGAGGCCTGCCTGCGGCTGATCAAGATGCCCGCTGAAACCCTCTGCGCGTCTTACGGCTTCGAAACCCTGCAAGCCATGTTGCAAGCGCAGACGGCCATCGCCCGCGAGGGCATCGCCAGCGAGTGCTACGGTTTCGATCCGTTCTACAACGCCGGATTCGAGGACAAGGGCTTCACCCTCAGCGAAGGCCTGTCGGTGCTGGCCGACGTGACGACCTCCGGCAAGAGCCTGCTCAGCGGCCTGAAGAATGCGGTGAAGATCGCCACTCAGGGCCGCAAGCTGCTGAGCAAGGTCAACTACTCGCTGCACATCGCCGTGGACGGCCCGACCCCGGAAGCCGTCGCCAGCATGCTGCTGATCGCCGAAACCATCGTCGGCGAAAACGGCGGCGCGCCGATCGGCAACGCCATTCCGCTGGCCTTCCGTTCCCAGCCCTTCGGCGGGGTGCGCACCATCCTGCTGGGCAGCCAGGGCGAGGTGTGGATACCGGTGCATGGCTTCTTCCCGCTGTCGCGGGCGGTGGATGCCGCGCTCACCACCGAGCGCTTCTTCGCCGAGAACGCCGAGCTGATGCAGCGCCACAACATCAAGTACTCGTACCTGACCTGCTTCTCCGGCGCCGAATTCGTCATCGAGCCCAGCCTGTACTGGTTCGATGAACTGGGACAGTTCCGCCTCGACCTCATCGAACCGTCGTACCGCAAGGACTGGGGCGCCATCCCGGCCGACCCGCAAACCCGCGAGGTCGCCCTCGGGCTGCGCGAACGCCTGCGCGAGCTGTACTTCGAGCTGGGCGCCTGCCACCTGCAGCTCGGCAAGTACTACCCCTTCCAGCGCTCCATCGGCAACGTCGGCACCCGCCAGTTGCTCGAGCAGATGAAGCGCACGGTGGATGCGAAGGGCCTGATGAACCCCGGCGCACTGGGGCTGGAGTGAAGCCATGACGACGGTGAAGAAAACCTACGTGGACGTGGCGGACGGGCAGATTCATCTGCGCTACGTCGCCGGCCGGCAGGCCGTGCCGACCGTCTTCCTGCACCAGACGGCCAGCTCCTCGGCCATGTACCAGGCGGTGATGGAGCAGCTCGGCGACCTCGCTCCGCTCTACGCCCTCGATACACCGGGATTTGGCGGCTCCTACCGGCCGCCGCTGGTTCCCACCACCGACTACTACGTCCGCGCCCTGCTGGAAGCCGTCGACGCGCTGGGCATCGAGCGCTTCAACCTGTTCGGCCATCACACCGGCGCGGCCCTGGCCTGCCAACTGGCGGCGCAGCACCCGCAACGGGTACGCCGGCTGGCGATGATCGGGCCGGTACAGCTCACCGAACAGGAGCGCCGTCTGTGGCGCGACAGCGCGGTGAAACCGCTGACCATCGACGACCAGGCCACCCATCTGGCCGAGGTGTGGCAGCGCGTCACCCACCTCGACCAGCAACCGATCGCCTATCCACCGTCGACGGCGCTGGCCACCCGCGAGGCCATCGACACCCTGATCGCCGGGGATCGCTGGCACGAGGCCTACGCGGCGGTATTCGACCAGGACTTCCCCGCCTGGTTGGCGCAGGTCGATTGCCCGCTGCTACTGATCTGCGGCGACCGCGATGTGCTTCACCCCTACTTCCAGCGCGCCTGCCAGGCGCGACCGGATGCTGAAGTGCTGGAACTGGAAGCCGGGGCCTATGTGCTGGATCAGCAGCCGCAGTACATGGCGCAGGTGATCCGCACGTTCTTTCAACAGGCCGGGACATCGGCAACGACGGCCTGAACGACGAGGTGCAACGAGATGCAAACAATAAACGACACCACAACGCAGTATCGGCACGACGTCCTGGTCGACATGACCCACGACGAGGAGGCGCGCCAGGAGTTCGTGCGCTCCTTCAAGCAATACCTGGCGCTGCACGTCTCGCCCGGCAACCGCAAGGTCTACGAGGAAAAGGTCGAGCCGCAGCTGCAGGCCAAGGGTCAGGAGCCGAGCCTGGTGGACATCGAACGGCTGATGAAGCGCGAGGAGTACTACCGCTTCTGGAGCAGCCTGCAGCGCTGCAGCCAGGAAATGATGTGGAACTCGGTGCAGATCCCGGTCGAGCGACAGCTGCCCGGGCTGGTGGAGGCCGCCCGCGAGACCGGCGCCAAGCCGGAACTGGGCAGCCTGACCCTCAATCCCGAACTGAAGATTCCCGACTACCACACCGCAATCGACATCCACTGCATGCCCGGCGGCTATCACTCCGAGTTCGGCGCCGACGACGTCGCCGCCGGCGCCGTCTATGACCGCGCCGTGTACATCTACTCGATGGGCCGCATGGGGCCGTTCAACGACGATATCGGCGCCTCCACCGCCAAGTGGCTGAAGGAAAACCACCCGGAGTTCAAGCCACAGCGCATCCTCGACCTGGGCTGCACGGTGGGCCACTCCACCCTGGCCTGGGCCGAGTACTACCCCGAGGCCGAGCTGTACGCCATCGACGTCGGCGCGCCGGTGCTGCGCTACGCCCATGCGCGTGCCGAATCCCTCGGCGTCAAGGTGCACTTCATCCAGATGAACGCCGAGCAGCTGGATTTCCCCGACGGCTACTTCGACGTGGTCAACGGCAGCATCCTGATCCACGAAACCTCGAAGAAGGCGGCGCGCAACATCTTCCGCGAGTGCTATCGCGTACTGCGTGACGGCGGCGTGATGCTCCACGGCGAGACACCGCCCTACAAGGACCTGCCGCCCTACGATGCCTTCATGCTCGACTGGGATACCCGCAACAACAACGAGCCGTTCTGGCGCGGCAGCCACCTGATCGACCCTGTCACCGACTGCAGCGCAGCCGGTTTCGCCCGCGACAAGGTGTTCGAAATCCTTGCGCCCAGCGCATTCGAATCGAAGCTGAGCCAGCGCTACACCCACGTGTTCCAGGGTGGCGATTTCGGCGGCGGCGGTCAGTGGTACGTCTATGGAGCCTGGAAATGACAGCACAATCCCCCTACAGCCTGCCGAAGAAGGCCAAGGGCGCACGCCCGTATTTCTTCGATGACCCCGCGGTGGACAAGCTGCTGGCGATGCTCATGGGCCTGGCCGGCGAGGTGTCGGTCCTCGCCGATCGCGTGGACAGCCTGGAGCGCCTGCTGGTGGCCCAGGGCACCCTGGCTGGCGACGCCGTCGAGCACTACGTCGCCGACGCGGCGGTACGCGAGGCACGGGACGCCCGGCGCGAACAGATGCTGCGCAATGTGTTGCGCATCATCGCGCAGGATCACGAGGACCCGGACGCGGGCAAGCCCAACGATGCGGCGTACCTGGCGGCGGTGGAACAGGTGGAGCAGTAATCGTCGCGCACACGACAGGCCGCCCGCTGGGCGGCCTTTTTGTTCGTTCGGCGTACTTGCGAATGCTGGGGGTAAGCAGGGGAAGTTGAGCGTTTTGCTGCATATGATTGTTTGGCGAGTTGCTTGAGAGCTTGGTTTCGCCCTGCTGGGCGAGTCACTTTTGCCAATCGCGGCAAAAGTAACCAAAACCGCTTGCCCCTACATCCGGCCCTGCGCTCCGCTCCGGGTCCGTTCGCTCCATCACTGCTCCAGGGGTCGGCTTACAAGGGCCGTCCTTGGCCCTTTAAGCCTTTCGCCGCATCCATGCGGCTCATCCCCTTACGCAGCGACTGCGCTCACCCTCCTGAAAGGGGCGGTGGGTGCTGCTTGGCAGGTCGTGCACAGAAAAAGCAAAGCCAAAGCCAAGCGCAGCGCAACCGGCTTCTCGATCTTCCAGGCGACTCAGACCCCGATCCCGTCAGGAGGCCGAGTCGCGGTGCGCGTAGGGGGATGCGATGCATGGACGCCGAGGAGCGAAGGACGGGGTCGCCTAGGCAGGGACCTCGACCGGGCACCTACGCCCCCATTGCAAGTTGAACGAAATTTTCCAAAGCGAACCGCAACCCCACCCCGAACACCGCAGAAACCCCAGCGGCAAGGGGCCTCAGGGCAATTGGCTCACTAATTGCTCCATGCAGCATGAGCAAAACCCGCAAGGAACCGCC
This sequence comes from Stutzerimonas sp. 21-1, assembly GCF_056336065.1. Classification (NCBI taxonomy): domain Bacteria; kingdom Pseudomonadati; phylum Pseudomonadota; class Gammaproteobacteria; order Pseudomonadales; family Pseudomonadaceae; genus Stutzerimonas; species Stutzerimonas sp. 21-1. Next base: position 1,708,308 of record NZ_CM150500.1, on the reverse strand, counting down.
CATGCCGTTGCCCCAGATCCTGATCGTGTCCGGCAGCCATTCGCCCGACAGCCAGTCGGCCCGCCTGGCCGACTATCTGCGCCAGCGCCTGCAAGCGCTGGAGATCGCCGACGAGGTCGCCCTGCACGACCTGGGCAGCGCGCCCCTGCCGCTCTGGCAGGAAGGCGTGCCCTACCCGTTCGCCGCGCAGGCCGCCAGCGCCGAGGCGCTGATCCTGATCTCGCCCGAGTGGCACGGCATGGCCACGCCCGCGTTGAAGAACTGGTTCCTCTACATGGACCTCGCCTGGCTGGCGCACAAGCCGGTGCTGCTGTGCGGCGTGTCCGGAGGCGCCGGCGGGCTTTATCCGGTGCTGGAGCTGCGCAGCTACTCGTTCAAGAATTTCCGCCCCTGCTACCTGCCCGACCACCTGGTCGTCCGCGACGTGCAGGCGGTGCTGCACAGCGACGAAGCAAACCCGGAGGCAACCCGCTGCCGGCAGCGCATCGACCATACGCTGCAGTTGCTGCGGGCCTACATCAGCGGCTTCGACCATATCCGCCGCGCCCTGCCGGAACCGGTCGCGGCCTTCCGCTACGGCCTGTGAACCCATCAACGCCACGCAAGCGAGGACTGTCATGAAGTTCGGAATCTTCCTTCCCAACGGTAGCAACGGCTACATCCCGTCCAAGGGCAGCCCGGTCTACCTGCCCACCTTCGAGCACAACAAGCAGATCACCCTGGAGGCGGAACGCCAGGGCCTGGACTTCGTGCTCTCGATGATGAAGTTCAAGGGCTTTGGCGGCGAAACCGGCTACTGGGATTCATGCCTGGAGACCTTCACCCTGATGGCCGGCTTGGCCGCCGTCACCGAGCGCATCGGCCTGTTCCCCACCGTCACCGTGCTTGCCCGGCATCCGGCGGTGGTCGCGCGCATGGTGGCGACCATCGACGACATCAGCGGCGGGCGCTGCGGGCTCAACGTGGTGACCGGCTGGAACCGCCCCGAATACACGCAGATGGGGGTCTGGCCGGGTGACGACTATTACGGTCGTCGCTACGAGTACGCCGCCGACTACCTGACCCTGGTGAAGAAGTTCTGGACCGAGCCCTCGGTGACCTACAAGAGCCCCTTCTTCGAGGTGCTGGATTGCGTGGTCAACCCGCGCCCAAGCCGACAGATTCCCATCGTCTGCGCCGGCCAGTCGCCTGCAGGGCTGGCGTTCACCGCCCGGCATGGCGATCACAGTTTCATCATGGCGGAGAAGCCGGCACTCGCCGCGGCCTGCGAGCAGATGCGCGAGGAAGCAGCCAAGGCCGGGCGGCAGGTGGGCATCTACGCGCTGTTCCAACTGGTGCTGGCCCCAACCGATGCCGAGGCGCGCGCGCAGTGCGAAGCCATCGTCGCCGGTGCCGACCAGGGCGCCATCGCCAACATCCTCGCCAGCGCCGCGCTGGACTCCAACCCGGGCGGCACCGCGAACCGCATGCTCAGCGGCCTGCAGCGCAGTTTCGAGGACGGCAACCTGGCCTTCATGGGCATGCCGGTGATCCACGGCTCGCCGGCCACGGTAGCCAGCAAGATCGATGACATCGCGGCGCAAACCGGGGTGGACGGCATCCTGTTCAGCATCCCCGACTTCGTGCCGAGCATCCGCCTGTTCGGCGAGCAGGTCATGCCGAAGCTGACCTGCTAGCGCGCGCCGCTTCCCCGGCAGAAGGATCGCCATGTCCATCCAGCTACTGTTCGGCGCGGCCCTCGCGCCGATGCTTTGGGGCACCACCTACTGGCTGACCACCGAGGTGCTGTGGACCGACCGGCCGCTGACCACGGCGCTGATCCGGCTGTTGCTGCCCGGTCTGCTGCTGGTTGCCGCGCTGCGCTACCGGCCGCAGCCGGGGCAATGGAAGCCGCTGCTGCTGATCAGCCTGCCGAGCATGGCGCTGACCCATGCCTGCCTGTTCTACGCCGCCTCGCGCCTGGCCGGGCCGTTGGCGGCACTGCTGGTATCGACCCAGCCGCTGCTGGTGTGGGGTCTGGCCTGGCTGCTGTTTCGCCAGCGCACCAGCCGGCTGATCAGCGCCGGCGCGCTGCTGGGTTTTTGCGGCATGCTGCTGGTGCTGGTCGCGCCCAGTCGGATGCACTGGGACCTGCCGGCCGCCGCCGCGGCGCTGGCGGCCTCGGCGAGCATGGGCACCGGCACCTTGCTGATGAAACGCTGGAAACTGGACATCCCCGCCCTGCCCTACGTCGGCTGGCAACTCACGCTGGGCGGGCTGATGCTGCTGCCGCTGGCCGCCTGGCTGGAGTTTCCGCTGCCGCTGCCAAATGCCCGCGAGATCGCCGGCTACGGCTTCCTCACCCTGTTCGGCACCCTGCTGCCTTATCTGCTGTGGTTCCGCGCCCTGCCACGCCTGGACCCGGTGCAGCTTTCGGTCTACCTGCTGCTCAGCCCGCTGACCGCCATCTGCCTCGGCTACCTGTTGCTGGACCAGACGCTGACGCCGCTGCAACTCGCCGGTGCGCTGATCGTCTTCGCCGGCATCCTGCTCAGCCAGCGACCAGCCACGACGCCCGCCTCCTCCCGCTGATCGACGGCTTGCGCGGCGCCTCGTCAGGCCAGTCCGCGAAAGCCTTTCACCACTGTGAAACCCCACCTTTCAAGTTGAAAAACAGCGCAGCTCGGCGTGGCTGAGCAACTGCTGCGCGCAACAAATAAATCTTCAATTATCAACCAGATAGAAAAACTTCGCGAAGTTGGCAGCGCAATTGCAATGGTCTGGTCGTGGCTCCAATGCACTTATAAGAGAAACAATATGAGCAAGCCTTTAGAAGGGATAAGGGTCATTGATCTGACCCACATGCTGTCCGGTCCGTATGCGGGCATGATCCTGGCCGACCTTGGTGCCGACACGATCAAGGTGGAGCCGCTGGCAGGCGAAGGTACCCGCGCCCTGCTGGCCAAGGACCCGAACAATTCACTGCACGGCATGGGGGCGTACTTCCTCACCCTCAACCGCAACAAGAAAAGCATCTGCATCGACCTCAAGAGCGAATCCGGTCTGGAGCTGTTCTACGACCTGGTCCGCACCGCCGACGTGGTACTCGACAACTTCAGCGCCGGGGTGACGACCAAGCTGAAGATCGACTTCGCGCACCTTGAGACCATCAACCCGCGCATCGTCACCTGCTCGGTCACCGGCTTCGGCCAGGACGGCCCCAACTACCAGCGCCCGGCCTTCGACCAGGTGGTGCAGGGCATCGGTGGCGGCATGTCGATCACCGGCGAGAATGCCGACAAGCCCACCCGGGCCGGCATTCCGATCGGCGATCTGGGTGGCGGCATGTTCGCCGTCATGGGCGTACTCGCCGCGCTGCAGGCGCGCAACGCCAAGGGCCATGGCCAGCACGTCGATATCTCGATGCTGGACTGCCAGATCAGCATGCTCAACTACATGGCCACCATGTACTTCCTCAGCGGCCAGAACCCCACGCCGCTGGGCAACGGCCACTTCGTCCATGTGCCGTACAACACCTTCAAGACCCAGGACGGCTTCCTCATCGTCGCGGTGATCTTCGACAGCTTCTGGGACAACCTGGTCAACCTGCTCAACATCGAGGCGCTCAAGGACCCGAAGTTCAAGGCCCAGCCCGAACGCCTGGCCAACAAGGTGCTGATCGAAGGCATCCTCAACGAGGTCTTCGCCACCCAGACCACCGACCACTGGGTCGCCCTGCTGAGTTCGGTGCGCGTGCCCTGTGCCCCGGTGAACAACTTCGGCCAGGCGCTGAGCGATCCGCAGATCCTCTACCGCCGCATGGTGGTCGAGATCGAGCACCCCGAGGGCGGCAAGGTCAACGCGCCGGGCAATCCGATCAAGCTTTCGGTGGACGGCGACGACCACTTCAGCCCGCCGCCCCTGCTCGGCCAGCACACCGACGAAGTGCTCAAGACCCTGCTCGGCTACGGCGACGCACGCATCGCGCAGTTGCGCGCCAGCAAGGTGGTGAGGTGAGCCATGAGCGAGCGCATCGTCGTCAATGAAGTCAGCCCGCGCGACGGGCTGCAGAGCCAGGGCAAGACCCTCACCGTCGAGCAGCGCCTGGAAATGATCCAGGCGCTGCTGGCCACCGGCATTCGCAGCATCGAGGTCGGCAGTTTCGTGTCGCCCAAGGCGGTGCCGCAGATGGCCGGCACCGACGCGCTGTTCGCCCGCCTGCCGATGCCCGATCAGGTCGCGTATTCGGCGCTGATCCCCAACGCCAAGGGCTACGAGCTGGCGCGGGCCGCAGGTGCTCGTTCGGTGGCTGTGGTGCTGTCGGCCACCGAGACCATGAACCAGCGCAACATCCGCATGAGTCTCGACGAGACCACCGCCGTATGCCTGGAGCTGATGCAGCAGGCGCGGCGCGACGGCCTCGAGGCGCGCGCCTACGTCGCGGTCGCCTTCGAGTGCCCGTTCGAGGGCGTCACCCCGGCCGAGCGCGTGATCGCTCTCACCCAGCGGCTGTTCGACGCCGGCGCGGACAAGGTCATCATCGCCGACACCATCGGCGCAGCCCATCCGACCAGCGTGCGCGGCGTGCTCGAACCGCTGCGTTCGCTAGGCCTGCAGGAGCGGCTGTCCTGCCACTTCCATGACACCCGCGGCATGGCGCTGGCCAACGTGCTGGCCTCGCTCGACGCCGGCGTGCGCGAGTTCGACAGCTCCATCGGCGGCCTTGGCGGCTGCCCGTTCTCACCAGGAGCGACCGGCAACCTGGCCACCGAGGACCTGGTGCTGATGCTCAACGCCATGGGCCTGGACACCGGGATCGACAGCCTGGCGCTGGTGGACGCGGTGCAGCGGGTGCAGGCACTGACCGAAACCCCGCTCGGCGGCCACAGCTTCCGCTGGCTGCAGCGCCAGCATCAGGCACATCGGGAGGCAACGCATGCTTAAGTCCAGTCTCAGCTGGGCCGGGCGGTTGTCGCCCTGGCTCATCATCGGGGGGCTGTCCTATGCGGCCCTGTTCGTTCAGCCGACGGTCAATCCGCATCCGCTCGACCAGCCGCTGCTGGAAACCCGCGATGCCTTCTTCGATGCCGAAGTGCTGGGCCAGCACTGGTGGGCAGTCGGCCAGAACGGCGCGCTGCTGGAGTCGTCCGACGACGGCCAGAGCTGGCAACGTGCCGAGGTCCCCGGCCGCGACAACCTGCAAGGCATCGCCAGCTCGCCGGATGGCCGCGTGGTGGTGGTTGGCAACCAGGGCCGCGCGTGGGTCCGCCAGGCTGACGGCAGCTGGCAGCAACAGCAGCTGCTGGGCGAGGACTCGGTGGCCAAGCTGCTCGACGTGTCGTTCATCGACGGGCACTTCTGGGCGGTCGGCGAGATGGGCAGCCTGCTGCGCGCCGATGCCGACCTCAGCCAGTGGCAAGCGCTGAGCATCGATGAGGACGTAACCCTCAACAGCATCCGCGCCGGCGCCAACGGCGATCTGTGGATCGCCGCCGAGTTCGGCCGCCTGCTGCACAGCGTCGATCACGGCGAGAGCTGGCGGGTGCAGGAGCTGAGCAGCGAAAGCCTGCGCGCGGTGCACTTCAACGGCGACACCGGCGTCGCCGTCGGCAATCGCGGCGGCGTGTACCTCAGCGAGAACGGCGGCCAGGACTGGCGCGAGCTGCCGCCGTTCACCGAGGAACACCTCTACGACGTGACCTTCCACGAGCAACGCTGGATCGCCACCGGCGACCGCGGCGCGCTCTACCAGACCCGCAATGCCGTGCCCGACCAGGGCTGGCAGCGCTGGAGCCCGGCCAGCCTGGACAAGAGCTACCACAGCCGCCTGGTCAATACCGACCGCGGCGTGCTGCTGGTCGGCAAGCAGGTCGGCCTGCTCGAAGCGCAAGACCTTCGGCTGCTGATCAAGGAGACCCCGTGATGAATAGCGTCAAGAGCTATACCGCGCGTCTGGCCGCCTGGTCCATTCGCAATCGCGTCATGGTCTGCGTGGCCATCGCGCTGGCCACCGTAGCCTTCGCCGCTTCACTGGGCGGCCTGGACATCCGCACCCGCTTCAGCGACATGGTGCCCCACGACCATCCGTACGTGCAGGTGCACCGCAAGTACCAGGACAGCTTCGCGGCCAGCAACCGCGTCACCATCCTGGTCAAGGCGCGCGAGGGGGAAATCTTCGAGCGCGACATCCTCGAGGAGATCCGCCGCATCACCTACGACCTGCAGAAGGTCGAGGGCGTCAACCCGATGCAGATCACCTCGCTGGCGTCGAAGAAGCTCAAGCGCGTCAACGCCTCCAGCGAGGGCATCGAGACGCAGCCGATGATGTGGCCGAACGTGCCGCAGACGCGGGACGAGATCAACGAGCTGCGCCAGGCGGTGCTGAACAACCCGATGGTGTACGGCCTGTACGTGGACCGCGAGCTGAGTTCGGCACTGATCCAGGTGGACTTCTACGACCACCTGGTGGACTACGGCAAGATCTTCCCGCAGATCCAGACGCTGCTCGATGCCTCGCAGGTGCAGGATCAGGTCACGCTGCATCTGGTGGGCGAGCCGATCCTCTATGGCTGGGTGGCGCATTACCTCGGCGAGACCGTCAGCCTGTCGCTGCTGTCGCTGGGCGCAATGCTGGTGCTGCTGTTCGTCTTCAGCCGCACCTGGCGCGGCACCATCCTGCCGCTGCTGGCCGGCCTGGTTTCGGCGATCTGGGCGCTGGGCATCGGCAACCTGCTGGGCTTCAACTTCGACCCGCTGGTGATCGTGGTGGCCTTCATCATCACCGCCCGGGCGCTGTCGCACTCGGTGCAGATGATCACCCGCTTCGACGACCTGACGCTGGGCGGTGAACACGTCGATCCGCGGCGCGCCGCCGAGCAGACCATGAAGGAGCTGTGGCGGCCGAGCATGCTGGGGCTGTATGCCGACGCGGGCGCGATCCTGTGCGTGATCCTCACGCCCATCCCGCTGCTGCAGAAGGTCGCCATCGTCGGTGCGGTGTGGGTGATGACCATCACTGTGTCGGCGGTGTTCCTCACCCCGGCGCTGCTGTCGTTCATCAAGCGTCCGCAGGGCTACGCCCACCCGTTCAACCTGGACGGCTTCATGCGCGCCATTCTGGCCGGTGCCAAGTGGGTGGTGCGCAGCCGTACCCGCTACTACATCGCGCCACTGGTGATCGTGCTGATGGCTGGACTGGTATTCGAGGCCACCCGGCTGACCATCGGCGATGCCAGCGATGGCTCGCCGATCCTCTGGCAGGACTCCTCCTTCAACCAGGACAGCGCGCTGATCAACCGCCTGTACCCCGGCTCCGAGCAGATGTTCGTGGTAATCGAGGGCCAGGAGCTGGACACGCTGAAAACGCCGCAGGTGCTCGACTGGATGCTGCGCTTCTCGCGCTACATGGAACGCCAGGAGGAGATCGGCGGTGCCATTTCCCTGGCCGACATCGTGGTCGACATCCGCCGCAACCTCTACGAAGGCAACCCGCGTTTCCGTGAACTGGGCGGCAGCCAGGTAGAGAACGGCGAGCTGATCAGCTTCTACATGCAGGGCGCCGACCCGGGCGATCTGGCGCAGTTCAGCGATGTGCACTTCAAGAACGGCGCCGTCACCCTGTTCTTCCGCGACCACAAGGGCGACACCCTGCGCAAGGCCACCCACTACGCCAAGGAGTTCATCGCCGAGAACCCCATCGAGGGCGCCGAGGTGAAGCTGGTCGGTGGCGTGCTCGGCATCATCGCGGCGGTCAACGAGATTCTCCTCAGCGACCAGATCGAGGCGGTGGCTCTGGCCTTCCTGGTGGTGGTGCTGTGCTGCCTGGTGGTGTACCGCTCTTCGGTCAGCGGGGTGTTCTTCATCATCCCGGTGGCGATCTCCAACGTCGTCACCTTCGCCTTCATGGCCTGGCAGGACATCGGCATGAGCATCAGCACGCTGCCGGTGGTGGCCCTGGGGATCGGCCTGGGCGTGGACTACGCCTTCTACATCGTCGACTCCATGAAGGAATACCTGGAGAAGCACCCCGACGCCGCTCCGCTGGATGCCGTGCTGCAATCGCTCGGCTCGGCCGGCCGCGGCGTGCTGCTGACGGCCTTCACCCTGGCCGCCGGCGTGCTGTTCTGGTCCTTCTCCTCCCTTCGTTTCCAAGCAGAGATGGGCATGCTGATCGGGCTCTGGCTCATGGTTTCGGCACTCACCTCCCTGTTTGTCATGCCTTCGCTGGCGCTGGTGTTCAAGCCGAAATTCATCTTCGAACACAGCACACCGAAAAAAGCCCAGTCCACCGGGCGCGCGCTAAACCTCGAGCACAATGGAGCGGCTGATAATGAAAAAAAGAATGAAGCACTTAACCCCGTTAGCTAGCGCCGTGATGTTGGCGGCCGGTGTGCACGGGCCGGCAATGGCACAGGACGGTTTCTTCGACAACTGGGAAGTCAGCGGCTACGCGCGCATGCACCTGTCCTGGAACCTCGAGAATCCCTACCTGATGGATGGCGAGGATCCGAACGGCCTGGTCGGCGCGGACCGCAAGGGCAACTACCGCTACGACATGTCGATGGCGCGCAGCATCCTCAAGCTCAACTTGTTCAAGGACTTCGGCGACTCGCAGTTCTTCGTCTCCGGTCGACTGAACCGCGAGTACGAGACCGACTACCTGGAAGACCTTCAGGAGGTGATGGACCAGAACGCACGCTCCGACCTGTTCAGCAACCGCAGCAAGTCGCAGGTCGATCTGATGGACGACGTCTACAACAGCGAAGAGCTGCGCGAGCTGTGGTGGCAGACGAACGTCACCCCGACCACCACGCTGAAGCTGGGCAAGCAGCAGGTGGTCTGGGGCGAGACCGACTTCTTCCAGTCGCTGGATGTGATCCACGGCTACGACCAGCGCATCCGCTCGTTCCTCGAGCCGGAGAACGAGGACGTGCGCAAGCCGCTGTGGATGGTCAACCTGCAGGAGGAATTCAACCAGCTCGGCGGCACCCTGCAGCTGATCTTCATCCCCGGCCAGCTCAACGGCGCGTATGACCGCGGCAACAGCTTCGACCTGGATGGCGGCCGCTGGGCCAACAACCCGAACAAGGGCATCACCTTCCGCACCGCCACCTTCGGCGCCGACGTGCCGTATAACTTCGACCACAAGGACGCCGACATGGACGATCCGTCCTACGGTCTGCGCTGGAAGTCGATGCTCGGCGACTGGGAATACTCGCTGGCCTGGTTCCACGGCCCGTCGGTCAACCCGGTGATCAACCCCAACCCGAACAACCCGCTGGGTGTCGGCGACGCCGCCAGCGGCGCGCAGTTCGGCGGCGCGTACAAGGGTGAATACAACTCGGCCGCGGATTCCACCGTGGGCGAGCTGATCTACCCGTTCGTCAACGTGTTCGGCTTCTCGGCGAACCGCTACATGGAGTCCATCGACTCGGTGTTCTCCACCGAGCTCTCCTACATCCCCGACTCGCCGTACAACTACGGCCTGCAGGCGGGCGAAGCCGGCGGCTGTGCGTTCTTCCCGGGCTTCTGCGGCATCAAGGAGAAGGACGTGGTCAAGACCATGCTGCGCCTGGACAAGCAGGTCGCGCTGCAGCACTTCCTCGGCACCAGCCGGCCGTCGTTCCTCTCGGTGCAGCTGTTCAACACCTGGATCACGGACTACGACCGCGACGACGAACTGGTCAACTCCGCCGGCTTCAGCGGCCGTACCAAGGAGTTTTCCACCATCGCCACCGCGATCCTGGCCATGAACTACGACAACGACCGGATCAACCCGAGTCTGGCCGTGGGTACGGACATGACCTACGGCGGCGCCTTCGTGATTCCGGCCGTGGAGTTCGCCTACGGCGACCACTGGCGGATTCGTGCCGAGGCCGACATCTTCTTCGATGACGAGAGCCAGGACCGTGCTCTGCAAGGCTTCAACAACACCAACCTGTTCGGCTACTTCAACGGCAACGACCAGCTGTCGTTGCGCGTGACTTACAACTTCTAAGACCAGGAGATGAAAACAATGAACATGCGTCTTAGCTGTCTGGCCACTGCATTGGCCCTGTCCAGCGTGCTCACCGCCCATGCCGCCGAGCTAAAGCCCGGCGACCAGATCAACGCCGCCAACCTCGCGCAGCAGCTCGGCAATACCTTCGAAGGCACCGCCATCGCCGACCTGCTCACCGAGCGCATGCAGACCCTGATCCGCGAGGAAGGCCTGAACATCACTCTCAAGGCGTCGCAGCCGGTCACGCTCGGCAAGGACTACATGGCGGCGACCCAGGCCAACGCCGGCAAGGCCAAGTACAACCCCGACACCCGCCAGGTGGAGGGCTGGGTCGCCGGCATACCGTTCCCGGAGGTGAAGGCCGATGATCCCCATGCGGCGGACAAGCTGATCTGGAACCACCATTACGCCCAGCCGGGCAAGAACGTGATGGACTACCCGAAGTTCGCCTACCTGTTCGTCGACGGCAAGAGCGGCCTGGAGCGCAAGCAGGAATGGCGCTTCCTGCGCTATCAGATGAAGGGCCGGCTGGGGGTGGACAACCCGGTCGAGGGCGACGGCAGCATCTTCACCAAGACCCTGCTGTACGCGACCTACCCCTCCGATATCCGTGGCCTGGGCCTGTTCACCATCCGCTACGACTCGCCCAAGCTCGAGGACTCCTGGGCCTACGTGAAGTCGGTGCGCCGCACCCGCCGGCTGTCCGGCGGTACCTGGATGGACCCGATCGGCGGTACCGACCAGCTTAACGACGACATCGAGATATTCAACGCGCACCCCAGCTGGTACCCGGAATACAAGCTGCTCGGCAAGCGCAAGCTGCTGGTCGTGGCCAACTCCACCACCACCCCCTGGGACGCCAAGGCCAAGGGTAACGCCGAGTTCCCCATCGTCGATCTCGACAACGCGCCGCACTGGAACCCCAAGGACGGCTGGGAGCCGCGCGACGTCTGGGTCATCGAGGCGATCACCCCGCCGGAGCACCCCTACGGTCGCAAGGTGATGTACATGGACACCGAGTTCCCGCGCTTCTACCAGGCCGAGGCGTATGACCGCAAAGGCCAGTTCTGGAAGTGGATGAACTACCACCTCAAGACCATCAAGCTGGCCGACGGCGATACTGCGATCACCTCGGCCGCGGGCTTCACCCTGGACTACCAGCGGCGCCACGGCACCGTCTTCATCCTCGGCGAAGGCACCACGATGAACACTCCGGGGATCACCGCGGACAACGTCAACCTGCGCGAACTGGAAAAAATCGCTCGCTAGGGCGCGCGAGGCCTGGTCGTCGCAAAGACGGCCAGGCTCTACAAGAATCAGGAAGCGTTTGGAGAGCAACCATGAGTTTTCGTTTGGGCGTAGACGTGGGCGGTACCTTCACCGACCTGCTACTGATCAATGATGTGACCGGCGAGAGCTTCACCGCCAAGGTCCCATCCACTCCTCACAACCCTTCCGTCGCGGTACTCAACGGCATCGAGCGGATCTGCGGCATCGCCGCCATCGACGCCGCGCAGATCAATTGCGTGATGCACGGCACCACCGTCGCGACCAACGCCATTCTCACCCGCCGCGGCGCCAAGGTCGGACTGGTGACCACCCGCGGCTACAAGCAGGTGCTGCACATCGCCCGTTCCTTCGTGCCGGGCGGGCTGGGTGGCTGGGTCATCTGGAACAAGGGCGAGCTGCTGGCGCCGCTGGAGCTGACCATCGAGGCCGACGAGCGCATGGGCGCCGACGGTAGCGTGGTCCGGCCGCTGGACCGCGAGGCGATCCGCCAGGAACTCGCGCGGCTGGCCGCAGCCGGCATCGAGGCGCTGACCATCAGCCTGGTCAACGCCTACGTCAACGGCGAACACGAGCGCGAGATCATGGCGATCGCCAGCGAGGTGATGCCGCACATTCCCGTGTCGCTGTCCTCGGAAGTCGTACCGGAGATGCAGGAGTACGAGCGCACCGAAACCACCGTGGTCAACAGCTACGTGCGGCCGGAGGTGGAGCGCTACATCGGCCATCTGCAGAACGAGCTGGACCGGCGCATCGGCGGCCACGCGCAGCTCTCCATCCTGCGCTCCGATGGCGGCCTGGCCACCAGCCAGTCGGCGGCCAACACCCCGGTCAACCTGCTGCTGTCGGGACCTGCCGGCGGTGTCGCCGGGGCGATCTGGTTCTGCTCGCGCGGCGGCTTCGACCGCGTACTGACCTTCGACGTCGGCGGCACCTCCACCGACGTGGCGCTGATCGATGGCAACCAGGCGCGCATCCGCCGCGAAACCCGCGTCGGCGACGTGGCCGTGCGCGCACCGTCGGTAGACGTGCGTACCGTCGGCGCTGGCGGCGGCTCGATCGCCAGCGTGCCGGAGCTGACCCGCGCCCTGCGCGTCGGCCCGGAAAGCGCCGGCGCCGTGCCCGGCCCGGCGGCTTACGATCGCGGTGGCGAGCAGGCCACTGTGACCGATGCCAACGTCGTGCTCGGCTACCTGCCGGCGGTGCAGAAACTCGGCGGCGATTTCCAGGTTCGCCATGACTTGGCCACCGCTGCGGTACAGCGGGTCGCCGATGCCATGGGCGTGTCGCTGTTCGACGCTGCCGAAGGGATCGTGCGGCTGGCTAACGAACACATGTACGGCGCCCTGCGCCTGATCAGCGTCGAGCAGGGCTACGACCCGCGCGACTTCGCGCTCTGCGGCTTCGGCGGCGCCGGTCCGCTGCATGCCAATGCGATGGGCATCCTGATGAACGCCTGGCCGGTGATCATCCCGCCGGGGCCGGGCGTGCTCTGCGCCTACGGCGACGCCACCACGCGGGTCAAGGACGAGGCGTCGCGCTCGATCATCCGCCGCCTGAGCGAGCTCGACCTGGACGAAGTGATGCAGACCCTCGATCAGCTGAGCAGCCAGGTGAGCCAGTCGCTGGCCAGCCAGGGCGTCGAGCCGCATCTGCAACAGCTGAACTATCAGGCCGACGTGCGCTACCAGGGCCAGGCCTTGCAGCTGACCTTGGAAGTGGACCGCGAACGGCTGGCCAGCGAGGGACTGCAGGTGATCACCGGCGCGTTCGATGCCGAACACGAGCAGCTGTTCAGCTTCTCGCTCGGCGATTCCCACGAGCTGATCAACCTGCGGGCGATCGCCCGTGCGCCGCGTCCGCAGATCACCGAGCGCCAGTACGAAGGCAGCGCGCCGGACCTCGCCGCGGCGGTCAGCGGCCAGAGCCCGATCTACTACGCCGGCAACAACTACAGCGCCACGCTCTATGACCGCGCCAGACTGGCACCCGGCCTGGTCGTGACCGGCCCCGCCATCGTCATGGAGATGGATTCCACCACCGTTGTGTTCCCAGGTTACGAAGCGGCGGTTGACCGCGTCGGCAACCTGCTGATCCGGCCGCAGGAGTAAGCATCATGGTTGCGCGTATCACCCAGACCAATAACACCCCTTTCGAACGCGTAGCGGTGGACAGCATCACCATCGACATCGTCGAGAACGCGCTGAGCAACGCCCGTCACGAGATGGACGCGGTGCTGTTCCGCACCGCCATGAGCCCGGGCATCCGCGAGCAGGGCGATGCCTTCCCGCTGATCGCCACCAACGAAGGCAAGATGATCGTCGGCCAGTTCGGCTCGTTCATCACCGGCTTCCTGGAGAGCTACACCGGCGAGATCGAGGAAGGCGACATCTTCCTCACCAACGACCCCTACCTGTGCAACGGCGCCGTGAGTCACCTGCCGGACTGGCTGGTGCTGATGCCGATCTTCAAGGATGGCCGCGTCATCAACTATTCGGCCATGTTCGGCCACATGTCCGATGTCGGCGGCAAGGTGCCCGGCTCGCTGCCGACCAATGCCGCCTCGATCTGGGAGGAAGGCATCCGCATTCCGCCAGTCAAGCTGTACCGCAAGGGCGTGATGAACAGCGACATGCTCGACGTCATCCTGCACAACGTGCGCCTGCCGCGCTGGAACCGCTCGGACCTCAACGCCATCGTCGCCGCCTGCCGTACCGCCGGCAAACGCTGCGTGGAACTGGCCGAGCGCTTCGGCGACGACATCTTCTACAGCGCCCAGCAGGAAATGCTCGACCGCACCCGCCGCGCGATGAAGGAGGTCATCCAGCGCGTGGTGCCGGAGCAGCGTCAGGTGTTCGAGGACTACATCTGCGACGACGGCGCCGGACTCGGGCCCTACACCCTGCGCTGCGCCCTGTGGCGCGAGGGCGAGAAAGCGATCTTCGACTTCACCGGCACCGATCCGCAGGCGCCGTCGTCGGTGAACTTCTACCTCAACGAGGAGATGTTCAAGATCTTCTTCGGCGCGCTGACCATCAGCCTGTTCGACCCGGCGATCCTGCTCAACGACGGCTTCTACGACCTGGTTGAAGTACGCATCCCGCAGGGCTCGCTGCTCAAGCCGAATTTCCCCGCCGCGCTGTCCTGCCGGACCCACGCGCTGGGACGCATCTTCGACATGATGAGCGGCCTGCTCGGCCAGGGCGCGCCGGATGCAATGAACGCCGCGGGCTTCTCCGATTCGCCGCACTTCATGTACTCGGGCTACGACAAGAACGGCGAATGGTTCCAGCTGTTCCAGATCGGCTTCGGCGGTATTCCGGGGCGGCCGGCCGGCGACGGCGCCGATGGCCACTCGCTGTGGCCGGGTTTCACCAACGTGCCCAACGAGTTCGTCGAGGCCTACTTCCCGCTGCGCATCGAAAGCTACGAGACCTTGGCGGATACCGGCGGCGCCGGCCTGCATCGCGGCGGCAACGGCCTGCGGGTCAGCTATCGCATGCTGGCCGATGGCGAGATTTCCATCCACGATGACCGCTGGCTGACCTATCCGTGGGGCGTGAGTGGTGGCGAGCCGGGCGAGCGCAGCCGCAAGGAACTGCTGCGCGCCGACGGCACCCGCCAGATGCTGCCGTCCAAGTGCGACAACATCCGGGTCAGCGCCGGCGACCTGCTGCTGTTCGACACCTGGGGCGGCGGCGGCTGGGGCGATCCGTTCAAGCGCGACCCGGCCAAGGTGCTGACCGACGTGCGGCGCGGGCTGGTCAGCGTCGACGGCGCGCGCCGCTATGGCGTGGTGATCGTCAACGATGCCGTGGATCAGGCCGCGACCGACGAACTGCGCGCTGCCTTGATCGATGCCCGTGGCCCGGTGCCGCTGTTCGATCGCGGTGGCAGCCTGGAGGAGCTCAAGGCGCGCTGCCTGGAAGAAACCGGCCTGCCCGCCCCCGCCACGCCGACCTGGAGCTGAGCCATGTCCTTGCAATCTTCCGAGCTGCAGGCTGCCGGCCGTTACGCGCTGGTGCTGGTGGACCTCAGCCTGGGGTTCACCGACCCCGGCCTGAGCCCGCTGGCCAGCGACTGTCCGCAGGTGATCGAGGCTAACCGGCAACTGCTGGAGGCCTTCCGCCGGCGCGGCTGGCCGGTGTTCTTCACCACCGTGGCCTACGACAACCCGGACCAGGCGCGGGTATTCCGCGAGAAGCTGCCGAGTCTGAATGTGCTCGCCGCCGGCAGCCGGCTGGTGGAGATCGACCCGCGCCTGGCACCGCGCGACGGCGAGCCGATCGTGGTCAAGCACTGGGCCAGCGCGTTCTTCGGTACCGAACTGAAGGCCATGCTGGATGCCGCGGGTGTCGACGGGGTGATGGTGACCGGACTGACCACCAGCGGCTGCGTGCGCGCTACGGCGGTGGACGCCCTGCAACACGACCTGCGCGTGCTGATTCCCGAGCAGGCCGTGGGCGACCGCAACCCGGCCGCGCATCAGGCCAACCTGTTCGACCTGCAGCTGAAGTACGCCGATGTGCGACCGCTGGAGCACTGCCTTGCGTTACTGGCGTGAAACCGGCTGCGCGGCCCTGGCCCTGCTGGCCGGCTGCGCGGGGGAGCGGCAGGCGATCGACAGTTCGCCGATCGTCAGCCAATCCCCCGCCTGCCGGGCCTACTCCCAGGCCTGGGTCGAACACTTTCGCGCCAACGTCGCCGCGCTGGAGGATCGGCGCGACGAAGCGGCGCGCACCCAACTGGTACAGGCCCGCACACGGCTGCGACAGCTGGAAACCGACGAGGCCTGCTACCGGCCCTATTGCCTGATCCAGCCCAGGTCCGAAGGACGACTCGATGCCTACTGCGGGTACAAGGTGCCCGACTCCAGCGGCGCCGAACTCTACCGGTGGATTCCCTGGTCCAACTTGAACTGAACCCTGACAGAGGACGATAACGTGGGAGCGCAGACACTCTACGACAAGCTGTGGGCGCGCCACCGGGTGGACGAACTGCCCGATGGCTCCACGCTGCTGTATATCGACCGGCACCTGCTGCACGAGGTGACGTCTCCGCAGGCGTTTTCCAACCTGCGCCTGGCCGGACGCAAACCCTGGCGGCTGGACACCAGCCTGGCTACGCCGGACCACAATGTTCCGACGCTCAGCCGTGAGCAAGGCGTCGAGGGCGTCAGCGACGTCATCGCCCGGCAGCAGATCGCCACGTTGGAACGCAACAGCCGCGAATTTGGCGTGCCGCTGTTTCCCCTCAACGACGTGCGCCAGGGCATCGTGCATGTCGTCGGCCCCGAGCAGGGCCTGACACTACCGGGCACCACCCTGGTCTGCGGCGACTCGCATACCGCCACCCACGGCGCGCTCGCCGCGCTTGCCCACGGCATCGGCAGCAGCGAGGTGGAGCATGTGCTGGCTACCCAGACGCTGCGCAGCCGCAAGCAGAAGAACTTCCGCATCCAGGTGAACAACCGCTTGGGCCTGGGCGTCACCGCCAAGGACCTGGCCCTGTACATCATCGGCCGGATCGGCACGGCCGGCGCCACCGGGCACGCCATCGAGTTCTGCGGCGAGGCGATTCGCGCGCTGAGCATGGAAGCGCGCATGACGCTGTGCAACATGAGCATCGAGGCCGGCGCCCGCGTGGGCCTGGTGGCGTACGACGACAAGACCGAGGCCTACGTGAAGGGGCGACCGCTGGCACCGTGCGGCGCGCACTGGGAGCAGGCCATCACCTACTGGCGCACCCTGCATTCCGATGCCGAGGCGCAGTTCGACCGCGAACTGGAAATCGATGCCGCCGAGGTCCGCAATCAGGTGAGCTGGGGCACCTCGCCCGAGCAGGTGGCCGCCATCGACGGCCGCATCCCGACCCTGGATCAGGCCCGCGACGCCCTGCAGCGCGCCGACTGGGAGCGCGCGCTGCGCTACATGGGCCTCGAACCCGGCCAGCCGCTGGCGGGCATTCCGGTTGACCGCATCTTCATCGGCTCCTGCACCAACGCCCGCATCGAGGACTTGCGCGCCGCCGCCGAGGTGTTGCGTGGGCGCACCGTTCACGAGCGGGTCCGCCAGGCTCTGGTCGTGCCGGGCTCCGGTCTGGTGCGCCTGCAGGCCGAGCGCGAGGGGCTGGATCGCATCTTCAAGGCCGCCGGATTCGAGTGGCGCTCACCCGGTTGCTCCATGTGCCTGGGCATGAACGCCGACCGCCTCAATCCCGGCGAACGCTGCGCGGCCACGTCCAACCGCAACTTCGAGGGGCGTCAGGGCAAGGGCGGCCGCACCCATCTGATGTCACCGGCGATGGCCGCGGCGGCCGCGGTGATGGGCGAACTCACGGACCTGGGGAGCTTTTGAGATGCAGCCATTGAGCGAACACGAAGGTGTGATCATCCCCTTCAACCGCGCCAACATCGATACCGACCTGCTGCTGCCCAAGCAGTACCTCAAGAGCCTGGAGGCCCGTGGATTCGGCGATTTCCTCTTCGACGACGAGCGTTACCTGGACCCCGGCGAGATCGACACGCCGATCGCCAGCCGCCGGCGCAACCCGGCATGTATCTTGAATAACCCTCCGTGGGATAAGGGTAGCGTGGTGCTGGCCCAGGCCAACTTCGGCTGCGGCTCCAGCCGCGAACACGCGGTGTGGGCCTTGCGGGACTTTGGCGTGCGGGTCGTGATAGCGCCCAGCTTCGGGGATATCTTCCGTAACAACTGCTTCAACAACGGGGTACTTCCGTTACAGCTGGCGCAGCAAGACGTGGATACGCTGTTCACCATCGTGCAAAGCCAGCCCGGCATCTGCGCGCAGGTCAGCGTCAGCGAACGCAGGCTGCGCGTCGGGGAGCTTGAACTGGACTTCGAGCTGGAGGAAGGGCGGCGCCAGCGCCTGCTGCAGGGACTGGACGAAATCGGCGAAACACTGGCTTTTGCAGACCGGATCAAAGCGTACGAGAACATGCGAAAGGCGGAGGAACCCTGGCTGTTCAAAGGGTGAATGCATCGCGACCAATACTAAGAACAAGAGGTGCGCTGTGGAGTTTGCGAACGAAGAACTGGAACGGGTGAAGATCTGCTTCATCGGCAATTCGAAGGTCAGTCGTCTGGTACACAGCCTGATCCCGGAATTCGAATCGCTGGCGAACATCACCATCGTCGACAACATTTTCAACGATGCGGTGCGCGTGGCCCGCGAGCTGGTCGAGCGCCAGGAGGTGGACATTTTCGCCAGCGCCGGCGCCAACGCCTTCTACCTGCAGGACACCCTGCCCGTCCCGGTGCTGGCGCTGAAGGTCGAGCAATCGGACCTGATCCACGCCTTCCTCACCGCGCGCCGCGTTGCCGACAAGGCGCTGCTGCTGACCTACGAGCGCCAGGAAGCCAATATCGAACTGCTGCGCCTGTTCGGCGGCATGGAGCTGATCCACCGCACCTACAGCACGGCCGAACAGGCTCACGAGATCTTCCACAGCCTGCGCGCCGAAGGCATCGGCGCGGTTATCGGTTCCAGCTATGTCTGCGACCTGGCCGACCAATGGAAGCTCGAATCGGTGCTGGTCTACTCTCGCGAATCCTGCCGCAACCTGCTGCGCAAGGCGATCCGCCACGCCGGGCTGTACAAGCGCGAACGCCAGCAGGCGGCCACCGAGCAATTCCTGCTGGAGCAGAACCCCAATCCGCAGGTCGTCACCAACCGCAACGGCGTGGTGGTGGCCTGGAACAGCGCTGCACAGAGCCTGATCCCCGGTCTGCCCAAACGTCGTCGTCTGAATGGCATCCTCGACTCGCGCGTGCTCGAAGCCGAGAGCCTCAGCGCCGAGGGTCTGCTGCTCGGCGACCGCCTGTGCACGCTGAACAAGGTCCCCTTCGACGTGGATGGCGAAGGCGTCGGCTCGCTCTATGTGTTCTATCCGCAGCCGCTGGCCCAGCCCAGCGACCAACAGCGCCGGCTGGTCTACCAATCCAGCCGCATGGTCGAAATGCAGAGCCAACTGATGCTCTACGGCTCCACCCCGGGCACGGTACTGTTGCGCGGCGAGACCGGCACCGGCAAGGAACTGGCGGCGCGACAGATCCATACCGCCAGCAGCAACGCCGCGGGCCCGTTCGTGGCGATCAACTGCGCAGCGATCCCCGCGGAGCTGTTCGAGTCCGAGCTGTTCGGCTATGCCGACGGTGCCTTCACCAGCGCCAAGAACGGCGGCAAGTCCGGCCTGCTCGAGAGCGCCAACAACGGCACCTTCTTCCTCGACGAGATCAACTCGATGCCGCTGCCGCAGCAGGCCAAGCTGTTACGTGTGCTGCAGGAACGCGAGGTGCGGCCGGTCGGTGCCAAGCGCGCCATCGCGCTGAACATCAAGTTCGTGGTGGCGTGCAACACCGACCTGCAGGCCGAAGTCCGCGCCGGGCGCTTCCGCGAGGACCTTTACTACCGCCTGAGCACGTTTGTCATCGTGCTGCCGCCGCTGCGCGAGCGCATGGAAGACATTCCGCTGCTCACCGAATACCTGGTCCGTCGCGCCGGCCAGCGCTACGCGGTGGACGTCGATCCGGCAGACATGGCGCGCGCGCTGACCCCGGTATTCCGCCGCTACAACTGGCCCGGCAACGTACGCCAGCTGGAAAACATCATCGAGCGGCTGGTGGTCTCCCTGCGCCTCTATGGCAGCAGCGACGCGCTGGTCGAAGCCATGCCACGACTGGCGCCGGAATTGTTCAACCCGATCAGCGAGGTGGACGAAGGCGGCCATCTGCACCAGGTCGAGCAGGAGGAGATCGTCAAAGCGCTCCAGCAGTTCGGTGGCAACAAGAGTCTCGCCGCCGAATACCTGGGCATCAGCCAGACCACGCTGTGGCGCCGCCTCAAGCGCATCGCCGGCGAAGTGAGCCATCCATGAAGAAGACCGCGATACAACCGCTGCCCGATCCCTTCGCGCCGTTTGCCCTGTCGCCGGGCATCGCCTATGGCGACCTGCTGTTCATTTCCGGGCAGGCAGCGCTGGACGCGCAGGGCCGAATCGTGGGCGAAGGCGACTTCATCGCCCAGGCCGAATGCGCCTTCGGCAACCTTGCGCGCGTGCTGGAAACCGCGGGCGCCACCCTGGACGACGTGCTGAAGGTCACCCTCTTCGTCACCGACATGGCCTGCTTCCCCGACGTCGTCGCGCTGCGTAAGCGCTTCTTCCGCCCGCCCTACCCGGCCGATTCGATTGTCCAGGTCAGCGCGCTGGCGTTGCCGGGGCTGCTGTTCGAGATCGAGGCCATCGCAGCCCGCCCTCGGCAGGCGGACCACTAGCCGCCCGGAACCGCCTGGCCACGCCACTTAGCGAGGCGCGGCCAGCGCAGACTGGTGCGGCGGCAACAGTCAGTCCATCGGGAGGGGCCAAGCTACCCAGCCACGCGCTGGGCTGTACGGCGCACCAGCCTTCAACACTCGTTTCAGAGGTCGGATTTAGCGTTCGTAGCGGAACGCGAGAAACGCCAAATGTTCTTCCTGCAAAAACACTTTGAAAGCCTGCCAAAGCGGGCTGCGATAGCGCTCAGGGTGCCAGACGACCGAGAAAGTGCGGCTCAGTGGCGGTGGGCTATCCCGCTCCGGTAGACATCCCCGGCCTAAGCTTTGAGCATAGGAGGAAGTTATGAGCACCCAACGATTTACCTCCGGAATTCAAGGCCGAGGCCGTCAGGCAGGTAGTTGAGCGTGGATATTCAGTAGCAGAAATCGCCGCGCGCCTCGGCGTCTACGGGTTCTACCCCGTTTCCACGGACGGTTTGAAAAGGGCTGAAAACTTCAGATCTTGCCTGGCGACTCTACGACGCATTCGTGGGTTATGAAACCGCTCGATGTAGTCGAATAAATCCGCCCGTGCTTCATCACGAGTTCGATACGACTGATGGGCAACCCGCTCCCGTTTGAGCTGACCGAAGAAGCCTTCACAGGCTGCGTTGTCGCCGCAATGCCCGACGGCACTCATGCTGCAGACCAGCGTGTTGCGATTCAGAAAGCGCTGGTAGTCGGTGCTGGTGAATTGGCTACCGCGATCCGAATGCAGGATTACTGACCAGTCACCCTGGCGCTGCCAAATCGCCATCTCCACTGCTCGAATCACCATCTGCCGATCCTGGCGGTGATGCATCGACCAACCGATCACCAGCTTGCTGTACAAGTCGAGCACCACACATAGGAAAAGCTTGCCTTCCAGTGTGGCTATTTCCGTGATGTCCGTGACCCACTTGCGCTCCGGCTCCTGCGCGGTGAAATCGCGCTCCAGCAGGTTTTTCACGCCTGCTGGGCGGCCACTGACGGCTCTTCCAAAGCCACGTCGTTTCCGGCGTGGCCAGCCTTGAATTCGCTCAGCCGCCATCAGGCGAGCAACTCGGTTCAGGCTGACGACTTCGCCCTCGTCGAGCAAATCCTCGTGCATTCGTGGCGCTCCAATCACGCCCCGGCTGTCCTCGTGAATCTCCCGAATGCGCTTCACCAAGCGCGCATTCTCCTGAGCTCGCGCACTTGGTTCACGATCCTGCCAGGCGTAATAGCCGCTGGCAGAAACCTTCAGGCAACGGCACATCAATCGTACCGGGTACTCGTTGCGGCAGCGCTGGATCACCGTGTACCGCTCGATGACTCCTTGGCAAAGTACGCTGCCGCGTCTCTTAAAAAATCACGTTCCTTGGTTACTCGGGCCAACTCGCGCTTGAGACGGGCAAGCTCCTCATCCCGCGGACTTCCCGTTCCAGGGAAGACTTTCTCAGTGCCTGGTTGCGCCTCCCGAACCCAGCGGGTGAGCAGGTTGGGAGCCACACCAATCTCTAGGGCCACCTGTCGGCAGCTGGCCCCTGAACGACGAACCAGCTCGATGGCTTCCCGCTTGAACTCGGGACTGTATTTCTTGCGCTTCATGAACACTCCTTCAGCTCGGTGTGAGCTTACTTGAAAGTGTCCGTGCTAACGGGGTAGAACCCGCCCAAGTCGGCACGCGCCAAAGACGATCAGCGCTTGCTGGGTTTGATCAAGCACTCCTAGCTTGAGAGCGGTGGCGTCTACGGCTATCGCAAGATCCATGCAGATCTGCGCGAGTTGGGCGAAGGCTGCGGACGGCATCGAGTAGCCAGGCTGATGCGTGCAGAAGGATTGCGCTCGCAGACCGGCTACCGTCGGCGCCCCGGCTATTATGGTGGCAAGCCGACGGTGGCCTCGCCCAACCGCCTGGAGCGGCAGTTCAATGTCAGTGAGCCAAACAAGGTCTGGCTTACCGACATCACTTACATCCGCACGTATGAGGGCTGGTTGTACTTGGCGGTGGTGCTGGATTTGTTTTCACGCCAAGTGAGTGGCTGGTCGATGAAGCCACGGATGTGCAGCGACCTGGCCATTGATGCATTGCTGATGACGGTCTGGCGACGCAAGCCCAAACAGGAAGTGATGATTCACTCCGACCAGGGCAGCCAGTTCAGCAGTTCGGACTGGCAGAGCTTTCTCAAGGCTAACAACCTGGTCAGCGGCATGAGTCGCCGTGGCAACTGTCATGACAATGCCGTGGCCGAGAGCTTCTTCCAGCTGCTCAAGCGTGAGCGGATCAAGCGCAGGATTTACGGCAACCGGGATGAGACACGAAGCGATGTGTTCGATTACATCGAGATGTTTTACAACCCCAAGCGGCGACAATGGTTTCGCCGAGAAGCTGTCGCCAGTAGAGTTCGAGCGACGTTATTTTCTGAGGCAGGACGGTCTCTAGAAAAGTCGAGGCTATTCAGACATTACCTAATGCACCGCTACGCTGGACTAGATCGCATTAGCCATGGACTACTCCTGCCGTGGCCGATCAAAAACTTAGGCAGCTGCTCTAGATAACCTGAGCGCAAATCCCTGCATAAGCTGGCGCAGAAAACCACCAGGCTGATGAGGGGCGGCTCTTTTCAGGAAAAGAACGAGCGCATTCCCTCGTATCCTGGCCGGCATCTTGGCACGCCGCGCTCGGTCACTCGACATTTCTTGCGCGCAAAGACAAACCCCCGATCCGCATAAGCAGATCGGGGGTTTGGGATAGAAGCTTGACGATGACCTACTCTCACATGGGGAGACCCCACACTACCATCGGCGATGCGTCGTTTCACTACTGAGTTCGGGATGGGATCAGGTGGTTCCAACGCTCTATGATCGTCAAGCAATTCGGTTGCTGCTTCGGTTTTAGCCGCTGCAGCGAATTGGGTATGTGATCTTGGTAACGCGAATTCTTGCAAATTTTCGGTTTGTTTGTCGACTTACCGTCTAACAGCCAAATTGTTTGGGTGTTATATGGTCAAGCCTCACGGGCAATTAGTACTGGTTAGCTCAACGCCTCACAACGCTTACACACCCAGCCTATCAACGTCGTAGTCTTCGACGGCCCTTCAGGGAGCTCAAGGCTCCAGTGAGATCTCATCTTGAGGCGAGTTTCCCGCTTAGATGCTTTCAGCGGTTATCTCTTCCGAACATAGCTACCCGGCAATGCCACTGGCGTGACAACCGGAACACCAGAGGTTCGTCCACTCCGGTCCTCTCGTACTAGGAGCAGCCCCTCTCAAATCTCAAACGTCCACGGCAGATAGGGACCGAACTGTCTCACGACGTTCTAAACCCAGCTCGCGTACCACTTTAAATGGCGAACAGCCATACCCTTGGGACCGGCTTCAGCCCCAGGATGTGATGAGCCGACATCGAGGTGCCAAACACCGCCGTCGATATGAACTCTTGGGCGGTATCAGCCTGTTATCCCCGGAGTACCTTTTATCCGTTGAGCGATGGCCCTTCCATACAGAACCACCGGATCACTAAGACCTACTTTCGTACCTGCTCGACGTGTCTGTCTCGCAGTCAAGCGCGCTTTTGCCTTTATACTCTACGACCGATTTCCGACCGGTCTGAGCGCACCTTCGTACTCCTCCGTTACTCTTTAGGAGGAGACCGCCCCAGTCAAACTACCCACCATACACTGTCCTCGATCCGGATAACGGACCAGAGTTAGAACCTCAAAGTTGCCAGGGTGGTATTTCAAGGTTGGCTCCACGCGAACTGGCGTCCACGCTTCAAAGCCTCCCACCTATCCTACACAAGCAAATTCAAAGTCCAGTGCAAAGCTATAGTAAAGGTTCACGGGGTCTTTCCGTCTAGCCGCGGATACACTGCATCTTCACAGCGATTTCAATTTCACTGAGTCTCGGGTGGAGACAGCGCCGCCATCGTTACGCCATTCGTGCAGGTCGGAACTTACCCGACAAGGAATTTCGCTACCTTAGGACCGTTATAGTTACGGCCGCCGTTTACCGGGGCTTCGATCAAGAGCTTCGCTTGCGCTAACCCCATCAATTAACCTTCCGGCACCGGGCAGGCGTCACACCCTATACGTCCACTTTCGTGTTTGCAGAGTGCTGTGTTTTTAATAAACAGTCGCAGCGGCCTGGTATCTTCGACCGGCATGGGCTTACTGAGTAAATCATTCACCCTCACCGGCGCACCTTCTCCCGAAGTTACGGTGCCATTTTGCCTAGTTCCTTCACCCGAGTTCTCTCAAGCGCCTTGGTATTCTCTACCCAACCACCTGTGTCGGTTTGGGGTACGGTTCCTAGTTACCTGAAGCTTAGAGGCTTTTCCTGGAAGCATGGCATCAACCACTTCGCTTTCTAAAAGAAAGCTCGTCATCAGCTCTCGGCATTAAGACCCCGGATTTACCTAAGATCTCTGCCTACCACCTTAAACAAGGACAACCAACGCCTTGCTGGCCTAGCCTTCTCCGTCCCCCCATCGCAGTAACTAGAAGTACGGGAATATTAACCCGTTTCCCATCGACTACGCTCTTCAGCCTCGCCTTAGGGACCGACTCACCCTGCGTCGATTAACGTTGCGCAGGAACCCTTGGTCTTTCGGCGTGCGAGTTTTTCACTCGCATTGTCGTTACTCATGTCAGCATTCGCACTTCTGATACCTCCAGCAAGCTTCTCAACTCACCTTCACAGGCTTACAGAACGCTCCTCTACCGCTCAACTTACGTTGAACCCGTAGCTTCGGTGCATGGTTTGAGCCCCGTTACATCTTCCGCGCAGGCCGACTCGACTAGTGAGCTATTACGCTTTCTTTAAAGGATGGCTGCTTCTAAGCCAACCTCCTAGCTGTCTAAGCCTTCCCACATCGTTTCCCACTTAACCATGACTTTGGGACCTTAGCTGACGGTCTGGGTTGTTTCCCTTTTCACGACGGACGTTAGCACCCGCCGTGTGTCTCCCGTGCTGACACTTGCCGGTATTCGGAGTTTGCATCGGTTTGGTAAGTCGGGATGACCCCCTAGCCGAAACAGTGCTCTACCCCCAGCAGTGATACACGAGGCGCTACCTAAATAGCTTTCGAGGAGAACCAGCTATCTCCGAGCTTGATTAGCCTTTCACTCCGATCCACAGGTCATCCGCTAACTTTTCAACGGTAGTCGGTTCGGTCCTCCAGTCAGTGTTACCTAACCTTCAACCTGCCCATGGATAGATCGCCCGGTTTCGGGTCTATACCCAGCGACTAAACGCCCTATTAAGACTCGCTTTCGCTACGCCTCCCCTATTCGGTTAAGCTCGCCACTGAATATAAGTCGCTGACCCATTATACAAAAGGTACGCAGTCACCTAACAAAGTAGGCTCCCACTGCTTGTACGCATACGGTTTCAGGTTCTATTTCACTCCCCTCTCCGGGGTTCTTTTCGCCTTTCCCTCACGGTACTGGTTCACTATCGGTCAGTCAGTAGTATTTAGCCTTGGAGGATGGTCCCCCCATATTCAGACAAAGTTTCTCGTGCTCCGTCCTACTCGATTTCATTGAAAAGAGATTTTCGCGTACAGGGCTATCACCCACTATGGCCGCACTTTCCAGAGCGTTCCGCTAATCTCAAATCAACTTAAGGGCTAATCCCCGTTCGCTCGCCACTACTAAGGGAATCTCGGTTGATTTCTTTTCCTCAGGGTACTTAGATGTTTCAGTTCCCCTGGTTCGCCTCTTACACCTATGTATTCAGTGCAAGATACTGAGCTTGTGCTCAGTGGGTTTCCCCATTCAGATATCTCCGGATCACAGTCTGTTTGCCGACTCCCCGAAGCTTTTCGCAGGCTACCACGTCTTTCATCGCCTCTGACTGCCAAGGCATCCACCGTATGCGCTTCTTCACTTGACCATATAACCCCAAGCAATCTGGTTACTGTCTATAACGTGAAGACGACATTCGCCGAAAATTCGCGCTTGAATTCGCAAATTTTACCTTGAGCTATCCGATCATCAGTGAAAATGATCGAACAGTCACTTCTATCACATACCCAAATTTTTAAAGAACGATTCTGGTAAAGACCAGAAATCAACATTTCACAGCAAACCTGCAAATGTTCATTTCTGAACTCTAACGAGTGGTGGTGGAGCCAAGGAGGATCGAACTCCTGACCTCCTGCGTGCAAAGCAGGCGCTCTCCCAGCTGAGCTATGGCCCCAATGTCTTGAAGCCTACGCCCCATAACATTGGTGGGTCTGGGCAGATTCGAACTGCCGACCTCACCCTTATCAGGGGTGCGCTCTAACCAACTGAGCTACAGACCCAATCGTCTTCGCAATGAATCAAGCAATTCGTGTGGGAGCTTATGAAGAAGCTGATGTCTTCGATTAAGGAGGTGATCCAGCCGCAGGTTCCCCTACGGCTACCTTGTTACGACTTCACCCCAGTCATGAATCACTCCGTGGTAACCGTCCCCCCGAAGGTTAGACTAGCTACTTCTGGAGCAACCCACTCCCATGGTGTGACGGGCGGTGTGTACAAGGCCCGGGAACGTATTCACCGTGACATTCTGATTCACGATTACTAGCGATTCCGACTTCACGCAGTCGAGTTGCAGACTGCGATCCGGACTACGATCGGTTTTATGGGATTAGCTCCACCTCGCGGCTTGGCAACCCTTTGTACCGACCATTGTAGCACGTGTGTAGCCCAGGCCGTAAGGGCCATGATGACTTGACGTCATCCCCACCTTCCTCCGGTTTGTCACCGGCAGTCTCCTTAGAGTGCCCACCATAACGTGCTGGTAACTAAGGACAAGGGTTGCGCTCGTTACGGGACTTAACCCAACATCTCACGACACGAGCTGACGACAGCCATGCAGCACCTGTGTCTGAGTTCCCGAAGGCACCCCGCCATCTCTGGCAGGTTCTCAGCATGTCAAGGCCTGGTAAGGTTCTTCGCGTTGCTTCGAATTAAACCACATGCTCCACCGCTTGTGCGGGCCCCCGTCAATTCATTTGAGTTTTAACCTTGCGGCCGTACTCCCCAGGCGGTCGACTTAATGCGTTAGCTGCGCCACTAAGATCTCAAGGATCCCAACGGCTAGTCGACATCGTTTACGGCGTGGACTACCAGGGTATCTAATCCTGTTTGCTCCCCACGCTTTCGCACCTCAGTGTCAGTATTAGCCCAGGTGGTCGCCTTCGCCACTGGTGTTCCTTCCTATATCTACGCATTTCACCGCTACACAGGAAATTCCACCACCCTCTGCCATACTCTAGCTCGCCAGTTTTGGATGCAGTTCCCAGGTTGAGCCCGGGGCTTTCACATCCAACTTAACGAACCACCTACGCGCGCTTTACGCCCAGTAATTCCGATTAACGCTTGCACCCTTCGTATTACCGCGGCTGCTGGCACGAAGTTAGCCGGTGCTTATTCTGTCGGTAACGTCAAAACAGCAAGGTATTAGCTTACTGCCCTTCCTCCCAACTTAAAGTGCTTTACAATCCGAAGACCTTCTTCACACACGCGGCATGGCTGGATCAGGCTTTCGCCCATTGTCCAATATTCCCCACTGCTGCCTCCCGTAGGAGTCTGGACCGTGTCTCAGTTCCAGTGTGACTGATCATCCTCTCAGACCAGTTACGGATCGTCGCCTTGGTGAGCCTTTACCTCGCCAACTAGCTAATCCGACCTAGGCTCATCTGATAGCGTGAGGTCCGAAGATCCCCCACTTTCTCCCGTAGGACGTATGCGGTATTAGCGTTCCTTTCGAAACGTTGTCCCCCACTACCAGGCAGATTCCTAGGCATTACTCACCCGTCCGCCGCTGAATCATGGAGCAAGCTCCACTCATCCGCTCGACTTGCATGTGTTAGGCCTGCCGCCAGCGTTCAATCTGAGCCATGATCAAACTCTTCAGTTCAATACTGCTTGGGTTTTGAGAAAACCCTAAACTTGGCTCAGCAATCGCAAATCTCTTTACAAGTAAAGAGTAACTCTCGAATTAACGAGTGTTGCTTTGTGATGCTGATAATCTTGCGACTATTCAGTCTTACATTCACAAGCACCCACACGAATTGCTTGATTCAGTTGTTAAAGAGCGTTTCGATCAAGCCTTTCGTCTCAACCGAGGCCGCGCATTCTACAGCAGCCTTTCTCACTGTCAAGCTGTTTTTTTCGAAAATCTCTTTTCTACTCAACCGCTTGCCGCTTCGATCAATCTTCATCTCTCGTCAGCGGGAGGCGAATCATACAGCGTTCAAAACCGCTGTCAACCACCTCTTTCAACCGCCTCCAATCAACCCGATCGAAGCCACCAACAGGACTCAACCACCACCCCGTCAGCCCGGCGCATCCTACTCGAATCCGCCACCAGCACAACCCTCAATCTCAAGCAACTTGCTGATTTACAAGAACTTTTAGCAGAGGACCGCGCCAGAAGTGGTGCGCATTATAGGGGGCTGAAAGTGTGAGTCAAGCGCTTTGTGCGCTCATGTCTCAACCCAACTGAGACCATGGGGGCGATTCCCCCTTGCGGAGTTTCATTCGCCCCGAAAACCCATCGGCTTTACACTGCCGCCTTTGTTATTGCTTTGGCCATGCCATGTCAGAACTCGACTCCGAACAGCTGGACCTCCTCCTTTTTCCTACCTGGCTCGTTCCGGTCGAGCCGGCGGGCGTAATTCTGCGAGAGCATGGCCTGGGTATTCGCGACGGGCGCATCGCCTTGATCGCTCCTCGGCTGGACGCTAACAAGCATGCAGCGAAATGCGTTCTGGAGCTGCCTGACATGCTTCTGGCACCAGGGCTGATCAATGCGCATGGGCACGCAGCGATGACCTTGTTTCGCGGACTTGCTGACGACCTTCCGTTCAAGAATTGGCTGCACGACCACATCTGGCCGGCGGAAAATCGCTGGGTTGACGAAGCCTTCATTCAGGCCGGCACGGAACTGGCGATTGCCGAGCAACTGCTAGGCGGTATCACCTGCTTTTCGGACATGTATTTCTTTCCAGATGTAGCCAGTGAAGTCGTACATAGATGTGGGGTGCGTGCTCAGATCACCGTTCCGGTAATGGATTTCCCCGTTCCAGGAGCCCGCGACGCAGGCGAAGCGTTGCGCAAGGGGGTCGCTCTTTTCGACGATCTCAAGCACCATCCGAGGATTAGCATTGCGTTCGGGCCGCACGCCCCCTATTCCGTCAGCGACGACAGTCTGGAAAAAATGCGCATCCTCGTCGCGGAGACGGACGCAGGCATTCATATGCACGTTCATGAAACTGCGTCGGAGATTTACGAAGCCTTGCAGCAACACGGCCAACGACCCCTAGCCCGCTTGGCAAAAAGACAACTTCTAGGACCGCGCTTTCAGGCTGTACATATGACGCAGGTCGACGACGAAGATCTCGCCCTCCTCGTCGAGCATAATTGCAGCGTCATTCATTGCCCCGAATCGAACCTGAAACTGGCAAGCGGATTCTGTCCGGTAGAACGGCTCTGGGCCGCCGGCGTGAATGTAGCGATTGGCACAGACGGCGCAGCAAGCAACAACGATCTCGATCTGCTGGGCGAAACCCGCACCGCGGCGCTTCTTGCCAAAGCCGTCGCCGGATCGGCCAGTGCACTGGACGCACATCGAGCCTTGCGCATGGCGACCTTGAATGGCGCCCGGGCGTTGGGTCTGGACGAGCATACGGGTTCGCTGGAAGTCGGCAAAGTCGCTGATCTGGTGGCATTCGATCTTTCAGGCCTGGCGCAGCAACCCGTTTACGATCCGGTGTCACAGCTTATCTATACCTGCGGCCGAGACTGCGTTCGCCATGTTTGGGTAGCAGGAAAGCAACTGCTCACCGATCGTCGATTGACCCGCATCGATCAGGACCAACTGATGGCGAACGTGCGCCAGTGGAGCACGAAGATACGCGATGGGAAAAAGCCCTGACTCTTCCTACCAGAACACTACGCCACTGCGACAAACTGCCCCACGAGAGAGAACATTACCTCTCTCCTTTATCGGACTGAGGCTGGCAACATGAGCGATTGCAGCTCAATCTTCACCTCAAGATCTTAAACGGAACAGACCATGAGCAACGTCGACAACGCCGAAATCGCCAAATTCGAAGCACTCGCCCATCGCTGGTGGGATCGTGAAAGCGAATTCAAACCGCTACACGAAATCAATCCACTACGCGTCAACTGGATCGACGAACACGTCGCCCTGGCCGGCAAGAAGGTGCTCGATGTCGGTTGCGGCGGGGGGATTCTCAGCGAGGCGATGGCTCAGCGCGGCGCCCAGGTCACGGGTATCGACATGGGCGAAGCGCCGCTTTCGGTGGCGCGCCTGCACCTGCTGGAGTCGGGACTGGAGATCGATTACCGGCAAATCACCGCCGAAGACCTGGCTGCGCAATCTCCCGAACAGTTCGATGTCGTAACCTGCCTGGAAATGCTGGAACACGTGCCGGACCCGGCTTCGGTGATTCGCGCCTGCTGCGCACTGGTGAAGCCCGGTGGCCAAGTGTTTTTCTCGACCATCAACCGCAATCCGAAAGCCTATGCGCTTGCCATCATCGGGGCGGAATATTTGCTGCAATTGCTGCCGCGCGGCACGCACGATTTCAAGAAGTTCATCCGGCCGTCGGAGCTGGGCGCTTGGAGCCGCGATGCCGGCTTGGCGGTCAAGGATATCGTCGGCCTCACCTACAATCCGCTGACCAAGTTCTACAAGCTGTCGGCGGATGTCGATGTCAACTACATGGTTCAGACCATCAAGGAGGCTTGATGCGCCTGCGCGCCGTTTTATTCGATATGGACGGAACGCTGCTCGATACCGCGCCTGACTTCATCGCCGTTGCCCAAGCCATGCGACTGGCGCGCGGCCTGAACCCGGTCCCGGATCAGCAGATACGCGATGTGGTTTCTGGCGGTGCGCGGGCGATGGTACTGAGTGCATTCGACGTCGACCCGATGTCAGGCGAATTCGAAACGCTGCGTCTGGAGTTTCTCGAGCGCTACCAATCGCATTGCGCGGTGTTCAGCCGCCTGTATGACGGGATGGAGCAACTGCTTCAGGACATCGAGCAAGCGAAGCTGATCTGGGGCGTGGTAACCAACAAGCCATTGCGTTTCGCCGAACCGATCATGCAGCAGCTCGGGCTCGCTTCGCGCTCCTCGGTGCTGATCTGTCCCGACCATGTCAGTCGCAGCAAGCCTGATCCAGAACCGATGCTGCTCGCATGCAGCAAGCTGCAGCTGGACCCGTCTACCGTGCTCTTCGTCGGCGACGATCTGCGCGATATCGAATCGGGGCGCGCCGCCGGCAGTAAGACTGCCGCAGTGCGTTACGGCTACATCCACCCGGACGATAACCCGGGCCTGTGGGGTGCCGACGTGGTGGTAGACAACCCGTTTGAACTGCGCTCCGTGCTCGACCGGGCACTGTGCAGCTGCTGAACCATAGCGTGCTGCGTTCAGATTTCTGAAACAAGAGAGACCTTCAATGTTTGACTACACCGCCCGCCCCGACCTTCTCGCGGGCCGAATCATCATGGTGACCGGCGCTGGCCGCGGCATCGGCGAAGCGGCCGCGAAGGCCTACGCCGCTCATGGCGCCACGGTGCTGCTGCTGGGCAAGAACGAAGACAACCTCAACCGCGTCTACGACGATATCGAGGCAGCGGGCCACCCACGTCCGGCAGTCATTCCGTTCAATCTGGAGACGGCACTGCCGCACCAGTACGACGAGCTTGCCGCGATGATTGAGCGCGAGTTCGGCCGTCTGGACGGCCTGTTGCACAACGCCGCCATCGTCGGTCCGCGTACACCGCTGGAGCAGCTCTCGGGCGACAACTTCATGCGTGTGATGCAGGTGAACGTGAACGCGATGTTCATGCTCACCAGTACGCTGCTGCCGCTGCTCAGACTGTCGACGGATGCGTCGGTCATCTTCACCTCCAGCAGCGTCGGTCGTAAGGGCCGCGCATACTGGGGCGCGTACGCGGTGTCGAAATTCGCCACCGAAGGGCTGATGCAGGTCCTGGCCGATGAACTCGATGGCACCGCCTCGATTCGCGCCAACAGCGTGAATCCGGGCGCTACGCGCACCGACATGCGCGCCAAGGCCTACCCAGGGGAGAATCCGCTGGTCAATCCGCTGCCACAGGACATCATGCCGGTCTATCTGTATCTCATGGGTCCCGATAGCGCAGGCATCAACGGCCAGGCATTGAACGCTCAATAACCGAAGTCGTATAGAGAAACGGGGTGCACCGCATGCGGGCACCCCGTTTTTGTTAGCGAAGAAGGTAATCACTCGCCGAACGTTGCCACCGCGCTAGGCGATGCGAGGCCCGGCGGATGCATTCACGAGCTCCGCAGCTGCTCGTCGGCGAGGAAATCCTCCTCCAGCAGCGCATCCTGCATGCCGGCGCCGCCTTCATTTTCTTGTGCCTGGGTGACGGCACGCTTGCTGCGCAGCTTGCCGAAGTGGTGATTCAACGCGTTGCCCAGCTTATCGATCGCACCGTCGATGGCCAGCTCCAGCGACTCGGCCTTGTGGGTCACGGAAATCGGCTGCTGCCCTTTCGGGCGGGCCTCGATCTGGCAGCGCTTGTCATGTGCGCCGGCCTTCTCGCCATTTTCGTCATTGAGATGCACGACGATCCGGGTCAGTTCGTCGTCGAAACGCTCCAGCTTGCTGGCGACACTGGCACTCACCCAGTCGACCAACCGGGCACTGCCTTCGATGTGGTTATCGCTATGAACCTGGATTTGCATACGTCGTCCTTACTTCCGCTTCGTGAAGGCCATCTTTTCGGATGGCTTGATACAAGCTATGCCACCGTTGCCGCTTTTAAGCAACGGGGAAAATCAGCGCAGCTGTGAAAGGAGCGCGATGGCTGCCGGCACGACCATGCCGTTTCGCAGCGCGATGCTGGCAATTGCCCGATGGTTGACGAGCGTTCGCAGCCGGCCCCGATTTTGAGGGGGCCGCATCGAAAACCTGCGAAACCACGCATCGTTTTCATGCGGCCTCGGGGAACAGCCTCACGCCGTGATCAAGACATTGATCTACCAGCCATTTTCCATGTGCCAAGGAAAGACGCTGGGCCTTGTCCAGCTCCGCCATGAAGGCGTGCTCGACGGGTAGAGGCATGCGGCGGGTAGCATGGCCTGAAGGGTCGCTGATTCGGCAACCGCCGGCCCAGGGTGTGGGCGAACCGGGATACTCCATCACATCGGCGATGATGTGATAGCCCCGGTAGGTGCATTGCATCGTGCTCATGATCGGTACCTCGCAGTCTCGAAGGCATCCATCAGGACGATACGACTGTTCAACAGCAACAAAAGCCCCGCTGGAGTACCAAGCATCCACCCGGCAAGCACTCCGAGAACGGATTCTATCCGGGCGTGTTCGACAGGCTGCGCGCCTCACTACGGCAATGCAATGCGCGACCGACGAAGGGCGCCTCAGCCATCCAGCGACGGACCGATCAATTCCGCCAGCTGGTCATAAACGCCTGGACAGGCCACCAGATAAGGATTGCCATCGAGCAAGCCATCGTTGCGAAAGAAATCGTTGATCCGCCCCCCGGCTTCCGTCACAAGCACAAGACCTGCGAGGCAATCCCAACTTTTGAGCTGCGTTTCGTAGTAGCCAATCAAGCGCCCGGCTGCGACATAGGCCGTCATCAGCGCACCAGAACCGTTGCGGATGAACATGCCGCCCTCCTCCAGCAGCTGTTGCAGAAAGGGGATGAAATGCTCCTTGCCGCGCGGATGGAAGGTTCCGGTCCCCGTCAATCCCTCGCGCACGTGCTGCGCCTGGCTGACGGCCAGCGGTGTGTCATTGACGAAGGCACCGCTGCCCTTGCAGCCGTGGAACAGTTCGCGGTGATTCGGGTCTGCGATGGCACCGAGATAGGGCTCACCATCCACCAGCAGGCCGACGGATACACACCAGTTATGCAGCCCATTGACGAAGCAGGCAGTGCCGTCGATGGGATCGATGACCCAGACGCAGCGTGCATTGAGATCGGCCGAGCCGCTCTCCTCGCCGAGAAAGCCATCCTCGGGGAAATGCTCGCTCAGCTGCGCACGGATGAAGGCTTCGATCTGCTTGTCGGCAATGCTGACCACGTCCTGTCGGTCATCCCCCTTGTGCTCTACCGTTAGATCGTCGCGTTGCAGATAGAACTCCATGCCCATTTGCGCGGCCTGCTGCGCCACGCTTTTCGCCCAGGCATAACGCGCCTCGATATCGAGCGCAGTGTCGGTATTGTGGGAAGAAGCCATCGCAAAATCCTCAGAACCCGAAGTGAAGACGGGATTCTAGAGACAGGCAGCGCTCGGGCATACCGCATCACAGCAATTTTTAGTGGCCTTTATAGGCAACATTTGAATAAGTAGCCATTTAAGGCTACTTTCTGGCAGGTAGCGCATTTACACCACGGAGCGACTCGTGAACCTGAAGGCAGTCCTGACCGGAGACCTCATCGACTCACGCGCGATGCGTGATCCCAATGCATTCATCGCTCGGCTGAAGACCTTGCTCGGCGAACTCGGCGCGCATTTTGACGCCCAGGCCGAAACCTTCCGCGGCGATGGCTTTCAGGTTGTCATGCGCCACGCGCAGGACGCCTTCGACTGCGCGGTGGCGATACGCGCCGGCCTGCTTGCCGCTAGCGCGCCAGGCGAACGCTGGGACGCGCGGCTGGCCCTGGGCATCAGTCAGGACGACACTGCCGCGCAGCCCTACAGCGAAGCCTTCGTTCTCTCGGGTAGAGGGTTGGATGGGATGAAAAAGGAAACACTCTGCATCTTCAGCGACGAGCCCCAGCTCCAGCGCTGCACCGAGTTGCCAACTGCATTCCTCGCCGCGCTGATTGATCGCTGGACCCCCGTGGAGGCGCACACCTATTTCCTGCATCTGATTCAAGGTCGCGACCAGCAAAGCATCGCCGAACAGCTGGGCAAATCCCGCGTGACGGTGACCAAGGCCCTGCAGCGCGCCGACGCGCGCCTGGTGGATCGCTATCTGACCTGCACTCGCAGCTGGGTCGAGGAGCTACCGCATGCCTGACTCGACGACGCTGTTGCTGGCGCTGCTGCTCGGGCATGTCGCCGTGGATTTCCTGCTGCCGCTGCGCCAGCGTATTCGGACTCACTCGCCAGCCTGGCGCAGCCCGGCGCTCTATCTTCTGGCATTTGCCCAAGGACTCATGGCGCTGGCGCTATTCGGGCTGCTGCGCGGCGGACTGGCGTTCGCCTGCGGTGCGGCCCTGGTATTGGCGTCGGGCCGCCTGCTGACCGCCGGCTGGGCGGCCAGTCGGGGACAACGCACTGCTGCCACACTCCTTCTGGAGCATGGCGTGCAGGTAGTACTGGTGCTGGCGCTCTGGTTAACCAGCGAACGGCTGTGGACTGCGTTGCCGAGCTTTCTGCAATCGCAGGCAAGCGTTCATCACCTGTCGATCCTGCTGACCTATCTGGTGGTCTTCAAACCAGCTTCGGCGTTGATCGGCGCCCTGCTCAAACCCTGGCAGGAGCGCATAGGCACCGACGATTCGCTGGTCAACGGCGGCGCTTTCGTCGGCTATCTGGAGCGTGGCTTGATCGTGACCTTCGTGCTGCTGGACCAATGGCAGGCAATCGGCTTTTTGCTAACGGCTAAAAGTATCCTGCGCTTCAACGAACTCAAGGGCCGCAACAACCGCCAGCGCAGCGAATATGTACTGTTGGGTACGCTGTTGAGCTTTTCGCTGAGTATCGCGCTGGGGCTGGCCGTCGCGCTTACGCAGAATGCCTGAGCGCGCCGGAGATCACGGCGCGTTGTGTTCGTGCAGACGCACGTTGAGTTCATCGACGATCGGCGCCCACTCGGCGTCCTCCAGCAATTCGCCCTTGAGGAATGCCGCTTGCGATTCGTTCCAGAACGGCGCCTCGGACACCTTCACCTCGTTGGGCAGCGGCGCATGCTGGGCGATGAACGCGTCGATACTGGCCGGATCGGAGTCCAGCCCCAGTTGCTCGAACAGGGTACCGAGGTCTTTATTGGGCAGTTCCATGAAGATTCTCCGCATCGATGGCGCAAGCGATCATGCACGCGCCGTTGCAGATAAGAGGCCATCGCAAGCGATGCAGTTCCACCAAGTTTTCTCCGGCACGATGGCATAGCGCACTCCGCGACCGCCCTCCGCTGCCTCCAGCTACAGCGCCGACAGCGCGCGGTATTCGTCCTGAGCGAGCTGATCGGTCATGCCGCTGACTAGGTCCTGCAGCAGGCGGCTACGGTAGTAGAACTCCCACAGCGGAAAATCCGGCGAATCCTGCGGCACGTCCTTCAGCGCCTCGTGATAGGCCTTGACCAGCTGATCGGGCAGGCGCCGAGCGAGCATCTGCAGTTGCGGCTCGCGCCGGCAGTCACCGGCAGCCAGCGCGCGGAAGGTCGCCGGCGCAACCCGCAGCAAAGCGCCATAGTCATCCAGCAGTCCCTGGAGGATGCGATAGCCCTGCAGTTGCAGCGTTTCCACTTCGCGATGGCAGAACACCCGATCCATCGCCACGTCCTTGAAGGTCTGCACGATGGCGTTCGGCAGGCTGCGATCCTCCAGCAGCGCTCGATCCAGTGTGCCGTGATAGACCGCTTCGATGTTGTCGATGAACTGCCGCGCGGCGTGCTGTACCAGCGGGTGAATCATCGTCACCCGCAGCCAGATGAAGAATTCGCCGGTTTTGTTAATCGGCTCACGCCCGGCGCGCTCCAGTGCGTAGCCAACCATGCTGCGGAAACTGCGCTCGGCACCGGGAATCGGCTCATCCAGCGCACCATGCTCGGCGAACTTGACCAGCAACAGCTGCGCCAACTGCTCGATGGTGAAGATGCCCTTCTCCACCGAGTCCTCGATATCGGCCAAGCAATAGGCGATGTCATCCGCGGCCTCCATGATGTAGGCGAGCGGATGGCGGCTACCGGGTCGCAAGTCGAGCACCTGCTGCAATTGCTCGATGAACGGCTGCTCCGACAGGTAGAAACCGGGCTTTTTCTGCAGATAAGCGCCGGGGCTGCCTTGCGGCGGACGCTCGGCATACGCGGCACGCACGTACTTGAGCAGTCCGGCGGTCTGGGTATAGGTCAGATTCAACCGCAACAGACTCACTACCAGACGGATCGCCTGAGCGTTGCCCTCGAAGCGCTTGAGGTCGGCCAGCATGCGCGCGCGTAGCTCGGCATCGCCTTGCTCAAGCGGCACCGCGCCGGCAAACAGCTCGTCGAGGTGACGTGCGAACCATTCGCCGATAGCGAATTCGCCGAAATGGCCGAAGGGTGGATTGCCGATGTCGTGCATCAGGCAGGCCATCTCCACCAGGGTCTGCAGCACGTTTTCCAGCCCATCCAGACCGTAGTCCGAGGCTCTGGCACCCAGTTGCTTGTACAGCGTGCGGACGATAAACCGGCCGGTCTGCTGCACCTCCAGCGAATGCGTGAGGCGGCTGCGCACCGCGGCGTTGCGCTCCAGCGGAAAGACCTGCGTCTTCTGCTGCAGCCGACGCACGGCAGCGGAATTGATGATACGGCCACGATCGCTTTCCAGCTGATCGAGGATTGCAGCAATGTCGCCGTCGCTCGCCCTCATGCCAGCCTCGACCCTGCCGTAGGGACGTTGGCGGGAAATCTTTTCCTTGAAATCAACCGGCATAGCTCGCACTCGCGCAACGGAAAGCGCCGAGCCTAACGCGCTGTCGCCGCGATACCAAGCGTGGGGCTGGCATTGGCGCACGGGCTCTGCTATCCAGTCGCCCACATCGACAGGAGGCCCCATGAAACGAGCGGATTTCCATCAGCAGAACGCAGCACGCGCCCAGGCCGAAGCACAGCGACTGCTCGACCAGCGCGCTACGCTGGGTGCGCAATGGCTCGCTTGGGTCGCGACCGAGCTTTATCGGCTCAGTCCCGCCGAATACGCCTCGATGGTCCGTCGCGAACTCGAGCGGCTCAGCCGCGAACCCGGGAATGAGCGCAGCCGCCCGTCTCGCTGAACAGGCTGCCTGACGACAGCGGGTCCATACTGTTTGGGCAGGCAGGCGCGGTTCGACCAGTCGCTCCGTACCGCCGAGTCGAAGTACCCAGCCACTTACCGTCCGAGGTGAACATCATGAGCAAGGGTATGGATACGAAGAAGCAGGCCAAGAAGAAGCCGCTGAAAAGCGCTCAGGAAAAACGCCTGGCCAAGCGCGCCAAGAAGAGCGGCTCCACACTCCTGGGCAGCCACACCGCAACCCACTAGGCGACACTCCCGCCAGACACGCCCCGCACGCTGCGGGGCGTTCGGCCTTACGGGCGTGCTCCGAGCGGACGCATGAGCCCGACCAGCCGCGCACCGCCGACATTGACCAGCAACCCCAGCATGACCAGCAGGGCGCCAGCCATCTGTAGCGTATCGAGGCGCTCGCCGAGCAGCAGCGCCGACGACGACAGACCAACCACCGGCACCAGCAGCGAGAACGGCGCCACCTGGCTCGCCGGATAGCGCGACAACAGTCGACTCCACAGGCTGTAGCCGAGAATGGTCGCGCCGAACGACAGATAGGCCAGCACCAACAAGGACTTCAGGCCGAAGCCCTGCAGTGCGGTCTCGATGGCTACCGGCCCTTCCAGCCACCACGATAGCCCCAGAAACGGCAACGGCGGCACCAGGCTGCCCCACACCACCAGGCCAACCAGATTCACATCGCCGATCTTGCGCGTCACGACGTTGCCCAGCGCCCACATCGACGCTGCGCCGATGGTCAGCACGAAGCCGGCCAGCGTCATCCCCTGCCCACTCTGCGCGCCGATCAGCGCCAGCCCGCCGGCAGCAACCAGCAACCCCAACAGATTAACGGCACGCACCCGCTCGCCCAGCAGCAGCGCGGCAAAGAACAGCGTGAAGAACGCCTGCGACTGCAGAACCAGCGAAGCCAGCCCGGCGGGCATGCCTACCTTCATTGCCGAGAACAGGAACGCGAACTGCCCCAGTGAAATGGTCAGGCCATAGGCCAACAACCAGCGCAACGGCACCCGCGGCGGCCTGATGAAGAAAACCGCCGGCAACGCCGCCAGCAAAAAGCGCAACGCCCCGAGCAGCATGGGCGGCACATCTTGCAACCCCACCATGATGACGACGAAGTTCAAGCCCCAGACCACGATCACGACCAGAGCGAGCAACAGATCTCTCGGCGACATGACACCCCACCCCGCATCGGGTAAAGAATCATTAGAGCCGCTGTCCGGCCGGGCCTCTCCGTACAGTGAACAGGCATTTCGTCGATACAGTTCGCCGCCATTCGCTGCATACAGATGCCGCCGGAACGGCGACCAGCTAGAATTCGCCGCTCGAACGACCTCACACGAGACAGGCTATGGGCGCACAGTGGAAAGCGAAGCATAAGGAAGCGGCAGCGAACGCCAAAGGACGGATCTTCGGCAAGCTGTCGAAGGAAATCATGATTGCCGCCCGCAGCGGCGCCGACCCTGACATGAACCCCCGTCTGCGTCTGGTGGTCGAGCAGGCCAAGAAGGCCTCCATGCCCAAAGACACCCTGGAGCGTGCCATCAAGAAAGGCGCGGGGCTGAGCGGTGAGGTCGTCCATTACGAGCGCACCCTCTACGAAGGCTTCGCGCCGCATCAGGTTCCGCTGATCGTCGAGTGCCTCACCGACAACCTCAACCGCACCGTGGCGGAAATCCGCGTGCTGTTCCGCAAGGGCCAGCTGGGCTCCTCCGGTTCGGTGAGCTGGGATTTCGACCATGTCGGCATGATCGAAGCGGCCCCCGAAGGCGATGCCGATCCCGAAATGGCCGCCATCGAGGCCGGCGCACAGGATTTCGAAGCGGCAGATGAAGGTGCCACGCTGTTCATCACCGAGCCTACCGACCTCGATGCGGTGTGCAAGGCACTGCCGGAATTCGGCTTCACCGTGCAATCGGCACAGCTGGGCTATCGACCGAAAAATCCGGTCAGCCTGTCGGGAGCCGAGCTGGAGGAAGTCGAAGCGTTCCTCGAAGCCATCGATGCACACGACGATGTCCAGCATGTCTACGTCGGTCTGGCCGGCTGACGTACGACGCACCTTCACCGTGAACAGACTTCAGCGAGCGGACCAGCCATGAGCACGAACAAGCCAACCACGCCCTACAGCCAGCGCGAGCAGGGTTATCGGGAAAAGGCGTTGAAGATGTATCCCTGGGTCTGCGGACGTTGCGCGCGGGAATTTTCCGGCAAGCGTCTCAGCGAGTTGACGGTCCATCACAAGGACCATAATCACGACAACAACCCGGAGGACGGTTCCAACTGGGAGCTGCTCTGCCTGTACTGTCACGACAACGAGCATTCCCGCTATACGGACAATCAGTACCAGGCAGAGGCCCGCCCCGGCAGCGACCTGGGGCCGAAGGAAACCTTCAAGGCCTTCGCCAACCTGGCCGATCTGCTCAAGAGCAAGCAATGACGAAGGGCGGCCAAGCCGCCCGAACCGTCACTTGACCAGCAGAACCGGAACGGCCACCTCGTGGATCACCCGGGTCGCCACGGAGCCCAGCACCAGTCCGGTGAAACTGCCCAGCCCGCGCGTCCCCATCACCACGGTATCGCAACCCAGACGCTTGACCGCATCGTTGATCTGCTCGGAGACGTTGCCAAGCACTGCATGGGTTGCATGGGTGATTCCGGCAGCCTTCAGCTTCTGTGCGGCCTCGTCGAGCACTTCCTGAGCTTGCGCCATCAGGCCGGCGTTGAGATCGTCGATCAGGCTGGCGGTAACGTATTCGCCGTAAATGATGGGTTCGTGCTGGACATTCAGTACCTGCACCTGCAGCGGCAACGACGTATCGCGAACCAGATCGATCACATACTGCAGCGCGCGTTTGGCGTTTTCCGAACCATCGAATGCAAGCAGAATATTGCGCATAGACACCTCCCTTGTTGAGTGAACTTGAGCATAGCCCAGCAGCATGACAGCGGCTCACCACCATCGAGGCTGTCTTGATCTGGCGCAAGCAGGCATCATTTCAGGCTAAACACGCGACGCGGAGGTAAGCATGACAACCCCTGAAACTCCCCCTTTCGGCACCGCCGACGCCTCGTTCCAGGCAGCGGGCGGCACTGCCGGCATCGAGCGACTGGTAGATGATTTCTATCACGCCATGAATCAACTCCCACAGGCAGCGGGTATTCGCGCCATGTACCCCGAAGACCTGACATTGCCACGCGAGAAACTGGCCGCATTCCTCAGCGGCTGGCTGGGCGGGCCGCGTCACTATGCGCAAAAATTCGGTCCAATCAGCATTCCGCAATTCCATACACGCTGGGAGGTCGGCGACGCCGAGCGCGACGCCTGGCTCGACTGCATGGCCTACGCCATTGCACGACAGCCCTATTCCGCCGAATTCGCCGAATACCTGCTCCAGCAGCTGCGCGTACCCGCCCAGCGTATTCTCCAGGCGCAGCCAGCGCATGGCTGCCCAGGCTCACGGGCATAACGCGGCGCAGCTTCACCATGCAGCTTCATCAGGCTTCGATCCGGGTGGATCGAACGCTAGACTAGCTGCCTCGAAAACCAGCGGACGGCCATGTCAGCCCTAGAATTCCTGCAGCTCTCTGCCGCGCAGCATCCCCTGATCATAAAGTTCTACCGCACCCATCACAGTCGCAACCGGGTTCGGCCACAGGCGCGATGCTGGGTTGTGCGGCGACGAGGCGAGATCATTGGTGGGCTGTGCCTGACACCCGTGGCCTACGGGCATTTCCTGACCGGCCTGCTGATCGCTCCAGATGAGCGCAACCAGGGAATCGGCGCACAATTGATGCGGCAGGCCCTGAAGGACATCCAGCAGCCGATCTGGCTGTTCTGCCAGCCACGTCTTTATGCTTTTTATGCACGTCTCGGATTCACCCTGGCCAGCACCTTGCCCGAAGCACTGGCCGAGCGGCTGGCACGCTACCAGCGAACCAAGACATTGATTGCTCTTCAACGCAACGCCCGGATGGCCACCTTGCCCAGACCAACGCTGACGATATCCATTGCCTGCCTGTTCGACGACTCTGGCCGTATCCTCGTCGTACGCAAGCGCGGCAGCGCCTATTTCATGTTGCCCGGCGGTAAGTCGGAGCCAGGTGAAACACCCATCCAGACGCTGCAACGGGAACTGTGGGAAGAGCTGGGGTTGCAGCTGGATGAACACGCGTTTCAGTCGCTCGGTCATCATTCAGCGCCAGCCGCGAATGAGCCGGGACACTGGGTCGAAGCGGAGGTATTCCAGGCATCCCTTACCCAGGCCGTAAAGGTGCAGGCGGAACTGGAGGAGCTGGGCTGGCTGGACTTACCAACTGCGCGTACCGAGCATCTGGCACCGCTGCTGCGTGAAAAAATTCTACCGCTGCTGCTGGAGCGCGAAGACCCGCTCTCGCTGCGCTTTACGCAACCTGCGGCGACCGATTAAAGAACTGCCATTAAACCTGATCGGCGCGGCTGCGCTTGCGGCAAGCCGTGGGGTCGATACTGCGATACTTTTCTTCGGGCAAAAAAAAGGGGCGGGAGTTTATCCCCGCCCGTCTTCTTCCCTGCTCCCTGTTGTCCATCATCTTCCTGATGAAATCGCTCCGCGATTGTTCCTTGGCCCTCATCCCTGCTGACCCGTGCTTATCCATAAGCACGGAGGGGATATTAATGACTTTAAGGGCGTCGACAACTCGCAGAGATTCGCGCGCCGTTGACGCTCAACGTTTCGCGTACATTAGAAATTACTTTTAAATCAAATAGATAAGAACAGCTCTGGCCGACTCGGAGAAAATGCAGCAGCGTGATTTCACGCTTCTCCTACAGTTCTTGTAAGTAAATGCTTACAAAAGAACGCGACATGCAGGAAATTTTCGACGGCCCCGATTAATTCCATCGACCGTTAACCGTTAAAACGACAAAGGGGCGTGACGGCGCAGGCCAACGCATCGGCCCGGCAGAGTGACCGGGCCGACAGCGGGCAGCTCCCTACTGGAACAGCGCGTCGCTAGAAAGACCGTTGCGCTCCAGAATCTCGCGCAACCGCCGCAACGCTTCGACCTGAATCTGCCGAACACGCTCGCGGGTCAGGCCGATCTCCTGCCCGACTTCCTCTAGCGTGCAACTCTCATGACCGCGCAGCCCGAAACGACGGACGACCACTTCACGCTGCTTTTCGGTCAGATCGGAAAGCCACTGGTCGATGCTGGCCGACAGGTCGTCATCAAGAAGCAGCTCACAGGGATCGCTC
The DNA here is from genome assembly GCF_056336065.1 of Stutzerimonas sp. 21-1. Taxonomy (NCBI): domain Bacteria; kingdom Pseudomonadati; phylum Pseudomonadota; class Gammaproteobacteria; order Pseudomonadales; family Pseudomonadaceae; genus Stutzerimonas; species Stutzerimonas sp. 21-1. The sequence goes on along the minus strand of NZ_CM150500.1, from coordinate 1,664,478 downwards.
GGTTTGTCATCCGTCAGGGTGTCGAGCAAGGTCTTGTCGGTATCCGGCCCAAGCGACACGTCTACCGAGGTAACGCGCTCATTGAGTCCGAGCATGCGCTTCACCTCGGCCACCGGCTTCTCCAGCAGGTTGGCGATTTCTTCGGGGCTGGGCTCGTGATCAAGCTTCTGGGTCAGCTCTCTGGCCGCGCGCAGGTAGACGTTGAGCTCTTTGACCACATGGATAGGCAGGCGGATGGTGCGGGTCTGGTTCATGATCGCCCGCTCGATCGTCTGCCGAATCCACCAGGTGGCATAGGTCGAGAAGCGGAAACCACGCTCGGGATCGAACTTCTCGACCGCGCGGATCAGGCCCAGGTTGCCCTCCTCCACCAGATCGAGCAGCGACAGGCCGCGATTGACGTAACGTCGGGCGATCTTGACGACCAGCCGCAAATTACTTTCGATCATGCGCTTGCGCCCCGCCGGATCGCCCTTGCGCGCCAGGCGGGCGAAATGAACTTCTTCTTCGGGGGTCAGGAGGGGGGAAAAACCGATTTCGTTGAGATACAACTGCGTGGCGTCGAGCGCGCGGTTGTAGTCGATGAACTTGTGTTGCTTGCTGGCCGCGAGCTTGCCTTTGCTACTCGCGGGACTTCGATGCGCCTCGCCAACCGCCTCGAAGTCCAGGGTGGGTTCCATGAGCAGAACCTCGTCGTCAACGTCAAACTCCAGCGCTTTTTTTTCGAGTGCCATTTTTATTGTCCCGTTCTGAGTTCGACAACGGGCTCAGGCGACGCGCGATCCTTGGCGAAACCAGAGCCCATCCTACGTGGAACGGGTGGCCGTCAGGTCAACGCCTTGGCAGGTACTGCATGGGGTCTACGGGTTTGCCCTGACGGCGGATCTCGAAATGCAGCTTTACGCGGTCGGTGCCCGTCGAACCCATCTCGGCAATGCTCTGCCCAGCTTTGACTTGTTGACCCTCCCGAACCAGCAGCCTGCGGTTGTGGCCGTAGGCGCTCACATAGGTATCGTTGTGCTTGATGATCACAAGTTCGCCGTAACCCCGTAAACCACTACCGGCGTACACAACAGTCCCATCAGAAGCAGCCAAAACAGGCTGGCCTAATTGCCCAGCGATATCAACGCCTTTATTCAAACTCCCGTTTGAGGAAAAACGCCCGATGATCTGACCGTTCGTTGGCCATGCCCAGCCGCTGGCCGAACGTGCCACCGGAGTGACCTTCGTGGCCGGCACCGGTTGGGTAGGTGCCTTGCTGAGTGTCGGCGGCGACTGCTGAGGGACGGGCGTTGCGACAACGGCAGGCGGCACGGCCCTGGGCGCAGGCGTTGGCGCGGCTCGGGGTGTCGAGGCACTGGCGACGGTGTTGCTCGCACCCCGGTCGAAGCGGATGCGTTGCCCTGGATGAATGACATAAGGCGGCTGAATTCCGTTGGCGCGGGCCAGTGCGCGCCAATCCCAACCGTAGCGACCGGCGATCGACGACAGCGTGTCGCCGCGACGCACCGTGTGATAGCCGCTGGTAACGGCCGGACGGCCGTTACGGTCCACCACCTGCACGCCTCCCTGCTGGGGTGTCGAACAGCCGGTCAGCAACCAGCCAGCCAACAGCACACCAGGCACGAAACGGAACAAGGGATCGCGAATCAACCGCTGAATGGCTGTGAGCCTCAATGCTCGCTCCCTGATGAAGAACTATCTGTTCAGACGCTTTCTGCAGTCGACTGGCGGCGACTGGCAAGCCACTCCAGGCCGAGCACAAGCGCAATACCGGCGATTGCCAGAACAACAGCCAATACGAATTGCGGATCCTGCCCGGTGAGTTCGCCATAGGCGCCCGGAAACAGGTTCTGCTCCAGCACGGGTGTACGCTCGCCGTGCGAATTGGTGCGCCAGGTCAGCGTTTCCTTCCACGGCCAAACCTTGTTCAGCGAACCCAGCATCAGCCCGGTGAGAAAGGCCAGCGTCAGATCGCGCCAGCGATGCAGCGTCCAGTGAAGCAGTTTGGCGAAGCTGAGCAGCCCCAGTGCACAGCCGACCGCAAACACGATCAGCACGGCGATGTCGAAGCTCTTTACCGCGGCCAATACCGTCGGATAGAGACCGAGAAGCACCAGCACAAAGCTGCCGGAGATACCCGGCAAGATCATCGCGCAGATGGCGATGGCTCCGGCGAAAAACAGGCTCAGACTATCGGTTCCCCACTGCATCGGCGCCGCCACGGTGATCCAGTAGGCGAAGGCGATACCCAGCACGAAGCTGATGCCGCTCGACAGGTTGCGTTGACGGATTTCCCGAGCGACCAGGTGCACCGAGACCAGAATCAGGCCGAAAAAGAACGACCACACCGGAATCGGATGCTGCTCCAGCAGATAGGTAATCAAGCGGGCCAGACTGAAGACGCTGGTGAGGATACCGGCCAGCAGAGTTATCAGAAACCCGGCGTTGGCGATTTTCCAGGCCTCGCCCATACGGCCACGCAGCAACGAACCCAGCGCCCGGGGAAACGCCGCGATGGAACGCAGCAATTCGTCATAGATGCCAGTAATGAACGCGACAGTCCCGCCGGATACGCCAGGCACCACATCCGCCGCACCCATCGCCATGCCCTTGGCGTACAGCAACAAAGCGTCTTTCATGCTTCCTTCCACTGATGATCAAACAACCGGTCCATTGAGCAGCGGCACGAAGCGTACGGAATCCAGAAGGCGGCGCGAAAAGCCGGTTTCCTCACGAACGATCAGCATCAGGTGCTGAACCTCGCCGGCCCCGACCGGAATCACCAGACGCCCACCGGGCGCCAGTTGATCGAGCAGGGCCTGCGGTACCTCGGCAGCCGCCGCAGTAACGATGATGCCATTGTAGGGCGCCAGCGCAGGCCAGCCCTCCCAGCCATCACCCCAGCGAAAGACCACGTTACGCAGCTTGAGTTCGGCCAGACGCTCCTTGGCACGCTCCTGCAGCGCCTGGATGCGCTCCACGGAAAACACCCGCTCGACCAGCTGCGCCAACACGGCGGTCTGGTAACCCGAACCGGTGCCGATCTCCAGCACCTTGTCCAGCGGGCCGTCGGCCAGCAGCAACTCGCTCATGTGGGCGACCATGAACGGTTGCGAAATCGTCTGGTTGTGCCCGATGGGCAGCGCAGTGTCCTCGTAGGCCCGGTGCGCCAGCGCTTCGTCGACGAACAAGTGCCGCGGCGTGCGGCGGATCACTTCGAGCACATGAGGATTGGACAGCCCCTCCTCGTACAACCGCTGGATCAACCGATCGCGGGTGCGCTGCGAGGTCATGCCGGTACCGTGCCGCATCAGATCGCCCGATCCGCGATGACTCACAGCAGATCCTCCAACCAGCGATCAAGGCCCTGGAATGCCTCGCGGAACGTGCGATCCAGCTGCAGCGGCGTGATCGACACGTAACCCTGCATCACGGCATGGAAGTCCGTGCCTGGCCCACCATCCTCGACATCTCCGGCGACGGAAATCCAATAGCCTTCCTTGCCACGCGGGTTCGCTTGCTTGACCGGCGGCTTGGCGCGGCTGCGATGCCCAAGACGGGTCAGGCGGATACCACGGATGTGATCCAGCGGCAGGTTCGGCACGTTAACACTGAGTACCGTGCGCGGCGGCAGATCGAGCTGATCGTGTTTCTCGACCAGCGTCCGGGCGATAGCCGCAGCAGTCGGCAGGTTTTCCGGCGAACGGGAAATCAGCGAGAAAGCGAATGCCGGGCGGCCCGTGAAACGCCCTTCGATGGCCGCCGCGACGGTGCCCGAATAAAGCACGTCGTCGCCCAGGTTGGCGCCCAGGTTGATACCCGAGACAACCATGTCCGGCGTTTCGGCCAGCAGGCCGTTGAGCCCGAGGTGTACACAATCGGTGGGCGAGCCGTTCAGGCCGATGAAGCCGTTGGGCATGCTCACGGGGTGCAGCGGGCGATCCAGGGTGAGTGCGCTGCTGGCACCGCTCATGTCCTGGATCGGGGCAACCACCCGGCACTCGGCATAGTCGGCCAGCGCGTCATAAAGCGCGGCGAGCCCGGGCGCATGCACCCCGTCGTCGTTGGCGATCAGAATACGCATCAGATGTCCGTCTGCCCTGCCAGGTTGACCAACTCGCGCACCACAGCGGTGGCGAAACATCCGGTCGGCAGGACGAATTCCAGTTGCAGAATGTCAGGCTCGGGATAATGCCACGACAACCCCCCAATGGGGAGGCGAAGAATGCGCCGTTCGTGCTTCATGCCAGCATCTGCGAGCCACTTGGCGATCGCCGGCTCGCTGCCCGCAATCCGCTGTTCCAGCGCCTGAACATCGCCGGCCGCGGGCGATTCTCCAACGCCCCACAGCGGCCCGGTGGGATGCAGATCGAGAATCGCCAGCCGCGGATCGTCACATTCGGCCTCGCCCGCCGGAAAAAAGCTGCGGCTATCGGTGAACGCAAGCAGATCACCCACCTGTGCGCGATCCCAGGTCGCCACAGCGACCCGCTCGGCCAGAACGCGGTTGAACAGGTAGCTGCGGCCGGCCGAAAGCAACCGCGAACGCAGGTTGCGCTGCACCGGCAGTTCCCCGCGGCCGGCGAATTCGCGGGCGCCGTGCAGATTGCCACCTTCGTGGCCAAAACGCTGCAGACCGAAATAGTTGGGTACGCCGAGATCCCGGATACGCTCCAGACGGGCGTCAAGCGCTGCACGCTCGCCGCGCAGCTCCGTCAGGCGCAGGGTGAAACCGTTGGCCGAATGGGCACCGCGCTGCAATTTGCGCTGGTGACGGCTGTGCTGGAGGATCTTCAGACTTTCGTTCTCCGCAGCCGCCAGCTCCGGGTCGCTCTTGCCTGGCAGGTGCAGGCTGAACCACTGGCGGGTCAGCGCCTGACGATCCTTCAGTCCCGCGTAGCTGACCATCTTCAGCGGCACCCCGGCGGCGCGCGCGATGCGTCGGGCGGCTTCCTCCGTGTTGAGGTTGCGCTTTTCCACCCACAGCCACAGGTGCTCGCCTTCACCGGACAAGGCGATGTCCAGCACCTCGTCGACCTGAAAGTCCTCGGCCACGGCCTTCAGCACCGCGCTGCCGCAAGGCTCGCCATGCGCCCGTGGCCCCAGCAGCTGGTCCTCGGTCATGCGCGTACCAGCAGGGCGACCGCATGCACCGCGATCCCCTCCTCGCGCCCGACGAAACCAAGCTTCTCCGTGGTGGTGGCCTTGACGTTGACCTGATCCAGCGCCACCTGCAGATCGGCGGCGATCAGCTCGCGCATGCGCTCGATGTGCGGCGCCATCTTCGGCGCCTGCGCAATGATGGTGGTATCGACGTTGCCGACCGTCCAGCCCTTGGCTTTCACCTGCTCGAGCACATGACGCAACAGCACGCGGCTGTCGGCGCCCTTGAACTGCGGATCGGTGTCCGGGAAATGCTTGCCAATGTCACCGAGCGCCGCCGCGCCGAGCAGTGCATCGCTCAAGGCATGCAGCAGCACGTCACCATCGGAATGCGCCAGCAACCCGAAGCGATGCGCAATCCGCACACCGCCGAGCGTGATGAAATCGCCCTCACCGAAGCGGTGTACGTCATAACCGTGGCCGATACGCATATGAGAAATACCTTCGAAAAAACGCAGGCGGCCGATTCTACAGGACCCCGTTGCGTCCGGATGACAAAGAGCCGCTGAGCTATCGATATCGGCGATAAGCATCATCAACCGGATCGATCATATATCGGCAAATCACGATATATAGTTCGCCTCATTCCGATATACCTTTCAACGGAACCAATATGCCGGACGACCTCGACGACATCATCAAAGCGCTCGCCCACCCGCTGCGCCGCGACATTCTGCGCTGGCTAAAGGAGCCGCACCTGCATTTCGCCGAACAGCATCATTCGCTGGAGAACGGCGTCTGCGCCGGGCAGATCGATCAACGGGCCGGGCTGTCGCAGTCAACGGTATCCGCGCACCTGGCAACGCTGCAGAAGGCCGGCCTGATCAGCAGCCAAAAGGTCGGCCAGTGGCATTTCTTCAAGCGCAACGAGGCCGTGATTCAGGCCTTCGTCGAACGCATCGGCCAGTCACTCTGAAGCTCTTAATCCTCCCACTGCACAGGAGCGGTATCGCTATGCCCACTCTCTTCGACCCGATCAAGATCGGCGATCTGGAACTCACCAACCGCATCATCATGGCGCCTCTGACCCGTTGCCGTGCCGAGCCCGGCCGTGTCCCCGGCGCCCTGATGGCCGAGTACTACGCTCAGCGCGCCGATGCCGGCCTGATCATCAGCGAAGCCACTTCGGTCACGCCGATGGGGGTCGGCTACCCGGACACGCCCGGCATCTGGTCGGCTGAGCAGGTGCAAGGCTGGAAGAAGATCACCGAAGCCGTGCATGCCAAGGGCGGCAAGATCGTGCTGCAGCTCTGGCACGTCGGGCGCATCTCCGATCCGCTGTACCTCGACGGCCAGTTGCCGGTCGCCCCGAGCGCCATCAAGCCGGCCGGTCACGTCAGCCTGGTGCGCCCGATGAAGGACTACGAGACGCCGCGCGCGCTGGAAACCAGCGAGATCCCGGCCATCGTCGAGGCTTACCGCAAGGGTGCCGAGAATGCCAAGGAGGCCGGTTTCGACGGCGTGGAAATCCACGGCGCCAATGGCTATCTGCTCGACCAGTTCCTGCAGGACAGCACCAACCAGCGCACCGATGCTTACGGTGGCTCGCTGGAAAACCGTGCGCGACTGATGCTTGAAGTGACCGACGCCGCCATCAGCGTCTGGGGCGCCGGCCGGGTCGGCGTACACCTGGCGCCGCGCGCCGATTCGCATGACATGGGCGACTCCAATCGCGCCGAAACCTTCGGCTACGTTGCCCGTGAACTGGGCAAGCGCGGCGTCGCGTTCATCTGCACCCGCGAATACGCCGGCGAAGACAGCCTCGGCCCGCAGCTGAAGCAGATATTCGGTGGCGTGTACATCGCCAACGAGCGCTTCACCAAGGAACAGGGCAATGCCTGGCTGGCAGAAGGCAAGGCCGATGCGGTCGCCTTCGGCATTCCGTACATCGCCAACCCTGATCTGGTCGAGCGTCTGCGCCAGGATGCACCGCTGAACGCACCCAAGCCCGAGCTGTTCTACGGCCAGGGTCCGGTCGGCTACACCGATTATCCGTCGCTCTAAGCTCCGGCGATGGAAAGGCCCGACCGGGAATTCCGACCGGGCCTTTTTTGTGCCCGTCTTCGGCGTTCATCCTTCCGAGTGTGTTCAACGCACCCCGGCGTAGCATGCGGACGCTCGGGTGGAGCCGGCGCGTGGATGAGGCTGCGCCGTGATCCACCTACGCGTTCAGCGCCTCGGCGTGATGGCGCAGATGGTCCTCGATGAAGCTGGCGATGAAGTAGTAGCTGTGGTCATAACCCGGCTGGATGCGCAGGGTCAGCGGATGTCCGGCAGCCCTGGCGGCGGCTTCGAGCGCCCGGGGCTTCAACTGGCCATCCATGAAGTCGTCACGATCGCCCTGATCCACCAGAATCGGCAGCTTCTCGCCCGCCTCGGCCAGCAGCACACAGGCATCCCACTCGCGCCAGCGTGCGCGATCCTCGCCCAGGTAACGACTAAACGCCTTCTCACCCCACGGGCAGTCCAGCGGATTGCTGATCGGCGCGAACGCCGACAGCGACCGGTAACGCCCCGGGTTCTTCAACGCGCAGATCAGCGCGCCGTGCCCGCCCATCGAGTGCCCGCTGACGCCTCGGCGATCGGAAACCGGGAAGTTCGCCTCGACTAGCATCGGCAGCTCATGCACCACATAGTCGTACATGCGGTAATGCTGCGCCCAGGGCTGCTCGGTCGCGTTGAGATAGAAGCCGGCGCCCAGGCCGAAATCCCAGGCGCCGTCGGGGTCGTCCGGCACGTCCGCACCGCGCGGGCTGGTATCCGGCGCTACGATGATCAACCCAAGCTCGGCAGCCAGGCGCTGTGCACCGGCCTTCTGCATGAAGTTTTCATCGGTGCAGGTCAGCCCCGACAACCAGTACAGCACAGGCAGCCGAGCACCCTGCTCGGCCTGCGGCGGCAGGTACACGGCGAATACCATGTCGCAGTTCAGGCTGCTGGAACGATGACGGTAACGCTTGTGCCAGCCACCGAAACTCTTGTTGCTGGAAACGATTTCTAGAGTCATGGACGTGCCTCGCGCAGGGTGAAAAAACCGCAAGGTGTTTGCCACCGATCAAGGTGGATAAGCCGTGCGGCGGCGTTATCCACCCTACGGGTCAGAAATGGATGACGGTGCGGATGCTCTTGCCTTCGTGCATCAGGTCAAAAGCCTTGTTGATGTCGTCCAGCCCCATGGTGTGCGTAATGAAGGTATCCAGCGGGATTTCGCCGGTCTGCGATTTTTCGACGTAGCTGGGCAGCTCGGTGCGCCCCTTCACGCCGCCGAACGCCGAGCCGCGCCACACGCGCCCGGTCACCAGCTGGAACGGACGGGTGCTGATTTCCGCTCCGGCCGGCGCCACGCCGATGATGGTCGACTCGCCCCAGCCCTTGTGGCAGCACTCCAGCGCCGCGCGCATCAACTGGACATTGCCGATGCACTCGAAGCTGTAATCCACGCCGCCGTCGGTCATTTCGACGATCACGTCCTGGATCGGCTTGGCGTGGTCCTTCGGGTTGACGAAGTCGGTGAGCCCCAGTTCGCGCGCCACAGCTTCCTTGGCCGGATTGATGTCGATGCCGATGATGCGGCTGGCCTTGGCCATCTTCGCGCCGATGATCGCCGCCAGGCCGATGCCACCCAGGCCGAAGATCGCCACGGTCGAGCCTTCGGTGACCTTGGCGGTGTTGAGCACCGCGCCGATGCCAGTGGTCACGCCACAGCCGAGCAGGCAGACCTTCTCCAGCGGCGCCTCCTTGGGGATCACCGCCACCGAGACTTCCGGCAGCACGGTGTACTCGGAGAAGGTCGAGCAGCCCATGTAGTGGTAGACCGGCTGCCCCTGGTAGCTGAAGCGCGTGGTGCCGTCCGGCATCAGGCCCTTGCCCTGGGTGGCGCGCACCGCGCTGCACAGGTTGGTCTTGCCGGATTTGCAGAACTTGCACTCGCGACATTCGGCGGTATAGAGCGGAATCACATGATCGCCAACGGCTACGGAAGTCACACCCTCGCCGACCGCTTCGACGATGCCGCCACCTTCGTGACCCAGGATGCAGGGGAAGACGCCTTCGGAGTCCTGCCCGGACAAGGTGTAGGCGTCGGTGTGGCAGACGCCGCTGGCAACGATGCGTACCAGCACTTCACCAGCCTTGGGCGGGGCGACATCTACCTCGACGATCTGCAGAGGCTGGTTCGGGCCGAAGGCCACGGCGGCGCGCGATTTGATTGTCATGACGGGACTCTCGATGTGACATGGAAAGCCGAGAGTGTAATTGAGCGGCAAACTGGTTTAATCAGGCTTTCCTGGAAAACATTATTGCCAATCAGGGACAATTGACCGCCACGCATAAGAGAGAGATCAAACGATGAGTCGCTGGGAAGGCCTGGACGAATTTGTCGCCGTAGCCGAATGCGGCAGTTTCATGCGTGCCGCCGAGCACCTGCGCGTCTCGTCTTCGCATGTCAGTCGACAGGTCGCTCGCCTGGAGGAGCGTCTGCAGGCACGGCTGCTGTACCGCACCACGCGTCGGGTGTCGCTGACCGAAGCGGGTCACACCTTCTTTGCGCGCTGCCAGCGGTTGATCGAGGAGCGCGACGAGGCGTTCCTGGCGATCAGCGACCTGCACGCCGCGCCCACCGGGCTGCTGCGCATGACCGCGGCGGTGGCCTACGGCGAGCGCTTCATCGTGCCGCTGGTCAACGAATTCATGGCACAGCACCCGCAGCTGCGGGTGGAGATCGAACTGTCCAACCGCACGCTGGATCTGGTGCAGGAAGGTTATGACCTGGCGATCCGCCTGGGTCGTCTCGGCGAGTCGCGGCTGGTCGCCACCCGTATCGCGCCGCGCGCGATGTACCTGTGCGCTGCGCCATCCTATCTGGAGCGCTACGGGCGACCGCACACGCTTTCCGAGCTGGGCCGACACAACTGCCTGATCGGAACCGGTGATACCTGGACCTTCCAGATCGACGGCCGCGAACAGCACTTCAAACCGAGCGGCAACTGGCGCTGCAACAGCGGCCAGGCCGTGCTGGACGCTGCGCTGCGCGGCTTCGGCCTCTGCCAACTGCCCGACTACTACGTGCAGGAACCGCTGCGCCACGGTGAGTTGGTTTCGCTGCTGGAGGCCAATCAACCGCCGGACACCGCCGTGTGGGCCGTCTACCCGCAACGGCGTTATCCGCTACCGAAGGTGCGTTTGCTCATCGAGGCGCTGAAGACCGGCCTGGCACAGCGCCCCGAATATGCCGGAACACCGCTCTAGAACGCGTACTCAATGATCGCCTCAGACGGGCTGACGAGCTGGACGCCTGGGCACGGAGGTTGAAGTCGTCATCGTGCCGTCGACCACCAGCGATGCGGCAGCGCGCTATCGCTATCCAGCGGTAACGGGCAGCGAGGTCTAGCGGTTGTCAGGCATCTTGGCCTGCCAGCGCTGCTGCAGCCAGAGCAGGTCCTCCGGCCGGGTGACTTTCAGGTTATCCGCCCGCCCTTCCACCATGCGCGGCGCAAAGCCCGCCCATTCCAGCGCCGAGGCCTCGTCAGTGACGTTGACACCACTGCGCAACGCTCTTTCCAGCGCGTCGCGCAGCAGGCCAAGACGGAACATCTGCGGCGTGTATGCCTGCCAGATCGCACTGCGATCCACCGTTTCCAGCACGCGCCCATCGGGGCCGACACGCTTAAGCGTGTCGCGCGCCGGCACACCCAGAAGTCCACCGACGGCATCGTCGCCAAGCTCGGCCAACAGCGTGTTCAGGTCTTCGCGCGTCAGGTTGGGGCGCGCCGCATCGTGCACCAGCACCCAGTCCTGGTCCTGCGCACCCAGCTCGCCAAGTCGCCGCAGACCATTGAGCACCGAGTCACAGCGCTCGCGCCCGCCGGCGGCGCGCTGCACGCGTTCATCGCGGGCACAGGCGAGGTCCGGCCAGTACGGATCGGCGTCGGCCAGGCTCACCACCAGTCCGCGCAATCCTGGATGATCGAGGAAGCAGTCGAGGGTGTGTTCGATGATGCAGCGCCCACCGAGCGGCAGGTACTGCTTGGGGCGATCGGCCCGCATGCGGCTGCCCACGCCAGCGGCCGGTATCACCACCCAGAAGTCGGGCAATGCGCAGCTCATTCGGTCAGCTGATAGAGGGTCTCGCCCTCTTTGACCATGCCCAGCTCCTGGCGCGCGCGTTCCTCGACCGTCTCCATGCCGGCTTTCAGCTCGAGCACTTCCGCCTCGAGGATACGGTTACGTTCAAGAAGGCGCTCGTTCTCGCCCTTCTGCTCGGCGATCTGTTTGTTCAGGCTGCTGATCTGGGCAAGGCTGCCCTCGCCTACCCACAGACGATATTGCAAACCGCCCAGCAATAGGATCAGCACGACGAACAACCAGTAGGGACGGCGCATAGCAGGCATGAAACGAACTTCGGCGGTTTTCAGTAGGGAAAGATGGCGAGCGCACCGCTAGCGGCCCGAGTGACTTCCGCAGCGTTAAGCATCGAGCCGATTGAAACAAAAAAGGGCGACTTGCGCCGCCCTTTTTTAAATGCCGCAACTCAGCCGCGGAATTCGGCACGGCCCTTGTATGGTGCCTTGCCGGCCAGCTGCTCTTCGATACGCAGCAGCTGGTTGTACTTGGACACGCGGTCGGAACGGCACAGCGAGCCGGTCTTGATCTGGCCAGCGGCGGTACCCACGGCCAGGTCGGCGATGGTGCTGTCCTCGGTTTCGCCGGAGCGGTGCGAGATCACCGCAGTGTAGCCGGCGGCCTTGGCCATCTGGATGGCTTCCAGCGTCTCGGTCAGCGAGCCGATCTGGTTGAACTTGATCAGGATCGAGTTGGCGATGCCCTTGTCGATGCCTTCCTTGAGGATCTTGGTGTTGGTGACGAACAGGTCGTCGCCGACCAGCTGCACCTTCTCGCCGATCTTGTCGGTCAGTGCCTTCCAGCCAGCCCAGTCGGACTCGTCCATGCCATCTTCGATCGAAATGATCGGATAGCGCTGAGTCAGACCAGCCAGGTAATCCGCGAAGCCGGCGGCGTCGAATGCCTTGCCTTCGCCGGCCAGGTCGTACTTGCCATCCTTGAAAAACTCGCTGGATGCGCAGTCCAGAGCCAGGGTCACGTCGCTGCCCAGCTGGTAACCGGCCTTCGCGACCGCCTCGGCGATGGCCGCTAGGGCATCTTCGTTGGAGGCCAGGTTCGGCGCGAAGCCGCCTTCATCACCCACGGCGGTATTCAGGCCACGGGCTTTCAGCACGGCTTTCAGGTGATGGAAGATCTCGGCGCCCATGCGCAGGGCATCGGCGAAGGTCTTGGCGCCGACTGGCTGAACCATGAATTCCTGGATGTCGACGTTGTTATCGGCGTGCTCGCCGCCGTTGATGATGTTCATCATCGGCACCGGCATGGAGTACTGGCCGGGGGTGCCGTTCAGGTCGGCAATGTGCGCGTACAGCGGCACGCCTTTGGCCTGGGCAGCAGCCTTGGCAGCGGCCAGGGACACGGCGAGGATGGCGTTGGCGCCCAGCTTGGCCTTGTTCTCGGTACCGTCCAGCTCGATCATCGCCTGATCCAGGCCCTTCTGATCGACCGGATCCTTGCCCAGCAGCAGATCGCGGATCGGCCCGTTGACGTTGGCCACGGCGTTCAGCACGCCCTTGCCCAGGTAGCGGCTCTTGTCACCGTCGCGCAGCTCGAGGGCCTCGCGCGAGCCGGTGGAAGCACCGGACGGTGCACAAGCACTGCCGATGATGCCGTTATCGAGGATCACGTCGGCTTCCACGGTCGGATTGCCGCGGGAGTCGAGGACTTCACGACCCTTGATGTCGATGATCTTTGCCATTGTTATTAACACTCCATAGATAGCTGCAAGGCTTTCAAGCAGTTTCGATTGGCGGAAAACTCTTGACCAGATCATCCAGCTGCTTGAGCTGGGTGAGGAAAGGTTCCAGCTTGTTCAGACGCAGCGCGCAGGGACCGTCGCACTTGGCGTTGTCCGGATCTGGATGAGCTTCCAGGAACAGCCCGGCCAGCCCTTGGGACAGCCCCGCCTTGGCCAGATCAGTAACCTGGGCACGGCGCCCACCGGCCGAATCGGCGCGACCACCCGGCATCTGCAACGCATGGGTGACGTCGAAGAACACCGGATACTCGAACGACTTCATGATGCCGAAGCCAAGCATGTCGACGACCAGGTTGTTGTAGCCGAAGGACGAGCCGCGTTCGCAGAGGATCAGCTGATCGTTACCGGCTTCCTCGCACTTCTTCAGGATGTGCTTCATTTCCTGTGGCGCGAGGAACTGCGCTTTCTTGATATTGATTACCGCGCCGGTCTTGGCCATGGCCACCACCAGATCGGTCTGCCGCGAGAGGAAGGCCGGCAGCTGGATGATGTCGCAGACCTCGGCCACCGGAGCGGCCTGGAATGGCTCGTGCACATCGGTGATCACCGGCACGCCGAAGGTCTTCTTCACTTCCTCGAAGATCTTCATGCCCTCGTCCAGGCCCGGGCCGCGGAACGAGGTGATCGAGGAACGGTTGGCCTTATCGAAGCTGGCCTTGAACACGTAAGGAATGCCGATCTTCTCGGTTACCCGCACGTACTCCTCGCAGGCCGTCATGGCCAGGTCGCGGGACTCCAGTACGTTGATGCCGCCAAACAACACGAAGGGCTTGTCGTTGGCGATCTCGATATTGCCTACGCGGATGGTTTTCTGGCTCATGCCTTGCTCGCCTTGTAACCCAGCGCTGCGTTGACGAAACCGCTGAACAGCGGATGACCATCACGCGGCGTGGACGTGAATTCGGGGTGGAACTGGCAGGCCACGAACCAGGGATGATCCGGCGCCTCGACCACTTCCACCAGCGCGCCGTCGCCGGAGCGGCCAGTAATTTTCAGGCCAGCGGCCTGCAGTTGCGGCAGCAGGTTGTTGTTGACTTCGTAGCGATGGCGATGGCGCTCGACGATGCGCTCCTGGCCATAGCATTCGAATACCTTCGAGCCCTGCTCCAGACCGCACTCCTGTGCACCCAGACGCATGGTGCCACCGAGGTCGGAGGAGTCGGAGCGTTTTTCTACCGCACCGCTGGCATCTTCCCATTCGGTGATCAGCCCCACCACCGGGTGAGCGCTGTTCTTGTCGAACTCGGTGGAATTGGCGTCCGTCCAGCCCAGCACATCACGCGCGAACTCGATGACCGCTACCTGCATGCCGAGACAGATGCCCAGGTACGGAATCTTGTTCTCGCGGGCGTATTTGACCGTGGTGATCTTGCCTTCCACGCCACGCAGGCCGAAACCGCCGGGTACGAGGATGGCATCCACCCCTTCGAGCAAGCCGGTGCCCTGGTTCTCGATGTCTTCGGAGTCGATATAGCGCAGGTTCACTTTGGTACGGCTCTGAATGCCGGCGTGGCTCATGGCCTCGATCAGAGATTTGTAGGCATCGAGAAGTTCCATGTACTTGCCGACCATGGCGATGGTGACTTCCTTCTCCGGATGCAGCTTGGCATCGACCACGCGGTCCCATTCGGAGAGATCGGCACCGCCGCACTTGAGATCGAAACGCTCGACGACGTAATCATCCAGACCCTGCGCATGCAGGATGCCCGGAATCTTGTAGATGGTATCGGCGTCCGGCAGGCTGATCACTGCGCGCTCTTCGACGTTGGTGAACAGCGCGATCTTGCGCCGCGAAGACACATCGATGGCGCGGTCCGAACGACATACCAGCACGTCCGGCTGCAGGCCGATGGAGCGCAGCTCCTTCACCGAGTGCTGAGTCGGCTTGGTCTTGGTTTCGCCGGCGGTGGCGATGTACGGCACCAGCGTCAGATGCATCAGCATGGCGCGCTTGGCGCCGACTTCCACACGCAGCTGGCGAATCGCCTCGAGGAACGGTTGCGACTCGATGTCGCCGACGGTGCCGCCGACTTCCACCAGCGCCACGTCGGCATCACCAGCACCCTTGATGATGCGGCGCTTGATCTCGTCGGTGATATGCGGAATGACCTGAATGGTCGCGCCCAGGTAATCACCGCGGCGCTCGCGGCGCAGCACGTCTTCGTAGACGCGACCGGTGGTGAAGTTGTTGTTCTGGGTCATACGGGTGCGGATGAACCGCTCGTAGTGCCCCAGGTCCAGGTCGGTCTCGGCGCCGTCGTGGGTGACGAACACTTCACCGTGCTGGAACGGGCTCATGGTGCCTGGATCGACGTTGATGTAAGGGTCCAGCTTGAGCATCGTGACCTTCAGGCCCCGCGCCTCCAGGATGGCCGCCAATGAAGCCGAAGCGATGCCTTTCCCCAAAGAAGAAACAACACCACCCGTGACGAAGATGTAGCGCGTCATGAAAAACCCTAGAAGTCTGCGTTAAGCGGCCAGCGCCGCCGGGGGAAAGCGAAGATGCCATTGCGCACCAGGCGGCAATAGCGCAACTGCCACGGATTCGAAGAAACCGCAGAAGCTGTATTGAGACGGGAGCGTAGTCTACTGGAAAGCACCTACCAGCTCAAACCTGCGTCGGCCGGCGGCGGCTGCCAGTGGATCGTCAGCGGCAACGCGCACAGACCCGGCAGATTCGCCACACCGACCAGCTGGCCATTGGCGTAGAGCAATGGCAGACGCGCTCTGACGAACCGCGGCACACCTGCCTCGTTGAGCAAGCGCTTGAGATCGCGGCCACCCCGCCCGGGCACCCGCAGCACTTCACCACCCTGCCGGTAGCGCACCTCGTAACGCGCCGACGCGGCAGCGCCCGCAACCCGCACCGAGCCGTTGTCAGGCAACTGCAGCGACTGATTAGGATCATTCCAGGCGACCGAACCGACCACCGGGCGCAACCAACATCCCGACAGCCACCACAGGCGATCACCACAGCGGTGCAGTTCGCCCGCGGCCAACCGCCACACGGGCGTCGCATCGGCGGCAGCGGCGCACAGCGACTCCCAACCTTGCCAATGCTCGCTGTCAGGCAATGCGGTGAACGGTGCCAGCCAGTGGCGCAGTGCATTGCGCTGCCGGGCGGGACTGAGCGACAGCATGGGCGCGAGCGCCAGGCTCGGCACCGGCAGCCATGCGTAAGCGCCGGGCGGCGCCATCATCGCAAGATCCATCTCCGCCAGCTGGTCCAGCAACGCCTGCGCTTCGGCCATATGCGCCGCTGTGCGCGCCAGTGTCGTTGCCGTCTGCGGCCAGCGCTGCGCAAGCACCGGCATCACCTGGCGGCGGAGATAGTTACGTGAGAACTCGAGGCTGTCGTTGCTGGGATCCTCGACCCAGGTCAGCCCCAGGCGTCGAGCATGAGCCTCCAGCTCGCCCCTGCTTGCATCAAGCAGCGGCCGTACCAGCCAACCGCGACCGAGCCTGCGCCTGGCAGGCATGGCAGCCAGCCCGCGCACACCGGCGCCGCGCAACAGGCGGAACAACAGCGTTTCGGCCTGATCGTCGCGATGCTGCGCGGTCAGCAGCACTTCGCCGTCCTCGAGGCGCAGTTCGATGGCGGCGTAGCGTGCTTGCCGCGCTGCCTGCTCCAGGCTGCTCCCCGCCTCGACCTGCACGCGCACCACCTCAAGCGGAACCCCAAGCGCCGTGCAAACGCGCCGACAGTGCTCGGGCCAAGCATCCGCCGCGGACTGCAAGCCGTGGTGAACATGGATTGCCCGCAACGGGGGGAGCGTTTCGCGCCGGGCAAGATCGGCCAAGAGCTGCAGCAGCACCGTGGAGTCGAGCCCGCCGGAGAACGCCACGCACCAACGCGGCGCATGACGGACGCAACTCAACGCAGACGACAAACGGGCTTCAAGAGACATATCGATCACGGCGCAAAGTCAGAGAGTGCAATGCCCCAAATGAAAACGGACAGGGCACATTAGTGCACCTGTCCGTTCGTGTCGCGTGGATGGCAGCGCGATCAGGCGATGCCGTAGCTCATAAGACGCTCGTAACGACGCGCCAGCAGCTTATCGGTGTCCAGCGACTTGAGCATATCGAGCTGCTTGATCAGCTCCTGGCTCATCGAAGCCGCCATGGCAGCCGGATTGCGATGCGCGCCGCCGAGCGGCTCAGAAATCACCTTGTCGACGATGCCCAGATCCTTCAGACGCTCGGCAGTCACACCCATCGCCTCGGCCGCCTCCGGCGCTTTCTCGGCGGTGCGCCAGAGAATCGAGGCGCAACCTTCCGGCGAGATCACCGCGTAGGTGGAATATTGCAGCATGTTCAGCTGGTCGCAGACGCCGATGGCCAGCGCACCGCCGGAACCACCCTCGCCAATTACCGTGGCGATGATCGGCGTCTTCAGGCGCGCCATCACACGCAGGTTCCAGGCAATGGCCTCGCTCTGGTTGCGCTCCTCGGCATCGATGCCCGGATAGGCGCCGGGAGTATCGATGAAGGTCAGAATCGGCAGCTTGAAGCGCTCGGCCATTTCCATCAGGCGGCAAGCCTTGCGATAGCCCTCCGGACGCGGCATGCCGAAGTTGCGGCGCACCTTCTCGCGTACTTCACGACCCTTCTGGTGACCGATCACCATTACCGGCTGGCCGTTCAGGCGGGCCGTGCCACCGACGATGGCAGCGTCATCGGAGAAATGGCGATCTCCGTGCAGCTCTTCGAACTCGGTGAACAGATGATTGATGTAATCCAGCGTGTAGGGACGCTGCGGGTGGCGGGCCAGGCGGGCGATCTGCCAGCTGGTCAGATTGCCGAAAATGCTTTCGGTGAGCGATTCGCTCTTGTCCTGCAGGCGGGCAATCTCGTCGCCGATGTTCAGCGAGTTATCGTTGCCGACCAGGCGCAACTCTTCGATCTTGGCTTGCAGGTCGGCAATCGGCTGTTCGAAATCGAGAAAATTCGGGTTCATAGGCATCCGTCATGCGTCGACGGCCAGGCGGCCGGGAGGCTGTTCCGTTTTTTGCGCCATACCTTACGGGAGCGGCGCTTCGAGGTCGAACAAAAATTGTTCGGAACCATGACCCGATCGAGACCGGGCCGTTCTGGCACTACGCGGGCAGTGCCAAGGGATCAGGGTGCTCGGTAGCGACCACCCGTCATCGGTATTGCAGGAAGACGTTGTCGCGTCCGAACTGGTCACGCAACGCCTGAATCAAGTTGTCTGCTGGATCGATCCGCCAGTTCTCGCCAAACTGTAGCAATGCACGCGCATCGGCCCCAGTGTATTCGAGCGTGATTGGACAGGCGCCACGATGCCGCCCGAATACATCGGCAAGCCAGCGCATCCGATCACCTTTGAGCGCGTCGCTGGCGACCTTCACCCGCAGGCTTTCGGCCAACCCGGTACGCGCCTCCTCCAGACTCATCACCCGCTTGGCGCGCAGCCGCAGGCCGCCGGAAAAGTCGTCGTTGCTGACTTCGCCTTCAACCACCACCAGCGCATCCGTCTGTAGCAGCGCCTGAGCGGTGTTGAAGGCTTCGGCGAATAGCGACGCCTCGATGCGCCCGGAGCGGTCATCGAGGGTGATGAAGCCCATCTTGTCGCCCTTCTTGTTCTTCATCACCCGCAGATTGACGATCAGCCCGGCCACGGTCTGGGTATCGCGCGCCGGCCGCAGGTCGACGATGCGCTGCCGGGCGAAACGCCGCACCTCGCCCTCGTACTCGTCAATGGGATGGCCCGTGAGATACAGCCCGAGGGTATCTTTCTCACCCTTCAAACGCTCCTTGAGCGACAGCTCACGCGCCTTGCGATGATTGGCGTAGACATCCGCCTCGGGTTCGGCGAACAGCCCGCCGAACAGGTCCATGTGGCCGCTTTCCTCGCTGCGCGCCGTCTGTTCGGCAGCCTGCACCGCCTCTTCCATCGCCGCCAGCAGCACCGCACGATTACGGTCGATGTTGGCTTGGTAGGCCTTGGCTTCCTCGTGGAAGTAGGGCCCAAGGCGATCCAGCGCGCCGGAACGGATCAGCGCTTCCAGCGTGCGCTTGTTGATGCGCTTCAAGTCCACGCGACTGCAGAAATCGAACAGGTCCTTGAACGGCCCGCCTGCGGCGCGGCATTCGGCAATCGCCTCGACCGGACCTTCGCCGACGCCCTTGACCGCGCCCAGACCGTAGACGATGCGGCCATCGTCGTTGACGGTGAATTTGAACTCGGAGACGTTCACATCGGGCGGATCGATACGCAGCTTCATGCTGCGGCATTCCTCGATGAGGATCACCACCTTGTCGGTGTTGTGCATATCCGCCGAGAGCACTGCAGCCATGAACGGCGAGGGGTAATGCGCCTTGAGCCAGGCAGTCTGGTACGAGACCAGGCCGTAGGCAGCCGAGTGCGACTTGTTGAAACCGTAGCCGGCGAATTTCTCCACCAGATCGAAGATGTTGCCCGCCAGCTCCCCATCGATACCGTTATTGGCGCAACCCTCGATGAAGCCGCCGCGCTGCTTGGCCATCTCTTCGGGCTTCTTCTTGCCCATCGCCCGACGCAGCATATCGGCGCCGCCGAGGGTGTAACCAGCCATCACCTGGGCGATCTGCATCACCTGTTCCTGGTACAGGATGATGCCGTAGGTGGGCTTGAGCACTGGCTCGAGGCCCGCGTACTGATAGTCCGGGTGCGGATAGGAAACTTCGGCACGACCGTGCTTGCGGTTGATGAAGTCATCCACCATGCCCGACTGCAGCGGACCGGGGCGGAACAGCGCCACGAGTGCGATGAGGTCTTCCAGGCAGTCGGGCTTGAGCTTCTTGATCAGCTCCTTCATGCCGCGCGATTCGAGCTGGAACACGGCCGTGGTCTCGGCCTTCTGCAACAGCTGGTAGGTGGGCTTGTCATCCAACGGGATGAAATCGATATTGACCGGCTCCAGGCCCTTCTTGGCCTGCTCGCGGTTAATGGTCTCCAGCGCCCATTTGATGATGGTCAGGGTGCGCAGACCGAGGAAGTCGAACTTGACCAGGCCAGCCTGCTCGACGTCGTCCTTGTCGAACTGGGTCACCAGGCCGCCGCCCTCCTCGTCACAGGCGATCGGCGCAAAATCCGTGAGCTTGGTCGGAGCGATCACCACACCGCCAGCGTGCTTGCCGGTGCCGCGGGTGATGCCTTCGAGCTTGAGCGCCATGTCCCAGATTTCCCGGGCATCCTCGTCGACGGCGAGGAAATCGCGCAGCGGCTCCTCCATCTCGTAGGCCTTTTCCAGGGTCATGCCGACTTCGAAGGGAATCATCTTCGACAGGCGATCAGCCAGACCATAGGACTTGCCCTGCACCCGCGCGACGTCGCGCACCACTGCCTTAGCCGCCATCGAACCGAAGGTGATGATCTGACTCACCGCGTTGCGCCCATAGGCCTCGGCCACGTAGTCGATCACCCGGTCGCGGCCGTCCATGCAGAAGTCGACGTCGAAGTCGGGCATCGAGATCCGCTCGGGGTTGAGGAAGCGCTCGAACAGCAGGTCGTAGGCCAGCGGGTCGAGATCGGTAATCTTCAGCACATAGGCGACCAGCGAGCCGGCGCCCGACCCCCGGCCAGGGCCCACCGGCACGCCGTTGTTCTTCGCCCACTTGATGAAGTCCATCACGATCAGGAAGTAACCGGGGAAGCCCATCTGGATGATGGTGCCCAGCTCGAACTCGAGGCGGTCGATGTACACCTGCTTCTTCGCCGCGTAATCGGGCGTGTCCTTGGGCAGCAGGACTTCCAGGCGCTCTTCCAGCCCCTCGTACGAGACCTTACGCAGGTAGTCGTCAATGGTCATCCCGGCGGGCACCGGGAAGTTGGGCAGGAAGTAGGTGCCCAGTTGCACTTCAATGTTGCAGCGCTTGGCAATTTCGACAGTGTTTTCCAGCGCCTCCGGCAGATCGGCGAACAGCTCGGCCATTTCCTCGGGGGTCTTCAGGTACTGCTGGTCGGAATAGTTGCGTGGGCGGCGCGGGTCATCGAGGGTGCGCCCCTCGCCGATGCAGACTCGCGTCTCATGGGCCTCGAAATCTTCTTGCCGGAGGAAGCGCACGTCATTGGTCGCCACCAGCGGCGCGCCGCAGCGTTCGGCAAGCGCCACCGCGGCATGGAGATACTCTTCATCGTTGACGCGACTGGTGCGCTGCACTTCCAGGTAGAAGCGCTCGGCGAACACCGCACCCCATTCCTGCAGCAACGCCTCGGCCAGCCCTTCGTCAGCATTGAGCAGGGCCTGGCCGATCTCTCCTTCCTTGGCTCCTGACAATGCGATCAAACCTTCGGCCGCGTCCTTGACCCAGTCGCGCTCGATGACAACCAGATCGTTGCGCTGGCCCTCAGTCCAACCACGGGACACCAATTCGGTGAGGTTGCGATAGCCCTTGGCGTTCATCGCCAGCAAGGTCAGCCGACTGAGCGGACCATCCTCCTCGCGGCTGGCCAGCCAGATGTCGGCGCCGCAGATGGGCTTGATCCCAGCGCCCAGTGCCGCCTTGTAGAACTTGACCAGCGAACACATGTTGCTCTGATCCGTCACCGCCACGGCGGGCATTCCGGTACCGGCGACCGCCTTGGTCAGCGGCTTGACGCGCACCAGGCCGTCGACCAGCGAGAACTCGGTATGCAGGCGAAGATGGACGAACGAAACGGACATGAACGAATCCCGGTAGCGGCGGTGACAAGCCGGCGATTGTAACGGAAAGCCGGTCAACGGACCGCGGATGGCGCCAGAAGGCGCTGTGACAGTTGGCGGTCAGCTGACCAACTCGCCAACCGCCGCGGCGGTGCATGTGAGTGCGGCTCGCTCAAGGAGCACGCGCACTGGCGCGAAGGAGCGCCGATGGATGGGCGTCGGCCCGAGGCTTTCCAACGCCTGGAGGTGCGCCGGAGTCGGGTACCCTTTGTGGCCGGCCAGTCCGTAGCCTGGGTAAACCAGATCCAGCGCCTGCATTTCCCGGTCGCGACTGACCTTGGCAAGAATCGAGGCGGCAGCGATCGCCGGCACGCTGGCATCGCCCTGCACCACCGCCGCACTGGGCACCGCCAGAACGGGACAGCGGTTGCCGTCGATCAGTGCCAGTCGCGGCACCACGCTCAGCCCTTCGACCGCACGCTGCATGGCCAGCATGGTGGCGTGCAGAATGTTCAGCCGATCGATCTCTTCCACCTCGGCGCGAGCGATGCACCAGGCCAGCGCCTTTTCCTGAATCTCGTCGAACAGCGCCTCACGTCGGGCTTCGCTGAGTTTCTTCGAATCATTGAGTCCCTGAATCGGTCGCAATGGATCGAGGATCACCGCCGCCGTGACCACCGGACCGCACAGTGGGCCACGGCCGACTTCGTCGACGCCAGCGACCAGCTCCTGCACCAGATCGAAGTCGAGACCTAACTGCATCAGCCTTGCCCGATCAGGCCAAGCACCGCGTCCGCCGCCTGGCTGGAGGCCTCGCAGCGCAGGGTGCGGTGGATTCGGTCAAAATCCTCGGTCTGCACATCGCCGTTGTCGAGCAGCGGCGACAGAGCCTGAGCCAGCGCCTCGGGGGTCGCCGCCTCCTGCAGTAGCTCAGGCACCAACAGGCGCTGCGCCAGCAGATTAGGCAAGGCCACGTATGGGCTTCTCACCAGGCGTTTGAGAATGCGGAAAGTCAACGGTGCAACACTGTAGGCGACGACCATCGGCCGTTTGAACAGCAAGGCCTCCAGCGTTGCCGTGCCCGAAGCGATCAGCACAGCATCGCACGCTGCCAGCGCTTCGTGAGAGCGCCCATCCACCAGGGTCAGCGGCAGGTCGCGCCCGGCCAACATGGCCTCCAGTTGCGTACGACGCTCAGGGCTGGCGCAGGGCAGCACAAAATGCACACCTGGCCGCATCGCACGCAGGCGCTCGGCCGCAGCCAGGAACAACTCGCCGAGACGCGCCACTTCGCCGCCCCGACTTCCCGGCAGCAAGGCAACAACCATTCCCTGCGCGGGCAGACCGAGGGCCTGGCGCGCTGGTTCACGCTCGGTTTGCAGCGGAATCGTGTCGGCCAGCGGATGCCCGACGAAGCGCACCGGAACCCGGTGCTCCTCATAGAACTTCGCCTCGAATGGAAACAACGTCAGCATGAGGTCGCAGGCATCGCGAATCTTGAAGAC
The DNA here is from genome assembly GCF_056336065.1 of Stutzerimonas sp. 21-1. Classification (NCBI taxonomy): domain Bacteria; kingdom Pseudomonadati; phylum Pseudomonadota; class Gammaproteobacteria; order Pseudomonadales; family Pseudomonadaceae; genus Stutzerimonas; species Stutzerimonas sp. 21-1. The sequence goes on along the minus strand of NZ_CM150500.1, from coordinate 1,641,280 downwards.
CCGTTTCTGCCGCCAGGCCCACACCGAGGGACTGACGTAGTGAACGGTGCGGATACCCGCACGGCGCAGCTTGAGCTCAAGATCCAGATTGAAGTCCGGCGCATCGATACCGATGAACACATCCGGTCGCGCCTCGAGCAGATCGCGCAACAGCTGCCGGCGCCGCGCCAGCAACTCGGGAAGCCGCCCCAGCACCTCCACGAGCCCCATTACCGCCAGACGCTCAAGCGGGAAGTACGACGTCAGGCCTTCGGCTTCCATCCGCGCGCCACCGACACCGATGAACTGCACATCGGGATGGCGCGCCTTGAGCGCCTGCATCAATCCGGCGCCGAGAATGTCGCCGGACGATTCACCGGCTACCAGCGCAACCTTCAGCGGCGCGCGCATATCAGCGGGTAATACCGCGGGTCGAGGCCTGGATGGAGTCACGGAACATCGCCACCTCCGCGAATGTCTTGGCGTCCTCCGCCAGCTCCGCCAGCGCCGCCTCCACAGTCAGTCCCTTGCGGTAAACCACCTTGTAGGCACAGCGCAGCGCATGAATGGCTTCATCGCTGAAGCCACGCCGGCGCATGCCCTCGAAATTCATGCTGCGTGCCTCGGCGGGGTTGCCGAACACGGTGACGAACGCCGGCACGTCCTTACCAATGGCGGTTCCCATGCCGGAAAAGCTGTGCGCGCCGATATGGCAGAACTGATGCACCAAGGTGTAGCCAGAGAGGATGGCCCAGTCGCCAACGTGGACGTGGCCCGCCAGGGCCGTGTTGTTGACCAGGATGCAGTGATTGCCGATCACGCTGTCGTGGCCGATGTGCGCGTAGGCCATGATCAGGTTGTGATCACCGAGCGTGGTCTCGGAACGATCCTGTACGGTGCCACGATGGATCGTCACGCCTTCGCGGATCACGTTGTGATCGCCGATCACCAGCCGAGTCGGCTCACCCTTGTACTTGAGATCCGGAGTGTCCTCGCCGACCGAGGAAAACTGGAAGATCCGGTTGTGCCGGCCGATCACGGTCGGCCCCTTGATGACCACGTGCGACGCGATCACCGTTCCCTCACCAATTTCGACATTCGGCCCGATGATCGACCACGGTCCGACCTGGACGTCATCCGCCAGTCTGGCCGTGGGATCGACGATGGCGCGAGGGTCGATCAAAGTCATAGTTCGCGTTCCGCACAAATGATTTCGGCCGAGCAAACCGCCTTGCCATCGACGCTGGCCTGGCACTCGAACTTCCAGATGCCGCGCTTGACGCCGAGGAACTTCGCCTCGAGTACCAGCTGGTCGCCCGGCAGCACCGGCTGGCGAAAGCGCAGCTTGTCGGAACCGACGAAGTAGTACAAGGTCCCATCCGAAGGCGTCGCCCCCATCATCTTGAAGCCCAGCAGACCAGCGGCCTGCGCCATCGCCTCGATGATCAGCACGCCCGGCATGATCGGATGCTGCGGGAAGTGGCCATTGAAGAACGGCTCGTTGATGGTCACGTTCTTGTATGCGCGAATGCGCTTGGCGTCCGTGTCCAGCTCGACCACACGGTCTACCAGCAGAAACGGGTAGCGGTGAGGCAGGTATTCGCGAATCTCGTTGATATCCATCATGTCAGCAAAAAGCCCGTAAATGAGTATGGGAGCCGCCATCGCCCGCACCGCCGGCGCAGGCAGGCACTACCCTTGAAAAAAGACGGCGATCAGAGAGATAGCTCAGGCATCAGAAGCCGTATCCCCATCCGGGGTCACGGCGGCGAGGCGCTTTTCCAACTGCTGCAGACGACGCGCCATATCATCGAGGTGGCGAATACGCGCCGCGCTTTTGCGCCATTCGGCTGCCGTTTGCATCGCCGTGCCGGACGAATAGCTGCCCGGCTCGGTTATCGAACGCGTCACCATCGTCATCCCGGTCACGAAGACGTTATCGCAGACCTCAATGTGTCCAACCATGCCGACACCGCCTGCAATCATGCAGTTACGGCCGATCTTGGTGCTGCCGGAAATACCCGCGCAGCCCGCCATCGCGGTGTTGTCACCGATCTGCACGTTGTGCGCGATCATGATCTGGTTATCCAGCTTGACGCCGTTGCCGATCAGCGTATCGGATAACGCTCCGCGATCGATGGTGGTATTGGAGCCGATCTCCACGTCATCACCGATGGTAACGCCGCCAATCTGAGCGATCTTTTGCCACACGCCCTTCTCGTTGGCGAAGCCGAAGCCCTCGCCACCGATCACCGCGCCGGACTGAATGACCACCCGCTTGCCGATCCTGACATCGTGATAGAGCGTGACACGCGGCGCCAACCGCCCACCTTCGTCGATGCGGCAACGTGCACCGATGAAACACTGTGCACCGATCACCACATCGGGGCCGATCCAGGCGCCCGCCTCGATTACCGCATAGGCACCGATGCAGGCCGAAGGATCAATCTGAGCATCAGCCGCGATGATCGCACTCGGATGAACGCCGGCCGCAACCGCAGGGCGCGTCTCGAACAGATGCGAGGCGCGGGCGTAGGCCAGATAGGGGTTTTCGATGACTAATGCCGCGCCGCTATAGTCGCCGGCATCCTCGGGCGTCAGCAGCACCGCGCCGGCACAGGTATCTTCAAGGAACTTGCGATACTGGGCATTGGCCAGAAAGGTGAGATGCTGCGGCCCCGCGTCCTGCAGCGTCGCCAGACCGTAGATCGGCCGAGACGCATCGCCACGCAGCGTGGCGCCCAGCAGCTCGGCCAACTGGCCGAGCGTATACACGATAGAAGACATGATCAGCGCAGCTGGTTCATGCGCTCGATGACCTGGCGGGTTATGTCGAACTGCGGTTTGACATCGACCACCGCGCCACGCTCGAACACCAGATCGTAATTACCTTTCTTGATGACCTCTTCCACAGCCTGATCAAGCTTCGGTTTCAGCTGCTTGAGCATGTCCCGATCGGCAACAGCCTTGGCCTCGTTCAGCTCCTTGGACTGGAACTGGAAGTCGCGGGCCTTCTGCTTGAACTCCAGCTCCAAACGCTCGCGCTCAGCCTGCTGCATCTTGTCGCCATCCTTCACCAGGCGATCTTGGATGCGTTTGGCATCGCTTTCCAATGTCTTGAGCTTGTTCAACTGGGGACCGAATTTCTTCTCGGCATCCACTGCGTAACGCTTGGCGGCATCGGATTCAAGCAGGGCCATCTGATAGTTCATCACCGCGATCTTCATCTCGGCGAAGGCCGGAGTCGCAACCAGGGCTGCGACGACGAGGAACAACTGAGTCAACTTACGCACGGTATACACCACTCCTGAAAAGGCACTGAAGCGCGACGCTGCAGCGTTAGAATGTTTGCCCCAGCGAGAACTGGAAGACTTGGGTATCGGCATCGTCCGGCTTCATCACCGGCATCGCTAGACTGAAGCTCAGCGGCCCCATCGCCGTGATCCAGGTCAGGCCGACGCCCACCGAGCTGGCCATGTCGCCGAAGTCGATGTCGCTGCAGTCTTCCGAGCCGGAAGGACAGTTGGTGTCGAAGACGTTACCGACGTCCCAGAACACGGAGGTGCGCAGCGAACGCTGATCCTTGACGAACGGCATCGGGAATAGCACTTCCAGACCGCCCTGGACGAGCACGTTGCCGCCGAAGGGCAGCGGATCTTGGTCATCGGTGCAACGCCCCGAAGAGTCACAGGCGCCTTCCGGCAACAGATTCCCAGAAGAATCATATGCCCGGCTTGGCGTGCTGCGTGGCCCCAGACTGCTGTCCTCGAAGCCGCGCACGGAGTTGAAGCCGCCTGCATAGTAGTGCTCATAGAACGGCAGCCGCGAGGTCGAGCCGTAGGCGTCACCGTACCCCAGACGGGTGTGCATGCGCAGGGTGTAGTCCTTGCTCATCGGCACGAACAGCTGGCCGTTGTAGTCGAGCTTGTAGAACGACAGATCGCTACCCGGCAGTGTCGTTTCGAAGACCAGACTCTGCGAGTGGCCGCGCGTGGCCAGCACGCCGCGGTTGAGTGTCGACTCGGACCAGCCTATCGATCCCTTGAAGTTAAGGAAGCTATCGCCCTCTTCGTCCATGAAGTCGTAGATTTCATCGACCGTGTAGCGACCGGTGTCCAGATCGTCCTGCTGCACCGACAAACCGAACGACAGGCGCGCCGTTTCACTGATTGGATAACCGATATTCACACCGCCACCCAAGCTATCGACGGAATAGCTGGAAACGTCGTAATCCAGCTCGTCGTAGTCAGTGGTGCGATAAAACGCGTTGTAGCCCAGGCTGACACCGTCTTCGGTCCAGTAGGGATCGACGAAGCCGAAGTTGTAGCGCGACTGATACTCGCTGCGCGTCAGCCCCAGCGATACCCGGTTACCGGTGCCTAGGAAGTTGTTCTGACTGATCGAACCACCCAGGATCAGGCCGGCGTTCTGAGCGAAACCAACACTGGCCATGATCGAGCCGGACGGCTGCTCTTCGACGCTGTAGTTGACGTCGATCTGATCCTCGGTGCCCGGCACCTGCGGAGTCTCGACGTTGACTTCCTTGAAGAAGCCAAGACGCTCCAGACGGGTTTTGGACTGATCAATCAGATAGGTCGATGCCCAGCCACCTTCCATCTGCCGCATCTCGCGCCGCAGTACTTCGTCCTCGGTCTTGGTATTGCCACGGAAATTGACGCGATTAACGTAGGCACGATTACCTGGATCAACCACGAAGGTGATCGAAACGGTATTGTCCTCGTCATGAGCCTGCGGCACGCCGTTGACGTTGGCAAAGGTGTAGCCCTCGTTGCCCAGACGACGAGTAATCAGCTCGGACGTGGTGGTCATTACCTTGCGCGAGAAGACTTGCCCTTCTTTGGCCAGCAGCAGTGCCTCTACCTCCTGCTGGGGTACCTTAAGATCACCGCTGAGTTTGACTTCGCGCACGGTATAACGCTCGCCTTCGGCGATGTTCACCGTGACGTAGACATCCTTCTTGTCAGGGGTGATGGATACCTGGGTAGAGGTGATATCCATGTTGATGTAGCCGCGATCCAGGTAATAGGAGCGCAACCGTTCGAGGTCGCCTGAGAGCTTTTCGCGGGCGTACTTGTCATCGTTCCGGAAGAAGGACAACCAGTTGGTGGTCTTCAGCTCGAACAGGTCGATCAGGTCCTCGTCAGGGAAAACCGTATTGCCGACCACGTTGATGTGCTTGATGGCCGCGACCGAACCTTCATTGATCTTGATCTTGAGGGCCACGCGATTGCGTGGCTGCGCGACCACCTCGGTTTCGATGGTGGCCGAGTAGCGGCCTTGCGCGACGTACTGGCGCTGCAGCTCGTTGCGCACACCTTCGAGGGTGGCACGCTGGAAGATTTCGCCCTCGGCAAGGCCCGACTGCTGCAGACCGGCAAGAAGGTCCTCCGTCTTGATGGCCTTGTTGCCTTCGATTTCGATGGCTGAGATCGATGGACGCTCGACCACACTGACTACCAGCACGTTACCTTCGCGGCCGAGCTGGATGTCTTGAAAGAAGCCAGTCTTGAATAATGCGCGGGTGGCCTCGACCAGGCGTCCGTCATCGGCGGCATCGCCCACATTCAGCGGCAGCGCGCCGAATACGCTACCGGCGGAAACCCGCTGCAAACCGTTGACCCGGATATCGGAGATGGTGAAGGACTCAGCGTGAACTTCGGCGATCATCAACGCGGAAATTACCGCAGGTAGCAGCAGACGTTTCATGAAGTCCTTTCTTATTCAAACCTGAAAAAATGAACTCGCGTTTGGCGCAACGACATTAAGAAGCCCGCGTCACAGACGGCCGATATCGTTGACCAGCGCCAGCAGCATCACTCCGACGACCAGTGTGATACCGATCTGCATCCCCCACCCCTGGACTCGATCCGACAAAGGCCGGCCTCGAACCCACTCGACCAAATAGAAGAGCAAATGGCCCCCGTCGAGTACCGGGATAGGCAGAAGATTGAGAACCCCCAGACTAATGCTCAAATAGGCGAGGAAATTCAGAAAATCCCCCAGACCCGACTGGGCAGAAGCGCCCGCCACTTTAGCAATGGTTATCGGACCGCTCAAGTTTTTTACCGACAGCTCTCCGAGCAGCATTTTCTTCAGCGAATCGAGCGTCAGAAGGCTCATCGCCCAGGTTCGCCTGCCCCCTTCGACCATCGCCTCGAGCGGGCCGAAGCTAACCTCACGCAGCATTTCGGCGGGCCACTCGCCTGCAGCGACACCCGCGCCGAGATAACCCCGAGCGGATGCCCCTTCGCCGCGGACACCAAGGGTCAATGCGATTTCCTCTTGTCGCCCTTCCCGCTCAACAACCAAGCGAACCGGTTGACCTGGCAGGCTCCCGACTTGGTCGATAACCTGCTGCCAGTCCGCCAGCGACTGGCCATTCAGGCTCAGCAGACGATCGCCGAGAACGACGCCAGCCGACCGTGCCGGCCCCTCGGGATCAAGCTGCGCGATTACAGGGGCTACCTGAGGACGCCATGGACGAATACCGAGCGCACCGATCGGGTCCGGCTCCTCGACGCCCTTCAGCCACTCATGCAGCACAATCTGGCGGTGCTGCTCCTGCGATGCGCCCAGCTCGCGCACCGTCAGGTCCAGCTGGCCGCTTTCACCGAGACGCCGAACCAGCTGCAGATTGACCTCTCCCCAGCCCGCCACCCGCTTGCCGTTGACGGCAAGAATTTCCTCATCTGCCGCCAGTCCAGCCCGTTCGGCGAGACTGCCTGCTTCCACCGCGCCGATAACGGGCCTCACCTGTTCACTGCCAAGCATTGCCAGCAGCCAGAAGAACACTAGGGCGAGTAAAAAATTGGCCAGAGGTCCAGCCGAAACGATAGCGAAGCGCTGACGCACGGACTTGCGATTGAACGCACCACCGAGCAATGCCTCCGGCACCTCGGCCTCCCGCTCGTCGAGCATCTTGACGTAGCCGCCCAAGGGAATTGCGGCGATCACGAACTCGGTGCCGTGACGATCTGACCAACGCAGGAGCGGCTTACCGAATCCGACCGAAAAGCGCAGGACCTTGACGCCACAGCGCCGCGCCACCCAGAAATGTCCGAACTCGTGAAAAGTAACCAGCACCCCCAGAGCGACGAGAGTGCCGACAATCATATAAAGCGTGCCCATCGAATCCTCCAGGCTAACGCCCGTGACGATCGAGCCAGGATCCGGCGAGAGCCCGAGCCTGCCGATCTGCCGTCAGTACGTCCTCAAGGCAGCGAGCCGGAACCGATGCCTCGCGATCCAGTACATCACCGATAATACCCGCGATTTCAGTGAAACGAATCCGCCGATCGAGAAACGCGTCGACTGCCACTTCGTTAGCCGCATTGAGCATCGCCGGGCTGGTACCGCCCGCCTCCGCGGCCTGCCGGGCGAGGCGCAGACAAGGAAAGCGCTGTTCATCCGGAGCCTGGAAATCAAGCCGACCGATGCGCAGCAGATCGAGCGCGGACACGCCAGAGTCCATGCGCTCGGGCCAGGCCAGCGCATGGGCGATGGGCGTACGCATATCGGGATTACCCAACTGGGCGAGCACCGAACCATCGACATAGTCGACCATCGAATGAATGACGCTTTGCGGGTGTACTACCACTTCGACCTGATCCGGGCGAGCATCGAACAGCCAACACGCCTCGATCAGTTCGAGCCCTTTATTCATCATGCTGGCGGAGTCGACCGATATCTTGCGCCCCATGGACCAGTTCGGATGCGCGCAAGCCTGTTCAGGCGTAACGCTGGCGAGAGCGGCTGCCGGCAGTTCGCGGAAAGGACCGCCGGACGCGGTCAGCAGAATGCGCCGCACACCGACCTCAGCCATACCGCGCGCATAATCGCGCGGCAGGCACTGAAAGATCGCATTGTGTTCGCTGTCGATGGGCAGCAACACCGCTCCGCTGTCACGCAGCGCCTGCATGAACAGCCCGCCGGACATTACCAGCGCTTCCTTATTGGCAAGCAGGACGCGCTTGCCAGCCTGTACGGCAGACAAAGTGGGACGCAGGCCGGCGGCACCAACAATCGCGGCCATCACCACATCCGTCTCCGGATGAGCCGCCACCTCGCACAAACCGCCTTCGCCCACCAAAACCCGCGTGGACACACCATCGCGCGCCAACTCAGATTGCAGGACACGTGCCTGAGCTTCCTCCGCCACCACGGCATAACGCGGCCGATGCAACAAGCACAGCTTGTGCAAATCAGCCATCCGTGTAAATGCAGTCAGGGCGAAGACCTGGTAGCGCTGTGGATGGCGCGCCACCACATCGAGCGTGCTAAGTCCGATCGAGCCGGTAGCGCCCAGCACCGTAACGAGCAGCGGTCGCGTCACCATGCCCCCCATCCCCCCAGCCAGAGCAGCACTGCAAACAGGGGAATCGCCGCAGTGAGGCTGTCGATGCGATCCATCACCCCGCCGTGGCCCGGCAGGAGCTGACTGCTATCCTTGATTCCGGCACTACGCTTGAACATGCTTTCGGTCAGGTCTCCAATTACCGAGACACCCACCACCAACGCTGCGCCAAGCATTGCAAGCACCAACTCGCGCGCGCTCCAGCCGCGATTGAGCCCAACCGCCAGCGTGATGGCGAGGCTGGCCAGCAAGCCGCCGATGAGACCTTCCCAGCTCTTACCCGGACTGACGGCGGGCGCCAGCTTTCGCCGACCGAATGCCTTGCCGGAAAAATACGCACCGATATCCGCCGCCCAGACCAGAACCATCACCGCGATGATCAGCCAGTTGCCAGACGGCCATTGCTTGAGTATCTGGAGCGCCTGCCAAGCCGGCAGCAGAATCAGCAAACCGATCAGCAGACTGCCCGGGGCTCCGCCCCAGAAACGCCGGCTCTGCGGGTAGCCGACCACCAGCGCGGTTGCCGCAATCCACCAGAGCACCGCCGCAAGCATCAACCAGGGCGCCAGCGCTGGAAGCTGAGAAAGCGCCGCCAGCAGCAGCGCTACCAGGGCGGCGTAGGCAATGCGTACCGGCTGCGCATTGAAGCCCGCGAGATGCGCCCACTCCCAGGCGGCCAGTGTCACGACCAGACCAATGAACAGGGCGAAGGCGATGCCTTCGAGGTAAAAAAATCCCACGATGGCAACAGGCAACAATAGCGCTGCCGTGATGATCCGCTGCTTCAGCATTCGGCTCTAACCTCGTTTTCTACTTGTTCGCCAGTCTTGCCGAAGCGACGTTGACGCGAGGCGAAATCGACCAGGGCGCGACGCATCGCCTGATGCTTGAAGTCAGGCCAGAACAGATCGGAGAAATAGAGCTCCGCGTAAGCCAGCTGCCACAGAAGGAAATTACTGATGCGTCGCTCGCCACCCGTACGGATGCACAAGTCAGGTGGCGGCAGATCGCCCGTAGCGAGGTAGCCCTGAAACAGCGCAGGCGTGATCTCATCGGGACTCAAGCGTCCGGCCTGAGCCTCAGCCGCCAGCTGACGGGTGGCCTGGAGAATGTCCCATTGCCCGCCATAATTGGCCGCGACCTGCAGTATGAAACGATGGTTGTGCGTGGTAATCGCCTCGGCCTCGAGCATCGCCGCCTGCAATTCGGGGTGGAATCGCGACCGGTCACCAATAATCCGCAGGCGGATACCGTTGTCGTTCAGCTTGCGGGCCTCTCGGCGCAGAGCCCTGAGAAACAGCTCCATCAGCGCACCGACTTCATCGGCGGGACGCTGCCAGTTTTCGCTGGAGAAAGCGAACAGGGTCAACACTTCCACACCAGACTCGGCACACACCTCGATGACCGCGCGCACCGCGTCGACACCCGCCTTGTGCCCAGCCACACCCGGCAACAAGCGCCTCTTTGCCCAGCGGTTATTGCCATCCATGATGATCGCCACGTGACGGGGAATACTCCGTCCAGCGATCTGCCTGACCTTTTCCATCAAACAACTCTACTTGCGCTGAAACACGCTTCGAACGATGAGAGGCGCAGCAAAAGCCGGCCAAATGCATCGATTGGACTGCCGCGTCCGGCAGCGGTTTCGTCCATTGTGCCGGCTAGATATCAAGGATGGCGATTAGACCGCCATCAGATCGGCTTCCTTGCTTTCCAGCGCCTTGTCGATTTCTGCGACGAACTTGTCGGTCAGCTTCTGGACATCGTCCTGCCCGCGACGCTCGTCGTCTTCGCTGATTTCCTTCTCCTTCACCAGATCCTTGAGCTGCGCCAGAGCATCACGGCGAATGTTGCGCACGGCGACGCGGGCATTCTCCGCTTCGGCGCGGGCCTGCTTGGTGAAGCCCTTGCGGGTCTCTTCGGTAAGGGCCGGCATCGGTACGCGAATGGTGGTACCGGCGGTTGCCGGGTTGAGACCGAGATCGGAGGTCATGATTGCCTTCTCGACCGCCTGGATCATGCTCTTGTCGAACACGGTCAGCGCAAGCGTACGTGAATCCTCGGCGATCACGTTGGCGACCTGACGCAGCGGTGTATCGGCGCCGTAGTAGGAGACCATGACGCTATCGAGAATGCTCGGATGCGCACGACCGGTACGAATCTTGGAAAACGCGTTATCCAACGATTCCAGAGTCTTCTTCATACGCTCCTGCGCGTCTTGCTTGATCTCGTTGATCATTCGTTCGATTCCTCGATCAGGGTTCCTTCGGCGCCACCGAGCACAATGTTCAGCAGGGCGCCAGGCTTGTTCATATTGAAGACGCGCAGCGGCATGTTGTGGTCGCGGCACAGGCAAATGGCTGTGAGGTCCATGACACCCAGCTTGCGGTCGAGCACGTCATCATAGGTCAATTGCGCGAATTTCTCGGCGTTGGGATCCTTGAATGGATCGGCCGTATAGACGCCGTCCACCTTGGTCGCCTTCAGTACGACATCCGCCTGAATCTCGATGGCGCGCAGGCAGGCGGCCGAATCGGTGGTGAAGAACGGGTTGCCGGTGCCAGCCGAGAAAATCACGACCTCGCCAGACTTGAGATGGCGCATCGCCTTGCGCCGGTCGTAATGATCGGTCACACCGACCATGGAAATCGCGGACATTACCAATGCCGGGATATTCGAACGCTCCAGCGCATCACGCATGGCCAGCGAGTTCATGACCGTTGCCAACATGCCCATGTGGTCGCCAGTGACGCGATCCATACCCGCAGCGGAAAGCGCGGCGCCGCGGAACAGGTTGCCCCCACCGATGACCAGGCCGACCTCCACACCGATACCGACCAACTGGCCGACTTCCAGCGCCATACGATCCAGCACCTTGGGATCGATGCCGAAGTCTTCGGAGCCCATCAGGGCCTCGCCGCTCAGTTTGAGCAAAATGCGCTTGTAGCGAGGATTGCGTGAACTCATCTGCTGAGCCATTGGCATGTATCTCCTGCGGCGTTCAAATGACTAGATTGATTGGCCAGACAAAAAAATATCTGCGCTAGGACACTGCGTGCGCAGTTTGGTGCCCGGCTGCGAGCATAAAGCGAAAAAACAATTTGTGCGCTTCTCTGAAAAAGAGGCCGCGCGCGTAAGCGGGCAGCCTCTTCGGGGACAGCGGAACCGAGGTTTTACTGCTTGCTGGCTGCGATCTGAGCGGCCACTTCCGCAGCGAAATCGACTTCAGCCTTCTCGATGCCTTCACCCACTTCGTAGCGAACGAAGGAAACGATCTGTGCGCCGGCCTTCTTGGCCAGATCACCGACCTTGACTTCCGGGTCCTTGACGAACGGCTGCTCAACCAGGCTGGCTTCAGCCAGGAACTTGTTGATGCGGCCCTTGATCATGTTCTCGACGATGTTCTCCGGCTTGCCGGCGATCTTGTCGGCGTTGAGCTGCAGGAAGATCTCCTTCTCCTTGGCGATCAGCTCCTCGGAAACGTCCGCCGGGCTCAGAACTGCCGGATTGCTGGCCGCCACGTGCATGGCGATGTCCTTGGCCAACTCGGCGTCGCCACCCTTCAGGGTCACCAGCACGCCGATGCGATGGCCGTGCAGGTACGCACCCACCACTTCGCCCTCGACCGCGGTCAGGCGACGAATGTTGACGTTCTCGCCGCACTTGGCAACCAGCGCCTCGCGAGCGGATTCGCGCGAAGCAACCAGCGGAGCGGCTTCGGTCAGCTTCTGCTCAAAAGCCTCGTCCAGGCTGTCCTTGACGAACGCCTTGAAGTCGTCCTGCAGGGCCAGGAAGTCGGTCTGCGAGTTGACTTCGATGATCAGGCCGCGGCCGCCTTCGACACGAACAGCGATGGCGCCTTCAGCAGCGATGTTGCCGGACTTCTTGGCCGCCTTGATGGCACCGGAAGCGCGCATGTCGTCAATCGCCTTCTCGATGTCGCCACCAGCGGCAACCAGCGCCTTCTTGCATTCCATCATGCCCTGGCCGGTACGCTCGCGCAGTTCTTTGACCATCGCCGCAGTGATTTCTGCCATGTTCGGAATCCTCTCGATTGGTTTCTAACCATTCGCCCGACAGCGCGGACGATCAATTCGGAAGTGGCAAAAAGGGGGCCTAGCCCCCTTTTTGTCCATCGGGTGTCACGCTAGAGCGTCACTCTCAGCCTTGAACGGCTTCAGAAGCGACTTCCTCGACGAACTCATCGGCACCGGCACCAGCGTTCTGGCGACCGCGCAGGACAGCGTCAGCCATCGAGCCCAGATAGAGTTGCACAGCGCGGATGGCGTCATCATTACCGGGGATGATGTAGTCAACGCCTTCCGGGCTGCTGTTGGTATCGACAATGCCGATGACCGGAATGCCCAGCTTGTTGGCTTCGGAGATAGCGATGCGCTCGTGGTCGACGTCGATGACGAACATCGCATCCGGCAGACCGCCCATGTCCTTGATACCGCCCAGGCTACGCTCGAGCTTCTCGAGGTCGCGGGTGCGCATCAGGGCTTCTTTCTTGGTCAGCTTGTCGAAGGTGCCGTCCTGGGACTGGACTTCCAGTTCACGCAGGCGCTTGATCGAGGCGCGGATGGTCTTGTAGTTGGTCAGCATGCCGCCCAACCAGCGATGATCGACATACGGCGAGCCACAACGAGCGGCTTCTTCGCGAACGATCTTGCCAGCGGAACGCTTGGTGCCGACGAACAGAATCTTGTTCTTGCCAGCTGCCAGCTTTTCAACGAAACGCAGAGCGTCGTTGAACATCGGCAGAGTCTTTTCAAGGTTGATGATGTGGATCTTGTTGCGCGCGCCGAAAATGTACTTGTCCATTTTCGGGTTCCAGTAACGGGTCTGGTGGCCGAAGTGCACACCGGCCTTCAGCATATCGCGCATGGTGACTTGAGACATGATACGTCCTCGAATAAGTCGGGTTAGGCCTCCACGCGTCCCGATATCCAACTCTTTCGAGCACCCAGGATACCGTGTCGACGCGTGTGTGGGTTCAGGCGCAACGGGGAGGTCCCCGCTGAGCGGCGCGTTTTATAGCATAGAAAACCCGCACAGGCTACAGGCGAACACTGGATGCGCGGCTCGGGTCGGCCACAGCAAGCGCCCGGCTTCAGGCTTGCTGCCTCAAGCTGCTAACATACCGCCCTTTCCTTTCGTGCCCGAGAGTTCCCATGACAGTCACCATCAAGACGCCCGAAGACATCGAGAAAATGCGTATCGCCGGCCGGCTCGCCGCCGAGGTACTGGAAATGATCGAAGAGCATGTTAAGGCCGGCGTCACCACCGATGAACTGGATCGCCTCTGCCACGACTACATCGTCAACGTGCAAGAGGCGATTCCGGCGCCGCTCAACTACAAGGGCTTCCCCAAGTCGATCTGCACGTCGCTGAATCACGTCGTCTGCCACGGAATTCCCAACGATAAGCCGTTGAAGGATGGCGACATCGTCAATATCGACATCACCGTGATCAAGGATGGCTACCACGGTGACACCAGCCGGATGTTCATCGTCGGCCAGGTACCGGAATGGGCGCAGCGGCTGTGTAAGGTGACTCAGGAATGCCTATATATAGGCATCGAAATGGTCCGCCCCGGTGCTCGCCTGGGCGATATTGGCGAGGCTATCCAGAAACACGCCGAAAAGAACGGCTTCTCCGTCGTGCGCGAATACTGCGGGCATGGCATCGGCAAAGTCTTCCACGAGGAGCCGCAGGTACTGCACTACGGCCGTGCCGGCACCGGCATGGAACTCAAGGAAGGCATGACCTTCACCATCGAGCCGATGATCAACCAGGGCCGCGCCGAAACACGCCTGCTCGGTGACGGCTGGACCGCAATCACCAAGGATCGCAAGCTCTCCGCCCAGTGGGAACACACCATTCTGGTCACCGCCAGCGGCTACGAGATCTTTACCCTGCGCCGGGACGACACCATCGCGCGCACCTCGGCCTGACCTTTCCATCGTTTGCGGCATCAGGGGGTTCGCATGCCTCAGGTTGATCCAGAGCTGTTCGATCGCAGCCAGTTCCAGGCCGAACTGGCGCTCAAGGCCAGCCCGATTGCCGCATTCAAGAAAGCCATCCGCCAGGCCCGGGAGGTGCTCGACAAACGCTTTCGGGATGGCCGGGAGATTCGCCGGCTGATCGAAGACCGCGCCTGGTTCACCGATCAGATCCTGCGCGCAGCCTGGAGCCGCTTCGACTGGGACAAGGGTGCGGATATCGCGCTGGTTGCGGTCGGCGGCTACGGTCGCGGCGAGCTGCACCCCTACTCCGACATCGACCTGCTGATCCTGCTCGACGATAGCGACCAAGAATTGTTCCGTGAGTCGATCGAGGGGTTTCTGACGCTGCTCTGGGACATCGGGCTGGAAGTCGGCCAGAGCGTGCGCTCGATCGCCGAATGCGCCGAAGAGGCGCGCGCCGACCTCACCGTCATCACCAATCTGATGGAAAGCCGGACCATCGCCGGCCCCGAGCAGTTACGCAGGAAAATGCTGGAAGTCACCCGTCCAGAGGTGATGTGGCCGAGCAAGGATTTCTTCCTCGCCAAGCGTAACGAGCAGCGCCAGCGGCATTCCAAGTACAACAATACCGAATACAACCTGGAGCCGAACGTGAAGCGCTCGCCCGGCGGCCTGCGCGACATCCAGACGATTCTCTGGATCGCCCGTCGGCAATTCGGCACGCTCGATCTGCAGGCCATGGTCGACCAGGGCTTCCTCACCAAGAGTGAACTCAGTCTGCTGACCGCCGCCCAGGAGTTTCTCTGGAAGGTACGCTACGGCCTGCACATGCTGGCCGGGCGTGCGGAGGATCGCCTGCTGTTCGATCACCAGCGCTCACTCGCCGCCCTGCTCGGCTACGAGGACAGCGACGCCAAGCTGGCCATCGAGCGCTTCATGCAGAAGTACTATCGGGTGGTGATGAGTGTCGCCGAGCTGAGCGATCTGGTCGGCCAGCACTTCGCCGAGGTCATCCTCTGGGAAGGCGATTCCGGTCCGAGCACCAAGCTCAATAGTCGCTTCCTGGTGCGTGACGACTACCTCGAAGTTCGCGACCCGGCGGTCTTCAAGCGCACCCCGTTTGCGATCCTGGAAACCTTCGTCCTGCTTGCCCAGCATCCGCGGATTCAGGGCGTGCGCGCCAACACCATCCGCCTGCTACGGGATCATCGCTACCTGATCGACGATGACTTTCGCAGCGACATTCGCAACACCAGCCTGTTCATCGAGCTGTTCAAGTGCAAGGAAGGCATCCACCGCAACCTGCGGCGGATGAACCGCTACGGCATTCTCGGCCGCTACCTGCCGGAATTCGGCCATATCGTCGGACAGATGCAGCACGACCTGTTCCACATCTATACGGTCGACGCCCACACGCTCAACGTCATCAAGTACCTGCGCAAGCTGACCAAGCCAGGCGTGGCAGAAAAGTATCCGCTGGCCAGCGCGCTGATCGAGCGCCTGCCCAAGCCGGAGCTGATCTATATCGCCGGGCTCTATCACGACATAGCCAAGGGCCGCGGCGGCGATCACTCCGAACTGGGCGCGGTGGATGCGGAGCAGTTCTGCAACCGACACAAGCTACCGGCCTGGGATACGCGACTGGTCGTCTGGCTGGTACAGAATCACCTGGTCATGTCCACGACCGCCCAGCGCAAGGACCTTTCCGATCCACAGGTGATCATCGATTTCGCCCAGCAGGTAGGCGACGAGACGCATCTCGACTATCTCTACGTGCTGACCGTCGCGGACATCAACGCGACCAATCCGACGCTCTGGAATTCCTGGCGCGCGAGCCTGCTGCGCCAGCTGCACACCGCCACCCAGCGCGCGTTGCAGCGCGGCCTGGAGAATCCGCTGGGGCGCGAGGAGCAAATCCGCCAGACCCAGCGCGCCGCACTGGACGAACTGGTGCGCAACGGCGGCGACCCCGACGAGGCTGAGCAGCTGTGGGCGCAACTGGGCGATGACTATTTCATGCGCCACTCGGCCAGCGACGTGGCCTGGCATACCGCGGCGATCCTCGCGCACGGCGAAGACAACGGTCCGCTGGTGCTGATCAAGGAAACCACGCAGCGCGAGTTCGAGGGCGGCACGCAGATCTTCATCTATGCGCCGGACCAGCACGATTTCTTCGCCGTGACGGTGGCGGCGATGGACCAGCTCAATCTGAACATCCACGACGCCCGCATCATCACCTCGAGCAGCCAGTTCACGCTCGACACCTACATTGTGCTGGACGCCGACGGCACGCCGATCGGCGACAACCGCGAGCGGATCGAGGAAATTCGCCAGGGCCTGATCGACGCGGTGCGCAATCCCGACGAGTACCTCACCATCATCCAGCGCCACGTGCCGCGCCAGCTCAAGCACTTCGCCTTCCCGCCGCAGGTCACGATCCATAACGATACCCAGCGCCCGCAGACGATCATCGAGATCATCGCGCCGGATCGTCCCGGCCTGCTTGCCCGCGTCGGGCAGCTGTTCCTGGCCTTCGATCTGTCGGTGCAGAACGCCAAGATCGCCACGCTTGGCGAGCGGGTCGAGGACGTGTTCTTCGTCACCAACGCCGACAATCAGCCGCTATCGGACCCACAGCTCTGCACGCAGCTGCAGCAGGCGCTGATCGCGCAACTGCAGCAGGAAAACGAGCATCAGCCGTCGCCGAGCAGCTTCACCATCTGACGCTGCGCGACAGCTTTACTGCCAGGGCTTGCCGCGCGTGCGCTCGATGAACGGCAGCTTCTGCTGCATCGCGGCCTTGGCCAGCATGTGGGCACTCACCGGGGCGGTGAGGAAGAGAAACAGGGTGATCAGCAACTCGTGCAGACTCAGCCCCTCGGTCCGGCTGCCAAAGAAGATCATCGATGCAATGACGATCCCGCCAACCCCCAGCGTGGTCGCCTTGGTCGGGCCATGCAGGCGGGTATAGAAATCCGGCAGGCGGTACAGGCCGATGGCACCGACCAGCGCGAACAGACTGCCGACGATCAGACAAACGCTTACCAGCAACTCGATCCAGAAAGGCATGCGCAATCCTCAGTCAATGATGTCGCCGTGCAGCAGGTGCTTGCCTACTGCGACCGTGCTGATGAACCCCATCACCGCGATCAGCAGTGCGGCCTCGAAGAACAGCTCCGACGCCAGCCAGATGCCGAACAGCACGATCAGCGCGAGCGCGTTGATGTAGAGCGTATCCAGCGCCAGCACCCGATCCGGCATCTCCGGACCAATGATCAGACGTGCCAGGTTGAGTATCGCCGCCAGCGACATGATCGCCAGGCAGATGGGTATCACGTACGTGAGCATTCGAAAATCTCCAGCAGCGGCGCCTCGTAGCGAGACTTCACCTCGTGCACCAGCGCCTCGACGTCCGGCGCGTCCAGGGCGTGCAACAGCAGGGTCTTGTGATCCGGACTCAGACCGGCCGACACCGTGCCCGGGGTGAGCGAGATGATGCTGGTCAGTACCGCAAGCACGAAATCATCCTCGATCGCCATCGGCACCTCGACGAACGCAGGGGCGAGCCGGCTCTTCGGTCCGAGCACCAGTTTGGCGACATGCAGATTCGCCACCACGATGTCGTAGAACACCAGGGCGATGAAGCGGCACAGCAGCAACGGTTTGCGTACCGTCGGAACCTCGATGAGAAAACACCGCAGCAGCAGCGGCAGGCCCCAACCGAGCACAGCACCGAGCACCACATGACCGGCGCTCAAGGTGTTGTTCAACATCAGCCACAGCAACGTGAGCAATACGCTGAGGGCAGGATGAGGTAGCCAGCGTGACTTCTTCATGCGCCACCTCCGGTAATCGTCTGCAGATAGGGCTGCAGATTCAGCAACTGACTCGCCGTCGCCTGCAGATAGCCCTGCACCGGCTGCGCGAGCACGACCAGCAGCAAGCTGGCGGAGAGCAAGCCCAGGGTCGCCAGCAGCCTGATCGGATCGACACCCGCACCGGCAATGGCCGGGCACTCGTCATTGGTGCGCCAGAACACCAGACTTCCGGCGCGACTGAGGGCGATCAGCATGCCCAGTCCGCCGACCAGCAATACCGTCCACAGCCAGGCCGCCTGACTGTTCAGCTCCACCGCGCGCATCAGCATGAGCTTGCCGAGAAACCCGGAAAAAGGCGGCAGCCCGGCCACCGAGATTGCCCCGAGAAAGAACAGCATGCCCAGCAGCAGCGGCTGGCGCAGCGGCCCCGCGGAGATCAGATCCGTGCCAATCGCCCCGCGTTGCAGGCCGATCAGATCGGCCAACAGGAACAATGCGCCGGCGATCAGCGTGCTATGCAGCAGGTAGTACAGCGCCGCTGCGATGCCACTCGCGTTGC
Source organism: Stutzerimonas sp. 21-1 (assembly GCF_056336065.1). Taxonomy (NCBI): domain Bacteria; kingdom Pseudomonadati; phylum Pseudomonadota; class Gammaproteobacteria; order Pseudomonadales; family Pseudomonadaceae; genus Stutzerimonas; species Stutzerimonas sp. 21-1. The sequence continues at coordinate 1,622,581 of NZ_CM150500.1, read as the reverse complement.
CCAGAGCCATGCCCGCCAGCAAGGTGCCGACCGAAGCCACGACCAGATAGGCCAGCATGACCTGCAGGTTGCGCGCCGCCAGCGCACCAATGACGCCCGCCGCCAGCGTGAGCAATGACAACGGCCACAGCCAGACCTGTGCCAGGTTGCTCAGCTCGCCGGCCTCGCTGCCGTAGATCAGCGTGAACACCCGCAGGATCGCGTACAGCCCGACCTTCGTCATGATCGCGAAGAGCGCCGCCACCGGAGCCGTCGCCGCCGCGTAGGCACGGGGCAACCAGAAATATAGCGGCAGGATCGCCGCCTTCAGGGCAAATACCACCAGCAGCAGGAAACCTGCGGCGGCCACCAGCGGTGCCTGCGCCGGATCGAGCAGAGCAGTACGCCAGGCCAGATCCGCCATGTTCAGCGTACCCAGTACGCCGTACAACATGCTCACGCCCAACAGGAAGAACGACGAGCCCAGCAGATTCAACACCACGTAATGCATGCCCGAGCGAATACGCGAAGGACCGTGGCCGTGCACCAGCAGCGCGTAGGACGAGATCAGCAGGATCTCGAAGAACACGAACAGGTTGAACAGATCGCCGGTGAGAAAGGCGCCGTTGATGCCGAGCAGCTGAAACTGGAACAGAGCATGGAAGTTCGGCCCGCGCTCATCGTCGCCACGACAGGCGTATAGCAGCGCAAAACCGGCCAGCAGCGCCGTCACCAGCAGCATCAGCGCGCTCAGGCGATCCAGCAGCAGGACAATGCCGAACGGCGGCTGCCAGTTACCCAGCGCATACACGCGCAGTTGATCGTCACCCGCGAGCCACAGCAGCCAGAGCGCAAGCGGCACCAGCGCCCAGGTCGCCAGCAGCGAGAGCACGCGCTTGCTGAAGCCGCCCAGCCGATGGCCAAACAGCAACGACGCGCCCATGAACAGCGGCAGCAAAATGGGCAGAATCAGCACGTGATTCATTCGCGTGGCTCCTGACCGTCCACATGGTCCGTGCGCAGCTCACCGAGCCCGCGCAGGGCCAGCACCACCACGAACGCGGTCATGGCGAAGCCGATGACGATCGCAGTCAGCACCAGCGCCTGTGGCAGCGGGTCGCCATACTCCGCGCTCTGCCCGATGACTGCCGGCACTCCGGTTGCCAGACGGCCCATCGAAAAAATGAACAGGTTGACCGCATAAGAAATCAGCGTCAGCCCCACAACCACCGGGAAGATCCGCGCCCGCAACAGCAGGTAAACACCACTGGCGGTCATCACGCCCAGGGTGATGGCAAACAAGGCTTCCATCAGAGCACCTCCTTGCTCGTTTCGTCCTGACCGACATGGCCGATGTTGGAGAGGATCAGCAGCGTCGCGCCGACGACCACCAGATAAACCCCGAGATCGAACAGCATCGCGGTCGCCAGCTCGAATTCGCCCACCAGCGGCAAATCAAAATGCCCGAACGCCGAGGTCAGGAACGGATAGCCGAACAGCCAGCTGCCAAGCCCGGTCAGCCCGGCGATCAGCAATCCGGCGCCACTGATCGCGTGATAGCTCACCGGCTGACGCTCCTGTGCCCAGGCGACCCCGTGTGAGATGTACTGCAGGATCAACGCGGCGGCGGTAATCAGTCCGGCGATGAAGCCCCCCCCTGGCAGATTGTGCCCGCGCAGGAAGATGAAGACCGAAATCAGCATGGCCAACGGCAGCAAAGCCCGCGCCAGTACATCGAGGATCATCGGATGGCTGTCCGGCGACCACGCTCTGCCACCATAGTCACGCAACGGATGCGGCAGGTGCAGGCCATACAGCAGGCCATAGATGGCCACGCCGGCGATTGCCAGCACACTGATCTCACCGAGCGTATCGAAGCCGCGGAAGTCCACCAGAATCACGTTGACTACGTTGGTCCCGCCGCCACCGGACACACTGTTCTCCAGGAAAAAGCCCGCGATGCTTTCGTATGGACGGGTCAGTACCGCGTACGCCAGCAAAGCGACCATCGTGCCGCAACCGCCGGCGAGGAGCAGGTCGCGCAGGCTACGCAGACTGCTGGATTCGGCCGGGGTCCGATCAGGCATGAAGAACAGCGCCAGGATCAGCAGGATGATCGATACCACCTCGACCGACAGCTGGGTCAGCGCCAGATCGGGCGCCGAATAGCGAGCGAATGCCAGAGACACCATCAGCCCGACCACTCCAAGCACCATCAGCGAAATCAGCCGGCGACGGTGAAAGAGCACAGTCAGTAGCGAGGCCAGCGCGAGGATCGCCATGCCCAGCACCGTCACGCCATCGAACGGGGTCATGGCGACGCTGCCGTGGAATGAGTCCAGCGTCGACAGCGCGAACACGACCAGCGCCAGTGCACTGGTCAACATCAGCGCCAGGTAGCGCTGCAGCGAGCCGTTATCCAGGCCATCGGTGAGCTTGCGTGCCGCTGCCGTGAGTGCACTCATGGCGCGCTCGAAGACCACCAGCGAGTCGACCACCGGCAGCCCCTCGTACCAGCGGAATATCCAGCGGCGCAGCGAATAGATCAGCACGCCACCGGCCAGCGCCAGGAAACTCATCATCAGCGGCAGGTTGAATCCGTGCCAGATCGCCAGGTTGTACTGCGGCGCTTCGCTGTTCAGGCTTGCCGATACGGCCGACGCCAGCAGTGGCGCCACCGTATAGGCGGGGAGCATGCCCACCAGCAGGCAGAGCAGTACCAGCACCTCCACCGGAATCTTCATGTAGCGCGCCGGCTCATGTGGCGGGTATTTCGGCAGGTCGATCGGCTCGCCGTTGAAAAACACGTCATGAATGAAGCGCAGCGAATAAGCCACCGAGAAGGCGCTGGCAATCGTCGCCAGCGCCGGGATGATCCAGTAGAAACTGCCGAGCAAATGCTGGTCCAGCGTTTCGGTGAAGAACATTTCCTTGCTGAGGAAACCGTTGAGCAACGGCACACCGGCCATCGCCAACGACGCCACCATCGCCAGCATCGCGGTATGTGGCATGTACTTCCACATGCCGTTGATGCGCCGCATGTCCCGTGTACCGGTTTCGTGGTCGATGATGCCGGCGGCCATGAACAGCGAGGCCTTGAAGGTCGCGTGGTTGATGATATGGAAGATCGCCGCCACCGCTGCCAACCGCGAATCCAGCCCGAACAACAGCGTGATCAGACCCAGGTGACTGATTGTGGAATAGGCCAGCAGTCCCTTGAGGTCGTGCTGGAACAGCGCCATCACCGCGCCCACCAGCAGGGTCGCAAGGCCGGTCATGCTCACCAGATAGAACCACAAATCCGAGTACGCCAACGCCGGATACAGGCGGGCAAGCAGGAACACCCCGGCCTTCACCATCGTCGCTGAGTGTAGGAAGGCCGAGACTGGTGTCGGCGCCGCCATCGCCTGCGGCAACCAGAAGTGGAAAGGGAACTGTGCCGATTTGGTGAACACGCCCAAAAGCACCAGTACCAGGATCACCGGATACAGCGCACTGTTGCGAATCACCTCGCCTGCATCGAGCACGCTGCTGAGTTCGAAGCTGCCGACCACCTGACCGATCAGCAGCACCCCGGCGAGCAGCGCCAGACCGCCGCCGCCCGTCACTGCCAGCGCCATGCGTGCGCCCTGGCGGGCGTCGGCGCGGTGGTTCCAGTAGCCGATCAACAGGAACGACGACAGACTCGTCAGCTCCCAGAACATCAGCATCAGCAGCAGGTTTTCCGACAGCACGATGCCCAGCATCGAGCCCATGAACAGCAGGAAGAAGCCGAAGAAGCGCCCCATCGGATCGCGCTTGGCCAGGTAGTAGCGCGCATAAAGAATGACCAGCAGGCCGATGCCGAGAATAAGCAGCGCAAACAGAAAGCCCAGACCATCCAGACGCAGACTCAGATTCAGCCCCAACTCCGGCAACCAGGGCACCTGCACGATCTGCACCTTCCCGGCGAACACTGCAGAGCGCTCGGAGAGCAGCAACACCAGGGCGACCAACGGCCCGATGCCAGCCCCAAAGGCACAGGCCGAGCGGCCGGCGCGCTCCAGCAGCAACGGCAGACAAATGCCCAAAAAAGGCAAAGCGATGATCAGCGCAAGCGTCATGGAGGAAACTCTCTAGGCCATCCGAGTCGGCGGCATTTCTTCTTCTAAGCGAACTGACTATCAGCTCGCGCGCACACATAGATACGCTCGATTATCCATATCACCGGGGTGAACGTCATGGGCCCATGTATTACGAAAAACAAAAAGGCGCCGCCCCGCCGCAAAGCGAAGCCGCGCCTTCTGTAGGGTGCCGCCGTCAGGGTGTGACGCGACTGGTTCCGCTTACGCTGAGGATGCGTACCCGCTGACCGACCCTGAACACCTGGTTCGGCTCGACTTCCTGCACATAGGCGCGGATATTGCCGTCGTCCTCACGCACGGTGATCTCGACGCCCTGCGTGCGGGTGAAGCCCTCCTCCGCCGCCGCGCCGAGCATGCCACCCGCAACCGCACCGATGACCGCCGCTACGGCACTACCGCGCCCGCCGCCGACACCGCTGCCGGCGACTCCGCCCACGATGGCGCCAGCACCGGTGCCGATCGGCGTCTTGGTTCCTTCGATCTTGACCGGTCGCAGCGACTCGATGGTGCCATAGCGAACAGTCTGGACGGCACGCGCCTCATCACGCGAATAGGTGTCGCCCGTCAGGCTGGACGCGCAGCCGCCGACCGCGAGAGCTACGGCAGTGAGTGAAGCGATACAAATTGACTTGCGCATGGGTTCTCTCCTGAAAAACGAACGAATCGCTTGGCAACCAACCGGCCCTGCCGCAGCATTCTCGCTGCTTGGCGGCATGCATGGGCCGTCAGATCGTATTCAACCGAACGAGAATGTCCGTGGATTATTTCATCATAGCCGTCACCACCTTCGCCGGCCTGGCTTTCCACGCCTGGCTGTTCATCCGCTTTCGCCGCTGGATCGAACGCGACCTGGCCTATTCGATCGCCGGCAGCGATCCCGATAAGCGCGCGTGGCTGCTGGGGCGGCTGAGCGAAGCCAAAGCGCAGAAGATCAAGCGGCGGGATCTGCAGGCGTGGCTGGAGCGCGAAATCCAGCACTATCCAACCCAGCGCGCTCAGCAATAAGCCCAGTCGGCCGCCGCTCGCTGCCCGGCTAACGGCTTGCGCTTCAGGGCGCCAGTCGCCGACGCTCCCAGCCACCGGCTACGCAGCGGTAATCGAGTCGGTCATGCAGGCGGCTCGGACGGCCCTGCCAGAACTCGATACGCTCCGGTATCAACCGGTAGCCGCCCCAGTGCGGCGGACAATGCGGCGCCTGATCGAGGAAACGTTGTTCGGTTGCTGCGAGCAGGCGCTCCAGCTCTGCGCGGTCGGCAATCACCTGGCTCTGCGGCGACGCCCAGGCACCCAGGCGACTGCCCAGCGGACGCACATGGTAGTAGGCGTCCGACTCTTCAAAGCTGACCTTTTCTACCCGCCCCTCGATACGCACCTGGCGCTCCAGTGTCGGCCAGAAAAACGTCATCGCGGCAAACGGCTGCTGACTCATCTGCTGCCCCTTGTCGCTGTCGTAGTTGGTGAAGAACGTGAAACCACGCTCATCCAGCGCCTTGAGCAGCAGGATCCGGCAGTGCGGCCGGCCCGCCTCATCCACGGTCGCCAGCGACATGGCATTGGGCTCGACCGGCGCCTGCTCGGTCTTCATCGCCTCACCGAACCACTGGCGAAACAGGCTGAACGGTTCGTCAGGAGCGTTCGCTTCGCTGAGTCCTTCACGGGTGTAGTCGCGGCGCATATCGGCCAGGGACTGGATCATTCGCGGGTTCCTTCTTCGTCAAACGGGCCTGATCGAAGGCAGCGCACGGCGCACTCGCCTCACGGGCGGTGGCCATCGCGTAGCCTGCCTGGAGCCTAGCTTATCCCTGGAACCAGGCCGCGCGCTTGATTCAACGCAAAAGCAAACGGGCCTGAAAAGGCCCGTCGGATGATGCCGTTACTGTGCTGCTATTTTTCGCTCTTGGCGGTCTTGGCGACAGCAACCTGCGTGGCCGTGGCCGGAGCCGCTGGTGTCGCGGTCGGGTCGTTATATTCGGCTACCGTCGCCAGCAAGCTGACCTGCTGCGTCAACAGCATCTCCACACGACGATTCAGCGCGCGCCCATCCTTGCTGTCATTGGCTGCCCGCGGCTTGTCCGACCCCATGCCGCGGATGCGCAGGCGATCGTGTTTCAAACCGCTGAGGCGGAATATGGCGGCCACCGCGCCAGCTCGCTCCCGACTGATGGTGCGATTGATCGCGTCGGAGCCGGTGCTATCCGCATGGCCGAGAATGACCACGGCGGCCTTGCTGTCCTTTTCCACCAGTTTGGCTACCCGCGTGATAGGACCCAGCGTGACCGGTAACAGCATGCCGGGACGATCAGGATTGAACGACGAGTCGACCGGCGCGGTGATCACCAGCAGATTGTCGCGGCGCTCCAGCTCGAAGCGGCTGTCCTTGATCGCCTCGCGCAAACGCGGCTCGTAATCGTCCATCCAGGCCGTATCGACCTTCGCCACGGCAGGCGCCGCAGCCGAGGCCTCGGTGGGCTTCTCATCCTTAGAGCTGCAGCCGACCACCAACAGGCAGACAATCAGAGAAGCGCTTTTCAGCATGTTCATGAGCGGATTCCGTCAGACGATTGAGTTCAGATTCTCGCCAGGCAGCCCAGCCGGCAATAATTGAAGAGATTGATCAAATTGTGGCCGCAAGTCCCTGCCCTGCAAAGCCTTGCCATGCAGAACTGACGAGCGGTTAACCTATGCATTGCGCCACGCTTCGCGCCAGGGCCTGCGCACGGGGGTCCATCAGCACATAAGGGCCCAGCGTATTGGTGGCGAAACCGAACGCCAGGTCCCTGTCCGGGTCGGCGAAGCCGATACTACCGCCGGCACCCGGATGGCCGAAAGCCCTCGGGCCCATCGCGAAAGTCGCGTTGGCGACCTCCGGCTGATCGAGCCAACAGCCAAGTCCGAAGCGGGTCTGGGATAACAGCGTAAGGTCTTCGCCGGCACTGTGCTCGCGACGCATTTCATCGAGCACGGCCGCGTCCAGCAAACGTCCCTGCAGCAGACCGGAATAGAAGCCTGCCAGAGAGCGTGCGTTGCCATGTCCGTTGGCGGCAGGCTGCGCCATGCGCCGCCACTCGGGCTTGTTGCCGCTGTTCATGATTGACGGTGGATTGTTGAAGGCCCGCGCGCTCAACGATGCCGGATTACTCATCAAGACCTTGAACAGCCGCTGCGCCGCCGCATCGCCGAAGTCGTTCTTGGCACGGGTCAGGTAAGCGACGCGGTGAAACTCCTCGTCATCGAGGCCGATATGGAAATCCAGCCCCAGCGGAGTGGCCGTTCTGGCCACGATGGTGGCTCCCGGCTCCGCCCCATCGACTCGCCGGATCACCTCTCCCACCAACCAGCCGTAGGTCATCGCGGCATAGCCCTGGGCCTCGCCGGGCGTCCACCAGGGTTGCTCCGCGGCCAACGCGGCGGTCATGGCATTCCAGTCGTACAGAGCCTCGGGCGGCAGCGGCTGGCGCAAGGCAGGCAGACCCGCGCGATGGCAGAGCAGCTGGCGCGGCGTAATGCGCGACTTACCGTTGGCCGCGAACTCCGGCCAGACCTCGGCAATCGGCGCGTCGAGCTGCAGCTTGCCCTCGGCGACCAGTTGCAGCGCTGCAACCGCGGTAAAGGTCTTGGTACAGGAAAACAGATTGACCAACGTATCGCCGTGCCAAGGCAGCTCACCGGCATTGTCAGCCACGCCAGCCCACAGATCGACGACCGTCTCGCCGGCAATCTGCACACAAACAGCCGCACCGCGGGTCTGGGTATGCTCGAAAAGCGCGGCGAACGCATCCCTCACCGCCTCGAAACGAAGATCGAAATAACCTTGTATCTGCACGCTGCCCCCTGTGATCGGATGTTATCGGCGCATCGTTCCAGCAGCCTCACCGGAAGAAAACCGCACGGATCTCTCGGAAAGAATCAGTCGATCTCACGACGAAACGGCGGCAACGCATTGAGAATGGCCTTGCCATAACGCTGCGTCACCACACGCCGATCAAGCAAGGTGATGGTGCCACGGTCGGCCTCGGTGCGCAGCAGTCGACCGCAGGCCTGCACCAGCCGCAGCGAAGCATCCGGCACGGCAATCTCCATGAACGGGTTGCCGCCCCGCGCTTCGATCCACTCGGCCAGCGCCGCTTCCACCGGATCGTCCGGCACCGCGAAGGGAATCTTGGCGATCACCACATGCTCGCAATAGGCACCGGGCAGATCGACCCCTTCGGCAAAACTCGCCAGGCCGAACAGCACGCTGGGCTCTCCGTCATCGACCCGCTTGCGGTGCTTGTTCAGTGTTTCCTGCTTGGACAGGTTGCCCTGGATCAGTACCCTGCGACGCCAGTCGCGCTCGAGGCCATCGAATACATCCTGCATCTGCCGGCGCGAGGAGAACAGCACCAGCGTACCGCGCGAATGCTCCACCAGCCCCGGCAGTTCGCGGACGATGGCCGCCGTGTGCGCGGCCGCATCGCGCGGATCGGCCTGCAGGTTCGGCACCCGCAGAACCCCGGCGTCGGCATGATGAAACGGGCTCGGCACCACGGCAGTGACGGCAGACCGCGGCAGGCCTGCGCGCATGCGGTAGCGGTCGAAGCTGTTGAGCGCCGTCAGCGTCGCAGAGGTCACCAACGCGCCGTAGGCGACATTCCAGAGATTGCGCCGCAACGTCTCGGCCGCCAGGATCGGGCTGGCATTGACCTCAATGTCAAACAACGCACCGCCATCGGCAAGCGTCAGCCAGCGTGCCATTGGGGGACTGTCCTGCGGGTCCTCGACGGTAAACGCCGTCCACAATTCCCAGTTGCCCTGGGCGCGCGTCAGCAGACTGCCAAACAGTGGATACCACTCTTCCGCCTGGTGACTGGCGATGCCGCCGCCCGTCTCGCCATCCATCGCCTCTTTGAGCAGCTCGGCAATGCGAGTGAACAGGTCGGTCAGGCGCGCGAAGCCCTTCTTCAACTCCACGCCTAGCTCGATCAGGTGTTCCGGTACCACGCCGCCGACAAAGCGATGGCGCGGCCGTTCGCGCCCTTCCATATCCTCGCCGGCGCGGAAATCCGCCAGTTGCTCGCAGGCGCTGAACATGAACTGTTGCTGGCTGCGCAGCTCACGTGCCAGCTCTGGCACGCCTTCGATCAGCCTGCCGAGTTCACCCGGCAACGGATGCTGGGCGAGCAGCTTGGTCAGATTCTTCTCCACCTGCCCCAACCACTCGCCGGTCGAACGCAGACGAGTGAAATGCGCGAAATGGCCGATCGCCTTGTCCGGCAGGTGATGCCCTTCGTCGAATACGTACAGCGTGTCACGCGGATCGGGCAGCACCGCACCGCCGCCGAGCGCCAAGTCAGCCAGCACCATGTCGTGGTTGGTGACGATGACATCGACCTTGGTCATGCCCTCGCGGGCCTTGTAGAACGCGCATTGCTGGAAGTTGGGGCAATGCCGGCCGGTGCACTGGCTGTGATCGGTGGTCAGGCGCGACCAGTCGGCATCGTCCAGCTCTTCGGGCCAGCTGTCGCGATCGCCATCCCAGCGGTTGCCGGCGAGCTTTTCAATCATGCCGGTGAACAGCTTCTGGCTGCGCTCGTCGACGTCGATGCGAAAGCCTTCCTCCTCGAACAGCTGAGCGGTGGCCGTCTGCGCGTGCCCTTCCTGCAGCAGCAGATCCAGCTTCGACAGGCACAGGTAGCGCCCGCGCCCCTTGGCCAAGGCGAAGCTGAAATTCAGCCCGCTGTTGCGCATCAGGTCAGGGAGATCCTTGTTGACGATCTGCTCCTGCAGCGCCACGGTCGCGGTGGCGATTACCAGGCGCTTGCCGGCAGCCTTCGCCGTAGGAATCGCCGCAATACTGTAGGCCACAGTCTTGCCAGTACCCGTGCCGGCTTCCACCGCCACCACCGCCGGCTCCCCTTCACGACGGCCCTCGTCATCGGCCTTGATGGCGCCCAGCACCTTGGTTACCTCGGCGATCATCAACCGCTGACCGTAACGTGGCTTGAGGCTCTTGGCCTCGAGAAAACGGGAATAGGCGCCCTGGATCTGGGACTTGAGTTCGGTGCTGAGCATGGGCGCTGATGCTGTATATATTTTCAGTACTTCAATCGGGCGGCTATGATAACGCGCGTCGCCCCGATCGCCAGCGGAGATTTGCCATGACCCCATTTGCCTCGCTCTATGCCTTGCACGTATTGGCCGCCGTGTTGTGGGTGGGCGGTATGTTCTTCGCCTGGATGGTTCTGCGCCCGGCGGCCGTTGCCGTGTTGCAGGCGCCCGAACGCCTGCGGCTGTGGGCCGAGGTATTCCGCCGGTTCGTGCAATGGGTCTGGATCGCGGTGGCGATGCTGCCGATCAGCGGCATCGGTATGTGGCATCTGCGCTTTGGAGAGATGGCCAGCGCCCCTCGCTACGTACATGTGATGACCGGCTTGTATCTGGTCATGCTGGCGCTGTTTCTGCGGCTTGTACTGCTGCAGCTACCGGCGCTCCGACGCGCCGTCGACAGCCAGGATTGGCCGGCCGGCGGTGCCGTTCTGGGAAAGATTCGAGCATTGGTAGGGCTGAACCTACTACTCGGCATGGCGCTCATCGCGATCGCCAGCGCGCGCCCGGAGTTCTGAGCACGGAGTGCCGCATCTGCCGGCACACCACGTTGCGCAAAAAAAAAGCCGGGCAATGCCCGGCTCGGTTGTACAGCTGGCGTCAGGGACGCGCTTCGACTTCCGCTTCCACCCGACGGTTGATTGCCCGACCGGCATCGGTCGCGTTATCCGCTACCGGGCGCGATTCACCGTAACCAACCGCATCCACCCGACCAGCCTCCACGCCGTACTGGTTGACCAGCACTTCGCGCACTGCATTGGCGCGACGCTCGGAAAGCCGTTGGTTGTAGGCGTCGGTGCCGACCGAGTCGGTGTGACCTTCCAGCACGGTGGTGGTCTGCCCGTATTCCTTCATGAAGTCCGCGAGATTCTGGATATCGCCGTAGCTGTCAGGTTTGACGACCGCGCGGTCGAAATCGAACTTCACGTCAAGCTCGACGCGCACCGGCTCGGCTGCGGGCTCCGGTTCCTCGGCCGGCATCGGCTCGACGGTTTCAACCACCGCGACCGTCTGCTCCTCGGTGCCGTTCGCCCAGCAATAGGCCGCCGCGACACCACCGCCGATCACGGCGCCCCAACCGGCATAGGTGGAGCTTTCGATCGCACCAAGCGCGGCACCCGTGACGCCGCCAACCGCGGCACAGGTAGGCCAATCCTGCTTCTGCACGCCCGCGCAACCGGCCAGGAACGTGGTCATTACAATCACGGGTACTGCTGTCCGTAGGGTACTCATCGATAAAACCTCCGCTGTGGGTTCGTCCAGAACCGCCACCTGCTCGACTTCAGGCGGCTCCGGTTGCTTTGAGACTAGGCCGCGATCGGTGACCACGCTAGTCTTGCGCCTCTTGCCAAGGATTTTTCGCGTGATTGCCAACGCCCGCACGCCGCAACAAGCGCTCGCCGCATTGCTCGAGCAGTACCAGCCAGAGCGTATTCTGCAGGTCGGCCAAAGCCGTCCGCCGGCGCTCGACGCTTATCTGGCGGGCCACCCGCACAGCCAGGTTGATCACATCGACAGCACCTTCTCGGACGCAACCGTCGTGCAGCAGCGCTACGATCTCGCACTGATCGTCGACTGCCTGGAACACCTGCCCAAACGTCGCGGGCGCGAGCTGCTGGGCGGTATTCGCAATCTCCATGCGAGCCGCTTGGCAGTTCTGGTCGATCTTGAGGCTAGCGACTGGCAGACCACCGAGTTCTTTTCGCTCGGTCTGCAGATTGCCGATCGCTTCCAGCGGGATGCGCAGACCCTCACGCTATTCACGTATGACCTACTGGACTACAAACAGATTCCCGACTGGTTGAACGCCAAGTTCTGGGCGAATCCGCAGATGTTCGGCAAATACTGGTGGTAACCATGAACATGCAGGCAGCGCAAACCGAACAATGCCCCTGCGGCAGCGCCAACACCCTGTCCCAGTGCTGTGGCCGCTATCACTCCGGCACGCCTGCGCCCAGCGCCGAGCTGCTCATGCGCTCGCGCTACAGCGCCTATGTACTCGGCCTGATCGATTATCTCCAAGCCACCACGCTGCCGGTGCAGCAGCCACTCCTGAACCTGGAGTCGATACGCCAGTGGAGCCTGGAAAGCACCTGGCTGGGGCTGGATATCGAACAGAGCACCGTGCTGGGTGGACAACCGGAGCACGCACTGGTGACCTTCACGGCGCGCTGGCACGACCACAGCGGCGAACATAGTCATCAGGAGCGTTCGGCATTCGTCCAGCGGGAGGGCCGCTGGTATTTCATCGATCCAACGGTACCGCTCAAGGTCGGACGCAACGACGACTGCCCTTGCGGCAGCGGACAGAAATTCAAGAAATGCTGTGCGGCCTACCTGTAGCGGGTCGAACCGCTAGCCGCGGCATACTTTCGCATCTGGCCAACGCGCAACGTTGTGCGCGCTGGCCGTAACGCAAACTCTGCGATTACTTCTCGACGAAAGCGCGCTCGATCAGGTAGTCGCCCGGATCGCCCATACGCGGCGAAACTTTCAGGCCAAAGCTATCCAGCACCTGGCTGGTCTCTTCGAGCATGCTCGGGCTGCCACAGATCATCGCTCGATCGTCCTGTGGGTTGATCGGCGGCAGACCGATGTCGCTGAACAGCTTGCCGCTGCGCATCAGATCGGTGAGTCGCCCCTGATTCTCGAAAGGCTCGCGCGTCACCGTCGGGTAATAGATGAGCTTTTCCTTCACCGCCTCGCCGAAGAACTCGTTCTGCGGCAGATGCTCGGTGATGAACTCGCGGTACGCCACTTCATTCACGTAGCGCACGCCATGAACCAGAATGACCTTCTCGAAACGCTCGTAGGTTTCCGGATCCTGGATGACGCTCATGAATGGCGCCAGCCCAGTGCCGGTACTGAGGAGGTAGAGATGCTTGCCCGGCAGCAGGTCGTCGAGCACCAGCGTCCCGGTCGGCTTGCGGCTGATCATCAGCTGATCGCCTTCCTGCAGGTGTTGCAGACGCGAGGTTAGCGGGCCGTCTTGCACCTTGATGCTGAAGAACTCGAGATGCTCCTCGTAGTTCGGACTGGCGATACTGTAGGCGCGCATCAGCGGACGCCCGCCCACTTCCAGACCGATCATGACGAACTGCCCGTTTTCGAACCGCAGGCCGGGATTGCGGGTGGTTTTGAAGCTGAACAACGTATCGTTCCAGTGGTGCACACTGAGGACACGTTCCACGTTCAGATTGCTCATGCTGCGAGTTCCTCGTTTACAACGGATAGTGCGTCTTGCGCGGATGAGCGCCAGTTTATATACAGATCGCTTATCCGTTAAATAAATATTAAAGATATGGGTTATCGGTTATATCGATATGCATTTCACCTTGAGACAAATGCAGGTTTTCTCTGCCGTCGCCCGGCTGGAAAGCGTTTCTCGCGCGGCCGAAAGCCTCTCGCTGTCGCAGTCGGCGACCAGTACTTCGCTGGCGGAGCTGGAGCGGCAATCGGGTTGCCTGTTGTTCGATCGCGCCGGCAAGCGGCTGTCGTTAAACGCGCTGGGCCAGCAACTGCTACCGCAGGCCGTGGCCCTGCTCGACCAGGCACGCGCCATCGAGGATCTGCTCAACGGCAAGAGCGGCTTCGGCTCGCTGGCCGTAGGAGCGACGCTGACCATCGGCAATTATCTCGCCACCTTGTTGATCGGCGGCTTCATGCAGCGCCATCCCGACTGCAGAGTAAAACTGCATGTCCACAACACGGCGCATATTGTGCAGCAGATCGCACAGCATGAACTTGATCTGGGTCTGATCGAAGGTGACTGCCAGCACCCCGACCTGATCGTCGAACCCTGGGTCGAAGACGAACTGGTGGTGTTCTGCGCTCCGCAGCATCCGTTGGCCAGCCGCGGCATCGTCGATCTGGACGAACTGGCTGGTGAGGCCTGGATTCTTCGCGAGCAGGGGTCGGGAACGCGCCTGGCTTTCGATCAGGCCATGCGCCACCGACCGGGCCGTCTGAACGTCCGCCTGGAGCTGGAGCATACCGAGGCGATCAAGCGCGCAGTCGAGTCGGGACTAGGGATCAGCTGCATTTCGCGCTTGGCGCTACGTGATGCATTCCGACGCGGCAGCCTGGTACCGGTGGCCACGCCACAACTGGATCTGAGCCGACAGTTCTCGTTCATCTGGCACTCACGCAAGTACCAGACTGCAGCGATGCGCGAATTTCTCGAACAGTGTCGGGCGCTGACTCATGGGGTGCGTCGCAGCGATGAAATCATCCTGCCACCGATTGCCTGAGTGCCTCGGTGGCGGAAGATGAGCCGTCAAGCGGTGGGAATAGAGCCCATCTGCTGCAGCAGCAGCGCGGCCTGAGTGCGCGTGCGCACACCCAGCTTGCGGAAGATTGCGGTGACATGTGCCTTGATGGTGGCTTCCGACACATTCAGTTCGTAGGCGATCTGCTTGTTCAGCAAACCGTCACACACCATCGTCAGCACACGGAACTGTTGCGGTGTCAGGCTGGCAAGTCCGGCGCTCGCGGCTTTCGCCTCGTCGCTGACATGACCGACGTCCTGGATGTTGCTCGGCCACCACACGTCCCCGTCGAGCACGGTGCGAACGGCCTCCTGGATGGTTTCCAGCGAACTGGATTTCGGAATGAAGCCGCTGGCACCGAACTCACGGGAACGCGAGACCACTGCGGCATCTTCCTGCGCCGAGATCATGACTACGGGTAGGTGCGGATACTGCCCGCGCAACAGCACCAGGCCGGAAAAGCCATAGGCGCCGGGCATGTTCAGGTCGAGCAGAACCAGATCCCAGGTGGCGCTCTGATTAAGTAGGGCTTCGAGTTCGGCGATGCTCGCCGCCTCGACCAGACGAACGTTGTCGCCCAGCCCCATGGTCAGCGCCTGTTGCAAGGCGCTACGAAACAACGGGTGATCATCGGCAATGATTATTTCGTAAGCAGCCATTGGCAGACCTGTATTTTTTATTGGCGCTTTGACCAACTGTTTCAGTCGATCCCGGGAGTTGCCGGAAAACCTCAAGCGGCGCAAGCATGCCGACCGCAGAATAAGTGGTCAAGCACGATGCTTTGCTGCAAAGTTTGCGGCTCCTTTGCAGCGAGCCCAAACATGCGTAGCCAAGCCCTCCGTGCCGATTTCCTGATGCTGATTACCGCCATGATCTGGGGCACGGCATTCGTAGCCCAGCGCGTGGGCATGGACAATATAGGTCCATTCCTTTTTACCGGGCTGCGCTTCGCGCTGGGCGCGCTCGCATTGCTGCCGCTGCTGTTGTATCAGGGGCGCCACGCCGCTCGCCATGAGCCGTTCATGCAACGTGGGCTGCTGCTCGGCGGGCTGGCGATGGGGCTGGCACTGACGCTCGGCATCAATCTGCAGCAGGTCGGCCTGCTGTTCACCAGCGTGACCAATTCCGGGTTCATCACCGGTCTTTACGTCATCGTCGTGCCACTGCTCGGCCTGATCATTGGCAACCGTACCGGGCTTGGTACCTGGCTCGGGGCCGTGCTGGCGGTAGGCGGCATGGCGCTGCTGAGCATCGGCGAGAACTTCCAGGTCGCCTCCGGTGACTGGATCCAGCTCGCCGGCGCGTTTGTGTGGGGATTGCACGTGCTGCTGGTGAGCTTCTTCGTCAGCCGCCACGACGCCATCCGTCTGGCATTCCTGCAGTTCGCCACCTGTGCAGTGGTCAGTCTGATTCTCGCCGCGCTGTTCGAGGAAACGAGCCTCGGGGCTGTCTGGCTGGCCGCTCCGGCGCTGCTGTACGGCGGCCTGTTCGCCGTGGCGGTCGGCTATACCTTGCAGGTCGTCGCGCAGAAGCATGCGATCGCCTCGCACGCTGCGATCATCCTGTCGCTCGAAGCGGTATTCGCGGCGATCGCTGGTGCGCTGTTTCTGGACGAGAGTCTTAGCCCACGCGGTTATTTCGGTTGTGCGCTGATGTTCATCGGCATGCTCACCGCGCAGCTGTGGCCGCGAACGGGGCAGCCAGCGAACGCCTGAGCCGAGGATGCTCAGGGTCGGGTGCTGGCAGCGAGCGCGCGATGTGCCGCGCTGTGCGGGTCGGTCACACGGTGGTGCTTGGCATCCAGATAATGCTCGGTGAAGACGTCGAGCCAGGCATCGAGCGCCCGCGCCGCCTGCAGGTCATCAGCGAGTTCGAGGCACAGGGCGGCGACCTCGGCAGTACACAGGTGCTCGCCTCGGGTTGAACGGCGCAACGCATAGCGCGACAACGCTTCCGGTTGCAGGCTCAGCACCGGCAACGCATCGAGATACGGGCTCTTGCGAAACATCTTGCGCGCCTCGGTCCAGGTCGCGTCGAGCAGGATGAACAGCGGACGCTTGCCCGGCGGCAGCGTGACCCGCTCGACAACCCGCGACGGCTCGGCATATTCCCCTGGAAAGATCACCCACGGCTGCCACTGCGGATCAGCCAGCAGTTCCAGCAGGCGCGGATCGACGTCGGTGCGCTGCCAGTTGAACGCATAGCAGTCGGCCACCACATCGGCGATCAACCAGCCGGTGTTGCTGGGCTTCAGGGGTTCGATATCGTGCATCAGCAGGCACACCCCACAATGCGACGGCACCTGCGGCAGCCAGCGGCACAGGCAGTGGCTGACGGCAACGCGGCAGCGAGGGCAGCGCTGCGTACGCGAACCGCGCGCAACGAACGGCTTGAGGCTGCGCGCGAGGCGCTCGTCGCGCAGGCGGGATACGGCATGAGGCATGGTCGGCTCGCAGAGAGTTGAAGGCAGACGCCGCGTTTCGGCACCTCGAATCCGTTTCGATGTACCGTTTGCGATCATCGCGAAGCCGGCGCAACCTACCGGCCCTCAGGCAAAATGGCAATGAACCGCGTAGCCCGCTACCGGTCGAACGAGCGCAGTCAAAAGGAGATCGCCATGTACCGTCTAACCCCCCTGCTCCTACTCAGCCTCGCGCTGCCTAATGCTCACGCCGCGTCGCTGCAGGAGCAGCAGCTGGGCCAACTGCTCGAGCAGGTCGCGCAGCAGAGCAGCGTCGGCACACCGCGCGCCATCAATGAGGACATCCTCGACCAGGGCTACACGGTCGATGGCAACGAGCTGGTGAATCATCTCAGCGTGCAGCCGCGCCATGCCGCGCAGATGCGCGACAACCCCGAGCAAGTGCGCAGCCAGCTGGCAGTCAGCGTCTGCGGTAACCAGGGCCTGCGTACGCTGTTGAGCAAGGGCGCGGTACTGCGCTACGAATTCAGCGAGTACAAGAGCAACCGGCCAATCGCGACCGAACGCTATCGCGCCACCGATTGCGCGCGCTGACGCCGCGCGCGCAATCGCCCCGTCAGCGCAAGCTGTCGGGGCTGCCCTTGCCGGCTACCGCCGCAGCTTCCTCGCGCGTCAGCAGCGCAGTACGTGGAACGCTGCGCAGACGCGCGCAGGCAGCCAGCACATTTGCCCAGCAGGCGCGATTGGCGAACTGCATGCCGTCCACATCCAGCGTGCCGCCACGGTTGCGATAGCCCAGCACCGAGTTGCGCCGCGCGTCCGGCAGGATCGGCCACAGGTGCCCGCGCGCCACTTCTGGCCGCATATGCGTGAGCATGATGCGCATGTCCATGCTGTCCGGGAATAGCCGTGTCACCAGCTCATCGGCGGCATGCACCTCGGCTTCCCAATGGTCGCGCGGTGCGCGGAAACGCCCCGGCTCCTGCAGATAGACCAGCCGATAGGCGCAATCCGCCTGTTTCAGCCGTTCGGCTGCACGCAGCATTTCGCCCAACTGGTAGCTGCCGTTGGCGATCAGCAGCAAAGATTCCGGACCACGGCTTTCATCGACGACGATCGCCCCATCACGTGCCAGTTGCTCGGCCTGGGTCTGGTCGAAATAGCACGGCCGCTCGCGCTTAGGCATAACCAGGCAGGCCAGCTCGCCGCGTGCCTGATAGATCGAGGGCAGCAGCGCCAGCGCACTGTTGTGGTCGGCCGGAAACAGCACGCGCACCATGTCGCTCATTTCGCCCAACAGCGCTTCGCAGAAGGTGGTGTCTTGGTGCGACTGCTGGTTCTTGCCGTTTTCCCAGGTGTGCGAAGTGGCAATCAACGGCCAGCCGAGCCACCCGGCAGGACGACCAACTTCCTTCTGCTGGCGGGCGAAGATCAGCGTCTGGCGCACGGCACCGAGCATCTTCACGCAGAAGGCTTCATAGCTCGCGACCAGGTTCAATCCGCCCTGGTTGGCCAGACAGGCAGACACCACGGCCTCCTCGTTGAGCGCGGTGATGATGTCGCCGTCGATTGCTTCCAGTTCGCTTTCCGGGTCGATGACGCGATGCTTGAGCGCCTTGAGCACGCCTCCCAGACGGTTGCTGGCCAGCTCGTCAGGGTTGCCGACGCGCGGCCGCAAGCTGGCGTTGGCCTGGGTCAG
Organism: Stutzerimonas sp. 21-1; assembly: GCF_056336065.1. Classification (NCBI taxonomy): domain Bacteria; kingdom Pseudomonadati; phylum Pseudomonadota; class Gammaproteobacteria; order Pseudomonadales; family Pseudomonadaceae; genus Stutzerimonas; species Stutzerimonas sp. 21-1. The sequence continues at coordinate 1,604,005 of NZ_CM150500.1, read as the reverse complement.
CTCGACGAAAAAGCGATCCACGGCAGACATCGGCGAGCAGGCATCGTCACGGTAGTGAAGTCTGGGGATGACCGGCGCGGCCGGACGGCGCAACGCCAGTGCGTTGTCACGCTCCAGCGGACGACCACGGCGATGCTGGGTGAACAGGGCCAACGCGGCAGTCAGTTGCTCCTGCGGCACGAACAGTTCCGCCGCGTGCTGGTTGAACAGCTCGCGCGACTCGATGTCCAGTCGCGGATTACCCGGCAATGGCAGGTTGTGCGCGGCATTGCTGCCTGCGCCGTAGAAACCGAAGCCCTTGATGGTTTCGGCGATACCGTACGGAATCGGCAACGGGTAGTTGAGAATGCCCCGCTCCTTTTCCTCGACCCGACGCGCGAGACGCTGCTCCATCTCCCACAGCGTCGCGACGAATGCCGCCGGGTCACGGCCATCGAACGGAATCGGATCGAAACCGCAGTAGCTCAGGTGCTGCCGGAAGCCGGCCAGTCCCTCGTCGGTAGCCAGCGAGGTGCGCTGCTCGATGCGCCGACCATTGGCGATCATCACCGGAAGCGCTGCGCCACAGTCTTCGGAACGCCACCAGCGCGGCATCCAGTCGCTGCCGCGCTGCTCTTCCGCCGCGCCATCCGACAGGAACGCCACCAGCGTTTCACCCGGCAACGGCATGTGCGCGTACTGCAGTTCCGCGAAGCCCAGATAGCCACCTTCGGCAATGCCACCGGCGGTATGCGGGTTGACGTGGCTGCCCAGCGGCGCCAGCGGACTTCCGTCGCTGGCCTGCCGGTAGCCATAGAAATCCTGCAACATGCGGTTGATGCCCGTTTCCCCGCCACCGTAGGCCTGAGCCTGCTCGGCATGCAGGTTACCGGTCAGCAGATTGAGCGCATCGATGGCGGCGACGCAGTGCCCCTGCCCCATCAACCAACCCCGCGTGTGCCCGGTGAGGGCGTTGAGCGCCAGATAGCCGGCATACGCCGGCACCATGTTGAGCGCACCGCCGGTATGCCCCTCGGGCGTGCGCTTGAAGTCCTCGGCCGCGAGCGGCGAGCCATTGAGATGGACCTGCTGGGCGTACGTCATGTGCACCACCAGCCACAATCCCGCGGAGGTAACGTGATCGAGCGCCTGCAGCAGGTGATACACGCTGGCGAGGTCCGGCTGCAATCCAGCCTGCACCAGTTGGTGGGCCAGACGGAAAACCGCCGCCTGGGTTTCCAGCGTGTGTTCGAGCGGACCACAGCCGGCGCGCCAGGTGGCGAATGCCGGTTGGGCTTCGGCGTGTTGCTCCAGCTCGACAAGGCTGGGCAGAAGCTGACTCATGGGATTACTCCATCACTGACCGGTTGCGATAGTCTAGGCAGCACCAGCTCCACCACCTCTGACATGTATCAAGGCGAGCCGGCGCATAAGCGAGCACCTTTGGAAACATCCTACAGACAGGGAGGCATTATGGCTTTGCTCAGTTTTCTCGGTGCCATTCAAGAGGTCACCGGTTCCTGCTACCTGATTGAGACACACGCCGGCACACGAGTTCTGCTCGATTGCGGGATGCATCAGGGACAGCGCAAGAACGAGGACAAGAACAACGCCCCGTTTCCTTTCGAGCCGGGCAGTCTGGATGCCGTGGTGCTCTCTCACGCGCACATCGACCACAGCGGCCTGCTGCCGCGACTGGTTTCGGAAGGCTACCGCGGCCGCATTCACTGCACCGACGCCACCGCCGAGCTGCTCGAGCTGATGCTGCTGGATTCGGCGCAAATCCAGGAAAAGGACGCCGAATGGGAAAACAAATGGCGCGCACGCATCGGCAAGCCGTTGATCCAGCCGCTGTACACGCGCGAGGATGCCGAACGCGCGCTGTCGCAGCGTGAACCGCACAGCTACGCCGAGACGTTCGAAGTGGCGCCGGGCGTGCGCATCACCTTCCACGATGCCGGGCATATTCTCGGCTCGGCGATCGTCCAGGCCGATGTCACCGATTTCGGCCAGACCCGCAAACTGGTGTTCTCCGGAGACCTGGGCAACACCTGCTCGCCGCTGATGTATCCGCCTACCACGCTCACCGAAGCCGACGTGATCCTGATGGAGTCGACCTACGGCGATCGCGATCACCGTGACCACGACGCGACCATCGAGGAGCTGGCCGATATCCTGCAGCAGGCCCACCGCGACGGCGGCAACGTGCTGATGCCATCATTCGCCGTCGGACGTACCCAGGACCTGATCTATTACCTGGGACGGTTCTACCGCGAAGGCCGCCTGCCGCAGCAGGTGGTATTCCTCGATAGCCCGATGGCGATCGGCGCCAACGCCATCTACGCGCACTTCAAGGACCAGCTCGACCTCAACGGCATCTCCCCGGCAATCGACCCCAGCAAGCGCAAGCTCTATGCCGAGCGCTGGCTGCCGATTCTCAAGAGCACATCCACCCCCGAGGAATCGATGGCGATCAACCGTTTCAAAAGCGGCGCGATCATCATTGCCGGCAGTGGCATGTGCAGCGGCGGGCGCATTCTCCATCACTTCAAGCACAACCTCTGGCGCGAGGAATGCCATCTGGTGATTCCGGGTTTTCAGGCGCAGGGCACCCTTGGCCGCGTGATCGTCGATGGCGCGTCGAGCGTCAAGCTGCTGCACCAGCGCATCGCAGTGAACGCGAAGGTTCACACGCTCGGCGGCTTTTCGGCACATGCCGGCCAATCGCAACTGATCGACTGGGTAAGCCACTTCAAAAAACGGCCCGAGCTGTACCTCGTGCACGGCGAGCTTGACCGCATGCAGGCGCTGCAACAGGCACTGAAACGACGCCTGAACTGGGACGCTGCCATTCCGGAACCCGGCGACCGTATCGCACTCTGACACAACGCAGAGTCATCCCAGCCCAAGCCGCGCCCGCGCTCACCACCGGGCGCGGCTTGGCGCTTGAAGCGCCCGGCATCGCACCGATAGCCTGAATGCGCAAGCCCATACATGGAGAAGTTGTATGTCCTTCGAACCGGACGACTATCTTTCCCGGCACTTCAAAACCAGCGCCGTGGACCTGTCCAGCAAGATCGACGAGCTCGTGTCACTCGTCGTCTCGGACACCAGCCCCAACCTGTCGCTGTACCGCGAGATGCTGGTCACCGTGATACGCATGGCCCAGGCGGATCGCAGCCGCTGGGATGCCAAGATCCTGCTGCAGACCATGCGCGAAATGGAGCACGCATTCAGTCGTCTCGATCAGTTCAAGCGTCGGCGCAAAGTCACCGTATTCGGCTCGGCACGCACCCCTGTCGAGCATCCGCTCTATGCCCTGGCACGCCAGCTCGGCGAGACACTGGCGCGCTACGACCTCATGGTCATTACCGGCGCCGGCGGAGGCATCATGGCGGCCGCCCACGAAGGCGCCGGGCTGGACAACAGCCTGGGACTCAACATCACCCTGCCGTTCGAACAGCACGCCAATGCCACCGTGGGCGGCACCAGCAATCTGCTGTCGTTCCACTTCTTCTTCGTACGCAAGCTGTTCTTCATCAAGGAAGCCGATGCACTGGTGCTGTGTCCCGGCGGCTTCGGCACCCTCGATGAGGCACTCGAAGTGCTGACCTTGGTGCAGACCGGCAAGAGTCCGCTGGTTCCAGTGGTATTGCTGGACGAGCCAGGCGGATCGTTCTGGACGGATGCGTTGCAGTTCATGCGCCGGCAGCTGGTCGACAACCGCTACATCCTGCCCACCGACCTGCGCCTGGTGCGGCAGGTCTACAGCGCCGAAGAGGTGGCTCAGGAGATCACCACGTTCTACCGCAACTTTCACTCGAGCCGCTGGTTGAAGGATCGCTTCGTGATGCGGATGAACCATTCCCTGAGCGATGCAGCGCTGGAATACATCAACACGACCTTCGCCGATTTGTGCCTGAGCGGCTGCTACGAACAGCAACCCTGCTGCGAGCACGAGCTGGATGAGCCGGAACTGCAGCGTCTGCCCCGCCTGAGCTTCGCTTTCAACGGCCGTGACTACGGGCGCCTGCGCGAACTGACGGACTACATCAACGAAACGGAAAGCTGGGCGACCCCGCTACCATCCGAAGACTGAACCACGTCTCACACCTGCAGACGACAGCACCACCGTTACCGCCTGCCCGGAACGCGGCACTTCGCCCGTTCCGGTGCGCCAGGCGGCATCGGGCCGGAAGCGCATCAGTCGTCCGCCACGCCGCGCAGCAGACGCCCGATCATCTCCAACGAATAACCCCGATAACTGAGGAAACGCCCCTGCCGGGCGCGCTCGCGCGCATCGCCTGGCAGCTGTCCGGCGAATTTGCGTTGCCAGACCTCGCGCAGCTGTGCGTTCCAGTCGAAGTCGCCGTCACGCAACGCCCGCTCAATCGCATCACGCGCCAGCCCGCGCTGTGCCAGCTCTTCACGAATGCGTAACGGTCCGTAGCCGGCGAGCGCACGGCTTCTGACGAAGCTCTCGAGATAGCGCGAATCCGACAGCAACCCCTCGTCGCTTAGACGATCCAGGGCTGCCTCGATCAGTTCGGCAGCTGCGCCGCGCTGGCGCAGCTTGCGGGTCAGCTCGACACGCCCATGCTCGCGGCGTGCCAGCAAGTCCATCGCAGCCCGTCGCACGGCGGCTGGGCTGTCGAGCACGACGGGCATGGCGATCAGAGGTCGACGTCGGCCAGGTCTTCGCTGACCACGGCGCCCGCGTTGGCGCCGGCTGCCTTGTTGCCGGAAACCACCAGCAGCTTGTCACGAATCTGCTGTTCGATCTCGCGACCTACCTCGGGGTTGTCCTCGAGATACTTGGCGGCATTGGCTTTGCCCTGACCGATTTTGTTGCCCTTGTAGGCGTACCAGGCGCCGGATTTCTCGACCAGGCCCTGCTGCACGCCGAGATCGATGATCTCACCGTTGCGATAGATGCCCTTGCCGTAGAGGATCTGGAACTCGGCCTGACGGAACGGAGGCGCCACCTTGTTCTTCACCACTTTGACGCGGGTCTCGCTACCGACCACCTCGTCACCTTCCTTCACCGCGCCAGTGCGGCGGATGTCCAGACGCACCGAGGCGTAGAACTTCAGCGCATTACCGCCGGTGGTGGTTTCCGGGCTACCGAACATCACGCCGATCTTCATGCGGATCTGGTTGATGAAGATCACCAGACAGTTGGCGTTCTTGATGTTACCGGTGATCTTGCGCAGCGCCTGGCTCATCAGGCGCGCCTGCAGACCGACGTGGGCGTCGCCCATCTCGCCTTCGATTTCCGCCTTGGGCACCAGCGCTGCCACGGAGTCGACAATGATCACGTCCACCGCGTTGGAACGCACCAGCATGTCGGTGATTTCCAGCGCCTGCTCACCGGTATCGGGCTGCGATACCAGCAGATCATCGACGTTGACGCCCAGCTTGCCGGCGTAATCCGGGTCCAGCGCGTGTTCGGCGTCGACGAAGGCGCAGGTGGCGCCCATCTTCTGCGCTTCGGCGATCACCGACAGGGTCAACGTGGTTTTACCCGAGGACTCCGGGCCGTAGATTTCGACGATACGGCCTTTCGGCAGACCACCAATACCCAGCGCGATGTCCAGCCCCAGCGAGCCGGTGGAAATCGCCGGAATCGCTTGGCGATCGTGGTCGCCCATGCGCATCACCGCGCCCTTGCCGAACTGCTTTTCGATCTGGCCCAGAGCTGCGGCCAAGGCGCGCTTCTTGTTCTCGTCCATTACCATCCTCACTTGATCAAGAGGGCCAAAGGCCACGACAACTGTATAAGTAGACAGTATTAGAGCATAGGGAAAATGCTCCGCCTAGCCCTGCAGCGGATTTTCTCCGGCCACCAGACGAATCAATCCGACCAGCGCTGTCTCGACCGTCTGGCCGCGTACCGCCAGGCGATCGCCAGCGAACAGGCAGCGTCGGGCGAGCAGCCGCTCGCCATCCGCCCAGGCAATCCAGACCGTCCCCACTGGCTTCTCCAGTGTTCCGCCGCCAGGTCCGGCGATACCACTGACCGCCACGGCGAAGCGCGCGCCGCTGGCCTGTTGCGCGCCGCTCGCCATGCGCTCGACCACCTCGCGGCTGACCGCGCCGACCGTTTCGAACAGGTCGACCGGCACCCCGAGCTGCCGGGTCTTCTGCGCGTTGGAATACGTGACGTAGCCGGCCTCGAACCACGCCGAACTCCCCGCAACCCGAGTGATGGCCTCGGCAATGCCGCCACCGGTGCAGGATTCGGCGGTGGTCACCTGTGCGCCGAGCGCGGACAACTGCATTCCCAGGCGAGTCGCCAGTTCGGTCAGGTCCATCGTCTTCCTCCGTAGCTGTAAACAGCCGCTACCCTACACCAGCTCCCTCCTGACTCGCCCCTCCGGTCATCGCACACTCCGCCGTAAGCGCTTGCTCAGCACGCAAGGACACGGGCGGTGCTGCCGGGTGTCCTCGGCAAGGACACCCAGCGCCCGCGCTGCTCAACCGGCGTCGGACTCAGCGCCCGCCACCCTTGCCCATGCCACCGCCTGCGCCGCTGCCCATACCGCCGCGCATGCCGCGCGCGGGCGGATCTTCCGGCAGGGTCACGCCACGCTCCTTGGCTCGCTCGCGCATCTGTTCATGGTGCTGCACGCGTACCTGCTCGCGTTCCTCCTGCGTGGCGGCTTCGCGCATGCGGTTGCGGTATTCCAGGCGCTCCTGCTGGGTCATGATTTGCGAGCCAAAGACCTGCTCACCGTCGCTGCCGGCGCCCTGGCCGCCCGCGGATTGTGCCAACGCCGCACCGGACAGCAGAACCAGCGAGAGGCCGATGGCGAATTTGATGCTTTTCATAGGTATCTCCTCATTCGAATAGGACCGACGGCGCATCAATGGTCGTGCTCTTCGCCGTCGGAGTGGTGGGATGACTCCTCATCCCGGGGCTGACCGCCCATGTACTTCGGGCCCTTGCCGCGGCCACTGTCGAACACCTTGTCCTCCATGGCCTTGCTGCCGCCTGGCCCACCGGTGTGTCCGGAGTGGCTGCCTTCCTCGTGGGTCTGATCGCTGTGGCTGCTGCCGTGGTCGCGGCCGCCGCCGTATTTCGGACCTTTGCCCTTGCCGCCGGAACTGTGGCTACTGTCATGACTGGAATGGTCGTCAGCCGCCACTGCGGGGCCGGTTACTCCGGCCAGTGCCAGCGCCATGAATGCCGCCAGCAGGCCGAACTTGTAGCGAACGCGCATAAATGTTCTCCCGGCCTGGACCGGCTGGCCTGGCGGCCAGCCGGTCCAGCGCTACCTGACTTCGTTGTCGTGCACGAACTCGATGACCTGCAGGTAATCGTTGGCTGCCGCGGCGAAATCGTCGGCGCCGCCGTCGCTGGTCGGGTCGGTCCAGGTGGTGCCGCCGAACACGGCGTCGTACAGGTTCACCAGGGTCGGCCTGTAGACGTCGTCGGCAGGGTCATCCGGATCGCCTGCGTCCAGCACCAGCACGGTGGCGGTGGCATCGGCCCAGGTGGCGGTGCGGTCGTACTGGTAGTCAGAGAAGTCGTAGTACGTCGTACCGGAATTGATGCCGAGGATCGAGTTCATGTACACCACCGTATCGACGCTGATGGTGCCGGTCTTGTCTCCCGCGGCGGCGAGCAACGCTGCAGGGTCGAAGCCTGCCGGGAGGGTCACGCCCGGTATCGAGCCGCTGGTCATGTAGGTCTCGTACAGCGCGAGGTTTTCCAGCGGCGAGTCGATGGTCACGCCGTCGACCGTCAGCCGACCGCTGGAGTCGATGGCAATCACCGCGCCCTCAGTGGTCAGCTTTGCCAGCGCTTCATCCAGCGAATGACTGAGTACCTTGGTCGGCGAACGGCCGACACTCAGACGGCCCAGCTCGACCTCGCCGGGAACGACGTCGTAGGTGGTATCGCCTACCGTCTCCGAGGTCAGCAGGTCACCTTCCTCGTTGCGCGGAATGGCAACCAGATTGCCGTCGGCATCCGTTACCGGCAACAGCGCACCGGTGCTGTCGTAGTAGAACGCGACGACCAGCTCTTCGCCGTTTGCATCCGCCAGCGGGACGCCGTTCACGTCGCGCAGCAGGATGTACATATCGCCGAACAGATCGCCCTTCTTCGTGCCCGCGCCGAACGGCTTGCCGCCACCGCCCGACTTACCGCCCTTCACCCCGGCCCACTCAGGGCGGTCGCTGTCTTCTTCTGCCGCGGCATCGGCGCGGAAGATCTTGTCGACTGCGCCCTGCCCGCCGCCCATGCGCGAGCCGCCCTGGCCTTTCTCGCCGCCACCGCCCTTGCCGGCCTGACCGCCACGGCTGCCGTGGCTATCGCTGCCACCCTTGCCGGTGCCGCCTTGCTCGGCGGCCACGCTCGGCGAAGCGAAACCAAGCGTCAGTGCGCTTGAAACCACCAGCGGAGCCGCAAGTGCGACGAGGAATGCCCCGCTGACAAATCCGAACTTGCTGCGTTTCAACGGTGTGTTTGACATGACATTGCTCCTTTGTTTGCGGGGCCGGTGCTTCAACCGGATGGCGCAAGGAAGGCACCGGTACTGCGGTTGCACCCCGACGGCGGATCATTCCTCCACCGTCGCGGAAGTACTCAGAAGCGGAAGCCCAATCCCATGCGGAACAGGCTCTCGCGGTTGTCGAACTCCATCTCGTCCGGGTTGCCATGCCCGGTCCTGAAGCCATAGCTGTCGTAATCGGTGCGGGTGTAATCCAGGCGGGCGAAGGCTTGCTGGCTCAGCGGAATTTCCGCGCCGACGCCGTAGCGCATGCCGTCAGTGGTGAAGCTGTCGTCGATATTGGCCTCGGGGTTGCTGCCCTTTTCCCAGGTGGTGTTGAAGCGCGCGCGCACCGGGCCGACGCGCCCGTAGAGCAGGGTGCCGTTGGGCAGGCTGTAGCCCAGACGCAGTGCCAGGCCGTAGTCGCTTTTCTTCTCTGCCGAGAAGTCCCGGCCACCTTTGCCGCCCGTGTCGCGGTTGTGCGACCAATCGATCCGACTGGTATCGACTTCCGCTTCTAGCCCTACGTACCAGCGGGCGAAGCTGTGGCCATAGCCGACGAAGGCACCGTAGATTCCACCCATGCCGCTGAAGTCGCCGGTATAGGCCTGCGACAGCGGCGGAGCCCCATCCTCGGAGTGATAGCCGCCGAGGTGGGAGTCAAGACCGCCGTGTCCGGCATGAGCGCCCACGTAGAATCCCTGTACCGCCGGCTGCAGCGGGATTGGTGAGGGTGCCGCACCGAACCGCCAGCCAAGGCCAAGCCGGAACTGGCCTTCCTCGTTGGCGAAGCGTTCCGAGGCACGGCCGTCGTCGTCGACGTAGTCCACCTCGTAGGCGTCGTAATCGGTGTAGGCGTATTCCATGCGCAGGAACAAACGGTCGCCGGCCGGCAGATCGGCACCGACGCCCAGGCGGGAGCCGTCCTGCCGATCATCCTGCGCGCGGCTGGCGGCGGCCTGATCGTTGATCGTGTAGTAGGAATCGAAGCGGGTCCGCACCCGCCCAAGGCGCAGGTACAGGAGTGAGCCGTTGTTCACGACGTAGCCGCCACGCAGGCTCAGACCGTAGCCGTCGTCCCTGTCGAGCGAGGTCGTGCGCGCGTCCGCCTTGTCCTTGCTGAACGACCAGTGCGCGCGGCTCCGCTCGGCCTCCGCCTCGATGCCCGCGTACCAGCGATTGAGCTGCCAGCCATAGCCGAGAAACAGTGCTTCACCCATTCCCGAGCCACCGAACTGGCTGACGTCACTGCCTTCATCACCGCGCTGGCCAGACGTCGTGCTGGCCAGCGGGCCGTGGCTCATCGCCGCTCCGATGTAAGGCCCGGTGAAGAGCGCGTCGAGCGGCAACGCGGCCAGCAGCAGATCACCGGCGGAGCGTTGCAGCGCCTGGGCAGGCAACTGATAGGTCTTCGAGCGTCCCGGCGTGTAGCCGACGCTGAAGGAAACCTGACTGCGGCTGTACTCGCCGTCCAGGTCATCCGAGTTGCGGTCGATCACACGCAAGTCGCTGCCGACGAAGACCGTTGACGAGACGTAGTAGCGCAGCCCTGCGCCGGCATCGATGATCTTGTCCCGGCGGTTGTAGCTCTGATATTCGCTGTCGATATACGTCGCATGACCGAGAACCGACAGGCGACTGGTAAGTGCCCGCTCGACCTCAAAACCGTAGGCGGTATCCAGCGACGCCGCGGCGTACACGCCGTCATCACTGACCGTGGTTTCCTCCAGCGAGCGATCGATGAAGCCGGTGACACGGGTGGCGGGTGTCGGCTTCCAGCTGGCCAGGGCGCCGAAGTAGGGTTGGTGGATGTCGGAGAAGGTCGAATGGTCGAAGCGCTGTTTCAGCATGCCGGCGAATACCTCACCGGCGAAGCGCTGCTGCGGATAAGTCACGCGCAAGCCGACTGCAGCCCGGTGACCATCCGAATCTCGGTTGAATGCCGTTCCGTTAATGTCCTTTTCGTAGCGCCGCCGATCGGTGGCGTACTGAATGAACGGCTCATGGTTAGGCGTTAGCGCATAACCCGCTCGAACACCGACTGAGCTGAGGTCGTGCTTGCGATCAGCATTGTCGATGCGCGCGCCCGCGAGCGTCTCTGCGCTGTAGTAATCGTAGCGATCGAACGTACCGCCGCCACGAAGGCGCAGACGGCCGAGCTCACCCGCAACGCCCAGATACGCTTCGTCATGCTCGTAACGGGTGGGTTCCCGCTGCAGTTCCGGCCCGGCCGCGCCCGGCACGTAGCGATCTTCGTGATCCCGCGTGTGGCGCAGCCCACCGAATACACGCGCATGCTCAGTCAGCTCGCGGGTGCCGTCGAGGCCCAGCCAGAAGTCCTCTACATCCTCGGAAGTTGCGTCCTGGTAGCGGTCGAGATCGGCACCGAGATCGACGCTCAGTTCATGCCGATCCCAATCGGACTGCAGTACCAGCGAGGGTGAAAGCGTGAAGATAGTGTCTTCTGTTTCATCGGTACGCCGGGCGTAAATGTTGTCGTCGCGGGTCGCCGAAAGAACCACCTGCGGCAATGCAATGAACGTCCCGATGGGTAAACCGGGGAACTCGCGCGTATCGTTCTTCTTCACCACCGCTGCGGAGGGAGCAACACTGGGTGCCGGTTCTGGCGCCGCGTTAGTTTGCGTAGCCGAACCTAAGCCGAGCGCTGTCACTGCGATAATTAACGTCCGCCCATCGTTCTGCCTCCAATCACGACCAACATGTTTCACAGGGGTGAAACTGCTGATAACGCCGACAGGCGCCGAAATACAGGCGTCATGCCGAGCAATGTCTATTCATTCGATTGGGAGGGGGGTTATCCAGTGGACAGCTTGGGAGCGAATCGCGTCGCTGCAGGCTGCGCCAGCACTACACGTCGCGGTACCGCGTGCTTACCGATATAAAGATAAGCGCTGAATTTTTTATTCGTTTTTTGCTTGTGTTTGTAATCGTCCATGCGACTCACCAGTCAAGTTCTAGGAAGAGCTTTCCGTAGTGGCAAATTGGCCTGGCTTTATTTGCCGCCGATTTGCTGTCGCGCACGATGATTTATGTCAATTAATTGATGCGAAAACTCATTCAAGAGTTAAGTGCTTCGACTTATATTATAAAAACAAAAGCAGAAGCTGGATTCCCAAAGTAATCGTTATAAATTTTATATAACGGCAGTCTACAATCGCGTGCTTATCGCTAACCTACTGCTTTGATTAAATAGAGAGACAATTCAGGAATAAGGGATGTCATTTGAATGATCTACCCGCTTTTGCTTATGGCAAAACTCTAAGAGTTGTAACGCTGATATAAAAAAACGAATGAGCGCAGGTTGACTCACAAGGGCAACGCCCCTTCCCCGCTGCGCTCAATACCTCCACCGACACCTGTCGCCCAATCCCTTACCCCGCTGACGCTGGCCGTCTTGAGAACCGGGGCGCAGCGGGTGCAAGCGAAGCAGTCGGGCTAACGGCGCAAGCGCTCAGGCGTTATCCGGCAGCAGGAAGTTGCCAGGTCCCTGGTTTTCCAGGGTCGGTACTTGTGCTTCGTCCTTGAGATCGACGCCCGAGAGCTGGCGCCGGCAGGCTTCGCGCATCAGGTACATCAGGCGGAAGGTGGCCATGCCGTAGCTCAGGCCTTCCAGACGCACATTGGAGATGCAGTTGCGATAGGCATCGTTGAGGCCGACGCGCGGCGCCCAAGTGAAGTACAGGCCGAGGCTGTCCGGCGAGCTGAGGCCGGGACGCTCGCCGATCAGAATCACCGTCATCTTTGCCCTCAACCGCTCGCCCACCTCGTCGGCCACCGCCACCCGGCCCTGTTCAACCAAGGTTATCGGCGCCAGCGACCAGCCTTCAGCCGTCACCTGTTCGAGCAATCGCTGGAGGAACGGCAGGCTGTGGCGGCTGACAGCAAGGGATGACAAGCCGTCGGCGATGACGATGGCGAGGTCATGGCCGCCGCCGTGCTGCTTGACGTGCTCGTCCAGCTGCGCGGCGGACGCCTCGTCCAGGCGCCGGCCCAGGTCGGGGCGCTGCAGGTAGGTGTGGCGGTCACTGGCAGCGCTGTGCAGCAACAGGGTGGTATGGCCGAGGGCGTGCAGTTGCTCGCGCAGCTCGGCGTGATCGAACGGCAGGTGCACGGCGTCGCGGGCCTGGGCGTGAGCGAACTGGAAATCCAGTTGGGCGCGGGTCGGCAGGCTGGTGCCGGCGCGGCCCAGGGCGATGCGTGCGGGGGTCAGCTGGCGCAGCTGTTGCCACGGGTTCTCGGTGGCGGGGGTGTGATCAGGCATGCGTACCTCTGCATGAGTGCGCGAATTCAGGAAAGTTGCGCCAGCGCCTGGCGGAAGGCGGATGGCAGCTCGTTACCCAGGCGCAACTGGCCGTCGCGCTGCTGGAAGATGCCCATGCGCGCCAGCCACTGCTCGAACTCCGGTGCCGCGCGCAAGCCGAGCACCTGGCGGGCATAGAGGGCATCGTGGAAGGAGGTGGTCTGGTAGTTGAGCATCACGTCGTCCGAACCGGGGATGCCCATGATGAAGTTGATGCCGGCGGCGCCGAGCAGCGTCAGCAACATGTCCATGTCGTCCTGGTCGGCCTCGGCATGGTTGGTGTAACAGATGTCGCAACCCATCGGCACGCCGAGCAGCTTGCCGCAGAAGTGGTCCTCCAGCCCGGCGCGGATGATCTGTTTGCCGTTGTAGAGGTATTCCGGACCGATGAAGCCGACCACGGTGTTGACCAGGAACGGGTTGAAGTGACGGGCCACCGCATAGGCGCGGGCCTCGCAGGTCTGCTGATCGACATCGTGATGGGCGTTGGCCGAAAGCGCGCTGCCCTGGCCGGTTTCGAAGTACATGAGGTTGTTGCCCAGCGTGCCGCGCTTGAGGCTCAGGCCGGCTTCGTAGCCTTCCTGCAACACCTTGAGGCTGATGCCGAAGCTGGCGTTGGCCGCCTCGGTACCGGCGATCGACTGGAACACCAGGTCCAGCGGCGCGCCGCGTTCGATGGCGGCGATGGAGCTGGTGACGTGGGTCAACACGCAGGACTGGGTGGGAATCTCGTAGCGCTGGATGACCGCGTCGAGCATCTCCAGCAGGGTGCAGATCGAGCCCATGCTGTCAGTGGCCGGGTTGATGCCGATCATGGCGTCACCGTTGCCGTAGAGCAGGCCGTCGAGGGTGCTGGCGGCGATGCCGGCGGGGTCGTCGGTGGGGTGGTTGGGTTGCAGGCGGGTGGACATGTGTCCGCGCAGGCCCATGGTGTTGCGAAAGCGGGTGACCACGCGGATCTTCTGCGCCACCAGGATCAGGTCCTGCACACGCATGATCTTCGACACCGCGGCGGCCATCTCCGGCGTCAGGCCCGGCGCCAGGGCACGCAGGTCGGCCTCGCCGGCCTGGTCGCCGAGCAGCCAGTCGCGCAGGCCGCCCACCGTCAGGTGGCTGACCGGGGCGAAGGCGGCGGCGTCATGGCTGTCGATGATCAGCCGGGTGACTTCATCGCTTTCATACGGAATCACCGCCTCGCTCAGAAACTGCTTGAGCGGCACGTCGGCCAGGGTCATCTGGGCGGCCGCGCGTTCGGCGTCGCTGGCGGCGGCGACGCCGGCCAGGCAGTCGCCCGAGCGCAGCGGGCTGGCCTTGGCCAGCAACTCGCGCAGGCTGTCGAAGCGCCAAGTCTGGCCGCCGATGCTGTGGGAATAGGTTGCCATGATCTGTTTCCTGTCTCGGGTGGAGGGCACGGGCTGTTTTCGCCGGTGCCGGACGAACGCCGTGCTGCCGGTGGGGCCGTGCACTCCCGGCAGCATCTGTTGCGCTCGAAGTCAGGCCTGGGCGACTTCTTTCGAAATCGGCAGAGGCCCTCCGTGCAGCTCGGAGCCAGGGTATTCGCCATCTTCGATGATGCCGGCGGCTCGATCCTGCTGTTCCAGTTGCAGCGCCTTGGGTACCGACAGCCAGTAGGCGAGGCCCACGGCGGAGAAGCCGGCGAGTATCTTGCCGATCAGCACCGGCAGGATGATGGTCGGCTGGAAGTTGGCGGTGAAAGACAGGTGGTCGCCGAGCAGGAAGGCCGCGCACACACCGAAGGCGATGTTGAGCACTTTGTCCTTCGGTGGCATGAAGCGCACCAGGCGGAACATCGCGAGGATATTGGCGATGGTCGCCAGCATGCCGGCGCTGCCGACGGCGCTCAGGCCGACCTTGCTGCCCAGCGCTTCCAGGGGGCTGCCGAGGTACTTGCGCAGCAGGTAGACCATCGGGAAGGCGCCGGCCAGCATGATGCCGATATAGCCGGCGGTTTCCAGGGCGCGGGTCTGGTCCTCTGCATCGGCGATGATCGGGTCGAAGCCCCAGCCGCCCAGCACGATGGTGAACACGCCAGTGAAGTATTCGACGATGGAGAACACCAGCACCAGCTTGATCAGCGCGTCCATACCGCGGCCGAAGCCGATGAAGCCCTTGATCATCAGGTCCGGCAGGAAGCGCAGGCCGGCCGCCAGCGCCACCACGAAGACGATGATCGGCAACAGGTTGGCGAAGATTCCGCCGAGGCTCATCGCCAACTGGTAGGTGGCCTCGCCGTTGGTGGCGACCACTTCGCGCACCATCGGATTGCTGAGCATCAGCACGACGCTGGCGATCAGCACGCCGATCGGAATGCTGAGGATGCCGGACATGATGCCCAGCGCCATGTACTTGTGGTCACGCTTGTCGAGCATGGCCAGGCCCATGGGAATCGAGAAGACGATGGTTGCGCCGCCCATGAAGCCGGTGATCAGCGCCATGATCAGGGCCTCCTTGCTGGCGGCCAGGGCGGCGGCGAGGTGGTAGCCACCCATGTCCGAGGCGATGATCATCGTCGCCGCCAGCGCCGGGTCGGCATTCAATGCATTGAAGAATGGTCCGAAGACGCTTTCGATCAATACCGTGAGGTAGGGGATGGACGCCATGATGCCAGCGGCCGGAACGAAGATGTGTCCGGTGGCATGGATGCCCTCCATGAATTCCTTGCCGAGGCCTTTTTCACTGTCGCGTATGGCTGCGAAGGCCCCAAGGACCGCGCAGAACATGATGACGTAGAGAACGTAATTACCGATCTGATCCATTGCTTTGCCCTGTTGTTATGTTTTGCCAAGCGCCAGAAAGCCAATCGAAGGCTGCACCAGGCAGGCCGAAAACCGGCTTTGAGCGGTGTCACGGTGTTCTTTGGGGAGATTCCGCCTCCCGCTGGAGAGGATCACGGTGGCTGTACCGGGGCCGTACGCACGCAAGATCGGCCCCGGTGCTGCGTTTAAAAGAAACCGAGTGGATTGATGTCGTAGCTGACCAACAGGTTCTTGGTCTGCTGGTAGTGGTCGAGCATCATCTTGTGGGTCTCGCGACCGACGCCGGACTTCTTGTAGCCGCCGAACGCCGCATGCGCGGGATACAGGTGGTAGCAGTTGGTCCAGACGCGACCGGCCTTGATCCCGCGGCCCATGCGGTAGGCGCGGTTGATGTCGCGGGTCCAGACGCCGGCACCCAGGCCGAACTCGGAGTCGTTGGCGATCGCCAGCGCTTCGGCTTCGTCCTTGAAGGTGGTCACGGCCACCACCGGCCCGAAGATCTCCTCCTGGAACACGCGCATCTTGTTGTGGCCCTTGATCAGGGTCGGCTGCACGTAATAGCCGGTCGCCAGGCTGCCTTCGAGTTTCTCTGCGGCACCGCCGGTGAGGATCTGCGCGCCTTCCTGTTGGGCGATGTCCATGTAGGACAGAATCTTGTCGAACTGCTGCTCGGAAGCCTGGGCGCCGACCATGGTGTCGGTATCCAGCGGGTTGCCGCGCTTGATTGCCTTGATCTTCTTCATCACCACTTCCATGAAGGGCTCGAAGATCGATTCCTGAATCACCGCGCGCGACGGGCAGGTGCACACCTCGCCCTGGTTGAAGAACGCCAGTACCAGGCCCTCGGCAGCCTTCTCGATGAACGCAGGCTCTGCATTCATGATGTCTTCGAAGAAGATGTTCGGGCTCTTGCCGCCCAGCTCGACGGTGCTCGGAATGATGTTTTCGGCCGCGCAACGCATGATGTGCGCGCCAACCGGGGTCGAGCCGGTGAAGGCGATCTTGGCGATGCGGGTGCTGGTGGCCAGCGCCTGACCGGCTTCGCGACCGAAGCCCTGGACGATGTTGAGCACACCCGGCGGCAGCAGATCGCCGACCACTTCGATGAACACCATGATCGACAGCGGGGTCTGCTCGGCCGGCTTGAGCACGATGCAGTTACCGGCAGCCAGGGCCGGAGCCAGTTTCCAGGCGGCCATCAGCAGCGGGAAGTTCCACGGAATGATCTGACCGACCACGCCCAGCGGCTCGTGGAAATGGTAGGCGGCGGTGTGCTCGTTGATCTCGGCGGCGCTGCCTTCCTGCGCGCGGATGCAGCCGGCGAAGTAGCGGAAGTGGTCGGCAGCCAGCGGCACGTCGGCGTTCAGGGTTTCACGCACGGCCTTGCCGTTGTCCCAGGTTTCGGCGACGGCGAGCTTTTCCAGGTTGGCTTCGATGCGATCGGCGATCTTCAGCAGGATCAGCGCACGGTCCTGCACCGAGGTCTTGCCCCAGGCATCGGCGGCGGCATGGGCGGCGTCCAGCGCCTTCTCCACGTCTTCGGCGCCCGAACGCGGGAACTCGGCGATCACTTCACCGTTTACCGGCGAGGTGTTGACGAAATACTCCCCCTTCACCGGCGGCACGAATTCGCCACCGATGTAGTTGCCGTAGCGCGGCTTGAAGGAAATGACGGCGCCTGGAGTACCGGGTTGGGCGTAGATCATGGGAATTCTCCGAAGGATGACTCTTGTAATAATCGATGCGCTGGCCGAATCTCAGCACGGCTCATATTGATCTTGAGTCAGTTTCATGCGCGCGACTTGACCCGAACAAAGCTCTGCTGTCATCTACAGTCAACTTCGTGACGAAATGTCGCAGGTCTCAGACGAGCGCTTTGTTTTGCGGCGCATTTTGGCGCGACGCTCGGAAGCGGGGATCTGTGCTTCTGGTAAGCACGAGCGCCCCGGGGCGCGGTTGCTCTTGCTTCATGTCGCGGAACATTACGGTGTGGAGACTTCGATGAGTTCCTTATTCGAGCAGACGGATGCGTCGGCCGGCCTGGCGCTTGTCACCAGCGGGCAAAAACATGCCGGCGTGCTGGCCGCCGCCGCCAGCGGCTTGTGCAGCTTCATCGAGCGGCAGGGCGGCGACGCCGAGCGGGTGCTCGGTGTGTCGGGCATCGATGCGCAATTGCTGCAGCACCCGACGCTGAGCCTCGCGCTGCCGAACTACTGCCAAGTGCTGGAAGAAGCGGCGCGGCAATCGGGCTGCGACAACTTCGGTCTGTACTATGGCCAGCAGTTCAAGCCACAGGCGTTGGGGCTGCTGGGTTATATCGGCTTGTGCTCGGCAACGGTCGAGCAGGCGCTGATCAACTTTGCCCGCGCCTTCCCACTGCACCAACGCAACAGCCTGATCCGCCTGGTCGATGATGGGGAGTGCTATCGCTTCGACTATCAGGTCCGCCACGGCGCCATCCTCTGCCGGCGGCAGGACGCCGAGCTGACCCTGGGCATGGCCCGCAACCTGATTCGTCACGTGCTCGGCAGCCAATGGGCGCCGCGCGCGGTGCACTTCGAGCACCCGCGCCCGGCGGATTGGCACGAGCACAGCAAGGTCTTCGATGCGCCGGTGTACTTCGAGCAGCCGTACAACTCGCTGCTGATCCCCAAGGTCGGCCTGAACCGCCCGATGCCGGGCAGCGACCCGATCCTGCTGATGGTCATGCAGGATTCCCTGCGCCAGCTCAGCCTGGCGGGCGGCGATGAGCCGGACGTCGTCGACGACGCGCGCGCGCAAATCCGCCAGCGTCTGATGCTGGGCGAGCCGGGACTGGAAGATATCGCCGAGCAGATGGGCATGAGCAGCTGGTCGCTACAGCGTCGCCTGCGCGAGGAAGGGCTGAGCTTCTCCGCACTGGTGGACAAGCAGCGCCAGGAGCTGGCGACCTACTACCTGCGCCAGCAGCAGCTGCCCATTTCGGAGCTGGCCCCCTTGCTGGGCTATTCCGAGACCAGCGCTTTTTCCCGTGCGTTCCGCCGCTGGTTCGGCGTGAGCCCCCGCCAGTGGCGCCAGCACAGCGATCTGGTCGACACCAGGCAGCCGTAGCTGAGCCGGGTTTGCGAGGAGCTCGAACCTTAGAACGAGCCTCAACCGCGCACGGGCGCTGACGCCTGCGAGTGCCCGGTAGCGCGTGGTAACCTTGCGTTCATCGCCAAGCAGATGAAGCACGAGGACTTTACGAGGCTGGCCCAGGTGTACGCCAGATGGCTGGACGACGAGTCCGCCAACGAGCTGCGATACATCGGGACAGGCACGCAGCCCGCCGCGTGATTCGCCCCAACTCTGCTCCACCCAGTCCAGCACCCATTTCTAAGCACCTGATGAACAAGGCAATCTCCGATCTTTCGCAGCACACCCCGATGATGGGCGGTGATTATTGAGAATCTGAGCTAAAGCCCCGTAGTCACCGGGCTACGGGGCATATCGCGCACCTAACGAGCAATAAGCTTTCGGCATTGAATGGCATGAAATGGCGCTGCGGTTGCCCCATTTTTGCCCCAAGCCCACGCCAAAGACCACGCGCACAGACATAGCTCTGAGACACGCAATACCACCCTCGCTGCAAACGAGCGGATTCATAGCAAGTGCGGTCCGACTTATGCGAACTCGCGGGCCAATGCGGCTTTCGGTTCAGTTCATTAACTTCAGTTTGCTCACCCCCTTTTGGCACCGCTGTTGCTCCATGAGAGATATCCTCTCGCGGCTGCTCCCAAATTATGGCCTAGAGCCATTATTCGGGTTATCGTCATAAGGCGCGGCAGGGGCTAGAGCCAATCTCGGCGCTACGGGAACAGCCTGTCAATCGCCCTCGCCAGAGTCGACACCTTCCACTAACAAGGACCCTCTATGGCGGCCGATCACGACGCCCCTGCCCTACGCCTAGCCGATATATTGCGTCTGGTGCAAACAGGCGGACATCCTACCCAGCTGTACCTAGCCGAGCGCTTTGGAATCTACCGACTCAGCGATGTGATCGAGCCAGGCGCTGACAGGCTCAACCAGTTAGCGAGCCAATGCAGATGCAGCCCGATTCCCGCCGACGTAAGAAATTTTGAACGTATCTGCGGAGCCGAGCAGCCCTTCCCAACAGCTGACCGACGCTCCTGGCTGGACCTTCTCAAGTCCGGCCCAACCGGCGTCTTAGGCACTCCCGGACAGCTCGGTCCTTCGTGAAAACCAACTGCTGCCGATCATCCTCTACCGGATTCCCCATATACGCATTCTAAAGCCCATCTGATTACAGCAGAGGCTTAGAGATGACCTCACCGAGTACTCGCACTTAACAAACGGACGACTGCCATGACCGAGATGGAAAAGCCTCTAGGCGAAGACTACGACGAAGATAACAGCCTCGACCCCGCGCAGATTCATCAGGCTCAAGCGGCATATCTAGACGCTGAACTATTCCAAGGCGATAGCAACAACGCCGAGAAAACAACTGCGGTGATTACCTCCTTCGTCGAGTCGTGCAAGGAGCGGGGAGAAAAGCCGCTAGACCAGTGGCTAAGCAACGAGTTTCGCAAATACCCTGATGTATGGAGCAGCGAAACGGAACTGCTGACTGCAGTCCAGCAGGTAATAACCTCCACGACGGGCTTCAACCAGTCCAGCGAATCGCTGCAAGCACACATGGACAAAGGCCGCAGCAAAGCCTCCTGGTTGGCCAGAGAGATCGAGAAGAATGCGGCCGTTTCCGGCTCGGTGCATGTAGGTCAGTACGCGGGTAGAATCGACCAGGCCCTGGCCGAGGCCACAAAAAATGCGCGCGACATGATCACGACCCTACAGGGCGAGATCAACCGCAGCCCCCACCTCAACGGCCTGATTGCCGAGCAGCACCACGTCGATACGTTCAATGTCGACGCCGTCAGCAAAGGCAGCCCATACCGTGCCAGGGTCGTGGGTTCGCAGGAAGCGAACTCGGTAGACATCGAGATCGTCGATGGCAATGGCAATGTGGTCGGCAAGTACCAATCTAAATATGGTGCCGATGCAGAAGCCACAAAAGAACTGCTCAACCGCGGCGACTACGAAGGACAGACGCCACTGGTACCTGAAGGGCAGGCCACGGATGTGCCCGGCAGCACGGAAGTGATCGAAGCTGGTGGCGTGAAATCCCAGCCCCTGTCCAAAGAGGAGGCTCGGAAACTTCAGGAAAAAGCTCAACAGGAAGCAGAATCCCGCCAATACGACTGGAACGATACCAACCGCACCACCATCGCCAGGCAGATAGGTAAGCAGGCGGTGGTGGGGGCCTGTATTGCTGTAGGCATGCAGGGAACCCGGATTCTGGCCCGGCGCTTCTGGAACAGCTTCAGAGGCCGCGAAAACCCTAGCGCCAGTGACGATCTCAAAGAGTTCTTTGAAAGCTCGTTGCGCACCAGCACCAACACCGCAGCCCAAGTGGCAGTTTCGGGCGCTGTGGTCGTGGCAGTGAAAAACGGCTGGCTTGGCGCGACGCTCCGCAATACTCC
Organism: Stutzerimonas sp. 21-1; assembly: GCF_056336065.1. Taxonomy (NCBI): domain Bacteria; kingdom Pseudomonadati; phylum Pseudomonadota; class Gammaproteobacteria; order Pseudomonadales; family Pseudomonadaceae; genus Stutzerimonas; species Stutzerimonas sp. 21-1. The sequence goes on along the minus strand of NZ_CM150500.1, from coordinate 1,582,911 downwards.
AGCAGGACTAATCACCAATATCGTCTGCGTTGGTCTGCAGAACGCCAAAATTCTCTACAAATTTGGTAAGGGTGAGTTGACCGGCGAAGAAGCGATTGATGCGATTGGCAACACCACAGTTACCACTACCATGGCCATTGCTGGAGCAACCAAGGGCGCTTCGCTGGGAGCGGCAATCGGCACTTTGTTCGGACCTGCGGGTATTGCCATCGGCGGCTTCGTCGGAGGCGTGGCTGGTGGTATCGCTGGAGGGCAGATCGGCGAGTTAGTTTACAAAGCCGGCAAGTCGATCGCCAGAACAGCTACAAGGGTGGCAGCAGTAATGCTTGAGGGAGCTGGTCGGGCAATCGAGTCGGTTGGCAGCAGCCTGCGTAATCTTGCGTCCAGCCTCTCGTCTCTGTGGTGAACGTCGTGAACTTGCTAGACGTTAAGGCCAAGATAAAGTCTTATCTGGTCGCCGGCTATCCGGGGCTGTACATCCACTCTGGGGAAGAAACCCGCGTTGATGCCATGCTCAAGGAGGTAGCCGCTCAGTTGTGCTTGCATCCAAAGGAATGGAATCTCGGCTATGGATGGGTGAATTTCTTCAACAAGCAACCGCGTACCAGTCAGCCGGCGAAGACCGACCTGGCCGACAGCCTACCGTCGCTTCTGGACGATGATCTGGACAACAAGCTCTTTATCATCAAGGACGCGCGCGGTGCTTTAGAACACCAGCCTGTGGCGGTGGCGAGGCTGAAGCAACTACTCAACCGCATTCAGCGCCACCATCGTGGCAAGGCCGCAGTCGTACTGGTCTCGGAAACCTTGTACATACCGCCCGAGATCGAAGCGCAAATCACGCTGCTACACCTACCACTGCCCCGTGGTGAGGAAGTAAGCAGCCAGGCCGAGATGGTTTGCCAGCAGCTGGATCTGCAGGTACCTGAAGCGCTTCGCCAGCGCCTGCACGCTGCATGCAGCGGTCTGAACCAGGAAGAGATTCGTTCGGCACTAGCGATGGTTAGGCAACACCACGAGCAAATCAACGAAGCATCTCTGGTACTGATCCAGCACGAGAAAGAGCAGATCATCTCCAAGAGCGGTGTGCTGGAAATGCTCAGGGTCAGCGAGAACGCTGGCGATATCGGCGGTCTGGAAAATCTCAAGACCTGGCTAAGCCGTCGTGCGCAAATCTTCCGACGCCTAGGCGAAGCCCGTGCAGCTCGGGTGTCAGCGCCCAAGGGCGTACTGATCGCTGGCATGCCGGGCTGCGGCAAGTCGCTCACCGCCAAGGCCGCCGCCGGCCTTTTCCAGTTGCCTCTGCTACGTTTGGATATCGGTTCGCTGCTTGGAAAATACGTTGGCGAAAGCGAACACAACATGCGCCGCGCCCTGAGCATGGCCGAGTCGGTCAGTCCGTGCATTCTGTGGATAGATGAACTGGAAAAGGCTTTCGTCGGCATGAACAGTGGCAGTGGTTCGGAGGTCTCGTCGCGGCTGTTCGGCTACTTCTTGACATGGATGCAGGAGAAGACGGGGGCTGTCTTCGTCATCGCTACCGCCAATAACATTATCGCCCTGCCCCCGGAACTGCTGCGCAAGGGGCGCTTCGACGAGGTGTTCTATGTCGGCTTCCCCAACGCTGCCGAACGCGGGGCGATTCTCGATATACACCTTATGGGTGAGTCCCTGAAGCTTGAACCAGGGCAACGTAGCAAGCTGGTTACCCAGTGTCGCGACTACGCTGGTGCAGACATCCAGAATGCAATCAATGAAGCTCGAGAAACGGCCTTTCTGGAAAATCGATCACTGAAACTCGAAGACCTCGAGGCCGCTATCGAACTGACCGTACCGCTGCGGGAAACCCTGCGCGAGCAGGTTGCCAAATACGAAGATCTGTTCGAGAAGCTAAAGCTAAAGCCGGCTTCGTCCAGCGATGGCCTTAGCGTAGCCCAGATGATTCAGATGACCGAGAGCCACAACGCGCTACGCCGTGAGGAAGTTGCCCGACATGAAGACTGCCCGGACGACCTGCTGGAAAAACTGGTCAACGACAGCAATTCCAAAGTTCGAACTGCGGCTTACGGAAACCCTAATTGCCCAGAAGCGTTGTTAACGCTGCGGATCAATATCGAAGAAGGTCAACCGGGATTCGATCCCGAGTTGCTGCATCTGGCCTGCTTACACACCCACGCACCCCATGATCTGATAGCGGCGCAGTTCGATCGCCTGAAGCTAAACACCGACCAACGACGTCAATTAGCAAAAAGAACAGACGACGAGTCGCTGCAGCAACGGTTGTTGGCAGATCAGGAGTCGCTGGTACGGGAGGCACTAGCAACCAACAAGGCCGTGGGCAAAAGCATTCAACATCAACTGGCCGAGGATGCGGTGGTCACCGTGCGCGAACGCCTGGTCAGCAACGACAACCTCTACCCCGAAGTACAGGAAGACCTCGCTCGCGATCTGTCCTACGAGGTGCGCGAACGCCTGGCCAGTCGTGACGAGCTGTGTGAAATGGCCCAACTACAGTTGGCTCGTGATGATGACCAAGACGTTCTCACAGAGCTTGCCAGCCGGACGGGAGCAGCTGACCTACCCGACCGAGTGCAACTTGAACTTGTGAAATTTAGTCCTGAGGTGCGCGCGGCTCTGGCACGCAACGGCAACCTGGGCGCCCCAGCCCAGTTGCTGCTAGCCCGGGATCCGAGTGCAGAGGTGCGGCGCGTTCTCGCCGAACATCCGAATCTCATCAGCGCCGCCCTTCAATGCCTGAGCACAGACGTCGAGGAAGTGCAGGCCAGCCTGGCAGGCAACCGTCATTTAAGCTCCGCACCGCTGCAAATGAGCTTGAGCCAACATGAGTCGAAATCCGTCCGAACCGCTTTGGCAGGCAACCCCGCACTTCACACTGAAATACAAGCGCGGCTGCTCAAGGACGATAGTCACGAAGTTCGCGAGGCGCTGGCAGAAAATAGCGGCATTGATGAAAGTTTCCTTGAAGTTCTGATGCGTGATGAAAACGAAACTGTCAGAGAGCGACTGGTGGGCTGGAATAAATCGGTTGCACATGACGTCCAGCGGCATCTGGCGAAAGATCCGAACTCCGACGTCCGAAAAAACCTAGCACGCACCGCAGACCTGCTGGAAGATGTGCAGCAACAGTTGGCCAACGATGAGCCCGAAGTGCGTCAGATACTTGCACAGAACGCGGGCCTATCTCCGGAGATCCAGCAACGCCTGCTTGAAAGAGGTGATACGCCCACACTTTGTGAACTGGCCTGCAACAGCGCCCTGATACCAGTGCTGCAGGCCAGGCTTGCCGATGACAGTAATGTGGAGGTGCGCAGCCGCCTGGCCCGAAATCCAGCCTTGAGCGGGCCTGTCGCTGACAAGATGGTCAACGATGTAGAAACAGTGCAGAAAGCCCTTGCCGTCAACCGCCACCTGGGCGAGGCACAGTACATGCCGCTTTACAAAGCCGGCAGTACTGAAATCCGCGAAACCCTGGCAGCAAACACGAGCATCGGCGAAAACCTGATGCGCCTGATCTTCCAGGCGAATACGGAAGCTAAACCCTGCGCTTCAACAGAGAGGGGCGTCAGTTCCTTCCTCTTCCCCAGCACGATCATGCAGGAACAAACTCCGAGCCAGGAACAACTGATACTGGCCGCTAAAGGCAACCTGCCGGATTACTTGCAGTCTGCATTATTGGGCCAGGGCGAAAATGCGGAAACCTTGCTAGAGGCGTTGGCCGGCAACTCAGTGCTGATCAGGCCCGTGCAACAGGCTCTGGCGGAGCACAAGTGCTCCAAGGTCAGAGCGCGACTGGCCGCTAACGAGGCCGTGGATATCGACATTCTGCGCCAGTTGCTTCGCGATCCAATAGCCGAAGTTCGCGCTGCATCGCTGCGCGACTATTGGATGGACCGGGCGATGGAACTGGAATTGGCCCAGGATAAAGCTGTCAGCGTGCGCTGCGCCGTCGCCGCCAAGAGTCACCTTGGCAAAGCCGTACAACTGATGCTCGCCAACGACCCGGAGAAAAGCGTACGTGCGCAGCTATTGAAACGAGATTTCGACTTCATGTTCGCCCTGCACCCAAAAGCACAGGAACTGCTTGCACGGGACAATAACCAATCGATCCGGGAATTGCTGGCTATCTATCCCCAACTGAAGCCGTCAGTACAATTGGTACTGGCCAGGGACGACAAGATCAGTGTTCGCGCAGCATTGGCAAGGGGTAACGATGAGTGGCTTGGGAACCACCTGTGTGAGGAAGCGCAACTGCTTCTCTGCGAGGACAAGGTAAGTAGCGTGCGCACGGCCTTGGCTGAAAGGCGCAGGCTTTCCACTGCCGCCCAGGCACTGCTGGCGCAAGATGCCCTGGCGAGCGTAAGGCTGAAGTTGGTAGAGGCTTCCAGTTACCTGAACCCACTTGCTCCCGAGGCTCAGAGACTCCTGGCCAAGGACCCGGATAGCCAAGTCCGTCAGGAACTGGCGCTGAATCTGTTTGGCGTGCTTGTCCAGCCCAGTGAGGAGGATGTGCAGCTAGCTCTAGCTGGCGACCCGGACCAAGATGTCAAACGCGCTGTCCTGGCTTGTCTGCGATATGGCAGCTCGCGAGTGAGCGATGAGGTAAAAGAGCTATTGGTCCAGGGGCTGGATGAGGAGACCCGTCACACCGTAATAGAAATGCTGGATAGTTACGAGGAAGATTAAGCTTCTTACCAGGTTTGTCTCCACGAGTTAGAGCAACTGCTCGTGGAGACCGCCCGCTTCGCCCTCTCCGACCGCCGGAGCTCGCAAGTACTCATAGAGCGTTGCCCTGCTGATCCCGAACTCTCGTGCTAAGCCTGCTTTTGGCTCACGAGCCTCGACGCGGCGGAGCAGGTCATCGACCTGATTGTCGCTCAGAGCTCTTTTTCTCCCCCGATAAACACCGCGCTGTTTCGCCAGGGAAATACCTTCCCGCTGACGTTCACGAATCAACGCGCGCTCGAACTCGGCGAAAGCCCCCATGACCGACAGCAGCAGATTGGCCATTGGCGAATCCTCCCCGGTGAAGGCCAGCGACTCCTTCACGAATTCGATCCGCACGCCCCGCCTGGTGAGCTGCTGAACCATACGGCGCAGGTCATCGAGATTACGCGCCAACCGGTCCAGGCTGTGTACGACCAAGGTGTCACCCTCGCGGATGTAATTGAGCAACGCCTCAAGCTGCGGGCGCTGTGTGTCCTTGCCTGAGGCTTTGTCGATGAACATCTTGCTCACCTGAACGCCTTCCAATTGACGATCTGGGTTTTGATCGAGCGTACTGACCCGTATGTAACCAATTCGCTGCCCGTGCATGCTGCCTCTCAGAGAAAATGTGTAACGCCGAGATCATAAAGGCAGCCGTACAGATGCCAAATAATGAAAAAAACGACCCTATCCAGACAGGTGCCAGTGAGTTTAAGGATGTCTGGTTAGGCTATAGGTCAGATGGGCAATGGATGAAAGAGCATCGGCAGTTCACCGTGAGCGGCCCGAACCAAGTGTGGTGCGGCGACATAACGTATATCTGCGCTGGTAATCGCTGGATCTACATGGCGGCGGTTATGGATCTGTATGCACGGCGCATCGTCGGCTGCGGGTCAGATCGGTGTGGCAGAGCACGTCGTAGTTGAAGCGATCCTTGGCGAAAAAATTGGTCTTGAGGTTGCGGTTGTAGTTCAGCCAGTTGTCGGCGAGCTTCTTCGGGCAGAGCACCAGGACGGATTTGTTGCGCAGCTCGTAGTACTTGATGACCGCCAACGCGGTGAAGGTTTTGCCCAGGCCCACGCTGTCGGCCAGGATGCAACCACTGTAGGTCTCAAGCTTGTTGATCAAGCCGGTAGCCGCGTCGCGCTGGAAGTTGAACAGCTTCTGCCAGATCAGGCTGTCCTGGTAACCGGTGCGGTCGTTGGGCAGTACATCTTCGTTCACGTCTTCCAGGAACTCACGGAAGATGTTGTAGAGCATCAGGAAGGAGATCCGCTCCGGTGCATTCTCCTGGTAGACCGACGCTATGTGGTCGCAGAGCCTCGCGGTTACATCCTCAAGCTTCTCCGGGTCGCTCCAGATCTGCTCGAACAGACTGAGGAACATGCCAGTGTGGGCCGGCTCATCGAAACGCGTGACGATGTTCGAGAGCGCGTTGCCTTTCTGGTAACCAAGGTCGACAGCGGTAAACCCCTGAACAGGCATAAAGACGGCGTCACCCGCCGCTGCGCGCGTACCTATAAAGGGCTGCATCGGAGCCTGGCCACGGTTGGAGCGGAACGTAGCTTTGCGGCGTATCCAGTCAGCACACTCTTTGGCGATAGCCTTTTGCGTGAGCTGATTCTTCAGCTGGATTTCAAATTCGCTGCCCGTCAGGCTGCGCTCGCGCTCAGCCTTGGGGATATGGAACTCACGCTGCTCTTTTTTGATCTTGTCGCTGGCCTCGTTGGGCACAAAGGTTGGCGAGGTGAAGATGAATTCAAGGGAGTCGATGCTCTCCAGTTCCCTCTTCAACGCCACGTAGGCGTAGATCGAAAAGCACGAAGCGGCGATCTTCAGCTTCGAGCCCGGCTTGAGCGTACCTTTGAGATTTTCACCAAGCAGGGTGTTGATGTTGTCGATCAGTTCCATGAGGCCTCTTCCCTTGTGCGTGCCGGCTGGATTATCCCCAACCAGAGGGAAAATGATGTCTCGGGAGCAGCAGGGACAACCCCAGACGAATATCCAATGGCAGCCTCTCAGTCAGCGCAAGAATTTCTGCTGTCCATGCGTAGCGTACGACCAGAAAAGCGGTCAGTAGAGCTTTCTCTGGAGGGAGCCTTCCAACCGCCGCTCACAATTAAAGATATTTGGTTTAATCGGTAGAACCATATTCCCTTATCATTAGAAACTTTTCAGCAGCGAAAACAAAAAACCTTGCTTGCACTGAATAAACAGCGCAAGCAAGGCATTGGGTCTGACCCCGTTATTACATTAGCTTTGACAGCAACCCGCGAATGGAAAAAGCTTTCACCACGGGAATAAACCTCTCCCCAGATAGAGCCCGAAAATTTTTATTCCGGTGATCTTTTCCAGCAGACAGCCTCACAGTACTGGCAACGTTAAAATAATAGCTAATCAGCTTTGCTTTATCCTCAGGCGGCAGCTCTTTCCCCTCTGCGTCAACCAGAGACACAAACTTAGAGTAGTAGATTTTATCCCCATGATAACTCCAGCATTTTTTACGCATACTGTTAAAAGATACTACATCGATGCGCGATGGGCCTTCTTTTACAAAAGGTTCTGGGCAGACCCGCAGCAAGACACTACCTTGGGTTAGATAGTGAAGCAAAATAATCCCACGCACCACCTTCGACTTATCCAACTCAGCATACAGCTGATCAACGCTTTGCTGCGGCACCATCACAAAGGCGTGTTTGATGCTGGGCATTTTCAGCGGCCTTTCACCTAAGTCAAATTTTATATGAACTTTATTTTCTAACATGTCGCAAATACCTGTTGAGAATAATTATTAAGAAGATGCCTTTACCGGCCTCTTCAGGGCGCATGGCTTGGGCGGTTCTCCAACACGCCCCATAAGCTCCCAAAGCGTTTTAATTGCGTACCAGTAATCACGCACGGTAGATGGTGCAAAGTTTTTTTCCTCAAAAAACTTATGGACATGTTTTTTCCCGGACTGATGTGCCTCGCAATTGCACCAATTAACAAACTCCAACATGCGCTGAGCAGAACGCCTCCGACTCGCCTTTCCACCGCGAGACTTATAAAGGTGGATTTTATGGTTGAGTTCGCGCGTCAGCATTGCGAGCTCCTAGATAAGAGTTAGTTACATCAATCCGACCATGTCCTAGCTCAATAGCAACTTTTATTCGAGCCATATTTCCTAGTGGCGTTTCTATACCTCCTAGCACTGGAGCAGGCACACCTGAAAGCTGCTCATAGCGCTCACAGGCATATGCCGCACGCAACTCGTGTAGTCGACTGATGCCGTGCTTCTGTAATGCCTCTCGCATCTGGCGAATCTGATTTCCTCGAAACTTCTCCCAGTTGCTGTCTTTTGGAATCAAAAGATTTCTCTGACCCTGAACAAAAGCACAAAACCCCAAGGCCTGAATCTGAGAAGATGATGAAAGTGGAACTTTTCTTTTGCGCCCACCTTTAGTGCCGCGCGTGATATTTACACGTCCGCCGTCGTGCGCTTCCTCAAGTGCTTTTTTGCTATCAAGGAGAGCTGCCTCTTTAGTTCTGAGCCCAAACTCCCGAGCTAGAATTGCAACCGCTTTTCCCTCGGAGAACTCGCCGTCTAACGCATTCAATGCGCGATAAAATGCCTCACGGCACAATCCATCTGGAGGCGACGTCCTTATGTGCGAGCGCTCCGGAATCCCGCAATCCAATGTCGGGCTGACCGAATGCCATGCACCAAGAGTTGCCATTTTCATAACCGTGTTAACCGCGCTTACCAGGTTCTGCGCATACGGAACGGATATTTCATCATCGCCAACACGATCAGAAAGCAGCACCCCATACCCAATCAGATCCTCTCGGGATAAATCCTTAAGGTCTTTGATATTATTCTCAGTCATATAACTAGCGAACGGTTTCCAGCGGTCAGCAATTGTCGCCGCAGAGCTAAATGAAAGATTGCCTCGCTTAAGTGAAAATTCGCCGGCTTTTTTAATATCTCTCGTTTTCAAACCTAAGTTGCGAGTTACCATACAAAACCTCAAAATGAAATTAGTTAAAGGAGAGCCCGCGCCCTTAAAACTGGTAAGTTTTTCGCGAGAGTTTTTTGGTTCTCGCCGACCGTGCGGGCAGCACCGTGCAGGCGGTGCGTACGAGGAGATTTTTTCCGTAGGGCGGGGGGTGGGAGCTATGGCGGGGCTAATCGCAACCCCCTGCAGTTTTTCGCTGCAGCAGTCCGGCATCGGCCTATGTCGGCCTGCCCACCGCCTCGACCGGTGGGCCCCAGTTCATTTCTACGGGTGATTCGTCCGGTTTCGTCCGTAAATCGAACGGCTGAAACCCACGCAGCACTAAGCGTCTGGCCCTTTTTGAGAGAGCCGTCTCTGTGTGCGACTTTTAGACTGGTGGCAGGGGCGCATGGGGGCGCAGGGCGTGTAGATGCCGATGAACGCTGCGCGGCGCGTGCTGATAGCCAGTTCGAGATTTGTGCTCAGCGGGCTCGTTAGGGCTACTGAGAGGTGATCCCTGGGATCGATTCGGCGGGCGCGCCTGTAGCGTGCACACCGCGGCTTTTGCCTTGATGCGGGCGTAAAGGCCCGATTTGATTATGTGTATCGCCGATTTGCGATCGCACTTTTTGTTAACTACACCACGCGTAAGGCAGTGTAGCGACGACACTACGTGTCGTATTTTCCGCCATTGGCGGCGGGGCGATAGGCTCGCCCGGTGCCTTTGTGAGCTTTGAGGCTATCTCGGCGTTCTCACCCTGTCCAGCCTGAAAGCTGAAAATTTTATAATTTGAAACTGACTATCTGAGTGTTCTGTTGAGAAAGTCCCTTTGTAGCTTCTACTAACAATGACCCACTGCTTTCAGGCGACCCTATCCATCGGAAGCTTCTTGGCTAGTGCCTTTCCAGCTGCGGAATTGAAGGCTGCGGGGCCAATGCTGAACTAGCAGCCTTGCCCAGCGACGGCCTTTGGCTCGGATGCCGTTCCGATTCACAGGATGAAGCTCGCCACGCCTCTTGAAAGCATCATAGTCGGCCTCGGGAATAATAAACGCTGAGGCCAGCGTTGCCGTTTGGCATCCGCTGCGGCAACAGAATTGCGCTTTAAGGGTGGTGTTTCAGTCAGACAGCGCCATCGCGTTGCCATCGGACATCCACTGCGGCAACACCCCCTTCCGCCAGTGCCGTTGAAGGGTTTGGTGGCGCTGCCTTTCCCGACGATCCCATCAGTAATCGCGCGCTCGTGCCGCTTCTGGCCGGGCGCTGCCATCTCACCGACGACGGCTAACGGCCAAGAGCAGCCCTTCGTTGACGTGGCTTGTCGACTCCTTTCGTCTCAGCTCCTCAGCTAAGACTGATCAAGCAGCGCATAACTTTCTTAGCCTGCCTGTATGCTCACAACCAGAGAATACTCACCCCACAGTGCGCACAGGCAAGCTACGCACCTGTTTGCCGGTTGCAGCAAAGATGATATTGCATAGCGCCGGTGCCACTGGCGGCACTGGGGGTACGCCTACACCGCTAGGTGGTAGGTTGTGGTCGTCGTTAACTAGATGGGTTCGGCTCGTTCGCGGAGATGCGTTATGGCGCAGCACTTCGTAGTCGTGGAGGTTGCTTTGGGTTACACGCCCCTTTCCAAAAGGGATCTCGCCACTCAGCGCCAGGCTCAGCCCATGATGGCGCCACCTTCGAGCTGCGCACGAGTACGTTCCGGGTTGACTTGTGGGCCGCAGTCAATCGCCATATCGACGCTCATCACTCGCACCTTGTTGGCGTTCTTCGACTGCTCTAATCGCACTGATCCGTCTCATTACAGTACTAGGGGCGGCAAGCCATCCTAGGCAGTGAATTCAACTCCTTCAAAATATTCCTTAACCGGCATCATATATTCACTTGCTCATATCATATTAGTAGCGCTATGCTGCGAGCACGCCCACTGGAGTGCCCGCCATGCGCCGCAAAGAACAGCTCGACGACGAAATTTCTATTCGACTTGAAGACCAGCTTTGCCCCTATGCAATACCCAATCTCAGGATCCTCCGCTCGGACCTAGAGAAAGAGGTCGCAGCGGCTTACCGCGGCCATCTGGAAGCTGAAGCAGAGAAGTACGGGTGCGATGTAAATGAACTTGATCGGGTCCTGGATGGATCCACACGCTTCTTGAGCATCGCCGAGCGCTGCTTTGACTACGCAGCGAATGGGCAGCTGAAGTCAGGGGGCATCGAATTGGAAGATCATGACTGGTTGGATTTCGCATCCTTCATCAATCAGGCTCGTTGGGATGCCGAGTTTCACTCCGTGAACTCTCTGCCTCTCAAGTTGGAACAGGTGTTCAAGCTTGCGTCGGTAAGAGCGAGACTGGACTGCGACATTCATGGGGATGTTGCCTACAACGCTCTACCCGAGATCCTGCGAAATACAGCCGAGGGCTATTTGACTCTCAACGACATCGCCTTCCTGGCCGGGATGACTGAGAAAGCAGTGCGCAATGCCGCACAGCCCAAGGTTGAAGATCGCCTAGTGACTAGCAAGAAAGGTGCTCGGACTGTCGTCGAATCGCACGAAGCTCTGCGTTGGCTGAATGGCCGCAGGCTCTTCGTAGCGACCCAGATTGTGTAGGTGACGCCGTGATCCTCACTAAGCACGCCGAACAACGTTGTCAGGAGAGACTGATCAACACCCAGCAGCTGGAATGGCTGCTCTGCTACGGCGAAGAAAGCCACAATCGCGGGGTTTGCCTGTTCCACTTTGACAGGGATAGCTATCTGCAGTTGCTCAAAGACGTGGATTCGAACGATCTAGAGCTCGCCCTGCGCAGTCGCAACATCTACGCGGTGATCACCGAGGAGGTAGTCATCACGGCGGGTTACCGAGACGCACGTCTTAAGCCAACGAAATCCCATAAACGCATTTGGCGGGGTGTACCCACCCACCCCGCTGGCCGTCGCCTGCTAAACGGCAAACGCTAATCAAGGAATGAACATGAGCCTTTTTGAAAAATTCACACCGCTGCTGTCCAATAACGCCGTTGCCCTGACCGGTTCCGAGCTGCCCAAGGACTTGTTGCTGTCCTCAGAAGGAAGCCTGCAGACGTTCTACGCGCCCTTCGACTACATCAACACGCAAGCCCGCATCACCATCTGCGGTATCACGCCTGGCATGCATCAAGCGGTGGTGGCTCTGAAAGAGGCACGTCGCCTGCTCAACGCCGGCGCCCCCAGCGAGGAAGTCAAGCGCAAGGCGAAGGAAACGGCCAGCTTTGCCGGTGCAATGCGCAAGAACCTGATTAACCTGCTCGACTCGGTCGGTATTGCTGACCTGCTAGGGATCAACAGCTGCGCCCACCTATTCGACACACATACCCACCTGGTGCATTACACCTCGGCCTTGCGCTACCCAGTGCTCATCAACGGTGGGAATTACAACGGCACCCCCAAAATGCTGACCGCCCCATCCCTGCGCCACCAGGTCGATACTTATCTGGCAGAAGAGGTGAAAGCCTTGAATGCCAACTGCCTTTTTGTCCCCTTGGGCGAGAAGGTAAGCGCAGCATTCGAGCACCTGCAGAGCAAAGGATTGGTGAAGGATGAGCAGGTTCTGTCCGGCTTGCCGCACCCCTCCCCGGCCAGCATGGAGCGCATCAACTACTTCCTCGGCAAGAAGGATCGTCCCGACCTCTCCATCAAAACCAATCCTGACAAACTCGATGCAGCTCGCGCCCAGTTGCTCACGAAGGTTGCAGGCCTGCGCGACAAGGGCTGGTTGTGATGCGCCACTTCTTTAACTGGCCGTTGGTGCTGGTGCTATCGCTCAAGCGACGCACCTTGCGCATGGCGCTGCGTATAGCCAAAGAACAGACCGAGGATGCAAAGGCGCTCTTCTGTAAGAACTGCAGCCCAAATACAGAAGGCTGCCAGCAACCTACGCAGTGCCGTGTTCAACGACTCAAGGATAGAGAAACGTTCTTTGTCGATGAGCTGGAAAACCTCCAACAACGCATCGCGATCCTCACCAGCGCTTAAGGCGCTGGTGGTACTAAAACACAAGGATCACGCCATCATGTCCCAGCTTTTTTCCGGCCCCTACTTCGACTATGTGATGTCCCAGGAGCCGCTTCGCGGTGCCGAATACTTTAAGCATGGATCATCAGCAATGCTGTTCCAGCGTGACGGCAATCTGTATCGCCTCAGCACCGATGGTAAATGCCATGTGTTTCTTGCAGAGCAGTCGGCCAAAGGCAATCCCTCGGTGGTACATGTGATCAAGGACTTTGGCCCGATAGCTCCGTTTGATGAGGATGAAGAACTCTATTACTGGCTGGCCCAGGTCGAATGGTTGGAACCGATTGCCCCCGAGAGTCCTCAGGGCACTCGCCTCAATGAGGTTCTGCTTTCGCTCACCAATGGGGAGTCAAATGTGGAGCCCCATGATCGCCCACAGTTCATGACTGATTGCGAAGCCGCTACCTCTGTGTACGAAGAGTTCGCCCCCCTACTGACGACTCTGTTGCTTGCTGCTAACTGCCTGCCTTCTATAGATGGCGTGGTCGACGCTAACCTCACGAATGTCATGCTCCGCCCATCGACACGTGAACTGGCATGGACAGATCCCATCAACGAGCCGCTCTCCCCTTTGACCGATGCACAAGAAGCGGAAATGGAGCGCGTCAAAGAACTGGTTATGGCCAAGACTTCTGTTACTCCAAATGAAGAGTGGCTCCCGGCCTAAGCATCTGCTCTTCTCATGTTTAAGTGATGAGGGTGGGCTGAATGTCAGTCCTCATCCATCTCGAACGTACGGTATTCACCGCTGGTTTCGTCGTAGACCTCTACATCAACGCTACCATCGCCGTTGCTCTCCATCGACTCGACGTTGCCGGAGTGGTAATTGCCTGAGTTGTAGTCGTAGTAGTCGATCGCTTCGCCTTCGCGGACAAGGTTTCCCGCATCAATCTCGATATCGGCACCACTTTCCTGATCGACGCCATCCCAGGCAAAAGCGAAGGGTGGGGTTCTACCCCGTTAGCACGGACACTTTCAAGTAAGCTCACACCGAGCTGAAGGAGTGTTCATGAAGCGCAAGAAATACAGTCCCGAGTTCAAGCGGGAAGCCATCGAGCTGGTTCGTCGTTCAGGGGCCAGCTGCCGACAGGTGGCCCTAGAGATTGGTGTGGCTCCCAACCTGCTCACCCGCTGGGTTCGGGAGGCGCAACCAGGCACTGAGAAAGTCTTCCCTGGAACGGGAAGTCCGCGGGATGAGGAGCTTGCCCGTCTCAAGCGCGAGTTGGCCCGAGTAACCAAGGAACGTGATTTTTTAAGAGACGCGGCAGCGTACTTTGCCAAGGAGTCATCGAGCGGTACACGGTGATCCAGCGCTGCCGCAACGAGTACCCGGTACGATTGATGTGCCGTTGCCTGAAGGTTTCTGCCAGCGGCTATTACGCCTGGCAGGATCGTGAACCAAGTGCGCGAGCTCAGGAGAATGCGCGCTTGGTGAAGCGCATTCGGGAGATTCACGAGGACAGCCGGGGCGTGATTGGAGCGCCACGAATGCACGAGGATTTGCTCGACGAGGGCGAAGTCGTCAGCCTGAACCGAGTTGCTCGCCTGATGGCGGCTGAGCGAATTCAAGGCTGGCCACGCCGGAAACGACGTGGCTTTGGAAGAGCCGTCAGTGGCCGCCCAGCAGGCGTGAAAAACCTGCTGGAGCGCGATTTCACCGCGCAGGAGCCGGAGCGCAAGTGGGTCACGGACATCACGGAAATAGCCACACTGGAAGGCAAGCTTTTCCTATGTGTGGTGCTCGACTTGTACAGCAAGCTGGTGATCGGTTGGTCGATGCATCACCGCCAGGATCGGCAGATGGTGATTCGAGCAGTGGAGATGGCGATTTGGCAGCGCCAGGGTGACTGGTCAGTAATCCTGCATTCGGATCGCGGTAGCCAATTCACCAGCACCGACTACCAGCGCTTTCTGAATCGCAACACGCTGGTCTGCAGCATGAGTGCCGTCGGGCATTGCGGCGACAACGCAGCCTGTGAAGGCTTCTTCGGTCAGCTCAAACGGGAGCGGGTTGCCCATCAGTCGTATCGAACTCGTGATGAAGCACGGGCGGATTTATTCGACTACATCGAGCGGTTTCATAACCCACGAATGCGTCGTAGAGTCGCCAGGCAAGATCTGAAGTTTTCAGCCCTTTTCAAACCGTCCGTGGAAACGGGGTAGAACCCGACATCACCAAGGAAACCGAGAGCCGATACGGAATCGCGCTCGACATCTGCACTGACATGCTAGGTCGAGACCGTCTTGGCAGCGTCCTGCTGCCCGAAGACATTCAGAAGCTGCGTGTGAGTCTGATCGAGACGCGCGCCACCTCGACGGTGAATCATTACCTCGCCACGCTCGCAGGATTTCTTGGATGGTGTGAGGCCAACGGCTATTGCCGTTCTGGCCTAGCCAATGCCTGCACGCGCTTTGAGATGACCGAGCGTGACCCAGACCCGCTTACCAAAGCCGAGCTGGACGCCCTCCTGACCAAAGGTTGCTTGCACCCAATGGATCGAGCTGCGGTGACACTGGCCGTTTACACCGGCCTGCGCCCTGGAGAACTCGGCGCATTAGCCAGGGAAGACATCGACCTGATCAAAGGCCAGATCCATGTAAACCGAGCCATTACAAGCAGGGGCACGTTCAAGCTGCCTAAGACCGGCAAGAAACGCGTTGTACTGTTATTTCCGCCAGCACTGGACGCGTGTAAGGAACTGCTGGCTATCGAGCACGGCATCGAGCCACGGACCATCACTGTGCAACTCACCCGCCACGAATCGATACGGGAAACCGTCACGCCGCTGATTTCTCCCGTTGTGCAGGCACGCAAGAAGAACGTAAACCCTTGGTTCATTCCGACGTCTTGGAACTCGAAGTGGGCCAACATCCAGCGTCGCGCCAAGATCCGCCCACGCCGCCCCTACCAGACGCGCCACACCTACGCCTGCTGGTGCCTGGTAGCGCGTGGTAACCTTGCGTTCATCGCCAAGCAGATGGGGCACAAGGACTTCACAATGCTGGTCCAGGTGTACGCCAAATGGATGGACGACGAGTCCCCGTTCGAGCTTCAACACATCTGGGCAGGCATGCAAAAAGCAGCGTGACATGCCCCAAATTTGCCCCATTACTTTTGCCGTACCGCCATAAATCTTTGATGAATAAAGAAATTTCCGACCTCTCCAAGCACACCCCGATGATGCAGCAATACTGGAAGCTCAAGCGCGAGCATCCGGACCAGCTGATGTTCTACCGCATGGGCGACTTCTACGAGCTGTTCTACGACGACGCCAAGAAGGCCGCGGCGCTGCTCGACATCACCCTCACCGCGCGCGGGCAGTCAGCGGGCACGGCAATTCCCATGGCCGGCATCCCGTTCCATTCCGCCGAGGGCTACCTGGCGCGTCTGGTCAAGCTGGGTGAGTCGGTGGTGATCTGCGAACAGATCGGCGATCCGGCCACCAGCAAGGGTCCGGTGGAACGCCAGGTGGTGCGCATCATTACCCCCGGCACGGTGAGCGACGAGGCGCTGCTGGACGAGCGCCGCGACAACCTGCTGGCGGCCGTGGTCGGCGATGAGCGCCAGTTCGGCCTGTCGGTGCTGGACATCGCCAGCGGCCGCTTCAGCGTGCAGGAACTCAAGGGCTGGGAAACCCTGCTCGCCGAACTGGAGCGCCTGAGCCCGGCCGAGCTGCTGATCCCTGACGATTGGCCGCAGGGCCTGCCGCTGGAAAAACGCCGCGGCGTGCGCCGGCGTGCGCCCTGGGATTTCGATCGCGATTCGGCGTTCAAGAGCCTCTGCCAGCAGTTCTCCACCCAGGACCTCAAGGGCTTCGGCTGCGAGAACCTGACGCTGGCCATCGGCGCCGCCGGCTGCCTGCTCGCCTATGCCAAGGAAACCCAGCGCACCGCCCTGCCCCACCTGCGCAGCCTGCGCCACGAGCGCCTCGACGACACGGTGATCCTCGACGGTGCCAGCCGGCGCAACCTGGAGCTGGACGTCAACCTGGCCGGCGGCCGTGACAACACGCTGCAGTCCGTGATGGACCGCTGCCAGACCGCCATGGGCTCGCGCCTGCTGACCCGCTGGCTGAACCGCCCGCTGCGCAACCGCGAGATTCTCGAGGCGCGCCAGGACTCGATTACCTGCCTGCTTGAGCACTACCGCTTCGAACAGCTGCAGCCGCAGCTCAAGGACATCGGTGACCTGGAACGCATCCTCGCCCGCATCGGCCTGCGTAACGCCCGCCCGCGCGATCTGGCGCGCCTGCGCGACGCCCTCGCCGCACTGCCGCAACTGCAGGCCGGCATGCAGGCGCTGGTCGCGCCACATCTGCTCCAACTCGCGACCAGCATCAGCACTTACCCGGAGCTGGCCGAGCTGCTGGCCCGCGCCATCATCGACAACCCGCCGGCGGTAATCCGCGACGGTGGCGTACTCAAGACCGGCTACGACGCCGAGCTGGACGAGCTGCAGTCGCTCTCCGAGAACGCCGGCCAGTACCTGATGGACCTGGAAACCCGCGAGAAGGCCCGTACCGGACTGGCCAACCTCAAGGTCGGCTATAACCGCGTGCACGGCTACTTCATCGAACTGCCGAGCAAGCAGGCCGAATCGGCGCCGGCCGACTACATCCGCCGGCAGACGCTCAAGGGCGCCGAGCGCTTCATCACCCCTGAGCTGAAGGAATTCGAGGACAAGGCACTGTCGGCCAAGAGTCGCGCCCTCGCCCGCGAAAAACTGCTCTACGACGAGCTGCTGGAACTGCTCATCGGCCATCTCGCACCGCTGCAGGAAAGCGCCGCCGCGCTGGCCGAACTGGACGTGCTGAGCAACCTCGCCGAGCGCGCGCTTAACCTCGATCTGAACCGCCCGCGCTTCGTCGAACAGCCCTGCCTGCGCATCGAGCGGGGCCGTCACCCGGTGGTGGAGCAGGTGTTGGAGACGCCTTTCGTCGCCAACGACCTGGGCCTCGACGACGCTACCCGCATGCTGGTCATCACCGGGCCGAACATGGGCGGTAAGTCCACCTACATGCGCCAGACAGCGCTGATCGTGCTGCTGGCGCAGATTGGCAGCTTCGTACCGGCGGCGGCGTGCGAACTGTCGCTGGTGGACCGCATCTTCACCCGCATCGGCTCGTCGGACGACCTCGCCGGCGGGCGCTCGACCTTCATGGTGGAGATGAGCGAAACCGCCAACATCCTGCACAACGCCAGCGACAAGAGCCTGGTGCTGATGGACGAAGTGGGTCGCGGTACCAGCACCTTCGATGGTTTATCGCTGGCCTGGGCTGCGGCCGAGCAGCTGGCGAAGCTGCGCGCCTTCACGCTGTTCGCCACCCACTATTTCGAGCTCACCGTGCTGCCGGAAAGCGAGCCGGTGGTGGCCAACGTGCACCTCTCGGCCACCGAGCACAACGAGCGCATCGTCTTCCTCCACCATGTGCTACCCGGGCCGGCAAGCCAGAGTTACGGCCTGGCGGTGGCGCAACTGGCAGGCGTACCGGGCGAGGTCATCCAGCGCGCCCGCGACCATCTGTCGCGGCTGGAAACCACCAGTCTGCCCCACGAAGCGCCGAGAATGGCAGCTGGCCAGTCCGCACCTCCGGTGCAGAGCGATCTTTTCGCCAGTTTGCCGCATCCTGTGATCGAGCAATTGCGTCGAATCAATCCCGATGATCTGTCTCCGCGACAGGCGCTGGACCTGCTATACAGCCTTAAATCACAAGCCTGATACGCCAATAAACTGGTAGAATCGCGCGCAATTTTTTTGGATACGGTGGCCTTTGCCTGGTGCCACCCTGTCTGCTGCCGCACAGGAGCGTCTGCCAACGCTGCCTGACCCGCCTGAGGAGATAGCTAGAAATGACCTTCGTCGTCACCGACAACTGCATCAAGTGCAAATACACCGATTGCGTGGAAGTCTGCCCGGTGGACTGCTTCTACGAAGGCCCGAACTTCCTGGTGATTCATCCGGACGAGTGTATCGACTGCGCGCTGTGCGAGCCGGAGTGCCCGGCCCAGGCCATCTTCTCCGAAGACGAAGTGCCGGACGATCAGCAGGAGTTCATCGCGCTGAACGCCGATCTGGCCGAGGTCTGGCCGAACATCACCGAGAAGAAAGATTCGCTGCCGGACGCCGAAGAGTGGGACGGGGTCAAGGACAAGCTGCAGTACCTCGAGCGCTGATCGCTCGGCGCGACGAAAAAATGCCCGCATTCGCGGGCATTTTTATGTGTGCAGCGCACCGATCAGGCCCGGTCGATGCCCTTCTTCAACGTATCCTTGACGTCACCCTTGACCTGCTGGGCGTCACCCTTGATCTCCTGGCGCTGCCCCTCCTCCTTCAGCCGCGGATTGTCGGTGGCCTCGCCAATACCCTGTTTGATCTTGCCGACCGCTTCGTTGGTGTTGCCCTTGATCTTGTCTTCGGTGCTGCTCATGGCGGCTTCCCCTTTACTGCTAGTCATTGGTTACAAAGAGTGGACCGGGTGCGCGCGCCGATAGTTTCCTCCCGGCCATCGGAACGGCGCGTCAGCTAGTCGCCCGCCGGCTGCGCATCAGTCGATTGAGCAGCGGTCGCCCGGCCAGTTGCAGGAATACCGGGGCACCCACGATCAGGTAGAAGTAATAGGTGACGAAGCGCCAGATCAGGATCGCCGCCGCCGTGCTGGATTTGCCCACCATGGGTGTGAGCAACGCGGCCGAGGCCAGCTCGGCGCTACCGGCGCCACCGGGCAGCAGGCTGAGCTGACCAGCCGTCAGCGCAAGGATCTGCACCACGAAGGTCCAGGCCCAGGCGATTTCGCTCTGCAGCCCGCGCAGCGTCAGATACAGCACGCTGAAGCGCAGCAGCCAGTGCAGCGTGGTCAGCGCGAATACGCCGAGCAGCACCCGCCGCGGCAGGCGGAAGCAATCGAGCAGCGCATTGCGAAACCCCAGTACCTTGCGCGCCCAGCGTCGCCGGCGCTTGGCGCGTATTCCCAAGTGCCGGACCAGCCAGCCGTTGAAGCGGAACACCTGACGATGGAACCGCCCGAGCAGCCCCAGCAGTATCAGCACGCCGAGCAGCAGCGCCGCGCTGAAGCCCAGCAGGCTGCCGACATAGGCATTGAAGGCGTGGGTCATGGCATAGATCAGCACGCCGACCAGTGCGCAGGCGAAGAACAGCAGGTCGCTGAGCTGCTCGACCGCGTAGGTCGCCGTGCCTCTTGCCGGTGTCACGCCTTGGCGCATCAGCAGCGCCATTGCGGTCAGCGGCCCGCCAGCGCCGCCGGGCGTCGCGCAGATGGCGAACTCGGTGGCCACCACGATGCCCAGCGCACGCCGCTGGCCAAGCGTGCGCCGGCCGACCAGCAAGCGCAGGCGCCAGGCATTCAGATACCAGCCGGCGAGCACCATGCCGAGCATGCCCAGCAGCAATCCGGGCGGAAAGCGCAACAGTCGGTCGAACAGGCCGGTGCCACCCAGCAGCAGCGGCACCAGCGCCGCGGCGAGCAACGCACCGAGCAACAACCAGGCGCTGCGGTTCATGCCGGTTGACTCATCAGCGGCTGCTGGCGCAGCCATTCGATCTTGCTGACCGGGCGCCGCCCCTCCGCGAGCAGGCGTTGCAGCAGCTGCAGCCAGTAGTGGCGGGAGAACTCGTGACGCATATCCACCGGGTGCAGGCCCAGACGCAGCAGCGGCGCCGCCTTGTGCATGCGCAGCTGTTGCTCGCAGACCAGTCGCGACAGCCCGCGACGCCAGGCGCTGCGCGCGCTCCAGACCAGCCCAGGCGCGGTGATGGGCGCAAAGTCCGGCAGGCGGTAGAACCGTTGCGGATCGCTGGTATAGCTCAGGCCGCTGCCCCGCAGGGCCTGCCGGGTACCGGCGCTCATCAGCCAGGCCGGCGCTACGAAACCATGCAACGGCCAGCCCTGCCTAGCGAACAGCTGCATGCCCTGCTCCAGCCGCCGGCGTGCCTCGGCTTCAGCCAGCGCGTAGAACTCCCCTTCATGGGTGTAGATGCGGCGCATGAACCAGTCGCGCGGCGTGCGCGGTGCCGGCGCGTCGTCGGCATGGTAGTAGCCGTGCAGCACCAGCTCGTCGCCGCGCGCCAGGCGCTCACCAAGCAGGTCGAGAAACCACGGGTGCGCTAGCAGCGGATTGCGCCGGTGGAAGTCCGGCACCACCAGCCAGGTGATGGGGATCGTGCCGAGTGCATCGACGGCCTCGACGAATGGCCGGTAGTCCGGCCAGGTTTGCGGCGCCACATCGTGCAGCACCAGCATCAGCACCGGTTCAGCCATGTACCGCCACCGGCAGATCGGCCGTACCGAGCACGGCGTGGTAGTGCGCGAGCAGGCCGGCGACCACCGCATCCCACGCGTGATGGGCTTCGACGTGCTGGCGCGCCTGCCTGCCGAGCCGCTGCGGATCGTCCTCGAACAACTCCTGCACGGTCAGCGCCATCGAGCGCGCATCCAGCGGCCGGCACAGACGGCCGGTGTGTGGCGGCACCAGCTCCGGCAACGCACCGGCGCGCGCGGCCACCACCGGAATGCCGCTGGCCATCGCCTCCAACGCCACCAGGCCGAACGTCTCCTGATTGCCGGCATGCAGCAGCATGTCGCTACTGGCGAGCAACCGCGCGACCTCGCTGGCCGGACAGAACTGGTCGATCACCGTGACGTTGTCCGGCACCCGATGCGGCATGCTCGACCCTACCAGCAACAGGTGATACGGCCGACCGAGGATGCGCGCGGTTTCCAGCAGGACATGCAGATTCTTCTCGCGCGAGCCACGCCCGGCGAAGATCAGCAGGCGGCAATCGTCCTCCAGGCCCAGCTCGCGTCGCAGATGCACGTCGCGACGCGTCGGGCTGAACGTTTCCAGATCGACACCCAGCGGCTGCACATACACGTTGCGCACCCGCAGCGCCGTCAGCTTGTCCGCCATGACCTGGCTGGGCGCCAGCACGCGATCGAAACTGCCGTACAGCCGCGAGACATAGCCGTTCATGTTGGTGCCCAGCCAGCCACCAATGCGGTTGCTGACCAGCAACGGCAGATCGGAGTGGTAGAAGCCGATCACCGGAATATCCAGCCGGCGGCCGGCATCCAGCGCCGCCCAGGCGGTCATGTATGGGTCGCCCACTTCGATCAGATCGGGGCGCAGTGACCGCAGCAGGTTACGCCAGGGACCGCGACGGATCGGAAAGCGATATCCCTTGCCGAACGGCAGGGCTGGGGCTGGCACCTCGTAGATGCCAGCATGCTGCTGATAGCTGCTGCCGGGTACCAGAATGCTGTGGCGAACGCCGGAATAAAGCTGCAGGCGGCGGTGCTTGGCCTCGAGGTAGGTACGCACGCCGCCACTGGCCGGCGCGTAGAACATGGTCATATCGGCGATGTGCAAGATGCAACGTCTCCATCCGGTTTCGGCCCAGAACCCCGGAATTGCCTCGGCGCCGCTGGTCGGCCGCCCCGCCATGCCGCTGCAGCTCGCAGGAATTCTGTAATGAACGGTATGGACCCTTCTGCAGAATAGACGTTCGCCGTACCGCTCGCCGGGCGGACCGGTCAGGAATCGGCGGTCTTCTCGCCCGGGTCCTTGCCCTCGACCGAGTGGTGCTCGATCACCGCATTCAGCTCGGCGCCCAGCAGCAGCACCGCCGCGGAAATGTAGAAGTACAGCAGCAGCACGATGATTGCGCCGATGCTGCCGTAGGTGGCGTTGTAGTCGGCGAAGTTCTGCACGTAGATGCCGAAACCTACCGATGCGGCGATCCAGACGATCACCGCCAGCACCGAGCCGGGCGTGATGAAGCGGAACTCCTGCTTCACATCCGGCGTGACGTAGTACAGCACGGCCACCAGCAGCATCATCAGGAACACCACCACCGGCCAGCGCAGCCACGCCCAGAGCAGCACGATCGTCTCCTTCAGGCCGACGAGATCGGCCAACCACTCCATCACCTGCGGACCGACGATCATCAGCCCGGCGCTGGCAAGCAGAATCACGGCGGTGCCGATCGTGTAGAGCAGTGACAACAGCATGAGCTTCCAGCTGGGCCGCCCCTCATCGACGTCGTAGGCCCGGTTCATCGCGTTCATCAGCGAACGGAAGCCCGCCGAGGCCGTCCACAGCGCCACGAGAATACCGACCGACAACAGCCCGCTTTTCTGTTGCTGCAGCTGGTCGATCACCGGATTGACCTGTTCCATCGCCACCGCGGGCAGTGCCAGCGCCGCCTGTTCACGCAGCCAGGCAAAGAACTCCGAGAGGTTGAGAAAGCCCAGCAGGGCCATGAGAAACAGCAGGAACGGAAACAGCGAGAACAACGCCCGGTACGCCAGCGCCGAGGCGTAGGTGGACATGTCGTCGTTGCTGAACTCCTTGATCGTGCGCTTGAGCAAGGTGCCGAAGCCGATGCCGCGCGTATCCAGAAATGCCATACCGCTCCCCGCCAACTGAACTGTCTGAACTGGGACGATAGCCCCGCGCAAGAGTTCGGGCGAGATCACCGCCGGGCACGCATCGCACCGGCATGCGGCGAGGACGCCTATGCTGTCAGCACACCCACGTCGATAAAGGAACGCTCTCCATGACGTTGATCTGGTTGCTGGTCCTGTTGCTTGGCCTCGTCGTCATCGCACATCTGCGCCTGGCGCTCGTCCCGAGTCTGGTCCTGGTTACGCTCTATCTGCTGGCGATGAGCGCCGCCGATGAGGTGTCCGGCTGGCTGGTCGCCCTGCTCTGGCTGCTGCTGGCCGCCGTCGCGGTGCCGCTGTTGATTACCGATATCCGCCGTCGCTACGTGAGCGAACCGCTGTTCGACTGGTTCAAGCGCGTGCTGCCGCCGATCTCCGATACCGAGCGCGATGCCATCGAGGCCGGCACCGTCTGGTGGGACGGCGAGCTGTTCAGCGGCAGGCCAGACTGGAACGTCTTGCTCGGTTATCCGCAGGCCCGCCTGACGGACGAAGAACAGGCGTTTCTCGACGGCCCAACCGAAACGCTCTGCGCGATGGTTAGCGACTGGGACATCGCCCAGCGCCTCGACCTGCCGCCCGAAGCCTGGGACTACATCAAGACGCAAGGCTTCTTCGGCCTGATCATCCCCAAGGAATATGGCGGCAAGGGGTTTTCCGCCTACGCCCATTCGCAGATCGTGATGAAGCTCGCCACGCGCAGCGGCGATCTGACCAGCACCGTGATGGTGCCCAACTCGCTCGGCCCAGCCGAATTGCTGCTGCACTACGGCACCGACGAGCAGCGCAGCCACTACCTGCCGCGCCTGGCCAGCGGCACCGACGTGCCCTGCTTCGCGCTCACCGGTCCATATGCCGGCTCCGATGCCGGCGCGATGCCCGACAGCGGTGTGATCTGCCGCGGCCAGTGGCAAGGCGAGGAAGTGCTCGGCCTGCGGCTCAACTGGGAGAAGCGCTACATCACCCTCGGCCCGGTCGCGACCCTGCTCGGCGTCGCCTTCAAAGCCTACGACCCGGAGCATCTGCTCGGCGAGGTGGACGAACTGGGTATCAGTCTGGCGCTGATCCCCACCGACACCCCCGGGGTCGAGATCGGTCGACGCCACCTGCCGCTCGGCGCGGCGTTCATGAACGGACCGAACCGGGGCAAGGATGTCTTCGTGCCACTCGATGCGCTGATCGGCGGACGCGACATGATCGGCAAGGGCTGGATGATGCTGATGAACTGCCTGTCGGTCGGTCGCTCGATCTCGCTGCCAGCCACCGGCGTCAGCGCAGCCAAGGTGTGCAGTTATGCCAGCGGCCGCTATGCGCAGATCCGCGAGCAGTTCGGCGTGCCGCTGGCGGCCTTCGAAGGCATCCAGGAGCCGCTGGCACGCATCGGCGGCAACGCCTGGCTGATGGACGCCGCGCGCACGCTGACCGCCAGCGCCGTGGACCTGGGCGAGAAGCCGTCGGTGCTCTCAGCCATCCTCAAGTACCACCTCACCGAGCGCGGTCGCCAGTGCGTGCGTGATGCGATGGATATCCACGGCGGCAAGGGCATCATCCTCGGGCCGAACAACTACCTCGGCCGTCTGTGGCAGGCCGCGCCGATCTCCATCACCGTCGAGGGCGCGAACATCCTCTCGCGCAACCTGATGATCTTCGGTCAGGGCGCGATTCGCTGCCATCCGTTCGTGCTCAAGGAAATGGCGCTGGTCCACGAAGCGGATCGCGACGCCGCCGTGCGCAAGTTCGACGGACTGCTGATGCAACACGTCGGCTTCGCTGTCGGCAACGCCGCCAGCACGCTGGTGCTCGGCCTGACGTTCGGGCGTTTCGGCAAGGCACCGGGCAACGACCTGAGCCGCCCGTACTTCCTGGCTTTGAACCGCATCGCCGCGGCCTTCGCGCTGCTCGCTGACCTTTCGATGTTGCTGCTGGGCGGCGAACTCAAGCGTCGCGAACGCCTGTCGGCACGTCTGGGCGATGTACTCAGCCACCTCTACCTAGGCTCGGCAGCGCTCAAGCGCTACCACGATCTCGGCCAACCCGCCGATCAGGAGGCGCTGCTGCAATGGGCGCTGGAAGACTGCTTGCACACATGCGAAACCGCTCTGCGCGACATCCTGCGCAACTTCCCCAATCGCGTCCTGGGCTGCCTGTTGCACGTATTGGTCTTCCCTTTCGGCGCGCGCCATCCGGGCCCGTCGGATGCGTTGGATGCCGAGGTCGCCGCCATCCTCGGTCGCCCCGAAGGCGATCCCGCGCTGGAACGCGTGCTCGATGGTTTCTATCGACCGCAGAGCGCGGACGAGCCGCTGGGCAGCTTGCACCATGCCCTGCATAGCCTGATAGCCAGCCAGCCGGCGGCGAAGAAACTGCACCAGGCGCTCAAGAGCGGCTCGCTCAAACCGGCACCGGGCAGCGATCCGCTCGCGGCCGCGCAGGAGGCGGGGATTCTCGACGAGAACGAGGCAAACAGCCTGTACGCCGCCGAAGCCGCCCGCCGACGTGTTATCGATGTGGACGACTTCAGCCAGGAGGAACTGCGGCTGCCGCCCGGATGCGTGCGTTAGCAGCACCTGACGAGGCAGCATCTCAGCTGGCGCCGCGTGCCGAACCCTCGGCACGCCCGCGAGTCAATCGAACAGGCCCGCCCGACGGCGCGCCTGTCTATAATCGCGCCCCCAGAAACCCGACACAGGTGCACACATGGCCAACTCTTATCACGATCACAACCTTGCCCTGCTGGCCCATCTGCGCGGCATCCTGCTCGCGATGGGCGAAGCCGAGCAGGTTTCGGAAGAAAGCCACGCGCTGTTCCTCGAACGCTTCGATGAACTGATCATGAACCTGCAGAACGTGCCGGAAGAGCGTCACCTGGGCCAGGATCTGATCTGCCAAGTCTTCCACCGCTACCCGCAGATCGCCCATCTCGTCCCGCGCGACCTGCTGTGGTTCTTCGGCGGCGATTGCCTGCACTTCATGCCTGACGAAGAAATCGCGATATTCCAGCAACTCGAAGAACGCCGCTACGAAGCCGAGCAGAACGACGAGCCGTTCGACTGGAACCATGAAAAGCAGCTGCTCAGCCTGCCGGAAGAAAGCCCGCGGCATTAATCATTCGGGCAACGCCGGCCGCTTGCGGTTGCGTGGTGGTGGTAGTGGTGGTGGAAAACGCCGCGCGGTTTTCCACCCTACGCATATGCCAGCCGCCCCCGGTAGGGTGGACAACGCGAAGCTTGTCCACCATGCCTTGCAACGGGAAGCCCGACCAGCGCTTGCGGTTTGCGGACGAGTGATGGTGAAAACGCTGCGCGATTTTCCACCCGGGCAGGACAAGTACGCTTGTAGGGTGGGCTTCAGCCCACCAAGGGGCCGCCGCCAAAGCCAGGACGCATGGCCGAGACACGCAGCGATGGGCTTTAGCCCACCCTACACACTGCACCCGGAAGTACCTCAACCGAAAAGAACGCCCTTCACTCCCCCGGTTCCGCTCGTCGCTGCTGATATATCCAGTCGACGATCTCCCCCTCCGGCTTGTAGCCACTCACCACTTCACGCAGCAGCTGACGCACCTGCGGGTAGTCATCTTCATCGACAGCCGCCATCAAGCGGCTGAGCAACACTTTTAGCTGATCCCACGAGAGGTACTCCTCGTTCGCGGTCATGATCATCGGATGCTCCGTGGGGCTGACGTTGTCGCCGATCAGCAGCTCCTCATAAAGCTTCTCGCCAGGACGCAGCCCCGTGTATTCGATGGCGATATCGCCATGCGGGCATTTCTCCGAGCGAATGCTCATGCCGGAAAGGTGGATCAGCTTCTCGGCCAATTCGGCGATGCGCACTGGCTGACCCATGTCCAGCACGAACACATCGCCGCCCTGCCCCATAGAGCCGGCCTGAATCACCAGCTGCGCGGCCTCGGGAATGGTCATGAAGTAGCGCGTGATCTTGGGATGCGTGACCGTCACCGGGCCGCCAGAGCGAATCTGCTGGTAGAAACGCGGAATCACCGAACCCGACGAGCCCAACACATTCCCGAAGCGCACCATCGTAAAGCGCGTCTTGTTGACGTGATGCACCGCATCGTCGGAGTCGAACAACACCGGCGCCGCTTCGCGGCTCAGCGCCTGCAGAATCATCTCCGCCACGCGCTTGGTGCTGCCCATGACATTCGTCGGCCGCACCGCCTTATCGGTGGAGATCAGCACGAAATTCGCCACGCCAGCCTGCACGGCTGCCTGGGCAGTATTCAGGGTACCCAGCACATTGTTCAGCACGCCCTCGGCGACATTGTGCTCAACCATCGGCACATGCTTGTAGGCGGCCGCGTGGTAGATCGTCTGGACCTTCCAGGTCTGCAGCACATCCAGCAGGCGATCAGCATTGCGGATCGACCCGAGAATCGGCACCAGCCGGGTGGAAAGCGCCTCCCGCTCGATTCGCCGCTCCAGCTCCATATGAATGCTGTACAGGTTGAACTCGCTATGCTCGAACAGCAGCAGCGTTTCCGGCGCGTTCGCCAAGATCTGCCGGCACAGCTCGGAGCCGATCGACCCACCCGCCCCCGTCACCATCACGATCTGGCCACGAATACAGCGCTCGAACAACGCCTGCTGTGGCGGCACGGCATCACGACCCAGGAGGTCGGCGATATCCACCTCCTGAATGTCCTCGACCTGCACTTTACCGCTCGCCAGATCCATGAAGCCCGGCACACTGCGCACGTGCAATGGCAAATGTTCAAGCATCTCCAGAATCTCGCGCCGCCGTGCGCGCGAGGCAGAAGGAATCGCCAGCAGAATCTGGCCAGCTCCGGTTTCATCCACCATCTGCGGAATGTGCTTGGCCGAATAGACACGCAGCCCGGCGATGGAACGGTTATGCAGGTTCGGGTCATCGTCGATGAACGCCACCGGCCGCATCGCCCGGCCCATGCGCAACGCTGCCACCAGTTGATTGCCCGCCGCACCGGCACCGTAGACAGCAATCTTGGGTAGCCCAGTGTCCTTGCCCTTGAACTTCGTGAGCGAAACGGGAGAAAACCAATCCCCCATGAAGTACTGACGCATGACCAATCGCAGGCCACCAATCAAGACCAGGCTGAGCCACCAGTAGTTGAACACCATCGAACGCGGAATCAGCTTGGGCACATCGCTGCGCCAGTAGACCGCAAGCGACAGCAGCAGCGCCGAGAGCGTCACCGCCTTGGCTATAGCCATCAGCGCGTCATTGCCGAAATAGCGCATCACTGCGCGGTACATACCGAAACGGATAAAAAACGGAATTGCGATCAATGGCGCAATACCAAAAAGCCAAGCATGGCCATCGAGCGGTTCGATATTGCGCGTTTCACCCAATCTCACCACAAACGCCAACCAGAGCGCAGCCCAGATCAGCACCACATCAGTCGCTACTTGGATTAGCCGCTTATAGCGCCTAGGTAAGCTCACCAGACGTGAACGCAGCTTCTCGGCAAGTCTTAACACAGGACACCTCGATCCTCGAGAGAAAATTTAACCAACAAAGCAACATAAGAATAAGCCACCTAGACAGTCACTTGCGGACATACCAGTTAATTCTTAACATTCCATATGACAACAGCTTTTGGAGTTTGATATCCAGGAAAACTTAGCACTGAAATCGGAATAGGTAGCTGGATCGTTGCCGAACCTTGCTACATGGTTAACAACCAAGGCAAAAAGCATAAAAAACGGTCGCAGAGTGCATTTGATCCCAAACACCCTTATCACAATGTCATGATGCGTCAGCCCTAATTAAACTCAGGAAAAATCAGTTCGAATGTTTCTTCCTGAAGTCCGGAAAACTACCGAGCCGCGGTCAACATTACCTCTTTAAGCACGGCACAGGTCCTTTCAATCTCTGGCTCGGACAATGTCGGATGAACCAAAAACATCAAACTGGTATTTCCAAGCTCATGAGCAATTGGCAACGGCTCAGCCGGGCGCCAACCAGTATTATCAAAAGCCTTTTCAAGATAAACTTCCGAACAGGACCCCGACATGCAGGGCACGCCTCGTGCTGAGATTTCCGCCATTATCCTATCGCGGTTCCAATCTTCTTTGAGCGACTCAGGCATGACAAACATATAGCATTTATATGCTGCATGCAGGACTTCATCTGGAAGGGAAGGAACCCGCAAGCCTGGGAGCAGTGCAGCCTGCTCCCAGATTTTTTTGGCGTTAGCTAGACGCTTCGCTTGCCACTCAGGCATACGCCGCAACTGGATACGACCGATAACCGCCTGGGTTTCAAGCATGCGCCAGTTGGTACCAAAACTTTCATGCAACCAGCGAAAGCCCGCAGGATGGGCACGCTCATAAACGGCCTCCCAAGACTTGCCATGGTCCTTGTATGACCACATCTTCGACCAAAGCTCACGATCATTGGTAGTAACCATACCGCCCTCACCACCGGTGGTCATGATCTTGTCCTGACAGAACGACCAAGCACCAATATGCCCAATCGAACCCACCGGACGCCCTTTGTAGCGCGCGCCATGAGCTTGGGCACAGTCCTCAATAACGAAGAGTCCGTATTCTTGCGCAAGCGCCATGATCGGATCCATGTCGCATGGCCAACCTGCAAGGTGCACACAGATGATAGCTTTCGTCTTGGCAGTCAAAACATTGCGTATAGAATCAGCAGTAATATTTTGCGAATCGCGGTCGACGTCAGCGAAGACCGGTGTGGCACCTGCGGTCACGATAGAGGAAGCAGAAGCCAGAAATGTACGAGAGGTCACAACGACCTCATCGCCAGCCCCGATTCGCAACGCTTTCAACGCAGCATCCAGAGCCAGCGTGCCATTGCCTAGCGCCACCGCATACTCAACTTCGGTCCATGCGGCGAACTCCTTTTCGAACTCGCGACATTCTTGTCCGGTCCAGTAGTTCACGCGGTTACTCAGGATGACATTGCTGACCGCTTCAGCTTCTTCTTCCGTGAAGCTAGGCCAAGGGGAAAAAGGAGTGCCCAACATAAAATAATGGTTACCTCACCTGAGTTGCAGGAACGCCTATCACCGTAGCTGCGTCCTGCACGTCCTTAACGACTACGGCACCCGCTGCAATCATCGCATGCGACCCGATACTAATTTGCTGCCTGACGATGGCGCCAATTCCGATCCAACTGCACGTGCCTACGACGACCTGCCCCGCAAGATGCGCCCCAGGAGAAATGTGCACCCCCGCGTCTAGCACACAGTCATGGTCAACGCTGGCAGCGGTGTTTACGATACAGGCAAAACCTATTCGCGCCCCCGCATTGACGACCGCGCCGGGCATGATAACAGCCCCTTCGGCAATTTGAGCATAGCGACTGACGGTAGCCGACGGATGCAGCAGGCTCGGCAAGAAATAACCGGCATCCAGCAACGCCTTGCATTTAGTCATTCGAATGTCGTTATTGCCTATTCCCACGAACGCCCCCCCAAAATCACCCTTGCGCTCCAGCAAAGTCTCGAACGTCCCGCAATAAGGCAAGCCTAGGGTCGCGCCGTCCATTGGCTCAGCATCGTCGAAAAAAAACACCTCCCAACCGCAGCACTCGGCTATGTCGGCGACGACCCTGCCATGCCCGCTAGCACCAAAAATCGCAAGCCTTTTCACTTATCGTTGCCCTCGAACCGCACCGAGGTCGCATGTCCTTGAGAAGAGACACCTTCCCTCTTGAACACTTTAACGACCGTCAGCCACAGGATTTTCATATCCAGTAAGAACGATCTGTTTTCAACGTACCAGATATCGAACTCGAATTTCTCCTGCCAACTCAGATTGTTGCGCCCATTTACCTGCGCCCAGCCCGTGATGCCAGGCAGGACATCATGCCGGCGCATTTGTCGTTTGTTATACAAGGGCAAATAATCCATCAGTAAAGGGCGTGGCCCGACAAGACTCATCTCACCCTTTAGCACATTCAGCAGCTGGGGTAGCTCATCGAGACTGGTACTACGCAAAAAGCGGCCTACGCGTGTCATTCGCTCCGCATCGCCGATACCGAGCAAACCATCAGGCTCCATCTCATACATGGTTCGAAACTTATACACTGTAAATTTGCGCCCTTTGTAGCCAGGTCGCTGCTGATTAAAGAGCGCAGGGCGCCCAAGATCTTGCAATACCAACAAATACAAAATCAAAAAAATCGGAGCAAACAATAGCATTAACAAAAAAGAAACCACGAAATCGAAGCCTCTCTTCATATGATATGAATTACCCTCCATACCCGCCTCATAAATGTAGAGAAAAGTCTATTCAAGTATTTTTTTTTCAGCCACTCTGCCCAAGATGAAATCGCATATTCTTTCGACTGAGCGGCCATCTTTTAGACGCATTAATCCTTGTGACCCACTCCCCCTCTCGCTTGAGGAATTCAATAAATAATTTAAATCATCCCGACCAACAAAAGGCCTCGCAACACCTAGCTCACACAAATCAAAAGGGACCGTCGAATAATCTTTTGGTCTATATGCCAGCACAGGCTTATCGAGGCAAAACGCCTCTAAACCAGCGGTACTAAAATAGGTAATAACCGCATCAGAAGCATTAAGATTATGATAAATGTTACCACGCGAAATGACTGCCCGTTGCGAGCAATCAAGGTTCCGCAACACAGCGGAATAAGCATTCGCAAAAGCATCATTTTCGTTTGGATGCATGCTGATCAAAAGAAACCAATCATCATGTGACTCTAAAAAATCACAGGCCACTCTTACCATTGAACTCATCAAGTCAATATCATAAGGCTGAGTCGCCAAACACAATATATTATAAGTCGTATCACAGATAGCTATAGCTTCACGACTTTGCTCTTTTGTAAAAGCTCTGATCGCAGATAATCGAGCATCAATCCTAGGGGCCCCAACCACCTCTACATTAGAATCGTTGACCCCCAAATAATCCACATAAACAGCTCTAGAGAAATCGTCCACAGCAAGAACATAAGTGGAGCCAGGTTTTTTATAGCGACCAGAACGAGAAAACGTCCCACTCTGTATATCGAATGATGCAACAGATTTCAAATAACCCACAGTAAATTGGGATGGCCACAGGCGTCCGGGATTTGAGATAAGAGCCGATACGTTCGCCACCAATAGCGTCCTATCAATTTCCCGCATAAGACCATAAGAATCTCTAAAAAGTCGATGAAGAGACTTTCTTGAATTTAAGGCAGCGTACAAGGCAAGCAATCCACTGCTTGTACCCTCCAAAAGAGGTGAAGATAAAAAAGCATCTAAAGCAAGATCAAAATACTTATTGAACTCAGCCATCCCTGAAGCATCATCTTTCTCAACTGACGGCAAAATATAAGTGTAGCGCTTATTATCGTCATCCAATACATCAGCATAGGGCAACAATACAAGAATTTTTTCGTTTGTTTTACGTACGAACTGCTGAAGGACTGGCAGCAGCGTCCCTTTATACATTGGATCTCGCAAATTCCCAAAGAAAATAAAAATATTATCTCCCTTCTCACAGCAGTCAGAAATATGATATTTCGTAGTCGTAAATCTATCCGAGGGAATCCAATCACGGCTAACCATATCACTCATCACCACTTGCGAGAGCGACTTGAATCTTCTGCCACACCAAAAGCGAACAATTGCGGTCGGAATTTTCCTTGAAGAACCAACCGCGAATGCCAGCAGATTATTATCAAGCAACCTATTTCCGAATATATAAAATTTTTCAACGGCGTGCGTTTCAGCAAAATTCAAAATAAAGTTATAGCTTCTTACCCACCCAACCAATCTATCCGACACCCCAACCTGCAATGAATTTAGAAAATGAGAAAATTTTTCATATTGCGGCGTGTTAGATAACTCACTCCCAAGACAATCAATAAACTTAGCAGAAAGGGTGTCCGCCTGAAGATAGACCGACTCATCGAGCGCCGGATCAATAGTGGGGATATAGAGAACCCTCCCGGATATATCATCCAGCAAAACACTCATTGATACCGCGCTATCAATAAACTCCAGATAGTCTTTTTTTGCTCTAAAAACAATGAAACATTGCTTAGTAAGTGAAAACTCTATCAACTGTTTATAATGAAATTTAGCCGCAGCACTTTCAATGAAAAGCAAGCTCTTAAGACCCTGCGTCTCCAAAAGGTCTTCAACATCAATCAAATCTACAGCAAACCGTAATTCATTGTGCTTTACAGGAATAAGCAGACCCGCATTAACAGACGCCCCTCCTGCCTGAAGCACGGATTCAAGAAATTTTTCATGAAGAGACATGATTGACTTAACTTTTAACCCAAGATACTTATTGCAAAAAATTGTGGCTCCTCGCGAAAACAACACAATCTTACGTTTAATAAATAACGGCAACGCCTTGCGTGCGCCAACATATAAAATATTTAGCATCTAAAAATCATCCATAAAATAATTCACCGCACCCCATACAGCGATTAGACTAATCTACTGCATAGGCGAATCGGCTTAAGGAAAATGCATGATTCTTCAACCACGAGTAATTCTCAGCATAAACCACCAATCCTTCCCTGATAAAATCTTCAAAATAAACACGCCCCAGCTCAGATACGACAATAGATCTAACCCCCTCGAAATAAGCGTCATATACAGAAGCGGACCAACCGGTAATATTGACATCGCTGACAGACATTAATAGATCAATTGGCATTCGAGATGGCTCAAGGACAAAAACATTATTGAAATGAGCACCAAGCCATGCCAGATGTGTAACAGCTGAGTCGCAAGCGAAATCAGGATGCGCTCTAATTAGAAAGCAATCATCGGCACCAGCGCCAGCGATCAGTTCCATTACAATCGGCGGAACAATGGTAGATTGCAGTGTTATAGTAATTCTCTTCCTGTAACTTGCAATTTTATGAATAAAATCGGCCCACTCGCTTCGACAAATTTCGGCTAGACCGGTCTCTAGTCTATAAGATCGCCATAGAGAACCGACACAACTTGCTTGATGAAGATTATGTCGAAATGGCGCGTGCTCATTGATTGCAGTGCTATCAAAATGCGTCCATGCTAGAAAATGGCTGGGTAAAGTCGTATAACCATCAACCGGGCACTTCATCCAGCCCGCGTACGCGCGCATATTCCTCCCAGATACACCATGCTGAACATCCGCGATAGGTATGCCCAAACGATGACAGGCTGCACATAGAGACATACCGAGAATAGAGTAATAACAGACAACATACGCCTTAGTGCATCCAGTCTTCTTTAAGATGCAAGAAAATAACTTCGCGGCAACTATAGAAAACACTATATTTTTGCGTAGCTGCCTTAATACTGCAGCAGAATCAATCTGCGCATCAGGGAAAAATGGCGTCTTATATAGCTCATCTAATAAAGCACGAAGATAGCCTGACAAGCCAGGAATCATATTAGACAAAAAATAAAACCTTGAAACAAATGCTGAAACAAGTAATATTGGATAAATTGATACGCACCGCTCCCTATCTACAATATTAAAATTAACATTAATCCCCTGTAATGCAATCATAACAGATCGCCGGTTAAGCTTCTCCCTTTCAGCTAGAGCATATGAATCTTTTAGATACAGTCTTCCATTAACTTCCTCGCAAAACTTACCATCACTAAGAATAAAGGTGTCCGCTTTTTTTAAAAAAATCAATTTAATTAAAGATATAATTAAATTAGTTATTGAACGGCGTCGCGTCGGAAATCGAGGAAAATAGCTATTACTCTTAGCATGGACCATCGAAAGAAAAGTATTTCTAATAACTGGCCAACAGTCTATTCCGAAAACACGTTTATTTAATTTATCAACGCGCAACTCGAAGCACTTCATCCATTCAACCGACTCAGATGGCTTCACTGCAAGCCACCATTTTATTGTAAATAACACTAGATGGAAGCTGCGATTCCTGTTTTTCAGAATTTATTATCTGAGCAGCAATTTCAGCGTAGCTGTTTTTAAAGCGCATAATTTTCAGCAACAAATACTCAAGATCATTTGTAATATACCCGCCGCGCTCAGTAATCCATTGTTTTTTTTGATAATCGAGAATTGATTCGCTGCCGACATAAAAAGTAATTCTCCCAGAGTAGAGCGCAAAATCGCAGAGATTCGAAAAAAAGCCAATAACAATATGAGCTCTAGAAAGGCAATCGCTCCAATTGTGGGCGACCGGCAAACCAGTAAGTTGTCCTGCGTCAAAAGC
This sequence comes from Stutzerimonas sp. 21-1, assembly GCF_056336065.1. NCBI lineage: Bacteria > Pseudomonadati > Pseudomonadota > Gammaproteobacteria > Pseudomonadales > Pseudomonadaceae > Stutzerimonas > Stutzerimonas sp. 21-1. The sequence goes on along the minus strand of NZ_CM150500.1, from coordinate 1,547,511 downwards.
TGATCCGCGCGGGTGAGGCTTTATAGTAATATTTATCCTGGGATCCGCATTAATCGCATTTATAATTTTTAAAAATGACTTTAAAAAAGAAAAACTATATTCGCTACGCTGCATAACAGGCTGATCAACGAAAACAATATTCAATCTATCCTCATCAGCCAACTTAATATTATGCAATCTACTAGCGTAGTACTCGAACTCGGAGGAACCTGCAATGACCAAATTATCCACATGAAGATTTAGACGATTAAATACTTCCTCGCTGTGTATATCGTAGACAAACAGATTGTTTACGCTATAACCCGCAAAGTGCTTTTGCTCCATAGACGCTTGTCCAAACTGCAGGGCGCTAATTAAAGTTCTTTTTCCTGACCACTTAGCTCTATTCTTAAGCGCTGGAAGCTCTATTCCACCAGTGAGCCCCAACCAATTATCGCATGGGAGCGCATCGTATACACTGTAGAACATTTTTATGCGCGCCCGAGCAAGGGCCGCAAGGCAGGCAATGTTCAAACGAGCAGCGAATGGTTCGCGCAGCTTAAAGAGATTTATAATGACATTATTGAGCAAGGCGAGCTTTTCGATAAGCCCCTGAACTGGCGTAACGAATATGAGATCAATCTTTTCGTTCTGCAAATAATCCAAAAAACATTCTGTATAAATAACTCGCGCGCCTTGTAAGTCCTTTTCAGCCACAAAGACTACCAAATTTACTCTTCGGCCCTTTTCCAAACAGCGATCGACAATAGGATAAAAACTCACTAATTTCTGTCGAACACTAGATGCTCTAGCCTCTGTCATAATTAAATTCAAAAAAGAAAACTTGTCGGATAGCTCTTTATAAGAGCAAATAGACATCCTGCTAGCTATAAAATATTTTATGCTCATTTTAAACGTAATCTATGCCAGCGCAATAACTGTTCTTCTAGCATATGAATGATCGAAAAAATATAATTTAATCTTGGAAATAGAATAAAAAATCGTGAGTGAAGGGCATGACACCAGGAGATATTCATCTGAAGCGCTGGGGTGGCATCTTCACTACAAAGATAATGCGATACAAATGTCACTGACCGGATGGCCTTCCTCTCCGCTAGCGAGGATTTCTGCAGAAAGGCAACCGCATTCAGATAAGATCTAGCCTCAATGCGGAGCTCCGATAGACGCAAGACACGTCGCATTAGGTCTGCATCATCACCAAGCGAAGCTAGACGTAGTATGTTGCGTTCGATGCAACTTTCTACGATATCTGTTTCTTTCATAGAGTCCACTTGTGGATTAGGCAACTGGTAACACGAAACTTGAGCCCCAGGTAGCGAAACTTCATGAGTTGAAAAATAATATATTCTATCGCCATTTAACCTAAGCAATTGCTTGGCCGCCATAGAACTAAGCGAACCCAATAGAAATATAATTCTCATCCCCTAGCCTTTTTTGCGATCAATACATCATAGATAGCAGCAAGACTCTTATTATATGCACCGGCCCTTAATACAACATTACCGAATGACCTTACTTGCAGAAAAGCGACACCAGTAAGTATCGCCATATATCCAACCTGCCCTCCATGCGAGGCAAAGTATAACTTAGCAGCAACTATACTTACTACAATTGACACAGCGACTATCACCACCGAAATAAGCGTTATATAATTCGGCAAAAGCAGTATCCTATAGAACGCCAGATGTTCCTCACTACCAAAATAACTATTTATTTTGTTTCGAGCCGAAACAACCCTATACCGTTTCGCAGAAAAGCCTACACCTTTTTTTAGAAACCACGTCCCCACTAATATAAAAAAAACAAATAACAACAAACTGTAAGGGGTTATAAATAACCACAATGCCGATACGAGAAGTATCATCCCAAGAGGAACAGCAACATCCATGATAGAGATAATCAATTTTACGATGCTCTTTAAGTCCCCCTTAGTCACTATAACGCCATTCACTAGGCTTTGTTCGACTACAACTCTCTCGAACTTGAACGTGGCTTTCAAAATACTTATCTTAGAAAGCAACGAGAACAAAGTTGCGCTAATAAATCCAGCCGCGCCAATGCAGAGATAAACATATGAGACTGCTGGCAAACCAATGATATCCAAAACATGCCCATTGACCTTTCCCCCGACCCACCCAAAAATGAACCAGATTGAGAGCACTTGCATTGCAATGAATAAAAAACGAAACCCCATACTTGTTATAACAAATATGGGGGCCGATCTTACAAAACGAACCAGTACAGGTACCAGTTTGCTTTTGTAAAGACTAAGCATTATTGGGATAACCGGCTATATCGCAGAAATAATTATATCTCTCCTTTAGTTCGCTGAACGTACATAGCCCACCGGCATTGCCAGATAAAAAAAGCTCGGTTTGGCGATACAACCCCGGCTTGAATTTTTTATCCATTTCGCAGTCAAGCACAATTTCTTGTTCTGCCACCGTCCCCTTTCGGGTTTCCAGCAGCTTCTCCATTGGACAAAGGCGCAGCTTGCGCAACGGCGTGAAGAGTTCGAGCCACCAGCGGCCTGCCGAGCCCCAGTCAGAGCCGTAGGAGAAAAGCACACCGTTCTGACTGATACCTGCACCGGAGAACACTTTTGCGCTCGGATGCCAGCTCAGCGCGCCGCCACGATAAGCAGTTAATTCCTTTGGCGTGCCGGCGAGGTGAAACGCAAGGTCAATCACATGAGTCGAATTGGCCAATAGCCAACGGGCCTTTTCATAGGGGTCTTTTTCCAGCCCTTCGATAACATGAGCCCACTCGGTGAAATCAAACTTGACCATCTCCAAGCCGCCGTCGGCCTCGATGATTTCACGGGCCTTGATCACCGAGCTGAAGAATCTCCGATTGTAGGCAATGAAGACTTCAGCAGAATTGGCTTTGGCCAGGCGATAGGCATCATCCAACGACTCTTGGTCCAAGACGAACGGCTTCTCGACGAGAATCTTTTTCGCGCCTGCAAACAAAAGACTACGAACGTTGCCATAAAGCTGCGTTACGTTGGTAGTAACAATGCAGTGGGTGAAGCTCGCGATATCGAGCGTGCCGATATTTGCTTCCAGGCCACCGGATAATGCAACTATCCCCGTATCGCGCTTAAAATTCTCCACACCTGTAGTACTTCTCCCTACAACCGTTACAGGGGTATTCAGCGCTTTCAGTACTTTAATGTACTCTTTGGCCATTGCCCCACTGCCCACGACCAGAACATTCATACTCATGTAATCGGCACCGTTTTCATATCGTTTTCTTCATACTTCGAGGCATACAGTTCATATGCGGCATTGATGAACGGTCGATGCAATGCCATCGACTCGGAAAATGTCGTAAGTCCACACTGCTGGGTTTCAATTATTGCATCGACCAACGGCCCCGTCAGCTCGCTCTGATAAGGCTGGCGAAAATCTTGAGTTTCGCATCTGCCGTTTTGATCAGTAACTTTTATCTGACCACTGATCTCATTGATGCGGTACTCATTGAGAGACGTGACAACTCGAATATCGAAGCTAACTCCGCTCGGGCCTTCGCGGCAGTCAATCTTGAACTCGGGACCGGAGTCAAAAGCACCAACTGCTGCTCCAAAAAACTCAATATAGTTACTGCGCTTGCTAGGAACAATATTCTGCACTTTATCCAAGCTTATAGTATAGGTGTGCCGCTGAGCTAAGTAGCTAAACAAGTCTATAAAGTGAATAGCATTACAGGCCATACCAAAATTTTCGCCACTGACCTCGAATCGAATGATTGCCTCATTTTGCAAAATTGTGCGCAGCTGGATATAAAACGGATTTAACCGGCGCGGACAATTAACCCACGCATGTGCCGAAGTTTGCTCGATTAATGCAGCCGCCTGGTCAATATCACCTACCGAGTTGAACGCTACCTTTTCCAGAACAAGGTCTTTTGCACCTAGACTTAAGGTGCGTCTCAGTATCTCTAGACGCCCAGTTGCAGGTGTCGCATCGATGACAATATCGATTTTCTGGTCAATATCATCGAGCGAACCGTGAAAACTAACTATTTTCTCGGGTTGGCTGCCTGGGGCCTGCTCCATAGCTGATTTGGCCAACGACCGTGCCTCGTCGAACGACTCTACAACGAATATCCTGATTGGATATCGGCTGTTTTTCAGGCTTTGTAAATGCCGTCGTCCCAGGTTTCCAGCACCCACTAATAAAACATTTTTCATCGTTGCACCTAGATTATATCGTTCCAAAACTTAGCCAGTAGAAAGTCGGTGGACGTATCAACATCAATGGATGATGCAATATCCATTTCGTAGGCGAAGGTTCTATCATTATAAAAAAACGCACGGGACGAGCTGAGCGCCTTAATGTCATATATATAAATCGCGCCGTTCAGTCTGTAGCGCTGGGTAAACTCCTGCGAGCGCTTCTGCGCGCCCAGCGTCTCGCCGAATTTTTCCATGCTGCCAGTAGGGCCAAGCTCAGCACACCACTCAAGCGGATGCTCAAGCTTGCATATGGAGACAACCGCTTCGGCCTCCAGCCGCTCGAACAGCGCAATTGCTTCTCGTAAGTGCTTTTGCGAACGCAAGGGCGAAGTGGGCTGCAAAACGACCACCGCATCAAAAAAACGACCGTTGTCAGCAAACCATTGAACGGCATGCATGACTACATCGATGGTCTTGGCATCATCCGTAGCCAAGTACTCAGGACGCATGAACGGAACATAGGGGCCATAGCGACGAGCTTCGTCGGCAATCGCCAAGTCATCCGTCGTGATGCATATATCCCCATTGACCACATTCTTCGCACAAAGAATCGCTCGGCCTATCAGGGAATGGTCGTCAATTTTCATTAAATTCTTGCCAGGCAGGCGCTTGCTACCTCCCCGGGCAGGAATGACAACTAGGTAGCGTTTGTTGGCAGCAGCGTAACTCAAATGCTTTCCCCTACCGTATAGGCCTTTCGTGCTGGCTCACCAAGCAAATCCCAATACTGGTTGGGCAACATCCCGGCTGCGGATCGCTTAATTTCCATATTGTCCTTGGTGAACAGCTCGCCTGGCGCAATGTCGGTAGCAGCAACCAGATATTTGCGGGCTACCTCAAGATTGGCCAACTCGCGCTTGGTCGGCGCTTTGATTTTGGGTCGAAGGGCAAGTTCAAGATTGCGGATTGCCGCGACGAACTCCTTGAACTCTTGGGGTGAGGAGGATGCAGCATGGTCTGGCCCACTCATGGATTTGTCCAAGGTGATGTGCTTTTCAAGGCAAGTAGCCCCTAACGCAACGGCTGCACAGCATGCTTCCATCCCCAACGCGTGATCTGAATAGCCGACACGTAGCTTGTAGGCTTCCCGGAGCTGCCGAATAGCATCAAGGTTCAGATCCTGAGGTCGGGCTGGATAGTCCGTTACGCAATGCAGCAGGGTAACCTTGTCTTGGATTTGCTCAATGGCCTCGGCAGTAAAGTAGTTATGCTTCAGCCAACGATAGTTACTAGGCTGCGTGTCATCGTCCGTCAGATAACCGAACGCCAGAGCAGCGAGCGCATCCTCGACTTCAGAAAGAGTCGCCATGCCAGTGGAGATAATGATATTAATGCCTTTGCGGGCATGTTCGATCAGGAATGGCAGATTTGTCAGATCGCCAGAACCAATCTTAAGTGCTTTGGGCAATGTCATTCGACATATAATATCGAGAGATTCCTTATCAAAGCAGGTTGTCATGAAGTCGATGTTATATTTTTTACATTCTTCACTCAGTTCAATAAAATCTTCATAACTCAACTCAAGTCGCTTGAGCATTTCAGCCTGAGTCGAAGAGCCAATATCATTCTCAATCTGATATTCGGCCTTTTTCGCATGGCGTGTCACTAGTTTTTCTGTGACGAATGTTTGGAATTTTACTGCATCGGCTCCACATTCACTTGCCACCCGAACTAGGTCCTTAGCCAACTCTAAGGATCCATTATGGTTAACACCCGCCTCAGCAATCACATAAACGTTCATAATTCGAATTCCACATCAAAGAACTTCTTTTGGATACCTGCTTTTTGCGCGCGTAAGGTATCGACGATGACCCTCGATGGGGAAGCACCGTAATAGGGGTTTTCCACGCCGAGCATATAATCTCGGAAATTTTCCGATAGTGCCTTTCGCATTGCCGCGGAAATTTCTTGATAATCAAGCTGAACATCGAGCGTAGATGGTGAGCGAATGCGCCCCTTCTGACGATCGCCAATATTGATTACTGGGCGCTTGAGCGAAGGCATTTCAATAATCCCAGAAGATGAGTTTCCAATATAAAGCTCACAATATTGCATCAATGAAAGATAAAACTCTCGCTGCAGTGATTTAATCAATAAGACGTCATCTGGGAATCGTGCAGCGAAGTTCTCTATCGCCACAATAATGTCTCGGCTCATCATGTCGGAATTAGGATATATAATAACCTTCTTAATGTCCGAGTAATCAGACAAAGCAGCCAGAAGATCATCGATATTCTCGGAGTCTTTGTTTGTCTCTGGGTGATAAACCACGAGAAAATACTTCTCTTGCGGGCCGATACCTACTACTTCCGCCATTTTTTCACGAGCCAAAATGCCTTGCCGCACCAAAGACTCTAATCCTAGAGCACCACAATTTATTACACACTCAGGGCTTTCCCCCATTTGGATAACACGGCGTCGATAAGCTTCGGTGGAGGTGAAATGCAAACTCGAAAGTTTACTGATCGCATGCCGTACTTTATCGTCCACTGCACCTTCGGTTATTTCCCCGCCATGCACATGGACGATGGGCACTTTGGCAATAATCGCAGCCTCACACGCAGCCAGAAGCTCAATCCTATCGCCTAGAACGACGAAATAGTCGGGCTTCTCACGTGCGAAATACTCACTTAACGCTATCGCGAGCATGGCTGACGAACGAGTAATCGCCTGTGGAGAATCATCTGAGATCAGTGTAGCGATACATTCTGTTGGACTAAAACCATCCGAAATAATATTATTTACTGTATAACCATACTCGTGCGACAAATGTGTACCCGAAACTATTAGCTGCAGCTCAAAATCCTCACTTTCATGTAAGTCTTTTATCAGCCAATAAAGCAATCCATATTCAGCTCGAGTACTTGTAAAAACCGCAACCTTTTGCATTTAAAAATCCCTAGCTTTTTTCATTCCAGCCAACCACAATTTCCTCACAAAGCACTACTGTATTTTTATAATTCTATCAACGCACTTGGATAGAGAGCTTCATTGCAAAGTCTCTCAAACAACCCATCCCTCGAATAGTTCTCGCGCGCAACGGCCAGTATACGCTCAGCGCTTACCGCTTCGATTTGACCAAGAAAGCTAATAAGCTTGCGAGCACTTTCTTTGCTATCCATTCCTAGAACAAGCCCAATTTTATTCTCCTCAATTACTTCGGCTTGCCAGCCACCATAATTGATAATTATAGGCCTACCCGCAGCCAACGAATCGAAGAATTTATTGGCTGAATTATTATATAAAATTGGAACATCACGCACTATTGAAAGGCATGCATCGGCCGCCTTTAAGAAGGAGATCAATCTGGCTTTGCTCATTGACGGCATAAACAACACATAATGATCAAGCCCCTTATCACGAACCAAATTTTGTAGCTTTAACTTCTCGGCCCCGTCACCTATCAAAAGGAATTTCACGTTTCCTTTCAGTTTTTCTATTTGCTCGGCCAAATTAATTAAATACTCTAAATTATTTACGTAGCCAAATGTCCCGGCGTAAATACAAATTCGTGAATTAGACTCTCCGCGCAGGACACCTAGGTTATCATCCGCACCAATACCGGTTGTAAACTCCTGGATATCGCAAGCATTCGGCACCACGACAATTTTATTCTGCGGCACACCTTTCTTAAGCAACTCGTCAAGCATTCCGGTCGACAGCACAACCACTTTTTTTGATACTCGATAAATATGGTTTTCGAACCTATATAGTATATTGATCAGCACTTTAGATCGAAGAATACCCAAGGTGACCGGAATGTCTGGCCAGAGATCTCTAACTTCAAACACCAAAGGAACACGCTTTATTTTGCAGTAAATCAGAGCAGGTATTGCGATCGTTAGCGGAGTGCTACTCGCATATAAAAGATTGCAGCGAGGCAAGGTTAAGCTGTAGAACGACGACACAAGCATGAATAAAATAAAAGCATAAATCCGACGAAAAAAACTCATTTTATTGTTATATGGCACATGAATTACATGTACCTTTATTCCATCTACCTCCTGTCGGCTCACCCATTGTAAACGCGATTTCTGAGGGATAGGAAAAAAAGCGGAGGAGGTAATCAGGTCGACTTGATGCCCCTCTTCTACCAAACGTTTGGCAAATTGATATGATCGCACCCCTCCAAAATTTTCAGGGGTTGTGAAATATTGATGAAGATAGATAATATTCATACTAATAAGCTTGGCTCAGCAAGAGCTTGGCGCGTGCCTCCCAGGAAAACTCACAGACAGGATTTCTTTCTGAAAATACCAAACCCTCAGGAAAACTATCAAATACGAGGCTAATCGCCATGGCGATACTGTCTTGTTCAGCTGGATTGCAGCTAAAGCCTACCGAGCCCTCCGGGTACAGCCCATCAATGCCCTGGTGACGACTGTAGACTACGGGGACGCATTGACTAATAGCTTCTAAGTATGTAAGACCGAATGTTTCCATATACGAAGGCATAACCAACACTTGACTGTGGCGCAGCAAATCCATAATTTTATTTTTATCTTGCGTTCTTTCAACAAAGGTGACCTTACCTATCAGCTCTTCTGCCAAGTCCCCAAATATCGTTCGATAGGCCTGATAGCCTCCTCCCACAACAGTGAAGCGCGCGGGCACCCCGCAATTGGCTTCAAAAAATGCCAGTATGGAGTTTCGGATATTTTTATTTTTATTAATTTCTCCTATGTATATTCCCTGTCGCTCCTCTTGCTTTTTTAGCGGCCGTTTCAAGAGAGAATTTTTTATCCAGAAATCATCCACGCCATTAGGTAACAATAGAGTTCTCGGTAAAAAATTAGAATAACTTAACTCAATATATCTCTTATGGGCCGGAGATATAAAAATCAAGCAGCGTGCATTTTTTATTATGCGACGCGTCATGAAGCGCCATTGAGGCAAACAGCGCTCAAAAATACTGACATCGGTAGTTCGAATACTCAACACATATGGAAGTCGATATCTACGGCTTAAAAAATATGCCAAAAAGCCGTCTGAATAAAGTGTATGAGCATGAATAATATTGCAGCCTTCGATTATCTTTGACAGCCGCGCCTGAGATTGAAAGCCCACAATCAAGCGCACCACTTTATACAGAAAAGATAATCGAGTCAGGAGACTCAGGCATTTATTGTATATATAATGAACCCCAGGCTCAGCAGAGGCGTTAAGCCCTCGGTGCTTTTCATCTCGCACAGGAATCCAAATGTACTGCTCATTTATTACCGACTCACGAGCCAATTGTTTAAAGAGATTCTTGTATACGACCGAACCTACATAGTAGGTGCATAGGTGTAAGATTTTCAGAGGCTGGCATTCCGATTTCAACGAGTTTCAACCATTTGCTTGAGATTATCGAGATACCAAGGCATCGCAGCCTGCAGACCTGCCAACAGGTGATGAGAAGGACGGTAGCCTAGCGCGTTAATAGCTTTACTTATGTCAGCCTGCGAATGCATCACGTCGCCTGATCTAAAATCCCTGTAGCTAGGCGCTTGGTTATATATAACCCCAAACTCGCTTAGAACTCTCATTATGCTATTAAACAGTTCGTGGAGTGTCGTTCTATTACCCAATGCGACATTATATACCTCGCTAGAGCTCGGCGGCGCAGAGACTGCAGCTAAAAGGTTCGCCTGCACTACATTCTCAACAAAGCAAAAATCTCTACTAGTGCTGCCATCGCCGTTGATTACAATTTTTTCACCGCGGATCATAGTCGCAATCCATTTGGGAATGACGGCTGCGTAAGCTCCAAAAGGGTCCTGTCGGGGACCAAACACATTGAAATAGCGCAAACCTATGCTGTTAAAAGCGTAGCACCTACTGTAAATTTCAGCATATAACTCATTAACATACTTTGTTACTGCATACGGTGATAAAGGCCGCCCAATATGCTCCTCCACTTTAGGCAGCGCTGGATGATCGCCATAAGTTGAACTGGAGGCCGCATATACGAAGCGCTTCACTTTTGCTTTTCTGGCAACGTCCAGCATATTTAAGAACCCATCAACGTTTACTTGATGGCTGCTGATAGGGTCTTCCAGTGAGCGGGATACCGATCCTAGCGCGGCCTGATGCAGAATATAATCAACATCAGCTATAGCATGCTCACACGCCTCCCTATCTCGTATGTCACCTTCATAAAAACGGAAAGCCTGCCACTGCTGCTCGGATACACTAGCTCTTACTTCTTCTAAATTTCTGACTTGCCCGGTCGAAAAATTATCCATTCCTACGACCTTTTGATTCAGCTTGAGCAACGCCTCCAGTAGATTAGAACCAATGAAGCCTGCAACACCGGTGATTAACCAAACAGCTGGGTTTGCTTTAAGCGCCTCGCATTTAGTGGCATAGTCATTGAGCATTTCTATACTCGACACAGGTAAGTTCTTTAAAGTCGGAGATCTGCCTGATCTGCAGGCAATATATATTTCAAATCATAGAGCACATGATTTCTCTTACCCAGACGGTGAATCTCATGCCCCCCCATACGCACAAACTCACAATGAGCCACTGCCAAAATAATACCGTCGTAGGTGGCGGGTTGAGGCTTATCGACTAATGAAATCTTATGCTCTTGCAGAGCATCCTCGGGAGAAACTACGGGATCAAATACGTCCACTTTAATCTCATAATCCATCAACTCACGAACGATATCAATAACTCTAGAATTACGTAAATCAGGGCAATTCTCTTTAAAACTCAGCCCCATGACTAAAACGCGACAACCTTCGATCAAAATACGCCGTTTAAGCATAGCCTTTATCATTTGACCCGCAACATATTTTCCCATGCCATCATTCAAACGCCGCCCAGCTAGAATAATTTCTGGCTGGTAGCCAATGGCCAGAGCTTTATGCGTGAGATAATAGGGATCAACACCGATACAGTGCCCACCAACAAGGCCGGGGCGAAAAGGTAGAAAATTCCACTTTGTCCCGGCTGCCTCAAGTACCGCCTCGGTATCTATACCTAATTTATTGAAAATAATAGCCAACTCATTGATCAAAGCAATGTTTAGATCGCGCTGAGTGTTTTCAATAACCTTTGCTGCTTCGGCTACACGAATACTAGGTGCCAGATGGGTTCCCGCGACAACAATTTCTCGATACAGCTCATCAACACGACGCGCAATCTCAGGCGTAGAGCCCGATGTAACCTTTTTTATATTTTCGAGACGATGTTCTTTATCCCCTGGATTTATTCGCTCTGGACTGTAGCCGATGAAAAAATCACGATTAAATTGCAACCCGGACTCATACTCTAGAACCGGAACACACTCTTCTTCAGTTGCCCCCGGATATACGGTAGACTCATAAATAACCAGATCGCCGCGCTTGAGATATTTCCCCAACATTCGACTAGCAGTAATTAGCGGTGAAAGGTTTGGCCTTTTATGCTCATCAATCGGGGTAGGGACAGTCACTATAAATATAGTGCAATGCGCCAACCCTTCGGGGCTACCAATTAGTTTTAATCCCTTCGCGCAAACCAATTCGCACTCGCTGACCTCCCCCGTCAGATCCTGGCCTTCAAGCAAGCTCTTAAGACGTTTAGGATTAGACTCATATCCAACCACCGGCCTTCGTTGGGAGAATGCAACAGCCAAGGGCAACCCAACATAACCCAAACCAATAACTGCTAAACCATTATTATTTTCTCCCTCATCCTGACTAGAAAAGGAGAGGGAGACATCTCGCCTAGAATATTGAGAAGGCACTATTGGTCACTCCGGCTAAGGCTCTTAATTCAAAAAAGGCGACTCGGCAATAATAGCGATGAGGCTAGGCTGCCCCCTAATTTCAGAGGCGCAGTTTGCAAACAGCTGGTAAGACATCCACCGCTATTATCACTACCGATAAACCATGATTTTCGGGCACGCGATGTGCGTAAGACAATCATCATTTCCACGCTAATGTGCTGTCCAGCAGTAGCCGCCAATCGTCCCACCGGAGAAAGATTGTACGCGCTTGGAGTACCTTGCCGCACCGCCTCAGAGCCCTCCAAGAGCTTTGCTTGCTCGACCTCCGACTGCCTTGATCGCGGAGCGTAAAGAAGGTGATTTAGTCGATTCGGGATACGACGACTAACGGTAGCCTAGCGATGGTACGAGTGATGCAAACCACGCGCGGTTGTCTTGCACCGAAGATCGTGGCACATCGATAGCCCGACGCGGAAGTGCAGCTGTTCTCACATGGCAGCAGCCAAAACCGCACGTACGATTACAAACCTTACCTCTGCGGCATCGCACGGTGCTCAACCACTCCCGCCCGGTATAACCGTTCGGATAATTTCGCGATGGATAATTTTTTCCTAGGTGAGGAGCGCACGGACTCAGCTCAGAACAGACCAAACAGCACAGAGAAGTGCCGGCCAATCCTGCTATTCCTCATTCACCCGATCCCGCAACTCCTTCCCCGGCTTGAAATGCGGGACGAACTTGCCGTCCAGGCTGACCGATTGGCCGGTCTTGGGATTTCGGCCCACGCGGGGGGCGCGGTAGTGGAGGGAGAAGCTGCCGAAACCGCGAATCTCGATGCGGTCGCCAGTGGCCAGCGCCTGTGCCATCTGCTCGAGCATGGTCTTGATGGCCAGCTCGACATCCTTCGAAGAAAGCAGCCCCTGCTGGGTGACGATACGCTCGATCAACTCCGACTTGGTCATGGTTTTCCCTTCGTTTTCAAGCGGCTAGATGATTCGGGTTGCGGTCGTTTGTAGCATGTTGTTCAGACTTTGAACAGCCCGGCGGGATTGACGGGCGGCGGCGTTCTTTGTATGGCGCGTGCGGAGTAAATGGTCCTTCGGAGCATGCCGACGCTCTTTCGGACAGCATGATTCAGCTACCGCGACCGGGGAACTCGGGCTACATCCGACTGTCTGTCCCCTGACGGACTACCCGGACGGCGCGGCAGGCCACATCCGCCCAGAAGCATCTTTTGCTCTCTTCTATCCGCTCGCGGACCGCCACTGCGGCGGGCCGGCATCCAGCCGCTGCACCGTCCACTCGCTCACCGGCCCGGTCATCGGGGCCTTTATCTTCTCCTTATATATGTTGAACACCTGCATGCTCATATCTCGTTACCGTTCTGTATTCCTTCGTGCGCGCACCGTGCGCCTGCCCCTGTATCGCACCTTGGGTGTTGGCATCTTCGGGGCCTGGTTTGCCAGCGCACCGGCACACGCACAGCAAGCCAGCGACTCACAGCGCTGGGTGAGCGACACATTGAGCACCTATGTGCGTAGCGGCCCGACGGAGGGTTATCGCATTGTTGGCACGCTGCAGTCGGGGCAACCGGTGGAGCTGATCACCAGCAAGGGCGATTTCAGCCAGGTCCGCAGCGAGAACGGCGACACCGTGTGGATTCCCAGCCGCGAATTGCAGACCGTGCCCGGCCACGCCGAACGGGTGCCGCAGTTGGAACAGCGCGTAGCCGAGCTGGATGAACAGTTGCGCACCATCGACGACAACTGGAAGGCCCGCGTACAAGGGATGCAGGAGACACTGGACGCGCGCAAGACGCTGATCGACGAGCTGGAGGCGCGTCGCCAGCAACTCGACAGTGCGCTGAGCCAGAGCCAGTCCGAACTGCGCGAAGCACAGGCGCGGCTGGGCGATGAAAACAAGCAAGTACTGATGCGCTACATGGTCTACGGCGGCAGCATCGCCGGTGCCGGCCTGTTGCTGGGCCTGATCCTGCCGACGATAACGCGCGGGCGTAAACGCAACGACCGCTGGTTCTGATTACGGCGCCACGTGCCTCTCATCGCATGCGAGGCACCGGCTGCTAGCTCGGGCAGGTCATCGCCCTGCCCTCTTGCTTCGCTGGTTTAGAGCGGTATCACTGCGCTCGCCGGCAGCACGCGCCCGCGGCATTCACCGAAGCCGATCGACGGGTACCCCTCGCGGCGGCAGCGCGCCTTGAGGATGATCTCGTCGCCGTCTTCCAGGAAGGTGCGCGTCTCGCCACTGGGCAGCTCCAGCGCGCGTTTGCCGCCTTCGGTCACTTCCAGCAGGCTGCCGCAGCTGTCGGCGCTCGGCCCTGACAGCGTGCCGGAACCGAACAGGTCACCCGGTTGCAGGCTGCAGCCGTTGACGCTGTGGTGCGCGACCATCTGCGCCACGGTCCAGTACATGTTCTGCGTGCTGCTCAGGGCAATGCGCTGGGCTGGCAGGCCCTGAGTGCGCATGGCCTCGGTGAGCAGCAGCACCTCGAGCTCAATGTCCAGCGCGCCCAGTTGCTGGTCCTGCTCATCGAACAGATAAGGCAGCGGTTGCGGGTCGCCCGCCGGGCGCGGCGGCTGTGCGCAGCGGAACGGCGCCAGCGCCTCCGGCAGCACCACCCACGGCGACACGCTGGTGGCGAAGCTCTTGGACAGGAACGGCCCCAGCGGCTGATATTCCCAGGCCTGCAGATCGCGCGCCGACCAGTCGTTCAGCAGGCAGAAGCCAGCCACGTGCGCGGCCGCCTCGTCGATCGGAATCGCCTCGCCACGCGCATTACCCGGTCCGATCCAGATTCCCAGCTCCAGCTCGTAGTCGAGCCGCTTGCTCGCGCCGAAGACGGGCTCGTTCGCGCCCGCCGGCAGGGTCTGGCCGTTGGGCCGCCGAACGGGCGTTCCCGATACGTCAATGGTCGACGCGCGCCCGTGATAGCCGATGGGTACGTACTTGTAGTTCGGCAGCAACGGATTGTCCGGACGGAACAGTTTGCCGACGTTGTTGGCGTGATGAATGCCCACGTAGAAATCGGTGTAGTCGCCGACTCTCGCCGGCAAGTGCAATCGGCACTGGCTCATGGGCTTGAGCAGCGTCTCGCCCATCGCCTGCAGTCGCGTACGTTGCACGCTGTGCTCACCAAGCAACTCGCACAAGCCGGTGCGCAATGCCATGCGCGCCGAGGCACCGCGCGCGAAGAACGCATTGAGGCTGCTGCCCGCCGCGCTCCGCGCCGCCTCCAGTGCCGCTCCCGCGAACAGTCCCGCATCGCAGGCCGCGGCCAGATCGAAGATGAAATCACCGATGGCCACACCGCCTCGCGGCTCGTCGCCGCCCAGGCTGAACACGCCCAACGGCAGGTTGGCGAGTGGAAAGTCCGGGTGGCCGTTGGCCGATTCGACCCAGCTGTGTAGCTCTGTCTGTGCGCTCATGTCATTTCCCCTGCATGTCGAAAGTTTTATCCAGGCCGGCCCAGCAGCTGTCGTAGTCGGCCTGCAGCTGCGGGCTTTGCAGCGCCTGGCGCGTGGGCCGCAGTACCTGACCGGTCTCGAACATGAACGCCAGGGTGTTATCGATCTTGTGGGGTTCGAGTGCCGCATTGATCGCCTGTTCCGTAGAGGTGCGATCCGGCCCGTGCGCGCTCATGCAGTTGTGCAGCGAGGCGCCGCCGGGCAGGAAGCCATCGGCCTTGGCGTCGTAGGCGCCGTCGATCAGGCCCATGAATTCGTTCATCAGGTTGCGATGGAACCACGGCGGACGGAAGGTGTGCTCAGCGACCATCCAGCGCGGCGGGAAGATCACGAAGTCGATATTGGCCATGCCCGCAACGGCGCTCGGCGAGGTCAGCACGGTGAAGATCGACGGATCGGGATGATCGAAGCTGACTGTGCCAATCGTGTTGAAACGCCGCAGATCGTATTTGTAAGGCACGTTGTTGCCATGCCAGGCGACCACGTCTAATGGCGAGTGATCCAGTTCGGTCACCCAGAGTTCGCCGAGAAACTTCTGCACCAGTTGAACCGGCCCGTCATGCTCCTCGTAGCACGCCACAGGCGCGAGGAAGTCGCGCGGATTGGCCAGGCCGTTGCTGCCGATCGGTCCGAGCTCCGGCAGGCGCAACGCGCAGCCGTGGTTCTCGCAGACATAGCCGCGCGCCGACGCGTCCAGCAACTCGATACGCACGCGCATCCCGCGCGGAATCACGGCGATTTCCAGCGGCGCGACGTCGAGCACGCCCAGCTCGGTGACCAGCCGCAGCGCCCCCTGCTGCGGGACGATCAGCAGCTCGCCGTCGGCATCGAAGAACACGCGCTGCATCGAGCGGTTGGCCACATAGCAATACAGGCTCGCACCGCTCGTTTGATCGGCCTCGGCGTTTGCCGCCAGGCACGACAGACCGTCGAGGAAATCGGTCGGCACGGCCGGAATAGGCTGCGGATTCCAGCGCAGGCGATTGGGCGTGATCGCCCCCAGCCCGGCATCCAGCTGTCGCTCCAGACGTTGGTAAGGACCGTGGGCGGCGGATGGCCGCATGCGGTACAGCCACGTCCTGCGCGCTTCGCTGCGTGGCACGGTGAAGGCGGTGCCAGACAACAGCTCCGTGTAGAGCCGGTAGGGCACCTTCTGCGGCGAGTTCTGCCCGACCGGCAACGCGCCGGGCAGGGCTTCGCTGCTGAATTGATTGCCGAAACCGGACAGATAGCCGGCAGGCGCTGCAGATTGTGGCTGGGATCGCATGGCAACCTCGTTTTTTGTAATCAGATTACGCAAAACGTAATTTGAACTCCCCACGACGTCAAGCTATAAACAGCGCCTTTGCCACCGGACCGCCTCGCATGCCAGACCGCAACGCCGACACCGCGCCCCGTCGCCAGAAAGTACAGGCCGCCGAGGTCGGCACCGATATCCTCACCGCGCTGGCCGAACTCGCGCCGGCCACCTCGCTGTCACGCCTGGCCGAGCACGTCGGCATGCCGGCCAGCAAGGTCCATCGTTATCTGCAGGCGTTGATCGCCAGCGGCTTCGCCGAACAGGATGCCCAGACCAATCACTACGGGCTGGGACGAGCCGCGCTGTTCGTCGGGCTGGCCGCGCTCGGGCGACTGGATGTGGTTCGCCTGGCGACGCCGCACTTGGCACAGCTGCGCGACGATCTCAACGAAACATGCTTCCTCGCCGTCTGGGGCAACTGCGGACCGACCGTCGTGCATGTCGAGCAGGCGGTACGGACCGTGACGCTGGTGACACAGATCGGTTCGGTGCTGCCGCTGCTGGGTTCGTCCACCGGCCTGGTGTTCAACGCCTTCCTGCCGAACCTGGAAACGGCGCCGCTACGCGAAGCGGAACTGCAGCTGCCAGCGGCACCCTCCGCCGCGACTCTGACGCAACAGATGAGTGAGATGCAGCACCGCCACGTGCAAGCGGTACACGGCCTGCTGATGGCCGGCGTCAATGCACTGTCGGCACCATTGTTCAGCGGCGACCGGCGCCTGGCGGGGGTGATCACCGTCGTCGGTACGGCGCCGGGCTTCATGGCGGAAGTGGATGGCGCTGCGGCGCAGCGCCTGCTCGCAACGGCACGCGCAATCAGCGAACGCATGGGCGCGTCGTTCTGACGGGAAGTCACCGCGCGGCCGGCCATTTGCGCCGCACAACCTGCGATGTTGGCTAGGCGCCGGCAACTCCACCTTCACGCGCCGCGCAGACGCGGTTACGCCCATTCTGCTTGGCGTCGTAGAGCGCACCGTCGGCCCTGACCAACAACGGCTGGAGGTCGTCGCAGCCGGCCGCCGAGCTCACCAGGCCGATGCTCACGGTCAGGGTGATCGGGCCGGCCGAGGTCGAGATCGGCGCTTCGGCGATTGCACGCCGAATTTTCTCCGCTACGGACAACGCGCCCTCGAGATCCGTGCTCGGCAACGCGATGGCGAACTCCTCACCGCCGAGCCGGCCGAACAGGTCGTGCGCGCGCAGCACCCGAGAGCAGGTCGCGGTGAGCGCCGCGAGCACCTCGTCACCTATCGGATGACCATAGGTGTCATTGATGCGCTTGAAATGATCGATATCGAGCATCAGCAGGCTGACGTCATCACCATGCCGCCGCGCGCGGGAAAGCTCCGCTTCGCAACCGGCCAAGAACGAGCGGCGGCTGCTGACGCCGGTGAGCACATCGGTATTGGCCAGCTGCGTCATCTGCTCGTGGGCCTCGCGCAGCCTGGCGGTATTGCGGAAATGTCGGCGGCTGAACGCGTATATCAGCAGCGCGACCGCCAGCAGCAGCAGGGAAATGACGCTTGCCGAAACGATCAGCAGCTTCCGATGTTCCTCGAACGCCGCCATGAAATCCTTCGGCGACAGCAGCACGAGCACCAGGACGCTCTCCTCCTCCAGGCGCCGATAGGCAGCGAGGTGGTACTGGCCGTCGAGCGAACTGACCCCCTCGTAGTAGCCAACCCGCTCGCCATTGACGAAGTACGGCTTGTCCTCGGGCAGCTTGAAGCGCCCGTAGCGACCGGGAATGGGCGCACCGGAAGCGATGGCGCGAACGCTGCGGTCGGTACCCAGCAGCACGATGCTGCCATTGGCACCGACGTCGATCTGCTGGAAGTAGTCGGAAAACAGATCGGCCGGCACGGACAGCGCCAGCACACCGGCGAATTTCCCACCGTCGAAGATCGGCCGGGTGAACTGGATCGACCACCGATGCGACAGCCGCCCGAGCACCGGTTTGCTGATGAACAGCCGATCGGCCTGCGGATTGTCGCGGTGTACGCGAAAGTGCTCGCGGTCGCTCAGATCGATCGGTTTGCGGATCGGCGCGAGATTGGAAAACACCAATTGGCCGTTCGCATCGATCACTCCCAACTGCGAAACGAAGCTGCCGTAGGCTTGCAGTTCCTCCTTCACGTGATTCTGAAAATCGTCGGGGTGTTCGAGCACGTCCTCGCGCATGTCCAGCAACACGATATCCATCAAGCGGATGGTGCTGCGCACATGCGCCTCGAAGGCAGTCGCCAGGTTCATCGCATCCTTGCGCGCGGCAGCTCCGGCCAACGCATGCTCATGCCTGATTTCCCCCAGCACGAACGCCCACATCGGCACCAGCGCAAGTAGCAGCATGGAAGATGCAAGAAACCCGGCTGCTCTGTCTTTCAACGCTCTGCTCCGCTCGCGCCATGCTCCACATGGCACGGCATTCTCGTGACTCTACGACGCGCGACGACCTCGGCCGGCCACAAATAATGTGCAATTGCCATCATTGAAGACTGCGGTGTGCGAGGCACCCGTCAGCCGCTACGCTGTGGTCGGCTCAACTCTGCAAGCTGGCGGTGATCGTGGACAGGTTTCAGGAAATGAAGGTGCTGGTGGCGGTTGCCGAGGCACAAAGCTTCGCCGGCGGCGCCCGTCTACTGGGCATGTCGCCGCCGAGCGTGACGCGGGTGATCGCCGGCCTGGAAAACCGCCTGGGCACCCTGCTGCTGGCACGCAGTACGCGCAGCCTGCGCCTGACCGAAGCGGGCCGGCGTTATGTCGAGGACTGCAAGCGCATCCTGCTCGATCTCGAAGAAGCCGAAGAGCTGGCTGCCGGCAGCGCCGTTCGCGTGCGCGGCAACCTGACGGTGACGGCGCCGGTGATGTTCGGCGAGCTGTTTCTCATACCGCTGATTACCGAGTACCTGGCGGTACAGCCCGAGGTGACGCTCAACGCCGTGCTGGTGGATCGCGTGGTGAACATGGTCGATGAGGGTGTGGATGTCGCCATCCGCATCGGTGAGCTGCCGGAAAGCAGCCTGCAAGCCATCAGGGTCGGACAGATCCGGCCGGTCGTCTGCGCCTCGCCGGGCTTTCTCGAACGCGTCGGCCGACCGCAACAACCCGAGGACGTGCTGGCGCTATCGATGGTGATGTCCTCGACCAGCACCCTGCTCACCGACTGGCAGTTCAGGGTCGGCGACCGTGCCATCGCCCTGCATCCCGAACCGCGCCTGACGGTCAGCTCCAATCAGGCGGCGGTCAATGCGGCGCGCCTGGGCTGGGGGCTCACGCGGGTGCTGTCCTACCAGGCCGCCGAGTGGGTGGCCAAGGGCGAGCTGGAAATCGTCCTCGAGGCGTTCCAGACCCCGGCGCTGCCGGTGCATGTGCTGTATCAAGGCGGCAACCGGGTTCCCGCCAAGGTACGTACCTTCGTCGATCATTGCGCCAGCCGATTCCTTGCAGACCCGGCGCTGCAGGCCATGCCGGTAACCTGACCGTGAGTCGATATCGCCAGATGCAGACCTTCGCAGCCGTGGCACAGGCCGGCAGCCTGGCTGCGGCGGCACGCCACTTGGGCCAGTCGCCGGCCACCGTCATGCGCACCATTGCCGCGCTGGAAGCGCGCCTGCAGACCAGCCTGCTGATGCGCGGACCGCGTGGCGTCGCGCTGAGTCCTGCTGGCGAGCAGTTCGCCCAAAGCTGCCGGCTCATCCTGGAGCAAACCGCGCAGGCCGAGCGCTCCGCGGCCGGCGTGCATACCAGCCCCTACGGGCAGCTGACGGTGGCCTTGCCGCTGCTGATGGATCTGCAGATATTCACGCCCATCGCCGTGGCCTACCTGAACGCCTTTCCTGACGTGCAGCTGGATATCCGCGCCTGCGAAGGCGTACCCAAGCTGCTCAAGGAAGGCATCGATATAGCGCTGGTTATCGGCCAGTTACCCAACTCATCGGAGTTCGCCGTGCCGCTGGGCGCCGTCAGGCCGATTGTCTGCGCCTCACCCGCCTATCTCGGCAAATGGGGGCGACCGGCGGCACCCGATGACCTCAAGGCACATCGCGCAGTGGCCACGAACTCGGCAGGCTACGACGCGCACTGGCAGTTCCGCTGTGGCCGTTCCATTCGCTCGGTAAAACCGGCGCCGGCGCTCACCTGCACCACCCAGCGCGCGGCCATCCGTGCGGCCACCCTGGGGCTGGGGCTGATTCGCTGCATGAGCTACGAAGCCCACGACGAACTGCGGCGCGGCCTGCTGGAGCCGGTACTGAGCGCGTTTGCCGCCCCCGACGTACCGGTGCAACTGATCTACCGACATGGCCGCCGTGCCGAGGCGCGCGTGCGGACCTTCATCGATTTCGCTACGCCGCAACTGCGCGCCCATCCCGCCTTCCAATCGCGCTGACCGAGCGTTCTTCCGCCGCGCCACGCCTGGCGTTATTCCAGAAAACGAAATTATGGATTGCGCCGCGTGGTGATTCTGCTCAGCCCGACGAGGGCGCAGCATGGCTCCGCCAGCGCATCTACCGCTGCGCCGATCCCCTTGCATCCATTGCGGAGCCAGCACCATGTCACAGCCCATCAAACTCTACCGCCACCCGCTCTCAGGGCACGCCCACCGCGTCGAACTGATGCTTTCGCTGCTGAAGCTGCCTTATGAGCTGGTGTCCGTCGACCTGGCCAACGGCGAACACAAATCCGCCGAGTTTCTCGCCATCAACGCCTTCGGCCAGGTGCCGGTCATCGATGACAACGGCACCTTCATCAGCGACTCCAACGCGATTCTGGTCTATCTCGCCAAGCGCTACGGCGGCGACAGCTGGCAGCCGCAGGACGCACTCGCCGAGGCACGCGTCCAGCGCTGGTTGTCGGTGGCCGCCGGCCAAGTGGCCTACGGCCCCGCGGCGGCCCGGCTGATCACCGTGTTCGGTGCGCCATTCAATGCCGATGAGGTCATCGCCCGCGCTCACACCCTGCTCAAGGTGATGGACGCCGAACTGGGCCGCAGCCCCTTCCTGGCGGGCGCCGAACCCAGCATTGCGGATGTTTCCAACTACAGCTACATCGCCCATGCGCCGGAGGGCAACGTCTCGCTCGAGCCCTACCCCAATGTGCGCGCCTGGCTGCAGCGCATTGAGGCCCTGCCCGGCTTCGTGCCCATGCAGCGCACCGCCATAGGTCTGCAAGCCGCCTGAGTAGGCACCGGACTGCCGGGCCCCGGCAGTTTTCCAGGAGCGTCAGTCATGAATGATCTGCCCGAACATCCCGCATCGCCCTGGCATGCCGGTGAGAGAGCGCTGCAGGAGCGCTTCAACGTAGCCGAACGGTTGGCCGTACTCGGGCGGCAAGTCATCCGCGACTACATGCCTGAGCAGCACCGCGATTTCTTTCGCCAGTTGCCATTCATGGTGGTCGGCGCGGTGGATGCCGACAATCGTCCCTGGGCCACCGTGCTCGAAAGGCCGGAAGGCTTTGTCACCTCCGCGGACCCGCAGCATCTGTTTCTGGCGGCGCACGCCGACCCACAAGACCCGGCGGCTGCCGGCCTGCGGGCGGGCCAGGCGATCGGCCTGCTCGGCATCGAGCTGCATACGCGCCGGCGCAATCGCATGAACGGCGTGATTCGGCGCGCCTCGGCCGATGGCTTTGAGGTGGTGGTCGAGCAGTCCTATGGCAACTGTCCGAAGTACATTCAGGAGCGCTCCTACACCCGCGTGCCGCCCCCGGCAGACGGCGTCGCACCGCGCCAGGATTTCAGCGCGCTGGACGAACGCACCCGCGCGCTCATTCGTGCGGCCGATACCTTTTTCGTCGCCAGCTACGTCGCGCATGACAGCCAGGCGCGCGCCGTGGATGTTTCCCATCGTGGCGGCCGTGCCGGTTTTATCAAGGTCGAAGGCAACCGCCTGACCATCCCCGATTACGCCGGCAACCGGTTCTTCAACACCCTGGGCAACCTGCAGACCAACTCGGTCGCGGGGTTACTGTTCATCGACTTCACCACTGGCGACCTGCTGCAACTCACCGGTCGCACCGAACTGCTGCTGGACAGCCCCTTGATCAGCACTTTCGAGGGCGCCGAGCGGCTCTGGACCTTGGAGGTCGAGCAGGCGGTGCTGCGCCCGGGCGCGCTGACGATCCGCTGGCAATTTCACGACTACGCCCCCACCAGCCTGGCAACCGGCACCTGGGCGGAAGCTGACCAGCACCTGCAGCGGGAGGCACAACGCCGGCAGTGGCAGTCATGGCGGGTCACGCATGTGCAACAGGAGAGCAGCGACATCCGCTCGTTCTTTCTCGAGCCGCCGGACAGCGCTGCCGTGCCATTCGCCGCGGGCCAACACTTGCCGATCCGCATCCACACCGCCGAGGGCGATGCCTTGGTCAGAACCTACAGCGTTTCCAGCGCGCCGTCGGACGGCTACATCCGTATCAGCGTCAAGCGGCAAGGCCGGGCCTCCGCGCATCTGCATGACAAGCTGCGGGCGGGCGACATGCTGGAGGTACGGCCGCCGCTGGGCAGCTTTACCCTGCAAGAAGACAGCGGACGGTCAGTGGTATTGCTGGGCGCCGGGGTCGGCATCACGCCGCTGATCTCGATGGCCCGAGAGCGGGTGGCGCAGAACCGGCAGCACCGCAAGGCGCGTGCGATTCATCTGTTCCAGAGCGCCAGAACCCTGGCCGACCTGCCCTTCCAGAATGAACTCACCGAACTGCAGCAACGCTCGAACGGGCTGCTGCACATCCACCGCGCGCTGAGCGCACCCGGCTCGGCGCAGCCGGAGCGCGATTACCAGATGGCGGGCCGCCTGGATTTCGCGCAGGTCAAGGCGCGACTGCCGCTGGATGATTACGACTTCTACCTGTGCGGCCCGGCGGGCTTTCTCCAGGACATGTACGACGGCCTGCGCAGCGTGAACATCCCGGACCAGCGCATCCATGCCGAGGCATTCGGCCCGTCGGCCTTGCGGCGCTCCGAAACCGGGCGGCCGCCGGCGCAGTCCCTTGCAGCCAGCGCACCGGTGCCGGTGCACTTTCGCGCATCAGCCACCGAAGCACACTGGACACCCGACAGCGGTAGCCTGCTGGAACTGGCGGAAAGCCGCGGCCTGAACCCCGAATTCAGCTGCCGTGGCGGCTCCTGCGGTACCTGCAGCACCCGGCTGATCCGCGGCAACGTGCATTACCCCACCCCACCGGCGCAGAGGCCTGCCAGCGATCAGGTGCTGATCTGCTGCGCGGTACCGGCGCAAACGGAGGGCGATCCTCAACCTCTGGTTCTCGATCTCTGACGTGGCCGGCGCTGATTCCTCGCCGCCATGGCCCTCTTCCCCGCCAACGGAGCAACCACCATGTCCACCTCGGAAATCCGTCAGCCCGTTCCTCCCTTCACCCGCGAGACCGCCGTGCTCAAAGTACGGCTCGCCGAAGACGGCTGGAACAGCCGCGATCCGGCCAAAGTGGCCCTCGCCTATACCGCCGACACCCGCTGGCGCAATCGGGCCGAATTTGCCAGCAGCCGCGCCGAGGCCCAGGCGTTTCTCACGCGCAAATGGAACCGGGAACTCGACTACCGCCTGATCAAGGAACTGTGGGCATTCACGGAAAACCGCATCGCCGTGCGCTACGCCTATGAATGGCACGACGACTCCGGCAACTGGTTCCGCTCCTACGGCAACGAGAATTGGGAGTTCGCAGAGAACGGCCTGATGGCCCGCCGCTTCGCCTGCATCAACGACCTGCCCATTACCGAGGAGCAACGAAAATTCCGCTGGCCCCTCGGACGCCGCCCGGATGACCACCCGGGTCTTTCGGAACTCGGTCTGTAAGGAGAGCGCGCATGGCGCTGCGCGAGCGTCCCGGCACAGCCTGTCGAGTCAGCTGACAGCGATTCGCCGCCCGGGAAGGATGAGGGCGTGCGAACCCGGCGGATTGCATCCAGCGCTGCCGCCGATCCGCTCTGAATCGTCAGCGCCTGCGGATCGGCCGCGTGACTGGATAGCAGGAAACAAAAAGCCCGCACTAAGCGGGCTTTTTGGAATTTCGTGGTGCCGGAGACAGGAGTCGAACCTGCGACCTTCGCATTACGAATGCGCTGCTCTACCTACTGAGCTACACCGGCGCCAGGCGGCGGATTATCGGGGGTTATGCGGTCGGACTCAAGCCCGACCGCATAACTTCTTTGCCACCCTTAATGCGGGCCAGAGGTAGGACGGCTCGGGTCGTGGTGCAGGTTCTGCTTGACCTTGCCGACCACCTCATCCGCCATCTCCCGGCCCTTCTCGCTCGCCTGGGCGTAACCGGCACGCGCCTTGTCGCGCAGTTTGCCGGTCACCCTGTCGCTGGTATCACCCATCAGCTCGTCTTCGCGACGGGTCAGCGGCATCGTGGCGGCGAGCAGCGCACCGAGGGCGATGCCCATCGCGCCGACGGCCAACGGCTGCTCGTCGAGCAATTGCGCAAACCCGCCGCGAGCACGCTCCGCCGTGTGCTTGAGGCTGTCGGCAGCCTGCCGGCCGGATTCGCCGACGCGGCTGCGTGCATCGCCCAGCGAATGCGAGACGCTGTGCCCGAGCTGGCTGGCGCGGTCCTTCATGCCGACGCCCTGCTGCTTCAGGTTCGAGGCCTTGGCGGCGAGCTTGTCGGTAGCGGACGGACCGCTGGTGGCGTGGTAATCCGGGCAGCGATTCTGGCCCGCCATCAGCCAGAGCAGGCCAACCGAGGTCAACACCGTCGGCACCGGATTGGCCTTCAGCGTATCGCTGAGGTTGTGCAGGAATTCGCCGCCGCCACCTTTGGCGTAGCCGAGAGCAGTGTCGATCATCTGGCCGGGCGACAGTTTGCTTTCCAGCGCATGGACGATGTTGCCGATCTCCGCGCGCTGCTGGTCGATTTCGCGCTCAAGGGTGTCCGGGTCCTTCTGCGCTTCTACGTCGATCTGGTTGTGCGTGCTCATCATGCATGCCCCCTGACGGCTTCTTTATCCTTCTGGATGGAATGGAGGGTGCGGTCGGGCTTGAACGACGAGGCCTCGAACTTCTTCTTGCCGGCCGAGACCATGATCAGGCCGATGACCACCACCACCCCGCCGACGATCAGGGCAGCGAGGGAGGGCTCCATCATCGTGGCGAGGAAATACACCGCCGCCAGCAGCAGAATGATGAACCCCGCCAGCAGCACCGCGCCGCCGGTCGCCACACTGGCGGCGCCGGCTTTGGTAGCGCGAAGCGATTCGCTGAGTTCGGCCTTGGCCAGTGCCAGTTCCTTGGTGAACAGGGAGGGCACCTCACGGGTCAGTTGGCGCAGCAGGCCGCCAACGGAGTTGTCCTGTTCGGTGTGCAGCGGTTCGTATGGCGTATTGAGGTTGCGTTGTTCGTTCATCGAGTCAGCCCTCCGTCGGTGCCTTTGCCATTGGTGGGATAGCTGGTCGCGCCGGAATCATGCCGGCGTGCCCCGGCGGGCGTCGTGGTCGCACCGGCGTTGCTGATGCTGCCCACCGGAGCGGCTGGCTGACCGCTGGACAGTCGCTCGTCGAGCTCCATCTGACTCGGCAGATCGGGAGTACTCGGCGTCGCACCGGCGCGCCCGAGCGGCGAGGTCGGATGCGGTCGCAGGGCGTCCGAATGGCCGTAGTCGACGGTTGGCTCATGCGCCTGCGCGCGCTGCCCGGAGGCACGGGCGAAGCGGGTCAGCCCAAAGCCGACGGCGATGCTGCCGGCGATGAACAGCGCCGGGTTATTGCGGGCGAGGCGATTGACCTCCCCGACCAGCTCGTCGACGCTCTTGCCGCGCAGGTTGTCGGCCAGTTCGACCATGCCCTGCGCCATCTCCGAGACGTATGTGGAAAGGCCGTTGTCCTGGTGCTGCAGCTCGTCCGCCGCGGCCTGCGCACTGCGCGCGACCTTTTCCAGCTCGTCGGCGGCGGTGCCGCGGTAGCTGTCCAGCTGCGCCTTGCCCTGTTGCTTCACCTCGTCGCCGACTTCTCGCGCCTTGGCCTTCAGATCGGCATCCGCGGCGCCATGCGAGCTGCCAGGGGTGGCGCTGTCCGGCGTCGGGCCTGATTGCGGCAGGCCGCCATAACCTGTGATGTCTTCATCGGGTGTCGTCATGTTGATCCACCTTCTATGAGTTTGGCCGAATGACTGTGTCCGCTGAAACACAGCGTTGCGGGCTTGTCCCGCCACGAGCCGCGCGGTTCACGGCGTGCACATAGAAGGTGACCGGACCCCATTTTTCGAGTTCCGTCGTTCTGGCCCAGCGGTCCGGGGGCTGGCGAGCGCGTTCCGGGCGCGGCAAAGCGCTCGGCTGCCCAGCGATCCGCCGGCGGATCGCCAGCTCGGTGCGCCAAGGCGGCGCCAACCGCGGGCTGCGGCGATTGCACGACCAACCAAGCGAAACGGCGCGCCGCAGGTCGCCGCATGACCGCGCAGTCAGTTTCAGCGCAGCGCGCCCCGACGAGCTGCATGCGGCACATTCGCCAGAAACGCAAAAACGGGCCCTGAGGCCCGTTCCTGTTTGCGCTGCGGAGTCGGCTTACAGTGGGCCGATGCTGCTGCAGCTGTTACTCGCCTTGGCGTGCTTCTGCAGAACCGGCAGTTGCGGACGCGCCTTGCCACTGGTCACGTCCAGCGAGAGTGCGTACTCGCCCCACCACGGACCTGCTGCCCAGTAGGTGCTGGGGATGCAGTTCTGCCGCAGGTAGGCCAGCAGGTTGTCGGTGGCGACGATGGCCGAGGGCGAGAAGTCCGGCACGCCGTGCTCGCCGATGTAGCCGCGCAGGTTGTTGCTCTTCAGCCACTCGACGAAGGGCTTGACGCGATTCACGCCGATCATCGGGTCGAACACTTCAGCCTTGTCGAAGTAGTTACCGGAGAAATCTTTGTCCACATACATGTGCGCTTCGAACACCAGGTTGTTCTTGCGATCGCGCATCCACGGATCGTTGATCAGCTGGGTGTTGTAGTGCGGCCAGTGGTAGGCGCTCGACCAGCGATCACCCGCCACGTAGATCCAGCGCTGGCTGTCCAGGGTTCGGATCGCCTTGGCGGCGGCCAGCGCAGCCTGCGGCCACAGTCCGTTGGTGGAGTACGGCTCGTTCATCAGGCCGTAACCTTCGACGGCCGGATGGCTGACGACCTGCTCGACGATCTGCTTCCACACACCAGCGAACGAGCTGATGGGTACTTCGCTGGAGCCGATCAGCTTGCCGAAGTAGCGGTAGTAGTTGTGCAGATCGAGGATGACCTTCACGCCGTGCTTGTGCGCGAAGTCCAGCGATTGCTTCAGACGCGCCAGCTCGGTGGCATTGAGTGGAGTGTTCAGCGTGGGCTGGATACGCTCCCAGAGGAACGGCAGGCGCACCAGTTTCATGCCCAGATCGGCGTACTTCTTATAGTACGACTCCGCCGGATAGGTGTAGTTGGTGCCGTGCACGCCCGGTACCACCGACGGGCCGAAGCCGGCGCCGGACAGGTTGACGCCGACCAGGCGCGGCTGGCCGTTGGTGGTGTCGGCCGGTGCCGTGGATTCAGCCGGTGCGCTAACGACCGGCTCCGAAACAGTCGGGCTGGTGACAGTGCCGCTGGTACTGGTGCCGCTGATGGCCGAAATGGTCTTCGGATAGCCCACCGCGTTGCCATCCAGAACCGCGCCATCCAGATAGACGCTCATGTTGCTGCCAGAAATGTAGGCGGCGGTGATCTTGCGCACCTGACCATCGGCCAGTTTCACCGAATTGCCCAACTTGAACGCAGCCTGGTTGGCAGCCGTGGCGGCAATGGAGAAACCAGGCGACTTGCGCCATACCCCGTTGAGCCAGTCGGTATTGGTGAAGTTGTTGAGGCCGCTGGTAGCGAGTGTGGTTTGCGTCGGTGCGGTAATTGCGGTTTCGGTCGAGCTACCGGAAACAACCGTCAGCTTGTTCGGATAGCCAACCACACTACCGTTTACTGCCGCGCCGTCGACCCAAACACTCATGTTGGAGCCTACAACCTGCACGGTCTTGATCTTGCGCAGCTGGCCATCAGCCAGTTTTACCGTAGCGCCCACAACGAACGCGCTCTTGCTTGCGCTAGTTGCCGGAATGGAGAAACCGGCCGACTTGCGCCATACGCCATTGAGCCAATCGGTACTGGTGAAGCTGTTGATACTGGAGGCGTAGGTGATGCCGCTCGAAACAGTGGTCGAAGTCCCGCTGGTGGGAGTCGTCGTCGAGCTGGTGGTCGACTCGGTGGTCGTGAATGTCACCGCGCTCACGCTGTTCGGCGCACCCACCTTGTTACCGTCGACAGCCGCGCCATCGAGGAACACGCTGAGGTTGCTGCCCACCACATAGACCTTGGTGACTTTGCGCACCTGCCCATCGGCCAGACGCACGCTGGCGCCGACCTTGAACGCGGCGTTATTGGCAGTCGAGGCCGGAATCGACAGCGCCGGCGCGGCGCGCCAGACCCCATTGAGCCAATCGGTGTTGGTGAAGCCGTTGATCTTCGCGCTGAGGGTCACAGTCGTCGACGCAGTGCTGAGCGCATCAGCGGCGAACACTGCAGAGGAAGCGGTAACGCCGCCCAGTACGGCAGCCAAGGCGATGGAAGCTACGAGCGCCTTACGGGAGCCGGCAAAAACGTTGATAGACATCTTTCTCTCCGAAACTTAATACGTCTAAAGGCGCCTTCGCGGCCTTTAAAAAAGTGCGGGAGGTCAATTGAGTCGTGGGTGGCACTGCTTGTCGGGAAGCCGCTTTGTCACAACTGAATGAACCAGTCAGCAATCGGAAAACCCGCTGTTCCACCCCTGAACAATCCGAATTAATCGTTGCGTGGCGGCTTTATAATAGGTTCCAAAAAATAATGGAAATCCAAACGACCATTTGCAGTCGCCAAAATATCGACACGCTTTAATAGTTGCTATTAATTCGCCACTGCAAAGTAGCAACTTGCCAGCAATCTAAGGGATTAATTACTGGCCTGCTAGAACGCATTTAACCGTCTAAAGGCGTCATTTTTTTGAATTGGCGGCGCAGTTTGTTTCAATTAAAAGTCCAATCTTTTCCGACAAACGGCGAGGCATCTGGGCGGCGGGAGGCCGGCCGCGAATCTTCCGTTGGCAGGCGTTGTCCCAACAGAACTGAGGTCACCACGGAGCAAGGCCATGAATCGATTCAAGGTGGGCGATCACGTCAGCTGGAATTCCGAGGCGGGGCGGGTCAGCGGCACCATCATCAAGGTCCATACGGCCGATACGCAGTACAAGGGGCACACCCGGCGCGCCAGCGCGGAGGAGCCGCAGTACGAGATCAAGAGTGACAAGACCGATCACATCGCCATGCACAAACCCGGTGCACTGACGAAGCTGGACTGACCCGGCATGAGCATGCCGGCCACGGTCTGGACCATCGGTCATTCGACGCGCCCGCTCGAGCAGTTCATCGCCCTGCTCGAGCACTACCGCATCGAGGGGATCGCCGATGTGCGCCGCCATCCGGGTTCACGCCGACTGCCGCAGTTCGGCTCGGACGCCCTGCGCGAAGCGCTCGCTGCCCGCGGCATCGCCTATGAATGGTTACCGGAGCTGGGCGGCCGCCGTCGCGCCGCGGCCGACTCGGTCAACCAGGCGTGGCGCAACGCTTCGTTTCGTGGCTATGCCGACCATCTGGCCAGCGCAGAGTTTGCCCGCGGCCTGGAACGCCTGCTGGCGCTGGCCGGCGAGCGCCGCACCGCGATGATGTGCGCCGAGGTGTTGTGGTGGCGCTGCCACCGCTCGCTGGTTTCCGATGTGCTGAAGGTGCGCGGCATCGAGGTGCTGCACATACAGGACGAGCAGCATCTGATCGCACACCCGTTCACCGCGCCGGCGCGGCTGGTCGATGGCGAGCTGAGTTACGCGCAAGACGCGGGAGAACCCCTGCGCCGGGATGCCGACGGTGGACGGCAGGCGCGCCTGGACATCTAGCGCGCCGCGACCCGACGCACTCAGGCGCGCTCGATGCGATCCGGGTGGATGACGATGCGCCCGTGCTTGTACAGGCCGCCGATGGCCTTCTTGAAGTTGCCTTTGCTGACGCCGAACTGGCGCGCGATCTCTTCGGCCGGGCTCTTGTCGCTCAGCGCCAGCACGCCCTGCCCCTCTTCCAGCTTCTGCAGGATCAGCGCCTGCAGCGCGTCAAGCGCTTCGCTGCCCACCGGCTGCAGGCTCAGGCTGATCTTGCCGTCGGCGCGCAGCTCCTTGATGAAGCCGCTCTCGCGCATCCCCGGGCGCAGGAACTTGAACGCTTCGTTCTTGTGGATCAGCCCCCAGTGCTGGCCGTTGATGATGGCCTTGAAGCCCAGCTCGGTGGCCTCGACCACGAGCAGATCCACCGCCTCGCCGACGGCGTAGTGCGGCGGCGTGCGGTCCAGATAGCGGTCGAGCCGCGCGGTGGCGGTGATGCGCCGCGTGCGTTTGTCCACGTAGACATAAACCACGCAGTAGTCGCCGACCTGCAGCGGGCGCTTCTCCTCCGAGTGCGGCAGCAGCAGGTCCTTCGGCAGGCCCCAATCGAGGAACAGGCCGACGCGGTTGATTTCCACCACCTTGAGGCTGGCGAACTCACCGACCTGCACCTTGGGCTTGTCGGTGGTGGCGATCAGTTTGTCCTCGCTGTCGAGGTAGACGAAGACGTTGAGCCAGTCGTCCACCTCGGTCGGCGCGTTCTTCGGGATATAGCGCTTGGGCAGGAGGATTTCGCCGTCCGCGCCGCCGTCGAGATAGAGGCCGAAACTGGTGTGTTTGACGACCTGCATGCTGTTGTAGCGCCCGATAGCGGCCATGATCCTGCCCTGTGTGTACAAAGGCGCGATTCTAGCAGCGCCGCGCGGTTAACGCGGCAATGCGTAGGCGATCACTGAATCCCCGGCATCGGTCCCCAGTGAGCCGTGGCCGCCGGCGACCACCACGACCATCTGCCGTCCCGAGGGGCTGCGGTAGGTCATCGGCGTCGCCTGTCCACCAGCCGGCAGGCGGGCTTTCCACAGTTCGCGCCCGGAGGTGCTGTCGTAGGCGCGCAGGTAGTAGTCCAGCGTGCCGCTGAGAAAGGCCACGCCGCCAGCGGTCAGCATCGGCCCGCCGAGGCTCGGCACGCCCATCTTGAACGGCAACGGCAGCGGCGCGCGATCGCGCACGGTGCCGTTGGTCCGCAACCAGTGGGTCTTGCCGGTGCGCAGGTCCGCGCCGGCGACGTAGCCCCACGGCGGCGCGCTGCAGGGCAGACCGAGCGGTGAGACAAACGGCTTGAGCTCGACGGCGAACGGCGAGCCGAAATTCTCGTTGAGGTAAGGCGGCTTGTCGGACACCAGCGTGCTGCTGTCGTCGGCACGCGGCACCAGCGTCGAGGTGAACGCCAGGTAGGCGGGCGCGCTGAAGACCAGCTGCCGGACCGGATCGACCGCCACCCCGCCCCAGTTGAACACGCCGAAGTTGCCCGGATAGACCAGCGTGCCCTGGGTCGACGGCGGCGTGTAACGTCCCTCGTAGCGCAGCGAATGGAACTGGATGTGGCAGAGCATCTGGTCGATCAGCGTCACGCCCCAAAGGTCCTTGCCGGTCAGTTTCGGCGGCTGGTAGGACAGCGCCGACACCGGCTGCGTCGCGGCCGTCCAGTCGCCCTCGGCCGCGCCCTGCGGCGCCGGCTCCTCGCGCACCGGCAGAATCGGCTCGCCGGTGCGGCGGTCCAGGACATAGATGTCGCCCTGCTTGGTTGGGGCCACCAGCGCCGGCACTGGCCCGGCCTCGGTCTGGATGTCGACCAGGCTCGGCTGCGCCGGCACGTCCATGTCCCAGAGGTCGTGATGTACCGTCTGGAACACCCAGCGCAGACGCCCGGTCTCGATCTCGAGCGCCGCCACCGAGGACGAAAAGCGCTCGCTGTTCTCGCTGCGCCGGCCGCCCCACTGATCGGGCACCTGATTGCCGAACGGCACGTAAACCAGCCCCAGCGCCTCGTCCGCGCTGGAGATGCTCCAGCTGTTCGGTGTGCTCTGGCTGTAGGTCTGGCCAGGGGCGATGGGCTCGGTCCGCTCCGGGTTGCCGGGGTCGAAGTTCCAGCGCAGCTCGCCGCTGCGCACATCGTAGGCGCGGATCACCCCGGACGGTTCGTGGCGGCGCACGTTGTCGTTCACCGCCCCGCCGATGATGACCAGCCCACGCGCGACCACCGGCGGCGAGGTCGAGTAATAGAAGCCTTCCTTGACGTTGGGCATGTTGGCCCAGAGGTTTACCTGACCGCCCTCACCGAACCCGGGGCAGAGCTTGCCGGTCTTCGCATCCAGCGCCAGCAGGCGGGCATCGGCGGTCGGCATGAACAGCCGCTGGCGGCATTGCTGCTCGTCCGGCGCCTGGCGCTCGACGTGGTAGGACAGCCCCCGGCACGTCAGGTGCTGGCGATTGCTGGAGTCGGGCACCTGCGGATCGAAGCGCCAGCGCTCCTCGCCGGTTTCGGCGTCGAGCGCGATGACGAGGTTGTGCGGCGTGCAGAGGTAGAGCGAATCGTCGATCTTCAGCGGCGTGACTTCGTAGGTGGTCTCGTCGGGGTCGCTGGGCCGGCGCAGGTCACCGGTGTGGTAGTGCCAGACCGGCTCGAGGCGCTCGACGTTCTGCGGGGTGATCTGCGCCAGCGGCGAATAACGCTGGCCCAACTGGGTGCGGCCGTAGGCGTGCCAGTCGCCGTCGGGTACTTCGCCCGGCCCGGTTGCCGGCGCCTCGGCCAGCGGCGGCGGCAGCATGCCCTTGACGTCGTTCACGTCGCGCCCAAGGGCCAGTACCGCCGTCGTGCCCCAGAGCACGACGGCCAGCAGCAGCGGCAGCGCCGCGCCGCCCCAGGCGCGCAGGCCGAAGTGCTGCCAGCTCAGGCGCTGAACGATCCAGGGCATCAGCAGCCACAGGCCGAACGGCGCGATGAGGCTGCCGCGCGGCGCCAGCTGCCACCAGTCCAGCCCGACCTCGTACAGCGCCCAACCGAGCGCCGCGAGCATCAACAGCGCATAGAGCCACAGCGCCGCGCGCCGACGCATGAGCAGCAGAATGCCCACCAGCAGGAATCCCGCGCCGACCGCGGCGAAGTACCAGGTGCCGCCGAGATCGAACAGCCGTACGCCGCCGATGATGAGTGCGAGCCCGAGAAGAATGCCGAATACACCGCTGATGACGACCGCCACTGCTGCCTCCTGTCCAGTGGACTGCGCACGCTGCCGCCATGGCGGCCCTGGTCAGTGGACCGACATGTGGCGCAATCGCTCCCTGGACGGCAGGAAATTCACTCCCCTTCCAGCCCCAGCCGCAGCAACCGGCCATCGCTGTCGTCGGTCAGCAGATACAGATAGCCATCCGGTCCGAGACGGACGTCGCGGATACGCTCGCCCATCGACTCCAGCAAGCGCTCCTCGTGGACGATACGGTCGCCGTCGAGCTGCAGGCGGATCAGGGTCTGCGCCGACAGTGAGCCGATGAACAGGTTGTGCTTCCAGGCGGGGAAGCGCTCGGCATCGTAGAAGGCCATGCCACTGATGGCGGGCGACTTCTTCCAGACGTACAGCGGTGGCTCGGTGCCTTCCACGGTCGTGCCCTTCGCCTCGGGAATCGGCAGCAGGCTGTAGTTGATGCCGTGCGTGGCCAGCGGCCAGCCGTAGTTTTTCCCGGGCTGGGGAATGTTGATTTCGTCGCCGCCGCGCGGGCCGTGCTCGTGAGTCCAGAGCTGCCCGCTCCAGGGGTTCAGCGCAGCACCCTGCTGGTTGCGGTGGCCATAGGACCAGATTTCCGGCCGCGCGCCCTTGCGATCGACGAAGGGGTTGTCCTCCGGCACGCGGCCATCGGGATAAAGCCGCACCAGCTTGCCCTGCAGCTTGTCCAGTTCCTGCGCGGTGGGCCGCTGGTTGTTCTCGCCGAGCGCGATGAACAGATAGCCGTCGCGGTCGAACACCAACCGCGAACCGAAGTGCACGCCCGTCGACAGCTTGGGTTGCTGGCGGAAGATCACCTGAAAATCCTCCAGCCGCGTGCGATCTTCGCTCAACCGCCCGCGCCCGACCGTGGTGCCGGCCCGGCCGTTTTCGCCAGCCTCCGCATAGCTGAGATACACCAGCCGGTCACTCTGGAACGTCGGCGACAGCGCCACATCGAGCAATCCGCCCTGGCCACTGGCGAACACCTCCGGCACGCCAGCCAGCGGCGCTGAGCGCGAGCCGTCCAGCCCCACCAGGCGCAACCGGCCGGGTCGTTCGGTCACCAGCAGGTGCTCGCCATCGGGCAGGAACGCCAGCGCCCAAGGGTTTTCCAGCCCCGCCGCCACCTCTTCCAGCCGCAGCTGACCGAGTTCGCTGCGGTACCGTTGTGGCTCGGCGGCGATAACCGGGGCCGAAGCAAACAGGGCGACAAACACAACGGCAATGAGGGGATGCGACATGAGTTTCTCCACAGTTCGAGCCGACGACCGCCTCAGTAAAGAACAAAGCCAGCGGACGCGCACCCAACACCTCCGCACGACTGCTCAGCGGAAAAGTGAACAAAAGTCAACAGAATCTGTATAATGCCCGGTTCGACTGATATACGGAAAAGTGATCATGGCCACCAAAGCCGCTGCCAAGCGCAAGCCCGAACCCGCTTTCGAAACCAGCCAGTCCCTGGCCGACCAGATGGCCGCCTTCCTCAAGGCCGGCGGTGAAATCCAACAGATTCCCAACGGAGTCAGCGGCCAGACCCAAGGGCCGTCGCGTCAGATCACCATCAGCAAGAAGTGATCGGCTCCTCCCGCTGAAACGCCCCTCGGCGAGCCCTGCCATCCGCGCAGCGGCTCGCCGCGTTTTTTACCCCCTTCCGAGCCCATCATGACCGACCCCGTACGCCTGTCCAAACGCCTCGCCGACCAGCTCGGCTGCTCCCGGCGCGAAGCCGAGCTGTATATCGAAGGCGGCTGGGTGACGGTGGACGACCAGGTGGTGCAGGCGCCGTTCTTCAAGGTCCAGCCAGCGCAGCGACTGACCCTGCTGCCGGGCGCCACCGCGAGCGAGATTGCCCCGGTCACGCTGCTGCTGCACAAGCCGGCTGGCGCGTCCGTGCCGACCGATGCCGCGGCCGCCCTGCAATTGCTCTCGGCCGCCGGCCACTGGGCCGAAGACCCGAGCACCACCGCCCCGCTGCAACGCCACCTGCTGCGCCAGAACGTGCTGCTGCCGCTCGAGGACGAAGCCAGCGGGCTGCTGGTGTTCAGCCAGCAACGCGAAGTGATCCGCCTGCTGAGCGATGCGCGCAGCAAGCTGGAGCAGGAATTCATCGTTGAGGTCAGCGGCGAACCGGAAGCGGACGGCCTGGCACTGCTCGGCAAAGGCATCGGCCATCGCGGCCGAATTCTGCCCAAAGCCAAGGCCAGCTGGCAGAACGAAACCCACCTGCGCGTGGCCGTCAAACAACCGCAACCCGGCGAGTTGCGCATGCTCTGCGAGGCCATCGGCCTGCGCGTGCTCGGCTACAAGCGCATTCGCATCGGCCGGCTGTCGATGGCCAAGCTGCCGCTGGGCCAGTGGCGCTTCCTCGGCGAACACGAGCGCTTCTGAGCCCACCGTTCGGCGGCTGGCTTTACCAGAAGCGCTGGCAACCCGTACGCTCGCTTGCAGCATCCGCCGGCTGAACCAGTCCAAGCGGAGCGCTGTCCGACGACAGCATTGCCACCGAATCCGTCGCGGCGGATTCGTTTCCCTCCGGCGGATCATCGATGTTCAGACTGCTTGCGCTGCTGATTCTCTGTTCGTTGAGTGCCCAGGCGACCGAGCGGATCGAGGTCTGGACCTATCACACGTCACCGCCGTTCGCCAACGAGCAGAGTACGGGCCTCTCGGAAGCGCTGGTAGCGCTGCTCAACGAGCACCCGTCCAACCACGCCCGCTATTTTTTCGTGCTGAGCCAGCTGCCACGCCGGCGGCTCGATGCCCGACTCGCCGAAAACCGCCCCGGTGTGCTGCTGTGGGCCACGCCCACATTCTTTCCGTCCAAGCTGGTGGCCCGCGCGCGCTGGACGTCGCCGCTGCTCTGCGACACCCAGGACTTCGTTTCGCCAGCGAGCCGTCCGTTCGACTACGAAGGCCCCGAATCGCTGTATGGCCAACGCCTCGGCGGCGTGCTCGGGCATTACTACCAGACCCTGCAGGACGACATCGACAAAGGCCGGATTCGTCGCGAGGACGTGCATTCCGATCTGCAGAACCTGCACAAGCTGCTCTCCGGGCGCATCGACGTCGCGCTGCTGCCGCGCTCGGCGCGCTACTTCTACGAAGCCACCGAGATACCGCCGGCACGCCTGCACGTATCGGATGTGCCGCTCTACACCTTCGAGCGCCACATCCTCATCACCTCCAGTCTTAACCCGGCCGCGACCCAGTTCATCCAGCAGCTGATCACCGATCTGCCGCACAGCGCCCGCTGGCAGGGCCTGTTGCGCCGCTACGGGCTGCAGCGGATGAACGCCCCCTGCACCACCTACTGAGCGCAAACGACTCTGGCGAAGCGCGGTGCGCACGGCCCATACTGGCGAACCTCAAAAGGAGAGCGAGTTCACAATGAGACATGCGCTGGCGATTGCGCTGCTGATGTTGCTCGGCGGCTGCGCTTCACAATCGTGCGACCAGCCCTGGAGCGACAGCCGCTGCCGGGCGGAACGCCTGCTGTACCAGAACGACCTGCTGCAGGCGAAGATCCTGATCGCCTCCGGAGACGAGGAAGGCTACGAGCTGGCCGATGCGCTGCTCGACCGCAGCGCGCCACAGGATCGACGCGGCGAAACCGAGTTCTACCAGGCGCTGTTGATGATCCGCCTCGGCCCGGAACCCTCCGAGGTGCTGCACCTGCTGGAGAAGGCCAAGGACAAGGGCCATCCGCACGCGGTCGCCCTGCTCTACAAGATTTACATGGAGCCCTATCTGATCGAGGAGCGCGACATCGCCAAGGCGGACGCCTACCGCGAAGCCTACGCGCAGCTCGACGTCGCCCAGAGCGGCTATCCGTCCTTCGAGAAGGCCCTGGCGCTGGTGTCGCAACTGGTCGAACCGCCGCCGCCAGCCGCCGAGTATCGCGCGCCCTGCCCGCAGTACTGCCTGGAGCAGGCGCAACAGCCACGCTGAACGCCAGTCAGGGTGCCGGCGTCTGCGACAGGCGCGGCTCCTCGTCGCCGTTGGCCACCGCACGGGCCTGCGCTTCGCTGGCGTAAGGCCCGCCGATCACCGCGCCATCCAGCTCCACGACCCAGCACACCGCCCAGGTCGGGCGCCATGCCTTGGGAACATCCTCACCGCTCAGGTGCTTGATCTGTGCGCGCATGATATTTCTCCCGCGTTGATTGAATGAATCGCCACCGCGCCCTGGGACGCGGCCTACGCTAGAAGTGACCGCGTGCGCGGCGGGTTCTCACCTGTCGCCCGACGAAAGCCCAGCCCAGGCGCGCGCAGAAGACGAACAGACGAGGACCGACGATGCACTGCACCTGCCGGGTACTGTTGTCGCTACTGTTCTGCAGCGTTGTACTGGTCGGCTGCAGCCGCGCGACGCTGGTCTATCGCAACCTCGACGTGCTGGTGCCGTGGTCGCTCAACGACTACCTCGACCTGAACCGCGCACAGCAAGACCGGCTTCGCGAGCGGATCAGGACGCATCTGGCCTGGCATTGCCGCAGCCAGCTACCGGACCTGCTCGACGACCTGCAGCGTCTGCAACACGACAGCACCCACCGCAGGCTGGACGGCGACCAGCTGCAGCCGTACTACCGGGACATCCGCCAGGCGATCCAGGCCATTGCGGTAGAGATCACCCCCACCGCCACCGAACTGCTGCGCGCACTGGACGACACGCAGGTGCGCGAGCTGGCGCAGGCGCTGGAGGCGGATCGGCGCGAACACCGCGAGCAATACCTGGCGCCGCCGTTGCCCCAGCAGATTCGCGAACGTGCCGAGCGCATGGGCGAACGTCTCGAACACTGGCTCGGCCCGCTCGATGCGGCGCAGCGCCAGCGCGTGCTGGCCTGGTCGCACAGCCTGGGCGAGCAGAACGCACGCTGGCTGAACAACCGCGAACAATGGCAGCGCGAGCTGCTCGACACCGTACGCCAGCGCGATCGGGCCGATTTCGCGGCGCGCATCGCCCGGCTGCTGCAGGACCGCGAAGCGCTGCTCGGTGACGCCGACCGTGCCGCACTGCAGCACGCCGAACGGGCCGCGCTGGCTCTGCTGGCCGACCTGCACGGCATGGCCGACGCGCGCCAGCGCGAGCACCTTGTCCAGCGCTTGCAGCAGATGCGCCAGGACCTCGCCGGCCTGGAATGCTTACCGGCTAGCGCCGCGCCAGCGCGCGCCTGACCAGCTCCTGCTCCGGCGCCTGCAGCTCGACCAGCCACTGCGGCTTGCCTGCCACCAGCGCCGCCAGCGGCACGCCGTCGCGGTAGAGAATGCGGTTGCCCGGCAACGCCGGCACCTTGTTGCCCGGCAACAGCGTACCCAGCTGGTTCAGCGGATCGACCGCCGATACCGCCAGCAGCTCGCCGGAGGGCGGGCGCTTGCGCACTTCGCGCAGCAGACCGAGCGCGTCCGGCAGCGCGAACTGTTCGCCGGCCACGCCCGCGACGAAGCGCCCGCCGCGAATCTCGCCACGCGCCTCCAGCCGGTGATACACCCGCAGCAGCTCGCGCCAGGGCGGCAGCCAGTCTGCCTCGCGCGCCAGCAACCGCCAGAACACCACACCGTAGCGGCGCAGCAGTACCCGGGCGATATGCTCCAGCGCCTCGCCATCGACCGCGGATCGACTGTCCGCCAGCGCCTCGGCTGCCGCCGGCCTGCGCACCAGCGCCCAGCGACCAGCATCCGCCATGCCGCCGATGAAGGCACCGCCGCGGCTGCGCCGCGTGGTGCGCGCACGCTTGCTGGCCGGCGTCAGCAACGCGCGCAGGCCGGCGAAGCTGTCGGCGTTCACCTGCCCCGCCGCCGCCAGTTCGCCAAGCGCATCCTCCAATTCGCTGCGCAGCAGGTGTGCCTCGTGCTGCAGCTCGTCGAAGAACAGCGCACCGAGCGTCTGCAAACAATCGAGCACCCGCTGTGCCCGCGACGACAGCTGCGCCAGCGGCGCGCCGCTGGCCAGCGCCTGCCAGACCGCGAGCTGGCGCCGCGGCAGCAGCACGATGGGCGTGCCGCGCACCGGCCCGCCGCCGGCCTTCGGACGCCCGGCCAGCCGCGTCCAGACGATGCGCCCGGAGCGGCACAGCTCGTCCAGCCAGTGGCCGCCGTAGTCCTGCAGGCGCGCTGGCAGCAGATCGCTTTCCCATGCGCCCGCAGCCGCCTGGAAGCCTTCGAGCTGCTCGACCAGGGTGTCCAGCGCGTCGCGCCCCTGCATGCGCGTGGCGGCGGACAGGTGCTGCCAGTCGGCGAGAAAGCGCATGAAATCGGCGCGTTCCACCGGCTCGATCTCGCGACGCAGACGCTTGACCGTGTAGCGATGGATGCGCGCCAGCAGATGCCGCTCGCACCACTCATCCTCGCCCGCCGCCGGGGTGAAGCGGCCGCGCAGCACGTAGCCCTGGGCTTCCAGGCGGGTCAGCGCCTGCGCCACGGCCGAGGCCGGCAAGGCCAGCGGCCGGGCGATCAGCGGCACCGGCAGCGGGCCGAAGCCGCTCAGCCGCGCGCGGATCAGCTCCACCAGCGCATCCTCTTCCGCCAGCTCGCGGTCGTACCCGGCCGGCGGCTGCAGCCTGGGCTCGCACGGCGCCTGCGGGTAGATCGCGCGCAGCCATGCCAGCCGCTCCAGCGCCACCCACAGCGCGCGATCATGGGCGACCTGCAGGCGCGTCGCCCGGCCGCCGCGCGCCAGCTCGGCGAGCCAGTCGGGCCATTGCGACTGCGTGGCGGCCTCGGTTTCGGCGATGCAGCCCAGCGCCATCAGCGCCTCGTGCATCTCGTCGGCCGAGCGCGCCTCGGGCCAGGCTTCCTCGCTGACGGCGGCAATCGCCAGCGGGTCCAACGCGCCAAGGTCATCGGCCGATTGCGGGTCGCTCCAGCGCCGAGCGAGCACCGCCTGGGTGCGGCGCTCCTCCAGCGGGGCGTCATCGAGAAAGGCGTAGGGACGCGCGCCAAGCACCTCCATCGCCAGCGGCGACGGCGCCGGCAGGTCGCGCGCCAGCAGCTCGACCTCGCCGCTTTCCATGCGCCGCAGCAAGGCCAGCCAGCCTTCGCTGTCCATCGCCTCGTGCAGGCAGTCGTCGAGGGTCTGGCGCACCAGCGGGTGCTCGGGAATCTCCCGTTCACCGACGATGTTCTCCAGGCAGGCCACCTGATCGGGAAACACCGTGGCCAGCAGGTCTTCGCTTTTCATCCGCTGCAGCTGCGGCGCCACCTTGCGCCCGCCTGCCATGCGCGGCAGCGCCAGCGCGGTGGTGGCGATCCAGCGCCAGCGCACGCCGAACAGCGGCGCGTCGAGCAGCGCCTGGATCAGCACCTGCTCGGCGCTGGCCGAATGCAGGTAACGCCAGACCTCATCCAGCGCAAAGCTGTGGCTGGTCGACAGCGACAGGATAATCGCATCCTCGGTCGCCGCCGCCTGCAGCTCGAAGTTGAAGGTGCGGCAGAAGCGCTTGCGCAGCGCCAGCCCCCAGGCACGGTTGATACGGCTGCCGTAGGGCGAATGAATGACCAGCTGGGTGCCGCCGGATTCGTCGAAGAAACGCTCCATGATCAGCCGCCGCTGGGTCGGCAGCGCGCCCAGCGCAGAGCGCGCGCGGGCCAGGTATTCGACGATCTGCCGCGCCGCCGGCTCGGTGAGACCGAGCACATCCAGCAGCCAGGCGATGGCCGGCTCCAGGCGCGCATCACCGGCCTGCTCGGCCGCGGCCAGGCGCTGGTCGATCTCCTCGCGCAGACGCGCCACGGCGAAGGACAGCTCGTCGCTGCGGCCCGGCGCCTCGCCGAGCCAGAACGGAATGTTCGGCGGTGTGCCCTGGGCGTCCTCGACGCGCACCCGCCCCGGCTCGATCTTGAGGATGCGATAGGAGGTGTTGCCAAGCTGGAACACGTCGCCGGCCAGGCTCTCCACGGCGAAATCCTCGTTCACCGTGCCGATGTTCAGGCCCTGGGGTTCGAGCAGCACCGCGTAGTCGGCGTTGTCGGCGATGGTGCCGCCGGAGGTCAACGCGACCAGCCGGCCGCCGCGACGGGCGCGCAGGCTGTGCGTCGCCAGGTCGCGATGCAGGTAGGCGCCGCGGGCGCCGTGGCGGGTCGTGTAGCCCTCGGCGAGCATCGTCAGCAACGCCTGGTAGCCGGCCTCGTCCAGCGCGGCATAGGGCATGGCACGGCGGATCAGCGCCAGCAGCGCCGCCTCCGGCCATTCGCCACAGGCCACTTCGGCGACGATCTGCTGGGCCAGCACATCCAGCGGCGCCTGCGGAATGCGCAGCACGTCCAGCTCGCCGCGGCGCACGGCATCAAGCAGCGCGGCACATTCGATCAGGTCATCGCGCGAGCTGGGAAACAGCCGCCCCTTGGAGATCCCCGCGACCTGATGCCCGGCGCGACCGACGCGCTGCAGAAAGGCGGCGATCGAGCGTGGCGAACCGAGCTGGCAGACCAGTTCCACGTCGCCGATATCGATGCCCAGCTCCAGCGAGGCGGTGGCGACCAGCACCCGCAGGTCGCCGCGCTTGAGCTTCTGCTCGGCCGTCAGCCGCTGCTCGCGCGCCAGACTGCCGTGGTGCGCGGCAACCACGGCGCTGCCCAACCGCTCGGCCAGATGCCGGGTGGTGCGCTCGGCCATGCGCCGCGTGTTGACGAACACCAGCGTGGTGCGATGCTCACCGGCCAGCGCCGCGAGGCGGTCATAGACCAGCGCCCAGGCGTCGTTGCTCATCACCGCTTCCAGCGGCACCGGCGGCACTTCCAGCGCCAGATCGCGCGCACGGCCGTGGCCGATATCGACGATTTCGCACGGCCGTCCGGTTCCAGCCAGAAAGCGCGCCACGGCCTCGATCGGCTTCTGCGTCGCCGACAGCCCGACGCGCACCAGCGGCCGCCCGCACAGCGCCTCCAGGCGCTCCAGCGACAGCGCCAAGTGGCTGCCGCGCTTGTTGCCGGCAATCGCATGGATCTCGTCGACGATCACGCTGCGCACGTCGCGCAGCATCTGCCGCCCGGACTCCGAACCCAGCAGCACGTAGAGCGATTCCGGCGTGGTGACCAGAATGTGCGGCACCCGCTTGCGCAGCGCCGCGCGCTCGGCCTGCGGCGTGTCGCCGGTGCGCACAGCGGTGCGAATGGCCACCGGCGGCAGGCCGAGGCGCTCCAGCTCGGCGGCGATGCCGGCCAGCGGTAGCTCCAGGTTGATATGGATGTCATTGGACAGCGCC
Organism: Stutzerimonas sp. 21-1; assembly: GCF_056336065.1. Classification (NCBI taxonomy): domain Bacteria; kingdom Pseudomonadati; phylum Pseudomonadota; class Gammaproteobacteria; order Pseudomonadales; family Pseudomonadaceae; genus Stutzerimonas; species Stutzerimonas sp. 21-1. The sequence goes on along the minus strand of NZ_CM150500.1, from coordinate 1,504,413 downwards.
TTGAGCGGCGAGACGTAGAGCACCTGCGTGCCATCGGCCAGCCCGTCGTCGGCCAGGCCCTGGCGCACCAGCGCGTCGATGGCAGCGAGAAACGCGGTCAGCGTCTTGCCCGAGCCGGTCGGCGCGGCCACCAGCGTCGAGCGTCCCGCGTGGATCAACGGCCAGGCCGCGGCCTGGGCCGGCGTCGGTGCCGGAAAGTTGCGGGCGAACCAGCCCGCCACAGCGGGATGGAAAAGGCTCAGCAGATCGGTGCGCGAGGTGTTCATGCGCTCGAATATGCTGCCGCGCAGGATGCGGCACAAGCGACAGCCGGTCGGCGGCGCGGAAACGGCATCGCGATATGGCGGTCAACCTTCTGACATCGCCACGCCACGGAGCCCGCCATGACCACCACCCCGCTCAGCCTCGACAACGCCATGCAACTGGCCGCCGAAGCCTTCCTGCCCTGCGGCTGTGTGACCAGCGCCAACCCCGCTGACGACAGCTTCGGCTTCACCGTGATGAGTGGCAGCGGCGCGGAGCTGGTGCGCGTGGCGCAGGTGCGCGACTACGCCGATCCTCTACGCATGGCCCAGGTGATCGAGCAGACCCGCCAGGAACTGCTCGCCAAGGGCTGCACCTTGGAGCCCTGGACAATGCCCTTCATCACCGATGACAGCGCCATCCCGGAAACCACGCCGAACTACTGAGCGCCCCGGCTTTCGCAACGGGCGATCTCCTGCTTTTCTCAAACGGGGCGGCCTGCGCGCGAACTTTTGCGCTGCGCTTCGAGTCGCTATCTGGAGGCGGCCGCGACCGCACGAACGGCAGGGGGAACGCTCATGATCAATCTGGCAGGACAGGCGCGGGCGCATCCGGCAGCGTCGCAGCCAGGCGGTCTGCTCGACCGCTACCGGCAGGTGCGCGACACCAGCGAGGCGCTCTGCGCGCCGCTGCAGGTCGAGGATTACGTGATCCAGAGCATGCCTGCCGTCAGCCCGCCGAAATGGCATCTGGCGCATGTCAGCTGGTTCTTCGAGACCTTCCTGCTGCTGCCCTACCTGCCGGGCTATCAGCGCCTGAACGACGCCTACGACTACCTGTTCAACTCCTACTACCAGACCCACGGCACGCCATTTCCGCGCGCCTCGCGCGGCGTGCTGTCGCGCCCGGGGGTCGACGAGATCTACCGCTACCGCCGGCATGTCGACCAGGCGATGGGCGAGCTGCTGATTGCCCTGCCGCCCGCGCAGGCCGGCGAGATCGCCCGGCGCGTCGAACTCGGCCTGCAGCACGAGCAGCAGCACCAGGAGCTGCTGCTGATGGACATCAAGCACATCCTCGCGCAGAACCCGCTGCACCCGGTCTATCGCGACGACCTGCAACCGCCACCCAGCACCCCGCCGCAGCGGCCGCGCTGGCACGAGCATGCCGGCGGCGTGCAGCACATCGGCCACGCCGGCGGCGGCTTCGCCTTCGATTGCGAAACGCCACGGCATCGCCAGTTCGTCGAGGACTTCCAGCTCGCCGAGCGGCCGGTGAGCAACACCGAGTACCTGTCATTTATCGCCGACGGCGGCTATGCGCGCCCGGAACTTTGGCTGTCCGATGGCTGGGATTTGATCCAGCAGGCCGGCTGGCACGCGCCGCTGTACTGGCTGCGCGCCGAGGACGCCTGGCTGGAGATGACCCTCGGCGGACTGCGCCCGCTGGACCCGCACGCGCCGGTCTGCCATGTCAGCTATTACGAGGCCGACGCCTATGCCCGCTGGGCCGGCGCCCGGCTGCCGAGCGAGGCGGAGTGGGAAGTCGCTGCGGCCGACCAGCCGCTGACGGGCAACTTTCTCGAGAGCGACCACCTGCAGCCGGTCGCTGCATCCAGCAGCCATGACGGCCCGCAGCAGCTGTTCGGTGACGTCTGGGAATGGACGGCCAGCGCCTACCTGCCCTATCCGGGTTTTCGCCCGCTGCCCGGCAGCCTCGGCGAGTACAACGGCAAGTTCATGTCCGGCCAGATGGTATTGCGCGGCGGTTGCTGCGCCACGCCGCAATCGCACCTGCGGATCACCTACCGCAATTTCTTCCAGCCGGCGATGCGCTGGCAGTTCGCCGGGCTGCGCCTGGCCAGGGGGCTCTGAAGATGGCGCTGGCCATTCATTTCCATGACCGACTGCAACAACCGCATGCGGCCTCGCTGCGCGAGGAAACCCTGCGCGGGTTCGCCGCCACGCCGAAACGGGTGTCGCCCAAGTTCTTCTACGATCGGCGCGGCTCCGAGCTGTTCGAGCAGATCTGCCAGCAGCCGGAGTACTACCTCACCCGTACCGAGGAGCGCATCCTGGCCGACGCGGCGGGCGATATCCGCGAGATCGCCGGTCCGCGCAGCGATCTGATCGAGCTGGGCAGCGGCGCCAGCCGCAAGGTGCGCCTGCTGCTCGAAGCGCTGCATCCGGCCAGTTATCTGGGCATCGATATCAGCGAGGACTTCCTGCGCAGCAGCACCCAGCGCCTGGCCGCCGACTACCCGTGGCTGGAGGTGCACGCCGCCTGCACCGATTTCTCCCACGAACTGGCGCTGCCCGAGGACTTCGCCAGCGAGCATCCGCTGGTGTTCTTTCCCGGTTCGAGCATCGGCAACTTCACCCCGGAGGAAGCCGCGGCCTTGCTGCGTCACCTGCACGAAGTGCTGCCGGTCGGCGGCGGACTGCTCATCGGCGTCGATCTGGTCAAGCCGCGCGAACTGCTGGAAGCGGCCTATAACGACCGCGCCCAAGTCACCGCCGCCTTCAACCTGAACCTGCTGCAGCGCATCGGCAACGAGCTGGACAGCGACATCGACCCGTCGCGCTTCGCCCACCACGCCTTTTTCAACGAGGCCGAGTCGCGCATCGAGATGCATCTGGTCAGCCGCCAGGCGCAGGATGTGATCGTCGAGGGCCGGTGCTTCCATTTCGACGCCGGCGAAAGCCTGCACACGGAAAACTCCTACAAATACACGCTGCACTCCTTCGCCGCGCTGGCCGATGGCGCCGGCTTCGACTGCCGCGCGCAGTGGACCGACCCGCGCGAGCTGTTCAGCGTGCACTACCTGCAGCGCCGCTGAACATGCTGTTCACGCCCCGTCTCAGCGGCCTCTGCCTCGGCCTGCTTGGCCTGTGTGCCAGCGCGACGCTGCCCGCCGCGCAGCCGGAGCTGCGCATCACCCAGTTGCAGCGCTGCGGCGATCTGCTTGCCGAAGGACCATCGAGCTGGTGCCTGCAGGCCAGTGACCCGCTCGACGGGGATGTGCGGGTGCTGCTCGCCGGCCAGCCGCTGCGTGCCGATCAGCTCGAACGCGATGGCGCACGCCTGCGCCTGACCCTGCCAGCCGGGCAGGCCAGCGCGCCGCTATGGCTGGAACGCGAGGGTCGGCGTAGCAATCCGGTGTGGCTGTCGCGCGGGCGCAGCCAGGTGCTCGCCGCCAGCGCCAAGGAAGTCGCCGAAAACATGGACGGGCTGACCACCTACGTCGATCTGGCGAGCCTGATCATCGAGGAAGATCAGGACGGGCTCGCCACCGCGCAACGTTTGGCCGAGAAGTTCGGCGCGAAGGTCGTCGGCGCCATCGCGCCGCTCAACACCTACCAGCTGCGCCTGCCGGTGGCGAACCTGACCGAGCGCGATGCCATGCTGCTGCGCCTGGGCAGCGAGGTTGGCGTCGATGCCGTGGTGATCGAGGAATCCGGCGCCGAGAGCGGCGAAGCCGAGCCGGGCCGCGCGCGCCGGCAGAACCCCGAGTGGGCGGCCAACCGTTTCCTCGATGCGGTGGACTTCTATCGCCGGCATCTGCCGCCGCGTGCGACACCCGGCGAAGCCGAGCCGATCCGCATCGGCGTGATCGAGCGCAACGTGGATTTCGATGCGCCGGGCTTCGCCGGTTACCTGCAGCCCTGCGACCCGACGGCGGGCCGCACCTGCCTCTACGCCCGCGACGCCCGCCAGCCCGACGGCCACGGCAGCAGCGTCGCCGGCATTCTCGCGGCGCGTGGCGAGGCGCACGACAGCGGTTTTCTCAGTGCGCTGGACGAAACCGGGCCCGGCTTCGAGGTGATCGTCGAGCGCAACTCCGACGCCGGTATTACCGCCAACATCGCCGCCTCGGTGAACCTGGTGCAGGACGGCGCGCGCATCCTCAACTGGAGCTGGGGTATCCACCGCATCGGCACACTGAACGTCGAAGGCGAGCCGGTGGACTCATTGCTGCGCTCGGGCATCGCCATGAGTGGTTACGAGGAATTGCTGGAGGAGTTCTTCCTCTGGCTGCGCCGCGAGCATCCCGACGTGGTGGTCATCAATTCGGCGGGCAACGGCTCGGCCCGTTCCGGGCACGACGATTACCGCCTGCCCTCCTCGTTCATCACCGAGCAGCTGCTGGTGGTCGGCGGCCATCAGCTCAGCGAACAGCGCGGCCTGCCGGTCGAGGACCCGCGCTCGGTGGAAAAACGCCAGTCCTCCAACGTCGACATGCGCGTCGACATCACCGCCGCCGCCTGCATTCGCGCCGCGACATACGATGGCGAGCCGGGTGAGGTGCATTGCGGTACCTCCTACGCCACGCCGCTGGTGGCCGGCGCGGTGGCGGCGATGCTGTCGATCAACCCGCGCCTGCAACCCGAGCAGTTGCGCGAGCTGTTACGCCGCAGCGCGATGACCATCGGCGCTGACTTCGAGGCCGCCGAAGCGGACGACCTGACCGCACCGATCCTGCCATCCGAACGCAACTACCAGCTGGACAACCGCGACGTCGGTCGCTCGGCCCGGCTGGACATGCGCAAGGCACTGGAGCTCGCCGCCGACAGCCTGCGGCACCGCCGCTGAAGCTAGTGGCCGCCGGCGGCCAGGCGGTCGAACAGTTCGGGCACCAGCGCACCCTCGCCCTGCTCGCTGAGGCGCTGGCGCAGCGTATCGCTGCCCGGCTCCTGGCCTTCGAGGATCGCCAGCAGGCGCGAGCCGCGTTCGGTCAGCACGAAGTTTTCGCCGTTGCCACCAGCCTCCTCGGGCCGCGAGGCGATGAAGCCGCCCTCGAACAGCAGCCGTTCGTAGTCCGCCGCCTCAGCGCGCAGACTGTCGAGATTGGGAAGCGGTCGCCCGACGCTCTCCAGCTCGGCGGCGTAGTCCTCGGCGTAGCGGCGCGGCTTGAAGCTGTCGTTGGCTGACAGCCGGACTTCGTGCAGCAGGCGCAGCAGCAGGTCCCAGTTGTAGCTCATGGCTCGTCTCCCGTGGCTGATCATCGCCCCGCGGAAAACGAGGCGTCTACAGTTGGGACTAGCCGGCGCGACGAGGGTTCGCCTCACGCCAGGCGCTGAACTAAAGCGTGCGCGTGGCGATCCACCGTTGCAGAACGCCGAACCGAGGAGAACCGCCATGCGCTATCTGATCGTCCCGCTCGCCGTCGCGCTGCTCGCCAGCCCGGGCGCCTACGCCACCTGCACCCCGGATGAGGTCACGGCCAAGGCCGAACAGCTGGCCGAGCGCGTCAACCAGCTGGCGCGCAGCGACCCGCAGCGCGCCAAAGAGATCAACGAGGAAATCCGCGAGATGCAGGCCAAGCGCACCGCCGACCAGCTGGGCGACGAGTGCCAGGCCTACGACAAGCGCCTGCAGCAGATCGAGCAGGCGGAATCGAAGGTGCAGACCAAGGATTGAGCGAGGTCGCCGGCTGTCACTCGGCAGCCGGCTTCTTGCGCTTGAGCGGCGCCAGCCCGTCCTGGCTGACCACCGGCGACGGCGCCGGACGCGGCGAGTTCTTCGGCCGCTTGGCAGCCGGCTTGGCCTTCTTGTCGGCGCTGCCTTTCTTCTTCTCGAGCTTCTTTTTCTTGCTGCCGGCGGCCTTGCCCGAGGCCTTGAGGTTCTTCGGCCCTTGATAGGTGCCTTTGAGGCCCTTGATCACCCGGCGCTCGAAACGCTGCTTGAGGTAGCGCTCGATGCTGGACATCAGGTTCCAGTCGTTGTGGCAGATCAGCGAGATGGCCAGACCTTCGCCGCCGGCCCGCCCGGTACGGCCGATGCGGTGGACGTACTCGTCGCCGGAGCGCGGCATGTCGAAGTTGATGACCAGGTCCATGCCTTCGATATCCAGCCCGCGCGCCGCCACATCGGTGGCGACCAGCACCTTGACGCCGCCCTGCTTGAGGCGCTCGATGGCGAGCTTGCGCTCCTTCTGGTCCTTCTCCCCGTGCAGCACGAAGACCTTGGTGCCGGCAGCAACCAGATGCCCGTAGAGGCGGTCGGCCTGGGCGCGGGTGTTGGTGAACACCACGGCCTTCTGGTAGGTCTCGTTGGCCAGCAGCCAGTGCACCAGCTTTTCTTTATGCGCGATGTCGTCGGCGGTGATGATCTGCTGGCGCGTGCCCTCGTTCAGCTCGCTGACGCGGTTGAGCTGCAGGTGCAACGGCTCGCGCAGCACCTGCGCGGCCATCTCGCGCAGGCTCGCACCGCCGCTGGTGGCGGAGAACAGCAGGGTCTGCTGGCGCTTGGCGCACTCGCCGACCAGTCGCTGCACGTCTTCGGCGAAGCCCATGTCGAGCATGCGATCGGCTTCGTCGAGGATGAGAATTTCCACGTCCTTGAGGATCAGCGTGCCGGCATTCAGGTGCTCGATCAGCCGTCCCGGCGTGCCGATCAGGACATCCGGCACCTTGCGCAGCATCGCGGCCTGCACCTTGAAATCCTCGCCGCCGGTGATCAACCCGGACTTGATAAAGGTGAACTGCGAGAAGCGCTCGACTTCCTTCAGCGTCTGCTGCGCCAGTTCGCGCGTCGGCAGCAGGATCAGCGCACGCACATCGACGCGCGGCTGCGCATCGCCGATCAGCCGGTTGAGCATCGGCAGCACGAAGGCAGCGGTCTTGCCACTGCCGGTCTGTGCCGTCACGCGCAGGTCCTTGCCCTCCAGCGCCGGGGGGATAGCGGCGACCTGCACGGCGGTCGGCTCGACGAATTTGAGTTCGGCGACTGCCTTGAGCAGGCGTTCGTGCAGGGCGAATTGGTCGAACAAGGGTGCTACCTCGGAAATGTCGGATAAGAACGGTGGCATAGGTTAACCCGTCTGCCAGGCAAAGGCGCGATTACGTAACCGCGGCATATTCTGCAAGCGCAACTGACGCTAAGCTGAGTGCACGGCTTAATTCCATGAGGACCGAACATGCTCAAGCACACGCGTATCGGCGTTGTGGTCACACTGACCGCCCTGCTCGGCGGAATCCCTGCGGTCCAGGCTCAGCCGCCACACGACGGCAAGCCAGGCCGTGGCGACAAGGGCAACAATCATGCACCGCGTTATGACCAGGACTATCGCCGCCACGGCCCCTCGGTCGATCTCGGCGATGTACGCATCACCCTGCGCAGCCACCGCGATCTGCTGGCGCCGGCCGGTGCTCTGCCGCCGGGCATCGAGAAGAACCTGGCGCGCGGCAAGCCGCTGCCCCCGGGTATCGCCAGGAAGATGGACGGCCGCCTGCTGAGCCATATGCCTTATTACCCGGGCTACGAGTGGCGTCAGGTCGGCCGTGACGTGGTGCTGGTCGCCATCGCCACCGGCATCGTCTACGAGATTCTGGACAACGTCTTCGACTGAGGCAGCGGCGCCGCTCAGCGCGGCTCGCAGGTGAGCTGGATGCGCAGGCGGAGAATCTCGCGCTTGAACTTGGCGGTCAGGATCTTCTGCTCGCCGGGCTGGATCTCGGTGCGGCGGGTTCGCGGCGCCTCCGGTCCATTGCGAAACACCACGGTGCAGCGTGCAACAGTCTGCCCGTGGTTATGCAGCTGCAGGCCGGCCATGTCGCGGTCGATGGTTTCGGCGGAGGCCATGATCTCAGCCCCGTTGAGCTGCTGATCGAGGTCGACCGGATAGGTCGCCGCCAGCGCGGTGAGCGGCAGCCAGGCCAGCAACAGGTAGCAACGTCGTTTCATTTCGGCTGTCTCCAACAGAAGGCGGCCAGCGTAACAGACCTACGGCACAGGAAGACCAGGGAATGAAAGGGCCTCGCGTGACACTGGAGCAATGGCGCACCCTGCAGGCGGTGATCGATCACGGCGGCTTTGCCCAGGCGGCGGAAGTGCTGCACCGTTCGCAATCGTCCGTCAGTTATACCGTCGCGCGCATGCAGGAACAGCTCGGTGTGCCGCTACTACGCATCGAAGGCCGCAAGGCAGCACTCACCGAAGCCGGCGAAGTGCTGCTGCGTCGCTCGCGACAGCTGGTGACTCAAGCGAGCCAGTTGGAAGAACTCGCCCACCACATGGAGCAGGGTTGGGAGGCCGAGGTACGACTGGTGGTCGACGCAGCCTATCCCAACGCCAAGCTGATCCATACGCTCACTGAATTCATGCCCAAGAGCCGCGGCTGCCGGGTGCGTCTACGCGAGGAAGTGCTGTCCGGCGTCGAAGACGTGCTCAAGGACGGCTCCGCCGATCTGGCGATCAGCGCGCTCGATATCACCGGCTACCTGGGCGCCGAACTGAGCACCGTCGAATTCATTGCCGTGGCGCACGCACAACATCCGCTGCATCAACTGGGCCGCAAACTGAGCGTGCAGGATCTGCAGAGCCAGATGCAGGTGGTGGTGCGCGATACCGGCGCACGCCAGCCGCGCGACAGTGGCTGGCTGGGCGCCGAGCAGCGCTGGACGGTCGGCAGCCTGGCGACCTCCGTGGCGTTCGTCAGCAGCGGCCTGGGCTTCGCCTGGCTGCCGCGGCACATGATCCTGCGCGAGCTGGCCGAGGGTGTTCTGGTGCCGCTGCCGCTGATTCAGGGCGGCATCCGCCGTCCGCTGTTCTATCTCTACACCAACCCCGACAAGCCGCTCGGCCCCGCCACACGGATTCTCATCGAGCTGTTCAGGACGTACGATGGCGAGCAATCCGCCGTCAGCGGCTGACCGTCATTGCCACCATCAGGAAAACCACCATGCTCAAACGCCTCGCCCTCGCCGCCTGTTCCATGCTGCTCGCCGGCCAGCTGCTGGCCGCCGAAAATCCGCACGTCCTGCTCACCACGAGCCTGGGTGAAATCGAGCTGGAACTCGACGCCGAGAAAGCGCCGATCAGCGTCGAGAACTTCCTCGGCTATGTGGAAAGCGGTTTCTACGACGACACCGTGTTCCACCGTGTGATCCCCGGCTTCATGATCCAGGGCGGCGGCTTCGGCGAAGGGCTGAACCAGAAGCCTACCCGCGAGCCGATCAAGAACGAGGCCGATAACGGCCTGCACAACGTGCGTGGCACCATCGCGATGGCGCGTACGCAGAACGTCAACTCGGCGACCAGCCAGTTCTTCATCAACCACCGCGACAATGACTTCCTCGACAACGGTACGCGCGATTTCGGCTATGCCGTGTTCGGCAAGGTGGTGCGCGGCATGGACGTGGTCGATCAGATCGCCCAGGTACCGACCGGCAATCGCAGCATGATGCAGAACGTGCCGCTGACCCCGGTGAAGATCGTCAGCGCCAAGAAGCTCTGACCCCTCCGATGACCGGCCTCGCCGGTCATCTCGCTTGCGGCAACGACGCGGCGGCCGAGCCGCTGCGCCCATCCGCGCAATGCTCTGCTACAGGAGATCGCGTAATGAGTGCCCCACAAAGCCCCCTCAATACCCCCGAAGGCCAGGCCCAGCTGTTGCAGGACCTGCTCAGCGCCGAGCGTGCCGGTGCCAAGGTCGTCGGAGAGTCGCTGCAACAAGCCACCGATCCGCAGCAGCGCGAGCTGCTGGAGCAGATTCGCCAGGGCGAGATCGACAGTTGCAAGCTGCTGCTCAATTGCCTCAAGCACCTGGGTCTGGAGCCGAACCGGGACACCGGCGCCTTCTACGGCAAGGCGATGGCCATCGAATCGCTGGACGAGCGCCTGCCCTTCGTCGATCGCGGCCAGCAGTGGGTCATCCGCAAGCTGCGTGAATACCTGCCCGGCTGCGACGACCCGCTGCTGCGTAGCGAACTGGAGCAGATGCTGCGTATTCACGAAGAGAACAGCGCCGCGTCGCACTGATTTTTCTCGTCGTGCGTATCACTGCGTGCCTACTGGGCGCCGTCAGTCAGCCTGCCGATACGGCAACGCCTGGCGCGCCGCCTCGGCATAGGCCTGTACACCCGTGCGTTCCTGAGTGAGGAATTCGGCCACCGCGGCACGCAAGCCGGGATGCGCCAGATAGTGCCAGGAGCGCGTGATTAGCGGCTCGAAGCCGCGAATCAGCTTGTGCTCGCCCTGCGCGCCGGCATCGAAACGCTGCCAGCCGGCGGCAATCGCCTGCTCGATGCCCTGGTAGAAACAGGTCTCGAAATGCAGCCGATCGAACTCCCCCAGACAGCCCCAGTAGCGGCCGTATAACACCTCGCCATCGGTGAGGCTGAAGGCCATCGCGACCGGCCGCCCATGCTGGCGCGCCAGCACCACGCGAATGGCCTGCGGCATGCGTTCGGCCAGCAGGCTGAAGAATGTCCGTGTCAGGTACGGCGCCTGCCCGCGCACGTGGTAGGTGTTGGCGTAACACGCGTAGACGAAATCCCACTGCGCCTCGCTGAGCTGGTCGCCGCCCAGCCAGTCGAATTCGACGCCCTGAAGCGCCACCTGCTCACGCTCCTTGCGCAGCTGCTTGCGCTTGCGCGAGGCGAGCGCGTCGAGGAAATCCTGGAAATCGCGATAACCCCGGTTGTGCCAGTGAAACTGGCAGCCGATCCGCTCCAGCCAGCCGGCGCGTCCGCTCAGCACCGCATCGGCCGCCGCATCAGTGAAGTTCAGATGCAGCCCGGAAATGCCCAGGCTGGGCAGTGTTTCCGTCAGTTCGTCGAGCGTTGCGCCGTGCGCCGACAGATCACCCAGCAGGCGCGCGCCATGCACCGGACTGAAGGGCACCGCGCAGAGCAGCTTGGGATAGTAGGCGATGCCGGCACGCTGACAGGCATCGGCCCAGGCCCAGTCGAACACGTATTCGCCGTAGGAATGGCTCTTGCGGTACAGCGGCAGCGCCGCCAGCAGTTCGCCACGCGCATCGCGCAGCAGCCGATGCTCCGGCTGCCAGCCGGTACCGGCACCGACGCTGCCGCTATCCTCCAGCGCCGAGAGGAAGGCATGGCGCACGAACGGTTGCGCCGAGGGCAGCAAGGCGTCCCAGCTGGCGGGGTTGAGGTCGGCGAGTCGGGAAAGGGTTTGGATAGGCATGCCGGGCAGTCTGGCCCGTCGCGCAGACGAAAAAAAGCCCCGCCTGGGGCGGGGCTCAAAGGGAGCATCACGGATGAAGTGATGTTTTAGAACACGTACTGGCCGCGGATCACGAAGCCGTCGCCGTCGTCGTCACCAGCTTGGTTGGTGATGCCATCGGTCTTGACCTTGACGTAGGTGGCGCTCAGCTTGACTGCCTCATTGGCATACCAGTTGACGCCCAGGTTGTGCGTCTTGCCGTCGACTTCGCCGACATCGCGCAGACCGGTGCCGTAATCGACCACGCCTGCTACCGCGCCATTGCCGTTGTCGTCCTCGACGGTGAAATCGTCATAGCGGTAGAACACTTCCCACGCGCCGGTCTGCTTGTTCTCCGGCTTGATGGCGTCGAACTTGCCGAGCTTGTAGCCACGCGCCTCGCCGGTCAGGGTATAAGCAGCCTGGACATAGAAACCATCGGCTTCGACGTCTTCGGCAGCATTGCCAGCTTCCAGGGTTCTGCTCATGTACTCACCCTGCAGGGAGAACGGACCAGTCGCCCAAGCGCCCTCTACAGCCCAAGCGCTGTCCGTATCCCAATCACCCTGTCCGGCATTGTTATAGCCGCCGAACTGGCCCCGGTTACCGTTCTTAGCCTCGGTACCGCCATCTGTGGCGATCCCGCGCATGCCCATACGGCTGCGGAAGCGACCGTCGTAGCCTTCCTCATCCGCATTGCGCTGCGCATAGTTCAGGCCCAGATGCAGGACATTGCCCGCTTCATGCAGGGGCGCAAATACACCACGCAGATTGAACTGCTTGGTGGTCTGCCCACTGTCATCACTGTTGTCTTTAGCGCTAACTGTTGCGGCACCGAACAGTGAATCGCCAACGGTACCGGATACTTCAATACCCATACCGCCATCATGGCTGTTGGCCCAATCCATCAAATCGTAAACGGCGTTACGCTCCGGCGCGGTAACCCACTTGGAGCTGGTGGCTTTTTCCAGGCCGAAGATCGGGTCGAAGCGACCGAAGCGAATGGCAACCGGATTGAAACCGGTGTAGGTGATCGATGCTTCATCGAAGTAACCGTCGTCGTCCTTATTCGAACCACCGGCGTTGTGCGAGAAGTCATAGCTGAGCAGGTATTTCCAATCTTTGTAGGCCGTACCTGACAGCTCAAGAAAGGCCCGACGGAAATAGGTCGCATCTTCTGAGTCACCATCTTCGGTGTAGAAGCCGTCGAACTGGCTGTAGTCCGCCTGCAGGCGACCGCCGAGCTTGAAGCTGAATTCCTTGTCCGCTGTGGCTACTTCCAGGCCACCCTTGGTCTTGATAACGATATCGGCGCCATCGGTGGTGACGGTACCGGCGAAAGCCTGGGCGGAAACGGCCAGAGCCAGGGCGCTGGCGGCGAAACCGGCGAAGTGCTTACGGATCATCCAAAATTCCCCTTTATGTTTAGCGTCGGAAACACACGAGATGGGCTCTTTGTGTTGGGGGGAATCTTGGCGACGGCTTATTGCAGCCAAGTGGCTGTTAGATAAAGGTTTTATGACACCGGAACTTTCCTGCGAGGCGCATTCCAGAGCATTCCGGCAGTGTCGGCAGCCCTCTTGAAGTGCCGTAGGGGCGCCTTCAGTCCGCCGTCTTTCGCTCGGCAGGCCGCCGCGCGCCGGCGACCAGCTTGTCGATCGCCTTGGCCGCCGCAGCCATGCCGAAGCTGGCGGTAACCATCATCACCGCGCCGAAACCGCCGGCACAGTCGAGCTTGACCCCTTCGCCGACGAAGCTCTTGCTCTGGCACACGCCGCCATCGGGCTTGGGGTAGCGCAGCTGCTCGGTGGAGAACACGCAGGGCACGCTGTAGCTGCGTCCCGGCGTGCGCGAGAAGTTGTATTCGCGACGCAGCAGGGAACGCACCTTGGCCGCCAGCGGGTCGTTGAAGGTCTTGTTCAGGTCGGCGACCTGAATCTGCGTCGGGTCCACCTGCCCGCCTGCGCCACCGGTGGCGATGATCTGGATCTTGCGCCGCTTGCACCAGGCGATCAGCGCTGCCTTGGCCGGCACGCTGTCGATGCAATCGATGACGCAATCCAGGTTTTCGGTGATGTACTCGGCCATCGTCTCGCGGGTGACGAAGTCCGCCACCGCATGCACGCGGCAAGCCGGATTGATGGCGTGGATACGCGCGGCCATCTCGTCCACCTTGGGCTTGCCCACGGCGCCCTCGACGGCCTGGATCTGCCGGTTGGTATTGGTGATGCAGACATCGTCCAGATCGAACAGGCTGATCTCGCCGACACCGCTGCGCGCCAACGCCTCGGCCACCCAGGAGCCGACTCCGCCGATGCCGACCACTGCGACGTGAGCAGCAGCCAGTCGCTCGAGGCCGGTGCGGCCATACAAGCGGGCGATGCCGCCGAAACGCTGTTCATCGATAGACATGCCGACTCCCCGAAAAAAGACCCGCCGATTATAAGACCTAGCCGCGCCACAACCACCGCAGCCGAGCGTCACCGCCGCCACGGCTTTGCTTTAATATGGCGCCCTTTCCCCGCCGTACCGGAGCCGTGATGACCGCCCCCGCCCTCTCCCCGACGCTCGAACTCGCCTGCGAGCTGATCAACCGTCCGTCCGTCACACCACTGGACGAAGGCTGCCAGCAGCTGATGAGCCAGCGCCTGGCGGCCTGCGGCTTCGCCATCGAGCCGATGCACATCGAGGACGTGGAGAATTTCTGGGCGATCCGCGGCAACGAAGGCCCGGTGCTGTGCTTCGCTGGCCACACCGACGTGGTGCCGACCGGCCCGCTGCAGGCCTGGCAGAATCCGCCGTTCAGCGCGCGCATCGACGACGCGGGCATGCTCCACGGGCGCGGCGCGGCGGACATGAAAGGCAGCCTGGCAGCGATGATCGTCGCGGTGGAGCGTTTCACTGCTGACTATCCGCAGCACCAGGGACAGATCGCTTTCCTCATCACCAGCGACGAGGAAGGCCCAGCGCACCACGGCACCAAGGCGGTTGTCGAGCGCCTGCGCGAGCGCGGCCAGCGGCTGGACTGGTGCATCGTCGGCGAGCCATCGAGCACCGCGCTGGTCGGCGATGTGGTGAAGAACGGTCGCCGCGGCTCGCTCGGCGGCACGCTGACCGTACGCGGCCAGCAGGGCCATGTCGCCTATCCGCACCTGGCGAAGAACCCGATCCACCTGGCCGCGCCGGCACTGGCCGAACTGGCTGCCGAGCACTGGGACGACGGTAACGCGTTCTTCCCACCGACCAGCTTCCAGATTTCCAACCTCAACGCCGGCACCGGCGCGACCAATGTCATCCCCGGCACGCTGGAAGCAGTGTTCAACTTCCGCTTCTCCACCGAATCCACCGTCGAGCAGCTGCAGCAGCGCACCGCCGCCATTCTCGACAAGCACGGCCTGGACTGGAGCGTCGACTGGGCGCTATCGGGCCTGCCCTTCCTCACCGAGCCGGGCGCGCTGCTCGACGGCGTGGCCAAGGCGATCCGCAGCGTCACCGGCCGCGAGACCGCGCCGTCCACCAGCGGCGGCACCTCGGACGGCCGTTTCATCGCCACCCTCGGCACCCAGGTCGTCGAGCTGGGACCGGTCAATGCGACGATTCATCAGGTCGACGAGCACATCCTCGCCAGCGACCTCGATCTGCTGACCGAAATCTACTACCAGACCCTGGTGAACCTGCTCGCATGCTGATCTGCCCGATCTGCCAGGCGCCGCTGAGTGCGGTCGACAATGGCGTCGCCTGTCCGGCCAATCACCGTTTCGACCGTGCGCGCCAGGGTTATCTGAACCTGCTGCCGGTGCAACACAAGAACAGCCGCGATCCGGGCGACAACCAGGCGATGGTCGAGGCGCGCCGACGCTTCCTCGACGGCGGCCACTATGCGCCGCTGGCCCGGCGTCTGGCCGAACTCGCGGCCGAACGCGCACCCCAGCGCTGGCTGGACATCGGCTGCGGCGAGGGCTACTACACCGCCCAGCTCGCCGCGGCGCTGCCGCAGGCCGAAGGCTATGCACTGGATATTTCCCGCGAAGCGATCAAGCGCGGCTGCAAGCGGGCGCCGCAGCTCGAGTGGCTGGTGGCGAGCATGGCCCGCGTGCCGCTGGCCGACGCCAGCTGCGATCTTGCCGCCAGCGTATTCAGCCCGCTCGACTGGAACGAAGCCCGGCGCCTGCTCGCCCCAGGCGGCTGCCTGCTGCGCATGGGACCGACGCGCGAGCACCTGTGGGAACTGCGCGCACGGCTGTATGACGAAGTGCGCGACTACGATGACGAGAAGCACCTGTCGCTGATCCCGGACGGCATGCACCTGGCGCATAGCGAAACGCTCAGCTACGAGCTGCAGCTGAGCGATGCACAGGCGCGTGCCGACCTGCTGGCGATGACGCCGCACGGCTGGCGCGCCAGCGCCGAGCGCCGCGCCGCGGTGATCGATACAACGCTGAGCGTGCGGGTTGCGATACGCTACGACCTGATCCAGCGCGACTGAGCTACGACCCAACAAGCGACCCATACAAGGCCACCGACATGCGTCAACCGGACATCGAGATCTACCTCAGGGACGCCAGCCAGGAGGCTGTCGGCGCGTGGCTGGAGCAGGCCATCGGCACCTGCACGCCCTGGCAGCAGAAAGGCCAGACCTTCAAGTGCAGCGCCGCCGGCATTCCGGTGACCTGGCTGCCCAAGGCGGTCGGCAAGTGGCACTGCCTGTTGCTGGAAAGCGATGCCACGCCGTGGGAAGACGACCTCGCCTGCGCGCGCGCGGCGTATCAGGCGCTCGGCGTGGAAATTCGCTGTGCGCCGGGTAGCTGGCAGGAAGAGGAAGCCATCGAAGAAGCTGACCGCTGGATTCGCGTCAGTACCGACGGCGAAGAAGAAATCGTCTGGCGCACGGGCTGATCCGCGGCTGGCGCCGATACCCCTGAAAAACACAAAGCCCGTCATCTAGACGGGCTTTGTGTCTGCGCGAGCGAAGCTCAGACGCCGGCAACGTCCTCGGCCTGCAGGCCCTTCTGGCCCTGGATCACAGAGAATTCCACCTGCTGACCCTCGGCCAGCGAGCGGTGGCCGTCGCCACGAATCGCGCGGTAATGCACGAACACGTCGGCACCGTTACCCCGCTGAATGAATCCATAGCCTTTTGCATCGTTGAACCACTTGACGGTTCCGGTCTCGCGTTCAGCCATTACCCACACTCCAACTCGCTTTTTGTTATTCCTCTGACGAGGGGCTTATCGGTGCTGCGGCCTTAGAGGCTACTTAGGCCGGCAGCCACCGTCGCCGGAGTATAAAACAACGCCCGTGGCTGTCAGCCCCCCCTTTCCTCCCGATATCGGGCGGTAGCCAAGCCGCCCGGCTCAGGCCCGACGCCGGCGCCAGAGCCACAGGGCCAGCGCCGCCAGTGTCAGCAGCAGCGGCACCAGCACGATATTGGCGAACTTGAGCGTCCGCCCCAGCGCCTCGATATCGGCGTTGAGCTGGTAGCGCACCTCGCGCAGCTCCTTGCGAATACGCAGCTTTTCCTGCAGGAACTGCTGCAGCGCGCTTTCCTGCTCGGCAGTCAGTTCCAGCGCCTGCTCCGGATCGCTGCTCTGCAGCTCGGCCAGTTTCTGCTCGGTGGCGGCCAGCCGTTGCTGGAGCACCTCCTCCTGCTCGCGGAAGCGGTTCTCCGCCTGACGCTGCAGCTCCTCGACCACCACGAACGGCCGCGTGAAGCGACCGCGCGAACGCACGCTGATCAGCGCATCGGTGCCCGACAGGTTGTCCAGCGCATTGATCACGAAGGCGCCGTTATCGGCCCACGGCTGCGGCACGCGCTGGCCGAAGAA
This sequence comes from Stutzerimonas sp. 21-1, assembly GCF_056336065.1. NCBI lineage: Bacteria > Pseudomonadati > Pseudomonadota > Gammaproteobacteria > Pseudomonadales > Pseudomonadaceae > Stutzerimonas > Stutzerimonas sp. 21-1. Next base: position 1,487,395 of record NZ_CM150500.1, on the reverse strand, counting down.
GTCCTGCACCTGCACCCACATGCGATCGCTGAGCAGATCGGTATCGGCGATCACGATCACGTTGATGCGCTCGCTGTCGGCAAGGCCGTCCTTGCGCCCCTCGATGCCGTTGGGGAATGCCGTCTTCGCCGGCCCCTGGATGCGCGCGCCGAGCGTGTAACGCTGACCGCTCGGGTCCAGGCCGCGCAACAGGGTTTCCGGGTTGTCCAGCGTGACGAAGCGCTGCGCCTCCACCGGCATAGCGTAGGTCGAGCTGTGCAGCAGCGGCGTGAAGGTCGTCCCGGCGCCCTCCAGCGGTTCGAGGATACCGGCGCTGGCCAGCGTCAGGTTTTCCAGCGAGGCGGTGGTGACATCCTGCGCGTCGACCGCCGCGTGTGGCAGGCTCAGCCAGCCCGGATGGCGCACCGGCCGGCGCTCGGCGCCCATGCCCACGGACATCGCATAGGAGGCATCGGCAATCACCTGCCCTGGCAGCAGCCGCGCGCCCCAGGCCTTGAGCAGCGGTTCCAGATCGGAGGCGCGATCCTCGGCGGACTCGCCCGGGCCGAAGCTCATGCCCGGATCGGCTTCGCTGAACGGATCGACGAATGCCAGCAGCTTGCCGCCGCGCAGCACGAACTGATCGATGGCGTACAGCGTCTGCTCCGGCAGCTGCTTGGGATGGATCAGCAGCAGCACCGAGACGTTTGCCGGAATCATGTCGATGTCGCGCTTGAGGCTCTCGATATGGAACAGCTGGCGCACTTCCTCCAGCACCATCCACGGCGGCGTCGCCTGCTGGGTGCGCATGTCGAAGCCACCGTTGATCTGCAGGTCGGAAAGCACGCCGACCACCGGCAGCTCGGCCTTCGCCAGGCTCTGCACCAGACGGCTGATCTCGTATTCGAGGAACTCCTCCTGGTCCAGCGGGAAGAACGGGATGACCTGCGTCATGCCCTCGGCGTTACGCCCGGCAAGGCCGAAGTAAACCTTGTCGCCACCCTGGTTCAGCGGCACCGCCTGCAGGCCGAACTCGGCGGCGCGATCCTCGTCCTCGGAGAACGGCTGCGGATCGATCACCTGCAGCTTCAGCTTGCCGCCCGAGGCGCGCTCGTAGGCACGCAGCATTTCCTCGACGCGCCGCGCGTAGTTGCGCAGCTGCACCAGCTCCTTGGCGGTTTCGTCGGAATAGAAGAAGTGCAGCTCGATCGGCTCCTGCAGGCTGTCGAGAATGCGCTCGGTGCCCTCGGAGATGGTGTAGAGCTTCTGCTCGGTCAGGTCCAGCCGCGCATTGGTGAACAGCACGCCGGACAGCCCGTTGAACACCAGGAATGCCAGCGCGATCAGCAGCAGCCCGGCACCGGAATAGATGACTCGTTTCATGGCGGTTCCTCAGGCGGCTTTCTTCAGATCGACGACCACGGCGGTGGCAGCCAGCCAGGCGACGATCAGCGTGACGAAATACAGCAGGTCGCGCAGGTCGATCACACCCTTGCTGATGGAGTCGAAGCGCACCAGGAAACTCAGCGAGGCGACCGCATCGACCAGCCACTGCGGTGCCCAGGCGAAGGCATCGAGCACCATCGGCAGGCCGCTGACGATGAACAGGAAACACACCGCGACCGCGAGGATGAAGGCGATCACCTGGTTCTTCGCCAGCGCCGACATGCACGAGCCGATGGCCAGGAAGGCGCCGGCCAGCAGCCAGCTGCCGAAGTAACCCGCGAGGATCGCGCCGTTGTCCGGCTCGCCCAGGTAGTTGACGGTGATGACCATCGGGAAGGTCAGCAGCAACGCGATGCCGGCGAACACCCAGGCGGCGAGGAACTTGCCGGTGACCGCCTCGAAACGGGTGATCGGCAGGGTCATCAGCAGCTCGATGGAGCCGGATTTGCGCTCCTCCGCCCACAGGCGCATGGCGACGGCCGGGATCAGGAACAGGTACAGCCAGGTATGGAAGCTGAAAAACGGCGTGAGATCGGCCTGGCCGCGCTCGTAGAAACCGCCCAGGTAGAAGGTGAACACACCCGACAGCACCAGGAAGATCAGGATGAACACATAGGCGAGCGGCGTGGCGAAATAGCTGGCCAACTCGCGCTTGAAGATAACCGGCAACTGGCTCATTGGGCCTCCCCGCGGGTCAGAGTACGGAACACCTCATCCAGCCGGCCGCGCTCGACGTCCAGCTCTTTCACCGCCCAGCCACGCTGGCTGATCAGCGCATTGACCTGCGGGAAGATCACCTGCCCCGGCTGCGCCAGCACGGTCAGGCTGCCCTCGCTGCGATTGACCTCCACCCCGGCAACCCCCGGCAACGCCGCCAGCGCATCGGCATCCAGTGCGCCGTCACCGACCAGCGTCACCGCCTGGTGGTATTTCGAGCGCCCTTCCAGCTCCAGCGGCGTGCCGTCGGCCACCAGTCGGCCGCCGGCGATCACCAGCGCGCGGGTGCAGACGGCACTGACCTCTTCGAGGATGTGGGTGGAAATGATCACGATCTTGTCGTGCGCCAGCCCCTGAATCAGCTCGCGCACCTGATGTTTCTGGTTCGGGTCGAGACCGTCGGTGGGCTCGTCGAGAATCAGCACGCGCGGATCGTGGAGGATCGCCTGCGCCAGTCCGACGCGGCGCTTGAAGCCCTTGGACAGCGTCTCGATGGACTGGCCGAGCACCTTCTCCAGCTCCACCTGCGCAACCGCCGCCTCGACCCGCTGGCGCTTGGCCGCGCCACGGAAACCGCGCACCTCGGCGATGAATTCGAGGAAGCCGCGCACGCTCATGTCGCCGTAACAGGGCGCGCCTTCGGGCAGATAGCCGATCTGGCGCTGGGCCTGCAGCGTCTGCGTCTGGATGTCGTGGCCGAAGATGCTGGCGCTGCCGGAGGTCGGCGCGAGGAAGCCGGTCAGCATCTTCATGGTGGTGGACTTGCCGGCGCCGTTCGGGCCGAGAAAGCCCAGCACCTCGCCCGGTTGGACGCTGAACGACAAGGCATCCACCGCCGTGTGCTGGGCGAATCGTTTCGTCAGACTTCTTAATTCGATCATGAGGGTCTGTTCCTGGCTCTCACCCTGCTGGAAGGTCCGCCCCGCTCGTCGAGGCGATCCGATGCGGGCAGGACTATAAGGAGAGGCCGGACAGCATTGCAACGGCCGCGCGTGCGCGAACCAGCCGCCGCGCAATGACCGTTTCGCCTTGCACGGCAGGCGGTTACGGCGCGGACTCGTCGTCCGCATCGGGGATTGCCGGTTCCAGCAGATCGTCGAAATCGGTCTTGAGGCCCTGCTCCATGCCATCCAGCTCGGCGAGCAGGCTGCGAAAGCTGGTCTGCTCGCGCGGCTCGTCTTGCGGCTCGTCGGCCGCCAGATCGGCCCGTGCCTGCAGATCGGCCGGCACGGCAGCGTCTTCCTCATCCACCACCGGCCGCAGTTCCGGCTCCATCTCGCGCAGCACCGCCAGCGGCGGCAACTCGTCGAGATTCTTCAGGTTGAAGTGATCGAGGAACTGGCGCGTGGTCGCAAACATCGCCGGTCGGCCTGGGACGTCGCGATGGCCGACCACGCGGATCCACTCGCGCTCCAGCAGCGTCTTGACGATCTGGCTGTTGACCGCCACACCGCGAATGTCCTCGATCTCGCCACGGGTGATCGGCTGGCGATAGGCGATCAGCGCCAGGGTTTCCAGCAGTGCGCGCGAGTAACGCTGCGGGCGCTCCTCCCACAAGCGGCCGACCCACGGCGCGAAGCGTTCGCGCACTTGCAGGCGGTAGCCGCTGGCAACCTCCTTCAGCTCGAAGGCGCGGCCCTTGCAGGATTTCTCCAGCACTTCCAGCGCTTTCTTCAGCTGCGCCGAAGATGGCCGCTCGGCCTCCTCGAACAGCTCGGCGAGGCGTTCCAGCGACTGCGGCTTGCCCGAGGCGAGCAGAAAGGCTTCGAGCAGCGAAGCGAGGTCCTTGGGATCGGACAGGTCCACGGGTGACTCCTGACTTGAGCTATTCGGTACGGCTGCGCACGTGGATCGGCGCGAAGGGCTCATTCTGCACCAGCTCGACCAGCGATTCCTTGATGAGTTCGAGCACCGCCATGAAGGTCACGACCACGCCGAGGCGCCCTTCGTCGACGCGAAACAGCGCGACGAAAGGCACGAAAGCGCCGCCCTTGAGGCGTTCCAGCACCTCGCTCATGCGTTCGCGGGTCGACAGCGCCTCGCGCGTCACCTGATGGCTCTCGAACATGTCGGCGCGACGCAGCACCTCGGCCATCGACACCAGTAATTCTTCCAGGCTGACATCCGGCAGCAGCTTGCGCGCGCGCGCCTCGGGGGCGTCCAGGCGCGGCACATGCAGTTCGCGACCGACGCGCGGCAGTTCATCCAGATCCTCGGCGGCGGCCTTGAAGCGTTCGTATTCCTGCAGGCGGCGGATCAGCTCGGCGCGCGGATCGTCTTCCTCCTCGGCGACTTCGGCCGAGCGCGGCAACAGCATGCGCGACTTGATCTCGGCGAGCATGGCCGCCATCACCAGATATTCGGCGGCCAGCTCCAGACGCACGCTCTTCATCAGCTCGACGTAGCCCATGTACTGGCGAGTGATCTCCGCCACCGGAATGTCGAGGATGTCGATGTTCTGCTTGCGGATCAGGTACAGCAGCAGGTCGAGCGGCCCCTCGAAGGCTTCGAGGAACACCTCTAGCGCATCCGGCGGAATGTACAGGTCCAGCGGCAGCTCGGTGACGGCCTCGCCGTACACCAGCGCCAGGCGCAGCTGCTCGCCGGGCTGGCTCGATTCGACGTCAGGCGTCTCGGCTTGTTGCATGGAAGTCTCCTCGGGCCGCTCAGCGATAGCCGAGGCCCATTGCCTGGCGGACCTCGACCAGCGTCTCGCGCGCCTCGTCGCGGGCACGCTCGGCGCCGTCGGCAAGGATACTGCGCACCAGATCGGGGTTCTGCTCGTAATCCAGCGCGCGCTCCTGCAGCGGCGCCAGCTCGGCGCGAATGGCGTCGATCAGCGGCGCCTTGCACTCCAGGCAGCCGATGCCGGCACTGCGGCAACCCTGCTCGGCCCACTGGCGGACCGCCTCGTCCGAATGCGTCAGGTGCATCTGCCACACCGGGCAGCGCGTCGGCTCGCCCGGGTCCTGGCGATGTCCACGCGCCGGGTCGGTGGGCATGCGACGAATTTTCTCGGCGATCTCGTCGGGCGTGTCGCGCAGGAAGATTGCGTTGCTGTTGGACTTGGCCATCTTGCCGCCGTCGAGGCCGGAGATTCTCGGCGCATCGCCCAGCAGCGCCTGCGGCTCTGGCAACAGCAGCTTGCCGCAACCCTCGAGGTAGCCGTACAGCCGCTCCTGGTCGCCGAGGGTAATGGTCTGTTGCTCCTTGATGATGGCGCGCGCGGTGCCCAGCGCCTCGACGTCGCCCTGCTCCTGATAGCTCTTGCGCAGGCTGGCGTAGAGCTTGGCGGTCTTCTTGCCGAGCTTGCGGATGGCCGCCTCGGCCTTGTCCTCGAAATCCGCCTCGCGCCCGTACAGGTGATTGAAGCGCCGCGCCACGTCGCGGGCGAATTCGATATGCGGCAACTGGTCGGCGCCCACCGGCACCAGCCCGGCACGGTACAGCAGGATGTCCGCCGCTTGCAGCAGCGGGTAGCCGAGAAACCCGTAGGTATCGAGTTCCTTGTGCTGCAGATGCTGTTGCAGCTCCTTGTAGGACGGCACCCGCTCCAGCCAGCCCAGCGGGCAGATCATCGACAGCAGTAGGTGCAGCTCGGCGTGCTCGGGCACATGGGACTGGATGAACAGGGTCGCCGAACTCGGGCTGACGCCGGCAGCCAGCCAGTCCACCGCCATGTCCATCACGTGCTGGGCAATCGCGCCGGTGGCTTCGTAGTCGGTGGTCAACGCGTGCCAGTCGACGATGCAGAAGTAGCATTCGTATTCGTGCTGCAGGCGGGTCCAGTTCTTCAGCACGCCGTGGTAGTGGCCCAGATGCAGACGGCCGCTGGGGCGCATGCCGGATACCACGCGCCGCTGCGAATCGATGGAACTCAAAAGGCTGTCCTTGTCGGATTGAGAGAACGCAACGGGCTCAGACCATGAACGGCGCGGGATCGCCGCAACCGACCCGCAGCACCTGCGGCTGGTCATCCACCAGACTGACCACGGTGGAGGCTTCGATCCCACCGTAACCGCCGTCGATGATCAGATCCACCTGATGCTCGAGGGCGTCGCGCATCTCGTACGGATCACTCATCGGCAGCTCGTCACCCGGCAGAATCAGGCTGACGCTCATCAGCGGCTCGCCCAGCTCCGCCAGCAGTGCCTGGGCGATCGGCTGTGCCGGTACGCGCAGACCGATGGTGCGACGCTTGGGATGCAGGAGCATGCGCGGCACTTCGCGGGTGGCCGAAAGAATGATGGTGTATGGCCCCGGAAGGTGCGTCTTGAGCAGCCGGAAGGCTGCGGTATCGACCTTGGCAAACATGCCGAGCTGCGACAGGTCGCGGCAGGCCAGGGTGAAGTTGTGCTTGTCGTCCAGCTGGCGCAGCCGGCGGATGCGTTCGATACCGGACTTGTTGCCTATCGAGCAGCCCACGGCATAGCTCGAATCGGTCGGATAGACCACCACGCCACCCTGGCGGATGATCTCCACGGCCTGCTTGATCAGCCGCGGTTGCGGATTATCCGGGTGAATCTGGAAAAACTGACTCATGGCGACTCCCTGTTCAGCTGGCAGCAGATCTGCGGCACTCATGATCGAAACATCTCCATAGCGGCGACAAATCCTCCGGCAGGGGGCGGTACAGCCCCAGCTCGGACCAATCGCCCGGCGCGTGAAAATCGCTGCCGGCACTGGCCTTCAGGCCAAACTCGCGCGCCAGAATCGTCAGCCCGCCCACCTGATCGAGCGGTTGCATACCGTTGACCACTTCCAGCGCATGGCCGCCCGCCTGGACGAAATCGGTCACCAGTCGGCGGCGCTTGCTGCGTGTGAAGGCGTACTGCCAGGGATGCGCCAGGCTGATCCAGGCGTCGGCTTCACGCAGCGTTGTCACGGTCTGTTCGAGGCTCGGCCAGTGCTGCTTCACATCGCCCAGCTTGCCCGCCCCCAGCCACTTGCGGAACGCCTCCGCGCGATCGCGCACATGGCCGGCGCGCACCAGGAATTCGGCGAAATGCGGCCGGGCCGGCGCGTTGCCGCTGTCGCCCAGCTCCTGCTGTATCGCCCGCGCGCCGTCCAGTGCACCAGGCATGCCCTTGGCCGCCAGACGCTCGGCGATCAGCTCGGCACGCCGCCAGCGGCCATCGTGCAGCGCGGCAATGGCGTGCAGCAGCGCCGGCGCCGTGCGGGAAAAACCATAGCCCAGCACATGAATGGTAGCCCCGTTCCACAGGCACGAAAGCTCGATGCCATTGATCAGCCGCACCCCCAGCGCGCTGGCGGCGGCATGCGCCTCGTCGAGCCCTTCGAGCGTGTCATGGTCGGTCAGTGCCAGCAGCTCGATGCCGCGCCCGTGCGCGCGCTCCACTACCAGCGACGGCGCAAGAACGCCATCGGAAGCGGTGCTGTGGCAATGCAGGTCGACAATCATCAGAGGGCTCGTTACTCAAGAAACGGATCGGGAAGCCGGACGGCCGTGGTGGCCGGCGGCGCTGGCGCACCGGAAAGAACAGTGCCTCAGTGTACGCCGCCAGAGGGGCGTCTGGCGCGCACGCGGGCCAACGTTGTCGTTGAGACCGCCCGGCAAAGGCTTGGTGCTGCGCGTTCGGCGCATGCGTTCCGCCGACAATCCGGTTTGCTATTATGCCGCGCACTCAAGGTTGCCGGCCCGCATCGTGAAACAATTCATCGATTTCATCCCGCTGCTGCTGTTCTTCGCGGTTTACAAGATCGAGCCACGGATCCTCGAAATCGCCGGGCATGAGTTCGCCCTCGGCGGCATTTTCAGCGCAACGGCAGTGCTGATCCTCAGCTCGTTGCTCGTCTATGGCGCGCTCCTGGTCAAGCAACGGCGCCTGGACAAGAGCCAGTTGATCACCCTCGCCGCCTGCCTGGTATTCGGCGGGCTGACCCTCGCGTTTCACAGCGAAACCGTGCTCAAGTGGAAGGCGCCGGTGGTCAACGCGTTGTTCGCGCTGGCTTTCGCCGGCAGTCAGCTGTTCGGCGACAAGCCGCTGGTTCAGCGCCTGATGGGCCATGTGGCCGAGCTACCCGCCGCGCAATGGGCCCGGCTGAACGCCGCCTGGGTCGCGTTCTTTCTCGTCTGCGGCGGCGCCAACCTGTTCGTCGCATTCACCTTCCCGGCCATATGGGTCGATTTCAAGGTCTTCGGCAGCCTGGGCCTGACCCTGCTGTTCATGATCGGCCAGAGTTTCTACCTCGTCCGCCACATGCAGACGACTCCCGCACCGTCCAAGGAGTAACCATGCTGTACGCCATCATCGCCACCGACGCCCCGAATTCCCTGCAGGAACGTCTTGCCACCCGCCCGGCCCATCTCGCCCGCCTGGAAGCGCTTAAGGATGCAGGCCGACTGGTACTCGCCGGACCGCATCCGGCAATCGACAGCAACGATCCGGGCGCGGCCGGCTTCACTGGCAGCCTGGTAGTGGCCGAGTTCGACTCGCTGCAGGCCGCGCAGGAATGGGCCGAGGCCGATCCCTACAAGGCCGCCGGCGTCTACAGCGATGTGCTGGTCAAGCCGTTCAAGAAAGTGCTGCCCTGACCGAAACACAAGGATCAGCCTGGCTGCGGATTCACCGTGGCCAGCACCAAGGAGAAGGTAGTCAGATGCATCGTTTCCTGTTTCCCCTGCTGCTGGCCGTGAGCCTGCTCGCACCGACCGTTCACGCCCAGGAAGCCCCCGCAGCGGATGTGGAGGAGCAGATGAGCGACGACGCTGCCCCGGCAGCGACCGAAAATGCACCGGGAATCGACACCCTGGCACTGCAGCGCCTGCGGCAGGAGAACCAGCGCCTGCGTCTGCAGCTGCAGGAAGCGCAGAGCCAGGCCCCGCTGCCCTTGCTCAGCGAAGAACAGAAATGGTTCGCCGTCGGCGGCAGCGTCGGCGTCGCGAGCTTCTTGCTCGGCCTGCTGGTGACCCGCGGGCGCCGGCGCCGTCAATGGCTGAACTGAATCATTCATGAACGAACTGCTGCTGATCGATGACGACCACGAACTGTGTGAGCTGCTGATCAGCTGGCTGGCGCAGGAAGGCTTCGTCGCCCACGCCTGTCACGACGGTCAGAGCGCCCGCGCCGCGCTGGCCGAATTCCAGCCGGCCGCCGTGGTACTGGACGTGATGCTGCCCGACGGCAGCGGCCTGGAGCTGCTCAAGCAGCTGCGCAGCGAACATCCCGGTCTGCCGGTACTGATGCTCTCCGGACGCGGCGAGCCGCTGGATCGCATCCTCGGCCTGGAGCTTGGTGCCGACGACTACCTGGCCAAGCCCTGCGACCCACGCGAACTCACGGCGCGCCTGCGTGCCGTGCTGCGCCGCAGCCTGCCGCCGGCCACGCCCAGCCAGCTCGAACGCGGCGACCTGTGCTACAGCCCGGCGCGCGGTGTCGCCAGCATCGGCGGACACGACGTCAGCCTGACGCTCTCCGAAGGCCGCATCCTCGAAGCACTGCTCGCCCAGCCCGGCGAACCGCTGGACAAGCAGGCACTCGCCCAGCATGCACTGGGACGCAAACTGACCCTCTACGACCGCAGCCTCGACATGCATGTCAGCAACCTGCGGCGCAAAATCGGCCCGCATGCCGACGGCAGTCCGCGCATCGTCGCACTGCGCGGACGCGGCTACCTGTACGCCGGCTGAGCGTCTTTACCGAGCCTTTACCCGACGCTGACCGCGCTTGACCTTGCCCTCCCTAGACTGAACTCATCCGGTCACAGACCAGCCGCCGCCCGGAAAACCCGGCGCAGTGGCCCCGAACCGGCTTTCATCACAGGAGTAACCAAGATGCGCAAATCTCTCATCGCCCTGCTGTTCGTCACCGCTATTCCCACCGCCGTCATGGCCATGCCCGGCGCCATGCGGGACGGCGGCCAGTGCCCGATGGGTGGCAAACAAGGTCCGCGGATGTTTCAGGAACTGGACCTGACCCGCGAACAGCAACGCGAAATGCACAAGCTGATGGGCGAGCAGATGCAACAGCGTCGCGCCGTCACCCAGCGCTACCTGGACAAGCTGCCGGAAGCCGAACGCAAGGCCATGCAGGACGAAATGCAGAAGAGCCGCGACGGCGTCCACAAGCAGATGCGCGCCCTGCTCAAGCCCGAGCAGCAGAAGGCCTTCGACGAAAGCCTGAAGAAGATGGAGGAAAAGCGCGCCGAACGCGCCGAGTTCCTCAAGTGGAAAGCCGAGCGCGATCAGCAGAACTGATCGTCGCACTTACCAACCGCCCGGCCCGAGCGCACGCTCCGGCCGGGCTTCGCCGTGGAGACAGCCGTGCGATCACTGTTCTGGCGCATTCTCGCAACCTTCTGGCTCGCCATTGCGCTAGTCGCCGGCCTGGCCCTGCTGCTCGGACACGCGCTAAACCAGGACGCCTGGATTCTCAGCCGCCATCCGACCGTCAGCGGCCTCGCCGAGACCTGGACCCAGGTCTACGAGCAGCAGGGTGCGGTCGCGGCCCAGCGCCTGCTGGAGCAGCACCGGCATCGCGCGCATATCGACGTGCAGGTGCTGGGCGAGAACGGCCAGCCAGTCATTCGCGGCACCTTCCCGCCACGCGCGGCGGCATTCGAAGCGCGTCAGCGCGACCGCGACCACTCGCTGCCCTGGCGCCGGTTGACGGAGGACTACACCAGCCCGGCCAGCGGCGATACCTACCTGTTCATCTACCGTATTCCGCACCCCGAGCTACGGGCCTGGCACCGCGGCAGCCTGTTCTGGCCGCTCAGCGCGCTGGCGATCGCGCTGGTGGTGCTGAGCGGCTTCAGCCTGCTGCTGACGTTGTCCATCACGCGGCCGCTGGATCGCCTGCGCAGCGCCGTCCACGACCTCGGCCAGACCACCTATCAGCAAAACTCGCTGGCGCGTCTGGCCAAGCGACGCGATGAACTGGGCGTGCTGGCCGGCGACTTCAACCGCATGGGCGCGCGCCTGCAGACGCTGATCGGCAGCCAACGCCAGCTGCTGCGGGACGTGTCCCATGAGCTGCGCTCGCCGCTGGCGCGCCTGCGCATCGCCCTGGCGCTGGCCGAGCGCGCCACACCGGCCGAACGCGAGGCGCTCTGGCCGCGCCTGACCAAGGAATGCGATCGCCTGGAAGCACTGATCGGCGAGGTGCTGGAACTGGCCCGGATGGATGCCGAGCCCGGCGCGGCCGAGACCATCGACCTGCCGACGCTCTTCGAGCAACTGCAGGACAACGCGCGCATCGTCGCGCCGGATCAGCGCATCGACAGCCACATCGACCCCGGCAGCACGCTGCGCGGTTGGCCGGACATGCTCGAACGCGCCCTCGACAACCTGCTGCGTAACGCCTTGCGGTTCAACCCGGCCGACCAGCCCATCGAACTGCAGGCGCACCGGGATGGCGACTGCCTGACGCTCAGCGTGCGCGACCACGGTCCGGGCGTGGATGCCGCGCATCTGTCGCAGCTGAGCGAGCCGTTCTTCCGCGCGCCGGGGCAGACTGCCGCCGGGCATGGCCTGGGCCTGGCCATCGCCCGTCGCGCGGCGGAGCGCCACGGCGGTCAGCTGCAACTGGGCAACCACCCGGCCGGCGGGTTCATCGCCAGCCTGCGTCTGCCGCTCGCTTAATCAGCGCGACGGCCAGGCGCTGACGAAGTCGGCCGGATCGAGCAGCGGCGCCGCGCGCACCCGCCCTTCCGGCGTGCCCAGATAGAGAAAACCCAGCACGCGTTCGTTCGCCGCCAGACCGAGGCCGGCGGCGACCTGCGCGTCATAGGCGAAATCACCGGTACGCCACACCGCACCGATGCCCTGCGCGTGAGCGGCGAGCAGCAATCCGTGTGCCGCGCAACCGGCGGCGAGCAGCTGCTCGCCTTCGGGCACCTTCGGATGCGCCTGCAGGTGCGCAATCACCACCACCAGCAGCGGCGCGCGCAACGGCATGCTGCGTGCCTTGTGCAGGGCCTCTTGTGCGCAGTGCGGGTCACGCGCCTGCAGTGCCGTGGCGAACAGCTCGCCCAGCTGGTCACGGCCTGGCCCGGCGATGGTCAGGAAACGCCACGGCCGCAGCTGGGCATGATCCGGCGCGCGCAGCGCGGCGCGAAACAGCAGGTCGAGCTGCGCGGCATCGGGGGCCGGATCGCACAGCCGGGTGACCGAAACACGGTTGAGCAACAGGTCGAGAGCGTCCATCCATTACCTCCAGAGCGAAGCGGACATTCTAGAGGCCGATGGCGGCGCCAGGGCAAGTCTTGCGCTGGCGTGGGCCTCAGGCGACGCGATCGGGCGACAGATGCGGCTGCAGCGGCGGCACCAGCGGCGGCAAGCCATGCGCCGCGCGCGCCGCATCGCAATGCGGATTGGGCTCGCCATTGCTCCACGCGGCCTCGAACTCGCGGCAAGTACTCGAGCGCTGCTCGTACAGCGTGCAGCGCACACCGCAACCCACCTCGCCCAGCAGCCCGACGCAGCGGGCCGGCTTGGACTCGGTGCCCTGCATCGCCACGTGGTAGGGGCTGACCTGCACCACCAGCTGATCGGGCACGGTACCGCCGGACGACGTGCATTCGCCCCAGAAGAAGGACACGCGGAAATAGGCGCAGCAGGCGCCGCAGGTGAGGCAGGGATTGTCGACGGACATGGAGGCAATACGCGCAGATGCCGGAACCGGCCGGCGCCGGGCCGCTATTCTATGCATCGCCATGCGCTTGTGAAGAGGCCCCAGGCACACGCTTGTCGGCAAGATGCAGGCGGTTTACTGGTGTGCCGACACAGGTAGAATGGCGGCCCTCATTTCTGGCGCCGAGTTGCACCCAATGGCCTTACCGACGCTGCGCATCATCGGTTTTCTCCTCGGCATTTTCCTCATCACGCTGGCGATCGGCATGGTCGTACCGATGCTGACGCTGCTGGCGTTCGAGCGTACCGACGACCTGCAGGCATTCATCTGGGCCAGCGCAATCACCGGTGGCTGCGGTGTCGCCCTGGTCGCGCCGGGGCGTCCGGCCAACGCCAAGCTGCGGCCACGCGACATGTACTTCCTGACGACCGCCAGCTGGTTGGTGGTCTGCTGCTTCGCCGCACTGCCGATGATGCTGAGCCGGCACATCAGCTACACCGACGCGTTCTTCGAAACCATGTCGGGCATCACCACCACCGGCTCCACCATCCTCACCGGCCTCGACGACGCCTCGCCCGGCCTGCTGATGTGGCGCTCGATGCTGCACTGGCTGGGTGGCATCGGCTTCATCGGCATGGCCGTAGCGATCCTGCCGCTGTTGCGAATCGGTGGTATGCGCCTGTTCCAGACGGAATCGTCGGACTGGTCGGAAAAGGTCGTGCCGCGCTCGCACATCGCCGGGCAATACCTGATCGCCATCTACGTGGGAATGACGCTGGCTGCCGTGGCGGCCTTCTGGCTGGCGGACATGAGCCTGTTCGATGCGATCAACCATGCGATGTCCACGGTATCCACCGGCGGCTTTTCCACCTCCGACGCCTCGATGGGCAAATTCAGCCCGTCGGCGCACTGGGTGGCGGTGTTCTTCATGGTGCTCGGCAGTCTGCCCTTCACCCTGTACGTCGCCACGCTGCGCGGCCACCGCAAGGCACTGATCCGCGATCAGCAGGTACGCGGTTTCCTGGTCCTGCTGGTGGTCAGCAGCGTGCTGTTCAGCGGCTGGTACTGGCTCACCCACGATGCCGACTGGCTGTACGCGCTGCGCATCGTGACCTTCAACGTGGTTTCGGTGGTCACCACCACCGGCTACGCCTCGGGCGACTACACCCAGTGGGGTGGCTTCGCGATGATGGTGTTCTTCTACCTGACCTTCATCGGCGGCTGCTCCGGCTCCACGACCGGCGGTTTGAAGATCTTCCGTTTCCAGGTCGCCTATGCGCTGCTGCGGGCCAACCTCAAGCAGCTGATCCATCCGCGCGCAGTCATTCGCCAGCAGTACAACGGCCACACCCTGGATGAGGACATCGTCCGGTCGATCCTGACCTTTTCCTTCTTCATCACCATCACCATCGGCGCGCTCGCGCTATGCCTGGCGCTGCTCGGGCTGGATCTGATCACCGCGCTGACCGGCGCGGCGTCGGCGGTGTGCAACGTCGGACCGGGGCTCGGCGCCATCATCGGCCCGGCCGGCAACTTCAGCCCGCTGCCGGATGCGGCCAAATGGCTGCTGGCGCTCGGCATGCTGCTGGGTCGGCTGGAGATCATCACCGTGCTGGTGGTGCTGACCCCCGCGTTCTGGCGCCACTGATCAGGACGCCGCGTCGCGCCTGCCGAACAGGCGGCCGCCCAGCGTCAGCACCGCCAGGATCACGCCGCCGGCGACGATGCCGAACGCGGCGTCGAGCAGCGTCGGCAGCAGCCCGCCGAGCACCGCGCCGATGTACGGCAGATGCTGCGTCTGCTCGGCGCTGTTGGCGATCCAGTGATGCACCACGCCGATGCCGTGGGTGAGGATGCCGCCACCGACCATGAACATCGCCGCGGTGCCGACGACCGACAGCGTTTTCATCAGCCAGGGCGCCAGCCACAGGATGCCACGACCAACGGCTTGCACCGCTCCGCTCGCCGCCTTGCTCAAGGCCAGGCCCAGGTCATCGAGCTTGACGATACCGGCAACCAGCCCGTAGACGCCGATGGTCATCACCACGGCGATGCCGGCCAGCACCATGACCTGCTGGGTGAAACTGGCATTGGCCACCGTGCCCAGGGTGATGGCGATGATCTCGGCGGACAGGATGAAGTCCGTACGGATCGCGCCGCGAATCTTGTCCTTCTCGAAAGCCACCATATCCACCGCCGGATCGGCCAGCGCCTTGGCGGTTTCGGCGTGCGCGGCGGCATCGTCATGCAGGAAGCGATGCGCCAGCTTCTCGAAACCCTCGTAGCAAAGAAACGCGCCGCCGAGCATCAGCAGCGGCGTGATCGCCCAAGGCGCGAAGGCGCTGATCAGCAGCGCCGCTGGCACCAGGATCAGCTTGTTCTTCAGCGAACCCCGGCACACCGCCCAGACCACCGGCAACTCACGGTCAGCCTTGACGCCACTGACCTGCTGGGCATTGAGCGCCAGGTCGTCGCCCAGTACGCCGGCGGTTTTCTTGGCAGCGACCTTGGTCATCACGGATACGTCATCCAGAACCGTCGCGATATCGTCGAGCAAGGCAAGCAAGCTGGTAGCCAAAGGGAAATCCTGTTCGTAGGGGGAAGAAAGAGGCGCGCGGCGCCGCTGTAGTTTAGGGCGCTTTCGTCTCGGCGGGTTCCGCCGTGGGCGTTCCTGCCAAGCGCCGCGCCCCAATGCCGCATGCTTTAGTCGACTGCGGTTTGGCTGCGCGGCGCGGCTTGGTTATGATCCATCGGCTCGGCGTGCGCCACGGCAGAACAGCGCAATGCACCGCCACCGGCAAGGCCCCTTCCAAGCGTTCGGCGCATGGGCGCTTCAGTCAGCAAGGCGCTTAGAAAAGGCGTCGATTTTACAAGGGAACGTAAGTACATGACTTCCGCCACGGCAGAGCGCCGCAACGGTCTCGCCAATCGCACGCTGCGCGAGTATTACTCCCGTGTGTTCGCCTACCTGGCCGGCGCCGCCACTCTCGCGGCCGGAACCTATACGCAGTTCTTTCCCATCGACCTATTGTGGATGGTGCCTTATGCGCTGCTCTATCCACATCTGGCCTATCACCTCGGTTATCGCTTCAAGCGCGATCATCCGCAGCGTACCTCGCAAGTACTGCTGTGCCTGGATGCGCTCAACACCGGCGTCGCCATCATCCTGCTGGGCGCGCCCATCGTGCCCAGTCTGATGTTCCTGCTGACGCTGTGTTTCACCGCGCTGGTCACCGGCAGCCTGCAGTACCTGCTGCTGGCTGTGCTCGGCGTAGCCGGCGGCATCGGCCTGGGCAGCGTCCTGGTACCGCTCGAGCTGCGCGGCGCCACGCCACAGCTGGTCTCGCTGGTGAGCATCCTGTTCGCTTCGCTGTACATCTGCGCCACGGCCTACTTCGTGCACCTGCAGGGCCTACGCCTGGCCCAGGCACGGCGCGACATCGAGGCCGAACAAACTAAAGCCGCGCGCCTGGCGCGCAATCTGGCCAAGTACCTGTCGCCCCAGGTGTGGGAATCGATCTTCTCCGGCAAGCGCAGCGTGCGTCTGGAGACCCAGCGCAAGAAGCTCTCGGTGTTCTTCTCCGACATCAAGGGGTTCACCGAACTGTCCGAGGAGCTGGAAGCCGAGGCGCTGACCGACCTGCTCAACAACTACCTGAACGAAATGTCGAAGATCGCGCTGAAGTACGGCGGCACCATCGACAAGTTCGTCGGCGACTGCGTGATGGTGTTCTTCGGCGACCCGGCCAGCCAGGGCGCGAAGAAGGACGCCGTGGCCGCCGTGTCGATGGCCATCGCCATGCGCAAGCACATGAAGGTGCTACGCCAGCAATGGCGCGCACAGGGCATCACCCGGCCGATGGAGATCCGCATGGGGATCAACACCGGCTATTGCACGGTGGGCAACTTCGGCGCCGACACCCGGATGGACTACACCATCATCGGGCGCGAGGTGAACCTCGCCAGCCGCCTGGAAAACGCCGCCGAAACCAGCGAGATCCTCATCTCTCACGAAACCTATTCGCTGGTGAAGGACGTGATCATGTGCCGCGACAAGGGACAGATCGGCGTCAAGGGTTTCACCCGGCCGGTGCAGATCTACCAGGTCGTCGATTTCCGTCGCGACCTCGGCGCCACCTGCAGTTTCGTCGAGGCCGAGCTGCCGGGCTTCTCCATGTATCTGGACACCAACGGTGTGCAGAACTTCGACAAGGAACGCGTGATCCAGGCCTTGCAGGAGGCCGCGGAGAAACTGCGCGACAAGGTCATCCTCTGAGCGGATGCCATAGCGAGGCCGCGATGCAGATGCTGACCCTTCGGCATTACAACCAGGACCAGATCGCTCACAGCCACGAACATGCGCAACTGGTCTTCGGCCTGCGTGGCCAGCTGGAATTCGAGATCGCCGGGCGCGGCAGTCGCATCGGCCAGCAATGCCTGGCAGTCGTGCCCGCGTCCCCCCATCATGCCTGCGGCAGCGCGCGCGGCAGCCACTGCCTGGTGCTCGACATTGCGCACCCAGACTGGATTCGCGAGCACCTCGGCCCGCACAGCGCATCCAGCCTGCGACTGCTCGAACGCCCCGACTCGCTGCGCCTGAACACGACACAGCAGCGCCTGGTGGAGTGGCTGGCCAGCAGTCCGCTGAACGATCCGCTGATCGCCGAACAGGGCACGGTACTGCTGCTGGCGACCCTGGCAACCGGCTGCGCGCCGCTCGGCAAACGGCCGCCGCTGTCGCTTGCGGCGCTCACCGCCTACATCGACCAGCACCTTGCCCATCCGCTGCAGGTAGCGGACCTGGCGCATGTCGCCGGGCTGTCCGTGGCGCGCCTGCATGCGCGATTTCTCGACGAAACCGGACAGACGCCCATGAACTACGTGCGCCAGCGGCGTCTGCAGCGAGGCGAGGCGTTGCTGCGCGGCACCCGGCTGCCGGTCGGCGAGATCGCCGCGCAGGTCGGCTACGCCTCGCAGAGCGCCTTCACCGCGGCACTGGTTCGCGCACACGGCTGCACGCCGCGAGAGTTGCGCGACAAAATCGCTGGCTGACGCGACAGACGAGCGCACGCGACTGTCCTAGCATGATCGCCCTGCCATCTCCGTCGCGGTAACTGCATGCTCCCTTCGTACCCACCGCTGACCCGCGGTATCGACACATGACCCCACGCCGTGCCCTGCTGGCGATTCACCTCGGCGCGCTGATGTTCGGCCTGTCCGGCGTGCTCGGCAAACTCGCCGAGAGCCAGCCGCTGATGATCACCTTCGGCCGCGCCCTGTTCGCGGTCATCGCGTTGCTGGCAGTGGCCATGCTGCTACCGCGCAACGGCGCGCGCCCCGACTGGAAACGCCGCTGCGGCCTGATGCTCGGCGGCGTCCTGCTGGGCGCGCACTGGCTGACGTTCTTCGTCGCGGTGAAGGTCGCTGGCGTCGGCATCGCCACGCTCGGCTTCGCCAGCTTTCCGGCATTCACCGTGCTGCTGGAGGGGCTGCTGTTTCGCGAACGCACCCGGGTGATCGAATATGCGATGGTCGGGCTGGTCTGCCTGGGCCTCCTGCTGGTCACGCCGAGCTTCGACGTGTCCAGCGCGGCGACCGGCGGACTGCTCTATGGCGTGCTGTCGGGCCTGCTGTTCGCCTTGCTGTCGCTGCTCAACCGCGCAGTCACCCGCGGCATCGATGCCGTGCAGGCCGCGCTGTGGCAGAACCTGGCGATCCTGCTCGGCCTGCTGCCGTTCGCCTGGGCGGACGTGCCCGCCATCCCGGCGCAGGACTGGCTCTGGCTGGCGCTGCTCGGCGTACTCTGCACCGGCCTGGCGCACAGCCTGTTCGTCGCCAGTCTGCGGGTGCTCAAGGCGCGCACCACCTCGGTGATCTTCGCCCTCGAGCCGGTCTACGGCATCGCCTTCGCCTGGTGGCTGTTCAACGAGCAGCCGACCCTGCGCATGCTCGGCGGCGGCGCGCTGATCATTCTCGCCAGCATCATCAGCAGCCGCCTGAAGAGTCCGCCGGCGTCCTGAACCTCAGCGATCGTTGTGGCCCAGCGAACGCTGCGGGTCGATACGGTCGCGTACCCGCCGCTTGAGTTCCTTGGCTTCCGGGAAGCCGCCATCGAGCGTGCGCTCCCAGATCTGCTCACCGTCGCAGGTGATGCGAAACACCCCGCCGGTGCCAGGCTCCAGCGCGACCCGGGCGAGATCGTCGGTGAAGGTCGACAGCAGCTCCTGGGCGAGCCAGGCCGCGCGCAGCAGCCACTGGCACTGGGTGCAATAGACGATGACGATATCCGCTTTGCCGTTGGACATGCGCGCAACCCTGGCTGGTAATGGGAGCGGCCTATAATAGCGGCCTTTTCTTTCGCACCCGGAATCCATCATGCGTCGCCTGCTGCTTGTCCTGCTGTTCTGCCTGCCCCTGAGCGGCCTCGCCGACACCGCGGCACCGAAGACCGGACTGGTGCTTTCCGGTGGCGCGGCGCGCGGGCTGGCGCATATCGGCGTACTCAAAGCGCTGGAAGAACAAGGCGTGCGCATCGACGCGGTGGCCGGCACCAGCATGGGCGCGGTGATCGGTGGGTTGTACGCCGCCGGCTACACCGTCGACGAACTGGAGAAACTGGCGATGACGCTGGACTGGCAGCAAGTGCTGTCCGACGATCCGGCCCGCCAGGACGTGCCATTCCGGCGCAAGCAGGACGACCGGGACTTCCTGGTCAAGCGCAAGCTCAGCTTCCGCGACGACGGCAGCCTCGGTCTGCCGCTGGGGGTGATCCAGGGGCAGAACCTCGCCCTGCTGCTCGAACGCTTGCTGGTGCACGCCAGCGATACGCGTGACTTCGACCAGTTGCCGATCCCCTTCCGCGCGGTGGCGACCGACATCGCCAACGACGAGAAGGTGGTGTTCCGCAGCGGCCACCTTCCGCAGGTGATCCGCGCCAGCATGTCGATCCCGGCGGTGTTCGCGCCGGTCGAGCTCGACGGACGCCTGCTGGTGGACGGCGGCATGGTCGACAACATTCCGATGGACGTGGCGCGCGACATGGGCGTCGACCGGCTGATCGTGGTCGACATCGGCACGCCGCTGATGCGCCGCGAAGACCTGCTCACCGTGTTCGACGTGCTCAACCAGACCACCACCATGATGACGCGGCGCAACTCCGAGGAGCAGCTGGCCACCCTGCGCGCCGAGGATCTGCTGATCGAGCCGCCGCTGGCGGCCTACGGCTCCACCGATTTCGGCAGCGCGGCGCAGCTGATCGACGCCGGCTACCGCGCCACCCGCGCGCTCGAAGGGCGCCTGACCGGCTTCGCGCCGCCCAGCGGCGGCAACCCGGCGCTGAGTCTGGCGCGCTCGAACGATCCGCGCACGCCGGTGATCACCGCAGTGCGTATCGAGAACGACTCGAAAGTCGGCGACGCGGTAATCCGCCGCCACATCCGCCAGCGTCTCGGCGAGCCGCTCGATCTCGCCGATCTGCAGAAGGACATGGGCACGCTGTATGGCCTGGACTATTTCGACCGCGTCGAATACCGCGTCGCCCATGGCAAGCTGGGCAACACGCTGGTGATCCGCACGCGCGAGAAGCGCTCCGGCACCGACTACCTGCGCCTCGGGTTGAGCCTGTCCGATGATTTCCAGGGCGACAGCGCCTTCAACATCGGCGCCAGCTACCGCATGAACGGCATCAACGAGCTGGGCGCCGAGTGGCTGACGCGGGCGCAACTGGGTGATCGCCAGGAGCTGTTCAGCGAGTTCTACCAGCCGCTGGATGCCGGCTCGCGCTGGTTCGTTGCGCCGAACGCGTTCCTCGAAGCACAGAACGTCGAGGCGACGCTGGAGCACGACCCGATCGCCGAATACCGCCTGCGCCGCTACGGCTACGGGCTGAACCTCGGCCGGCAGATCGCCAACAACGGCGAGATCCGCTTCGGCGTCGGCCAGGCGTGGGGCGAGGCGGACGTGCGCGTCGGCGAGCGCGACCTGCCGGATTTCAGTTTCAGCGAGGGTTACTACGCCCTGCAGTACTCGTTCGATACGCTCGACGACGTGGATTTCCCCCACGAAGGCGAGGACATCAGCCTGACGCTGCGCCAGTACACACCGGGGCTCGGCTCGGATGAACGCTACCGGCAATGGCACATCCGCCTGGACAAGGCGCTCGGCTATGGACCGCACACCTGGGTGCTGGGCGGCCGCTACGGGCGCACGCTCGACGACACCGAGGTGGTGACCTCCAGCTTCCTGCTCGGCGGTGCTCGCCAGTTGTCAGGCTTTCGCCAGGACGCGCTGTCGGGGCAGAACATCAGCCTCGGCCGGGTGGTGTATTACCGACGCATGACGCCACGCGGATTCCTGCCGCTGGATTTCCCGCTGTACCTTGGCGGCTCGCTGGAACGCGGCCGCGCCTGGAACAACGACAACGAGTTCGACAGTGGCTACATCAACGCCGCCAGCGTGTTCATCGGCTACGACACCCCGCTGGGGCCGATGAACCTCGGCTACGGCGCCAACGACGAAGACGAGCAGGCGCTCTATCTGAACCTGGGCCGCAGCTTCTAGAGCGCGCGGCTCTTGTTCAGATTGGCGAGGATGCGCGCGTGTACCTGCTGGCACTTGCGCAGGTCTTCCTCGGGAATGCCGGCGAACAGCTCCTCGCGCACCTGCGTCGAAATCGCCTCGATGCGTTCGATCAGCGGACGCGCCGGCGCGCCGAGCAGGATGAGCTTGGCGCGGCGGTCCTCGAGCGAAGCCTGACGATGAATCAACCCCTGCGCTTCAAGGCCGTCCAGCAGACGGGCCAGTGTCGGCCCTTCGACGGCGACGCTTTGCGCCAGCTCGCGTTGGGTGGGTGAATGGTCGAAACGGGCCAGGTGCAGAAGCACCAGCCAGCGGGCCTGCGACAGCCCCAGATCGGCGAGACGCCGATCCAGTTCCGCGCGCCAGCCACGCGAGAGTTGCGCCAACTGCATGGCGAAGCGATGTTGCTCGGCGTACATGAAGCCTGTATTCCTGCAAAAACAATTATTAGCGAGCTAATCACAGCTTCGATATGCAGGCAAGCCTACCAACGGCCAGTCACACCCCTCCTTCGGTACCCGGAAGTACTTGGCAGCCTCGCTAGGACGCGGGTTTGCGCCGCACCAGCATGCGCGCGGCGGTGACGCAGCCGGTTACAACTCGAACTCGGCCTGCAACGCCGCGCGCACGCAGTACAGCACCGCTTCCGGCACCCGCGTGGCGAATTGCGGGGCGATCTCGGCCACTGGCGGCAGCTCGCCTTCGCCGTCGAGGAAGGCTTCCTGAATCTCGCCGAGCAGGTCATCGGGCAGGTCGAGCGCCTGCTCCAGACTCAGCTGCTGCTGGCCGATCGCCTCGGCCAGCAGGGCGTAGACATTCTTCTCGCTACAATCGAGCTGACGGGCGATCTGCGCCGGCGTCATGCCCGCGCGCGCCAGCGTGACCAGTTCGTGACGCAGATCGCCGGGGGACTTGGCGGGCTCCGTCGCGCCCTGCAGCACTTCGAGGAACGCCGCGCCGTAGCGCTCCAGCTTGCGTGCGCCCACCCCGCTGACGCGCGCCATGTCCGCCAGCGAGGCCGGCTGGCTGCGCAGCATTTCCAGCAACGTGGCGTCGGGGAAGATCACATACGGCGGCACGCCGTGCTCCTCAGCCAGACGCCGGCGCAGCGCGCGCAACGCTTCCCAAGTGTCGCGCTCCTCGATTCGCACCAGCTGGCTGGCAGGACTCTTCTGCCCCTTGGCCGCCTGCTGCGGCTTGAGATCGCGGCGCAGCGCCAGGCTCACTTCGCCGCGCAGCAACGGCCGGCAACTGTCGCTCAGGCGCAGGCCGCCGAAGCCTTCGAGATCGACATCCACCAGCCCGCGCGCCACCAGCTGGCGGAACAGCGAGCGCCAGTCGCCCTCGGCGAGGTTCTTGCCGACGCCGAACACCGAAAGATGCTGATGGCCCAGGCCGCGCACCTTGTCGTTGTCGCGCCCCAGCAGGATGTCTACCAGATGCCCGACGCCGTAGCGCTGCCCGCTGCGGTAGATCGCCGACAGCGCCTGACGCGCCGGCTCGGTGGCATCCCAAGTCTGCACATCGTCTACGCAGTTGTCGCAGTGTCCGCACGGCTGCGGCAGGTCTTCGTCGAAATAGGCCAGCAGCACCTGGCGCCGGCAGCGCGTCTCCTCGCACAGCGCGAGCATGGCATCGAGCTTGTGCTGCTCAATGCGCTTGTGGCGCTCGTCGCCCTCGGAGTTGTTGAGCATCTGCTTGAGGAAGATCACGTCCTGCAGGCCGTAGGCCATCCAGGCATCGGCCGGCAGGCCGTCGCGCCCTGCCCGTCCGGTTTCCTGGTAATAGGCCTCGAGCGACTTGGGCAGGTCCAGATGAGCGACGAAGCGCACGTTAGGCTTGTCGATGCCCATGCCGAAGGCGATGGTCGCCACCATGATCAGCCCCTCTTCGTTGAGGAAGCGCTTCTGGTGATAGGCGCGCAGTTCGTTGGGCAGCCCGGCGTGATACGGCAGCGCCGGAAAACCCTGCTCGGTGAGAAACGCCGCCAGATCGTCGACCTTCTTGCGCGACATGCAGTAGACGATGCCGGCATCGCCCCGCCGCTCGGCGAGGAAGCCCAGCAGCTGTTTGCGGGGCTGCTCCTTGGGCACGATACGATAGAAGATGTTCGGCCGGTCGAAGCTGGAGAGGAACCGCTCGGCATGCTCCAGATGTAGGCGCTGGACGATCTCCTCGCGGGTGCGCATGTCCGCCGTGGCGGTCAGGGCGATGCGTGGCACGCCGGGGAACAGCTCGGCGAGCTGGCCGAGCTGCAGATACTCGGGACGGAAATCGTGGCCCCACTGCGACACGCAATGCGCCTCGTCGATGGCGAACAGCGCGATCTGCAGCCGCTGCAGGAACGCCAGCATGCGCGGTTGCACCAGACGCTCCGGCGCGAGGTAAAGCAGCTTGATCTCGTTGCGGCGAATGCGTTCGGCGATCTCGCGCTGCTCGTCGGCCCTCAGCGTGGAATTGAGCGCCACTGCCGCCACACCCAGCTCATCGAGCGTGGCGACCTGATCGTCCATCAGCGCGATCAGCGGCGACACTACCACCGCCAGCCCGTCGCGCAGCAGCGCCGGTACCTGATAGCACAGCGACTTGCCGCCGCCGGTGGGCATCAGTACCAGCGCATCGCCGCCGCCGGCGACCTGCTCGATGATCGCGCCCTGGTTGCCGCGAAAGGCGTCGTAGCCGAATACGTCTTTGAGGATGCGCTGTGCCTGGTCGAGCATGCCGGTCTCCGAAACAAGGCGCGCAGTATACGCGAGCACCTGCCGGAGTTCAGGCGCGGTGGTCGGCCGCGCGGGCGCAACGGCCATCGAAGTAGCCTGCATCCCGCGCCTCGTCTAGAATCCCGCTTGTCTTCCCACCCCAAGGTAGTTCCCGATGTCTTTCGCCGAGCAACTCACCCGCCTGCAGGTTTTCCTCGATGCCGACGACCTGCATGAAGAGGCGCTGGATTACATCGCCGCCCACGGCTACCTGACGGCTCTGAGCATCTGCTCCGAAGCGGTACCGGAGCGCGAATGGATCGATGCGCTGTTCTCCGAGCCACCGAAGTACAAGGACGACACCGAACGCGACGCCATCGAGGCAACGCTGGTACAGCTCAAGGCGCATATCGCCCGTCAGCTGGCCAGCGACGAAGACATGGAGCTGCCCTGCGAGCTGGACCTCGGCGAGGAACCGGACGAGTCCGATCTGCGCGGCTGGTGCATCGGCTTCATGGAGGGCGTATTCATGCGCGAGGAGGTCTGGTTCGAGGATTCCGAGGAGGAAGTCAGCGAACTGCTGTTGCCGATCATGGTCGGCTCGGGCCTGTTCGACGAGCAGCCGGAGTTCGCCGAGATCGCCGAGAGCCCCGAGCTGGTAGACGAGATGGTGGCGCAGATTCCGGAAATCCTGACCGCACTGTACCTGCTCTGCCACGCCCCCGAGGAAAAGCCGGCGCTGCTCAAACCGCGCCGCCACTGATGACCGGGTAGCCGCCATGGCGCACCGCGATATTCCTCAGCAGCGCAACGCCGTGGTGCGCTATGCGCTGCTGACGGTCGGCTGGCTCGCGGTGGCGCTCGGCGTGGTGGGTATCTTCCTGCCGGTGCTGCCGACCACACCCTTCATGCTGCTGGCAGCTGCCTGCTTCGTGCGCAGCTCGGAGCGCTTCTACGTCTGGCTCGTCGAGCACCCGCGCCTCGGCCCCTGGTTTCGCGACTATCTGGAAGGAAACGGCATTCCGCTCAAGGGCAAGGCCTACACCATCCTCACCATGTGGGTGAGTATCGGAATTTCCTGCTGGCTGGTGCCGCTCGTCTGGGCGCGCATCGCCATGTTGCTCAGCGCTGCGCTGGTCACGCTGTACATCGTTAAACAGAAAACCCTGCACACGGTCGAAGCCAAACCACGCCAGTGAGCACGAATCCGCCCACCGGCAGGATTCGCTATGGAGAGCAGCCCATGCAGTCTTTGCAGTCTGGTCGTGCAAGCCGTCGCCGCCCGCTGGTGCTGCTTCTTGCGCTCGCCCTGCTCAGCGCACCGCTATGGAATCTCGCGCGCTCGGCCAACTGGCAGCAGTGGGATTTCGAGCGCATCTACCCCGTTCTGAAAAAGCGCTACGGGGCGGCGGAAGATGCGCTGCCACGGATAGCAGCCTGGCAGGACCTTCTGCGAGACAGCGGCGCACTGCCCGAGCGGGAGCAGCTTGCCGAGGTCAACCGCTTCTTCAACCGAAACATTCAGTTCAGCGACGACATCTGGGTCTGGGAGCAGGACGATTACTGGGCCACGCCCGTCGAATCGCTGATCCGCGGTGCCGGTGACTGCGAGGACTATGCCCTCGCCAAATACTTCACCCTGCGCCGGCTGGGCGTGCCCAGCGAGAAGCTGCGCATCACCTACGTCAAGGCACTGCGGCTGAACCAGGCG
Source organism: Stutzerimonas sp. 21-1 (assembly GCF_056336065.1). Classification (NCBI taxonomy): domain Bacteria; kingdom Pseudomonadati; phylum Pseudomonadota; class Gammaproteobacteria; order Pseudomonadales; family Pseudomonadaceae; genus Stutzerimonas; species Stutzerimonas sp. 21-1. The sequence goes on along the minus strand of NZ_CM150500.1, from coordinate 1,461,671 downwards.
CACATGGTGCTGACCTACTACGCGACGCCCGGGGCCGATCCGCTGGTACTGGACAACATCGACGGCGTCATCCGCCCCGCCTCGCAGCGCAGCGACCTGCTGCCGGTGTATGCCTTCAACGCCGAAGGGCTCTATCTCCCTAGTGCGGGCGGTGGTAAACGTAGCGGAGATGGCAAAAGGCTGTCACGCTGGCAGGACGTTCTGCGAAAGATGCACGCCGAAGGATTTACGGTCGGCGAGGGCTAGTCGAGAGCAGTTTCAGGAGGGAAGTATGTCATTACTCAAGCAGCTGTTTCTCGCCATTTGCCTGTTCCTCGTCGTGGCGTTCGCCGGGAGCTTCTTCGCCAGCGTCGAGCATTCGCGCGAACAGTCGATCAGCCAGCTTCGCTCCCATGCCCAGGACGCCGCCACCGCACTGGCGCTGTCGATGACGCCGCATGTCGATGATCCGGTCATGCTCGAATTGCTGGTCAATTCGATCTTCGACAGCGGCTATTTCAGCAGCATCCGCATCGTCTCGATCGCCGACGGCCAACCGATCGTCGAACGTACCAGCAACATCGTCACCGAGCAGGTGCCGAACTGGTTCGCCGCGCTGGTGAATCTGCCGGCACAGGGCGGCGACGCGCTGATCATGCGCGGCTGGGAACAGGCGGCGCGCGTAGAGGTAATCAGCCACCCCGCCTTCGCCCTGGCCAAGGTCTGGGACAGCGCTGTGGCCACGCTCTACTGGCTGCTGGGCTGTGGCCTGGTCAGCGCCCTGCTCGGCGGCTGGTTGCTGCGCAGCCAGTTGCGCCCGCTCGATCGCATGGTGGAGCAAGCGCAGGCCATCACCCGACGCGAATTCGTCACGCTGCCCGAGCTGCCGCGCACGCCGGAGCTACGGCGCGTGGTGCAAGCAATGAACCAGATGGTCGCCAAGCTGCAAGCCCTCTTCGCCGAGGAGGCGGCGCGTAGCGAGCGGCTCCATCAGCAGGCCTTCCGCGACGAGCTGACCGGGCTGGCCAACCGGCGCCTGCTGGATCAGCGCCTGGCGATCCAGCTGACGCCGGCCGAGCATCACGGCGGCGGCTATCTGATGCTGATCCGCATCCACGATCTGAACCGTCTCAACCAGCAGCTCGGCAGTCAGCAGACCGACCAGCTCGTCGCTGCGGTCGGTGCACGACTCGGGCGCGTACCGGAGGAACAAGGCCAGCCGCACTGGCTGGCTGCACGCAGCCGCGGCGGTGATTTCGTCCTGCTGGCACCCGGTCTGCACGAAGCGCATGCCGCCCGCCTCGCCGAAACACTGAGCGCCGATCTGCAAGCGCTGCGTCCGCTCGGCACGCACGTTGAGGGCCCGCTGGCTCACATCGGCTATACCGCCTTTCACATCGGTGATTCGCCCGCGGCGGTGCTGGAGCGGGCCGACCATGCGCTGGCGCAGGCACTCGGTAGCGACAACGCATGGCAGGAATGCAGCCATGCGACAGCGCTTCTGCACAGCGAACACGAGTGGTATCGCGCGCTCGACGAGGCGCTGGAGCGGCGCGATCTGGCTGTCTTCGTGCAACCGGTGGTGCTGGCCGACAATCCGCAGCAGCTCGTGCATCAGAAGTTGCTGGCGCGCCTGCCGATCGCCGATGGCGCCGTCCTCACTGCCGGCAGCTTTCTGCCGTGGCTGGAACGGCTGGGCTGGACGGCGCGCTTCGACCGGCTGATGCTCGAACTGGCCATCGAACACCTGCGGCAGGCCCCCACTCCGCTGGCCGTCAGCCTTTCCAGCGCCACGCTGCGCGACCCTGACGGTCTGGAACCGATCATCCAACTGCTGCGTGACCACCCCGAGCAAACCCGCCTGCTCTGCCTGGAACTGGACGCCCGCCACCTGCCGGCGAGCGCCACGCTGCAACACTGCAGCCAGGCGCTGCGCGACACCGGCGCGCAGGTCGGTCTGCAACATTTTGGCGGCGATTTCAGCAAGCTCGGCAGTTTGCTGAGACTGGCATTGGTCTATCTGAAAATCGACGGGACCTACATCCGCAATATCGACCAGGACGACGACAAGCGCGACTTCATCGAGGCGCTTTACCGCACGACACACAGCATTGATCTGCCGCTGATCGCCGAGATGGTGGAGACCGAAGGCGAACGCACGACGCTGGCTGCGCTCGGCGTGCATGGCGTCATGGGCCACGCGGTTGGCGCGCCGCACCCGTGGCATTAAGGAAAGAGAACGGCTGGTCGCAACGACCAGTCGGCGTCACGAGGGAAGGGAAAATCGGGGTCTGTTGCGGTTTCAGCGAACGAAACGAAAACGCCGGCTAAGGCAACCGCGGTTCCTCATCGTCGCTCAACAGAGCGCTCAGCCCACCCAGTCGCGCACGGGTCTGCTGACGGGCGCGCAGTTTGCGTTGGGCCGCTTCCGGCAGGTCGGTAAAACGGATCACGCCGCGATCGATCAACACGCCGATCAGGTCTTCCAAAACCCGTACCATTTCCAGGTCGGATGCCTGCAAGCCGACTCGTTGCGTGTGTTCATCCTCACTGTTTGCGAACCAGCTCAGCGCTTCATCGCAACCCGCGGGGATCGTTCCGGTCATCTCGTCGAACGGCTCGGCCTCGACCCGCCGAAGCTGCCCGTCCGCGCCTCGCTCGATATAGAGCATTCAGTTTCTCCCGCAAAGACAAGCCCACCGTTCCTGCGAACGGTGGGCTTGAGTGCCCTCAGGTGTTATCGACCTTCAGGATGTTGTCGGCAAGCAGGCTATCGATCACCGTCGCCTCGTTGGTGGTGCCGTACAGATCCGCCAGATCCACGCCGGCCAGGGTAATGTCCTGCACCGGCGCACCGCCCGGCGTGACGCTGACCGAGATGACCGTGTCGTTACCGAAGGCGAACGTCAGGTAATTGTCCAGCGTCGCGCTGTCGGCATCCACCCCGGACAGCAGCTCCGAAAGATCGAGCACGTCCGAGGCCACACCGGCCGGGTCGATATGGAAGTCGCTAATGGTATCGCTGCCATTGTCGCCTGCCCGCCAGACGAACGTGTCGCGACCCGCACCGCCCGTCATGCTGTCGTCACCCAACCCGCCGATCAAGACGTCGTCACCGCCGCCGCCGGAAAGGATGTCATCGCCGCCACCACCGGAGAGGATGTCGTCGCCCAGCCCGCCATCCAGGGAGTTGCCCTGAGCGTCGCCAGTCAGCAGATCGTCGCCGCTGCCACCTATCACGCCCTCCATGTCGAGGTAGGTATCACCGGCCGCCAAGCCGCCAATACCCGGTGCGCCACTATTCAGATCGACCGTGATGCCGACGTCGTCGGCGCTGTAGTCGGCGATATCCATGCCGGAGCCGCCGTCAAGCTCATCCGCGCCGGCTCCGCCGATCAGCACGTCGTCACCGATACCGCCCTGCAGGACGTCGGCTCCGATCCCGCCGTCGAGAACATCGTCGCCCCCACCGCCTACCAGCGTATCGCTGCCAACGCCACCGGCCAGGTAGTTGTCCAGCGAGTTACCGGTCAGCACATCGTCCCCCGCCCCGCCAACCAGACCTTCGATGCCCGTGTAGCTATCACCGAGCGCATCCCCCGCCGTGCCCGCTCCGCTGAGCAGGCTGGCGGCAATGGCCGTGGTCGCGTCGCCGTAGTCGACAATATCGAAGCCGGTATTACCGCTGATTGCGTCGGTCAGGCTGCTGCCGGCGATGACATCGTCGCCTGTCGTACCCATCAGGGTGAAGACATCTGACGAGTCGGCCGCCGTAATCTGCACGTCGAGGGCAGACGGCGCGCTCAGGTCGCCATCGCCGTCCTGCGCTACGATGCCGAAGGACAGACTCTGGTCGTCCGGCAGCACTTCGCGGGAATAGGAGAAATCTTGCACCCGGATACCGCCGCTGGTTGCACCGATCACATCGACACGTACCACCAGATTCTCGAACGAGACGCCCGGGTCGATGGTGACCCAGCCATCTGCGGTCAGCGATATGCTCTGCGTGCTGACGGCCAGCGGCGTACCGCCGACGGTGCTGCCATAGGCGGCCCAGGAAATCTGTACAGAGCCCTTTCCTTCCAGGCTCGATGAGATATCGGCGAAGAAACGCAAGCTGTCCGCGCCACCTTGTTGGGTGTACAGGAAGCCGGCGTTGTCCGGAACGGATTGCGCACTCCCCATGCCGAACCCATTTCCCGAGACGTTGAGCAGATCGCTATTGGAGCCGCTGCCGCTGTTGGGATTGGTAAATGACGTTGGGGATGTTCCGCTGAACAGCAGGCCGTCGAACGTCCAACCACTTTCGCTGCTGGAAGCCACGGAAATCGGCTTGCCGGGCTCCAGGCTAGTGAAGTCGATGGCCTCGGTGTAACCGGCCTCAGGCGCGATCAGCTGGAAGCTGTAGGTGCCGTCGGCGCTCACCGTCAAGGTGAAGACCTGCTGGTTGGTGCCCGTCAGCGCTGTGAGCGTGGTGCTGACGAACGTACCGCCGCTGAAATTCTGCGTGGTCTGATAGGTCACGCCGTCCAGTGTCGGCCCGGTGATCTCGAAGCCGCCCAGCCCATCCGCCCCCGGCACCACCGCAAAGGTGCCGTTTACCGTGCCGACTTCGTTAGGAATCGTCGCGGCAACGAAGGCGCCAAGCGATGGCAGATCATCGGCGATACCGATAACCAGATCGCTCGACGTACTGGCCGCGCCATCCGAAACGCTGATCGTGAACGTATCGGCTTCCGTCACGCCGGTTACATCGGTGGTCGGACTGGTCAACTGGTACTGATAGCTGACCACACCCGTCTCGTCGTTGTAGCCGAGGATGTTCAGCACGCCGTACGCGCCGACAAAACTGCTGCCGATCAAATTGGTGATGCTGACAGGGGCGCTGGCGCCGATGGTGACGGTCTTGATGTCATCCAGCCCGTCCGCATCGCCCAGCGTGAACGTGCCAGTGGTGAATTCGGTGGTGGCTGCCGCATCCGAACCGGCTGGCAGGCCGGATTCATAGACGGAGCCATCGACCACGCTCACGCTCGGGCCGTCGTTGCTGCCGGTGATGGTGATGGTCAGCGTCGCGCTGGACGGGTCACCGTCGGCGTCCTGCATGGTGTAGGTGAAGGTCTCGGTGAGGGTTTCACCGTCATCCAGGCCTTGCACCGCGGCATCGTTCGGGTTGATCAGGTAGCTGTAGTTGCCAGCGCCCAGGTCGGTGAAGGTGCCGTGTGCCGCCGTGGTGCTGGTCCAGTTGACGAAGCTGTTCGGGGTGTCGGCACCCGGTTGGCCGTTGGCGTGCAGGTCGTTGGTCAGCACGTTGCCGGTGATGGCAGCGACGCTGTCCTCGCCCACGCTGGCGCTGTCGGCCACGGCCTGCGGGACGTCGTCGACGATTTCGATGACCAGGCTGGCCGGGGTCGAGCTGCCGGTGCCGTCGGTCACGCTGAGGCTGAAGCTGTCGGTCTCGGTACCGGCGCCGTCGGTGGTCGCTTCGGTCAGTTCGTAGGTGTAGCTCGCCACGCCGGTGACGGCGTTGTAGGCGGTGATGGTCAGGGTGCCGTGGTCACCGGCGAAGGTCTCGCCCTGCAGGTCACCAATCGCCACGGTCTTGCCGTTGATGGTCACGCTCTGCAGGTCGTCCAGGCCGTCGGTGTCGGCCAGGGTGAAGCTGCCGGAGGCGAACTCGCCAGCGCCGCCGGCGGCCGAGCCGCTGATCAGCCCGGCTTCTTCGGCGAGGCTGTCGGTGGCCACCAGGCTCAGGGTCGGGCCGTCGTTGCTGCCGGTGATGGTGATGGTCAGCGTTGCGCTGGACGGGTCGCCGTCGGCGTCCTGCATGGTGTAGGTGAAGGTCTCGGTGAGGGTTTCACCGTCGTCCAGGCCTTGCACCGCGGCATCGTTCGGGTTGATCAGGTAGCTGTAGTTGCCAGCGCCCAGGTCGGTGAAGGTGCCGTGTGCCGCCGTGGTGCTGGTCCAGTTGACGAAGCTGTTCGGGGTATCGGCACCCGGTTGGTCGTTGGCGTGCAGGTCGTTGATCAGCACGTTGCCGGTGATGGCGGTGACGCTGTCCTCGCCCACGCTGGCGCTGTCGGCCACGGCCTGCGGGACGTCGTCGACGATTTCGATGACCAGGCTGGCCGGGGTCGAGCTGCCGGTGCCGTCGGTCACGCTGAGACTGAAGCTGTCGGTCTCGGTGCCGGCGCCGTCGGTGGTCGCTTCAGTCAGTTCGTAGGTGTAGCTCGCCACACCGGTGGCGGCGTTGTAAGCGGTGATGGTCAGGGTGCCGTGGTCGCCAGCGAAGGTCTCGCCCTGCAGGTCACCAATCGCCACGGTCTTGCCGTTGATGGTCACGCTCTGCAGGTCGTCCAGGCCGTCGGTGTCGGCCAGGGTGAAGCTGCCGGAGGCGAACTCGCCAGCGCCGCCGGCGGCCGAGCCGCTGCTCAGCCCGGCTTCTTCGGCGAGGCTGTCGGTGGCCACCAGGCTCAGGGTCGGGCCGTCGTTGCTGCCGGTGATGGTGATGGTCAGCGTTGCGCTGGACGGGTCACCGTCGGCGTCCTGCATGGTGTAGGTGAAGGTCTCGGTGAGGGTTTCACCGTCATCCAGGCCTTGCACCGCGGCATCGTTCGGGTTGATCAGGTAGCTGTAGTTGCCAGCGCCCAGGTCGGTGAAGGTGCCGTGTGCCGCCGTGGTGCTGGTCCAGTTGACGAAGCTGTTCGGGGTGTCGGCACCCGGTTGGCCGTTGGCGTGCAGGTCGTTGGTCAGCACGTTGCCGGTGATGGCAGCGACGCTGTCCTCGCCCACGCTGGCGCTGTCGGCCACGGCCTGCGGGACGTCGTCGACGATTTCGATGACCAGGCTGGCCGGGGTCGAGCTGCCGGTGCCGTCGGTCACGCTGAGGCTGAAGCTGTCGGTCTCGGTACCGGCGCCGTCGGTGGTCGCTTCGGTCAGTTCGTAGGTGTAGCTCGCCACGCCGGTGACGGCGTTGTAGGCGGTGACCGTCAGGGTGCCGTGGTCGCCGGCGAAGGTCTCGCCCTGCAGGTCACCAATCGCCACGGTCTTGCCGTTGATGGTCACGCTCTGCAGGTCGTCCAGGCCATCGGTGTCGGCCAGGGTGAAACTGCCGGAGGCGAACTCGCCGTCGCCGGCGGCGGCCGAGCCTGCGCTCAGTCCGGCTTCGTCGACGACGCTGTCGGTGGCGGCCAGGCTCAGGGTCGGGCCGTCGTTGCTGCCGGTGATGGTGATGGTCAGCGTCGCGCTGGACGGGTCACCGTCGGCGTCCTGCATGGTGTAGGTGAAGGTCTCGGTGAGGGTTTCGCCCTCGTCCAGGCTCTGTACGGCCGGCAGGCTGCTGTTAAGCGCATAGCTGTAGGTGCCGTCGGCGTTAAGAACCAGCTGGCCGAATGTGCCAGCGACGGTGCCGACGGAAACCACGCGGATGCCGCCATCACTGCCCGGCTGGTCGTTGGTCAGCACGTTGCCTGCGATGCTCGACGTGTCCTCGCTGATCTGCGTCAGGTCATCGACAGCGAGGGGAATGCCATCCGCCGGCTCCGGCGTTTCCTCGAGCGGTGCTACTTCCAGATCAGGAAACTCCGGGATGCCGCCCAGGCCCCGGGTGGGGAAACCGATAGTGGGGTCGATAGCGCCACCGACTTCATTCAGCAGCACGAAGGAATTACCGCCGCCGGCGCCGCCCGCGCCGCCAGCTGCCGGACCGGCGGCCGTGGCCGGAGCGACCAGAGTCGGGTCTTCACCGGCCGCGATGGCGCGCTGCAGAGCCTCGACATCAGCCAATTCGGTGGCCGACGTGATCGGTGGTGCCGCCTGGGTGCCGCCCTCGGCAGCGACCAGCAGTTGCTCGTCGAGCAGCAGGTCGGATTCACGCCCCAGCATGAGCTCGCCAGCTCCGACCAGGTCGATATCCACCGCCCCGCCTGCGCTGGTTATCACCCGCTCGCCGGCATACAGGCGATCGCCTTCGATAAGCAACCGGCGCACGCCGTCCTCACCGACCGCGAAAGCCTCACCCACAACTTGCCTGACGGTACCGATCAACTTGGCCATGTTTTCCTCCGAATCGCCTCTGCGACGAACGCCATACCGTAATGTCACGGTAGTGGCATTCTGCTTTTAAATTGAACCAATCAATTAATAAATGCTATTTCCGAAACATCTTCGCAGATTAACGACTACCTCGATTTAAACGAATTCAATTAATACCGTAGCACCGCTTTTCATGCTTTCACGCTATCTCCAAAAGAAATCCCGACAATGACCCATATCAATGCATGCCCCGTTTTACGGGGGCTAGGATGCATATCAAATTGCTATCAGAATTTTTTTTATAGGAAAATTTTTCATAACCAAACCTTTTTTCGTTCTGCATATACTGAAATCAGGAATGTGGAATTAATCACAAAACGAAACAACGATCGATAGTTACAACTTATCGATCACCTGCTTCATTTACTCAACAGGTAGGGCTCGAAAAATGCGTAGACTGACCCCCCTCTGGAGCGCGATGCTGATTGCTATGGCCTGTTCCGAGTCGCAGGCCATGAATCTCACGGAAGCCATTCAGAGCACGCTGACCAATCACCCCGAGCTACGCGCGGACATCAACAGCCGGCTGACGGCTGATGAACAGGCGAAGATGGCCAAGGGCGGCTACCTGCCGACTGTCGACATGCTGCTGGGCTACGGCCGGGAGAACACCGACAGCCCGAGCACACGCATCGGCGGCGATCACTCCGAAACACTCAACGCGCGTAACGCGGAGCTGCGTCTGCGCCAGATGCTGTTCGACGGTTTCAACACGCCGAATGAAGTCGATCGCACCGAGGCCGTCGTCAACGCGCGCGCCTATCAGGTGCTGGGAACCACGGAAAGCCTGGCGCTGCGCACCGTCCAGGTTTACCTGGATGTGCTCAAGCGCCGCGAGATGGTGGCGCTGGCCGAGAACAACCTGAAAACGCACCTGCGAATCAACGATCAGATCGGCCTGCGCCGTCAGCGCGGCGTCGGCAGTAGCGCCGACTCCGACCAGTCAGAGGCCCGTCGCGCGCTGGCCGAGAACAACCTGTATACCGAACAGGTCAACCTCGCCGACGCCGAAGCCAACTTCATCAGCGTGGTCGGTCGCATGCCCGATGAGCTGGAAGCGCCACCATCGCTGCGTGGCGAGATGCCGGGCAATGTGCTGGAAGCCAGGCAGCGGGTGGTCGAGAACAACCCCTACCTGAAATCCGCGCAGGCCGATGTGCAGGCCGCGGAGAAACAGTACGAGATCGCCAAGTCGCCGTTCTATCCGCGCTTCGATGTCGAGCTGGCGACGATGGCCAATGACAACATCAGCGGCGAGGAAGGCCACTACAACAAGTGGCGGGCCGCCGTGGTGATGAACTACAACCTGTTCAACGGCAATCGCGACAAGGCCCGCCTGCGTGCCACCTCGCACCAGATCAACCAAGCCATGGATATCCGCAACAACGCCTTGCGCCAGTTGAACGAGAACCTCTCGCTGGCGTGGAACGCGATGGAAAACGCCCGCCTGCAAACGCCCAAGGCACGCGAGTACGCCGACTACACCAGCAACGTCCGCCAGGCCTACCAGCAGCAATTCGGCCTCGGGCAGCGCACGCTGCTCGACCTGCTGGACAGCGAAAACGAGCTGTTCACCGCCAACCGTCGCTACACCGACGTGCGCTACACCGAGGAGTACTCGATGTACCGCGTGGTCGCCGCGATGGGTGATCTGCTGCGGATGAAGAACGTCGTGGCTCCAACCGAAGCCACCGCGCTCACGGAAGTGAGAAGCGAGGCGCAACTGCCTGATCTGCGCTGATCGTTCGACTGGAGTACGCAACTTGACCACGATGGAGCGGGTAGCACCTTCGACCGATCCGCGGCTCAGTCATGACGATCCGTTGCTGGATGGCCTGCTGATCCTGTGTCGGCAACACGGTTGCGTCGCCAGCCGCGCCAGCCTTAGCGCTGGCTTGCCGATGCCCGAGCAGCGCCTGTCGGCGGCCCTGCTACCCCGCGCCGCGGCGCGCGCGGGGTTGCAGGGGCGTGTGCTCAAGCGCGAGCTGACGGCAATCAATCCGCTCAACCTGCCGGTGCTGCTGCTACTGCGCGACGGCACCAGCGCCGTGCTCAGCAAGTGGGGCGACAACGGCAAGGCGCTGATCCTGCCATGCGAGGCCGACGGCGGTGAGGAATGGGTCGAGGTCGCCGCCCTGCAGGCCGAGTACGGCGGCTACGCGTTCTTCGCCCGCCCGCAACATGAACTCGAAGAGGCGCGCAGCCCGCTGCTGCCGCGGGTGCACGCGTGGTTTCGCGATACGCTCAAGCTGTCGCGCTGGCTGTATGCCGATGCGATGCTGGCGTCGCTGCTAATCAACGTGCTCGGTCTGATGGTGCCGCTGTTCGTCATGCAGACCTATGACCGCGTGGTGCCCAACCAGGCCACCGCCACGCTCTGGGTACTGGCGATCGGCCTGTTCATCGGCACTTCGTTCGAGCTGCTGCTGCGCGTGCTGCGCGCGCATCTGCTGGATACCGCCGGCAAGAAGACCGACATGGTGCTCTCGGCCACGCTATTCGAGCGCATCACCGGCATGAACATGAGCGCCCGGCCGGCCACCGTCGGCGGCTTCGCACAGAGAATTCATGACTTCCAGGGGCTGCGGGACTTCCTCACCGCGGTCACGCTGACGAGCCTGATCGACCTGCCCTTCGCCCTGCTGATCATCTTGGTGATCGGCCTGATCGGCGGCTGGCTGGTGGTGATCCCGCTGCTCGCCTTCCCAATCACCGCGCTGTTCGCCTTCATCATCCAGACACGCCTGCGCGACACCGTGCGCCGCAGCCTGACGCTGGCAGCCGAACGCCAGGCGCTGCTGGTGGAAACCCTCGGTGGACTGGAAACGCTGAAAGCCTGCGGGGCCGAAAGCGAGCGCCAGCACCGCTGGGAAACCACCCACGGCGCGCTCACCCGGCTGGACAGCGACGCCCGCCTGCTGTCCGCCGTGGCCATCAACGGCACGCTGTTCCTGCAGCAGTTCGCCGGCATGGCGACCATCGTCGGCGGCGTTTACCTGATCATCGCCGGCCAGCTCAGCGTCGGCGCACTGGTCGCCTGCTACATGCTCGGCAGCCGCGTGCTGTCGCCGCTCGGGCAGATCGCCAGCCTGATCACCCGTCTGCAACAGGCGCGGCTGACCATGAAGAGCACCGATGCGCTGATGGCCCTGCCGCAGGAGCGAAGGGACAAGCAGCGCCCGCTGGAGCGCACCCGCCTCAAGGGCGCGCTGGATATCCAGCAGCTCAACTTCACCTATCCCGGCCTGGATACGCCGTCGCTGCGTGGCATCAACCTGCGCATCGCCCCCGGCGAGCGGGTCGCGATCATCGGGCGCAGCGGTTCGGGCAAGAGCACCCTGGCGCGCCTGATCATGGGCCTGCACACGCCCACCGAGGGGCAGATCCTGCTCGACGGGCTGGATCTGCGGCAGATCGACGTCGCCGACCTGCGCAGCCAGATCGGTTATGTCTCCCATGACATGCCACTGCTGGCCGGCAGCCTGCGCGACAACCTCACGCTCGGCGCGCATTACGTCAGCGACGAACGCATGCTCGAGGTCGCTCAGCTGACCGGCGCGCACGAACTGGCGCGCCAGCATCCGCTGGGTTTCGACCGCCCGGTGGGCGAGCGCGGACAGCTGCTTTCCGGCGGCCAGCGGCAGATGGTGCTGATGGCGCGCGCGCTGCTGCTCGATCCACCGATCCTGCTGTTCGACGAGCCGACCAGTGCGCTGGATAACAGCACCGAAGACACCCTGCGCCAGCACCTGCAGGCCTGGGCGAACGGCAAGACGCTGCTGCTGATCACCCACCGCATGTCCATGCTGAGCTTGGTCGAGCGGCTGGTCGTGCTGGACCACGGCCGCGTCGTCGCCGATGGCCCCAAGGCTGCGGTGATCGAGGCGCTGCGCAAAGGCCATATCGGTCAGGCGTCGGTATGACGGTCTGTGCCATGCAGTATCCCTGTGTTCTGTCTGTGGGAGTTTTGGCATGAGGTTCTTTCCCTGGGTCTACTTCCCCGGCACCGCTCGAACGCGGCAGGACGCCGAGTTCATGCCGGCGCTACAGGGCGCGATCCTCGAGGATTCGCCGTGGATCAGCCGGCTGACGGTATGGCTGGTGGCATTGCTGATCGCCGCCGCGCTGACCTGGGCGCATTTCGCCGTGCTCGACGAAGTCACCACCGGCGAGGGCAAGGCCATTCCGTCGAGCAAGGTGCAGACGATCCAGAACCTCGAAGGCGGCATCGTCGCGGAAATCTTCGTGCGCGAGGGTCAGGTGGTGAACAAGGGCGACATGCTGCTGCGCCTGGACGACACCCGTTTTCTCTCCAACCAGGAGGAGTCGGAAGTCGAGCGCCTCGCCTTGCAGGCGCATGTCGAGCGGCTCACCGCGGAGGCCGAAGGCACGCCACTGGTGCTCTCGGAGGCGATCACCCGCGCTCAGCCACAGCTGGCCGAGGATCAGATGGCGCTCTATCAGTCACGCCAGCAGCGCCTGCAGAGCGAGCAGAGCATCCTGCGCGAGCAACTGGCGCAGAAGCAGCAGGAAGTGGCGGAATTTCGCTCCAAGCAGCAGCAGTATCGTTCCAGCCTCGGGCTGATCCAGCAGGAACTGAACATGTCCAGCCCGCTGGTTGCGGCCGGCGCGGTATCGGAAGTGGAAATCCTGCGCCTGCGCCGCAGCATGGTGGACGTACGCGGCGCGCTGGATGCCACCACCCTCGCCCTGCCGCGCGCCGAGGCGGCCACCAAGGAAATCCAGAGCCGCATCGAGCAGTCCGAGCTGGCTTTCCGTGCCGAGGCCTTCAAGGAACTGAACGAGGCGCGCACGCACCTGCAGAAGATCACCGCCACCAGCGTGGCGATTCAGGACCGCGTCAGCCGCACCTCCGTCGTCTCGCCGGTGCATGGCGTCATCAAGCAGCTGAACGTGAATACCATCGGCGGCGTGGTGCAACCGGGCAGCAACCTGCTGGAGATCGTCCCGCTGGAAGACAACCTGCTGATCGAAGCGCGCGTACGCCCGCAGGACATCGCCTTCCTGCATCCGGGCCAGCGCGCGATGGTGAAGTTCAGCGCCTATGACTACACCATCTACGGTGGCCTGAAGGCGAACCTGGAGCTGATCAGCGCGGACACCATCACCGATCGCGAAGGCCGCAGCTTCTACCTGATCCAGGTGCGCACCGAAAAGAACTTCCTGGGTTCGCCCGAGCGTCCGCTGGTCATCATCCCCGGCATGGTCGCCACAGTGGACATCATCACCGGGCAGAAGAGCGTGCTCGACTACATGCTCAAGCCGGTGCTCAAGGCCCGTTACGAGGCGCTACGCGAGCGCTAACCGGCTGTTGAAGGGCGAGGCAGCCTATGCGCTAACAGTGCTCACAAGGCTGTCAGCGCTCGTGGTTGCGGCGATAGACCTCCTCCCCCATCGCCGCGATCTGCCCTTCGATCAACGCCTCGAACGGTCGCAGCAGCGCCTCGAAACGCGTGGTGCCCTCCAGGCCGTTCAGCGCACAGGTCACCGCCTCGATGGTCGACAGCGCATCGGCGGACGGCGCCTTGCGCAGGCGATAGCGCGACGGCTGCCCAGGCGGCAGCGCCACTCGCGGCAGGGCCGCCAGCCAGGGATTCACATGCAGCAGCTTGCGCGCCTTGCGCCAGGTGCCGTCCGGCACGATGAGGCGCACCGCCTCCGCGCGGCCAGCCAGACTGTCCAGCGCAAGCGCATCCTCGCCGGGAAACAGCAGATAAGTGGGGCGGCCGTCGTCGCACGGTTCATCGAAGCGCTCGCCGACCAGCAACTGCGCGTTATGCAGCCCGAGCGCCGCCAACCGCGCGGTATTGAGCGCGTGCCCAGCCTCGCTCGTGTGCTGCAGGATCAGCACGTGCGTTCGGCTCTCGAGCGACGGAATCAGCGCACACAGGCACTGCATCAGGGGGCGCTGGCAGCGCGGACAGCGGGGTCGGGACATGGCTTCACCTCGGCGGAGCAGTCTGCCATAGCGAGCCGTTCGGCGCAGGCCGTCTATGCTTGCCGCGGGTCGTCACGAGGAAACACCATGATCACTGTCCATCATCTGGAGCATTCGCGCTCGCACCGCGTTCTGTGGCTACTGGAAGAGCTGGAGCTGCTCTACGAAGTCGAACGCTATGCGCGCGATCCGAAAACCATGCTCGCTCCGCCGGAGTTGAAGGCCGTACATCCCCTGGGCAAATCGCCGGTGGTGACCGACGGCGAGCTGACGCTCGCCGAGTCGGCGGCGATTCTCGAATACCTGCTGGAGCGCTACGGCAATGGCCGCCTGATGCCGCCCAGCGGCAGCGCCGAGCACCTGCGCTTTCGCTACTGGATGCACTATGCCGAAGGCTCGGCGATGCCACCGCTGCTGCTCAAGCTGGTCTTCGACCGGATCGCCGAGGGGCCGCTACCGTTCTTCGTGCGGCCGGTGGCACGCGCCATCGCCAAAGGCGCGCACTCGGCGTTCATCGGGCCGCAGCTGAAAACGCATCTGGATCACATGGAAGCGGCACTGGAACAGACGAAGTGGTTTGCCGGCGACGCGTTCAGCGCCGCCGACATTCAGATGAGTTTTCCGCTGGAGGCAGCGCAGGCCCGAGCCGGCCTGGACGCCAGCCGTCCACGTCTGATGGATTTTCTCCAGCGCATCCGCCAGCGCCCGGCCTATAAACGTGCCACCGAACGCGGCGGACCGGCGCAACCGTCACAGTAGGGCTGACGGTTGCGCTATCGGCTTACCGGCGCCGTTGTGCGGCGGGGTCGCGTTCCGCGCGGATGGGGATGGGCTGCATGCGCGGCGGCTCGACCAGCCCGAGCGTAACAGCCAGCTTCCAGCACATTTCTCTGAGCCTTGCGTTCATGGTCGAACCCTCCTGCTTGGTAACGGGCCACATCGGAGCCATGCCGGCTTCATCAACAGCGTAATCCAACTCGGGGCCGATTGCCCGCCTCGTAACGCAAGCGGCGCTCCTCGGCCACGCATGAGCCGCGTCTCCTGAGCGGCACCTCCTGAGCGGCACCTCCTGATAGTTGCGACCGCTCCTCGCGCGCAGGGGTTCACCGGATCGCTAGCCGGCACCCGTCTCAGTAGCGCTCACCCTTGCGGCGATACGGGAACACGTCGATCACCTTGCCGGCGCGAATGGCCGCCTGCAGACCCTTCCAGTAATCGGCGTCGTACAGGTTGCCGTGCAGCCGTGCGAACAGGCGACGCAACGCCGGATCGGTGAAGAGAAAGCGTGGAAACTCCTCGGGAAACACGTCGTTGGGGCCGACCGAATACCAGGGTTCGGAGGCCATCTCATCCTCCGGGTAGCGCGGCGGCGGGATGTGCCGGAAGTTCACCTCGGTGAGAAAGCAGATTTCGTCGTAGTCGTAGAACACCACGCGGCCGTGGCGGGTGACGCCGAAGTTCTTCAGCAGCATGTCGCCGGGAAAGATATTCGCCGCCGCCAGTTGCTTGATCGCCAGTCCGTAGTCCTCCAGCACTTCGATGCACTGCTGTTCGCTGGCATTTTCCAGGTAGAGGTTCAGCGGCGTCATGCGTCGCTCGGTCCAACAGTGCCGCACCAGCACCGTGTCGCCGTGCACCTGCACGGTGGACGGCGCAACCTCCAGCAGCTCGGCCAGGCAGTCGGGATCAAACTTGGAGACGGGGAAGCGGAAATCGGCGAACTCCTGGGTATCGGCCATGCGCCCTACCCGGTCGACGTTCTTCACCAGCCGGTACTTCTCGATCACGGTGGCGCGGTCGACGCTCTTGATCGGCGAGAAGCGATCCTTGATGACCTTGAACACGGTGTTGAAGCCCGGCAGGGTGAACACGCTCATCACCATGCCGCGCACGCCGGGCGCCATGATGAAACGGTCGTCCGTGCCGGCCAGGTGGTTGATCAGCGCGCGGTAGAACTCCGACTTGCCCTGCTTGTAGAAGCCGATCGAGGTGTACAGCTCGGCGATGTGCTTGCCGGGCAGGATGCGCTTGAGGAAGCCGATGAATTCCAGCGGAATCGGCACCTCGACCATGAAGTACGAGCGCGTGAAGGAGAAGATGATCGACACCTCCGCCTCGTCGGTGATCAGCGCATCGGCGACGATGCCCTTGCCCTCACGGTGCAGCAGCGGGATCGCCAGCGGCCACTGCTCGTCACGCGTGAAGATGCGGCCGATCAGGTAGGCGCCCTTGTTGCGGTAGAGCACCGAAGCGAACAGCTCGATGGTCAGCTCGGGGTCCTTGCACACCCAGTCCGGCAGCGAGTCGCAGAGCTGCCCCTGCAGCCGCGTCAGGTCGCCCGCACGGTCGGCATAGGGCACGGCGAAGGCGAAGTCGTCGAGAATCTGCTCCAGCGCGCCGGTCAGATCGCCCTTGGGCAAATACTTTCGCGTTTGCGCCACCCGCTGGCGGGCTTGCGCCGACGGGCGGGTGGTATGGACGAACATGGTGCCGTCGCTGATGCAGTCGTGGCTGAACAGCCGGCAGAAGATCGAGTTGTACCAGGTTTCGGACAGCTCATCGTCGAAGCGTGGGTTGATCTGCTCGATGTAGGCGCTCTTGATCTGCGGCCAGTACTCGACCTGCAGCAGCGGCTCCTTGGGGAAACTCGCCAGCAGGCGGTGGTGGGTTTCGCTGACCTTCTGCTCATAAAGCGCGATCCGCGCCGCCGAGGCCTGTTGCGCCTCCTGCCACTGCGCCTGCTCGAAGCGCGCACGCGCGCCCTCGGTAATCAGGCGGAACTGCTCGCGGTAGTCGTCGAAGCCCAGCAGTATCTGCCGGGCGATTTCGGTAGCCGGTTGCTGCTCCATGGGGAGTCTCTGCGGCGAGGAAGGAATGGCGAGCTTAGCCAGTGCCCCCACGCAAGGAAAGTCGGCCGACCGTCCGGCACCGGCTTTGAAAGTCGTTTTCCGGCTTGCCGGCTGCGTGGGCACCGACAACACTTGCCGCTCCGCGACAGGAGCGCCACATGCGAGCCATCGACCTGTTCCGCCTCATCAGCCTGGCCGCCATCTGGGGTGCCAGCTTCCTGTTCATGCGGGTGATCGCCCCGGTGCTCGGGACCTTTCCCACCGCCTTCTTCCGCGTTGTGCTGGCCACTCTCGGGCTGCTGGTGATCCTGCTGGTGTGGCGCACACGCTGGGACTTCCGCGGCAAGCTCGGGCTGTGCCTGCTGCTCGGGGTGATCAATTCGGGCGTTCCCTTCGCTTTGTACGCGCTCGCCGCTCAGCTGCTGCCGGCCGGCTATTCGGCGATCTTCAATGCGACGACGCCGCTGATGGGCGTGCTCATCGGCGCGCTGTTTTTCGCCGAGGAGCTGACGCTGGCCAAGGTGGTCGGGGTGCTCTGCGGATTGGCCGGCGTGATGGTGCTGACGCGTACCGGGCCGGTGTCATTCGATGCCGATCTTTTGATCGGCGCCCTCGCCTGCCTGGGCGCGACCGCCTGCTACGGACTCGGAGGTTTTCTTACACGGCGCTGGATCAACCATCACGGCGGCCTCAGCAGCGAACTGGTGGCGTTCGGCAGCCAGGCCGGTGCCACGCTCTGCCTGCTTCCGCTGTTCGGCTTATCGCTGCTGCAGGCGCCGCCGGCGAGCTGGGGCGGAGGCTCCGTGTGGTTGAGCCTGATAGGCCTCGGCGTGGTCTGCACGGCCTTCGCCTACATCCTGTATTTCCGCCTGCTCGCCGATATCGGCCCGGTCAAGACCCTGACCGTCACCTTCATCATTCCGCCGTTCGGTGTCTTCTGGGGCGCATTGCTGCTCGGCGAACCGCTGTCGTGGGCCTACGTTTATGGTGGCGCGCTGATCGCGCTGGCGTTGTGGCTGGTCCTGAAGCAGGCACCGGCGCAACCGGTGCCTGTCACGGATGGACGGACATGAGTGCCCGTCGGGCGAGCCTGCGGACGCAAGCAGGTGCGCCCCAAGCCCGTCGCGGAAGTTACTGCACCAGCTCCTGCTCGCTGAACAGGTCGGCGAACAGCATGGTCGACAGGTAGCGCTCACCCGAGTCCGGCAGGATCACCACGATGTTCTTGCCCTGCATTTCCGGCCGCTCGGCCAGCCGCACGGCGGCTGCCATCGCCGCGCCGCAGGAGATGCCACAGAGGATGCCTTCCTCGCGCATCAAACGCAGGGCCATGTTCTTGGCCTCCTCGTCATCCACCAGCTCTACGCGGTCGATCAGCGACAGATCGAGGTTCTTCGGCACGAACCCGGCGCCGATGCCCTGGATCTTGTGCGGGCTCGGCTTGATCTCCTCCCCGGCCAGGGCCTGGGTGATCACCGGCGAGCTGGTCGGCTCGACCGCCACGCTGACGATCTGCTTGCCCTTGGTGTTCTTGATGTAGCGCGAAACGCCGGTGATGGTGCCGCCGGTGCCCACGCCAGCGACCAGCACATCGACGCCGCCATCGGTGTCGTTCCAGATTTCCGGACCGGTGGTGCGCTCATGAATGCCCGGGTTCGACGGGTTCTCGAACTGCTGCGGCAGGAAGTAGCGTTCGGGATCGGACGCGGCAATCTCGGTGGCCTTGTCGATCGCACCCTTCATGCCGAGCGCCGGCTCGGTCAGCACCAGCTCGGCGCCGAGCGCCTTGAGCACCTTGCGCCGCTCCAGACTCATGGACGCCGGCATGGTCAGCATCAGCTTGTAGCCACGCGCAGCGGCGACGAAGGCCAGGCCGATGCCGGTGTTGCCGGAGGTCGGCTCGACGATGGTCATGCCCGGCTTGAGACGGCCGGTCTCCTCAGCGTCCCAGATCATTCCGGCACCGATCCGGCACTTGACCGAATAGCCCGGGTTGCGGCCTTCGATCTTGGCCAGGATGCTCACGCCCTTGGGGCCCAGGCGGTTGATCATCACCAGCGGCGTGTTGCCGATGGAGCGTGCGTTGTCGGCGTAGATGCGGCTCATCAGTCTGTCCCTGCGCGAAAGAAAACCAAGGCCCGAAAGCCTATGCGCACTCCCGCGCGTCGTCCAGCCGAACTCGCCGCGCGGGCCGGCGGTCCATTTTGGACAGACCGCGCTACCGGATCGCCATGAAACGACGCTATTTGCCACTGTGGCTGCTGCTCGTCCTCGCCACGCTGCTGGTGCTGCTGCACCTGGCGCTGCCGCCACTGGTGCGCCACTACCTCAACCAGAACCTGGCCGACATGGGCGAGTACCGCGGCCAGGTGGACGATGTCGACCTGGCCTGGTGGCGCGGTGCCTACCGCATCGAGGGGCTGCTGATCGAGAAGAAGGACAAGCGGGTGCAGGCGCCGCTGTTCACCGTGCCCGGCATCGATATCGCCATCAGCTGGCGCGCGCTGTGGCACGCGCACGCGGTGGTCGGCGAGGTGGAATTCGAGCGGCCGACGCTGAACTTCGTCGACGGTGGCGACAAAGGCGAGTCGCAGACCGGCGAAGGCGTCGACTGGCGCGACCAGCTGGACGCGCTGCTGCCGATCACGATGAATGAAATCCGCGTGATCGAGGGCCAGCTGTCGTTTCGCAACTTCACCGCCGAACCGCCGGTGCACGTCTACGTCAGCGGTATCAACGCCACGCTGTACAACCTGACCAATACCGCCGACGCGCAGGGGCGTCGGGTCGCGACGTTCGAAGGCACCGGCAAGCTGTTCAACCGCTCGCCCATAGAAGCCACCGCGCGTTTCGACCCGTTCACCGAATGGGAAGACTTCGAGCTGAACCTGCGCGCCACCAACATCGAGCTCAAACAGCTGAACGACTTCAGCCGCGCCTACGGCAAGTTCGATTTTGCCGGCGGCAGCGGCGATCTGGTCGTCGAGGTGCAAGCCACCGACGGTCGGCTGAACGGCTACATCAAGCCGCTGTTTCGCAATGTCGATGTGTTCGATCTCGAACAGGATGTGGAAAACGAAGACAAGAGCCTGCTGCGCGGACTCTGGGAAGCGGTGGTCGGCGGCGGCCAGGAAGCGCTGCAGAACCAGCGCGAGGACCAGTTCGCCACGCGCATCGAGCTGTCCGGCAGCACACGCAATGCCGACGTCAGCCCGTTCCAGGCGTTCATCGCCATCCTGCGCAACGCCTTCGTCGAAGCGTTCAACGCCCGCTTCGAGCGCTCCTCAAACGACGAACGCTGAATCTGGCCGAAATCCGCAGCAACGATCATTCAGTGACTGAATAATCCCCTCGCGTTCACAGGCGACGGCCCATCACTTATAGTCGGGCTCTTTCATTCCACACCAAGCGCCTGCGTGCCAGGCCGGCCCAAGGAATCCGCGATGAAATTCGAAGGTACCCAGTCGTACGTCGCCACCGACGACCTCAAGCTCGCCGTCAACGCCGCCATCACCCTGCAGCGTCCGCTGCTGGTCAAGGGCGAACCGGGCACCGGTAAGACCATGCTCGCCGAGCAGCTGGCCGAATCCTTCGGCGCCAAGCTCATCACCTGGCACATCAAGTCCACCACCAAGGCGCATCAGGGCCTCTACGAATACGATGCGGTGAGCCGCCTGCGTGACTCGCAGCTGGGCGTGGACAAGGTCCACGACGTGAAGAACTACATCAAGAAAGGCAAGCTGTGGGAGGCCTTCGAGAGCGAGGAACGGGTCATCCTGCTGATCGACGAGATCGACAAGGCCGACATCGAGTTCCCCAACGACCTGTTGCAGGAACTCGACAAGATGGAGTTCTACGTTTACGAGACCAACGAGACGATCAAAGCCACCCAGCGGCCGATCATCATCATTACCTCGAACAACGAGAAGGAGCTGCCCGACGCCTTCCTGCGTCGCTGCTTCTTCCACTACATCGCCTTTCCGGATCGCGAGACGCTGCAGCGGATCGTCGACGTGCACTACCCGAACATCAAGAAGGAGCTGGTCAGCGAGGCGCTGGACGTGTTCTTCGATGTACGCAAGGTGCCGGGGCTGAAGAAGAAACCCTCGACCTCCGAGCTGGTCGACTGGCTGAAGCTGCTGATGGCCGACAACATCGGCGAAGCTGTGCTGCGCGAGCGCGACCCGACGCGGGCCATTCCGCCGCTGGCCGGCGCGCTGGTCAAGAACGAGCAGGACGTGATGCTGCTCGAGCGTCTAGCCTTCATGAGCCGACGCGCCAACAGCCGCTGATCGACGCCGGTTTCCGGTGGAGCCGGCCGTGCACTCACTGGAGGAAGAAACCATGCAAACGCATACCGGTAGTTGCCTGTGTGGCGTCGTGCGCTATCGCATCGACGCCCCCATCGACGCACTGACCCACTGCCACTGCAAGATGTGCCGCAAGGCCCATGGCGCCGCCTTCGCCACCTACGCGAGCGTGCCGCTGGAGGCCTTCCACTTCATGTCCGGCAAGGATCAGCTGGGCGTCTACCACTCCTCCGAACACGTGACGCGTACCTTCTGCATCCGCTGCGGCTCCAACCTGTTGTTCGTCGACAACCGCGAGCACGAGGTCGGCGTCGCCGCTGGCACGCTCGACTCGCCGCTGCCGGTACCTGCGCAATCGCACATCTTCGTCGGCTCCAAGGCCGACTGGTACGAGATTCGCGACGGCCTGCCCCAGCACGACCGTGACCTTTAACCCCATCGCCATCGCGCGCCGCCAAGTGCGCGCCTGAGGTTCTGCCATGTTGCTTGGCCTGTTCAACGAAATGCGTGCCGCCAAGGTTCCCGTCTCGGTGCGTGAACTGCTCGACCTGATCGACGCCCTCAAACACCGCGTGGTGTTCGCCGACATGGACGAGTTCTACTTCCTCGCGCGCACCGTGATGGTCAAGGACGAGCGCCACTTCGACAAGTTCGACCGGGCCTTCGGCGCCTACTTCAACGGCCTGCAGAACCTCGACCAGCATCTGGAAGCGCTGATTCCCGAAGAATGGTTGCGCAAGGAATTCGAGCGCAGCCTGACCGACGAGGAGCGCGCGCAGATTCAGTCGCTCGGCGGACTGGACAAACTGATTGAGGAATTCAAGAAGCGCCTGGAGGAGCAGAAGGAAAAGCACTCCGGCGGCAACAAGTGGATCGGCACCGGCGGCACCAGCCCGTTCGGCTCGGGCGGCTACAACCCGGAAGGAATCCGCATCGGCGATGCCGGCAAGCGTCAGGGCAAGGCGGTCAAGGTCTGGGACCAGCGCGAGTACAAGAACCTCGACGACCAGGTCGAGCTGGGCACGCGCAACATCAAGATCGCCCTGCGCCGCCTGCGCAAGTTCGCCCGCCAGGGCGCGGCGGAAGAACTGGACATCGACGGCACCATCGACCACACCGCGCGCGACGCCGGCCTGCTCAACATTCAGATGCGTCCCGAACGACGCAACGCGGTCAAACTGCTGTTGCTGATGGATATCGGCGGCTCGATGGACGCGCACGTCAAGGTCTGCGAGGAGCTGTTCTCGGCCTGCCGCACCGAGTTCAAGAATCTGGAGTTCTTCTACTTCCACAACTTCATCTACGAGTCGGTGTGGAAGAACAACTTCCGCCGAACCTCGGAGCGCACCTCCACGCTCGACCTGCTGCACAAGTACGGCCCGGACTACAAAGTAGTGTTCGTCGGCGACGCGGCGATGGCGCCCTACGAGGTCACCCAGCCGGGCGGCAGCGTCGAGCATTGGAACGAGGAAGCCGGTTACGTGTGGATGCAGCGCTTCATGGAGAAATACCGGAAGCTCATCTGGATCAACCCGTACCCGAAGGACACCTGGGGCTACACATCGTCCACCAGCATCATCCGCGAGCTAGTGGAAGACCGCATGTATCCGCTGACCCTGAGCGGGCTGGAAGACGGCATGCGCTTTCTCGCCAAATGAATCCGGGCTGACGCCGGGGCGGGTCGCGAAACGACGCGCCCGCTCAGCGATACAGCCGGTGGCGACGCCGACGCTGACGCAGCGGAAAGCTCAGAGCGAGCAAGACGCTTTCCACCAGCCAGGCCAGCAGCAGCGCGCAGCCCAGCCCCCAGGCAATCGCCTCCGGTGCCAGCAGCACCTGGTAGCGGTAGCCGGCGAGGGTTTCCCGGCGCAGTTCGGGGTCGGCACCGAGCAGCACGTGCCAGCTGCGCACGAACCAGGGCTGCTGCATGGCCTGCCATTCGCGATCCAGCAGGCGCATGCGCTGCACCAGCGCCTCCAGGCTGCGTGCATCGCTCTGGATCACCGCATCGTCGCTGGCACGGTAGTGCTCGACCAGCGCATTCAGATCGCCGTCGAAGAAGCGCTGCGCGGTATCGCGAAAGCCCTGCAGGCCGCGCTGCGCCTCCTGCCGATGCGCCTCGACGCGTTGCGCGTAGGCGTCGATGAAGCCCGGCACCTGCACGCCGACCAGCAGGCCGAAGGCGAACACCAACAGGCGCAGATAGCTCCTCAGCATGCGGCGTCCCGCCCCTGCGCGACGCACTCGCCACGCCGCCACAGGCTCCACTGCCCAGGGTCGTGGATGGTCCAGCATTCGTTGTCGGTCAACGGCTCGGTGGCGAGCACGGTCACCACGTCGCGCGGCGTGGTCTCGGCCTGGAAGTCCACCGTCAGCTCGGCATCCTTCAGCTGCGCCGGGCCGAACGGCGCGCGCCGGGTGATCTGCGCCAGCTTGGTACTGCAGAAGCTGAACAGCCATTCGCCGTTGCTCAGCAGGCAGTTGAACACGCCCTTGCTGCGGTAATGCCGGCAGGCCGCCAGCAGCGTCGGCAGCAACGCCTCGGCCTCGACGCGCTCGGGGAAGTCGGAGCGGATACGGTTGAGCAGATCGCAGAACGCCGCCTCGCTGTCCGTCTCGCCGACCGCCCGGTAGAAGCTGCCCGAGGGCTCGAAATCGCTCAGTTGACCGTTATGCGCGAAGCACCAGTACTGCCCCCACAGCTCGCGCATGAACGGATGGGTGTTGGCCAGCGTGACCCTGCCGACATTGGCATGGCGGATGTGGCCGATCACCACCTCGCTCTTGATCAGATAGTGCTGGACCATCTTCGCCACTTCCGACTCGCAGCTGGCCACCGGGTCCTGGAACAGCCGCAGGCCGCGCCCTTCGTAGAAGGCGATGCCCCAGCCATCCTTGTGCGGGCCGGTCCGGCCGCCGCGCTGCATGAGTCCGGTAAAACTGAAGACGATATCGGTGGGGACATTGGCGCTCATGCCGAGCAATTCGCACATAGGTTGATTCCCCGTGAAAACGCGAAGGTATTACAGGCGCGGTTCGGTCCGCACCCGGCGACCCGGCTGCGGAAAATAGTCGTCATCCTCGTCGTCGGCCATGCGCTCGCGCAGGGTACGCGGATCATCATCGGCCGCGGCGGTCGTCTGCCTGGCGGCGCGCTTGCGCCGCTCCAGCGGCCAGCGGATGGCCACCAGCAGCAGATACAGGGCGAACGCGATCAGGCCGTACAACGCCAGATCGGCAACCGCGCGCCAGGCGTTGTTGCCGACCTTGAGCAACACGTCCATTGCGGTAATGGCCACGGCGGGGGCGAAGAGTTCCTTGGCAGGATCGACGATAGTCGGCGTCAGCAGCAGGATCGCCGCCAGCAGCCGCAACGGCTCGCGCAGCCAGCGCCACATCCAGCGCGTCGCGCGGAACCAGACCAGCAGACAGCCCAGCGCGGCCACGCCGTAGACGGCCCAGGCCAGGGAATAATCGGTGTATGGCATCGACATCGGAATTCTCTCGGTGAGCCGGCCGGACCGACCGGCTGGCGCGACGCAGCATCATAACAGCCCGGCGCGCCCTGAGCGGCGCAACGGGCACTGGCGAAGCCATCGGCAACGCCGTATAAACCCTTCAATACATCGGTTCAATGCCAACCCCGTCGGCCCATCGAACTGCCCAGGCCGACCCGCTCAGGAGGAGTCATCATGCCCTACCAGCACATTCTGGTCGCCGTCGACCTGACCGACGAGTGTCACGCGGTAGTCGCGCGAGCCCAGGCCCTGGCCACCACTACCGGCGCCACGCTGACGCTGGTGCATATCATCGAGCCGATGGCGATGGCCTTCGGCGGCGACGTGCCGATGGACCTGTCGATGCTGCAACAGCAGCAGTTCGACCAGGCCCGCGAACGGATGGACGGCTTCGCCGATATCTATCCCAGCCTCACGCCGGAACAGCGCCACCTGGCCTACGGTCAGCCGCGTCAGGAAGTACACCGGCTGGCCAAGGAACAGCAGTGCGACCTGATCGTCGTTGGCAGCCACGGCCGCCACGGTCTGGCGCTGCTACTCGGTTCGACTGCCAACGACATCCTGCACGGCGCGCCGTGCGATGTGCTCGCGGTGCGCCTGAAGAAAGTCGACTGATCGAGTCGGCCTGAGCGGGCCGAGTCCCGCTCAGAGCGCTTCGGCCCCCTCGCCGGCGCTCATCACCAGCGGGCGGATTTTCTGCAGCTGGGTTTCCAGCGAGTAGGTCAGGCTGGAAGCCATCGAGAAGAAGCTGAGGAACGCCTTGAGGTTGCAGTCGCCCTCGCAGGTATCGACGATCCGCTGCCAGAACGCCTGATTGACCAGCTGCAGCTGCTGGAACGAACGCACCAGCCCGCGCAGCTCCCAGTCCGCATGCCGCCCTTCACGCAGGTTGAAATACTGACGGGCCAGGTACAGCGACACCGCCCGTAGCACGAACTCGCGGTTGCTGGCGAACGGCAGGTGCTGTTGGGCCATCGGCTTGAGCCGACCGAGTACCGGACAGGCGCTGGTGGCCATGATCACCCCGAGCAGCGCCCGCAAGCCCTCTTCGAGACCGACCAGCTTGGTGTATTCGCGTTCTGGTGTGCGTACCCAGACCAGCGCCTTCTGGATCGCCGGCAGGCCCTGGAAGTCTTCGATGACCCGGTGCAGGTCGACCGCCGCCGGGCAATGGCTGAATTCGTTCTGACTCAACGGGCAATTGCTGCAACGCTGATGCTCCAGGCGTGTCCACTTCGGTGCCCGCGCGGCAGCTTCCTTGTCGTAGGCGCGATCCAGTTCGATCCGGTAACTGAAATCGTGCTCATCATCCAGGGTGATGCGGTATTCAATAGCCATCAATGCTCCATCGTCATGACTGCAAACCGCAGCGAACTTAACCAGCAGGCTTCCGTAAGGTATTGATCCACCTCAGGAAGCCCGCTGCGCGCTGCGGACATCTTCAAGCACGACCGGCGCCCGTGGAGGCCGTTTCAGTCCTCCAGCTCAGCCCAGCGCTCCAGCAGCTGATCGAGCTCCTGCTGCACTGCTTCCAGGCGCGCCAGTGCCGCGCCCGTTACCTCGGCTGGCTGCTGGTAAAACGCCGGATCGGACACCTGCGCCTGCAACGCCGCGATAGCCTGCTCCGCTGCGTCGATCTGCCCCGGCAGCGCCTCGAGCTCGCGCTGCAACTTGTAGCTGAGCTTCTTCTTCGTCGGTGCCGGTTCGGCAACCGCCGGTGCCACAGGCGCAGGCTCCGTCCGCGGCTGGGCGCTGGCCTTGCTTTCGGCGGCTTCACCCACCCCAAGCAGGCGTGGCGAACCACCCTGACGCAGCCAGTCCTGATAACCGCCGACGTACTCGCGCACCTCGCCGTTGCCCTGGAACACCAGCGTGCTGGTCACCACGTTGTCGAGGAAGGCCCGGTCGTGGCTGACCATCAGCACCGTGCCCGGGAAGCCCAGCAGCACCTCTTCGAGCAGCTCGAGCGTCTCGACGTCGAGGTCGTTGGTCGGCTCGTCCAGCACCAGCAGGTTGGCCGGCTTGCTGAACAGCTTGGCGAGCAAGAGGCGTGCCCGCTCGCCCCCCGACAGCGCCTTGACCGGCGTGCGCGCACGTTGCGGGCTGAACAGGAAGTCGCCGAGGTAGCTCAGCACGTGGCGGTTCTGTCCGTCGATGGTGATGAATTCGCGCCCCTCGGCGAGGTTGTCGATCACCGTCTTTTCCAGCTCCAGCTGGTGACGCAATTGGTCGAAATACGCCACTTCGAGCTTGGTGCCGATCTCGATGCTGCCCGCGGTCGGCTGCAGCTCGCCGAGTAGCAGTTTGAGCAGTGTGGTCTTGCCGGTGCCGTTGGCGCCAAGCAGGCCGATACGGTCGCCGCGCTGCACGACCATGGAGAAATCGCGGATCAGCGGCTCGCCACCCGGATGGGCGAAGCTCACCTGCTCGGCGGCGATCACCTGCTTGCCGGACTTGTCCGCGCTTTCCAGCTGGAAGCTCGCCTTGCCCTGACGCTCGCGGCGCTGACTGCGCTCGACGCGCAGCGCCTTCAGCTCGCGCACGCGGCCCTCGTTACGGGTGCGGCGCGCCTTGATGCCCTGGCGAATCCAGACTTCTTCCTGGGCCAGCTTCTTGTCGAACAGCGCGTTCGCGGTTTCCTCTGCCGCCAGCTGCTGCTCCTTGTGCACCAGGAAACTGGCGTAGTCGCCGTTCCAGTCGATCAGATGGCCACGATCGAGTTCGAGGATGCGCGTGGCCAGATTCTGCAGGAAGGCCCGGTCGTGGGTGATGAACAGCACCGCGCCGTTGAAGCCGGTCAGCGCCTCTTCCAGCCAGGCGATGGCGCCGATATCCAGATGGTTGGTCGGCTCGTCAAGCAGCAGCAGGTCGGGCTCGGAAACCAGCGCCTGGGCCAGCAGCACGCGCCGCCGCCAGCCACCGGAAAGCTCGGCCAGGGTTCGGTCGGCCGGCAGTTGCAGGCGGCTCAGGGTGCTTTCGACCAGCTGCTGCAGGCGCCAGCCATCCTTCGCTTCCAGCGCCTGTTGCACGTGCATCAGCTTGTCGAGATCGTCCTGGTCCTGGATGTTCATGCTGAGGTGGTGGTACTCGGCCAGCAGTTCGCCGACACCTTCCAGCCCCTCGGCGACGACATCGAACACCGTACGGTCGTCGGCGCGCGGCAGCTCCTGCGGCAGCTCGCCGATCTTCAGACCTGGCGCGCGCCAGATCTCGCCGTCATCGGCGCTGCGGTCGCCCTTGACCAGGCGCAGCATGCTCGACTTGCCCGTGCCGTTGCGGCCGATGATGCAGACCCGCTCACCCCGCGCGATCTGCCAGGACACGCCGTCGAGCAGCGGCGTGGTGCCATAGGCCAGGGATACATCGGTGAACTTGAGCAGGGTCATGACTACCTCCGGAAAACAGGGCGCGCAGTCTAGCAGATGCGCGCCTGTGGACCGCGGATACGCCCGTTCCAACGGCAGATCGGGAGCGGCTCGCGCACGCCCCGGCCAGACGCCGCGCAATAGTTCCCGGCACTCGTCCAAAGCGCATTTAACTGACCGCCCCGGCAGGCTAAGCTAGCGCGGTAATACACCCGCCTCTTCCCGGAAGTCTCATGCGCAGTCGACTCTCCAACCTGCTGTTCTGCCTGTGTTTTTCAGCGCTGGCCATGGATGTCTCGGCCGCCAGCCTGGCCCAGCAGCGCCAGCTCTACGATGAAGCCAAGCGCGCCCTCGCCAAGGGCGACAGCGCGCCGTACCGGCGCCACGCCAGCGCACTGCGCGACTATCCGCTGGAACCGTACCTGGCCTACGACGAGCTGACCGCCCGACTCAAGACCGCGAGCACCGCGGAAATCGAGAAATTTCTTGCCGAACACGGCGACCTGCCGCAGATCAGCTGGATGAAACTGCGCTGGCTGCGTCTTCTGGCAGCGCGCGGCGACTGGCCCACGTTCCTCAAGTACTACGATCCGAAGCTGAACTTCACCGAGCTGGACTGCCTGTTCGGCCAGTATCAGCTCGGCCGCGGCCTGCCCGAAGGCGATGCTACCGCCGAGCGCCTCTGGCTGGTCGGCAAATCGCAGCCCGAAGCCTGCGACGTGCTGTTCACGCAATGGACCGCCAAGGGCGGGCTCACCGAGGAACGCCGCTGGAAACGCACCAAGCTCGCGGTGGAGACCGGCAACTACGGACTGGCCAGCTTCCTCAGCAAGAACCTGTCGAGCCTGCGCGGCCACGGCGAGCTGCTCGTCGAGGTCGCGCAGAAGCCGCAGATGCTGAGCCAGACCGAGCGTTTTTCCGGCGGCCATCCGGCCATGGCCGACGTGGTCGCCATCGGCCTGCGCCGCCTCGCCCGCCAGGACCCGGAGAAGGCGCTGGCCTTGCTCGACGGCTATGCCCGGCGTCACGCCTTCTCCGCCGAAGAGAAGGTGGCGATCGCCCGGCAGATCGGCCTGACGCTGGCCAAGCGTTTCGACAGCCGCGCGCTGCAGGTGATGGCCGAGTACGACCCGGAGCTGCGCGACAACACCGTCAGCGAATGGCGCGCGCGCCTGCTGCTGCGTCTGGGCCGCTGGGAGGATGCCTACGCCCTGACTCAGCGTTTCCCTGACGAGCTGGCCAAGAGCAACCGCTGGCGCTACTGGCGGGCGCGCAGCCTGGAGCTGGCCAAGCCGCAGAGTCCGCAGGCGATCTCGCTGTACCAGCCGGTTGCCGCCGAGCGCGACTTCTATGGCTTCCTCTCGGCCGATCGCATCCAGGCGCCGTACAAGCTCAACCACCAGCCGCTGGCCTTGCCGCCGAAGCTGGTGCAGAAGGTCCGCAACACCGCCGGCATCCGCCGCGCGCTGGAATTCCACGCACGTGGGCAGATCGTCGATGGCCGCCGCGAGTGGTATCACGTCAGTCGGCTGTTCAGCCGCGACGAGCTGGTGGCCCAGGCGCGACTGGCCTACGAGATGGGCTGGTATTTCCCGGCGATCCGCAGCATCAGCCAGGCACAGTACTGGGACGACCTCGACATCCGCTTCCCGATGGCGCACCGCAGCACGCTGGTCAACGCGGCGAAGGCACGGGAAATCCATCCGAGCTGGGTGTTCGCCATCACCCGCCAGGAAAGCGCGTTCATGGCCGATGCGCGTTCGCACGTCGGCGCCAGCGGGCTGATGCAGCTGATGCCCGCCACGGCCAAGGAAACCGCGCGGCGCTTCGGCATTCCGCTGTCCTCGCCGCAGCAGGTGCTCAACCCGAACGTCAACATCCAGCTCGGCGCGGCGTATCTCAGCCAGATCTACGCGCAGTTCAACGGCAATCGCGTGCTGGCCTCGGCCGCCTACAACGCCGGCCCCGGCCGCGTACGGCAGTGGCTGCGCGATGCCGGGCACCTGTCGTTCGATGTCTGGGTGGAAAACATTCCGTTCGACGAAACCCGCCAGTACGTGCAGAACGTGCTCACCTACTCGGTGATCTACGGGCAGAAGCTCAACGCGCCGCAGCCGCTGGTGGAGTGGCACGAGCGCTATTTCGAGAATCAGTGAGGCGATGCCGGGGCGGCGGCAAGTGCCGCCCCGGCCGGATCACTCGAGAATTTCCACCGGCATGCCCACTTCGAGCAGCCCCCTGCCTTCGGCGATCAGGTTCTGGCCGAAGAACACACCGCCCGCCCGTTTGCGATAGCCCAGCAGTGTCGCCAGCGGCTCACTGTCGGCGCTGCGCTCGGCGGTGTGCAGGTCGATGGTCGGAATCGCGCAGCGCGAGCAGGGTTTGGCCACGCGGAAGGTCAGCGCACCGATGCGGATGCGCTTCCAGTCATCCTCGGCATAGGGCGCGGCGCCGGCGACCACCAGGTTCGGGCGAAAGCGCAGCATTTCCAGCGGCCGGCCGACCCGCGCGCAGAGGTCGTCGAGCGAGGCCTGGCCGATCAGCAGAAAGGGGAAACCGTCGCTGAAGGCCGTGTTCTCGCCGAGTCGTGCATAGTCGAGGTCGACCTGGATGCCGTAATCCTCCGGCAGGTAGACCAGACGGCAGGCCTGGCCGAGAAACTCCGACAGCCAGGCAGCCGCGGCTTCACCGGCATCCGGCACCACCGGGTGGTTGTTCCAGACCTGCACACAGCGCATCAGCTGGTCACCCGGCACGCTCACCAGCAGCTCGGGCATGCCCGGCGCCGCCAGCTGCAACGCCGTATCGCCCTGCCAATGCGCACGCAGCAACGCCATGCGCGGCACCGCGCGCTGGGTGAGGAAGCGCCCGGTACCGGCCGCGACCACCATCCAGCGGCGATCGCCGATCAGGCCGAGGGAGTCGCTGGCGCAGCGCTGTAGCGATTCGCCGGCGGCAGATTTGAGGGGGAAACGGTACAGCGAGGACAGGTGCATGCTGCGCCTCCAGCGAGCGGAAAGCGCAGCAGCATAGCAGAGCGAATCAGGCCAGTTCGTCGCGCTGCAGACGCTCGCGGATCACGTCGACCAGCTTCTCCGGCTGGAACTTTGAGAGGAAGTTGTCGCAACCGACCTTCTGCACCATCGCCTGGTTGAAACTGCCCGACAGCGAGGTGTGCAGCACCACATAGAGATCGCGCATGCGCGGGTCCTGGCGGATCTCGGTGGTCAGCCGGTAGCCATCCATCTCCGGCATTTCGGCATCGGTGAAGACCATCAGCAGCTTGTCGGTCAGCACCTCGCCGGCGTCGGCCCAGGCCTTGAGCTGATTCAGGCCCTTGAGGCCGTCGCTGGCGGTATGGATCGTCAGGCCGAGCTGGGTCAGCGTTTCACGCAGCTGCGCCAGGGCGACGCTGGAATCGTCGACGCACAACACCTCACGGCCGCGCGCCCGTTCGAGCAGCGGATCGGCCAGGCGATCAGCGGAAATGCTGGTGCTGTAAGGGACGATCTCGGCCAGGACCTTCTCGACGTCGATTACCTCGACCAGCTCGTCGTCGACCTTGGTGATCGCAGTGAGGTAGTGCTGGCGTCCGGCGGTTCCCGGCGGCGGCAGCACTTCCTCCCAGTTCAGATTGAGGATGCGGTCGACGCCGCCGACCAGGAAGGCCTGCACCGTGCGGTTGTACTCGGTGACGATGATGGTGCTGCGCTCGTCCGGCACCAGCGGGCGCAGGCCGATGGCGCGCGACAGGTCAATCACCGGCAGCGTCTGGCCGCGCAGGTTGACCACTCCGCAAACCGAGCTGTGACGATGCGGCATGAGCGTCATCTTCGGCAGCTGGACGACCTCCTGCACCTTGAACACGTTGATGGCGAACCGTTGGCGCCCGGACAGGCGGAACATGAGGATTTCCAGCCGGTTCTGGCCCACCAAGCGGGTGCGCTGATCGACTGAATCGAGAATGCCGGCCATTGCGGGCTCCTTGGACGAAGTGGATATCGTGATATCGGCCACATTGCCGCGCCCTTTAAGCGCGATGTCGATCCGCCGGTTAAATCGACCGCCAGATCCGCCCTCACCCGCCCGCGCAGCGACTCAATCCTGGTGCAGCAGCGGCGAATCCGCCGGCAGGTGCATGCGCAACGCGCCGGGCCGCACGCGGAAATGCAGGTTGGCCTCGGCCACCGGCTCGCCATCCAGATTGATGTCGATCGGCTCCGGCGCCTCGACTTCCAGCCACGCCAGCCGCGCGTTGACCGAGACGGCCTCGACGCCACGCAATCCGCCGCTGAGCAACGTACCCAGCGTGCCCACGGCATCTTCCGGGGCCGGCACGATACAGACATCCAGCAGGCCGTCATCGATCAGCGCCTGTGGACAGAGCAGCTGTCCGCCCCCGGCCTGACGACCGTTGCCGATGCCGAGCGCGAGGAAGTCGCCCTCCCACTCGAAATCCGGCCCGCGAAAACGGCCATAGGCGGAATGGATCTCGGCGAAGCGCGTCAGCCCGGTCAGCAGGTAGGCACCACCGCCGAGCACGCGCTTGAGATCTTCCGAGGTGTTGGCCGTGACCTTCGAGCCGAATCCGCCAGTGGCCATGTTGACGAATGGACTGCCGTTCATTTCACCGAGGTCGATCGCCACTGCCGGCTGGTCCAGCAGCCCCAGCGCGTCGAAGGGCTCCGAGGGAATCCCCGCGGCGCGGGCAAAATCGTTGGCGCTGCCCAGCGGCAGCAACGCCAGACTGGCATCGGCTGGATGCCGCAGCATGGCTTCGGCCACTTCGTGCAGCGTGCCGTCGCCACCGCCGGCAATCAGCAGGCGATGGCCGGCATCGAGCGCCTCGCAGACCAGCCGTTCGACATCCCCGGCCTCCCAGGTGACGCGCACGGCCAGGTCCCAGCCGAGCTCACGCTGCCGGTCCACGGCCGCGCGCACCTCGTCATTGAGCGACTGCTTGCCATGCAGGATCAGCAAGGCTTTGGGCTGGCTCATGAAAGCGCTTCCTTCTAGTCGGATACGCAGATCAGACCTGTCGCGCCGGTGGAAAGTTGTAGCGGGCGGCTCGTTCGGGATTAACCCAAAACTTCGATAGGTGCGGCCACCGGTCGGCAGCCCACGCCGCTCTGGCGCAGCCTTGATGGTGCGCCGGAATAGCGACACCCCATGAAAATCAACGAGTTACAGGACAGAACAGATTTTTTACAGATTCCTGGCGGAGCCTCGCGAGCCAATGAACTCATTTCACCGAGGACGGTCGGAGCCATTGTCCTAAATGAGGTTGCGATAGCCGCCTGCCATCAGGCAGTGCGTGCCGCGGCGATTCGAAACGAGCAAAGACCAGCCGTAGTAGCTGAGGAAGGGAGCCTTGTAATGCGTTTACAGTCCGTGGGAACACTTGAGTACGCTCACCCCAGTTTCGTCGATTACTTTCTCGCCAGCGTCCGCCTAATCCACGGCCTGACGGCCATTCTGCCGGGTTTGCTGCTGCTGATGTTCCTGCAGGACCTGCCGGCCGGTGGCGGTGCGTTCAGTGCCTTCCTGATGTTCTTCGGCGTGCTGAGTATCGTCATCTTCCAGTCGGTCGGCATCTACAGCGAGGAAGTGTTCAGCACCCTGCTGCGCTTTCGCATCATGCTGCTGGCCTGGGCTGCGGCGTTCAGCCTGCTGATTTTCATGCACCAGGGCATGGGCCTGTTCAGCTACCTGGACGCCGAGCATCTGGCCTTCTGGTTCGTCACCAGCGCGGTGCTGTTCGGCGCCGAGCGTCTGGCAATGCTCGCCCTGTTCCGCCGTCTGATGGCGCGCGGCATGTACCTGCAGAACGCGGTGATCCTTGGTGGCACGGAGAACGGCCAGCGCGTCGCCGAATACCTGCAGCACAACCGCGACATCCGCACCGGCGTGCTCGGCTTCATCGATGACCGCCTGGAGCGCCTGCCGAGCGAACTGTGCAACCTGCCGCTGCTGGGTAACACCCGTGATCTGGAGCGCATGATTCGCGAAGAAAAGGTCACTCAGGTGCTGGTCGCCTTGCCCTGGTTCGCTGACAGCCGCATCGGCCAGGTCATCAATGAACTGCGCAAGCTGCCGGTCAACGTGCTGCTGGTGCCGGACATGGTCGCCTTCCGCCACGCCAACAAGCGCATCACCGAAGTCGCCGGTCTGCCCACGCTGATCGCCTCGGACCTGCCGCTGCGTGGCTGGTCACCGCTGTTCAAGCGCCTGGAAGACCTCGTGCTGTCCAGCATCGCCCTGCTGGCCGCCGCGCCGGTGATGTTGCTGATCGCGCTGGCGATCAAGATCGACTCGCGCGGGCCGGTGTTCTTCAAGCAGAAGCGCTACGGCTACAACAACCGGCTGATCGAGGTGTTCAAGTTCCGCTCGATGTACCACGAGAAGAGCGACGCCAACGCCGACCGCCAGACCACGCGCCACGACGACCGCATCACCCGCGTCGGCCGCTTCATCCGCAAGACCAGCCTCGATGAGCTGCCGCAGCTGATCAACGTGTTCCTCGGCAGCATGTCGATGGTCGGTCCGCGTCCGCACGCGACCGCCACCAAGGCCGCCGGCGTGCTGTTCGAAGATGCCGTGGCCGAATACTCGGCACGCCACCGGGTCAAGCCGGGCATCACCGGCTGGGCGCAGATCAACGGCTATCGCGGTGAAACCGACACCCTCGAAAAGATCGAAAAACGCGTCGAGTACGACTTGGACTACATCGAACGCTGGTCGGTCTGGTTCGACCTTTACATCCTCTTTCGCACCGTTCCGGCGCTGCTCTTCAACAAAGACGTCTACTGATCCGCACGCGCCCGCCGGGCCGCGTTTCATGGGCAGCGATGCCCACGGCGCGGCGGGCGCGGCAGGAAGGAACTAATGAACCCCACCACTATCTCACTTTGGCGTTCAGCACCGGCGGGCTCCGCCGTGGCCGGCAACCAGCCGGCAAGGCGGAACGCACATGTTTGAAAACATCTTGATCGTCTGTGTCGGAAACATCTGCCGCAGCCCCACAGCGCAGGCGTTGCTGGCCCACAGACTCAGCGGACAAGGCCTGACGATCAGTTCGGCAGGTATCGGTGCATTAGTAGGTAACCCGATGGACAAAACCGCGCAT
This sequence comes from Stutzerimonas sp. 21-1, assembly GCF_056336065.1. Lineage (NCBI taxonomy): Bacteria > Pseudomonadati > Pseudomonadota > Gammaproteobacteria > Pseudomonadales > Pseudomonadaceae > Stutzerimonas > Stutzerimonas sp. 21-1. Next base: position 1,426,471 of record NZ_CM150500.1, on the reverse strand, counting down.
GACGTACTGCAGGAGCACGGATTGGACTTCACGGCCCACCGCGCCCGCCAGGTCGACAGTCACATGCTGCACGACGCCGACCTCATCCTGGCCATGGAACACAGCCATATCCAGCACATCCGCCAGATCGCGCCGGAAGTGCATGGCAAGACATTCCTGATCGGCAAGTGGCAGGACGAGCTGGAGATCCCCGATCCCTACCGCCAGTCCCGGCCCGCCTTTGAACACGTACACACGCTTCTGACGCAAGCCGTCGAAAGCTGGCTTCCTTACCTGAAATAAGAAGAAGGAACTTCGATGACAACCATGCCCCGCCCGATCTATGAAACCAAAGAGGACAAGGACATCGACCTGGCCCACCTCTTTGACACGTTCCTCAACAACCGCGCGCTCATCATGAGCATCACCGGCTTCTTCGCCGCCCTGGGCATTGCCTACGCGCTGCTGTCGACCCCGGTGTATCTCGCCAGCGCCATGATCCAGATCGAACCAAAGAACGGCTTGCCCAGCCTGACCGACGTGGTCAACACCAACCCACCGGTTTCGCCGGCACAGACCGAGATCGCCCTGCTGAAATCCCGCTCGGTGGTGGGTGGCGCGGTACAAAGCCTGAATCTGGACATCATCATCGAGCCGCATCATTTCCCGATCATCGGCGGCTTCATGGCACGCCGCTTCGAACCCAAGGAAGAAGGCGAGCTGGGCTGGTACCCGGACGGCTTCGAGTCCTACGCCTGGGGCGGCGAGCAGCTGAAGATCACTCAGCTGGATGTGCCGGATCAGCTGCACGGCGAAGAACTGGTCCTGGAGGCCGCGGAAAACAACGGCTTCATCCTGCGCGACCCGGACGACGAAGTCGTGGTCCAGGGCGTGGTCGGCGAGCCGGTGGAAACCGAGGAATTCCGCGTCAACGTGGAGAAGCTGATCGCCCGTCCCGGCACCACCTTCACGGTGATCAAGAACCGCACCTACAACACCACCGAAAGCTACCAGCAGCGCCTGTCGGCCGCTGAACACGGCAAGCAGTCCGGCATCGTCAACGTGACGCTGGAGGACACTGACCCGGAAGAAGCGGTCCGCGTACTGGAAGAAGTCGCGCAGCGCTATGTCGAGCAGAACGTCGCGCGCAACGCGGCCGAAGCCACGCAGAGCCTGGAGTTCCTCAACGAGCAGGTGCCGGCTGTGCGCAAGCAGCTGGAAGCCGCCCAGACCGCGCTGAACAAGTACCAGACCGGTTCCAAGACCGTCGACATCACCGCCGAAACCCAGTCGGTGCTCGACCGCATCGTCGATCTGGAAGCGCAGATCTCCGAGCAGAACCTCAAGCGTACCGAGATGGAGCGCCGCTTCACCCGTCAGCACCCGAACTTCCAGGCGCTGATCAACCAGATCAACCAACTGCAGACGCAGAAGGCTGAACTGGAGAAGCAGATCGGCACCCTGCCGTCGACCCAGCAGGAACTGCTGCGTCTGAACCGCGACGTCGAAGTGTCTTCGGAAACCTACTCGATGCTGCTGAACAAGACCCAGGAGCTGGACATCATCCGCGCCGGCACCGTGGGCAACGTGCGCATCATCGACCACGCTGCCGCCGACCTGGAAAACCCGGTCAAGCCGAACAAGCCGCTGCTGGTCATCGTCGCCACCCTGCTCGGCGGGCTGCTCGCCGTGGCGTTCGTCTACGTGCGTGAGGCACTCAAGCGCGGCGTGGAGAACCCGGAAGACATCGAGCGCGCGGGCACCCCGGTTTACGCGGCGATTCCGTTCAGCGAGAAGCAGGCCGGTCTGGAGAAGCGCCTGGCCAACTTCAAGCGCGACAAGAGCACGGCCTCCTACCTGCTGACGGTCAACGACCCGGCCGATCTCGCCACCGAAGCCATGCGCAGCCTGCGTACGAGCCTGCACTTCGCGATGATCGAGGCGAAGAACAACGTGCTGATGATCACCGGCCCGAGCCCGGCAGTCGGCAAGTCGTTCGTCACCACCAACCTGGCCGCGGTCATCGCCCAGTCCGGCAAGCGCGTGCTGCTGGTGGACGCCGACATGCGCAAGGGTTACCTGCACAAGGTCATGCGCGCCGACGGCGAAAAGGGCCTGTCCGACATCCTCTCCGGCCGCATCACCCTGTTCGATGCGATCCAGAAGACCCAGCTGAACAACCTGCACGTGATCAGCCACGGCCAGCTGCCGCCGAACCCGTCCGAACTGCTGATGCACGAGAACTTCGCCCGGTTCGTCAAAGAAATCAGCACCATGTACGACCTGGTGATCTTCGACACGCCGCCGATCCTCGCCGTCACCGACGCCGCGCTGGTCGGCAGCCAGGCCGGTACCACGCTGATGGTCACCCGCTACGGCATGAACGGCATCAAGGAAATCGAGGCCGCCAAGCGCCGCCTCGAGCAGAACGGCCTGCTGGTCAAGGGCGTGATCTTCAACGCAGTGATCCGCAAAGCCTCCACCTACGGCGAGTACGGTTACTACCAGTACGAATACGTAAGCAACAAATGACGCAACGGCACCGCGGCCCGAGGGCTGCGGTGCCTGTCCGCGCCGCATAGCCGGCCCAATTTTCCCGTTCCCCGCTGCGAGGCTGCGTGCCTCGGCGGACCTCCTTTTGCCGATCGACAGGTGTAACGCAATGACGCTCCTCTTCCGCCAGCGACCGAAACAGGCGACACGACTGGCTGCCGCCCTCGCTGCGCTGCTGCTCGTGGCCCTGCCCGTGCAGGCGGCCGAGGACGCGCAGCGCGGTATCGACCTGATCGGCGTGAACCTGTCCGGCGCCGGTTTTGCACCGCACGTCGTGCCGGGCAAGAACGGCACGCACTACTTCTATCCCGAGAAAAAGCACTTCGCCTACTACCGTCAGCAAGGCATCCGCCTGATCCGCTTCCCGTTCCTCTGGGAGCGCGTGCAGCACCGCCAGGGCGAAGGGCTGAACTTCGACCAGGTGCGCCTGCTGAAGAAGACCCTCGACCTGGCCATGCAGCATGACCAGAAAGTCATCCTCGACATGCACAACTACGGCCGCTACCAGGGCGAGCTGATCGGTTCGGCGACGGTGCCCTACGCCGCGTATGCCGATGTCTGGCGCAAGCTCGCCGAGCGCTTCAAGGATCATCCGGCGCTGTACGGCTACGACATCATGAACGAGCCGCACGGCACCGTCGGGCTCTGGCCCGGCGCGGCGCAGGCGGCGGTCGATGCCATCCGCGAGGTGGACACGCAGACGCTGATCTTCATCGAGGGCGAGCGCTGGGCCAGCGCCTACCACTGGCCGCTGGTGAACGCCAACCTGCTGATCGACGACCCGGCCGGGCGCATCGTCTACGAGGCACACCTGTATTTCGACGAGGACTTCTCCGGCAAGTACCTGCCGGGCAAGAGCCGCAACATCGACCCGATGCTCGGCGTGAAACGCGCCCAGCCATTCGTCGAGTGGCTGCAGAAGCACGGCCAGAAAGGCTTTCTCGGCGAATACGGGATTCCCGACGACAACCCCGAAGCAGCGGTGGCGATGGACAACCTGCTCGCCTACCTCAACCAACACTGCATACCCAGCGCCTACTGGGCCGGCGGCCCTGGCTGGGGCCGCTACAAGCTGGCGGTCGAGCCGCGCAACGGCCAGGACCGCCCGCAGATGGCGCTCATGCGCAAGCACCTTGCCAACGATTGCACGGCCATCGGCCCCACGCCCGCTCACCGGCCCTGACCTTTTCTGGAGTGATCAACATGAAATTCGGACTGCTATGGCACTCGTTCTCTTCCGGCAATCTCGGCGTCGGCGCGCTGAGCATTTCCAACATGCTGCTGATCGACGAGGCCGCGCGTAAATGTGGCATCACCCCTGAATTCCTCATCATCGGCTCGTCGGGTCCCTGCGATTACCCGCCGTCGACCGAACGCTTCAAGTACGAATTCATCGAGTTCAACGAGCAGAACCTGCTGAAGAACCCGCACGGGCTGTACCGCGCGATCGCCTCGTGCGACGCGATCTTCGATATCGGCGAGGGCGACAGCTTCTCCGATATCTACGGTGCCAAGCGCCTGATCAAACTGCTGGTGAGCAAGGGCATGGCGTTGGGCGCGCGGGTACCGCTGATCCTCTCGCCGCAGACCATCGGCCCGTTCAAGTCGGGCTGGGGCACCAAGGCGTCGGCCTGGGTGATGAAGAAGAGCACGCTGGTGTTCGCCCGCGATCACCAGTCGTTCGATGTGCTCAAGCAGCTCGGCATCGTCAACCGTGACGAGGTGATCGACGTCGCCTTCCACCTGCCCTTCGAGCGCCAGGTGCGCGAGCGTCAGCCGGACCGGCTGGCCATCGGCATCAGCGTTTCGGCGCTGTTGCATCACGGCGGCTACGAAGGCAGCGCCAACCAGTTCGGCCTCCGCGCCGATTACAAACAGCTCACCGACGAACTGATCCGCGCACTGCTGGCGCGCGGTCATGAGGTGCATCTGGTGCCGCACGTGATCCCCATCGGCTTCCCCGCCGAGGATGACTACACGGTATCCCTGCAACTGCAGCAGCGTTATCCGGAGCTGAAACTGGCGCCGCGCTTCAAGGGGCCGATCGAGGCGAAGTCGTATATCAGCGGGCTGGACTTCTTCGTCGGCGCGCGCATGCACGCGACTATCGCCGCCTTCTCCGCCGGCGTGCCGGTGGTGCCGCTGGCCTACAGCCGCAAATTCTCCGGGCTCTACCAGTCGCTCGACTACCACCGCGTGGTAGACCTCAAGACCGAGTCGACCGCCAGCGCACTGGAAGCCGTGCTGGAGCACCTGGACAACCGCGAGCAGCTGAAGACGGAAGTCGCCGCCAGCGGCGCGATCATCCGCCGCAAGCTCGATGCCTACAGCCTCGGGCTGGAGCAGATCCTGGTTTCGCTGAACCAGGGCCAGCCTGCGTACCAGAGATAAGCATGCGCGACCACGCCCTGATGGGAGTCACCACGGCGGCCCGCACCGCCGTGCAGCTTGGCACGCTGTTGATCCTGGCACGGACGCTCGGCCCCACCGACTTCGGTTTCATCTCGATCGTCATCACCTGGTCGACCATCGTCGCGCTGGTGACCGACTACGGCTTCGGCATGCGCGCGCTACGTGACATCGGCGCCGAGCGCGAGCGTGCCGGCGAGATCATGTCGGCCAGTCTGGCGGCGAAGACGCTGCTGGTGCTGCCGGCGTGCGCGATCCTGTTGCCGGTGATTCTGTTCGTGCTGGACCTGAGCATGGCCGAGCGCGTTGCCTCGGTGCTGTTCCTGCTCGGTACGCTGGCCTCGTCCTATGGCGATCTGGCGCTGACGGTGTTTCGCAGCATCGGTCAGTTCCAGCGCGAAACGCGCATCGTGGTCGTCACCGCACTGATCCACTTCGTGCTGATCGGGTTGGCCATCGTGCTGCGTAACGATGTGGTCGCGATCGGCCTGGCGTTCCTGGTCTCGCGCCTGATCTACGCGGCCGGCGCATTGCGCGCGCTGGCGAAGATCGTCCATCTGGCGGGCATCGTGCGCAATTCCTGGCAGGTACTGGCCGAGCGCTTCAAGAGTTCGACCAGCTTTGCCGTGGACAGCGGCGCCACCAACATCTTCGCGCAGCTGGACGTCATCCTGGTCAACCACCTGGCCGGGCGCGAGGCCGCTGGCATCTATTTCGCCGGCTCGCGCCTGCTGCAAGGCGCGGTGCCGTTCAGCGTACTGCTGGCCAGCGTACATATTCCGCGCTTCGCCTACCGGCTGCACAACCAGAGCCGCGAACTGGTGCGCTACGGCGCGCGCATCCTCGGCGAGTACGTCGCGATGGGCCTGATATTCGCCCTCGCCTTCTATTTCATCGGTCCGCTGTTCACCGATTACTTCCTCGGCGCCAGCTACGCCGAACTCAACACGCTGTGGCTGGCCTTCGCCTGCTTCACCTTCGCCCGTTTCGTCGCCGCCGGCCTCGGCGTACAGCTGATGGCGATGGGCACCGGCTTCCTGCGCACCTTCGGAATCATCTTCTCCGGTGTGATCACAGTCGCGTGTTACTGGATTTTCATTCCCGGCCACGGGATACAAGCAGCACCTTGGGTGTCCACTCTGGGCATGGCGGTGCTGACCCTCATTTACGGTTATGCGGTGCAGAACATCTACCGCAGGCAGCGCAGCGCATGACCGGCATCGTCAAACACCGGGACCGCTTCGCGCGCGTCCCGCAGCTCAAGGGAAGGCTGGTATGAAAGCTTTGTTGAATCGCGTCCTGAAGAACGACCTGTGCAGCGGCTGCGGCATGTGCAGCTCGGTTGCCTCGGACGATGCCGTACAGATCCGGCTGAACGCCGATGGCTACCACCGCCCGGTGCTGAACAAGGCCTACGCGGGCAAGGCGATTGCCAGCGAAGAGGCCAGCAGCGCCTTCGCCAAGTCCTGCCCGGCACTGAACCTCGATATCCGTCCGTACAAAACGGCCAACTATCACCCGGTATGGGGGGAAATCCTCGAGACGCTCAAGGGCCACGCGCTGGACAACGAAGTGCGTCAGGCCGGCTCTTCGGGCGGAGTGATTTCGGCACTGGCGCAATACTGCCTGGAGCAGAAACTGGTCGACGGGGTGATCCAGATCCAGGCGTCGCAAACCGATCCGCTGGAGAACGTCGCCACCATCAGCCGCTCGCGGCAGAACATCATCGCCTCGTCGGGTTCGCGCTACGCGCCGGCCTCGCCGGCTCAGGCGCTGAAGTGGGTGGCGATGTCCACCGAGAAGTACCTGTTCATCGGCAAACCATGCGACGTGGCCGCGGTACGCCAGATGCAGGCGCACGACCCGCGCCTGAAGCAGAACATCCCCTACGTGGTGTCGTTCATGTGCGCCGGCACGCCGAGCCTGCACGGTACCGAGCAGGTTCTGGATCAGCTGGGTGTCGAGCGCGAGGACGTTACCAGCTTCCGCTATCGCGGCGACGGCTGGCCGGGGCTGACCAAGGCGACGTTGAAGAACGGCGACGCGCGCACCATGACCTACAACGATTCCTGGGGAAAGGTGCTCAACCGCCACCTGCAGACGCGCTGCAAGATCTGCCCGGACGGCATCGGCGAGTTCGCCGATATCGTCTGCGCGGACGGCTGGGAAGGCGACGAAAAAGGCTATCCGTCGTTCGAGGAGCGCGACGGCAATTCGCTGATTCTGATCCGCACCGACAAGGGGCGCGAATTGTTTCGCAACGCCGAGGCCGATGGCGTTGTCCAAGCGGAAGCTTTCGATACGGCCGGCATCTTCGCGATCCAGCCGTTCCAGTATTACCGGCGCACCACGATCCTGCCGCGGTTGTGGGCCATGAAGCTGCTGATGCTCAAGACGCCCAGCTACAAGGGCTTCGAGCTGGGCAAGGGGATCAGAGAAATCGGCCTCTACCAGAGCTTCAAGGCGTTCACCGGCCTGCTGGTACGGCGCAAGAAGATCAAGCGGCGGTCCTTGGAGTCCGCATGAAGCGGCCCTGCGGACAGGGACCTCAAACCTAAGGATTCAGGTTGATGAACACATTCACTTCGCGCTTCTTCTATTTCCCGCTGCTGTTCCTGGTGATCGTGCTGCATTTCTCCGTGTTCGGCGACAGCCCGCACAACCCCTACGGTCTGAAGGGGGTGAACGAGCTGTACCTGGCGATCTGCATCATCTTCGCGCTGTTGCTGGTGCTCGCTTCGGCAGAGGAAGCGCCGCGCGAATTCCGCGTCCTGATGTACTACTGCCTGTACAGCATGGTGGTGTTCTGGATATTGCCGGCGGTATTTGCCTACTTCACCTATGGGCAACCGATCGTCTACGGCCTGATCGAAGAGCGGCGTGTGCTGTTCTGCCTGGGCTTCGCGCCCGTGCTGTTTCTTTCCAAACGGGTCAGCACGCTACAGTTCGAACGCGCCTTCATCTATGCCGCCTTGTTCGCCGCCTTCTTCTCGTGGTGCTTCAAGTTCGGGGTGATTCCCGACATGCGTCCGGAAGTGCGCTCGGATGACCGCCCGGACCGCTCGTCCATCGGCCCCTTCCTGATCTGCTTCGGTTACTTCTATTGCATCCAGATCTGGTCCAAGGGCGCCTCGCCGATCTCCGGCGCCGCGCGCAGCAAGACGCTGTATCTGGTGCTGGCCGCCCTGCTGCTGCTGACGCTGGTATTCGCCACCCAGACCCGCCAGCTGATCGTGCTCTGCCTGGCGTTCACGCTGTTCTGCCTGCGGGCGAAGGCGATCATCTGGGCCGCGTCGCTGACCATCCTGTTGTCGCCGCTCTACTTCTATCCGAGCCTGCTCGAACTACTGGGCCTCAATGTCGAGTTCTACGACAGCTCGCTGGAAAGCGTGGAGGACGGTGCACGCTCGATCACCATCGCGGCGATCATGAACCATCTGGATATCGTCAACTGGCTGCCCAGCGGCTCGCTGTCACTGATGTGGCAGGACGGTTTCATCCCCTACTTCGGGGAACACTTCTTCCTTTCCGACGTCGGAATCATCGGCACGCTATTCCGCTTCGGCTTTCTGACCTTCCTGGTGATTCCGCTGACGCTGATGATCTATCGCCGGATCGCCAAGAACATCAGCCCGGACATGAGTTTCATCTACCCCGTCATGCTCGCGTACTTCGTCATCTGGCCGCTCAACGGCCTGATGGAATACGGGCAACCCGTCATCGCCATGCTCTTTGTCATCCACGCCTTGAAAGCTCGCTACCTCCGCAGCCAGGAACGAATCCATGAACGTCGCACTTATTCTCAACTACAAAGCTGCTACTGAAACGATCAGTTGCGTAGAGAGTCTGCTCGCGCACTGCCCGGCGGTCGACCATGTGGTGGTCATCGACAATGACTCGCAGGACGGCTCCTTCGCGGCCTTCACTCAGTGGCGCGAAGAGCGTGGCCTGCAGAACGTCACGGTTCTCGCCAACCCGGAAAACAACGGCTACGCCGGCGGCAACAACTACGGCCTGCGCTGGGCGCTGGAGAATCTGCAGCCCGAGTATTTCTGGATCGTCAACAACGACACCTACGTCGACTCCGATGCCTTTGCGCCATTGCTGCAGGCGTTGAAGCAGAACGACAACCAGTTCGTCGGCTCGGTGATCCTCAGCGCCGATACCGGCCGCCTCGAGTGTTACGGCGGCGGCAAGCTTTATCCGCTACTGGGCAAGGCGAAGCTGCTCGGCAAAGACCAGCCTCTGGAGGCCATGCAGCAAACCCGGGAAAAGCCCGATTACCTGATGGGGTGCAGCCTGGCGTTCTCCGCAGCCCTGCTCGCACGTATCGGCATGATGGACGAGGCCTACTTCATGTACTCGGAGGAAGTGGACTGGCAATACCACGCCAAGAAGTTCGGCGTCTCCATCCAGGTCGTACCGCAGAGCCGGTTGTTCCATTACGGCTCGCTCAGTTCGGGCGGACGCTCGGCGTTCTACCACTACTACCGCAATCGCGCGGCCACGCGCTTCAACAAGCGCTTCTACGGTGCGCCGTTTGCGCTGGCCTCGGCGTGTTTCCTGTCGGCGATAACCGTCATGAAGGAATTCAACCATCCCGGCCTCGCGTGGTCGGGCATCAAGGGTGCTTTCAAGGGAGTAACGATGCGTGTCGAGTGATACGAACCATGCCTTCGGCGTGTCCTTCTACACCGGTAGCAAGGCGGCCCTGCTCGCCTCTATCCGTGAAGGGGTGAAACAGCCCTACTCGTTCGTGGTGACGCCCAACGTGGACCACCTTGCTCAGCTGCAGCACAACGCGGCGCTGCGCGCAGCCTATTCGAAAGCCCGGCTGCGACTGTGCGATAGCCGCGTGCTGATGCCGCTGTTGCAGCGTTTGGGCGTTGCCGTGGAAGAGGTGATCCCGGGCAGCGATCTGACTATCGACCTGCTCCGCTGGGCCGATAGCGAGCGGCTAAGGATTGTCCTGATCGGCGCGTCGAACGAGGAATGCACCAAGCTGCAGAACCTCTATCCGGGAATCACGGTTTATCACCACAACCCGCCGATGGGCTTCATCGACCGACCCGACGAAGTCAGGCGTTGCCTGGAGTTTATCCGCGAACATCCCTCCGAGCTGGTCTTCTATGCCGTCGGAGCGCCGCGCCAGGAGATCCTGGCCAGCTCCATCGAAAGTCATGAGCGCACGGGCATGGGCTTCTGCATCGGCGCGTCCATTTCCTTCGCTACCGGCAGCATCAAGCGTGCACCGCGCTGGATGCAGAACTGCAAGCTGGAATGGCTGCACCGGATGCTTTCCGAGCCTCGCCGGCTGGTCAGGCGCTACGTCCACGATGCGCTGTTCATCGTCCCGGCCTATCGCAGGGAGAAAAGCAATCGTACTCAACGGGCCGCGCCGATAAATCAGGATCTGTAGCGAAAAGATCGAAAAATCTGGCGTAAAGACACGAATGTGATTTGAACCAGACCAAAGCGAGACGGTCTATCCGTACTGAAGCGAATGGCAGGAGTGGCGTTTCGACATTGTCGTTTGAGCGCGAGCTAACGCCCGAGATATCCGGGCTTCCTGTCCTTCAACCGTCGACGCCGGTAGTGCGGAGGCTACTCAGAAACAGACCCTTTCTTCGCTGCGCACCCAGCGAGGGAGGAACGGTCAGAAGGAGAGAAATTTTGGCTGTCGTCTTTGCCAGGCAGAACGAACGCGATGCCTTACCCAGACCAGTGAACCATGCCGTCTCACTTTTTGAACAAAAACCACTCCGTCAAGGATGAACATACCCATGAAAGCATTTACCGCTCTTGCATTGACTTCCGCCCTAGCGCTTCAGGGCTGTGCCTTCGCGCCTGGTCAGTATCTCGATCCGGATGAGTTCACCGAAGGCGCCGAAGCGGAACACGGCACCGTGCACCTGATCCGAATCACTCCCGAGATGCTCAAGGGTGACCTCGCTTCTGACGCGGGTACGTCGAGCAAGCAGGAACTGCTGAGCTACAAACCATCGGCCTACCGCATCGGCCCGAACGACCTGCTCTACATCACCGTCTGGGACCATCCTGAGCTGACCGCGCCGTCCGGCCCGCAGCAGCAGCTCGACGCCAACGGACGCCTCGTCCGGCCGGACGGCACGCTGTTCTACCCGTATATCGGCAATGTCGAAGCAGCAGGTAAAACCATCGAAGAGCTGCGCTCGACCATCGCCCGTCGCCTGACCAACTACATCGACAGCCCGCAGGTCGACGTGTCCATCCTGCGCTTTGGCAGTCAGCGCGTAATCGTTTCCGGTGCATTCGATACCGCCGGCGAAGTTCCGGTGACTACCGCGCCGATGACGATCGTTCAGGCAATCGGCCAGGCCGGCGTCGACACCGAAACCGCCGATCTCACCGGCCTGATGCTCAAGCGTGACGGTCGCGAATACATGCTGGACGTCGACTCGCTCAACCGCCCGGACTCCTGGCTGCATCAGGTTTACTTGAAGGATGGCGATCAGCTCCACCTGCCCTACAACGACCAGCGCAAGATCTACGTGCTGGGCGAAGTCAGGCAGCCACAGGCTCTCTCCTTCAAGGCAACCAGCATGAATCTGATGGATGCGATCGGCACCGCAGGCGGCATTGCTCAGGAAACCGCCGACGGCGAGGCGCTGTATGTCATCCGCGGCGCAGAAGACATGGCCAAGGAGCCAGCCAAGGTATTCCAACTGAATGCCAAGTCACCTACCGCGTTTGCCCTGGCGAAGCACTTCCCTCTCCAGCCCCAGGATGTGGTGTTCGTCGGCCCAGCGAATATCACCCGCTGGAACCGCTTCATCAGCCAGCTGCTGCCTTCGGCCAGCGTGATTGGCACCGGTGCTGCAGCGGAGTACAACCTGTCCAAGTAAGGGCCGGTTAACCCCCGAAGCCGCAGATCAACTCAGTTCATCTGCGGCTTTTTTATTCAACATGTCAATTTTCCGTCTCTCAGGTCGCAGCTGAGCCCGTCATGCTGGAAAGATCTGTTGAGGTAAGCGGGAGTCGGTGGAAGTGTCTGTTCGATCCTCAGCTTGATGCGGCCTCGCTGCCACGAGCACCGTATTCGACGCTATCGTGTGGCTGCCCCGCGCTTGCACTGCGCAGCCAGGACGCCGGTCGGAGCATCTCGGGATGCTGCAAGCGAAGGCATCCGGCTAAAACGCGATTCACTACCAAATGATCCGACTAGGTGTGTTCCGGCAACATCAGTTACATCTTGGCGCAACGGGTCTGGCACTTCCGCCAAGCCAGATGCAAAAGGGTTAATCAAAGTTCTGATATGGCCTACGAACAGCGAGCCAAGCTGTTTCATTACGATCGGGCCACTGGTACTACCGCCGCTGTTCTGACAGCGGCAGTAGTGATATCGGATGAAGCAGAACATGAACCGTCAAGGCAACCTCTGGGACAATTCACGAATGGAGCGATTGTCCTCGGCGGCTGCAGTTGGAGTGAATTCCAACAATCGGTCATCACGGTCCAAGAAGCCCAGCTGGGTGTCAGACTGAATAGCCTCGACTTTCCTAGAGGCCGCCCTGCCTCAGAAAATAACGTCGCTCGAACTCTACTGGCGACAGCTTCTCGGCGAAACCATTGTCGCCGCTTGGGGTTGTAAAACATCTCGATGTAATCGAACACATCGCTTCGTGCCTCATCCCGGTTGCCGTAAATCCTGCGCTTGATCCGCTCACGCTTGAGCAGCTGGAAGAAGCTCTCGGCCACGGCATTGTCATGACAGTTGCCACGGCGACTCATGCCGCTGACCAGGTTGTTAGCCTTGAGAAAGCTCTGCCAGTCCGAACTGCTGAACTGGCTGCCCTGGTCGGAGTGAATCATCACTTCCTGTTTGGGCTTGCGTCGCCAGACCGTCATCAGCAATGCATCAATGGCCAGGTCGCTGCACATCCGTGGCTTCATCGACCAGCCACTCACTTGGCGTGAAAACAAATCCAGCACCACCGCCAAGTACAACCAGCCCTCATACGTGCGGATGTAAGTGATGTCGGTAAGCCAGAACTTGTTTGGCTCACTGACATTGAACTGCCGCTCCAGGCGGTTGGGCGAGGCCACCGTCGGCTTGCCACCATAATAGCCGGGGCGCCGACGGTAGCCGGTCTGCGAGCGCAATCCTTCTGCACGCATCAGCCTGGCTACTCGATGCCGTCCGCAGCCTTCGCCCAACTCGCGCAGATCTGCATGGATCTTGCGATAGCCGTAGACGCCACCGCTCTCAAGCCAGGAGTGCTTGATCAAACCCAGCAAGCGCTGATCGTCTTTGGCGCGTGCCGACTTGGGCTCGGCGCGCCAAGCGTAGTAACCACTGGGATGCACTTTCAGAACCAGGCAGAGGTGCTGGATCGAATAGTTCGCCGCTAACTGACTGATGAAGGCGTACCTCAGCCGGACTCCCTGGCAAAGTACGCGGCGGCCTTTTTTAGGATGTCTCGCTCTTTAGTGACGCGTTTGAGTTCGGCGCGCAGACGACGCAGCTCGGCCTGCTGATCATCCTCTTGATTACGCTGGGCTTCTGGCTTGCTGTAGCGCTTGATCCACGCATACAGGCTGTGTGCAGACATGCCCCAGACGGGCCGCTACCTCGGCAACGGGAAGACCGCGTTCAGTCACTTGCCTGACCGCTTCGATCTTGAATTCTTCGGGGAAACGCTGGTTGCTCATGGCACCTCCTAGTGGACCTCATTATGAGGCTTGGAGGTCTCTAGAGAATCCGGGACTATTCAAACTCCCTGATGAAGCCCATATGTTGCCTGAGCGTAATCGAAGGATGAGGTTTGGTTACCCGAGCGGAACAGGCATCACAGCTTCGGCACTCGGGATCGCTGCTACGCAGCCAACGACCTGAAGTCCCTGCATAAGCTGGCGCAGAAAACCACCAGGCTGATGAGGGGCGGCTCTTTTCAGGAAAAGAACGAGCGCATTCCCTCGTATCCTGGCCGGCATCTTGGCACGCCGCGCTCGGTCACTCGACATTTCTTGCGCGCAAAGACAAACCCCCGATCCGCATAAGCAGATCGGGGGTTTGGGATAGAAGCTTGACGATGACCTACTCTCACATGGGGAGACCCCACACTACCATCGGCGATGCGTCGTTTCACTACTGAGTTCGGGATGGGATCAGGTGGTTCCAACGCTCTATGATCGTCAAGCAATTCGGTTGCTGCTTCGGTTTTAGCCGCTGCAGCGAATTGGGTATGTGATCTTGGTAACGCGAATTCTTGCAAATTTTCGGTTTGTTTGTCGACTTACCGTCTAACAGCCAAATTGTTTGGGTGTTATATGGTCAAGCCTCACGGGCAATTAGTACTGGTTAGCTCAACGCCTCACAACGCTTACACACCCAGCCTATCAACGTCGTAGTCTTCGACGGCCCTTCAGGGAGCTCAAGGCTCCAGTGAGATCTCATCTTGAGGCGAGTTTCCCGCTTAGATGCTTTCAGCGGTTATCTCTTCCGAACATAGCTACCCGGCAATGCCACTGGCGTGACAACCGGAACACCAGAGGTTCGTCCACTCCGGTCCTCTCGTACTAGGAGCAGCCCCTCTCAAATCTCAAACGTCCACGGCAGATAGGGACCGAACTGTCTCACGACGTTCTAAACCCAGCTCGCGTACCACTTTAAATGGCGAACAGCCATACCCTTGGGACCGGCTTCAGCCCCAGGATGTGATGAGCCGACATCGAGGTGCCAAACACCGCCGTCGATATGAACTCTTGGGCGGTATCAGCCTGTTATCCCCGGAGTACCTTTTATCCGTTGAGCGATGGCCCTTCCATACAGAACCACCGGATCACTAAGACCTACTTTCGTACCTGCTCGACGTGTCTGTCTCGCAGTCAAGCGCGCTTTTGCCTTTATACTCTACGACCGATTTCCGACCGGTCTGAGCGCACCTTCGTACTCCTCCGTTACTCTTTAGGAGGAGACCGCCCCAGTCAAACTACCCACCATACACTGTCCTCGATCCGGATAACGGACCAGAGTTAGAACCTCAAAGTTGCCAGGGTGGTATTTCAAGGTTGGCTCCACGCGAACTGGCGTCCACGCTTCAAAGCCTCCCACCTATCCTACACAAGCAAATTCAAAGTCCAGTGCAAAGCTATAGTAAAGGTTCACGGGGTCTTTCCGTCTAGCCGCGGATACACTGCATCTTCACAGCGATTTCAATTTCACTGAGTCTCGGGTGGAGACAGCGCCGCCATCGTTACGCCATTCGTGCAGGTCGGAACTTACCCGACAAGGAATTTCGCTACCTTAGGACCGTTATAGTTACGGCCGCCGTTTACCGGGGCTTCGATCAAGAGCTTCGCTTGCGCTAACCCCATCAATTAACCTTCCGGCACCGGGCAGGCGTCACACCCTATACGTCCACTTTCGTGTTTGCAGAGTGCTGTGTTTTTAATAAACAGTCGCAGCGGCCTGGTATCTTCGACCGGCATGGGCTTACTGAGTAAATCATTCACCCTCACCGGCGCACCTTCTCCCGAAGTTACGGTGCCATTTTGCCTAGTTCCTTCACCCGAGTTCTCTCAAGCGCCTTGGTATTCTCTACCCAACCACCTGTGTCGGTTTGGGGTACGGTTCCTAGTTACCTGAAGCTTAGAGGCTTTTCCTGGAAGCATGGCATCAACCACTTCGCTTTCTAAAAGAAAGCTCGTCATCAGCTCTCGGCATTAAGACCCCGGATTTACCTAAGATCTCTGCCTACCACCTTAAACAAGGACAACCAACGCCTTGCTGGCCTAGCCTTCTCCGTCCCCCCATCGCAGTAACTAGAAGTACGGGAATATTAACCCGTTTCCCATCGACTACGCTCTTCAGCCTCGCCTTAGGGACCGACTCACCCTGCGTCGATTAACGTTGCGCAGGAACCCTTGGTCTTTCGGCGTGCGAGTTTTTCACTCGCATTGTCGTTACTCATGTCAGCATTCGCACTTCTGATACCTCCAGCAAGCTTCTCAACTCACCTTCACAGGCTTACAGAACGCTCCTCTACCGCTCAACTTACGTTGAACCCGTAGCTTCGGTGCATGGTTTGAGCCCCGTTACATCTTCCGCGCAGGCCGACTCGACTAGTGAGCTATTACGCTTTCTTTAAAGGATGGCTGCTTCTAAGCCAACCTCCTAGCTGTCTAAGCCTTCCCACATCGTTTCCCACTTAACCATGACTTTGGGACCTTAGCTGACGGTCTGGGTTGTTTCCCTTTTCACGACGGACGTTAGCACCCGCCGTGTGTCTCCCGTGCTGACACTTGCCGGTATTCGGAGTTTGCATCGGTTTGGTAAGTCGGGATGACCCCCTAGCCGAAACAGTGCTCTACCCCCAGCAGTGATACACGAGGCGCTACCTAAATAGCTTTCGAGGAGAACCAGCTATCTCCGAGCTTGATTAGCCTTTCACTCCGATCCACAGGTCATCCGCTAACTTTTCAACGGTAGTCGGTTCGGTCCTCCAGTCAGTGTTACCTAACCTTCAACCTGCCCATGGATAGATCGCCC